>NZ_CP141181.1:0-10000 GCF_042296235.1 Bacillus sp. A1
ATGGAGAATATATTGGATCTTTGGAATCAAGCTCTAGCTCAAATTGAGAAAAAGCTAAGCAAACCGAGTTTCGAAACTTGGATGAAGTCGACGAAAGCCCATTCGCTGCAAGGAGATACCTTAACCATCACCGCTCCCAATGAATTTGCCAGAGACTGGCTGGAGTCCAGGTACTTACATCTCATTGCAGATACCATATATGAATTAACCGGGGAAGAATTGAGCGTCAAATTTGTCATTCCTCAAAATCAGGACGAAGAAGACTTTTTACCGAAACCGCAAGTGAAAAAAGCGGCAAAAGAGGAACCGTCTGATTTTCCCCAAAGCATGCTCAACCCGAAATATACATTCGACACATTTGTCATCGGATCGGGAAACCGATTCGCCCATGCAGCATCACTGGCTGTGGCGGAAGCACCCGCTAAAGCGTACAACCCTTTATTTATATACGGGGGAGTCGGCTTAGGAAAAACCCACTTAATGCACGCGATCGGCCATTATGTCATTGATCATAATCCTTCAGCCAAAGTGGTGTACCTGTCTTCTGAAAAATTCACAAATGAATTCATCAACTCAATCCGCGATAATAAAGCCGTTGATTTCCGCAACCGCTACCGGAACGTTGATGTACTTTTGATAGATGATATTCAATTTTTAGCCGGAAAAGAACAAACACAGGAAGAGTTTTTCCATACATTCAACACGCTTCATGAAGAAAGCAAACAAATCGTGATTTCCAGCGACAGACCGCCGAAAGAGATCCCGACCCTTGAAGACCGCCTGCGTTCGCGGTTCGAATGGGGATTGATTACGGATATCACACCGCCGGATCTGGAAACGCGGATTGCCATCCTGAGAAAGAAAGCGAAGGCGGAAGGCCTTGATATTCCGAACGAGGTCATGCTTTACATCGCGAATCAGATTGACAGCAACATCCGCGAACTGGAAGGGGCATTAATCCGGGTTGTCGCCTATTCATCCTTAATCAATAAAGACATTAACGCAGACCTGGCTGCAGAAGCATTGAAAGATATTATTCCGTCTTCAAAGCCGAAGGTCATTACGATAAAAGAGATTCAGCGGATTGTCGGACAGCAATTCAACATTAAGCTTGAAGATTTCAAAGCGAAAAAGCGCACGAAATCCGTCGCGTTCCCAAGACAAATTGCGATGTATCTTTCAAGAGAAATGACGGATTCTTCTTTGCCTAAAATCGGGGAAGAATTTGGCGGCAGAGACCATACAACCGTCATTCACGCCCACGAAAAGATTTCAAAACTGCTGATTGATGACGAGCAGCTTCAGCAGCAGGTGAAAGAAATAAAAGAACTGCTTAAATAATAGTGCCCTCGGATGAGTCGGGGAAAGTGTGAATAACTTTTTCATAGCCATACACAGTCTGTCCACATGTGGATAGGCTGTGTTTCCTGTCTTTTTCACAACTTATCCACAAATCCACAGGCCCTACTATTACTACTGCTATTTTTAAAATATATTAATTATATTATCCGTTAGGGGGATAAACATGAAATTTACGATTCAAAAAGATCGTTTAGTCGAAAGTGTACAAGACGTTCTAAAAGCCGTTTCATCCAGAACCACAATTCCCATTCTCACCGGTATTAAGATCGTCGCCTCAGATGAAGGAGTATCTTTCACAGGAAGTGACTCTGATATTTCAATCGAGTCATTCATTCCGAAAGAAGAAGATGATAAAGAAATCGTGACGATCGATCAGCCGGGAAGTATCGTGCTGCAAGCGCGTTTCTTCAGCGAAATCGTTAAAAAACTGCCGATGGCGACTGTTGAAATCGAAGTTCAAAATCAATATTTAACGATTATCCGTTCCGGAAAAGCCGAATTTAATTTAAACGGCCTTGATGCAGATGAATATCCGCATCTACCGCAAATCGAAGAGCATCACGCCATTCAGATTCCGACGGATCTTTTGAAAAACCTGATCCGCCAAACCGTGTTCGCTGTGTCCGCCTCAGAAACACGCCCTATCTTGACAGGTGTAAACTGGAAAGTCGAAAACGGTGAATTATTATGCACTGCCACGGATAGCCACCGACTCGCTTTAAGAAAGGCGAAGCTTGATATTCCGGAAGACAGCTCTTATAACGTGGTCATTCCCGGGAAAAGCTTAACCGAGCTGAGCAAAATTCTTGATGACAACCAAGAACTGGTTGATATCGTGATTACAGAAACCCAAGTTCTGTTCAAAGCGAAAAACGTATTGTTCTTCTCAAGATTGCTTGACGGAAACTATCCGGACACGACCAGCTTAATTCCGCAGGAAAGCAAAACGGAAATCGTCGTGAACACGAAGGAATTTTTACAGGCGATAGACCGTGCTTCTTTATTGGCGAGAGAAGGCCGCAACAACGTTGTAAAGCTTTCTGCCAAACCGGCGGATTCGCTTGAGATTTCATCAAATTCTCCGGAAATCGGAAAAGTGGTCGAAGCTGTGCTGGCTGACCAGATTGACGGCGAGGAATTAAATATTTCATTCAGTCCAAAATATATGATGGACGCACTGAAAGTACTTGAAGGAGCGGACATCCGTATCAGCTTTACGGGAGCGATGAGACCGTTTCTTATCCGTACGCCGAATGATGAAACCATCGTTCAGCTCATCCTTCCGGTCAGAACGTATTAATCAAACAGAATGTGCTGCCGGCTTAGTTCGGCAGCTTTTCTATTCATCAGCCGCTCCCTCAAGTTTTCCCTTTCCTTATTTCAGGATTTTTTAGTACAATTAGATATTAGTGATATTTGAAAGAGGTCGATATTATGGCAAATCCGATTTCGATTGATACAGAAATGATTACGCTTGGCCAGTTTTTAAAATTAGCCGATGTGATTCAGTCCGGCGGCATGGCGAAATGGTTTCTGAGCGAGCATGAGGTGACTGTCAACAATGAACCTGACAATCGCCGCGGCAGAAAGCTTTACGTTGGAGACGTGGTCGCGATTGAAGGATTTGGTTCATTTCAAGTCGTCAATTAAAGCGGGTGACAGCGGTTGTATATCCAAAATTTAGAATTAACATCCTACCGTAATTATGAGCGCGCTGAGCTTCAATTCGAAAACAAGGTGAATGTGATCATCGGGGAAAATGCCCAAGGCAAAACCAATCTGATGGAAGCCATCTATGTCCTTTCGATGGCAAAATCACACCGCACCTCAAATGACAAAGAACTTATACGGTGGGACGAAGACTATGCTAAAATAGAAGGAAGAGTGATGAAGCGCAACGGGGACATCCCGATGCAGCTTGTCATCTCCAAAAAAGGTAAAAAGGGCAAGGTCAATCATATAGAGCAGCAAAAACTCAGTCAGTATGTCGGAGCGCTGAACACCATTATGTTTGCCCCCGAGGATTTAAATCTCGTCAAAGGAAGCCCTCAGGTGAGGAGGAGATTTCTCGATATGGAGATCGGGCAGGTTTCTGCCGTTTATCTGTATGATTTATCTCTTTATCAAAAAATCCTTTCACAGCGGAATCATTTTCTGAAACAGCTGCAAAGCCGGAAACAGACTGACCGGACTATGCTTGACGTTCTCACTGATCAGCTGATTGAAGCAGCCGCAAAAGTTGTCGCCAAACGTCTGCAGTTTACGGCGCAGCTTGAAAAATGGGCGCAGCCGATCCATTCCGGCATTTCCCGGGGACTTGAAGAACTGACGCTTAAGTATCACACGGCGCTTGATGTATCAGATCCCAAAGATTTGTCGAAAATAGGTAACAGCTACCAGGAGTCTTTTTCGAAATTAAAAGAAAAAGAAATAGAACGAGGCGTCACATTATTCGGACCGCATCGGGATGATGTCCTTTTTTATGTGAACGGACGCGATGTGCAGACGTACGGTTCGCAGGGACAGCAGCGTACGACGGCTTTGTCTTTGAAGCTGGCCGAAATAGATTTGATTCATGAAGAAATCGGAGAATACCCCATTTTACTTTTGGATGATGTACTAAGCGAGCTGGATGATTACCGACAGTCCCATTTGCTTCATACGATCCAAGGCCGTGTGCAGACATTTGTCACCACGACAAGCGTGGATGGCATTGACCACGATACCTTACATCAAGCAGGAATGTTCCGTGTGGAAAACGGTACGTTAGTGAAGTGAAGAAATGAGGTGAGCGATTGTATATTCATTTAGGTGACGACTTTGTCGTTTCAACACGCGATATCGTCGGCATTTTTGACTGCAAGGTCAATGTATCGCCGATCGTTGAAGAATTTCTGGACAGACAGAAAGAAAAAGTAGTGCCGTCCGTAAACGGCACGCCAAAGTCTATCGTAGTCACGACTGAGAATATATATTACTCTCCCTTATCTTCCGGCACACTGAAGAAACGTGCGCAATTTATGTTAGAAATAGATTCTTAGCGGATCTTTACAATGAATATATCGTTTAAGAAAAGTGTAGGTGAATGTGCATGGCTATGGAACAGCAGCAAAATAGTTATGATGAGAATCAGATACAGGTATTAGAAGGTTTGGAAGCTGTTCGAAAGAGACCGGGGATGTACATCGGATCAACTAACAGCAAAGGCCTTCACCACTTGGTGTGGGAAATCGTCGATAACAGTATTGACGAGGCCCTGGCCGGTTATTGTACAGATATTAATATCGAGATTGAAAAAGATAACAGCATTACCGTTAAGGACAACGGGCGCGGAATTCCGGTCGGTATCCAGGAGAAGATGGGCCGCCCTGCGGTTGAAGTCATCATGACCGTTCTCCACGCCGGCGGTAAATTTGACGGAAGCGGATATAAAGTATCCGGCGGTCTTCACGGTGTAGGGGCGTCCGTCGTAAACGCCTTGTCGACTACTCTTGACGTTACGGTTCATCGTGACGGAAAAATCCACTATCAGGCGTACGAGCGCGGTGTGCCTGTGGCCGATCTTGAAGTGATCGGTGATACTGATAAGACCGGAACGATTACGCACTTCGTTCCGGATCCGGAAATCTTCAAAGAAACAACCGTATACGACTATGATCTGCTTTCAAATCGTGTCCGGGAATTGGCCTTCCTGACAAAAGGCGTAAACATCACGATCGAAGACAAACGTGAAGGACAAGAACGGAAAAACGAGTACCACTACGAAGGCGGAATCAAAAGCTATGTTGAGTACTTAAACCGTTCCAAAGAAGTCGTTCATGAAGAGCCGATTTATATCGAAGGCGAGAAAGACGGCATAACGGTTGAAGTTGCATTGCAATACAACGACAGCTATACAAGCAATATTTATTCTTTCACAAATAATATCAACACATACGAAGGCGGCACGCACGAAGCCGGATTTAAAACCGGTCTGACCCGTGTCATAAACGACTATGCAAGAAGAAAAGGGATTTTCAAAGAAAATGATCCGAATTTAAGCGGGGATGATGTGAGAGAAGGGCTGACTGCCATTATTTCAATTAAGCACCCTGATCCGCAATTCGAAGGGCAGACGAAAACCAAGCTCGGCAACTCTGAAGCGAGAACGATCACTGACACGCTGTTTTCTTCTGCGCTGGAAACATTCCTTCTTGAAAATCCGGACTCAGCCCGCAAAATCGTTGAAAAAGGTTTAATGGCCGCAAGAGCGCGGATGGCAGCGAAAAAAGCGCGGGAATTGACCCGCCGCAAAAGTGCGCTTGAGATTTCCAATCTGCCGGGCAAACTGGCGGACTGTTCTTCTAAAGATCCGAGCATTTCCGAGCTGTATATCGTAGAGGGTGACTCTGCGGGCGGATCAGCGAAACAGGGACGGGACCGCCATTTCCAAGCCATTCTGCCGCTGCGCGGTAAGATTCTGAACGTTGAGAAAGCCAGACTTGATAAGATTCTCTCAAACAATGAGGTCAGATCAATGATCACGGCCCTCGGAACAGGAATCGGCGAAGATTTTAATCTTGAAAAAGCGCGTTATCATAAAGTGGTCATCATGACGGATGCCGATGTTGACGGCGCCCACATCAGAACGCTTTTATTAACGTTCTTCTACAGATACATGCGGGAAATCATCGAAAACGGCTATGTCTACATTGCCCAGCCGCCGCTTTATAAAGTGCAGCAGGGAAAACGGGTGGAATACGCTTATAACGATAAGCAGCTTGATGAGCTGTTAAAAGAGCTTCCGCAATCGCCTAAGCCCGGCCTCCAGCGTTATAAAGGTCTTGGAGAAATGAACGCGACTCAGCTTTGGGAAACGACAATGGACCCTGCGACCAGAACGCTTCTGCAAGTCAATCTTGAAGATGCAATGGACGCTGACGAGACTTTTGAAATGCTGATGGGTGACAAAGTAGAACCGCGGAGAAACTTCATAGAAGCAAACGCCAGATACGTGAAAAATCTTGATATTTAACCAAGAAAGCCTTATTTTCGTTAAGAAATAAGGCTTTTTTCTCAAAGCGGCTTCTAAAGCCTCTGAAAACCCGCAAAACCCGTATATTCTACTAAATTAATGTGTATAAACACAAGTTTATTGATATAATGGAGAATAGTGAAATCGTATTGAAGATCATAATGGACAATCTACTCCCACATTATTTCATGTGATACTTCAGGGAGGTTTTTTTAATGAGTGAACAAAACACACCACAAGTACGTGAAGTCAATATCAGTCAGGAAATGCGGACATCCTTTCTGGACTATGCAATGAGCGTTATCGTATCCCGGGCGCTTCCGGATGTGCGTGACGGTCTGAAGCCGGTTCACAGACGGATTTTGTATGCAATGAATGATTTAGGCATGACCAGTGACAAACCATATAAAAAATCTGCCCGTATCGTCGGTGAAGTTATCGGTAAGTACCACCCGCACGGTGACTCAGCGGTTTACGAATCAATGGTCAGAATGGCGCAGGATTTTAACTACCGCTACATGCTTGTTGACGGACACGGCAACTTCGGTTCGGTTGACGGCGACTCAGCGGCCGCGATGCGTTACACAGAAGCGAGAATGTCAAAAATCGCAATGGAAATTCTGCGTGACATTACGAAAGACACGATTGACTATCAAGATAACTATGACGGTTCAGAAAGAGAGCCTGCCGTCATGCCTTCGAGATTTCCGAATCTGCTCGTAAACGGGGCTGCCGGTATTGCGGTCGGAATGGCGACAAACATTCCTCCCCATCAGCTTGGAGAAGTCATTGAAGGCGTGCTTGCCGTAAGTGAGAATCCTGAGATTACAAACCAGGAGCTGATGGAATACATCCCGGGCCCGGATTTTCCGACTGCTGGTCAGATTTTGGGCCGGAGCGGCATCCGCAAGGCATATGAATCCGGACGGGGATCAATCACAATCCGGGCTAAGGCTGAAATCGAAGAGACATCATCAGGAAAAGAAAGAATTATTGTTACGGAACTTCCTTATCAGGTGAACAAAGCGAGATTAATTGAAAAAATTGCAGATCTTGTCCGGGACAAAAAAATCGAAGGAATTACCGACCTGCGAGACGAATCCGACCGTAACGGAATGAGAATCGTCATTGAGATCCGCCGTGACGCCAATGCTCACGTCATTTTGAATAACCTGTACAAACAAACGGCCCTGCAGACGTCTTTCGGAATCAACCTGCTGGCGCTCGTTGACGGACAGCCGAAGGTGCTGAGCCTGAAACAATGTCTGGAGCATTATCTTGATCACCAAAAGGTTGTGATCCGGCGCAGAACGGCTTACGAACTCCGCAAAGCGGAAGCGAGAGCTCACATTCTGGAAGGTTTAAGAATCGCTCTCGATCATTTAGATGCCGTTATTTCTCTTATCCGCAGTTCCCAGACGGCTGAAATTGCGAGAACGGGTTTGATCGAACAATTCTCACTGACTGAAAAACAAGCGCAAGCCATTCTGGATATGCGCCTTCAGCGATTAACCGGTCTGGAGCGCGAAAAGATTGAAGAGGAATATCAATCACTTGTTGCGCTTATCGCCGAGCTGAAAGATATTTTAGCCAATGAAGAAAGAGTTCTTGAGATCATCCGTGAAGAACTTAATGAAATCAAAGAGCGTTTCAATGATGAGAGACGCACTGAAATCGTGACGTCCGGTCTTGAAACAATTGAAGATGAAGATCTTATCGAGAGAGAAAACATCGTCATCACACTGACCCATAACGGCTATGTTAAACGTCTCCCGGCGTCCACATACCGCAGCCAAAAACGGGGCGGAAAAGGCGTACAGGGAATGGGAACGAATGAAGATGACTTTGTGGAACACTTAATTTCCACATCAACGCACGATACGATCCTGTTCTTCTCTAATAAAGGGAAGGTCTACCGTTCTAAAGGATATGAAATCCCTGAATACGGCCGTACGGCAAAAGGCATTCCGATTATTAACCTTCTGGAAGTTGAAAAAGGCGAATGGATTAATGCTATTATTCCGGTCAGCACGTTTGATGAGGAGCAATACCTCTTCTTTACGACCAAACAAGGGGTGTCGAAACGTACGGCACTGTCCCAGTTTGCGAATATACGGAATAACGGGCTGATCGCCCTGGGTCTCCGGGAAGACGATGAACTGATGGCCGTCCGCCTGACTGACGGCAAGAAACAAATCATCATCGGAACGAAGAACGGTTTGCTGATCCGTTTCCCTGAAGAAGATGTAAGACAAATGGGACGCACAGCTGCGGGTGTTAAAGGCATCACGCTGACAGACGATGATGTCGTTGTAGGCATGGAGATTCTTGAAGAAGACTCCCACGTCCTCATAGTGACAGAAAACGGCTACGGCAAACGCACACCGGCTTCAGAATACAGAGTTCAAAGCCGGGGCGGAAAAGGCCTTAAAACATGTAAAATCACTGACAGCAACGGTCCGTTAGTAACCGTGAAAGCAACAAAAGGCGAAGAGGACTTAATGATTATTACGGCAAGCGGCGTGTTAATCAGAATGGATATTAATGATATCTCCACTACGGGACGCGTAACACAAGGCGTCCGTCTGATCCGCATGTCTGATCAAGAGCATGTAGCCACTGTGGCGCTTGTGGAAAAGAATGAAGAAGAGACGGAAGAAACGGAAGAAACGGAAGAAGTATAAACGAAAAAGCGCAGCTGTAACAGGCTGCGCTTTTACTATATAAAGAAATGAAAAAAAGCTTTGACACATAGCGATGATACTGATATAATTCTTTTTGTTGTCTTTTTAATAGAAAGGCAAGCCTAGCGAAAATATTTTTAAAAAAGTATTGACCTAGCAAACTGAAAATGTTATGATTAAGAGGTCGCTTCGAGAGAAGCAACAAAGTTCTTTGAAAACTAAACAAGACAAAACGTACCTGTTAATTCAAATTTTTAAATAAATCGCACAGCGATGTGCGTAGTCAGTCAAACTACTTTATCGGAGAGTTTGATCCTGGCTCAGGACGAACGCTGGCGGCGTGCCTAATACATGCAAGTCGAGCGGACAGATGGGAGCTTGCTCCCTGATGTTAGCGGCGGACGGGTGAGTAACACGTGGGTAACCTGCCTGTAAGACTGGGATAACTCCGGGAAACCGGAGCTAATACCGGATGGTTGTTTGAACCGCATGGTTCAGACATAAAAGGTGGCTTCGGCTACCACTTACAGATGGACCCGCGGCGCATTAGCTAGTTGGTGAGGTAACGGCTCACCAAGGCGACGATGCGTAGCCGACCTGAGAGGGTGATCGGCCACACTGGGACTGAGACACGACCCAGACTCCTACGGGAGGCAGCAGTAGGGAATCTTCCGCAATGGACGAAAGTCTGACGGAGCAACGCCGCGTGAGTGATGAAGGTTTTCGGATCGTAAAGCTCTGTTGTTAGGGAAGAACAAGTGCCGTTCAAATAGGGCGGCACCTTGACGGTACCTAACCAGAAAGCCACGGCTAACTACGTGCCAGCAGCCGCGGTAATACGTAGGTGGCAAGCGTTGTCCGGAATTATTGGGCGTAAAGGGCTCGCAGGCGGTTTCTTAAGTCTGATGTGAAAGCCCCCGGCTCAACCGGGGAGGGTCAT
>NZ_CP141181.1:12500-32500 GCF_042296235.1 Bacillus sp. A1
AGGGCTGTGAAGCAAGACCGGAAGGACTTGTGGAGCGCTTAGAAGTGAGAATGCCGGTATGAGTAGCGAAAGAGGGGTGAGAATCCCCTCCACCGAATGCCTAAGGTTTCCTGAGGAAGGCTCGTCCGCTCAGGGTTAGTCGGGACCTAAGCCGAGGCCGAAAGGCGTAGGCGATGGATAACAGGTTGATATTCCTGTACCACCTCCTCACCATTTGAGCAATGGGGGGACGCAGGAGGATAGGGTAAGCGCGGTATTGGATATCCGCGTCCAAGCAGTTAGGCTGGGAAATAGGCAAATCCGTTTCCCGTGAAGGCTGAGCTGTGATGGCGAGCGAATTATAGTAGCGAAGTTCCTGATTCCACACTGCCAAGAAAAGCCTCTAGCGAGGTGAGAGGTGCCCGTACCGCAAACCGACACAGGTAGGCGAGGAGAGAATCCTAAGGTGATCGAGAGAACTCTCGTTAAGGAACTCGGCAAAATGACCCCGTAACTTCGGGAGAAGGGGTGCTCTGTTAGGGTGCAAGCCCGAGAGAGCCGCAGTGAATAGGCCCAGGCGACTGTTTAGCAAAAACACAGGTCTCTGCGAAGCCGTAAGGCGAAGTATAGGGGCTGACGCCTGCCCGGTGCTGGAAGGTTAAGAGGAGCGCTTAGCGTAAGCGAAGGTGCGAATTGAAGCCCCAGTAAACGGCGGCCGTAACTATAACGGTCCTAAGGTAGCGAAATTCCTTGTCGGGTAAGTTCCGACCCGCACGAAAGGCGCAACGATCTGGGCACTGTCTCAACGAGAGACTCGGTGAAATTATAGTACCTGTGAAGATGCAGGTTACCCGCGACAGGACGGAAAGACCCCGTGGAGCTTTACTGCAGCCTGATATTGAATGTTGGTACAGCTTGTACAGGATAGGTAGGAGCCTTGGAAACCGGAGCGCCAGCTTCGGTGGAGGCATCGGTGGGATACTACCCTGGCTGTATTGACCTTCTAACCCGCCGCCCTTATCGGGCGGGGAGACAGTGTCAGGTGGGCAGTTTGACTGGGGCGGTCGCCTCCTAAAAGGTAACGGAGGCGCCCAAAGGTTCCCTCAGAATGGTTGGAAATCATTCGCAGAGTGTAAAGGCACAAGGGAGCTTGACTGCGAGACCTACAAGTCGAGCAGGGACGAAAGTCGGGCTTAGTGATCCGGTGGTTCCGCATGGAAGGGCCATCGCTCAACGGATAAAAGCTACCCCGGGGATAACAGGCTTATCTCCCCCAAGAGTCCACATCGACGGGGAGGTTTGGCACCTCGATGTCGGCTCATCGCATCCTGGGGCTGTAGTCGGTCCCAAGGGTTGGGCTGTTCGCCCATTAAAGCGGTACGCGAGCTGGGTTCAGAACGTCGTGAGACAGTTCGGTCCCTATCCGTCGCGGGCGCAGGAAATTTGAGAGGAGCTGTCCTTAGTACGAGAGGACCGGGATGGACGCACCGCTGGTGTACCAGTTGTTCTGCCAAGGGCATCGCTGGGTAGCTATGTGCGGACGGGATAAGTGCTGAAAGCATCTAAGCATGAAGCCCCCCTCAAGATGAGATTTCCCATTCCGCAAGGAAGTAAGATCCCTGAAAGATGATCAGGTTGATAGGTCTGAGGTGGAAGTGTGGCGACACATGGAGCTGACAGATACTAATCGATCGAGGACTTAACCAATTTGAATGTATGCTTACTGTTATCTAGTTTTGAGAGAACACTCTCAATGGTTTGGTGGCGATAGCGAAGAGGTCACACCCGTTCCCATGCCGAACACGGAAGTTAAGCTCTTCAGCGCCGATGGTAGTCGGGGGTTTCCCCCCTGTGAGAGTAGGACGCCGCCAAGCTATCATTACGGTAAAGGCAGCTCATTATGAGCTGCCTTTTTTGTTTATAAGTATTGCTTCAGGAAATTAGAAACGTAATACGGAAATTTGCGTTCCGTGACCTCTAAGAACCGGCGGATCATTACATAATCATCACTGACATGCTGTGTCAGCAGTTCATACCACCACTCCGTTTCATATCTCGCAATCATCCCGATATTGTAGAGAACCAAATAATGAATAATCATTTCCGGAAGATGCAGGAAGTGATCACGCTGAGAGGGAATGTAATATTGGTTTTTCTCCAAGTGAAACAATAAATTTGGTGAAGACCAAGGTTCTCTGTCTATCGGGTCAGCCTCAAAAACCAAGTGGTTATGGTCTTTCCTCAGAAAAGACCACTTCAAATGATGGCTGATATATTCAGCAAAGCGGGAATCAGACATATTGTAATGAATCACCGCATGCTCAGGCACTGAAATAAGGTCATCTTTCAGCTCTACTCGGGTCAGCCAATTCTTTTTCTCTTGGAAGTAAAAGACAGTATGCAATTCAGGAATGGCTGTCAGCAATTTCTTCATCGTATACCGTTCCTCCTCAAGACCAGCTATTCCGAATAAGTGCTTCATTACATGAATACATAAGCCATTGCGCTGCACCTTCACTTCATCATCCCTAAAGGAGTAATTTTGCTTTTTGCGTTTCCGGGCAGTCACGCCATGCGCGAGTACTGAGGCATGGCTTGGGTAGCTTGGATCTGTGGTCAGAAGACAGGCTTTCAGCAATTGTGACATCCCGTAAAACAACAGAATAGGCTTAATTTCTAAAGGGGAAAGAGATGCCTGCTTATAAAAGGACTCGGCGTGTTTGATAAAGAATATGAAGCGCTCACTGTTCTTAAACGCATATCGTTTTGCTTCTTCCATGCCGCTTACTGTATAGACTTTATTTAGAAATTTCTGGGAAGATTCTACGGAATAAAATAATGATAACTCTTTCCACTCATGATCTCTCATACGTATTTTTAAACCCTTTCCTTTATCTAAATATTTCAACTCTTTTTCGCTTCCTTGACATGCTGTTTTCTAGTTGATAATCTACATATAATATTTTGCCGAAAAGAGGGGGATTTACTAATGTGGGAAAGTAAATTTTCAAAAGAAGGCTTAACGTTCGATGATGTACTGCTCGTACCGGCTCAATCAGACGTACTTCCGCGTGATGTGGATTTATCTGTTGAACTGACAAAGACGTTAAAGCTTAATATTCCTGTCATCAGTGCGGGAATGGATACAGTAACAGAATCAGCTATGGCGATTGCGATGGCCAGACAGGGCGGCTTGGGCATTATCCATAAAAACATGTCCATCGAACAGCAGGCTGAACATGTTGACAAAGTCAAACGTTCTGAACGGGGCGTTATTACAAATCCCTTCTTTTTAACACCAGATCATCAAGTATTCGATGCGGAGCATTTGATGGGGAAATACAGAATTTCCGGTGTTCCGATCGTAGATAATAAAGACGATCAAAAGCTTGTCGGTATCATTACAAACCGTGATCTTCGCTTTATCTCTGATTATTCAATGAAAATCAGTGATGTCATGACAAAAGAAGAGCTGGTTACGGCTCCTGTGGGAACCACATTAGACGAAGCAGAAAAAATCTTACAGAAACATAAAATTGAAAAACTTCCGTTAGTGGATGACCAAAACAAATTAAAAGGTCTTATCACGATCAAAGATATTGAAAAGGTTATCGAATTCCCGAATTCATCTAAAGATGAACACGGACGCCTTATTGTCGGCGCTGCGGTAGGCGTGACAGGCGATACAATGACACGCGTCAGCAAGCTTGTTGAAGCGAATGTCGACGTTATCGTGGTTGATACGGCTCACGGACATTCCAGAGGCGTACTGAACACAGTTGCGAAAATCCGTGAAACATATCCTGAACTGAACATTATCGCGGGAAATGTTGCAACGGCTGAAGCGACAAAAGCTCTGATTGAAGCCGGAGCAAATATTGTCAAAGTGGGAATCGGACCTGGTTCTATCTGTACGACACGCGTCGTTGCAGGTGTAGGCGTACCGCAGATCACTGCCATTTATGATTGTGCCACTGAAGCGAGAAAACACGGCGCGACAATTATCGCAGACGGCGGTATTAAATTCTCAGGAGATATTACGAAAGCGTTGGCTTCAGGCGGACATGCCGTAATGCTCGGAAGCCTGCTTGCCGGTACTTCAGAAAGCCCGGGAGAGACTGAAATCTATCAGGGCAGAAGATTTAAAGTGTATCGCGGTATGGGTTCTGTCGCTGCCATGGAAAAAGGCAGTAAAGACCGATATTTCCAAGAAGAAAATAAGAAATTCGTCCCTGAAGGTATCGAAGGACGGACTCCGTACAAAGGTCCTGTAGAAGAAACAGTGTATCAGCTTGTCGGCGGTCTTCGTTCAGGTATGGGATATTGCGGTTCAAAAGACTTGCGTGCTTTAAGAGAAGAGGCTCAATTCATCCGTATGACAGGTGCCGGTCTTCGCGAAAGTCATCCGCATGATGTCCAAATTACGAAAGAATCACCAAACTACACAATCTCATAATTGTTACAAATAAAAAACATTTGACAGGGTCGCTGACTCTGTCTATTTTTTTTATATCGAGTGTGATAAAATTTATACTGTTGTGTTTTGAATTTGAATATGTCCTTAACGGCTTAATTATAGATTTAAAATGAATGACGGAGGTCGTAAGATTGAACATCACGAAATGGAAACAGCTGTTGGTGTCATTAGTGGTACTGGCACTGGCCGCAACTTGCTTTGTTCCGATGTCTAAAGCGGAGGCAGCCGGCAATGACCCGATTGATGTCAACGCATCAGCTGCGATAATGATTGAGGCTTCATCGGGAAAAATTTTATACAGTAAAAATGCAGACAAAAGACTGCCGATTGCCAGCATGACAAAAATGATGACTGAATATCTGCTTCTGGAAGCCATTAAAGAAGGAAAAGTGAAATGGGATCAAACGTATACTCCTGATGATTATGTCTATGAAATTTCTCAAGACAACAGTTTATCAAACGTCCCCCTTCGAAAAGACGGCAAATACACGGTTAAAGAACTGTATCAGGCTATGGCGATTTACTCTGCCAACGGAGCCGCGATTGCAGTTGCCGAAATTCTTGCCGGAACTGAAACGAAATTTGTCGCTGAAATGAATGCGAAAGCCAAAGAATTAGGTATGACAAACTATGATTTTAAAAATGCCACAGGGCTTGTGAATGAAGACCTTCACGGCAAGCAGCCGCAAGGAGAAGGCGTTAAAGAAGAAAGTGAAGTTTCTGCTAAAGACATGGCGCTTCTTGCAGACCGCCTGATCACTGATTATCCGGAAGTTCTCAAAACAACAAGCATTGCTAAGACGAAATTCAGAGCCGGCACTGATGATGAAATGGACATGCCGAACTGGAACTTCATGTTAAAAGGTCTTGTTTCTGAATACCCTGGCGTTGACGGCTTAAAAACGGGTTCTACTGATTCTGCGGGATCTTGTTTTACAAGCACAGCACAGCGGAACGGAATGCGGGTCATCACCGTTGTATTAAACGCTAAAGGCAACCTGCATACCGGACGTTTTGATGAAACGAAAAAAATGCTCGATTACGCATTTAACAGCAATTTCTCAATGAAAGATCTTTACCCTGAAGGCTCTCAAGTAAAAGGGCACAAAACGATTGACGTTGAAAAAGGGAAAGACAAGCAAGTCGATATTGTTACTGACAAGGCGCTTTCTATTCCTGTGAAAAGCGGGGATGAAAAGAACTATAAAGCCGAAGTGACTTTAGATAAAAAAGAAATCACGGCTCCTGTGAAAAAGGGAACGAAAGTCGGAACGCTGACAGTTACATACAAAGGCAGTGACAAAGACTATAGCTTCCTCAAATCCAAAGAGTTCAGCGTGAATCTAGTAACGAAAAATGATGTAGATAAAGCAAACTGGTTTGTTCAGATGATGCGCGGCATCGGCGGCTTCTTCTCCGGAATCTGGAACAGCGCCGTTGACACGGTAACAGGCTGGTTTTAAGAAATAAGAAAGAGCTCTGATGAAAGTTAGGGCTCTTTTGCTTAATATACTGAAAAAACCAAATTATTAGTAAAAAAATGATATCTATCTCATTCATCTCGCTGTAAAATAAGAATACCCATATGAAATATTGTATTTCTGGGATACAATAAGAGATGGAAATTATCTAACTATACATTGACTAGGGGGACCAAATAATGGCTCAAACAGGTACTGATCGTGTAAAACGCGGCATGGCGGAAATGCAAAAAGGCGGCGTCATCATGGACGTTGTAAATGCTGAACAAGCGAAGATTGCGGAAGAGGCGGGAGCTGTTGCCGTAATGGCGTTAGAACGCGTTCCGGCTGATATTCGCGCTGCCGGCGGTGTTGCCCGCATGGCTGATCCGACAATCGTTGAAGAAGTAATGAATGCTGTATCCATTCCCGTAATGGCAAAAGCGCGTATCGGACATATCGTTGAAGCGCGTGTCCTTGAAGCAATGGGAGTAGATTACATCGATGAAAGTGAAGTTCTGACTCCGGCTGACGAAGAATTTCATTTAAATAAAAATGAATATACAGTCCCGTTCGTATGCGGCTGCCGTGATCTCGGCGAAGCAACGCGCCGTATCGCCGAAGGAGCTTCCATGCTTCGTACAAAAGGCGAACCGGGAACAGGAAACATTGTGGAAGCTGTCCGCCATATGAGAAAAGTAAACGCACAAGTGCGCAAAGTTGTTGCGATGAGCGATGATGAGCTGATGACTGAAGCTAAAAACCTCGGCGCTCCTTATGAACTGCTTCTTCAAATCAAACGTGACGGCAAACTGCCTGTAGTGAACTTTGCTGCCGGCGGAGTAGCGACGCCTGCTGACGCGGCATTGATGATGCAGCTAGGCGCTGACGGCGTATTTGTCGGTTCAGGTATTTTCAAATCAGACAACCCTGCTAAATTCGCCAAAGCAATTGTTGAAGCAACGACTCATTACACAGACTACAAACTGATCGCTGAGCTTTCTAAAGAATTAGGCACAGCAATGAAAGGAATCGAAATCTCAAATCTATTGCCGGAACAGCGTATGCAAGAACGCGGCTGGTAAAACCATAGGAGAGCTGGAAGCATGTTAACAATTGGTGTACTTGGACTTCAAGGAGCAGTAAGAGAACATATTCGTTCAATTGAAGCATGTGGTTCAAAAGGTGTCGTCATTAAGCGTCCTGAACAGCTGAATGACATCGACGGCTTAATCCTGCCGGGCGGGGAAAGCACGACGATGCGGCGTTTAATGGATACGTATCATTTTATGGAGCCACTTCGCGAGTTTGCCGCCCAAGGCAAGCCGATGTTCGGCACATGCGCCGGTCTGATTATCTTAGCCAAAGAGATAGCGGGAACGGATAACGCTCATTTAGGGCTGTTGAACGTTGTCGTCGAGCGTAATTCCTTTGGCCGTCAGGTCGACAGCTTTGAAGCTGATCTGACGATTAAAGGCCTTGATGAGCCGTTTACGGGTGTATTTATTCGCGCGCCGCATATTTTAGAAGCCGGAGAAGATGTTGAAGTGCTTTGTGAGCATAACGGACGCATCGTGGCTGCAAAGCAGGGGAATTTCCTCGGCTGCTCGTTCCATCCTGAACTGACGGATGATCACCGGGTGACAGAGCTGTTTGTGAAGATGGCGGAAAAGCATAAGCAGGAAACAGCTGTATAAAACAGTTGAAAACCGCTGATACTTATAGTACATTATAAACACAAATAAAGATCGAAAAGCGTTGACAGGAAGCAGTAGGGAGCCTCTCTTTCAAAGAGAGCCGATGGGTGGTGCGAATCGGTGAAAGATGCTGTCCGAATCCGTCCTTGAGCGAAATGCTGAAAACAAGTAGGCATTTACGGGAAAACCGTTATGTGTTAAAGCGGGAAGCAAGTGTGAGCTTGTTTTCAATCAGGGTGGCAACGCGAGAGCTCTCGTCCCTTTTAGGGGATGAGGGCTCTTTTTTATTTTCGATAAAAACAGATAGGAGTTGTTAGGCATGATTGATACGAAGGTGCTGAGAGCCAATTTTCAAGAGGTAAAAGCGAAGCTCATTCCAAAAGGCGAAGACTTATCTGACTTTGACAAGTTTGAAGAGCTGGACGAAAAGAGAAGAGAGCTTATCGGTAAAGTAGAAGAACTGAAGGGAAAACGCAATGAAGTGTCTCAGCAGGTCGCCGTTTTGAAACGGGAGAAAAAAGACGCTGATCATATTATTAAAGAGATGCGTGAAGTGGGCGAAGAAATTAAGAAGCTTGATGAAGAGCTTCGTACTGTCGAAACGACGCTCGAAACCATCCTTCTGTCTATTCCGAACATCCCGCACGATTCAGTGCCCATCGGGGAAACGGAAGATGATAACATTGAAATTCGCAAGTGGGGAGAGGCGCCGGCATTTTCATATGAGCCGAAACCGCATTGGGATATCGCAGACCATTTAAACATTCTTGATTTTGAACGCGCTTCAAAAGTAACAGGCAGCCGGTTTGTGTTTTATAAAGGATTAGGCGCCCGCCTCGAACGCGCGCTCTACAACTTTATGCTGGATCTTCACGTTGATGAATATGATTACACGGAAGTCATTCCTCCTTATATGGTAAACCGTACGAGCATGACAGGTACGGGACAGCTTCCTAAATTTGAAGAGGATGCTTTTAAAATCAGAGAAGAGGATTATTTCTTAATTCCGACGGCGGAAGTGCCGATTACAAATATGCACCGCGATGAAATCTTATCCGGTGAGAACCTGCCGATCAATTATGCCGCATTCAGCGCTTGCTTCCGTTCAGAAGCGGGATCTGCCGGCCGTGATACACGCGGTTTGATCCGCCAGCATCAGTTCAACAAGGTTGAGCTTGTGAAATTCGTGAAGCCTGAAGATTCTTATGAGGAGCTTGAAAAACTGACAAATCAAGCCGAGCGGGTGCTTCAGCTGCTCGAACTGCCGTATCGTGTCATGAGCATGTGTACCGGTGATCTCGGCTTTACAGCCGCGAAAAAGTACGATATTGAGGTATGGATTCCAAGCCAAGACACATACCGTGAAATTTCTTCTTGCAGTAACTTTGAGGCCTTCCAGGCGAGACGCGCAAACATTCGATTCAGACGCGAAGCGAAAGGCAAGCCGGAGCATGTGCATACATTAAACGGTTCAGGTCTTGCAGTCGGCAGAACAGTAGCTGCCATCTTAGAAAACTATCAGCAAGAGGACGGAAGTGTCATTATTCCGAAAGTGCTTCGTCCTTATATGGGAAATAAAGAAGTCATCAAACCGTAAAAGGTGCGCCCTAGAGGCGCGCCTTTTTTGCTGCCCGGTATAGAGCGGCGGCATTCCGGGCTGTGCTTTCAAGGTTAAAATGGCCGGATGCTAAGGCGTCTTCAAGACTTACAGCACCCGGCACGATAGAAAATACAGCTGTTATTCCTGCGCTGTAAACATGCTCGAAATTTTTGCCTAAGGAGCCCGCCAATGCGATAACGGGAATTTCTTGAGCAGATGCGCGTGCGGCGATCCCGACGGGGGTTTTGCCGAATATCGTTTGTCCGTCTATCTGCCCCTCTCCGGTAATGACAAGGTCAGCGCCTCTTATCTGATCTGAGAAGGACAGTGTATCTAATACAACATCAATCCCGCTTTGAAGTTCTGCCTGTAAGAAAGCAATCAGTCCGGCGCCCAGTCCCCCTGCGGCACCCGCGCCTTTTACGGTATCCGCTTCGATATCGTGCTGACGTCTCAATACCTCAGCGAAATGGCGTAAGTTGCGATCCAATACAACTTTAGTCTTCTCGGACGCCCCTTTTTGCGGGCCGAAGACATATGACGCGCCGTTTTCACCGGTCAGGGGATTTTCGACATCACATGCGGCACGGATACGGATATGTTTCAGATCAGGAGAGAGACCGCTTATATCAATAGAAGCTAAGGTGTGCAGAGCGCCTCCGCCATCAGGTATCTCCTGACCTTCCTCATTTAAGAAACGCACACCGAGCGCGCTCGCCATTCCTGTTCCGCCGTCATTGGTTGCGCTCCCGCCAAGACCGATGATGATCTCACCCGCCCCGCGGGAAGCTGCATCTGCTATCAGTTCACCCGTTCCTCTTGTCGTTGTGTTCAACGGATCTCTGAGATGGCGGGGAACGAGATGAAGTCCCGATGCTTCCGCCATTTCAATGACTGCCGTGCGTCCGTCTCCCAGAAGTCCATATGCGGCGTTTACCGGCGTTCCCAGCGGACCGGTCACAGTTTTTTTGATGATGCTCCCGCCAGTGGCATCCGTCAAAGCCTGAACGGTTCCTTCTCCGCCGTCAGCCGCGGGTATCTTGATATATTCCGCGTCAGGGAAGACCGCTTTGAATCCTTTTTCTATGCTGTCAGCTGCTTCTTTTGATGTCATGCTTTCTTTGAAAGAATCGGGTGCAATGATGATTTTCATTATGTTCTCCACCTTTATGAGCAGGTTATCTGTTTGAATCTATTCTTGATTTTTACTGTGTTTTCCTGCCCGTATGGCATACTGAGGTTGAATTGAACGCAAGACTTTTGTATGATAGTAAAGCTGACGGACAAGCCGTTTAAGAAATGAAATAAAAAATATGAAAAAGCGCTTGACTGAAATTTAGGTCATGTGGTATATTATTAAATGTCGATACGGAGGAATACCCAAGTCTGGCTGAAGGGATCGGTCTTGAAAACCGACAGGGGTGTCAAAGCCCGCGGGGGTTCGAATCCCTCTTCCTCCGCCATATTGATTTTAAACCTAATGAAACTCGAGCATATATTGGAGATTGTTTTGTCCGCTGCATGTGATGCAGCGGATTTTTTATATGCAAAAAAAGCGATTTTCTCTGTTCGGGGGAAAATCGCTTTGCTGTTTTTATTTGTTTCTGTTTTCGTTGATCACGTGACTGATTTTTTCGATCAAAGGTTCCAGTGACTGCTCATCAGCTTCAAGGTCATAATCTTCAATGCGTACTTTCAGCACAGGGCAGGCATTAAAACCGCTGATCCAGTCTTCGTACCGTGTAT
This sequence comes from Bacillus sp. A1, assembly GCF_042296235.1. NCBI lineage: Bacteria > Bacillati > Bacillota > Bacilli > Caryophanales > Bacillaceae > Bacillus > Bacillus sp. A1. The sequence continues at coordinate 23,460 of NZ_CP141181.1, forward strand.
ACATCTCTTCCCAATAGGAGCGGTTTGTCTGCAGCTCCATCTCGCGGCCCCGCTTTTCAATCCGGTTTATAATGTTTTCAAGGTCGCCTTCTAAATAGATCAAAACATCAGGATGCGGGAAGTACGGCGTCATGACCATCGCCTCAAATAGGCTTGTGTATGTTGTGTAATCTGTCAGCGACATGGTTCCTTTATCGGCATGCATTTTTGCGAATATGCCTGTATCTTCATAAATCGAACGGTCCTGCACGAATCCGCCGCCTGATTCAAACATGTTTTTCTGCTCTTTGAACCGCTCAGCCAGAAAATAAATTTGCAAATGGAAGCTCCAGCGTTCAAAATCGTGATAAAACTTCTCTAAATAAGGATTTTCATCCACTTCCTCGAGTGAGGTATGAAACCCGAGCCGTTTTGCTAAAGCTTTGGTCAAAGTCGATTTTCCGACTCCTACCGTTCCCGCTACTGTTATAATGGCGTTGTTTGGAATATGAATGTCTTTCATTTAATAAGCTCCTTTACCTGACGGGCAATTCTTTCATAGTCTGTCTTATTCAAAACAAAGTCTTCAGTATCACCGTCAATGGTCAGTACAGATATATTCGGATCTTCTTCCTGAAGCTGCCTGATGGCTGTGTCGTAATCTGCAATGAGACGTTCCAGATATTGATGTTCGATATTTTTCTCAAACGGGCGCCCGCGTTTTTCAATGCGTTGAAGCAATGTCGGCAGGCTTGCCTTTATGTATACAATAACATTCGGTTTCGGCAGGTCGTGAGTGAGCAGATGATAAATCTGCTTATATTTCTCAAGCTTTTGGCCGTGCAATGTACGCTCTGCGAAAATAACATTTTTATAAATATGATAATCGGACAAAACGGGCTGTCCTTGTTTTAAATAATCTCGATCGGTGTCTTCAAGCTGTTTATACCTGTGACATAGAAAAAACATTTCAAGCTGGAAACTCCACTCCTCGATATTGTCATAAAACTTATCGAGATAAGGATTGTCTTCCACAATCTCATTAATTATAGGAAAACCGAGCTCTTCAGAAAGCATCGTAGCGAGTGTCGTTTTTCCTGCCCCGATAGGACCTTCTACCGCGATAAAAGGGGCTCTGTTCATTGAAAATCCTCCTTAATTCTGCAAACATCCGTCAGCTGCCGGCCTATATATTGTATCACACTCTCAGAAAAGCCCATGAAAAAAGACGCTTCCAATTAACGAAACGTCTCTTTTACAATATGAAATTGATCGTTGAGCAAAAGCCAGTTTTGCGGGAAAGAAAGGCCGAGTTTCCAATAGCTGATCCCTCTTAAATGCAGTTCTTTAATTAAATTGAATTTCGCTTGAATGGACCGGGCATCTTCAAACCATACTTCATGCCGTCTCTGATTTTCATCCGTGTAACGAAAGAATGGAGCCTGGGCGGTTTCGTCATATTGAATGTCGACTTTATGGCGTGCTGCCAGAGCGATTGCCTGCTGAGGACTGACGGCTTTCGCTGTCGTTCCCTGTTTGAAAGGCAGTGTCCAATCGTAGCCGTACATATTCTGGCCCATGACGATTTTTGAAGAAGGCATTTCCGTCAGTGCGTACTCAATGACATTTCTTACAGGGCCGATAGGTGATACGGCCTGAGCCGGGCCTCCGCTGTATCCCCACTCATATGTCATGATCACGACAAAATCGACGATTTCTCCATGTGCCCTATAGTCATGTGCTTCGTACCATTTGCCGGCCTGAGTCGCGCTCGTTTTCGGAGCAAGCGCCGTTGAAATCTTCCAGCCTTCCCGATGAAAAATCGTTCTCGCTTCACGTAAAAAACGATTGTAGGCTTCTCTGTCCTGTGGACGTAAATATTCGAAATCAAAGTGAATATCGCGAAAGCCGTGCTTTTTAGCCGTGGAGACGATTTCCTGAAAAAGTTTTGTTTTCACTGTATTGTCATTCAAGATGAGCCGCCCGAGTTCATCGCTGAATGCGTCATTTTCAAGGTTGGTGATGATCATCATCAGTGTGGTGTTGTGCCTGTCACTGATGCTTTTTAAATTGGTCAGAGGCGGTTCCTTTAAAGTCCCGTTCCGCTGCACTTGAAAACTGAATGCGCCGAGGTATGTTAAATAAGGAGAGGCCTCCCTTGCCGCCTGCTGCAGATTAGCGCTTACGCTCGTTCCCCGCGGTTCTATATATGCGTTTGATTCGATATCGGGCTTATTCGCCTGCTGCGGAATGTAAAGGCGGGTTCCGACTCTCAATGTGGTGCCGGGCTGAATTCCGTTCACCTTCGCAAGCTCCGCGGCCGATATATGAAAACGGCCGGCGATTGACGCGAGAGTATCACCTTGTTTCACTTCGTAATATTGACCCTCAATCGGGATGACAAGGGTTTGTCCGACAACCAATGTATTTGGATTAGGCAGTTTATTTGCTTCCGCAATGACATTTGCGGCTGTCCGGTAGCGCGCCGCAATAGCGGAAAGCGTGTCGCCCCGTTTCACTATATAGATCTGAATGAAAAACGCCTCCTTTCATATCCGCTATTAAATGTATGAAAAAAGGAGGCTGATCATGTTTATTTTTCGGCGGTAATTTGTTTTTCCGTGGTTATTTCTGCGAAGAGAACATTCTCCATCATGGTCAAAGCGAAATCATTGTCTTCGTCGTTATTGGAAGCGGTGCAGTCTTTCGGAATGGTAATGCTGTATTCTCTCATATAGGCGTCGTTGGCCGTGAACAGCACACAAATGTTCCCGGCAATCCCCGTGATAATTAATCGGTTCACTTGTAATTCGGTCAGAAGGGTGTGAAGCGCCGTTTCGTAAAAAGCGGAATGCTTCGGTTTAATGAGAAAATAATCATCCAGCTGAGGCGAAATATCTTTTATAATGGGGGCGCTTCTGTCGTTGCTGCATTCCTCCCTGATGGCATCAATATCAGCCTTCCAAAGCCCGTAATGATCATTAATATAAATAATCGGCCAGTTGCTTTGTTTTGCATGCTTCTTTAATGATAAAATACGGGGGACAATTTGTTTGGTTTTTTCAGCAAGTCGTTCGCCCATATCAAATTGAAAATTGTTAATCATATCGACAATCAGAAGGGCTGTGTTGTTAGGTTCAGACAATACCGGCAACTCCTTTCTGCTGGGGTATTCCTATTTTAACCTTTATGAGACATGAAAAAACTTGAGAAGAGAGCTCGAACCTATGAATGATGAATATTATATGAGAGAAGCCATAAAAGAAGCGAAGAAAGCCGAAGCGAAAGGTGAAGTGCCGATCGGAGCAGTTCTTGTTCTGCACGATGAGATCGTGGCGCGGGCGCATAATCTGCGGGAGACTGAACAGAGGTCGCTTGCCCACGCCGAAATGCTGGCGATAGACGAAGCGTGCCGTAAGCTGGGGACATGGAGACTTGAGGATGCCGTTCTTTATGTCACTTTGGAGCCGTGTCCGATGTGCGCGGGAGCCGTCGTGCTTTCGAGAGTCGATAAGGTCGTATTCGGCGCATTTGATCCCAAGGGGGGCTGTACAGGAACGCTGATGAACCTCTTGCAGGAAGAGCGGTTCAACCACCAAGCGGAAGTGGTGAGCGGAGTGCTCGGAGAAGAGTGCGGAGAAATGCTCAGCGCTTTTTTCAGAAAGCTGCGCCGGCAAAAGAAAGACATGAGGAAAAAGTTGTCTGAGTAGTACGGTTGCATTTTCTGCCTGAAGCAGATATACTTATGTGTGCATCATGAATGGTGCGCATATCAAAATTTGATATTTATTTTGCCGTGCTAAGCGGGGAGGTAGCGGTGCCCTGTACCCGCAATCCGCTCTAGCGGGGCCGAATCCCTTCTCGAGGTTCGTTTACTGTAAGGTCTGCCTTAAGTAAGTGGCGTTGACGTCTGGGTCCTGCGCAATGGGAATTCATGAACCATGTCAGGTCCGGAAGGAAGCAGCATTAAGTGAAACCTCTCATGTGCCGCAGGGTTGCCTGGGCTGAGCTAACTGCTTAAGTAACGCTTAGGGTAGCGAATCGACAGAAGGTGCACGGTAAATCAATCATCAAATTTCAGACTCACCTGTTTATGGCAGGTGAGTTTTTTCGTATATGAAAAACGGGTTTTGGCGTTAAAAGCACGTTCATGTATAATAAACATGATGAATAACAGAGGAGGGCGCATCCTGTGGGTTACCAAGCTTTATATCGAGTATTTAGGCCTCAGCAGTTTGAAGATGTGGTCGGACAGGAACACATTACGAAAACGCTGCAAAATGCCCTTTTGCAAAAGAAATTTTCTCATGCATATCTGTTTTCTGGACCGCGGGGAACGGGAAAAACCAGTGCAGCTAAAATATTTGCGAAAGCAGTCAACTGTGAGCACGCCCCCGTAGAAGAACCGTGCAATGAATGTGCGGCGTGCAAGGGGATCACAAACGGCTCTATATCAGATGTGATTGAAATAGATGCGGCGTCGAATAACGGCGTAGACGAAATCCGCGACATCCGTGACAAAGTAAAATTCGCCCCGTCGGCCGTCACCTACAAAGTATATATTATAGATGAGGTGCATATGCTCTCTATCGGCGCATTCAATGCGCTTCTGAAAACGCTGGAAGAACCGCCGGCACATTGCATTTTCATATTAGCTACGACTGAGCCTCATAAGATTCCTTTAACCATTATCTCCAGATGTCAGCGTTTTGACTTCAAACGGATTACATCCAAAGCAATTGTCGGACGAATGAAGACAATCGTCGATGCAGAGCAGCTGAAGGTGGAAGAAGAAGCCCTTGATATCATAGCGAGTGCTGCGGACGGAGGAATGAGGGACGCGCTGAGCCTGCTCGATCAAGCCGTATCATTCAGCGGCGAGGAGCTGTCGGTGGATGACGCATTGCTCATTACCGGAGCCGTTTCTCAGCACTATATTGGAAAACTGGCATCTGCTCTTCACCGCAAACAGGTTTCCGAGGCATTGGAAACACTGAATGAATTGCTCCAGCAGGGGAAAGATGCGGCCAAACTGATTGAAGATATGATTTTCTATTTCAGGGATATGCTCTTGTACCAGGCCGCTCCCGGTTTAGAAGGAGTCCTGGAAAAGGTGAAGGTCGATGAAACGTTTCGGAATCTGAGCGGTGACATACCGGCCCCCGCTTTATATGAGATGATTGATATCCTGAATAAAAGCCATCAGGAAATGAAGTGGACGAACCACCCAAGAATCTTTTTTGAAGTGGCTGTCGTGAAAATATGCCAGACGGCACAGCAATCCGCCGGAGACATCCCTGAGGTCGGCATGCTGATGAATAAGATCCAGCAGCTTGAGCAGGAAGTAGAAAGGCTGAAAACCTCCGGTGTGAAGGTTCAGATGGAAAGCGCTCCGAAAGAAGCTCCGCGTCCTCAAAAAGGCGGAAAAAGCCATTATAAAGCTCCGGTCGGAAGAATTCATGAGATATTGAAGGAAGCCACAAGGCCTGATCTTGAACAGCTTAAAAGCAGCTGGGGCAAGCTGCTGGCACACCTGAAACAGCAGAATAAGGTGTCTCATGCGGCTCTTTTGAATGACAGTGAACCGGTGGCTGCTGCTCAAAAGGCATTTGTGCTTAAATTTAAATACGAAATCCATTGTAAAATGGTTGCAGAAGACAATAACGGAGTCCGTACGAATCTTGAACAGATTCTCGAATCAATGCTCGGGAAAAGAATGGATTTGATTGGCGTTCCGGAAGCACAATGGGGTAAAATAAGAGAAGAATTTTTAAATGATCACCAGCAGGAAAGTGAAGGATCAAACGAACCGGCTGAAGAAGATCCGCTGATTGCAGAGGCGAAAAAACTTGTCGGATCGGATTTAATCGAAATAAAAGACTAATAAGATGAAAGAGAGTGATTGAATATGCGTGGCGGAATGGGAAACATGCAAAAAATGATGAAACAAATGCAAAAAATGCAAAAGGATATGGCGAAGGCTCAGGAGGAGCTTGCTGAAAAAGTGCTTGAAGGCACAGCGGGCGGCGGTATGGTGACTGTAAAAGTCAACGGCCAAAAAGAAGTTGTAGACGTTGCCATTAAAGAAGAAGTCGTTGATCCGGAAGATATCGAAATGCTTCAGGACCTGGTTCTTGCTGCGACAAACGACGCCCTCAAAAAAGTGGATGACATGACGAATGAGACAATGGGACAATTTACAAAAGGAATGAACATACCGGGTTTATTCTAGGGGGATAAATAAACATGCAGTATCCTGAACCAATATCAAAGCTGATTGACAGCTTTATGAAATTGCCAGGGATCGGACCGAAAACAGCGGTTCGTCTGGCTTTTTTTGTTCTAGGTATGAAAGAAGACACAGTATTGGATTTTGCTAAGGCGCTTGTCAATGCGAAGCGGAATCTGACATATTGCTCAATTTGCGGACATATAACAGATCAGGACCCTTGTTATATATGTGAGGACACAAGGAGGGATAAGTCTGTTATTTGTGTCGTGCAAGACCCTAAGGATGTGATCGCAATGGAGAAAATGAAGGAATATAACGGCCAGTATCATGTTCTTCACGGCGCGATTTCACCAATGGACGGCATCGGCCCGGAGGATATTAAGATTCCGGAGCTGCTGAAACGTCTTCAGGATGATCAAGTGACAGAAGTTATTCTCGCAACCAACCCTAATATTGAAGGGGAAGCAACAGCGATGTATATATCAAGGCTGTTAAAGCCCTCAGGCATCAAGCTCTCCCGTATTGCCCACGGTCTGCCCGTCGGCGGTGATTTGGAATATGCTGATGAGGTCACTCTTTCAAAAGCTCTTGAAGGAAGACGTGAATTGTAAGGGAGGAAAAGGCAAGGCATGGGTTTTCTTCGCAGAAATACATTAAGAAAAGAGTTTGATGAGAAGCTGATAGAACAGCTCTTTAAACAAAAAGAAGAATGGAACAGACAGAAGAGTCTGGTCGAGAAAAGCCTCGAGCCCTCCGCTGAGGTGTTGTTTGAGCTGAAAGTCGCTGAATCTAAGTACTTTTTTTATTTGAAAGAAGCGAAGCAGCGGAATTTGAAAATGAGCAGATGGAAGTAAGAGGTCTATTCTCCGGGATCTTCTCATAAGCTTGTACTAAACAAGCGAGGGGGAAGATTCATGGAGCCTTTTTTCATTATCGGTTTGATTGTCGGTCTGGTTGCTTTGCTTTTTTTATGGGGAGTATCTTCAAAACCGCTAAGATGGATTGGTGTGACTGCCATTAAATTTATTGCCGGCGCGATTCTGTTGGTGGGTGTGAACTTGTTCGGGGGCAGTCTCGGTATTCATATCCCTGTTAACCTGATTACAACGGGCATCAGCGGGATTCTGGGGATTCCCGGCATTGCGGCTTTGATAGTCATTAAACGCTTCATCATTTAATTTGTCGATTATTGTTGACATGTTGGATCAATGGTGGTATTCTAATATACGTCGCTGATGACGAAACGAATTCTTAAAAAGAAATTTTAAAAAGTTATTGACGGCATTGAAGTTGATATGTTACAATAATTAAGTCGCTTCAAGAGCGATGGACAAAGTTCTTTGAAAACTAAACAAGACAAAACGTACCTGTTAATTCAAAGTTTTAAATAAATCGCACAGCGATGTGCGTAGTCAGTCAAACACTTTATCGGAGAGTTTGATCCTGGCTCAGGACGAACGCTGGCGGCGTGCCTAATACATGCAAGTCGAGCGGACAGATGGGAGCTTGCTCCCTGATGTTAGCGGCGGACGGGTGAGTAACACGTGGGTAACCTGCCTGTAAGACTGGGATAACTCCGGGAAACCGGGGCTAATACCGGATGGTTGTTTGAACCGCATGGTTCAGACATAAAAGGTGGCTTCGGCTACCACTTACAGATGGACCCGCGGCGCATTAGCTAGTTGGTGAGGTAACGGCTCACCAAGGCGACGATGCGTAGCCGACCTGAGAGGGTGATCGGCCACACTGGGACTGAGACACGGCCCAGACTCCTACGGGAGGCAGCAGTAGGGAATCTTCCGCAATGGACGAAAGTCTGACGGAGCAACGCCGCGTGAGTGATGAAGGTTTTCGGATCGTAAAGCTCTGTTGTTAGGGAAGAACAAGTGCCGTTCAAATAGGGCGGCACCTTGACGGTACCTAACCAGAAAGCCACGGCTAACTACGTGCCAGCAGCCGCGGTAATACGTAGGTGGCAAGCGTTGTCCGGAATTATTGGGCGTAAAGGGCTCGCAGGCGGTTTCTTAAGTCTGATGTGAAAGCCCCCGGCTCAACCGGGGAGGGTCATTGGAAACTGGGGAACTTGAGTGCAGAAGAGGAGAGTGGAATTCCACGTGTAGCGGTGAAATGCGTAGAGATGTGGAGGAACACCAGTGGCGAAGGCGACTCTCTGGTCTGTAACTGACGCTGAGGAGCGAAAGCGTGGGGAGCGAACAGGATTAGATACCCTGGTAGTCCACGCCGTAAACGATGAGTGCTAAGTGTTAGGGGGTTTCCGCCCCTTAGTGCTGCAGCTAACGCATTAAGCACTCCGCCTGGGGAGTACGGTCGCAAGACTGAAACTCAAAGGAATTGACGGGGGCCCGCACAAGCGGTGGAGCATGTGGTTTAATTCGAAGCAACGCGAAGAACCTTACCAGGTCTTGACATCCTCTGACAATCCTAGAGATAGGACGTCCCCTTCGGGGGCAGAGTGACAGGTGGTGCATGGTTGTCGTCAGCTCGTGTCGTGAGATGTTGGGTTAAGTCCCGCAACGAGCGCAACCCTTGATCTTAGTTGCTAGCATTCAGTTGGGCACTCTAAGGTGACTGCCGGTGACAAACCGGAGGAAGGTGGGGATGACGTCAAATCATCATGCCCCTTATGACCTGGGCTACACACGTGCTACAATGGACAGAACAAAGGGCAGCGAAACCGCGAGGTTAAGCCAATCCCACAAATCTGTTCTCAGTTCGGATCGCAGTCTGCAACTCGACTGCGTGAAGCTGGAATCGCTAGTAATCGCGGATCAGCATGCCGCGGTGAATACGTTCCCGGGCCTTGTACACA
>NZ_CP141181.1:37500-162500 GCF_042296235.1 Bacillus sp. A1
GCTTGACCAGGTAAACCCTGATGATCTGCAGATGAAGAACAAAGGGTTTTTCGCCCGGCTGTTTAAAAGGGTATCCGGTTCTGTGCAGGAAGTGCTTTCGAAATATCAAAAGACAAGTGTGCAGATTGACCGTATCAGCAGAAGGCTGGAACATTCTAAAAATGTGCTGTTGAGTGACAATAAATTGTTAGATCAGCTGTACGCCCAAAATAAACAATACTTTTCTGATTTAACTATGTATATAGCAGCGGGGGAATTAAAATTAGATGAGCTGAAAACAAAGCTGATACCCGAAGCGGCAAGAAAAGCCGAATTACAAGAACACAATCAAATGGCCGCGCAGGAGGTGAATGATCTTCGCCAGTTTGCCGACCGTCTGGATAAGAGGGTGCATGATCTGCTGCTGAGCAGGCAGATTACGCTCCAGAGTGCGCCGCAAATCCGCCTGATTCAAAACACGAATCAGGCACTGGCAGAGAAAATTCAGTCCTCCATTGTTACGGCTATTCCTTTATGGAAGAATCAAGTCGCCATCGCGCTGACGCTTATGAGGCAGCGGAGTGCGGCAGATGTGCAGCAGAAGGCGGCGGATACAACAAATCAATTGCTGCTGAAAAACGCCGAACTTCTGAAAACAAGTACAGTCGAGACCGCTAAAGCCAATGAGCGCGGGCTTGTTGAGGCAGAAACCCTCAAAAAAGTGCAGGAAAGCTTAGTCAGCACACTTGAAGAAATCATGTCTATTCAAGAAGAAGGCAGGATGAAACGCAGGCGTGCCGAGGAGGAGCTTGTTATCATGGAAGGCGATTTAAAAAAGAAGCTGCGTGATATGGGGACCGGCCGGGATAACGGCTAGATGGCAAAAAGTCTTAGCTTTAAGTTGGCTCGCAGGCACGATATAATAAGAAAGACAGGCAAAGGATTTGTTTAAAAATGGACACACCTTTATATACAGCGCTGATGAAGCATGCGCACCGAAATACGTATTCTTTTCATGTTCCGGGACATCACAATGGAGATGTCTTTTTTGATGAAGCCAAATCTGTATATCAATCTCTTTTATCTATTGATATGACTGAGGTCACGGGTCTTGATGACTTGCACCACCCGACGGGGGTCATTAAGGAAGCGCAGGATTTGGTGAGCAGATTTTACGGCTCTCAGGAAAGCTTCTTTCTCGTCAATGGAACGACCGCCGGCAATCTGGCGATGATTTTAGCTGTTTGTGAACCGGGTGAACCCATTCTGATCCAGCGTAATTGTCACAAGTCTGTTTTCCATGCGGCGGCATTGGCCGGAGCCAAGCCGGTTTATTTGTCGCCGGAAATCGATGAAAACATGCATGTGCCGGCACATGTATCCCTTTCAGTCATCGAAAAAGCGCTGGCGTCATATCCGAACGCGAAAGGACTTGTTCTGACCAATCCGACTTACTACGGACACGCCGCCGATTTGACTGCGGCAGTTAACAAAGCCCATTCATACGGCGTTCCTGTACTGGTGGATGAGGCTCATGGGGCTCACTTTGTGTTAGGCCAGCCTTTCCCGCCTTCATCATTGGCTATGGGGGCGGACGCCGTTGTTCAATCGGCTCATAAAACGCTTCCGGCTATGACGATGGGGTCTTACTTTCATTTGAACAGCACCAGAATTGACAGAGATCGATTAACTTATTATGTAAGCAGTTTGCAAAGCAGCAGCCCGTCATACCCGATTATGGCATCTTTAGATACGGCGCGCGCTTATGTTCAGGATATTGCTGAAAAAGGGACACTTCCCGTTCATATGGAGCACATTGAGAAAATCAAAGGAAGGTTCGCATCAATTTCTTCTATTGAAATAATCGAGCCTTCCGGATATGGGCTGCGGGCGGACCCGTTAAAATTAATTCTTCGGTCAAAGCTCGGACATTCCGGCTATTCATTACAACGCATTTTGGAGAGTGAAGACATTGTTGCCGAGCTGGCTGACGAATACCAAGTATTGCTCGTCCTGCCGATAGGCGGCCGGCGGATGATAGAACAGGAAACCGTAAGAAACATACAGCAGAAACTGGAGAATACACCGCCCGATAAATTGCCGGATGCCGTGAATTGGACATTTCCGTCCATTTCGACACTTGAATATCCGCAAAATGAGATGCGGAAGTTTACAAAAGAGCCTGCAGATATAAATAAGGCGGCCGGGCGCTTGCATGCGGGGAACATTATTCCTTATCCGCCGGGAATTCCGCTGATCATGGACGGAGAACGGATAACAGAAGAGATCGTACAAAAGCTTTCCCGTTTAATCGGCATGGACGCGCATATTCAAGGCTTGTTAAACGGGGAACAATTACTTGTCTATATAGAAGAGGAGAAATCATGAGCGGTTTATTTATAACATTTGAAGGTCCTGAAGGTGCAGGGAAAACGACTGTGCTTCAGGAAATGAAAGAGATTCTGTCGGCAGAGGGGCTTCCGGTGACAGCGACAAGAGAACCGGGCGGCATCGACATTGCGGAACAGATCAGAGAAGTGATCTTAAATAAAAACAATACACTGATGGATGCAAAAACGGAGGCACTGCTTTACGCTGCGGCGAGAAGACAGCATTTAGCCGAAAAGGTGCAGCCTGCATTGAAAGAAGGGCGCATTGTGCTGTGCGATCGTTTCATCGACAGTTCGCTGGCTTATCAAGGCTATGCGAGAGGGCTCGGGATTGATGAAGTTCTTTCTATCAACCAGTTTGCAATCGGCGATACGATGCCTGATGTCACCATCTATTTTTCTATTGAGCCGGAAGAAGGGTTGAAACGGATTACGTCGAATGATTCAAGAGAAAAGAATCGTCTCGATCTTGAGGCCCTGCACTTTCACACGAAAGTACGGGAAGGATACCAAAAGGTAATGCAGCGTTTTCCGGAAAGATTCCAGACAATCGACGCATCGAAAAAGAAGGAACTCGTCATTCAGGATGCACTTCAAGTGATAAATGAAGCATTGAAAAAAATTCAGTTGTGACCTGTTTCTCATAAGTTGCTATAATGAATGTAACGACAATGTTCTTTCCAACCTAAAGGGGGCCTAGAGAATGAAACTAATAGTGGCAGTGGTGCAGGATCAGGACAGCAACAGGCTTTTGAAAGTATTAACCGACCACAACTTCAGGGTGACGAAGCTTGCGACAACAGGCGGATTCCTTAAATCAGGCAATACGACGTTTATGATCGGGGTGGAAGATATCCGTGTCGATAAAGCGCTCAGCCTCATTAAAGAGAATGGCTGTAAACGTGATCAGATGATTGCCCCGGTATCCCCGATGGGCGGGAATGCGGATTCCTACGTTCCATATCCCGTCGAAGTGGAAGTCGGCGGAGCGACGGTCTTTGTCCTCCCGGTCGATGAATTTCATCAATTTTAAGGATTTGACGACGTGAAAATAAATTCTGACTTACGTACATTTATTGAGAAAAAGCAGCAGCCTGCTTATAAAGCGGCAGAGCTGTCCGGAACGTTTAAAAGTTCAATGGACAGCCAAAGCAGCAAGCTGAAATTTGATCAGCTGAGCAGGTTCTTAACGGATATAGAAACGTTCGGGAAAAGGCTGACGAAGTCGAGAAACTTCAAAGACTTAGCGAAATTCAAAGGATTGGTAAAACGTTTTGTAAAAGAGGCCGTAGACAGCGGATTATCGCATGAGACGGAGAAAAGCTTTGACCTGTACGGCAGCAGCCGGACTCTGGGGCTTGTGAAAGAAATAGATGAAAAACTGCTTCAGCTGACGGAAGAAATGTTAGATCAGGAAAAACCGGCAATTGATTTGCTGGATCGAATCGGAGAAATAAAAGGTTTATTGATTAACCTTTACACATAGAGAGTGATACAATGGCAATATCATGGAAGGAAATGACCGGGCAGCAGCCCAGAGTGATGAGGCTTTTGCATAACAGCATTGAAAAGAAAAGGCTTTCTCACGCATATCTGTTTGAAGGCAAAAAAGGTACGGGCAAATTGGATGCCGCACTGCTTCTCGCAAAAAGCTTTTTTTGCCTTGAAGACGGGACTGAGCCTTGCGGGGAATGCCGGAACTGTAAGCGTATCGAATCCGGAAACCATCCCGACCTGCATGTGGTTCAGCCCGACGGATTATCCATTAAAAAGGCTCAGATCCAATCTCTTCAGGAAGAGTTTTCTAAAACAGGACTGGAATCGCATAAAAAGCTGTACATTATATCCCATGCGGATCAAATGACGACAAATGCGGCAAACAGTCTGCTGAAATTTTTAGAGGAGCCGAGTCAAGACACCATCGCAATTCTTATTACTGAGCAGCTCCACCGAATACTGGATACCATCGTTTCGAGATGTCAGGTTCTTCCGTTCCAGCCGCTTCAGCCGAAAGCCATAGAAGAAAGGCTGATTGAACAGGAAGTGAGCCCTCACATGGCCCGGCTCTTAGCAAATATGACAAATAATATTGCGGAAGCAGTCGAATTAAGTCGAAATGATGAGTTTGCAGAGTCCAGAGCGAAAGTGATAAAATTGTATGAAGTCTTACATCAGCGGAAAGGACATGCCTTTTTCTTCATTCAGGATCAGTGGGTGCCCTTTTTCAAAGAAAAAACCCATCAAGAAATGGGTCTTGATATGCTCTTATTGATATACCGTGATGTATTATCCATCCAAATTGGAAATGAAGATAAACTGATTTATCAAGACTTATTCCAATCAATAAAACAGCATGCGCTGCAATTTACACAACAAAGCGTTACGAACCAAATTCTCGCTGTTTTAGAAGCAAAAAAACGGCTTCATTCCAATGTGAATGTGCAGGGATTAATGGAGCACTTGGTGTTAACGTTGCAGGAGGGATAAGCTTGTACAACGTAATAGGCGTCCGCTTTAAAAAAGCGGGAAAAATTTATTATTTTGATCCGAATGGATTTGATATAGAACAAGACAGCTGCGTCATTGTTGAAACCGTAAGAGGTGTCGAATACGGGCAGGTTGTCATCGCAAATAAACAAGTGGACGAGCATGATGTTGTGCTTCCGCTTCGAAAGGTCATACGCGTTGCTGATGAACGCGATCTTCTCATTGTAGAAGAAAACAAACAGGAGGCCTTGTCCGCTTTTGAAGTCTGTCAGAAAAAAGTGGCTGACCACGGCTTAGATATGAAGCTGGTTGATGTTGAGTTTACATTTGACCGCAATAAAGTCATTTTTTACTTTACAGCAGACGGACGGGTTGATTTCAGGGAATTGGTCAAAGACTTGGCTTCTATCTTTAAAACGAGAATCGAATTGCGCCAAATCGGGGTGAGGGACGAGGCGAAAATGCTCGGCGGTATCGGGCCCTGCGGGAGAATGCTTTGCTGCTCCACGTTCCTCGGTGATTTTGAACCGGTGTCCATCAAAATGGCGAAGGATCAAAATTTATCGTTGAACCCAACGAAGATTTCCGGTCTGTGCGGCCGTTTGATGTGCTGTTTGAAGTACGAAAATGATGAGTATGAGACGGCAAAAGAACAGCTGCCGGATTTAGGCGAAATGATTACGACGGCAAACGGCCCCGCAAAGGTTGTCGGTCTTAATATTCTGGAACGGGTGCTTCAGGTGGAACTGAAGAATCGTGAAAAAGTGATAGAATATACTTGGGAAGAGCTCTTGGAAGAGGGCGTCGTATCCGCACAAACCACAGATTAACGAGGTGTGGAACCTTGGATAAAAAAGAGTTATTTGATACTGTCATAAACCTGGAGGAACAAATCGGTTCGCTGTACCGTCAGCTGGGTGACTTAAAGCAGCATATCGGCGAAATGATTGAAGAGAATCACCATCTTCAGCTTGAAAATAAGCATTTGCGTAAGCGGCTTGATGACACGACAGAGCAAATTGAGAAATTCAAAGCCGATCAGAAAGAAACAAAAACACAGAAGGCAGAGCAGAGTGATATAGGAGAAGGGTACGACAATCTGGCCCGGCTGTATCAAGAAGGCTTTCATATTTGCAACGTCCATTATGGGAGCGTCCGCAAGGGAGATTGCCTTTTTTGTCTGTCCTTCTTAAATAAAAAATAAGGAAAAGGCTTCCGCTGATGTCGGAAGCCTTTTTCAAAGAGTGCCGAAAGGAATAAGATTATGGTTTCATTACGTGATGATGAAAGATTGGATTACTTATTAGCAGAGGATATGAAAATAGTACAGAGTCCGACGGTTTTCGCTTTTTCATTAGATGCCGTGCTGCTGTCTAAGTTTGCATACGTTCCGATTCAAAAGGGGAACATCGTTGATTTATGTACGGGGAACGGCATTGTGCCGCTTTTGCTCAGCACAAGGTCAAAAGCCGATATCACCGGGGTTGAAATTCAGGAACGCTTGTATGATATGGCGCTCCGAAGCGTGGAATACAACGGGCTGGGCGGTCAGATCAGTCTCATTCATGATGATCTGAAAAATATGCCGGAAAGACTCGGACATAATAAATATGATGTTGTCACCTGCAATCCGCCTTATTTTAAAACACCGAAAGAAGCGGAGCAGAACCTGAACGAGCATCTCAGAATCGCAAGGCACGAAATCCTTTGCACGCTTGAAGATGTGATTTCCGTCAGCAGCAAACTGCTGAAGCAAGGCGGAAAAGCGGCTCTCGTTCATCGGCCGGGGAGGCTTTTGGAAATCTTTGAATTAATGAAAGCGTACCGAATAGAACCGAAACGGGTTCAGTTTATTTATCCGAAACAAGGTAAAGAAGCGAATACCATTTTGGTTGAAGGAATTAAAGGCGGCCGCCCTGATCTCAAAATTCTTCCCCCGCTGTTCGTATACAATGAACAAAATGAATATACGAAAGAGATCCGCACGATTTTATATGGAGACAAATAGTCATTTCTTTTATGTGCTGCTGTGCAATGACAACAGTCTGTATGCCGGTTATACAAATGATCTGCAAAAACGGCTGAAAACCCACAATGAGGGAAAGGGCGCGAAGTACACAAGGGCGCGGAGGCCGGTTTCGTTATGCCATTTGGAATCATTTGAAACAAAACGGGAAGCGATGCAGGCGGAATACCGTTTTAAGCAGCTGACCCGAAAGAAAAAAGAGCAATATATAGAAGAAAAACAACGCAGCAAGGAGGCTGTATATGTTAAGACGCCAGATGAGTTTTAACGGAAAATCTGAAATGGGAACTCTGTACCTTGTTCCTACACCGATCGGCAATTTGGAGGACATGACCTTTCGTGCAGTAGAGACGCTGAAATCGGCCGATGTCATAGCTGCCGAAGATACGAGACAGACGAAAAAACTGTGCCATGTTTATGACATAGAAACATCTCTCATCAGCTATCATGAACATAATAAAGAAAGCAGCGGCCATAAAATCATTGAATGGCTGAGAAGCGGAAAGAATGTGGCATTGGTCAGTGATGCCGGCATGCCGACAATTTCCGACCCGGGGGCTGAGATTGTGAGAGATTTCACCCAAATCGGCGGATATGTCGTTCCGCTTCCGGGTGCAAATGCGGCATTAACCGCGCTGACCGCATCAGGCATCACCCCGCAGCCGTTTTTCTTCTACGGATTTTTAAACAGACAGAAAAAAGAAAAGAAGAAAGAACTCGAACTCCTGAAAAAACGGCAGGAAACGATGATATTTTACGAAGCGCCGCACAGATTAAAAGAAACATTAACAGCAATGCATGACGTTTTGGGTAATCGAACCATCGCTGTCACGAGAGAATTAACGAAAAAGTACGAGGAATTCATCAGAGGAACCATCGCCGAGGTGATTGAATGGGCAAATGAAGATCAAATCCGCGGTGAGTTCTGTCTCGTTGTCGAAGGAAATCAAACCGCTGAACCGGATGAAGAGGAAAAGCCTTGGTGGACGGAGCTTTCTGAGAAAGAACATGTGGAGCATTACATAAATGAAGGATCTTCTTCCAAACAGGCCATAAAACAAACAGCGGTAGATCGGGACGTGCCGAAACGCGAGATTTATGACGCTTATCACATTCAATCATAAAAAAAACCGTTCTTGTGTCGTAACAAGAACGGTTTTTGTATGAAATAGCTTATTTTTGGTTTTGAAGCTGGTTTTGAATTTCAGAGATGATTTGCTCAGCGCCTTCTTTGCTGAGTACCAATTTGCCGCCGGCAAGTTTAAGGTTATCATCAGAAACTTCACCAGTTACTTGGCAAGTCATGTTTGGTTTATATTTTTTAAGGATGATTTTTTCATCATCAACATAAATTTCAAGAGCGTCTTTTTCTGCGATGCCCAGTGTACGGCGAAGTTCGATAGGGATAACTACGCGTCCAAGTTCATCAACTTTACGTACGATACCAGTAGATTTCATTAACAGTCTCCTCCCGAGAGATAATTATTTGTAGTTTATATTTTTCTTCGTCATTATTCGACAAAATTCCTTACATTCCTAGCATAACAAGGTTTCCAATAATCGTCAATCTTTTTGTTTGCTATTGTTTGTAAGAATTAGTTCTTATAGTAAGTAAAGCCTTGGAAATCCTGAAATAACAGGCTTTTTGACTGCTTTTTCGAACCTATTATCCTACTGAAAATCCTTTTAAATCAAGACTTTCGAACCAAGATGTTTTATATTAGTAGATTATATACGACAAATTTCGACATGTTAAGACTTTTTTTAATTTCAATAAAAATTTTTAATTTTATTTACTCTTTTACGCGCAGTACGTATATATCCTTGATCTTAAAGGCTAAGATGGTATCATAGATAGAGGACAAATATCAATATTGTATATCAAATAAAACCGCTCTCGTCCTTTGGGCGTGAGCTTTTCGACATTCTGAATGGGAGGTTGCAACATGCCGCAAGACAATAATACTTTTTATATTACAACCCCGATATATTATCCGAGCGGAAAATTACATATCGGCCATGCTTATACTACCGTGGCCGGCGATGCGATGGCGCGTTACAAAAGATTAAAAGGATTTGACGTACGCTACTTAACCGGAACGGATGAGCACGGACAGAAAATCCAGCAGAAAGCGGAGGAAGAGAATATCACGCCTCAAGCTTATGTGGATCGTGCAGTTGCTGAAATCCAAAAACTATGGAAGCAGCTCGACATTTCTCACGATGATTTCATCCGGACGACGGAAAGCCGGCACAAAGAAATTATCGAGAAAGTGTTTCAAAAACTTCTTGATAATGGTGACATTTACCTGGATGAGTATGAGGGCTGGTACAGCATCCCTGATGAAACATTCTATACGGAAACACAGCTGGTGGATGTGGAACGAAATGAGAAGGGTGAGGTTGTCGGCGGAAAAAGCCCTGACAGCGGACACCCGGTCGAATTAATCAAAGAGGAGTCATACTTCTTCCGCATGAGCAAATACGCAGACCGCCTGCTGAAGTTTTATGAGGAAAATCCTTCTTTCATCCAGCCTGAATCACGCAAAAATGAAATGATTAACAACTTCATTAAACCGGGGCTTGAAGATTTGGCCGTTTCCAGAACGACGTTCGACTGGGGCGTAAAAGTGCCGGGAAATCCGAAGCATGTCGTGTATGTATGGATTGACGCACTGTTCAACTATATTACAGCGCTCGGTTACGATACGGAAAATGATGAGCTTTACAAAAAGTACTGGCCGGCTGACGTCCACCTTGTCGGTAAAGAAATTGTCCGTTTTCATACCATTTACTGGCCGATTATGCTGATGGCGCTTGATCTCCCGCTGCCTAAGCAAGTATTCGCGCATGGCTGGTTATTGATGAAAGACGGAAAAATGTCGAAATCAAAAGGAAATGTCGTTGATCCGGTAACGTTAATTGAACGCTACGGCTTGGATGAACTTCGCTATTACCTGCTTCGCGAAGTACCGTTCGGTTCAGACGGTGTCTTTACGCCGGAAGGTTTCGTAGAACGGATTAATTATGACTTGGCGAACGACTTAGGAAACCTTCTGAATCGTACAGTCGCAATGATCCAAAAATATTTTGACGGCGAGATTGGTTCATATGAAGGAAATGTGACAGATTTTGATTCAGAGCTTTCTTCTGTAGCCGGTGAAACGGTTAAAGCTTATGAAAAGGCAATGGAAAACATGGAGTTTTCAGTCGCTTTATCAACGCTATGGCAATTAATCAGCCGTACGAACAAATATATTGATGAAACTGCTCCGTGGGTGCTTGCTAAAGATCAGGAAAAAGAAAAAGAATTACGTTCTGTCATGTATCATTTAGCTGAATCATTACGTATCTCAGCCGTATTGCTCCAGCCTTTCTTGACACAAACGCCTGAAAAAATGTTTGCCCAGCTAGGAGTTGAGGATCAGTCTCTTAAAGCATGGGACAGCATTCAGACATTCGGCCAATTGAAGAACACGAAAGTGAAAAAAGGGGAACCGCTTTTCCCTCGTCTTGAAGCTGAAGAAGAAGTAGCTTACATCAAGCAAAAAATGCAAGGAACTGCTCCTGCTAAAGAAGAAAAGGCGGAAGAGCCGCAAGAAGCAGAGCGTCTTCCTGAAATTACGTTTGATCAATTTATGGATACAGAACTTCGCGTCGCAGAAGTCTTGTCCGCAGAGCCGGTGAAAAAAGCAGATCGGCTGCTGAAATTGCAAATTGATCTGGGCTTTGAACAGCGCCAAGTTGTATCAGGTATCGCGAAGCATTATACACCGGATCAGCTTGTGGGAATGAAGATCATTTGTGTAACGAATCTAAAACCGGTAAAACTGAGAGGCGAGCTTTCTCAAGGAATGATACTGGCAGGAGAATCGGACGGCGTTCTCAAAGTTGTAGCTGTCGACCAGTCATTACCGAAAGGCACTCGAATTAAATAAATAGATGCAAAAGGTGTTTCACGTGTAACATTCCGTCGAACACCTTTTGTTTTTCAACAAGAAAGGAGTTTTTATGATGCTTTTTGATACACATGCGCACTTAAATGCCGAGCAATTTGACACAGACTTAGAGGAAGTCATTGCGCGTGCAAAGGCTGAAAAAGTTGAACGAATCGTCGTTGTCGGATTCGACAAACCCACTATCACGCGTGCGATGGAGCTGATTGAGGAATATGACTTTATATACGCTGCGATCGGTTGGCATCCGGTAGACGCAATTGACATGACAGAGGAAGATTTATCATGGATTAAGGAACTGTCCTCTCATGAAAAAGTCGTGGCAATCGGAGAGATGGGCCTTGATTACCACTGGGATAAATCACCAAAAGGCGTTCAGAAAGAAGTATTCCGGAAACAAATCGCTCTCGCCAAAGAAGTGAACCTTCCAATTATCATTCATAATCGTGATGCAACGGAAGATGTTGTCACGATTTTGAAAGAAGAGGGGGCGGAAGAAGTCGGCGGCATTATGCACTGCTTTACGGGGAGCGCGGAGGTTGCGCGGCAGTGTATGGATATGAATTTCTATATTTCATTCGGCGGACCGGTTACCTTCAAAAATGCGAAGAAACCAAAAGAAGTAGCAAAGGAAATTCCGAATGACCGTTTGCTGATTGAAACGGACTGTCCTTTCCTGACACCGCATCCTTTCCGCGGTAAACGAAATGAGCCAAGCTATGTAAAATATGTTGCTGAACAGCTCGCTGCATTAAAAGGGCTGACATATGAAGAAATTGCCTCAATTACAACCGAAAACGCAAAAAGACTTTTCCGCATGAACTGACAGAATGCGCTGTCGTAACGTGTAAAGGCTTGTCCGATTCAGTGGATATGTAAAACCGTTCTACAAGCTTCCTTCTCCTCATAAGATAGGTTGTCGATATGTCTCTCTTCCTTTTTTTGCTTTGTTTTTGCATAATGAGGGATACGCTGAAGGTTTTTCATCTTCGAGATGGGAGGGTTGACAGCATTTTAGATACTCTATATAATCTCTCCGAGGAGAAGGAGGCGTTTTTCATCACACAAAAAATGAAAAAACTGTTTTCCGTAAAGCTTGGTAAAAGCAAGGTTATTCTTATTGCAGCTATTATTCTGCTGGGCGGAACCGGGACTGCATACGGGGCACATGAGCTCTCAAAACAATCAGTTTCTGTTTCCATCAACGGCAAGAAAAAGCAAATACGCACTCATGCAAAAACGGTTGGGGAACTTCTGGAAGATTTACATATAGAGACGAGAAATGAAGACCGGATTACCCCGTCTAAGCAGACAGCATTGGCAGACAACATGAATGTCGTGTATGAAGCTGCAAAGCAGATCCGTGTGACAAGAGGCGGAGAAGAAAAGACTTTATGGTCAACGGCAAAAACAGTCGGCGCATTTCTGAACGAACAGCATACACCTGTGAATCAGCACGATAAAATAGATCCAGCAGCAGATACGAAAGTGACAAACGGCATGAAAGTCACGGTCGACCCGGCTTTTCAGGTCACTGTAAATGATGCGGGAAAGAAAAAGAAAATATGGACGACTTCGACTACGGTCGCTGACTTTTTAACGCAGCATAAGATGGACATGAAAGACGAAGATAAAGTAAAACCGGCATTACACGAAAAGCTCACAAAAAATCAGGCCGGTATACAAATCACTCGTATCGAAAAAGTCACCGATGTAGTTGAGGAAAAAATAGCGTATCAAGTGAAAGAAAAAGAAGATGCGTCTCTCGACAGCGGGAAAGAAAAGATCGTTCAAAAAGGAAAAGAAGGCAAACTTAAAAAGCATTTTCATGTTGTCAAAGAAAATGGAAAAGAAGTATCAAGAAAGCTTGTCAAAGAAGAAACATCTGAAAAAAGCAAAGATCAGATCATAGCGGTCGGCACAAAGCGGCACAGTCCCAAGATTGAGCAGCTCAGTGCACCTGTGAAGGCATCTTCGGGCGAAACCGGATCTTCCGGTAAAGTGATTACCGTGTCTTCCACGGCTTATACCGCAAGCTGCAGCGGCTGTTCCGGCCATACGGCTACAGGCGTTAACCTGACAAGCAATCCGAATGCCAAAGTCATTGCGGTAGACCCTAGCGTCATTCCGCTCGGCACGAGAGTCCACGTAGACGGATACGGGGATGCCGTGGCCGCTGATACGGGCTCAGCCATTAAAGGAAGACGGATTGATGTCTTTTTCCCTGAAAAATCTTCAGCTTACCGCTGGGGAAAGAAACAGGTCAAAATAAAAATCTTAAATTAATTCCGATTCACTCAGAGGGTTTTGCGCCCTCTGTTTTTTTCGTTATAATAGGTAAAGTGTATTTTCAGTATATTAGACGTGACATGTAAGCAAAGGTTTCGTTTTGGATATAAAAAGTTTTTTTGGAGGAAGTAATGAAAATTAAAGAAATTATTGTAGTCGAGGGACGCGATGACACTGCGCGCATAAAACTTGCCGTTGATGCGGATACGATCGAGACAAACGGTTCCGCAATCGGAGACGAAGTCATCAGGCAGATTCGGCTGGCGCAGGAAACGAGAGGTGTCATCGTGCTGACGGACCCGGATTTTCCGGGGGAAAAGATCCGGAAAACCATTTCTGAAGCAGTACCCGGCTGTAAACACGCATTTCTGCCCAAACATCTTGCCAAACCGAAAAACAAGCGCGGCATTGGCGTTGAGCACGCATCCATTGAAAGCATCAGAGCATGTCTGGAAAATGTGCATGAAGAGATGGAGGCAAAGCCGAGTGAGATTTCAGCTGAAGATGTCATACAGGCCGGTCTGATCGGCGGACCGGCTGCCAAAAGACGCCGCGAACGATTGGGCGACCTGCTGAAGATCGGCTATACAAACGGCAAGCAGCTTCAAAAACGGCTGCAAATGTTTCAAATCAAAAGAAGTGATTTTATTGATGCGCTCGATGCTATGAGGCAGGAGGAACAGGATGAACAATAAAGATATCGCGACACCTATCAGAACGAAGGAAATTCTGAAAAAGTACGGTTTCTCTTTTAAAAAGAGTCTGGGACAGAATTTCTTAATTGATACAAATATATTGGACAGAATTGTGGACCATGCGGAAATTACGGATCGGACCGGAGTCATTGAAATCGGGCCCGGAATCGGCGCGCTGACAGAGCAGCTTGCCAAACGGGCGAAAAAGGTCGTCGCGTTTGAAATTGATCAGCGCCTGCTTCCCATTCTCAATGATACGCTGTCTCCGTATGACAATGTAACGATCATTCATCAAGATGTGCTGAAAGCAGACGTCAAATCCGTCATTGAAGAGCAGTTTCAGGATTGTGATGAAATTATGGTGACGGCGAATCTCCCATATTATGTGACGACGCCGATCATCATGAAGCTCTTGGAAGAACATCTTCCGTTAAAAGGGATTGTCGTGATGCTGCAAAAAGAGGTCGCTGAGCGGATGGCCGCTGATCCTTCCTCTAAGGAGTACGGATCGCTTTCCATTGCGGTTCAGTTCTATACGGAGGCCAAAACCGTCATGACCGTCCCGAAAACGGTGTTTGTGCCTCAGCCTAATGTCGATTCAGCCGTCATCCGTCTCTTGCTTCGTGACGGCCCGGCGGTTGACGTCGATAATGAACCGTTTTTCTTCCAGCTGATTAAAGCAAGCTTCGCACAGCGCCGGAAAACCTTGCTGAACAACCTTGTGAACAATCTTCCGGGCGGAAAAGAGAAAAAAGCTCAAATTGAAGAAGTTCTTCAAGAAACGAATATTGACGGAAAGCGGCGCGGTGAATCCCTGTCCATAGAAGAATTCGCGCTCCTGTCCAACGGATTGCATAAAGCCCTTTTCTAAGAGGGCTTTTTGTTTTGCGTCACCACTTGGACTGCCGCTACATAGGCTAGAGGAGAACCTTATTCATTCAACTGCAAGAAAAGCTTGAAACATCAAGCGCCGCAGCGGAAAGAGGTGTATTTGCCAAGACTTCTTTCATGATGAGGCTTAGTCTATTTGTGGAGTGGGTAACGTGCAATTTCAAATAGGAGATATGGTAGCCAGGAAATCCTATCAAATGGATGTTTTATTTCGCATTATCGGTATAGAGCAAACAAGCAATGGGAATTCAATTGCCATCCTGCATGGTGACGAAGTCAGATTGATTGCGGATGCTGATTTTTCTGATTTGGAGCCTGTCAGAAAAGACGAACAGGCCATGAGAAAGAAAAGAGATGAAAGCAGGATGAATGAATCTCTCGAGCTGCTCCGCCAGGATTATAAGCTGCTTCGGGAAAAACAGGAATATTATGCGACAAATCAATATCAGCATCAGGAGCACTACTTTCATATGCCCGGAAAGGTATTGCATCTGGACGGCGATGAGGCCTATTTGAAAAAGTGCCTGAACTTTTATGAAAAAATCGGTGTGCCGGTATACGGAATTCATTGCCATGAGAAAAAAATGCCGGCATCAATTGACGAGCTGCTTGATAAATACAGGCCGGATATTTTAGTCATCACCGGCCATGATGCATATTCCAAGCATAAGGGAGGCGTGAACGATTTAAGCGCCTACAGGCATTCCAAACACTTTGTCGAAACCGTTCAAAGAGCGAGGCGTAAAGTACCTCATTTGGATCAGTTGGTCATATTCGCGGGGGCGTGCCAATCTCATTTCGAGTCTTTAATCAGGGCAGGCGCGAATTTTGCAAGTTCGCCGTCACGCGTCAATATCCATGCGCTTGACCCGGTATATATTGTCGCGAAAATCAGCTTCACCCCGTTTATGGAGCGGATCAATGTATGGGATGTCCTGAGAAATACGCTGACGAGAGAGAAAGGGCTGGGAGGAATTGAAACGAAGGGTGTGCTGCGTGTCGGTATGCCGTATAAATCAAATGGATGAGTGATAAAACCCGCATATATTTCGCTATGCGGGTTAATTATTTTACATATTGATACATAAATTTCCGGAACTTGTGAAAAATAACGCAGAAATCAATAGAATTTTGTCAAAATAATTTTGTTGACAATGACTTATTAACGTTGATATAATTTAAATTTTATTTGACAAAATTGGGCTCTTGTTGTACAATAAATGTAGTGAGGTGGATGCAATGGCGAAGACGTTGTCCGATATAAAAAGATCGCTTGATGGGAATTTAGGTAAACGGCTTACGTTAAAAGCAAACGGCGGCCGCCGAAAAACGATTGAGCGTTCGGGCATTTTAGCTGAGACGTACCCTTCTGTTTTTGTGATACAACTAGATCAAGACGAGAATTCGTTTGAAAGAGTTTCATACAGTTATGCTGATATTCTGACTGAGACTGTTGAATTGACATTCAATGACGATGCGGCAAGCTCAGTAGCATTTTAATGGGCAGTGAACCTTTTGTTTACTGCTTTTTGTTTTGCCTTCCAAAGCTCTTCTAATTATTCCCTCGAAAGTTTCAGCCGATTAAACGGAAGCTATAAGTGTCACATGTTTTATCGTGGCGTGCACGAATGGTGATCAATTCTATAAAAGGGGTTGTTTCGTTTGGGCAGACGTCGTGGAGTTATGTCAGATGAGTTCAAATATGAGCTGGCGAAGGACCTTGGTTTTTACGATACGGTGAAAAACGAGGGCTGGGGAGGCATTCGGGCGCGTGACGCCGGGAATATGGTAAAGCGCGCGATTGAGATTGCCGAACAGCAGATGGCGGCTCAGAACCAAAATAACCGATAATGCAGTGGCCCGGGGGACAATCCGTTCCCCGGTTTTTTCTATCGGCTGTCAAAACCGGCGTCAATTTCGGATAAGTACCTCCGGGTCTCCAAATGTGATACAATGTTCATACTTATGTTTAGATGGAGAAGTAGGTGAAAGCTATGCGTATTTTAGAAAAAGCGCCGGCCAAAATCAATCTGTCCCTCGATGTGACGAGTAAACGCCCGGATGGTTATCACGAAGTGGAGATGATCATGACGACAATTGATTTGGCAGATCGGATTGAACTGACAGAACTGCCCGAAAACGTTATCAGAGTGGCGTCGCATAATCGCTTTGTTCCGGATGATCAAAGGAATCTGGCTTATCAGGCAGCCAAACTGCTTAAAGAACGGTTTCAAGTCAAAAAAGGCGTTTCCATTATGATTACAAAAGTGATCCCTGTTGCGGCAGGGCTTGCCGGCGGAAGCAGCGATGCGGCAGCCACGCTCAGAGGGCTGAACAGGCTTTGGGATTTAAAGCTTTCTGTCGAAGAGCTCGCGGAGCTTGGAGCTGAAATCGGTTCAGACGTGTCCTTCTGTGTATACGGAGGCACTGCTCTGGCAACCGGACGCGGTGAGAAGATCAGGCACATCAGTGCTCCGCCTCATTGCTGGGTCGTGCTTGCCAAACCGACGATCGGGGTATCGACTGCCGAAGTGTACCGCCGGCTGAACTTACAGCAGGTTCGGCATCCTGATGTGCAGGCGATGATTGACGCGATTGAAGAAAAAAGCTTCCAAAAGGTATGCGGACAATTAGGAAACGTATTGGAGTCGGTTACGCTCAGCCTCCATCCCGAGGTGGCGATGATTAAAAGTCAAATGAAACGCTTCGGCGCTGATGCGGTGTTAATGAGCGGAAGCGGACCGACTGTATTCGGTTTGGTTCAATACGAATCGAAGGTGCAGCGGATTTATAACGGGTTAAGAGGTTTCTGTGATCAAGTGTACGCGGTGCGGATGATCGGCGAACAGAATGCTCTTGATTAAATCCGTATGTTAAGTTATATTATTTTTAAATTATTCGGATTTTGGGGGTAAGTTCATGAAGTTTCGTCGCAGCGGCAGATTGGTGGACTTAACAAATTATTTGTTAACCCATCCGCATGAATTAATACCGTTAACGTTTTTCTCAGAACGGTATCAATCAGCAAAGTCATCAATCAGTGAAGATTTAACGATTATTAAACAGACCTTTGAACAGCAAGGCATTGGGACGCTGCTTACAGTGCCGGGAGCTGCCGGAGGCGTCAAGTACATTCCGAAAGTGAAACAGGCTGAAGCAGAAGCGTTTATCCAGGAGCTGGGACAGTCTTTAGTAAATCCTGAGCGTATCCTTCCGGGCGGTTATGTATATTTAACGGATATCTTAGGAAAACCATCTGTCCTCTCTCATGTAGGCAGGCTTTTTGCTTCCGTTTTTGCGGAGCGGGAGATTGATGTGGTGATGACCGTTGCGACAAAAGGAATCCCTCTTGCTTACGCAGCGGCCAGTTATCTGAACGTTCCGGTTGTCATCGTGCGAAAGGACAACAAAGTGACGGAAGGCTCCACGGTGAGCATCAATTATGTATCAGGGTCATCTAACCGCATTCAAACGATGTCGCTTGCGAAAAGAAGTTTGGCTACGGGTTCGAACGTTTTGATTATTGACGACTTTATGAAAGCCGGCGGCACCATTAACGGCATGATCAGCCTGCTTGATGAGTTTAATGCAAACGTCGTGGGAATAGGCGTCTTGGTTGAAGCCGAGGGAGTGAATGAACGGCTTGTCGATGAATACATGTCACTGCTCACGCTTTCAACCATCAATATGAAAGACAAAACGATTGAGATTCAAAACGGCAATTTTCTGCGATTTTTTAAAGAACAGCATTTAAAGAATGGGGAGACAGAAAAATGACAAAAGCAATCCATACAAAACACGCGCCGGCAGCGATCGGGCCATATTCACAGGGAATCATCGTAAACAACATGTTTTACAGCTCAGGCCAGATTCCTCTTACTGCTGAAGGAGAAATGGTAAACGGTGATATCACAGAACAAACGCATCAGGTGTTCAGCAATTTAAAAGCTGTGCTGAAAGAAGCGGGCGCTTCGCTCGAGACGGTTGTCAAGGCAACGGTGTTTATTGCTGATATGGAGCAGTTTGCGGAAGTGAATGAAGTGTACGGACAATACTTTGATGTACATAAGCCGGCAAGGTCTTGTGTGGAAGTGGCGAGACTGCCGAAAGACGCTCTCGTGGAAATTGAAGTCATTGCGCTGGTGAAATCTTAAATCTCAGAAAAGTGGTTCCGGTCTCCGGGATCACTTTTTTTATGCAGTATATGATCCCCAAATATGGTTTATCACCTAATTGTGTATGTATATCCTATATTTTCAAAAAAACTTTTTGAAACGTGCAGG
The DNA here is from genome assembly GCF_042296235.1 of Bacillus sp. A1. Lineage (NCBI taxonomy): Bacteria > Bacillati > Bacillota > Bacilli > Caryophanales > Bacillaceae > Bacillus > Bacillus sp. A1. Next base: position 56,497 of record NZ_CP141181.1, read on the forward strand.
AATTTAAAAAGAATCGTGGAATTGTTAGACTAATGCTTTTATATAGGGAAAAGGTGGTGAACTACTGTGGAAGTTACTGACGTAAGATTACGCCGCGTGAATACCGATGGTCGCATGAGAGCGATTGCATCCATCACGCTGGATCACGAATTTGTCGTACATGATATTCGTGTGATTGATGGAAACAATGGTCTTTTCGTTGCGATGCCGAGTAAACGCACCCCTGATGGAGAATTCCGCGATATTGCTCATCCTATTAATTCCAGCACGCGGGGCAAGATCCAGGATGCTGTTTTAAATGAGTATCATCGTTTGGGTGACTCTGAAGCATTAGAATATGAAGAAGCCGGGGCTTCTTAAACATAACAAAATGTAAGGACTGCTGATAAAGGCTGACACAAGGCCTTTTCCGGCAGTCCTTTTTTAAATCTGATTTTTCAGTAATAAAGCGATTACATAGAAAATTCTTGCACTTTTTGATGTCTTCTTGAAATCAACAGCTATTTAGGATATATTTTTCTATGGATAAAAGGGATATTGGAGGCCATTAAATGGATAAGCGGTTTGCAGTGATTTTAGCTGCCGGAAAAGGAACGAGAATGAAATCGAAGCTTTACAAGGTCCTTCATCCGGTATGCGGAAAGCCTATGGTAGAGCACGTCGCAGACGAAGCTCTGAAATTATCTTTAGCGAAGCTTGTCACCATCGTAGGACACGGCGCCGAAGATGTGAAGAAGCAGCTCGGACAGAAAAGCGATTACGCTCTCCAAGCAGAACAGCTCGGTACGGCTCATGCGGTCAAACAGGCAAAACCATTTCTTCACGGAGAAAAGGGTGTCACAATCGTTATTTGCGGCGATACACCGCTTCTGACGGCGGAGACGATGGAAGCCATGCTAAATGAACATACAGACAAAGGTGCAAAAGCCACGGTGTTAACGGCCGTTGCCGACGATCCCGCCGGATACGGAAGAATCATCCGCAGTGAAGACGGCGCCGTTCAAAAAATCGTGGAGCACAAGGATGCTTCGGAGCAAGAACGTCTTGTGAAAGAAATTAACACGGGGACGTACTGTTTTGATAACGAGGCTCTTTTTCGTGTCATCGAACAGGTTTCGAATGAAAATGCCCAAGGCGAGTATTATCTGCCGGATGTGATCGAAATCCTCAAAGACGAAGGCGAAACTGTTGCCGCTTACCAGACTGGTAACTTCCAAGAGACGCTCGGAGTGAATGATAGAGTCGCTCTTTCTCAGGCTGAAATGTATATGAAAGAGCGTATTAACAAACGGCATATGCAGAACGGAGTCACTTTAATCGATCCGATGAATACGTACATCTCACCTGACGCACGTATCGGACAAGATACAGTTATTTATCCCGGAACTGTGTTAAAGGGACAAGCTGAAATCGGCGATGAATGTGTCATCGGCCCTCACACTGAGATAGAGGACAGCTCAATCGGCAGCCGCACTGTGATTAAACAATCCGTTGTCAATCGCAGCAAAGTTGGGAATGATGTAAATATCGGTCCTTTTGCTCACATCAGACCCGATTCCGCAATCGGCAATGAAGTGAAGATCGGAAACTTTGTTGAAATCAAGAAAACACAATTCGGCGACCGAAGCAAAGCATCTCATTTAAGCTATATCGGTGATGCCGAAGTGGGCACGGATGTGAATCTGGGCTGCGGCTCCATCACGGTCAATTATGATGGGAAGAAAAAGTATTTAACCAAAATTGAAGACGGCGCCTTTATTGGCTGCAACTCCAATCTGGTCGCTCCTGTTACAGTGGGAGAAGGCGCGTACGTCGCTGCGGGTTCAACCGTAACTGAAGATGTGCCGGGCGAAGCGCTTGCCATTGCCAGAGCAAGACAAGTAAATAAAGAAGATTATGTGAAAAACATTCATAAAAAATAATCCTAAAATCGGAGGTTTACCATGTCTAACGAATACGGAGATAAGAATTTAAAGATTTTTTCTTTGAATTCAAATCCAGAACTTGCAAAAGAAATCGCGGATAATGTAGGGGTTCAATTAGGAAAGTGCTCTGTTACAAGATTCAGTGACGGAGAGGTCCAGATCAACATAGAAGAAAGTATTCGCGGCTGTGATTGCTATATCATTCAGTCTACAAGTGCGCCGGTTAATGAGCACATTATGGAATTGCTGATTATGGTTGACGCTTTAAAGCGCGCTTCCGCGAAAACAATCAACATTGTCATTCCGTACTACGGTTATGCGCGCCAGGACAGAAAAGCAAGATCACGTGAACCGATTACGGCAAAACTTTTTGCAAACCTGCTTGAAACAGCGGGTGCGACACGCGTGATCGCGCTTGATTTACACGCGCCGCAAATTCAAGGTTTCTTTGATATTCCGATTGACCACTTAATGGGTGTTCCGATTTTAGGCCATTACTTTGAAGGTAAAGACTTGAAAGATATCGTCATTGTTTCTCCTGACCACGGCGGTGTGACGCGCGCCCGCAAACTTGCGGACCGTCTGAAAGCGCCGATCGCGATTATCGACAAACGCCGTCCTAGACCGAATGAGGTAGAAGTGATGAATATCGTCGGTAACGTGGAAGGTAAAACAGCGATTCTGATCGATGATATTATTGATACGGCCGGCACAATCACACTTGCCGCTAACGCGCTGGTTGAAAACGGAGCTGCAGAAGTGTATGCATGCTGTACGCACCCTGTACTGTCAGGCCCTGCCGTTGAGCGGATCAATAACTCTAAAATCAAGGAGCTTGTCGTAACGAACAGCATTAAGCTTCCTGATGAGAAAAAAATCGACCGCTTTAAGCAGCTTTCTGTCGGACCGCTTCTGGCTGAAGCGATTATCCGCGTTCACGAGAAACAATCTGTCAGCTATTTATTCAGCTAAACCGAAACTTTAAGGTTTAAATCCCAGTTATTGTGGGTATTGTTCTAATAGGACGATAAAACGATAATTAGGATGGTGCTGAATATGGCAACTTTAAAAGCAAATGAAAGAACAGATTTTAAACGTTCGACGCTTCGGAAAATCCGTCATTCAGGACATGTTCCAGGGATTATATACGGTAAAGAAACAACGAATACGCCTGTCTCTTTAGACAGTGTCGAATTGCTTAAAACATTGCGGGACGAAGGAAAAAACACGATTATCACAATTGATGTCAACGGAAATCAGCAATCGGTTATGGTGACTGATCTTCAGACAGACCCGCTCAAAAACGAATTGACGCACGCCGATTTTCAAGTCGTGAATATGAGTGAGGAGCTGGAGGCCGAGGTGCCGATTCAGCTGACGGGAGAGGCGAAGGGAGTCAAAGACGGAGGCGTCATCCAGCAGCCGCTGCATGAGCTTTCGATTAAGGCCAGACCGAAGGACATCCCTCAGACAATCAATGTTGATATTTCAGGACTTGAAATGAATGATGTGCTGACCATCGCAGATCTGACTGCTGACGGCAATTATACATTTACAAACGACCCGGAAGAAGTCGTGGCTTCCATCCTTCCTCCTAAGCAGGAAGCATTCGAAGAAGATGCAGAACCGTCTCCTGGGGAAGAGCCCGAAGGAGAAAATCAATAAGCGCTTTAAGACGTAACCCGCCCGAGGTTACGTCTTTTGTGCTAGAATGAGAAGAATTACAGCGATGTTGAGGGAGGATTTACGATGCTTGTGATTGCCGGTCTCGGTAACCCCGGGAAAACCTACGAGAACACGAGACATAATGTCGGCTTTATGGCCATTGACGAGCTTTCTAAAGAATGGAATATTGAACTGAATAAAACGAAATTCAACGGACTTTACGGAATGGGGTTTGTTTCCGGAAAAAAAGTTCTACTTGTTAAACCGCTTACATATATGAATTTATCAGGGGAATGTTTGCGGCCGCTACTGGATTATTATGATGCCGATCATGAAGATCTGAAAGTCATATACGATGACCTTGATCTTCCGACGGGAAAAATCAGGCTCCGGACGAAGGGGAGCGCAGGCGGACATAACGGAATTAAATCGCTTATACAGCACCTCGGAACCCCCGAATTTGACCGGGTCAGAATCGGAATCGGCCGCCCCGCTGGCGGAATGAAAGTCGTTGACTATGTACTGGGAGCTTTTACGAAGGAAGAATTGCCGAATATCAATGATGCCGTCTCAAAAACCGTAAAAGCCTGCGAAGCTTCCTTAACGAAACCATTTTTAGAAGTCATGAACGAATTTAATGCAAATGTATAAGATAAATAATGGGAGACCATACTAGGGAAAAATGATTTTTTCACATCAGGAGGTCCAACGTATGGCTTTGCATTATTTCTGCCGCCACTGCGGCTTTAAGGTAGGGAGCCTGGAATATTCGACGGTGCCGACACAGTCACTTGGATTTCAGCACTTAACAAATGAGGAAAGAAACGATATGATTTCATATAAAGACAATGGAGATGTCCATGTTCTTACAATTTGTGAAGACTGCCAAGAGGCGCTGGAACGCAATCCGCACTACCATGAACACAACACATTTATTCAATAAGAAGCTTTGGTGTAGATTCTAGACCAAAGCGTTTTTCTGTTCTTGCAGAAAATAGAGAGGAGGGCCCATATGGACAACATTCAAACCTTTATTAAAGAAAGCGATGATTTTAAATCCATTGTCAACGGTTTACATGAGGGGCTGAAGGAACAGCTGCTTGCGGGTCTGTCAGGTTCCGCGCGTTCTGTTTTTACCTCCGCCCTTGCACAGGAAACGAAAAGGCCGATTTTCTTTATCACCCATAATTTATATCAGGCCCAAAAAGTGACGGAAGATCTGACGGCGATTCTCGGGGATCAATCTGTTTTTTTATACCCCGTAAATGAATTGATTTCTTCAGAAATTGCGGTAGCGAGCCCTGAACTGCGCGCTCAGCGGCTTGATGTCATTAATAGATTAACAAACGGAGAAGCGCCGGTCGTTGTGGCGCCCGTTGCGGCAGTGAGAAGAATGCTTCCGCCGAAGGAGCTGTGGAAAAGCAGCCAGCTCGTCATTTCACTCGGAGACGAAATAGAACCGGATCAGCTGTCCGCGCGCCTTGTAGAGGTGGGGTATGAGCGTTCCGATATGGTTTCTGCACCCGGTGAATTCAGTATTCGCGGCGGAATTATCGACATTTATCCGCTGACGTCGGAGCATCCGGTGCGAATTGAACTGTTTGATACGGAGGTCGATTCCATCAGAAGCTTCAATTCTGATGACCAGAGATCAATTGAGACGCTCAAACATGTGGCGATAGGACCGGCGAAGGAATTGATCATCAGGGCGGAAGAAAAAGCCCGTGCGATGGAAAGGCTCGATAAAGGGCTTGCCGACAGTCTGAAAAAGCTGAAGCAGGACAAACAAAAGGAAATGCTTCATATCAATATCTCACATGATAAAGAACGGTTATCAACGGGACAGACTGATCAGGAACTTGTGAAGTATCTCTCGTACTTTTACGAAAAGCCTGCTAGTTTGCTAGATTATACACCGGCAGACACGTTGTTACTGTTAGACGAGGTCAGCCGCATTCATGAAATGGAGGATCAGCTGCAAAAAGAAGAGGCCGAATTTACGACAAGTCTGCTCGAGGAAGGGAAAATTCTGCACGACATTCATTTATCCTTCAGCTTTCAGGAGCTTATGAGCGAAAAGCGGCGCCCGGCTATTTATTATTCATTATTTTTGCGTCATGTCCAGCATACAAGCCCTCAGAATATCGTGAATGTGACAAGCAGGCAGATGCAGAGTTTTCACGGGCAGATGAATGTGCTTGCAGGTGAAATGGAGCGCTTTAAGAAATCAAACTTCACCGTCGTCTTTTTAGGCGCGAATAAGGACAGAACCGACAGATTGGCATCCGTGCTGGCTGATTACGAAATTGAAGCCGCAAAAACGGACAGCTCCAAAGCGCTTGTGCAAGGACAGGTCTATGTCATGGAAGGCGAGCTGCAATCCGGTTTTGAACTGCCGCTGATGAAGCTGGCCGTCATTACGGAGGAAGAGCTGTTCAAAAACCGAATTAAGAAAAAGCCGAGAAAGCAGAAGCTGACAAATGCCGAACGGATCAAAAGCTATTCCGAGCTTCAGGTCGGTGACTATGTCGTCCACGTCAACCACGGGATCGGTAAGTATTTGGGGATCGAAACACTAGAAATCAAAGGCATTCATAAAGATTACCTCAACATTCATTATCAGGGCAGCGATAAGCTGTACGTCCCTGTAGAACAAATCGACCAGGTGCAGAAGTACGTCGGCTCTGAAGGAAAAGAACCGAAGCTTTATAAACTGGGCGGCAGTGAATGGAAACGGGTGAAGAAAAAAGTTGAAAACTCCGTTCAGGATATTGCCGATGATCTGATTAAGCTTTATGCGGAACGGGAAGCAAGCAAAGGCTATGCGTTCTCGCCGGATCATGAAATGCAGCGGCAGTTCGAATCTGCTTTCCCTTATCAGGAAACAGAGGACCAGCTCCGTTCCATTCAGGAGATTAAAAAGGACATGGAAAGAGAGCGCCCGATGGACCGTTTGCTTTGCGGTGATGTCGGTTACGGGAAGACGGAGGTAGCCATCCGAGCGGCTTTTAAAGCGATCGCAGACGGAAAGCAGGTCGCGCTTCTTGTGCCGACGACAATACTCGCGCAGCAGCATTATGAAACCATTATGGAGCGTTTTCAGGACTATCCGATTAACATCGGTCTTCTCAGCCGATTCAGAACGAGAAAAGAATCCAATGAAACGATTAAAGGCCTGAAAAACGGAACGGTAGACATCGTAATCGGAACCCACAGGCTCTTATCTAAAGACGTCGTCTATAAAGATCTCGGCTTGCTCATCATTGATGAAGAGCAGCGCTTTGGCGTAACGCATAAGGAAAAAATCAAACAGATCAAAGCCAATGTCGATGTGCTGACTCTTACAGCGACGCCGATACCGCGTACGCTTCATATGTCCATGCTCGGTGTGCGGGACTTATCTGTTATTGAAACGCCGCCGGAAAACCGTTTCCCTGTTCAGACATATGTCGTGGAATACAATGGCGCGCTTGTGCGGGAAGCCATCGAAAGAGAACTGGCGCGCGGAGGACAGGTATATTTCTTGTACAACCGCGTGGATGACATCGAGCGGAAGGCTGATGAAATTTCCATGCTTGTTCCCGATGCGAAAGTGGCATATGCCCACGGAAAAATGACTGAAAATGAATTGGAAAGCGTCATGCTCAATTTTCTGGAAGGGGAATCAGACGTCCTTGTCAGCACGACTATTATTGAGACAGGCGTAGATATACCGAATGTCAATACCTTGATTGTGTTCGACGGAGACAAAATGGGGCTGTCTCAGCTGTATCAGCTGAGAGGACGGGTCGGCCGTTCCAACCGCGTCGCTTACGCGTATTTTACGTACCGCAGAGACAAAGTGCTCACTGAGGTGGCGGAAAAACGGCTGCAGGCGATTAAAGAATTTACCGAGCTGGGATCTGGCTTTAAAATCGCCATGCGTGACTTGACGATCAGGGGAGCGGGGAACCTTCTCGGCGCCCAGCAGCACGGCTTTATTGACTCAGTCGGTTTTGACCTGTACTCGCAAATGCTCAAGGAAGCGATTGAAGAGCGGAAAGGCGATATTCCGAAAAGCGAACAGTTTGAGACAGAAATCGATATCGAGCTAGACGCGTATATTCCTGAAAACTATATACAAGACGGCAAGCAAAAAATCGACATGTACAAACGCTTCCGGTCGATCGCCACAATTGAGGAGAAAAATGAGCTTCAAGATGAAATCATCGACAGGTTCGGCAGCTACCCTAAAGAGGTTGAATGGCTGTTTACGGTTGCTGAGATGAAGGTATACGGAAAATATGAACGCGTCGAACTCATCAAGCAGGATAAAGACGCGATCAGATTTACCATTTCTGAAGAGGCCAGCGCACAGATTGACGGCCAGAAATTGTTCGAACTCGGCAATAAATACGGCCGGCAGATCGGACTGGGAATGGAAGGGAAAAAGCTGAAAATCTCAGTACAGACGAAAGGCCGCAAAACGGAAGAGTGGCTGGAGACCGTGCTCGGCATGCTGAAAGGCCTTCAGGATGTGAAGAAAGAAACAATCGCGTCTTCATAAAAATTGTTACTCTCTGGTGTATATTACATTTGATGTGACGGATACTAATTTCAAGCGAGTGGCGGAAGCTACATAAAGTAAAGAGCTTTAGTACTTTCCCTTAAATATCATCACATGAAAGAGAGGCACCAGAGAGATGAAAGCTACAGGTATCGTACGTCGTATTGATGATCTAGGACGGGTCGTCATTCCTAAAGAAATTCGGAGAACACTGCGAATCAGGGAAGGAGACCCGCTTGAAATATTCGTTGACCGCGACGGAGAAGTTATATTGAAAAAATATTCTCCTATCAGTGAGCTTGGCGATTTTGCGAAGGAATATGCAGATGCTTTGTATGACAGTCTCGGCCATTCCGTTTTGATTTGCGACCGTGACGCGTATATTGCCGTTTCAGGCAGTTCGAAAAAAGAATTTCTGAACAAAGCCATCAGCGATTTGCTCGAAAAAACGATGGATCAGCGCAGCTCAGTGGTAGAAAACGACGTGAAGTCCGCGCAGCTTGTTAATGACATTGATGAAGATATGAGCTCCTATACAATAGCCCCGATCGTGGCAAATGGCGATCCTATCGGCGCCGTGGTCATCTTTTCCAAGGAACAGGCGCTTGGAGAAGTAGAACATAAAGCGGTAGAAACGGCAGCCAGTTTTTTGGCGAGACAAATGGAGCAGTAGGTCTTATTACCATTATTGAAATAAGAAAACGGAGAAAGAGCAGCTCTTATACAAGTGCTGTTCTTTTTCATATTCATATGTGCTCTCTATCGGTTCGGCCGTTAGGATTGTGATATAATAAGCTCGTTTTATAGACGTAATTTTCTAGCGGCTGGAAGGAGCTTTTGGATGAACGATTCAGTTGGCGCCAAGCGGCAATCGGCATGGAAAGGTGCTTTTGTGCTCGTCGTTGCGGGCATCGTGACGAAGATATTAAGCGCCGTGTACAGGGTTCCTTTTCAGAATATTGTCGGTGACGTCGGATTTTACATTTATCAGCAGGTGTACCCGTTTTTAGGGATCGCGGTCATGCTGTCAACATCCGGTTTTCCGGTAATCATCTCTAAATTAATGAACGATTATAGCGATCATAAACAAAAAATAATGAAAATTTCCGCCCTTTATGTCACGGCGGCCGGACTTGTTCTGTTTGCGCTCATGTATGCCGGCGCGGCGCCGTTAGCCGGTTTTATGGGTGACGCCCGCCTTGTGATGCTGATAAGGGTCGCGGCGTTCGCTTTCATACTGTTTCCGTTTACGGCGGTTTTCAGGGGGTATTTCCAAGGCGTGCATGATATGATGCCGTCAGCCTTATCCCAGATTACGGAACAGCTTCTTCGCGTGGCGGTGCTTCTCGGTTTATCCTTCTGGCTTTTGAAAAACGGCCGCTCATTATACGCGGCAGGTGCGGGGGCGGCCTCGGGATCAATTGCCGGAAGCTTGGCGGCCCTTTGTGTATTGGCTGTTTTCTGGTATAAGCGGGAAGAAACAAAGAAGGACGGCGGACATATCGAAACGGCCGTCATTATAAAAAAGCTGCTGCTTTATTCAGTCACCATCTGTATCAGCAGTGTACTTATGCTTTTGCTTCAGCTTGTAGACGCCTTAAACTTATATTCACTGCTTTCAGACGGGACGGAGAGCCATGCCGCGAAACAGCTGAAAGGCATATATGACCGCGGACAGCCGCTCCTTCAGCTGGGAACCGTGTTTGCCGTCAGTATCGCCGCGTCATTGGTTCCTTCAATTTCAAAAGCGGTGCATGAGAATAAGCCGTTTATCATAAAAGAGAAAGCGACATCAGCCGTCAAGCTCTGCCTTGCGGTAGGGATCGGTGCATCAGCCGGGCTTTTTTGCATTTTAGAGCCGGTGAATATCATGCTTTTCCAAAACAGTGAGGGGACGCAGACCTTACAAATATTCAGCTTATCTATCTTTTTTGCCTCGATTGCGCTTACGGCAGCCGCGATTCTGCAAGGAGCGGGACATACCGTTTTCCCCGCCGTATCCGTTTTGGCGGGAGGGGCGCTGAAATGGGTGCTGAATGTTTGGCTGGTCCCCGGCTGGGGTATTACAGGAGCGGCACTGGCGACCGTCTTGGCATTTGCCGCAGTTGCGTGCCTGAATCTCCGGAGAATTTGGTCGAAGGGCTGGCTGACGAATATCGGCGGCGTGATTGCCCGTCTATGCTGGTGCAGCCTGCTGATGGTCTTCTTTCTGCTCGTATATATGAAGCTTTGGCAGTTATTTGTTCCTGTCAGCAGGGCCGGAGCTGTATGTGAGAGTCTGTCTGCGTCAGTCATCGGAGGACTATTGTTTATTTATTGTATGATAAGAATGAAGATTTTCACGGACGAAGAGCTGAGCGGCCTTCCTTTCGGCAGTGCTTTAAGCAAATTGAAAAAGAGGAGAGAAAAACATGGCAGGTAACATTACGGTCGTCGGCCTCGGCGCCGGAGACATGGATCAATTGACAGTGGGCGTACATAAGCTGCTGACTCAGGCGAAGCATTTATATATAAGAACGAAAGACCACCCTTTGATTTCGGAATTAGAGCAAGAGACGGAAGCGGACATCCGGTATTTTGATGATATTTATGAAAAACATGATCAGTTTGAAGCGGTCTATGAAGAGATCGCGGACATTCTGTTTGAAAAAGCGAAGCAAGAGGATGTCGTCTACGCTGTGCCCGGGCATCCGTTTGTCGCTGAGAAAACCGTTCAGCTGTTATTTGAACGCTGGGAAGAACAACAGATAGCTGTTCATACTGCCGGAGGGCAAAGCTTTCTGGATGCCACTTTTAATGCTTTGCGAATTGATCCGATTGAAGGGTTTCAATTTACGGATGCGCAAACAATGACGCCGGATGAGCTCGAACTCCGCCATCACCTGATCATTTGCCAGGTTTATGACCAGATGACGGCCTCTGAGGTAAAGCTGACGCTTATGGAGAAATTGCCTGACGACTATGAAGTGGTCATCGTCACGGCAGCCGGAAGCAAGGGAGAAAAGATGACCAAGGTGCCTTTGTTTGAACTTGACCGCAATGTAGAAATAAATAACTTAACAAGCGTGTATGTTCCGCCGATTAAAAAAGAAGAACTCCTTTACCAGGAATTTTCTGCGTTCCGAAGTATTATTCGCGAGCTTCGCGGGCCGAACGGCTGTCCGTGGGATCAAAAGCAGACACACCAGTCATTAAAGAAATATATGATTGAGGAATGCTACGAACTGCTTGAGGCCATTGACGAAGAGGACACGGATCACATGATAGAAGAACTCGGGGACGTCATGCTTCAGGTTATGCTGCACGCCCAGATCGGAGAAGACGAGGGGTATTTCTCAATTGATGATGTCATCAGAGACATCAGTGCGAAGATGGTCAGACGGCACCCGCACGTGTTTAAGGATGTTAAGGTTCAGGATGAACATGATGTCGTCGCCAACTGGGAAGAAATCAAAAAGACGGAAAAGCAAACAACATCCTCTTCATTGCTGGATGCCGTGCCGAAAACACTGCCTTCTCTTGCAAAAGCGGCCAAGCTTCAGAAAAAAGCCGCAAAAACCGGCTTTGACTGGGATGACGTTCAGGATATATGGGATAAAGTAAATGAAGAGCTAAAGGAATTTTCTGCAGAGGCTTCCGCCGAATCAGCAGATGAAATCAGCTTAAAAGCTGAATTCGGCGATGTTTTATTTGCATTGGTCAATATCGGCCGATACTATAAAATTGAGCCTGAGGAAGCGCTCGCCATGACAAATGACAAATTCCGCAGACGCTTTGCTTATATTGAGAAAGAAGCGGCAGCAAAGGGACTTGAATTGACCGCAATGTCACTTGAAGAAATGGACAAATTGTGGGATGAAGCAAAAGAAATGGAGAGGAGATTCTGATATGAGACTTGATAAGTTTTTAAAAGTATCCAGATTAATTAAACGCCGCACATTGGCGAAAGAGGTCGCCGATCAAGGGAGAATCACCGTTAACGGGAATCAGGCGAAAGCCAGCTCAGACGTAAAAGCCGGTGATGAACTGACGGTCCGCTTCGGCCAGAAGCTTGTCACCGTGAAGGTAAACGAATTGAAAGAAACAACGAAAAAAGAAGAAGCCGCGGGCATGTATACAATCGTCAAAGAAGAAAAACTCGGCGAATAGGCTTGTTCTAAACAAGGCTCCCGCCTCATACAATGCAGTAATAATGCTAAAAGTATCGAGGATATGGGGGCTGAATAGATGAATTCATATTATGAGCAAAAAGGTTCTTCTTCTGTTCCGGAACAGCATGATGTAACGATGAAAGGGAGAAAGCATTTAGACATTTCGGGCGTCAAGCATGTGGAAAGTTTTGACAACGAAGAGTTTTTGCTGGAAACAGTTATGGGAATGCTTTCCGTCAGAGGCGAGAACCTGCAGATGAAAAATCTTGATGTGGAAAAAGGGATTGTATCTATAAAAGGCAGGGTGTTTGACCTTGTATATTTAGACGAGCAGCAAGGGGATAAAGCTAAAGGGTTTTTTAGCAAGTTGTTTAAATGACACTGACGACCCAATTTTATACGATGCTGGCAATGACCGGTATGGGCGCCTGGCTCGGAGCGTCGCTTGATACATACAGGCTGTTTGTCAGCCGCGCCAAAACGGCCAGATGGCTGTTATTCATTCATGACATTCTCTTTTGGATTGTACAAGGTCTGATGTTTTTCTATGTGCTGCTCAACGTGAATGAAGGAGAACTCAGGGTATACATTTTCTTGGCTGTCTTACTGGGTATTGCGACGTACCAAAGCCTGTTTAAACGAATGTATATAAAAATACTGAAATTTGCCATTCATCTTGCGGTGTCTCTTTACCAATTCGCAAAAAAGCTCATTCAGCACGTGCTGTTCCGTCCGGTGCTTCTGCTCTTTAAGCTGCTCATCGGGCTGATCACGGTTATTTCTTTATACTCCTATCGGGTGAGTGCCTTTTTTGCGAAGTGTCTTTTTAAGATCGTAGCTTTTTTGCTGTATCCGCTGTTCTTCCTGTTGAAACAATTATTGAAACTTCTTCCTGAAAAATGGCGTCTTACTTTCAAACGATATTTTCAAAAAAGTGCAGGATTTTCACAAAAGAGCAAGAAACTAATCATAACAATCAGATCGACCATGATACGTATTTTGAAAAGGTGAAAGGAGGACCGTCTGGTTTGAATCTATCTAGAGAACGTACAATAACTGAAATTCAAAACGACTATAAAGAGCAGGTTGAACGGCAATCCCAGCTTATGAAAAGAAGGCGGAAAGGGCTTTTCAGACGGTTGATCGTATTCGGCGCCCTTGTGTTGTTGACGGCTATTGTCTTAGCGGGTTCTCTGTGGTCACAGACCTCTTCCCTTAGCGCAAACGAAGAAAAGAAAGCTCAGCTGGAAAAACAAGTGAAAAAATTGAACGCGAAACAGGCTGATTTAAAAGATGAAATTTCCAAATTAAAGGATGAGGATTACGTCACAGAGCTTGCCAGAAGAGACTTGTTTATGTCAGGAAATGGTGAGATTCTCTTTAATGTAGAGAAGAAGAGCAAGTAGCCTTGTTGACACTTAAATTTTTATTTAGGTATAATTAAACAAACGATCTTTTTATAAGCCTAAGGAGGAGCACTTTTTTTATGTCGATTGAAGTTGGCAGCAAGTTGCAAGGGAAAATAACAGGTATTACAAATTTCGGAGCATTTGTTGAATTGCCTGGAGGCTCAACCGGTCTCGTTCATATCAGTGAGGTAGCCGATAATTATGTAAAAGACATTAACGAGCATTTAAAAGTCGGCGATCAAGTTGAAGTGAAAGTCATCAACGTTGAAAAAGACGGGAAAATTGGTTTATCAATTAAAAAAGCTAAAGACCGTCCGCAAGCCAGACCTAGAAATGATTTCCGTCCGAAAGAATCTTTTGAACAGAAAATGAACAAGTTTCTTAAAGATAGCGAAGACCGCTTATCATCTTTAAAACGAAACACGGAATCAAAACGTGGAGGGCGCGGAGCAAGAAGAGGATAACTTGCTGCTTTCTATAAATACATGGAGCATCCGTCTATCCCAGCGGGTGCTTTTTTTGTATGCGTCCGTATAGTCAGAAAATTAAAACTTTAAAGTTTCTGTTGACGAGATGAAGAAACCTTTGTATTATATAACTTGTGCTTATAAGCACCTATATGGCGGTGTAGCTCAGCTGGCTAGAGCGTACGGTTCATACCCGTGAGGTCGGGGGTTCGATCCCCTCCGCCGCTACCATATATATCCGGCCCGTTGGTCAAGCGGTTAAGACACCGCCCTTTCACGGCGGTAACACGGGTTCGAATCCCGTACGGGTCATCAAGCGAATCGGCTTCTGTTGCAGAAGCCGATTTTTTCATATTTAGACAACTTTTTGAGAAATGTCGGAGGAAATACGAAAGGAAAGGGGAACAAGGGAGAAAGCGTCGAAGAGTTCTTTGGAATTGTTACCTTCTTTTGACAAAATCCTATCTGTGCTTTCATTTATAATGACAAGCAACGAATAAAACAGGTGGGGGATGAGAGCAATGGAAAAAGCGGAAAGAAGAGTGAACGGGCCGATGGCGGGACAAGCTCTGGAAAAACTGCAATCGTTTTTTGAAAAGGCGGCAAAGCTTACAGTCCATCAAGCGCATTCACTTTTTTTCTATAAGGGTTTCATTTATGTCGTGATCGGTTTTTTACTTGGACGGGCTTTCATATTATCTGAGGTTCTTCCGTTTGCGCTGCCGTTTTTCGGAGCGATGCTGTTGATCAGAAGAGATAAAGCCTTCTATGCTTGTCTGTCTTTACTTGCGGGCGCTTTAACCATTTCGCCGAAACACTCTTTATTGATTCTCACAGCTTTGGCCGTCTTCACTCTATTTTCAAAAATCGGTACATATATCGTGCAGGACCGGGTGAAGATGCTGCCGATCGTGGTGTTTTTCTCTATGGCTGCCGCGAGAATCGGATTTGTTTATTTTGAAAGCGGCGCTTTTACCACCTATGATTATGTGATGGCTGTTGTCGAGGCGGGCCTGGCCTTTATTTTGACGCTGATCTTTTTACAAAGCCTGCCGATCTTCACGATCAAAAAAGTGAAGCAATCGTTAAAAATAGAAGAAATCATCTGTTTTATGATCTTGATCGCATCCGTTTTAACCGGGCTTGCCGGTGTTTCATTTCAGGGAATGCAGGCTGAACATATCCTGGCCCGCTATGTCGTGCTGAGTTTTTCCTTTGTCGGCGGGGCAAGCATCGGCTGTACGGTCGGTGTTGTGACCGGACTGATCCTCGGGCTTGCGAATATCGGGAATCTCTATCAAATGAGTCTGCTTGCGTTTTCCGGGCTTCTTGGCGGGCTGCTGAAAGAAGGAAAGAAAGCCGGCGCCGCAGTCGGATTAGTGATCGGCTCACTGCTGATTTCATTATATGGAGAAGGATCTGCCGGATTAATGACCACTCTTTATGAATCTTTGATTGCCGTTGTTTTGTTTTTGATTACGCCCCAATCGATTACGAAAAAGGTGGCGCGATACATACCGGGCACTGCTGAGCACAGTCAGGAACAGCAGCAGTACGCAAGGAAAATCAGAGATGTCACCGCCCAGAAAGTAGACCAGTTCTCCAATGTGTTTCATGCCTTGTCGGAGAGCTTCGCCACCTTTCATCAGACGTCTTCTGATGAGCAGGCGGAAGAAGGGGAAGTGGATCTCTTTTTAAGCAAAATCACCGAGCATTCCTGCCAATCCTGCTATAAGAAAAGCAAATGCTGGGTTCAAAACTTTGATAAAACATATGACTTAATGAAACAGGTTATGCATGAAACAGAAGAAAAACAGTATGCCTCAAACCGCAGATTAAAAAAGGAGTTTCAACAACACTGCTCCAAATCCAGACAGGTGGAAGAGCTGATTGAGGACGAACTTGCCCACCATCACGCCCATCTGACACTGAAGAGAAAAGTTCAGGACAGCAGAAGGCTTGTTGCCGAGCAGCTGTTGGGGGTTTCTGAGGTCATGGCGGACTTTTCTCGGGAAATAAAACGGGAGAGGGAGCAGCATTTTATTCAAGAAGAACAAATGATAGAGGCGCTTCAGCATTTCGGAATCGAGATTCAGCATGTCGAGATATACAGCTTGGAGCAGGGCAATATTGATATCGAAATGACAATCCCGTTCAGCGGAGGACACGGCGAGAGTGAGAAAATTATCGCCCCGATGCTGTCTGACATTCTTGAGGAGCAGATACTTGTCAAAAGCGAACAGCACTCGACTCATCCGAATGGCTACAGCCATGTCGCGTTCGGTTCGACCAAGTCGTACCGGGTATCGACAGGCGCGGCTCATGCGGCAAAAGGCGGCGGCCTTGTCTCCGGCGACAGCTACAGCATGATGGAACTGGGGGCGAGAAAGTATGCGGCCGCGATCAGTGACGGCATGGGCAATGGGGCGAGGGCCCATTATGAGAGCAATGAAACGATTAAGCTGCTCGAAAAAATTCTCGAATCAGGTATTGATGAAAAAATAGCGATCAAAACGATCAACAGTATTCTGTCTTTACGGACGACAGACGAAATCTACTCAACTCTCGATCTTTCTATCATTGATCTTCAGGATGCAAGCTGCAAATTCTTGAAGGTCGGTTCAACGCCGAGTTTTATCAAGCGGGGAGATCAAGTCATGAAAGTGCAGGCCAGCAATCTGCCGATCGGCATCATCAATGAATTTGATGTAGAGGTTGTAAGTGAACAGTTAAAAGCGGGAGATCTGCTCGTCATGATGAGTGACGGTATTTTTGAAGGGCCGAAGCACGTTGAAAACCACGACCTGTGGATGAAACGGAAAATGAAAGGGCTGAAAACCGAAGATCCGCAGGAAATCGCTGATATATTAATGGAAGAGGTCATCAGAACGCGTTCCGGCCAAATCGAAGACGATATGACGGTGGTTGTTGTCCGGATTGATCACAACACGCCGAAATGGGCTTCCATCCCGGTGCCGGCGGTTTTCCTAAATAAAAAGGAGATTTCTTAATCCTTTCGTATAAATCACTTTCCTTCTGGCGAAGATGGGACTAATCGTATCACCGGGAGGAATGTATGTGAATAAGGGACATTTAAATCAAGTTCTGCTGATTACAGATGGCTGCTCCAATCATGGTGAAGACCCGATCGCAATGGCGGCTTTCGCCAAGGAGCAGGGGATTACGGTGAATGTTATAGGAATTATGGAAGAAAATGCGATTGACCAAGAGGCAATGAAGGAAGTTGAAGGCATCGCCATGGCCGGAGGCGGCGTCCATCAAGTTGTGTATGCGTCACAATTGTCTCAGACGGTTCAAATGGTGACGAAAAAAGCAATGACCCAGACGCTGCAAGGCGTCGTCAATCAAGAGCTTAAACAAATTTTAGGAAAAAACGTTGAAATGGAAGAGCTTTCTCCTGAAAAACGCGGCGAAGTGATGGAAGTTGTTGATGAACTCGGCGAAACGGTTCATCTGCAAGTGCTTGTGCTGGTTGATACGAGTGCGAGTATGGCGCCGAAACTGCCGACGGTGAAAGAAGCGCTGATCGATCTTTCCATCAGTTTAAATTCCCGGGCCGGACAAAATGAATTTGCAATGTGTATATTTCCCGGGAAAAGCCAGGAAGTTGAGCTTGTACTGAATTGGACGCCGAAGCTTGAATCCCTTTCTGCACTCTTTGCGAAGCTGTCGACCGGCGGTATCACCCCTACGGGCCCCGCTATCCGGGAAGCGACGCAGCAGTTTGAGAGAATCCGCTCAAGAAGGAGCATGTTGGCAGATGATGAACGACGCTTTAACGAGTTTGGCATGTAGTCTGGCACCGGGGACGGCAATTCAGGGCAAATGGAACGGCAAATCCTACAGATTGCTCAAACAGCTTGGAAAAGGGGCTAACGGTATTGTATATTTGGCAGAAGCATCAGGCGGACAGGTCGCTTTGAAAATAAGCAGCGACAGCATGTCTGTTACCTCTGAAGTGAATGTCTTAAAATCCTTTTCAAAGGCCCGGTCGCAAACGATGGGGCCTTCTTTTTTTGATGCGGACGACGCGTTTATACCGCAGCTGAATAAAAATGTCTCTTTTTACGTGATGGAGTACATAGAAGGGCCGCTTCTTCCGCAATATATCAGCAGTAAGGGAGCGGAGTGGATTCCGGTGCTGATGGTGCAGCTTCTTTCCAGCCTGTCAGTCCTTCATCAGCAAGGGTGGGTTTTTGGCGACCTCAAACCGGACAATCTCATTGTAACCGGGCCACCGGCTGCCATTCGCTGCATTGATGTAGGGGGAACGACAAAACAGGGCCGCGCGATTAAAGAGTATACGGAGTTTTACGACAGGGGCTATTGGGGGTATGGAACAAGAAAAGCAGAACCATCCTATGACCTGTTTGCTGTCGCAATGATCATGATCCACTGTGTCCAGAAGAAAGAGTGCAAAAAGTCAGGACAGCCGAAAGAACAGCTTCGTTCTATCATTGAAGGCCACCCGTTTCTGAATAAGTATAAGAAGGTTCTGTTTTCTGCTTTAAACGGTCAATATCCGTCTGCGGAAGCCATGAAGCATGACATCCTGACGGCGGGCCAGAGCGCCGGGAGCAAAAGGAAAGCCGCCGCCAAGCCTAAGCCGCCGCATTCAAAACCGCGGCAGGGCACTGTATCTCAGACGCGGTATAAACCTAAACAAAAACCCGCAAAGCACAATGGTTTGTTTGAAACAACACTTATTTTAATCAGCGTTCTCGCCCTTTATTTCGCTTACATCGTCTTTTTTCTCATCTAGTGCCGGCCGGACGCCTGCGCTCATGCTTCTTCTTTGCTTGGAGGGAATGAAAGTGATAGGATATGTATATCTTTAAAAAACCTGCTCATTGTGAGGGGGACATTGTGAAAAGCGTGGAAGATTTTTTCAAAACATATCATCTTCAGGCGGAGGGAGAAACGATTATTGCCGGGGTCTCCGGAGGCCCTGATTCAATGGCGCTTCTCAGTATGCTGAATAAGCACTTCGGGCATTCCTCCGTTATCATAGCGGCGCATGTCGACCATCAGTTCAGGGGTCCTGAATCTGAAGAAGATATGAAGTTTGTGCAGTCATATTGCGAGGCTGAACACATCCTCTGTGAAACGGTACAGATTGATGTTTCTGCATACGCAAAGAAGAATAAGCTGAACAAGCAGGCTGCCGCGCGTGATTGCAGATATCAGTTTTTCGAAGATCTGATGACAAAACACCAAGCGAAGTTTTTGGCGCTGGCTCATCACGGCGATGACCAGGTTGAGACAATGCTCATGAGGCTTGCGAAAGGTACGCTCGGGGCAGGGCTTGCGGGAATGCAGCCCGTTCGCGAATTTGCATCCGGCTGGCTGATCAGGCCTTTCCTCTATACGGCAAAGGATGAAATCCTTGAATACTGCCGTCAAGAAGGGCTCAGCTACAGAACGGATGAGAGCAATGCAAAAGACGATTATACAAGAAACAGATTCAGAAAGACCGTGCTTCCTTTTTTAAAACAAGAATCACCTGACGTTCATAAAATGTTTCAAAAGGTGAGTGAAGCACTGACAGAAGACGAACAATACCTGCAGTCATTAACGAAAGAACGAATGAATAAGGTTATTACAAGCAAGTCTGACACATCGGTTGAAGTCAATTCCTCTCAATTGCTTGCCCTTCCGATACCTTTACAAAGAAGAGGAGTTCAACTAATATTAAACTATCTTTATGAAAACGTTCCATCGTCGTTTTCCGCCCGCCACATACAGCAGTTTCTCGAATGGGCGGAAAATGGAAGCGCCTCGGGAGTGCTTGATTTTCCGAAAGGGCTGAAGGTGGTCAAATCATATCAGACATGTTTGTTTACATTTGAACAATGGCAATGTGAAAAGGTTCCCTTTGAGCTGCAGCTGCAAGGAGCGGAAGGCGAGACTGCTGTTCTCCCCAACGGCTTTATGATAGAGGTGGCCGATCAGGCTGACCCTCATATCAAAAATGGGAATGCTGTTTTTATGACAAGCAGAAATAAGGTGCAATTTCCTTTAACAATCCGGACGAGAAAAATCGGCGATCGGATCAAACTTAAAGGGATGAATGGCTCGAAAAAGGTGAAAGATATATTTATTGATCATAAACTGCCTCTGCGGGATCGGGACGAATGGCCGATTGTAACGGATGCGAGCGGTGAAATTATCTGGCTGCCTGGCTTGAAAAAATCCATCTTTGACGATCTTGTGATTTCAAACAGTGACCGCATTGTATTACAATATAGACAGCATGAAAAGTGTAGGGGGCAAGCATTAACATGAAACAGGATATCGAAAAAGTGCTGATCTCAGAAGATGAGATCCAGCAGAAAGTAAAACAGCTTGGAGAACAATTAACAAGCGAGTACAGCGACACGTTTCCGTTGGCAATCGGTGTGTTAAAGGGAGCGCTTCCTTTTATGGCTGATCTTATAAAGCATATTGATACATATTTGGAAATGGACTTCATGGATGTATCAAGCTACGGAAATTCCACGGTTTCTTCCGGAGAAGTCAAAATCATCAAAGATTTGGATACATCTGTAGAAGGCCGGGACATCTTAATCATTGAAGATATTATCGACAGTGGGTTAACCTTGAGCTATCTCGTAGAACTCTTCCGATATCGTAAAGCGAAATCAATTAAGATTGTTACCCTGTTGGATAAACCAAGCGGAAGAAAAGCGGACATTAAAGCAGACTTCGTAGGCTTTGAAGTTCCTGACGCGTTTGTTGTGGGTTACGGACTTGATTATGCCGAACGCTATCGCAATCTGCCTTACATCGGAGTATTAAAACCGGCGATTTATGAAAGCTGATCGGCTGCCTGCTTCCGAGATGGTTATCGGTTGTATTGGAATGATTTTCTATGGTACTATTGAACATAGTTGTGCTTACTGTGGGAGGAGGTAAGGAATGAATCGGGTCTTCCGTAATACCATTTTTTATTTACTTATTTTATTAGTAGTAATCGGGGTTGTGAGTTACTTCCAGACTTCAAACCCGAAAACAGAAAATATGTCGTACAGTACGTTTATCAAGAACCTCGATGAGGGGAAAGTTGATAGCGTATCGGTTCAGCCTGTCAGAGGTGTTTATGAGGTAAAAGGACAGCTGAAAAAATACGACAAAGACCAGTACTTTTTAACACATGTTCCTGAAGGAAAAGGAGCAGACCAGATATTTGATGCAATTAAAAAGACGGACGTAAAAGTTGATCCCGCACAGGAAACAAGCGGGTGGGTGACGTTCTTAACGACGATCATTCCGTTTGTCATCATCTTTATTCTGTTTTTCTTCCTGCTCAATCAGGCTCAGGGCGGCGGCAGCCGTGTCATGAACTTCGGAAAGAGCAAAGCGAAGCTGTATACGGAAGAAAAGAAACGCGTGAAGTTTAAAGATGTAGCCGGCGCGGATGAGGAGAAGCAGGAGCTCGTTGAGGTTGTTGAGTTTCTGAAAGATCCTCGCAAATTCGCCGAGCTTGGCGCCAGAATCCCTAAAGGCGTGCTGTTGGTCGGACCTCCGGGAACCGGTAAGACGCTGCTTGCGAGAGCCTCAGCCGGTGAAGCGGGCGTTCCTTTCTTCAGCATCAGCGGATCTGACTTCGTTGAAATGTTTGTCGGTGTCGGTGCTTCCCGTGTGCGTGATTTATTCGAAAATGCGAAAAAGAATGCGCCTTGTCTGATCTTCATTGATGAGATCGACGCGGTGGGACGTCAGCGCGGCGCAGGTCTTGGCGGCGGGCATGATGAACGCGAACAGACGCTGAACCAGCTGCTTGTAGAGATGGACGGTTTCAGTGCGAATGAAGGAATCATTATTATCGCTGCGACAAACCGTGCGGACATTCTCGACCCTGCATTGCTTCGTCCGGGACGTTTTGACCGTCAGATTACGGTAGACCGTCCGGATGTCATCGGCCGTGAAGCCGTATTACAGGTCCATGCGAGAAACAAACCGCTTGATGAAACGGTGAACTTAAAAGCGATCGCTTCAAGAACACCCGGTTTCTCAGGCGCCGATTTAGAAAACCTTCTTAACGAAGCGGCACTTGTTGCTGCCCGTCAAAACAAGAAGAAAATTGATATGCGCGACATTGATGAAGCGACGGACCGTGTCATTGCGGGCCCTGCGAAGAAGAGCCGCGTCATATCGAAAAAAGAACGCAATATCGTGGCGTACCACGAGGGCGGTCACACCGTTATCGGACTTGTGCTGGATGAAGCCGATATGGTTCATAAAGTAACGATCGTTCCGAGGGGGCAGGCGGGCGGATACGCGGTCATGCTTCCGAGAGAAGACCGTTACTTCCAGACAAAACCTGAACTTCTCGATAAAATTGTCGGTCTTCTGGGCGGACGCGTTGCCGAGGAAATTATCTTCGGCGAAGTCAGCACGGGCGCTCACAATGACTTCCAGCGGGCAACGAACATTGCCAGAAGAATGGTGACAGAGTTCGGTATGTCAGAAAAACTCGGACCGCTTCAGTTCGGTCAATCTCAAGGCGGTCAAGTATTCCTGGGCCGGGATTTCAACAACGAGCAAAACTACAGTGATCAGATCGCTTACGAAATCGATCAGGAAATTCAGCGCATCATTAAAGAATGTTATGAGCGTGCGAAAACCATCCTGACTGAAAATCGCGATAAGCTTGAATTGATTGCTCAGACATTGCTTGATGTGGAAACATTAGATGCGGAACAAATCAAGCATCTCGTGGATCACGGAAAACTCCCTGAGCGCAATTTCTCAGATGACCATCTTCAAAAAGACGATGTGAAAGTAAACATCCTGTCTAAAACAGAAGACGAAAAGAAAGACGAGCCGAAAGAATAGTTCGCTTTCTGATATGAAAACCGCCGGCGTATACCGGCGGTTTTTTTACTGGTTCCGTTTTGTTTACAAAAGAGCCGCAGATCGTGTATGGTATTGTAGAATGTTGAAAATGTTATGATTAGAAACTATTCAAAAGTGGTGATAGAGGTTGTTACTGGTTATAGATGTGGGGAACACCAACACCGTGATTGGTGTATATCATGATGGGGAATTAGAATATCATTGGCGCATAGAAACGAGCAGGCACAAAACAGAAGACGAATTCGGCATGCTGCTCCGCTCCTTATTTGAACATTCCGGACTCATGTTTGAACAGATTGAAGGGATTATCATCTCATCCGTGGTGCCGCCGATTATGTTCTCTTTAGAAAGAATGTGCACAAAATACTTTCACATCGAGCCGCAAGTTGTCGGCCCGGGAATGAAAACAGGTTTAAATATAAAGTATGACAATCCGAAAGAAGTGGGAGCTGACAGGATCGTCAATGCCGTTGCGGCGATCCAGCAGTATGGCGGCCCCTTAATTGTTGTTGATTTCGGAACGGCGACGACGTATTGCTACATTGATGAAAACAAACAATACATGGGCGGCGCGATTGCTCCCGGCATTACGATTTCGACGGAAGCGCTGTACTCACGTGCGGCGAAGCTTCCGAGAATTGAAATTGCCCGTCCGGACAATATCATCGGCAAAAACACGGTAAGCGCCATGCAGTCCGGCATCCTTTTCGGCTATGTCGGACAAGTTGAAGGTATAGTGAAGCGGATGAAATGGCAGGCAACACAGGAACCGAAAGTCATTGCGACAGGCGGGCTTGCGTCATTAATCGCAAACGAATCAGACTGTATTGATATTGTTGACCCGTTTCTCACTCTGAAAGGGCTGGAAATCATTTATGAGCGAAATCGTGTGGGTCACGTATAGGAGGTAAACGATGGATTATTTAATTAAAGCAATTGCATATGACGGTAAAGTGCGGGCTTATGCAGCCAGAACGACAGATATGGTTAATGAAGCGCAAAGAAGGCATGACACGTGGCCGACGGCATCAGCCGCAATCGGCCGGACGATGACAGCTTCTCTGATGCTCGGAGCGATGCTTAAGGGTGAAGATAAGCTGACAGTCAAAATAGAAGGCGGCGGCCCGATCGGAGCCATTGTCGCAGATGCGAACGCAAAGGGTGAGGTAAGAGCATACGTATCAAACCCGCACGTTCATTTTGACCTCAATGAACAAGGGAAACTGGATGTCAGACGGGCGGTCGGAACTGACGGAACACTCAGTGTCGTAAAAGATTTGGGCTTGCGTGATTATTTTACGGGACAAGTAGAGATTGTCTCGGGTGAACTCGGTGACGACTTCACGTATTACCTTGTTTCTTCTGAACAAGTCCCTTCATCTGTCGGCGTAGGTGTTCTAGTAAATCCTGATAACACGATTCTCGCTGCGGGCGGGTTCATCATTCAGCTTCTTCCGGGGACTGATGAAGAAACCATTTCAACAATTGAGAAGCAATTATCTCAAATCGAACCGATTTCAAAATTGATTCAAAAAGGCCTGACACCGGAAGAAATCTTAGAAGAAGTTCTGGGTCAAAAACCGGACGTTCTCGAAACAATGCCGGTCAAATTTCACTGTTCTTGTTCAAAAGATCGATTCGAAACGGCCATTTTAGGACTAGGCAAAAAAGAAATACAAGATATGATAGAAGAAGACGGAAAAGCCGAAGCGGTTTGCCATTTTTGTAATGAGAAATATTTATTTACAAAAGAAGAACTGGAAGAGCTTCGTGACGAAACAACCCGCTAGCTCTTTAGCGGGTTGTTCTATTTTATAAAAGGGATGGGGTAGATTTTGAAATCGAGAACACTTTTGACGATTATTGTAGCGGCGCTGTTAGTATGCAGTGTGACAGTGGCGTATAAGTTAACAAAATCCCAAGCCGCGGGGTCATCTGAAGAATCCATCGCGACAATCGGTGATAAACATATCACACGGCAAGACTGGATGAAAAAGATGGAAGACCAGTACGGAAAATCAACTCTGGAAGACATGATTAATGCACAAGTAGTGAAAGAGCTTGCGAAAAAGAATAAACTCACAGTTTCAAACAGCGAATTGGAGCGGGAGTTTCTTTTAATCAAAGCGGTGAATAATTCATTTTATGAAGACAGCCATATTACCGAAAAAGAATGGAGAGACCAGATCCGCTACAACATTCTTCTTGAAGAACTGTTGACGAAGGACATCGATATATCGGATAAGGAAATGCAATCATTTTATAATAAAAATAAAGAATTGTACCATTTCGATGATTCCTACAGAATCCGGCACATCGTCGTCAAAAACAAAGAAGAGGCGGACAGGGTGCTTGCTGATTTGAAAGGCGGTTCCAGCTTTGAAGCCGTCGCCGCTGAGCGTTCCACGGACAGATACACGTCTCAGTATGGCGGAGACCTCGGCTTTGTGACAGAAAACCAGGAAAATATCCCGCAGGCATATATCACAGAAGCTAAAAATCTTAAAGAAGATGAATGGTCCGCTGAACCGATTAAAGTTTCCTCAGGATACGCCGTCATTCAGCTGAAAGAAAAGCTTAAAGCGAGAACTTTCTCATACAATGAAGTGAAGAGCCAAATCAGACGCCAGATCGCGATGGATCAATTAGGTGACAAGGCGACAGTCAAAACGCTGTGGAAAGAGGCGGGGGTCTCTTGGTTCTACGGGGAAAAAAGAACTAAATGATTGACAAAAAATTTTGAAATTGATAACTTATATTTATAATACCAATAAATTTAGTCGGAAATTGAGGTGTCCAACATGGTGCGTATTGCAAATTCTATTACTGAACTAATCGGAAATACTCCTATTGTGAAATTGAATCGCCTGACGGATGAAAACAGTGCAGATGTATATCTGAAGCTTGAATACATGAATCCGGGCAGCAGCGTAAAAGACCGGATCGGAGTGGCGATGATTGAAGCGGCTGAAAAAGAAGGAAAATTAAAAGCCGGCGACACAATCATTGAACCGACAAGCGGAAATACGGGGATCGGTCTTGCAATGGTGGCAGCGGCTAAAGGTCTCAGAGCCATTCTCGTTATGCCTGATACAATGAGTATGGAACGACGCAATCTGCTGCGCGCATACGGAGCGGAGCTTGTGCTGACTCCCGGCGCAGAAGGAATGAAGGGCGCCATTAAAAAGGCGGAAGAACTTGCCGAGGAACACGGATACTTTGTGCCTCAGCAATTCAACAATGCGGCAAACCCGGAAATTCACCGCCAAACGACGGGGAAAGAAATCGTAGAACAGTTTGGTGACGACCAGCTTGATGCGTTCGTGGCCGGAATCGGTACCGGCGGAACCATCACGGGAGCGGGCGAAGTGCTGAAAGAAGCATATCCATCCATCAAAATCTATGCGGTAGAGCCGGCGGATTCTCCAGTTCTTTCCGGTGGAAAACCGGGCCCGCATAAAATTCAGGGTATCGGAGCGGGATTTGTCCCTGAAACATTGAATACGGACATCTATGATCAGATCATTCCCGTCAAAAATGAGGATGCATTTGAGTATGCCCGTAAAACGGCAAAAGAAGAAGGGATTCTCGGCGGCATTTCTTCCGGAGCGGCCATTTACGCGGCACTGGAAATCGCGAAAAAACTGGGGAAAGGCAAGAAAGTGCTTGCGATCATCCCTAGTAACGGAGAACGTTACTTAAGCACACCGCTTTATCAGTTTGAATAGAGACATATACACGGCTCCCGGCTGTATCCGGGAGTTTTTTTGTGCTGAAGCATCGAAAATCCAAAAAACGTTTCGAATTTTATGGTTGGAAGCGAAATTCACTTTTTTCACCAGTGTGATTGCTTTAAAATAAAACTACAGTAAAACGAAGCAGAGGATTGATATGATGGCACAACGCAGACCGGCAGGAAGAAAAATACCTTTTACGAAACAAGCATTTTTACAGCGATATGAAAACCTTTCGAAATCGAGAAAACGGCATGTTCTGCTCGAAAGCGCGAGAGGGGGAAGATTCAGTATAGCCGGTCTAGATCCGATTGCGTCCGTCAGAGGGAAAGACGGAATTACAACGATCAAGCATGAGGGGGAAACACTGTTTAAAGAAGGTGACCCACTGCGGGCCTTTCATGAATGGTTTGGAACGCTCGGAACGGAAACAAACGTTGAGTTTCCGGACTTTCAGGGCGGTGCGATTGGTTTTATCAGTTACGACTACGCCCGATATATTGAGAATTTTAAAATGCTGTCGTTAGATGATCTGGAAACACCTGATATTTACTTTCTTGTTTTTGATGATGTGGCCGTTTATGACCATGAGGAAGAGGCGTTATGGCTCATTACCCATACTGAAGCGGAAGAAGCGGATCTTGCGGAAGAAAAGCTGTCCGGCTTAGAGGACATGTGGTGTTCCCTCCAAACGGCGGACGAGCCTTTTTCACCGCTGGATCGGAATGGGGACGGATCGTACGCCGCTCCGTTCACTGAAGAAGGATTTTCGCAGGCTGTAGAACAAATTAAACAATATATCGCGAGCGGCGATGTGTTCCAGGTTAATTTATCCATCAGGCAGTCTCAGTCTTTATCCGTTCATCCGTATGAGGTGTATAAACACTTGAGAAACGTCAATCCGTCTCCTTACATGGCCTATCTCGAGACACCGGGGTTTCAAGTGATATGCGGGTCGCCGGAGCTATTGGTGACAAAGAAGGGGAAGAAGCTTGAAACGAGACCGATCGCGGGTACGCGTTCAAGAGGAAAAGACGATGCTGAAGACAAGGCTTTGGCTGACGAATTAATTCACAATGAAAAAGAACGTGCGGAACACGTCATGCTTGTTGATCTTGAGCGCAATGACCTCGGGCGCGTATCGCGCTACGGCTCCGTGCGCGTTAACGAATTTATGGCGATCGAAAAGTATTCCCACGTCATGCATATCGTGTCAAACGTACAGGGAGAGCTGCAGGACGGATATGACGCGACAGACATTATTCATGCGGTGTTCCCGGGGGGCACTATCACTGGAGCGCCCAAAGTGAGAACGATGGAAATTATAGAAGAGCTTGAGCCGACAAGACGGGGGCTTTATACTGGATCTATAGGCTGGTTCGGATTCAACGGAGATTTGCAGTTTAACATTGTGATCCGGACGATCTATGCAGCCGGCGGACATGCTTTTATGCAGTCCGGAGCAGGAGTGGTCATTGATTCGGTTCCGAAGCATGAATACAAGGAATCGTTCAAAAAAGCTTTTGCGATGAAAAAGGCGTTAGAGCTGAGCGAAGAAGAGACAAAAAATCAGACGAGGTGAGCAGAGATGATTTTAATGATTGACAATTATGATTCATTTACGTACAACTTGGTTCAATATTTGGGTGAGCTCGGGGAGGAACTGATCGTCAGACGGAATGACGAGATTACGATTGAGCAGATTGAAGAGCTGGGTCCGGACTTCTTAATGATTTCACCCGGGCCGTGCAGTCCTGATGAAGCGGGGATCAGCCTCGAAGCCATCAAACATTTTGCCGGCAGTATTCCTATTTTCGGCGTATGTCTCGGGCATCAGTCGATTGCGCAAGTATTCGGCGGCGATGTCGTCAGAGCAGAGCGGCTCATGCACGGCAAAACGTCAGAAGTTATGCATGACGGACAGACGATTTTTAAAGGCCTGCAAAATCCGCTGGTCGCCACCCGGTACCATTCACTTATTGTCAAAGCGGACACTCTGCCGGATTGTTTTACGGTATCCGCTCAAACCAAAGAAGGAGAAATTATGGCAATCCGCCATAATGAGCTGCCTGTTGAAGGTGTTCAGTTCCATCCGGAATCCATCATGACCTCCTTCGGCAAAGAGATGCTCAGAAACTTTATAGAGACACACCGCAAAAAGGAAGTAACGGTGTGATTATATATTTGAATGGTCAATATATAGAGGAGAAAGAAGCGGCGCTTTCTCCTTTTGACCATGGTTATCTGTACGGGATCGGCGCGTTCGAGACGTTCAGGCTTTACAGCGGCCGGCCGTTTCTGCCGGATGCGCATGTCGCCAGGCTCAACAGGGCGCTTCGGGATCTGCAGATTGCATATGAGGTGAACAAACAGGAGCTGCTTGATATGCTTCTGAGACTGTTGCTCCTCAATGACATCAAGGACGGCAGCGCGCGTGTCCGGCTTAACATCTCGGCAGGCGTCAGCGATAAGGGATTTGCCGCGCAGACTTATGAAAAGCCGACCGTCCTTTGTTTCGTCAACCGGCTCAATCCGGAAACTCTGCCTGTTCAAAAAGAAGGCAGGCTTCTCTCTGTCCGGAGAAACACGCCTGAAGGATCTTTTCGGTTAAAATCCCATCACTATTTAAACAACATGTATGCTAAACGGGAGATCGGGAATGACCCCAATCTTGAAGGCATTTTCCTGACCGGTGAAGGAGATGTCGCGGAAGGCATTGTCTCCAACGTGTTTTGGCGAAAAGGAGACAAGGTCTTTACGCCATCTTTGGATACGGGAATTCTCGACGGCGTAACGAGACAGTTTGTCATTGATGAATTGAAACGGCAGGGGACAGAAGTCACCGAAGGCCGATTCCGTTTTCAATCAATGCTTGAAGCGGATGAAGCATGGATGACAAACTCCGTGCTTGAAATCATCCCGTTTTCTAAAATAGAGGAAGTGCCGCTGCCCGGAATGAGCGGAAAAACGGTGCAATTGCTCCGTAAGCAGTATCAGCAGGAAATAAACAAAATGAATGTACAGGAGGAGGAACAAAATGGCGCAGCAAACAATTGAACAGCCTAAACTGATTCATACAAAAAAAGGCGCTCTGTCCTATAAAGAGAAGACGCTCGTTATGGGGATATTAAATGTAACGCCAGACTCCTTCTCTGACGGCGGTAAATACGACAGTACGGAAAGGGCGCTTCTGCGTGCGGTGAAGATGGCTGAAGAAGGGGCGCATATTATAGATATCGGCGGCGAATCGACAAGGCCCGGCGCATCACTCGTGTCGGCTGATGAGGAAATGTCACGAGTCATCCCCGTCATAGAACGGATTACAAGCGAGCTGGACATTCCGCTTTCAATCGATACGTACAAAGCGTCCGTGGCAGACGAAGCGGTCAAAGCGGGAGCCTCTATCCTTAATGACATCTGGGGGGCGAAAGGTGACCCTGACATGGCGTCAGTAGCCGCCGCACACGGGGTTCCGATTATCTTAATGCATAATCGCACGGAAAGAAACTACAACGATCTTATTCCTGATATGCTTGCAGACCTGATGGAAAGCGTAAAAATTGCCGCAGAAGCCGGCGTCACAGATGAAAACATGATTCTGGATCCGGGGATCGGCTTTGCGAAAAACTATGAGGACAATCTGGCTGTCATGAACAAGCTGGAGGTGTTCAGCGGGTTAGGTTATCCGCTGCTCCTGGCGACATCGAGAAAAAGGTTCATCGGCCGTGTACTTGACCTTCCCCCTGAAGAACGTGCTGAGGGAACGGGAGCGACAGTATGCCTTGGCGTCCAGAAAGGCTGCGACATTGTGAGGGTGCACGATGTCAAAGAGATCGCAAGAATGACTAAGATGATGGATGCTATGTTGAACAAAGGAGGCGCACATTATGGATAAAGTATATGTGGAAGGTATGGAGTTTTACGGATATCACGGCGTGTTCGAAGAAGAAAACAAACTCGGCCAGCGCTTCAAAGTAGACCTGACTGCCGAACTGGATTTGAGCAAAGCGGGAAAAACGGATGACCTTTCTTATACCATTAACTATGCGGAATTGTACAGTGTCTGCCGCGGCATCGTTGAGGGCGAGCCCGTTAATTTGGTCGAGACCCTTGCGGAACGGATCGCAGACACCGTCCTTAAGAAATTTGAGCCGGTGCAGCAATGTACGGTAAAGGTTGTTAAGCCTGACCCGCCGATTCCCGGCCATTATAAATCAGTAGCTATAGAAATGACGAGAAAGAAATCATGAACAATACGGCATATATCGGCCTCGGTTCCAATATGGGCGACCGTGAACATTATTTGCGTCAGGCAGTGGCCATGCTCAGCCGGCATCATGGCGTGACGGTGTCAAAGGTGTCCTCCATATATGAAACAGATCCCGTCGGCTATGAGGATCAAGATCAGTTTCTCAATATGGCGGTTGAAGTGAAAACGTCGTTATCTCCTTTTGAACTTCTTGATGTAACGCAGAGCATTGAAGCTGAATTAGGCAGAACGAGAGAGATTCGCTGGGGACCGCGGACGGCAGACCTTGACATTTTGCTGTATAATCGTGAAAATATTGAAACAGAGCGGCTGATTGTTCCGCATCCGAGAATGTATGAGCGCTTATTTGTCCTTGCGCCGTTAAAAGAAATATGTCCGCAGGCGGATCATATCACGATAAGCGCTGAAACAAACCAAGAAGGTGTAAGAGTATGGAAGCAGAAATCTGGGGTAGGCGAATTCGTGCATTCAGAAAGCTGAAAGGTTATACTCAAGAAGGATTTGCAAAAGCATTAGGTATATCAGTTTCTATTGTCGGTGAAATTGAACGCGGAAACCGATTGCCGTCAGATGCCATCATTCAAGATGCGGCAGATGTTTTAAATATAAGTGCGGACGAATTGGCCCCGCCTGAAAAATAGACAAATGAAAGGAGGGGAAAAATGTTTAAAATCGGTGATATTCAATTGAAAAACCGGGTTGTGCTTGCCCCTATGGCCGGTGTCTGCAACTCAGCGTTCAGATTGACTGTAAAGGAATTCGGAGCCGGATTGGTATGCGCTGAAATGGTCAGTGACAAAGCGATTCTTTACAACAACGCAAGAACAATGGGGATGCTTTACATTGATGAACGTGAAAAACCGCTCAGCCTTCAGATTTTTGGAGGGAAAAAGGAAACTCTGGTGGAAGCGGCGAAGTTTGTAGATCAAAACACGACTGCTGATATTATTGATATTAACATGGGATGTCCTGTACCCAAGATTACAAAATGTGATGCGGGCGCCAAATGGCTTCTCGATCCTGATAAGATTTATGAAATGGTATCCGCAGTAGTAGATGCTGTTGATAAGCCGGTTACAGTGAAGATGAGAATGGGTTGGGATGAAGAGCACATCTATGCGGTGAAAAATGCCCAAGCCGTTGAACGTGCCGGCGGAAAAGCCGTTGCCCTGCACGGCCGCACAAGAGTGCAAATGTATGAAGGCACTGCGAACTGGGATATCATTAAAGAAGTGAAGCAATCCGTCTCCATTCCCGTCATCGGAAACGGTGATGTCAAAACGCCTCAGGACGCGAAACGTATGCTTGAGGAAACAGGAGTTGACGGCGTCATGATCGGCCGGGCCGCACTCGGCAACCCGTGGATGATTTACCGTACGGTGCACTACCTTGAAACCGGTGAGTTAAAAGACGAACCGAAAGTCCGTGAAAAAATGTCGGTTTGCAAACTGCACTTAGACCGCCTGATTAAGTTAAAAGGCGAAAATGTGGCAGTCAGAGAAATGAGAAAACACGCTGCCTGGTACCTGAAAGGTGTCAGAGGTAATGCGAATGTACGCAACGAAATTAACCAATGTGAGACGCGTGAAGAAGTTGTGCAGCTTTTAGATGCATTTACCGCCGAAGCAGAGGCAAAAGAGCTTCAAGATGCAAAAGTAGGTTAATATACACCCTCTATTGCTGCTCACTGCCAGCTTACCGCTGGCAGTTTTTCTGCTTTTTCGTGAAATCAAAATGTAACGGAGTGATACCAATGAGTCAAGAAGAGCAAAATCATGAGGAATTGAACGACCAGCTGCAAGTCAGACGAGATAAAATGAACCAGCTGAGAGAAAACGGCATTGACCCTTTCGGCGAACGTTTCGAGAGAACGCATCAATCTCAACAGATCATTGACGCCTACCAGGAGCTTTCTAAAGAAGAACTGGAAGAAAAAGCGATCGAAGTGACCATTGCAGGCCGTATGATGACAAAGCGCGGAAAAGGGAAAGCCGGCTTTGCGCATCTGCAGGACTTAGAAGGTCAAATTCAAATTTACGTAAGAAAAGACAGTGTCGGCGAAGAACAATATGAAATCTTTAAATCTTCAGACCTCGGAGACGTTATCGGCATCACGGGGAAAGTTTTCAAAACAAACGTAGGCGAGCTTTCTGTCAAAGCGACATCTTTTGAACTGCTGACAAAAGCACTGCGTCCTCTTCCTGATAAATATCATGGGTTAAAAGATGTTGAACAGCGTTACCGCCAGCGCTATCTCGATCTCATCGTAAACCCTGACAGCAAACAAACGTTTATCACACGCAGCAAAATCATCCAAGCGATGAGAAGATACTTAGATGACCATGGATACTTAGAAGTTGAAACACCTACGATGCACAGCATACCGGGAGGAGCGTCTGCACGCCCGTTCATCACGCACCATAACGCGCTCGATATGCCTCTTTATATGCGTATTGCGATTGAACTGCACCTGAAACGCCTGATTGTCGGCGGATTGGAAAAAGTCTACGAAATCGGCCGTGTGTTCCGTAACGAAGGTGTTTCTACACGCCATAACCCTGAATTCACGATGATCGAGCTGTATGAAGCGTACGCCGATTATAAAGATATTATGAGCCTTACGGAAAACCTCGTTGCACATATTGCGCAGGAAGTGCTTGGAAGCACCACAATCCAGTACGGCGAAGAGCAGATTGATCTGAAACCTGAATGGAAACGACTCCACATGGTAGATGCGGTCAAAGAAGCGACAGGCGTAGATTTCTGGAATGAGATGACTGTTGAAGAAGCGCGCGGTCATGCAAAAGAGCATGGTATCGAGATCACAAACTCAATGACGGTGGGTCATATCATCAATGAATTCTTCGAACAAAAAATTGAAGAAACACTCATTCAGCCTACATTTATTTACGGCCACCCTGTAGAGATTTCTCCTCTTGCTAAGAAAAATCCGGAGGACCCTCGCTTTACAGACCGTTTTGAGCTGTTTATCGTCGGCCGTGAGCATGCTAATGCGTTTACGGAGCTGAATGACCCTATTGACCAGAGGGAACGCTTTGAAGCGCAATTAAAAGAAAGAGAAGAAGGAAACGATGAAGCGCATATGATGGATGAAGACTTCGTTGAAGCTCTTGAATACGGCATGCCGCCGACCGGGGGATTGGGTATCGGTATCGACCGCCTTGTCATGCTGTTAACAAATGCTCCGTCTATCAGAGACGTTTTATTATTCCCTCAAATGAGACAACGTTAATAAAAGGGCAGGCGCCGTTTCTGCTTATCGCAGTACGGCGCTTTTTTAGAAACAAGCCGCTCGTAAAACTTTTTTGATTTTCTTTTAAAAAACTATTGCACTATTATTTGTGAGGTGGTATATTATTATTCGTTGCCGCTAAACAAGGCGCTGACGAAAAAAAGAAATTCAAAAAGTTGTTGACTTCAAGAGATTGATAAGATATAATAATAAAGTCGCTTGAACGAAAGACAAAATGATCTTTGAAAACTAAACAAGACAAAACGTACCTGTTAATTCAAAGTTTTAAATAAATCGCACAGCGATGTGCGTAGTCAGTCAAACTACTTTATCGGAGAGTTTGATCCTGGCTCAGGACGAACGCTGGCGGCGTGCCTAATACATGCAAGTCGAGCGGACAGATGGGAGCTTGCTCCCTGATGTTAGCGGCGGACGGGTGAGTAACACGTGGGTAACCTGCCTGTAAGACTGGGATAACTCCGGGAAACCGGGGCTAATACCGGATGGTTGTTTGAACCGCATGGTTCAGACATAAAAGGTGGCTTCGGCTACCACTTACAGATGGACCCGCGGCGCATTAGCTAGTTGGTGAGGTAACGGCTCACCAAGGCGACGATGCGTAGCCGACCTGAGAGGGTGATCGGCCACACTGGGACTGAGACACGGCCCAGACTCCTACGGGAGGCAGCAGTAGGGAATCTTCCGCAATGGACGAAAGTCTGACGGAGCAACGCCGCGTGAGTGATGAAGGTTTTCGGATCGTAAAGCTCTGTTGTTAGGGAAGAACAAGTGCCGTTCAAATAGGGCGGCACCTTGACGGTACCTAACCAGAAAGCCACGGCTAACTACGTGCCAGCAGCCGCGGTAATACGTAGGTGGCAAGCGTTGTCCGGAATTATTGGGCGTAAAGGGCTCGCAGGCGGTTTCTTAAGTCTGATGTGAAAGCCCCCGGCTCAACCGGGGAGGGTCATTGGAAACTGGGGAACTTGAGTGCAGAAGAGGAGAGTGGAATTCCACGTGTAGCGGTGAAATGCGTAGAGATGTGGAGGAACACCAGTGGCGAAGGCGACTCTCTGGTCTGTAACTGACGCTGAGGAGCGAAAGCGTGGGGAGCGAACAGGATTAGATACCCTGGTAGTCCACGCCGTAAACGATGAGTGCTAAGTGTTAGGGGGTTTCCGCCCCTTAGTGCTGCAGCTAACGCATTAAGCACTCCGCCTGGGGAGTACGGTCGCAAGACTGAAACTCAAAGGAATTGACGGGGGCCCGCACAAGCGGTGGAGCATGTGGTTTAATTCGAAGCAACGCGAAGAACCTTACCAGGTCTTGACATCCTCTGACAATCCTAGAGATAGGACGTCCCCTTCGGGGGCAGAGTGACAGGTGGTGCATGGTTGTCGTCAGCTCGTGTCGTGAGATGTTGGGTTAAGTCCCGCAACGAGCGCAACCCTTGATCTTAGTTGCCAGCATTCAGTTGGGCACTCTAAGGTGACTGCCGGTGACAAACCGGAGGAAGGTGGGGATGACGTCAAATCATCATGCCCCTTATGACCTGGGCTACACACGTGCTACAATGGGCAGAACAAAGGGCAGCGAAACCGCGAGGTTAAGCCAATCCCACAAATCTGTTCTCAGTTCGGATCGCAGTCTGCAACTCGACTGCGTGAAGCTGGAATCGCTAGTAATCGCGGATCAGCATGCCGCGGTGAATACGTTCCCGGGCCTTGTACACACCGCCCGTCACACCACGAGAGTTTGTAACACCCGAAGTCGGTGAGGTAACCTTTTAGGAGCCAGCCGCCGAAGGTGGGACAGATGATTGGGGTGAAGTCGTAACAAGGTAGCCGTATCGGAAGGTGCGGCTGGATCACCTCCTTTCTAAGGATTTTAACGGAATATAAGACCTTGGGTCTTATAAACAGAACGTTCCCTGTCTTGTTTAGTTTTGAAGGATCATTCGATTCTTCGAGATGTTGTTCTTTGAAAACTAGATAACAGAAGTAATTCACATTCAATTAGTAATGCAAGATATCACGTAGTGATTCTTTTTAACGGTTAAGTTAGAAAGGGCGCACGGTGGATGCCTTGGCACTAGGAGCCGATGAAGGACGGGACGAACACCGATATGCTTCGGGGAGCTGTAAGCAAGCTTTGATCCGGAGATTTCCGAATGGGGAAACCCACCACTCGTAATGGAGTGGTATCCATATCTGAATACATAGGATATGAGAAGGCAGACCCGGGGAACTGAAACATCTAAGTACCCGGAGGAAGAGAAAGCAAATGCGATTCCCTGAGTAGCGGCGAGCGAAACGGGACCAGCCCAAACCAAGAGGCTTGCCTCTTGGGGTTGTAGGACACTCTGTACGGAGTTACAAAGGAACGAGGTAGATGAAGAGGTCTGGAAAGGCCCGCCATAGGAGGTAACAGCCCTGTAGTCAAAACTTCGTTCTCTCCTGAGTGGATCCTGAGTACGGCGGAACACGTGAAATTCCGTCGGAATCCGGGAGGACCATCTCCCAAGGCTAAATACTCCCTAGTGACCGATAGTGAACCAGTACCGTGAGGGAAAGGTGAAAAGCACCCCGGAAGGGGAGTGAAAGAGATCCTGAAACCGTGTGCCTACAAGTAGTCAGAGCCCGTTAACGGGTGATGGCGTGCCTTTTGTAGAATGAACCGGCGAGTTACGATCCCGTGCAAGGTTAAGCAGAAGATGCGGAGCCGCAGCGAAAGCGAGTCTGAATAGGGCGAATTGAGTACGTGGTCGTAGACCCGAAACCAGGTGATCTACCCATGTCCAGGGTGAAGTTCAGGTAACACTGAATGGAGGCCCGAACCCACGCACGTTGAAAAGTGCGGGGATGAGGTGTGGGTAGGGGTGAAATGCCAATCGAACCTGGAGATAGCTGGTTCTCTCCGAAATAGCTTTAGGGCTAGCCTCAAGGTAAGAGTCTCGGAGGTAGAGCACTGATTGGACTAGGGGCCCCTACCGGGTTACCGAATTCAGTCAAACTCCGAATGCCGATGACTTATCCTTGGGAGTCAGACTGCGAGTGATAAGATCCGTAGTCGAAAGGGAAACAGCCCAGACCGCCAGCTAAGGTCCCAAAGTATACGTTAAGTGGAAAAGGATGTGGAGTTGCTTAGACAACCAGGATGTTGGCTTAGAAGCAGCCACCATTTAAAGAGTGCGTAATAGCTCACTGGTCGAGTGACTCTGCGCCGAAAATGTACCGGGGCTAAACGTATCACCGAAGCTGCGGACTGTTCTTCGAACAGTGGTAGGAGAGCGTTCTAAGGGCTGTGAAGCAAGACCGGAAGGACTTGTGGAGCGCTTAGAAGTGAGAATGCCGGTATGAGTAGCGAAAGAGGGGTGAGAATCCCCTCCACCGAATGCCTAAGGTTTCCTGAGGAAGGCTCGTCCGCTCAGGGTTAGTCGGGACCTAAGCCGAGGCCGAAAGGCGTAGGCGATGGATAACAGGTTGATATTCCTGTACCACCTCCTCACCATTTGAGCAATGGGGGGACGCAGGAGGATAGGGTAAGCGCGGTATTGGATATCCGCGTCCAAGCAGTTAGGCTGGGAAATAGGCAAATCCGTTTCCCGTGAAGGCTGAGCTGTGATGGCGAGCGAATTATAGTAGCGAAGTTCCTGATTCCACACTGCCAAGAAAAGCCTCTAGCGAGGTGAGAGGTGCCCGTACCGCAAACCGACACAGGTAGGCGAGGAGAGAATCCTAAGGTGATCGAGAGAACTCTCGTTAAGGAACTCGGCAAAATGACCCCGTAACTTCGGGAGAAGGGGTGCTCTGTTAGGGTGCAAGCCCGAGAGAGCCGCAGTGAATAGGCCCAGGCGACTGTTTAGCAAAAACACAGGTCTCTGCGAAGCCGCAAGGCGAAGTATAGGGGCTGACGCCTGCCCGGTGCTGGAAGGTTAAGAGGAGCGCTTAGCGTAAGCGAAGGTGCGAATTGAAGCCCCAGTAAACGGCGGCCGTAACTATAACGGTCCTAAGGTAGCGAAATTCCTTGTCGGGTAAGTTCCGACCCGCACGAAAGGCGCAACGATCTGGGCACTGTCTCAACGAGAGACTCGGTGAAATTATAGTACCTGTGAAGATGCAGGTTACCCGCGACAGGACGGAAAGACCCCGTGGAGCTTTACTGCAGCCTGATATTGAATGTTGGTACAGCTTGTACAGGATAGGTAGGAGCCTTGGAAACCGGAGCGCCAGCTTCGGTGGAGGCATCGGTGG
The DNA here is from genome assembly GCF_042296235.1 of Bacillus sp. A1. Taxonomy (NCBI): domain Bacteria; kingdom Bacillati; phylum Bacillota; class Bacilli; order Caryophanales; family Bacillaceae; genus Bacillus; species Bacillus sp. A1. The sequence continues at coordinate 95,050 of NZ_CP141181.1, forward strand.
GATACTACCCTGGCTGTATTGACCTTCTAACCCGCCGCCCTTATCGGGCGGGGAGACAGTGTCAGGTGGGCAGTTTGACTGGGGCGGTCGCCTCCTAAAAGGTAACGGAGGCGCCCAAAGGTTCCCTCAGAATGGTTGGAAATCATTCGCAGAGTGTAAAGGCACAAGGGAGCTTGACTGCGAGACCTACAAGTCGAGCAGGGACGAAAGTCGGGCTTAGTGATCCGGTGGTTCCGCATGGAAGGGCCATCGCTCAACGGATAAAAGCTACCCCGGGGATAACAGGCTTATCTCCCCCAAGAGTCCACATCGACGGGGAGGTTTGGCACCTCGATGTCGGCTCATCGCATCCTGGGGCTGTAGTCGGTCCCAAGGGTTGGGCTGTTCGCCCATTAAAGCGGTACGCGAGCTGGGTTCAGAACGTCGTGAGACAGTTCGGTCCCTATCCGTCGCGGGCGCAGGAAATTTGAGAGGAGCTGTCCTTAGTACGAGAGGACCGGGATGGACGCACCGCTGGTGTACCAGTTGTTCTGCCAAGGGCATCGCTGGGTAGCTATGTGCGGACGGGATAAGTGCTGAAAGCATCTAAGCATGAAGCCCCCCTCAAGATGAGATTTCCCATTCCGCAAGGAAGTAAGATCCCTGAAAGATGATCAGGTTGATAGGTCTGAGGTGGAAGTGTGGCGACACATGGAGCTGACAGATACTAATCGATCGAGGACTTAACCAATTTGAATGTATGCTTACTGTTATCTAGTTTTGAGAGAACACTCTCAATGGTTTGGTGGCGATAGCGAAGAGGTCACACCCGTTCCCATGCCGAACACGGAAGTTAAGCTCTTCAGCGCCGATGGTAGTCGGGGGTTTCCCCCTGTGAGAGTAGGACGCCGCCAAGCCATTACACGTAAGTGTAATATATGGAGGATTAGCTCAGCTGGGAGAGCATCTGCCTTACAAGCAGAGGGTCGGCGGTTCGAGCCCGTCATCCTCCACCATATTTGCCGGCCTAGCTCAATTGGTAGAGCAACTGACTTGTAATCAGTAGGTTGGGGGTTCAAGTCCTCTGGCCGGCACCATTTTTGGACAAGATAATAACATAAGTCTTTTAAAAAGAGCCATTAGCTCAGTTGGTAGAGCATCTGACTTTTAATCAGAGGGTCGAAGGTTCGAGTCCTTCATGGCTCACCATGTTACGCGGGTGTGGCGGAATTGGCAGACGCGCTAGACTTAGGATCTAGTGTCTTATGACGTGGGGGTTCAAGTCCCTTCACCCGCATTATACAGGATAGATATCCTGTATGCGGAAGTAGTTCAGTGGTAGAACACCACCTTGCCAAGGTGGGGGTCGCGGGTTCGAATCCCGTCTTCCGCTCCAACTATACCATCCACGCCGGGGTGGTGGAATTGGCAGACACACAGGACTTAAAATCCTGCGGTAGGTGACTACCGTGCCGGTTCAAGTCCGGCCCTCGGCATTCATTATTATGCGCCCGTAGCTCAATTGGATAGAGCGTTTGACTACGGATCAAAAGGTTAGGGGTTCGACTCCTCTCGGGCGCGCCATAATATTTTTAAAATCGGGAAGTAGCTCAGCTTGGTAGAGCACATGGTTTGGGACCATGGGGTCGCAGGTTCGAATCCTGTCTTCCCGACCACTTCGGGGCCTTAGCTCAGCTGGGAGAGCGCCTGCTTTGCACGCAGGAGGTCAGCGGTTCGATCCCGCTAGGCTCCACCATTTATAAAAAACATGTTGACTTTAAGAGAAACTTATTATATACTTAAAAAGTTGCTTGAGAAAGTGAACAAAATGATCTTTGAAAACTAAACAAGACAAAACGTACCTGTTAATTCAAAGTTTTAAATAAATCGCACAGCGATGTGCGTAGTCAGTCAAACTACTTTATCGGAGAGTTTGATCCTGGCTCAGGACGAACGCTGGCGGCGTGCCTAATACATGCAAGTCGAGCGGACAGATGGGAGCTTGCTCCCTGATGTTAGCGGCGGACGGGTGAGTAACACGTGGGTAACCTGCCTGTAAGACTGGGATAACTCCGGGAAACCGGGGCTAATACCGGATGCTTGTTTGAACCGCATGGTTCAGACATAAAAGGTGGCTTCGGCTACCACTTACAGATGGACCCGCGGCGCATTAGCTAGTTGGTGAGGTAACGGCTCACCAAGGCGACGATGCGTAGCCGACCTGAGAGGGTGATCGGCCACACTGGGACTGAGACACGGCCCAGACTCCTACGGGAGGCAGCAGTAGGGAATCTTCCGCAATGGACGAAAGTCTGACGGAGCAACGCCGCGTGAGTGATGAAGGTTTTCGGATCGTAAAGCTCTGTTGTTAGGGAAGAACAAGTGCCGTTCAAATAGGGCGGCACCTTGACGGTACCTAACCAGAAAGCCACGGCTAACTACGTGCCAGCAGCCGCGGTAATACGTAGGTGGCAAGCGTTGTCCGGAATTATTGGGCGTAAAGGGCTCGCAGGCGGTTTCTTAAGTCTGATGTGAAAGCCCCCGGCTCAACCGGGGAGGGTCATTGGAAACTGGGGAACTTGAGTGCAGAAGAGGAGAGTGGAATTCCACGTGTAGCGGTGAAATGCGTAGAGATGTGGAGGAACACCAGTGGCGAAGGCGACTCTCTGGTCTGTAACTGACGCTGAGGAGCGAAAGCGTGGGGAGCGAACAGGATTAGATACCCTGGTAGTCCACGCCGTAAACGATGAGTGCTAAGTGTTAGGGGGTTTCCGCCCCTTAGTGCTGCAGCTAACGCATTAAGCACTCCGCCTGGGGAGTACGGTCGCAAGACTGAAACTCAAAGGAATTGACGGGGGCCCGCACAAGCGGTGGAGCATGTGGTTTAATTCGAAGCAACGCGAAGAACCTTACCAGGTCTTGACATCCTCTGACAATCCTAGAGATAGGACGTCCCCTTCGGGGGCAGAGTGACAGGTGGTGCATGGTTGTCGTCAGCTCGTGTCGTGAGATGTTGGGTTAAGTCCCGCAACGAGCGCAACCCTTGATCTTAGTTGCCAGCATTCAGTTGGGCACTCTAAGGTGACTGCCGGTGACAAACCGGAGGAAGGTGGGGATGACGTCAAATCATCATGCCCCTTATGACCTGGGCTACACACGTGCTACAATGGGCAGAACAAAGGGCAGCGAAACCGCGAGGTTAAGCCAATCCCACAAATCTGTTCTCAGTTCGGATCGCAGTCTGCAACTCGACTGCGTGAAGCTGGAATCGCTAGTAATCGCGGATCAGCATGCCGCGGTGAATACGTTCCCGGGCCTTGTACACACCGCCCGTCACACCACGAGAGTTTGTAACACCCGAAGTCGGTGAGGTAACCTTTTAGGAGCCAGCCGCCGAAGGTGGGACAGATGATTGGGGTGAAGTCGTAACAAGGTAGCCGTATCGGAAGGTGCGGCTGGATCACCTCCTTTCTAAGGATTTTAACGGAATATAAGACCTTGGGTCTTATAAACAGAACGTTCCCTGTCTTGTTTAGTTTTGAAGGATCATTCGATTCTTCGAGATGTTGTTCTTTGAAAACTAGATAACAGAAGTAATTCACATTCAATTAGTAATGCAAGATATCACGTAGTGATTCTTTTTAACGGTTAAGTTAGAAAGGGCGCACGGTGGATGCCTTGGCACTAGGAGCCGATGAAGGACGGGACGAACACCGATATGCTTCGGGGAGCTGTAAGCAAGCTTTGATCCGGAGATTTCCGAATGGGGAAACCCACCACTCGTAATGGAGTGGTATCCATATCTGAATACATAGGATATGAGAAGGCAGACCCGGGGAACTGAAACATCTAAGTACCCGGAGGAAGAGAAAGCAAATGCGATTCCCTGAGTAGCGGCGAGCGAAACGGGACCAGCCCAAACCAAGAGGCTTGCCTCTTGGGGTTGTAGGACACTCTGTACGGAGTTACAAAGGAACGAGGTAGATGAAGAGGTCTGGAAAGGCCCGCCATAGGAGGTAACAGCCCTGTAGTCAAAACTTCGTTCTCTCCTGAGTGGATCCTGAGTACGGCGGAACACGTGAAATTCCGTCGGAATCCGGGAGGACCATCTCCCAAGGCTAAATACTCCCTAGTGACCGATAGTGAACCAGTACCGTGAGGGAAAGGTGAAAAGCACCCCGGAAGGGGAGTGAAAGAGATCCTGAAACCGTGTGCCTACAAGTAGTCAGAGCCCGTTAACGGGTGATGGCGTGCCTTTTGTAGAATGAACCGGCGAGTTACGATCCCGTGCAAGGTTAAGCAGAAGATGCGGAGCCGCAGCGAAAGCGAGTCTGAATAGGGCGAATTGAGTACGTGGTCGTAGACCCGAAACCAGGTGATCTACCCATGTCCAGGGTGAAGTTCAGGTAACACTGAATGGAGGCCCGAACCCACGCACGTTGAAAAGTGCGGGGATGAGGTGTGGGTAGGGGTGAAATGCCAATCGAACCTGGAGATAGCTGGTTCTCTCCGAAATAGCTTTAGGGCTAGCCTCAAGGTAAGAGTCTCGGAGGTAGAGCACTGATTGGACTAGGGGCCCCTACCGGGTTACCGAATTCAGTCAAACTCCGAATGCCGATGACTTATCCTTGGGAGTCAGACTGCGAGTGATAAGATCCGTAGTCGAAAGGGAAACAGCCCAGACCGCCAGCTAAGGTCCCAAAGTATACGTTAAGTGGAAAAGGATGTGGAGTTGCTTAGACAACCAGGATGTTGGCTTAGAAGCAGCCACCATTTAAAGAGTGCGTAATAGCTCACTGGTCGAGTGACTCTGCGCCGAAAATGTACCGGGGCTAAACGTATCACCGAAGCTGCGGACTGTTCTTCGAACAGTGGTAGGAGAGCGTTCTAAGGGCTGTGAAGCAAGACCGGAAGGACTTGTGGAGCGCTTAGAAGTGAGAATGCCGGTATGAGTAGCGAAAGAGGGGTGAGAATCCCCTCCACCGAATGCCTAAGGTTTCCTGAGGAAGGCTCGTCCGCTCAGGGTTAGTCGGGACCTAAGCCGAGGCCGAAAGGCGTAGGCGATGGATAACAGGTTGATATTCCTGTACCACCTCCTCACCATTTGAGCAATGGGGGGACGCAGGAGGATAGGGTAAGCGCGGTATTGGATATCCGCGTCCAAGCAGTTAGGCTGGGAAATAGGCAAATCCGTTTCCCGTGAAGGCTGAGCTGTGATGGCGAGCGAATTATAGTAGCGAAGTTCCTGATTCCACACTGCCAAGAAAAGCCTCTAGCGAGGTGAGAGGTGCCCGTACCGCAAACCGACACAGGTAGGCGAGGAGAGAATCCTAAGGTGATCGAGAGAACTCTCGTTAAGGAACTCGGCAAAATGACCCCGTAACTTCGGGAGAAGGGGTGCTCTGTTAGGGTGCAAGCCCGAGAGAGCCGCAGTGAATAGGCCCAGGCGACTGTTTAGCAAAAACACAGGTCTCTGCGAAGCCGCAAGGCGAAGTATAGGGGCTGACGCCTGCCCGGTGCTGGAAGGTTAAGAGGAGCGCTTAGCGTAAGCGAAGGTGCGAATTGAAGCCCCAGTAAACGGCGGCCGTAACTATAACGGTCCTAAGGTAGCGAAATTCCTTGTCGGGTAAGTTCCGACCCGCACGAAAGGCGCAACGATCTGGGCACTGTCTCAACGAGAGACTCGGTGAAATTATAGTACCTGTGAAGATGCAGGTTACCCGCGACAGGACGGAAAGACCCCGTGGAGCTTTACTGCAGCCTGATATTGAATGTTGGTACAGCTTGTACAGGATAGGTAGGAGCCTTGGAAACCGGAGCGCCAGCTTCGGTGGAGGCATCGGTGGGATACTACCCTGGCTGTATTGACCTTCTAACCCGCCGCCCTTATCGGGCGGGGAGACAGTGTCAGGTGGGCAGTTTGACTGGGGCGGTCGCCTCCTAAAAGGTAACGGAGGCGCCCAAAGGTTCCCTCAGAATGGTTGGAAATCATTCGCAGAGTGTAAAGGCACAAGGGAGCTTGACTGCGAGACCTACAAGTCGAGCAGGGACGAAAGTCGGGCTTAGTGATCCGGTGGTTCCGCATGGAAGGGCCATCGCTCAACGGATAAAAGCTACCCCGGGGATAACAGGCTTATCTCCCCCAAGAGTCCACATCGACGGGGAGGTTTGGCACCTCGATGTCGGCTCATCGCATCCTGGGGCTGTAGTCGGTCCCAAGGGTTGGGCTGTTCGCCCATTAAAGCGGTACGCGAGCTGGGTTCAGAACGTCGTGAGACAGTTCGGTCCCTATCCGTCGCGGGCGCAGGAAATTTGAGAGGAGCTGTCCTTAGTACGAGAGGACCGGGATGGACGCACCGCTGGTGTACCAGTTGTTCTGCCAAGGGCATCGCTGGGTAGCTATGTGCGGACGGGATAAGTGCTGAAAGCATCTAAGCATGAAGCCCCCCTCAAGATGAGATTTCCCATTCCGCAAGGAAGTAAGATCCCTGAAAGATGATCAGGTTGATAGGTCTGAGGTGGAAGTGTGGCGACACATGGAGCTGACAGATACTAATCGATCGAGGACTTAACCAATTTGAATGTATGCTTACTGTTATCTAGTTTTGAGAGAACACTCTCAATGGTTTGGTGGCGATAGCGAAGAGGTCACACCCGTTCCCATGCCGAACACGGAAGTTAAGCTCTTCAGCGCCGATGGTAGTCGGGGGTTTCCCCCTGTGAGAGTAGGACGCCGCCAAGCTATCATTACGGTAAAGGCAGCTCATCATGAGCTGCCTTTTTTGTGTTTTTTTGCATACGTTATATAATATGAGAAACGTAACGATATGCCTTTTTGCAAAAGCAGGTTTTATGCTTGTGCAAAGTGGAAATAATAGAGATAGAGCGATACAGTTGAAAAATTTTGCGAAACACCTTATAGTAAGATTAAAGTCAAATATAGTCAAAGTCAATAAAGGAGGGGGTTGAGTGGGACATAATATTTCTGACATCATTGAACAGTACTTGAAACAAGTATTAGATCAAAATGGCAAAGAAATTTTAGAGATCAAACGCAGTGAAATCGCTGATAAATTTCAATGTGTTCCTTCCCAAATAAATTATGTCATCAACACCAGGTTTACAAGTGAAAGAGGATATATTGTTGAAAGTAAACGGGGAGGCGGCGGTTATATTCGTATTATCAAAATTAAAATGAATAACGAAGTCGTCCTCATCAACAATATTATTTCGCAGATTCATACCCACTTGTCCCAGGCAGCCTCTGATGACATTATTCTCAGACTGTTAGAGGACGGAGTTATTTCGGAAAGAGAAGCTAAAATGATGGTGAGTGTAATGGATCGTTCAGTTCTATATATTGATTTGCCCGAACGGGATGAACTAAGAGCCAGAATGATGAAAGCAATGCTCACATCTTTAAAACTAAAGTAAGCGGGTGAAAAGATTGATTTGTCAAGAATGCAATGAGAGACCGGCCACTTTTCACTTTACGAAAGTTGTTAATGGAGAAAAACAAGAAGTTCATATTTGTGAACAATGTGCAAAAGAAAATAGCGATTCATACAGTATAAGTGGAAACCAAGGGTTCTCGATTCATAATTTATTATCAGGGCTGCTGAATATGGAGTCTTCATTTCAAAACACCGGTTCTCAAATGTTCGGCTATTCAGAGCAAGGGACAGCTTGTAAGAAATGCGGTATGACGTTTCAGCAGCTGAGAAAAACAGGGCGTTTCGGCTGTGCGGAATGTTACGATACGTTCTACAGCCAAATTACGCCGATCTTGCGAAAAGTTCACAGCGGGAATACGGTGCATGCCGGGAAAATTCCAAAACGAATAGGCGGAAACCTGCATGTAAGACGGCAAATGGAAATGTTAAAAAAAGAACTTGAATCTTTAATACACCACGAAGAGTTTGAAAGGGCAGCGGAGGTCAGGGATCAGATCCGATCGTTAGAGCAGGAATTAAAAAGTACAGACAGTGAGGGGGAACAAGGGTAATGTCGCTCAAGCATTTTATTCAGGACGCACTAAGCAATTGGATGAAGCAAGAGGGACCTGAAAGTGACATTGTACTCAGCAGCCGTATACGGTTGGCCCGAAACTTTGAAAATATAAAGTTTCCTGCCAGGTATACGAATGAAGAAGCCTCATCCATCATTCAGCAATTCGAAGATCATTTTTCAGGAAAAGAACTGCCTGATATCGGTCAATTTCATTTAATCAGAATGAGTGAAGCTCAGCCTTTGGAAAAACGGGTGCTGATGGAGAAACATCTCATCAGCCCGAATTTAACGGAATCTCCTTTTGGCGGCTGTCTGCTTTCTGAAAATGAAGAAGTCAGCATTATGTTAAATGAAGAAGATCATATCAGAATTCAATGCCTCTTCCCCGGCTTCCAGCTTCTCAACGCCATAAAAGCGGCAAACCAGGTTGATGACTGGATTGAGGAGAAAGTGGATTACGCCTTTGGAGAGAAGAGAGGGTACTTAACAAGCTGTCCTACAAATGTAGGGACGGGACTAAGGGCTTCAGTCATGATGCATTTGCCGGGCCTTGTATTAACTAGGCAAATGAATCGAATTATACCGGCAATTAACCAATTAGGCTTAGTTGTTAGAGGAATTTACGGTGAAGGCAGCGAAGCATTAGGAAATATCTTTCAAATTTCAAATCAAATCACACTCGGAAAATCAGAACAGGACATTGTAGATGATTTAAACAGTGTGGCTGCCCAGCTGATTGAGCAGGAACGTTCAGCCCGAGAAGCGCTTTACCAAACCTCGAAAATTGAATTGGAGGACCGGGTATTCAGATCTTACGGTGTTTTATCCAACTGCCGTATGATTGAATCAAAGGAAACGGCGAAATGCCTTTCTGACGTTCGGCTGGGGATAGACCTGGGGATCATCAAAGGGCTATCAAGCAATATACTTAATGAACTGATGATTTTGACACAGCCGGGTTTTCTCCAGCAATATTCGGGCGGTGCATTACGGCCGAACGAAAGAGACGCGAGAAGAGCGGCTCTTATCAGGGAAAGGCTGCATTTAGAAATGAGTGCAAATAGACAGGAGGATGATTCGATATGATGTTTGGAAGGTTTACAGAGCGAGCTCAAAAGGTATTGGCACTGGCACAGGAAGAAGCACTGCGCTTAGGCCATAACAATATTGGAACTGAACATATCTTATTAGGTCTGGTTCGTGAAGGAGAAGGGATTGCGGCTAAAGCACTCCAAGCACTCGGACTCGGTTCGGATAAAATTCAGAAAGAAGTGGAGAGCTTAATCGGACGGGGACAGGAAATGTCTCAAACGATTCATTATACGCCAAGAGCAAAAAAAGTCATTGAGCTCAGCATGGATGAAGCCAGAAAGCTAGGACATTCTTATGTGGGAACAGAACACATACTTCTCGGACTGATTCGTGAAGGAGAAGGCGTGGCCGCGAGAGTTCTGAATAATCTCGGTGTCAGCTTGAATAAGGCGAGACAGCAAGTGCTGCAGCTTCTGGGAAGCAATGAGACGGGATCTTCTGCATCTGGTACGAACAGCAATGCAAACACGCCGACGCTTGACAGCTTGGCTCGTGATTTAACTGCGATTGCGAAGGAAGACAGTCTTGATCCGGTTATCGGCCGAAGCAAAGAAATTCAGCGTGTTATTGAGGTATTAAGCCGCAGAACGAAGAATAACCCCGTTCTTATCGGAGAACCGGGTGTCGGTAAAACTGCGATTGCTGAAGGCCTCGCACAGCAGATCATCAATAATGAAGTGCCGGAAATTTTACGTGATAAACGCGTAATGACATTAGACATGGGTACGGTTGTAGCCGGTACGAAATACCGAGGAGAATTTGAAGATCGTTTGAAAAAAGTAATGGATGAAATACGTCAGGCCGGCAATATTATTTTATTCATTGACGAACTGCATACACTGATCGGAGCGGGGGGAGCAGAAGGTGCGATTGACGCATCGAATATCTTAAAACCTTCACTGGCCCGCGGAGAGCTTCAATGCATCGGTGCGACAACGCTTGATGAATACCGTAAATATATCGAAAAAGACGCGGCTCTGGAGCGCCGTTTCCAGCCGATTCAGGTGGATCAGCCGTCAGCCGATGAAAGCATTCAAATTTTAAAAGGGCTCCGTGACCGCTATGAAGCGCATCACCGCGTATCCATTACCGATGAAGCGATTGAAGCGGCGGTAAAATTGTCCGACCGTTATATTTCTGACCGCTTCCTTCCGGATAAAGCGATCGATTTAATTGATGAAGCCGGTTCAAAAGTGCGTCTCCGTTCTTTCACAACGCCTCCGAACTTAAAAGAGCTGGAGCAGAAACTCGATGAAGTTCGCAAGGAAAAAGACGCTGCCGTTCAGAGCCAGGAGTTTGAAAAAGCGGCTTCCCTTCGTGATACGGAGCAGCGCTTGAGAGAACAGGTGGAAGACACGAAAAAAACGTGGAAAGAAAAACAAGGCCAGGAGAACTCCGAAGTTTCTGTAGAGGATATTGCGATGGTTGTATCCAGCTGGACCGGGGTGCCCGTATCTAAAATTGCCCAAACGGAGACAGATAAGCTTCTCAATATGGAAAGCATTCTGCACTCCCGCGTCATCGGCCAGGATGAAGCTGTTGTAGCCGTTGCAAAGGCTGTCAGACGTGCAAGAGCCGGTCTGAAGGACCCGAAACGCCCGATTGGTTCATTCATCTTCTTAGGCCCTACAGGCGTTGGGAAGACAGAGCTGGCACGAGCGCTGGCGGAATCCATTTTCGGTGATGAGGAAGCGATGATCAGAGTGGATATGTCCGAATACATGGAGAAACACTCGACTTCACGTCTTGTCGGTTCTCCTCCGGGATATGTCGGCTATGATGAAGGCGGCCAGCTGACAGAAAAAGTGAGAAGAAAACCATACTCTGTCGTATTGCTTGATGAAATTGAAAAAGCGCACCCTGATGTGTTTAACATTCTCCTGCAAGTGCTTGAAGACGGACGCTTGACTGATTCAAAAGGACGCACTGTGGATTTCCGCAACACGATCCTGATTATGACGTCAAACGTCGGAGCGAGCGAGCTGAAACGCAACAAATATGTGGGCTTCAATGTGCAGGATGAATCACAAAACCATAAAGACATGAAAGACAAAGTCATGGGAGAGCTGAAGCGTGCCTTCAGGCCTGAGTTTATCAACCGGATTGACGAAATTATCGTCTTCCACTCCCTTGAGAAAAAACATCTTACAGACATCGTGTCGCTTATGTCTGATCAGTTAACAAAACGTCTGAAAGAACAAGATCTCTCTATCGAGCTGACGGATGCTGCAAAAGCAAAAGTAGCAGAAGAGGGCGTCGATTTGGAATACGGCGCACGTCCGTTAAGAAGAGCGATTCAAAAGCATGTGGAGGACCGATTATCAGAAGAACTCCTCAGAGGCAATATTGATAAAGGCCAGCACATTGTTCTTGATGTTGAGGACGGCGAATTTGTCGTAAAAACAACTGCTAAAACGAACTAATATAGTGACAAACATGAGGCATACGTAAGCGAGTGTATGCCTCACTTTGTTATATAGAGAAATATTCGATAAGGAAGAGGTCTTACAACATATATGGCTAAATCAAAAACAAAATTCATCTGCCACTCATGCGGTTATGAATCCGCAAAATGGATGGGAAAGTGCCCGGGCTGCGGGGCTTGGAATACAATGGTGGAAGAAACCATAAAAAAAGCGCCGGCGAATCGGCGGGCGGCTTTCTCCCACTCCGTTCAAACCGTCCAGAAACCATCACCCATTACATCAATTGAAACATCGGAAGAACCCCGCGTTCACACAAAGCTCGAAGAATTCAACAGAGTGCTTGGCGGCGGCGTTGTGAAGGGCTCGTTAGTATTAATCGGCGGCGATCCCGGGATCGGAAAATCAACGCTCCTTCTCCAAGTATCCGCACAATTAGCAGATACGGCCGGCAGCGTGCTTTACATTTCAGGGGAAGAATCCGTGAAGCAAACGAAGCTGCGTGCCGACAGACTTGGAATCAACAGCCAAATGTTACATGTTTTATCTGAAACCGATATGGAGTATATTTCGTCTGCTATACAAGAGATGAAACCCGCATTTGTTGTCGTAGACTCCATTCAGACCGTGTACCAAAGTGATATAACCTCAGCTCCCGGCAGTGTATCACAAGTAAGAGAGTGTACGGCCGAATTGATGAAAATCGCGAAAACAAACGGCATACCTATTTTTATCGTCGGACACGTCACAAAAGAAGGATCGATCGCAGGGCCGAGATTGCTTGAGCACATGGTCGATACCGTTCTATACTTTGAAGGAGAGCGGCACCATACATTCCGTATTTTGCGGGCCGTAAAAAACCGTTTCGGCTCCACAAATGAAATGGGCATCTTTGAAATGCGGGAAGAGGGGCTTACGGAGGTGCTGAACCCTTCTGAAATATTCTTGGAAGAGCGTTCTGCCGGGGCATCAGGTTCGAGTATCGTTGCGTCAATGGAAGGAACGAGACCGATCCTGGTTGAAATTCAGGCGCTCATATCACCGACCAGTTTTGGAAACCCGCGCCGCATGGCTACAGGCATTGACCACAACAGGGTGTCGTTAATTATGGCTGTGCTTGAGAAGCGGGTGGGTCTTTTGCTTCAAAATCAAGATGCGTATTTAAAGGTCGCCGGCGGGGTCAAACTGGATGAACCGGCGATTGATTTGGCAGTAGCCGTCAGCATTGCCTCAAGCTTCAGAGATACACCGCCGAATCCCGCAGATTGCTTTATCGGTGAAGTGGGTCTGACAGGAGAAGTCCGCAGGGTGTCAAGAATCGAACAGCGCGTAAAAGAAGCGGCGAAACTCGGCTTCAAGCGCATGATCATACCTGAGGCGAATGCAGACGGGTGGACAATACCAAAAGGGATTGAGGTTGTCGGAGTAGCAAATGTTGCAGAAGCGCTTCGTACTTCATTAGGAGGATCATAATAGATGGAAAAAGAGAAAAAAGGGGCGAAACAAGAGCTTGACCTGTCTGCAATTCTGCAGTTCGTTGCACCGGGCACCCCGCTCAGAGCCGGGATAGAGAATGTACTTCGGGCAAATACAGGCGGCCTGATTGTTGTCGGATACAATGATAAGGTAAAGCAAGTCGTCGATGGCGGTTTTCATATTAATACATCATTTGCGCCCGCTCACTTATACGAGCTGGCCAAAATGGACGGTGCCATTATTTTAAGTGATTCCGGCCAGAAAATTCTTTATGCGAATACGCAGCTTATGCCGGAGGCGACCATTTCTTCTTCAGAAACGGGAATGAGGCACCGTACGGCGGAACGGGTGGCGAAGCAGACCGGCTGTCTCGTCATTGCCATTTCTGAGCGCAGAAATGTCATTACGTTATATCAGGACAGCATGAAGTACACACTAAAGGACATAGGATTTATTTTAACAAAGGCAAATCAGGCCATTCAAACGCTTGAGAAGTATAAAACCATTTTAGACAAAACGATTACGGCTTTAAACGCATTAGAGTTTGAGGAGCTTGTGACATTCAGTGACGTGCTGTCCGTCATGCATCGGTATGAAATGGTGCTCCGAATAAAAAATGAAATCAATATGTATATTAAAGAACTCGGAACGGAAGGCCACTTAATCCGTCTGCAGGTGATTGAACTGATTACGGACATGGAAGAAGAGGCGGCACTTTTCATCAAAGACTATGTCAAAGAAAAAATCAAAGATCCGTTCGTGCTGTTAAAAGAGCTTCAGGATATGTCCAGCTATGATCTGCTTGATGATTCCATTCTGTTTAAGCTGCTTGGATATCCGGCTTCTACGAATCTTGATGATTATGTGCTCCCGAGAGGATACAGGCTGCTGAACAAAATTCCGCGTCTGCCGATGCCGATTGTTGAAAATGTGGTTGAGGCGTTCGGATTTTTGCCAAGCATAACGGAAGCCACTGTGGAAGAGCTTGATGATGTCGAGGGTATCGGAGAAGTGCGCGCCCAAAAAATCAAAAAAGGCTTAAAACGCCTTCAGGAAAAACACTATATAGATAGACAGCTTTAAGAATCGCTTAAACCTGTCGGAATCCGGGTATATTATTGTTAGTTTTTGTTTATTCTGAATTTGTAGGCTCTGACAGTCTGCTGAAAAAATGCTACTTAAAAGGAGGTGGAGGTATGTTAAAACGAATAGTTCAGGCGTTCTTCATTATTGTGGGCGGCGTTGTCGGTATCTTTTTAATACCTGAATTGTTTGTGCTGTCAAATATACAGGACATACCTTTAATAACAAACGCATATACGTCTGCTGCAATTGGTGCTATTATCTTTTTTCTCATCAGTATATGGACGACAGAATATGTGATTAATTGGGTAAAATGGATTGAAGATTCTTTGCTGAGAGCTCCGGTGCCGGATCTGTTATTCGGGAGTCTCGGATTGGTTTTTGGACTTATCATCGCATATCTCATTGTAAACGTGATTCCGCTGGACAATATTCCGTACCGTATATTCAGCACCATCATTCCGGTCTTTCTGGCTTTCTTTCTCGGTTACCTGGGCTTCCAAGTCGGATTTAAGAAAAAGGATGAACTGATCAGTCTTTTCTCCATTTCTGCAAGAATGCAGAAGAAAAAGGGAAGTGCTGATGAGGAGCAGGAGGAACAGGATAAAAGGCTGAAAATCTTGGATACAAGTGTTATTATTGATGGGAGAATTGCAGATATTTGTCAGACGGGCTTTTTAGAAGGCGTCATTGTCATTCCTCAATTTGTGCTGGAGGAATTACAGCATATCGCTGATTCTTCAGATGTTTTAAAACGTAACAGAGGACGCCGCGGACTGGATATCTTGAATCGCATTCAAAAGGAACTGGATATTACGGTTGAAATTTATGAAGGCGACTTCGAAGACATTCAGGAGGTTGACAGCAAGCTTGTCAAACTTGCGAAGCTGACATCCGGCGTCGTTGTGACGAATGATTTTAATTTAAATAAAGTATGTGAGCTTCAGAAGGTTGCGGTACTGAATATTAATGACCTTGCAAACGCGGTGAAGCCGGTTGTGCTTCCGGGCGAAGAGATGAATGTGCAGGTGATTAAGGACGGGAAAGAGCATAATCAAGGTGTGGCTTACTTGGATGACGGGACGATGATTGTTGTGGAAGAAGGCCGCAATTATATAGGGAAGCATATTGATGTGCTCGTAACCAGCGTACTGCAGACAGCGGCGGGACGAATGATTTTTGCCAAGCCCAAGCTGCTTGAGAAAGCTCTTTAAGAGGGAGTTAATATGGAGTATGTTGTCGTTATTCCGGCTGCCGGACAAGGAAAACGGATGAAGGCCGGGAAAAATAAGCTGTTCATCAGCTTAAAAGGTGCGCCTGTTATTATACACACACTGCGGGTTTTTGAAAGCCACGCACCCTGTCAGAAAATAATCCTGGTGATAAACGAGAGTGAACGGGAAGATTTTCACCAGCTGCTGGCCCAATTTCCGATTCAGACGGAAATTGAGCTTGTTACCGGAGGTGCGGAGCGTCAGCACAGTGTGTACGAAGGACTGAAAGTGATTGATAAGGAATCGGTCGTCCTTGTTCATGACGGAGCGCGCCCGTTTGTCACACATCAGCATATCGATAAGCTCGTTGAAACAGCAGAGGAGGCGGGAGCGGCTGTCCTGGCTGTTCCTGTGAAAGACACGATAAAACGGGCGGAAGGCTCCCGGGTTGCGGAGACCTTTGACCGTTCAAGCTTGTGGGCCGTTCAAACGCCGCAGGCTTTTCGTCTTTCTTTATTGAAAACGGCGCATATGGAAGCGGAAAACAAAGGCTTCTTAGGGACGGATGACGCCAGCCTCGTCGAGCGTCTTGATGGATATCAGGTGAGTATCGTTGAAGGCAGCTATACCAATATTAAGCTGACAACGCCGGATGATCTGATATCCGCGGAAGCAATCATGAAAGCGGAAAGTGGGAATCATAATGTTTAGAATCGGACAAGGATTTGATGTGCATCAATTAACGGAAGGCCGTCCTCTCATCATCGGCGGAATTGAAATTCCTTATGAAAAAGGGCTGCTCGGACATTCAGATGCTGATGTATTGCTGCATACAGTCGCAGACGCGTGTCTCGGAGCGGCAGGTGAAGGAGATATCGGCAAGCATTTCCCGGATACTGATCCGGAATTCAAAGATGCGGATTCTTTTAAGCTGCTTCAGCATGTCTGGAACATTGTTAAAGAAAAAGGATACGTACTCGGAAATATAGACTGCACGATTATTGCGCAAAAGCCGAAAATGGCGCCGCATATTGATGCTATGAGAAAACGGATAGCGGAAGGCCTTGAGGCGGACGTTTCTCAAGTAAACGTAAAAGCAACGACGACAGAAAAGCTCGGGTTTACCGGAAGAGCCGAAGGAATTGCCGCTCAGGCAACCGTTCTGATCCAAAAAGCCTGATCATTGTTTTGATGCCCGGTCTATTTGGTGGTAGAATAGATACATATATTCGGCTAGAGGCTACAGACGAGATGAAAGGAAGTATTTGAACATGGGAAATGAAGTACGCGTTCGTTATGCACCGAGTCCGACCGGACATTTGCATATCGGTAACGCCAGAACGGCGCTTTTTAACTATTTATTTGCCCGCAGCCAAGGCGGAAAGTTTATTATCCGGATTGAGGATACGGACAAAAAGCGAAATATTGAAGGCGGAGAGCAAAGCCAGCTCAACTATTTGAAATGGCTCGGCATGGACTGGGATGAAAGTGTGGATGTCGGCGGAGAATACGGCCCGTACCGCCAGTCTGAGCGTAACGACATTTACAAAGAGTACTATGAAGAGCTTCTTGAAAAAGGGCTAGCTTATAAATGTTTCTGTACGGAAGAAGAACTTGAGAAAGAACGTGAAGAGCAAATCGCCCGCGGGGAAATGCCGCGCTATTCCGGCAAACACAGAAACCTGACTCAAAAAGAGCAGGAGCAGTTTTTAGCCGAAGGCAGACAGCCGAGCATCCGTTTCCGCGTGCCGGAAGGGAAAATCATCGCATTTAACGATATCGTAAAAGGCGAGATTTCTTTTGAATCAGACGGCATCGGCGACTTTGTCATCGTCAAAAAAGACGGAACACCGACGTATAACTTTGCCGTCGCGATTGACGATTACTTAATGAAAATGACGCACGTGCTCCGCGGTGAGGATCACATTTCAAATACACCGAAACAGATCATGATTTTTCAGGCATTCGGCTGGGATGTTCCTGTCTTCGGACATATGACGCTTATCGTGAACGAAAGCCGCAAAAAATTAAGTAAACGTGATGAATCAATTATCCAGTTTATTGAGCAGTATGAAGAGCTGGGTTACCTGCCTGAAGCGCTGTTTAACTTTATCGGACTTCTCGGCTGGTCTCCCGTCGGTGAAGAAGAGCTTTTCACAAGAGAACAATTCATTGACATTTTTGATGTAAATCGTTTGTCTAAGTCACCGGCTCTGTTTGATATGCATAAACTGAAATGGGTCAACAACCAATACGTCAAAGCGCTGGATCTTGATCAAGTTGTTGAGCTGACCCTGCCGCACCTGCAAAAAGCAGGTAAAGTCGGCACTGAGCTTTCTGCCGAAGAGCAGGAATGGGTTCGTAAATTAATCTCTCTTTACCATGAGCAATTGAGCTACGGCGCTGAAATTGTCGAGCTGACTGATTTGTTCTTTAAAGATGAGATCGAGTATAATCAAGAGGCAAAAGCCGTTCTGGAAGAAGAACAGGTGCCTGAAGTGCTCAGCGTATTTGCTGCGAAGCTTGAAGAGCTTGAAGAATTTACGCCTGAGCTGATCAAAGCCTCAATCAAGGCTGTTCAGAAAGAAACAGGCCATAAAGGCAAAAAGCTGTTCATGCCGATTCGTGTAGCGGTTACCGGTCAGACACACGGTCCGGAGCTTCCGCAGGCCATTGAGCTGATCGGCAGAGAAACAGCCGTAAGACGCCTGAAAAGCATTTAAATATACGATTGTTGACAGGGAAGAGTATAAAACAATGACCATTACAGAAAGAATCTTCATCGGCTGAGAGAGATTCATGCGTCATGTTTTAGAAGTGCGCCCTTAAGACCTTTGAAGAACATTTCTGCGGAAATCAGTATTTAAAGGCGGCCGCCGCCGTTACCGGCTTTTAAGTTGGGAAAACAGTGACTTGTTTTTCAAACAGAGTGGAACCGCGCGGTAAAAGCGTCTCTGTCATGTTTACATGCAGAGGCGCTTTTTTTATAGGCGGAAAAACAGACTGGAGCGGGGAGAGAATGGGGGGAAGCATGTGTTTTTTAAAATGCTAAAAGAAGACATAGATACAGTGTTCGATCAAGATCCGGCAGCAAGAAGCTATTTCGAAGTTGTTTTAACTTATTCTGGTTTACATGCTATATGGGCGCATCGGATTGCACATGCTTTATATAAACGGAGATTTTTCTTCCTGGCGCGCCTGATATCACAGATTGCCCGTTTCTTTACCGGAATTGAAATCCATCCCGGCGCGACCATCGGGAGAAGGTTTTTCATTGACCACGGTATGGGGGTCGTCATAGGGGAAACATGTGAAATCGGCAATAACGTGACGGTATTCCAAGGTGTCACTCTCGGGGGAACGGGAAAAGAAAAGGGGAAGCGGCATCCGACCATAAAAGATGATGCTTTAATTGCAACCGGAGCGAAGGTGCTCGGCTCTATTACGGTCGGGCAGGGTTCTAAAGTAGGGGCCGGCTCCGTTGTGCTTCGTGATGTTCCCGACTTTTCGACCGTTGTCGGCATACCGGGGAAAGTCGTCATTCGGAACGGAAGAAAAATCAAACGCGATCTCAATCACCAAGACTTGCCCGATCCGGTTGCTGACCGGTTTAGAGCATTGGAGCAGCAGATTTTTGAACTGCAGGCTGAACTGGAAGATAAAAAAGAAAGGATCAACCAAAAATGACCATTACACTTTATAATACATTGACACGGAAAAAGGAAACATTCGTTCCTCTTGAGGAAGGCAAAGTAAAAATGTACGTGTGCGGACCGACTGTATACAACTATATTCATATCGGAAACGCCCGTCCGGCGATTGTGTATGATACCGTACGCAACTATTTGGAGTATAAAGGATACGATGTTCAATACGTATCGAATTTCACCGATGTTGACGACAAACTGATTAAGGCGGCCAACGAGCTCGGCGAGGACGTCCCGACCGTTTCTGAGCGGTTCATTAAAGCGTATTTTGAAGACGTGGGCGCCCTCGGATGCCGGAAAGCGGATCTTCATCCCCGGGTCATGGAAAACATGGACGCCATTATTGAATTTGTCAGCGAGCTGATTAAAAAAGGCTACGCTTATGAATCAGAAGGCGACGTCTATTTCAAAACAAGGGCCTTCGAAGGCTACGGCAAGCTATCTCAGCAATCAATTGATGAACTCAGATCAGGCGCGCGTATCCGTGTCGGCGAGAAGAAAGAGGATGCGCTGGACTTTGCTCTTTGGAAAGCTGCTAAGGACGGAGAAATTTCATGGGATAGCCCTTGGGGAAAAGGCCGCCCGGGCTGGCATATTGAATGCTCCGCAATGGTGAAAAAGTATTTGGGTGACGAAATCGATATTCATGCCGGCGGTCAGGACCTGACATTCCCGCACCATGAAAACGAAATCGCCCAATCTGAAGCATTAACAGGCAAGACATTCGCAAAATACTGGCTTCACAACGGATATATCAATATCGATAATGAGAAAATGTCAAAATCTCTCGGCAACTTTGTTTTGGTGCACGATATCATTAAGCAATATGACCCGCAGCTTTTGAGATTTTTCATGCTGTCCGTTCATTACCGCCACCCGATCAACTATTCGGAAGAGCTGCTTGAGAAAACAAAAAACGCGTTTAACCGCCTGAAGACGGCCTACAGTAATTTAAACCATCGTTTGATTAGCAGCACGAATCTGACTGACAATGATGAGGAATGGCTCGCTAAAATTGAAGAGCACCGCACTGCGTTTGAAGAAGCAATGGATGATGATTTTAATACGGCGAATGCGATTTCCGTTTGGTTTGATCTGGCGAAGCTCGCCAATTACTACATGCAGGAAGACAATACGGCGGATCACGTCATTAAAGCCTTTATCAGCATGTTTGACAGAATCGGATCTGTTCTCGGACTTACGCTCGGCGAAGAAGAGCTTGTCGACGAAGAGATTGAAGAGTTGATTGAGAAGAGAAATGAAGCCCGCCGCAATCGCGATTTTGCTTTGTCAGACCAGATTCGCGATCAGCTGAAAAGCATGAATATCATTCTTGAAGATACGGCCCAGGGAACTCGCTGGAAGCGGGGAGAGTAAGCGGATGCTTCAATTTGAACAAATCAAAGATTCAAAGCAGTTAAACGGTCTTGCGCTTGCTTATATGGGTGATGCCATTTTTGAAATATACGTCCGGCATCACCTGCTTAAGCAGGGCTTTACGAAACCGAATGACCTTCATAAGAAGGCGAGCCGGATTGTATCGGCAAAATCACAGGCAGACATATTGTTCCGCCTTCAGGACGAATCCTTTTTCACGGAGGAAGAGGAAGCCGTGCTGAGAAGAGGCAGAAACGCAAAATCAGGGACGACGCCTAAAAACACAGATGTACAGACGTACCGCCATAGTACAGCTTTTGAGGCTTTACTCGGATACCTTTTTCTTGAGAAAAGAGAAGAAAGACTGAATCAGCTGATTGCTGAGGCTATACAAGTCGGGACGTCAGGGAGGAAAACAAATGAGTCAGCAACATGATTACGTCATAGGAAAAAACGCTGTGATTGAGACGTTAAAGTCAGATCGCAAGCTGTATAAGTTATGGATGGCGGAAAACACAGTAAAAGGACAGGCGCAGCAAGTTATGGAGCTTGCTAAAAAGCGCGGCGTCACCATTCAATTTGTACCGAGGAAAAAACTCGATCAGATGGTGGAGGGGCAGCATCAGGGTGTTGTCGCCCAGGTGGCGGCATATGAATATGCACAATTAGACGAATTATATAAAAGAGCGGAAGAGAGAAACGAACAGCCTTTCTTTCTCATATTGGACGAGCTGGAAGACCCTCATAATCTCGGTTCCATCATGAGAACGGCTGACGCTGTCGGTGCACACGGCATCGTGATTCCGAAACGCAGAGCGGTCGGACTGACTTCGACGGTCGCAAAAGCTTCGACTGGTGCGATTGAACACATTCCCGTCGTGAAGGTGACCAACCTTGCCCGGACACTTGATGAAATGAAGGAGCGGGGGATTTGGGTCGTCGGAACGGATGCATCCGCCCGGGAAGACTACCGCTCTATGGACGGCAAGATGCCTTTGGCGCTCGTTATCGGAAGCGAAGGCAGAGGAATGGGCCGGCTTGTGAAAGAGAAATGTGATTTTCTCATTAAGCTTCCGATGGCCGGAAAAGTCACGTCTCTGAATGCGTCGATAGCGGCCGGCCTTCTCATGTATGAAGTCTACCGGAAGCGCAATCCTTTAGGGGAATGAAGACAGATGGACATCCTGTTAGTAGACGGATACAACATGATTGGAGCTTGGCCGCAGCTAAAGGATTTAAAAGCGAACAGTTTTGAAGAAGCGAGAGATGTACTGATCCAGAAGATGGCGGAATATCAGTCCTACACGGGAATCAGAGTCATTGTGGTGTTTGACGCACACCTGGTAAAAGGCATAGAGAAAAAACAAACGAATCACAGAGTCGAAGTGATTTTCACACGGGAGAATGAGACGGCGGATGAGCGGATCGAGAAGCTTGCCCAGGCGCTGAATAATATTGCGACACAGATTCATGTCGCAACCTCCGATTATACGGAGCAGTGGGCGATTTTCGGACAAGGGGCTCTCCGCAAATCCGCCCGGGAGCTCCTGAGGGAAGTGGATACGATAGAACGCCGGATTCAAAGGCGGGTTTCAAAGATCACTTCTGAAAAACCACCGGGTAAAATCGAGCTGTCCGAAGAGGTTTTGAAAACGTTTGAAAAGTGGCGCCGAGGCGGTCTGGATTAGGTTGACGCTTTTTCGCCCATTAATGTATAATATTTCTATCTACGTGCGCCGGGGGGATCGCAGTGAATCTACAGAACAGCAAGGGAAAGTTCAACAAAGTGCAATTTTGCCAGTTGGAGGACGAGCAGGTCATTGAAAAGGTTCATGTTGGGGACAGTGATGCGTTAGATTACTTGATTACGAAGTACCGTAATTTTGTACGGGCGAAAGCAAGGTCTTATTTTTTAATAGGGGCCGACAGAGAAGATATTGTACAGGAAGGGATGATAGGCTTATATAAGTCTATCCGAGACTTTAGAGAGGACAAGCTCACTTCATTTAAAGCTTTTGCAGAATTATGCATTACCCGCCAGATTATTACCGCAATAAAGACAGCTACCCGTCAGAAACACATTCCTTTAAATTCCTATGTTTCTTTAGACAAACCTATTTTTGATGAAGAATCTGACAGAACACTGCTTGATGTCATTTCAGGCGCTAAAACGTTAAATCCTGAAGAGATGATTATTAATCAGGAAGAATTTGATGATATCGAAATGAAAATGGGAGAACTGCTGAGCGATCTGGAGAGAAAGGTGCTTGTTCTGTACTTGGACGGAAGAAGTTACCAAGAGATTTCAGATGACTTAAACCGACACGTAAAATCGATCGATAATGCCCTGCAGCGCGTGAAGCGCAAGCTTGAAAAGTATTTAGAAATAAGAGAGATCAGCCTGTAGCAGGTTTCTGTGTCATATTGACAGAATTTTTCTGACTGTGCTATTTTATTAAGATAAATGAATGTTTAGGAAAAGGTGTAACGACATGAGAAAAAAGATTACGCTGGCATGCAAAACATGCGGAAATCGTAATTATACGACAATGAAAAGCTCTGCATCAGCGGCTGAGCGGTTAGAAGTTAAGAAGTACTGCAGCACTTGCAATTCACATACAGCTCATTTAGAAACAAAATAGTGTTCGCTTTTTAAATTGTGGAGGTCTTTTACATGCGCATGATGAGTTTCTTTAAAGATGTTGGGAAAGAAATGAAAAAGGTTAGCTGGCCTAAAGGCAAAGAGTTAACGCGCTATACGATCACGGTGATTTCAACGGTTATCTTTTTTGTTATCTTTTTTGCCCTCCTTGATACAGGAATTTCTCAATTAATTCGTTTAATAGTTGAATAATGATCAGCAATACGTGCTATAATAGATCATAATATCGTTTGCCAAAACCCGTTCAGCGGGTTTTTTATTGTGTTGTTGAAAAAAGGATTCATAGGCCCTGAGCCTATTTTTTGTTTTACACTTCATTTTTAAATGCGGGGAGGGAAGGACTGCAGAGTCCTGATAGAATGGAAAAGAATTGGTATGTTGTTCATACGTATTCCGGTTATGAAAACAAAGTAAAAGCGAACCTTGAAAAACGTGTGGAATCAATGGGAATGCAGGATAAAATTTTCCGCGTTGTCGTCCCTGAAGAAGAAGAGACTGATATTAAGAACGGCAAGAAAAAAGTAGTCAAAAAGAAAGTGTTCCCGGGTTATGTGCTTGTAGAAATCGTCATGACTGATGATTCCTGGTATGTGGTCCGCAACACGCCGGGCGTTACCGGATTCGTCGGATCAGCCGGTTCAGGCTCAAAGCCGACTCCGCTTCTTCCTGGCGAAGCAGAAACCATCTTAAAGCGGATGGGCATGGATGAGCGGAAAACCGACATTGATTTTGAATTGAATGAGACAGTCAAAGTCATAGACGGACCTTTCGCCAACTTTACAGGATCAATTGAAGAGATTGATTATGATAAGAGCAAAGTGAAAGTATTCGTTAACATGTTCGGCCGTGAAACGCCGGTTGAACTGGAATTTACCCAGATCGACAAATTGTAATGTGAAAAAACTTGAAATTGCTATATATTAATGATAATATAGCAAAGGTACGTCTTGGACTAATCCAAGGCAGCTAGCTTGATATTTCGTCATTCATATAAAGAATGAAACCTTGAGTGGGAGGGTTTACCCTATTACCACATCACGGACTTAAGGAGGTGTGTCTCGTGGCTAAAAAAGTAGTAAAAGTTGTAAAATTGCAAATTCCTGCTGGAAAAGCTAACCCAGCGCCGCCAGTTGGACCTGCACTAGGTCAAGCCGGTGTAAATATCATGGGATTCTGTAAGGAGTTTAACGCTCGTACAGCTGACCAAGCTGGTTTAATCATTCCTGTTGAAATTTCGGTTTACGAAGACCGTTCATTTACATTTATTACAAAAACTCCGCCTGCTGCAGTATTGCTTAAAAAAGCAGCTGGAATTGAGTCTGGTTCTGGTGAACCAAACCGTAATAAAGTGGCAACCGTTAAGCGCGATAAGGTTCGCGAAATCGCTGAAACGAAAATGCCTGACTTAAACGCAGCAGACGTTGAAGCGGCAATGCGCATGGTTGAAGGTACTGCCCGCAGTATGGGTATCGTTATCGAGGATTAATTTGTTTCTTGTCGGGTTGCGAGTTTTCACAAGTTCGCAACCCTTATTCGTGGGAGGTTATTCCGCTATAACCACATAAGGAGGAAATTTTAAAATGGCTAAAAAAGGTAAAAAGTACGTTGAAGCTGCGAAGCTTGTAGACCGTGCGAAAGCTTACGACGTCGCTGAAGCAGTGGCGCTTACTAAAAAAACAAACACAGCTAAATTCGACGCTACAGTTGAAGTTGCTTTTCGTTTAGGGGTTGACCCTCGTAAAAACGATCAGCAAATCCGCGGTGCAGTTGTACTTCCTAACGGAACTGGTAAAACTCAGCGCGTGCTTGTATTCGCTAAAGGCGAAAAAGCAAAAGAAGCTGAAGCTGCCGGTGCAGACTACGTAGGCGATTCTGATTACATCGCGAAAATCCAGCAAGGCTGGTTCGAATTCGATGTAATCGTTGCGACTCCTGACATGATGGGTGAAGTCGGTAAAATCGGCCGTGTGCTTGGACCAAAAGGTCTTATGCCAAACCCTAAAACAGGAACTGTTACATTCGAAGTGGAAAAAGCAATCGGCGAAATCAAAGCTGGTAAAGTAGAATACCGCGTTGACAAAGCTGGTAACATCCATGTTCCGATCGGAAAAGTTTCTTTCGAGGATGAAAAACTTGTTGAGAACTTCACAACAATGTATGATACAATCCTGAAAGCAAAACCGGCTGCGGCTAAAGGTGTTTACGTGAAAAACGTTGCCGTTACTTCTACTATGGGCCCTGGTGTCAAAGTAGACGCTTCTACTTTCAACGTAAAATAATATTTGACTTTAGATCAGCATTCTGATATGATTCAAAATGTTGTAAAATATAATATGTCATTTATACCGTAGACAGCAGGGGCCGTTGAGGCTTAATATCCTGCCGAGGTGTATATATATCACAGCTATTACGTTACGTATGCTTGTATATACAGCCTCCATGTCCACATGGAGGCTTTTTATATGAAATCGTCGTCACAGTCGTGATCACCTAGCGGTATAAGTGTTACACAAAATCTACAGGAGGTGTAACCATGAGCAGCGCAATTGATACAAAAAAAGTTGTTGTTGAAGAGATTGCTTCTAAACTGAAAGAAAGCAAATCAACGATCATCGTTGACTACCGCGGACTTAACGTTTCTGAAGTAACTGAACTCCGTAAACAGCTTCGCGAAGCTAACGTAGAGTTCAAAGTGTACAAAAACACAATGACTCGCCGTGCGGTTGAACAAGCTGAACTTGATGGTTTGAATGATGTCTTAACTGGACCGAATGCGATCGCATTCAGTACTGAAGATGTTGTCGCTCCGGCAAAAGTTCTTAACGAGTTCGCGAAGAATCACGAAGCTCTGGAAATCAAAGCGGGCGTTATCGAAGGAAAAGTATCTTCTGTTGAAGAAGTGAAAGCTCTTGCTGAACTTCCTTCACGCGATGGCTTACTTTCTATGTTGCTTAGCGTACTTCAAGCTCCAGTTCGCAACCTTGCACTTGCAGCTAAAGCAGTTGCAGAACAAAAGGAAGAACAAGGCGCTTAATCTGATTTTACCCTAAAATAAAACAAATGGAGGAATTTCAAATGGCTTTAAATATCGAAGAAATCATTGCTTCCGTTAAAGAAGCAACTGTACTTGAATTGAACGACCTAGTAAAAGCAATCGAAGAAGAATTTGGCGTAACTGCTGCTGCTCCTGTAGCTGTAGCTGGCGGAGCTGCTGCTGGCGGCGCTGCTGAAGAGCAAAGCGAATTCGACCTTATCCTTGCTGGTGCAGGTTCTCAGAAAATCAAAGTTATCAAAGTTGTTCGTGAAATCACTGGTCTTGGCTTGAAAGAAGCTAAAGAACTTGTTGACAACACTCCAAAACCACTTAAAGAAGGTATTGCGAAAGAAGAAGCTGAAGAGCTTAAAGCTAAACTTGAAGAAGTTGGCGCTTCTGTAGAAGTTAAGTAATCTTCACTTGCCTGTAGGGGAAGCTCGCTTTTATGAGGCGGGCTTTTTCTTTGCTTTTCTTTAAGTGCCATTATAAAAGGAGGTTCTAATAATGAGTGAACACTATTATTCAGAAAAACCTTCAGTTAAAAGCGATAAACAGACATGGTCATTTACACTGCGGAACAGATCTTATACATTCACAAGTGACAGCGGCGTTTTCTCGAAAAAGGAAGTTGATTTCGGTTCGCGTGTCTTAATTGAAGCGTTTGAAGAGCCGGAGATTGATGGTGACTTCCTGGATGCAGGCTGCGGTTACGGCCCGATCGGTCTGTCACTCGCCGGTGCATTTACAGACCGGACCGTGCACATGATTGACGTGAATGGAAGAGCCGTAGAGCTGTCAAATGAAAATGCAGAAAAAAACGGAATAAAAAACGTTCGGATTTATCAGAGTGATTTATTTTCAAATATTGATTCTGCTCAAACATTTGCTTCTATTATTACAAACCCCCCAATCCGCGCCGGAAAAAAAGTTGTCCATGCCATTTTTGAAAAAAGCGCTGAGCATTTAAGGGCTTCAGGTGAATTGTGGATCGTTATACAGAAAAAACAGGGCGGGCCTTCTGCCATTGAAAAACTGAAGGAGCTTTTTGACGAAGTTTCTGTGGTTCAAAAAAAGAAAGGCTATTATATCATAAAAGCAAAAAAAGTTTGACTTGAATTTTCAGCTATGTTAATATTGTAAAATGCCAATGTATATATTTTGCATGATATGCTGAAATAATCATAGTGCATGTATAAATTATACAAACATGGAAATGCTAATAAAATCGGTATTTGTTTTTGGATGTGGTTTTCTTAATTAGAAACCCTTTTTTCTTTTGTCTTGTAAAAGTATTTCTTTATCGTAAGAGATGCTTATTACACATATAATACGCATGATTTGAGGGGTGAATCAGTTGACAGGTCAACTAGTTCAGTATGGACGACACCGCCAGCGCAGAAGCTATGCTCGCATTAGCGAAGTGTTAGAATTACCAAATCTCATTGAAATTCAAACCTCTTCTTATCAGTGGTTTCTTGATGAGGGTCTTAGAGAGATGTTTCAAGACATATCACCAATTGAGGATTTCACTGGTAACCTCTCTCTTGAGTTCATTGACTACAGTTTAGGAGATCCTAAGTATCCCGTTGAAGAGTCAAAAGAACGTGATGTGACTTACTCAGCTCCGCTGAGAGTGAAGGTTCGTTTAATTAACAAAGAAACTGGAGAGGTAAAAGACCAGGATGTCTTCATGGGTGATTTCCCTATTATGACAGATACCGGTACTTTTATCATCAACGGTGCAGAACGTGTTATCGTATCTCAGCTTGTTCGGTCTCCAAGTGTATATTTCAGTGGTAAAGTAGACAAAAACGGTAAAAAAGGTTTTACCGCGACTGTCATTCCAAACCGTGGCGCATGGTTAGAATACGAAACTGATGCGAAAGATGTTGTGTATGTCCGCATTGATCGCACACGTAAGTTGCCGGTTACGGTTCTTTTGCGTGCTCTCGGCTTCGGTTCCGACCAAGAGATTCTCGATCTCATTGGTGAGAACGAATATCTCCGCAATACACTGGATAAGGACAACACTGAAAACAGTGACAAAGCGCTTCTTGAAATCTATGAGCGCCTTCGTCCCGGAGAGCCGCCTACAGTAGAAAACGCAAAAAGCTTGCTGGATTCCCGTTTCTTCGATCCGAAGCGATACGACCTTGCGAATGTAGGACGCTATAAAATTAATAAAAAGCTTCATATCAAGAACCGCCTGTTTAACCAGCGACTTGCAGAAACACTGGTGGATCCGGAAACCGGTGAAATTCTCGCTGAAAAAGGGCAGATTCTTGACAGAAGAACACTTGATAAAGTACTGCCATACTTAGAAAATGGAATCGGCTTCAGAAAACTTTATCCTAACGGCGGCGTCGTCGAGGATGAAGTGATGCTTCAATCCATTAAAATCTATGCTCCTACCGATGCAGAAGGAGAGCAGACGATCAATGTGATCGGCAATGCTTACATCGAAGAGGCGATTAAAAACATTACGCCTGCTGATATTATTTCTTCTATCAGCTACTTCTTCAACCTCCTGCACGGAGTGGGCGACACTGATGATATCGACCATCTCGGAAACCGCCGTCTGCGTTCTGTAGGTGAGCTCCTGCAAAACCAATTCCGTATCGGTTTAAGCCGGATGGAACGTGTCGTACGTGAAAGAATGTCTATTCAAGACACAAATACAATCACGCCGCAGCAGCTGATTAACATCAGACCTGTTATTGCGTCTATTAAAGAGTTCTTCGGAAGCTCACAGCTTTCTCAATTCATGGATCAGACGAACCCGCTTGCTGAATTGACGCACAAACGCCGTCTGTCAGCTCTCGGACCGGGCGGTTTGACACGTGAGCGCGCAGGTATGGAAGTACGTGACGTTCACTACTCTCACTATGGCCGTATGTGTCCGATTGAAACGCCTGAGGGCCCGAACATCGGTTTGATCAACTCATTGTCATCATTTGCGAAAGTAAACCGCTTTGGTTTCATTGAGACGCCATACCGCCGCGTTGATCCTGAAACAGGAAAAGTAACGCCTAGAATCGACTACCTGACTGCTGATGAAGAGGATAACTATGTCGTAGCCCAAGCGAATGCTAAGCTGAGCGATGACGGTTCTTTCTTGGATGACAGCATCGTAGCGCGTTTCAGAGGGGAAAACACCGTTGTAGCCCGCAACCGCGTGGATTACATGGACGTATCTCCTAAACAGGTTGTTTCTGCTGCGACAGCATGTATTCCGTTCTTGGAAAACGATGACTCGAACCGCGCCCTCATGGGAGCGAACATGCAGCGTCAGGCTGTGCCTTTGATGCAGCCGGAAGCTCCGATCGTCGGAACGGGTATGGAATATGTATCCGGTAAAGACTCCGGTGCAGCCGTTATTTGTAAACACCCTGGTATCGTTGAACGGGTCGAAGCGAAAAACGTATGGGTGCGCCGCTATGAAGAAATTGACGGCCAAAAAGTAAAAGGCAACCTGGATAAGTACAGCTTGCTGAAATTTGTCCGCTCCAACCAAGGTACGTGCTACAACCAGCGTCCGATCGTCAGTGTAGGCGATGAAGTAGTCAAAGGAGAAATCCTTGCTGACGGACCTTCAATGGAGCTTGGTGAACTTGCTCTCGGCCGCAACGTAATGGTCGGCTTCATGACATGGGATGGTTACAACTATGAGGATGCCATCATCATGAGTGAACGCCTTGTGAAAGATGATGTATACACATCTATTCACATTGAAGAATATGAATCAGAAGCACGTGATACAAAGCTTGGGCCGGAAGAGATCACCCGCGATATTCCAAACGTAGGGGAAGACGCGCTTCGCAATCTTGATGACCGCGGAATTATCCGTATCGGTGCGGAAGTCAACGACGGAGACCTTCTCGTAGGTAAAGTAACGCCTAAAGGTGTAACTGAGCTTACGGCTGAAGAACGCCTTCTGCATGCGATCTTTGGAGAAAAAGCGCGTGAAGTCCGTGATACTTCTCTCCGTGTGCCTCACGGCGGCGGCGGAATTATCCACGATGTAAAAGTCTTCAACCGTGAAGACGGCGACGAACTTCCTCCGGGAGTGAACCAGCTTGTACGCGTATATATCGTTCAGAAACGTAAGATTTCTGAAGGTGATAAAATGGCCGGACGTCACGGAAACAAAGGGGTTATCTCGAAGATTCTTCCTGAAGAAGATATGCCTTACCTTCCTGACGGCACGCCGATCGATATCATGCTTAACCCGCTGGGTGTACCATCACGTATGAATATCGGTCAGGTATTAGAACTTCACATGGGTATGGCTGCCCGCTACCTCGGCATTCACATCGCGTCACCTGTATTTGACGGCGCGCGTGAAGAAGATGTGTGGGAAACACTTGAAGAAGCAGGCATGTCAAGAGACGCTAAAACAGTTCTTTATGACGGCCGTACGGGAGAACCGTTCGACAACCGTGTATCAGTCGGAATCATGTACATGATCAAACTGGCGCACATGGTTGATGATAAACTTCATGCCCGTTCTACAGGTCCTTACTCACTTGTTACGCAGCAGCCTCTCGGCGGTAAAGCCCAATTCGGCGGACAGCGTTTCGGTGAGATGGAGGTTTGGGCGCTTGAAGCTTACGGCGCAGCTTACACGCTTCAAGAAATCCTGACTGTGAAGTCCGATGACGTGGTCGGACGTGTGAAAACATATGAAGCCATCGTCAAAGGCGACAATGTTCCAGAGCCTGGTGTTCCGGAATCATTCAAAGTATTGATCAAAGAGCTTCAAAGCTTAGGTATGGACGTAAAAATCCTTTCAGGCGATGAAGAAGAAATAGAAATGAGAGATCTAGAAGACGAGGAAGATGCGAAACAGGCTGACGGCCTTGCATTATCAGGTGATGAAGCGCCGGAAGAAACAGCATCTCCAGACGTTGAACGTGACGCAGTAACGAAAGAATAGTCTCTGATTGATAAAGGCAAGTGACATCGGTTAATCCGAAGATAAAAAGGGAGGTAGGCCCCTTGCTAGATGTGAACAATTTTGAGTATATGAACATCGGTCTTGCTTCACCGGATAAAATCCGTTCATGGTCTTTTGGTGAAGTGAAAAAGCCTGAAACGATAAACTATCGTACATTGAAACCTGAAAAGGACGGCCTGTTCTGCGAACGCATTTTCGGACCGACTAAGGACTGGGAATGTCATTGCGGCAAGTACAAGCGGGTTCGTTATAAAGGCGTAGTTTGTGACCGTTGCGGAGTTGAAGTAACGCGGGCTAAAGTCCGTCGTGAGAGAATGGGGCATATTGAACTGGCTGCCCCGGTTTCTCACATTTGGTATTTCAAAGGTATTCCGAGCCGTATGGGTCTTGTATTGGATATGTCACCGCGTGCGCTGGAAGAAGTTATTTACTTTGCTTCTTACGTCGTAACTGACCCGGCCAATACACCGCTCGAAAAGAAACAGCTTTTATCTGAAAAGGAATACCGTGCGTATCTGGATAAGTACGGAAACAAATTCCAAGCCTCTATGGGTGCGGAAGCCATTAATAAACTTCTGCAGGACATCGACCTTGTCAAAGAAGTTGATATGTTAAAAGAAGAGCTGAAGACTTCTCAAGGACAGCGCCGTACACGTGCGATCAAACGCCTTGAAGTGCTTGAAGCCTTCCGTAATTCAGGAAACAAGCCGTCTTGGATGATCCTCGACGTGCTTCCGGTTATTCCGCCTGAATTAAGACCGATGGTTCAGCTTGACGGCGGACGTTTCGCAACGTCTGACCTGAACGACCTTTACCGTCGTGTCATCAACCGTAATAACCGTTTAAAACGTCTGTTAGACCTCGGCGCGCCAAGCATCATCGTTCAGAACGAAAAACGTATGCTTCAGGAAGCAGTCGATGCTCTGATTGACAACGGACGCCGCGGCCGTCCGGTTACCGGACCGGGTAACCGTCCGCTTAAATCTCTTTCTCACATGCTGAAAGGGAAACAAGGGCGTTTCCGTCAGAACCTTCTCGGTAAACGTGTAGACTACTCAGGACGTTCCGTTATCGTCGTAGGTCCGCATCTGAAAATGTATCAGTGCGGTTTGCCGAAGGAAATGGCGCTTGAGCTCTTCAAGCCTTTCGTCATGAAAGAGCTTGTTGAAAAAGGCCTTGCTCACAATATCAAGAGCGCAAAACGCAAAATCGAACGCGTGCAGCCTGAAGTATGGGATGTGCTTGAATCTGTCATTAAGGAGCATCCGGTCTTACTGAACCGTGCCCCTACTCTTCACAGATTAGGTATCCAGGCTTTCGAACCGACGCTTGTTGAAGGACGCGCCATCCGTCTTCACCCGTTAGTATGTACAGCTTATAACGCTGACTTTGACGGTGACCAAATGGCGGTTCACGTACCTTTATCAGCTGAGGCTCAAGCTGAAGCACGTATTCTGATGCTTGCAGCCCAAAACATCTTGAACCCTAAAGATGGTAAACCGGTTGTTACGCCGTCTCAGGATATGGTATTAGGAAACTACTACCTGACGCTTGAGCGCGCCGGAGCAGTCGGCGAGGGTATGGTCTTCAAGAATACGGACGAAGCGCTTCTTGCTTATCAAAACGGTTATGTTCACCTTCATACGAGAGTAGCTGTTGCAGCGAACTCCCTTAAGAATGTGACATTTACTGAAGAACAGCGTTCAAAATTGTTAATTACAACTGTCGGTAAGCTCGTCTTCAATGAAATTCTTCCGGAATCATTCCCTTACATGAATGAACCAACGAAGAGCAACATTGAAGAGAAGACACCTGACCGTTTCTTCTTAGATAAAGGTGCTGACGTAAAAGCTGTGATTGCTGAGCAGCCGATCAACGCACCGTTTAAAAAAGGTATTCTCGGTAAAATCATCGCGGAAATCTTTAAACGATTCCATATCACGGAAACGTCTAAAATGCTTGACCGCATGAAAAACCTCGGTTTCAGATATTCAACGAAAGCCGGCATCACAGTAGGGGTTTCTGATATCGTCGTTCTCGATGACAAACAGGAAATCCTTGAAGAAGCACAAAGCAAAGTTGATAATGTCCTGAAACAGTTCAGACGCGGTTTAATCACCGAAGAAGAACGTTATGAAAGAGTCATTTCAATTTGGAGTTCAGCGAAAGATGTTATCCAAGGCAAACTGATGAAATCATTAGACGAAGTCAACCCGATCTACATGATGAGTGACTCAGGAGCCCGTGGTAACGCATCTAACTTTACACAGCTTGCGGGTATGCGCGGTCTGATGGCCAACCCGGCTGGACGAATCATTGAATTGCCGATTAAATCAAGTTTCCGTGAAGGTCTGACAGTATTGGAGTACTTTATCTCCACTCACGGTGCGCGTAAAGGTCTTGCCGATACCGCCCTGAAAACAGCTGACTCAGGTTACCTTACACGCCGTCTTGTTGATGTTGCGCAGGATGTTATCATTCGTGAAACAGATTGCGGAACAGACCGCGGTATTCTTGCAAAACCGCTCAAAGAAGGCACGGAAATCATCGAGCGTCTGGAAGAGCGTCTGATCGGACGTTTCGCCAGAAAACAGATCAAACATCCTGAAACGGGTGCTGTGCTCATTAACGAAAATGAATTGATCGATGAAGATAAAGCGCTGGAAATCGTTGAATCCGGAATCGAAGAAGTGTGGATCCGTTCCGCGTTCACATGTAACACTCCTCATGGTGTATGTAAACGATGCTACGGACGTAACCTTGCAACCGGAACTGATGTTGAAGTCGGCGAAGCAGTAGGTATTATCGCCGCTCAATCTATCGGTGAGCCTGGAACACAGTTAACGATGCGTACGTTCCACACAGGCGGGGTTGCCGGAGACGATATCACACAAGGTCTTCCGCGTATCCAGGAGCTTTTCGAAGCGCGTAATCCGAAAGGTCAAGCGACGATTTCTGAAATTGACGGTACAATTGCCGAAATCAATGAAGTACGCGACAAACAGCAGGAGATTGTTGTTCAGGGCGCTGTTGAGACTCGTTCATACACGGCACCTTACAACTCACGCCTGAAAGTGGCTGAGGGTGATCAGATTACCCGCGGTCAAGTGCTGACAGAAGGTTCAATCGATCCGAAAGAACTTCTTAAAGTCACTGACCTGACAACGGTTCAGGAATATCTTCTGCATGAGGTTCAGAAGGTTTACCGTATGCAGGGCGTTGAAATCGGCGATAAACACGTAGAAGTAATGGTTCGCCAGATGCTTCGCAAAGTCCGTGTGATCGATGCCGGAGATACTGATGTTCTCCCTGGCACATTGCTTGATATTCACCAATTCACAGAAGCGAACAAAAAAGTGCTGCTTGAAGGCAATCGACCTGCTACAGGCCGTCCTGTCCTTCTCGGTATCACGAAAGCTTCACTCGAGACGGATTCATTCTTGTCTGCCGCATCATTCCAAGAAACAACACGTGTTCTTACTGATGCTGCGATTAAAGGCAAGCGCGATGAACTTCTCGGCCTGAAAGAGAATGTTATCATCGGTAAACTGGTTCCGGCCGGTACCGGTATGATGAATTACAGAAAAGTAAAACCTGTTTCAAACGTTCAGCCTTCGGAAGATATGGTTCCGGCTGAATAACAGAAACTGCTGCAGGAAAGGCTGTTTCGACAGCTTTTCCTCAGTATTACAATTATTCTGGCGGGGGACTGCACTAAAAAATGTCATACGTTGTTGACATCCGTCCCGCAGAGTGATAATATAACCAAGGTGCTCGAAATAAAACCTGTTACTTTGGAGGATATGTTTATGTCTTATGATAAAGTATCACAGGCCAAATCAATTATTATTGGTACGAAGCAAACAGTGAAAGCTCTAAAACGAGGTTCAGTGAAGGAAGTCGTCGTGGCAAAAGACGCGGATTCAGTTCTTACGGCTGGCGTTATCCAGCTTGCAAAGAACCAAAATACCGCTGTCTGTATGGTGGATTCCATGAAAAAGCTCGGCAAAGCCTGCGGAATTGAAGTGGGAGCAGCAGCTGTTGCCATTATGTTATAGCGTACTTTTTGTTTTTATATAAGATATCAATCTTGTGTAAAGACATTGTTTTTTGCCTAATGATGAACCACCTGGGTATGTGGGTTATAAAACGTAATGAAGGGAGGAACACAACATGCCTACAATTAATCAGCTAATTCGCAAGGGACGCGTGAGCAAAGTTGAAAACTCTAAGTCACCTGCACTAAACAAAGGATACAACAGCTTTAAAAAAGAGCACACTAACGTATCTTCTCCACAAAAACGCGGGGTATGTACTCGTGTGGGTACAATGACACCGAAAAAACCGAACTCAGCACTTCGTAAATATGCTCGTGTTCGTTTGACTAACGGAATCGAGGTTACTGCCTACATTCCTGGTATCGGTCACAACCTGCAAGAGCACAGCGTTGTACTGATCCGCGGCGGACGTGTAAAAGACTTACCGGGGGTACGCTACCACATCGTTCGTGGCGCGCTTGATACTGCCGGAGTTGAAAACCGTGCGCAAGGCCGTTCTAAATACGGTACGAAACGTCCTAAAGCAAAGTAATCAAATAAATCATTAAAACTATGAAGGGAGGATATTCAGATGCCACGTAAAGGTCCTGTAGCAAAAAGAGATGTTTTACCTGATCCGCTTTACAACTCTAAGCTGGTATCCCGCCTGATCAACAAAATGATGATCGACGGTAAAAAAGGTAAATCTCAAACAATCCTATACAAGTCATTCGATATCATTAAAGAACGCACTGGCAATGATGCAATGGAGGTTTTCGAACAAGCATTGAAAAACATCATGCCTGTACTTGAAGTAAAAGCACGCCGTGTAGGTGGAGCTAACTACCAAGTGCCTGTAGAAGTTCGTCCTGAACGCCGTACAACTCTTGGTCTTCGCTGGTTGGTTAACTATGCGCGTCTTCGCGGAGAAAAAACAATGGAAGAGCGCCTGGCTAACGAAATTCTTGATGCAGCTAACAACACTGGTGCTGCCGTTAAGAAACGTGAAGACACTCACAAGATGGCAGAAGCGAACAAAGCATTTGCTCACTACCGCTGGTAGGATTCATATAATCAAAATAATAATTCCCTAATAAGGAAGGAGAAATTACCCAATGGCAAGAGAGTTCTCCTTAGAAAAAACTCGTAATATCGGGATCATGGCTCACATCGATGCCGGTAAAACGACTACTACAGAACGGATCTTGTTCTACACAGGCCGTATCCACAAAATTGGCGAAACTCACGAAGGTGCTTCGCAAATGGACTGGATGGAGCAGGAACAAGAACGCGGTATCACAATCACTTCTGCAGCAACGACTGCACAGTGGAAAGGTTACCGTGTAAACATCATCGATACACCGGGACACGTAGACTTCACAGTTGAAGTTGAACGTTCACTCCGTGTACTTGATGGTGCGGTTGCCGTACTTGATGCTCAATCAGGTGTTGAGCCTCAGACAGAAACAGTATGGCGCCAAGCAACAACTTACGGAGTACCGCGTGTTGTATTTGTCAACAAAATGGACAAAATCGGCGCAGACTTCCTTTACTCTGTAGGCACTTTAAGAGACCGTCTTCAAGCTAACGCTCACGCAATTCAATTGCCGATCGGTGCTGAAGACAACTTCGAAGGTATCATCGACTTAGTAGAAAACGTTGCGTATTTCTACGAAGATGACCTTGGAACTCGTTCAGATGCGAAAGAAATCCCTGAAGAGTACAAAGAGCAAGCTGAAGAGCTTCGCAGCAGCCTGATTGAAGCTGTAGCTGAGCTTGATGAAGAGCTTATGGAAAAGTACCTTGAAGGTGAAGAAATCACTATCCCTGAACTGAAAGCTGCTATCCGTAAAGGTACACTGAATGTTGAATTCTACCCTGTACTTGTTGGTTCTGCTTTCAAAAACAAAGGTGTTCAGCTTGTACTTGATGCTGTTCTTGACTACCTTCCTGCGCCAACTGATGTTGCTGCAATCAAAGGTGTACGTCCTGATACAGATGAAGAGATCGTTCGTCATTCTTCTGATGAAGAGCCGTTCTCTGCACTTGCATTTAAAGTTATGACTGACCCTTATGTCGGTAAGCTGACATTCTTCCGCGTATATTCCGGTACACTTGATTCCGGTTCATATGTAAAGAACTCTACAAAAGGCAAGCGTGAGCGCGTAGGACGTATCCTTCAAATGCACGCTAACAGCCGTGAAGAGATCTCTACTGTTTACGCTGGAGACATCGCAGCTGCTGTAGGTCTAAAAGATACTTCTACTGGAGATACTCTATGTGATGAGAAGGATCTTGTAATCCTTGAATCAATGGAATTCCCAGAGCCTGTTATCGACGTAGCGATTGAGCCTAAATCAAAAGCTGACCAAGATAAAATGGGTATCGCTTTAGCGAAACTTGCTGAAGAAGATCCTACATTCCGTACACAAACAAACCCTGAAACGGGTCAAACAATCATCTCTGGTATGGGTGAGCTTCACCTTGATATCATTGTTGATCGTATGAAGCGTGAGTTCAAAGTTGAAGCTAACGTTGGTGCTCCTCAAGTTGCGTACCGTGAGACATTCCGTACCGGTGCAAAAGTTGAAGGTAAATTCGTACGTCAATCAGGCGGACGCGGTCAGTTCGGTCACGTTTGGATCGAATTTGAACCGAACGAAGAAGGCGCTGGCTTTGAATTCGAAAACGCAATCGTCGGTGGTGTTGTTCCTCGTGAATACATCCCAGCCGTACAAGCAGGTCTTGAAGACTCTCTTGAAAATGGTGTCCTAGCCGGATTCCCGCTAATCGACATCAAGGCGAAACTTTTTGATGGATCTTACCATGATGTTGACTCAAACGAAATGGCGTTTAAAGTCGCTGCTTCTATGGCATTGAAAAATGCAGTCAGCAAATGTAACCCAGTTCTTCTTGAACCAATCATGAAAGTTGAAGTTGTTATTCCTGAAGAATACATGGGAGACATCATGGGTGATGTTACTTCTCGTCGCGGACGCGTAGAAGGTATGGAAGCTCGCGGTAACGCTCAAGTTGTGCGTGCGATGGTACCTCTTGCTGAAATGTTCGGTTACGCTACTGCCCTTCGTTCTAACACGCAAGGACGCGGTACGTTCACAATGTTCATGGATCACTACGAAGAAGTGCCGAAGAGCATCGCTGAAGAAATTATCAAAAAAAATAAAGGCGAATAATTGATTTTGCCACTTAACTCAAGTATAACTACTATTGTAAGATGAGGAAGTGAGAGCTTGCTTTCACTTTCTATCACTCTATACATTACTAATTAAAAGCTCTTAAGGAGGATTTTAGAATGGCTAAAGAAAAATTCGACCGTTCCAAATCACATGCCAATATCGGTACAATTGGACACGTTGACCATGGTAAAACAACATTAACTGCTGCTATCTCAACAGTACTTCATAAGAAATCTGGTAAAGGTACAGCTATGGCGTACGATCAAATTGATGGTGCTCCAGAAGAACGTGAGCGCGGTATCACAATCTCTACTGCACACGTTGAGTACGAAACTGACACTCGTCACTATGCACACGTTGACTGCCCAGGACACGCTGACTATGTTAAAAACATGATCACTGGTGCTGCGCAAATGGACGGAGCTATCCTTGTAGTATCTGCTGCTGATGGCCCAATGCCACAAACTCGTGAGCACATCCTTCTTTCTAAAAACGTTGGTGTACCATACATCGTAGTATTCCTTAACAAATGCGACATGGTAGACGACGAAGAGCTTCTTGAGCTTGTTGAAATGGAAGTTCGCGATCTTCTTAGCGAATACGACTTCCCTGGTGATGATGTACCAGTTGTTAAAGGTTCTGCTCTTAAAGCTCTTGAAGGTGACGCTGAGTACGAAGAAAAAATTCTTGAACTTATGGCTGCAGTTGATGAGTACATCCCAACTCCAGAACGCGACACTGACAAACCATTCATGATGCCAGTTGAGGACGTATTCTCAATCACTGGTCGTGGTACAGTTGCTACTGGCCGTGTAGAACGCGGACAAGTTAAAGTCGGTGACGAAGTTGAAATCATCGGTCTTCAAGAAGAAAACAGCAAAACAACTGTTACTGGTGTTGAAATGTTCCGTAAGCTTCTTGACTACGCTGAAGCTGGAGACAACATCGGTGCACTTCTTCGCGGTGTAGCTCGTGAAGACATCCAACGTGGACAAGTACTTGCTAAACCAGGTACAATCACTCCACACAGCAAATTCAAAGCTGAAGTTTACGTTCTTTCTAAAGAAGAGGGTGGACGTCATACTCCATTCTTCTCTAACTACCGTCCTCAGTTCTACTTCCGTACAACTGACGTAACTGGTATCATCAATCTTCCAGAAGGCGTAGAAATGGTTATGCCTGGAGATAACACTGAAATGATCGTTGAACTTATCTCTACAATCGCTATCGAAGAAGGAACTCGTTTCTCTATTCGTGAAGGCGGACGTACAGTTGGTTCAGGCGTTGTTTCTACAATCACTGAGTAATCGACTCGTTCATTAATGCGGGGTCCCTTATGGGGCCTCGTTTTTTTGTTTCCCCGCTGATTCCATGTATAATAGAACGTATACAAATTTTAGGAGCAGAGCGATGATCGATAACTTCAAGAAAACCAATCGTATTTCAATGCTTCAGCAATTGCTGATTAATGGCAGTGAACAAACCACTATGATTAATGGTGATGACAGGAGTAATCCGTTGCTTTTGTTTTTGCACGGCGGTCCCGGCACGCCTCAAATCGGCTATGCGAGAAAATACCAGAATAAGCTGGAAAAGCATTTCACCGTTGTGAACTGGGATCAGAGAGGGGCGGGTCTCTCTTATTCAAAGGAAATTCCGGATTCATCTATGACTTTGGATCAGCTGACAGACGATACCATTCATTTGACCGAACGCTTATGCAAGCAATTCAGCAGGCAAAAAATATATATCGCCGGCTATTCGTGGGGTTCAGTTCTGGCGCTTCATGTTCTTCAAGAAAGGCCTGATTTGTATTATGGGTATATCGGTATCAGTCAGGTGGTTAATATTCAAAAGGAAGAAACGGAAGCTTACCGGCTGATGATGGAATGGAGCAGGCAACGCAAACATTTCCTGCTGGAAAAGACGCTGAGCTTTATCGGAGCGCCTCCATGGGAGAAACAGCTGCAGCGAACGTTATTTCTGCTTTGTATCGAGATGAGGGGAGGGGGCTTTACCCATCATCCGATTGGTGCTCTAAAAGCGGGGGGGCGAATGCTGTTTGGTGAACCGTACGGTGTGAGAGGGAGCATCTTAGCCGCGCGGGGACAAATGTTCAGCTTGAAACACCTGTGGGAGGATCTCATTTTCTTTGATGCCGGGGAATCAGTTTCTTCTATTATAATACCGTGCTGTTTTATGTCAGGGAGATACGATTTGACGGTCCCGGGGACGACGTCTTATGAATATTATCAGAAGGTTGATGCGCCGTATAAAGAATGGCATTGGTTTGAGAACTCAGCCCATTCGCCTCACTTGGAGGAACCGGATCGCTTTGCCGAAGTTGTCAGCCGGTTCGCATCGTTCCATCTCTGAAAGAAAACAGGCATATCCTTGATTAATCATGGTATCACCTGTATAATAATCAAAGTGTGAAAACCACAAGGTTCTTTAAATAAACCTTGCAACATACGTCTATTTTCTGTATAATAGTGTATGTTGGTCTTTGACTGCGATGAAGTGAGAGGTTGCTGACACACCCGGCCGCTTTGCCATGGCAAGGTGATCAGGTTTTTCTCACGGAGAACTGTCTAACGTGATGTAGGCGAAAAGGAGGGAAAATAATGGCAAAACAAAAAATTCGTATTCGTTTAAAAGCATATGATCATAGAATCCTTGATCAATCTGCAGAGAAGATTGTTGAAACGGCAAAACGTTCTGGTGCCAGCGTATCTGGTCCGATTCCGTTGCCAACTGAAAAATCAGTTTACACAATCCTTCGTGCGGTGCACAAATACAAAGATTCTCGTGAGCAATTTGAAATGCGTACACATAAACGTTTAATCGACATTGTGAACCCAACACCACAAACTGTTGATGCTCTCATGCGATTAGACTTACCATCTGGTGTCGATATCGAAATCAAACTTTAATTCTAAAATATAGAATGATCTTAATAGGAGGTGTGACGAATGACCAAAGGAATCTTAGGAAGAAAAATTGGTATGACGCAAGTATTCGCAGAGAACGGTGATCTTATCCCGGTAACTGTTATTGAAGCAGCTCCAAACGTTGTTCTTCAAAAGAAAACAGCTGAAAATGATGGCTATGAAGCGATCCAGCTTGGTTTTGACGATAAGCGTGAAAAGCTTTCAAACAAACCGGAAAAAGGACACGTTGCAAAAGCGGAAACTGCTCCTAAGCGCTTCGTTAAAGAATTACGCGGCGTGGATATGGATGCGTATGAAATTGGTCAGGAAGTCAAGGTTGAAATTTTCTCTGCAGGAGAAATCGTAGATGTAACAGGAGTATCTAAAGGTAAAGGTTTCCAAGGTGCAATCAAGCGCCACGGACAATCTCGCGGACCTATGTCTCACGGTTCACGCTACCACCGTCGTCCTGGTTCAATGGGACCTGTAGATCCTAACCGTGTATTCAAAGGTAAACTATTACCTGGACGCATGGGCGGAGATCAAATCACTGTCCAAAACCTTGAAATCGTAAAAGTAGATGCTGAGCGCAATCTTCTTTTGATTAAAGGTAACGTACCTGGTGCGAGAAAAACTTTAATCACTGTTAAAAGTGCTGTTAAATCTAAATAAGTCTCTTAGGAAAGGAGGAAATTGATCATGCCAAAAGTAGCATTATACAACCAAAACGGTTCTACTGCTGGTGATATCGAATTAAACGCGTCTGTATTTGGAATTGAGCCAAATGAGAGCGTAGTATTCGACGCTATTCTTATGCAAAGAGCTTCCTTACGTCAAGGATCTCACAAAGTAAAAAATCGTTCTGAAGTACGCGGCGGAGGTCGCAAACCATGGCGTCAAAAAGGTACAGGTCGTGCCCGTCAAGGTTCAATCCGTTCACCGCAATGGCGCGGGGGTGGTGTCGTATTCGGCCCAACACCACGCAGCTATTCTTACAAATTACCTAAAAAAGTTCGCCGCTTGGCAATCAAATCAGTATTGTCTTCTAAAGTGAACGACAACAACATTATTGTTCTTGAAGATCTTACTCTTGATACGGTTAAAACAAAAGAAATGGCAGCTATCCTTAAAGGATTATCTGTTGAGAAAAAAGCTTTAATCGTAACTGCGGATGCAAACGAAGCAGTATCTCTTTCTGCACGCAACATCCCTGGAGTTACAGTTGTTCAAGCTAACGGAATCAACGTGTTAGACGTTGTCAACCACGAGAAGCTTCTGATTACAAAAGCTGCGGTTGAAAAAGTAGAGGAGGTGCTTGCATAATGAAAGATCCTCGTGATGTTCTTAAGCGCCCCGTCATTACTGAACGTTCTGCTGATTTAATGACTGAAAAAAAATATACTTTTGAAGTTGATGTAAGAGCTAATAAAACAGAAGTGAAAGATGCAGTTGAAAGTATCTTTGGAGTGAAAGTTGACAAAGTCAACATCATGAACTACAAGGGGAAATCAAAACGTGTCGGCCGCTACACTGGTATGACTAGCCGTCGCAGAAAAGCGATCGTAAAACTTACTGCAGACAGCAAAGAAATCGAAATTTTTGAAGCTTAATTATCTGTAAAAAGAAGGAGGGAAATTCAAAATGGCGATTAAAAAGTATAAACCGACCTCTAACGGACGTCGTGGCATGACAACTTCAGATTTTGCTGAAATCACGACTGACCAGCCGGAAAAATCCTTGCTTGCGCCCCTTCACAAAAAAGGCGGACGTAACAACCAAGGTAAATTGACTGTACGTCACCAAGGTGGCGGACACAAACGCCAATACCGTGTTATCGACTTCAAACGCGATAAAGATGGTATACCTGGACGCGTTGCTACAGTTGAGTACGATCCAAACCGTTCAGCTAACATTGCACTAATCAACTATGTAGACGGAGAAAAACGTTACATTCTTGCACCAAAAGGAATTCAAGTAGGTACTGAAATCATGTCCGGCCCTGAAGCTGACATCAAAGTAGGTAACGCACTTCCGCTTATCAACATCCCTGTTGGTACAGTTGTGCATAACATTGAATTAAAACCTGGTAAAGGCGGACAGCTTGTACGTTCAGCTGGTACATCTGCTCAGGTTCTTGGTAAAGAAGGCAAATACGTTCTTGTACGTCTTAACTCTGGTGAAGTTCGCATGATCCTTTCTGCTTGCCGCGCTTCTATCGGTCAAGTAGGTAACGAGCAGCACGAACTGATCAACGTTGGTAAAGCAGGACGCTCTCGCTGGAAAGGCATCCGCCCTACAGTCCGCGGTTCTGTAATGAACCCTAACGATCACCCGCACGGTGGTGGTGAAGGTCGCGCGCCAATCGGACGTAAATCACCAATGTCTCCTTGGGGCAAACCGACTCTTGGATTCAAGACACGTAAGAAAAAGAACAAATCTGATAAATTTATCGTACGTCGTCGTAAAAATAAATAACGGGGTTGTCTACGGTTCATTTCGGACCGTAGTGCAATCACGAAGGGAGGTTCCAAAATGGCTCGCAGCTTGAAAAAAGGACCATTTGTCGATGGACACTTGATGACAAAAATCGAGAAATTAAATGAAACGGACAAGAAACAAGTTGTAAAAACTTGGTCTCGCCGTTCAACTATTTTCCCACAATTTATCGGTCACACTATCGCAGTATATGACGGACGTAAACACGTGCCTGTATTCATTTCTGAAGACATGGTAGGCCACAAGTTGGGCGAATTCGCACCGACTCGTACTTACAAAGGCCACGCCAGTGACGATAAAAAAACAAGACGCTAAGAGAGGAGGCTTTTAAATGCAAGCTAAAGCTGTTGCAAGAACAGTCCGTATTGCTCCTCGTAAAGCACGTCTAGTAATGGACCTGATTCGAGGTAAGCAAGTAGGCGAAGCAGTATCTATCCTGAACTTAACTCCGAGAGCTGCTTCTCCGATCATCGAAAAAGTTTTAAAATCTGCTATCGCAAATGCTGAGCACAACTACGAGATGGACGCTAACAATCTGGTTATTTCTCAGGCATTTGTTGACGAAGGCCCAACGTTAAAAAGATTCCGCCCGCGTGCTATGGGACGTGCGAGCCAAATCAACAAACGTACGAGCCACATTACAATCGTTGTATCAGAAAAGAAGGAGGGATAAGTAGTGGGTCAAAAGGTAAATCCAGTCGGTCTTCGTATCGGAGTCATTCGTGATTGGGAATCTAAGTGGTACGCTGGTAAAGATTACGCTGACTTCCTGCACGAAGATTTAAAAATTCGTGAATTCATTAGCAAACGCCTTTCTGACGCTTCTGTTTCTAAAGTAGAAATCGAGCGCGCAGCAAACCGCGTTAACATTACGATCCACACTGCTAAGCCTGGTATGGTAATCGGTAAAGGCGGATCTGAAGTTGAAGCACTTCGTAAAGCCCTTAACAGCCTTACTGGCAAGCGTGTACACATTAACATTCTTGAAATCAAAAGAGCAGATCTTGATGCTCAGCTTGTAGCTGACAACATCGCTCGTCAACTAGAAAACCGTATTTCTTTCCGCCGTGCGCAGAAACAACAAATCCAACGCACTATGCGTGCTGGAGCACAAGGTGTGAAAACAATGGTTTCCGGCCGTCTTGGCGGAGCTGACATTGCTCGTTCTGAATACTACAGTGAAGGAACTGTTCCAT
This sequence comes from Bacillus sp. A1, assembly GCF_042296235.1. Classification (NCBI taxonomy): domain Bacteria; kingdom Bacillati; phylum Bacillota; class Bacilli; order Caryophanales; family Bacillaceae; genus Bacillus; species Bacillus sp. A1. Next base: position 139,920 of record NZ_CP141181.1, read on the forward strand.
TGCACACTTTACGTGCTGACATCGACTATGCAACATCTGAAGCTGACACAACTTACGGTAAGCTTGGTGTAAAAGTCTGGATCTATCGTGGAGAGGTTCTTCCTACTAAGAAGAAAACTGAGGAAGGAGGAAAATAATATGTTATTACCAAAACGCGTTAAATATCGCAGAGAGCATCGCGGAAAAATGCGCGGTCGCGCTAAAGGCGGTACTGAAGTACATTTTGGTGAGTACGGTATCCAGGCTCTTGAAGCTTCTTGGATCACGAACCGCCAAATCGAAGCTGCACGTATTGCGATGACTCGTTACATGAAACGTGGCGGTAAAGTTTGGATTAAAATTTTCCCTTCAAAACCTTACACTGCTAAACCGCTTGAGGTACGGATGGGTTCCGGTAAAGGGGCTCCTGAAGGCTGGGTAGCTGTTGTAAAACCGGGCAAAGTTTTATTTGAAATTTCTGGTGTGTCTGAAGAGGTAGCTCGTGAAGCTCTTCGTCTTGCATCTCACAAATTGCCAATTAAAACGAAGTTCGTAAAACGTGAAGAAATTGGTGGTGAATCAAATGAAAGCTAATGAAATTCGTGACCTTACCACTGCTGAAATTGAACAAAAAGTAAAGTCTCTTAAAGAAGAACTTTTCAATCTTCGCTTTCAATTAGCGACAGGACAACTTGAAAATACTGCTCGCATTCGTGAAGTGCGCAAAGCTATCGCGCGCATGAAAACTGTGATTCGTGAAAGAGAAATTGCTGCCAACAAATAATCACTGAGGGGAGGTCGTGAGCATGAGCGAACGTAACCAACGCAAAGTTTACCAAGGCCGTGTTGTTTCTGACAAAATGGATAAAACCATCACTGTTGTTGTTGAAACATACAAAAAGGATCCTATTTACGGTAAACGCGTAAAATACTCAAAGAAATTCAAAGCACATGATGAAAATAACCAAGCTAAAATCGGAGACATCGTAAAGATCATGGAAACTCGTCCATTATCTGCAACTAAGCGTTTTCGTCTAGTAGAAGTTGTCGAAGAAGCTGTTATTATCTAATAAAGTTCGGAATTCTTTTTCCGAAGGGAGGTAACAAATAATGATTCAACAAGAGACTCGTTTAAAAGTTGCTGACAACTCCGGTGCGCGTGAGGTACTTACTATTAAAGTTCTTGGCGGTTCTGGACGTAAAACGGCTAACATTGGTGATGTAATTGTTTGCACGGTTAAACAAGCAACACCAGGAGGCGTTGTCAAAAAAGGTGAAGTCGTAAGAGCTGTTATCGTTCGCACAAAAAGCGGAGCACGCAGAACTGACGGATCATACATCAGCTTCGATGAGAATGCATGTGTTATCATCCGTGACGACAAGAGCCCGCGTGGAACTCGTATCTTCGGACCGGTTGCCCGTGAATTACGTGAAAACAACTTCATGAAAATTGTTTCTCTGGCTCCAGAAGTTATCTAATGAAATAAATGCCTTACTCAAGGAGGTGCGATCAGGATGCATGTGAAAAAAGGCGATAAAGTAATGGTTATCTCTGGTAAAGATAAAGGCAAACAAGGTACGATCCTTGCTGCTTTCCCTAAAAAGGACCGCGTTCTAGTTGAGGGCGTAAACATGGTGAAGAAGCACTCTAAACCAACTCAAGCAAACCCTCAAGGCGGTATTTCTAATCAAGAGGCGCCAATTCATGTATCAAACGTTATGCCGCTCGATCCTAAAACAGGTGAAGTGACTCGCGTAGGATACAAAGTGGAAGATGGCAAAAAAGTTCGTGTTGCAAAAAAATCTGGGCAAGTCTTAGATAAATAGTATTTAAAGGAAGGGAGGTCTATCTCATGAACCGCCTTAAAGAAAAGTACAATAAAGAAATTTCACCTGCTTTAATGACGAAGTTCAACTACGACTCTGTTATGCAGGTGCCAAAAATCGAAAAAATCGTAATCAACATGGGTGTCGGTGATGCTGTTCAAAACGCGAAAGCAATCGACAGTGCTGTTGAAGAATTAACGTTTATCGCAGGTCAAAAACCTGTCGTTACTCGTGCGAAGAAATCAATTGCTGGATTCCGTCTTCGTGAGGGAATGCCTATCGGTGCGAAAGTAACTCTTCGCGGAGAGCGCATGTATGATTTCCTTGATAAACTTATTTCTGTATCTTTACCGCGTGTACGTGACTTCCGCGGGATTTCTAAGAAATCTTTCGACGGTCGCGGAAACTACACTCTTGGTATTAAAGAACAGTTAATCTTCCCTGAAATTGACTACGATAAAGTAACAAAGGTTCGCGGAATGGACATCGTTATCGTAACGACTGCTAACTCTGACGAAGAGGCTCGTGAGCTATTAACTCAAGTAGGTATGCCGTTCCAGAAATAATCAATGAAAGGGAGGCGAAATCGTGGCTAAAAAGTCAATGATTGCGAAACAACAACGTACACCAAAGTTTAAAGTGCAAGAGTACACTCGCTGTGAACGCTGCGGACGTCCGCACTCAGTCATTCGTAAATTTAAACTTTGCCGTATTTGTTTCCGTGAGCTTGCATATAAAGGACAAATTCCTGGCGTGAAAAAAGCCAGCTGGTAATCCCCAAGAATGGGAAGGAGGTAATTATATAATGGTTATGACAGATCCAATTGCAGATATGCTGACTCGTATTCGCAATGCAAACATGGTACGTCATGAGAAGCTTGAAATTCCTGCTTCTAAATTGAAAAGAGAAATTGCTGACATTTTAAAGCGTGAAGGTTTCATTCGTGACGTTGAGTTCGTAGAAGACAGCAAACAAGGTATCATCCGCGTTTTCTTGAAATACGGACAAAACAACGAGCGCGTTATCACTGGTCTTAAAAGAATCAGCAAACCAGGTTTGCGTGTATACGCTAAATCAAATGAAGTACCTCGCGTACTTAACGGTCTTGGAATCGCGATTATTTCTACATCACAAGGTGTTTTAACGGACAAAGAAGCCCGTGCAAAACAAGCTGGTGGAGAAGTTCTAGCATACGTTTGGTAAGAAGTTTAACAAGAATGGAGGTGTTTTAGTATGTCTCGTGTAGGTAAAAAACTGCTTGAGATCCCTTCTGGAGTTACAGTAACGCTGAACGAAGGCAACACTGTAGCTGTAAAAGGACCAAAAGGAGAATTAACTCGTACTTTCCATCCTGATATGGAAATCAAAATTGAGGACAACGTGCTTACAGTTACTCGTCCTTCTGATCACAAAGAGCACCGTGCGCTGCATGGTACGACTCGCAGTCTGCTTGGAAACATGGTTGAAGGCGTATCTAAAGGATTTGAAAGAGGTTTGGAATTAGTCGGTGTCGGTTATCGTGCGGCTAAATCCGGAAACAAACTTGTTTTAAACGTTGGATACTCTCACCCTGTTGAGATCGTTCCTGAAGAGGGCATCGAAATCGAAGTTCCTTCTCAAACTAAAGTAGTTGTAAAAGGTACAGACAAAGAGCGTGTAGGAGCTATCGCTGCTAACATCCGCGCTGTACGTTCTCCAGAGCCTTACAAAGGTAAAGGAATCCGCTACGAAGGTGAAGTTGTTCGCCGTAAAGAAGGTAAATCTGCTAAGTAAGACCGCTTAAAGTGAAGAAAGGAGTGACCTAAGGATGATTACGAAAACTAGCAAAAATGCTGCTCGTCAAAAAAGACATGCCCGTGTTCGTGCTAAACTTTCAGGCACAGCTGAAAGACCTCGTCTGAATGTGTTCCGTTCAAACAAACACATTTATGCTCAAATCATCGATGATGTAAATGGCGTTACACTTGCTAGTGCCTCTACTCTCGATAAAGATTTGAACGTGGAAAGCACTGGTGACAGCGCTGCTGCTGCTAAAGTCGGTGAACTCGTTGCGAAACGCGCTTCTGAGAAAGGTGTTTCTGACGTAGTATTTGACCGCGGCGGATACTTATACCATGGACGTGTAAAAGCTCTGGCCGATGCAGCTCGTGAAGCCGGACTGAAATTTTAATAAAAAAAGGAGGGACACATGATTATGCGTCGTATTGACCCAAGCAAATTAGAGTTAGAAGAACGCTTAGTTACGGTTAACCGCGTAGCGAAAGTTGTTAAAGGTGGTCGTCGTTTCCGTTTCGCAGCTCTAGTCGTTGTCGGTGACAAAAACGGTCACGTAGGTTTCGGTACTGGTAAAGCACAAGAAGTACCTGAAGCCATCCGCAAAGCTGTTGAAGATGCGAAAAAGAATTTGATTGAAGTACCAATGGTTGGAACTACGATTCCACACGAAATCATCGGACGTTTCGGTGCAGGCAATATCTTGTTGAAACCTGCTTCTGAAGGTACTGGAGTTATCGCTGGAGGCCCTGTACGTGCGGTACTTGAGCTTGCTGGCGTTGCTGATATCCTTTCTAAGTCTTTAGGTTCTAACACACCGATCAACATGATCCGTGCAACACTTCAAGGTTTAAGTGAGCTTAAACGTGCCGAAGAGGTTGCGAAGCTTCGTGGAAAATCTGTAGAAGAACTGTTAGGATAAGGAGGGAACATTAATGGCTAAATTAGAAATTACCCTCAAACGCAGTGTAATCGGTCGCCCGGAAGATCAGCGCGTTACTGTAAGAACACTTGGTTTAAAGAAAACAAACCAAACTGTCGTTCATGAAGATAACGCTGCGATCCGCGGTATGATTAATAAAGTATCTCATCTAGTTTCTGTTAAAGAACAATAAAAATAAATTATAGGCTAAGGAGGTGTCCTAATGAAACTTCATGAATTAAAGCCTTCAGAAGGTTCACGTAAAGTACGCAATCGCGTAGGTCGTGGTATTGGTTCTGGTAACGGTAAAACAGCTGGTAAAGGTCACAAAGGTCAAAACGCTCGTTCTGGCGGCGGTGTACGCCCTGGATTCGAGGGGGGACAAATGCCTTTATTCCAACGTCTTCCTAAACGCGGTTTTACAAACATCAACCGTAAGGAATACGCTATTGTGAACGTAGACAAATTGAACGGTTTTGCGGAAGGAACGGAAGTCACTCCTGAACTTCTTCTTGAGACTGGTGTTATTAGCAAACTTAATGCAGGAGTAAAGATTCTTGGCAACGGTAAATTAGAGAAAAAATTAACTGTAAAAGCCAATAAATTCTCTGCTTCTGCGAAAGAAGCTGTTGAAGCTGCTGGCGGTACAGCTGAGGTGATCTAACTTGTTTAAGACAATCTCCAACTTTATGCGTGTGAGTGATATTCGGAATAAAATCATTTTTACATTACTCATGCTAATCGTCTTTCGCATAGGTGCGTTTATCCCTGTGCCATATGTAAATGCTCAGGCGTTGCAGACACAAAGTTCGATGGGGGTTTTTGATCTCCTTAATACATTTGGCGGCGGTGCGCTTTATCAGTTCTCCATTTTTGCGATGGGAATTACGCCTTACATCACTGCTTCAATCATCATCCAGCTGCTTCAGATGGATGTTGTGCCGAAGTTTACCGAGTGGTCTAAGCAAGGTGAAGTCGGCCGCCGTAAATTAGCTCAGTTCACGAGATATTTTACGATTGTGCTTGGTTTTATCCAGGCATTAGGTATGTCTTACGGGTTTAACAACCTGGCAAACGGTATGCTGATTGAAAAATCCGGCATATCGACATATCTGATTATTGCTTTAGTACTCACTGGAGGAACTGCTTTTTTAATGTGGCTGGGAGAACAAATTACTTCCAATGGAGTAGGTAACGGAATTTCGATCATCATCTTCGCGGGGATTGTGGCTAGTATTCCGAAAACTGTTGGGCAGATTTATGAGACTCAATTTGTCGGCAGCAGCGATCAGCTGTTTATTCATATTGTAAAAATCGCTTTACTGGTGACTGCGATTTTGGCCGTTATTGTTGGTGTTATTTTCATTCAGCAGGCCGTACGCAAAATCGCGATTCAATATGCAAAAGGGCAAGGTCGTTCACCTGTTGGCGGAGGCCAGTCAACTCACCTTCCGCTTAAAGTGAATCCGGCAGGGGTTATTCCGGTAATCTTTGCGGTTGCGTTTCTTATTACGCCGCGTACTATCGCGTCATTTTTCGGAGAAAACAATGTGACAAAGTGGATTCAAGCCAACTTTGACAATACACATCCGGTGGGCATGGCGGTTTATGTCGCATTAATTATCGCCTTTACGTACTTCTATGCTTTTGTGCAGGTAAACCCTGAACAAATGGCTGATAACCTAAAAAAACAGGGTGGCTATATCCCGGGGGTTCGTCCAGGGAAAATGACTCAAGATAGAATTACGAGCATTTTGTATCGACTTACGTTTGTGGGTTCTATATTCTTAGCCGTGATTTCCATTCTTCCTATCTTTTTCATTCAATTCGCTGGATTGCCTCAAAGTGCACAGATTGGCGGAACATCATTGTTAATTGTCGTCGGGGTAGCCTTGGAGACAATGAAGCAGCTGGAGAGCCAGTTAGTGAAACGTAATTACCGAGGATTTATGAAAAATTAGAGGACTGGTTTTAACCATTCCTCTAAATAAGAGAGGACGGGGGAAATCCGAATGAACTTAGTCTTAATGGGACTTCCTGGAGCCGGTAAAGGCACACAGGGAGAACGAATTGTTGAGGATTATGGGATACCTCATATCTCAACGGGAGATATGTTCCGTGCTGCTATGAAAGAAGAAACACCACTCGGACTCGAAGCAAAGTCTTATATTGATAAAGGCGAGCTCGTACCGGACGAAGTCACAATCGGCATTGTCAAAGAAAGACTCGGCAAAGATGATTGTGAAAGAGGTTTTCTTCTGGACGGATTTCCGCGAACAGTCGCTCAGGCTGAAGCTCTTGAAAACATTCTTGAGGAATACGGCAAGCCGATTGATTATGTCATTAACATTAAAGTAGACAAAGACTCTTTAATGGAACGTTTGACTGGACGCAGAATTTGCAGTGTTTGCGGCACAACCTATCATTTGGTTTTCAATCCGCCGAAAACGCCGGGTGTTTGTGATAAAGACGGAGGAGACCTTTATCAACGGGCAGATGATAATGAGGAAACCGTCTCAAAACGGCTTGAGGTCAACATGAAGCAGACGCAGCCTTTACTCGATTTTTATTCTGAGAAAGGGTATCTTGTCAACGTCAATGGCCAGCAGGACATTAACGACGTGTACAAAGATGTGAAAGAGCTTCTTGGAGGATTGAGCAAATGATTATCTGTAAGACCCCTCGTGAGCTTGGTATCATGCGGGAAGCAGGGCGAATCGTGGCTTTGACTCATGAAGAGATGAAAAAGCACATTAAACCAGGAATCTCGACAAAAGAATTGGATCAAATTGCCGAACGTTTTATTGAGAAGCAGGGTGCAATCCCATCTTTTAAGGGGTATAATGGGTTTCGCGGGAGCATTTGTGTATCAGTTAATGAAGAACTCGTTCACGGAATTCCCGGTAAAAGGGTTTTGCGTGACGGTGACATTATCAGCATTGATATCGGTGCTAAATTAAATGGTTATCATGGTGACTCTGCTTGGACATATCCGGTAGGAAACATCAGTGATGATGATAAACGACTGCTGGAAGTGACAGAGGAGTCTTTATATAAAGGCTTGAAGGAAGCAAAACCAGGTGAACGTTTGTCGAATATTTCCCACGCAATACAAACGTATGTCGAAAATGAGCAGTTTTCAGTTGTTAGGGAGTATGTCGGACATGGTGTTGGTCAAGACTTGCATGAGGATCCGCAAATTCCTCATTACGGTCCGCCAAACAAAGGACCTAGGCTGAAGCCTGGTATGGTTCTCGCTATAGAACCGATGGTTAACGCTGGCAGCCGATATGTGAAAACATTGGCTGATAACTGGACGGTTGTAACGGTAGATGGGAAAAAGTGTGCTCATTTTGAACATACGATTGCGATTACGGAAACGGGTTTTGATATACTGACAAAAGTCTAGATGATGAAATGAATTCCATGACATATGTTTTTCATTCCGCACCTGGGCAGATTGTAGGTTTACAATTGGTCGGAAGAAAAAACGGCTAGCTGCTGTCATCGGAATGAAGATTCATCATCGTGTACTAAAGCAGACGGAGAAAAGCGTACATTTCATTCTCCTTAGAAAAAGAATATCAATCATTCACCCTTTATGATTGCGTATCTCCGGAAGTTCAGAACAGTATAAACGAAACAGGGCGTGTGACAAACGGATAACTGAGATTTTCTCTTTTGAAATTTGTCAGAGAGCAAGTTACTGATTTGAAGAAGGGAGAACACTTGAATGGCGAAAGACGATGTAATTGAAGTGGAAGGTACGATTGTCGAAACACTGCCAAACGCGATGTTCAAAGTTGAACTCGAAAATGGCCATACGGTTTTGGCTCACGTATCTGGTAAAATCCGCATGCACTTCATTCGCATTTTACCTGGAGACAAAGTTACGGTAGAATTATCTCCATATGACTTAACTCGTGGCAGGATTACGTACCGTTACAAATAAAGCACTCCGGAAACTGAAGGAGGTTGGAAACACATGAAAGTGAGACCATCAGTTAAACCAATCTGCGAGAAATGTAAAGTTATTCGCAGAAAAGGAAAAGTAATGGTGATCTGTGAAAATCCAAAGCATAAACAAAAACAAGGATAATTAATAAGGAGGTGCCCAGAGAATGGCTCGTATTGCTGGTGTAGATATCCCACGTGACAAACGTGTTGTTATTTCTTTAACATATGTCTTCGGAATTGGCCGCACAACGGCTCAGCAAGTCTTGAAAGAGGCTGGTGTTTCTGAAGATACTCGTGTGCGTGATCTTACTGAAGAAGAACTTGGTAAAATCCGTGATGTTATTGACAAACTGAAAGTAGAAGGTGACCTTCGCCGTGAAGTTTCTCTTAACATCAAGCGTCTGATCGAAATCGGAAGCTACCGCGGAATCCGCCATCGCAGAGGTTTGCCTGTTCGCGGACAAAACTCTAAAAACAATGCGCGTACTCGTAAAGGTCCGCGTCGTACTGTAGCTAACAAGAAAAAATAAGTAAGGGAGGTACCTAAACAATGGCTGCTGCTCGTAAACAAAACACGCGTAAACGTCGCGTGAAAAAGAATATTGAGTCAGGAATCGCTCATATTCGTTCAACTTTCAACAACACGATCGTTACGATCACTGATACTCATGGTAATGCTCTTTCTTGGTCTAGTGCCGGAGCTCTAGGATTCAGAGGTTCTCGTAAATCTACTCCTTTTGCTGCGCAAATGGCTGCTGAAACAGCTGCTAAAGGTTCAATCGAACACGGACTTAAAACTCTTGAAGTAACTGTTAAAGGACCAGGTTCTGGCCGTGAAGCTGCAATCCGTGCTTTACAAGCTGCCGGACTTGAAGTTACAGCTATCAGAGACGTAACTCCTGTTCCTCATAATGGATGCCGTCCACCAAAACGTCGCCGCGTGTAATTTGTTTGTATAGATTTTGTGTCCCTGTCAATAATGGGTTATGATACAGTTATTTATGAAACGAATGCACCGACTCGTTGCCTGAGCACATACGGGACTAAACAATGGGGAATTTCGGATGGAATCTCATATGATTCTATTCGAGGTTTCGACGTTTTGAAGGAGGGTTTTAAGTAATGATCGAGATTGAAAAACCAAAAATCGAAACGGTTGAAATCAGCGACGATGCCAAATTTGGTAAGTTTGTCGTAGAGCCGCTTGAGCGTGGATATGGTACAACTCTGGGTAACTCCTTACGTCGTATCCTCTTATCCTCACTCCCTGGTGCCGCTGTAACATCGATCCAGATAGATGGTGTACTGCACGAATTCTCGACAATCGAAGGCGTTGTGGAAGATGTTACAACGATAATCTTGCACATTAAAAAGCTTGCATTGAAAATCTACTCTGATGAAGAGAAGACGCTTGAAATTGATGTACAGGGCGAAGGAACTGTCACAGCAGCTGATATTACACACGACAGCGATGTTGAAATCCTTAATCCGGATCTTCATATCGCGACTCTTGGTGAGAATGCGAGTTTCCGAGTTCGCCTTACTGCACAAAGAGGACGTGGGTATACACCTGCTGATTCGAACAAAAGAGACGATCAGCCTATCGGCGTGATTCCGATCGATTCAATCTTTACGCCAGTTTCTCGTTTATCTTATCAGGTAGAAAACACTCGTGTAGGCCAGGTTGCAAACTATGACAAACTTACACTTGATGTTTGGACTGACGGAAGCACTGGACCGAAGGAAGCAATTGCTCTCGGTTCAAAGATTTTAACTGAACACCTTAATATATTCGTCGGTTTAACTGACGAAGCTCAGCATGCTGAAATCATGGTTGAAAAAGAAGAGGACCAAAAAGAAAAAGTTCTTGAAATGACGATTGAGGAACTTGACCTTTCTGTCCGTTCTTACAACTGCTTGAAGCGTGCGGGCATTAACACGGTTCAAGAACTTGCGAACAAGACGGAAGAAGATATGATGAAAGTTCGCAACCTGGGACGCAAATCGCTTGAAGAAGTGAAAGCGAAACTAGAAGAACTTGGACTCGGCCTTCGCAAAGACGATTGATCTAGTTTCCATGTGAACTAGGATTTTCGTGTGTTTTTTATTTAGAAACAGCATTCCATTAAAGGAGGGGACATCACATGTCATACAGAAAACTAGGACGTACGAGTTCACAGCGTAAAGCTATGCTTCGTGATCTTACAACAGATTTGATCATCAACGAAAGAATTGAAACAACTGAAACACGTGCGAAAGAACTTCGCTCTGTTGTTGAAAAGATGATCACTCTTGGTAAGCGCGGTGACTTGCATGCTCGTCGTCAAGCTGCTGCATACATTCGCAACGAGGTTGCTAATGAAGAAAATAACCAAGATGCACTTCAAAAATTATTCTCTGACATTGCAACTCGTTACGAGGAGCGCCAAGGCGGATACACACGTATTATGAAGCTTGGTCCTCGCCGTGGTGACGGTGCACCAATGGCAATCATCGAATTGGTTTAATCACATATTTTTGTGTATCTAAAGAAGGGCGGGACAGTTTCTAACTGGATCTATGCCCTTTTTTTAGATATCAGAACTTTTTATCATGAGACAGACAAGCAGAGCTATAGCTGAGAGGAGGCCAGGCGCCCGTGGATCAAAAACAGCTTATATCCGTTAAAGACATTCTATTCCGTTACCGCAAAGATGCAGAAAGACCGGCGCTGGACGGTGTGAGTCTGGAGGTATACGAAGGAGAATGGCTTGCTATCGTAGGCCACAACGGTTCAGGGAAGTCGACTTTGGCCAGAGCGCTGAACGGGCTGATTTTGCCTGAGGCCGGAGAAATTGAAGTCGGCGGCATCAAGCTGACTGAGGATACCGTGTGGGATGTGCGAAAAAAAATAGGGATGGTCTTTCAGAATCCCGATAACCAATTTGTCGGAACGACTGTTCGCGATGATGTGGCTTTTGGTTTAGAAAACAATGGTGTTCCGCGCGAAGAAATGATTGAGAGAGTAGATTGGGCTGTCACACAAGTCAATATGCAGGATTTTCTTGATCAAGAGCCGCACCATCTCTCCGGAGGTCAAAAACAAAGAGTGGCGATCGCGGGAATTATTGCCGCGCGTCCTGATATTATGATTTTGGATGAAGCGACATCCATGCTTGACCCGATTGGGAGAGAAGAAGTCCTTGATACTGTCAGACGCTTAAAAGATCAGGGCATGGCCACCGTCATTTCGATAACACATGACCTGGAAGAAGCAGCAAGGGCGGACAGGATCATTGTGATGAACGGCGGCAGGAAATATGCAGAGGGCACGCCTGAAGAGATTTTTAAATTAAACGAAGACTTGGTTCGCATCGGTCTTGATTTGCCTTTCTCATTCCAGCTCAGCCTGCTTTTGAAAGAAAGCGGACTGGCGTTAACGAAAAACCATCTGACTCAGGAAGGGCTGGTGAATGAGCTGTGGACATTAAAATCAAAGATGTAGAACACCGCTATCAAATGAAAACACCGTTTGAACGGTTGGCTCTGTATGATATCAATGCCGTGATAAAAGAGGGCAGCTACGTTGCCGTCATCGGGCATACAGGGTCGGGCAAATCGACGCTCCTGCAGCATTTAAACGGTTTGCTGAAACCGACTAAAGGACAGCTTGAACTCGGGAGCTCGATTCTGGCAGCCGGTAAAAAGAATAAAGACCTTAAGACTTTGCGAAAAAAAGTCGGAATCGTTTTCCAATTTCCCGAACATCAGCTGTTTGAAGAGACTGTGCTGAAGGACATCGCATTCGGACCGATGAATTTCGGTGTAAAAAAAGAAGACGCTGAACGGAAAGCAAAAGAAATGCTGGGGCTTGTGGGCCTTCCGGAAGACATTTTGAATCGTTCACCATTTGAGCTCAGCGGCGGCCAGATGCGCAGAGTGGCGATTGCCGGCGTTCTCGCGATGGAGCCGGAAGTGCTGGTTTTGGATGAACCGACGGCCGGTCTTGATCCGAGAGGGCGCCAGGACATTATGGACATGTTCTATGCGCTTCATCAGCGGGGAAACCTGACTACCGTTCTCGTCACCCACAGCATGGAGGACGCCGCCCGCTATGCTGACGAAATGATCGTCATGCACAAAGGAACCATTAAAGCGACGGGGAGTCCGCGTGACTTGTTTGTAAAAGGTGAAGAGATGGCCGAAATGGGACTGGATCTTCCTGAATCGGTAAAGTTTCAGAGACGGCTTGAGAAGGCTCTCGGAGTCAAGTATGAGAAACCCATGCTGACCCTGCAGGATGCCGCCAGTGAAATTAAGGCTTTCTTTCAGGAGGAAAAGGACCAATGATGGACAGCATGATTATCGGAAAGTATGTTCCCGGATCATCGCTTATTCACCGATTGGACCCGCGAACAAAACTTGTCAGCATCTTTCTTTTTGTATGTATCGTTTTTTTGGCAAACAACGTACAGACGTACGCTTTGCTCGGTTTGTTTACATTCGGGGTGATTGCCTTAACACGCGTGCCGTTCAGCTTTTTGCTGAAGGGGCTTAAGCCGATTATCTGGATTGTGGCGTTTACCTTTTTATTACACATTTTCATGACACATGAAGGATCTGTCATTTTTCGGCTTGGCTGGTTTAAAGTGTATGAGGGCGGACTTATACAGGGGATTTTTATCTCCCTCCGTTTCGTTTACCTTATCTTTATGACGACGCTGCTGACGCTGACAACAACGCCGATTGAAATAACGGATGGAATGGAGCAGCTCCTGAATCCTTTTAAAAAGGTGAAGCTGCCCGTACACGAACTCGCATTGATGATGTCGATATCGTTGCGATTTATCCCGACATTGATGGAAGAGACAGATAAAATCATGAAGGCGCAAATGGCAAGGGGTGCGGACTTTACAAGCGGCCCGGTGAAAGACAGAATCAAAGCGGTTGTTCCGCTGCTTGTCCCGCTGTTTGTCAGCGCCTTTAAACGCGCGGAAGAGCTCGCGGTCGCCATGGAGGCGAGAGGCTACCAGGGCGGTGAGGGGAGAACGAAATACAGAAAGCTCGTCTGGACCGGAAAGGATACCGGAGCTATTCTGCTCATCATCGTATTAGCCGTGTTATTGTTTTTCTTAAGAAGTTAGAGGTGCTGCTGAATGAGAGTGAAATGTACCATTGCTTATGACGGGCATTTATTTAACGGATATCAGGTTCAGCCTGGAAAGCGGACCGTTCAAAGTGAATTGGAAAAAGCCCTGGCCGTCATCCATAAAACGGACGGCAGAGTGCCTGTTTACTCATCCGGCCGCACGGACAGCGATGTTCATGCTGCCGGACAGGTCATTCATTTTGATACGCCGCTGTCCATCCCGGCTGAGAAATGGCCGTTTGCGCTCAATGCCCTGCTGCCTGATGATATTGCCGTCAAAACAGCAGAGATTGCGGATGATGGGTTCCATGCACGATTTAGCGCGGTCCAAAAGGAATATCGCTACATTGTATATACGGAGAAACACCCGGACGTATTTAAACGACATTACGCTTACCATTTTGCATATCAGCTTAATGTGCAGAAAATGAGGGAAGCTTCAAGGCACCTCATCGGGACACATGATTTCACAAGCTTTTGCGCGGCTGATACCGCGGTTCAGGATAAGGTCAGAACGATTTACGAGCTGGATTGGACTGAGACCGGGGACGGCCTGCAGATGCGGATCACCGGAAACGGTTTTCTCTATAATATGGTCAGAATCATTGCCGGAACGTTATTGGATACAGGAGCTGGAAAATTTTCTCCCGATGATGTAAAAGCAATGCTCGAAGCGAAAGATCGCGAAGCCGCGGGGCGCACCGCACCGGGGCACGGGCTGTATTTATGGAGCGTTTGCTATGACAACTAAACCAGGTGTAACATTTTCTTGACAGAGTCTGCATAAAGTTATAAGATATCATATGGTATGTATTTCAACCCCACGATAAGCCCCGGAACTTATTGTGTTGTGAAATAGAACGTAATCGAAGATTATTGAAAATGACAGATCATTTAGGAGGGAAATTCAATGCGTACAACACCTATGGCTAACGCAAGTACTATTGAACGCAAGTGGTTAGTTGTTGATGCTGCTGGCAAGACTCTAGGACGTCTTTCTACAGAAGTTGCATCTATCCTTCGCGGGAAACACAAACCGACTTACACACCGCACGTTGATACTGGAGATCATGTGATCATCATCAACGCTGAAAAAATCGAGTTAACTGGTAAAAAGTTAACTGATAAAATCTACTACCGTCACACTCAACATCCAGGCGGATTAAAATCAAGAACAGCTCTTGAAATGCGTACAAACTACCCTGAGAAAATGCTTGAGCTTGCTATCAAAGGCATGCTTCCAAAAGGTTCTCTAGGTCGTCAAATGTTCAAAAAATTGAACGTATACCGTGGTTCTGAGCATCCACATGAAGCACAAAAACCTGAAGTTTACGAACTTCGCGGTTAATTAAAAAGGAGGTTACCAATTTGGCACAGGTTCAATATTACGGTACTGGCCGTCGTAAAAGTTCTGTAGCGCGTGTGCGCTTAGTTCCAGGAGAAGGTCGTATCGTCGTTAATAATCGTGAAATCAGCGAGCACATTCCATCTCCAGCTCTAATCGAAGATATCAAACAACCATTAACTTTAACTGAAACAGCTGGTACTTATGATGTTTTAGTAAACGTACATGGAGGCGGCTTATCTGGTCAAGCTGGAGCAATCCGTCATGGTATCGCTCGTGCTTTGCTTGAAGCAGATCCAGAATACCGTGCAACACTTAAACGTGCTGGTCTTCTGACTCGTGACGCTCGTATGAAAGAACGTAAAAAATACGGTCTTAAAGGCGCTCGTCGTGCACCTCAGTTCTCAAAACGTTAATCGTTTTGGATTGCAAAAACCACAACTCCTTGGTTGTGGTTTTTTTGTATTTTTTTCTCATATTCAAGAGGTTATCCGATGTTTTTCTAGAATTGTTTGTTATACTCTATTCATTACCAATAAGGAGCGCAGTTATAATGAATAAGTTAGTCATACATAACAGCAAGGCATGGGATAAAAAAGTCGAAACAGGCAATGAATGGACGGTTGCGGTTGATTCTCATACGATTGGTGAAGCGAAAAAAGGCAATTGGAGCATCAGGATGACCCCCGGAAAAGATGTGCCGGCGGATTGGTTTCCGCCCATAGACGGTCTGAAGGTTCTTTGTCTCGCTTCAGGAGGAGGACAGCAAGGCCCGGTCCTGGCTGCTGCAGGAGCGGATGTCACCATCTTTGACAATTCGGAAAAACAGCTTGCGCAAGACAGAATGGTTGCCGAGCGGGACGATCTTACGCTTCGGACTGTCAAAGGCAGCATGAATGATCTGAGCTGTTTTGATGATGAGTCATTTGATTTTATCGTGCACCCGGTATCGAATTGCTTTGTTGATACGGTTCTTCCTGTATGGAAAGAAGCTCATCGCGTATTGAAAAAAGGCGGGTCTTTAGTCTCCGGTTTTGTAAATCCCGTCGTGTTCTTATTTGATATGGATTTAGAGCAGGAAGGCGTCCTAAAAGTAAAGTATTCCATTCCGTTTTCGGATGAAAAAGATCTGAGTAAGAAAAAGGTAAAGGAACTTATTGATAATCATGAAGCGCTTGAATTCGGCCATACGCTGGAGGATCAAATTAAAGGTCAGATTGACGCAGGCTTTATGGTTGCCGGTTTTTACGAGGACAAAGGCGGCCTCGTGCTGGATGAATACATTAATACATACTCCGTAACAAGAAGCATTAAAATATAAAAACGGCATCCCGTCAGAGGTGCTGTTTTTTTGCGGCTTTTTCCTGCGGACGGCTGATCACATTAGCCGAAACCGGTTCTATTCCAATTTCTCTGGCCCAAACCGACAGTTGTCCGATATGGTGAATCTCATGCGCAAGGATGTGGCGGAGAATATCTTCTTTAGGAAAGGTTTGGTCCATCCAGTCCGGCGTAACAAGATCCGGTCCTTTGCGGGAGACCGCATGAATGACATCCTCCCGAAACTGTTCAGACAGCTTTCTGAGATCCTGAATGCTCGTATAGTCAGACTCAGCAGGTAAAACATCATCTTTACCTAAAATGGCACGAGCCCAGCTGATCTCGACATCAATGATATGAAATAAAGTCCGCAAGATGCTCTCCATTCCGCCCGTCCGGTTTTTCGTCAGTTCCTCCCGGCTCAGCTTTTCACATATCATAAACCACTCGTCACGCACCGTCCAATTGTATTGAAACAGCTTTTTCATAACGTCACCTCAGCTCTTTCTTCTTCCAGTTAACATAAAACTCCTTCATTTGGGAGGATTTCCACTATCAACAAAGCATGCTTTTTCCCTTTTCCTTTCAAAATAACAGTAAAAAGGAGCGTGGCTGGCAATGGCAGAAGTATTATCTTTTTCAGACGTGAAACGGCAGAAGGATTTTGAGCTTGAGAAGAGTTTACTAAAGGAGCTGTCACTGACGCAGATCATTCAGTCCGTAAAAGCATGTCTTACCCCTTTGTTTCCCTTTCTTCAAGACGAAAACGGCATTCTGAGTGAAGGATGCATAGATTTTGCAATTGAAGCGTATTTATTAGGCGGCCGGTTCGGCGTCTTTGGCTATTATGGTGAGTCTTTGCAGAGGGCAAACGCCCGTTCGGCTGAAGAAGAGGAAGAACTGACGGTCGATTTTTTTGAATATCTTTGCAATTGGACGCATGAGCAATATTCTTCCGTTAAACAAAAAGAAATCTATGAAGCGTCCTGCCGGTTTATCAACAGCTGGTGGACGGAAGGATTTCTGCAAAGAGAAAAACAATGTAAGCTCCGCATGAGGTAATCATAATTTCTTCCCTTGTCCCATACTTATTAATAACGGGGACAAGCGGGAGGGAAAGGTATGGCAAAAAAGCTGAAATGGCTCGGTTTTTTACTTGGCTTTATCATATTATTGTGTTTATTCCGGTTTCAATTCCATAATGATGATTCCTGGCGGCCGTGGAGTCTGCCGCTGAGCGGAAAAATCATCTATCTCGATCCGGGACACGGCGGGCCGGACGGAGGCGCCACGGGAGGCAGTCACCTTGAAAAGGACATTACTCTCGAAGTGGCCTCCAGGGTAAGAGACTATTTGCAGGAGCAGGGAGCTTTGGTCATTATGACGCGGGAGACGGATACTGATTTAGCTCCTGAAGGGACGAAAGGCTACAGCAGACGCAAAGCGGAAGATCTGAGAAAGCGCGTGGAAATCATCAACCGTTCAGAGGCGGAGCTTTATATCAGCATTCATCTGAACGCCATACCGTCACCGAGATGGAGCGGCGCCCAAAGCTTCTACTATGGAAAATACGAAGAAAATGAAAAAGTGGCAAAATATATACAGGACGAATTGAGAATCAATTTGGAGAATACAACGAGAAAGGCAAAACGGATACACGGCATTTACTTAATGCAGAATGTAACCAAACCGGGCGCGCTGGTGGAAATCGGATTTCTGTCCAATCCCGCGGAAGCGAAAAGGCTCGGACAGCCCAAATATCAGGACAAAATCGCTTCTTCCGTGTATAAGGGCGTATTGAGATACTTCACAGAGAAAGGAGACCCTCCCGAGTAAGGAGGGTTTTTCGCCGATTCTATGTTTAATATATGGTATAATACCATTTGTAAACGAATACACAAAGGGTGAGGGTTCGATGATAAGAGAAGATGAAGTAAGAAATATAGTCGGAAACATGCGCGAACCTTTTCTTCATAGACCGCTGGGAGAATTGGATGCCATTAAAGAAGTAAAGATCAAGCCGGAAAAACGGCATGTCAGTGTAAAAATTGCACTGGCAAAAACGGGGACGGCTGAACAGATGGGCATTCAGCAGGAAATCGTATCCGTTCTGAAAGAAGCGGGTGCGGAAACTGTGGGACTGCGGTTTGAAGAGCTGCCGGAAGAAACATTGGCGAAATTCAGCCGGCCGGCTGTTGAAAGCGAAACCCTGCTGAATAGGAAACATCCGCCGGTCTTTCTTGCGGTGGCAAGCGGAAAAGGCGGTGTCGGCAAATCAACGGTTTCCGTCAACCTGGCCATTTCTCTTGCGCGGCTCGGAAAAAAAGTCGGCTTGATTGACGCGGATATATACGGATTCAGCGTGCCGGACATGATGGGTATTACAGTTCGCCCGACAGTAGAAGGAGAAAAACTGCTTCCTGTCGAAAGATTTGGAGTAAAGGTTATGTCGATGGGCTTTTTCGTCGAAGAAAACGCTCCGGTTGTGTGGAGAGGGCCGATGCTGGGCAAGATGCTGAATAACTTCTTCCATGAAGTTGACTGGGGAGAGGTTGACTATATCGTTCTTGATCTGCCGCCCGGCACGGGTGATGTGGCGCTCGATGTACACACAATGCTTCCGAGCTGCAAAGAGATTATCGTATCAACGCCGCACCCTACAGCCGCATTTGTAGCGGCGAGAGCGGGTTCTATGGCGATTAAGACCGATCATGAAGTTGTAGGGGTCATTGAAAATATGGCTTACTATGAAAGTGCAAAAACCGGCGAGAGAGAATATGTGTTCGGTCAAGGCGGGGGAGATAAGCTTGCAGAGGAATTGCAGGTGCCGCTGCTTGGCAGAATTCCTTTAAAACAGCCTGATTGGGACAAGGACCAGTTTGCGCCTTCTGTCTATGACAGAAGTCATCCGATCGGGGAAATTTATATGGGGATCGCCCAGAAAGTCATTGAAAAAACAGCTGAATAAAAAAGGGGCCGGGATCAACACGGCCCGGCCTTTTATTGGCTTTCTTTTTCAGAGCTTGAAGCCGCTTTTTTCAATTCATCCTCGAATTGCTTTTTGAAAAGCGGGCTGGAAAGTGTCTCTGTAATTACATCTTCTAAGTAACTGCGGAACTTTTGGCTTTTCACCAGCTCATAGTATTTTTTATCCATGCCGGGGTCCTGCATGATCTGCATAAAACTTTTCTGATAATCAGGGTCCTTCATCAGTTTTTTTATGATTTTTTCATGCTCGGGCTGAAGAGTTTTTGCAAAGCTCTCGGCGAACTTTGAGTCTTCAAAGATGGTTTTCCAGAACTCCGCCCCTTTTTTAGAGGTGAGGGTTTTCTCTATTGTGCCTTTAATGGCATTTTGATCAATCACCAATGCCTCATTCATCGCATCATCATTTAATATTTCCTTAATTGCTTTTTTTCCATCATCTGTCTTTAATATATCAACAACCATTTTTTTAGTCTGGTCATAATCCATATCCGCTGCTTGGTCTTTTGGAGCACAAGCTGTTACAGATAATACAATAAAACAGCTTATCAATAGCGTTTTGGCTTTTGACATGCATAAGCTCCTTCCTTACTTGTACTTATTTTTAATATGATTCATCGGAATGGATTTATACATAACAAAATATCGCTGAACGCGATTGTCAGGGGGATGAATAAGAGATGAAAAGCCGCGGGCTTGTTCGATTTTTCTTTTCGATTTTAGCTGTGGGCGCTCTTATTACAAGCGTCGTGGGATTTGCTCTGAAGTGGGGGGAGTACAAGGGGTTCTTCCTGAATTTTGATGCCGGTCAGATTTTCTCCGTTCTGATCTGGTTTATCGGGGTAGGCATGATTTTCAGTGTGATCAGCCAGATGGGATTCTTCGTTTTTTTGACGGTGCACCGGTTTGCCCTTGAAATTCTCAGATCAAGCTCGCTTTGGAATCTGCTTCAGCTGTTTATCATTCTGTTTGTCGCTTTTGATTTAATGTACGTCAGATTTTTGTTTTTCGGAGAGCGGGATGACTCGATTGCGGGGTTTGTCTGGCTGCCGCTGGCTCTGCTTGCCGTCGGCCTGTTGACGGCATATATAAAACAAAAGCAGTCCTCAAAAAATACGTTCGTTTCATCATTATTTTTAATGGTCGTTATTACAGCGCTTGAATGGGTTCCCGCGCTACGAGTGAATAATGAGGACTGGCTTTATTTAATGCTGATTCCGCTGATGGGCTGCAATGCGTTTCAGCTGCTAATGCTGCCGAAGTTTGCCCAGAGGTAGTTATTTCACTTCTGATGACTTGACGTCAGTATTTGCGATCAGGTCGCCGACTGTCACGTTTTTCAGTCCTTTTTGCTTTAAATTGTGAATAATGGCGGGGAGCGCTTCTTCAGTCTGTGTTGCTGAATCAGAGGCGTGCAGCAGGACAATGTCGCCGCCTTTTATATGACTGTTTACATTTTCAATGATTTTATCAGGGCCGGGATTTGTCCAATCCTGCGAGTTAACGCTGTAATGAACCACTGAATAGTGGTACTTCTGTGCAATGGTAAGAACCTTTTTATTAAATTGTCCGGTC
Organism: Bacillus sp. A1; assembly: GCF_042296235.1. NCBI lineage: Bacteria > Bacillati > Bacillota > Bacilli > Caryophanales > Bacillaceae > Bacillus > Bacillus sp. A1. The sequence continues at coordinate 160,732 of NZ_CP141181.1, forward strand.
GGCGGGCGGAGTAAATGAACATTCTTCACACCCAGCTTTTTAAATGCAGTCTGGGCCCGGAGGATATCTTTTTTTATTTCATTGTCCTCTAGGTTGGTATAATTCTTATACGCATATCCCATGCTGCCGATTTGATGTCCGTCTTTTACCATACGTTCAACTGTGTCCGGGTGCCGTTCCGCCCAAGAAGCTGACAGAAAAAAAGTGGCGTTTTTAATGCCGTTTGCTTTTAGCGCGTTCAGAATCGGAACCGCTTTTTCGTCGCCCCAGCTGATATCGAATGTTAATGCGACTTCGCCCGCTTTCGTCTCCCCTTTAGAGATCGCCTTCGGGCCGCTATCAGTTAAAAATACAGGAAGGGGGACGGCTCTCTGTATATAAAAAAAGCTGGCTGCTGCAAATGCGGCAATGATAATAATAAGCAGCTGTTTTATCCTTCTGATGTGCCACACGTAGAAGTGATTCACTGATGACGCCTCCTTATCTTGTCCATGCTTGATTACATCGTATGCCGCGGCGGAGATGAATATAACGAAATACGTTTTAAAAAAAATGAAAAAAACACTTGCTAAATTCAGCGAATGCATGGTATATTATTAAACGTCGCTGATGAACAGCAGACAACAAAAAGCTTCGGAAACAACTTAAAAAAACTTGTTGACATAAAAGAAGCTGAGTGGTAAGATAATAAAGCTGCTTCAACAAGCGGTAATGATCTTTGAAAACTAAACAAGACAAAACGTACCTGTTAATTCAAAGTTTTAAATAAATCGCACAGCGATGTGCGTAGTCAGTCAAACTACTTTATCGGAGAGTTTGATCCTGGCTCAGGACGAACGCTGGCGGCGTGCCTAATACATGCAAGTCGAGCGGACAGATGGGAGCTTGCTCCCTGATGTTAGCGGCGGACGGGTGAGTAACACGTGGGTAACCTGCCTGTAAGACTGGGATAACTCCGGGAAACCGGGGCTAATACCGGATGCTTGTTTGAACCGCATGGTTCAGACATAAAAGGTGGCTTCGGCTACCACTTACAGATGGACCCGCGGCGCATTAGCTAGTTGGTGAGGTAACGGCTCACCAAGGCGACGATGCGTAGCCGACCTGAGAGGGTGATCGGCCACACTGGGACTGAGACACGGCCCAGACTCCTACGGGAGGCAGCAGTAGGGAATCTTCCGCAATGGACGAAAGTCTGACGGAGCAACGCCGCGTGAGTGATGAAGGTTTTCGGATCGTAAAGCTCTGTTGTTAGGGAAGAACAAGTGCCGTTCAAATAGGGCGGCACCTTGACGGTACCTAACCAGAAAGCCACGGCTAACTACGTGCCAGCAGCCGCGGTAATACGTAGGTGGCAAGCGTTGTCCGGAATTATTGGGCGTAAAGGGCTCGCAGGCGGTTTCTTAAGTCTGATGTGAAAGCCCCCGGCTCAACCGGGGAGGGTCATTGGAAACTGGGGAACTTGAGTGCAGAAGAGGAGAGTGGAATTCCACGTGTAGCGGTGAAATGCGTAGAGATGTGGAGGAACACCAGTGGCGAAGGCGACTCTCTGGTCTGTAACTGACGCTGAGGAGCGAAAGCGTGGGGAGCGAACAGGATTAGATACCCTGGTAGTCCACGCCGTAAACGATGAGTGCTAAGTGTTAGGGGGTTTCCGCCCCTTAGTGCTGCAGCTAACGCATTAAGCACTCCGCCTGGGGAGTACGGTCGCAAGACTGAAACTCAAAGGAATTGACGGGGGCCCGCACAAGCGGTGGAGCATGTGGTTT
>NZ_CP141181.1:167500-182500 GCF_042296235.1 Bacillus sp. A1
AATAATTCGATAACGGGCATGAATACTTGAAGATGAGATTTTTTCATTACTCTTTTTGTAGTCATCTAAAAAATTCAGAATATGGATTGGCTGAATATCTTCTAAATGCATATCACCAAACCATGGCCTAATTTCTTTACTCATTATATAGTTATAGGTTTCAATTGTTTTCCCGTCGAGGTGACTCATTGCATATTTGTTTTCCCAGTCATCTACAAACATATTGAATGTTCACGATTTTTCTCCTCTTTTCTCAATACTCGGCATAGACAAACTTCTCCTTTTCTAATTTTTGAGTTAGGAAAGCATGATATTTAAAACTGAATAGCTTACGAAGATACATATCCAGGCGTGTCTCTGCGAATGGATACGTAACTTGAAATAAGTTGGATATGTAGGTTATTGCCTCACGTTTGGTGGCCGGTAAAACGAGATTCTTTAACATAAAAGTGGGAACTGCGAAGTGATACATAAAAGCATTTGCCTGATTCTCCTGCAGCTCTCTAAATAGGGATGGGATCTTGTATTGAACACCGACATGATTAATGTGATGGCAGAGTTCATGGCAAAAATCTTCCCATTGCTTCTTTTTAGAAATACGGGAATCAAGGATAATACAAGCCATCCCCAGTAATTTCACAGCTACACTCTTTTCATTTTTGTAGTAAATTAATATCTTTAATCGATCTGCGATTTTTTCTAAGTCTCCAGCTCCTGGCTCAGTAATTCCTATACCGGAATAAATAGATCTAATTCTTTCTTCAAGTAATGATAGTTGAAACAAAATAAATCCTCCTGCAGTAACTACAAACCTATGTTCGGTTTTTTTGTTTAAAAGAAAAGCCTGAAAAAGCAGGCTCATTTTAATGCTCTAAGTTAATCTTTATATCCATCTTATCCCCTAGTGCTGTAGCATTCTCATCGCTTGGGGATGCAACCCTTAGACGAATTGAATCTAAATTTTCTATATCCTCTTCATTTTGAAAGATATAAAAAACAGATCCACTGTCTTTCACTTTCCCAATATACTCTCCGAGAAGGTCGTCACTTTCATCAAGAGAAGGTTCCTCAACTTGTACTCCGGTGCTTGTAGCAAGTTTTATACTATCTGGTGTGAAATTTACTACTCCATCAGATGTATTCTTCGCTTCCAGTTCAAGTTCAATAAAAGGCGTTTTCTCATTAGCCACCGCTGCAATTACTCTTTTCACAGTAAGTTGCATAGGGCCGGATTTAGCTGTGGTTTCTTTATTGCTTATGGCCGTTACTTTTGCTGTTCCACCATCAATTTCATATACATCTCCAACTTCGTTGGGCCCGTTTTCGGAAATATCCTGACTCTCCGACGAGCTGTTATCAGGAACACTGTTTTTGTTCCCGGAAGATGAAGAAGACTCTTCACTATTTTTGCAGGCTGTGAGCAACACGAGCGAAGCAATCAATAGCAAAGTCCCCAACCTCTTAAACAATTTTTGTCCCCCTTTTGATTTTCTTTATATCTCAATCAATTTACTTATTAGTGAACAGTTTATTTTACAGTACACGCTTACCGCAAAGCCTTGGTAATTCTACGTTTTCACGGGGCTGAAAATTTTTAATTTAACACTTAATTTTCTTTTTGTTAAACAAATGCTAAACAAATGTTTTACCAGAAGAAGAATTAAGAAGTTAAGAATTAAGAAGTGAAGAATGATAGTCTGCTATTCATCGAACCCTTTTTTGAGAAGATACTCTAAAAGCTCTTTCGCTTGTTCCTTGGTGATTTTTCCGTCACGGCCAGCAATTAAGGTTTCAGGGTCATTTAAGAGTTCATCTATCTTTGAGTCATGGGAGTCACCTTTTAGAAGGTAGTCTGTAGAGACATCCAATACTTTAGATAAACTAATAATTTCTGAATCAGTAATAGGGGGAGTACCTTTTTCTATACGGTTCATAACAGCATAATTTAGGTTTACACGCTTTGGCCAGTAACTCTGTTTTCATACGTTATGATGAACCTTACTATATCTCTGAACGGGATATCATCTTAATGCAGTCGTTCCCGTTGGATTATGATTTCATGGGCGCTAACACCCAGTATGTTTGTGGAATGAGTGTCCCGCCTATCATTATGGAAAAAATTTCTAAGAAAATTCTTAACCAATGGTTATATTGTCAATCTATACGGCGCCCGCAAAGCAGAAGAGCTGAATTTCATGTACTTTAAACAAGGCCGGCATATTCCCGCTGCTATTACGATCGAGAACGGAATGCTCTCGGAGGATTCGTATAAACAGTTGCAGGACTATATGAACGGCCTTGAAGGCGTGGAAAACTCACATAAATTTCTTTTGCTCGAAGCGGAAGGGATAGCTAAAGGGAAGAATATTCATGGTGATGAAGAAATAGTACCGGTCAAAGTAGACATCAAGTCACTTGCCGAGATTCTTCAGGAAGATGCTTTGTTCCTGGAGTATGATCAAAAGAGCCGGGATAAAATCCGCTCGGCGTTCCGTCTACCGCCAATTTATACCGGGGAAGCGCAGGATTACAACAGGGCGACAGCTGACACAGCCAGAAAGATTACTGAAGAGCAAGTCTTTCAGCCGGAACGGAAGGTACTTACCGGCAGACTGAACGCGTTATTTTTAAATGATCTTGAAATCCATAAAGTAGAGCTGCAGTTGAAAGGCCCGGACTTTCAGGACCCGCTCGAAATGGCAAAAGTGCTGACTCCTTTCATTACGGCTGGGGCTGTATCGCCTAACGATCTGAGAGATCTGGCCGGACGCGTGCTCGGCAAAACGCTTGAGGAATGGCCGGAGGAAGAATACAATCGGCCAATTGGTAGCAATGAAGCAACGCCTGCAGCGGATCCATTTACAGCACTGTTTAAATCCCAGAGCGGCACTCCAGATGTGATCGGGCTGTTGAAAGATATGCGGGATGTTTTGGAGGATTTGAAGAATGAACAAAACCGATAAGCTGCTGGCCAGTATTAACTCATTTATTCAAAAAGCCGAGGAAAGCGAAGGCCAGAAGCTTGTGGAGACGATTCCTGACTTCCCCGGCCTCTCTAAGATACCCCGTTACGTAGAAGATTATGAAAAAGGTATCGCCAGATTGCTCAGGAGCCAGCGTAAGAGGTTTTTAAAGGGATTGAATGGTTTTGTAAGCAAAGCTGATTCAGAGACGTTACAAGAGCTTCTGGTGTTTTTTACGCAGAACCTTTTTGCAGAGGATGATTTTCAGGAGGAGTTCCAGGAACTGACCGAGGATTTTCTGCAGCAGACACTTGAAGAGCTGGCCGCTGTCATAATGGATTCAATCGATCCTGAAGTTCCGTTCAAGGTTCTTTCTGCCCGCTCGATCGACTGGATTAAGGATTGGTCAAAGAGGCTGGCCGAGATTATGCAGCTCAACACACATGAGGCAGTGGAAACAGTGCTAACGGAAGCCATTGACTCAAGCTCATCTATTCAGGAGGTTGAACTGACTTTGAAGGATATGCCGCATTTTGATAGACCGAGAGCCCGGACAACGGCCATAACCGAGGTTCTTGCGGCTTCCTCTGCCGCTCAGCATGAATCTTATGTGCAGTCCCCGGCTGTATCTAAGAAGAAATGGCGGCACAGCGGAGGGAAGAAGAACAATCCGCGTGAGAATCATATAGACCTCGACGGCACAATTGTTGGTGTTGACGAAGAATTCAGGATACCAGGAAGCAGCGAAACCTGTATGTATCCGCGAGACACGAAGCTTTCCGCCGCTGAGCGGGTTCATTGTCACTGCGTTCTGTCACCTGTGGTAGATAACGAGATTTTAAGATTGTCAGCTGAGGAAAAAGAAGAGATTCGAAGAGAAGCCTTAGCAAACATGGAATAAAATAGTATAATGTCCTCATTACGTTTAGAGAATGAGGTATATTATGGATAATCAATGGATGATGCTAACAGTAAGTATTTTAAAAGAAGGATCCAAAGCTTTATATGAATTGCTTAAAATGATTCTAATCTCTTGGCCCTTGGCGATTGTTTTAATTGTGCTATTACTTAAAAAAAGTTTAAATGAGTTATTATTAAATAGGCTAATTACACTTCGAGTAGGCGGTGTTGAATTAGAAATAGCAAAACTTTTTGAGAGCATTGATAAAAACTTAGAGGAAACAAATGAAGTTCTTAAGAATGACGATGAGTCTTCAGAACAAATAAAAGTTGAGTCTTCAGAACAATTAAAACCTGAAGAAAAACCTGAAGAAAAAACAGAAACAAGTAATAAAACAAAAACACTTAAATTTCAGGGACGTTTTAAAAACAAAGCTGAGAAGGTGAGAATTAAATCTCTAAAAAATCCTGCATATGGTATGAGATATGTATATGATTTGTTTATTAAAGAACTCAATAGTATTCAAAAAGAATTAGGTCAACCCAATGAATATCCGGAAGTTTCATATTTTGTTATTTCTTTATATAACAATAACTTGGTAAAAGATAATCTGGTTGAAGCTATAATGGACCTGCTTGCTTTAGGTGAAATAGCGATGGGGAATCAAAATTACTTATCTCTTAAGCATTCGATAAATGATTTTACTATGAGAGATGCACAAGATTATTTTAGCAAATGCAGTCAATCACTTATACAATTAAGATTACAATTAAAATTATTAGAATAAAAAACTTCCTGAAGGGAGGTGAAGAACAAATGCCAAGAGAACTGATAAACGCAAAAATCACACATGTTTCTTATGTAGACAAGGCTGCTAATCAAAAGCAGTTCTTTTTTATGAAATCAGAAAAACAGCCGGACTTTCAAAAGGAAGTCAAGGTCCTTGCAAAAGAAGCAGACGAGCAAAAACTCGTTTACGGTATCGTTTATGAACCGGACACAGTGGATGCTCACGGGGATTTCATGACAGCTGCAGAAATTGAGAAGGCCGCTCACGGCTTCCTGAAAGATGCTCGTGAAATTGACAAGCAACATGACTTTCAGGGCGGCGTTGGTGAAGTGGTTGAATCTTATGTCGCTCCTGCTGATTTTGAAATGAATGGTGAAACCATCAAAAAAGGATCTTGGGTCCTTGTGACAAAAGCCTCCGAGGAAGTATGGGAGGAAATTAAGAAAGGCGAGATTACCGGTTATTCAATGGCCGGCATCGCGGATATCGCAAAACAAGAAGAAAAGCCTGTTTCTCCAGAGGACAACCACGAGAAAGGGCTTTTTAATTTGGTCAAAAACTTTTTTAATGCCAGTGTGGCCAAGGGCGCGGTTCGGGACAAATATGACGAGGGGCGCCAACGCCGTGAGTTTTGGGCCGCACAAGATGCGTTAAACTCAGCTTTATTCAAATGGGACTATCCCGGAGAGATGGAAAATGACCCTGCAAAAATCAAAGAAGCTCTGCAAGACTTCGTGGATATCGCTCAGGATGTATTGATTTCCGATGACATTCTAAAAGCGATCGGGCCGAAGCCGGAAGAGCTGCAAAAGGCCGGACGGAAATTCTCGGCTTCAAGCTTACAAGAAATTAAAAGCGCTCATACCGCTCTCGGCAACTTGCTGAGTCAGGTGGAGACGGAAGGAGAGGAAGAAGAAATGAACGCAGAGGATGTAGCAAAATCCATCGAAGCAGCGTTAGAGCCAATTCAGAAGCGGCTCACGGAATTGGAAAAAGAGGAAGATCCTAAAAAGAAGAAAGACGAGGAAAAAGCAGCTGAGGAAGAAGAGGCTGAGAAGTTTAAAAAAGCCATCACAGACGCTGTTCAACCGCTCGCTGATCGTATTGATGCCATTGAAAAAAGCCGCGGCGTTTCAAAACAAGAAGAGACCACGCAGGAAACCGCAGATGTTAAAAAATCAATCTGGGCCGGCCTTCTTTAAGCAGAAGCGGCAAACACAAGGAGGATCACATGAGAAATCAAGAGGTAATTGAAAAGGCAGAGATGACGCTTGCCAGCTTAAAGAGCGGCGGCATGATGAACCCAACACAGGCAAATGCATTTATTCGAATGGTTCAAGATGCGCCGACTATCTTAAATGAGGCGCGTGTCATTCCTATGGATCATGATACGCAAAAAATTGAGAAGATCGGGTTTGGGCAGCGGATTCTCAGGGCTGCCCAGGAAGGTGTTTCGCTGACAAAAGATCAAAAGGTTGCTCCGACAACAAGCACTGTCAGCTTGAGCACAAAAGAAGTCATTGCAGAAGTAAATATCACCTACGACACACTTGAAAACAACATTGAAAAAGAGGGACTGCAAAATACAATTATGCAGATGCTCGCTGAACGTGCGGCCGTTGATATTGAAGAGCTGTTAGTAAACGGTGATGCGGCATCTTCAGACTCATATCTCGCGCAAATAGACGGAATTCGAAAGCAAGCCACATCTCATATTGTGGATGTAGCGGATGTGAAGATTCGGGATTCAGTCTCAATTAAATCTGATAAACCGCTCCCGCTTGAATTTACATCAAGCAATGTAACCAAAGACGGCCGCTTAAAGGTAGAAACCCAAGGAATCGCGATTAATCCGGCTGATTTTGAAAGTGTACAGGCTAAAACAGCCGATATCGTTTTTCATGACAAAGTGGAGACCCCAGGTGAGGGGAATATTTTGAAAGTCGGTTCCTTTAAAACATTATTGATTGAAGTCTATGGCACGGCTGATACAAGTGAATTGAAGTTCTGGGGGAAATCTCTTTCAGGAACAAAACGCCCGCTGCGCGGCCAAAAAGTAGACGACGGCACCCTGGCTATAAGCACAGTCGGTAAGTCAGAAGCTTGGACTTTTGATATTACAGGATTCAAAGAGATCGTGATGGAGATTACCGCTTTAAATAATGGGAACTTTTCCGTAAAAGGGACAGCCGTCTCATAAAATAGCGGCTGTCCTTTTTAATTGCCTCATACAGGAGGTGAAAACGATGTAATAAAAGGGGGGGCGTACTAATGTCAGAAGTGACGGAGGTACCAGATGTGCATGTATTACAAAAAGAGATAATGGAAATGAAGACAGGTCAGAAAGCAATCGAACAGCGCGTAAATGTTCTTGAACGCGTTTCCGATAGGCAAGACCAGCAGATCATGACATTAAACGAAAAACTCAACAAGATCGAAGAGAACACAACTTGGATCAAGCGCACAATCACTGGCGCTATCATTACAGCGGTATGCACTGGTATTATTGGCGGCGCAATCGCTATTTTTTATACTGTTTTGCAGAAATAAGGAGGAAAATACATGAAAAGATTTGAAAAAGGCACGGTCGTCCGGACGGTGCTTCTTTTAATTGCGCTTATTAACCAAACAATGTTGATGTTTGGCAAATCACCTTTGGATATCACAGATGCACAAGTGAATCAGCTTGCTGATGCGCTGTATACTGCCGGCTCTGTAATATTTACTATCAGCACTACGCTTGTAGCATGGTTCAAAAACAACTATGTGACTGAAAAAGGCCATAAGCAAAGAGCCGTTTTAAAACAGCACGATTTGACCAAGTAAGAGCTGCCGTTCGGCGGCTTTTTTATATTCCAAAACAGAATAGGAGAGATTTTTCATGACAATTGCAGTCAAAAAAAGAATAGTAGAATCTGAGAAATATGCTCTGAAATGTCCGAATCCGATGACGCCGGAGTACATCACCATTCATAATACGGCAAACGATGCATCAGCCGCCAATGAAATCAGTTATATGACTGGTAACCCTGAATCGACAAGCTATCATTTTGCTGTCGATGATATAGAAGTGATTCAGGGAATTCCGCTGAACCGGAACGCATGGCACTCTGGCGATGGCACAAACGGAACCGGGAACCGTAAGTCTATTGCGGTAGAAATCTGCTACAGCAAGTCAGGTGGCGCGCGGTACCGGAGAGCAGAGGCGCTGGCTATCAAGTTTGTGGCGCAACTTCTCAAAGAGCGCGGATGGGGCGTTGACAAAATCAGAAAGCATCAGGACTGGAACGGAAAATACTGCCCGCATCGTATTCTGTCTGAGGGGCGTTGGGATCAAGTGAAAGCGGCCATTGCTGCAGAATTAGAACGTCTTGGGGGTAAAAAAGCACCCAAACCACCAAAAACAGAAACCAAGACAGGCGGGGCGACATACACCGTCAAGAAAGGCGATGCCCTTTCTGTCATTGCGCAGAAAACAGGCATAAGCATGGCAAACCTTCAGAAATGGAATAACATCAAAGACCCGAATAAAATCACAGTTGGCCAAGTGCTGAAGCTTACAGGATCATCCGGCTCTTCTAAGCCGTCATCCAGCGGTAAAAAATACGTTTACCTTCCGGCTTCTGCCGATTCATGGCGCATCTATCCGACTAACAAAGCTCCGGCTAAAGGGAACGAAATAAACTATTTGCGTCCAAAAAAATTTGGCGGACTTAAATACGATATTCTTGCGAACCCGCAAAAGGATGTCTACACGATCAAGACAGCTCAGTTCGGAAAGGTAAATATCTATGCTGCGAAGTCCACAGGCGCAACTGTAAAATAAACGAAAGTAAAAAAAGGCCCTCTCTATGAGAGGGCCTTTTAACTAATTAAGGTGCTGTTCCGCAATCGACTTTGTATTCGTCCTCCGTTACTTGCTTTGAATAACAGAGATAAGGAGTTTGACCAGTTTCACTTTTCCAAGCATTAAATAACATCAAAGAATAAAGACTTCCTGATGATTTATCACTTTCCCTTTTTTGAAGGATTGTGAAATAGCTTTGATAAGGGTATCCCATTTTATAGATTTCGTGTCTTATGGCTCCTCTTTCTGAAGAAGTATTGAACAAAACTGGTGAAAGGGGAGGCATTAAAATTAATATGATTAATACTGTTGCTAAAATGGAAAGAAATATTTTGGTTATTTTTTTCATTTTTTCCTCCTGTTCCTTTTATTGTATTTGATTTTATGTTATATTATTACATGTATTTTATGCCATATTTCAATTGGTGTAAATGATCAAAGTTTCCTATATTCTGAAAACGTGGAGGGTGTTATGAAAAAAGTAGTGTTGACTTCTTTATTTTGCTGTCTGTTACCTTTACTGTTTTTGTCGAATCATGTATTTGCCGCAACTTCTGAAAATGAAGAAAAAGGTAAAACGTATGTATCGAATGATGTTGGTTTGAAAGAGCTTAATACAATGTTAGAACAACAAAAAAGAGATTTTGAAAACAATGAGCCACTTGCTCATAAAGATGTTTCAAAATTAACTGATTCTGATGAAGCTGTTTTATTGTTTTATGCTTTCACCACAGTTGACAAACAAAAGCTGCATGAATTCACATATGAAATTAGTGATGTCACTACTTATGAAGAAAACAATAAAACATTTGTAGAGGCCTATATTGCTAGAAACTTTGTTTTTGGTGAAGAAAAAGTAGATACAGGATTAGGAGACAATATTAAATTGGAAATTTCTAATAATAATGTTTCCAAGAAACACAGTCTTTCATCAGAAAGCAAAGTGACACCTAAGACAAAAAAATCTTCTGCGCTTCATTTTGAGAATGAAGGTGACAATTCGTCAAATATAAAATTGGACGAGTTTCTAAAGAATTACAAGCAAGAAGTTGAAGAAAATAAAGAACTGTCAACGCAACAAAAATCTGAACCAGCAAAGTTCAACGAGTCGGAAGTATCTGCATCAGCTGTAAAAGGGTATAATCGTTGGAAAGCCATGCAATATGCTGACAAATATGCTTTGTCTCCAAATAAAAATTATAAATATTATAAAAATGGAGACTGTACTAACTTTGTATCTCAGGCTTTAAGAGCGGGTTCAATGCCTTATTTTAAAGAGTGGAAGCCTTATACAAATGCATGGATCAATGCCGGTTCTTTTAGAAACTATATTTTAAAAGCTGGCGGCATAAAAATGAAAACTGTAAAAGACGTTTATTCGAACATTGCGCTTGGTGATGTATATCATTATGATACTCGGAATAAAGTAGGTCTTCCTTTTCCTGATGGTTGGATGGAGCACACCGCTATTGTTACTAGTCGAGCTAATTATAAGATTCTTGTGAGTTACCATACTACCAATAGACACAATGTTCCTAGAGAGTATTACACTTCCAAAGAGGGTGGAAAACGTTACGCAAGTAGCATCCGTATGTAATTAAGATTTTTGATTTGACGAAAATTATATGATTTGAACACGTGGTGGCGCTGTTGGACTTTTCATTTCCAAAATCGCCACCACTTTTTGTTTAGTGGCTGCATGATATATCAAAATACTCAAAAATAATCAATTATAACGATGGAAAAGGGTAAGTTAAAGAAGAAGCCACCATTTAACAATTGGCGGCTTTGTTGTTTTTATGTAATTTAGGCAGACATAACATTACTATTTTTATTTTGTTTTGCGATCATCATAATACTGGCAATTAACAAAAGAATACCTGGCACAAAATAAAGAGAAAAGGTATAAGGTGATGGAAATCACTGTTAGAAAAGAGGTTTTCATGTCGGTCAATTCAAGCCATTCATTGGTGATGCCTGCATGATCTTGAAATAAAGCTTTGATGTTATCAGCGCCTTTGCCCGAAAAATCATTGTCGCTGAGGTCAGCCATGCCTTGTAATGCTTTTTTTAGATTCGTCATTTGTCTGCGCAATTCTTTGTATTCGGTTGCGCGTTGCTTTGCGGCGGAAAGAAGAGTATCTGCTTCAAAAACTCTCATAATTATATCCTTTCCTAATGAAATTGTTGACTAAATTTTACCATGTTAAAAAGGAACATGATCAATAACATGTTTTGTTAAACTTAAATGATTCTTTAGAAATGAGTCTAAATAGCTACATGAAGCGAAACCGCAAAAATGATTGCGGTTTTTTTTCGTCCAAACATATTATGGAAATGTTAGAATATTATATAAAAGGAGGAGTGGCCTAGTGAGTTCTGTTTTACCATCATCGGAGGTTGGCGTTAAGATTAATGAATGGTACAAAATGATACGTCAGTTCAGTGTTCCGGATGCGGAGATTTTGAAAGCGGAAGTGGAACAAGAAATAAATGAGATGGAAGAAGACGAGTATCTACTGATTTACTACACCCTCATGAAATTCCGCCATCAGCTCATGCTGGATTATTTAGAACCGGTGACTACCCGCGTGAGACCGACAATTGACGAGCTGCTGGAAAAAATCGAAGCATCAAATAAAGGAATTTCCGGCCTGCTGTGCTATTATTCTTTATTTTTCCGCGGCATGTATGAATTTGATCAAAAGCAGTATGTAAAGGCGATCGGCTTTTATAGAGAGGCTGAAAAACAACTCGTTCATGTGCATGATGAAATTGAGAGAGCGGAGTTTCATTTTAAACTGGCTGAAGCATATTACGGTATGAAACAAAGTCACGTCTCTATGCATCACGTAAAGCAAGCGCTCGATATTTACGATCAGTATGAGTTGTATAAGGTCCGGAAAATTCAATGTCTATTTGTCATATCAGGGAATTATATTGATTTTAAGCGTTATGAGAAGAGTCAGCCGCATCTTGAAAAGGCTCTTGAATTATCGAAAGAGTTAGATAATAAGAGATTGATTAGTTCTGCTCTTTATAATTTGGGTACAAATTTCGGAGATAGGGGCGACTATGAAAAGGCTGAGATATTTTTAAGGCAAGCAGTAGAGATAACCGAAAAAGCAAAACTGAGCAACTTGCCGCACTCTTTATTTTCTTATGCAAAATTCCTCTTTAAACAGGGGAAACTGGCTGAGGGTATCCAAGCAAGCAAAAAAGGTTTGTCGGCCGCGGTGTACCAAGGCGATAAGCTTTTCGAAAATCTTCAGGGGTATCTGAAGGCTCTTTATGTGGATGCAGTGGATCAACAGGGAGTTAATGAAACAATTGAGTATCTGGAGAAGAATAAGAATTACTCATATGTTGAAGATATTGCTTGTGAAACTGCATCTGTTTACGCAGATTCAAGGGAGTTTGAGAATTCTTATTTTTATCATAAAAAAATGGTTGATACGCAAACACAAATTCAAAGGGGAGAGTGCCTGTATGAATTTTAAAAAGAGCATTTTCATCGTCCTGGGTCTGTCATTGACTTTAGTATGTGGGTTGGGTATGAACTCAGTAGAAAAACAAGCACAAGATACAATCAAAGTAGCTTCAGATCGCCTTCAAACTTGAACGACTTACGCCTTTCTTCGGGAAAGGCTTTTTTTAGTTTCCTCATTATAATGTATTCAAAACATCCATCTGTTTTTTTTCTTATTCCATTTCAACATCCGCTGCCGCATAAGGTTCTTGACCGCTTCACGTATAGTCTGTTCATCTTTACCGGTTTTCCTCCTCAACTCATCCAAGGAGGGATTTTTCCCGAATTGGGTCATGTTAAAGATTATCCGGTACACTTTCCGCTCGAAATCATTCATTCGAAATACCTCCTCGAGTAAATAATACCAGAACAAACATTCCCTTTTCAACTTGATGTAGAACAAAGGTTCGTATAAAATAATAGTAAAGAAGGAGGGGGCGCAGCTTGCATCCATTGTTAAACCGCTCATTAAATGAAAAATCAACGCTGGACATGATCTACATAAAGAATGATGGGACAATCTCAAAGAGAGCAATCATAGTACATCAAATCAAGAATCAATACATTCGTGCGTTCTGTTTTAGAAGTAGACAGACAAAAACTTTCAGAATGGACAATATTCTCGCTGTGGCTCCCTCTAATTATAGAAGGGGAATCAGCAATCATGCGTAATCTAACAAAAAGGCAAGAAGATGCTTTAAACGCGATATCGAATTTCTTAAATCAGTATGGAGTGGCCCCGACACATCGGGAGTTAATGGAGGAACTTGGTTTGCGGTCCACCAGTTCGGTGAAGGGGCTGCTGGATAGGTTAAGAGAAAAGAATTACGTAACATGGCAAGAAGGATTACCGCGGACAATTAAATTATTATAAGGAAGAGCCCTGGATAAGTAAGGGCTCTTTTTTTTGACCGGCTCCAAACGTCTTATCTTGAGTGGGGGACGAATTGGGGACGAACTAAATTGTACGAGATCATTTTAAAACTGTCTAAAACATTAACACATATAACGAAACCCTTTTATAACAGGGAATATCCCTTTAAATAATTCTAAGACTTTAATTGACCTCTTCCATGGTAAGGAAGAGGTCAGCGGTTCGAGCCCGCTTGGAAGCTTATCTAAATACGTTGATCTGAAGCAGTTTCCGCATGTTATGGAACTGTTATTTTTTGTTTAGTTCAGTAAAAATCTGTTGCTGATTGTACCAGTTAAGGTATAGGTATTTAGCGCGTCTTCTAATGAAGCCTTTCTTCAAGGATGCAAAAGAGATTAACATAATTAATTGTTAAACGGTATTGACTTTTATCAAAACCTTGATATAATTACTTTTGTCATAATGAACAGTATGCTTTAGATTAGTCTGCGGGTTATACCGTTTGGAGTTTTACTGAATAAATAACAATACAGTTTTTGGTTATCTGATGCTGTATTCTGGCTGTACATTACATTTTTACTTGCGGAAGTAGTTCAGTGGTAGAACATCACCTTGCCAAGGTGGGGGTCGCGGGTTCGAATCCCGTCTTCCGCTCCATTTTATCCCAACGGGATATTGTGAAATTGATTGCGCCCGTAGCTCAATTGGATAGAGCGTTTGACTACGGATCAAAAGGTTAGGGGTTCGACTCCTCTCGGGCGCGCCATAATATATTTAAAAATCGGGAAGTAGCTCAGCTTGGTAGAGCACATGGTTTGGGACCATGGGGTCGCAGGTTCGAATCCTGTCTTCCCGACCATTCTCAAACTATAAAGATAATATACTGGTTTTCTTTTTTTTCTCTTTTTTTAAAAAAATGCTTGATTTATAGAGAGGCACCGTGGTATATTATTAAACGTCGCTGATGGACAGCAGACAACAACAAAAAGCTTCGGAAACAACTTGAAAAAAGTTATTGACATAAAAGAAGCTGAGTGGTAAGATAATAAAGCTGCTTCAACAAGCGGTAATGATCTTTGAAAACTAAACAAGACAAAACGTACCTGTTAATTCAAATCGCACAGCGATGTGCGTAGTCAGTCAAACTACTTTATCGGAGAGTTTGATCCTGGCTCAGGACGAACGCTGGCGGCGTGCCTAATACATGCAAGTCGAGCGGACAGATGGGAGCTTGCTCCCTGATGTTAGCGGCGGACGGGTGAGTAACACGTGGGTAACCTGCCTGTAAGACTGGGATAACTCCGGGAAACCGGGGCTAATACCGGATGGTTGTTTGAACCGCATGGTTCAGACATAAAAGGTGGCTTCGGCTACCACTTACAGATGGACCCGCGGCGCATTAGCTAGTTGGTGAGGTAACGGCTCACCAAGGCGACGATGCGTAGCCGACCTGAGAGGGTGATCGGCCACACTGGGACTGAGACACGGCCCAGACTCCTACGGGAGGCAGCAGTAGGGAATCTTCCGCAATGGACGAAAGTCTGACGGAGCAACGCCGCGTGAGTGATGAAGGTTTTCGGATCGTAAAGCTCTGTTGTTAGGGAAGAACAAGTGCCGTTCAAATAGGGCGGCACCTTGACGGTACCTAACCAGAAAGCCACGGCTAACTACGTGCCAGCAGCCGCGGTAATACGTAGGTGGCAAGCGTTGTCCGGAATTATTGGGCGTAAAGGGCTCGCAGGCGGTTTCTTAAGTCTGATGTGAAAGCCCCCGGCTCAACCGGGGAGGGTCATTGGAAACTGGGGAACTTGAGTGCAGAAGAGGAGAGTGGAATTCCACGTGTAGCGGTGAAATGCGTAGAGATGTGGAGGAACACCAGTGGCGAAGGCGACTCTCTGGTCTGTAACTGACGCTGAGGAGCGAAAGCGTGGGGAGCGAACAGGATTAGATACCCTGGTAGTCCACGCCGTAAACGATGAGTGCTAAGTGTTAGGGGGTTTCCGCCCCTTAGTGCTGCAGCTAACGCATTAAGCACTCCGCCTGGGGAGTACGGTCGCAAGACTGAAACTCAAAGGAATTGACGGGGGCCCGCACAA
>NZ_CP141181.1:187500-3007500 GCF_042296235.1 Bacillus sp. A1
TATGGCATTCCGATGACACCGATGAGAAAGCCCATGAACTGAGAGAATACCAATACTCCGCCATTACTGTAGCTTTGTGAATAATGTGTGAGTAACTCAGGCAGTACGGCTCCCAGAATAACAAGTGTAAAAGCAATCGATCCATAAGAAAAACAGCTTATCCACAGCAGACGAGTTTTCATCATTTTATCTCCTTATTGGTAAAATAATATTTCTCTCTACTCGTATGACATGATTATTTTACAAAAAATCCAAGTATTGTTACTATATCACATAACTTTTTCTCGTACATCCCTTATGGTAACGTTAACAAATTGTTAACATTTTTTACAAGAAAGATCGTTGACATTATTTTCAATAATTTATACGATAAAAAGCGAAATTCTAATAATTTCATAGGGGTGGTATTTGTGGGAACGAAGGAAATCACGAATCCAGACAGCTTGTATTACAGTGTTGACGATGTAGTAATGGAGCGCGGAGAAGGGATTTACCTGTACGATCAAGAGGGAAATGAGTACATTGATTGCGCTTCTGCCACATTTAACTTGAATTTAGGATACGGTAACAAAGAAGTCATTGATACGGTTAAAGAACAAGCCGATAAGCTGATCCATGTGACATCATCTTTTCAAACAGACGCCGTAAATAAACTGGCAGAAAAACTAGTAGAAATCGCCCCCGATAATCTCACAAAAGTACACCCTAAAGTCAGCAGCGGTTCCGGTGCAAATGAAGGAGCTATTAAAATGGCTCAGTATTACTCCGGAAAAACCGATGTCATCTCCTTATTTCGAAGCCACCTCGGACAAACGTATATGACTTCCGCTTTGTCCGGCAACTCATTCAGAAAAGAACCTTTCCCGCCGCAAATTTCTTTTGGCCTGCAAGTCCCCGATCCGTATTGCAGCCGCTGTTTTTATAATCAGAAACCTGATTCATGCGGTATGCTGTGCGTAGAAAGAATTAATGATTTTATTGAGTATGCGAGCAATGGAAAAATTGCCGCCATGATTATTGAACCGATATCCGGAAACGGTGGAAACGTCGTTCCGCCTAAAGAGTATTTTAAACAGCTGAGAAAGCTTTGTGATGAACATGATATCGCCCTGATTTTTGATGAAATTCAGACCGGGTTCGGACGGACGGGCAAAATGTTTGCCGCGGACCACTTCGATGTGAAACCTAATATGATGACGGTAGCAAAAGGGCTCGGGGGCACAGGCTTCCAAGTCGCCGCCACTCTGACGGAGGACAAGTATACCGGGCTTCCGGGGTATACGCACTCCTTCACGTACGGCTCAAATGTGATGGCCGCCGCTGCCGCGTGTAAAACCATAGATATTATGCAGCGCCCGGGATTTTTGGAAAATGTAACGACGGTCGGTCATTATATTATGGATCGCTTAGAAACGATGAAAGAGGATTTCGCTTTTATTTCTGAGGTAAGAGGCGTCGGTCTTATGATCGGTGTGGAGATTGTTAAAGAGAACAATGAACCGGATGTGGAGCTGACCAATTATATTGCTAAACGGGCAATGGATTACGGGCTGATTCTCCGGACATCCCGTTACGGATTCGGAAATGTATTTAAAATCCGTCCGCCTTTAACCATTACACTTAGTGAAGCCGAAGTGCTCTGCTACAGACTTCGCAAGCTATTGGAGGAAATCAAGTGAGAGATTATATCATTGGGCTTGGACAATTTGTTTATCAAAAGGTGAAAAATCAAAAAGGCACGCTGAAAAACCGGCTCGTAAACGGCTATTCTCCGGGAGGCGACGCCCAATTTAACATAGACGCCGCTGCTGAGGAGGCGGTGCTGGATTATATTCAAGAAAAGGGCCATCCGGTTGCTTTTTACACGGAGGATGGCGGCCTGAAACTGATTGGAGAAGATCCGCAATATATTTTAATTGTAGATCCGATAGACGGAACGCGCCCGGCCGCCGCGGGACTTGAAATGTCGTGTATTTCGATTGCGCTTGCTTCGTATAAGCCAAACGCAAAGATTAAGGATATCGAATTTGCTTTTTTACTTGAATTGAAATCAGGCGCTTATATGTACGGTGATATATACAGCGATGCGATTCATTTTGAAGGGTATCATGGAGAATTGCCGAATTTGAGCGGAGTGCGGGATATTAAAAATATGTTTTGGAGCCTTGAATTTAACGGGCATCCGGCGCAGCTGATGACGGACGCATACGGCCATCTGATTGACCAGTCGGCCAATAATGGCGGGGTTTTTGTTTTCAACAGCGCTTCTTATTCGATTTCGCGAATTATCACGGGGCAGATGGATGCTTATGTGGATATCGGCAATCGTCTGCTGAAAGATGATCCGAAGCTGCTTTCAGATTTTCAGCAGGTCGGGAACGGGCAGGTGCTGCATTTGTTTCCTTATGATATTGCCGCAAGCGTCTTTTTGGCGAAGAAGGCGGGAGTGGTCATTACGGATGCATACGGCCGGTCTTTGGACGAAACGCTTCTGACAGATTTAAGTTATCAGAATCAGCAATCATGTATTGCGGCATCAACGAAGGAGCTTCATCAAACATTGTTAGACCAAATCCGCTGGGGCAGAAAGGAAGAGAAATATGAAGGCGTTGGTCTGGACTCCTAATGATAAGCTTGAATATCAAGAGGTGGACGAGCCTCAAATTCGGAAATCCAATGATGTGAAAGTGAAAATTTTCGGAACCGGTATCTGCGGAACGGACTTAAATGTGCTGAAAGGAAAAATGAATGCAACCCATCATATGATTATGGGGCATGAATCGGTGGGAGCGGTCGTGGAAATCGGACCGGACGTGACAAATGTAAAAGTCGGAGACCGCGTCGTGATAGATCCTACGCAGTTTTGCGGGAAATGTCATTATTGCCGGAGAGGGCTGACGTGTTATTGCGAAACCTTCGAGGATTGGCAGCTCGGAATCGGGGCGCACGGAACGTTTGCGGAATATTACGTGGGGGAAGACAGGTTCATGTACAGAATTCCGGATTCAATGGAATGGGAGCGGGCCACATTGGTTGAGCCTCTCTCCTGTGTGCTGAATGTTGTGGACAAGGCTTCGATTCAGCCGGAGGACTCGGTCTTGGTTTTGGGGTCGGGACCGATCGGACTGCTTGTGCAAATGATGGTGAAAAAACTGGCGCGATTGACGGTTGCGACTGAAATAGGCAGTTTCCGAAGCGAGGCGGCGAGCCGGATATCGGATTATGTCTACCACCCTGAAGCATTAACCGTGGATGAAGTGAAACGGATTAATCAAGGAAGAAAATTTGATGTGATTTTTGACGCGATCGGCAATCAGCTTGATTGGGCTTATCCTTTTATTGAAAAGGGAGGCAGAATCGTGCCGATGGGCTTTGATGATACGTATGAGATGACGGTCAGGCCGTACCAGCTGCTGTCAAACGGCGTGACGATTGTGGGCACAGGTGAAGCCCGCCAGATCATGGAGGCCGCGTTAGCATGCGCGTCCGACCTTCCGCAGCTCTATGATTTTATTACGGAAAAGACGGAACTGAAGAATTATGAAGAAGCCATTGATCATCTCATGGGCATCGACCCGGTGACAAAAGAAAGAAAGGATATCAGCGCAATAAAAACGATTCTTGTGTCTGATCCGGAACTTTTATAAAAGCGGAAACGGCTCCAGTGAGAGTCGTTTTCTTTTCTTATTTATACGGTCTTGCACATTTCTTTAAAGTTTAATATGATACTCTTTGTTAACAATTCCTTTCCTCAATGACATTATACTCTGAGCGTGTCCTCTTTTTCCCCGTAAGCCTGCCTCATATTCCCCAGATGAAAATCAATGTTTCCAACTGATAGGGTGCGGATATTTACAGTGAAAAGGAGTCGTTATCATTTGAAAGATTATACGTTACAGCAGCAATGGTTCGGGAATGTCCGTAAAGACATTCTGGCCGGTATTCTGGTTGCTCTCGCTCTGATCCCTGAGGCGATCGGATTTTCAATTATTGCAGGTGTCGATCCGATGGTCGGCCTTTATGCATCATTTTGTATCGCGATTATTATTTCTATCTTCGGCGGCAGACCGGGAATGATTTCAGCCGCTACGGGTTCAATGGCGGTTGTCATGGTGACATTGGTGGCTGATTACGGGCTGCAGTATTTGTTTGCGGCAACCATTTTGACAGGTATTATTCAATTTATTCTTGGTGTCAGTAAGATAGCGAAATTGATGAAATTTATTCCGCGTTCGGTCATGATCGGATTTGTGAATGCTTTGGCGATCTTGATTTTTTCTGCGCAGCTGCCGCAGTTCAAAGGAGCTTCATGGGTCATGTACGCCATGCTTGCCGGATCACTGGCTATCATATATCTATTGCCGAAGGTTACGACGGCTGTGCCGTCTCCGCTGGTGGCGATTATTGTCATGACGATCATTGCGGTGGTCTTCCATGCGGATGTCCGCACGGTCGGTGATATGGGCGGGATTACAAGTTCACTTCCGCATTTCTTGATACCGGATGTTCCGTGGACGTTTGAGACATTGCGGATTATTTTCCCGTATTCACTGGCGCTTGCATTCGTCGGATTGCTCGAGTCATTGCTGACAGCCCAGATCATTGATGAAATGACGGATACGGTTAGTGATAAGAACAAAGAAAGCCGCGGACAAGGCATCGCCAATATTGTGAACGGATTTTTCGGAGGCATGGCCGGATGCGCCATGATCGGCCAGTCTGTCATTAATACGAAAGCCGGCGGACGCGGCCGGTTATCGGCTTTTACGGCCGGCGCGTTTTTAATGTTTTTAATTGCCGTATTAAGCGGTATCGTCATGAAAATTCCGATGGCTGCGCTGGTGGCCGTGATGGTTATGGTGTCCATCGGCACGTTCGACTGGTCATCGATTAAAGGTTTACGGAAAGCGCCCCTTACTGATTCGATCGTTATGGTTATTACCGTCGTGACGGTCGTCCTGACAAATGATTTATCAAAGGGTGTCTTCGCGGGTGTGCTGCTAAGCGCGATCTTTTTTACGGCTAAAATTTCTAAGCTGAAGATTGTGTCACATTCCGAACAGAAAGATGTCAGAACATATAAGGTAACGGGACAAATCTTTTTTGCTTCCGTGTCTGAACTGATGAATGCCATCGTTTATGATGAAGACGTGAAACGAATTGTCATTGATTTGACCGATGCCCACGTGTGGGATGATTCGGGAGCGGCGGCTCTTGAGAAAATTGTCGCCAAATGTAAAGAATACGGAATTGAGGCTGAATTAAAGGGATTAAATCAGAAAAGCCGAGATTTAATGAAACAAATGGCATAGAATTTGTGAAGTCCGGATGAATATATCCGGGCTTTTTTTCGGTTAAATTTGTGGGTTTGCATTGTTATAATGAATGAGATTTGAAAACCGTATATAGGAGACTTGCATATGATGTGGCTACAGAAGTTGAACCAAGTGTTGGGGAGAATCATGCCGCTTTTGACTCCGTCAAGTGTGGCGGCGGGTGTGCTGTTATCTCAGCATATCAGCTGGATGGCCGGCGCTGTGCCGTGGATATTTGCATTTATTACATTTACGGGCAGTCTGAGTGCCAATTTTCAATCGCTGAAGCGCAGTATCGAGAAGCCGCTCCCGATGATCATGGCATTGTTTGTTCTGCATATTTTCATGCCTGTTTTTGCATGGGGAAGCGGCCATCTGATTTTCAGCGGTGACCCTTTAACTGTGACGGGGCTGATTATGGGTGTGGTGATTCCGACCGGAATTACGAGTTTGATTTGGGCTGCGATGTATAAGGGAAATGTCGGATTGACGCTGTCTATTATCCTGGTTGATACCGTGCTTTCTCCTTTTATCGTACCGTTAAGCCTGTCTGTCCTGGCCGGGGCGAATGTTCAGATGGATGTGTGGGGAATGATGAAAGGGCTGGCGGAGATGGTGGTGATTCCGTCCATCGCAGGGATGATGGTCAACCAGTTTTCCCCGCCGGTAAGGACTCAGGCGATAAGCCGGTCGCTGTCTCCTTTTTCAAAAATCTGTCTGATGATTGTCATTGCCATTAACAGTTCGGAAATCGCGCCGTATGTCACGCACGTGGATATCAAATTTGCGGGCATCGCAGGCATGGTATTTTTTATTGCCATGACGGGTTATGCCGTGGCTTGGCTGATCGGAAGACTGATGAAGCGGAGCCAGGATGAAATCGTGTCTCTGATTTATACAGGGGGCATGCGCAATATCAGCGCCGGAGCCGTTCTCGCCGTGTCTTTCTTTCCGTCTCAAGTGGCGGTTCCGGTCGTCATCGGGATGCTCTTTCAGCAAATCCTTGCCGCTTTGTTCGGCTATTTGCTGAGACGCTTTGAACTTAAGCCGGTCGTGATGAAGTATGAAAAAAACCGCTCAGCTACGTGAGCGGTTTTTTCCGTACAGCCAGCTTAGTGCTGCATTGAATTGTCGTTTGAATGCTTCTTGATGGTGCACGGCGCCTTCTTCAACAGTGAAAGAGAGCTGAGATTGAGAAAAGCCTTTTTGCCTCAGGCTTTCATGCACGTCTTTATTTTGTCGGATCATGGTGTTTTGGATGTTGTTTTTATGCTCAGCTTCGCGGCTGCCTACAGACATATAGATACGCCGCCGTGCCGGACGCAAAGATGCGGAGCGGACATAATCTGCTGATTTTTCATACCAGAAGGAACCGGAAATACAGCCGATTCTGCCGAATATTACAGGCTTTTGTAGCATCGCGTATATCGAAAACAGTCCGCCTAATGACGCGCCGATCAGTCCTCTTGTTTCCGGATGTGCAGAAATGTGATGCATATCTTCTACAGTTGGAATGATGGCATCTGTCAGCTCCTCGAGAAAGAGCCTCCCTTTGCCGCCGAAATCATGAAATGCAGGGCTCAGGGAAGGCGCGGGCCACGGTGTGTACTCATCGAGCCTGTCAGCCGGTTTGATGCCGGCAAAAATCAATTCGGGAAGTGTTCCGTTCGCAAATTGGGATTCAAGCTTATCCATCTGTTCTAAAAACAAAGAACCCCCGTCCAGTACGTACACACAGGGTAAAGCCCCTGTTTGAACCGAATAGGAGGGAGGAAGATACACAGTGCATTCCTTTCCGTTTATCCGGTGTTCTGTAAGGGTGCCTCTCATGCATCCAGCCCCTTCTTCTGCTTAAACAGAAGAAAAAAGAAATAAGGAACGCCGAGAATCGCAAGAATAATTCCCGCCGGCACTTCTGAAGGCTGAAAGAACAATTTGCCCGCAAAGTCGGCGGATATGACGAGGAGCATACCGACCAATCCGCTGACCGGTAATGAGTATCTGTGCTCAATCCCGGCGAGCCTGCGGGAAATATGGGGCGCGATCAGCCCGACAAATGCCATGCTGCCCGCTGCGGTTACACATGCGCTGATCAAAGCGATGCAGGCAATGAGTAAAATCGTTTTTTCTTTATTGGTTGAAACACCGAGACTTTTCACCGTGTCCTCATCGAAACGAATGGTATCCAGCAATGACGTTTTCGCCATAAGAAGAGGAATGAACAAGATCAGCCACGGAAGGATCGCCGTAATGGTCATCCAGTTTGCCGACCAGATGCTGCCGTTTTTCCAAACCATCGCCATCTCATAATCCTGCGGGTCCATTTTTAATGAAAGAAATAAAGACAGCGCGCTGAATCCTGAATTCATGGCGATCCCGACGAGAATAATTCTGCCCGATTCCAGATGCCCCCGGTGCCAGGCGAAAATATAGATCAGCACGGCCGCCATCAATCCTCCGATGAGGCCGAAGACAGGCATACCCATCGCAGAGGCAAGTGCCGTCGCTTCAGATTGTCCCTGAAACAGAAGCATAAACGCGACGATTCCCGCTCCGGCTCCTGCATTAATGCCCAGAATACCGGGATCGGCAAGCCCGTTTTTGGTAATGGCCTGAATAACGGCTCCGGCTATCCCCAATCCGAGCCCGATGGCAGCAGCCATGACAATGCGCGGCAGCCTCAGCTGAAACAGCAAAATGTCATATTGCGGATTCGGATGGATGCGGAAAAGCGTACTGAGCAGTTCACCCGGCTTTGCGGAAAAAGAACCGCTTGTCATGCTGAAATAGCTTACGAGCAATATGAGAGCAATCAGAATGATATAAATTCCGGCCATTTTACGCACCACGCTGATCCCCTCCTTTTCTTTTAATCAAATAAAGAAAGAAAGGAACACCGATGATAGAAGTGACAACTTCAATAGGCGTCTCAAACGGATAATTGATGAATCGGCTGGCAAGGTCGCAAAGGGTCAGGAAGACGCCGCCGATGATGCACGCGCATGGGATCAGCCTGCTGTAGTCCGATCCGACGAGAAAACGTGTGATGTGCGGAACGACCAAACCGACAAAGGCAATTTTTCCGGCGAGTGCCACCGAGCTTCCGGTCAATATGACAACGGCCGCCATCGCCATGAGTTTGATGGTTCTTTTCTGCTGTCCCAGACTTTTTGAAATGTCGTCTCCTAATGATACGGCAGTGACCTTTTTGCTGAGAATCATGGCCGTGATGATTCCGATCGCAAAAAACGGGACGGCCAGTTTCAAAAAATCAGGGTTCATTTGATGCAGTCTCGCACTGTACCAAAAACTGAGATCCTGCGAAATTTGAAAATAAATCGAAAGCGCAGCCGACAGACTGCTGAGAAGCATACTGGTCACCGTTCCGATAATGGCAAGCTGCACCGGGGTAAAACCGCCGGGAAGAATGGAGGCCAGCCCGAAAACAAGAGCGGCGCCGAATGCGGAACCGATAAACGAGTATATGATCAT
The DNA here is from genome assembly GCF_042296235.1 of Bacillus sp. A1. NCBI lineage: Bacteria > Bacillati > Bacillota > Bacilli > Caryophanales > Bacillaceae > Bacillus > Bacillus sp. A1. Next base: position 196,308 of record NZ_CP141181.1, read on the forward strand.
TTCAATGGATGTCGATTGAGGGAGCAATACCATGCAAAGGGTGATGATAAAAGCGGAGCCGTCCGACACACCCATGATCGAAGGCGAGGCCAGATAGTTCCGTGTGATTCCCTGCATGAGCGCTCCGGAAACAGCAAGGGCGGCGCCGATAAACATAGCGCCGGCAGCCCTCGGGATTCTTGAATGCCATATGATCTGATGGTCGGTATTCTCCGGATTAAAGTGCAGCAATGCGGAGAACACGGTATGGAAGTCAAGCTGCTTTGCGCCGTATAAAACGGAAAGCAGCAGTGACAGAACAATGGCAATCGGTGAAGCAATGATAATAATGTGTGTCCGCCGTTTTGCATACATGTGAAAAACCTACTCTTTATTAGTCTTGAGTCAATTTGTCAGCCGCAACCTGTAAGAAGCTGATTTTACTCCATGCGGTTCCGCCTTGGGCTAATGGGTCAATCGTATTGACGTATACATGGTCTTTTTTGACTGCCTTCAGGCTCTTCCAGATCGGATTTTTCTCTAAGTCTTTCAAAGCGTCCGGCTTATCTGCGTTTTCGTCATCAGAGAATTGTACGAAGATATGGTCAGGGTTCATTTCGCTTAATTTTTCAAGAGAAATCAGTTCCTGCGCTTTCGCCGCTTTGACTTCGTCCGGCGCCTTCAGGCCTAAATCACCGTAAAGCGTGGAGTTGAAATATACTTGTTCAGGATAAATATAAATATTGCCTTGTCTGATTCTGATGACCAGCGCGTTTGACTGTTTCGCTTTGCTGTTGATCTTTGTTTTTGTCTTTTTCAGGTCCTGTTCGTAATCTGCGATGATTTTTTTCGCTTTTTTCTCTTTATCTGTAAGCTGGGCGAGCAGCATCATGTTTTCTTTCCAGTTTGATGAGATATGAGAGACAGGGATCGTTTCAGCGGTGCCGCTCAATTTTTTCAACGTTTTTTCCGGGAATTTGGTTGATGCCAGAATGACGTCCGGCTGCAGCTCAAGAATTTTTTCCATGTTCGGCTGCATTTTTTCTCCCGTTGATACGGATTTATCTGTAATATCTTTAAACAGTTCCGGGAATTTGCCGGAGAAAGAAATTGCTCCTGCCGGATGAACGTCAAGCAATTTGGCGTCTTCCATTGATTCTACGCTGCCTGTAATGGCGATTTTGTCAGTCGGCGCTTTGACTTCATATGTTTTTCCTAGATATTCGATTTTCTTTTTATCTGAAGAAGCGTCCTTTCCTTTACTTGCTGTATCGGATGTTTCTGAGCTTCCGCAAGCCGCGGCCGTGAAAGCCAAAAGCAAAATCATGAAAGCGAATGCCAATTTCTTCATCTATTGTTCCTCCTGTTCAATTGATAACTATTATCAATTGGAATTATAGAGAATGAATTGGGATAAGACCATGGATAATTTCCGGCATTACCATGGACGATCTTCGGATAAAATGGAAATGCTTTGCTCGATCATCCGCTGATGTCCGCTTGGAGAATATTCAATCCACGGGTCAGATGAAATGGGAAACACGCGTTTATTGCTGACGGCTCTAAGGTTCTGCCATATCCCGGTCTGCTGAATCCGCTGAAAATAACGAAGCGTTTCCGGTTCTTTACAAGTGAAAAGCATGATGCAGTCAGCTTGGCAATCCGCCAGCATTTCCAAGGAAATCTTTTCGTCAGGAGCAAAAGATTCCGGTTTTGCGGAGGCAAAGCCTAAATCACCGAAGAAGACATCCTCAATACTGTTGTTATGGGCGATGTACATATTTTCTTTATATACACGGACAAATAAGAACCGCTGATGCCGCACGTGTTTAAGAGCATCTTTCGCTGAATGGGCGAGACTTTGATAAGCTTTAAGCCAGTGCCGCGCTTCCTGCTCTTCATTCAAATATGCGGCTGTGCGAAGAAACTGGTCTCTCCAATTCTCTTGAGCCGGAAGGTAAAAAACGTCAGTGATGTCATTCAGGCGCTGTTTTTCTTCTTCACTGACAGAATCAAGACTGAAAATGATGTCCGGAGCAGCTTGGGACAGCGTGTGCAGGTTCTCTTCCCAATTTGCATTATAACGGTAAGCACTCAGGTGAACCGGAATATCGGAAGAGAATTGTTTGTAATAATAGGCCGTCCATTTCGGGTGCAGCGCCGCAGCGTAAGGCACGTGATGCAGAGGAATCAGATGCCCCATCGTTTCTTTTCCGTACGCGGCCATTTTTATGCGCCTTTTTTTCATATAGCTTGTAGGTGAGCTGCCGGTATGTTTTTTAAAGATGCGGCTGAAATAAAATTCGTCCTGGTAGCCGATTTGATGAGCGATTTCCCGCAGTTTGCAGTTTGCCTTGGCCATCAGTTTTTTCGCATTGGTTATGCGGATGTCTGTGATATATTCAGTTACGCTCTGCCCGTATAGTTTTTTAAAGGTTTCACTGTAATGCTTGGGACTGATTCCCGCCATATGAGCGAGCTGGGTGAGCGTGATTTTTGTGTCGGACTGAGCATGTATGAATTGTTTTGTCTGTTCGATCGCCGCTTTCGTATTATTTTGATGGCATACTTTTGCGGCATAAAGGTCGTACATCAGCTGCTGAAAGTCGGCTGTATATTTCATTTTCTGCAATGCATCCGCCGATCGCACGTTTTCAGAAAGTGACTGAAGCCGGCTTGTCAAATGATCAACCGTTTGTATATTCATTTGCTGAAGTCCGTGGAAGATGTCTTCCCCGTTATCCGGAAGCATCGCTTCATCATCTGATGAATAGGAGAAAACACGGAGTCTGACGATATACAAATGGATGCCGCCTGACGATATAGGGGCAATATTGAATGTCTCATCACAAGGACAGATGTAGAGCGTTTCCTTCTGCAGCGGAAAGCTGTCTGTTCCGATATCAATTTGTCCCTCGCCTTTCACATGAAAGACCAATACGGGGGAATCAGTGAGCTGATGCTCTGACAGAAGGTCGGCTGTTTTTTTTACGGAGATGATATCAATGGGCTGAAAGAATAATGTGTTTTTCATAAGAAACCACCTTTTAGGAAACATTCATTTAAATGATAACTGTTATCAATGAAATTGTACCAAATAAATGAATGTTTTCCTATAAAAAGCGGAAATGTGAAATGCGTCAAAATGTTACACGTGTAACACGAATTTTGTCAGTATATGAGGTATTGTTTTCTTAGAGTTTTGAATTGGTCCAGCCGGCGTTGATATGTGCCGGTGATGTCTTCAATGGAAGCGCCTTTTTCTATTTTTTTGCGTACCCAGCCGTTACCGATCAGCTTGTCAAAAGAGCCTGTCGGCAAGAACGAAAAGTCATTCGGATATAAGTCATGCATGGTTTTCAGAATGGAAAGCCCTGTTTTTGCCGCTTCAAATGTGTTTCTGTTTGTTACGTAGACTTGTACGCCGTGGCACAGCTTGCCCTGGTGCTTGGAGAAGCTGGGGATAAATGATGCGGCTCTGAAGGTGACGCCCGGAAGCTTGAGACTGTTCAGGCGTTCTTCGAGCTCGGTGCTTTTCATATAAGGCGCGCCGATCAGTTCAAACGGCTTTGTCGTGCCCCTTCCTTCGGATACGTTTGTGCCTTCGATTAGTCCTGTCGCCGAATATGCGAATATGCTGTCCGGGGTCGGGATATTAGGCGAAGGGAGGACGAACGGCAGGCCGGTATCTTCAATCGTCATCGTCCGCTTCCAGCGCTTCATTTTTACGACGGTGAGGTCGGCGCCAATATGAAACTCTTTATTGAATAAAAGAGCAAGCTCACCGATCGTCATGCCGTGCTTCAGCGGGATCGGATACAGTCCGACAAATGAAGCGTAATCCGGTTCAAGAACCGGGCCGTCCGGATTTCGTCCGCCTTGCGGATTCGGCCGGTCCAAGACATAAAAAGGAATGCCTTTTTCTTTGGCCGCTTCCATGGCATAGGCCATTGTATAAATGTAGGTGTAGTATCGCGTTCCGACATCCTGAATATCGAAAATCAGCACATCTGTATCTTTCAGCATGTCAGGCGTCGGTTTCCTCGTTTCCCCGTACAGGCTGTAGACGGGAAGCCCTGTTTTTTCGTCTATATAGGATGTGACTTTGTCTCCGGCCTGAGCATCGCCGCGGACACCGTGCTCCGGTCCGAATAATGCCGTCAATTGGATGTCTGGTGCCTCATACAGCACGTCAACGCTGCTTTTCAATGAATTGTTCACACCGGTCGGGTTGGTGATCAGCCCGACCCTTTTTCCCTTCAGTTCCTGTTTATAATCTTTCAGCAGGCGGTCGATGCCTGTTTGGATGCTTGGTTTCTTGGCGGTATGAAGGTTTCTGTCAGAAGCCGCCGAGACTGCCGTCATGGCACTGATGACGACTAATCCGGCAAGAAGCGCAGCCGTTTGTTTTTTCATGATCAGTCCTCCTGTTTAAAGCGGTTTTCCGGTCTTCAGATTGATACCGAAACCATAAGGATAGAGTGTCGTTCCCGGATGAGTGACGGAAGGAATGTCAGCGGGCAGCCTGCCTTGCGGTTTTGTCTGTCCGAATATCGCTTCAATGCCTGCCGGAATGTTTGGCTGGAGAAATTGTCCGTCTGTATATCCTTTAAAGCCGTAGACTGCGATAAGGGCTTCAGCTTCTTCAAAGTTCGCAGCGTCATATGGATTACGCAGGCTCATCAGCACAAAGGGTTTTTGGTTTGATTGTGCGGCTTTCATGACGGCCCGCGGAAATGCAGTCGTCCACTTGCCGGGATCTGTGACGGAATCATCAATCACGCCGTCGTTTACGACAGGGTCATTTTTCACGACATAGGAGCCTGTAATCACGTAATCCGCGTCGGATACCAGCTTTTTGTGCTCATCATGAAAAGTGCGCTCGGCGAAGTTCATTTTACTGATGGTTACCGGCCGGATTTTTTTCTTCTTGATGAGCTGCCGAAGGGTTTGTTCCATTGACGCTGTTTGATCTTCATAAGGAGCGGCAATGAGAACGCGGCTGTTCTTTTTCGGTTTGAATGGGAGCGTGCGGTTTTTGTTTTGTAAGACGGTGACGGACCTTTCCGCGATTTGTTTTTCAGCTTTCAGGTGATTTTTGCTGCCGACGGTTTTCTTTGCTTTTGCAATCTTCTTTTTCAGATTTGTCTCTTTCGGTGCGGGATATATCCCTCTTTTTATTTTCAGGGAAATGATGCGTTTCACCGATTTGTTAATTTGCTGAAGCGGAATTTCCCCTTTTTGTACCGCCTTTTTTAAAGCGGAATGAACCCGGGCAAAGCGGTTTTCCGTTTGCAGCGAAGTCACTTGGGCCGGCATCAGGGCAATATCGACTCCTGCTTTTACTGCCATGACGACCGCCTCTTCTTGGCCGAAATGATCGGCAATGGCTTTCATATTTAATGCATCCGTAACGATGACGCCGTTAAATCCCATTTCCTCACGGAGAAGATGAGTCATCACTTTTTTCGAGAGTGTGGCGGGTACGAGGATGTCTGAACCGTCCAGCTTGCTTTTATAGGTTGTATCGTCAAAAGCGGGAAATTGCACATGGGCTGTCATGATCATATCAGCTCCGGCCTGAATGGCCTTCCGGAACGGATAAAGTTCAATTTGACGCAGCCTTTCTTGATTGTGGGTGACAAGCGGAAGGCCGTAGTGGCTGTCGACATCCGTGTCGCCGTGTCCCGGGAAATGTTTGACGGCGGCAGCGACATCCTGCTTTTGCTGAGCCTTCATTGAGGCAAGGCCGAGTGAAGCTGTCAGATCTCGGTCTGAACTGAACGACCTGACGCCGATGACAGGGTTTCCGGGATTATTATTGATATCGAGAACGGGAGCGAAATTCGTATTAATGCCCAGTGCTTTCAGTTCTTTCCCGATAATGGCGCCGGTCTGGGACGCGTAGGCTGTTTTTCTAGCGGCTCCGAGCGCCATATTGCCTGGGAAATGAGTGCCTTCGCCAAGTCTAGTTACGATGCCGCCCTCCTGATCAATGCTTAATAATAGCGGAATGTCAGGGCTCGCCTTTTGAAAGGCATCTGTCAGGCGTACCGTTTGCTCAGTGTTTTTTACATTTTCTGCAAATAAGATAACGCCGCCGAAACGGTACTTTTGAATAAGCCCTGCGACTTCGTCATTCATTTGGGTAAGAGCCTCAGGTGATGGCTGCCCCTTTTTTTGCCAATTGCGAAAATCAGGCATGAGCATCTGCCCTAATTTTTCATCTAATGTCATACGGGATACCGCTTGTTCCGCCTGTGACGGAATGTCCGGTTTTGTCGATGCATGATGCGTGCCGAAAACAATGAACAACAGTAATACAGCTGAGATGACAAGTTTCATGATGGTGCCCTCCTGCCGTCATAGTTTGGACAAAAGACATGGGTTGTCATTCAATGGCTTCATAAATCGTTTTTATGACGCTGCCGTAGCTTCCGGTCGGGAAATGATCCCCTTCAAAAACATTCGGGTTTTCACCGGGACTGACGACGGGGGAATGCTTTTTATTGGTCAAAAGTGCGATCCCCAGCTTATAAGCGGGATCAATAATCGTGACGGTGCCGGTCCATCCCGTATGGCCGTATGCCTGCCTGCTTGCATAAGGGCCGAACATCCACTCCATATCCGGGCTGCCGTTTTTCCGCCAGCCGAGAGCAAAAGTCGGATCAGAGGATGCCGCCGTTGTGAACAAATCGGCCGTTCTTTTATTGAAGAGAGAAACGTGTTTATAACTGCCGCCGTTCAGCATGACTTGAAGAAGGACGGCCATATCATCAGCTCTGGAAAACAGCCCGGCGTGACCGGACACCCCTCCCATGGAGTAAAATGCTTTTTCATCGTGAACTTCCCCCTGCAGCGTATATGTCCTGATGTGAGGGAAATGGATGACTCCGTCACGTGTGTTGCCTAAACGTTCAGTAGCTGCGAATGCTTTTTCTTTAAAGCCTTTTTGCAGCGGATTGAACAGTGTGTGCGTCAGTTTCAGCGGTTTGTACAGTTCTTGTTCCGCATAGGCATCAAGGGTTTTTCCGGTTATGTTTTCAATGATGCAGCCGAGAAGCATGTAACCGATATCGCTGTATACGTGTTTTGTTCCCGGTTTATATTCAAGCGGGATTTGGGTGAGAAAACGGATCGTTTTATCCCGTTCTTGTGAATACAAAGGGCCTGCGGTGTCCGGCTGATAGAAATAAAAGCTTGCCGGCAGACCGGATTGGTGCTGGAGCACATCGATGACGCGAATGCGGTCTTTTTCTTGAATCGGATCGCTTTTTCTGTCTTTGAAATCAGGAAGGTAAGCCGAGACTTTTTGATACACATCAAGCTTTCCCTGGCTGACGAGTCGCTGTAATGCAAAATTGGCCGCGTACATTTTTGTATTGGAAGCTAGATCAAACATGGTTGATGTTTTCATTTTTTTCGGACGGGATAAAAGGGTGTTCCCGTCATATTTTTTGCTGTAGCCGTATGCTTTCTTTTTGATCACCCGTCCGTCCTTTACGACGACGAGGACGGCTCCGGGGAATCCTGCTGCGATGTCTTTTTCAATCATTTGATCAACCTTTCTGAGCTTTGCTGCGTCGTATAATTTGGATTGGGCTTCGGCTTTGTGCTGCGGCAGAAAAGAGAGGCTGATGACCATTGTGAGTATGGCGGCTGTCAGTGTTTTCATATTCTGATCCCTCCCGGTTTATTCAAATTCAGCAGCCATGTCATCCTTAAATCCAAACGCATAAGTGAAGACAAAGCCCGCCGCGTAAGAGATGAAGAGACCGATGATATACAAAACGATTTGAGCCGGCTGTACGAGAAACGAGAGCGGAAGGCCGGAGACACCGATTGAAAAAGTAGCCACCTGAAAATGGGCTTGAAAGGCGCCGCCGATTCCCGCCCCTAAACACGCCGTCAAAAACGGCCGGCCGAGCGGGAGCGTGACGCCGAAGATGAGCGGCTCTCCGATTCCGAGCAGACCGGATGGAAGTCCTCCGCCGATCGCTCTTTTCAATGAGGCTTTTTTTGTTTTCATAAAGATGGCGAAGGCCGCCCCTACTTGACCCGCGCCTCCCATCGCGAGAATCGGAAGAAGCGGGTCATCTCCGATTGATCGGATTAATTCCAAATGTACGGGGGTCAAGCCTTGATGCAGGCCGGTGACGACAAGCGGCAGGAAGGCGGCTCCCAGTACAAACCCTGAGAGCACTCCCCCGACATTCAGCAGTGACAATAAACCTGATGTAATCAGATCAGAAATAAAACCGCCTGCAGGGATAAACACGACATATGTCACCAGCCCGGTGATAAGTAAAGACAATGTAGGCGTGACGATAATGTCGATGGATTGATGGACGTACTTTCTGATAAACCGTTCGGTATAAGCGATAAAAACCGCAGCGAAAAGAACGCCGATTAATCCTCCCCTGCCCGGGAGCAGATTCTCTCCGAACAAACTGATATTGGCGATCTCAGGGTTAAGGATCAATATGCCCGCAAGGCCGCCCATCGCGGGTGTCCCGCCGAATTCCTTCGCCGCATTGATGCCGACAAGGACGCCGAGGTAAGTGAACAAGCCTGAACCGATAACCGTTAAAATAAGTGCGATTTGGGATTCTTTCGGGAGCCAGCCGGCCTGAATGACGGCTTTCGTAATACCGGTGATTAAACCTGATGCAATGAGTGCGGGAATAAGGGGGATGAAGATGCTTGATATTTTTCTCAGAAACCGTGTGATGGGTGTGGTGTTTTTTCTGTTGAGATCGGCTTTTTTCCGTGAGGCGGCTTCTTTTAAATCAATGTTTTTTCCGGATGACATAAGTTTTGCGAAAGCGTCGGCGACATGATTGACGACACCCGTGCCAAGGATGATCTGCAGTGTTTCGGCTTCGACGACGCCTATTACCCCGTCAAGCTGTTTCAGCGCTTCAATATCCGTTTTGTCCTGATCTAAAGGTGTAATCCTCAGGCGTGTCATACAGTGGGTAAAGCCTGAAATATTCGATGAACCGCCGCAATTGTCCAGGATATCTTTGGCCAGTGACTGATAAAATGCCTCTTTGCTCATGGAGATCCTCCTTTGTCCGTGCGATTTTTCCCGGGGAGCTGTGCCTGAAACGCGTCCTAAAAGCGCCTGCGCCGATTATGAAAACGGCGCGGGCTCGTAAAAGCACATTATTTCCACCAAAGAACGATCAGCGTTCTTTTTCTTTTGAAACGTGCTGTTCAATGGCTTTGTCAATGAAGCCGTCTGATTCTTTGAGCAGTGCCTTCGCGTGTGTTTCGTCCGAATTCGTCTTCAGCATGACGATTGCCGTTTTGACATGGCTGCCTGCGGCCTCAAGCGTTTCTTTTGCCTTGTCGTACGGAACGCCCGTGATGCTTTGGATAATGCCGATTGCGCGTTCTTTCAATTTTTCGTTGCTGACATGAACGTCCACCATTAAATTTTCGTACACTTTGCCGCTTTTGATCATCACGGCCGTGGAAATCATGTTCAGAATCATTTTATGTGCCGTCGCCGCTTTCATTCGTGTTGACCCTGTAATCACTTCGGGGCCGACGACGACTTCGATGCTGTGATCGGCATAAGTGCTGATCAATGAGTGTTTATTGCATGTGAGCGCGACAGTTTTGGCGCCGATTGTTTTTGCGTATTTCAGCGCACCGGCCGCATACGGCGTGCGCCCGCTTGCCGCGATGGCGATCACGGTGTCTTCTGAGGTAAGCCCGATCGTTTTGAGATCGAGAGCGCCGGTTTCCTCGCTGTCTTCTATACCTTCAGCCGCTTGCAAAAAGGCGTCTGCCCCTCCGGCCATCAGACCGATGACGGTGTCGGGACTTACGCTGTATGTAGGCGGGCATTCAACCGCATCCAGTACACCGAGCCTGCCGCTTGTGCCCGCTCCCGCATAAATCAGCCTGCCGTTTCGCCGTAAGGACTGATGGGCGAATTGAACGGCAATCTGAATATCGGGCAGCACCTGCTGAACGGCTTCAGCCACTTTGAAATCCTCTTCGTTAATGATGCGGAGAATTTCCATCGTGTCTGCTTGATGGATTGAAGCGGTCTGCGGATTTCTGGTTTCTGTGGTCAATCTGTGAATGTTAAGCCGGTCTGTCATGATTGTACCCTCCCAAGTCGTTAATACTTGAAGTATATGGGCTTCTGAATAGATGTTTCAAGAAAAATCGGCAGGGATGAGATGAATAATCAAGCGCTTTCACAAAAAATGATGCAGAATATGCTGTTCACCGATCGGGCCGATCCTGCGCCGCCCTTTATCAATAAAACCGGAAGACCGGTACAGGTTCTTTGCGCGATGATTGCGATGGTTTACAGCAAGCACGATTTCATCACACCAAGGAAAGTAATTTGCGACAAAAGCGGGGAGCTGCAGCATCGCTTGTTTGGCATAACCTTTTCCCTGATGCGGTGCATGTAAGGACAGCGCACTCAGCAAAATGGCAGACACATTATTCGAATACGGGGCAATGGTTTCTTTTGAGGTATGTAAAATAAAAAAACCGACGGGGCGGTCTTCTTTTAAAATGACTGTCGGGTAGCGATCCCGGATGACAAGAGCCTGCGGCAGTACATCTATCGGCAGAGCTGTGAACTTTTTATCTTCTTCACTCAGCACAAACCCGTTAAGCCCGTCTGCATGCTCCGGTTTATAAAAGGACAGGGCTACATCCATGATATCTACTCTCCTTTTTTATAATTGATCCAATTCATCTTCTGATAGAACACGGCAGCCTGCCCGTTTTAAAAGAGCGGAAGTGATGCCGTCTCCGAGTATTTTTTTTCCTGAGAATGTGCCGTCATAGATAAAGCTGCTGCCGCAGGACGGGCTGTTTTCTTTAAGGATGACCGTGGCGGCGCCTATTTCTTTTGCGTATGCTAATGTTTTTTCCGCGCCGTCCATATATAAAGCCGTAACGTCTTCGCCTGATGCTGTTACGATTTTTGCCGTTCCGTTCAGCACGTCTTCGCCCGTGCCGCCGATGATTTCCGCCGGTTCGCGGGGAGTGGTGAAGCCGCCCAAAAGTTCGGGGCAGACCATAACAGCTTTCTTTTCTTCTACGAGTCTGCGGATTTTTTCCGAAGCGGCGTGAGAGCCGTTATACCTGCATTCGATACCGCCGAGACAAGAGCTGACTAAGATCATCTGTGTCCATTCCCTTCAATATTTTGATACTTTCATCATAAATGAAATAAGAGAGGAGGGATGAGTTTTTCAGTTAAAAAACGGGTAAAAAAGTTTGAAAATAAAAAAAATAATTTTTCTCTTTACAAATGAGGTACAACCTGTATATAATAACTTTTGTCAGCTCGACGCGGACACAACGGCCCGTTGGTCAAGCGGTTAAGACACCGCCCTTTCACGGCGGTAACACGGGTTCGAATCCCGTACGGGTCATATGGAGGATTAGCTCAGCTGGGAGAGCATCTGCCTTACAAGCAGAGGGTCGGCGGTTCGAGCCCGTCATCCTCCACCATATTTGCCGGCCTAGCTCAATTGGTAGAGCAACTGACTTGTAATCAGTAGGTTGGGGGTTCAAGTCCTCTGGCCGGCACTGTTTTTTAAAAAAATACGGAGGGGTAGCGAAGTGGCTAAACGCGGCGGACTGTAAATCCGCTCCCTCAGGGTTCGGCAGTTCGAATCTGCCCCCCTCCACCATTTTTGGGCTATAGCCAAGCGGTAAGGCAACGGACTTTGACTCCGTCATGCGTTGGTTCGAATCCAGCTAGCCCAGTCTCAGACACCTTTTGCATAAAGGTGTCTTTTTTTATCAGCATTTTGTTTCGATTTCTGATTGTTCATCAGATATACTATTTTTAAGCTGCTGTTAAGGCAGTATATTCTGTATTTTCCATCTACACCCTGCCTGAAATTTGGTAAAATAAATGTAATAAAAAAATGAAACCTTTTAAAACAATCAACGTATAGATACAGACCGGTGAAGGGCAGAGGTAAGATAAAACATGGAAAACCTGATTAAAAAAAGAATCAAGCAAGTCAAAAAAGGCGATCAAAATGCGTTTGCAGAAATCGTTGACCTTTATAAAGATAAGATTTACCAGCTTTGCTACCGCATGCTCGGCAATGTTCACGAAGCGGAAGATATTGCGCAGGAAGCTTTTATCAGAGCGTATGTCAATATCGACAGTTTCGATATCAACAGAAAGTTTTCAACGTGGCTTTACAGAATTGCGACCAACCTGACCATTGACCGCATCCGCAAGAAAAAGCCTGATTACTATCTGGACGCAGAAGTAGCGGGAGCAGAAGGGCTGACGATGTATTCGCAGATCGCCGCGGACGGGGTTCTCCCTGAAGACGCCGTATTGTCATTGGAGCTGTCGGACACAATTCAGAAAAAGATTTTAAAGCTGCCTGACAAGTACAGAACGGTTATTGTATTAAAGTATATTGACGAACTCTCTTTAATTGAAATCGGGGAGATTCTGAATATCCCTGTCGGCACCGTCAAGACAAGGATACACAGAGGCAGAGAGGCTCTTAGAAAACAATTGAGGGATCTTTAAGTGGGGTGATGAAATGAGCTGTCCTGAACAGATCGTGCAGCTTATGCATAAGCATCTTGATGGAGATATCCTTCCTGAAGATGAAAACGTATTAAAACAACATTTGCAGTCATGCGGGAATTGCAAACGGCATTTTCATGAAATGGAGAAATCCGTAGCACTCGTCCGAAGCACATCGCATGTCACGGCCCCTGCTGATTTTACTGCCAAAGTTATGGCGAATCTTCCAAAAGAGAAAAAACGCGCTTCTGTAAAACGATGGATCAAAACTCATCCGATGATTGCAGCCGCAGCGGTTTTTGTGATTTTAATGGGCGGCGGTTTTTTCAACAGCTGGCATAATGACCACAATTTCAGTGTGTCCAAACAGCCGAACCTTGTCGTGCAGAATCACACGGTCACCGTCCCTGAAGGCGAGACCGTAAAAGGCGATGTCACAGTAAAAAACGGCAAGCTGTTCATTGAAGGAAAAGTCGACGGCAATGTGACCGTCGTCAACGGAGAAAAATACATGGCCTCAGCCGGACAAGTCACCGGGCAGATTGAAGAGATTAACCAATTGTTTGACTGGGTCTGGTACGAACTGAAATCGGCGGGCCAGGGCGTCGTGAGCGCTTTGGACCCGAATGAAGATGAGTAAAGCGTATAATCGCTTTACTCTTTTTTTGTGCATCGCCGCGCTGGCTCATTTCACTTGAGAAATCAAAATGTGGTATAATGAGCACGCTATATGATGTACATATTGCTCATGCAGCACAATTCATAACAGAAAAACGAAATGACTGAATTCTTGGAGGACGAGGAAATGGCTTTTGAGGACATCCCATTTTTGCAATACCTCGGCAATGCCGTTGATATTCTCCTTGTTTGGTATGTGATATATAAATTAATCATGGTCATACGCGGGACGAAGGCGGTTCAGCTTTTAAAAGGAATCGTCGTCATCGTATTGGTCCGGATGGCCAGTTCATATTTGGGACTCAGCACGCTTCAGTGGCTGATGGACCAAGCGATAACATGGGGATTTTTAGCGATCATCATTATATTCCAGCCTGAGCTGAGACGGGCGCTTGAACAGCTCGGACGGGGCCGGTTCTTTTCCAGGAGCGGAACCCCCGTGGAGGAAGCGCAGCATAAGACAATTGAAGCGATTACAAAATCGATCAGCTACATGGCGAAACGCCGCATCGGCGCACTCATCGCGATTGAGCGCGATACGGGAATGGGCGATTATATTGAGACGGGCATCCCGCTTAATGCGCAGGTCAGCTCGGAGCTTTTGATTAATATCTTCATCCCGAATACACCGCTGCATGATGGAGCGGTCATTATGAAAAATAACGAGATTGCGGCGGCTGCCTGTTATCTGCCGCTTTCTGAAAGCCCGTTTATTTCAAAGGAGCTGGGGACGCGTCACAGAGCGGCTGTCGGCATCAGTGAAGTGACGGACAGCTTAACCATTATTGTATCTGAAGAGACGGGCGCCATCAGTGTGGCCAAAAACGGAGACCTTCACAGAGAATTGACGGAAGAAGCACTGAAAGAAATGCTTGAAGCCGAGTTTAAGAAGAACGCCAGAGATACTTCTTCTAACCGCTGGTACTGGAGGGGCAAGAAAAATGGATAAATTCTTAAACAACCGCTGGGCTGTAAAGATCATTGCATTGCTCTTTGCGCTGCTGCTTTACGTTGCGGTTAACAACAACCAGGCGCCGACTCCGAAAAAGCCGGGGGAATCCTTTTTTCCGACATCAACGACTGACGAGGCTACGCTTACTGATATTCCTGTAAAAGCATACTATGATGAAGCGAACTATGTCGTCACCGGCGTGCCTCAGACCGTAAATGTCACGATTAAAGGCTCGACAAGCGCGGTGAAAAAGGCGAGACAGACGAAGAATTTTGAGATATACGCCGATATGAATAAGCTGAAGACCGGGACTCATAAGGTCGAATTGAAAGCGAAAAACGTATCGGACGGACTGACGATCTCCATTAACCCGTCAGTCACGACGGTTACGATTCAGGAAAAAACGGCTGAGAGTTTTCCCGTGGAAGTTGAATACTACAATAAAAGCAAAATGAAAAAGGGATACACCCCTCAGCAGCCGATTATCAGCCCGAAAAACGTGCAGATTACAGGTTCGAAAAATGTGATTGATAACATTTCACTTGTAAAAGCATCCGTGAACCTTGAAAATGCAAATGAGACCATTGAAAAGGAAGTGAAGGTGACCGTCTATGACAAAGACGGCAACGCACTTCCTGTTGATGTTGAACCGTCAGTCATTAAAGTGACGGTTCCCGTAGCCAGTCCGAGCAAAAAGCTTCCTTTCAAAATCGAAAGGAAGGGAAGTCTTCCGGACGGGGTGAGCGTTGCGAGCATTGACTCGAATCCGAGTGAGGTGACGGTTTACGGCCCGCAGGATGTGCTGGATTCACTGGAATTTATTGACGGCGTATCTCTTGATTTAGGCAAAATTGATAAAGATACCGATATCAATGCCGATATCCCGCTTCCTAAGGGTGTCACTAAGGTATCACCGGAAAAAATCACGCTTCATGTTAAAGTGGACAGTGAAGACAAAAAGGATTTTGACAATGTCGGAATCAAGACGGTCGGACTGGGAGGCTCACAGCAGATTGAGTTTCTCGATCCTGAATCGCAGGCGATAAATATTACGGCCAAAGGCTCTCCCGCCAACATTAAGGCGTTGAAAAAGTCAGACATTGAACTGTATGCCAATGTCTCGGACTTGGATGACGGAGAGCACTCTGTAAAGCTTGAAGTAAACGGCCCGCAAAACGTCACATGGTCCCTGTCAAAAGACACGGTTAAGATCAAGCTGACTTCTAAGAAAAACACACGTTCAAATAAAAATAACGGCGGTTCCGCTGATTCCGGCAATAAGAACGGCACAAGCGGAGACGCAGACAAAGACAAGAACAAGAACCGGGAAGACGACACTGACAGCGATCAGAATAAAAGTCAAAACCAGGATCAAAATCAAGACCAGGATGAAGACGGATCAAGCGCTGATTCTTCTTCAACAGAATGAAAAAGGAGCGATACAAAATGGGCAAGTATTTTGGAACAGATGGTGTAAGAGGTGTTGCCAACAGCGAGCTTACGCCAGAGCTGGCCTTTAAAGTTGGGCGTTTTGGCGGTTATGTCCTGACCAAAGATAAGCAGCGCCCGAAAGTGCTGATCGGCCGTGATACACGTATCTCCGGACATATGCTGGAGGGAGCCCTTGTCGCCGGACTTTTATCGATCGGAGCTGAAGTGATGCGCCTCGGCGTTATTTCTACGCCAGGGGTATCCTATTTAACGAAAGCCATGGATGCTGAGGCGGGCGTCATGATCTCCGCTTCTCACAACCCCGTACAGGATAACGGGATTAAATTTTTCGGAGGGGACGGCTTTAAGCTTTCTGATGAGCAGGAGGCCGAGATTGAACGTCTTATGGATGAACCGGAAGATAAGCTGCCGAGACCGACAGGCGCGGACCTCGGGCTTGTGAACGATTATTTTGAAGGCGTTCAAAAGTATCTGCAATTTTTAAAGCAGACGGCGGACGAAGATTTCACAGGCATTCATGTAGCGCTTGACTGCGCCCATGGTGCGACATCTTCCATTGCGACGCACCTTTTTGCCGATCTCGATGCTGACGTATCTACAATGGGGACGTCTCCGAACGGATTAAACATTAATGATGGCGTCGGTTCTACACACCCGGAAGCGCTGAGTGCTTTCGTCAAAGAAAAAAACGCCGATATAGGCCTTGCGTTTGACGGAGACGGCGACCGCCTCATTGCCGTCGATGAAAAAGGAAACATCGTCGACGGTGATCAGATTATGTACATATGCGCGAAGTATTTGAAATCAGAAGGCCGTCTGAAGGATGATACCGTCGTATCAACCGTGATGAGCAACCTCGGTTTCTACAAAGCGCTTGAAAAAGAAGAAATCAAAAGCGTTCAAACGGCAGTCGGCGACCGCTATGTCGTAGAAGCGATGAAAAAAGACGGCTATAATGTCGGCGGCGAGCAGTCAGGGCACCTTATTTTTCTTGATTACAACACTACCGGCGACGGTCTTTTGTCCGCGATCATGCTTGTAAATACGCTGAAGGCGTCCGGCAAAACCCTTTCAGAACTTGCGGATGAAATGAAAAAATTCCCGCAGCTCTTAGTGAATGTGAAAGTGACGGATAAATATAAGGTAGAAGAAAACGCTAAGGTGAAGGCCGTTATTTCTGAAGTGGAAAAAGAAATGAACGGAGACGGCCGGATTTTAGTGCGCCCGTCAGGCACCGAACCGCTCGTCCGCGTGATGGCCGAAGCGAGAACAAAAGAGCTTTGTGACGAATATGTCACAAAAATCGTGGATGTCGTGCGGACAGAAATGGGAGCGGAGTAGCGAAGTTTATAAGCAGAGAGCGAACAAGACAAGTGCGATCAGCATAATATGATAGTAAACATGATGCCGGGGCGGCAAAAAATAATTGACCGTCCTTGGCACATGCTGTAAAATCAAGCTTGTTCAGCCTTTGTTTTTCACTTGCAGGAAAGGCGGGATTGTTTGCATCTTTTATAATTACAGCGCCCGAACTAAGCGCCCGAAAAACGGCTTAGTTGACGAGGATGGAGGTTATCGAATTTTCGGCGGATGCCTCCCGGCTGATTCATTTAGATCACAGCCGTAAGGATTTCTTCAAACCGGAGGGGCGACTCTCCGAACAAAGAGAAATCACATGATCTTCCAAAAAAACATGTGGGAGGGGACGATTGAAAGTCCCCTTGTAATTTGACTTTCTTCGTCTCCTTTTACACCTTTAGGAGGAAGAAAATATGTGTGGAATTGTAGGTTACATCGGTCAGCTTGATGCGAAAGAGATTTTGTTAAAAGGATTAGAGAAGCTGGAGTACCGCGGCTATGACTCTGCCGGTATCGCTGTGGCGAATGAGCAGGGCGTGCATGTGTACAAAGAAAAAGGCCGCATCGCCGACCTTCGTGAAGTGGTGGATCACACGGTTGAATCTCAAGCGGGAATCGGCCATACACGCTGGGCGACTCACGGCGAACCAAGCTTCCTGAACGCTCACCCGCATCAAAGCGCACTCGGCCGCTTTACACTTGTTCATAACGGTGTGATCGAGAACTATGTTCAGCTGAAGCGCGAGTATCTTGAAAACGTTGAACTGAAAAGCGACACGGACACTGAAGTAGTCGTTCAAATGATCGAGCAATTTGTGGCGGGAGGACTTAGCACAGAAGAAGCGTTCCGCAAAACACTGACTCTGTTAAAAGGTTCTTACGCAATTGCATTATTTGACGGTGAAAACACAGACACCATTTACGTTGCAAAAAACAAAAGCCCTCTGTTAATCGGCCTTGGAGATACGTTTAACGTCGTGGCATCTGACGCGATGGCTATGCTTCAAGTAACGAATGAATACGTTGAGCTTTTGGACAAAGAAATGGTGATCGTGACAAAAGACGAAGCCGTGATTAAAAACCTTGACGGTGAAGTCATGACACGTGCGTCTTATATCGCTGAGCTTGACGCCAGTGATATCGAAAAAGGCACATACCCTCACTACATGTTAAAAGAAACGGATGAGCAGCCGCTTGTTATGCGCAAAATCATCCAAACGTATCAGGACGAAAACGGCAGACTGGCCGTGGCCGGCGATGTCGCTGACGCCGTGGCGGAAGCGGACCGCATTTATATCGTGGCTTGCGGAACGAGCTACCATGCCGGTCTTGTCGGGAAACAATATATTGAAATGTGGGCAAACGTACCGGTTGAAGTGCATGTAGCGAGTGAATTCTCTTATAACATGCCGCTTCTGTCTAAGAAGCCGCTCTTTATCTTCCTTTCTCAAAGCGGAGAAACAGCGGACAGCCGCGCTGTGCTTGTTCAAGTCAAAGCGCTGGGTCACAAAGCGCTGACGATTACAAACGTTCCGGGATCAACGCTTTCCCGTGAAGCGGATTACACATTGCTTCTGCACGCAGGCCCTGAGATCGCGGTTGCATCAACAAAAGCGTATACGGCTCAGATTGCCGTGCTTGCGATCGTTGCGTCCGTTGCAGCAGAACGCAACGGCGTTGATATCGGTTTTGATTTGGTCAAAGAATTAGGTATTGCGGCAAACGCCATGGAAGCCCTCTGCGACCAGAAGGACGAAATGGAAATGATCGCACGTGAGTACCTGACTGTTTCAAGAAACGCTTTCTTCATCGGCCGCGGCCTTGACTACTTCGTGTGTGTCGAAGGCGCCCTGAAGCTGAAAGAGATTTCTTACATCCAGGCGGAAGGCTTCGCCGGCGGCGAGCTGAAGCATGGAACAATCGCTCTGATTGAAGAAGGAACACCGGTCTTTGCACTGGCGACACAAGAACACGTCAACCTGAGTATCCGCGGAAACGTGAAGGAAGTCGCAGCCCGCGGCGCCAACACTTGCATCATCTCGCTGAAAGGCTTAGAAGACGCAGACGACAGATTCATCCTGCCGGAAGTCAACCCTGCGCTTGCTCCGCTGGTATCTGTTGTGCCATTGCAGCTGATCGCTTACTACGCTGCACTGCACCGCGGCTGTGACGTTGATAAACCGCGCAACCTTGCGAAGAGTGTGACTGTGGAGTAATATATTTAACCCCCTTTGGTTATTAGCCGGAGGGGTTTTTTAATGCGGAAATTTAGAAATACATACTCTTTGCGATTGTAAAGAAATCCCCGTTTATATATTGAAAAGGAATAACACCTGCTTTATAATACGAGATGCATTCCGGTTAAAATCCATAAATGTAATCATTAGTAAATCGTTTTTGTGTATACCTCATCACATGCTTGAACTGACCCTCCATTTAAGTCAGACACGTATTAATCCTACATATATGCAATCCTTTCAAATAGCAATCGGCTGTAGCTTTGAAATAAAGTTGTGATGAAACACTCCTTGAAAACATAACTAATCTGGTATATATCACTAGAAGTTATGAGTTTAGTATAGGTTGATGGTATACGAGTGGAGATTTAATTTTTTAAGGCAGTTGCAGAAACTAAAATATTAGCGAATAATAAATAAGATAGAAAAGAAACTAAGAGGTGGGGGAAATGGACTATTCTGATATTTATAATTTTATTTCTTCTGTAGGAGGAGTAACGAATATAGAGAAAAAATACATTTTATATTATGACGAAACAAATAATCCTCGTACTTTTAAAATCACAGATGATGGGTTTAATGTTAATGAACACGAATTTTTTATTCTAGGTGGAATTGGTTTTGAAGCTGATAATTTTGCATCGACTGATGATATCGACGAATTATTTGATGCATTTTTATTACAGGCTAATGTTACTGAAGTAAAATTTAAGCATATACGCAATAATGCGCAAGACTTCTTAGCGTTGATATCAAAACCAAAAGTAGCTGTTCTTATTGAGTGGCTTTTTGAAAAAAAATATTTAATTCATTATTCTTATGTCGATAATTTCTATTACACAATTGTTGATATAGTAGATTCAATGGAAGAATCGTGGTCTGGTGGACAAGGGTTAAATAGAGTTTTGAAAAATAGCCTTTATTCATTGATTAAGGAACACCGAGATTTATTTTTAAGTTTACTACTTGAAATGGATTATCCTAACATTAAAAATCATGATAAGTTTGTTGAAAAACTCGTAGATTTGTTAGGATCTCTAAATATTAATGATGATTTTTATCTAGAATTCTTACGGAAAATACTAAAAAGTTACAGAGAGAGAAAATTGACACTATTGGAAAATAACGAAGACAGGATAGCGATAGGTGATTATTCAACATTTTTTATAAATTTGATAATTACTTATCCAAATGCAAATCACATTTTTGATCATGAATTGTATATTGAAGAAATTTTGGATGCTAATCTGAAAGAAATATTAGGGCATGAGAGTATAAAATATAAATTCGTTGATTCAAAAGATGAACGTTTAGTGCAAGTCTCGGATTTGATTATAGGGGTTTTACGTTATTGGATGGATTTTTTGGAATTAGCAAATATAAAAAATCTTGGGGAAATACTAAGTAAGATTTCAGAATCTCAAAAAAATAATCTGAAAAAATTTCAGGAAATTTTGCTTTATTCCCTAGAAATAAGCACAGGATTCAAACATGGAATTGGGAGTAATGACTTTGAATTAAAAATTAGCTATTTCTTAGAATATAATTTTTCATAAGTCACCAATTTATTGATATTTTATATCAAATAAATGTCGAGGATTCATTAGGAATTATGCTTAAAACTAAAAATAAATCAGAATAACTTTTTTGGAGAAATGAGAGACGAGAATATGAATTTATTTATTATTGGAAACGGTTTTGATTTAGCGCATGGCTTGCCTACACAGTATTGGGATTTTCGAACGTTTTTAAGAAAACACTACGGCATTTTTTTGAGTGATTTTGAAGAGAAATATTATTTGAGTGATAAAGAGTTAAAGAAACTTCTATGGAGTAGTTTTGAATTTAATTTAGCTAACATAAACGAAGATGTGCTCTTTGAGCAAATGTATCAAAATACGGATTTAGGTCTAGAAAGTGGTAATGTCGGTATAGCTGATACTTTAAGGTATTATTTTGAATATGAATTTAAGTATATAGATAAATTAACTACCTATTTGAAAGAATGGATTGAAGAAGTAAATCTAGAGTTAGATGGTTTAAATAAAAGAACTTCTTTTATTCAAGAAAGCAATCAAGATATATTTTTAAACTTTAATTATACAACTACTTTGGAAGATGTTTACGCTATTCCGAGAGAAAACGTTTTACATATACACGGTGTAGTAGATTCAGAGTTTGATTTAGTATTAGGGCATTCAAATTCAGATAGAATAACTTATTTCTTCGAAAAATACCGCAAATTTCAAAATCAATATGATGAACGAAGCGCGCCTATATATAAAATATTAGCTGAGTACTGTTCTAAAACATATAAAGATGTACATAAATATATGCACCAATTATTTCTATTAAATTTTGATTCTATTGAAAAAGTATTGATAATAGGTCATTCTCTAAGTACTGTGGATTTGCTTTATTTTAAAAAAATAAAGGAAAGAATCAGGGAAGAGGTAGAGTGGAACATTTATTATTATTGTGAAAATGATATCGATTTATTGAGAGAACAAATAAAAGAAATAGGTGTTAATGAACAGAAAACACAATTTATTCCGTGTGATAAGTTTTATGATCTTTTTATCGCAGAACAACATTCTTAACATTATAAAATTTATAGTCTCTTATTTAATTATGATCAAAGTACGACCCAAGGGAACTGCTAAGCAGTTCACGAGGATGACTTTGAAATCCACTATTTAAATTTCAGAAAAGGTGGTTATCTATTAATGCATTACTACATAGAAAAATGCCTTAATTGAATTTTGGTTCCTACCTATGAAATCGCAATAGCACAGCAGGGGGAGGCTGTTCTTCAAAAAGGTAAGTTGGGGCATATATCTTATCGTCACAAAAAAGTCTGAGTAGGGTTGGGTGATCTAATAGGGAACGATTGAATAACTAATGATATAAACAACGTGAAGGAACTACAGCCAAAGATAAAAGCCATATCTGTTGCTACGATTATTTTAGCAGGAAGAAATCAATCTATGCATTATGGAGAAGGAAGCTATAGAAATGTAATTAAAAGTTGCTTTGAAGCATTGGCACAGATAGATAGTGAATTTGCACTGCAGAATGCATCTGGAAAGAACATGAGTATAGAGGTGATGGAAATGTTAGGTTGAGATGATTATGCAAGCTACATAGCTACTATGGAAGATTTGTTGAACAGATAATCACAATGACCGATTGTGTGCTAAAGAGTTGGGGAGTTTTTAATGAAACTGTTCAAAGAAAACCATTAGGAGGGACTAGTGTGGATTTATTTAGCGTTCAAGTTGAAGAAGGTAAGTTGCATCCAAACTTTATAAATGTATCTAAGGATCGAGATCTAGTTAAGGTGTTAAATACATGGGCAATTGGATTTCAGGATAGAGATAACAAATTAGCAAAGGAATTTCAAACAACTTTTAATACTGCTTTCTGGGAGCTATACCTACATGCTTGTTTTGGTAATTTAGGCTTTAAAATGGATTATTCCTATTCTTCACCTGATTTTGTTGTTGAAACTAGAAAGAAAAAGTTAGAAATGGTTATTGAGGCTGTAAGCACTAGACATGCAGATGATGGGACACCTGAATATGATAGAATAAATGCCATAGATGAAAAGTTTAAAAAGGGTGATATAGAAGATACTGCGCTCTATGGTGAAATTGTTCATATAGCAACAGAGCGTATAGCTAACAGCATCAGAAACAAGGTTGGTAAATATCATAAAAACTACTCTAAACTAGATCATGTTAAAGGAAAACCATTTATACTTGCTATAGGCTCGTTTGAACAGCCATTCTTTTATAGTCAAGGTATAGGTGCGATAGAAAAAGTACTATATGGCTTAGTAAAAGCTGAGTATAGAGAGAATGAACCTTATTTCGAGTATTCAGATAATATAATAAAAAGAAAGAGTGGGGAGCCGATTCCAATAGGATTATTCAATGACCCGAAATTTAGTTTTATCAGTGGGATTTTATTTAGTTCTGTAGCTTCTATAGGGAAAGCGAGAGCACTTTCCATAAATAAAAAGAAGAGTGTATATTTTAATACTTATACTTATAACGATTATGATACAAAAGCTGAAATTAAAATGATTCCACATAAAAAATATAGAGAATCTTTGTTAGATGGGCTTTCTCTATACTTGAATCCCTATGCAGATAACCCTATAGATTCAACAGAGTTTGATAACAGAGATATAGCTAAAGTGTATAGTAATGATTTTCGTGAAATAAAACATGGTTTTCTTTATTCAAGAATAGTTAATGATATACAAGGTTTTTAAATAATAGTATTTTGAAATCTTGAGAAGTTAACATCTCGGGTAATCTCAAAAAGTTCCGGTGTTCAATTAAATTTGAACTTGGGCTTTTTCTTATTCTGTCACAGGAATATTCTCAAAGGTTTTGAATTTTATTCTAACGAATTCAATATGACGCATATTTTAATTAAAAAAGTCGGCACAATTATTAGTTTTATGTTATTTTCAGGATTATTTCAATTGAAAAACGAAAATATAGAATAATTAATGATGTTTATAGTTATTTTAAGTAATAACGCATCAAATTCACCTTCAGATAATTAAAATTCTAATTAAAGGAATTTTCACCCATCTTGATTTCGGGACGGATTAATATTTGTTGGAGGCATTAGTACATTAAAAATAATCAACTTTTTCATAAAACATTAACCACATCAAATAAAATCACACATTTAGATCAATCTTTGTTCAAATCCTAACATTTACAGTCCACTACTAATCAAATACCAACATTGTCAAGTAATAAAATGTCTATAAACTTTTACCGTGAATATTCCATTATATAAACGTAATCAATCGATTACACATCCACATTATGATTAAAAAAGACTTTAAAATCCCTTTTGTATTTGCCGGCTCCTGATCCATTATGAATACCTAGACTAGATATGAAAATCACAACATTTTTGCAATAATCCGGTTCAATTCTTAAAAAAGTCCTGACAACAATGATAGGAGTGGAATGATGTCAAATCTTTTAGAAATCAGAAACATCAGCAAATCTTTTGGTCATAAAGCTGTTTTAAAGGATGTTACATTCAATGTGCCTGCCGGATCAATTGTCGGTTTTATCGGTGATAACGGCGCAGGCAAGTCAACAACATTTAAAACGATATTAGGATTAATCTCTCAGGATAGAGGTAAAGTGAGAATCTTTGGTAAAGAGAATCTGGATAAACATATAAAGTTCAAAGAAGATATTGGTGTCGTATTTGATGCGATAAATCTTCCCGCGCACCTTACGATAAAGCAGCTGAATCATGTATTTAAGAAACTGTTCGACGCTTGGGATCAAGATCATTTTTACCGGTTGGTTCATTCTTTCTCTTTACCTATGGACAAAAAAGTGAATACATTCTCGCGCGGCATGTCAATGAAGTTATCCGTAGCTGTTGCTTTGTCGCATAATGCAAAATTATTACTCCTGGATGAAGCAACGGGAGGGCTTGATCCCTCTTCAAGAGATGCTCTGTTAAATGAATTAAAAAGCTTTGTGAGTAAAAGCAACGGCGGTATTTTACTTTCATCGCACATTATGACTGATGTCGAGAAGATAGCCAGCCATATCATTATGATGAAAGATGGCGAAATTTTATTAAATGAAGAGAAAGATAAGGTTCTTGAAAGCTATACTGTTATAGACGTTGATGAGGGCCGATTGGCTGAGATTGACGAAGATATCGTTCTAGCAAAAAGGAATCATGGATCTTATTGGAGTGTGCTTGTATCGGATCAACAGAAATTGCCGAATGGCGTAACGGCCAACACCATTTCCATAGAAGAAATCAGCGTCTTTTTAACGAGGAGTGAAAACATTGAGAGGTCTGTTACTGACTAACTATTACTTGGTTTATCGGAGTTTCTTTGCATACACGGGGTTGGCCATATTGGTATCAGCAGTCATTTTTTATTTTGGGGATGCTTCAATGCATCGTTTTGTTGCTATGCTGATTATTTTGTTTGTCGTTATGCCCGCACTTGAGGTTATAAAGTATGAGAGCAAGTCTGGCTATGACAGGTATGTCCTGACTTTACCCGTCAGCAGAACAAATATTGTTCAAAGTCACTATTTCTTTTATCTTTTGGTTGTTGTGATCGGAGCTGTAATATCTTATGGTATTTTCGTTGTATACAGCCTGGGTTCTGATGAACCAATTGACGGCATATTTAATATTGTCTCTTTTGGAACGTTCATCGTTCTCTTTGCCGGTGCAATCGTCTATCCTCTTCTCTACATGATAGGCCCGGAAAAATCCGATGCTATCGTGATTGGAGGGGCAATGGGGGGACTTTTTGCTACCTTTGGATTGCAAAGTGTCGTTGGGTATGCAGCAGAACAAGTACC
The DNA here is from genome assembly GCF_042296235.1 of Bacillus sp. A1. Taxonomy (NCBI): domain Bacteria; kingdom Bacillati; phylum Bacillota; class Bacilli; order Caryophanales; family Bacillaceae; genus Bacillus; species Bacillus sp. A1. The sequence goes on from NZ_CP141181.1 coordinate 221,892, forward strand.
GCTGTCATTTTTGCACATAAATCCTTCTTTATATGTCCCGATTATATATCTCATGATCGGCGTTATCTTATATATCATTTCATTTTTCATCGCCGCAGCTATATATCATAAAAAAGAATTTTAGCAGCGTGTTTAATGTTTTATGCTGTGACAACAGGATAAGGCATGGCACGGGCTCATAAATTCACTTTAACTCCAAGGAGACAGCCGCCCGCACAATGGGCGGCAGTTCTTCTAATTAAAACTGCGTTGTCATATCGTACTCATAATCAATCTTCAATTTCACATTTTTCATAGCCGATTTTGCTGTTGCGAGTGTGTTGTATTTAAAATTCCAGATGCTTGAGACTGAGAGGTTATCTTCCAGTGTGATATCGTAATTTCCTTGAGTGGAGCTGTTTGCGAGTGCGCGGTGCCACACTTTATTTTCTTCAGACATTATGCAGTGTCTTGTGTTTCCTTGGCTTGGTGTTTGAGTCGCGGCGGTACTGATTCTTTTCACTATGGCGTCTTTTGGAATGCTTGTTTGTTTGGTTAAGTCGAGCCTGAGAACAGTTGAATCTGATCCATTCGAACTGAGGCTTGTATTTCCTTTATTTTCAGCCGTGCCGCTGAATGAGAAGGTCTCGCTTCCGGTTTTGATTCGATCGTAAATGGAGAGTGTAAAGTATATATCGTCAGTGTATGAGCCGCGGGACACTTTCACGTAGAACGTCTCGTTGTTTTCTTTCGCATCTGTAATGGCATAGATAAAAGGAAGCGGCGTATCAGGGTTTATCACTTCTGTGCCTTTACTGATCAGCACTTTGTTTTTATTATAAATTTCAATGCTCATTCCCTTGTATTCACTTCTTGTTGAGCTCCTGACATAGAGTCTTTCTCCCTTATTTGCCGTGAAAGTGAAGTACGATTCTTTTTCCCCTTCCGGCAATACGGCTGTATCAATATTTTTATATTTCCAGTAGCCTACTGGATTGGCAGTTTCAAATGAGTGATTTCCTGTAATAGCGCTTATTTGTGATGAGTTCTTTTGAGACGCAGAGGCTGAGGCTGAAGGTGCAATCAATACGCCTGATAATACGATTGCACTGACAAATAGCATAGATACATACTTTTTCATGGAAAAATCCCCCTTTTTGACTACATCATACATAAAAACCCTCATGATGTAAACATTTGTTATTTTAGGTTAAAATCAACTGGAAAACAGCCGATACAAACACTAGAACATCATCTCAAGCGGAGGTTAAAAACATGCGCCTAAACGCTCGTTATATAAAAAATCAAGTAATGGCTCAGCAAGTGCTTCAGCGGTATTCTTCCAAAACAAATGGGAAAGATGCGGCAAAAGGGCCGGACAGCTTATTGATTCAGGCAAGCGGGACCCGCGATCTGAGCCAGATGAATTATTCAAGGAGCGGTGTCACTGAGAAAGGGAGCAGCCTGTCCCGTTTATATCAATCTGCAAATCAGAAAACGATTACGGATAATGGGAATGAGACGGTAATAGACGCTGATAATCCGTATGAGTCTGAGAGTGATATTGCGAGCAGGATTCTTGATGAGAAATACAGCCGTATCAATGAAATCAATAAACGAAAATCAGATCCTTTGCGTTATATTAAGGACAAATACCAGCGTGCCGATTCACCTTATTTCAGGAGTGATTTATCAGAATCAGAGCGTCAGGCCGCTTATCATAACGAAACGGAATGGCTGTTTAAGGGAAAAGCCCAGAGCTATGATTTCCGTGATGCGGCGTTTCGGGGTGAAACGCTCAACGGAGAGATTCAAGTCGAAAATGAAAGGGTGTTTCAGCGGGCGCAGGTGAATCAGCAGATTGATATGCTTTTTCATCGGAATCATATTCAGATTCCGGAGGGTGCGAATCTTACATTTACGATATCACCGATTGATTATCTGTTAAAAGTGAGCGGGACTGACGATAAAGAGCTCACTCAGCAGATTGAAGCCGTCTTAAACTCCGGGGAAAACAGCAAAGAGCTGTTTGCGCACATCATTCGCAGCCGGAGTGATGACTCCTCGCAGTTTACGCCGGAAACATATGAGAAATATCAAGTCGTTCGGGAAATGTATGAGGTGACCGGCTATCATCTGAAAGACTTGCAGATCGTGGACGGAAAGTATGTCACAGAAGACGGCCGTGACCTTTTAGACGTCTATAAGGAAGCGCTGCAGCTCGATCCTTTGTTGAAGCATACGGCGGCAGAAGCGGCCGCCCATTACGGACAGGGGCTCACGAAGCTTGCGAGAACGGGTTATGATACCATTCCTGATTTGGTGCTGTCCATTGAGTATAAAAACGGATCTCTGCGTGATGTCGGTCAAAGCAGGCAATACGGATCTGGGGATACAGGTTGGCTTTCTGAATGGAAACGGGAGCTGGGTGTGCGTATATAAATTGAGAAAAAAGCTGACGAATGATGCCGTCAGCTTTTCTTTATGTGTTTTCTTAAAACTCCTCATACTCCGCCGGGTCTTGGCCGTTTATGCGTCCGTCGGGGCGGGTAAGCGAGTCGATGATGTTCATGTCGTTTTCATCAAGAGAGAAATCAAAAACGGAGATGTTTTCAAGCTGGCGCTCGGGCGATGCTGATTTTGGAATCGGGATGGCGCCCAGCTGGATATGCCAGCGTAAAATGACTTGAGAAATGGTTTTGCCGTATTTGTCCGCAATCTGTCCGAGTTTTTGATCGTTTAATACTTCACCGGCGCGGGATAACGGACTCCATGATTCTGTCACGATGCCCTGTTCTTCGTGCCATTGGCGCTGCTGCTGCTGATTAAAAGCGGGATGCAGTTCAATTTGGTTGATGCCTGGCTTTACGCCGGTTTCACGTTCGAGCCGTTCGATATGCTCAGGCAGGAAATTGCAGACGCCGATGGATCGGATCAGGCCCCATTTTTTCGCATCAATCAGTGCCTGCCATGCTTCCGTGTAGCGGTCTTGTTTCGGATTCGGCCAATGGACGAGATACAGGTCATAGTAGTCCAGACCGGCGCGGTATAAAGATTCTTGGATGGTTTGTACAGCTTTGTCATAGTCATGGTAGCGTCCGGGCAGCTTGGACGTCACGTATAGCTGTTCTCTCGGAACAGAGCTTCTGCGGATGGCTTCTCCGACCGTCCCTTCATTTTCATAGTTATAAGCGGTGTCAATCAGACGGTAGCCGATATCAATGGCGCTGGTAATGGCATGAACGCCATTGTTTCCATTAAGAGCGTATGTACCGAAGCCGATCGCGGGAATGCTTGTCCCATCCAGCAGTTTCTTTTGCGGAATTGCTCCAGTCATCATTAAATCCCTCCTTGTTTTCTACTTTACCATTATTCTTACAAATGAAACATAATAATGGAAGGAAATGAGATGATCCGCACATGAAAAAAGCTGACGGAGAACCGTCAGCTTTAAATTTGAAACATCCATGCTACGATGGGGCCGAAGACCGACCCTAACACGGCGCAGAGCGTCATGGAAACAGAACTCATGGAGACCGTTAATTCTCCGTACTCCATTGCTTTTGAGGTGCCGAGCGCATGGGAAGCGCTCCCGAATGCAATTCCTTTCCCGAGTGAGCTGCGGATGCGGATCCACTTGAGAAGCAGCGGTCCTAAGATAACGCCGGAAAACCCTGCGATCATCACGAACACGACTGTCATGGAAGGGACACCGCCGATACCGGACGCAATCTGTATGGCGACAGGCGTCGTAATTGATTTTGGGATGATTGACAAAATCAAACTCCGGCTGATGCCGAACAGCTCTGCAAATAGCAAGCCGCTGACCATTCCGGAGAATAAACCGGCCAACACGCCGCCGATGATCGGAAACATATACTTGATTAACACCCGGCGCTGCTTATAAAGCGGGTATGCCAAAGCCACCACGGCGGGGCCGAGCAGTGAATTGATCCATTGGCCGCCGATCATATAGTCTTTATACGAAATATGAAAAACAAGCAGCACGGCGATAATGAAAATCGTAGTCGTCAAAACCGGTATGAGAAAGGGATATGGAAAGCGCACATATAATTTCACCATAGCCAGATAGGCGGCGGCCGTGAACAAAATTATAAGGATTGCGATACATGCTTGCTGCACTTCTTTTTCTCCTTTCTCTGATTGGCTTTGTGCTCTAACAGCTGGCTGGCGTACCCTGCGGCGATCATTGTGACGATGGTGCTCAGCACGATGATTAAAAACAGAGCAGCCCCGCTGGCGGAAAACAGTGACGGGTAATTGATGACGCCCGTCATGGCCGGAATGAATAACAGCGGAAGAAAAGACAGCAAAAATCCGGCTCCGTCTTCAATCATTTTGACGGGAATGATCTTAACCGATAAACATATGATCAGCAGGATCAAACCGATGATACTTCCGGGAATGGGCAGGTGAAAGAACTGCTGAACGGCTCCCCCGATAAAGGAAAATGCGAATAAAATAATGATTTGCAAGATGATGCGTATGACTTTCACGACAATGCTGTTCTTTGGAGAAGAGCAGCTTCCCCCTTTCTTGATGCTTCGATATGTTTCTTTACTTTTTGCGCATATATTTGTACTATACAAATATATGTATGCAAAATCTTTCTATATGTTTTCTGAGTAAATGTGCATATGTTTGTATTATACAACTAATATTGCTGTTGTCAATTGTAAGGAGTGAGGCTGTTGTCAAAACTAGATCCGATTGAATTAATTGAATATGAGCTCACCACTTTTATCAGGAGAGCTGTTTATCTTGATAACTCCGACCGTAAAATCGGACATCTGGAAAGGGCTGCGTATTTGTTATTACGGCAGCTGGATGAATTCGGACCGGCGCGTGTAAAGGAATTAGCCGAATCTTTTAAGCTGGATATTTCCACATTGTCACGCCAGGCCGCGGCCTTGGAGTCGAAAGAGCTGATCCAGCGTTTTTCCGATCCTTCTGACGGGCGGGTCAGTCTGTTTGCGATTACGAAGCTTGGCAAACAGAGGTTAAAAGCTGATAAAAAGATGCGTCTTGATCGATACCGACATATGCTTGACGATTGGTCAGGCGATGAAAAAGAAATGTTCGGCCGGCTTTTGCTGCGGCTGAATGAGGCATTTATCGATTAATGCATGATTTTTGCCGGGTTAAGCAGGATTATGGCGTATACAAGGGAGAATGGAAGAGAGTAAGACTTTACGCCATTCTGCTTAGCAAAAATAATATTGAATAGGGGGCGGAACATGTTTCTCCAGGGACATCCTGTTTCTCGGAGGCTGCGGCATTTATTATCTCAATATTCATAATTCAATAAAAATGAGAGCGCTTTATTTTTAGTCTGTTGGTTTAGGGTGCAAGTGTTTACCTGAAAAAAACAATTGTATTTTCCACAGAAATTTATTATGATGGAATAAGGAAATTGGAGATTATATAACAATAGAAAGCTAGAATATTTCTAATATTGCGGGAAATGAAGAGTGAGTTAGGTTCAACAGGTGCACCTTCTGCTTCATTATTTCACATATATCAGAGCTGTTAAGAGGAGGAAGCGAAGTGGCAAACAAAGAATTAAAGAGAGGCTTAGGCGCGCGTCATATACAGATGATTGCGCTGGGCGGCACGATCGGTGTCGGTTTATTCATGGGGTCATCCAGCACGATCGGATGGACCGGGCCGTCTGTCCTGCTGGCTTATGCGATCTCAGGTATCTTTATCTTTTTTATCATGCGTGCGATGGGCGAAATGCTCTATGTAGAGCCGAGTACAGGGTCGTTTGCGACATTCGGCCATAAGTATATACATCCGTTAGCCGGCTATATGACGGCGTGGAGCAACTGGTTTCAATGGGTGATCGTCGGGATGTCTGAAATTATCGCCGTCGGTTCGTATATGAAATATTGGTTTCCTGATCTGCCGGCATGGATTCCCGGCATTATCGCCATGGCCATTCTCGGTGCGGCGAATTTAATTTCGGTAAAATCTTTCGGTGAGTTTGAATTTTGGTTTGCCATGATCAAAATCGTCACCATTATTCTGATGATTGTGGCCGGAATCGGAATTATTTTCTTCGGTTTCGGTAACGGAGGGCATGCGATCGGATTATCTAATTTATGGTCGCACGGCGGTTTCTTTACGAATGGTTTTTCAGGATTTTTCTTTGCTTTGTCTTTGGTTGTTGCGGCCTATCAAGGGGTCGAGCTGATAGGGATTACGGCAGGAGAAGCGAAGGACCCGCAAAAAACGCTGCGAAGCGCGATTCAGAGTATTATTTGGCGGATTTTAATTTTCTACATCGGTGCGATTTTCGTCATCGTTACCGTATATCCGTGGAATGAGCTTCACTCACTCGGCAGTCCGTTTGTTTCGACATTTGCGAAAGTCGGGATTACGGCGGCGGCCGGTTTGATTAACTTTGTTGTGATTACCGCTGCGATGTCCGGATGCAACAGCGGGATTTTCAGTGCGGGACGCATGCTTTATACATTGGGCGTGAACGGACAGGCCCCGAAATTCTTTAAGAAAGTTTCTTCGAGCGGTGTGCCGATATTCGGTACGCTTGCGGTATTAATCGGACTTGTGATCGGTGTCGTGCTGAACTACATCGCGCCTCCGAAAGTTTTTGTCTATGTGTACAGCGCGAGTGTGCTGCCGGGAATGATTCCGTGGTTCGTCATTTTAATCAGCCATCTCGGTTTCAGAAGAGCGAAGGGCGCTGAGCTTGATAAGCATCCGTTTAAGATGCCTTTTGCGCCGTTTACAAACTATTTGACGATCGCTTTCTTACTCATGGTATTGATCGGCATGTGGTTTAACAAAGATACGCGGATTTCTTTGGTTGTCGGGGTGATTTTCCTGGCGATTGTGACGGTCAGCTATTATGCGTTCGGTATCGGCAAGCGCATGCCTGGTGAAAAATCGAAAATAGAAGACGCTGTATAATTCAAAAAGACACCTCTCTTACAGGGGTGTCTTTTTCGGCTTGTCCGCGAGTGGTATACTGGTTAAAAAAGCAGAACCGGGGGAAACATCGATGAGTCATTACCGTACGTTATTATTTGATATAGACAATACGCTGCTGGATTTTACCGCTTCAGAAACCGATGCTCTTCAAAAATTGTTTCAAGGTTCAAAGCTGGAGCTGACGGCAGAGGTGGAAGCCCGTTATAAAGCGTTAAATCAGGGGCTGTGGAAAGCGTTTGAAGAGGGGGAAATGACCCGCGATGAAGTGGTGAATACACGGTTTGCCCTTTTGTTTAAAGAATACGGCCTCGAAGCCGACGGCGTGCTGTTGAATCAGGCGTACCGCCAATACTTAGAAGAAGGGCACCAGATGATAGACGGAGCTTATGAGCTGATTGAACGGCTGAGTCCTTTATTTGATTTATACATCGTGACGAACGGCGTCTCAAGATCACAATATAAGCGGCTGGGCGACTCCGGTCTGTATCCGTTCTTTAAAGATGTGTTTGTATCTGAGGACACGGGTTTTCAAAAGCCGATGAAGGAATACTTTGATTACGTGTTTGCGAGAATTCCCGGTTTTTCTGCCGGGCACGGGCTTATTATCGGCGATTCATTGAGCGCGGACATAAAAGGCGGTCAGATGGCGGGAATGGATACGTGCTGGTTTAATCCCGGAAAGAAAGCAAATGAGTCCGGGATCATCCCGACGTATGAAATTCATTCGCTTGATGAGCTGTATGATGTGCTGAACGTGGAGCGAAAAGCCGCCGCTCATCTGTAAGGAGAATACGATGAAGATTGCACATACGAAGTTACTGATCAGGGGTTTTGCATTACTATCAATCTTTCATGCGATTCTTCAGCTTCCTCCCGGCCGGGGGGAGCTGAAGGTTTTTTTGTCTGTGCTCGTGATGATGCTGACGGCTAATGACTGCCTGCGGCCGCTGTATATGAAGAGAAGACCGGCTATATATCAAGGCTCTTTTCTCCTGAGCAGCGTTATCGCGGGAGTTCTTTTGTACAATGTCTATAGTGTGGGGACACAGGCCGTAATGGTGCTTTTATTGGCGGAGGTGCTTATTACTGATAAGCAGATTTCGGCTGTTTTGTTAACGATGAATGCCGCCGCATTTGCCGCAGCTTTATACGCCGGCGGAGCGGGTGTCAGTGATATCGTGCCGCCATACTTCATCATGTTTGCGGTGATTTATTTATATCGGAAAAACCTGCAGGAGAAGTCGAAGGTTGAATTGCTGAACCGAGAGCTGAAGATCGCTAATGATACACTGAAGGAATATTCAGACCGGATTGAGGAACTGGCCGTTACGAAAGAAAGAACAAGAATTGCGCAGGAGCTGCATGATTCTCTCGGTCATTATCTGGCTGCTCTGAAAATGAATTTGGAATTTGCCGGGAAGACAGCCGGGCATCAGCCGGACAAAGTGAAGCAGATCATTCATAAGGCGCATGATCTTACGAAAGAATCCATTTTAAAGCTTCGCCAGGCCGTTATGCTGCTGCAGGGCTCTTTGCCGGGGCGGGGATTTGAGCAAGAGCTCCGTGACATTTTCAGCCATTTTCAAGAGGCGGGAGGCATATGCTTCGAGCTGGAGATGGACGCGGCCATAGAAGCGGAACAGCCGGATGTGAAGCATTGTCTTTATCAATCCGTTCAGGAAACGATTACGAATGCGATAAAGCATGGACATGCTTCATATGTTTCTGTCCGGATTCAAAAAAACCGAAACATGATATTGGCGCATATTCATAATAACGGCTCAGCCTGCGGAACGATCATAAAATCAAATGGTCTGAAAGGAATTGAGAAAAGAGCAGCCGCACTTGGCGGAGAGGCTGTTTTCTCGTCTGGGAAGGAAACGGGTTTTGACGTGAAAATAAGGATTCCGTGCAAGGAGGATTAATCAAGTGAATGTCATGATTGCAGACGACCAGTCCATTGTGAGAGAGGGGCTGAAAATGATTCTGAGTCTTCACGAAGGAATTCAAATATCGGGAGAGGCTTCTTGCGGCGAAGAGGTTCTCCGGCTGCTTTCTCAATCCGAAACTGATGTGATTTTGATGGATATCAGAATGCCCGGTATGGACGGAATCGAAACGACAAAAGCGGTAAAAGCGCGATATCCGTCCGTAAAAGTCATCATTCTGACAACGTTTGAAGATGATCACTATATTTTTGCCGGGCTGAAAAGCGGAGCCGACGGCTATCTCTTGAAGGATGCTGATTCAGATGAAATTATCGCCTCTCTTCAAGCCGTTTATGAAGGGAAGATGATGCTGAATCCCAAAATCACGGTTTCCGTCGTAAAAGCACTGAATGATATGGAGATCCCTGCGGTGCAGGAAGAGCCGCAGTCAAAGCTGACGGAGATTCTCACGCCGAGAGAGCTTGATGTGGCGAAACACATTATGGAAGGCAAAAGCAATAAACGCATTGCCGCAGACTTATTTCTGACTGAAGGCACTGTGAAAAACTATGTATCCAGAATCCTCGATAAACTTGAAGTGTCAAACAGAACCGAGCTTACTTTATATTTGCAAAAAATGGTATAACCCCGCTTCACCCTCCTCTCTCCCTTTTTATCACTAAACATATGACGAAAGTAATATCCATATCGAGTACGAAAGTGAATAGAAAACAAGGATTGCCGAGAGTAGAATAAGTGCAGACATGACACAAGGAGTGCTGCATGAATGCTCGAATTAACGGATTTGACAAAGAAGTACGGCGATTTTACCGCTGTCAATCATATATCACTGCGCGTCGAAAAAGGCGAGATATTCGGTCTGCTGGGACCAAACGGCGCCGGTAAATCAACAACGGTGTCGATGATCAGCACCGTGCTCCCGCCGACGGGCGGAACAATCTGCATTGACGGAACCTCATTACAGGAGCAGCCTGCGGCCATAAAAAAAGTGATGGGAGTCGTCCCGCAGGAAATCGCTTTATATCAAGCGTTAAGCGCAAAGGATAATCTGGCTTTTTTCGGGAGTCTGTACGGACTTTCCGGTAAGGAGCTTTGTAAACGGGTTGATGAAGTGCTGGACATCATCGAATTAAAGGAACAGCGAAATCAAAGGATATCTGAATTTTCAGGCGGTATGAAAAGACGGGTGAATATCGGTGCCGCGCTAATGAATGAACCGAAACTATTCATTTTAGATGAACCGACCGTCGGAATTGATCCGCAATCCAGACATCATATTCTTCAAACCGTGAAGACGTTAAATCAAGAAAAAGGGATGACCGTCATCTACACGAGTCATTACATGGAAGAGGTTGAATACCTCTGTGAAAAAGCGGCGATCATGGATCACGGCTCAATCATTGCCTGCGGGACGAAAGACGAATTGAAGCAGTCAGCCAAAGCCTCTGATACCTTGATCGTGAATGCAGAGGGGCTGAATGATGATGCCGTTAAAAAAATCCGCCGCATTCCCGGTGTTGCCGAGGCTGCTGTCAGCCAGCAGACCATTACGATGCTCGTCTCTGCGGCAGATCGCAATATCCTTGATATTGCGGATGATATCAGGAAAACCGGTATCACCATTAAGGGCATTCATTTCGAGGAAGCCAATCTGGAAAGCATTTTCCTCCGGCTCACCGGCAAAACGCTGCGGGATTCATAGGGGGCGTCATGAAAATATTATTCAGGCTGATCTTATTAGATTTTCGGTTATTGGCCGGAGCAAAGTCTTTCTATATAAAACTGATTCTGTTTCCGGCACTGATGATTTTTATTTTAGGAACGGTTTTTCACGGCGATTCGAAAGTGAAGCCATTTCAGACCGCGTTTTATAATGCGGATCACGCGGAGAGTTCTTTAGGCGACGTATTAAAAAATGACGTGCTGAAACAAACTGATCTCATCCGTGTAAAAGACATAGGCAGTTACCAAGAAGGGAAACAGCTTGTCGAAAGCGGCAAAGTCTCCGTTTTTGTATACGTGCCGAAAGGCTTTGCAAAAGCGGCAGAACACAATGAAAAAACAAGTATCAAAGTCATCTCGGACCAACAAGGCTCTGTAAACGGAGACATTGTGGAAATGATGGCTGATTCGTTTGTCACCAGAGTAAAAGCGGAGATCAGTGAAGAAAAAGCGGTGCTGAAGAAGTCGGAACATCTGTCAAAGGGAGATGCCAGCAAAATCATCAGCGGCCTTTCGGGTGAACGTGAACAGGCTGTCACCATTCCGAAACAGTCGGCCGGCAATCACGCGGCCCCGATTGATGCGATGCAGTATTATTCAATCGCAATGGTCGTCATGTTCTCCATTATGACCGCGTTTGCGCTCATTCACGGGATAGTGGAAGAGAGACAGCAGCACACGTTATTCAGAATCAAATCAATGCCTGTTTTACGTATCCAGTATGTGGCGGGTAAGCTTTTGGGAATCATGCTTGCCATCCTTATGCAAATGGCTGCCGTCATCATCGCAAGCAGCATCTTGTATCAGGTAAAATGGGGCAATTTGTTTGAAATATTGCTGGTTACGATTGTTTATTCATTTGCGATCGGGAGTATCGTGCTTCTTTGGGGGGTTGCTGCAAAAAACCACGAGACCGTCTCAAGCATGGCGGCTCCCATTTTATACGGATTCAGTTTTTTAGGCGGAAGCTTTATCGCAAAAGACGGCTTGCCTGACAGTTTGAAAATCGTGCAGGAGCTGATACCGAACGGCAAAGCGATCAACAGCTATGTCAGTGTCACGCAGCATGCCGGTCTGAGCGGTATTCTGGCGGATTTGGCAGAGCTTGCCGCCATCGGCGCCGTGTTTTTATGTTTGACCATCTGGGTGTTTAAACGGAAGGAGGCTGTTTCATGACGCAGCTGTTATTCATGATCAGACATCAGCTGAAACTGATGCTGCAAAATCGGGCTGCCATCTTTGCGACGATTTCCGCCCCGCTCCTTCTCACATATTTCTTTTCCTTTTCTGCGGATGGCAGTCAGCAGAAGGAAGTATATGTAGCTGATAAGGATCAGAGCGCCTATTCAGCGCAATTTATGAAAATGATTCAGACAGCCGGCCATATAAAAGTCACGAAGGTCACGGAGGACGTATTAAAAACAAAGGTTAATCATCAGGATATTTCCTTCGGATTGCTGATCGGCTCTCATTTTGAAGAAAAATTATTTTCCGGAGATGAATTGAACGTTTCATTTATTCAGAATGAAGAAAAGGGTGATGCTGTTTTGACAGAGCAGCTGATTGCGCAGCAGGCGGGCGCGCTGAAAAAAATAGTCCGCGATGCAAAAGTGATATCCCGCACGCTGCACACCGACGGGAAGCAGGCGGCAGCTGATCTCTTGAAGGATATTCAGGATCATTCCGCCGTCAATGTTGACCGCCATCACGTTTATGAAGGCGGACAGGCAGCCGACAGGCTTATCGGATTTTTAGTGATGTTTATCTGGTTCGTTGCAGTCCAAAGCCTGCGATCATTTATAGATGAACAAGAAAATCATACATATGACAGATTGCTGAGCACGCCCGTTTCCTATACGGCATATGCAATCTCTAAGTTTGCGGCGGCGTATCTTTTCGGACTTCTCCATATTATCGTGATCCTCGCTGCCGGAACATTCATGCTGCATATCCGTTTTGCTGATCATGTTTTTGCTGCGGGAGCGGTGCTTGCGGCCTGCTCGTTTGCGCTGACTGCTGTAACGATGGCCGTGATACCGTTCATGAAGAGCCAAAAGCAATTCACGTCGCTTGCTTCCGTTTTTATAGCTGTCACGGGTTTATTGGGAGGGGCTTTCTTCACTTTAGACGCGGCTCCGGAGTACATGCGGATGCTGTCGTTGTTTACTCCTGAAAAATGGGCGATCGGCTCATTTCAAAACAATGGCGGAGGCAGCATGCAGATCGTGCCGCTGAGCCTGTTTCTTGCTGCCGGTGCAGCGTCATTAGTCTTATCACTTTATATGATAAACCGTCATATGAAAAAAAACGGTTAGAAGGGTGGCTGCTTTGTATATGGCAGAAATGATCGGAATCATAGAATTGCTCGCGGGAGCCGCAATGAACGTATGGATCGGGAGGCTCGGAAAAAACTTCTTCGGTAAAGATGACAGAAGTTCGAGAGTCGTGTTAAGAATCTGCGGCATCTTTCTCATGATCAACGGCGTTTCAAGAGCGTTTCATATCTAGTTCACAAAGTGTTCCGGACTCTTTTATAAAATGTAATCTTTTTCCTTGTAAATCGTGTAAAATAGTATAGGATTCTACGAAAAGAATAAGAGGGGGAAGAAACATGAAAAAGAGACTCGTTATGCTATTTGCGGCGACCGCCGCTGTTTTGTTGCTTGTGAGCGGGTTGTGGGCTCCATCAGCGTCTGCGGCGCCGGCTCCTGCTTTAACACAAATCCGTATTATCGGTGTGACGTCTGACGGTCAGAGTTACCAATGGGAAAATATCGGGCCGAACCAAATCAGCGCATCAAAACCGATGAAGGGTACAACGGGTTATTTAGCCGTATATTTCCAAGGGTATCCGAACAATAACACGATCCAGGCGTTTAACAACGGAACGAATATTACAAATCTTACGTCAAAAGCGCTGGAAGATGAATATACGAAAAACGGCAATATCGTTACAGGCTATATTAAATATTACAGTGTTCCTCTTTCTTATGTCAGTTCAGGAACGTTCTCTTTCTCCGCAACGGGGCTGAACGGGCCGTACACACCGTTAAGCAGCGGATTTTTCTCCATTCAGGTACAGAGTTAAAACAGCCGCCCGGTGCTTTCATGTATAGTTTTTCTCTCTTTCCGGGAAGCTATTCCTAAAGAAAAGGGAGGGCTTACATGATGGACAGGACACTCGGATATTTGCGCGAGTCGCTTTCGAACCACTTGGAGCATGATGTGTGCCGAAGGATTTATAAAAAGCTTCAGGTGAAGCATTATGAAAATGAGGGCGAGTTTGTGAAAGATCTAAATGATTTGGAAATGGATGCGCTGAATCAGGTGCTTGAAAAGGAAATCAAATATGCTGAGAACGAGCAGGATGAGAAGCGCACGATGGAATTGAATGAAGTATATGAGCTCCTGTTTTAAAAGCCTCCCGGCGGTCGGGAGGCTTTTTATTGTTTCGGAAACAGTTTACAGAATCATCCAACCCTTTGTATAATGGATAGTTGTGAAAAACACAGACGGAGGAGAAACATGAAGGAAATAAAAAAACAGACGGTTCTTGAGTTGTCATCGGTTGAAAAAGCTTTGGTTTTTCTGGTGCCGCCATTATTGGGGCTGGTCATCGGATGGTTTCTGCCGGTCATTGCGAAGTGGGCCGTAACATTGGATTGGCTGCCTGTTATCGGGCCGCTGGAAATGATCGCTTCTTTTCACGGATGGAAGGCTGCGGCTGTCATCGCCGTTATCGGCTTAATCGGGGGAATGTGGCTGACGCGAACTGTTTTTAAAGAATGTCTTACGGCGGTCGTGACGGACAGCGAGGTGTCCTTAACCATATATAATGAAGAAAGCGTGTTTTCGAAAGACAGCATCTCCGGTGTGTTTACGGATGAGAAGCATCTTGTCTTATTAGGCACTGAAGGACAGGAGCTTTTTCGGGAGAAGCTTGAGCCGGCGGTTGAAAAAGCGGCTGATGCGTTTCGCGCGCATGGGTATGCCTGGCTGGGGATGGAAGATCCTTTTAAAGAAGAATACAAACGGTGGGTGCCGGACACGCCGGATTTGGAGCCGGGGGCAAATGCTCTTTTAAAAGCGAGAGAAAAGGCGCTGAAAGAGGAGGAAAAGGCTGATGCGAAAGAGCTGAAAGCGGAAATATCCAAACTGGGCATTACTGTGCGGGAGAAAGGATCGCGCCAATATTGGCGGACCTATAAAACGCCGTCTGCATAAAAAAAAGCTGCCGCCGTTTGATACGGCCGGGCAGCCCGGGAACAGATTATTTCTTCTTGTCATCATAATATTGAACCGGGTACATGGAGCCTTCGGATACCATTTTGTTATCTTCAATATCTTCGGGATGCGGGTTGCCTGCTTTGTTGACGGGGAATGATTCAATATCCTGCTTCCCGGAGAGCGATGTTTTCATATTGCGGATAAAGTTCATCACCTTTTGGCGGTTTGATTTATCTTTGAGCAGGTAGGAAGTCACTCCGACAGTCGACACGGCAAGTCCTGAAATGAGCAGTTTTTGTTTCACGATAAAAACTCCTTTCTATTTCTGGCTTGCAGTAGTTATTCCCGCTTAACGGCTGTTTAAACATCTGAAGGGTAATTTTGGCTTTCCGCTTTAATGCGATAAAGATTGACAAATCTATTTTCAGAATAATATTATAAATATATGATAGCGCTGGAGTCATATTTTAATTGAAAGGTGTTAACTTTATGAATCAATTACATCGCAGAATGGGAACGTTTGCACTCATGATGGTCGGACTTGGGTCGATGATTGGCTCCGGCTGGCTATTCGGGGCGTGGCGGGCGGCTCAGATTGCGGGACCTGCCGCAATTATTTCCTGGATTATCGGTATGATCGTTATTTTGTTTATCGCACTTTCTTACAGTGAATTGGGTTCAATGTTCCCGGAAGCCGGGGGAATGGTAAAATATACTCAATATTCTCACGGATCATTTATTGGATTTATCGCAGGATGGGCAAACTGGATTGCGATTGTTTCCGTTATTCCGGTGGAAGCGGTTGCGTCTGTTCAATATATGAGCTCATGGCCGTGGGAATGGGCAAAATGGACAAGCAATCTCGTTCACAACGGCACTCTTACGGGAGAGGGGCTCGGCTTCGCATCCGTATTACTGATTATTTACTTTTTACTGAATTTTTGGACAGTTAACTTATTTTCAAAAGCGAATTCATTGATTACCATATTTAAAATCATTATTCCGGGGCTGACAATCGGAGCGCTGCTGTTTACCGGTTTTCACGGCGGAAACTTCACATCCGGTTCAAGCATTGCGCCGAACGGCTGGGCAAGCGTGCTGACGGCGGTGGCCACATCAGGTATCGTATTTGCGTTTAACGGGTTTCAAAGCCCGATTAACATGGCCGGCGAAGCAAAAAATCCCGGCAAATCGATTCCGATTGCGGTTGTCGGTTCGCTGCTGGTCGCAACCGTCATTTACGTCCTATTGCAAATCGCATTTATCGGGGCGGTTGAACCTTCCATGATCGTTCACGGCTGGAGTCACCTGAACTTCAACTCTCCATTTGCCGATTTGGCGATCGCATTGAATATCAACTGGCTTGTCATTATTCTTTATGCGGACGCGTTCGTATCTCCGTCAGGAACGGGTATCACTTATACCGCTACGACGTCCCGCATGATTTACGGCATGGAAAAAAATAAATATATGCCGAGCATTTTCGGAAAGCTTCATCCGCTGTACGGCGTGCCGCGCCAAGCGATGATTTTCAATCTGATCGTATCGTTTATCTTTTTGTTTTTATTCAGAGGATGGGGCGTGCTTGCTGAAATCATTTCCGTTGCGACGCTGATTTCTTATATCACGGGTCCCGTGACGGTGATGACGCTGCGGCGGACGGCGGCGGATTTGTACCGGCCTCTCCGTCTGAAAGGCCTGAGCGTGGTTGCACCGCTCGGCTTCGTGTTCGCGTCTCTCGTGCTGTATTGGGCGCGCTGGCCGTTAACAGGGCAGGTGCTGTTTATCATTTTGATCGGCCTTCCGATTTATTTCTACTACCAAGCGAAAGCGAAGTGGAAAGGATTCCGCAGAAACTTTAAAGGCGGCGTCTGGATGGTTGTCTATCTGCTCAGCATGATGGTCATTTCATGGCTCGGAAGTGAAAAATTCGGCGGTCTGAACATCATTCCGTACGGCTGGGATATGGGGCTGATCGCAATCGTTGCCCTTGCCTTCTATGCGTGGGCGCTGAAGAGCGGATTCAAGACTGAGTATTTGAAAGACGCCAAAGCAATCAACGATCAATTAAAAGGCGGACAGGCGGAAGCCGCTGCCGGAAAAGAATAAGTTATAAAAAGTTGAAGTTTTTGAGAGTCTGGGCCTGTAAGCGCAGGACAAAGGCACCTTTAAGTTGAAAAGCAGGTATCATACCTGAAAACGACTTAGAGGTGTTTTTTTATGGGTAAAATTAAAAATCCGCAAAGTATCGTATTTAGGATTAAATGAAGTGAGCTTTCCAAATTCAAAGAGAAATGAATCAAAGCATTTGTTAGGGATCTTATGGAAAATTCGATTTAATTATTGGAAATATTCCATCTTATTATCTAGATTACGGTGGCTAGGTTTAAAAACACATTAAAATTTTTAACCCATATTTATAAAAGAAAGAAATTATGGTAAACTTTTAAAATTGGATTCGAATAATTCTGGACTTGTTTTTATATAGGAAACAATAATTAAGGAGAAAAAAGATGATATTTACTGTAGCTATTCCGGTTTATAATGATCAAAACACAATTAGAGATTGTCTCGATAGCGTAGTGAACCAAACAGTTGGAGAGGACAAACTTGAAATTATCTGTGTAAATGATGGTTCAACTGATAAAAGCGGTAATATTTTAGATGAATACATGAGCAAGTACAAGTTTATTAAAGTAATTCATCAGCAGAATAGCGGCGCACCTGGCAGACCGAGGAACAAAGCTATAGAAGCAGCAACAGGTGATTATATTTATTTTCTAGACGGAGATGATTATTTAGGACCTGAAGCTTTAGAAAAGATGGAAGAAAAAATAGTTCAGTATCAAAGTGATATAATTATCGGCCGTTATGAAGGAATTAATAGAGGTGTTCCTGTGGCTGTATTTAAAAAGAATCCAGATTGTTTTTCCTTCCCTGGTTCCAATGCTCTTTTTACGATGAGTGCTCAAAAGCTATTTAAACGGGAGTTATTAATTAAACATAATATTCGTTTTCCGGAACACTTCTCTCTAGGAGAAGATCAACCGTTTATGATTCAAGCGTATGCATATTCAAATTCCATAGCCCTTGTTAAAGATTACCCATGTTATTATTTGACCAATCATCAAACAATAGGAAGGGTTCAACTTACTAAGAAACCATTATCAGGTAAAAGTTTTATGTTCAGAATCGAAGAAACATTGGCATCTATTGAATTACTGAACCTTGAAACAGATAAAAAACGGCTGATTTTCTTTCATTACTGGGAAAGGATTATGGAAGTGGAGTTAAGCGCTCTGATTTCAAAGTCTTTTCTAATTGAAGATAAAATCTATATTTTTAATACATTAAAGAAAATGCTTGACAAGTACCAATACTTAGATTACTACCAGCAGTTTTCTTCCCGCCATAAACTCTTATTACGTTTAATTGAGAAAGGACAATTGGAGGATTTAATTGCTTTCTGGTACGCTGAAAAACAACCTGGTAACATGGTAGTACAACATGGGAAGGTCTATCCAAAACCAGAATTAGCATACAATTTGGCCTTGCATGAGTCCATTTCCTTTCATCGTAATAATAAATTTGAAGGAGAAATAACAAAAATAGAGAAATTAGAGAATGCCGTTTTGTTAGAGGGTTTTTGTTATCATTCACATGTTGACTCCTCAAATGAGCGTTTATTTATCGAAGTCTCTTTGAGAGAACAAAAAGATAAAACAATTTCATTTCCAGCTTATAGAAGCCTTTTTGAAAAAAAATATCCTTTTGAAATAGATACGCAAATTATAAAAAAAGAAAAAGTTACTTATTTTTATGCATATATTTCTATAGAATCTTTACTCCATTTAAATAGCGAAGATGGTATATTAGATTTAAGATTAATTAGTAAGATAGAAGATTATACGAAATCATTGAGATTAAAATCGAAAGAAAGCGTTTATTTAAAAAATGCTTCTTATATTGCAAAAGGATGTAAAGAACCTATCGTTATAAACTCGTATCTAACTAAATGGGGTAATCTTTCTCTTGTTGTTAAACATCAAATGTTACATTTTAAAAACTTTGTGTTAACCTGCAGCGGTTCTAGGATTAAAGGACATTTTGATTGTGAAACAGATTTAAGTTTTGAAGAACAGAATTCTTTCCAGGTGAATTTTGGAAGGTTTCTTGTGTTTAAACCTGATGTGGTACTTAAAGATTCTACCCGAAAAAAAATGTCATATGACTTTAGTTTTGAAGTAACTAAGCAGGAGTTAAAACAAATTAGGCTAAAAAAGAATGCAGAAGTGATTATTGGTCATTTGCAACAAAGTGTTCCTGTTATTTATAAGGGCAAATCTATTAAAGCAAAAGTTAAGAATATACTAAGACCCTTATTTAAAGGGAGAAATATTTAAAATTAATATTATAAAACTGCACGCGATATACGTGCAGTTTTTGTTTTGAAATCTTTAGATTCGTAAACCTATTGATCCCTATTAGATTTAACAAAATTAAATATATCCGCATAGTTGGTAAACACACCGGTTACGCCCCAATTCAGCAGACGGCGCATGTCCGCTTCGCTGTTTACGGTATAAGGATGAAGCAGAAGGCCGTGGCTGTCAGGAGACAAAAGGTTTCCTTTTCCCGCTGCCGATACAGACGTGACGATGAGTGACAATAAACTGAATGAAAGCAATACTAAAGCAAACAACTTATGTTTCCGCATGTTTCTTCCACCCTATCAATAACTGTCTTCCATACTAAACAATGAATGTAAAGATATGTTGGGCAACTATTAATCCTTTTATGTATTTCCTTCTTCTCCATGCTCATTCTTTTTCCTGTACTTCAAGTCAAAGTTTTAGAGACAAAACAAATAATTAACCATAGAGAAAATACAGTACGTAAGTCGTGTTTGAAATAATTGTATAATAAATTAAAATATAGAAAAATGAACAAATAGTCGATGGTAATAAGTATGAAAAAGCGAAAATTTTTTGTAACATTCTGCATCGTCACTCCCTAAGTTTATTTAGGGAGTCATTATTATTTTAAGGAGTGAGATTATATTTGAACAAAATTAAGTGGTTAATTATAATTGCGGTCATAGTATTAATAGGTATATTTATATGTATCGGAACTTTTAAATATACTAATACAGTTTCTGATGTTAAACAAACTGAAACAGAAAAGGAAAAGTATTTCTTGAAGGATAAAATTGCAGCTATATATTATTCAGCTACAATAGATTACCCTAAAGATGGGAGTTATACTGTATATATTGATGAAAAAGGAAAGGCAACAGCTGTAAAAGGAGATGCCATTGAGGTTGGAACCATTGCACAAGATGAAAAAAACATAGTTAGACAGGACAAAAAAGAAGTATATATGATAGGTGATAGCTTTAAGAAATTCCCGATGCAACATCAAGTACATACAATTTATGGGCAATCATCAGGCCATTTAATAAAAGGAAATATCTTTTATTTTTTGAATAATCAAGGAGTCGGTGAAAACCATTATAATAGTTTAATTAGATGGGGTAACGGCAGTGGATTTCATGAAAAGATTATTCCGGGTTTCTATACAAGTACCGGTAATGACGGTGAATATATTTACGTGATAAATGAAGATTCTTCAATCAAAACACCGACTTTTCAGGGTATTAAAATAGATAAAGATAAAGTTACAGTAGGGAAAGGAACAACAATTCCTATATTAAATGAAGAAAATTGGAGTGTTTATTCACAGATAATAGTTAAAAAAAGCTCAGCCTTTTTTATACTATATAACCAAACGGATAAATCAAACAAAGTACAATTCAAAGTAGCAGAAATTGATTTAAAGCATAATAAGTACAAAGGGGCTTTTCCTTTAGGCAGCTATAATATCCCTGAGGAAATTTCTCAACTGGCAATTCCTCTTTCCACTAATAACTTTTTTGTGAAAAATGACACTTTATATCATTTGGCAGCTAATTCAATACTTTATACTTTCGATCTGAAAAGTATGAAGCCGGGAAAAAAAATCCCGTTAAATAGGTCGACAAAATTTGAAAACCAAGCAAAATTCACTTATTTTGACGAGTCTAAAATTTTCTTGTTAGAAATAAGCAAGGGCGGGAAATATGTGATTAATTCTTACTCTTATAAAAACGGAAAAAAATTAAAATCTACTCCTATCAGAGGACTTGAAAAAATTATTAACAATGCCCATGTTTCTGAATATGACTTTTTTATGATTAAGAAAAACAAAGAAATATGGAGTGATTAGATATAAATGGCTAGACAGCTGAGTGAGTATACTTAAGGGGAAATTAAATTCACAAAGGAGAATAATAATGGATGAGCTAGATCTTGCTTTTGGTATTTTACCACTTTCTATTATCGTCTTATCGATTATATTCACTTATATTTTCAAAAAAGTGTATATAATGCCGCTTGTCAGTATAGTTGTTTCAGTCATATTAATGTTCACTGTTTTTAATCTATCCTTCTGGGGATGGGTGGTTGTCTATGGTTTAGTATCACTTGTATTATCGTCTATTACAAATAGTATAAGAAAGAAAATAGATAATAGAAATAAATAATTATATCCTTTTGTTTAAAAAGGTATCACAAGTAATTCATCATTACAGTGATACCTTTTTACAATTAAGGTGAGTCTCAGCCTTTTAATAATATGCTCCGCCCGCTACATAACCCATGATGCGTTTGCATTATCGGGCAAAAAAACACGGGTTCGGCATCATCTCCGAACCCATGCTGGCTTTATGATTTGTATTCTTTTTTAACCTTTTGGAATATATCCGCATAGTTGGTAAACACACCGGTTACGCCCCAATTCAGCAGACGGCGCATGTCCGCCTCGCTGTTCACGGTATAAGGATGAAGCAGAAGGCCGTGGCTGCGAATGTTTCGGACATTTTGAGCGTTCAGCGCTTTGTAATCCGGTCCGATTCCGACGGCATATGTTTTAATGTCCGTTAAATCTGCGTCAGTCATTGACGTCATCTGTTCCGCTTCAAGCAATTGGACGGCGGGAAGTTTCGGATCGAGCTGTTTGATTTTCAGAAGGCTGTCCCTGCTGAAAGACTGAATGATAACTTGTCCAAGTTTCGCATGCTTACCTGCCAATTTGTATTTTTTCAGTGAAGCGATCAGTTTTTCTTCCATACCCGGATATGTTTCGGGCGCCTTTGTTTCAATATAATAGTTTGCATGTCTGCCGAACCGTTTTAACACGTCATCAAGTGTGGGAACGCGAAGTCCGGCGTATTGCGGTTTTGCTTTTTCCGGATAGGCCTTATTGAACCAAGAGCCGGCGTCGAGCTTTTGAATCTCGGCTAATGTATGATCCTTCACCCAGCCTTGTCCGTTTGTGGTGCGGTCCAATTTTTCATCATGCATGACGATCAGCTTGCCGTCTTTTGTCATTTGTAAATCCAGCTCAATATAGTCAGCCTTCATTTTTTGCGCAGTTTCATAAGAAAGGATCGTGTGCTCCGGGACATACCCCGAAGCACCGCGATGGGCAATGGTCAAAATTCTGTCAGGAGACAAGAGGTTTCCTTTTCCCGCCGCCGATACAGGCGTGACGATGAATGACAATAAACCGAATGAAAGCAATACCAAAGCAAACAATTTATGTTTCCGCATGTTTTCTTCCCCCTTAAAAATCAATATCTGTCTCTAGTGTAGAAAATCGTTGTAAATGCTGTACTGCAAAAATATTAATCTTTTATGTTGTTTTCTTACACATGCTCCGCCCGCTTGCCCGTATTCCACGTCATAGCCAAGAAGACGATGGACAGCACGCATGAGGAGATAAGCATGATAAAGCCGCCGTTCCAGTCAAAGCGGTCTACGACATAACCCATGATGGCGTTGGCGAAAGCAGAGCCTCCGATGTAGCCGAAAAACCCGGTTAAGCCGGCTGCCGTTCCCGCCGCTTTTTTAGGCGCAAGGTCAATGGCCTGAAGCCCGATCAGCATGACAGGTCCATAGATTAAGAAGCCGATGCTGATCAGCGCGATATTATCGATGAGCGGATGACCGGCAGGGTTAAGCCAGTAGACCAATACAGCGATAAATACGCCGGCCATGAACAGTACGCCTGCCGGCGCGCGGCGGCTTTTGAAAAACCGGTCGCTGATCCAGCCGCACAAAATCGTTCCCGGAATTCCCGCATATTCATAAAGGAAATAAGACCATCTGGAATCTTCAGGAGAGAATCCTTTCGCTTCCGTCAAATAAGTCGGCGCCCAGTCAACGACACCGTACCGAACGAAATAAACAAAGACATTGGCAAATGCGATATACCACAGAAATTTATTATTCAGCACGTATTTGAAAAGAATTTCTTTGGTCGTCATCTCTTTTTCCTGGTCTTTGAACGCATGTTTCGGATAGTCATTCCGGTATTCTTCAATCGGCGGAAGCCCGCAGGATTGCGGCGTGTCCCGAACGAGAAGAACAATCACAAATGAAATGACGATGGCGATAATCGCCGGAAAGAAAAACACGCTTTTCCAAGTAACAAACATGGCGATGCCGAGAGTCACGAGCGGGGCGAGAATACCTCCGCCTATGTTATGGGCGACATTCCATATCGACATTTTCGTGCCGCGTTCACTGATGGAAAACCAATGAGCCATCGTTCGTCCGCAAGGCGGCCAGCCCATTCCTTGAAACCATCCGTTAATAAACATAAAAATGAACATAATCGTCACGCTTGACGTGACCCATGGCATGGAAACAAATAAAATGTTTACGACACCTGACAAAAACAGACCTGTCGCAAGGAAATACCTCGGGTTGCAGCGGTCAGACACCATCCCCATAATAAATTTACTGAAGCCGTAAGCGATTGATACGGCCGCAAGCACCAAGCCGAGTTCCCCTTTTGAAAACCCTTGTTCCTGAAAATAAGGAATAGCGAAGGCAAAGTTTTTGCGAAGCAAATAATACCCGGCATACCCGATGAAAATCCCCAAAAATACTTGCAGCCTGAGCCGTTTATAGGCCGCATCCGTCTTTGAATCATCCAATCTCTCAATATGCGGAGCCGGCTTGAACAATTGAAACATCATATCCTCCCCTTTGCTGAACGTCTATCATGATGTATGTATGACTCCTTTCCTTGAAAATGACAAAAAGAACCAGAAATCACCCTTGTGAAAGGGCGGGGTTTCCTGGTTCTCCTCATCTCCATCCAAAAATCATTAACTTGTGTATGATAGCGCTTTCTTAAATTATCACAGTCTGACGTGAATGTAAACGCTTTAAGGAAAGTTTTCATTTTTTTGAATAAATAACCGGAGGGAATATCAGCCGGAGCGCGAAAGATTTGAAGTACTCGATTTTGTACTCAGGCATAAGATGTGTTAGGCCGAACTAAGAAAAGCGAAGGGAGTGCATCTGTTGATTGATGAATTGGATTTTGCGTTCGGTGTTCTGCCGCTTTGTATCATCATCTTGTCAGTCGCCGGAACGTATTTGTTTAAAAACGCGTTCATTATGCCGGCTGCCGCTTTAGCCGTTTGCCTTATATGCACATTTACCGTATTGAATTTCTCGTTTATCGGGTGGGCCGTTGTGTATACGCTTGTCTCTTTCGCGTTATCGCATATTACGATGGTGGTGATCAGCCAAAATAAAAAATAGGATCGGCGGCAGCCGATCCAGCTATCAAAAGCAGAGATGCGCTCTCTGCTTTGTTTTATTTATGAATGTGCAGGAATTCCTTGATGACCGCGGTCTGTTCTTCTTTCGGATAGCTTCTGTACAGATGGCTGGTTAAGCGGACGGGGTCACCGAAGAAGTACCGCTCATATTGTGTCTGTCTTGTTCCGAAGGGGCTCATGGTCAAATCCCATGCGAGGCGGAACACTTTTACCCGGTCTTCAGCGTTCAATTCGGCCGCCTGCAAATATTGGTCAAGGTCTCCTCTGATGTCAGAACGGAACGCTTTTTCAGTCGGCAAAGTCACCATTCCGCTTGCCCCGATCAGCTGAATGATTTCCGTGAAGCGCGGGTAGATGTCGGGAAAAATCGCGCTGACCACACGAAGCGGAGTGACACTCGGACGCATATAACCCCATTCATCTGTTTCCGCATCATTCTCCGACTTTTCCAGAAGGGCTTTCATCGTTTCCAGACCGGTGATGATTTCAGCCATCTTAGCCTGAATATGCTGATATTCGCCCACATCTATCGCTTCGACAAGCGTTTGGGCGAGGCCCAGGAGAAACTCCGTCTTTACAATTTGTCTCGTGATAACTTGATGAAATGCGAAGGCGTTAAAAGAACTTTTCATATTAAAATCAAAAGCCGCCTCGTAATTATTATAAAAAAATACGCGTTCCCAAGGGACCAAAACGTGATCAAATACAACGATAGAATCCATTTCTTCATATCTTGAGCTGAGCGGATAATCAAACGATGATTTTCCGAGTACGAAAGATTCCCTGCAGATGAATTTTACTCCCTTTGTATTGGAAGGGATTGAAAAAGCGAACGCTTCATCCGATTCAAAATACATTTTAGGCAGAGAAACCACGAGCACTTCATCCGTCAGGCCGCCTTGTGTGGCTAAAATCCGGGCGCCGTGTATGATGAGGCCTTTTTCATTTTTATCGACGACTTTTGCCGAGATAGGTGTCGGCGATACGTTTACACCCATTTGTGAACGATTCACCTGAGGGGTGATAAACGTGTGCGTAAAAGAAAGATCCTGTGCAGCAGCGCGTTCGTACAGCGCTTGAACATGTTCCGGAAAACAATGATCGCGGTCTTTCAAAAGCGCGGCGGAGGAGGCGAAGCTCATCAGCACGGTATTCATATAATCCGGGCTTCGTCCCATCATTCCGTGCGTGTGTCTGGCCCAATGTTCGAACATGTTTCTTCTTCTTTTTACGTCTTCTTTCGTTTTCGGCTGCAGGTATGAAAGCCCGGCCCGTTCTTTTTTACCGGGAAGACTGTAAGTCATTTGATCTTTCATATCCGGTTTCGTTTGCAAATCATAAAGAGAGCGCTTCGTTTCCAGAAGGCCCTTAAATGCGGGATGTTCAGAAATCTGTCCCTCGATCTTTTCACCATCAAGCCAAATCTCATTTCCAAGCTGATTTAATCGGTCAATGAACATTTTGCCGTTAATGATACCCATCATGTCGCCCTTCTTTCTTTGCAGATCCACTACCTC
Organism: Bacillus sp. A1; assembly: GCF_042296235.1. Taxonomy (NCBI): domain Bacteria; kingdom Bacillati; phylum Bacillota; class Bacilli; order Caryophanales; family Bacillaceae; genus Bacillus; species Bacillus sp. A1. The sequence goes on from NZ_CP141181.1 coordinate 247,937, forward strand.
ATTATATTGAAAACGAAATTGGGTGTTCCGGTTATTTCCAAAGAGGAAGAGCCTTTTTTGATAAGGGGGGTGAAGGAATTGCATAATAAAAAACCCCTTAAGCAGAGGGGTTTTTAACTGATCATGTCTTTGTATCGTTGTTCGAGGACAAAGTCTATCATTCCGGTGATACGGATGTTTTCAGCGTTCTTTGTAAAGTGAGGAATGGAGTGCAAAGGCCCTTTTTGGTACAGTTTCAGCAGTTTTATTAGATATATTAAGCCCCTGGCGAATAAAAAAAGCAGGAGATACGGAAGCAGGCGGGGAACATGAACATAGCTGACTTGACCTGAGAAAAGTGCAGTCAGAAACATAGCAATAACGCTTCCGATAAAAATCCATTTCATAAAATCAAATAATGAGGAGTCAGGTTTGGAAAACTGATTTTTCAGCTTGAATAACTTCTCAGTATCTTGTTCTTCAAGACATTTCATCAGTTCTTCATCATTTTTACAAGAGCTAATCTGCTTCATGCTTTCTTCGAGTGTATCATCACTTTGTTTACCGCCCGCTAAAGAAGCCAGTGTACGATATTTCTTTTCCAGATTTGTATTTATCATATTTATAACCCGGAAGGAGTAAGTGTTTCTTCTTAAGCGGCTGTCAGGTAACCGGTCTTTCTTTTCGCGCGAAAAAAACATATAAAACGCGACAATACATCCGATTGTAAACAGTGAAAACACTGCCGGCAACAGATCAGATAAAATGGGAACAGGTATGAGTGTTTTGACTTGAATAAACAAGAATGAAGTGAAGATCAACGCCATCACTATACAGCAAAAAGCAATCTTCATGAGCATTTGAAAAGGAAGAGCCGGAGCAGAGTAATAGTACTTTAAAAGACTGAGCGTATGTACATCCTGTTCAGCTAAAAAGTCCATCATTTCTTGTTCATTCTTACATTTTAACAATCTTTGTGCAGTTTGCTTTGCTGTGTTAAATGCGGATTGATTTTCATTCAATGAGTGAAACCTCCAAAAAAATAATAGGAATAAAACTGCATGAATAAGATATTCATGCAGTTTTTCTTTGATTAGTAGAGATCAGTCATATAAGCGTAAAGGGCTAGTAAAACTGCGGCGAATTCAGTTACCGCTTCTACTGTTTTATTCTCGGTCGGTTTTTCAACAGTAAGGATCTTAGAGGAGAAATAGAAAGCAGACACCCCTGCAACAATAACGAGGCCTGAAGGGAGAAGATCCCAGTCCTTCGCTAATTCACTTTCTGCAGCTGAAACCGGTACACCTTTATACGTTTTAATTCTAAACGTAAACATGGTCGTAAGTCCAGTTGTGGACCCATCGGCAACTGGAATGTCAGGTGTATAGATTTTAATTGAAACATCTAATGATTGAGCAGATGGGGTCACTGCCATTTCCAGATAACCGTTTCTTACAGATAGGCTCAGATTGTCTAATAAATTTTGATAAGAACGGATGTCTGAAGCCGTAAGTATTGTTTGTGTATCTCCCAGTAAACCAGTAACATAAGCCCCGGGCTTTCCATTCGTTATTGTCATTGTATTAGCAGACCCCTCACTTGGGATCGTATACAGAATTGAAGTAGACAATAAGATATCTAAAGTTGGAGAGGCTAAAATGGTTTCGGTTGTACCGAATTCGAACATCATATTGGCCAGACCAGATGAATTTTCCAATGCTGGAATTGTTGACAGAATATTGGTTAATGTGTTTAGTCTTGCATCATACACAGGATCAGAAGGCGGATGGACGCTGCTTGCACCCGAGTCTTTTCCGGAGTATCCGTCTTTGTCAATGGCGACTTTTCCCGCTCCGCTTCCGATCGTTCCTTCATAAAATTGATCAAAAGCCCAGTTTTTCGGCATCGGGTATCCGAGGTTTCCGCTGAATCCGGTCGACATGTTAGCCGTAAAGCTATATTTGGTCAGACCTGCTTCTGACGTCCGGATACAAATGTTTCTCGGTCCGTATACACCGATTTCATATTTCGGCGCAGTTGAGAACGCCTGCATTTTCATAAAAGCTGACTTGATTTCTTGAAAGTAAGGGATGATTTTATCTGTGACTTCATAATCATACGCATCGAAATCGACGGCAAAGTAAATGGTCGTTCCTGACGGAAAGCCTAATCTTCGGGCGGCTGATGCAGCGCTGTACGCATCTCTCGTTCCTTGGTCTTTTACAAAATAAGAAGATTCATAGCCGCCGTCCTGATAAATCGGAAACACGCTTAAGCCGGCATGGAAAATCGCGGAAAGTTCTTTTGACGTTAACGCTTTCGATGTCAGTCCGCTGCTTGTCCGCACATTCCCGGTCAGATATCTTCCCACGATCTTATAGCCATTCTCACGCAAAGTTTTAGCCGTATCTGCCGTCAAAATGGCAGCGGTGTCACAAGCTGAAGCAGCACGGGTTGTGTCGCCTGAGCTTGATAATAAAGCTTTAATCGTCGGCATGTCCGCATAACCAGTCTGCGGCAGGCACATAAACTTTTGGAAAGCTTTCACTGCCGATACAACTCCGACGCCGTATTTTCCGTCGAATTCACCGGGATCAAACGCTTCCCCATTACAGTAAAGCGCGTATTGAACAATCAAAACAAAGCCTGTCCGTGAATCGCCGGGAGTCAAGGTAGGGCATAAGCTGGTTGTTCCGTTTCCGAAAAATCCATTGGCGACGCTTGTGCTCATGCCTTCTTCTTTTTGCAGAGCATAAATGAGAGCCTTGTTTGTACCGCGGGCATATAAGCCGTCACAAGGCATCAAGCCGATGTAGTCATTGTAATCCCGGTTCAGGTTCTGCTGGATTTGGCGGATTCTTTTGTCGCCTCCCTCTACTAACCGAAAAGCGCTCATATCCAGCAAGGCTTTCATAATGAGTGCCGTGACGATGCCGTCTTGCTTAGTGAGCCCGGCCGCTTTTTGAAACTCTTTTACAGCGCTTTCGGTATTTTCATAGAAAACGCCTGAAAATCCGCCGGGGTTAAAACCTTTACACCACAGCGCCCCTTGCAGAATGTAATTCATGTTTGTCGGCTTAGAATCGGGAGCCTGCTTTTTCAACGGTTTAAACAATCTTTGTGTCGTCGGTCCGAAGTTATCGGCAGGTTCTGAAATACCAAGCTCAATTTGAAGCGCCCGTGTCAGACCGTAAATGGTATCCCAGCCCGTTTTTCCGTTTTCCGGCACCTTGTTGTACCCGTGTCTGCCTTTGTACGTCTCATTCAGCCATTGTTGTGTTTCCAGGACCATTTCGTCCATTGCAATCCCTCCATTGCGTGTAGTGTGCGTTCATTCATAGGTGGCAAACGTATGACAGCTTGTCATGGGTTTATGAGTTTGTTCAAGCAGGGACAGCCCCATCATACAGCTGCAGCACAAACGCTGAAAGAGGTATTGATAGGAAAAGACCTCGCTATGACAATTGATACAAAAACAACAAAATGAATAGCGGCTTAAAGTAACTTTATCACTTAATCAAAAATAACAAGAATCATAAGTAGTAGTCATATAGTCATTTCAAGGGCTGTTCACATCTCTTCCTGCGGTCAAAATGGTTAGTTGGACGGATTTATGATTGGCTATATTGTCATTAACATAAATAGGGTAAATAGTTACAGGAAGGAAGGATTTTCTCGATGAAAAGCAAAAAGATTTTTAAGTCGCTCATCATTATTTTTACTCTTTTAATCAGCGGAATTGGTTTTATGGGTTTTTCTTCTCCGCAAAAAGCAGAGGCTAAAGACTGGCTTCATACTTATAAAAGCGGGTATTTCACTAACTATGTGATCAATACATATCACCCTAAATTCACTAAAACGACAAAAAAGTACAGCTTGAGAGCCGTGACTTTTAAATCCAACAGTAAAGGGAAGGGCACGTATAAAATATACGTCCAAAAGCAAGTCAACGGCAAAGGTGCCTGGAAAACAATCAAAACCGCCAATGCAAAGAAAAACGGAACGACTTATTTTGAAACACCTTCGTTAAAAAAAGGAGATTCATACAGATTTAAATTGGTCAATCAGGGTTCGAAAAAACGTGTCAATTATAGTGCAAGATGGATTGTATTCGCTTCATAATGCCGATTTTCCGGTCTATAAAGTTTTAGCTGCTGCAGCTGCGGCAGCTTTTTATTTTCTCCGGAGCTCAACCGCCAGGGATCCCGCACCTGTCTCTTCGGGCGTACGTTTGTATTCACCGCATCATTCTGGATTATGCGGAAAGGTACATCGCTTCAATGATAAGCCAATCCCGGGTTCTTTTGATTCGTTTGAAAATGTTCTGATATAAAAAAGGCGTGCCGCGGTGTAAAATGGCTATATTGATAAATATGGAGGTTGAGATGGATCAAGATTATATGACTGAGCTTGTCTCAGTCCAGCTGAAGAAAATCCGGTCGGAGAGAGGCTACACACAGGAGAAAATGGCGGATGTGATCGGCCTTTCTAAAAAGTCGCTGGTGCAGATTGAGAAAGGGCGGGCGCTTGCGGAATGGCCGCACGTTGTGGCGGTTTGCGCGCTTTTCAGATCAAGTGAAACACTGCAATCCGTATTAGGAGATGATCCGCTGGAGGTCATTGAAACGGTTGCTCACCGCACAATTGACAGGCCGAAGGGGAAGACGATGGGCGGCAAGGTGTGGTGGAAAGCCATCGAGAAAAAAGGCGAGTTCCGCTTGCAGCAGCATTTGATTTCCCACCATTACCGTATCCTTGATTCCTATGATGATCTGTGGTTCAGCAGTTTTGAAAAGGCAGAGGCTTTGGAGCGGCTTGATGAGCTGTTTTTGGAGGCGGAAGAAGCGAAGCGCTGAGCACCTCCGGTTGATGTATTTTCTGACAAGTGGGAAAATATATATAAATTCCAGCCAAAGGAGAGATTCTAATGAAGCCTGAAGATATCGTCCGAAGCGGCCCGAATCAGTACATATGCAAGGAAGGAATCGCAAAAGAGCTTCCGGGGCTGCTGGAGACATTCAGAAAACCCGTTATTGTGACCGGAATCAAATCCTATCAGGCGTTCTCCGATTACGGCGGCGGTTCTTCCTGGGATGTGATTCAGCATAAAGGATACTGTTCACCTGAGGCGGTGCGTAAGGTCTGTGAGCAGGCGGAAGACGCGGATGTGATCATCGGTATCGGAGGCGGCACGATTTTGGATTTGGCAAAAGCGGCGGCAGACCGGCTTGATATAGAGGCTGTGATGGTTCCTTCCATTGCGGGGACGTGTGCGGCAAGTACGCCGTTAAGTGTCATGTATGATGAGAGCGGCAATTTTATCAGAGTGGATTATCATAAGCGTTCAAGCTATTTGACGCTTGTTGATCCGCTGTTTTTACTTTCCTCTCCCATTGAATATATGAAAAGCGGGATCGGTGATACGCTGGCGAAATGGTATGAGGCTGAGGCGGTCATCAGAAATACGGAGGAGGCGGCGCCGCTGATGGCGCAGGCGGGGCTGAGACAGGCGGAATATATCCGTAATCTGTTATTGCGTTACAGTGAAGCGGCCGTCGGAAGCATGGAGAAAGGCGAGCTGTCCGTGCCGTTCATCCATACGGCGGAAACGATCATTATGCTTGCGGGAACGGTCGGCGGGTATGGCGGCCGTTTGTGCAGGATGGCAGGGGCGCATGCGGTCCACAACGGACTCAGTTTTCTTCAGGAGACACATCAGGTGCTGCATGGCCAGAAGGTTGCTTACGGCATATTGGTGCAGCTCGCGCTCGAGAATCGGAGACCTGAGATTGAGGAGCTGCTTCCGTTTTACCGCCGGCTCGGTTTCCCTGTCAGCCTCTGTGATCTCGGCATCCTTGACAACCATGAGGAAGCCAAGCGCCGCATCGCTTCTCACGCCTGCCGGGCGGAAGAATCGTTATGCTTAATGGGGCAATATCGCGAGAAGGACGTGTCAGCGGCGATTGAATCGCTCGAATCAGCGCAAAAGACAGGATAGAGCTTGTCATCTATCTTGTCTTTATTTTTTGAATATTTCCGTTATAATGAGTGGGGTATAGAAAGGGAGGGGCCAAAGGACATGTATCAGGCGAAGAAGATGTTGTTATTAGGATCAGGCGAGCTGGGGAAAGAAGTCGTCATTGAAGCGCAGCGGCTCGGGGTTGTCACTGTAGCCGTTGACAGCTATGAGCATGCTCCCGCCATGCAGGCCGCGCACAAAAGCTATGTGATTGATATGCTTGGCAAAGCGCAGGTCAGAGAAGTCATTGAGAAAGAAAAACCGGACTTGATCGTGCCGGAAGTGGAAGCCATTGCGACGGATGAGCTGCTGAAGCTTGAGGAAGAAGGTTTTCACGTCATTCCGAATGCGCGTGCGGCAAAGCTGACGATGGACCGTGAAGGCATCAGACGGCTTGCGGCAGAGACGCTTCATCTTCCGACTGCCGGCTATGAATTCGCGAATACATATGAAGAATTTAAAGAAGCGGCGGAAACAATCGGCTTTCCGTGCGTGGTAAAGCCGCTGATGAGCTCTTCCGGAAAAGGGCAAAGCGTGTGCCGCTCGGCTTCCGGGCTGAAAAGCTGCTGGGACATGGCGATGGAAGGCGGCCGGGTGAAAAACGGCCGGGTCATCGTTGAGGAATTCATTCCGTTTGAATCAGAAATCACTCTTCTGACAGTGCGCGCGGCGAACGGTACGTCCTTTTGCGCGCCGATCGGACATGAACAAAAAGACGGTGACTATATTGAATCATGGCAGCCTCATCATATGACGGAACAGCAGATTGAAGAGGCGAAACACATTGCGAAAAGCATTACGGACGAGCTCGGCGGATACGGTTTGTTCGGGGTGGAGCTTTTCCTTACTGAAGATAAAGTATATTTCAGCGAGGTGTCTCCCCGTCCGCATGATACGGGGCTCGTTACGCTTGTGACGCAAAATTTGTCGGAGTTTGCGCTGCATGTCCGCGCGGTATTGGGATTCCCGATTCCGGAAATCACTCAGCTGTCGCCGGGGGCAAGCCGTCCGCTGAAGGCGCCAAAAGAGCTTGCTGATTATGCGGTTGAAGGTTTGGAGAAGGCTTTGGCGGTAAAAAGCACTCAGGTCCGCGTATTCGGTAAACCCGTCACGAAAGTCGGACGCCGTATGGCGGTTGCGCTTTCTGCAGCCGGGACCGTTGAAGAGGCCAGAGAAAGAGCGGCCGAAGCACTCAGTCATTTATCAATTACATAAAATGATCTTAAAAGGTGTTTTTACCGTAATGGTAAGGCGCCTTTTTTGTTTGGACAGACTATATACTGGAAAACGGGGTTGTGAGATAATGTATGGGCCGCTTTGTATCAGTCAGACTTTTCAACTCTTGAAACTTTTTATGTCCGCAATCGTTATATGTAATGTTCTCATTTCACAGAGAAGGAAATAACAATACATCATACGGCTTTTCATTCATCAAGAACGGACAATCCGGACCGCGGCATGGAATATTTAAGCAGGGTAATCCGGAATAGAGGAAACCATGATTGCTTACCTTAATATGAACGGCAAAAAACAAAAATCACCAGATTAGATTGTTCAAATAACACCAAATGCTGTATAATAAAAGAATTTGAATGATAGCATTGAAAGAGTTTCATTTTATGTTTCCGTAAAATGGAGTCTTTATGCATACGCAGTCCGATTTGATATGGTTTTAATTGGAGGTTTGTGTAAACTGTGAATTATATACCTAGTATGATTACAATTGGAAATTTTATTTGCGGGCTCTTATCGATTCATTCCCTTTTGTATCATAATATACACTCTGCGGTGATCTTTATTTTCACCGGGATGTTTCTTGATTTCTTTGACGGTTTGGCCGCCCGTAAGCTGAACGCGGTATCGGAGATGGGAAGAGAGCTTGACTCCTTTGCTGATCTCGTGACGTTCGGCGTAGCGCCGTCCATGCTCGCTTACAGTGTTTCACTATATACGATTCCGTTCATCGGAATTTTAATCGCGCTTTCCTACAGCATCTGCGGGATGATCCGTCTTTCCAGATTTAATATTGAACAAAGCAAGCTGCCGACGTTTATCGGGATGCCTATTCCGTTTGCGGGTATGTGTCTTGTCATTTTGAGCTTTATCAATAACGCTTTTCTTCTGGGGGCGGGAACGATCGCGCTCGGTTATTTAATGGTCAGCAACATTAAATTTCCGCACTTTAAAAAACAGGCGCCTGAAAACCTGGAGAGCAGAAGATGGAATTAGTTCAGCAATTAATATCCGATTACGGATATATCGCAATTTTTCTTATGCTGACACTCGGAATTATCGGATTGCCTATTCCGGATGAAGTCATGATGACGCTTGTGGGCTACTTCGCTCATTTAAACGTGCTGAATTACGGGCTCTCCATTCTGGTCAGCTTTATCGGAGCGCTCCTTGGGATGATTATCAGCTACTTCATCGGCAGAAAAGCCGGCCGGCCGTTTATTAATAAGTTCGGGAAATGGGTCGGCCTGAAGGAAAAGAGGATGGAGAAAGTAGACAGGTGGATGAAGAAGTACGGGCCGTACACCATTATTTTAGGTTATTTCATCCCCGGCATCAGACACGTGACCTGCTACTTTTCCGGAATCGGCAGAATGGAATTCAAAACCTACTTATGCTTCGCCGCCATCGGAGCGTTTTTATGGTGTTTTATTTTTATTACTATAGGAAAATTCATAGGAGTAATCAATGTTTAATACTGCCGCTAAAGTTCTTTATCGTTCATTGATTGAACTGACTAATAATCGATTGACGTCTTATCTCATTAAAAACTTCTGTGAATCGAAACTGAGCAAGCCGGTGATTCCGCTGTTTTCCAAACACTATCGCATCAACTGGAATGAAACGGAACGCACGGCTTCTGACTTTGATTCACTGGCGTCATTTTTTATTCGTGATATTAATTTGAATCTCCGCCCCGTGGCAAAAGAGAAGAACGCCATCGTCAGCCCGGTGGACGGCGTCGTTCAGACGGTGGGCATGATTAATCCCAATCAAACTTTCATGGTAAAAGGGAAGGATTATTCGTTCGCCGAACTGACGGGGTTTAAAAGCGCCGATCACAAGTATAACGGCGGGTGTTTTGCCGTGCTTTACCTGAGCCCGAGACATTACCACCGCTTCCATTCTCCCGTCAGCTGCACGTATCAGAAGCTGGCCGAGCTGGGGAAACGCTCCTATCCCGTTAATACGATGGGGTTAAAGTACGGGAAAGATGTGCTCTCAAAAAATTACCGTTATGTGTACGAGCTGACCCGTGCTGATCAGCAGATGCTCATGATTCCGGTAGGTGCGATGAATATTAACTCGATCGTTCAGACAAACACCGGAAACAGGCTTGAGACGGGGGAAGAGCTGGGCTATTTTTCATTTGGATCGACCGTTATTTTAGTATTCGAGAAAGATATGTTTACCCCTTCGGATAACCTGACTGAAGGCCGTGAATTACAGGTCGGCCAGATCATCGGTTATGCGGAGTCACAGGAGGAGGCGTCCGCTTTATAAAAGCTGCTCCTCTTTTTTATATGGTGTAAGGAAGTGAACATTATGGAAGAAAAGGATTTGGCAAAGCTGATAGAGCAGTACCAGCATACAGGGGATCAGCAAATTCTTGAAGCCGTGCGGGACGCATGCCGGCCTGTCATTGAGGCGCTCATCTCAGAACTGGCTGAAGACAGCGCCGATCTTCTGCGGACAAAAGGCCGTGAACGTTTTCCGTTTATTATCGGCAAGTATCAGACCGCGGCCGGCCTTTCGCTTGAGACCTTTTTGCGCAATACGTATCGGTTTTATTTTCAGCAGGTTTTAAAAGGCGAAGCGTGACTGGAAGAAAGAGTACGGACGGAAATGTTCATCTTTCGCCCGTTTTCCTGTATGATATAGTAGAGTGTGCGATCATTAATATAATTGAACAGGGTGTATAAATCATGGAAAAACAATATAGAGTTTTACTTTATTATAAATATGTAAAGATTGATGAGCCTGAGGAGTTCACGGCTCAGCATTTGAAGTTTTGTAAGGAGCTCGGTCTGTTAGGCCGTATTTTGATTTCTGAGGAAGGCATTAACGGTACGGTGTCCGGAACGGTTGAACAGACGGATCAATACATGAATGCGCTGAAAGCTGATCCGCGCTTTGCCGACATGCCGATCAAAATTGACGAGGCTGACGGACATGCATTCCGCAAAATGTTTGTGCGCCATAAAAAAGAATTGGTGACGCTTCGTCTCGAAGATGATGTTGATCCGAATGTCACGACGGGCAAGCATTTGAAACCGAAAGACTTTTATGAGCAAATGCAGGACCCTGACACGATCGTGATCGACGCCAGAAACGACTATGAGTATGATCTCGGTCATTTCCGCGGAGCGGTCAGACCTGATATTGAGGCGTTCCGTGAGCTGCCGGACTGGATTGAAGAGCACAAAGACATGCTTGAAGGCAAAAAAATCCTCACGTACTGCACAGGCGGCGTACGCTGTGAAAAATTTTCCGGCTGGCTGCTGAAGAAGGGCTTTGAAGACGTGTCCCAGCTTGACGGCGGTATCGTCACTTACGGTAAAGATCCTGAAGTGAAAGGGCAGCTGTGGGACGGACAGTGCTACGTGTTTGACGAAAGAATCAGCGTACCGGTCAACCGCGTAGAGCACGTCATCATCGGAAAAGATTATTTCACGGGCGAGCCGTGCGAGCGTTATGTGAACTGCGCAAATCCGGCATGTAATAAAAAAATGATCTGCACACCTGAGAATGAATACAAATACATGCGCAGCTGCAGTCACGAATGCCGTACGAACGAACGCAACATGTATGTGAAAGAGCACGAAATGACTCAGGAAGAAATCAATGAACGCCTTGCTTTGATTGAAAAAGAGGATCATGCGGCGATTGATTAATAGAAAAGACCACCAATGAGGTGGTCTTTTTTGTGTTTACATACTTTCTGTCCGGGCGGTCTGGTCTGCCGTGACGGGTCCTTTATACTTGAATGCTTTTTCCCACTTGGACACGACGATGCAGGCGACTGCATGGCCGGGCACGTTGACGCCGGTCCTCGCCATGTCCATGACGCGGTCGACACCGGCAATGATGGCGACGCCTTCCGCGGGGAGACCGACGGCATTCGCTGTCGCCAGAAGCACGACGAGTGAGCCTGACGGGACGGCGGCAATGCCTTTGCTTGTCATCACGAGGACAAGCATCATCAGAAGCTGCTGAGAAAGCGGCATCTCCACATGAAACGCCTGCGCCAGGAAAATACAGGACACCGATAAATAGAGGCTTGAGCCGTCACAGTTCAGCGATAAACCTGACGGAACCACAAAGGAGACGACCCGCTTCGGACAGCCGTATTTCTCCATCCGATCCATCAGCTGAGGCAGAATGGTTTCTGTGCTTGTCGTGGAGAAAGCGATCAAAAACAGATCCCAAATCATTTTCAGCACTTCAAAGTACTTGATTTTAAAGATAAGCCCCACGATCGGAAACAGAACGAAGAGTATCAGGAACAGCCCAAGGAACACAGTGCCGATCAGCTTCAGCATCGGAAGCAAAAGCGCGATTCCGAATTGCCCGACAGAGGCGGCCATCAGGGCGAGAACGCCGATCGGAGCGGTGACCATCACCATCTGCGTCAGTTTGAACATAATATTTGCCGTGGATTCGAAGAAACTCATGACAGGTGCGGAGGCTTTGCCGATGCCGGCTGCGGCAACACCGAATAAAATCGCGAAAAAAATGACGGCGAGAAGATCGTTTTTCGCCATGACGTCAATGATGTTAACGGGGATAATATCAAGAAGCATTTGTTTCAGGTCGACTACTTTTTCCGTATAGCCGGAAAGCTCGTGAATATCTTTTTTAGCAAGATGAGAGAGGTTAAGTCCGACTCCCGGCTTCAGCACGTTCGCCAATAACAGACCGAGCGCCAGAACAAGCGTCGTAATCACTTCGAACCAAATAATCGTTTTGATGCCGAGACTGCCCATTTTTTTCATACTGCCGCTGCCGGCGGCTCCGATGACAATGGTTGAAAACACGATCGGCACGACAATCATTTTAATCAGGCGGATAAATCCGTCTCCGACGGGCCGCAGCGCCATCCCGAAATCCGGGAAGAAATGGCCGATCAATGCTCCGATGGCTAAAGCGATCAAAATCTGGAATGCGATAAATTTTTTCAAGCGAATCCCCCTTTTACTTGCGCATTTCATACGTAATTCGTGAAGCAGGCGGCAACCACCTTCCTATCCGCCATAAATTTGTCACATTATTGACTGTGCGAAAGAAAGGATTGCTTTACATTATGTAAGCGCAATCATTTAATATGACAGAAAGTCCGCATTGAAAAAAATGAAGGAGAATAAAATAAAGTTAGATTTTCGATTGAAAATATCAAAAATTGTGATAATTATTCTCTTATAAGTGGTATATTTGATATGATACGGTCAACTGCATTCTCATATATCTGTGCATACAAGATTCGGGACAGAAAAAACATGCAGCCCAGAAAAGACTGAAAATTTAAACAATTATAAGAAAGGTGTGCTTTTGTTGAATCAACTGATTGAAAGACGTAAGGTCACAGCTAGAAAAGAAAAACCGGATTCCGCTTCATTGGGATTTGGCAAGTACTTCACAGATTACATGTTTGTCATGGATTACGAAGAGGAGAGAGGGTGGCATGATCCGAGAATCACACCTTATGAACCGGTCCATCTGGATCCTTCCGCATCGGTTTTCCATTACGGGCAGGCCGTATTTGAAGGGCTGAAGGCTTACAGGTCAGAAGACGGACGGGTGTTGATGTTTCGTCCTGACCAAAATATAAAACGGCTGAATAAATCGTTACGGCGGATGAGCATGCCGCCTCTTGACGAGAAGCTGGCGCTGGAAGCATTGATACAATTGGTGGAGCTGGAGCAGGAATGGATACCGATAGAAAAAGGAACCTCTTTATATATCCGTCCGTTTGTGATTGCGACTGAGCCTTCTTTAGGCGTCCGGCCTTCAAAGCGTTACAAGTTCATGGTTGTTCTGACGCCGGTCGGTTCGTATTACGGCGATCAGCTGAAACCGATCCGCATTTATGTGGAGGATGAGTATGTGCGCGCCGTCACCGGCGGAGTGGGCGACGTCAAAACGTCCGGAAATTATGCGGCCAGCTTACAGGCTCAGCGGAAAGCCGAAGAACTGGGGTATGATCAGGTGCTTTGGCTCGACGGGGTGGAAAAGAAATATGCCGAAGAGGTAGGCAGTATGAATATCTTTTTCATCATAAACGGAGAGGCCGTAACGCCGGCGTTAAACGGAAGCATTCTCGGGGGCATCACACGCGCATCTGTGATAGAGCTGTTAAAAAGCTGGGGCATCCGTGTCAGGGAAGAACAGGTCGCCATTGATGACATCTATGAGGCTGCGATGAGAGGCGAGGTGTCAGAGGTATTCGGTACGGGAACAGCGGCCGTCATCTCGCCGGTCGGCGCGCTGCACATTCACGGAGAAACGATTGAGCTGAATAACGGTTTGATCGGTGAAGTGTCAGAAAGGCTCTATGAAACGATTGCCGGCATCCAAGTCGGGAAGGTGCGGGATTCGTTCAGATGGGTGGTTGAAGTATAAATGAAAAAAGAACCCTTGCGCTGCAGGGTTCTTTTTTTGGTTATTGGGATTTTACGGCTTGCACGCGGGCTCTGCTTTTCCGGTTTTTCAAGTAATAAGCGCTGTAGCAAACGGCCATAAATGCAATCCCGCAATAAAGGGCGATGGCCTGGTTCGGATCAAAAGCGATGCCGATACAGGAGGCGAGGCACAGGAGAAAGGCCGCTATCGGTACGGCCGGATATCCCGGCGTCCTGTATTTCAAGTCTGAAAGCTGGTGCCCTTCTGTAAGAAACCGTCTTCTGAACAAAAATTGCGATGCGGCGATGCTCATCCACACAGCCACTACCGCAAATCCTGAGACGGAGACGAGAACAAGATAGACTGTATCCGCTGCAACCACGCTTGACAACAACGACAGAATGCCGCCGATCATACTGAAGATCAGAGCGTTAAAAGGAATGCCTCTAGAAGTCAGTCTGGCAAAGGCGGGATGAAGCTCCCCTTCTTTAGACAGGGACCACAGCATACGTGATGACGCGTACAGCCCTGAATTGGCCGCAGACAGAAGCGCCGTTAAAATGACGAAATTCATCAGATCGGCCGCATAAGGCACGCCGACTCTGTCAAATACCGTGACGAACGGGCTTTCAATCACACCGGCTTCCTTGATGGAGATCATCCCTGACAGCACAAAAATCGTTCCGATAAAGAAAAGCGCCAGCCGCCAGACTGTGGTCTTAATGGCGCGCGGAACGGTTTTTTCCGGATCGGCGCTTTCCCCGGCGGCGATTCCGATCAATTCCGTCCCTGAAAAAGCGAAGTTTACTGAAAGCATTGTCATCAGTATCGGGAAAAAGCCATTTGGAAAAAGGCTGCCGCTATCCGTAAAGTTCGACAGCATAGGTGCGGCCTCACCGCTTTTCATCGGGACGATGCCGAACATCGCCGCTCCGCCCAATAAAATAAACAGTAAGATGGCTAAGACTTTAATGCTTGAGAACCAAAACTCCGATTCAGCAAAAAATTTCACGGAGAAGGCGTTTAATAAAAAGATGAGAAGAGCGAATACCGCACTCCACATCCAAACTGAAGTATGCGGGAACCAGCGCTGCATGAAAAGCCCGGCCGCCGTGAATTCAGAGCCCAGCGCCACCGCCCACGTCAGCCAGTACAGCCATGCGACCGTAAAGCCCGTCGCCGGCCCAATATAGGTTTTCGCATAAGTATGGAATGCGCCCGTCACGGGCATAGCTACTGACAGTTCACCAAGGCAAAGCATGACAAGATAGACGATGCCCGCGCCCAAAAGGTAAGCGAAAATGGTGCCCGCCGGACCCGCCTGATGAATGGTATACCCAGAGCTTAAAAACAGCCCCGTTCCGATCACACCTCCGAGTGATAGCATAAAGAGGTGTCTGCTTTTCATACTTCTCTGAAAATTCGTCTCGTTCTTGTTGTTCATTGTTTTCCAACTTTCTGCGAGGGCCGTTCTAATAAAAAATCTCATGCCGGCGAACGGCACGAGATTCCGGCGAACCGGCTTTTTGAATAGAATATACAAACTATTCCGATTAGTCAAGTTGTTTTTAAGGTCTTGGCCCAATCGGCAATGGCCTGAATGTCCGCAGGTTTCGTCCGGCAGCAGCCTCCGATCAGGCTCACGCCGTTTTCGTACCAGCTTTGCGCGCTTTTTCCGAAATGGTTTTCGCACGCTGCGCCTTTCCAGGTTTTTGTCACTGGGTCATATTGTTCGCCGGAGTTCGGATAGGCGATAATCGGTTTGGATGCTGACCGTTTGATTTCTTCTATCAGCGGCGGAATATGTTCAATCGGTGTGCAGTTGATGCCGATCGCTGCGATTTGGCTGCAGGAGTCAAGCAGGGCCGCGCATTCGGAAATAGGCGTGCCTTCGCTGATATGCCGTCCGTCTTTGGCGCTGAAGCTGATCCATGCATAAGTGCCGGGGAATTCCTCCAGCAGCCTTGTGATCGCTTTTGCTTCTGACAGGCACGGAATGGTCTCGCAGGCCAAAAGATCGGCGCCGGATTCTATGAGGGCTTTCATCCGGGGCCGGTGAAAGCTGATCAGCTCATCCTCCGTCAGTCCGTAATGGCCGCGGTATTCAGAGCCGTCAGCGAGGCTCGCGCCGTAAGGTCCGATAGAAGCGGCGACCAAAGGTTTGGGCCGGTGTGAACGGTTTTCTTCATGCGCCCAAAATTCATCGCGTGCTTGTGCGGCAAGTTCAACAGATGTCTGAATGAGACGTATCGCATCGGTTTCCGGGATGCCGCGCGCTGCAAATCCTTCGATTGTCGATTGATAACTGGCGGTGATCGCGCAATCAGCGCCGGCGGCAAAATATTCTGCATGCACCTGTTTGATCAGTTCTGGTCTCTCCAAAAGAATTTTGGCCGACCACAGATCGTCATGTAAATCACAGCCCATCCGCTCAAGCTCGGTTGCCATCGCGCCGTCTATGATCATTACCGGGTATTCATTTAATATTTGTGTAATGGGATTCATAGGCCTTCCTTTCTGACTTTACTGAAAATATATAAAAAGGGTAATGGACGCTTTTCTCTTTGTCAATGAACCGGCAGAAAAAAGGTGTTCAGGACGCTGCCCGAACACCTTTTGTTTAGGAAATGTGTTTGCCTTTCGCACTTTTCGCGATGTCTGAATACTCCCAGCATTCGATCCCGTCATCATCAGGGAGCACATCTCTGTAAAAGACGGGGTCCTTTCCGGCTTTCTTTTGCCGGACATAATCGCTCAAAGCGGCAAACGCTTTTTTCGACAGAAGGAAAATCGCGATTAAGTTCACGACCACCATTAAGCCCATGAACAAGTCAGCCATATCCCACACAAGCTGGACTTTGGAAATACAGCCGAACAGTACCATTCCGAGCACGCAGATGCGGTAAATGAACAGCCATTTTTTGTTCTGGCTTAAAAATCCGATATTGGTTTCTCCGTAATAATAGTTGCCCATCAGAGCGCTGAAGCCGAACAAAAGCATTAAGACGGCAAGGAAACCTGACGCCCACGCGCCGACATGGTCGCTCAAGGCGGCCTGAGAAAGCGCGATGCCGCTCAGTCCCGGCTGGTGATAAGCGTCTGAAAATAAAATGATAAGCGCCGTGCTTGTACAAATGACAAGCGTATCCGTCAGGACGCCGAATGCCTGAATGAGCCCCTGTTTCACCGGGTGGCTCGTCGTAGCTGTCGCCGCCGCGTTCGGAGCGCTTCCCATACCCGCTTCATTTGAGAAAATCCCGCGTCTTACACCTTGCATCAAGGCCGCACCTAAAGCGCCGCCCGCTGCCTGATCAATGCCGAACGCATTTTTTACGATTAGCGACAGAACGCCGGGCAATTGGGTGATGTTCGTCAGAATGACAAAGAAAGCGACACCGATATATAAAACGGCCAAAACGACTACAATGTATTCCGCCATTTTCGCAATTCGTTTGACGCCGCCGAAGATTACGCCGCCGAAAACCAAGATTAACATAATGCCCAATGTAAGCCGGCTGGTGCCGAACGCGTTTTGAAAGGCGACGCTGATCGTATTGGATTGAACGGAATTAAAAACAACCCCGAATGACAGTGTGATTAATACGGCGAACAGCGCGCCCATCCAGCGTTTCTTCAGGCCCTTTTCCATGTAATAGGCCGGGCCCCCGCGGAATCCGTTTTGATCTTTCACTTTATAAATTTGGGCCAGCGTGCTTTCAACAAAGCTTGAAGCCGAACCGATGACTGCGATAATCCACATCCAGAAAATAGCGCCCGGACCGCCGAGTGCGATCGCAATGGCGATTCCGGTAATATTCCCGGTTCCGACACGCGCCGCCATACTGATGCAAAATGCCTGAAACGGGGAAATGCTGTTTTTTGTCCGGGCGGCCGCACCTTCCTTCAAAACCCGGATCATTTCCTTCAGCATGCGGACTTGCAGACCCTTTGATCTGAACGTAAAAAACAGTCCCAGAGAAAGAAGCAGTACGATTAACAGTTTTGACCATAAAAAATCATTTGCCGAGCCGATTACATTTTCAAGGAATTCCTGCATCCAATCACCTCTTGGTTCGTTTGATTAAAAAATACTGAGCTCCCACTCCTGTGCGATATGTTTCAGCAGCATGCCGCCGGTCAGGCTGTTGCCGTATTCATCAATGGCCGGACCGTAAATGCCGATGCCGCAGCCGTTATGAAAAGGCTGTTCTCTTCTGGCGCTTGGGGGAACCAATGCCATAATGCCGCCGGATACCCCGCTTTTGGCGGGGACGCCGACGAAAGCCGCATATTTGCCTGACGCATTGTACATCCCGCACGTCAGCATCAGGGCTTTGGCGAGTTTCGCGACATCTTTCGGAATGACCTGTTCCCGTCGGATCGGATGGTAGCCGTCATGCGCAAGTATCAATCCGATTAAAGCGATGTCCTCGGTTGTACCCTCCATGGCGCACTGCTTTAAATAGACTTCAAGCGTTTCTTCCACATCCGCTTCGAGAAAGTTCGTTTCTTTTAAATAGTAGGCGAGCGCTCGGTTCCGATGCGCGGTCTGCCATTCAGAACGGAAGACCTCCTCGTGAACGTGAGGCCGTTTTCCTATTAATTTTTCAAAAACGGAAAAGAGATATTCTAATTTATCATGCGCCGTTTCACCCGGAAGCAGCGAGGCGACGGTAATGGCGCCGGCATTGATCATCGGGTTGAAGGGCTTCCCGGGTTTATGGATTTCAAGCCGGATGATAGAATTAAACGCATCACCCGTCGGTTCCACGTCCACACGATCCAGCACGTAAGAAATGCCTCTGTTCATGCAGGCGGCAATAAAGCTGATGACTTTTGAGATGCTCTGCAATGTGAACGGGACATTCCATTCACCGGCATGAATCATTGAGCCATCCGGCTCTAATATGCAAATGCCCAGCTGAGAGTCGTTGATTTCTCCGAGGGCGGGTATATAATTTGCGCTTTTTCCATTGACGGAAAACGGTCGGTAATGCTCGACCCAATCGTGTAAAAGTGAAGCCAGTTCCTCTTTTTCAAGGCGCTCTCTGACCATATCTTTCATAACATTCCTCCTCTATTGCAAGCCTGTCCGAAGCGGAAACCGGTCTTGGAAAACGTTTTCAAAAATAGCGTGTTCCATGTTAATGTATAATGACATCTACAGAATCATACAAAATACGACAAAATCATTCTTAAAATAAGCCGATAGATTTATAAATCAGCCGGAGTGTCCCGCCATTCGGGTCTAAAGAAATTTGCGGACTGTATCGGTCTTGTTCAAAATAGACAGAAGAAGGAAGTGATTATGATCAGGCTCGACTATTTACTGAAAAAAGACGGCTATCTTTTCGCCCTTATGCTGATCACCGTGCCGCTGGCGGGGGAACTGAAATTTTACCCCCTGAATGAGGTATACCGGATCAGCTTCGGCGCCCCGGCTTTTTTCTTTTTTCTGCTGCTGCTTCGGCATGTGCCGGCAGTATTGTCAGGGCTGTTGACAGGTGCAGCCGTTGTGGCATTCCGGATCGGCCTGGCGTGCTGGGGAGGAGAGCATGCCGGCTTTACGGAGGCTTTTTTCAGCCAATATCCCAGTTTCTTTTTTTACTTTACATATGCCTGCTTGTTTTATGTGCTGAAGGTCAGGCTTTTTTGGGATCGGCCGCTGATGATCGGGTTTCTCGGTTTTCTCATTGAAATTGCGTCCGATGCCGTTGAAATGACGGTTCAGTTTTCCGGCGGCCGGCAGATTATGATGCCGGACAAGCTGGCGGATATTGCGGTTATCGCTGTTTCTCACACGTTTATTGTGCTGAGTTTTTTCAACGTGATGAAGCTGCACGAATCTCAGGTCAGGGAAAAACAAACGAGAAAGCAGCATGAGCACATGCTGATGATTGTGTCTAACTTATATGAAGAAACGATTCATTTGAAAAAAACGCTGAAAACGACGGAGCATGTGACGAAAGAATCCTATCAGCTATATCGGGAAATGAGCGGGAACGACCGGGAGCTCGGGAGCCGAATGCTGCGCCTTGCGGGAGAAATTCATGAAGTGAAAAAAGACAATCAGCGAATATTCGCCGGCCTGTCGAAGCTGATTTCCAATGAGAGATTCCGGGATTACATGAATGCCGCCGCTCTGGTCGGCATCGTCATCCGAATCAATGAAAAATACGCCGAATCTTTAGGCAAGGACATTCAATTCCGGAGCGTGATTGAAGGAGATCATCCCGATTATCACGTCTTTACCGTCTTGTCGATCTTAAATAATCTGACCGCCAATGCCGTCGAAGCCATGGGTGACAGGGGTGAGATCCGCCTCGCGCTGCGCAGGGCGGAGGGGGAGATGGCCGAATTTGAGGCGGAAGATGACGGTCCCGGCATTCCGGAAAAAATCGGAGAGGTCGTTTATGATCCCGGATTTACGTCCAAATACGATGAATTCGGCACACCTTCAACGGGCATCGGGCTTACTTACGTGAAGGAAATCGTAACTGAACTTGACGGAGACATTTCCTTTCATAACAAGCCAAAAGGCGTCATATTTACGATTAAACTGCCGGTGAAGCATTTGATTGCAGAAAGGATGAACTCATAATATGCGTTTTTTTATAGCTGATGATGACCGGGCGATCCGTTCCATTTTAAAACAGATGATCGAGGATGAGGACTTAGGCGAAGTCGTCGGTGAGGCAGAGGACGGAAGCCAGATTGAAGGGCATTATCTCCATTTTAAACAAGTCGATATTTTATTAATTGATCTGCTGATGCCGGGTCGGGACGGGATTGAGACGATCCGGCATCTTCAGGGATCGTACAACGGAAAAGCGGTGATGATATCGCAGGTGGAGGCAAAGGAAATGGTGGGAGAAGCTTATTCTCTCGGCATCGAATACTTTATCCACAAACCGATCAACAAAATCGAGATCGTCACCGTTTTGCGAAAAGTAAAAGAGCGGATTGAACTGGAAACCTCGATCGGCGATATCCAACACTCGTTAAGCCGTCTTATTCAGCGGAATGAGCCGAAAAAAAGCGGGCCGGGGGGGATGCACGAGAAATCAATCAAAGAAACAGGAAAATTTCTTTTATCGGAATTAGGCATCGTGGGAGAAAGCGGGGCGCATGACCTCATGGCCGTCCTTCACTATTTATTTGAGGATGAACAGGCGGAAAGAAACATCCCGTCTTTAAAGCAGATGTTTACAAACGTCGCCATCCGGAAGCTGGGGCCTGCGGCGGCACAAGCCGAGGTTAACAGAGAAATCAAAGCCTCGGAACAGCGGATCAGAAGGGCCGTCATTCATTCGTTAAACCACTTCGCTTCATTGGGCACAACTGATTTTTCAAACCCCAAATTTGAATATTACGCCTCGAAATTCTTTGATTTCCCCGCTGTCAGCAAGAGAATGAAAGAAATGCAGGCTAAGGAAACCGTGCCGCTTTCTCCGGTTAAAGTGAATATGAAAAAATTCATTCACGTCTTCTTTTTGGAGGCGAAAGATTTACGCGAAGGATCAAAATTTGTCAGCGGAGGCAGCCGGTAAGCTGATAAATAGGGTTTACGTATATAAGGTTTTTGTGTAAAATAATGTTAACTAAGAAAGAACGGAGGGGTCCTGATGGCAAGTCAAAATCCGGTTTTCGCACTAATAAAATAGTGTCAATGTCTCTGCCTTGAGCGCGGAGGAAACCGGGATTGTCTGCCTGAATAAAGGAACCTGAAGTAATAGTGAGGGGGCGGCGATTATGCCGCCCTCTTTTTGGCGTCTTCACATATCTCTTTCTCCTCCGCCTCAGGCGAAGCTCTGTGTCAGTAAATAAGGGAAATGGGGAAACGAAGTGACAAAACAAAGGGAAATAGAAACCGTTCTGAACATCGCAAAGGAAAATGGCTTACGGTTAAAATATGAAGGGGCGGACATAAATGAAACGGGTATGGACTTCCAAGTCGTATTTGCTGAAGATGACAGCGGCATGACATGGGTGCTCCGAAAGCCGCGCCGTCCCGATGTTATCGAAAGAGCGGCTGCAGAAAGCGGCGTTCTCGCGTTTCTCCGCAGCCATGCCGCGGTAGCAGTGCCCGATTGGCGGATTCATACACCGGAACTGATCGCTTATCCGAAACTGGACGGAATACCCGCTGCCGCAATTGATCTGGATAAGAAACAGTATGTCTGGAATATGGAACACGAGCCGCCTTCAGACGGTTTTGTCGGCTCGCTTGCCGCGGCATTAGCCGAGCTGCACGGGGCAGACCCGGATGCGGCCTCCAAATCCGGAATTGAAATCATAAAACCGGATGACGTCAGGCAAAGGGCGGCGGAATCAATGGATCACATAAAAAAAGAAATCGGGGTCTCAGAGCCGCTTTGGAAAAGATGGCAAACGTGGATAAATGACAGTTCGTACTGGCCTGATTTTTCCGCGCTGATCCATGGCGACTTGCATCCTCCGCATATTTTGATCGGCGAAAATCAGCGTGTGACGGGTCTCCTCGATTGGACGGAGGCAAAGGTTGCCGATCCGGCCAAGGATTTTGTCCTTTATCAAGTGATATTAGGAGAAAAAGAAACAAAACGGCTGATGAAGAGCTACGAAGCTGAAGGCGGGCGCGTCTGGCCGAAAATGCAGGAGCATGTGACAGAATGGCAGGCCGCTTATCCCGTGGAAACGGCGAAATTCGCGCTTCAGACGGGGCAAGAGGAGCATATGCAAATGGCGCGGGACATGCTCGGCCTGTCCGATCCGAAAGGTTATTGACTTCCGCCGGATGACAGCGTATGATACATTTTAAAATAAAAGAACGGATGAACAATGCTGAGGAAGAGTAAGTACGCATCAGCGCGCGGGGTTCAGAGAGTCGGTGGCCGCTGTGAACCGATCCCCGTCCGGTGCCGAATGGGCTTCTGAATTGCTGCGCTGAAATGACAGTAGGCGGTGCCGGGATTCTTTCCCCGTTATCAAGAAAGGAGTATTGAAACCGTGTGTTTCTGTACTTTTTGAGAGAATGGCTCTTCAGCCGTTAATAAAGGTGGCACCGCGAAAACCTCGTCCTTTGATGGACGGGGTTTTTTTGTGTTGTTAAGGAGGTGATGGCCATGGAAAGTGACTGGAGACGGACAGACAATCAAAAAAGGAGGGATATTCATGGTGATCGCAACCGACGATCTTGAGCTCACGTGTCCGCATTGTGAAGGAACCGGCGAGGAGATAGAAGGGACGCCCTGTCCGAAGTGCGGCGCGAAGGGTGTCATATTGACCGCTCAAGGAAACACGCTGCTGCATTTTATCAGAAAGCATATGGATCAGTGAAATCAAACGAAAAAGGCCGTTATCCGGCCTTTTTTACGTTATTCGGACCGGGGTTCTAAAAAACGGGACCCGCCCAAGTCTTTTCTCATCAGATAAATATGGAAAAAATATTCTCCGACGGCGATGATGACGGCGGAAATAAGAGCGGCAAACGCCAGTCTTCCCCCGGAAATGCCCATGGACAGCGGCATTCCCATCAGCCAGACGACAAGAAACGCGATTCCGAAATCAGCGGACGCCGCCGTGATATTATTCCATCTCGGAAGCACGTACAAGTCGCCCGTAAAGTAGGAAACGGTTCCCAGCACAATGGTCATCAGCAGCACGTCGCCGAATGTAAAGCGAAAACCTAAGCCGAGTATCAGATACAGAATAATGATGGTCATAATGCCTTTAATGGCAAGCGCTTTAATGTGTTCCATGCGAATTCCTCCTTATGGAAATCATGTTAGTATGTTTCCTCATAACGTGAAATATAAACCCTTTTTTCGTGAACATTTGTTTTCTGGCTTTTGGCTGTCATCACTGGGCCGCTGCTGAATATGATGAAAGGAGAAAATACGGGAGGTGTCATGATGGCAGTCGTAAAAGCGTCGAGCGCCGATGTCGATCTAATGGCAAGGCTGCTCAGGGCGGAAGCGGAAGGCGAAGGGAAGCAGGGAATGCTTTTGGTCGGCAATGTGGGAATCAATAGGGTGCGGGCGAATTGTTCTGATTTTAAAGGCCTGCGCACCATCAGGCAGATGGTGTTTCAGCCGCACGCGTTTGAAGCGGTGACTCACGGATACTTTTACCAGAGACCGCGTGAATCCGAGCGGAGGCTTGCCCGCAGGAACATTAATGGAGAACGGTTTTGGCCGGCTAAATTCAGCCTGTGGTATTTTAAGCCGCCGGGCAACTGCCCGCAGACTTGGTATGGCCAGCCGTTTGTCGCCAGATTCAGATCCCACTGCTTCTATCAGCCGACAGGTGAGACGTGCGAAAACGTGTACAATACATTTTAATCCCGGGCGCACCGTTCTTAGAATGAACGGTGTTTTTTTAATTTTTTGTGAAGAAAAATAGGAAAAAAGTGCGCTTGACGGATGACAAGCCAAAAAGAAACAGAGGGGGTTTTCTCCCGGCGGGGCAAGGTTTGTCGAAACAATGTGAAAAATGTCTCCCGCCGTCCATTTTTCAGCCTTACAAACCCTTCACACTTCTTCATAGCGGTTTAACATTTCTTTTTTATAATAAGGGCGATCAATGAGACGAAAGGGGAACTGACATGACACATGACGGCCGTTTAGATGAATGGATCAAGGAATTGGAGAACAAAAGCTTTCAGAACAATACGTTTGACCGCCGCGCATTTATACAAGGCGCCGGGAAAATCGCCGGTCTTTCCCTCGGGTTAGCGATCGCGCAATCCATCGGCGCGTTTGAAGTGAATGCCGCTCCGAAATTTTCAAACTATCCGTTCACCCTCGGCGTAGCCTCCGGCGACCCGCTGTCTGACAGCGTCATTCTCTGGACGCGTCTTGCCCCGGACCCGCTGAATGGGGGCGGCATGCCGAAGCAGGCCGTGCCGGTAAAATGGGAAATCGCTACTGATGAACATTTCCGTCACATCGTCAAACGCGGAACGGAAATGGCCAAGCCGAATCTCGGACACTCCGTCCATGTCGAGGCGGACGGGCTCAAGCCCAATAAAGTGTACTATTACCGGTTTAAAAGCGGGCATGAGCTCAGTCCCGTCGGCCGGACGAAAACGCTGCCCGCTCCCGGCGCTGACGTATCCGCCATGACGTTTGCGTTTGCCTCATGCCAGCAGTATGAACACGGCTATTATACGGCGTATAAACATATGGCGAAGGAAAAGCTTGATCTCGTGTTCCATCTCGGAGATTACATTTATGAATACGGACCGAACGAATATGTGTCAAAAACGGGAAATGTCAGGACGCACAGCAGCGCTGAAGTGTATACACTGTCAGATTACCGCAACCGTCATGCCCAATACCGCTCTGATGCCAATCTGAAAGCCGCCCACGCCGCATTTCCGTGGGTCGTGACGTGGGACGATCATGAGGTGGAAAACAATTATGCCAATGTTATCCCTGAAAAAGGCCAATCCGTTGAAGCGTTTGTGCTCAGGAGGGCCGCAGCTTATCAGGCTTATTATGAACACATGCCGCTCAGGCGCATGTCATTGCCGAACGGTCCTGATATGCGGCTGTACAGGCAATTTTCTTATGGCAATTTGGCATCGTTCAATGTGCTTGATACAAGACAGTATAGAGATGATCAGGCCAACGGCGACGGGAATAAGCCGCCTTCTGATGAGTGGAGAGACCCGAAGCGTACATTGATGGGGACAGAACAGGAGCAATGGCTCTTCGGAAATTTAGCCGCCTCAAAAGCGAAGTGGAATGTGCTGGCGCAGCAAATCTTTTTCGCGCAATGGAATTTCGGAACAACCGCCAATCCGATATACAGCATGGATTCATGGGACGGCTACCCGGCTCAGCGGGAGCGGGTCATCAATTTTATAAAAAGCAAAAATCTGAACAATGTCATCGTGCTGACAGGTGATGTTCACGCAAGCTGGGCGTCAAACCTGCATACCGATTTTAACCAAACGAATTCAAAGATTTTCGGAGCCGAATTCGTCGGGACTTCCATTACATCTGGAGGAAACGGGGCGGATAAACGGGCCGATACGGATCAGATCTTAAAACAAAACCCGCATATTAAGTTTTTCAACGATTACCGCGGCTATGTCCGCTGTACGGTGACCCCTGCCCAATGGAGAGCGGATTACAGAGTGGTGCCGTACGTGACGGAGCCGGGGGCTGAGGTATCCACGCGGGCTTCATTCATTTATCAGAAAGACCAGACGGGGATTCGGAAGGTCTCTCAAGCTGCGGTTGCAGGCGGTTTAAAGCAGTCGAACGAGGTGGAAGAGGATCGTTTCTTCGCCCATAACAATGCGCATGAAAAGCAAATGAGAAAGAAACGGGCCAAAATCTCACAATAAGGAGGCACACTCATGTTTTCAAATATCGGCATTCCCGGGTTGATCCTGATTTTCGTCATCGCTCTCATCATTTTCGGACCTTCAAAGCTTCCGGAAATCGGCCGTGCAGCCGGCCGCACGCTGCTTGAATTTAAAAGCGCCGCAAAAACACTGGTCTCAAATGAAGAGCCGGACAAGCAGACGGCTGAGAAAGACAAAACGGCAGGCTGAATCCTGACATGGGGGCAGACGAATCCGCTTCTGCCTCTTTCTCTATAAGGAGGATGTACGATTGGATAAAAAAGAAACCCACTTGATCGGGCATTTAGAGGAAGTCCGGCAGCGTCTCATTAAAACCGTTATCGCCTTTCTCGTGTGTTTTATCGGCGCCTGCTGGTTTGTGCAGGATATTTATGACTGGCTGATCAAGGATTTGGATGGCAGGCTGGCCGTTTTAGGGCCGAGCGAGATTTTATGGGTGTATATGATGATTGCGGGAATATGCGCCCTTACGGCAACGATTCCGGTTGCGGCCTTTCAGCTCTGGCGTTTTACGGCGCCGGCTTTGACCCCGTTTGAACGCCGCGCCGCTTTGCTTTACATTCCGGGGCTTTCGGTTTTGTTTATCATCGGAATTTCCTTCGGGTATTTTGTGCTGTTTCCGATTGTGCTCGGATTTTTAACACAATTGTCCGCCGGCCATTTTGACATGGTATTTACGGCGGACAAGTATTTTACCTTTATGCTGAATCTTACATTGCCGTTCGGATTTTTATTTGAAATGCCTCTGGCCGTCATGTTTCTGACACGGCTCGGAATCGTGAATCCAACCCGGCTGGCAAAGGCGCGGAAGCTTTCGTATTTTGTGCTGATCGTCGTCTCTGTGCTGATTACGCCTCCGGATTTTATGTCTGACTTTCTCGTTATGATTCCGCTGCTTGTCCTCTATGAAATCAGTGTGACGCTGTCCCGCATCGTTTACCGGAAGAAATGGGCCGAGGCGCCGTCTGCAGCTTAGTGAAGTTCGCCTCCGCCGGTCTCAATATCGTCCTCATGCGCCGCGGCGGTCACCGCGGCGATTTTGAGCGCTTTTGTTACGAGATCCAGGCTGAGGCTCGGCGCAGACTTCTGCAAAGTTTGCTCCGGAATGTACGGGATGTGTATAAACCCGCCGCGGATGTGGGGATGATGGCAGGCGATTTCATCCATCAGGCCGTAAAAGAGGTGATTGCATACAAACGTCCCCGCCGTGTAGGATACAGCCGAGGGAATGCCTTCCTTTTTGATTTCCTCAACGATCCGTTTGATCGGAAGGCCGGTCCAATAGGCCGCGGGACCGTCTTGAGAAATGTTTTCCCCGACAGGCTGGTTTCCTTCGTTATCCGGTATGCGCGCCTCATTGAGATTGATCGCGACCCGTTCCGGCGTGATCTGCATTCTGCCGCCTGCCTGTCCGACACAGATGATAATGTCAGGCTGATGCTTTTTGATCGCCTCGCGCAGCACGGCAAGAGACTTATAAAAAACGGTCGGCACTTGTTCGGATACGATAGAGGCGGAGCCCTCAGCGGCACCGTTCAGCCGTTTGACCGCTTCCCATGAAGGATTGACCGTTTCCCCGCCGAAGGGGTCAAAGCCTGTCAGCAATACTTTTTTCTCCATATAAAACCCTCCTTTTCTTTTACCCATACTCTATAATGGACATATATTCCTGCCGAAGGGGGAAACATGTCTTGAATTCGCCTCTGGTGCAATACCGATCTTTATTTCCGGCGCTCCGCACACATACGATGCTCGCCAGCTGCTCTCAAAGCGCTCTTGCCCTGCCGGTTTCAAAAGCGATCAATGACTACCAGGAAAGCCTGCTTCAGCATGGCGGAAACTGGGAAGAAGCCATTGGACGAACGGAGCAGGCAAGGTGTGAATTTGCGAAATTGATCGGCGCCCATCCTGAAGAAATCGCCGTTTTACCTTCAGTAACGGCTGCTGTCTCGGCCGTCGTTTCTGCTTTACCGGATTGCCGAAAGAAACAGGCGGTGTATACGGAATTGGATTTTCCGGCGATCGCCCACATTTTGAAGGCGCAGACTGAGATGGAGCTTTCGGTCGTGCCGTCTGAAGATGGAATGATCCCGTTAGAGCGGTATGAGACGTACATATCGGAACAGACGCTTTTCACCTGTGTGCCCCATGTGTCATATACGTCCGGTTTTGTCCAGGATATGAAGCGCATTGCCGAGATATCCGCAAAGAAGGGATCGCTTCTTTTTGTCGATGCTTATCAATCGGCGGGGCACATCCCGATTGATGTAAAAGAATGGGGAGTTGATATGCTGGCCGCGGGTGCGAGAAAGTATATGCTCGGCATACCGGGAACGGCGTTTCTTTATGTCAGAAAGGAACTTGCCGAACGGCTGAAGCCGAAAGTCACCGGATGGTTCGGGCAGCAGCGGGCGTCAATGCTGGATTTAACCCGTTTTTCTTATGCGGACGGAGCCAAACGCTTTGAGACCGGAACCCCGGCATTTATCAGCATATATGCGGCACAGGCGGCTTTATCTCTAGTAAACGATGCCGGCACAGACCGCATTCACCAAGAAGTAAAAAAACTCAGCGCATTTGCGTATGAATACGCTTCTGAAAAAGGACTGAATCTCACAGGGCCGCCGTCTGCCGATGACAGACCCGGCATGATTTCCATACGGGATGAAAAAGCGGCGGAAACGGCTGCGCTGTTGAGGCGGAAAAACATCGTATGCGCACCCAGCGGACAAATCATCCGGCTGGCGCCTCATTTCTATAACACGGCCGATGATCTGATCTATGCGATTGATGAACTGGCTGAAGCGCGCGGTATATAAAAAACAGCAGACTCACGGGGAGTCTGCTGTTTTCTTATGAGTGATTCACTTTGACCCGTTTCATAAAGAAAGCGCTGATCAAGCCGATAACGGCGACAATCATTGCGAAGATAAAGGCGTGCTGGACGCCCGCAATCAGCGCGTGAGAGTATGCGGAAGGATCATTCGGGTTTTTCGCGGTGCTCATATAATTCTTCTGGCCGGCAGCCATGATGCTGACCGCCACCGCAGTGCCGATTGCGCCGGCCATCTGCTGGAGCGTATTCATAATGGCCGTTCCGTCCGGATAAAATTCCGGCGGCAGCTGGTTTAAGCCGTTCGTTTGCGCCGGCATCATGATCATGGAAATGCCGATCATCAGGCATGTATGAAGCGCGACAATCAGAAGCGCCGTTGAAGCGCCGTTAATGTTTGAGAAAAACGAAAGCACAGTTGCCGTGATGACAAATCCGGGAATGACAAGCCACTTCGGTCCGTATTTATCAAACAGGCGCCCCGTCACCGGAGACATAAAGCCGTTTAAAATACCGCCCGGCAGCAGGATGAGCCCGGACGTAAACGCCGTCAGCATCAGTCCGCTTTGTAAATACATTGGCAATAGAAGCATTGTTGATAAGATAACCATCATACAGATAAATACAATCACGACACCGAGAATAAACATCGGATAGCGGAAAGCGCGCAGATTCATCATCGGCTGCTTCATTGTCAGCTGCCTGATGGAAAATAAGATGAGCGCGATCGCACCGACAGTGAGCGAACCGATAACCGTCGGGCTTGACCAGCCGTCTGATCCTTCGCCCGCATTGCTGAATCCGAATACGATGCCGCCAAACCCGATCGTAGACAGAATAATGGAAAGCACGTCAATTTTCGGTTTTGTAATGTCAGACACGTTCTGCATGTAGGCGATGCCGAATAAAAGAGCCAACACAAGAAACGGCAGGGAAATCCAGAAAATCCAATGCCAGTTCAAATGCTCTAACACAAGCCCTGAAAATGTCGGACCGATCGCAGGAGCGAACATGATGACCAGCCCGATCGTCCCCATCGCCGCTCCGCGCTTATGCGGCGGGAAGATGACGAGGATTGTATTAAACATCAGCGGCAGCAGCAGCCCGGTTCCTAAAGCCTGCACGATTCTTGCCGCCAAAAGAAACGGAAAGCTCGGCGCAAGCGCTGCAATCAGCGTGCCGATAATGGAAAAAGCGAGTGAAACGATAAACAGCTGTCTCGTCGTAAACCATTGCAAAAGCAGACCCGATACCGGGACAAGAATACCGAGAACGAGCAGATAGCCCGTCGTCAGCCACTGGACGGTCGCAGGAGTGATATGTAACTCCTTCATCAGGTCAGTCAGGGCGATATTCAGCGCCGTTTCACTGAACATGCCGATAAACCCTGCCGTCAGTAAAGAAATCATGATCGGCATGACTTTATATTGTTTGGAAGGCTGAGCGTTTTCCAAAATCATTCTCCTCTCTTTCTATACGTACATGTCTCTCGTATTTTATGTCTTCAGCAGGTTCGGGATTTGTTTAGAAATATGGAGGATCGGCATTTTGTCTTTTTTGGCTAAGGACACAATGATGCCGCCTTCTATCATGGCATTTAAAACAGTGCTGATTTCCGCCGCTTTCTCATCAGAAAAACCGGCTGATCTCAATTTGCCCGCGAACAGATTCTCCCATTCCTGATAAGCGCATTGACAGGCCTGCCGGAGCTTTTCGCTCTTTAAAGCCGTCTCGGCAGCCAGTAAACCGACAGGAAACCCTTCAAAGTTCTCCGGACATGTGAATTGGCTTGATAAGTCCTGTAAAAACGCTTGAATGCTTTCCGCAGGATCAGGATGGGCATCAAGGCTTTCTTTTATTTTCATACGGATATAATGGCTCATTTCATTGACAGCCTCAATGGCGAGCTGCTCTTTGCCGTCCGGAAAATGATAGTAAAGAGAACCTTTCGGCGCACCGCTTTCTTTAATAATCTGATTCAGCCCCGTGCCGTAATACCCCTGAAGCTGAAACAGCCTGGTTGCCGCGGCGAGGATTTTTTCACGAGAATCTCCATAGCTCATAATGTTCCCACCTTACTGATTTTTGACAAATTTAAAATATAGTGACTGGTCTATTATCTTGATTTCGCATGACGGTGTCAAGGTTTTTTAACGGTTATTTTCTTCGGAAGGTTGCCTGACAAGCGCGTTGACCGGTGAGAGGAAAATCTTCATAAATAAAGAAAAGGAGAGAAAAGAATGAAAAAACAATTCATGCCCTTCATTACATTTATCACGGCTCTGCTCTTCATCGCGGCCGGCTGCTCCCAATCTCCTCAAGCGAAAGAAACACCGCCCCGGATGGCAGCCGCAGCCCCAGCGAAAAAAGACGGACTTCCGAATATTAAAATTCTTGCCGCCGGCGGCACAATTGCAGGCGCTGCTCCTTCAAAGACGTCCGCTACGGAGTACACGGCGGGGGCAATCGGAGTTGATGCCCTGATTCAGGCCGTTCCGGAGATAAAAGAGGTCGCGCATGTGAGCGGAGAACAGGTTGTGAATATCGGCAGCCAGAATATGAATAACGAGACACTGCTGAAACTTGCAAAACGGGTAAACAAGCTGCTCAAGTCTGATGATACAGACGGCATTGTCATTACACATGGAACAGACACACTTGAGGAAACCGCCTACTTTCTCAATCTGACGGTCAAAAGTGACAAGCCCGTTGTTGTCGCCGGGTCAATGAGGCCATCCACGGCGCTCGGAGCGGACGGGCCGTCCAACTTATATAACGCTGTAAAAACAGCGGCTGCGCCTGATGCGAAAGGCAAGGGGACGCTTGTCGTATTAAATGACAGAATCGCTTCGGCGCGCTATGTGACAAAAACCAATACAACCGCGGCCGACACATTCAAATCGGAAGAAATGGGTTATATCGGAACAATTGCTGATGACGTCTATTTTAATAACATCATGACCCGAAAGCATACGAAGGATACAGATTTCAAGATAGATAAACTTGATAAACTGCCGCAGGTCGATATTATATACGGCTATCAAAATGACGGAAGCTATCTCTTTGAAGCCGCCGTAAAATCAGGGGCTCAAGGCATTATTTTTGCAGGCCCGGGAAACGGCTCAATGTCTGATGAGGCCCAAAAAGGCGCCGTAAAGTCGGTCAAAAGCGGGCTGGCGGTCGTCCGCTCCACAAGGACGGGAAACGGAACGGTAACACCTAATCGAGAGTATGAAAAAGACCATTTGACAGCTTCAAACTCTCTCAACCCTCAAAAAGCGCGGATTCTTCTGATGCTTGCGCTGACAAAAACGCATGATCCTAAGCGGATTCAAACCTATTTCAATGAGTACTAGGAGTAGAGAACCGGGTGTTCTCTCCTTTGTTGGTATGCCGTATTAAAGCATAAGCGTGCTTTCGGGAAAGGGGCGTCTTTCTCATTTTTCCGCTCTTTTTTTAATTGTTGAAAACAGTAAAAAATACACTATTTTTTCCTTTTCTCCTCTAATAGAATGAAAACTGCAAAAATATTACATAGCAGGAGGAAAGTTCATGAAACATATAAAAAGCAAAATCCTAGTCA
The DNA here is from genome assembly GCF_042296235.1 of Bacillus sp. A1. Lineage (NCBI taxonomy): Bacteria > Bacillati > Bacillota > Bacilli > Caryophanales > Bacillaceae > Bacillus > Bacillus sp. A1. Next base: position 280,341 of record NZ_CP141181.1, read on the forward strand.
TCCTTACAGTTTGTATGCTGTCCGTCATTTCCGTATTTGCCTTCCAGCCGACCGTATCGAAAGCCTCCTCAGGGCATAACCCTGTTGTCATGGTCCACGGAATCGGCGGGGCGTCCTTTAACTTCGCGGGAATCAAAACATACTTGGCATCCCAAGGCTGGTCAAGAAAAGAGATGTACGCCATTGATTTCTTAGACAAAACCGGAAACAACAGACACAATGCGCCGAGACTGTCCAATTACGTGAAAAAAGTGCTCAGCGAAACAGGTGCGAGTAAAGTCGATATCGTCGCGCACAGCATGGGCGGAGCCAACACACTCTATTACATTAAAAATCTTGACGGCGGAGACAAAATCGCAAACGTCGTAACACTGGGCGGAGCGAACGGCCTTGTGACCAACCGGGCGCTTCCGGGGACTGATCCGAACCAAAAGATTTTATATACATCGATTTACAGCTCAGCGGACTTAATCGTCATGAACCCGCTGTCACGGCTGATCGGCGGGAAAAACGTGCAGATTCACGGTGTCGGACACATCGGACTTTTGATGAACAGCCAAGTAAACGGGCTGATTAAAGAAGGTCTGAACGGCGGCGGACAAAATACAAATTAACAGTTTCAAAGCCCCGGAGAATGAGAATATCCCGGGGTCTTTTTTTTCTTCCATATTCTTTTTTCGCCGTAAACCAAGCCCTCTGAAGTTATTTTTGTTAAAATAATAAAGTTATATCAGAATTCGGAGGGTTTATTGTGGGAAAAGTGAAAAGAAATGCCCCTTGCCCATGCGGCAGCGGGAAGAAATATAAAAAATGCTGCGGAAGCAAAGAAGCTGCCATTCCGGCAGACATCGCGGCAAAAGAAGCGAAACAGATTCAGGAAAGCCTAATGGAGTACGCCTTTACAGCACATAGAGACGGCATATCATCATTTATTAACCAGCACGCATTCATTACGGAGCTGGACAGACAGACAAAAGACATCGGAGTCTTCAACCTCGGCATCTGGGGAATTTTCTTCCGTCCGCTGGCAGGCGGCAAGACGATTTTTGAAGAATATCTTCAGAAAAAAGCCGGCGGGATCAACCGCCCGAAAACACGGGAAATCGTTGAATCATGGAAAAGCATGACACCTGCCGTTATGGTGCTTGAAGATGTGAAAGAAGGAATGATTCACTTTGAAGATGTGATGACGAAAAAACAATTCAAAGTGGAAATGGACGTCAGCCAGCAGGATCTTCCGCCGGCGGGAAGCCTGATTCTCGGCTATCCGATCCACGAAGCGGAAAAAGCGGAGTTCTTCATGCAATTTACGATCTTCCCTGTGAAGCGGACCGAAGCTCTAATCAGCAAAGTGAAAAAGGCGGCGGCCCCGGCCCTTGCGGAAGGCAAATCGCCTGAGCGCTTTATGCAGGAAAACTTCGACACTGTGCTGGCCGCTCTTTTAACAACTGCGGAAGAGTCTGAGCAGGCTGCTGAAGAAAAACAGACAGAGTGGGCGAACGACATGGAGAAGGAAACGGCGGACGCCATTGAAAAAGGCCTGAGCGGGGATGAATACCCGGCTGAGCTGGTTCCGGCCGTGATTGATCTGTGGAAAACGTTCTGTGTCAAAAAAACACCGACGATCAGAAAGCCTGAAGCTTTCGCGGCGGCGGTCGAATATTACGTGAACAGCATTTCTCTGAACGGCGCGTCCGTTTCTCAAGCCAAGCTGGCGAAGAAGTACGGCGTCAGCGCCTCAACGATTTCCAGCCGCTATAAGGAAATCGAGGGTGCTCTCACGGATGAAGCCGAACGCTTCGCCGCAGCTCTGACATCTTAATACACAGCAAAAAAACCTTGAAGGGCAAACGCTTTTCAAGGTTTTTTCTATAGATAGGCTCTCAGGCAGGATAATTCTTACCGGTTATCTAATACTAAACAGAGCGATAAAAGGAAGGGAGCCTGAGCCATGGATGAGACACGTACGCTGGGCAGGACGGATTTACGGGTAAAGCGTATCGGCTTTGGCGCTAATGCGGTCGGAGGACATAATCTGTTTCCGAATCTTAATGATGAAACGGGAAAAGAACTCATCCGCATAGCGCTGGACGGCGGCGTCAATTTTATTGATACGGCGTTTATATACGGTTTGGGGCGTTCCGAAGAGTTAATCGGTGAAGTTGTCGCAGAGCGCGGCGTGCGGGACAGCCTCGTGATTGCGTCAAAAGGCGCGCACAAAGAGGTCAACGGACAGATCGAGCTGGACAACAGCCGTGAATTTCTCCGGAGTGAGGCGGAAAACAGCCTGAAGCGGCTGAAAACAGACGTGATTGATTTGTATTACGTCCACTTCCCTGACGGCAAAACACCGCTCTCCGAAGTGGCGGGCACGTTAAAAGAACTGAAGGACGAAGGGAAAATCAGAGCAATCGGCGCGTCCAATCTCAGCTTCCGGCAATTGCAGGAGTTTAACGCCGACGGCTATTTAGAGGTTTTTCAATCGGAATATTCACTGATTCAGCGTGAGGCGGAGCACGATCTGCTGCCTTATTGTGAAAAGAACGGCATTTCCTTTATTCCTTATTTTCCGCTTGCTTCCGGCTTGCTGACGGGAAAGTTTACAAAAGACACAGTCTTTGAGGACAGCCGAAAGAACAGGCCGCCGTTTCAGGGAGAAGCTTTTCACCAAAACCTGGAGCGAGTGGATAAGCTTCGGGCCGTTGCGGAAGAAAAAGGGGTGCAGACAGCGCATATCGCACTCGCATGGCTTCTGTCGCAGCCGGCGGTGGATGCGATCATTCCCGGAGCCAAGCGCCCCGACCAGCTGAAACACAATCTGGACGCGCTTCATGTGCAGTTAACCGAGGATGAGGTTCAATTTATCAGTGACATCTTTAAGTGAAAATAAAAAAAGGAAATAGCCTGCGCTATTTCCTTTCTTGTTGTCAGGACGTTTTCAAAAACGCTTCTGTCAATCCTTCCAGATCGGCGTCTGTATCCAGATACCACTGGCCGCGGGCGTTTTTCTTCATTTCGATTTCTCTTGTAACGGAAGAAGAAGCCGGTTTCAGGCGCATAAACTCTTCCGGATAGACAGAAAGCAGGTGGCTGACAATTTCGTTTTCATCAGCATCAGGGTGCTTTCCGGCATAGTCTTGCACGCGGTCTTGCAGCTGGCCCGCAAGCGGAGACATATCAAGCGGCGTCACTTTTGCTTCAAGGACGGCTTTTTTGCCTGACATGGATTTGGTATGCACCTTGAGCTCCGTGTTATCCCGAAGCGCTGATGACATGGCCTCAATAATAGCGGAAATGGCTTTTGAATCCGCCTGTTCTTGTGAAATGCCTGCAGAAGCGATAAAGCTGGCTTTCGCCGATTCCTGATATGCGGCGGCCGTCATTTTTTCATTTACACCGGTCAGGCGGGTGAAATCTTTATTGTGCTTGCCGTACAGCATCACATCAATGTATGCGGATAATGCGTCCGCCGGGTCAGGTTTTGCGTTTGAGGCTGTGCCTTTGACTTTCAGTTTATAAGATAAAGGCTTCGCGTCTTTTGCCTGCGGCTGATATACCAATTCATAGGATTTGCCTTCGTCAGCCGTGAAGTACAGATTGCCCGTCACTGTCTTACCCGCATGAAGCGTGCCGCTCTGCAACAAGTCTTCCTTATCGGCCTTGGCTGTTTTCGCGTCATCCTGATAAAGCGAGAAGTCGCTGCTTTTGACGGTAAGCGGGTCTTTGCCCGTATTTTTGACGGTGACCGTTACTTTCAGCGCGGCCGAATGCTCAGTATCGTCGGAAGCGGCCCATGCCGTATCTTTTATTTTCACTTTCGCCGTGCTGCTTTCCTGGCCGCCGCTCGTTTCGCTGCTGCATGCGGCGGTAAATGCCGTGAGAAGCAGAATGAAAAACACGGCGCTCATTTTTTTGATGGACATCTGGTTTACCCCCTGTTGTTATTAATTCGATAGTCATGAAGATGGACAGGTTAATTATACTAGTTTTGTATAAAAGAGTCTTGGTAATCATCAATCTTTTTGGAAGAAAAGGAAGTGTTATGATGAAAAAAGAAGAATTAAAACAGCTCGCTCTCCGGATCGGTAACGTACCTGCCCGCTATGAGAGTAATGTGGAAGAATACCAGGAAGATGAGGTTCTGTTTTGGTGGGAAGATAAGAATGATCCGGAAGCCGGCATCATGGTCGAATTAGACCGAGACGGAAAACTGAAATACTTATCCCGTCCGGCTTTCCGGACTGATCTGCCGGCTCTTTCGGAATCGGACATAGAAGAACGGATGCGGGCGTTTTTAGAAACCCATCGTCCTGGGGCATTGGCTGAGTTCGAATTGGAAAACAGCGGCTCCGCCAATGATGGTGATGTGAGATATTCCTATGTTCAGATGGCTGACGGTCTGCCGCTCCCGCTGACCGGGTTTTACGTCGATCTGTCTTTGACAGGGGAAGTAACCGGCTTTTCTTACCATGGGAAGGCCGATAATCTTGTAAGACCCGGAACAATTGCGGACAAGCGGGAAGCATTGGCTCACTTTGTCAAACATATTGAAGCAGAGCTGTTGTTCACCGTGCTGCATCAGTCCGTCTATGTGCAGGGGGATGACAAGCCCCATCTCGTCTATGAAATCGTGTCTCCGACGCGGCCGATATCGGCCGATCTGAAGGAAGAGGAAGAGAATGAAGAAATAGACGAATATGAAGAGCTGGAAGACGACACGCTGCCGTATGTCCCGATTTCACGCCCTGCACCTGAAGCGGAAAAGATGAGCATCAATGACATGATCGGGCTGCACGACGGTTTTTATAAAGAGAGGGAAAGCGATCTTGGAGAGGGCTGTATCGGCATTGCCTGGCGTCCTGAAAAAACAAAATCCGTACGGGAAGATAAAAGCTTTGAAAGTCTGTTAAAAGAACGGAATGAACACGTATTGAAAACAAGGTATGATAAAGAATCGGGCCGGCTCACCGGGGTGATGTCATTTATAAAAGTTGAAGGCGAACCGGTGTTTTCCGAGGAAGAATGCCATCACAGAGCCATCCGCTTTTTGTTCGCCATGTTTCCGGAAGCGGATCAGTATTTCCGGGTTCAATATGATGAACCGGATGATGAAGGAGAAAACGCAGGGCTTACATTTAAGGCTTGTCCGGGCGGTGTTGATTTGCGATTCGGAGAGGGGAGAATCTGTGTCAGCAAAAAGACGGGTCTTGTCACTGTATATATGCCGCCGGAAATTGATCCGAAAGAGCTCGAGGAAATCGATCCCGTTCCTTCATTGACATTGGGAGAGGCGAAGGACGCGATCCGCCGGGCCATCAAAGCAGAGCTCGCTTGGGATCGTTGTTACGATGACGACAGCTCCGGGAAAGTGTACAGGCTCGTATACAAACCGGTTTTCCCGCGGTTTATTGAGGCTCATACGGGAGAAGTGATTACGAGTTTAATAGGCTGAAGGTCATGGGCGTTCGTCCCGGGGCTTTCAGAGGGAATGTGACATTTGTATGAAAAAGTGCCGCTCTGAATACGGCTCTTTTCCCTCTTTGCTAAAAATAGACACATAAAAGGCACTTTCTTCCCTTTAAAAGGATAAGGGCGTTTTTATATAATAAAAAACAGTTCTTTTTTATACACTCTTCTGAAAGGATGACCCCATTGCTGAAAGAACATCTGAGAAAAAAAGCGCTGGAAATCGGGAACATACCGCCGCACTATGAGCTTGAAATAGAAGATTATGATGAAAAACAAAAAACGAAAGCCTATTATATATGGAAAGATCGTAACCAGCCGGATAAAACGGTCACGATTGAGCTGGGCGACGACGGATCTTTGCTTACTTATTCACGCAACGACTGTCCGAATTCAGACATACAGCTGTCAGAAGCCGAATTAAAGCTGACGGCTCTTCGGTTTGCGGCGAGACACCGCCCGCTTACTTTTATGAATTTCACCTTTCAGGCGAGGGAAGAACGCAATGGGTGCATCCGATTTATCTATACAAAAAAAGTGCTCGGCCGGCCGCTTCCCGATTCAGGTTTTTTCGTTGATGTAACCAGGAGCGGCTTCGTCGTGCAGTTTATCTATTACGGGGATAAGGGTGAAGCGCCCGTCCCGGAAACATTCGTCGATCGGGAAAAAGTCGTCTCGCATTATATGAGTGTGCTGACATTCAGTCTCGTCTATGATGTGGTCAATTTTGAGAAAATACCGCGTCTCGTCTATGAACCGATTCTGCCGGCTTACAGCTATCCGGCCGGTGAAGATGATATCGTGCCGGATCAGCAGCTTTGCGAAGACAGGAATGAGCCGGCAAAACCGCTTCCCGCGTTTGACCATAAACGGGAAATCAGCCTGGATGAATTAATGGGGTTTACCGCGGATATGGTTCAAACGCGCCGGCGCGATCTCGGGGATGAGATCGGAACGACATGGCGGAAAGGGTCGGTTCCGGAACGGAAAGATTTGAGTATCGAAAGCTATTTTGAAAGCAGCAACAAAAATACAATGAAGATGAAAACGGACAAAAAGACAGGGAAAATGACAGCCTTTAAATCTTTTATTGAGCATCAGGGCCCGGCCTTTTATTCTGCGGAAGAGTGTGAGGCCGTCGCGCTTCAATTTTTATACAAGCTTTATCCGAGAGCGGACGAGTTTTTTAAAATGAACCCGGTGAAAACGGACGGAAGGGGCAGGTTCCGCTTCCATTTTTCCATATGGCATCAGGATATTCCGCTGCGGTTCGGCGCTGCGAGAATACTTGTCAGTCCCGTAACGGGGCTTGTGGAAGCTTACATGGCGCCTGACATTGACCCGGAGCAGCTGGAGAAGATCAATCCGGTGCCGGCCGTTACTCCCGAAGAAGCAAAGGCCGCTTTTTTATCCGATTTCCATCTGCGGCTGGAGTGGCAGCGCGATTTTACGCCGTCCGGCAATGAAGGATATAAGCTTGTGTACAGGCCTGTCTATCCTCCGTACATTGATGCGCAAAAGCGAAAAAAGAAAAGGTTTTATTAGCCAGGGATCATTTGTAAATGAGGATAATCTTTAAAGCCTCTCCAATCGCCTCCCCAATCAAAACCGAGCGTTTTGGCAATCGATACGACCTCAAGCCAATCGGGCGTGCCGTTTCGGTTTCCGTCGTACGTCATATCCCAAATCAGGCTTCCATCCTTTTTTTGCAGGGCGAAGTCGATCGCAAGGCCGTAATTGTGGTAAGATTCCCCGCCTTTTGCGTAGGTGACGATATTTCCTTTTTTTGAACGTCCTTGACGGTACAATTCGTTTTGTTCCTCAATTGATCTGAAACCCTCTGTGATAACGACGGTGATGCCTTTTTTCAGAGCGGCCGTCTGCAATAGCTCCGCATTCTGTTTCACGAGCGGATGAAGAGCGTTTGGAATGGCTCTGTCTTGTAATGCCGTCTGCGGCCTCAATTCTTTCTGCACATAGGAAAAACATAGGTCTGCGGAAAAGAAGAGGATCAAAAGCAGCGCAATTCTGACTGATAGTTTCATGGTGAATTCTCTCTTTCTTTAATTGGTTAAAATCTTTGTTTGCTCACTGCCATAAATTTGCTATGATAAAATATAACATAATTAGTAGCCGGAGGAAGGAGGCAAATCTATGAAATCCAAGATTCCATCTGAAGAAGTGGCCGTAAAGATGAATGAATGGTATAAGCTGATCCGCGCGTTTGAAGCCGATAAAGCTGAAGCGCTGAAGCGGGAGATTCAATTTGAACTCGAAGATATGGAAGAGAACCAGGATTTATTGTTGTATTTTTCATTGATGGAATTTCGGCACCGCATCATGCTGGATAAATTAAAACCCATGAAAGACGGCGACTGCCAGCCTCCGTTCTCTGAAATGCTCACTGAGATTGAGATGAACCAGCAAAAGCTGACCGGCTTACTGGAATATTATTTTTACTATTTCAGGGGAATGTATGAATTTAAGCAGAAAAACTTCATCTCAGCGATTTCTCATTATAAGCGGGCTGAGGAAAAACTTGAATATGTGGAAGATGACATAGAGAAAGCCGAGTTTTTGTATAAAATTTCTGAGGTGTACTATCATATCAAGCAGACTTTCTTTTCGATGAATTACGCAGGACAGGCGCTTGATATTTACAAGAAATATGAATTATACGGAATGAGAAGGGTGCAGTGCAAATTTATCATTGCCGGAAATCTGATGGACGCCCAGCAGCATAAAAAAGCGCTGGAATACCTCGAATGCGCCTTGGAGCACGCGGAGCGGCTTGATGATCAATATATGATTGCTGCGGCCTATTATAATATCGGGCACTGTATGTACAGTCTGGGTGACTTTTGCAAGGCGGCGGAGGATTTTGAACGGGCGGCCGCCGGATTTGAAGCACACAGCTTCCGGCAGGTCATCCAGGCTGTTTTTTCACTCACGCATATCTACTTTAAAACGGAAAAATACAGTGAAGCCGCCGCCAGCTGCGCGCGGGGCATGAGAAGCGCGGCGGAATGGGAAGATGAGATCTATCTGACGAAATTCCGTCTGATTAAAGAGCTTTATCAGGGGGAAGGCGGACAGGATTCGCTCAAAGAGTATTTTGACATTCTGGAATCAAAAGAGCTGTTGGCTGACACAGAGGAACTGCTTCAGGACGCGGCTCATTTCTTTCATCAACGGGAGAACTACAAAGCGGCATCTTATTTTTTCAGCAGGCTTGTCGGCGTGCAAAAAAGGCTGCAAATGAACAACTACGCATAATGAAAAAAAAGAACGAGGGAGCTTCGGTTTCATCGTTCTTTTTATGATCCCTTTTGTTTTCAGCCGATCAAAACCGGGTACATGCTCTGTATTAACATCAGGGAGGAAAAGAGACAATGTATCAGGATTTACAGGGAAAAACAGCAATCGTAACAGGTTCTTCGAAAGGAATCGGAAAGGCCATTGCTGAACGCTTCGGCAAGGAGCGGATGAATGTGGTTGTGAACTACCTCGGTGATTCCGCCGGAGCGGAAGAAGCGGCGGACATCATTGAGAAAGCGGGAGGCCGAGCCGTCACCGTAAAAGCCGATGTATCCTCAGAAGAAGGGATTCAGGCGCTGTTTCATGCCGCGCAGGAGCATTTCGGGGGCGTGGACGTGATGGTCAACAATTCCGGCTTTAACGGAGCCGAAGCGATGCCCCATGAAATGAGCCTGGAGGATTGGCAAAGGGTCATCGACGTCAACGTGACCGGCACCTTTTTGGGGGCGAAAGCGGCACTGAAACATATGCTCGAGCGCGGCAAAAAAGGAACGGTCTTAAACATATCGAGCGTTCATCAGCAAATACCGCGTCCTGAAAACGTGCAGTACTCGGCATCCAAAGGCGGAATCAAAATGATGACGGAAACGATGGCGCTCAATTACGCAGACAAAGGCATCCGGGTGAATGCCATCGCTCCCGGCACGATCGCCACGGAGTCCAATAAGGATCTGGAAGATGAAACACATAAACAGGCCCAGCTGAAAAAAATTCCGATGAACGCCTTCGGCAAACCGGAAGAAGTCGCCGCGGCCGCCGCATGGATGGTGTCGGAAGAAGCGAGTTACGTGACCGGAACGACACTTTTCGTCGACGGAGGCATGACGCTTTATCCGTCTCAGCTGGACAGATAAAAGAGGGGGGGAAACCTTCTCTTTTTTGTTTAGGGAAGGATCATAAAGGAAATGGTTCTCTAAAAAACAGGAGGGCCGCAAGATGGCGAATGACTGGTGGAAAGACGCCGTTGTCTATCAAATCTATCCGCGAAGCTTTCAAGATACGAACGGCGACGGCATAGGCGACCTGCGGGGGATTATCGCGCGTCTCGATTATATAAAAGAACTTGGCGCTGATGTGATATGGATCTGCCCGATTTACCCGTCGCCAAACGTTGATAACGGCTACGATGTGACGGATCATCAAGCGATTATGGAATCCTACGGAACGATGGAGGATTTTCACGATCTGCTTACAGAATGCCGCAGCCGCGGATTAAAGCTCGTGATGGATTTCGTCTTAAATCATACATCCACGGAGCATCCTTGGTTCAAAGAGGCGGAAATGAATCCGGACAGCAAATACCGCGATTATTATATTTGGCGGCCGGGCACCGCGGACGGCCCGCCGACCGATTGGGTGTCGGATTACGGACAATCCGTCTGGCAGTACGAAGAACATACGGGCGAATATTACCTGCATATGAACGCCGTCAAACAAGCCGATCTGAATTGGGAAAATCCCGAGGTTCGGCAATCAGTATACGAGATGATGAGATTTTGGCTCGATAAAGGCGTGGACGGATTGCGAATAGACCAGCTTCATCTTCTGTCAAAAAAAGAATACTTGCCGCCATATGAAGATTACATCGCCCGCCGGGCCGATCCGAAGCCTTTCCGGCCAAACGGGGCACGGATACATGATTACTTAAAAGAAATGACGAAAGAGGTATTTTCCAAATATGACGTGATGTCAGTCGGCGAGGCCGGATCAGTGACGCCTGAGGAAGGGCTGGTCTACACGGGAACCGATGAGCATGAACTGAATATGATTTTTCATTTTCAGCATATGGAGCTTGATCAAAAGCCGGGCCAAGAGCATTGGGATGTAAAACCGCTTGAGCTGTCCGATTTAAAGAAAGTGCTCACAGACTGGCAGGAAAAACTGGAACATCAAGGCTGGAATACGCTGTATTGGTGCAATCATGACCAGCCCCGGATCGTATCCCGTTTCGGAGACGAAAGCACATACCGCAAAGCATCCGCCAAAATGCTTGCCGCCCTGCTTTATTTCATGAAAGGCACGCCGTACATTTACCAGGGAGAAGAAATCGGCATGACAAACGCTCCGTTTGACAGAATAGAGGATTATCAAGATATTCAGACCGTCAATATGTATCATAAAAGGGTATTTGAAATGGGCCGCAACAGAGAAGAAGTCATGGCGTCCATTATGGCGAAAAGCCGGGACCATGCCCGTACACCGATGCAGTGGGACGGCAGCAAGAATGCCGGATTTACGGAGGGCGAACCGTGGCTGAAGGTCAATCCCAATTACAAAACCGTCAATGCGGCCGAGGCTCAGGATGATCCCGATTCTATATTGAACTTTTACAAAAAACTGATCCGCCTGAGAAAACAGTATGCTGATATCATAAAAGGCAGCTACACCCTGCTGCTTCCTGATGACCCGCAGCTGTTTGTGTATGAAAGACAGGCAAACGGACAAAAACTCATGTCCATCAGCAACGTATCGAAAGAAGAAGCCGCCTTTTATTGGCCGGACGGCTCCGAACCTGAAAGGGCCGAGCTGCTTCTCAGCAACTATGAAAATGACGGCGGCACGGAATCCCGCATCACATTCCGCCCTTATGAAACAAGAGTTTATCTGCTTGCCTGATATGTGATACGACGCCCCCGTCCATACATGGCGGGGGCTTTTTAGGTAAATCGGATATCAATTTAGAAAAAAATATCTTGCAAAACGTAATTACTTCGTTTTATTATGGTATAGGTAACAAATGAAAGAGAAAGTACGCTTTGGAAATCGTCATCATTCTGATTTACAGAACAGGGGGAAACGGCTTGTTTAAAAAATGGAGCGGAATCATTGTCATTGCGGCATGCTTTTTAATCGCGGCGGGCTGCGGCAATTCATCTTCAAAAGGTTCGTCAGGTTCTTCGAAAAGCGGCAAACTGCACGTCGTGACGACCTTTTATCCTATGTACGAATTCACGAAACAAATTGTCAAAGACAAAGGCGATGTAGACATTCTCATCCCGTCTTCGGTCGAACCCCATGATTGGGAGCCGACGCCGAAAGATATCGCCGGCATTCAAAACGCCGATCTTTTCGTATACAACAGCGAATATATGGAGACATGGGTTCCTTCAGCGGAAAAAAGCATGAGCTCTGATCATGCGAAGTTTGTAAAGGCGTCAAAAGGAATTGACTTACTCGAAGGTTCGGATGAAGAGGAAGAGGAACATGGACACGGCGGTCATGACCACAGCCACAGCATGGACCCTCACGTGTGGCTCAGCCCGGTTCTTGCGCAAAAAGAGGTCAAAACCATTACGGCGCAGATCGTAAAACAGGACCCGAAGAATAAAGCATACTATGAGAAAAATAGTAAAGAATATATTGCAAAACTGCAGGATCTTGATAAACTATACCGTACAACATTAAATAAAGCGGCGAAAAAAGAATTGATCACACAGCACGCGGCATTCAGCTATCTCGCCAAAGAATACGGCTTAAAACAAGTCGCGATTGCAGGCCTTTCTCCTGAAGAAGAGCCGAGTGCGGCCAAACTGGCGGATCTCAAAACGTTTGCCAAAAAGCATGATGTGAAGATCATCTACTTTGAAGAAGTTGCATCGCCTAAAGTTGCAGATACACTTGCCGGTGAAATCGGCGCGAAAACGGAAGTGCTCAATACACTGGAAGGTTTAAGCCAAAAAGAACGGGATAAAGGCATCGGTTATATCGACATTATGGAGAAAAACCTTGATGCACTGAAAGATTCGCTATTGGTTAAATAACATAGTGTGCGCCGCGGGGTGCACACTATTTCTATGCGGGAAAGGAAGGTCAGCATGAATCTCGTTACATTAAAAGATATCGTTTTTGGTTATTCGCATACACCGGTGCTTGACGGCGTGTCGCTGGAAATCAAAAGCGGCGAATTCGTCGGCATTACAGGACCGAACGGCGCGTCAAAATCGACGCTCATGAAAGTCATGCTTGGCATGCTCAGACCTTGGGAAGGAACGGCCGAGATCAGTAAAAAAAATGCAGCCGGAAAACGCCTGACAATCGGCTATGTTCCGCAGCAGATTTCTTCATTTAACGCAGGATTCCCAAGCACGGTTCTGGAGCTTGTGCAATCAGGCCGTTATACGAAAGGAAAATGGTTTAAACGATTGAACGAAACGGATCACCACGAGGTGGAAAACGCGCTGAAGATGGTGGAAATGTGGGATTTCCGCCACCGGAAAATCGGCGATTTATCCGGCGGACAGAAGCAGAAAATCTGCATTGCGAGAATGCTTGCGAGCAATCCGGATCTGCTGATGCTTGATGAGCCGACAACCGCGGTTGATTATGAAAGCAGACAGGGTTTCTACGAATTTATGCACCATCAGGTGAAAAATCACAACCGCACCGTCGTCATGGTGACACACGAACAAAACGAAGTACAGCAGTATCTGGATAAAGTCATACGGCTTGAGAGGGGGGAAAAAGGCGGATGGAAATGTTTGACTTGGAATTCATGCGACGAGCTTTTCTAGCGGGAAGCATGATCGGAATTATGGCGCCGATATTAGGCGTATATCTCGTGCTGAGAAGACAGGCGCTGATGGCGGATACGCTGTCTCATATTTCATTGTCGGGCGTGGCCATCGGTTTTTTTCTCAGTACCAATATTACGGCGGCGAGCATCGTTGTCGTCACGATCGGAGCGATCGGCATTGAATACATGCGGCGGGCGTACCGTACATATTCAGAGGTATCTATCGCAATCTTAATGGCGGCCGGGCTGTCGTTTGCGATGTTTCTGATCAGCCTGTCAAAAGGCGGCGCGTCGATGAGCATCGATCAATATTTATTTGGATCGCTTGTCACGGTCAGCCAGCAGCAGGTCTATATTATCGGAGGCATTACCCTGCTGATTCTGCTTTATTTTATTATACTAAACAGACCGCTCTACCTGCTTACCTTTGACGAGGCGACGGCTAAGACATCAGGCATTAACACAAACCTCCTGTCAATGTCATTCAGCATCGTGACGGGGCTGGCGATTTCGGTCATTATTCCGATTATCGGCGTGCTGCTCGTTTCCGCGCTCCTCGTACTGCCCGCGGCTTTTGCAATCCGTATTGCCAAAGGGTTTAAATGGGTGTTTGCGGCGGCCATTATTATTTCTCTTTTCAGTGTGTTCATGGGGCTGACGTCTTCGTACCAGCTCGGAACGCCTCCTGGGCCGTCAATCACTTTACTGTTAATCATTCTGCTTCTGCTCGGGTTTACGCTGCAGGGGATTTGGAATGCGTTTAAAAAAGGAAAAGAACGAAAAAACCGCCGTTAAGCGGTGCAGCAGTCTCATCTGCTGCTCCGTTTGACGGCTTTTTTTACAGAAATATATCAGCAAGACGCTCATATGACTCTTTTTTTGCTTCGAAATCAAAGACGTTGCACAGCACCATTATCTCTTTTGTCTGATACCGCTCGGAAAGTTCAAGCAGACGGCGTTTCACTGCGGCAGGAGAGCCGACCACCATCCGCTTCCTGTTTTCTTCTATCTGTTTACGATCCTCCGGCGAATACGGATAAGCCTTCGCTTCTTCCACACTCGGCACGCGGCTGTCGGCGCCTTTTCCGACACGAAGAAGCCATAAATCCTGGCTTAAGGCGAGTTCTTCCGCTTTCTCATCCGTAGCCGCGCATATGACGAAAATGGCACAGAGCGAGGCGGGAGCGGAAAAATGGGCGGAGGCCCGGAAATGGTCCCGATAGATCTGAAAAGCTTTTTCCCCGCGTTCCGGATTAATGAAATGGCCGAAGACATAGCCCGCACCTTGAAGAGCGGCGCGTCTGGCGCTGTTTTCCCCGAGTCCGAGCACCCAAAGCTGCGGGGCTGTTTCAATCAAAGGCGCTGTTTTTATTCCTGCATAAGCATGGTTCGAGGGAATCGAATCTGTCAGAAAGGATGATAAATCCTCAAGCTGCCTGTTGAATTCGGTCATGCTTTTCTTTACCCCGTCTGTGAGGGCGAGCCGGATTTTCGTTGTGCCGCCCGGTGAGCGTCCGACCCCGAGGTCAATCCGGTTCGGATGCAGCGCCTCAAGCTGACGGAAAGTTTCCGCGACTTTATAGGGGCTGTACTGCGGCAGCAGCACGCCGCCTGATCCGACACGGATGGACGTTGTGGCTGCGGCGGTATGAGCGATCATAATTTCCGGCGAAACGCTTGCGAGCCCTCTTGTGCCGTGATGCTCGGCAAACCAGTACCGCTTATAGCCCCACCCTTCACTGAGGCGGGCGAGCTCCGCTGAACGGCGGAGCGTCTCGTGCGGCCCGTTTCCTTTGGATACGGGCGCCTGATCAAGTATGCTTAAATCAATCACTCGTCTGCCCCTTTCCTGACATGTATTGTTACAAGGATAGGAAAAATGTTCAGTCCCCGTCAATTTCTTTGTTTTCTCTATTCTCTCCGGAACGAAGGAGAATATAGGAAGTGATTTTTCGCCGTTTTTCGCCAAAAATTCTTATGTTTTATGAAACTTTGATATAATAAAAGACGTATATCTTAATAAACACCGGGATTCTTGTCCCGGAATTTAGTAAAAATGCGCACTTGCGGCGTGCTTAGCGGCACCCTTACAGAATAGGAGTGAATCATATGGCGATCTCTTTACAAAAAGGACAGCGGATTGATTTAACAAAAGGAAAAGCCGGCCTGTCAAAACTGCTGGTCGGACTCGGCTGGGACCCTGTATCATCCGGGGGCTTTTTCGGAAAGCTGTTCGGCGGAGGCGGTGCCAATATCGACTGTGACGCTTCCGTACTGATGCTTGAAAATGATAAAATGACAGACAGCAAAAACGTCATCTATTTCGGCAATCTGAAAAGCCGGTGCGGCGGTGTCGTACATACGGGTGACAACCTGACGGGTGAAGGCGACGGCGATGATGAACAAATTCTCATCGATTTAGCGAAAGTGCCCGCTCAGATTAATAAACTTGTGTTTGTCGTCAATATTTACGACTGCGTCAGACGAAAACAGGACTTCGGCATGATTCAAAACGCGTTCATCCGCGTTGTTGATCAGGCTAATCGCGAAGAACTGGTGACTTACAATTTAAGAGATAACTATTCAGGCAGAACGAGCCTGATCGCGGCTGAAATCTACCGCCAGGACGGCGAGTGGAAATTCGCCGCAGTAGGAGAAGGCACAAACGATACAAAAATCGGCGATATCGTTAACCGATACGCCTAAACGATAAAAAGGAGAGTGTACTCATGGCAATTTCATTGGCAAAAGGACAAAAAGTAGATTTGACTAAAACAAATCCGGGTCTTTCTAAAGTCGTTGTCGGTCTTGGCTGGGATACAAACAAATACGACGGCGGACATGATTTTGATTTAGATTCCAGCGTCTTTCTATTAAATGAAGCAGGAAGATGCGCGTCGCCCGATGATTTCATTTTCTATAATCAGCTTGAAGGCGGAAACGGCTCTGTCGCACATTCAGGCGACAACCTGACAGGCCAGGGCGAGGGCGATGACGAAAGCGTAAGAGTCAACCTGAGCGCGGTGCCCGCGGCTATTGACAAAATTTCATTCGTCATCACGATTCATGAAGCGGAAGCCCGCGGCCAAAACTTCGGACAAGTTTCCAACGCGTTCGTGCGCATTGTCAATGAAGAGACAAATGAAGAGCTGATCCGCTACGATCTGGCTGAAGATTTCTCAATTGAAACAGCCATTATCGCAGGGGAGCTTTACAGACATAACGGCGAATGGAAATTTTCCGCGATCGGCTCAGGCTACCAAGGCGGACTGGCCCGTATTGCGACAGATTACGGCCTGCAAATCGGCTGAACCATATCAAACACAGAAGGGAGAGACAGCACATGGCTATTCAATTGGCGAAAGGACAGCGTGTTGATCTGACAAAAACGAACCCCGGTCTTACAAAAGCGGTGATCGGCTTAGGCTGGGATACGAACAAGTACTCCGGAGGGCATGACTTTGACCTTGACGCGTCGGCTTTTCTTGTCGATGCCCATGACAACTGTGTAAATGATCTTGATTTTGTTTTCTACAATAACCTGGAACACCCGAGCGGGGGCGTCATCCATACGGGAGACAACCGGACGGGCGAGGGCGAGGGAGACGATGAACAAATTATCGTCGACTTCTCAAAAATACCCGCAAATATTGAAAAGATCGGCATCACCGTCACGATTCATGATGCGGAAGCGCGCGGCCAAAATTTCGGACAAGTGTCTAACGCGTTCGTGCGCGTCGTCGATGAAAACAGCCAGAATGAACTGCTTCGTTTCGATTTAGGGGAAGACTTCTCGATTGAAACGGCGGTTGTCGTTTGTGAGCTTTACCGACATGGGGCTGAGTGGAAGTTTAACGCCATCGGCAGCGGGTTTTCCGGCGGTCTGGCATCACTTTGCCGGAATTACGGCTTGCAGGTGTAAGCAGGAAATTACCGTTTTACTAAATAGGAGGAAAAAACTTGGATTTTCTACATCATATTATGTCGACCTACGCTTCCTTTTTTGATTGGAAAATGTGGGGTGAGGTGCTGACTGACCCTGTATCATGGGGGCTGATCGGTTCCTTGGTTCTGCTGGAAGGGCTGCTGTCGGCCGACAATGCGTTAGTGCTTGCGGTGATGGTAAGGCATCTGCCTGAAAAACAGCGGAAGAAAGCATTAACATACGGATTGTTCGGGGCATATATTTTCCGTTTTATCTTTATCGGGATCGGAATGCTGCTCATTAAGTTCTGGTGGATCAAAGTGCTTGGCGCGCTGTACCTGGCTTGGCTCGTCATTAAGCATTTCTGGATCGGAGAAGGTGATGACGATACGGAAGGCATGAAGAAAAATTCATGGATGGTCCGTACGTTCGGAATTTTCTGGGCCACTGTCGTTTCAGTTGAGTTAATGGATCTGGCCTTCTCTGTTGACAGCATTCTGGCCGCGTTTGCGGTATCGGAAAAAGTGTGGGTGCTCTTGATCGGCGGTATGCTCGGCATTCTCATGATGCGTACAGTCGCAAAAGTATTCCTTGTTTTAATTGATAAAATCCCTGAGCTTGAAAACACGGCTTTCGTGCTGATCGGGATTATCGCCGTGAAAATGGCGGCGAGCGCCTTTGATTATGAAATGCCGCACGTGGTGTTCTTCGGAATCATCATCGCTGCGTTTGTGGTAACGTTTATTATCCACTATTTCAACAAACAAAAGCAGGTTCAGGAGCAAACGGCTGCATCTAAAGAAGAATAAAACAAAAAAGGAGGGAGAGTTTCATTTCCTTCCTTTTTTGTACCGATAATCATGAAGAGAAAGGAGGAAAATGATGAAGCAGGAAGAATTGGTGATCCGAAAGGCCGAGCCGGAAAACGGTGACTGGGAAACGTTTCTGATGCGGCCGCTGCCGGAACGTCCCGGTTATGAGCGGGAAAACGGGCTGGCGTTTACCCGGCTTGCCGTCCGGATTTTGGGCACTCCTTATGATGAGACGGAGTATTACAATAAGCTTTTCGAGCTGTCTTCTCATGAAAACATCCATGTGTTAAGCGAGACGCTGGATAAGACTATCGCTCCTGAAACGTTTCAGGCGCTCCAGCACATTCATTCCGTCAATCAAAAGGAGAAAGGGCTTTCGGTTTCCAGGTTTGTCGCGTTTCTCGATGGAGGCAGGCTGCTTGCCAAACACGCTGATCCGCTTATGCACCGCCGGCTGAGAACCGCGTTTATGACGCTTTTGGAAACCTTTGCGGACCGGCATGAAAACGGGCTGAATCATCCCGATTTCCGGCGTGTGCTCTTGGATGTGTCAAAGTTTTCGCTGAACCACCTGAATCCATGGCTCGAACAAGCCGATATAGAGCGTGAGATGCCGAAGGTGGTGTGGTATGGAGACGCTACCAAAAGCCAGCTCTATTTTCTCTATTATATAATGCTGATCGGCTGTGACGTCCTATTGTTTCATCCGGCTGCGGAAGATCCGTTCAGCTTGATTGATCCGGATGAGGAACTCAGCTTTGTGATAAAGCTCCCCGCAACAGGCGGCCTTGAGCCATTCCCGAAAGAAAAGCCGGACAGAACGTCCACGACGGCCTACCGGTCAACGAAAGAAATTGAGCATGTGCTGAACCATGAGGAATCTATGATGTATAAGCCTTGGCAGTTCAGGGATCATACCCCGCAGTCCGTGACATTAAAAACGACGTATGATGAGTTATTTCTCATTGCGAAGGAGCGGGCGTTTATCCGGCCGCAATTTAAAGCGGACAGGGAGCGGGTGGCCGTTCCGAACCTTTTTGCGAAAGTGATGGGGGTTTCCAAAGATACGAAAGAATATTGGAACAGACTCCATACCGCCGCGGACTATCAGGAGACACACATGATCCGCAGTTTTCCGTTTACGGAAGAGCTGAAAGCCAACTACCAGTATCACTACAGTCAGGTTTTGAACGAAGAAGGAGCGATTGACGCGGACAGGCTGAAAAGAAGCAACATCTGGCAGTACAAGCATCTGCCTTCAGGTGTGCAGAGCGCCATCGCCAATGTGATTTCTGACATGTGCAGAAACCCCGGGCTGAAGGCTTTGCCCGGCGAGCAGGCAAGGGATGCCGCAATCTATTTGTTCCGCCAGGCGACGAACCTGCCCGCTTCGCTGCTGCAATTGATTCAGACGTTTGATTACGCCCAAACCGTTCCGAAACTCGTTTTATATCATACGGAACAAAATGGCGAACTCACACGTTCTGACGCCGCCGCTCTGTTGTTTTTAAATAAATTCGGCGTCGATATCATCTTGTATAATCCGCCGGGGCATCAAGATATTGAGCATTATATTGAAGAAAGCCAATTTGATGTCCATTGGCTGGAGGACATGGTGTTTCGGCAGGAATATAAGGAGCCGTCACTCGTAAGAAAGCTGTTTAGAACCATTACGCAAAAGCAGGGAGAGTAAATAAACATGACAGAAAATCAAAATCCGCTTGTTCTTGATAAAAATGAAGAGATTTCTGAACAAAAAGCAGATGACATCAGGGTGCAGCTGCGCCAAGACCCTGAGGTGCAGCGCATTTCGCAGCAGATTGACGTGAAAAACCAAATGGAGCTGCTTGAGTACGGAAAAGAACCGGCAGTTGAAATCTCGAAGTTCTCAGACCGCATCTTAAATATGATGAAAACAACAAGTGTCACGGATTCAGGCACAATGCTGACGCAGCTCGGAAAAATCATGGACCGTTTCGACAAAAATGATTTCGATGAACCAAAAGGATTTCTCGCTAAAATGTTCAAACGCGGCAACAGCATGATTGAAAAGATTTTTCAAAAGTACCGCACGTTGGGCGGAGAAATTGAAAAAATCCACGTCGAAATTTCAAAATACAAAGATGAAATGGCAAAGACGAACCATACGCTAGAAGAGATGTATGAAAACAACATTAACTACTACATGGAGCTTGAAAAATATGTCGTTGCCGGGCAGATGAAGCTTGAGGAAATGCAGGCGCTCATTCCTTCTTATGAAGAAAAAGCGGCAGGCGGAAACCAGCTTGCGCAAATGCAGCTCGATACGCTTCGTGACGGGCTTCAGGCGCTTGAGGAACGTGTCTATGATTTAGATATGGCGCGGATGGTGGCGCTGCAAACGGCGCCGCAGATCCGCCTCCTTCAGCGCGGAAATACGAAGCTCATCGGGAAAATCAATTCCGCTTTCGTCATTACGATTCCGATTTTCAAAAACGGCATCATTCAGGCTGTCACAGTCAAACGGCAAAAGCTTGTGGCTGATTCAATGAGCGAGCTTGACCGCCGCACGAATGAAATGCTGAAGCGCAACGCTGAAAATATTTCAAACCAAAGCGTGGAGATTGCCCGTATGGCAGGCCGTCCGAGCATTGACATTGAGACGATTGAAACGTCTTGGAACACGATTGTCAGCGGTATGCAGGAAACGAAACAGATCGAAGAAGAGAACAGACGTATCAGAGAAGACGGCGCGAAACGGATTCAACAGCTTCAGGATAATATTAAAAACGCAGTCTTAAAGAATTAACACACACCCCGCTTGCTTACGGCAAGCGGGATTTTTTTGCGAAAAAAGATAATGACAATGTGTAAAGACAGGTGTAAACTTATACGGTAATCATTTTCGATTTGAGGTGCTGCTTATGAACAAACAACCTGCCGTCACTCCGCGAAAACTTCTGGCGATTGCCGGAATGGGCTGGCTGTTTGATGCGATGGATGTCGGAATTTTATCGTTTATTATCGCCGCGCTTCACACTGATTGGAATTTAACACCCGATCAAATGAAATGGATCGGAAGCGTCAATTCCATCGGTATGGCAGCGGGCGCCTTTGTATTCGGAATGCTGGCCGACAGGATCGGCCGGAAAAAAGTGTTTATGATCACGCTGTTATTCTTTTCTGTCGGAAGCGGCATATCCGCTTTCGCAACGGGATTGACGGTTTTTCTCATATTGCGTTTTCTGATCGGAATGGGGCTTGGCGGGGAACTGCCTGTCGCCTCAACGCTCGTGTCAGAAGCGTCCGCTCCCGAAAAGCGGGGACGGATCATCGTGCTGCTTGAGAGCTTTTGGGCCGCGGGCTGGCTTCTTGCGGCGGTGATTTCCTACTTTGTCATACCGTCATTCGGCTGGCAGGCCGCGCTGCTCTTAACGGCGCTGGCCGCATTTTATGCGCTGTACTTGCGGAAAAGCCTTCCGGAATCACCGGCGCATCAGGCATTGCCGCAGAAAAAAAGCATACGCGGGCAGGCGGGAAGTGTCTGGACGAAACCGTATATCCGGCCGACGGTGCTGCTGTCTGTCGTTTGGTTCTGCGTCGTCTTTTCATATTACGGCATGTTTTTATGGCTGCCGAGCGTGATGCTGATGAAAGGCTACAGCATGATTGAGAGCTTCGAATACGTCCTTCTGATGACACTTGCTCAGCTTCCCGGATATTTCTCTGCGGCGTGGCTGATCGAAAAAGCGGGGCGGAAGACCATCTTAGTCATCTATTTGCTCGGAACGGCGGGCAGCGCTTATTTCTTCGGTGCCGCGGATTCATTGGCCATGCTGCTCACAGCGGGCATGCTGCTGTCCTTCTTCAATCTCGGCGCATGGGGCGTGCTTTACGCCTATACACCGGAGCAGTATCCTGCGGCGATCCGTGCGACCGGTTCCGGCACAACGGCGGCTGTCGGCAGAATCGGCGGCATTTTCGGTCCGCTTCTCGTCGGATCGCTTGCAGCCCGGAACGTTTCGTTTACTGCAATTTTCGCCGTCTTTTGTGCGGCCATCCTGGTTGCTGTCATCACGATTCTTATTCTCGGAAAAGAAACGAAACAGACAGAGCTTGCGCAATGAGCACCCTTTTGGGGTGCTTTTTTTAGTGAGCTGTCTGTTGGCAGACCTATATTTTTCCTTAATATTCCTTATTTTTAGGAGGGGAAAACTTCTTTTTCCGGGACAATGTCGCAAAAAAATTCTTGTATTTGTAAAAAAAGGATAGGAAATCAGTTTGCAGCACATTCGATGGAAACGTTCTCAAGCCTGATAAAAGCCCGGTTTCCTTTATAATTTATCCTCAATAAGGAGGATTAGAGAGTATTTAGAAGCATACCAGAGGAAAATAAGACACAGGGATGTTTTTAAAGTAATGATACAAAATAAAAGGGATTATGATGTTTGTTTGACTTATTACAAACGTGTTACGGTATTAAAGATTGCTTATTATGGAGGGAAAATATGAATTTGGATGAGAAACCAATTAAGATAAAAGTCGAAAATGTATCTAAGGTTTTCGGAAAACAGACAAAAAAAGCCATTCAGATGCTGTCCAGCGGAAAAAACAAAAAAGAGATCCTGAAAGCGACCGGATCAACCGTTGGTGTCAATCAAGCAAACTTTGATGTATATGATGGGGAGATATTTGTCATCATGGGTCTATCGGGGAGCGGTAAATCAACTTTAGTTCGGCTGTTAAACCGGCTTATTGAACCGACTGCCGGGAATATTTATATTGATGGTGACATGATAACAAATATGTCAAAAGACCAGCTCCGGGAAGTGCGCCGGAAAAAAATCAGCATGGTCTTTCAAAAATTTGCGCTGTTTCCGCACAGAACAATTCTTGAAAATACGGAATACGGCCTGGAGCTTCAAGGCGTCGACAAAAAAGAGCGTGAGCAAAAAGCGCTTGATTCGCTTAAACTTGTCGGTCTTGAAGGCTTTGAACACCAATTCCCAGATCAGCTCAGCGGAGGAATGCAGCAGCGTGTCGGACTTGCCCGCGCATTGACGAATGATCCTGACATTCTTCTGATGGATGAAGCTTTCAGTGCGCTTGATCCGCTGATCCGCAAAGACATGCAGGATGAGCTTTTAGACCTTCATGACTCTGTCGGCAAGACGATCATCTTCATCACGCATGATCTTGATGAAGCATTGCGCATCGGCGACAGAATCGTGCTGATGAAAGACGGTAACATCGTTCAGATCGGGACGCCTGAAGAAATTCTGATGAGCCCGTCCAATGAATACGTTGAGAAATTCGTTGAGGACGTTGATTTATCCAAAGTTCTGACAGCGGGCCACATCATGAAGCGCGCTGAAACCGTGCGGATTGACAAAGGGCCTCGTGTAGCGCTGCAGCTCATGAAGAATCTCGGTATTTCTTCTATTTACGCCGTTGATAAACAGAAACAGCTTCTCGGCGTCATTCACGCGGCGGATGCGAAAAAAGCGGTGGAATCCGACTTATCACTTCAGGATATTTTAAATACTGAATTTACGACTGTGCACGAAAGCACGTACTTGACGGAAATTTTCGATGTCGTGTCTGATGCGAATATTCCGATCGCCGTCACGGACGATAAGGACCGCATGAAAGGCATTGTCGTGAAAGGCGCATTAATCGGCGCGCTTTCAGGAAATAACGATTATATAAATGTTGAAGATTCTGCTGAACAAGCTCAGGATTCTTCTGTTCAGGGGGTGAAGTAAATGGACAGATTGCCTAGAATTCCGTTAGCAGATATCGTTGACCGGTTTGTTGACTGGCTTACCATGACGTTCGGAGGTTTCTTTGACGGAATCTCAAACGGTTTGGCCGCTTTCGTAAACGCGATTGTGAGCGGTTTGGGTTTCATCCCGTCTATTTTATTGACTGTTATTTTTGCAGCTCTCGCTTGGTGGATCAGTACGAGAGGAATTGCACTCTTTACGTTAATCGGATTCCTTGTTATTGATTATTTGGGCTATTGGTCGCCGATGCTGCAAACGTTGGCGCTTGTCGTCACATCTGTTTTGATTTCCATTATTATCGGGGTTCCGATCGGCATATGGGCGTCTCAGAAAGAAACGGTCCGCCGCATTGTCACACCGATTCTGGATTTAATGCAGACCATGCCGGCTTTCGTATATCTGCTGCCTGCAATTTTCTTCTTTAATATCGGGGTTGTGCCAGGCGTCGTAGCATCTGTTATTTTCGCGATGCCTCCGACGATCCGCATGACGGTTCTCGGTATTAAACAAGTTCCGGCTGATTTGATCGAAGCGACGGAAGCATTCGGTTCAACGACGTCTCAGCGTCTGTTCAAGGTCCAGCTTCCGCTTGCCACAAAAACGATTCTTGCCGGTATTAACCAAAGCATCATGCTTGCTTTGTCAATGGTCGTTATCGCGGCCATGGTCGGTGCGCCGGGCCTCGGTTCTGAAGTATACAGCGCCGTGACACAGTTGAAAACCGGTGTCGGAGTGGAAGCGGGTATCGCGATCGTCATCGTAGCGATTACACTCGACCGTATCACGCAAAACATTAAAGTGAAGAAGAAGAGCAGGGGGAATGCCTGATGCTTAAGAAAATCATCGGTGTCGGCGTTACCGCTGCGCTGGCTCTTTCTTTGGCTGCCTGCGGTTCGCAGACTGATGGTAAGGCAACGGCTGCGGACCAGGTGAACAAAACCATTATCGGTATTGATCCGGGATCGGGGATCATGGCCCTGACGGATGAGGCCGTGAACGATTACGGATTGAAAGACTGGAATGTCGTCACGGCGTCAAGTGCTGCCATGACGGCGACATTGAAGAAATCATATGACCGGAAAAAGCCGATCATCGTAACGGGCTGGACGCCGCACTGGATGTTCTCCAGATACAAGCTGAAGTTCCTTGATGATCCGAAAAAAACGTACGGAACTGCCGAGCAGATTCATACGATTACAAGAACCGGCTTCAGTAAGGAACAGCCTAACGCGGCCAAAGTTCTCAGCCAGTTCAAATGGACGCAGGACGATATGGGAGAAGTCATGATTGCCGTTGAGGAAGGCGAAAAGCCGGCCAAAGCCGCTGCTGAATATGTGAAAAAACATAAAGATCAAGTAGCTCAATGGACAAAAGGCGCTCATAAAGTAAAAGGTGATAAAATCAACCTGGCTTATGTGGCGTGGGACAGTGAAATCGCAAGTACGAACGTGGTCGGAAAAGTATTTCAAGACCTCGGCTATGACGTGAAGCTGACGCAAGTGGAGGCAGGACCGATGTGGACTGCGATTGCGACAGGCAGCGCGGATGCGTCATTGTCTGCTTGGCTTCCGAATACCCATAAGGCATATGCGTCTAAATATAAAGGCAAATATGAAGATGTGGGAACGAGTCTGACAGGCGTCAAGATGGGTCTGGTCGTTCCTCAGTATATGAAAAACGTCAATTCAATTGAAGATTTGAAGAAGTAATGAAGAAAAGCAGCCCTGTAACGGGCTGCTTTTTTTTAAGCTTCAAACGATTTGAGGACGGCGGCCGTTAATATCTCAACGCCAGTAAAGATGGCGCTTCGGTCAAATGTCATATGCGGATGGTGAAGTCCCGGCTCCAGACCGCATCCCAGGCCGAGCATCGTCGTTTTCAAGTTCGGCACCTTTAACCCGTAAAAATGAAAATCCTCTCCACCGGTTGTCACAAGAGGTTCATCCACATGTTCTTCTCCGAGAATGCCGCTTATCGCAGATGCCATGATGGCTTCCGCCTCCTTGTTTCGCTCGGCTGCCGGGAGGCTGTGTTCTTTTTGCAGTTCAATTTTTGCGCCGAATGCGGCAGCAGCCGCTTCGCAGGCTCTTTCGGTTTCGGCGGTTAATTTCTCCATGGCGGCATTGGTCTGTGCGCGGAGATCAAGGCTGAACGATGCTTTTCCCGGGATGATATTGGAACTCTCTCCGCCTGCCTGAAGCTTTGTCATCTTCACGGAATGCGGGATGCCGGGATCAAGATGAATGAAGCTGAGTTTTTGGACGAGAAGAGCGGCGATTTCGATACTGTTAAGGCCGAGATGCGGTCTCGCGCCGTGGGCTTCTTCTCCGATAATCAGGCCGTCAATATGCTGGCTTGAGCCATGCAGAATGGACGGTGCGCATCGGCCGTTTGCCGTTTCCTGTACGGGGCGCACGTGCACGCCGTATAGGAAGTCAACATCACCCAGTACGCCTTTTTCAATCATTTTCAGCGCTCCGCCGCCTTTTTCTTCCGCCGGCTGAAAAATAAAGCGGATGGTGCCCTTCGGAAGCTGCGGCTGACTTTTTAAAAGCATCATCGTGCCGAGCGCCATCGTCATATGTGAATCATGTCCGCATGAATGGTTCGCCTGAAAGACACCGTCCACTTCCTGCCACAGCGCGTCAATATCCGCCCGGACAGCCACAACGGGCGAGCCTTCTCCGATTTCGCCGACAACACCGGTACAATCATCAAACGTGCGGGTCCGGCAGCCGGCCGCTTTCAGTTTTTCAGTCAGATATTCAGTTGTTTGATATTCTTTCCAGCTTACTTCGGGATTGGCGTGCAGGTGGTCAAAAATATCCATAATGACTTGCTTTTCATGCTCTGTGAGTCTGTTCATGCCGTAAGTCCTCCTTCAAAAGCTGTCTGTTTTTTATTTTTGATATTGAAAACAGGCAATCGGTCTGTATATAATATAGCACACATATCTGTATTTTCTGAATAGTTTATAAATTTAAAGCGGGATGGTGATGGTATGGCTGTTCCCAAGGCCGAACCTGTATTGAAAAAGAAGAAATTGTTTGTGATGCCTGATGCTTATGTGCTGCTGTTCATTGTCGCTTTACTATGCGCGATAGCATCGTACATCGTTCCCGCGGGGGAATTTGACAGGGTGACAAAGGGCAGTGTGACGTCCGCCGTCCCGGGAAGCTATCATTCTTTGAACCAGTCTCCGGTCAGCCCGATCGCTTTTTTTACCGCGATTCAGGAAGGGATGACAAGTTCCGCGCCGATTATTTTTTTAATCCTGTTTACAGGCGGCACCATTGCGATTTTGGAGAAAACGGGCACCATCAATGGATTGATCAATAATGTCATCAGTACGTTCCGCACAAAACAGCTGCTGTTTATTGCGATTGTCGGATCTCTATTTTCGATCCTCGGTACAACCGGCATCATCGTTAATTCCGTGATCGGCTTTATTCCGATCGGCCTGATTGTCGCCCGTTCGCTGAAATGGGACGCCGTGGCCGGAGCGGCAGTCATTTATATCGGCTGTTATGCCGGGTTTAACGCGACGATTTTATCACCTTCACCGCTCGGGTTATCACAAAGCATCGCGGAGCTGCCGCTGTTTTCCGGCATCGGCCTGCGGATTGCCGTCTACATTTGTTTTCTGCTATCATCTATTTTATATATTTATCGGTATACGAGAAAACTCAGAAAAGCAAAGGAAGCCAGTCTGCTGGGGAACGATTGGTTTCCGGCGGCAGGTTCACTCCCGCAGGTTTCTGAGCCGGAGGACAAGCATGTCCCGTTTACTGTCCGCCATAAACTGATTCTGGCTGTTGCGGCTTTGTCGCTTGCCGGCTTTTTATACGGTGCGCTTACTCTTGGCTGGTCTGATTCAGAGATGGCCGCCGTGTTCATTTTTATCTCAATCGTGTCCGGCCTGATTGCGGGAATGGCGGCAAATGATGTCGCAAAAACATTTATTACAGGCTGTCAGGGGCTCGTTTACGGCGCGCTGATCGTCGGAATGGCGAGAAGCATTTCCGTTATCCTGGAACATGGAAAGCTGCTTGATACGGTAGTCAATGGACTTGCGTCACTGCTGCACGGTTTCAGCCCGATGGCAGGCGCAATCGGGATGTATATTTCCAGCGCCCTGCTTCATTTTCTGATTTCATCGGGCTCAGGGGAGGCGGTCGTATTTATTCCGATCTTGGCGCCGCTTGCCGATCTGATGGGCATCACGAGACAGGTCGCGGTTGAAGCGGTCATGCTCGGAGAAGGCGTCGTAAACTGTGTCAATCCGACTTCCGGCGTGCTGATGGCCGTACTGGCTGCCAGCGGCATTCCGTACGTAAAGTGGCTTCGCTTCATGATTCCGCTGGCGCTGATTTGGTTTGTCATCGGCCTCGTGTTTATTTGCATAGGCGTCCTGATCAATTGGGGTCCTTATTAATATTTTTGTCAATGATATTTCGGTTTTATCATTATGAATCGGCAAGATATAATGGGAGTTGTAAGCCATTCTTAATAGTACGGGAGGAAGTCATGAATCAGCGTCGGAACGGACTTTCAAACGTGAATGGAAAGAGTGAGAGTGTGAAAGAGAAAGAACGAATGATTTGGTCAGAAGTCGGAATGCTTGTGGGCACACTGTCTTTGCTTGACATCATCGTACGCGGACTTGTTCTGAACTGTCCGTTTAGGGAATGGGCCGGAAGCTTGGCGGTTTTCTTCATTATAATTGTTTATTATTGCATCAGGGCGGGAGCGTCGGGAATGCTCATGCCGAGAATAGACACCAAAGAAGAACTGCAAAAGCGGGTGAAGCAGCAGCGGATAGATTCAATTGCGGTCACTTTTGCGGCAGCGGCGCTTACGATGTACGACAGGGGGTTTCCCCATACATTCTTTGCTTGGCTGAAAATGATCTTTCTTTTTATCGTCTGCGGAGGCATTCTGTTTCTGCTTCGGTATGTCATTGTGAAGCTGTCTTACAGAAGAGCGATAAAAGAAATAAAAAAGAAATCATCTTGATGGTGGTTTCTTTTTTTGTTTATAAGAGAAAAGTCTTTTAATTTGATAGGAATATAGATTTGAATTCACTCTGCCGCGTTGCTTTGATAGAGAGTGTGTGGTAAGTTCAAATGTAAGCGTTAACAGAATTATCCAGTCTTCACAACAATTGAAAGGAGGAAGCTGAAGAAAGAGTAAGAGGAATTTTTGACTCCGCAGTCAGTCTTCAAAAATCAAATAAGGAGTGTCAAAAATGTTTAAAAAACGATTCAAAACCTCTTTATTGCCGTTATTCGCCGGATTTTTATTGCTGTTTCATTTGGTTTTGTCAGGCCCAGCGGGTGCAAACGCTGAAACTGCAAACAAATCGAATGAGGTGACCGATTCATCGGTCAAAAACGGGACCATCCTTCATGCATGGAATTGGTCATTCAATACGTTAACACAAAATATGAAAGAGATTCGTGATGCGGGTTATGCAGCCATTCAGACGTCTCCGATTAACCAAGTAAAGGAAGGGAACCAAGGAGATAAAAGCATGTCGAACTGGTACTGGCTCTATCAGCCGACATCGTACCAAATCGGCAACCGTTACTTAGGCACTGAACAAGAATTTAAGGACATGTGTGCAGCCGCGGAAAAGTATGGCGTAAAAGTCATTGTCGATGCGGTTGTCAATCATACCACCAGCGATTATGGCGCGATTTCTGATGAGATTAAGCGTATTCCAAACTGGACCCATGGAAACACACAAATTAAAAATTGGTCGGACCGATGGGACATCACTCAAAATGCATTGCTTGGGCTGTATGATTGGAATACTCAGAATACTGAGGTGCAAGCCTACCTGAAAGGTTTCTTGGAAAGAGCATTGAATGACGGAGCAGACGGGTTCCGCTATGATGCCGCCAAGCATATAGAGCTTCCGGATGATGGGAATTACGGCAGCCAATTTTGGCCGAATATCACAAATACATCGGCGGAGTTCCAATACGGAGAAATCCTGCAAGACAGCGCGTCCAGAGATACTGCTTATGCGAATTATATGAATGTGACGGCTTCTAACTATGGGCATTCCATCAGATCCGCTTTAAAGAATCGTAATCTGAGTGTGTCGAATATCTCCCATTATGCATCTGATGTGTCTGCGGACAAGTTAGTCACATGGGTGGAATCACATGATACGTATGCCAATGATGATGAAGAGTCCACATGGATGAGTGATGACGATATTCGTTTAGGCTGGGCAGTGATTGGTTCCCGCTCAGGAAGCACGCCTCTTTTCTTTTCCAGACCTGAGGGCGGAGGAAATGGTGTAAGATTTCCCGGAAAAAGTCAAATAGGAGATCGCGGGAGCGCCTTATTTAAAGACCAGGCGATCACTGCGGTCAATCAATTTCACAATGAAATGGCCGGGCAGCCTGAGGAACTCTCAAATCCGAATGGCAACAATCAAATATTTATGAATCAGCGCGGCTCAAAAGGCGTTGTGCTGGCAAATGCAGGATCGTCTTCTGTCACCATCAATACTTCAACGAAATTACCTGACGGCAGGTATGATAATAGGGCCGGCGCCGGTTCATTTCAAGTAGCGAACGGCAAACTGACAGGTACGATCAATGCCAGATCCGCGGCTGTTCTTTATCCTGATGATATTGGAAATGCGCCTCATGTCTTTCTTGAGAATTACCAAACAGAGGCAGTCCATTCTTTCAATGATCAGCTGACGGTCACCCTGCGTGCAAATGCGAAAACAACAAAAGCCGTTTACCAAATCAATAATGGGCAGGAGACAGCATTTAAGGATGGAGACCGATTAACGATCGGGAAAGAAGATCCAATCGGCACGACATACAACGTCAAGTTAACCGGAACGAACGGCGAGGGTGCATCGAGAACCCAAGAATACACGTTTGTCAAAAAAGACCCGTCCCAAACCAACATCATTGGCTATCAAAATCCGGATCATTGGGGCAATGTAAATGCTTATATTTACAAACATGATGGAGGCGGGGCCATAGAATTAACCGGATCGTGGCCGGGGAAAGCCATGACTAAGAATGCAGATGGAATTTACACACTGACGCTGCCTGCGAATGCGGATACGGCCGACGCCAAAGTGATTTTTAACAATGGCAGCGCCCAAGTGCCCGGACAGAACCATCCCGGCTTTGATTATGTGCAGAATGGTTTGTATAACAACTCTGGTTTGAATGGTTATCTTCCGCATTAATGGATAGGGCCATCATTACATCAAACCCTTGCTTCGGTTAGGAAATCAATCACGCTGAAAAGATGACAACATCCTAAAACGGTTCTGTTTTAGGATGTTGTCAACAATCTGGAAACCATCACCGGTATTTTTTTGTCCAAAAATCAAACTTTTCTCTTGCAAAAGTTTGTGAAGTGTTGCACAATATAAATGTGAAATACTTCACAAGGTAAAAACAGACACCACGAAACACTGGAGGAT
This sequence comes from Bacillus sp. A1, assembly GCF_042296235.1. Taxonomy (NCBI): domain Bacteria; kingdom Bacillati; phylum Bacillota; class Bacilli; order Caryophanales; family Bacillaceae; genus Bacillus; species Bacillus sp. A1. The sequence goes on from NZ_CP141181.1 coordinate 311,608, forward strand.
GAGCATACATGATGAACGAACGAGTGAACAAAGTAGCATTAATCGGAGCAGGTTTTGTTGGAAGCAGTTATGCATTTGCGTTAATTAACCAAGGGATCACAGATGAACTTGTGATCATTGATGTAAATAGAGAAAAAGCCATGGGAGATGTCATGGATTTAAATCACGGAAAGGCATTTGCGCCTCATCCGGTCAAAACGTCTTACGGCACATATGAGGATTGCAAGGATGCCGATATCGTGTGCATCTGTGCAGGGGCCAATCAAAAACCGGGCGAAACGAGACTTGAGCTGGTCGAAAAAAATCTCGCCATTTTTAAAAGCATTGTCGGTGAAGTAATGGCAAGCGGATTTGACGGCATCTTCCTCGTTGCCACAAACCCGGTCGACATTCTCACTTATGCGACATGGACATTCAGCGGGCTGCCGAAAGAACGCGTCATCGGCAGCGGCACGACACTGGATTCTGCGCGATTCCGTTATATGCTGAGTGAATACTTCGGAGCCGCTCCGCAAAACGTACACGCCCACATTATCGGCGAGCACGGCGATACCGAGCTTCCTGTATGGAGTCACGCCAATATCGGCGGAGTGCCGGTGCAGCAATTGCTGGAGAAAAATGCAGCTTACAAACAGGACGAGCTGGATCAGATCGTTGACGATGTGAAAAACGCGGCCTACCATATTATCGAGAAAAAAGGCGCGACATATTACGGAGTGGCGATGAGCCTCGCCCGCATCACAAAAGCGATTTTGCGTAATGAAAACAGCATTTTAACCGTCAGCACATATCTGGACGGCCAATACGGTGTTAACGACGTCTTTATCGGCGTTCCGGCCGTCGTCAATCGGAACGGCATCGCAGGTGTGACGGAACTTGAGCTGAATGAAACAGAACAGGCTCAATTCAGCCGCAGCGCAAACGTGCTGAAAGATATTCTCGCTCCGCATTTCGCAGAGTAAACAAAAAAGCAGTACATGACAAACGCCATGTACTGCTTTTTTTAATTCGCTTTTTTCGCCATTTCCTGAGAGGTTTTTACTCTCGCTTTTCCCATAAACAAAATGGTAACGGCCGCAATGACGATCGGCGCCAGCGCAAGCGTAAATACATATGTGATGCTTTGCGACATGGCGTCAATAATGCGATCCAGAATGTACGGCGGAATATGAGCGCGCGTGCCGGCCTGGAAGATCTCCTGCGGATTTCCGATGTTCTGCATCGCGCCGCCCGCTCCTTTCATGCCGCTGAATGAATCTGTGAGCTTATTGGTAAACACATTCGTCTGGACGGTTCCGAAAATCGTCACACCGAGTGTCATGCCGAATGATCTCAAAAACGAGTTTGTTGAGTTGGCGCTTCCGCGGTAACGCGGCTCCAGATCGTTCATGGACGCGGCCGGCAGCAGTGAGAAGTTAAAGCCGACGCCGAATCCTGAGATCAGCATGAATACCGTCAGCATCGTACGCGCCGTATCCGGTGTCATATTGGAAAGCAGCAGCATTCCGATAAAGAAAGCGACCACGGAAATCAGCATTAAATTGCGGAACCGCACTTTCGTCTGGAAAATTCCGCCGATCATACTTCCGATAACAGAACCGATCATCATCGGCGTCAAAATAAAGCCCGCGCTTGTCGCGGTGCTTCCGTACACAGCCTGAACGAAGATCGGGATAAACACCGCTAAAATGACGAACGTGGCTCCGTAAAGGAACGCCAGAATCTGTGCCGTAGCAAATAAACGGTTTTTAAACATCCAAAATGAGATAATCGGTTCTTCCGCTTTTCTTTCCACAATAAAAAAGGCGATAAAGAACACGGCGAATACAGCGAACAGACCGATGATCTGCACGGAGTTCCAATCATACGTTTTTCCGCCGAGCTCAAGAGCGAACATCAGACCGACAATGGAAACCACCAGCGTGATTGCGCCGGCCCAGTCGATTTTCTGTTTCTTGTGTTCAAGGGACTCTTTATAATAACGCAGAATGAAAAACAATGATAAAATACCGATCGGCACGTTGATGTAAAACACCCAGTGCCAGCTGATGGAGTCGGTAATGAGCGCGCCTAAAAGCGGCCCGAGAACGCTGGAAAGGCCGAAAACGGCACCGAACATGCCCGACATTTTTCCGCGTTTTTCCGGCGGAAATAAATCAAAAATGATCGTGAAGGCGATCGGCATCAGCGCGCCTCCGCCGATTCCCTGAATAACGCGGTAAATAATGAGCTGATCCATTGTTTGGGCGATTCCGCATAATGCAGATCCGATTAAGAAAAGAATAAGACCGAATAAAAAGAAACGTTTGCGTCCGTACATATCGGACAGTTTTCCATAAATCGGCATACCGGCCATAACGGCTACCATGTATGATGCCGTCACCCACGCGAACTTATCGAAACTTCCGAGGTCCGCCACGATATTTCCCATCGCAGTGGCAACGATTGTATTATCCATAGCCGACATTAAAATGCCCAGCAAAAGACCGATGACGACAAACTTTGTCGTGGCGTCCTTCGCGGCTGTTTGTTCCATGCTTTTTTCCTCCCATACTTACTTTTGATCATTAAATTTGCTATGATCATATTAGATTTGCCGAAAATTATCTTGATCGTCAAGATAAATTGATTTTATAGGGAGGCCTGTCAGTTGTCAACAAGAAATACCAGAAGCGAGACGGAGGAAACCGCGATACAGTTATTCCGGAAGATGGCCACAAGAACGATCCTTTTTCATCAGGCCGCCGCTCAATCTCTCGGTCTGTTTCCGACCGATTTGAAATCAGCTGATATCTTAAATGAAGCAGGCCCGATGACCGCAGGCGAGCTTGGGAAAAAAACCGGCCTCAGCACAGGTTCGGTAACGGCGCTCATTGACCGGCTCGAAAAAGCGGGATATGTCATGAGGAAAAAAGACCCCGAAGACAAACGGCGTGTGATCATCGTGCCGCTGACAGCAGGAAAAGCGAATGTGAAGCAATTGTTCAGCTCCTTATCCCAGTCCACGATCAGCCTTTGCCGGCAATATAAAGAAGAAGAACTGCGGCTGATATTCGATTTTTTAGGAAAAGCGACGGACATGATGGAAGACGAGCTTGAGAAATTAAAATAATGTATCATAGCACGGCCCATTCATGAATAACTTGTACAAGTTGCATGAATGAGGGGGAAGCCAATGAACATCTTTTTAAGCTACATCGTTCTCGGGCTGTCATTGTCAGCACCTGTCGGACCGGTCAATGCGGCGCAAATTGACAAAGGCATCAAAAACGGCTTTTGGCATGCATGGATTTTCGGTCTCGGCGCTATGGCCGCGGACGGGCTGTATATGATTCTGATCTATTTCGGGCTGTCTCAATTTTTGACCGCTCCTTTTGTAAAAACGTTTTTGTGGCTCTTCGGTTTTTTCGTGCTGACCTATACGGGAGTCGAAACGCTAAAAAATATCAGGGAAGCCATGAATGTCAGAAGCGGAAAAGGAAAACCGGCTTTTTACAAAACATTCGGCGCGGGATTTTTTATTTCTCTTTCCAATCCGCTGAGCATTTTATTCTGGCTCGGCATATACGGCAGCATCCTCGCTAAAACCGCTGAATCCTTCGATGCAAATCAGCTTTTGATTTACAGCTCCGGCATTCTTCTCGGCATTTTGATCTGGGATTTCTGCATGGCGGTCGCCGCGAGCACTTTCAGAAATCTCCTTCATGAAAAAGCGCTCCGCTGGCTGACGGGAGCGGCGGGTGTGTCTTTGATCGTTTTCGGGTTTTATTTCGGATGGCAGGGGATTCAAATGCTCATCTCATAAATAGAAGAGTCACCCATCGCCTATCTCCATCATAACGTATCATGACGATACTGGAGGTGGGCCGATGGCAAGCGAGCTGTACACAAAAAGTTGCCTTGAGGAAAAGTTATTGGATCTGCCAAATTGGCAGAGAATCGCTTTTGAGCTTCTATCAGAAAAAGTAGGCGATAAAGCGGACGCGTTTCCGTGCATTCCCGGACGTCAGGGATTTTTGACAGATCAGCTCCGGATATCCTTTGCGGGTGATCCCCGCGAAGAGGGAACCCCGGAGGAAGTGGGACTACTGCTGTCCGAGTACGGAAAGATCTCAAGGAATACCGGAAAATACGCGTCGCTGCTTGTGATTTTTGATACGCCTGAGGATTTAGCTGAGTATTATTCCATTGAGGCGTATGAAGAGCTGTTCTGGTCTTTTTTAAACCGGCTGAGCGGCTGCGATCCGAAAGACTGGCCGGAAGACATACCGGAAGACCCTGAACATTATAAATGGGAGTTCTGCTTTGACGGCGAGCCGTATTTTATTCTGTGCGCGACGCCTGCGCATGAAGCGAGACAAAGCAGAAGCTTCCCGTTTTTTATGCTGGCGTTTCAGCCGAGATGGGTTTTCGAAGGATTAAATGATTCAACCGCGTTCGGACGAAACATGAGCCGGCTGATCAGAAAACGCTTAGAGGCGTATGATGAAGCCCCTCTTCATCCCCGATTGGGGTGGTACGGAGGAAAAGACAATTTAGAATGGAAGCAATATTTCCTCCGTGATGATGAGACGCAAGTGTCAAAGTGTCCCTTTTCTTATTTGAAGAGACTGTTTAAACCGACGAAATAAGCTATGATCCGGCAGGGCTGTGTCCCTGCTTTTTTTGTACGATCCATGTCACGATCGCAATGACGGCGAGAAAACAAAGGCTGACCAGAAAACCGGGCCGGCTCGATTTCTCAAACAGCGTCCCGTAGACGGCCGCGACAATCAGCACAAGGGCGATAACAATCTGTACGGTTCCCATCTTTGTCGTTTCGAGCAGTTTCTTGCCCGAGAACAAAATGAACAGCCACGTATAAAGAAGCATCAGGCCCGCCGCGGTCGTCATGTGTTCATATATATTTTTCGGCAGCACCAATGACAGGATGATGGAGACGATGAGTCCGGCAAACGTCAATCCGAGCGCAGGCCAGCAGATTTTTTTGTTTTCCTTTAATCTGAAGCATTTCGGCGCATCTCCGTCATCTGCCATCGTACAAAGCAATGTCGTCACGGCAAACAGCGAGGCGACGAGCGTGGAAAATCCCGCAATAATAAAAATCCCGTTAAAAATATCAAGAATGATATCTAAATGAAAACCCTTCAGCGATGTAATAAACGGGCTGTCCTGTTCGGTGAATTTGCCCAGCGGCACTAACAGCAGCGCCAGGCCGAGAGAAATGACGTAAATCACCGCAAGAACGGCAAGCATCAGCCGGCCTGATTTTGAGGCTTCCTCCGGCTTTTTCAAATGCACGGTCATCAGCCCCAAGACTTCAATTCCTCCGAAGGCGTAAAACGCATAAATCAATCCGGTCCATAACCCCATCGCTCCGTGCGGGAACAAATCCTTTGATTCGTTCGGCACCTGCACATCCGGTTTATGAGAAAATATACCGCACAGCGCCAATATGGCGATGACGATAAACATAACAATCGCCGCCGTCTTGACAACAGCGAGCACATTTTCCGTTTTTTGAAAAACGGACAGCCCCGTAAATATAATCAAGAGACCGAGCACCGCATAGATGGAGGCGAAAATCCACAGCGGCACATTCGGAAACCAATGCTTCGTAAATAGCGAGATCGCTGTCAGCTGGCTTCCAGTGATCAGCATCTCGGACGACCAGTACACCCATCCGTTGCTGAAACCGGCCCAAGTGCCGAAAGCCTTTCTCGCATAAGCGCAAAAAGACCCCTTTTCGGGCTGTTTGGCCGAGAGCTTCGCGAGCTGCTCAAAGACAAAATAGGTGCCAAGCCCGGCAATAAGAAATGAGATCAGCGCGGAAAATCCGCTTTTGACAATAGCGATGCTGGACCCGAGAAAAAAGCCCGTCCCGATTGTGCAGCCGACGCCGATTAAGGAGAGCTGCCACCAAGCGAGATTCCCTTTAGGCTGGTCCTGTGATTTACTCATGAAGTTCAACCCCTTTATCAAAGCTTAGATTGCAGCCGTCAGAAGGGGAATATACATCCAATAAATTGCTTTACATGAAACAAACGGCCGGGGTTCATAATAGAAGAAAAAAAGGAGCAGTCTGATGACACAGCAATTTATCGTACCGCCGAAAAAAGGGCTCGGCCTGAAGGTTCACAAAGGGCAGATTATAAAAGTAGTCGATGTGGAAGGGCAGCAGGTGGCTGATTTTACGGCGTATCATGCCAAGGACTTTTATGAACATCTTGATCAGGGCGCGACGATTGATGCCAACCAGTCCATTCATGTAAAAACGGGTGATCATATTTATTCGAATTTATACAAGCCGATGCTGACGCTGATTGAGGATACAGTCGGCAAGCATGACCTGCTGCTTCCCGCCTGCCGTCCGGATATGAACAGGCTTTTATACGGAAAGCATAAAGACGAGCTCCAGGATACGTGCTATGACAATATGAGCGGGGCGCTTGAACCGTTCGGGGTGCCGCGGCCGCATATGCATTACCCATTTGCCATCTTTATGAACACGGTGCTCGATGAGAAGGGGAACTTATCAGTCGAAACGCCTCTTTCTGACGCGGGTGATTATGTACGGCTCCGTGCGGAAATGGATCTCGTCGTCGCGTTTTCATCCTGTCCGATTGAAAAAGGAAAATGCAACGGAGACAGCATCACGGCGCTGCGGGTGGAAATCAGCTGATCCCGGTGTATTTGATTCACTTAAAATCTGCACCTGTGCTATATTTAACAGAGAGTCGTACATAGTGGCATGATTCATTTTCAGCATGAACGGGAAATGGATCATAAAGAAACAATGCAGGAGGAGTGATTGGGATGAGCATCCAGAAACAAATTATGAATGATCTCCATGTAAAGCCCTCAATTGATCCGAAACAAGAAATTGAGGACAGAGTGAACTTTCTGAAACAATATTTAAAAAAAACAGGTGCCAAAGGCTTTGTGCTCGGCATCAGCGGGGGGCAGGATTCCACGCTTGCGGGACGCCTCGCCCAGTTGGCGGCTGAAAGCATCAGAGAAGAAGGCGGAAACGCTGAATTTATCGCCGTCCGCCTTCCGCACGGCACACAGCAGGATGAGGATGACGCCCAATTGGCGCTCAAATTCATTAAACCTGATAAATCATGGACATTTGATATTAAGTCCGCTGTCAGCGCGTTCGCTGATCAGTATAAAAAAGACACGGGCGATCAGCTGTCTGACTTTAACAAAGGAAATGTAAAAGCCAGAATGAGAATGATCGCTCAATATGCCATCGGCGGACAAGAGGGGCTGCTTGTCATCGGAACCGACCATGCGGCCGAGGCGGTGACCGGTTTCTTCACGAAATACGGTGACGGCGGAGCTGATCTGCTGCCGCTGACCGGATTAACGAAACGCCAGGGCAGACGTTTATTAGAAGAACTCGGCGCGCCGGAACGCCTGTATTTGAAATTACCGACGGCCGATCTGCTCGATGAAAAACCGCAGCAGACTGATGAGACCGAACTCGGCATCACATACAATGACATTGATGATTATTTAGAAGGCAAGGATGTTTCTTCCGAAGTGATTGAAGCGCTGGAAAAACGCTACCTCAGTACGGAGCATAAGCGCCAGGTGCCGGCATCGATGTTTGATGATTGGTGGAAATAGAATAAAAAAAACCTCCCTTTTGAAAGGGAGGTTTTTTGTTTATTTCATTTTTATTTATCTACACTTTCATAAATCCCTACCCAATACCCTTTGCTGCTGTCATAGTATTTGCTTTTAAAAATCCACTTTGTTCCATCTAAAACGAAAGAAGCAGCGAAGTTGCCGTTAGGGCTTTGAACGAGTTTGATGGCATTAATGCCGGCATCTGCTTTCGTTGAGATTGGGCTATTTTCCACGGATGCTGTTGGTGATGCGGCAAAGGCAGGAGCGGCAGACATCAGTAAGGCAAGAGACAGCGCAGAACCGGTTAACACTTTTTTGAATTTCATTTCGAACACTCCCTTTTCAAATGAAATGTATTACAGTGTTAATAATTGGATGATTATCCATAAAATACCTTCCATGTTTCTGAAATTTTTTTCTTCATTTGAAAAAAACATTCCTTCAGAGGGACTTTTTATTTATTGATCCATTTGCGTGGGTCAGGGACATGTTTTCAAAACGTTTTTTTATTTGATGCGGATATGATTCAGATTCACCATCAATCTGTCGGTGAATCTTCGAAGGCTGCCTCTCGAATCAGGCTCAAGAGGCAGATTTGCTTGGGCAGCGATCGTTTCTGCGACCTGCTGAATAGACATTTGGTCTGTATGGAGATGTTCTGTGAAGAGGCTATGAGACAGGCTGTTGATGCAGCGGTCGATTTGTTTTGCGGCCCAGGAGTTTTTTCCTTCCGCTCTGGTGCGCAGGCGTTTCAGCAATGTTTTCTTTGAAGCCAGCAGGGTAAAGTGGTGAATGGTCCGGCCATCCTGTCTCAGCCTGCTGATCATGTCATGGAAGTATTGATCGTTCGTAATGGTCATGGGCACAATGATGATGCCCTGATATGTATCTGACAAATAGGAAAGCATGCTGTAATTGAATTCCCGCCACAGAGGGTAGCTTTGAAAGTCATCATCAGCGATATCCGGCGGTATCATCGAACGCATCGCAAACCCCATCTTTTCAGGATCATATACGTAAGACGGTTTCAGTCTTCTGTGCAGTTCAAACGCTGTTTGTGTTTTTCCGGAACCGAAAGCCCCATTTATCCAAATGATCATCATGATATCCCCCTTTTTCTATATGATACAAAAAAGACCCTTCGATCGAAGAGTCAGCGGGAAAAAACAGACGTATATTCGCGGAGCGATTCCTTTATATGCGTAAAGGCATGTTCTCCAAAATACTCAAGAGAAACAAAACCGTCATATTGTCTGTTCATCAGCTCTTTTAAAAATGCTTTTTGATCGAGATCTCCTTGAAAAATCGGAGTTGGCTTGCTGAGATACCAGTTGTCAAAATTCCAGTGATAGTTTTTCAGATGAATGTGGCTGACGGTATGATACAGTTTTTCTAAAGCGGGCATTTGGTCAACGTGATTGACGTGTAGGTTGGAGCCGTCAAAAATGGTGCGGACCCGCGGATGTCCGACATCCTCCAAAAATGCCAGCGCCGCCTCCGGTGTATCCGCGTACGTATCGTAATGAATCTCAAGCCCGATATCGACTTCATAGTCATCTGCGAGCCGTGCCGCCTGCTGAAATTGATCAACCGCACGTTGCCACTTTTCCGGTGACGTCCGATGCGAAGGAAGATTGCCGGCAAAGACTCTGATCAAGGGACTGTGCAGCTGTCGTGCCGCGCTTAATGCCCTTTGAACATCCTTTAACGCCTGCTTTTCATCCTGAGTGGCGAAGTCAGTGTACAAACTGACGGCAGGTACCCCGATGCCTTCCTCCTGAAGCTGCTGATCAAGCCTGTCGAGCGGGCCGATTTCCTCTATATATTGTTTAGCGTGTCCGTACCACAGTTCGATTCCGTCAAAGGAGTGCTCCTTCGCGAAAGAAATGATGTCGAAAATATGCTTTTTTTTAAATCCTGTCGTGCAAAAACTCAGTTTCATCGGTAATCCTCCCGTAACTGTCTATCATATGTGTACTTTTTCCCCGGGTGCGATACGGATAAACAGGTGAAAAGGGCAGACACTTTTATAAGCGGGGTGTGTCTGCATCAGTTCAGTGCGGCACACAAATTGTTTAGCGCTTTTTTGCGTCAAAGTATTAAATAATTGACCGAAGTGTTGTACAATTAATTTCATTCGAGTAAGGGGGGAGAAGCCATTGAAAAATGAAACGGAGCTGACGGACTTCAGTCCCGTCCGCAATAAACCGACTCGCGCTCGTTATGTGATACTGATTCTTTTGTTTTTTATCACTGCGATTAATTATATAGACCGTGCCAGTGTATCCATCGCCGCCCCGTCCATTCAGACATCGCTGAACATAAGCCCCGCGCTTTTGGGCGTCGTCTTTTCCGCATTCAGCTGGACTTATACGGGAATGCAGATTCCCGGCGGGCTCATTTTGGACAAATTCGGGTCAAAACGGACGTACGGCGTTTCTTTATTGATCTGGTCGGTTTTCACCGGAGTGCAGGCTTTTGCGGCCAGTTTCGGATTTTTATTCGGCTGCCGCCTGATTATCGGGCTGGCTGAATCGCCTGCGTTTCCGGCAAACAACCGGATTGTCACGACATGGTTTCCAAGGCGGGAACGCGCCTTTGCGACGGGTGCTTATACGGCGGGAGAATATGTGGGGCTGGCGTTCGCCACACCGGTTTTATTCTGGGTGTTAACGGCATTTGACTGGCGCGCCGTCTTTATTTCCTCAGGGGTGCTCGGGCTTGTTTTCTCCATTTTCTGGTTCAAAATGTATCACGAGCCGAATCGGTGCCGGAAAGTGAACCGGGAGGAGCTTGATTATATTAGAGAAGGCGGCGGACTGACAGAGGTGTCAGAATCAGCCGGCAGGATCACGTGGCCGGATTTCGTCCAGCTTCTTAAATACCGCAAGCTTGTCGGCTTGTATATCGGCCAGTTCGCCGTAGCCTCCACGCTGTTCTTCTTTTTGACATGGTTTCCGACTTATCTGGCGGAGGCAAAGCACATGGCTTTCTTAAAAGTCGGCTTCGCCGCATCAATTCCGTATATCGCCGCCTTTTTCGGCGTATTGTTCGGCGGATATTGGTCTGACGGAATGATGAAACGGGGCGTCTCGGTGAACGTTGCCCGGAAAACGCCCGTCATCCTCGGTCTTCTGCTGACAGGCTCCATCGTGCTCGCGAATGTTACGGATTCTGCTCCTGCGGTTTTGACGATCTTATCCATTGCTTCTTTTGCGCAGGGCATGTCCAATATATCCTGGACGATGCTGAGTGAGGTGGCGCCAAGCGAGACAATCGGATTGGCAGGAGGCGTGTTTAACTTTTTCGCCAATATGGCCGGCATTATCACCCCGCTTATCATCGGGTTTATCGTTTCTGCGACCGGTTCATATAACGGAGCGATTCTGTTTGTCGGCGCTGTCGCATTTATCGGGGCATTTTCTTATATTTTCATTGTCGGAAAGGTGGAGCGCATTACGCTCCGATAGAAAGAAAAACTCATCTCTTCTTATAAAGGATGGGTTTTCTTTCATTGCATTATCTCTATATTTCAATATTGAGTTATCATATAATAAACATAACTTTTTCATTTCTTAGGAGGATTTCGCCGAAGATGAACGCAAAACGTGCCATTCCCGTAAGAGAAAGAAACATCGTACTGATCGGATTCATGGGTGTCGGAAAGACAACAATCGGCCAGCTGGTCGCTAAGAAATTATACAGAGACTTCATTGATATTGATTTGCAGATTGAGAAAGATTTCAATATGTCCATCCCTGAAATGTTTGAGAAAAAAGGTGAAGCCTTTTTCCGTCAGACCGAAAAGGATTATATATTAGATATCTGCCGCAATACGAAATTCAAGATCGTGTCACTTGGGGGCGGTTCGTTTAAACAAGAGGAAATCAGACAGTGCTGTCTTGAAAACTGTCTCGTGCTCCATCTTGATTTATCATGGGAGAATTGGAAGCAGCGGGCTGACCTGCTGATTGAAAGCCGTCCCGTTCTGCATAACCGTTCCATGGATGAAATGCAGCAGCTCTTTAACGAGCGCCAAAGCATCTATGATAAACATAATTCAAAAGTGGCAACGGATAATCTGGAACCGGAAGAAATCGCCGATTATATCGTAGAAACGTTAAAAATCGGCTGGGATCTGTATCAGCCGATGTAAAAAGAGCCGTGACGCTGTGAGCGTACGGCTTTTTTGTTTTCTTTTAAACAAACGTTTATTAAAATTTTTAGAAAATGAGTGTAAAATCGTGTTAAGATAGAGTCAGAAAATTAAAACTTATAAAACAAAGGAGAATAATCGGATATGCAATTATACGACTTGCCGCTCGACCAACTGCAAACCTATAAACCAAATAAAACCGCTCCTCATGACTTTTCGGATTTTTGGGCCTCATCATTACATGAGCTTGCAAAGGAAGAGGCAAAGCCTGAATTGACGGCTGAAAGCTACCCGGCTGACGGCGTGAAAGTATTCCGGCTGACATACCGGAGCTTCGGCAAGGCGGAAATTGAGGGATGGTACGCCGTTCCCGACCGAAAAGGCCCGCATCCGGCCATCGTGAAATACCACGGCTACAACGCAAGCTATGACGGGGACATACATGACATCGTAAATTGGGCGCTTCACGGATATGCCGCGTTCGGGATGCTTGTCCGCGGCCAGCACAGCAGCACAGATACAAGCGTCTCACCGCATGGACACGTTCCCGGCTGGATGACGAAAGGGATTTTAGATAAAGATACATATTATTACCGCGGCGTGTACTTAGACGCCGTCCGGGCTTTGGAAGTCATCAGCGGCTTTGATGAAGTGGATGAGACGAGAATCGCCGTCATCGGGGGGAGCCAGGGAGGCGGACTTTCAATCGCCGCGGCGGCACTATCTGACATCCCGAGAGCGGTTGCAGCCGATTATCCTTATTTAAGTAATTTTGAGCGGGCCATTGATGTCGCTCTTGATGAGCCGTATCTTGAGATTAACTCCTTTTTCAGAAAGAACGGCAGCCCTGAAACGGAGAAGGCCGCGATGAATACACTGGCCTATTTTGATATCATGAATCTGGCGGACCGCGTAAAAGTTCCGGTGCTCATGTCCATCGGGCTGATTGACCGCGTGACTCCGCCGTCGACGGTGTTTGCCGCTTACAATCATCTGGAAACGGAAAAAGAATTGAAGGTGTACCGGTATTTCGGACATGAATACATACCTTCTTTCCATACGGAAAAGCTGGCCTTTCTGAAAGCGCATCTGAAAGGCTGACGACAGCGAAAAGCCCAAGTACTTGGGCTTTTTTCAGGAATGATCACGGAAAAGGACGGATACAGATGAAACAAAGGATCATCGAAGAATTAAAACGAATTGAAGCACAGCACGGCGTCAAGGTGCTTTACGCCGTAGAATCAGGGAGCCGCGCATGGGGATTTCCGTCAAGCGACAGCGACTACGATGTGCGGTTTCTCTATGTGCCGAAAAAAGAATGGTACTTTTCGATCGAACCGCATAGGGATGTCATAGAAGAGCCGATTCATGACATGCTAGACATCAGCGGCTGGGAACTGAGAAAAGCGCTGCGGCTTTTTAAAAAATCAAATCCGCCTCTTTTGGAATGGCTCTCTTCTGAGATGATCTATTATGAAGCTTTCTCAGCGGCTGAAAAGCTTCGAAAACTGAAAATCCGCGCCTTTTCGCCTGAAGCCTGCATTTATCATTATCTCAATATGGCAAAACGGAATGAAAAAACGGAATTGCAGGGCAGTGAAGTGAAGATTAAAAAGTATTTTTATGTTCTGCGTCCTCTCCTTGCCTGCAGATGGATTGAAACGTTCGGCTCCGTACCGCCGATGTCATTTCCCGTACTGGCCGATGCCTTATTGACGGATGAAGCGCTCATTTCTGAAATCAATATACTGCTTACAAGGAAAAAAAGCGGTCAGGAGCTGGCTCCGGAACCGAGAAATACGATGATTCATGTGTTTATAGAAGAAGAAATAGAACGCATCGGGCACTATGTCAAAACGATCAAAACGCCGAAACCTGACATAACGGAGGAACTGAATCAGCTATTGATTCAGGCCGTCGAAGAGGCGTGGGGGGAAAAAGGCGGAAATTGACGATTGCCGTCATTTCCGTCCGCCTTTTTTCGGCATAATCCGCCTGCTATCTAAGAAGCTGATTGTGGTAAAACCACAAAAATTTATCAGAATCTTTGTATTTTTAGAATATTGTGAGAGGATGTTTTGTCCATTTACAATAGACTCATACAAATACTTCTTAGATTGCGGGGTGTTAAGGTTGGAAGTGATTACAAGAGATTTTTTCTTATTTTTATCCAAGAGCAGCTTTCTCAATAAGATGGCGCGAAGCTGGGGAAGCCGTGTGGCAGCCGGCAAAATCATCGGAGGAATGGATTTCCGCAGTTCTATCCCGACAATCCGACATTTGAACAGCCAGGGGCTGTCAGTTACTGTCGATCATTTGGGGGAATTTGTCAACAGCGGTGACGTCGCGAAAGAACGCACCGAGGAGTGCATGCAGACCATCGCCTTAATTGCTGATGAACAGCTGAATTCCCAAGTGTCATTAAAAATGACGTCTTTAGGTCTTGATATAGATCTCGATCTCGTCTATGAAAATATGACGAAAATCCTCCAGACGGCTGAAAAACATAAAGTCATGGTGACGATTGACATGGAAGATGAAACGAGATGCCAGAAAACGCTGGATATCTTTAAAGACTTCCGGAGCCGGTATGAATATGTAAGCACCGTGGTGCAGGCTTATCTGTACAGAACGGAGAAGGATCTTGATGACCTCAGCCCGCTGAATCCGTTTCTGCGGCTTGTCAAAGGGGCCTATAAAGAATCGGAAAAGGTGGCCTATCCTGAAAAAAGCGACGTCGATGAAAATTATAAAAGACTCATCCGCAAACAGCTTTTAAAAGGACATTATACGGCAGTCGCCACGCATGATGACAAAATGATCGAGTTTACAAAACAGCTTGCCAAAGAGCACGGCATTCCAAACGACCGTTTTGAGTTTCAGATGCTGTACGGCATGCGCTCGCAAACCCAGCTCAGCCTGGTGGAAGAAGGATACCGCATGAGAGTCTACCTGCCTTACGGGGATGACTGGTACGGCTATTTCATGAGACGGCTCGCCGAACGCCCCTCAAACATCGCATTCGCCTTTAAAGGAATGACTAAGAAGTAAAAAAGGGAGAGATGACAATGACTACACCTTATAAACACGAACCATTCACGAATTTCCAAGATCAATCGAACGTTGAAGAATTTAAGAAAGCGCTTGCGACGGTAAATGAGTATATGGGAAAAGATTATCCGCTCGTCATCAACGGTGAAAAGGTAGAGACGGAAGCGAAAATCGTATCCATTAACCCTGCAGACAAAGAAGAAGTCGTCGGAAAAGTGTCAAAGGCGTCCCAGGAGCACGCTGAGCAGGCGATTGAAGCGGCTGCGAAAGCGTTCGAAGAGTGGAGATACACATCCCCTGAAGAAAGAGCGGCCGTTCTGTTCCGCGCGGCTGCCAAAGTCCGCCGCAGAAAGCACGAATTCTCCGCCCTGCTCGTCAAGGAAGCGGGAAAACCTTGGAACGAAGCTGATGCGGATACGGCGGAAGCCATCGACTTTATGGAATACTACGCGCGCCAGATGGTTGAATTGGCAAAAGGCAAGCCGGTCAACAGCCGCGAAGGCGAGAAGAACCAATATGTCTACACACCGACCGGCGTAACGGTCGTCATTCCGCCATGGAACTTCCTCTTTGCGATTATGGCGGGAACGACGGTGGCACCGATCGTAACGGGCAACACGGTCGTTCTTAAACCGGCAAGCGCGACACCGGTCATCGCGGCGAAATTCGTAGAAGTGCTTGAGGAATCAGGTCTTCCGAAGGGCGTTGTCAACTTTGTGCCGGGAAGCGGAGCGGAAGTGGGAGACTATCTCGTCGATCACCCGAAAACAAGCATCATTACGTTTACGGGATCACGTGAAGTCGGTACGAGAATTTTCGAACGCGCGGCGAAAGTGCAGCCGGGCCAGCAGCACTTAAAGCGTGTTATCGCTGAAATGGGCGGTAAAGATACGGTTGTTGTCGATGAGGACGCGGACATTGAATTGGCGGCTCAATCCATCTTTACATCAGCATTCGGCTTCGCTGGACAAAAATGTTCTGCAGGTTCACGTGCAGTTGTCCATGAAAAAGTGTATGATCAAGTATTAGAGCGCGTCATCGAAATCACTGAATCAAAAGTGACGGCAAGCCCTGACAGCGCTGACGTGTATATGGGACCTGTCATCGACCAAGGTTCTTACGACAAGATCATGAGCTACATCGAAATCGGAAAAGAAGAAGGCCGTTTAGTAAGCGGCGGCACCGGAGATGATTCAAAAGGCTACTTTATCAAGCCGACGATCTTCGCTGACCTTGATCCGAAAGCCAGACTCATGCAGGAAGAAATTTTCGGGCCGGTCGTGGCGTTTTCTAAAGTATCAAACTTTGATGAAGCACTGGAAGTGGCCAACAATACTGAATACGGTTTGACAGGCGCGGTCATTACAAATAACCGCAAACATATTGAACGGGCGAAACAGGAATTCCATGTCGGCAACCTGTACTTCAACCGCAATTGTACGGGAGCGATTGTCGGCTACCATCCGTTCGGAGGCTTCAAAATGTCCGGCACTGATTCAAAAGCGGGCGGCCCGGATTATTTGGCCCTCCACATGCAGGCGAAAACAATCAGTGAAATGTTTTAAGAGGGACTGAATGGGCATCCTCCTCGCGGGGGGTGTCCATTTCACCATAAACCTATAAAGCGGAGGAGGAAATGCCATAGCAAACATTCAGTTGATTATTTCCATTTGTATTTATATGGCGGGCATGCTGTTTATCGGTTATTTCGCCTACAGACGGACGTCGAATCTGACGGATTACATGCTCGGTGGGCGTTCTTTAGGCCCTGCCGTCACAGCGCTCAGCGCGGGAGCGGCGGATATGAGCGGATGGCTCTTGATGGGGCTTCCGGGCGCTATGTTCTCGACAGGATTAAGCGGCGCTTGGATTGTGCTCGGGCTTGTGCTCGGGGCGTGGGCGAACTGGCTTTTCGTGGCGCCGAGACTGAGAACGTATACCGAAAAAGCGGGGAATTCCATCACCATTCCGGGTTTCCTTGAAAACCGTTTCGGTGATCATACGAAGCTTCTCAGACTGTTTTCGGGTCTTGTCATTCTCGTCTTTTTCACTTTTTACGTATCATCCGGCATGGTGTCCGGAGGTGTCTTATTCAACAGCATTTTAGGGTGGGATTACCACACCGGCCTGTGGGCCGTGACAGGCGTCGTTGTCGCCTACACCTTGTTCGGGGGCTTTTTGGCGGTAAGCTGGACGGACTTTGTCCAAGGGATCATCATGTTTGCGGCGCTTATTCTCGTGCCGATTGTGACGATTTTCCATACGGGCGGCCCGGGGGAAACCGTTGCCGATATCCGTTCCGTCAACCCGGAACTGTTTAATATGTTCAAAGGGACCACCGTCCTTGGCATTATTTCTTTATTTGCGTGGGGGCTCGGCTATTTCGGGCAGCCGCATATTATTGTGCGCTTTATGGCGATCACATCTGTGAAAGAGATCAAACGCGCCAGACGGATCGGAATGGGATGGATGATTTTGTCTGCACTCGGCGCGCTGTTTACGGGTCTTGCGGGAATCGCGTATTACCACCAGCGCGGGTTGAAGCTGGATGATCCGGAAACCATTTTTATTCAGCTCGGCAATATTCTGTTCCACCCGATTATTACGGGATTTCTCATTTCTGCGATTTTAGCGGCCATTATGAGTACGATTTCGTCTCAGCTGCTCGTTACGTCCAGTTCTTTAGTGGAGGACTTGTATAAGTCCATGTTCAGGCGTTCAGCTTCTGATAAGGAACTCGTATTTCTGGGGAGAATGGCAGTGCTTGCGGTGTCAATCATCGCCCTGGTGCTCGCCTGGGAGAAAAACAACACGATACTTGGTCTTGTCAGCTATGCATGGGCGGGATTCGGCGCTTCATTCGGGCCGGTCGTACTGCTCAGTTTATTTTGGAAACGGATGACGAAATGGGGGGCACTCGCCGGCATGATTGCGGGAGCGATTACCGTAATCATTTGGGCGAATGCCGGTCTTTCAGACTTTTTGTACGAAATCATTCCGGGCTTTGCTGTAAGCCTTGCCGCTGTATTTGTCGTCAGCTTATTGACACAGGCTCCGTCAAAAGATGTCACAGATCAGTTTCATGACTACCGTGATACACTTTCTCAATAAAAGCAAGGAACGAGAGGAAGAAGGGACCGCCCTTTTTCCTCTTTTCACGATACAGGCTTTCGGATCATTCCGTTTTGGGAGTATATGAATTTTTTTCTATACAAAAAGTCACCCCTCAGAGTATGATAAAGATAAAAAGAGCATAGGAGAAATAGGTATGGAAGAGCTTTTAGAGAGAGTTTTTTCATTTACGGACATTGATAAATTAATTGATTTCATCAGTTATGAATTGCAGAAGCCCGTTATTCTGGAAAGCGCGGATTTCTTTTTGCTTGCCTATAATTCTTATTACATTAATCACTTCGACTCCGCCAACCAGCAGACGATATTCTCAAAAAAATGCCCCGTGCAGATTTTTGAAAGGTTTCTGAAGGACGGAGTGATCGAAAAGCTGAAAACCGTTCCTGAACCGTTCCGTGTCGAAAAAATAGACAGTATCGGACTGAATCAGAGAGTGGTTGTAAGCGCAAAACATAAAGGGGAAGTGATGGGCTACATCTGGATTCAGGAGCTCGACCGAAACTTGACGGACGAGGAGCTCGATTTTTTATATGAAACTTCATTCCATGTCGGAAAAATCATCTATAAAACGAACCGGCTGAAACAGGAAAAAGAAGAGAGAGCGGAAGACCTGGTGAAACGGGCGATCTTTCAGCAATTCTCCTCTGAAAAGGAGTTCAGGCGGGAAGCGGAAAAGATGAACGCCGTGCTGCCGTCGGTTTTTTCGGTAGTCGTCCTGCATGCCGCAAATGGGGATGGGGAGGCAGTCGAAGATGTAAAGGAAAATATCAAATCGTACTTGAATTTGCGGGATAAAGTCAGCCACGTCTTAACCATTGATTCCAATATTGTCATCGTCGTCGCAAGCTTCTCGCAAAAAAGCTCCGGCACTTCGGCAGCATCTGAATTCATCCACAAACTGCTGACTCATTTTCACTTTCAGAAGATCCCCACTCCCATCTATATCGGAATCGGCAATGAATACAGCAGCATCCTGAAGCTCGGGAAAAGTTATATAGAAGCCCTTGAAGTCATAAAGGCCGCCGAAATTACCGGAAACCAGGAAAATATCCCGTACGAATACAGTAAGCTCGGGATTTACCGCTATCTTGAAAGCATCGAAGAAAAAAACGCCTCACTGGAATATGTAAACGATGATTTAGCGTTATTAAAAGCCAAAGACAGAGAAAGCAGCACCGAACTGCTGAAAACGTTAGAAATCTATCTCCTCAATAACTGCAAAACAAAACCAGCCGCAGAACAGCTTTTTATTCATCAAAACACATTGAACTACCGCATCAAACAGATTCTTGACATGACATCAATTAATTTAAACGACTTCAGGACAAGGTGCCAGCTGTATCTCGATATCATGCTGATGAAAAAGAGATAAAAAAGAAACCAGTCGCCGTACTGGTTTCAGTTTTAATACCTTCCCGCTTATCAATCTCAGAACCTCACTTCTGAATCACTCCTTTCCCGCAAGATGAGAAATGAATAAACACTGCTCCTCAATATGTGTTATACTTTCATTGATATTGATTCTCAATTAAAAATGTATGAAGTATAGATATAAACGGGAGGCAGAACGATGGCGGAAAATCATGAGGTGTACGACGTCACGATTATAGGCGGAGGCCCGATCGGCCTGTTTGCGGCTTTCTATTGCGGGATGCGGGAGCTGAAAACGAAGGTGATCGAGTTTTTACCGCGGCTCGGAGGGAAGGTGTCTATGTTTTTCCCTGAAAAAATCATCCGTGATATCGGCGGAATACCCGGGATTGCCGGGGAACAGCTGATTAAGCAGCTGAAGGAGCAGGCGGCGACATTTGAGCCGGATATCGTGTTGAATCAGCGGGTGGCCGGATTTGAGCGGCTGAAAGACGGAACCATTGTGCTCGAAAGTTCCAAAGGGGAAAAACACTATACGCGCACGGTGATTTTGGCCGTCGGCATGGGGACGCTTGAGGTCAATGAACTTGACAGCGCGGATGCGAGCCGGTATTCAGGAAAGAACCTTCATTATAAGGTGGAGAAGCTTGATGCGTTTCGAGATAAGCATGTCGTGATTTCCGGAGGGGGAGATACCGCGGTTGACTGGGCGAATGAGCTGGAACCGATTGCGGCATCTGTTACCGTTTTGCACCGCCGTGAGGAGTTTGGCGGTTTGGAAAGCAGCGTGGCGAAAATGAAGCGGTCTTCCGTGCGGGTGCTTGCGCCGTATCGTCTGAAGCATCTCAACGGCACAGGGGAACGGGTCGAGAGCGTCACCGTTTGCCAAACTGAGTCCGGACTTTCTGAAGTCATCAAGCTTGATGAGCTCATTATCAACCACGGGTTTAAAATTGATCTCGGTCCGATGAAGGACTGGGGACTTGAGATAGAAGAAGGCAGGATTAAAGCTGACAGACATATGCGGACGAATCTTCCGGGCGTGTTTGTCGCCGGTGACGCCGCCCATTATGAAAGCAAGCTCAGATTGATTGCAGGCGGTTTTACGGAGGGGCCGACCGCCGTGAACAGCGCCAAAGCCTATTTGGACCCGCAGGCAGATCAGATGGCGATGTATTCGACTCATCATAAAAAATTGGTGACACAATAAAAAAGGCTGACCCCCGATGTTGAGTCTGGGGGGTCAGAAAAGCATTCCGGCGTATCAGCTGTGAACGAGCATGTCTTTCATTTCATTTCGTATAAACGCAAATAACTGCTCCTGGTTTTTCACAGCGGTAAACCCGCAGCCGGCGGGGACGTCTTCGCCCATGCAGATGACGGGAGGGCGGTTTGCCGACGGATCCGGTGATATGCCGATTTGTTTTCCGGCGCTGATCAAATGCTGAGCGGATTCTTTGCCCGTACAGATAATCATTTGCAGAGGAGACTCACTGATCGTGCGTTCGATCATGGAAGTGAACCGCTCATCCGCGATATGTTCATGGGTGATATAAAAAGGGCATGATTTTGATTCTGACAAGTTTTCTGCCGCTTGACGGCTTCCTACAATGAGTGAATGCGGAGAATCATGTTGACATTCGGATAGGAGAAAGCCCCGTTTTGTCAGTTCCGTCTTTGCGGCCTCAGTTGCTGCATTCAGGCTTGCGGTCACCCGGCGGATGTCGATCTGCTTGAAAGCCAGTGTGTCAAAGAATTCGCATACCGCAAGGCGTGATGTGAAAAATAGTTGTTCAAAGGTGCTGATCTGTTTCAGGATGTTTTCGTTTGCGGGCATTTTTTTAACGATCCGCTTCGGCCATTCGATAACATCGGCGCCATACTCGCGCAGCTTGTCTGTCAATGTATGTTCTTCATCGCCATGAGTGACAACCATGATATGCCGCCCGATGAACGGTTTGCTTTCAAACCAGCTGTGTGTTTGAAAATTGACAATATCACCGATGACGATAATGGCAGGGTTGGTGATGTTTTGGCTTTGAACTTTTTCATGGATATCCTGAAGCGTTCCTTTAACGCTCCGCTGCCGCCCCCACGTCCCCCATTGAATGACGAGTACGGGAACGGAAGGGGATTTTCCGTACTCCGTAAGCTGCCGGCATATAAATGACAGATTTTTAACGCCCATGTAAAACACAAGCGTTTGAACGCTTCGGGCAAGCCCTTCCCAGTCGAGATTCGGCCTGCCTTGCAATGATGTATCATGAGCGGTGATCATCGCGAAGGACGAAGCGAAATCACGATGGGTGACGGGGACTCCCGCATACAGCGGCGCTGCGATACCCGAGGTGATGCCGGGCACCATTTCGTAGCGGATGCCGTGCTGATGAAGCGCCTCTGCTTCTTCGCCGACTCTGCCGAACACACTTGGGTCTCCGCCTTTCAAGCGGACGACGGTGCAGCCCTCCGCCGCTTTTTCAATCAGCAGGGCATTTATCTCAGACTGTTTCATAAAATGGCGGTCGGGCAGCTTTCCGCAATAAATGAACCGGCAGTCCGGTGAGGCATATTCAAGAAACTTTGGGTTTGCGAGCCGGTCATACAAAATAATATCCGCTTTCTCCAGAGCCTGTTTTCCTTTTACGGTGATCAGCCCCGGGTCTCCTGGGCCGGCACCGACAAAATATACGATTCCGTTTTTCATGATGGCGTCATCCCTTCAGCAATTTAAAAAATGAAGGACCACTTGAAAAAGTGATCCGGTCTTTGCTCAATACAGGAGGTATACATTCTCTCCTTCAATCAGTGTTTCGTATGTTTTGACACAGCCATGATCCGGCTCTTGGACTTTTCCGTCTTCTAAGGAGATTTTCCAGTCATGCATCGGGCAGAAGACGTATTCTCCGCTGACGATGCCTTCAGCCAGGACGCCCCCTTTATGGGGACAGCGGTTTTCGACGGCGCGGACGCTCCCGTCAGAAAGCTTAAATACGGCAAGCTCTTTATCTTCTATATATACGGTTTTTCCTAACTCCTCCGGTAATTCGTTTACTTTGCCTATGCAAACCTTTGTCATATCTTTATTAACCATGTCCGTTCCCCCTTACTGTTTTATGAAGTCGTGACGACATTTTCGAATAGATCTTTAGATGCTTTTTTATCTTTAAGGAAGTATTGCCACGGATCTTTGTGGACAGAGAGTGTTTCATTCATTCTGTCGTTGAGCTCCTGCCGTTTTTCCGGATCGTTTAATACGGATTGGACATGAGATAAACCGACGCGCTCAAGCCATGCGGATGTCCGCTCCAGATAGTTTGCCGTTTCTCTGTAGTACTGAAGGTAAGCACCCGCATATTCTAAGACTTCTTCATTCGTTTTTACTTTCATCAGCAAATCACCGGCGCGCAAATGGGTTCCGCCGTTTCCGCCGACATAAAGCTCCCAGCCTCCGTCGATGCCGACAACGCCAAGGTCCTTAATGCCTGATTCCGCACAGTTCCGAGGGCAGGCGGACACGGCCATTTTAACCTTATGAGGCGTATTGAGCCCTTCGAATGTTTTCTCAAGCGCAATGCCCAGTGCCATGGAGTCTTGCGTGCCGAAGCGGCAGAATTGTTCGCCTACGCACGTTTTTACCGTGCGGAGTGTTTTTCCGTACGCGTAGCCTGACGGCATATCAAGCTCGGCCCATACTTTCGGCAGGTCTTCTTTTTTGACGCCGATGAGATCAATTCGCTGGCCGCCGGTCATTTTAACGAGCGGGATCTCATATTTGTCGACGACATCGGCGATCTTGCGGAGATCCTTAGAGTTGGTCACGCCGCCGTACATACGGGGCACGACTGAGTATGTTCCGTCTTTTTGAATATTGGCGTGCATCCGTTCGTTCACAAAACGGGATGTTCTGTCATCCTCGTATGTAGCCGGATTAATCATGCCTAAGTAGTAGTTGAGGGCAGGACGGCATTTGGAGCAGCCCTCCGGCGTTTTCCAGCCGAGCACGTTCATGATTTCTCTTGTATGGGACAGCCCTTTGGCTTTGATTTCTTCTACGACTTCATCTCTCGACAGTGAGGTGCAGCCGCAAATCGCTTCTTTTTGCGCGGACGCGTCAAATTCTGAGCCCAGTGTATATTGAAGAATGTCTTCCACGAGCGGTTTACAGCCTCCGCAGGAACGGGATGCCCCGGTGCATGCTTTGATTTCGTCCGTTGATGTGCAGCCTTTTTCCTGAATGGCTTGAATAATCGCGCCTTTTGAAACGCCGTTGCATCCGCAGATGATTTCATCGTCGCTCATCGCCGCGGTCATGCTTGCGCCTGCTTCCTGATCAAGAGGCTGTAAGATTGATATTTTGGAGGTTTCAGAGATATCGGCTTCTTTTTGAATCATTGAAAACAGGCGGCTGCCCTCGCTGCTGTCTCCGAACAAAACAGCGCCGACAATTTGATTGCCCCTCAGGACGATTTTTTTATAAATGCCGTCCTGCTCATCGAACACTTTAATCGCTTTTTTGTCCTCTGATTCGTTAAAGTCACCGGCAGAGAAGACTTCGACGCCTGATACCTTTAATTGAGTGGAGAGAACGGAGCCTTCATACGGTTTTGTTTCAATGCCGCAAATATGTTTGGCCAGCACTTTCGCCTGTTCATAGAGCGGCGCCACAAGACCGTATGCGATTCCGCGGTGCTCGGCACATTCACCGACCGCGTAAATGTGCGGAATGTCAGTCTGCATATAATCATTAACAATGATTCCGCGGTTTACCGGAATGCCGCTTTCTGTGCCAAGCTGTGTATTCGGGCGGATGCCGACCGCCATGACGACCAGGTCAGCTTCGATGCTTGTGCCGTCTTTGAAGCGTACGCCTTCGACACGGTCAGTACCGAGAATTTCTTCGGTTTGCTTTTCAAGGAAAAAGGTCATGCCTTGTTTTTCTAATTCGTTTTGCAGCAGGCGTCCCGCCGCTGCGTCAAGCTGGCGCTCCATCAGGAATGGGGCGAGGTGGATGACAGACACGTCCATTCCGAGATTCAGCAGTCCGCGTGCGGCTTCCAAACCCAGCAGTCCTCCGCCGATGACGGCTGCTTTTTTATATTGTTTTGACGCGGCGAGCATCGTGTCTGTATCTTTTATGTCCCGGAATGCCGTGACGCCTTGTTTGTCTGCGCCCGGAATCGGAAGGATAAAAGGGACAGAGCCTGTCGCCAGGATGAGTTCATCGTAAGGCTGGATTCTGTCTGCATCGGTGATGAGGGTTTTGTTTTCCGTGTCGACTTTGATGACTGTTTCACCGGTATACAGCTGAATGTTGTTTTCTTTGTACCAGTTCCAATCGTTTAACGTAATGTCTTGAATGTCGGTATTGCCTTGCAGCACTTTTGACAGAAGGATTCGGTTATAGTTGGGATGAGGTTCGGCCCCGAATATTGTAATCTCAAATTCGTCTTTTGAAACACGCAGTATTTCTTCAATCGCTCTTACCCCGGCCATTCCATTTCCAACAAGGACTAGCTGTTTTTTTCCCATCAGATGATCCGCTCCTTATCTTTGTTTTTTTTAGCGTAGCACAGCAAAAACAAATATTTAAGATGCATGTTATGAAATGTAACAAAAAATACTAAAAAATCTAAAAATTTTATGAAAAATTATATAGGGCTGATTCGTACCGCGCACATCTTAAAACCGGGCATTTTACAGTCCGGGTCCAAGGCTTCACCAATTAAATCGTTGACGTTTTGCGTGTCAGACCAATGGATGGGGACAAACAACGTGTCTTTTCGTACGTTCTCCGACCATCTGCTCCGGACCGTGATGCTGCCCCGGGGGGATTCTATCTTCACGAGAACACGGTCTTCGATATGATAGTTGGCCGCCGTTTTTGGGTGGATTTCCATAAACGATTCAAAATGTCTCGCGGCAAGAGCGGCGCTTTTTCTTGTTTGGACGCCTGTTAAGTAGTGAGACATCACCCTTCCCGTCGTTAAATAAAGCGGATAATCGGCTGTCGGCTTCTCTTTTGGAACAGGTGGTTCGTTTGGAATCACACTTAATGCCGCTTTTTGATCCGGATGAGCAAATGATTCTGTAAACAAGCGCCCAGTTCCGGGATGATCAGATTCCGGACACGGCCAATGAATGCCGCCTTCACGTCTGAGCCTGTCGTATGAGATGCCTGAATAATCGGCAATCCCGCCTCGGCTCGCTTCTCTCAATTCATTAAAAATATCCTCCGCTGACGTATAAGAAAAGTAGCGGCCCTTGCCGAGAGCGGATGCGAGATCACAAATGATCTGCCAATCATGCTTCGCTTCGCCGGGACATGACCGGCTCGCTTCTCTTAATGTCACGCGGCCTTCTGCATTTGTCATCGTGCCTTCGTCTTCCAAATAAGAGGAGGCGGGTAAAATCACATCTGCGAATGCCGCGGTCTCAGAAATAAATAAGTCAACTGCGACAAAAAATCTCAGTTTCTTGATTGCCTGCTTGACGAAATTCGCATTTGGGCCGGAAACAGCCGGATTGGAACACATGAGAAACAGTCCTTTGATGTCGCCGTTATCTATTTTTTCTATCATTTCATAGGCTGAGACACCTTTTCGCGGCAGCTCATCCTGATGAATCCCCCACACCTTCGCAATATGCGCCCGGTGTTCTTCAATTTCGATAGAACGGTAGCCCGGAAGCTGATCCGCTTTTTGGCCGTGTTCTCTCGCGCCTTGTCCGTTGCCTTGACCGGTAATCGCCCCGTAACCTGAGAAGGGCTTGCCGATTTTTCCGGTGATCAGCACCATATTTAAGAAAGCTTTCACCGCCGCGGTACCGTCAGTCTGCTGTTCGATCCCCCGCGCTGTAAACAGCATGCCGGATGTTTCCTTGGCAAACTTCACGGCGGCCTTTCGCATATGCTCCAAAGGCACACTTGTCTGCTCGGAAATCTCTTTCAGATCCAAAGCGTCGGTATGCCGTTTGAGCTTATTGAATCCGTTTGTGCGTGTGCGGATAAAGTCTTTGTCTGTAAGCTGTTCGTCAATGCAGATTTTGACGAGTCCGTTTGCCAGGGCGGCGTCTGTGCCGGGCTTGATTTTCAGGTGAAGATCGGCTATTTTGGTCGTCGCCGTTTCCCGGGGATCAATGGCGATAATGTAAGCCCCGTTTTCTTTCGCTTTATCAAAATACGGCATGATCGTCGGCTGGCATTCCGCGATATTGGTGCCTGCCAGGATGATGACACGTGTATGCGGAATGTCCGATAATGGATTCGTCAGGCCCCTGTCCGCGCCGAATGTCTGGCCGGCCGCCGTTGCTGCGGCAGACATACAGAGCCGCCCGTTGTAATCGATGTATTTCGTCTGTAAGCCGACCCGTGCGAACTTTCCAAGCAGATAGGCTTCTTCATTTGTAATTGAGGCGCTCCCATAGACGGCCATCGCATCATTGCCGTGTTCGGTTTGGATCAGATTGATTTGTTCCTTTATGCGATTCAGTGCTTCAGCCCAAGAGACAGGCACAAATTCACCGTTTTTTTTAAGCAGGGGGCGTGTAATGCGGGAAGAGTGCACGGCATGCTGATGGGCATTCATGCCTTTTGTACATAAACGGCCATGTGTCGTCGGATTATCAATGCCGATTGCAGTGTATTTCTTCCGTGCCGCGAAGGTTTGTTCCGTAAGCTGCATTTTGCATTGCATGCTGCAGAACGGGCATTGCGTCTCATATGTTTTTTCCGATTGGACATCTTGCAGTTTGTCACGGAAATAACGGAGCATCGGTTCAGTCAAAAAGCTTCATCCTTTCGTATGGCGTTTTCCCGGCAGACAGGTTTTGCAGCAGGGATATGTCTGAACGGAGATTTTTCAGAAGCTGTGTCCGCATATCTTCTTCAAACAGCATTTCTCTGATATGGACGAGGCCGAGTCTGTCAACCCATTGATAAATCGCTTCGTTGTAGTGAGCCGTTTCGCGATAATATTGAATAAGGCCTTTCATCATAGCGGCGGTACTGTCTTCGTTATTCGTCACACAAAAAAGGATGCCGGCGCGGGCTTGTTTTCCGCGGACGCCCCCGATATAAATTTCCCAGCAAGTTTGTGTCTGAAGCACGCCGATATCCTGAATGTAAGCATCGCTGCAATTGTTTTCACATGACAAGCTGACGGATACATAAGCGGGGACGGCAAGTGTGTCGGTATCTCGTTCAATCCTGCTTGCCAGCTCTTGAAAGGAGCGATGCTGTCCGCACGTACATGCTTTGATTTGAATCGTCCAGCGGTGCCGGGGGGAGAAAACCGGCATGTTCAGTGCTTTTCTGATGCTTGCAAGGTCATTTGGCCTGATTCCGGAAAGCTTCAGCCGGTGACTGTCAGTAATTGAAACGCCGGGGATGCCGTATGTTTCAATGACGTTTGCGATGTTTTTGAGCTCTCCCGCACTTGTCAGTCCGCCGTACATTTGCGGAATCAGGGTGCATGTCTCTTCTGCCGATATTTCATTGAACTGCATAAAATCAGGCCGCATCCTTTCCAGGTAGTAGTGAAGCGCCGGAATACAAATGCGGCAGCCGTTTTCTGTTTTCCAGCCGATCACTTCCATCACCTCGGCGGTATCAGTGAATGGACGGCGCCGAAGTTCGGCGATGACTTCTTCTTCCGTCAAATCGGTGCAGCCGCAAAACGAAGGCTGGCGGGAAGGTTTTGTGTAATCATCGCTTACCATATACTTCAGCAAGTCTTCGACGAGCGGCCTGCATCCCCCGCAAGACCCGGACGCTTTTGTCATGTGCTTCACTTCCTCCGCGGTTTTTAAGCCATATTTGTTCACCGCTTCTTCAATGGAGCCCTTGGTCACTGAGCTGCATTGGCAAATGGTTTCATGGGGTGGCATGGATTCAAAGGATATACCGCCTTGATCGGGTTCCATGAGCTGTTTTTTCACGATGGAAATGTCCCTTTGCTTCACAAGACTGTCGAGAAGCCGCTGTTTACCGCGCGTGTCCCCGAATAAAATAAAGCCGGCCGGTTTATCGTCCTCAAAGAGCGCTTTTTTGTAGATGCCTCCATGCTCATCATGGAACAATATGCCGGCTGTGTGCTCATCCTCGTGCACCTTTCCTGCCGACCATACATCAATACCGGCTATTTTTAAGGCCGCAGATTGTGCAAAGCCTTGAAACCCTTCACACGGAACGCCGCATAGATGCTGTGCGAGCACTTTTCCCTGTTCATAAAGCGGTGCAGCCAATCCGTGTACAATCCCGTCATGCTCCGCGCATTCACCGACGGCATACACATTCGGTTTGTTCGTCTGCATGAATTGATTGACGATGATTCCTCGGTTCACTGAAAGTCCGGCAGATGCAGCCAATCGGATATTGGGCCTCACACCGGCGGCCATGACAATCAGGTCTGCTTCTATGGAAGAACCGTCTTTGAAACGGATGCCTTCCGCCCGTGAGTTTCCTGTAATGGATGCCGTGTCTTTCTCTAAAAGAAAGACTAAGCCTTTTCGCTCCAGTTCTTTCTGCAGCAGATGGGATGCCGTTTGATCAAGCTGTTTTTGCATAATGGCGGAAGAGTGGTGAATGACGCTGACGTCCATGCCGAGCTGCCGTAAGCCGACGGCCGCTTCAAGACCTAATAAACCGGCGCCGATGACCGCCGCCTTTTGATACCGGCCGGCCGCATTGATAAGGGATTGGCAGTCTTCTATTGTCCGAAAGCCGCAGACGCCTTCTTTCTCTGCTCCGGGTATGGGGAGAATATAAGGAGAGGAGCCAGTTGCCGCGATGAAATGATCGTAAGTCATGCTGCGCTTCCGATCCGTTGTGACAACCTGCCGTTCTGTATCTATGTGTACAACCGTTTCTCCCGTGTAAAGCGTAATTCCGTTTTTTTCGTACCATTCGCGGCTATTCAGCGTAATGTCATCAAGCGAAACCTCACCTTGTAAAACGGAGGATAAGAGAATGCGATTGTAATTGGGATGAGGTTCGGTTCCGAAAATAACAATCTCAAACATGTCACGGTTCATCTTTAAAATGTGTTCAATACAGCGGATTCCGGCCATTCCGTTCCCTGCAACAATTAATCGTTGTTTCTTCATTCGCCAAACCTCCTTTGCAGCTGCCTGTAAGTTTTGCTTCTCTATGAGAAATTATGGCACATTGCCTGATTAACGCATTAAATGTGTCGCATTATCTTACACATGTCTTTTCCAGTGAATGCCGGTCATATATTCTTGATTCAGCAATTTGAAATGATAGAAGACCAGAAAGGAGAATGTTATGAAGCTGTCGGAATTAAAAACAAGCGGCCATCCGCTCACTCTGCTCTGTTCCTTCTTATATTTTGATGTGAGTTTTATGATTTGGGTCATGCTGGGGGCGCTCGGCGTTTATATTTCTCAGGATTTCGGGTTATCTTCTTTTGAAAAAGGGTTTGTCGTGGCTCTGCCGATCTTATCAGGATCTGTGTTTCGGATCATTTTAGGCGTGTTAACGGACAGGATCGGTCCGAAGAAAACAGCCGTGATCGGGATGCTGATTACAATGATCCCGCTGCTTTGGGGGGCATTCGGTGGCCGTTCTTTGACTGAGCTGTATGCGATCGGCATTCTGCTGGGCGTGGCGGGCGCAAGTTTTGCTGTCGCGCTTCCGATGGCGAGCCGGTGGTATCCGCCTCACTTGCAGGGGCTTGCGATGGGGATAGCAGGTGCCGGCAACAGCGGCACTTTGTTTGCGACATTGTTCGGTCCCCGCCTCGCAGAACAGTTTGGGTGGCACAGTGTAATGGGAATTGCGCTTCTTCCGTTGATGATCGTTTTTATACTGTTTATCGTCATGGCGAAGGACTCTCCTGCACAGCCCGCACCGCAGCCGCTTAAAAACTATCTTCACGTTTTCAGGCAGAAGGAGACATGGTGTTTCTGTCTTTTGTACGGCGTCACTTTCGGAGGTTTTGTGGGATTATCAAGTTTTTTGGCGATTTTTTTCGTTGATCAATATCAATTGTCAAAAATCCATGCCGGTGATTTCGTCACAATATGTGTTGCAGCGGGCAGTTTCTTTCGCCCTGCAGGAGGCTGGATTTCAGACCGTGCGGGAGGTGCGAAAGTTCTCGCTGTACTGTTTGTCATCGCGGCTCTGTGTATGGCGGGAGTCAGCAGCCTGCCTCCGCTTTCAACGGTGATCGTTCTGTTGTTTATCGGAATGATGGCGCTCGGTATGGGCAACGGAGCAGTATTTCAGCTTGTCCCTCAGCACTTTGCAAAAGAAATCGGAATGGTGACGGGAATCGTCGGAGCGGCCGGCGGCATAGGAGGTTTTTTCCTTCCCAATATTTTAGGATCATTGAAGCAGATGACGGGAACTTATGCGATCGGTTTTATCTCTTTTTCATGTATCGCATTGCTCGCATTTGTGCTTGTTCTGGCCGCAGGCTATTTTTGGAGAAAAAGCTATGGCACTGAAAACAGTCCTGCGGATGTTTAAGTTTGGGCGGAAGACACGTATGACAGCGTGTCTTTTTTATGATTGATTATTTTCCACTTGATTTTCAACGGAGAATATATCAGAATAAATAGTAACGATTACGATTTATAACAATGTACATCATGATGAAAAAGGGGCAGGTGCGGAATTTAAATCGTAATCATTCTATTTTGTCAGGGGGCTATTTATATGAAAAAAATTCCGGTTACAGTATTGAGCGGCTATCTTGGTGCCGGAAAGACGACCGTTTTGAATCATATTTTACAAAACCGCAACGGTTTAAAAATTGCCGTCATCGTCAATGACATGAGCGAAGTAAATATAGACGCGGGATTGGTGAAGCAGGGAGGCGGCTTGTCAAGGACGGATGAGAAACTCGTAGAATTATCCAACGGCTGTATCTGCTGCACGCTGCGTGAGGATCTATTAGTCGAAGTTGAGAAACTCGCGAAAGACGGCAGATTTGATTATATTGTGATTGAATCAACAGGGATCAGCGAACCGATTCCCGTTGCCCAGACATTTTCTTATATAGATGAAGAAATGGGCATTGATCTGACAACATTCTGCAGGCTGGACACAATGGTGACCGTGGTGGATGCAAACCGCTTCTGGCATGATTTCCAGTCCGGTGACAGCCTTCTTGACCGGAAGGAAGCGGCGGGAGAAGAGGATGAACGGGTGATTGCCGATTTATTAATTGACCAAATCGAGTTTTGTGATGTGCTCATTTTAAATAAATGCGACATGGTGGGCGAAAAAGAGCTTGAACAGCTGGAAACGGTCCTTCGCGCATTACAGCCCCGTGCCAGACTGATCCGGTCCGTCCGCGGAGAAGTGCCCGCCGAATACATATTGAATACCGGTTTATTTGAGTTTGAGGAAGCGAGTTCATCAGCAGGATGGATAAAGGAACTGACGGCAGGTCATGAAGCGCACACTCCGGAAACGGAAGAGTACGGCATCACTTCGTTTGTGTACTCGCGGCGTCTGCCGTTTCATACCGCTCGTTTTGACAGCTGGCTACATCAATCAATCCCTGACAACATTGTGCGCGCAAAAGGAATTGCTTGGTGCGCAACCCGCAACAGCCTTGCGCTGCTGATGTCTCAGGCGGGTCCGGCGGTTTCGATTGAGCCTGTTTCTTATTGGGTGGCGGCAATGCCGAAACTTGAGCAGGAGCAGATCAAACAGCAGGAACCAGAGATTCTGGAAGATTGGGACGACCAATTCGGAGATCGTCATACGAACCTGGTGTTTATCGGAACAGATTTAGATGAAGCAGCCATTACAAAGGAATTGGATCAGTGCCTGCTCACGCCGTCTGAGTTCGATTCCGACTGGTCGCAGCTTGAAGATCCTTTTCAATGGGATATTCAGCGGGCCGAATAACATACCGGCCAAGTTTAGAAGCAGGTGAAAAGGGAAGGAGTGATGAAAAAGGAGCTGACCAAGTGTGAAAGCACTGACATACCAAGGAAAAGAACATATGGAAGTGAAAGAAGTCCCGGCACCCGCCATTCAAGATGAGAGAGATGTCATCGTTCGAATCACCGCAACCGGGATATGCGGTTCAGACCTTCATTTATATAAAAACGGAATACCCGCCGATCCGGGTTATATCGTCGGGCATGAGCCGATGGGAATCGTTGAAGAAACGGGCAGTCAAGTCAAAAAGCTGAAAAAAGGCGACCGGGTCGTGATTCCTTTTAATATCGGCTGCGGAGAATGTCATTATTGCAAGCACCAGATGGAAAGCCAGTGTGATGAATCTAATCCAAATCCTCATACAGATGCCGGCGGCTTATTCGGTTTTTCGGAGTTTAACGGTAATTATCCCGGCGGGCAGGCTGAATATTTACGTGTTCCTTATGCTGATTTCTCTTCTTTTCTGGTTCCGGCAGACAGTGAGCTTGAAGATGAGCAGGTGCTGCTTCTGTCAGATGTCATGCCGACCGCCTTTTGGAGCGTCCAGCACAGCGGAGTGAAAAAAGGAGATACAGTCGTGATTCTGGGATCAGGTCCGATCGGCTTAATGGCGCAAAAATTCGCGTGGAAAAAAGGAGCTAAACGGGTTATCGCAGTTGATCAAGTCCCGCACCGCCTTGAACATGCGAGACGCATAAACGGAGCAGAGACCTTCAATTTTTCAGAACATGATGAGATCGGGAAACTGCTGCATGAACAAACGTCAGGGGGCGCGGATGTAGTGATTGATTGTGTCGGAATGGACGGCACGCCGCTTTCAAAAGAAAAAACAGAGCAAAAACCGAATCAGTTCGGAACGATCAGTCCGATTCTTACAGCAGCAGAAGCCGTTAAGAAGTTCGGAACCGTGCAGCTCACGGGCGCATACATTTCTGAAGCGGACGGCTTTCCGCTCGGTGATTTTTTCACACGCAACGTTTCTTTAAAAATGGGCCAGGCACCCGTTATTCATCTGATGCCGATGCTGTATCAAATGATCGAACAAAATGAAATTGATCCGACGGATATCATTACACACAAAATGAGTCTTGCGGAAGCTCCTGCTGCATATGATATATTTGACAAAAAAGAAGATGGCAACATTAAAGTGATTTTGAAGCCATAGCGAGGAGAAACACGATGAATATTTACAGACCGGCGGGATTTTGGATCAGATTGGGAGCCGTGGTACTCGACTATTTAATTACTTCAGTGCCTTTGGCGATTATTTTTATGCTGGCAACAGGAAAAGATCCGAATGAGAGCGCAATGATCAGCATCATTTTGACTCTTTATGGTATTTTGCTCCCTGTATACTGGAACGGTTATGTTATCGGCAAAAAGATCTGCGGTATCCGCATCGTCAAAAAAGACGGAACTCAGGTAGGCTTTCTCACTATGATTTTGAGAGTGCTTGTGGGCGGCCTGATATATGGCGTGACGTTTGGAATCGGTGTGATCGTGAGCGCATTCATGGTCGGAATGAGAGAAGACAGACGGTCAATCCACGATTTTGTAGCAGGAACGTATGTCACATACGCGCTGCCGGACGAATCGATTGAAAAGAGCGAATAATTTCGCTCTTTTTTTGCATAAAAAATGGATGGGGGAGCAACATATAACAAACGTTAAAGGAGGAAAGAGTCATGAAAAAAGCTGCATTGTCTTTAGCTGCGTTTTTCATTACAGCAATGGTTTTCACAATGCCGGCACACGCCGCCGGAACAAAAATGCCTTCAACAATGTCACTCACGGAACAGCAGAAAAAAGAAATTGAATCACTTGAAAAAGAAGTGCTCGAAAAACGAAAACATGTCATATCCAAATATGTTGAGTACGGGGTCCTGCCGAAAGAAAAAGCAGAACATATTAAACAGCATATGGACAGGCGCTTTAACATGATGAAACAAAATGGGTTTGTCCCGAAGCCTCCGCCTCATAAATTGGAAAAGCGGCATCATCATTCTTAAGCATCCGGCAAGCCGGATGCTTTTTTGTTTTTATCGGGATTGCTCTGAAACGCGTTTCATAACGTATGATATCAATATCATACGCATCAGGAGGATGAAACACATGATACATAAAAAACAGGGCCTGTTCCCTGATACATTTCTATGGGGGTCAGCCTCGGCTGCCTATCAGGTTGAAGGAGCCTGGAATAAAGACGGTAAAGGACCTTCAGTATGGGACTTATTCACGAAAATACCGGGTAAAACGTTTAAAGGCTCAAATGGTGATACAGCAGTCGGCCATTATGAGCGCTATAAAGAAGATATCGCCTTGATGGCAGAAATGGGTTTGAAAGCTTACCGATTTTCTGTCAGCTGGCCGAGAATTTTTCCGAATGGCAGAGGGGAAATTAACGAATCAGGGGTCGCATTTTACGAAGACTTGATCGATGAATTGATTTCTAACGATATTGAGCCGGTGCTGACTCTTTATCATTGGGACTTGCCTCAGGCGCTGATGGATGAATACGGCGGCTTTGAATCAAGAAAAATTATTGATGATTTCAATGATTACTGCATTGCGTTATACAAAAGATTTGCCGGCAAGGTGAAATACTGGGTCACGTTAAATGAGCAGAATTATAATTTTCATAACGGGTTTATAACAGCTGCACATCCGCCCGGCGTAAAGGACAGAAAACGATTTTATGCAGCGAATCATATCGCATTTTTAGCTAATGCCAAAGCGATTGACTCCTTCAGACAATATGTTCCTGACGGTTTGATCGGCCCGAGCTTCGCTTATTCACCGGCTTATCCGCTTACAAGTCACCCTGAAGACATAACTGCATTTGAAAACGCAGAGGAATTTATGAACCATTGGTGGCTTGATATGTATTGCCGGGGGACTTATCCGCAAATTCCTTTCAATTATTTAAAGGAAAAGGGCTGGGCGCCCGCCATTGAAGCCGGGGATATGGAATTGCTTGCGAAAGGCAAGCCGGATTTTATCGGTGTTAATTATTATCAGACGATTACGTACGAAAGAAATCCTCTTGACGGTGTATCGGAGGGGAAAATGAACACGACTGGTCAGAAAGGGACAAACCAGGATACCGGTATACCGGGGCTGTTTAAAACGAAAAAGAATCCTAATCTCGTGACGAGTAATTGGGATTGGACGATTGACCCGATAGGTCTGCGCATCGGCCTCCGGCGTATAACGAGCCGCTATGAGCTGCCGGTTTTTATAACAGAAAACGGGCTGGGGGAATTCGATAAAATAGAAGAAGACGGCTCAATTCAGGATGACTACAGAATTGACTATTTACGCTCCCATCTTGAACAGTGCAGAGAGGCCATTAGTGATGGAGTTCATCTCATCGGCTACTGCAGCTGGTCATTCACGGATCTGTTAAGCTGGCTGAACGGCTATCAAAAACGCTACGGTTTTGTCTATATCAATCGAGATGAAGAAGATGAAAAAGATTTGAAACGGATCAGGAAAAAAAGTTTTTATTGGTATCAGAATGTAATTGAAACAAACGGTAAAAGTTTATAAAAGTTCCCTGAGAGAAATATGATTCTCTCAGGGATTTCTTTTACATTGCGGCTGCATCAATAATATACGTATCCGCATGAAGATCGGATATTTCGGCAGGCACTGAATAACAGGTAAGGCTGTATCGGCCTTTCGGAATATGAAAGAAAAGCCGCTTTGACATCACGCTTTCAATCTCAATTCCATCTTTTACAGCCTCAAAGGGAACAGTCGCTTTTTTCTCATAGGATGGTACCGGTTCACTTGTGTTAAGCCTGAGGACGATAAATGCCCTCGTATTTCTCCTTGCTTCAAATGAAACAGCTCCGTCAGCTTCCGCATATCCTTTTTCAATAGCTTCATCGGTCCAATCGATAACAGGCGGTTCTGAATCTTTTTGGAAGATTGTAAATTGATGATAAGAAATGGCTAGTTCTTGCGGTTTCCATGATTTAATCAATGCGCTGTTCCTCCTGTTTTTTACTTGATTTTAAATAATACTCTCGTTCCGTCGGGATCATTGGTAAGCTGGTGTCCGACCCAAGAGCCGGCTCCGCGGTTGTCTGCCGGAGAAATATATTCTACGGAGGCATTATTTCCGCCCTGTTTACAAACCGCCATCGGCCATTCATCCCTATCGTATCCCGTTTTGACAGGCACATGTTTAAGAGATTGCTCACGCCGCTTATGTACTCCGTCTCTGTCAATGGTGCATATGCTGGAATGTCCTTCTGTTATCGCGTCCTTAATATGCTTTGCTGTTTCCGGATATCGATCGGACGGAAATAGGATTACCTTGTCGTAATCACTCTTCTGAACGGTCTGCTCGTTATCTGAGAAAAGATCACCCTTGATCAGGGCCGCGACTGCTCCGGCAATGATGATAAGAACAAGCAGCAGTGCTTTTAATGTTTTCAAGAGTATCAATCACCTCCAGTTTTAAATTGCTGTTAAGCTGGTCCAAGAATAAAGCAGAATCGGCCGGCTGTAAAGCTGTTAAAATATATTTCTCAGCCGCAATTCAGCTGAATATCTGTAAAACCATCCGCACAAATCAACTTTATTCATTAAAAATTCGATCAGAAAGTGTTTTTTGCCGTTTCCTTATTCAGAAATGAACGGTTGCGGCCGTATCGTCAATTGACTTATTATAGCGATAAGCTCACCGGCGAGGTATCTTCGTCTGCGAGTGTCGTGCGAAACAGGACGATAAAAAGACGGCCATCTGATAAGAAGGCCGTTAGCAAATCATTCCAGATTCGCATGCTTTGTAAACATGTCTGCTGAATTCAATTCTTTTTTCTCCATGATTTTTAGAATAACCGCATCGTAGAACAGCAGAAGAGTTTGTTCGAATAAAGAACCCATCGGCTGAATCGTCTTTCTGTCTCCGCCGGTCTCTTCTTTAGGAGAGCCGGGAATCGTTATTGTAAGATCCGCAAGTTTGCCGAGGCTTGAAGCGGGGTTAATCGTTAATGCAGTGATAATGCCGTTAAGGTTTTTGGCTTTTTCAGCCGTATGAAGCAGACTTTTTGTTTCGCCTGAGCCTGAGCCGATGATGACGAGACCGCCTTCTTGGAGGGGAGGGGTAAGCGTCTCACCGACGATGTAAGCGTTCAGGCCGATGTGCATCATCCTCATGGCGAACGCTTTAGCCATAAAGCCGGAACGTCCCGCTCCGGACGTGAAGATTTGATCTGCCGATAAAATCAGATCCGCAAGCTTGTCAGCTTTACTGTCGGATATTAATGCTGCGGTGCGGGATATTTCATTTAGTATTTCATGTAAGTATTCAGTCGTTTTCATGATCCTTGTGTGATCAGCTGTTTCATTTTAGCAGCAGCATCCGCTTTATTGTCAGCTCCCGTAATGCCTCCGCCGACAATGATTAAATCTGGGTTTTGTTTGATGGCTTCAGGAAGCGTATCAAGTTTAATGCCTCCGGCAATTGCGGTTTTAGCGCTCTTGACCGCTTTTTTAATCGCCGTCAGTTCCTCGAATGAATTTTTTCCTTCTGCTTGAAGATCATAACCTGTGTGAACACAAATATAATCAACACCGAGTTGGTCAATTTCTTTTGCCCGTGTTTCAAGGTTTTTTACGTTAATCATGTCGACGAGGATTTTTTTCTGCTGTTTTTTTGCTTCGGCAACCGCCCCTTTGATCGTTGAGTCGTCTGTCGCTCCTAAAACGGTGATGATGTCGGCTCCCGCTTCTGCCGCTTTCATAATCTCGTAACCGCCTGCATCCATGATTTTAAGATCGGCAAGCACTTTCAAGTGAGGAAAGGCTGTTTTCATTTCCTGCACGGCTTTCAGTCCTTCATTAATGACAACGGGAGTGCCGATTTCTACAACATCTATATATTGTTCGACCTCTTTCACAAGTTCAATTGCTTCCGGGATATTTACTAAGTCTAATGCCAGCTGTAATTCCACTTTATATCCACTCCTCTTTTTCATGTATTTCCATTCTATAGAGTGCCCCGCATGTTGAGAAGTACGCACTTTGAAGTCTAATAGTTACTTTGAGGATACTGTCCCCGCAGGCAATGCGCTTTGTTTCAGCAAAACTGCGTGGTAGTATAAACTGACGAAAGTTGTGTGAAAAAGTAAGCGTGTATGAATAGATGATGACCGTACAAAAAGTAAGAGGAAGGAGAATTGTCCGTGAGCCGAATGGATGAGAAAACGTTTAATTGCGAAAAGGAATTGACGCTTGCCGTGATAGGCGGGAAGTGGAAAATGCTGATTATGTGGCACTTGGGAAAAGAAGGGACGAAGCGGTTTAATGAGCTGAAAGCTTTAATTCCGGATATTACGCACAAAATTCTTGTGAATCAGCTCAGGGAGCTGGAGCAGGATCTGATCGTTCACAGGGAAGTTTACCCTGTCGTTCCTCCGAAAGTGGAGTATTCTTTAACGGCGCAAGGAGAAAGCCTTATGCCGATTCTGGACGCCATGTATAAGTGGGGAAAAGATTATATGGAATTAATCAACATTGATAAAACTGCAATAAAGGAATCTTTTTGAAGTGCTCTATGTAAAATAGAGTGCTTTTTTTGCGGTTTAATGAAATCATATTGCGAACATTCGGGCTGTCTGTTTCGGTTCTTGCGCTGTTTTTTCCGGGTCAGCTTACGTACGTAAATTTTTTTCATTCTGCCATAACTGGATATTCGACAGATTTTCATTATAGTTTAAAGATTTTTAATTTTACGTAAATAATATTTTTGAAAATAAATTGCGGGATGCCGCAAAATACCCTCTGGATTCGTCGGATTTTTTTTCGGTGTGCCGCATGAAACTTTTCACCCATTTTTCGGTGATAAAAACAATATTTTCATATAAAGTGAACGTAAGTAGATATATAGAAATACATGCAGAAATAGGTAAACCTTTCGTGCTTACAATCAATGGCTTTTTGTCTTGATTTCTCATAAATTTGATGCCGCATTTCGGACTGCGCGGGTGAACGGATGACGGATTTCGGCGGTGATTGAATCGGGATCGTTTTTGGAGGTAAGTGGTTCTTTTGGCTTGAGAATGAGTTAGGGACATAGAGGGAGGCTGTTTCTAAGGGAGAATTGACAACTTTATCTTAAAAAGGGGAGGCGCACACATATGGAAATAACTTTTTATCCTTTAACAAATGCTCAAAAACGTATCTGGTATACAGAAAAATTCTATCCGAACACAAGCATTTCAAATCTAGCCGGCTTCGGGAAACTCATTTCTGAAGACGGCGTACAGGCTCATTACGTTGAGAAAGCGATACAGGAATTCGTCCGGCGGTATGAGTCGATGAGAATCCGTCTGCGGCTTGATGATGAGGGGGAGCCCGTTCAATATGTGAGCGAATACCGTCCGCTCTCTATCGGGCACACGGATATCAGGCAAGCCGGCTGCTCTGCGGACGAGCTGTCCAAATGGGGGCGTGAAGAAGCTGGCAAGCCTCTGGCGTTATATGATCAGGATTTATTCCGTTTTTCCGTGCACACGATCAGTGAAAATGAGGTCTGGTTTTACGCTAATGTGCATCACATTATTTCAGACGGGATTTCCATGACAATTCTGGGCAATGCGATTACTGATATTTATTTGGAGCTTTCAGGCGGGACAAGTGAGGAACAGACGGAGATTCCTTCTTTTATTGAGCACGTGCTGACAGAGCAGGAATATGTGCAGTCGAAGAGGTTTAAAAAGGATCGGGATTTTTGGAACGGGCAGTTTGAGACCGTGCCGGAGCTTGTGTCCCTGAAACGGAGCCAGGCAGATGCGGGTCTTAATGCGAAACGGTTTTCTCAAGAAATTCCTCACGACTTATATGGCCGCATTCATTCATTCTGCGAGGAGCATAAAGTCAGCGTACTGTCTCTGTTCCAGTCAGCTCTGATCACTTATCTCTACAAAGTGACCGGTCGTGATGACGTTGTCACGGGTACGTTTATGGGAAACCGGACGAATGCGAAAGAAAAGCAGATGCTCGGGATGTTCGTATCTACGGTGCCTGTGCGGACAAGCGTTGACGGAGGACAGTCGTTCTTGGAATTCGTTAAAGGCCGGATGAAGGATCTGATGAAAATTCTCCGCCACCAAAAGTATCCGTATAACCTGCTTGTCAATGATTTGCGCGCTTCGAAAAGTTCGCTGAGCAGATTGTTTACGGTGGCTCTGGAGTACCAGGTGATGCAGTGGCAGAAAAAAGAGAATCTGTCCTTCCTGACAGACCCTATTTTCAGCGGAAGCGGTACAAATGATATTTCAATTCATGTGAAGGAACGATGGGACACCGGGAAATTGACAATTGATTTTGACTATCGCAGCGACATTTTCAAGGGGGAAGAGATTGAATCTGTTTCTGAACGTTTGATCACGCTGATTGAAGATGCGATTTCATCTCCTGATCGCATAATTGATGAACTTACTCTTCTTTCTGAATCCGAGAAAGAGCGGCTGCTGAAACGGGCCTCCGGCAATCCGGTGAATTACCGCAAGGAGATGACGATTCCGGGGCTGTTTGAAGAGAAAGTGAAGTCACTGTCTGACAAACCCGCGGTTGTGTATGAAGGCCGAACATTGTCCTATCGCACATTGCATGAACAGTCAGGACGTATTGCCGGACGTCTTCTTCAAGCCGGGATATCAGCCGATTCTCCTGTCGCGGTGCTGCTTGGCCGTTCTGAGCGTGTCATTGCGGCAATATTGGGAATTTTGAAAGCGGGCGGCGCCTATGTGCCGATAGATCCTGACTTTCCAGCGGATCGGATTCAGTACATTTTGGAGGACAGCGGAGCGAAGGCTGTTCTGACGGAAGCCGGAATACAGGCGCCTGCAGCGGATGCCGAACGGATTGATTTTGACGAGGCTGTTCAGTATGAGACGGCTGCGGACGGTGTCAGCACACAATCAGACCGGCTGGCTTACATCATCTACACGTCAGGTACAACGGGGCGGCCGAAAGGCGTGATGATTGAGCACCGGCAAGTTCATCATCTGGTGCAATCACTGCAGCAGGAGATTTATCAATGCGGTGAGCAGACATTAAGAATGGCGCTTTTGGCTCCGTTTCATTTTGATGCGTCCGTCAAACAGATATTCGCCTCGCTTCTTTTGGGACAGACGCTTTATATCGTGCCGAAAACGACTGTAACGAATGGCTCGGCACTGCTGGACTATTATCGTCAAAACCGGATTGAAGCCACTGACGGAACGCCTGCGCATCTGCAGATGATGGTTGCGGCGGGAGATGTCAGCGGAATTGAACTCAGCCACATGCTCATTGGGGGAGAGGGCCTGTCCGCGGCTGTTGCTGAACAGCTGATGACGCTCTTTCATCAATCGGGCAGGACGCCGCGTCTGACGAATGTCTACGGGCCGACAGAAACGTGCGTAGATGCGTCCGTGCATCAGATGTCAGCCGATAACGGAATGAATCAACAGGCGGCGTACGTTCCGATCGGAAAACCGCTCGGCAACGCCCGTCTGTATATATTGGATAAGCACCAGCGGCTTCAGCCCGACGGCACGGCCGGTGAGCTGTATATCGCGGGTGATGGTGTAGGCCGCGGCTATTTAAATCTTCCGGATTTGACCGCAGAGAAGTTTTTGCAGGACCCGTTTAACGGAAGCGGCCGCATGTACCGCACGGGTGATATGGCGCGCTGGCTGCCGGACGGGACGATCGAATATATCGGCCGTGAAGATGATCAGGTGAAAGTCCGCGGCTACCGTATTGAGCTGGGAGAAATTGAAACGGTGCTCAGAAAAGCTCCGGGCGCGGCGCAGGCCGTCGTGCTGGCACGGCCGGATCAGCAGGGCAGCTTAGATGTCTGCGCATATATCGTTCAGGAAAAAGGAACCGAGTTTCACCCTGCCGAGTACAGGGAGTATGTGTCCAAGCACCTTCCTGATTACATGGTGCCCGCTTACTTTACAAAAACGGACGAAATTCCGCTCACGCCGAGCGGGAAGGCGGACCGCAAAAAGCTGTTTGCGCTTGATGTGCAGGCTGTCAGCTCATCCGAATATGCCGCGCCGAGAAATGAAACGGAGGAAATGCTCACCGTCATCTGGCAGGAAGTCCTCGGAATGGACAAGGCGGGCATTTATGATCATTTCTTCGAGTCAGGCGGTCATTCATTAAAGGCAATGACGCTTCTGACGAAAATTCATAAGCAAATGGGCGTTGAAATTCCGCTGCAATACTTGTTTGAGCATCCGACGATTGCGGCGCTTGCCGATTATGCGGAAAACCGAAACGAAGGACCGGCATTCAATGCAATTGAGCCGGCTGAGAAGCAGGCGAGCTATCCGCTTTCGCTCGCTCAGCAGCGGACTTATATCGCAAGCCAATTTGAAGACGCGGGAGTCGGATATAACATGCCGGCTGCGGCCATGATTGAGGGCGCTTTAGACCGTGAAAAGCTTGAGCGTGCATTTTCTGCCTTAATCAGCAGGCATGAAGCGCTCAGAACATCGTTTCAATCAGAGGACGGCACGCCGAGACAAGTGATTGGCGAGCATGTTCCGTTTCATATTGAAATGATCGAAGCGCGCGGAAGAACGAATGAACAGGTCATGAAGGACTTTGTGCGCCGTTTTGATTTATCTGAGGCGCCGCTGTTCAGAATCGGCCTGCAAACGCTCGGTCACAATA
The DNA here is from genome assembly GCF_042296235.1 of Bacillus sp. A1. Taxonomy (NCBI): domain Bacteria; kingdom Bacillati; phylum Bacillota; class Bacilli; order Caryophanales; family Bacillaceae; genus Bacillus; species Bacillus sp. A1. Next base: position 354,558 of record NZ_CP141181.1, read on the forward strand.
GCCATCTGCTGCTGTTTGATATGCATCACCTGATTTCTGACGGGGTGTCTATTTCCATCATGCTGAAGGAACTGGCTGACATCTACGGGGGAAATCAGCTGCCTGAATTGCGCATTCAATATAAAGATTATGCCGTATGGCAGGCGGAACGGGCGAAAGAAGGCTACAAGAAGGAGCGGGCGTACTGGAAAGAAGTCTTCAGCGGGGAACTGCCGGTGCTTCAGCTGCTCCCTGATTATCCGCGGCCGCAGGTGCAAAGCTTTGAAGGTGACCGCGTGTCCGTCAAGCTGCCGAAAATGCTGCGGGAACGGCTGCAGAAGCTTGCCGAGAAAAACGGAGCCACCCTTTACATGGTGCTGTTATCGGCATACTATACGCTGCTTTCTAAGTATTCAGGACAGGAAGACATCATCGTGGGAACACCATCAGCGGGAAGAAACCACTCTGATACCGAGGGGCTTATCGGGATGTTTGTCAACACGCTTGCGCTGCGAAGCTCCGTGAAGCAGGGTCAGACATTTGCCGGCTTGTTAGGTCATGTGCGCAAGCAGGTGCTGGATGCGTTTTCCCACCAGGATTATCCGTTTGAGTGGCTGACCGAGGAGCTGAACGTACCCCGGGACATGAGCAGGCATCCGATATTTGACACGATGTTCAGTCTGCAAAATGCTTCGGACGGAATTCCGGAGATCGGTAATCTGACGCTGGCTCTTTATGAAACAAACTTCAATATCGCCAAATTCGACCTGACCATGCAGGCCCGGGAAACAGCGGAAGGCATTGCGCTTGATTTGGATTATTGCACGAAGCTGTTTAAGCGCTCAACTGCGGATCGCATGCTTGCGCACTATGTCCGTCTGCTGGAGAGAGCGGCAGCTCAGCCGGATGCGAAAATCAGCGAATATGATCTGCTTTCTGAACGGGAGGCTTTGACTCAATTACAGCGGTTCAACCCGGAACGCACGGCATACCCGAAAGAGCAAACGATCGTGCAGATCTTTGAAGAACAAGCCCGAAAGAACCCTGACCGGACGGCTCTTCAGTTCGAAGGGGAAACCCTGTCGTATCAGCAGCTGAATGAACGCGCCAACAGGCTTGCGCGGCATATTCTTTCGGTCGGAGGCGGCGGAAAAACCGCGGCTGTTCTGTGTGAACGGTCAATGGATATGATTGTTTCCATTATGGCTGTGTTAAAAGCGGGGTCCGCCTATGTGCCGATTGATCCTGAGCATCCGGTTCAGCGGATTCAGCATTTCTTCCGCGACAGCGGGGCGAATGTGCTCATGACTCAGCAAAGCCTCAAGCCGCTTGCGGAAAAGGCCGGTTTTCAAGGCGTCATTGTGCTTGCTGATGATGAGGCGAGCTATGAAAAGGACTCTCGCAATCCAGCATTGCCGTTTGATTCCAAAACGATTGCCAATCTCACTTATACATCAGGCACGACGGGAACGCCGAAAGGAAACATCGTCACACATGCCAACATTTTGCGGACGGTAAAAAACACGAACTATTTGACTGTTTCTGAAGAGGACACAGTGCTCGGTCTGTCAAACTACGTCTTTGACGCTTTTATGTTTGATATGTTCGGTTCGCTGTTAAACGGTGCAAAGCTTGTGATCGTCCCGAAAGATACGGTGCTGGATATGTCACGCCTGTCCCGTGTGATCAAACGGGAGAACGTCAGCATTCTGATGATTACGACGGCCCTGTTCCACCTGCTTGTTGATATGGAGCCGTCCTGTCTGACGACGCTTCGGAAAATCATGTTCGGGGGCGAAAGAGCGTCTGTAGAACATGTCAAAAAAGCGCTGGCGGCAGTCGGAAAAGGAAGACTGCTTCATATGTACGGCCCGTCGGAAAGCACGGTGTTTGCGACATACCATCCGGTGGATGTCATTGAAGAGGATACGCTCTCCGTTCCGATCGGGAAACCGGTCAGCAATACGGAAGTCTTTATTATGAACTCAGCCGGACGCATTCAGCCGGCGGGTATCGCGGGAGAGCTGTGCGTCAGCGGGGAAGGTCTCGTAGAAGGGTACTACAACCGTCCTGAACTGACGGAAGAAAAATTTGTAGAGCATCCGTTTAAGGAAGGTGAACGGATGTATAAAACGGGCGACTTGGCCAGATGGCTTCCGAATGGCGATATCGAGTTTATCGGACGTATCGATCATCAGGTGAAAATCCGCGGTCAGCGGATTGAGCTTGGCGAAATTGAGCATCAGCTCCAAAGCCATGACCAGATTCAGGAATGCATTGTGCTCGCTGTGGATCAGGGCGCGGGTGACAAACTTCTTTGCGCGTATGTTGTCGGCCTCCGAGAAATCTCTTCCCGGGAGCTGAGGGAGCATACGGCGAAGGATCTTCCGGCTTATATGATTCCGTCCGTCTTTATTCAATTGGATGAACTGCCTCTTACAGGGAACGGAAAAATCGACAGACGGGCGCTGCCGATGCCGGATGTGACCGCAGCGAATGCCGTGGCATATACGGCGCCGCGCAATGAAACAGAACAAAAACTGGCGGATATTTGGGCTGAGGTGCTGCAAATGGAACGTGTCGGCGTCCATGATCAGTTCTTTGAGATCGGGGGCCACTCGTTAGCGGGGATGAAACTGCTGGCCCTTATCCAGAAGACATTCGGCGTGCAGCTTACCTTAAAGGATCTGTTCACTTCTCCGACAGCTGCGGGGCTGGCGCAGCTGATTGAAGGGGCTGAGCGGAAGGCGGCTGAGAGCATCACACCGGCGGCCGAGCAGGAAACGTATCCGGTTTCTTCACCGCAGAAGCGGATGTTCGTGCTCCAGCAGCTGGAGGGCGCTGAAACAAGCTATAACATGCCGTCTGTGCTCCGCTTAAAAGGAAAGCTTGATGCAGAAAAGCTGAAATCCGTCATGAAACAGCTGACAGAACGCCATGAAGCCTTCAGAACGACATTTGACATAAAGGATGGAGAAACGGTTCAGCGCATATGGGCGGAAGCTGATATCGACATGGAATATTATGAAGCCTCTGAAGAAGATGCTGAACGGATTATTCAGAGCTTTATCCGGCCGTTCCGCCTGGATCAGCTTCCTCTCGTCAGAACGGGACTGGTCAAGCTGGCTGAACATGACCACCTGCTGCTGTTTGATATGCACCATATCATTTCGGACGGCGCTTCAGTCGGCGTGCTGATAGATGAACTGTCCCGATTGTATGGCGGCGAAACGCTTGAGCCGCTGCGGATTCATTATAAAGACTATGCGGTATGGCAGCAGAAATTTATTCAATCAGAGCAGTACCGCAAGCAGGAGGAGCATTGGCTTCGGGAGCTTGACGGCGAGCTTCCGGTATTGACGCTGCCGGCTGATTACAGCCGTCCGGCCGTGCAAACCTTTGAAGGAGACAAGCTGGTCTTTTCTCTGACTGAGGAACAGACGTCGGCTCTTCGCAGTCTTGCGAAACAAACGGATTCTACCATGTACATGGTGCTGCTGGCGTCATACAGCGCCTTTCTCTCAAAACTGAGCGGACAGCATGACATCATTGTCGGCTCGCCGGTTGCGGGACGGTCACATGCGGATCTCGCAAACGTCATCGGTGTTTTTGTGAATACACTCGCGCTTCGTACGTATCCGGAAGCGGACAAAACGTTCACGGACTATCTTAAAGAAGTGAAACAAACCGCTTTACATGCATTTGACGCGCAGGATTATCCGCTTGAAGACCTTCTGCAAAAGGTTGAGGTGCAGCGTGATACGAGCAGAAATCCGCTGTTTGATGCGGTATTCTCAATGCAAAATGCAAATGCGGAAGATCTGGTCATGGAAGGAATTGAGCTGAAGCACCATCCGTTTGACAGAAAAACAGCCAAGTTTGACCTGACAATGACGGCTGAGGACACAGACGAAGGCTTAACGTTTGTGCTTGAATATAACACCGCGCTGTTTAAACCGGAAACGGCAGAGACATGGAAGCATTACTGGCTTCAACTGTTAGAAGCCGCAGCGGAAAATCCGGCCGCGAAACTTTCTGAGCTTTCATTGGTGAATGAAACAGAAAAACAAGCCCTCCTTAATGCATGGAAAGGAAAAACACTCTCTGTGCCGCGGGACAAAACGGTTCACCGTCTCTTTGAAGAAACGGCCGCCCGCTACGCGGACCGGCCGGCCGCGGCATACAACGGCGCAAAATGGACGTACGGCGAGCTGAATGCAAGGGCGAACCGGATCGCGCGCATTCTCATGGACTGCGGCGTCACGGCTGACGAACGTGTCGGCATCCTGACGAAACCGTCCTTGGAAATGGCCGCGGGCGTACTCGGCGTCCTGAAAGCGGGCGCGGCATTTGTGCCGATTGACCCCGACTACCCGGAAGAGCGGATCAGCTACATTCTGCAGGACAGCGGCGCCGAGCTTCTTCTCACACAGGAAGCGCTGGACGTGCCGGACAGCTACAACGGAGAAACGATTCTGCTTGACGGCGGACGCTCCATTCTGAGCCTGCCGCTTGATGAAAACGATGAAGCGAACCCGCAGACGGAAACAACGGCGGATCATCTCGCTTATATGATTTACACGTCAGGAACGACCGGACAGCCGAAGGGTGTCATGGTCGAACACCATGCGCTGGTGAACCTGTGCTTCTGGCATCACGACGCATTCGCCATGACGGCGGATGATAAAAGCGCCAAATACGCGGGCTTCGGTTTTGACGCCTCCATCTGGGAGATGTTCCCGACATGGACCATCGGCGCGGAACTTCACGTCATTGACGAAGCGATCCGGCTGGATATCACCCGCTTAAATCACTATTTCGAAGAGCACGGCGTGACCATCACCTTCCTGCCTACGCAGCTCGCCGAACAATTTATGGAGCTGGAAAATACTTCTCTCCGCATGCTTCTCGTCGGCGGCGACAAGCTGAAGCGGGCGGTGAAACAGCCGTACACGATCGTCAACAACTACGGCCCGACGGAAAACACCGTCGTCGCGACAAGCGGCGTCATCAATCCGGAGGAAGGATCGCTTTCGATCGGACGGGCGATTGCCAATACGAGAGCTTATATTCTCGGCGACGGCGATCAGGTGCAGCCGGAAGGCATTGCCGGTGAATTATGCGTGGCAGGCCGCGGACTTGCGCGCGGATACCTGAACCGTGAAGAAGAAACGGCGAAGCGGTTTACCGCAGATCCGTTCGTGCCCGGCGAGCGCATGTACCGGACCGGCGACCTCGTCAAATGGAACGCGCAGTGCGGCATCGAATACATCGGGCGTATCGACCAGCAGGTCAAAGTGCGGGGCTACCGGATCGAGCTTTCAGAAATCGAAGTCCGCCTCGCCCGGCTTGCGGACGTTCATGACGCAGCGGTGACGGCGGTGGAAGACAAAGCGGGCAATACCGCGCTTTGCGCCTATGTCGCGCCTCAGCAGGACGATATTGAAGCGCTCAAAGCCGCGCTGAAAGACACGCTGCCTGACTACATGGTGCCGGCGTTCTGGGTGGAGATGGACGAGCTTCCGGTCACCGCAAACGGCAAGATTGACAAAAAAGCCCTGCCGGAACCGGACATTGAAGCGGGAAGCGCCGCTTACAAAGCGCCAGAAACGGAGATGGAGACGCTGCTTTCCGACATTTGGCAGGAAGTGCTCGGTCTTGACCAGATCGGCGTAAGCGATAATTTCTTCACGCTCGGCGGCGACTCGATCAAAGGCATCCAAATGGCGAGCCGCCTGAACCAGCACGGCTACAAATTGGAGATGAAAGACCTCTTCCAGCACCCGACCATCGAAGAGCTCGTCTCCTACGTGGAGCGGACGGAAGGCAAGCAGGCCGACCAAGGCCCTGTCGAAGGTGAAGCGGACTTAACGCCGATCCAGCGCTGGTTCTTTGAGAAAAACTTCACCGACAAACACCACTGGAATCAATCCGTCATGCTTCACGCGAAAGACGGCTTTGATCCGGAGATAACAGAAAAAACATTACATGTCCTGACGGTGCACCATGATGCGCTCCGGATGATTTATCGTGAACAAAAACCGTATTACAGAGGACTTGAGGATGTGTCTGTTGAACTGAACGTCTTTGAGCTGAACGGACCTGCTGAAGACCATGAGGACCGTATCGAAAGGGAAGCAGACCGTCTTCAAAGCAGTATTTCACTGGAAACAGGACATCTGCTGAAAGCCGGGCTCTTCCGGGCTGAAGATGGAGACCACCTTCTTCTCGCAATCCATCACTTAGTCGTGGATGGTGTATCTTGGCGGATTTTACTGGAGGACTTCACGTCCGTTTATACGCAGCTGAAGCAAGGCAATGAACCGGCGCTGCCGCCGAAAACACATTCATTCGCCGAATTTGCTGAGAGAATCAAAGAATACGCAAATACGAAGGCGTTTCTGAAAGAAGCGGATTACTGGAGAGAGCTTGAGGAAAAAGAGGTATGCACTCAGCTTCCGAAAGACAGGCAGTCTGGTGATCAGCGCATGAAACATACGAGAACGGTCAGCTTCTCTCTGACGCCTGAACAAACTGAACAGCTGACGACAAACGTACATGAAGCCTATCACACCGAAATGAACGACATCCTGCTCACGGCGCTCGGACTGGCGCTGAAAGAGTGGACGGGTGAAGACACGATCGGCGTTCATTTGGAAGGCCACGGGCGCGAAGACATTCTTGACGGCTTGAATATCACCCGGACGGTCGGATGGTTTACGAGCATGTATCCGATGATCCTTGAGATGAAGCACGCCGACGATCTTTCATATCAGCTGAAACAAATGAAAGAAGACATCAGACACATCCCGAACAAAGGAGTCGGCTACGGTATTCTGCGTTATGTAACGGCGCCTGAGCATAAAGAGAATCTTTCATTTGAGATTGATCCGGATATCAGCTTTAACTACTTAGGCCAGTTTAATGAGATGTCGGATTCCGGCTTATTTACAAGATCCGGGATGCCGTCAGGACAATCGCTGAGCCCTGACACAGAGAAGCCGAATGCGCTTGATATTGTCGGATTTATAGAAAATGGGAAGATGACGATGACGTTTGCCTATCATTCTCTCGAATTTCATGAAAAAACCATTCAATCGTTCAGTGACAGCTTTAAAGGGCACCTCTTGAAAATCATAGATCACTGCCTGGCCCAAGACGGACCTGAGCTTACGCCTAGCGATCTTGGCGATGATGATCTGACGCTTGATGAACTTGATAAATTAATGGAAATTCTCTAACAGAAAAGACAGAGGTGACATATGAGCAAAAAATCAATTCAAAAGGTGTATGCACTCACACCGATGCAGGAGGGAATGCTGTATCATGCGCTGCTTGATCCGCATTCTTCCTCCTACTTCACACAATTAGAGCTTAGGATTCACGGAAGCTTTCAGCTGGAGCTTTTTGAAAAAAGCGTCAATGAGCTGATCCGGACATATGACATCCTGCGTACGGTATTCGTGCACCAGCAGCTTCAAAAACCGCGCCAAGTCGTATTGGCGGAGCGGAAGACGAAGGTGCACTATGAAGATATCAGTCAATTAGATAAAGCGCGCCAAACCGAATATATTGAACGCTATAAACGCGGCGTGCAGCAGCAGGGCTTTCATCTGGCGAAGGATATTCTCTTTAAAGCGGCGGTGTTCAGACTCAGTGAGAAGGAGCTGTATCTCGTCTGGAGCAATCATCATATCGTCATGGACGGCTGGAGTATGGGCGTTTTGATGAAAAGCCTGTTCCAAAACTATGAAGCGCTTCGTGCCGGCCGGCCCGCCGGGGGAAGCCAGGGCAAACCTTACTCTGACTATATCAAATGGCTCGGAGGCCGGGATTATGAGGAGGCGGAACAATATTGGAGCAGCCGCCTGGCGGATTTCGAACAGCCGAGCCTGCTCCCGGGCCGTCTGGCAGCAGAAAAGAAAGACTACCAAAATGAAGAATATTCTTTTGTCTGGGATGAGGAGCTGGTCGCGCAGATTCAGCAGACCGCCAACCGGCATCAAGTCACGGGGCCTAACCTGTTTCAGGCCGTTTGGGGTGCGGTGCTCAGCAAATACAACTATACAGACGATGTGGTGTTCGGCACCGTCGTATCAGGCCGTCCTTCAGAAATCAACGGCATTGAAACGATGGCGGGGCTGTTCATCAATACGATTCCCGTCAGAATCAAGATTGACAAAGATGCAGCCTTTTCGGACGTGATGGCGGCAGTTCAGAAAAACGCCGTGGAAGCCGAGCGCTATGATTATGTGCCGCTCTATGACATTCAAAAGCGCTCCGCCCTGGACGGCAGCCTCTTGAATCATTTGGTCGCGTTTGAAAACTATCCGCTGGACAAAGAGCTGGAAAACGGGGGCATGGAGGAAAGACTCGGCTTTTCCATTAAAGTGGAACATGCTTTTGAGCAGACGAGCTTTGATTTCAATCTCATCGTGTATCCGGGAAAAACGTGGACTGTCAAAATCAAATACAACGGAGCGGCTTTCGCCCATGATGCCATCGAACGAACGGCGCACCATCTGACCCGCATGATGAAAGCCGCGGTCGGAACGCCTGACGCGCCCGTGCGGGAACTCGGCCTTGTTTCAGGCGAAGAAGAGCGGCAGATTGTTGAGGTATTCAATGATACGAAAACGGCGCTTCCGGAAGAGGAGGCCGTTCACCGTTTGTTTGAAGCACAGGCAAACCGGACGCCTGCAAGTATCGCGATAAAAGAAGCGGGACGCGAATGGACCTACCGTGAAGTGAACGAAGCGGCCAACCGCCTGGCGAGGCGCCTTGTGAAGAGCGGGCTGGAAAAAGGCCGGACCGCCGCTATTATGAACGACCGGTCTGCGGAAACCGTTATCGGAATGCTTGCCGTCTTAAAAGCAGGCGGCGCATATGTGCCGATTGATCCGGCTTTTCCGGAGGACCGTCTCCGCTTTATGGCGGAAGACAGCTCGATTCGGCTCGTGCTGACAGTTCAGGACTATCAAGAACAAGCGGGCGCATTGCAAGTCCCGGTCATCATGCTGGATGAAAGCGCGGATGAAACGGTAAGCGGAACAGACTTGAATCTTCCGGCCGGCGGCAACGACTTGGCGTATATCATGTATACATCCGGATCGACCGGCAAACCGAAAGGCGTCATGATTGAACACAGAAATATCATCAGGCTCGTCAAACATTCGAATTACGTGCCGGTTCATGAAGAAGACCGGATGGCGCAAACGGGAGCCGTCAGCTTTGATGCCGGAACCTTCGAAGTCTTCGGCGCATTGCTGAACGGAGCGTCATTGCATCCGGTGAAAAAAGAGACGCTGCTTGACGCCGGACAATTCGCCCAATTTCTGAAAGAGCAGCGGATCACGACCATGTGGCTGACGTCTCCGCTGTTTAATCAGCTTGCCCAAAAGCATGCCGGCATGTTTAACACGCTCCGGCACCTCATCATCGGCGGTGACGCGCTTGTGCCGCATATCGTCAGCAAAGTGAGGAAGGCATCACCGGAGCTGTCGCTTTGGAACGGCTACGGGCCGACTGAGAATACGACGTTTTCGACGAGTTTTCTCATTGATCAGGACTACGACGGTTCGATCCCGATCGGGAAGCCGATAGGAAATTCCACTGCGTACATTATGGATGAAAACCGCAGCCTCCAGCCGATCGGCGCGCCCGGTGAGCTGTGCGTCGGCGGAAGCGGAGTGGCAAGAGGCTATGTGAATCTGCCTGAATTAACGGAGAAGCAGTTTGTACGCGATCCGTTCAGACCGGATGAAATGATATACCGGACGGGGGACTTGGCGAAATGGCTTCCGGACGGCACGATCGAGTTTCTCGGCAGAATTGACAACCAAGTAAAGGTCCGCGGTTTCAGAATCGAGCTCGGTGAAATTGAGGCGAAAATCAGCCAGGCGGAGAATGTGACGGAATCAGCGGCTGTGATCCGGAAAAATAAAGCGGATGAAAATGAAATCTGCGCTTACTTTACCGCAGACCAAGCCCTTTCACCGGAAGACCTGCGCAAAACACTTTCGGAATCACTTCCGGAATACATGATTCCCGCGCACTTCATCCAGATGAATCAGTTTCCGCTGACGGCGAACGGAAAGATTGATAAAAAAGCGCTGCCTGAGCCTCAGGCTGAAGCCGTTCAAAAAGAATACGTAGCGCCGAAAACGGAAGCGGAGCAGAAACTCGCGGACATTTGGGAAGGCATTCTCGGTGTAAAAGCGGGTGTGACTGACAATTTCTTCACGATTGGCGGACATTCTTTAAAAGCCATGATGATGACCGCTAAAATTCAGGAGCACTTTCAAAAAGAAGTGCCGATTAAAGTGTTATTTGAAAAGCCGACCATTCAGGAGCTTGCGCATTATTTGCAGCATGAGAGCGAGGAGGAGCAGCAGTTTGAACCGATCCGACAAGCGCCTTATCAGGAGCATTATCCTGTTTCCTCAGCACAGCGCAGGATGTATATCCTTAATCAGCTCGGACAGGCCAGCACGAGCTACAACGTCCCTGCTGTACTTCTGCTGGAAGGATCAGTAGACAAAAAGCGTCTTGAGGAGGCCATGCAGGCATTAATCAACCGTCATGAGACCTTGCGTACGTCGTTTGACATGGCAGATGGAGAAGTTGTGCAGACCATTCATAAAAATGTGTCGTTTGAGCTTGAAACCGCCGAGGGCCGGGAAGAAGATGCAGAAGAGCTGACAAAAGACTTTATCAGGCCTTTTGCGCTCAACCGCGCGCCGCTTGTCCGTTCGAAGCTGATCCGGCTTGAAGAAGACCGGCATCTTCTGCTGATTGACATGCACCACATTATTACGGACGGAAGCTCAATGGGCATTTTCATCGGTGATCTTGCGAAGCTTTATCAAGGCACGGAGCTTGCGCTGCCAAAGATTCATTATAAGGATTTTTCAGTCTGGCAGCGTGAAAAAGCAAATCTCGATCAGCACGAAGCCTACTGGCTTGAGACGTTCAAAGGCGATCTGCCGGTGCTGGATCTGCCGCTTGATTTCCCGCGTCCTGCCGAGCGCAGTTTTGAAGGGGAACGCGTCATCTTCGGGCTTGATAAACAGGTGACGGCGCAGATTAAGAAGCTGCTGGCTGATACGGATACGACGATGTACATGTTCTTGTTGGCCGCTTTTCAAGTGCTGCTGTCCAAATATTCGGGGCAGGAAGACATCATAGTCGGGTCTCCGGCGGCCGGAAGACAGCATCCTGATCTCCAAGACGTGCCGGGCATGTTTGTCAACACAGTTGCGCTTCGGTCGCATCCTGCCGGCAAAAAAACGTTCAAACAATTTTTGGATGAGGTGAAAACGGCGAGCCTTCAAGCTTTTGAGCATCAAAGCTATCCGCTTGAAGAATTAATTGAAAAACTGCCGTTAACGAGGGACACAAGCCGGAGTCCGCTGTTCAGCGTGTTATTTAATATGCAGAACATGGAGATCCCGGCCCTGCGGCTCGGAGATTTGGAGATTTCTTCATACTCCATGCATCATCATGTCGCTAAATTTGATCTTTCCTTAGAAGCGGCTGAACGCGGAGAAGAGGTCGGATTGAGCTTTGATTACGCGAAAGCCTTATTTGCGGACGAAACCATCCGCCGCTGGAGCGCTCATTTTGTCAATCTGATTAAAGCCTGCGCTGAAAATCCGGATATTCAGCTGTCCGACGCAAGCCTGCTGTCCGCTCCTGAACGGGAAGCGCTCCTTTCTGATGAAAAACGTACGGAAGCGGATCTGCCTGAGGGCACTTTTGTTTCGCTGTTTGAACGGCAAGCGCAAAAAACGCCTGATCTCACGGCGGTTGCGGGCGGAACAAGTCTGACATATCGTGAGCTTGATGAACGCTCGAACCGGTTTGCCCGCCACCTTCAGGCTTGCGGAACGGGCAGTGAGGACATCGTGGCCATTATGATGGATCGTTCGGCGGACTTGATTACCGCGCTTCTCGGCGTCATGAAAGCCGGAGCGGCATTTCTCCCGATTGATCCGGAGACTCCTGAAGAGAGAATCCGCTACTCTCTTGAAGACAGCGGAACGAAGCTTCTGGTCGTCAATGAGAGAAACATGACCGCGGCCGCCGTTTATAAAGGAAAAACGGTCGTAATGGAAGACGGAGAATGGCAGAACGAAAGCGCCGGCCGGCTTGAAACGGAGCCCGGCGCCGACCAGCTTGCATATATCATTTATACCTCGGGAACAACGGGCAAACCGAAAGGCGTCCAGCTGGAGCACCGCAATCTAATCAATTATGTCACATGGTTCAGCCGTGAAGCCGGTTTGACCGAAGCTGACAAATCTGTGCTGCTGTCTTCTTACGCATTTGATCTCGGCTATACGGCTATATTCCCGATTCTTCAGGCGGGCGGCGAGCTGCACATTGTGCCGAAAGAGACGTACACCGCGCCTGATCAGCTTGGTGAGTATATACAGAAAAACGGCATTACGTATATGAAACTGACGCCGTCATTGTTCCATATGATCGTCAATACAGCCCGCTTTGCGGCAGAACGCCGTTTCAGCCCGCTTCGTTTAGTGGTGCTCGGCGGAGAAAAGATCATCACGTCCGATGTCCGCAAGTTTCATGACGTATACGCCCATACCGACTTCATCAATCACTACGGGCCGACGGAAACGACGATCGGTGCCATTGCCGGACGGATCAATATGGAGCGCCTTGATCAATATGAGCAGCGTCCCGTCATCGGCCGCCCGATTGCGAATACCGGCGCGCTTGTATTGGACGGAGCAATGCAGCTCGTGCCTCCGGGCGCAAGCGGCGAGCTTTATATTACCGGAAAGGGGCTTGCCAGAGGATATCTTCACCGTCCGCAGCTGACGGCGGAGAAATTTCTCTCAAATCCTTTTTCACCGGACAGCCTGATGTACAAAACGGGAGATGTCGTCCGCAGGCTTTCTGACGGGACGATTGAATTTATCGGCCGTGCGGATGATCAGGTGAAAATCCGGGGCTACCGCATTGAATTAAAAGAGGTTGAAACCGTGCTGTTAAGCGTAAACGGCATTCAGGAGGCGGTCGTTCTCGCAGTCAGCGAAGGCGGGCTGCCGGAACTGTGCGCGTACTATAAAGCCGACAGTGAGCTGAAAGGCTCTGAGCTTCGCAAACGGCTTTCCGAAACCCTGCCGTCTCATATGCTTCCGGCTTATTTCGTGCAGGTAGAGCGCATTCCGCTCACAGCCAACGGAAAAACCGATAAAAACGCCCTCCCGAAACCGGGCGTCAGCCAAACGGCGCAAACAGCTTCAGCCTTGCCGGAAACGGAATTGGAGGAAAAACTGTGCCGCATTTGGAAACAGACACTCGGTACGGATACGCTCGGCATCGACGATAATTTCTTCGATTACGGCGGGCACTCTTTAAAAGGCATGATGCTCCTCGCCAATATTCAGGCTGAACTGGACAAAACGGTTCCGTTAAAAGCGCTGTTCGAACAGCCGACTGTCCGCCTGCTTGCCGCATATATCGAAAAATCAGCGGTATCTGAGGGATATCGGATGATCTCACCGGCAGACAGTGCAGACGCGTACCCGTTATCATCCGCCCAAAAACGGATGTACGTCCTGAACCAGCTTGACCGGGAGACAATCAGCTATAATATGCCGTCCGTTCTTCTGATGGAAGGAGAAGTCAATATTTCAAGGCTTCAGGAAGCGCTCAATCAGATGATCAATCGCCACGAGTCTTTGCGGACGTCCTTTATCGATCAAAACGGCCGCCCGATGCAGCAGATCGCAGAACAGGCTGACATTGACCTGCACATCTTTGAAGCAGCGGACGAGGAGAAAGCGGATCTTATCATTCAGGCATTCATTAAGCCGTTTGATCTGAGCGCGGCTCCGCTCATTCGGGCCGCTCTTGTCAGACTGAACGAAAAGAAACACCTGCTGCTGATGGATATGCATCATATTATTGCCGACGGCGTATCCAGAAGCATGCTGGTCAAAGAGCTCGCTCATCTTTATAAAGGGGGAAGTCTGCCGTCGCCGAACCTGCACTATAAAGACTTCGCCGTCTGGCAGAATGAACCTGAGCAGGCCGAACGGATGAAAGACCATGAGCGTTATTGGCTCTCCGCATTTTCCGGCGAGCTTCCTGAATTGAATCTGCCGACCGATTTTCCCCGTCCGCCGGTTCAAAGTTTTAAAGGACAATACGTCCGTTTCAGAGCGGGGCGTGAAACGGAAAAAGCGGTGCGTGAATTAATGGAATCATCAGGAGCGACTCTTCATATGGTGCTTCACGCCGCGTTCCATGTCTTTTTGAGCAAAATCACGGGGCAGCGCGATATCATTATCGGCTCGGTGACCGCCGGAAGAACGAACGCCGAAGTTCAGGAAATGCCGGGGATGTTTGTCAATACGCTTGCGCTTCGCAATGAAACGCGCAAAGAGCAGACCTTCGCCGGGCTGCTCGAACGGGTGAAACAAACCAATCTCGACGCGCTGGCGCATCAGGATTACCCGTTTGAGGATCTGATCGGAAAGCTTGACCTGCCGAGAGACATGAGCCGCAACCCGTTGTTCCAGGTGATGGTGACGACAGAAGATCCGGATAAAGAAACACTGGAACTGGAGAACCTGCGCATCACTCCGTATGAGTCAAACCAAGGCACGGCGAAATTCGATCTGACACTCGGCGGGTTTACGGATCAAGAAGGCCTCGGCCTTCAGTTTGAATATGCGACTGATCTGTTTAAAAAAGAAACAATTGAAAAGTGGAGCGCCGGGTTCCTGCGGATTCTGAAGCAAGCGGCAGAAAGTCCGGACAGAAAGCTGCCTGAGCTTTCACTGATCAGCGATGCTGAAAAACAAGCCCTCCTCAACACATGGAAAGGAAAAACACTCTCTGTGCCGCAGGACAAAACGGTTCACCGTCTCTTTGAAGAAACGGCCGCCCGCTACGCGAACCGGCCGGCCGCGGCATATAACGGCGCGAAATGGACGTACGGCGAGCTGAACGCAAGGGCGAATCGCATCGCGCGCATTCTCATGGACTGCGGCGTCACGGCTGACGAGCGTGTCGGCATCCTGACGAAACCGTCCTTGGAAATGGCCGCGGGCGTACTCGGCGTCCTGAAAGCGGGCGCGGCATTTGTGCCGATTGACCCCGACTATCCGGAAGAGCGGATCAGCTACATTCTGCAGGACAGCGGCGCCAAGCTTCTTCTCACACAGGAAGCGCTGGGCGTGCCGGACAGCTACAACGGAGAAACGATCCTGCTTGACGGCGGACGCTCCATTCTGAGCCTGCCGCTTGATGAAAACGATGAAGCGAACCCGCAGACGGAAACAACGGCGGATCATCTCGCTTATATGATTTACACATCAGGAACGACCGGACAGCCGAAAGGTGTCATGGTCGAACACCATGCGCTGGTGAACCTGTGCTTCTGGCATCACGACGCATTCGCCATGACGGCAGATGATAAAAGCGCCAAATACGCGGGCTTCGGTTTTGACGCCTCCATCTGGGAGATGTTCCCGGCATGGACCATCGGCGCGGAGCTTCATGTCATTGACGAAGCGATCCGGCTGGATATCACCCGCTTAAATCACTATTTCGAAGAGCACGGCGTGACCATCACCTTCCTGCCGACGCAGCTGGCCGAACAATTTATGGAGATGGAAAATACCTCTCTCCGCATGCTTCTCGTCGGCGGCGATAAGCTGAAGCGGGCGGTGAAACAGCCGTACACGATCGTCAACAACTACGGCCCGACGGAAAACACCGTCGTCGCGACAAGCGGCGTCATCAATCCGGAGGAAGGGTCGCTTTCGATCGGACGGGCGATTGCCAATACGAGAGTTTATATTCTCGGCGGCGGAGATCAGGTGCAGCCGGAAGGCATTGCCGGTGAATTGTGCGTGGCCGGCCGCGGTCTGGCGCGCGGATACCTGAACCGTGAGGAAGAAACGGCGAAGCGGTTTACCGCAGATCCGTTCGTGCCCGGCGAGCGCATGTACCGGACCGGCGATCTCGTCAAATGGAACGCGCAGTGCGGCATTGAATACATCGGCCGTATCGACCAGCAGGTCAAAGTGAGGGGCTACCGGATCGAGCTTTCAGAAATCGAAGTCCGCCTCGCCCAGCTTGCGGACGTTCATGACGCAGCGGTGACGACGGTGGAAGACAAAGCGGGCAATACCGCGCTTTGCGCCTATGTCGCGCCTCAGCAGGACGATATTGAAGCGCTCAAAGCCGCGCTGAAAGACACGCTGCCTGACTACATGGTGCCGGCGTTCTGGGTGGAGATGGACGAGCTTCCGGTCACCGCAAACGGAAAGATTGACAAAAAAGCCTTGCCGGCGCCTGACATTGAAGCGGGAAGCGCCGCGTACAAAGCGCCGGAAACGGAGATGGAGACGCTGCTTTCCGACATTTGGCAGGAAGTGCTCGGTCTTGATCAGATCGGCGTAAGCGATAATTTCTTCACGCTCGGCGGCGACTCGATCAAAGGCATCCAAATGGCGAGCCGCCTGAACCAGCACGGCTACAAATTGGAGATGAAAGACCTCTTCCAGCACCCGACCATCGAAGAACTCGTCTCTTATGTGGAGCGGACGGAAGGCAAGCAGGCCGACCAGGGACCTGTCGAAGGCGAAGCGGAGTTAACGCCGATCCAGCGCTGGTTCTTTGAGAAAAACTTCACGGACAAACACCGCTGGAACCAATCCGTCATGCTTCACGCGAAAGACGGCTTTGATCCGGACCTGGTGGAAAAAACCCTGCAAGCATTGATTGAACACCATGATGCGCTCCGCATGGTGTACCGTGAAGAAAGGGAAGGCATCATTCAGACATACCTCCCTGTCACAGAATGCAAGGCAAGCTTTGACATCGTTGATCTGTACGGAACTGACGAGGATATGCTGAAAAGCCAGATTCAGCGGCTTGCCGATCATCTTCAGGGAAGTCTGGATCTGGAGAACGGCCCGCTGTTAAAAGCGGAGCAATACCGGACAGAACAAGGCGATCATCTGTTAATCGCGGTTCACCATCTCGTCGTGGACGGGGTTTCATGGAGAATTCTGCTTGAGGATTTCGCTTCAGGTTATAAACAGGCGCAGCAGCAAAACAGCATCGTCCTCCCGCAAAAAACCCACTCCTTTAAAGATTGGGCGGAGGCGCTGAACACATTTGCGCAATCAGAAGAGCTGAAAAAGCAGGCGGATTATTGGGCACAGGCAGATGCGGAAGAACTCCGGCCGCTGCCGAAAGACCATGATCCGAACAAACGGCTCGTCAAACATACGGCGGCCGTGAAATGTGAATTAACTGAGGAAGAAACGGCACAGCTGCTTACAGATGTTCATCATCCGTACGGAACGGAAATCAACGACATTCTGCTCAGCGCGCTCGGCTTAACGATCGGTGAATGGACGGAAAACGGCAAAGTCGGCATCAACTTAGAAGGACACGGCCGGGAAGAAATCATACCGAATGTCAATATTTCACGGACGGTCGGCTGGTTTACTGCCCAATATCCTTTGATTCTGCAAATCAGCAAGGAAGACGGCGTCTCTTCCGTCATTAAAACGGTAAAAGAGACGGTGCGGCGCGTTCCTGATAAAGGTGTAGGATACGGGATTCTCCGGTATCTGTCATCCGATGAAACAGAACAAGGCGCCGCGCCTGAAATCAGTTTTAACTACTTAGGGCAGTTTGACAATGAAGTGAAAACGGAATGGTTTGAGCCGTCTCCATATGATATGGGACGTCAAGTCAGCGAAGAGTCAGAGGCGTTATACGCACTGAGCTTCAGCGGGATGGTTACAGGCGGCCGCTTCGTCATTTCCTGCTCATACAATCAGGAAGAATATGAAAGAAGCACCGTCGAAACACAGATGCAGCGGTTTAAAGACAATCTCTTAATGATCATCCGCCATTGCACGGCCAAAGAAGAGAAAGAATTTACGCCGAGCGATTTCAGCGCGCAGGATCTTGAAATGGATGAAATGGGAGACATCTTTGACATGCTTGAGGAGAATTTAACGTGACAAAAACAGATCACAGAAGGGGGGAGCGGAGCAGATGAGCCAATTCAGCAAAGATCAGGTTCAGGACATGTATTATTTGTCGCCGATGCAGGAGGGAATGCTGTTTCATACTCTCCTGAATCCCGGCCAAAGCTTTTATATCGAACAAATGACAATGAAAGTAAAAGGCAGCTTGAATATCAAATGCCTTGAAGAAAGCATGAATGTGATCATGGACCGGTACGATGTATTTCGTACCGTGTTCATTCACGAAAAAGTAAAAAGACCGGTCCAAGTCGTATTGAAAAAACGTCAGTTTCAGATAGAAGAAATCGATCTGACACATGTAACGGACAGCGAGCAAACAGCCAAAATCAATGAATACAAAGAACAGGATAAGATCAAGGGCTTTGATTTGACGCGGGATATTCCGATGCGGGCAGCCATTTTTAAAAAATCGGAAGAAAGCTTTGAATGGGTGTGGAGCTACCACCACATCATTTTGGACGGCTGGTGCTTCGGCATCGTCGTGCAGGATCTGTTTAAGGTATACAATGCCCTGCGCGAACAAAAGCCGTACAGCCTGCCGCCGGTCAAACCGTATAAAGACTATATCAAGTGGCTTGAAAAGCAGGATAAACAAGCATCACTGCATTACTGGCGCGGGTACTTAGAAGATTTTGAAGGACAAACGACATTTGCGGAGCAAAGAAAGAAACAAAAGGACGGCTACGATCCGAAAGAGCTGCTCTTCTCACTGCCGAAGCAGGAAACAAAAGCATTTACCGAGCTTGCAAAATCGCAGCATACCACTTTGAGTACGGCGCTGCAGGCGGTTTGGAGTGTATTAATCAGCCGCTACCAGCAGACCGGCGATTTGATCTTCGGCACAGTCGTTTCCGGGCGTCCCGCAGAAATCAAAGGCGTTGAACATATGGTCGGGCTGTTTATCAATGCTGTCCCGAGGCGGGTGAAGCTGTCTCGGGATACCACATTTAACGGCTTGCTCAAGCAGCTGCAGGAGCAATCGCTGCAGTCTGAGCCGCATCAATATGTGCCGCTCTATGACATCCAAAGCCAGGCCGATCAGCCAAAGCTGATTGACCACATCATTGTGTTTGAAAATTATCCGCTTCAGGATGCAAAAAATGAAGAGAACAGTGAAAACGGCTTTGATATGGAGGATGTACACGTTTTTGAGAAATCGAATTATGATCTCAACCTGATGGCTTCTCCAGGTGATGAGATGCTGATTAAGCTTGCCTATAACGGGAATGTGTTTGATGAGGCGTTTATCCTGCGCTTAAAATCTCAGCTTCTCACAGCGATTCAGCAGCTCATCCAGAAGCCGGATCAGCCTGTCAATACGATCAGACTTGTTGATGAAAAGGAAAGAGAGCTTCTGCTTACCGGCTTAAACCCGCCGGCTCAGACTCATCAGGCGAAGCCTCTGACGGATTGGTTCAAGGAAGCGGTGAATGTAAATCCTGATGCGCCGGCGCTTACGTATTCCGGCCAGACTCTTTCCTATCGTGAATTAGATGAGGAAGCGAACCGTCTTGCGCGCCGTTTGCAAAAGCAAGGTGCGGGCAAAGGCTCCGTTGTCGCGTTGTACACGAAGCGCTCGCTTGAACTGGTGATCGGCATTCTCGGCGTATTAAAAGCAGGAGCGGCTTATCTGCCGGTTGATCCGAAGCTGCCGGAAGACCGAATCTCGTATATGCTGGCTGACAGTGCGGCAGCCTGTCTGCTGACACATCAGGAGATGAAAGAAAAAGCGGCTCAGCTGCCGTATACAGGAACAACACTCATCATCGATGATCGGGCACGGTTTGAGGAACAGGCAAGCGATCCTGCAGCCGCAATTGATCCCGATGATCCGGCGTATATTATGTATACGTCCGGCACAACCGGAAAGCCGAAGGGCAATATCACCACTCATGCCAATATTCAAGGATTGGTCAAGCATGTAGATTACATGGCATTTTCTGAAAAAGATACGTTCTTATCTGTTTCCAATTACGCCTTTGACGCATTTACCTTTGATTTCTACGCATCAATACTGAATGCGGCACGGCTCATTATCGCAGATGAACATACACTGCTTGATACAGAACGGCTCACTGATCTGATCCGGCAGGAGAATGTCAATGTCATGTTTGCGACAACCGCACTTTTTAATCTTCTCACCGATGCGGGAGAGGAGTGGCTGAAGGGGCTTCGCTGTGTGTTATTCGGGGGTGAGCGCGCGTCAGTGCCTCACGTCAGAAAGGCGCTTGAGATCATGGGGCCTGGCAAGCTGATTAATTGCTACGGGCCGACTGAGGGCACGGTGTTTGCGACAGCTCACGTCGTGCACGACATACCGGATTCCATTTCCTCATTGCCGATCGGAAAGCCGATCAGCAATGCCAGTGTTTATATTCTGAACGGGCAAAATCAGCTTCAGCCATTTGGGGCTGTCGGTGAACTGTGCATCAGCGGAATGGGTGTATCAAAAGGGTATCTGAACCGTCATGACCTGACGAAGCAAACGTTTATCCCAAATCCGTTCAAGCCGGGAGAAACGCTTTACCGCACAGGGGATTTAGCACGCTGGCTGCCGGATGGAACAATTGAATACGCCGGGCGTATTGACGACCAGGTCAAAATACGCGGACACCGGATTGAGCTTGAAGAAATCGAAAAGCAGCTGCAGGAATACCCGGGTGTGAAAGATGCGGTCGTTGTTGCAGACCGCCATGAGTCCGGAGATGCATCAATCAATGCCTACCTCGTGAACCGGACGCCGCTTTCAGCTGATGACGTAAAGAGGCACTTGAAAAAACAGCTTCCTGCTTACATGGTGCCGCAAACCTTTACTTTCTTAGAGGAGCTTCCGTTAACGACAAACGGGAAGGTCAATAAACGGCAGCTGCCGAAACCGGATCAGGCTCAGGCGGCGAAAGAATGGATCGGGCCTCGAAACGCGACGGAAGAAACAATTGCGCACATCTGGTCCGACATTCTCGGCAGACAGCAGATCGGGATTCATGATGATTTCTTCGCGCTCGGAGGCCATTCCTTAAAAGCGATGACGGCAGCGTCGCGCATTAAAAAAGAGCTCGGTGCTGATATCCCGGTGCAGCTGTTGTTCGAAGCGACGACAATCGCAGACATTGCCGGTTATCTGCTTCACGGTGAAGAAAAAGGAATGAAAGATCTCACCATCATGAATAAAAATCAGTCTGACACACTGTTTGCGTTCCCGCCGGTTCTCGGTTACGGGCTGATGTACCAGCCGCTGGCAAAACAGCTGTCCGGCTATCGAATCTGCGCGTTTGATTTTATCGAAGAAGACAACCGCATCGAACGCTACACAGAGCTGATCAATCAGCTCCAGCCGGAAGGACCGGTCAAGCTGTTCGGATACTCGGCAGGCTGCACGCTCGCCTTTGAAACGGCCAAACAGCTTGAAGCCGAAGGACGTAAAGTGGAGCGGCTGATCATGGTCGATTCCTATAAAAAACAAGGCGTCAGCGACTTAGAAGGCCGCACCGTAGAAAGTGATGTCCAGGCGCTGATGAAGGTAAACCGGGACAATGAAGCGCTGAATAACGAAGCCGTCAAAGAAGGTCTCGCCAAAAAAACAAACGCGTTTTATTCTTATTTCGTGCATACCGTCAGTACCGGCACGGTTAATGCGGATATAGATCTATTAACGTCAGAACCGGACTTTGCGATGCCGCCGTGGCTCGCTGCGTGGGAGGAAGCCACGACAGGTGAATACCGTGTGAAAAAAGGCTGCGGCACTCACGCAGAAATGCTTCAGGGAGAATGTCTCGAAAGGAATGCGGCATATTTGCTCGAATTCCTAAGGGAGGAACATCTGAAGCTGACAACTTCACGATAGAAAAGGAGGAAGCCCGCCAATGGTCCAGCTCTTTAAATCGTTCGATACCACGGAAAAAACGCAGCTTATCTGTTTTCCGTTCGCAGGAGGCTATTCCGCATCATTCCGCCCGCTCCACACCTATCTTCAAGGTGAGTGTGAGATGCTTGCCGCGGAACCGCCGGGACACGGAACAAATCAAATGTCCCCCGTTGAGGATTTTGAACAGCTTGTCAGTTTATACAAGCAGGAGTTGAATCTCCATCCTGACCGCCCGTTTGTGCTGTTCGGCCACAGTATGGGAGGCATGGTCGCTTTCAGGCTGGCGCAAAAGCTGGAGCGGGAGGGGATTTACCCGCAGGCCGTGATCATCTCAGCCATTCAGCCGCCGCATGTGGAAAGGAAAAAAGTGTCTCATCTTGATGATGAAAAATTTCTCGCCCATATTATTGAACTGGGCGGAATGCCGCAGGAGTTAGTGGAGAATAAGGAGGTCATGTCATTTTTCCTGCCTTCTTTCAGATCCGACTACCGCGCGCTTGAAAGCTTCCGTCCGTCTGATTCTCACATCATTCAATCACCCGTCCATATTTTTAACGGGCGGAAAGATAAAAAATGTATCAAAGATGCGGACGGATGGAAAAAATGGGCCGGCAATCCCGTATTTCATGAGTTTTCGGACGGCCACATGTTCATATTAAGTGAAACTGAAAAAGTGGCGGAACGAATCTATGAGATTATTAACAGGAGCACTGCAGGCCAATTGTTATAGGATATGACAGACAGCATTCGCTGTCTGTTTTTTGTAACAAAATCTGCCCGTGAGTTTTCTCATTTATCAAAAATTTTATGTTATGATTTGATGGAATATAATTTTGAAGGGATTGTCGTACATGAATGATGCAGCAAAAGAGCTGAACAGAACATTATCTGAAGAAAACCCGCACGTGCTTCATATGCTATCTGATTTGGGCAGAGAGTTGTTTTATCCGAAAGGGGTGCTGACACAATCGGCGGAAGCGAAAGCCAAGGCCGGAAAGTATAACGCCACGATCGGGATTGCCACCTCACAAGGCGAGTCCATGCACTTTTCCCATATTCAAGAGACACTGTCCGCCTATAACCCCGATGATATCTACGATTATGCTCCGCCGCAGGGAAAAGAGCCGCTCAGACAGGAATGGCTGAAAAAAATGCGTCTCGAAAATCCTTCATTAGCCGGCAAAGACATCAGCACGCCGATCGTGACAAACGCTTTAACACACGGGCTGAGCATTGCCGCCGACTTGTTCGTCAATGAAGGGGATGCGCTGCTTCTGCCTGATAAATATTGGGGAAATTACAATTTCATTTTCGGTGTCCGGCGCAAGGCATCCATTGAGACGTACCCGCTTTTTCAGCAGGATGGGCGTTTTAATGCGGCGGGGCTGTCCGAGCTGCTGAAAAAGCAGAAAGAAAAGGCGATTGTTGTGCTGAATTTCCCGAATAATCCGACAGGCTATACGCCGGGGGAAGAGGAAGCGTCAGAAATCGTCAGCGTGATTCTGGAGGCGGCGGAGGCCGGCAAAGAGATTGTCGTGCTCGTAGATGATGCGTATTACAATCTGTTTTACGATGAAACGGCCATTCAGGAATCCATCTTCAGCAAACTCGCCCAAGTGCACGACCGGGTGCTTTGCGTGAAAATAGACGGCGCGACGAAGGAAAATTACGCATGGGGATTCCGCGTCGGTTTTATTACGTACAGCACAAAAAGCGAAAAAGCGCTGCGCGTGCTCGAGGAAAAAACAAAAGGGATTATCAGGGGAACGATTTCAAGCGCCCCGCACCCGTCCCAAACATTCATGCTTCGGGCGATGCAGTCACCGGAATACGAGAAAGAAAAATCGCTGAAATATAACATCATGAAAAAACGGGCTGACAAAGTGAAAGCCGTTCTTGCAGAAAACAAGCATTATGAAGACGTATGGACGCCTTATCCGTTTAACTCGGGCTATTTCATGTGTGTCCGGCTGAAAGACATAAACGCCGGCGAATTGAGAGTGTCGTTGCTTGAAAAGAGAGGAATCGGAACGATATCCATTAATGAAACCGATTTGCGAATCGCATTTTCATGTGTTGAAGAAGAACACATCGCGGATCTGTTCGAAGAAATTTATCAAGAAGCAAAGCAGCTGCAGAAACAGGCGGAAATATCAGGCTGACAAATAAGGAGGGGGACACCCTCCTTTTTCTATGCTTACAGCAGCTCTTCATACGTTTTCATCTCAATCCCGTCACAAAAATCGGGATGCGCCGCACAAACGGCCAGCTTATACTCCTCGTCCGCCTCATATGTGCGGATGAAACAAGGTTCATGTCCGTCCGGGAGCTCAATGGACACATGGCCGTCGTCTTTAAGGCGGACGCTGAATGAATCAAGCGGCAGGGAAAGCCCTTTTCCGGCCTGCTTGATAAAGCTTTCTTTCATCGACCACAGGTGGTAAAAATAATCGGTCTGCTGATCGGGGTGTTTCGCTTGCAGATCACTGTATTCCGTCGGTGAAAAAAACCGTTTGGCGATATCAATCGTGCCGGGCTTCATTTTTTCAATATCAATGCCGATCGGTTTTGAATCAACGGCACACACGATCCAGCGCCCGGAGTGGGAAATATTAAAGTGCATGTCCGGAAGCGCGGGGATGTACGGCTTTCCGTATTCCTGGACGCTGAATGAAATCGCGGCCGGATCAAGTCCGTAAGCCTTCGCCGCAGCGGTGCGGATCAGCATGTCGCCGATCAAGGTGCGGTGAGCATCCTCCTTATGGTAAAAGCGCCGGCATTTTTCCCGCTTTTCGGCGGACACGGCTGCCATCATCCGATCCTCTTCCCCTGCAGAAAGCGGGCGGTCCATATATACTCCGTAAATCTTCATGTCCAGATCCTCCGTCTGAAAATATTGTCAAAACCATCCTATCATATCAGACGAAAGCTGTCCGAAAATAAAAAAACAAAACCGTTTCGGCTTTGTTTTTAATGAACGGACGTTGCCCGCCCGGAGATCGCGTATGTTAACAGTTTAGAGGACTGCGGCAAAGAAAAACGCAGAATCAGCCCCGTCAAAACAGCCGTAATAATGGTTCCGGCGCCGATCGGTCCGCCCATCATCCAGGCTGCGGCAAGAATCGTGAGCTCAATGCCGTTCCGCACCCATTGCACGTTCCAGCCCGTTTTTTCAGATATCAGCATCATCAGAGAGTCCCGGGGGCCCGCGCCGAGCCCAGCCGATACGTAAATACCGACGCCGGAGCCGATCAGCAGCAATCCGATAGAAAAAAACACGGCCGCTAAGGAAAAAGCGTGCGCCTCAGGAAGCAGAAACGAGAAGAAATCAATAAACATTCCCATCAGCACCATGTTTAAGATAGCGCCGATTTTCGGGAGTGTCCTCGTGAACAGGCAGGTTAAAGCCACGATGACCGCGCCGACCAAGATGGACCATTGGCCGACAGATAGCCCGAAATGCTGAAAAAGCCCATAATGAAAGGCATCCCAAGGGCTGATGCCGAGAGCTTTTCCTTTAATGGTTAACGATACCCCGAAAGACAAAATCAACAGACCGGCAAAATAAAACGTCCAGCGCATCAAGAATTCCCGCTTCAAAGAGGTCCCTTCTTTCATAAAATTTCATTAATTGTCATTGTAGCATAACCGCCAAAAAAAAGAAGAAGCGAAATCAGTGTTTCGCTTCTTCTACGGCTCCTACAAAGGATTCAGTATACGGTTTAAAAACCGCTGCGTGCGTTCTTCTTTCGGCGCGGAAAAAATCTGGGCCGGCGGTCCTTGTTCCACAATGACGCCGCCGTCAATGAAGATGACTTCATCGGCCACTTCCTGCGCGAATTTGATTTCATGGGTGACGACGACCATCGTCCAGCCTTCGTTCGCCAGATCCTTAATCACTTTGAGCACCTCGCCGACCAGCTCCGGATCAAGCGCTGATGTCGGTTCGTCAAACAGCATCAGCTCGGGCTGAATCGCAAGCGCGCGGGCGATGCCGACCCGCTGCTGCTGACCGCCGGAAAGCTGGAACGGATATAAATCCATTTTGTCTTTCAGTCCGACTTTTTCCAGAAGCTCCATCGCTTCTTTTCTGACTTGCTCCTTGTCGCGCTTTTGCACTTGAACGGGTCCTTCCATGACGTTTTCAAGCGCCGTGCGGTGAGGAAACAGATGATACGCCTGAAAGACCATGCCTGATTTGCGGCGGAGGCGAAGAATATCAGCCTGCTTCACTTTTTTGGAGAAATCTATTGAAAAATCTGAGAATGCCAGCTCGCCGCGATTGGGGATCTCAAGCGCGTTCAGACAGCGCAGAAGCGTCGTTTTTCCTGAACCGGACGGCCCCAGAATGGCGATGACTTTCCCTTTTTCTATCTCCATATCTATCTTTTTTAAAATTTCATTCTGTCCGAATGATTTATTTAATCCTTTGACGGAAAGCATATCGAAACCTCCTTATTTGGCCACATAACGGTCGAGACGCCGTTCGATCACATGCTGTACGATTGACAGCAAGAAGCAGATGATCCAATAAATAAAGGCGGCTTCAATATAGATGACCAAGATTTGATCAAGGTTTTGCGCGCCGATTTCCTGCGCTTTTCTGAACAGCTCCGCGACGAGAATCTGTGACGCGAGAGATGTATCCTTGATCAGGCTGATAAATGTATTTGATAATGGCGGAATGGACACGCGAAACGCCTGCGGCAGGATCACGCGGAACAATGTCTTGCGATAGGTCATGCCGATCGTATAACCGGCTTCCCATTGCCCTTTCGGCACGGATGAAATAGATGCCCGGATGATTTCAGAAGCGTAGGCGCCCACGTTTAATGAAAACGCGATGACTGCGCTTGGGAAAGGGTCCAGCGTAATATTAAATGTCGGGAACAGATAAAAAATGATGAACAATTGAACGAGAAGAGGAGTGCCGCGCACCGCTGATACGTATACGCTGAACACCCATCTCAATGGTTTCATATTTGACATTCTGGCGAGCGCCGTAATCAGCGCGATGATCATTCCGAAAATAAAGGAAAGAATGGTAAGGGGGATCGAGTAATAGATTCCCCCGGAAAGAATCGGCCAGAATGACTGCTGCACCAAATCCCATGGAATGGCTGTTGCAATCACGGGTTCCGGCATGTTACTTAGAAACATCTTCGCCGAACCATTTTTTCGCTATTTTAGAAAGAGTCCCGTCCTCTTTCATTTCTTTTAACGCTTTGTTGACGTGAGTCACAAGTTCGCCGCTTCCTTTTCGGAATGCGAAATACGTCTGCTGCGGCTGGCCTGCTTCAAACGCGATTTTCACGTTTTTATTGCCGGACGTTTTTAAGTAGTTCAGTACGGCAAGCTTATCGTTGTAAGTCAGATCAGCGCGGCCCTGCTGAATGAGCTGAAGGGATTGAGCCATGCCTTCAACGCCTTCAATTTTCGCGCCGGCTTCTTTCGCTAATTTATTGTAATTGCTTGTTAATGACTGAGCCGCTGTTTTTCCTTTGACATCAGCCTCTTTCGCAATCGTGCTGTCTTTTTTCGTCACGACGACTGCATTTGACGTTGTGTATTTATCAGAAAAATCATATTGGTTTTCACGGCCTGTTTTGCCGACTTGGTTGGCGACGACGTCAAACCGTTTCGCGTTTAATCCGGCAAACATGCTGTCCCATTGCGTTTCTTTGAAGTCAGCTTTCAGACCGAGGCGTTTCGCGACTTCTTGAATCACTTCAACATCATATCCGGTCAGTTTGTCACTCTTTTTATCATGGAAGGTAAACGGTTCGTACGTTCCTTCTGTGCCGACGGTCAGTACGCCTTTTTTCTTGACAGAAGCCCAAAGATCGCCGTCTTTTGACTTAGATCCGCTGTCCTGTGAGTTTCCGCAGGCTGCAAGCACCGCGATGCTGACCATCATGAACAAAGCGAATAATGCTTTTTTCATCTTCTTTATTCCCCACTTTTCTGAGTAGTTTTATTGAGAAAAAATAGCTCCCAATTGTAAAGGATAACTTTTTTTTAGTATGAGTCAAGTAATTGGTTTTCATAAGCGGGAATTCTTCGTGTTCTGAGATCAAAATAATTCCAAAAACTGTCTGACAGGCTTCGGCAGGTAGCTGTCTTTCCTCCAGATGACGGCCGGTGTCATGACAAACGGGTTGTCTTCGATGATAACCGTTTTGACATGCGAGCGCATATGGACGGGAATCATCGTCAAAGGCAGAATCGTGGCGCCGAACCCTGACGATACGAGGCTCAAAAGCGTCGCGGAGTCATGACATTCACAGACAACCTGAAGGTCGAGACCGTACTGTTCACAAACTTGGAGGACTTGGTCATACACACCTCTTCCATTGACGGTGCGCAAAAGGATCAGAGGCAAAGAGGCGATGTCATTCAGTTTAATCGTTTCACCGCACAGTCGTTTTGAATGCTCGGACAGCACCAATACACACGGAATGTCTTCAAGCTCCTTCGATTCAATGCCGTCGTTTTTAATCAAGGTGGTGGTCACGGCGGCGTCAATCTGCCGGGTTTCCAGAAGCTCGAGCAGTGAGACGGGTTCATCTTCCCAAATGTTAAAGGTGAGATGCGGAAACCGCTCTTTCATCTGTGACACTTTCTCAAGCATGAACGCTGCGCAGTAAATGGTTGACCCGACGGCAAGTGTGCCGGCCACTTCTTCCTTCAGCTCTTGTACCTCGATTATGGCATCCTCAAACTTATGAAGAATCTCTTTCGCTCTTTTCAAAAAGACATTTCCTTCATATGTAAGGGTCATTTGTTTCTTTTTATGGCGGTCAAACAGAATGACGCCCAATTCTTCTTCGAGCTGTTTCAGCTGTCTGCTTAAAGGCGGCTGTGCCATATGAAGCTTTTTGGCGGCCGTCGTGATTTTCTGCTCTTGGGCAATGGTGATGAAATAACGCAATTGCCGGATATCCATGAGAACGCGCTCCTTTCTTTTATACCTTTAAGGTATGATACATAGATTTAACGAATATTTTTCATATGGATATATCAGGAGTATGATGGTTTTGACACCACATTTCAAGCGTAAAGGAGGGGTCAATATGAAGCTCGTCATCGGAATGACCGGGGCAACGGGAGCCATATTCGGGATCAGGCTTTTAGAATATTTAAAAGCCGCGGAGATCGAAACCCATCTTGTCGTGTCTCCTTGGGCAAATGTCACCATTACACATGAAACCGATTATACGTTAAAAGATGTCGAGAAACTCGCATCCTATACGTATTCTCACAAAGACCAGGCAGCGGCGATTTCAAGCGGCTCGTTTGAAACGGACGGGATGATCATCGCTCCGTGCAGCATGAAATCACTGGCAAGCATCCGCACCGGAATGGCTGACAATCTGCTGACCAGAGCGGCTGACGTCATTCTGAAGGAGCGGAAAAAACTTGTACTGCTGACAAGAGAAACGCCGCTCAGCCAAATCCATTTAGAAAATATGCTAGCGCTTACAAAAATGGGTTCCGTCATTCTTCCGCCGATGCCGGCATTTTATAACAAGCCGGCTGACATGGATGAATTGATCGACCATATTGTGTTCCGGACGCTCGATCAGTTCGGCATCCGTCTGCCGGAAGCGAAACGGTGGTACGGAATTGAAAAACAAAAAGGAGGAATCTGATAATGGCCTATCAGGATTTTAGGGAATTTCTCGCCGCTCTTGAAAAAGAAGGGCAGCTCTTAACAGTCAACGAAGAGGTAAAACCGGAGCCGGATCTGGGCGCCGCCGCGCGTGCAGCCAGCAATCTCGGGGATAAAACCCCTGCGCTTTTGTTTAACAATATTTACGGACATCACGATGCGCAGGTGGCTCTGAATGTCATCGGCTCGTGGCCGAATCACGCGATGATGCTCGGCATGCCGAAAGATACGCCTGTAAAAGAACAATTCTTTGAGTTTGCCAAACGGTACGATGCATTTCCGGTGCCGGTCAAACGGGAAGAAACCGCGCCGTTTCATGAAAATGAAATAACGGAAGATATCAATCTATTTGACATCCTTCCGCTATTCAGAATCAACCAGGGGGACGGCGGCTACTATTTGGATAAAGCGTGTGTCATTTCCCGCGATCTTGAAGATCCGGACAATTTCGGCAAGCAGAATGTCGGTATTTACAGAATGCAGGTAAAGGGAAAAGACCGCCTCGGCATTCAGCCCGTGCCTCAGCATGATATTGCGATTCATCTTCGCCAAGCTGAAGAACGCGGCGTGAATCTTCCCGTTACGATCGCGCTCGGCTGTGAGCCGGTGATTACGACAGCTGCATCAACTCCGCTGTTATACGATCAATCCGAGTATGAAATGGCCGGCGCAATTCAAGGGGAGCCCTACAGAATCGTCAAATCTAAATTGTCTGATTTAGACATCCCTTGGGGCGCTGAAGTCGTTCTGGAAGGAGAGATCCTTGCGGGAGAACGGGAATACGAAGGACCTTTCGGTGAGTTCACGGGCCATTATTCCGGCGGCCGCAGCATGCCGGTGATCAAAATCAAACGGGTATATCATAGAAACAATCCGATTTTTGAACATTTATACTTAGGCATGCCGTGGACGGAGTGCGATTATATGATCGGCATTAATACGTGCGTGCCGCTTTACCAGCAGCTCAAGGAAGCTTATCCGAACGAAATTGTCGCCGTGAACGCGATGTATACGCACGGGCTGATCGCCATTATTTCCACGAAAACGCGCTACGGCGGCTTTGCCAAGGCGGTCGGCATGCGCGCCCTGACCACGCCGCACGGACTCGGCTACTGCAAAATGGTCATTGTCGTGGATGAGGATGTCGATCCGTTTAACCTCCCGCAAGTCATGTGGGCGCTCTCAACGAAAATGCATCCGAAACACGATGCAGTCATCATTCCTGACCTGTCCGTCCTTCCGCTTGACCCGGGGTCTGATCCGGCAGGGATGACACACAAAATGATTCTTGACGCGACAACGCCTGTCGCGCCGGAAACAAGAGGCCATTATTCTCAGCCGCTTGATTCTCCGCTGACAACGAAAGAGTGGGAACAAAAACTGATGGACTTGATGAATCAATAAGAAAGGATGAGATTGCAATGAAAACATGCCCGCGCTGTGAATCGAAAAAAGGAGAAACCGTCAGCCAATCGCCGGTCAAAGGCGCTTGGGAAATATACCAATGCCAAACCTGCTTTTTCACATGGAGATCCTGTGAACCGGAAAGCATCACGAATCCGGCGGCATTCAACCCGGCATTTAAAATCGATCCGAAAGAAACAGAGACGGCCGCACATGTTCCCGCTGTTCCGGAAAGAAAAGCGTAATGCTGCCGGAGCAGCTGCCGGAGGCGCTTTACACGCTTTTAGACGGGACGGAGCTTGAAAAAAAGCAGCACGACGCGTTTGTGCTCCAATCTGTGACGAAAGAAGGCCGTCCGCACGCGGCCATGATCAGTGCCGGTGAAATCGTGGCCGTGAGCAGAACGAATCTCCGGCTCGCCTTATGGAAAAACACGACGACCGTAAGCAGCCTGCTGCATTCGGGACAAGCGCTTTTCATCGCCTGGAACGGAGGAGCCGCATATTATGTCACATTGGAATGTGAGGCGCTTCCGCCGCTGAAAGAGGCGAAACACGAGCGGGAACGGTTCAGCTGCCGCGTGATCACCGTCAAGGAAGATCGGGCGAAATACGCGGATCTGACATCCGGACCGGCCATCCAGCTCCACGAACCGGAAGATGTCTTGAAGAGATGGAGAGAAGCACTTGAGGAGTTAAAACGATAGACGCATAAAAAAAGCCTGCGGACGATTCCGCAGGCTTTTCTTTTATTGTACGCCTTTCATCGCCCGTTTAATGACGGGAGACAGAAGAATCAAAATAATACCGAGAATGATCGAAACAAGACCGATTGAGCCGAAGTAGGCCGCTTCAGAAATCTTATCAAACAAACCGACTACTTTTGCGTTCAGGGCTTGACCGCAGGCGTTTGTTAAAAACCACATGCTCATCGTCTGCGCTGAGAAAGCGGCAGGCGCAAGTTTCGTTGTGACGGATAAACCGACCGGTGAAAGGCAAAGCTCACCAAGCACAACCAAAAGGAAGCTGAGCACAAGCCAAAGCGGGCTCACAAGCTCGCCGCTTCCGCCCATAACCGGAAGCACCATGACTAAAAATGATAATCCGGCAAGGATAATGCCGATCGCGAATTTAATCGGTGTTGAAGGCTGGCGTTTGCCGAGCTTCATCCAGATCCAGGCGAACACCGGCGCGAAAATAACGATGAATAATGGATTCAGAGACTGGAACCATGAAGACTCAAGATGCATGCCCGCAAAGGAAAGTCTCGTGCGCTGATCCGCATATAAAGCAAGAATCGTCGCGCCCTGCTCCTGAATCGCCCAGAACATTGCCGCTGCAACAAACAGCGGAACATAAGCCGCAAGCCTTGATTTTTCCGTTTTCGTCGCTTTTTTGCTCGTGAACATCACGATAAAGTAAATGACCGGAATGACAATGCCGAGGATACTGACGGTGTCAATCACACGCTGGATCGTCAGCCAGCCGGTTTGGATCAGAACGATGATAACGGCTGCTGCGATGACCACTCCGATTCCCGTGCCGATCACTGATGATTTAGAAATCGGATTCGGTACATTGGAGCCTGCTTTGCCGAGGTATTTCTTTCTCGTAAGAGCGAAAACAATCAGTCCGAGGAACATACCGGCCGCGGCGCATCCGAAGCCTAAGTGGTAGTTGTACTTCTGTCCGAGTGTTCCGACAATTAGCGGCGCAAGCAATCCGCCGAGGTTGATGCCCATGTAAAAGATGCTGAAACCTGAGTCGCGGCGCTCGTCTTCCTTCGTATATAAATCTCCGACAACGCTGGATACGTTTGGTTTAAGCAGGCCGGTTCCGATAATGATCAGAGCCATGCTGGTGAAAAACGCCGCCGTGCTGCCAGGGAAGGCAAGAGCGATGTGCCCGAACATAATTAAAATTCCGCCGTAAAATACGGTGTTTGCCGTGCCGAATACCCGGTCGGCCAGCCATCCGCCGATGACGCTCGACATGTATACGAGAGACCCGTATATGGACATGATGGCAACTGCGGTCGTTTTATCAAAGCCGAGACCGCCATGAGCGACTTCCGTGTATAAATAGTAAAGCAATATGGCTCTCATACCATAGTAGGAGAAACGCTCCCAAAATTCGGTGAAAAACAGTGTGAACAAGCCGCGGGGATGACCGAAAAAGCCTCGTTGCGGCACAGTTTCTGTTATAGAGTCCTTATCAATAGATGCCACCTGAGCCAACCCTTTCTTAAAAAAGTGTATTACAAAAATCATATTCTTATATAATACTTGTGTCAATATAATTTATACTGAATTCAAAAAATTCCAGAATGAAAAGATATTAAAACGTTGAATATAGACGAATTTTCCTAATTCCAATGACTTATTTTGTTATATTATCTGACTAAACTATCTTTATAAACTTTTTTAATAAAATTTAAAGTATGTACAGGCGGAGCGGGATATGGCGGAATAAGATGACAATAAGAGAGGAAGGAGGAGATTATCACTTGCCGAATCGTATATTGGATATTACGGATTGCGGTGTGGCGGCAGACGGAAAAACCGACGTGACGGGCGCCATCAACCAATGCTTGGCCAGGGCCGTCAGCGAAGGCTGTCATACGGTGTTTTTTCCGCCCGGAACGTATAAAATCAACGGCACGCTTGGCGGGGACAGAAGCCAGCCGTTTCGGAACGCCGGGATTAACGTGCCGAGCCATCTCACCATCGTTTTAGATCCGGAATGCACGATTAAAGTGGCGCCGAACAGCTCCTGGGGCTACTCGGCTTTCTATATAGGCAGGCGTGAAAATGTCACCATCACCGGCGGCCGGATCATCGGGGAACGGGATGAACACACGTATACCAATGTCCCTTTGCGGTCGACCCATGAATGGGGGTTTGGAATCTGTATTGAAGGCAGCAGCAATGTGCTGATCGAAAATGTGAAGATTTCCGATTTTACGGGAGACGGCATTATTGTCAGCCCGCTCGGGTTAAAAACAAACAGTGATTACGAAACTTCAGAACAGGTGACCATCCGCCGCTGTGAGATCAGGCAGTCAAGGCGGAACAACATTTCAATCACCGGCTGCAATACCGTTACGGTGGAAGAATGTGTAATTGAAGACGCCGGGCAAGGGAACGGAACGGCTCCGAAATTCGGAATCGATATTGAATCGTACGGAGAAGGCGATATTGATTATGAAGAAGCTCTTCATATTACGGTCCGCAACAACTTTTTTTCCGGAAACGCCGCAAGCTCAGTCACCAACTTTAACGGATATAATGTGTTAATTGAAGGAAATCATTCCGATAACACAATCAGCTACGGGTATGGGGCACATACCGTCATTTCGGGGAATGTTTTCTTTCGGTCAGACGGCGGCTCAAGGACCGCAGTTGCCGGACAAGGTGTGTCACAAGGACAGGACAGCAGCAATGCCGTCATTTCCAACAATCTGATTACCGGTTTTTCCACCGGAATAGATGTAAGGGGAAAAAGCGTCCTCGTCACCCATAACAAAATCAATCAATTTGAAAATACGGGCATTTCCGTCTATCAGGCAGAAGATGTGACCGTTGACGGCAATGTCATTGAAAACGGACGTTCCGAAACGAGACGAAGCACGGGGATGCGGGCGACGCTGTCGGAAAACGCCGTCTTTACGAATAACACTCTGAATCAGGTGACAGACGGAATCAGCATGTCGGCCGGCAATATCACCGTAAAACAAAATGTGCTGACATCGTTCAGCCGGGGCATATGGGTCACAGGCGGAAATGCCGTTATTGAAGGAAATACGCTGATTCCGAATGCGTATCAGGGCGCCGCGGAGTCCTATGCCGTATCTGTGACAAATGACGCCAGGGCTGTCATCAAAGGCAATCTCTTTAAGAACTATAAAAACTATCCCGTATTCAGTTCAACATCCTCGGGAACCTCTGTCATCAGCAACCGCTTTGAATCATCACCGCTTATCGTTACCGTGTATCTGAACTCAGGCACGCATGAAGTCATAGACAATACGCTTACGATCAACCGAACGGCGGGCAGCCCGATCGGCATCTATCTGAACGGAGCCTCCAATTCCCTCGTGTCGGGCAATACCATCAACAACCTTTCCGCCGCTTCTGCTTCCGCCATCCAAACCAATTCCTCCGCAAGTACTAAAATTATCGGCAACCGCATTATCAAAGGCGTCATTGTGAAACACACGACAGATACGGAAAGCGGAAATATCGTCATCTGAAAACAATCTGCGCCGGAAACATAAAAAGAACACATGAACTCCGAAAGAAGGAGGGATGTGTTCTTTTTTGACACAATACAGCCGTGCGCCTGTCAGGCATCTTTTTTACCTGATTTATATAAAACGATCATTTCTCTGATTAAAAAGAGGGCGAATAAAAACAGCATCAGCCATTCTGAGAAGGTGGTCAATTTAAAAGCGGACAGGTTGTTTTGGACCGCTCCATAGAAACTGAAACCTTGCAGCATATCCATCGTTACTGAAATGATCAGACAGGCAGCAAGCAAAAAAAATGAAACCCCCAATATTTTCATGCGCATCACTCTCCCTTTTTATCCTTTTCGATTACGCAGAACTTATACAGACTTTCCGCCGTGCATAATCTTTTGCCGTAAAGGAAGAATATGAAAAAAACGAGGAAAGGTTTTTTGCGATATGCCGCCATTTTTTAAGCAGAAGAAACAAAAAAAAGCCGATCAAAACGACCGTGACAATGAAGGCAGAAAAGAAGCGGACAGCCAGCCGGACAAAGAGCGGGATGAGCCGATCTCCCTCAGCTTAAAGCAAAATATGAAGAAACTGTCTGAGAGGTTCGGCAACAGTGCCGATGTCGTCATCCGCCGGCTGAAAATCGGAAAAGAAGAGCTTCCGGCCGCAATTGTGTATATCGCCGGTTTGGTAGACGAACAGCTCGTCAGCCAATCCCTTCTGGAGGATTTAATCGACATCCCGTCCGTTCAGCCGGAACAAGCAGTCTGCCTGATATACGATAAAACGCTTGCGATCGGCGGGGTGAAAGAGGAAGAAAAATGGAAAAGTCTTTATGCCGGGCTGGTGGCGGGCAGCACGCTCATTTTTGTCGACGGGGCTGACAAGGCGCTGATCGCCAGCACGGAAGGGGGGGAGCACCGGTCCATTCAAGAGCCGAGCACCCAGGTCTCTTTCCGCGGCCCGCGGCAGGGATTCACTGAATCTCTGCAAACCAATATTTCCATGATCCGCAGGTATGTAAAAACGCCTGATGTATGGGTTGAAAAAATGGAGATCGGACACGAAACGAATACGGATGTCGCGCTGATGTATATTAACGGAATTTGCGATAAAAAGCTGATTAAGGAAGTCCGCAAGCGGCTGAAGCACATTGACATCGACAGCATTCTGGAATCCGGCTACATTGAACAGCTCATTGAAGACGCGCCGTTTTCTGTGTTTCCCACCGTATATCATACAGAGCGGCCGGACGTTGTGGCGGGGAATCTGCTGGAAGGACGATTTGCGATTGTCGTGGACGGAACGCCGTTCGTTCTCCTCGCGCCGGCATTATTTATTCAATTTTTTCAATCCGTTGAGGATTATTATTCACGATTTGATATCGCCACTAGCATCAGGGTGCTGCGGGTTTTGATCTTCTTCATTTCACTGGTGGCGCCGGGGATTTATGTGGCGGCGACGACCTTTCACCAGGAAATGATTCCGACCCAGCTGCTGATTGTCATCGCGGCCCAGCGGGAGACCGTGCCGTTCCCGGCCGTGATTGAAGCGCTGACGATGGAAGTGACCTTTGAGATTCTCAGGGAGGCGGGTGTCCGGCTTCCGAGAGTTGTCGGCTCCGCTGTTTCCATCGTCGGAGCGCTTGTCATCGGCCAGGCCGCCGTGCAGGCCGGCATCGTCTCCCCGGCCATGGTTATCGTCGTCGCGCTGACGGCGATTGCCAGCTTTGCGACCCCGGCTTTTGACATGGCGATATCTGCGCGGCTGATCCGGTTTCTCTTTATTCTGTCGGCGGCGGTTATGGGATTTTACGGGCTGATTCTGGGCATTATCATGATGTTTGTCCATCTGTGCGGCCTGCGTTCATTCGGATTTCCGTATATGTCCCCGCTCGCTCCTTTAACCCCGGGCGGGCTGAAAGATTCCCTCCTCCGCGCTCCGTTATGGGCGGATGAAAAAAGGCCGGGACTGCTCGTGCAGGAAAACAACAGGCGCCAAGGGGAACATCAAAGACCGAAACCGGAGACATCCAGAGGAATGGTTAATAAAGATCTAGAAGAGGGCGACGGTAATGAAAAGACGTAAATGGATGCTTATCCTTTGTACGATGGTTTCCCTTATGTTTGTATCCGGATGCTGGGATAAAAGGGAGCTGACCGATTTGGCGGTGATCTCCGCCATCGGTATTGACCGGACCGAAACGGGAAAATATGTCCTTCATTTTCAAATTATCAATCCGGGAAATGTGGCCGGCGGTCTGCAGGGCGGCGGAGCGGGAGACCGGCCTCCGGTTTCCGTCTATTCGGTGTCCGGAGACAATATGACGGAAGCTTTGAGAAAAGGCTCGATGAAAGTGTCCAGAAGGCTCTATTTTGCGCATACGAATCTCGTGGTGTTCAGTGAAAAACTGGCGAAAGAGGAAGGGCTCAGTTTTATTCTGGACAATCTTGACCGCGACACCGAATTCAGGACGACTGCAACCGTTGTGATCGCGCATAATTGCAAGGCTGAAGACATTATTAAAGTGCTGACGCCGATTGATAAAATCCCTTCCAATAAAGTGAACAAGACGCTCAGCTTCACGCAGGAACAATACGGCAGAGTCATTAAAACCAGCCTTCAGGACGTTCTGATTGATCTCGCTTCTCCGACCGGGTCGCCGTTTATTCCTGGTTATGAAATGCACGGAGACGATAAAGCCGGTCCTACGATGGAAAATACGCAGACGACTGAACCGAAAGCAGTGCTGTCAGCGGACGGACTGGCGGTGTTCAAAAAGGATGGGAGGCTGGATTACTGGATTGAGGATGACGACAGTGTGGGGGCTGTATGGCTGCTCAATAGGATCAAACATACGTTCATCAATGCGGATTGGAAGAACGTGAAGCATGCAATCAGTCTGCAGGTCACCCGCCAGAATACAAAGGTGACGGCCACTTTTCCGAACGGAAAACCGTATATTCACGTGCATGCTCAGGTCGAGGGGCTGGTGGACGCTGTCAGATACCCTTTCCATCTGTCTGATCCGCAAGTGCTGATGACGATGCAAAAGGCGCTCAGCGTGCAGCTTGAGAAAGATATCACCAAATCGATTGAAGATATAAAAGCCCATAAGAATGACTTCGTCGGCTTCGGAGACCTGATCTATCGGAAGCATCCGGACAAATGGAAAAAGTTCAAAGGGAAGTGGGATGAAGAATATTTCCCCAATCTCCCCGTAGATGTCAAAACGGAAGTCATTATCAGAAGAACGGGCTTGCGGAATAATCCTCTCTCAGACAAGCTTGAGCATGATTGATTTGAGGAGAAAGGAGCGAAGCGTATGGAAAATGCGAAAATCGGCACGCGTCAGCTGTTTATTATGATCATTTTGTTTGAATTGGGCAGTTCGTTATTGATCCCGCCGGGCACGATGGCCGGGCGGGATGCGTGGCTGTCCGTGCTTCTCGGGTGCGTTATCGGTCTCGGACTTTTCTACGTTTATCAGGCGCTGTATCAATTTTTTCCTGAGTCTTCTCCGAGAGATTACATGAACGAACTGATCGGCAGACATCTGAGCTGGGCTGTCTCCCTTCTTTATATTCTCTATTTTGCTTATATCGCGGCCCGCGTATTGCGGGATTTTGGCGAAATGCTTGTCACCTTCGCCTACCAGGACACGCCGCTTTTAATTGTGAATGCCATGCTGATGATCGCCGCGATATTTGCGGTCAGAAAGGGAATTGAAGTGATAGCGAGAGCCGGCGAGCTGCTGTTTGGCATTATGTATTTCCTGACAGCCGTCGGGCTGATCCTCATTATCAGCTCAGGCACGATAAACCTCAGATTTCTCCAGCCCGTTTTAGCGGAGGGTGCAGGAACGGTCATTTATTCCGTGTTTAAACAGACGATGTTCATCCCGTTCGGTGAATTAATCGTGTTTGTCATGATTTTCCCTTATTTAAAAGATCGGAAAAAGGTGAAGAAAACCGGATTTCTGGCGATTATCATCAGCGGCCTGATTTTGGCAATGTCAGTGGCGATTAATATTTGTGTGCTGGACGTCAACTTAATGCTCCGCTCTCAATTTCCGCTGCTGAGCACCATACAGACAATTAAAGTGGAAGAGTTTTTAGACCGGCTGGATGTCTTTTTCATGCTCGTGCTCGTCATCGGCGGTTTTTTCAAAGTCAGCCTTTTTACATATGCGGTTGTCGTGGGCGTGTCCACGCTGTTTAAAGAAAAAAATCCGTCCCAGCTGGCCTTTCCGGTCGGATTGGGGGTGCTGATTCTCTCCATCAGCATCGCAAGCAATTTTTCGGAACACATGAATGAAGGCTTAAACATTGTGCCGATCTATATTCATCTTCCATTTCAAGTGCTGTTCCCCGTTTTGCTGCTTATCATTGCCGTTATTAAGAAAAAGGTCAAAGGGACCGTCTATACAGTTTCGAAGAAATAACCCGGCCGGTGCGCCGGGTTTTTTTAAATATCATGATTTTTGTCTTAATGCATTGACAAACTTGCCTGACAATTGTACATTTTGATTTATTCTTATAAAATTACTAGGAAATATAGGTTTAGTGGTGTTAATATTTTCCGAACCGTATTTCAGAATAGAAGGAGATCCATCATGACAAAGAAAAAAGAAATCAAACTCGGTGTGTTTCTCGCGGGCACCGGCCATCATGTCGCTTCTTGGAGACATCCTCAGGCACCGGCGGACGCGAGCATGAATTTGGATTATTTCAAAGAACTGGCGAAAACGGCTGAGCGGGGGAAATTGGACATGCTGTTTTTGGCGGACAGTTTATCAATAGACGGCAAATCACATCCGAATGTGCTGACGCGCTTTGAGCCGTTTACGCTGCTGTCGGCGCTCGCTCAGGTCACATCCCGCATCGGTCTGACGGCGACCGCGTCTACCACATACAGCGAACCGTTCCATATCGCGAGACAATTTGCATCGCTTGATCATCTTTCCAACGGCCGCGCGGGCTGGAATGTCGTCACATCTTCGATTGAATCGACCGCGCTTAATTTCAGCGGCGAAAAGCATCTTGAGCACCATCTCAGATATCAGCGCGCGGAAGAATTCGTTGAAGTCGTCAAAGGATTATGGGATTCGTGGGAGGAAGACGCCTTTATCCGTGACAAAGAATCAGGAGCATTTTTCGATAAAGACAAAATGCATGAATTGAACCATAAAGGAACATATTTCTCCGTGAGAGGGCCGTTAAATGTCGCCCGCACACCTCAAGGGCGCCCGGTCATTATTCAGGCCGGATCATCAGGAGACGGAAAAGCGCTGGCCGCCAAAACGGCGGAGGTCATTTTCACCGCGCAAAATCATTTGGAATCCGCGCAGGAATTCTATCAATCTATTAAAGAACAAGCGGCTTCTTTCGGCCGTGATCCTGAAAAAATCGCGATCATGCCGGGAATTTTTCCCGTTATCGCCGATACCGAAGAAGAAGCAAAGGCAAAATATGAAGAGCTCCAAGACCTCATCATTCCGTCTGTCGGCCTGAACATTCTGCAAAACTATCTGGGCGGCGTCGACCTTTCCGCCTTCCCGCTTGACGGCCCGCTGCCTGAATTGGATGCGGATGCGTCGAATGCCGTTAAAAGCCGGTTCAAGCTCGTTCAGGAGATGGCCAAACGCGATAACATGACCATCCGCGAACTTTACAAATATGTGGCGGGTTCAAGAGGCCATCATATCTTTGTCGGAACGCCGGAACAGCTTGCCGATAAGATGGAAGAATGGGTCGGAAAACAAGCTTGTGACGGTTTTAACATCATGCCGCCGCTTTTGCCTGAAGGTCTCACTCTTTTTGTAGACAAAGTGATTCCGATTTTACAAGAACGGGGCGTGTTCAGAAAAGAGTATGAAGGAACGACGCTCAGAGAACATTTCGGACTGGAAAAACCGGCAAACCGATATGCCGGCTAAAGGAGGGCTCATCATGTCAAGACAATACCGGCTCGCAACGGAGGCAGACGCTGATGAGCTGCTTTCACTGACACTGCGGGCGTATGAACCGATCCGCAAGCTCGGCATCAACTTTGCCGCTGCCACGGCGGATAAGGAGCTCGTTTTGAATAACATACAAAAAAACGCCTGTTACGTTTTGGAAGAAGACGGACGGATTCTGGCGACGATTTCTCTGCGGATGCCGTGGGGGCCGAATCCCGGGCCGTATGGTGTCCCTCATATTTGGTGGTTCGCCGTCGATCCTGAAACCGGAAAAAAAGGGACGGGCTCGGACATGCTGGAGTGGCTGGAGAATACAGTGCTCCGCGATACATTAAAAGCGCCTTTCGTGTCACTGGGCACAGCGGACAAGCATCCGTGGCTGATCGGCATGTACGAGCGGAAAGGCTACGTCCGTGCAGGCGAAAAGGATTTAGGAAAAGGGCACATCACCATTTATTTAAAAAAACAATTGCAGGATTAACATTTTAATAGGAAAAGGCGGGATTTCAATGAAGAAGAAAACATGGGCTTTGCTGCTGTCTGCCGCGCTTTTGGCGGTCTTATCAGCATGCGGAAACGGAAAAGAAAGCGAAGGCGGCGATAACGTACTGCATGTAGGCGCCACCGGACAAAGCTATCCGTTCGCATATAAAGAAAACGGCAAGCTGACCGGCTTTGACGTGGATGTCATGGAAGCCGTCGCGAAAAAAATCAACATGAAACTGGACTGGAAGCTGCTTGAATTCAGCGGTCTGATGGGAGAGCTCCAGACCGGCAAACTCGATACCATCTCTAACCAGGTCGCTGTCACGGACGAACGCAAGAAAACGTATAACTTCACAGAACCGTATTCGTATGCGGGCACTCAAATCGTCGTCAAAAACGATAACAAAGACATCAAATCAGTCAACGATCTAAAAGGAAAAACAGTGGCGGCCGTTCTGGGCTCAAACCACGCGAAAAACCTTGAGAGCAAGGACCCGGATAAAAAAATCAACATTAAAACATATGAAACACAAGAAGGCACGCTGAAAGACGTGGCTTACGGACGGGTTGACGCTTATGTAAACAGCCGCAGCGTCCTGATCGCCCAGATCAAAAAGACCGGTCTGCCTCTGAAATTAGCAGGAGACCCGATTGTCTATGAAAAAGTCGCTTTCCCGTTTGCGAAAGATGCGGCTCACGATAAAATCCGCAAAAAAGTAAACAAAGCCATTGAAGACCTGCGGAAAGACGGCACTCTGAAAACGCTGTCTGAAAAGTACTTTAACGAAGATATCACAACGGAAGCAAAGCATTAAGAAACGGCGGTGAAAATCGAGAATGAACAGCATTGATTGGGGATTTATGTTTTCAGCTTTTCCCGCGTTAATCGAAGCCTTGCCGATCACATTACTTATGGCCGTCGCGGCCATGGTATTTGCCGTGATCGGCGGCCTTATATTAGCGCTTATCACAAAAAATCGTGTTCCTGTGCTTCACCAGCTGTCAAAGGTGTATATTTCATTTTTCCGGGGCGTGCCGACGCTCGTGCAGCTTTTCTTAATTTATTACGGCCTGCCTCAGCTGTTTCCCGGAATGAGCAAGATGACGGCGTTAACTGCGGCGATTATCGGGTTAAGCCTGAAAAATGCCGCCTACTTGGCTGAAATCTTCCGCGCGGCGCTCAACTCAGTCGATGAGGGGCAGCTTGAAGCCTGTCTGTCTGTCGGAATGACAAAATCCCAGGCGTACAGACGGATCATTTTCCCGCAAGCCGTCAGAAACGCGCTTCCCGCGACGGGAAATACGTTTATCGGCCTGTTAAAAGAAACATCGCTCGCCTTTACATTAGGAGTGATGGAAATGTTCGCCCAAGGAAAAATGTACGCATCAGGCAACCTCAAATATTTTGAGACGTATTTAGCCGTCGCGGTCATGTACTGGATTCTTACGATTATTTACAGTGTGCTGCAGGATCTGCTCGAACGGGCGATCAGCAAGCCTTATCGCACATAGGAGGAGGCTCAGGATGATACAAGTCAGACATATTCGAAAAGCATTTAAAGACCTTACCGTACTTGACGGGATCGATCTTGAGATCAAAAGCGGCGAAGTCACGGCCATCATCGGCCCGTCAGGCTCGGGAAAATCAACGCTCCTCCGTTGTTTGAATCTGCTGGAGCGCCCGGATGACGGCATCATTGAAATCGGTGATGCAAAGCTGAATGCCTCGTCCTATTCGCGCAAAGACGTTCATAAGCTTCGCCAGCAGACGGCGATGGTGTTTCAGAATTACAACCTGTTCAAAAACAAAACCGCCCTGCAAAATGTGACAGAGGCGCTGATCACCGCGCAAAAGAAACCGAAAAAAGAAGCGGAACAGATCGGTATGGATCTGCTGCGGCAAGTCGGTTTAGAACACAAAGCGGACAGCTACCCGATTACGATGTCAGGCGGGCAGCAGCAGCGGATCGGGATTGCGCGCGCCTTGGCCGTTGATCCTCACGCGATTTTACTGGATGAACCGACTTCGGCCCTTGACCCTGAGCTTGTAGCCGGAGTGCTCCAAGTCATCAAATCAATTGCCGAAAAACAGACAACCATGATCATTGTCACGCATGAGATGGCTTTTGCTCGTGAAGTGGCCGACAAGGTTATTTTTATGGCAGACGGACGCATCATCGAACAGGGAACGCCGGAAGAGCTGTTTGACAATCCGCAGAACGAACGGACGAAAAAATTCATTAAGCAAGTGGGAGAGCCTGCCGAACTTGTCTAAGAAGGGAAGAAGAAGAAATGGCAAATGAAACGTATGAATCATTAAACAAACGTTTAATCAATATCCGCCGCGACCTTCATGAACACCCTGAGCTGTCAGGCGAGGAATACGAAACGACGAATAAAATCCGCCGTTGGCTGGAGGAAGAAGGAATCACGGTTCTTGATGTGCCGAAACTTCAAACCGGAGTGATCGCTGAAATCAAAGGAGACAAAAGCGGCCCCGTCATCGCCGTCAGAGCGGACATCGACGCATTGCCGATCGAAGAGAAAACAAACCTTCCGTTTGCTTCGCGAAACAGCGGCGTGATGCACGCCTGCGGCCATGATTTCCATACGGCATCTATTCTCGGCACGGCTTTTTTATTAAATGAGAGAAAGCATGAGCTGAAAGGAACGGTGCGGTTTATTTTTCAGCCCGCGGAAGAAATCGCCGCCGGAGCAAGACAGGTCATTGAAGCCGGCGCGCTTGACGGTGTATCGGCGATATTCGGCATGCATAACAAACCTGACCTCCCCGTCGGCACGGTCGGTCTGAAAGAAGGCCCGCTGATGGCGAGTGTCGACCGCTTTGAAATCACTGTTAAAGGAAAAGGCGGCCACGCCGGAATCCCTGATAACAGCATTGATCCGATTCAGGCGGC
The DNA here is from genome assembly GCF_042296235.1 of Bacillus sp. A1. Lineage (NCBI taxonomy): Bacteria > Bacillati > Bacillota > Bacilli > Caryophanales > Bacillaceae > Bacillus > Bacillus sp. A1. The sequence goes on from NZ_CP141181.1 coordinate 399,133, forward strand.
AGGACAGATCATCGGCGGCTTGCAATCAGTTGTCAGCAGAAATATCAGCTCGCTTCACAATGCCGTCGTCAGCATCACAAGAGTTCAGGGCGGCAGCTCTTGGAATGTCATCCCGGACCATGTTGAAATGGAAGGCACCGTCCGGACGTTTCAAAAGGAAGCGCGTGACGCTGTTCCGAAACATATGAAGCGGGTTGCCGAAGGAATCGCGGCAGGGTTCGGGGCAGAAGCCGAATTCCGCTGGTATCCTTACCTTCCGTCAGTGATGAACGACGCCCGTTTCATTCAGGCGGCGGAACAAACGGCTGAAGATCTCGGGCTTCAAACCGTTCGGGCAGAACAGTCGCCCGGCGGCGAAGACTTCGCGTTATATCAAGAAAAAATCCCCGGCTTCTTCGTCTGGATGGGAACAAACGGAACAGAAGAATGGCACCATCCCGCCTTCACACTCGACGAAAAAGCGCTCCCGGCAGCGGCTGAGTTTTTCGCCCGGCTGACCGTCAACGTATTGGAGCAGACGGATTGAATACGGAAAATCTGACGGCCGGGCTTGCTCAGGCCGTCATGTCGTCTGTGCCGGAAACATCCGCTGAAGCGATGAAAGAAGCGCGCAAAGGACTGCTTGATTTTACAGCGGCAGCCTTTGCGGGGAGACGGGATAAAGGAGTTGAAAAGCTGGTAAAACTGGCCGAAGAAGAAGGCGGGGTGCCGATAGCGCCGCTTATCGGCAGAAATCAAAAAACCGCGCCGTCCCAATCCGCGCTCATTAACGGCTTCATCGCACATGCGCTTGATTTTGATGATGTTCATTCTGATGTAAGAGGACATCCGAGCGCAGTCATCCTTCCGGCTTTGATTGCAGCCGCATCAGCCGGCCGTATAGACAAAAGCCGTTTTCTCGGTGCTTATGTGACGGGAATCGAAGTGATGGCGCGGCTCGGTGAGTCAGCTGGAAGGCATCATTACGAGAAAGGCTGGCACAATACAGGAACGTTAGGTGCCATTGCGGCCGCATGCGCCGTCGGATTCGCGGAGAATCTGAATCAAACCCAATTGCAGAAAGCAATCGGGTTTGCGGCTGCCCGCTCCGGAGGCATGAGAGTGCAATTCGGGACAGAAATGAAGCCGCTCCACGCCGGACTGGCTGCTCAAGCCGGGTTGTTCGCCGTAACGCTTGCAAAGGCCGGTTTCGGCGGCTCAGTTCATGCGCTCGACGGGGAGAAAGGTTTTTTCGGACTGTACGGCGATCTTGAACGGGCAGAAACCCTGCTTGTAAACGGGTGGGGAAAACCTTGGCGGATTGTGAGCCCGGGACTTTGGTTTAAGGTTTATCCGTTTTGCTCGGCGGCTCATCATGCGGCGGACGCCATTCTCAAGCTGAAGGCCGAACATGGTCTCACTTTCGGCCAAACGGAACGGATCGACGTGATTTATCCGCCGGGCGGGGACGCCGCATTGACAGAACGGCGCCCGAAAACAGGCGAAGCGGGACGGTTCAGCGTGGAATATGTGATCACCTTAGCTTTGCACGGTAAGGATTTTTCAGTTGAACATTTCACATCCGAGCCGATTCCGGAATCCTTTCAAAAAGGATTTGAGCGGATTCACCGCAGCTCCGATGACCAAATTCTGCCGGCTGAAAACGCCGTTCCGAAGGGCCGTTTTACAATTGTACGGGTTACGGCTTCCGGCGGTCATGTCTATGAAACACGTATCGACTGTCCGAAGGGAGCGCCGGGAAACGGCCTTTCTGAAAAAGACATTGAAGACAAACTCCGGCTCGCTTTGCCGGGGGAAGAGGAAAAGGCGGAAGAATTGATCAAAGCAGCCGGACAATCAAATATGGACCGTTATTTACAGCTGATATAAATAAAAAGAGCGGGGGGATGCAGCCCTCGCTCTTTTTACGTTCACTTCTATTGAATAGGGGGATATAGGGTGCGCCCCTGTCTGCTGAATAGGGGGATATAGGGTGCGCCCCTGTCTGCGCTGGCAGGGGCGCGGTATCAGGAAACGGCCGTGCCGTTTTCTTTTACCGTGAAACCTCCTCTTGATAAGCGGATGTTGATATCCGAAACTTTGGCAATTTGTTCGTCGTGCGTAACCATGATGACGCATTTGCCGTCTTTATGCGCCAAGTCCTGAAAGAGCCGGACGATTTCCTTTGACGTATCCTCGTCGAGATTTCCCGTCGGCTCGTCCGCGCAAATCAAATCCGTGTCACAGCAGAAAGCCCGCGCAATTGAAACGCGCTGCTGCTGTCCGCCGCTTAATGTCAGCACCCGCTGACGGGCCTGCTGTTCGGTGAAGCCGACTTTTTTCAGCATGCTGAGCGCGAACGCATCTTTGTTGTTCTCCTTAGAGCCGGTGATCTCCATCGCCGTTGTGACATTTTGGAGCGCCGTCATATACGGGATCAGATGATAAGATTGAAAGACGATAGAGACATATTGATTTCTGAATTTGGTTAATCCGATTTTGGAGATGTCTTCTCCGTTATAAAGGATGCTTCCCTCTTTAGGTGTGTCAAGGCCGCCCGCCAGAGACAGAAACGTTGTTTTTCCCGTTCCGGAGGCACCGACAATTGTATAAAACTTCCCTTTTTCAAAGCTGATCGTTATATCCTGAAACAGCGGCTGTGATTTGTCTTGGTACCAGTAGCCGGTCTGTTGAAAGGTTAATAGGCTCATTATGCTGCCTCCTCTTATTCCTGCTTGGTCAGGATCGTTTTAGGGTGAAGCCGCATGACTGATACAGACGGCAGTAATGTGGCAATGACGGCAATTGCGACGCCGATCCCGCTAAGAATCAGAAGGTCATTCAGCGAGACGTTTACCTGCATTGTACTGATGACATCCGCGCCGGATGAATGCTGACCGAACATGCCGCCTCCCCGCGGCATTTCTCCTCCGCCCCAGCCGCTTGTTTGCTGCGAATCATCGGCTGAGCTGACCTGCTGGGAAAGAAGCTGATTTCCGAGCTGATTCGCCACAAGGCTGCCCGTGACGGATGCGATCCCGATGGCGATAACCGCGACAACCAGAATTTCCGTTAAGAATTGTCCGATGAGCTTCCAGCGCTTTTCGCCGATCGCCATCAAGACACCCATTTCATACTTGCGTTCCCTGATCGACATCGTCACGATCAACCCAAGAATGACCGCGCCCGCGATGGATACAAGGTATACCACGTTTTTAGAAAATGACGCGACATTTTCAATCGGGCCGACCATTTGCTGATACACCTGATCATTTGTCGTCAGCGCGTAGGTTTTATCATCTACAGATGTTTTTTTCGCAGCCGCAACGAATGAGTCAATATATTTGGCATCATCCATATAATAAACGGCTGAGCTGATTTTGTTTTTGTTATCAGACCCTTTTAACGCCGCCGCGGCGGTGTAAGGCGTATAGATTTTATTGTCAGGATTTAAGAATGAAAAATGCTGTGCCTGATCGTCTCCTGATGATGTTGTTTTATAGATTCCCACAATTTTAAGCTTCGTTTTCACAGAATCATCCGCTGCTGAGGAAACGGTAATGGAGCCGCCGACCTTCAGCTTGTTTTGATCTGCCAGCGTTTCATTAATCACGGCGACTTTTGCGTCCGCATCTGTTTTTGTGATGGCGCGTCCGTCAGTGATTTTTGAGCTCCCGTCCGTGAAATCATCAAGCAATGCCGTAGAGAGCACGCCTTCGATCGAGATATTCGCTGAAATCATCTGTCTTCCGCCACCTTGAAAACGGCCGGCGCCGGAACTGTTATCGGCTGATTCGCCTGAGCTTTTTATCGCATCAAAGCTTTCTGCATTTGCTGACGCTGTCGTGAGGAAGTTGTAATTTTTAACATGCTGTAAAGATGTAAGCTTCTTGGCATCTGAGACGGAAATCGGTGTTGATTCAAACGTCCTCTTTTCACCGTCTTTTTGCTGCTGCGCCATTTGCTTTTGGCGGTCAGCCTGGAGTGTGACGCTCCCGCCGAGCTGCTGCCTTGCCAGTTCGCTTGATTTCTTTGCCGCTGACTGGATCGCAAGACCGGACAGGGCAAAAATGCAAATCACTGAAAACACAACCAGCTGCAAAAATGTTTTTCCCTTTTTTGCCTTCATGCTCCAAAAGGCTCTTTTTATAAAGTTCATGTCTGTTCCTCCGTATGGATGTCAGATCTTGTAAAACCGGCCTTCTTTAGCACCGGCCATCCGATATGTATATAGTAGGAGAAATGTATGAAAAAAATATGAACAAACTATTTCCGGGTGATGAAATAAAAACTAACATTTGTGAAACCCGAAAACATCCGGGTAAAATGGTGCTATTATAAGAAAAAGCGTCAAGATAAGCGGAGGAACAAATGAAGATATTAATGATAGAAGATAATATAAGCGTATGCACCATGACGGAAATGTTCTTTTTTAAAGAAGGATTTGAAGCCGAATTTGTCCATGACGGAGTGGAAGGCTATCAGCGGTTCACGGAAGAGGACTGGGATTTGGTCATTCTGGACATTATGCTCCCATCCATGGACGGAGTGACGATCTGCCGGAAAATAAGAGAGACGAGCAGTGTGCCGATTATTATGCTGACCGCAAAGGACACGGAGTCTGATCAGGTGATCGGGTTTGAAATGGGGGCCGACGACTATGTCACCAAGCCGTTCAGCCCGCTGACACTAGTAGCGCGGATTAAAGCGGTGATTAGAAGATACCGGGCGACGGGGCAGGCCGTAAAAAGCGACGACTTGATCGAAACGGCGTGTTTTTCAATCAATAAGAAGACGCGGGAAGTGTTTCTGCACGGAAAACCTGTCGAGAATCTGACGCCGAAGGAATTCGATCTGCTCTTTTATCTCGCACAAAACCCGCGCCAGGTTTTTTCGAGAGAGCAGCTGCTTGAGCAGGTGTGGGGCTATCAATTTTACGGCGATGAACGTACGGTTGATGTTCATATTAAACGGCTGCGCAAAAAACTGTCCAGTGACGAAAAACCGTTTTTATACACGGTGTGGGGGGTAGGATACAAATTTGATGAGGATTAAATACTTATATCAGCTGCTGTTAAGCCATGTCAGCATTTTGATTTTGGCCTTTTTCATCATCATTTCCCTGTTTTCGCACTTTGTGAAAGATTTTGCGTATCAAAATAAAGTGGATGAGCTGTCATCTTACGCCCAACAGATCACAAGTGAGCTGAACAGCCGCGATCTTGATCTGCGCCGCCTGTATCCGTATCAGGACATGTTAAAAACGCGCGAGACCAGATTTATTATTTTTGATGAACATCAGCAGCCTTACTTTTTTCCTGACGATATGCCGCCGCGCGAGAAGCTGAAAAGTAAAGAGTGGCACATGCTGAAGCAAGGGAAAACCGTTCAGATCAGAGCGGAGATGAACCGTTTTAATACGGAAGGCTTGGAAGTATCGCTTGTTGCAAAACCGCTTTTTATCAACGATCAATTTAAAGGAGCGGTGCTGCTCGTGTCTCCCGTCAGAGGGGTCGAGCAGATGATCAGCCAGGTCAACCGCTATATGATTTACGCGATCATCAGCACCCTTATCATCACGATTCTGCTGAGCTGGCTTTTATCTAAATTTCACGTCAAGCGGATTCAGACATTGCGGGATGCGACCGGAAAAGTGGCATCCGGTGATTACGATATTTCGCTCAAGAACAGCGGCGGCGATGAAATCGGCATGCTGGCGTCCGATTTCAACACCATGGCCAAAAATCTAAAGCAATCAAGAGAGCAGATTGACCGCCTGGAAAAACGGAGGCGCCAATTTATCGCCGATGTCTCCCATGAGCTGAGAACGCCTTTGACGACCATTAACGGACTTGTGGAGGGGCTTAACAGCAACACCATCCCGGAAAAAGATAAAGAGAAATGCTTCTCGCTGATCAGCGAAGAAACGAAGCGGATGCTCAGGCTCGTGAAAGAAAATCTGGATTATGAAAAAATCAGATCCCAGCAAATCAAACTGGACAAGCTCAGCCTGCCGCTCATCGAGGTGTTTGAAATTATTAAAGAGCATCTCAATCAGCAGGCGGAGGAAAAACAAAATCAGCTGCGGATTCAAGTGGAGGACGGCGTCAAAGTGTTCGCCGATTATGACAGGCTGATCCAGATTCTCGTCAACATCACGAAAAACAGCATACAATTTACGCAAAAGGGAGACATCACGCTGCGCGGGTATGAAGGCTATAAAGAAACGGTGATTGAAATCGAAGACACCGGGATCGGCATCTCCAAAGAGGAAATTGAGCATATATGGGAGCGGTTTTATAAGGCGGACGTGTCCCGGAGGAATACGGCATACGGCGAATACGGACTCGGCCTGTCCATCGTCAGGCAGCTCGTCGAAATGCACAAAGGCACGATAGATATTGACAGCGAAAAAGGAAAAGGCACGACCTTTACAATCCGCCTTCCGCTGAATACGAAAAATGAATAATCTTGAAACCGGCGGTCCCGTCTGGCCGCCGTCTGTTTTAACTCCACTCGGAAAATTGCGCTCTGCCGAAACAAAGTTTGCGTGTTTTTCGGGATGGAAAGAGACGGAAACGTGATAAAATAACTGGTAAACAGGTCTTGGATGGGGAGGGTGAAGGAATGAAGAGCGGGTTAATTCCTTCTTCAGCAGTCGGGCAGAAAATTAACGAGTGGTATCGATACATCAGAACATTCAGCGTGCCGGATGCGGAGATCTTGAAAGCCGAGATCAAACAAGAGCTTGACCGTATGGAGCCTGATTCGAACTTAGTGCTTTATTATTCCCTCATGGAATTTCGCCATCAGCTGATGCTGGACTACTTGGAGCCGCTGGAAAAACTGAAGATAGAAGACCAGCCGACCCTGTCGGAAATTCTTGATAACATTGATAACAGCCAGGCCGGCCTCAAAGGGCTTCTCGATTATTACGTCAACTTTTTCAAAGGCATGTTTGAATTTGATAAAAGAGAATTTATCTCAGCGATTACATATTATAAACAAGCTGAGAAAAAACTGGCCTTCGTATCGGACCACGTGGAACGGGCGGAGTTTTATTTTAAAGTGGCCGAAGCTTATTATCATATGAAACAAACGTATTTTTCTTTGATACATATAAAAAACGCTTATGAAATTTACGTAGAGCAGGACACATATAACGTCCGGATCATTCAATGCCATTTTGTATTCGGCGTCAATTTAATGGATGAAAGGCGCTTTGAACAGGCGGCCAAACATTTTCAGCACGCTCTGCAAATGGCCGAAAAAGAACAAAAAGCGCAGCTTGTCGGGAGGGCGCTGTATAACCTCGGACTGTGCTACTACAATCAGGACCGCATCGGTGAAGCGATTCCGTACTTTGAACGGGCGGTCGATACATTTGAATCACAAAGAATCGTCAATTCTCTTCCTCAAGCATATTTTCTAATCACACTCATTTACTTTAAACTCGGAAAAAAAGAAAAAGCGTCGGAATATCACAAGCGGGGATATGAATATGCTAAAGAAACAGACGATCCCGTTTACACGGTAAAATTCGAATGGCTGCAGGCTCTGTATCAGGCGAAACCGGATGAGGAAACAATCAGCGCGTGTTTCCGTTACCTGGAAGATAAAAATTTATACGCCGATATAGAGGATTTAGCACTAGAAGCAGCTAAATATTACTATGAACAAAATTGCTTTAAAATTTCTTCTGACTATTTTCTGAAAGTCGAAGAGGCAAGGAAACAAATACAAAGGAGTGAGGGTTTGTATGAAATTGAAATCTAAATGGTTTGTTATTTGTTTAGCAGCCGCCGCGATTTTTACAGTGACAGGTGCAGGCCAGACAAATCAGTCTGAATTCCATGTAGCTGAAAGAGGAATGACGTGAGAAGAAAATAACCTGAACAAAGGAAAAGACTGCCCGAGAATGTTCCCGGCAGTCTTTTTTTTGCGCGGCCGGACTCGGACAGCGGCGGAAAACAAAAGAAAACGCCGCAGGTCAAAACCCGCAGCGTCCTCATATAGACGGAGTGATGCTTAGAAACCGCCAACGAAGGCAGTACCAACAATAATCAACAGGATAAATAAAACAACGATCAAAGCGAAAGAGCTGACTCCTGAATATCCTGACATGAGCTTCACCTCCATATTGTCTATACCATACAATATGTAAAAGAAGCTGCTTTGTAAGGGATATTAGTGGACAAGAGAAAAAAGAGGCGGTGTCCTATGAGAGTAAGACTCCGGCGAAAAATTCGTCATACAGCGCCCGCACCGCGTGTTTTTCCTGTTCTTCTTTCACTCCGAACATCATGCTGACTTCCGAGGACCCTTGATTGATCATCTCGATGTTGACGCCGGCTTCCGACAGTGCTTTGGATGCCCTGGCGGTTGTGCCGACATTATGGCGCATCGCTTCCCCGACGACCATAATCAGCGCCAGATTGTGCCTGACTGTGACTTCATCTGCTTGAAGCTCCTGCTTCAGACGGGTGACGAGCCTGTGTTCCAGTTCTGAGTCCATCTGATTGTGCCGAAGGATGATTGTGATGTCGTCAATGCCGGATGGAACGTGTTCATACGTCAATCCTTCTTCCTCCAAAATGTGAAGGGCTTTGCGGCCGAAACCGATTTCCCGGTTCATTAAATATTTGCTTATGTAAATGCTGCAAAAGCCCGTGTCGCTTGCGATGCCGATGACTGGCCCGTTCGTATTGTCACGGCTGCTGACGACGCGTGTTCCTTTCGCATCCGGATTATTCGTATTCTTAATCTGAACGGGGATGCCGGCCCGAAATGCGGGAATCAGCGCTTCATCATGAAAAACGGAAAATCCGGCATAGGAGAGCTCACGCATTTCCCGATACGTCAGTTCGTTAATTTCTTTCGGATGCCGCACGATTGACGGGTTGACGGAATAGACGGCGTCCACATCAGTAAAGTTTTCGTACAGGTCAGCTTTTAAGCCGTTGGCGAGAATGGAGCCGGTAATATCAGAACCGCTCCGGGAAAACGTCACAATCTCATGCTCCTTCGTGTAACCGAAAAATCCCGGAAAAATGATCAAGCCTTCACGGTTTCTCAGACGGTACAAATGATCATAAGACTCAGGGAGCACCTGCGCGCTTCCGGGTTCATTCGTCACAAACAGCCCCGCTTCTTTCGGACTTACATATTCCGCTTTAACGCCCTGGCGCCGGAAGTAGGCTGCGATCAGCTTCGCGTTGTTGTCCTCGCCGCTCGCCTTCACCGCATCCATATATTGTTCGGGATTGGTTTTACAGCTGTTTAAGAGAGCGAATAGGTCACTGCGGATTCTTTCTATAATAGAGAAATCCAGGTTCAGCTCCCGCGCGATGGCTGCGTACCGTTCAATGACCGTTTCGGCAAGCTCGGGTGCTGCACCTTTTTGCAAATAATGCTCCGCACAGCGGATTAACAGATCCGTCACCTTTGTATCGTTCGAGAAGCGTTTTCCCGGTGCCGATACGACGACGGCTTTCCGCGCGGGATCAGCCGTCACGATTTGAAACACTTTCTCAAGCTGGGCTCCTGACGCAAGAGAGCTGCCTCCGAATTTTACAACTTTCATGATTTACATCCCCTAATATTTAAATTTTCTCACAAATTTAATTTTTATTATCTCTCTTTCAAACATGTAAATCAAGGATTTTTTCTACGTGGGGAGAACATTTGTATTTTCATGGAGGAATTTTGCCGCTGTTTGTCAGATTTGTTTCCCTTAAGCGTGTCATCATGTGCAAAAAATGATAAGCAGCCAAATGAAGGTTATAGAAAATCCTGCAAATTCTTGATAGACTGATTGTAAGACAATTTAGTGTACGGCCCGCGGATGACCGCTTTTGAAAGCAAAACTGTATTGACTGCGCTTGGAAAGATGATAAGATTATAATTGTCGTTGATAATGATAATCATTACGAGTGGGATATATGGGAGTTGTTTGGCAATCAGTCATACCGTTTGTGATGGGTGCAGGGAGGCAGCATGAAGCTACGTTACTTACTTTTGCTACTGGCGGTTTTGGCGTGTACTTCTATATTTATCGGTGTAGAAGATTTGTCGCCGCTGGATATTTTTCATTTAAATAAAGAACAGGCAGGTACATTATTTGACAGCCGGCTGCCGCGTTTGGTGAGCATTATCATCGCCGGCATGAGCCTGAGCATCTGCGGATTAATCATGCAGCAGATCAGCCGGAATAAATTTGTATCGCCGACGACTGCGGGAACGATGGACTGGGCAAGGCTCGGAATTTTGATTTCATTAATGCTTTTTACGTCAGCGAGTCCGCTTGTGAAAATGTCTATCGCTTTCGTTTTCGCGTTGGCGGGAAATTTCCTTTTCATGAAAATCCTCGAGAGAATCAAGTTCAATGATGCGATTTTTATTCCTCTCGTCGGTTTAATGCTTGGGAACATCGTCAGCTCAATCGCCACGTTTATCGCATATAAATACGATCTGATCCAAAACCTGTCATCTTGGCTGCAGGGAGATTTTTCACTGGTCGTCAAAGGCCGGTATGAGCTTTTATATCTGAGTATCCCGCTGGTGATCATCGCTTATGTGTATGCGGATAAATTTACGGTGGCGGGAATGGGAGAGAGCTTTTCCGTCAATCTCGGCCTGAAATACAAACGCGTCGTTAATATCGGTCTGATTATCGTGTCGCTCATCGCTTCACTGGTGATCCTGACCGTCGGGATGCTGCCGTTTCTCGGTTTGATCATTCCCAATATGGTGTCGATTTACAAAGGGGACAACCTGAGGAGCAGCTTGCCTCACACCGCTCTGCTGGGCGCTGTTTTTGTGCTGTTTTGCGACATTTTGGGAAGGGTGATCATCTTCCCGTACGAAATTTCCATCGGCCTGATGGTCGGTGTTATCGGCAGCGGCATCTTCCTGTATATGCTGTTAAGGAGAAAAGCATATGAGTCATAATAAAAAAATTACGCTGCTGGCGGCGCTCGCCATGATATGTATCGGATTCTTCCTGTTCTACGGACTGGGCAATTGGGAATACTCCCTGCCGAGACGATGCTTCAAAGTGCTTGCCATGATGCTTACCGGAGGAGCGATCGCGTTTTCAACGGTCATCTTCCAGACGATTACAAATAACCGCATACTGACACCGGGCATTTTAGGCCTCGATTCCCTGTATATGCTCATTCAGACCGTCATCGTGTTCCTGTTCGGTTCAATGAATATCGTCATGATGAACAAAAATCTTAATTTCGTCATCTCCGTCGGGCTGATGGTGCTCTTGTCACTCGTTTTGTATCAGCTCATGTTTAAAGGCGAGGGGCGGAACGTGTTTTTCCTTCTGCTTGTCGGCGTCGTGTTCGGCACGCTGTTCAACAGTCTGTCATCCTTTATGCAGATGCTGATTGATCCGAATGAGTTCCAGGTTGTTCAGGACAAAATGTTTGCCAGCTTTAACAATATCAACACCGATCTTTTATGGTTTGCCGGTGCTGTCTTTCTTCTGACGGGCATTTATGTCTGGCGGTTCACGCGGTTTTTTGACGTGCTGTCGCTCGGCAGGGAGCACGCCGTCAACCTGGGGATTGACTACGATAAGCTTGTGAAACAGATGCTCATTGTCGTCGCCATTCTTGTGTCTGTCTCTACGGCTCTTGTGGGGCCGATTATGTTTTTAGGACTGCTTGTCGTCAATCTGGCGAGAGAGTTTTTAAAAACCTACAGGCACACGTATTTAATCGCGGGTTCTGTCCTGATCAGCATCGTCGCGCTCGTCGGAGGCCAGTTCGTCGTGGAGAAAGTGTTCACGTTTTCCACGACGCTGAGCGTCATCATTAATTTTGCCGGCGGGATTTATTTTATCTATCTGCTGTTAAAGGAGAATAAATCATGGTAGAGGTCAAAAATGTAAGCAAACAATACGGAGGGAAAGTCGTCCTTGAGAAAACGTCTCTATCCATTCAAAAGGGCAGGCTCACCTCATTTATCGGTCCGAACGGCGCGGGAAAAAGCACGCTGCTGTCTATCATGAGCCGGCTGATTAAGACGGATTCCGGGGAAATCACGGTCGACGGGCAAGAGATCGGGGCCTGTAAAAGCAACGATCTGGCGAAAAAAATCAGCATCTTGAAGCAGACGAACCAAATCAATATCAGACTGACAATTAAAGACCTGGTCAGCTTCGGCAGATTTCCGTATTCCCAAGGGAAACTGACGGATGAAGATTGGGTGCATATCAACCAGGCCCTCAGTTATATGAAGCTGGATGATTTAAAGGATAAATACCTCGATCAGCTCAGCGGAGGCCAGTGCCAGAGGGCATTTATCGCGATGATCATCGCTCAGGATACCGACTATATTTTTCTCGATGAGCCGCTGAACAATTTAGATATGAAGCATTCCGTTGAAATGATGAAGCTGTTGAAGCGGCTTGTGGAAGACTTCGGAAAAACGGTCGTCGTAGTGATTCACGATATCAACTTCGCATCCGTATATTCAGACCATATCGTCGCACTGAAAAACGGCCGGATCGTCAAAGAAGGGCCGGCGGAGGAGATCATTGAAACCTCCGTGCTTGAAGATATTTATGATATGACCATCCCGATTCAAGAGATTGACAGTCAGCGGATCGGTGTGTACTTTTCTTAAAAACCAGATGAGGTGAAAACCATGAAAAAAATCGCATTGCTATTCATTGCGCTAGTTACGATTTTTGTTGTTTCTGCATGCGGAAACGGGGACAAAACATCAGGCAAATCAAAAGAAACAATCACAATCAAAGATGACCTGAACAAAGAAGGAGTCAAAGTGCCGAAGAATCCGAAAAAAGTCGTCGTATTCAACTTCGGAATGCTGGACACGATGGATGAACTCGGTTTACAGGATCACGTGGCGGGACTTCCGAAACAAAACCTTCCAAAATACTTATCTTCATATAAAAGTGATAAATACGCCAATACCGGCGGTTTAAAAGAACCGGATTTTGAAAAAGTCGCGGATATTGATCCGGATTTAATCATTATCGCCCACAGACAATCTGATTCTTATAAAGAGTTCTCAAAAATCGCGCCGACGATTTATCTTGATGATGACTATACAAACTACGTTGACAGATTCAAGCACAACACCGAAGTGATCGGCAAAATCTTTAACAAAGAAAATGAAGTGAAAGATAAGCTAGCGAAAATTGACAAATCTATTGCGGATCTGAAGAAAAAGACAAGCAGCACGGATAAAAACGGGTTAGTGGTGATGGCGAACGACGGCAAAATCAGCGCGTTCGGATCTAAATCAAGATACGGCTTCATTCATGATGTGTTCGGCGTCAAACCGGCTGACAAAAACATTGAAGCCTCACTGCACGGACAAAGCATTTCCTATGAATATATCGCCAAAACAAACCCTGATTACATGTTTGTCGTTGACCGCGGAACAGCGATCGGCACAAAATCTTCAACAAAACAAGTGGTTGAGAATGATTATGTAAAATCGGTGAAAGCCGTGAAAAACAACCATGTTGTCTACCTTGATTCAGCTACATGGTATTTATCAGGAGGCGGCCTGGAATCCATGGCGCAAATGGTGAAAGAAGTAAAAGACGGAATCGAGAAGTAAAAAAAGAACCCGGTCACATACGTGATCGGGTTCTTTTTGGTTTACCGCGTAACGGCCTGCTGCTGCTCGGGCTGACGCGGTTTTTTCTTCAATATAAAAGATAGGAGGAAGCCGGCCAGCGCGATGCAGGCGGCTACGACAAATGCCGCATTCATGCCGTGCAGGGCGGCGTTTGCCGGAGTTGACGCATTTGCGTGCGCGGCCTGGCTGCTCATCACGGAAACTAAAAGCGCCGTACCGATAGAACCGCCGACTTGGCGGACGGTATTGTTCATGGCTGTGCCGTGCGGAATTAAGTGGCGCGGCAGGGCGTTGATTCCCGCTGTCGTTACCGGCATCATAATCATGGCTGTTCCCAAAAGCCGCGCGGTATAAACGACGACAATCCAAATGAGAGACGTCGAGTCCGTGAGATTCATAAACGGCAGGGACGTGAGCAGGATGATGAAGAATCCGGTCATCGCAAGGCCTTTTCCGCCGATTTTGTCAAACACCCGGCCGATAAACGGAGACATCATCCCCATCACAATCGCGCCCGGCAAAAGCATTAATCCGGTATCAAACGCGGATACGCCCCGGACTTTTTGCGTGTAAAGCGGGAGAATGGTTTCCGTTCCGATCAGCAGCGCGAAAACAAGCGTTCCGAGCAGGGTGGTCAGGCTGAAAATCCCGAAAGAAAACACGCGGAATTCCAGCATCGGTTTTTTGAGCTTCATCTGTCTTGCGATAAAGAAAATCAGCGCGGCCGCTCCGACAAGCAGTGAAGTCAGCACTTCAGTACTGGTCCACCCTGATGAACCGGCGCTTGAGAAGCCGTAAAGCAGACCGCCGAATCCGAGGGTCGATAAGATCACAGATAAAATATCAATCTGTGTTTCTCGTAATGTCGTGACGTTTTTCATCAGAATAATCGCTAAAAGCAAATCGATGACTGCGATCGGGAAGATAATATAAAACAAAGACCGCCAAGAGAATGTTTCGACCGCCCAACCGGAAAGCGTCGGGCCGATCGCCGGCGCGAACGAAATAACCAAGCCGACCATACCCATGGCGCGGCCGCGCTTTTCCATCGGGAAAATCGTGAGAAATACCGTCTGCATGAGAGGCAGCATAATTCCGGCGCCGGCCGCCTGAATAATCCGGGCCGTTAAGAGCACCGGAAAGTTCGGGGCGAATGCGCCGACAATGGTGCCCGCCGTGAAAATACTCATGGCGGAAATCAAGAGGGTGCGGCTTGTGAATTTCTCTATTAAAAACGCGGTAATCGGAATCAAAATCCCGTTCGTCAGCATAAACGACGTTGTCAGCCATTGCGCTTTGTTGGCGTCTATATTGAAGTCATTCATAATGTGCGGCAGCGCCGTGATAAGCAGTGTCTGGTTCAAAATGGCGACGAACGCACCCGCCAAAAGAATCCCGACAATGACAGAGCGGTTGTATGGTGCAGTTTTAATACTCTTATTCAAGCTGATTCCTTCTTTCTTTATAGTTTGAGCAATGTTTTAACGGCTGCAAGCGGCTGGTGCAGCGGTCCGGCCTGCTCCAAATAACCGATGAGCGCTTTGATGAGAAAATCCCGCGGCTGTTTGTCCGCTGATTCTTTCTCCAACATAGCCGCCGCGGAAGCGAGTCCTGCGGCGTCATATTTTTCCTCCGGAAGGGCTGAGACGGCTTCTTTCAGTTCCTTCAGGCTTTCAGCCAGTAATACGGTTTTGCCTTTCGGCTCAAATGAGGAAGCGGAGGCGATATAAAGGTCAATCATCTCCTGAGGCAAAGCGGTTTCGGTTGTCCTGTTTTCGACGATGAGATTGAGATGGCGGATGATAAACTCCGTGAGCGGCTCCAGGGCGAGCGGTTCTTTTTCCAGCTTAATCAGCGTGATGCATTCTCTCAGGAGCCCCTGCAGGACGATCACCAGCTCCCATACATAAGGAATAATGTCTTCGCCGTACGTCTGAATCAGTGAATCGCGATGCCAGCAGATAAAGGTGGAGCGGGCCCTGTGAATATGCCGTTTTACCCGCTCATTAATGGAAGAGGGGCTTCCGTACATCAGCATATTAAAAAACTGCTGATTGCGCCTGAAGCCTTCAAGCTCAGCCATCAGTTTTTTGGCAAACCGTTCCTCAGGGGAGAGGCTTGTTTCTTCATTCAATAATGAAGCCGCGGCTACCATCTGTTTCTGGTTAAAGTCGAGCAGCTCCAGGAGCAGGTCTTCCTTTGATTCAAACAGCTTATATAAAGATGCTTTGGAGACTTTGCACTCCTCTGCGATCGCCTGCATCGAAACTGACGAAAAGCTTTTCCCGGAAAAAAGCTTTCTTGCCGCCAGCAGAATATCCGTTTTCTTATCATTCATAAGCCCAGATTCCTTCTTTCGTCACAATAGAAAACCCATCGGTTCACAGAAAACCAATGAGTATATGATGAAAATATTAACAAAAATTTTTACATAGTGTCAACGCTTTTGTTTGAGAAATAGAAAAAACCTGCCGGAGTGTTCCGGCAGGCTGATCCGCTTATTTATCCGTCTTAAATCCTTGTTTTTCAAGCATTTCACGAATGTGAGGATAATAAAGCTGCTTATAGTAGGAGGTGATGCCTTGTGACCAGTTTCTCGTTTCCTGTCCGTCGGTGCGTTTTTTCATGTATTCGGACATCTGCTTGTCATAGGCCTCGATATGTGTTCTTACATCTTCTTCTTGATACGTTTCATGATGCAGAACGGCTGCTTGCGGCAGACGCGGTTTTTTCGCGGAGCGGTCTGCCGGATGGCCGATGACGAGACCGGAAACCGGGAAAACGTATTTCGGAAGTTTCAGCAATTCAATGAGTTCGTCCGGCTTGCCGCGCACGGCGCCGATCGGCACAGTGCCGAGTCCCATTGATTCAGCTGCAGCCGTTGCCGTACCCAGCGCAATCCCGACATCTACGGCTCCCACAAGTACGGACTCTAAACCGTTCGTGATCTCAAGCGGTGTATCATTATATTCTTCAAGCGCAATTTTGGCGCGGTTAAAATCAGCGCAGAATAAAAGGAAAACCGGCGCTTGGTCAATCCACGGCTGGCCGCCCGCCAATTCGGATATTTTTTTCTTCCGTTCCTTATCTTTCACCGCTATAACGGTAAATTGCTGGCCGTTAATGGAAGTCGGCGCTGCTTGAGCGGCTTGGATGATAAGGTCCAGCTGTTCATCCGATACGGGTTCATCTGTGTAGCTGCGGATGGAACGGTGGTCTGTTAATAATTGAAGGACTTCGTTCATGTCATTCATCCTTTCGTTACTCTGACAGTTCTGTGCGGACGACGTCAAGCGGCGCACTCAGCAGTTCTTTTGCTTTTGCCACAAATCCTTGGAAATGGTCAGTTGCGTTGTGGAATTTCATCGCTTCTTCATCTTTCCATTGCTCAAGCATGACGAATGTATTTTCCTCACCGACTTTTTCGAAAAGGTCGTATTGCACATTTCCTTCTTCCGCGCGTGAATGCTGAACAAGTGATTGCGCTTCTCCTAAAAATTCCTCGCGTTTATCCGCTTTTACTTTCATGTAAGCCTGTAAGACGATCATTGTTATTCCTCCTGATTGGGTTAATTTGTTATAGTTCGAATATTATCGAACTAACTGTAACATGTTTCGCTGCGAATGGTAAAGGAAAAACCCTCACCGCCTAAATTGTCACCCGCCGCTTTTATGTGTTACATTTGACTCATGAACATTCCAAACCATCCTGAAACCGAACGCTTACAGCTGACAAAGGTTCTTCATGCTCTGAGTGATCCGCTCCGCTTAGAGCTGGTCAAACAATTGGCGGAAACAACAGAAAAAACGTGCGGAACCTGCGCTGATGTCCGGGTCGCTAAATCAACGCTGTCCCATCACTTCAAAGTGCTGCGGGAAGCGGGGATCGCCCAAGTGCGCATAGACGGGAAGCACCGTTATTATTCCCTGCGCAAAGATGATTTACAAGCGGCGTTTCCCGGCCTGCTGGAGGCGATTTTGCAGACAGAGCCGGACCGCTGGTAAATAAGTCCCCGAATTCCGGGGGTTTTTTTATGCGCCGAAAACTGCCAGGTAAAGTCTGTAGACGCCTTCTTGAATATCGCTCTCCTTCAGGCGGGCGAATCCCAGAATGAGCTGCGGCTTATTTGAATCGCTTCCCGTTTTCAGACGGAACCGGCTCATCGCAAACAGATCGAGCTGTTCTGCATCCGCCCGTGCCAATATCTCTTTTTCTGAACGGGCGCAGTCAAACTCAGTGACAAAATGAAGCCCCGCATTGGCGCCCTTTACACTGATTCTATCTCCGAATGTTTCTTCCAAAGCCGAAATGAGGCGTTCCCGCATGTTCTTATAATGCTGCTTCATCTTTTTAATATGTTTCTGATATTCACCTGATTCGATAAATTCTTTCAGCGCGAGCTGGGCAAGCGTGCTGCACGTATGCAGGTCATACGTTCTCTCTTTGAACGTCCGCAAAAGCCCGGGCGGCAGAACCATATAGCTGATGCGCAGACCTGGGAAAAGGGATTTTGAAAAGGTCCCCATGTAGATGACATTTTGAAACCGGTCAAGGCTTTGAAGCGCCGGTATCGTATCGGCGTCATATTTAAATTCACTGTCATAATCATCTTCAATGATGAAGCGGCCGTTCTGTTCGGCGGCCCAGTTTAAAAGCTGAATCCGCCGGGAAGCGGGCATGATCACGCCTGAGGGGAATTGATGGGAAGGCGTAGTGATCAATACAGAGGGCCGGCGTTTTTCGATTTCGTCCATGGACATGCCTTTTTCATCAAGGCTGATCGTTGCAACCTTTTTCCCGAGGTTTTGCAGCAGCCGGTACATCCTCATATATCCCGGGTTCTCCATGGCGTAGGGCGCGTCTTCGGGCAGCAGTTCCGTCAGCAGCTGCACCAGCAATTGCGTGCCCGCCCCGAGCACGATTTGTTCCGGGCGGCATGTAACGCCCCTTGTCAGGGAAATAAGCCGCGAAATTGTTTCACGGACTTCATATAAACCTTGCGGGTGGACGAGTTCTCCGAGTGTATGAAATGAACGGGCGGCTGCTTTATGCTCACAGCGAAACCAGCTTTTCAGAGGGAAATGCGCCGTATCCACGCTCATATGAGAAAACGAAATCCAGCCGCTCTTATCCGTCTCCCGCTCTTTCAAATCATCAGGCAATAGAAGCGAAGGCGCTTCTTCATGATAAACCGTATCAATTTCCTCCACGAAAAAGCCTTTTCTTTCGACTGCATATAAATAACCTTCCGAAAGCAGCTGCTGATAAGCTGAATTCACTGAATTCACGCTGACCTTCAGCGTCTCGGCAAGCTCCCGTTTAGACGGCACCTTTGTATGAGGCATCAGGCTGCGCTTCAAAACGGCCGCTTTTATGTGCTGATAGATCTGCTGATAGATATAATCCGCCGTTTCCGAATGATCAATGGAAATCGTCAGCATCCAGACCCTGCCCCTTTCTGATACCATGGATAAATTGATTTTGGTACTTTTCATCATACCAAAAAGAAGTCAGAATGATAAGAAAACAATGCAGGGGGATGGAATCTATGAGTCGAACAGCATCAACGGAAGTGACAACTGCCCAGTGGCAGCAAAAACGGGATCAATTCGTTTCCAAGGGGGTCGGCAACGGAAACCGCGGCATGGCCGTAAAAGGGGAAGGGGCGCTTTTGTACGATTTGGACGGCAGACGATTCATTGATTTTGCCGGAGCGATCGGAACGCTGAATGTCGGCCATTCCCATCCGAAAGTGGTGGAGGCCGTGAAGAAACAGGCGGAGGATCTGATTCACCCGGGATTTAACGTCATGATGTATCCGTCTTATATTGAGCTGGCCGAAAAACTTTGCGCCCTTGCGCCGGGAGATCATGCGAAAAAAGCGATTTTTCTCAATTCGGGAGCGGAAGCGGTGGAAAACGCCGTGAAAATCGCCAGAAAATATACGAAGCGCCAGGCTGTCGTGTCATTTACAAGAGGGTTCCACGGCCGCACGAACATGACGATGAGCATGACGAGCAAGGTGAAGCCTTATAAATTCGGTTTCGGCCCATTTGCCTCAGAGGTGTATCAGGCGCCGTTTCCTTACTATTATCAAAAGCCGGCCGGCATGAGCGACGAGCAGTATGACGACTTTATCATCAGCGCTTTTGAGGATTTCTTTATCTCCGCAGTTGCACCGGAAACCGTCGCCTGTGTCGTAATGGAGCCGGTTCAGGGAGAAGGCGGCTTCATCATTCCGTCAAAACGTTTCGTGCAGCACGTCGCCGCTTTTTGTAAAAAACACAGCATCGTTTTTGTAGCGGATGAGATCCAGACCGGTTTTGCCAGAACGGGAACGTATTTTGCGATTGAGCATTTCGGAGCCGTTCCTGATTTGATCACCGTATCCAAATCACTTGCGGCCGGATTGCCGCTGAGCGGCGTCATCGGCCGGGCGGAAATGCTTGATGCCGCCGCGCCGGGTGAACTCGGGGGCACATATGCGGGAAGCCCGCTCGGCTGTGCGGCTGCGCTCGCGGTCTTGGATATTATTGAAGAAGAAGGGCTGAATCAGCGTTCCGAGGAGATCGGCCGGATCATCGAGCATCAAGCGCTCGAGTGGAAAAAAGAGCATGCCTGTATCGGAGAAGTGCGCAGACTCGGTGCGATGGCGGCCATCGAAATTATCAAAGATCCGGACACGCGGGAACCGGACAAAGCAAAAGCCGCGGCGATCGCTAAAACGGCGAACGAGAACGGACTGCTGCTGCTGACGGCCGGCATTAACGGCAACATTATTAGATTCCTGACGCCGCTTGTCGTGACGGATGAGCAGCTCAAAGAAGGCCTTTCCATTATCGAAGCAGCTCTGTGAGTTCAATTATTGGAATGCCGGCGGATGTGTCTGCTATCATGAAAGTGTGAGATACATCAACAAGCATTCAATGGCTTTACTATAGCAGAGAAAGGAATGTTCAATATGCCAGAACAATTAACAGTGTACAACCCGGCAACGGGAGAGGCGATCGAAAGCATCCCCCAGCAGACGGCCGATGATGTTGAAAAAGCGATTGAACGTTCACATCAAGCGTTTCAATCATGGTCCAAAACATCAGCGGGAGAACGAGCCTCACTTTTGAGAAAATGGTATGAGCTGATTGTTGAAAATAAAGAAGAACTTGCGGAATTAATTACGAAAGAAAACGGCAAACCGTACGAAGAAGCGGTCGGAGAAGTTTTATACGGCGCCGGCTATATTGAATGGTTCGCCGAAGAAGCAAAACGGATTTACGGCAGAACCGTACCTGCGCCGACAACGGGCAAACGGATTGTCGTCACCCGTCAGGCGGTCGGCCCGGTAGCCGCGATCACGCCGTGGAATTTCCCGAATGCGATGATTACAAGAAAAGCCGCGCCCGCTTTGGCGGCAGGCTGTACGTTCATCATCAAACCGGCGGAGGATACGCCGCTTTCCGCTTACGCCCTTGCGCGTCTCGCATATGAAGCGGGAATTCCGAAGGACGTGCTGCAAGTGGTGATCGGTGACGGAGCTGAAATCGGAAACGTCTTCACCAGCAGCCCGAAAATCCGCAAAATTACCTTTACCGGCTCAACGCCTGTCGGCAAAATCCTGATGAAAAACAGCGCCGACACCGTAAAACATATGTCAATGGAGCTTGGCGGACATGCGCCGCTGATTGTGGATGAAGCCGCTGATCTTGATCTGGCGGTAGCCCAAACAATGGCCTCTAAATTCAGAAACGCCGGCCAAACCTGCGTCTGTGCGAACCGGCTGATCGTACACGAATCCGTAAAAGACGAGTTTGCGAAAAAACTGAGTGAAGAAGCTGCGAAACTCAAAGTCGGAAACGGTCTTGAAAAAGGCGTAAACGTCGGCCCTGTCATCAACAAAAAAGGCTTCGATAAAATCGTCGGCCAAATTAATGACGCCGTGGAAAAAGGCGCAAAAGTGCTGACGGGCGGAACGTATGACCAAAACGATGAAAAAGGATGCTATTTCGTGACGCCGACCGTGCTGTCAAACGTAGATACATCCATGAACATCATGCATGAAGAAACATTCGGCCCGGTTGCGCCGATCGTTACGTTCTCAGATATTGATGAAGCGATCAAGCTTGCGAACGATACGCCGTTCGGGCTTGCGGCTTATTTCTTCACAGAAAACTACCGCCGCGGCATCTATATTTCTGAACAGCTTGAATACGGCATCATCGGCTGGAATGACGGCGGTCCGTCCGCGGTTCAAGCGCCGTTCGGAGGAATGAAAGAAAGCGGCATCGGCCGTGAAGGCGGTACGGAAGGCATTGAACCGTACCTGGAAACCAAATACATGTCTATCGGACTTTAATGAGCCGAAAAGAAAGCCCCGCTTCTAAGCGGGGCTGTTTTTATTGAGCAGTCTGCCGGTGAATATCGCCGGCAGGCTTTTTTGATCTTGCGGGAATAATCGGTTCGATTCCAGACAAAATAACAGCAAATACGATTGAAAGAAGGTCGCCATCATGGATATATTACTGGCTCTTCTCCCGGCTTTATTTTGGGGGAGCATCGTGTTATTTAACGTCAAATTAGGCGGCGGGCCTTACAGCCAGACGCTGGGAACGACAATCGGGGCGCTCATCGTTTCGTTTGTGCTGTATCTGTTTGTCCACCCGGTGCTGTCTGGGCGCATTTTTATTGTCGGCATCATCTCGGGACTGTTTTGGTCGCTCGGCCAAAGCAATCAGCTTAAAAGCATACAGCTGATGGGCGTTTCAAAAACGATGCCGATATCAACGGGAATGCAGCTCGTCTCGACTTCTTTGTTCGGTGTGATCGTATTCAAAGAATGGTCAACCCCGATCGCGATTACGCTGGGTATTCTCGCCCTTATTTTTATCATCATCGGGATTGTGCTCACATCTTTAGAAGATAAAAAGGGGCGGGCGGACGGAGAACCGGGAAACTTTAAAAAAGGCATTGTCATCCTGCTGATCTCCACGCTCGGTTATTTGGTCTATGTCGTTGTGGCCCGGCTGTTCGGCGTATCCGGATGGTCAGCGCTTCTGCCGCAGGCGATCGGGATGGTCATCGGGGGACTGCTCCTGACGTACAAGCATAAACCGTTTAATAAGTACGCCCTCAAGAACATTCTGCCGGGAATCATCTGGGCGCTCGGGAATATGTTTCTGTTCATCTCACAGCCGCGCGTCGGAGTTGCGACAAGTTTTTCCCTCTCTCAAATGGGGATCGTCATCAGCACGCTCGGCGGAATCTTCATTCTCCGTGAGAGCAAAACGAAGCGTCAGCTCGTCGCCATTGCCATCGGGATTATCCTGATCATTGTGGCCGCGGTATTCTTAGGCGTTGCGAAATCAAATTCATAACATATGCAGGAGGTTTGAACATGTACACGGATTTAAAAGGAAAAGTCGTTGCCATTACGGGAGCTTCATCAGGATTAGGAAAAGCGATGGCGATCCGCTTCGGACAGGAGCAGGCGAAAGTCGTGGTTAACTACTATAGTAATGAAAAAGACGCCCAAACCGTTAAAGAAGAGATTCAAAAAGCGGGAGGCGAAGCGGTCATCATTCAAGGAGACGTCACAAAAGAAGAAGATGTCAAAAACATCGTGCAGACCGCAGTGAAGGAATTTGGCACATTGGATGTCATGATCAATAACGCCGGCATGGAAAATCCGGTTCAGTCGCATGAAATGCCGCTCAAAGACTGGAACAAAGTCATCAATACCAATCTGACCGGCGCTTTCTTAGGAAGCCGCGAAGCCATTAAATATTACGTAGAGAATGATATTCAAGGAAACGTCATTAACATGTCAAGCGTACATGAAATGATTCCATGGCCGCTGTTTGTTCACTACGCGGCAAGTAAAGGCGGCATCAAATTGATGACGGAAACGCTGGCGCTTGAGTACGCGCCGAAGCGCATCCGTGTTAACAATATCGGACCGGGCGCCATCAATACGCCGATCAACGCGGAAAAATTTGCGGATCCCGTTCAGAGAAAAGATGTGGAAAGCATGATTCCGATGGGATATATCGGTGAGCCGGAAGAAATCGCGGCTGTCGCCGTCTGGCTTGCTTCAAAGGAATCAAGCTACGTAACCGGCATTACGCTGTTTGCTGACGGCGGAATGACAAAATATCCGTCATTCCAGGCAGGACGCGGATAAGAAAAAAAGCGATCGCAGGCTCTTTAGAGCCGGATCGCTTTTTGCTTACGCGCGTTTTTTCTTTACAAGCGCCGCGATGGAAAGGATAATCGCCGCAGCTGACAGAACGATGGCCGCAATATCAAGCGCTGATACGCCGGATTTGCTTTCTTCGTTTGACTGTTCAGCTCCGTGCGCATCCGTCACGCTGGCCGATTTCGTGATTTTCGTAATTGAGTGAGGCGTGTCGGCTTTCTCATCACCCGTCCATTCTACAATGCTGCCGTCTTTGTAATATTGGTAAGCGTCCCAAGCGGCATCTCCGCTCTTTTCAGGATTTTTCGCAACGAACGTGAACTGCTGGAATTGGCCGGGCTGAATGCCGCCGTCCTTTGCTTCCCAAGTGACGGAGACCGCTTTGTCATCATGTTTGGATACGGATGTTTTCCAGCCCGGAATCGGCTGATACTGCTGAAATTCAACGCCTGCGGGCATTTTCAGCACGACTTTCGTTGTCGGCTCATTCTTTTCCACAGGCACTTTCATCGTGTACGTTTCCCAAGAACCGGCCGCGGATTCCGCGGGTTTGACTGAGACGTGGGCGCTTGCTGTCGCCGTAAAACCGACGAGTGACAGGGTCACGGCGGATATGAATAATAAAGCCTTTTTTTTCAACATGAGATACACTCCTTAGTTTGTCGTTGAGAATATTTGGTTGATTTCATTAAAATCGTTTGTCAGCCCGTGGACTTTGATCTTCCAGTTTCCCTTTTCGGTGATGGATAGGTTGGCGGCTTCAAATGTGCCTTCCTTCGTCTTCTTCAAATCAAAGGTGCTTTCATGCTGTTTGCCGCTGAAGCCCGTCTGGTAAACAGTGACCGTAAATTGCTGAATGTCTTTTACCAAGCTGCCGTTGTGATCGTTGACAATGACTTGAAATTCATTTTTACCCGGCTGGTTCGGCGTAATGTGCAAGGACAGGGTTTCCCCGTTTCCGATCGTTTCTGAGCCGTTAAAAGGCAATGGCGCAGGCGGCGGCGGGCTGGGCAGGCTTGTGAAGACGGCGGTTGTGAATAATACCGCGATGCCTAGTGCCCATTCGGCCTTTATCGTTGCGCTGATGCTCCTTTTTCTGCTGAACTTCGTCATCCATACGTGAACGGCGCCGAGCGCAAGCATGATGACAAACAGTCCGATTTTCAAAAGGAGCGTCTTACCGTAAGCGGTGTGAAAGAGTGAATCAAACGTGCGGATAATGAAAAATCCGTTCAGTACACCTGAAAATAACAGCACGCCGACAGAGGCGAACGCCCAAGGAGAAAACCGTCTGACCGTTTCCCAAGCGATGGTTTTATCGGGTTTTCTCCACTCTGATGAAAGAAGCAGCACAAGCGCGGCGATACCGCCCATCCATACAGACGCGGCCGATAAATGGAGAAAGTCCATTGCGATGCCGACCGCTTTTTCGTCGATAACCGCCGCGTGCCCGGCGAATGCTTTTGCCAAAAGCGAAGCGAAGAAGAACAACAGCGGCGCCGTCCAGTACGCAAATGACCGGAATGCTTTCTTCTTCAACAGCGGGATCATGGACAGGGCGAGCAGGATAAATAAGCTGATCTGGATCATCCAGACGTACCCGCCTGCCGTTTTCAGAAGCGTTTCTTTTACATAGTCCGGCTGAAACGCGGCGCTCCAAGCGCCGCCCGCGTTTTCTTTCGTCTGGATCGGGAGCTGGCAGATAAGCGCGAGCCCCGTTAAACACAAAGAAATCACGAGCAGCTTTACAGTTCGTTTTGCTTTTGATGAATCTTTATTATTTCTGTACCAAAACAGATGGAAAAAAGCCGTGCCGATAAACAGGGAGAGAGCGGTGTACAAAATACCGCGGTCGATGGCCGCTTCGGGATGAAGCGCCGCTTGCGATGATGTCTGCTCCTGAAGTTCTCCGCCGGCTTTTCCGATACTGAAAGGGATGACGCCGGATACCGGATGTCCGTCGGCCGATACCGCGTTCCATTCCGCTCTGTAAATATCATGCGGCAGGTTTTTTTTCAATGCCGCGGTCATGATGCGGGCATCATTTTTTTGAATCACCGTTTTGCCCGCGTCAACCCGTTCGCCGGATGAATTATAGACCTTAATGGAGTGGAAGCCTTCTTCAATCTGTTCATTAAACTCAATTTCAATCTGCTTCGGCGCTTGTTTTAATTCGCTGTTCTCACCCGGATTTGAGTTTGTGATGTAGGCGTGGGCGAAGCTTGTTTTCGGAATCAAAACAAGGAACAGCAAAAAGATGAGCCAGCGTTTGTTCTGTCTCATGGATGATGACACCGCCTTCCGGTTGGTTGTTGTTATGTCTTGCTGCAGGTGCATCCCTTCTGCCTGTCGTGTAAGATGATGTCCGCCGCCTCGTCAAAGGTGCAAATGACCCCGCCGAATCCTTTTTGAAACCGTTCTGCGTAATCAAGCGTTGAGAAGGGAATCGCCTGAGGCCGGCAGCAGTGAAGGTCAATATCGGCATGGACTAAAAAGTATGCGGAAGCGGCCGTCAGCGTCGTCTGAAGAAGAAAATCTTTACAAATGACGTGGGACACTTCTTCCTTTTTATCCTCATACCGCAAAATCGCGCAATGAATGCAGCACATCTGCTCAACGGCTTGTGAAACGGTAATAAGCTGAACAGAATACGAATGCTGAATCGGCCGCAGGCAATAGCCGCATTGATTGGCGCTTCGTTCTGAAGCGGGCGGGAGCGTAATGCCGCCGGGTGTCCGGATAATCCGGTTTGCATCCGCCAGCTGATTGACGTCTCTGTACACGGTCATCTCGGAGACGCCGAATCTCTCGCTTATGTCAGAGATTTTCAGCGCGCCCTCTTCTTTCAGCCATTCAAGCAAGGTTTGCTGTCTGTGAATCGGAAGCAATTCTGCATCCTCCTTTTTATGCGAATGAGTGATGAACCTCCCTCTAAGAGTAGATGTTTTCACAAATGCACACAAGAGCCTGATGATAAAATATGTGAAAAAATGTTGAACAATCACAAATGTAAAAGACGTAGTCAGACTCTGTTATAATAGAAGAGTTGAATGGAGGAATAAACATGAAAGAAACGACCTGCCCGAACTGCGGCAAGCCGATTACAGGCGACATGGTCAGATCATCCATGATCCCGTGCCAGTTTCAGTGCGGGCATTGCCATGTGAAATTGCGTGAATATAAAGTATCCGCTCCGATTATGGCTGCGGCCATTGCGATCACGGTGCTTTTGATTTATCTTGTGCAGATGGCCAGAACCGCCGTCATGCCGATGTTTCCGGCAGCGCGGTATGTGCCGGCCGCCATTTTCGCGCTCGTATGTGCGTATCCGGTGTTTATTGTCAGTGAGCGGCTCATTGCCAAACTCGTTGTCACAAAAGGACACATTATATACAGAAAGCGGTAAGACACCTTTGATGAGGTGTCTTTTTTTTGTTAAGGATTTGTCACAGTCTCTGTGCCAAACTCCTCTTTACTTTTCATTGAATGGGGATTGTAAGCGTTTTATGATGAAGGCACAGGGGAGAGAGAAACCCCGTGTCTTATTTATTTTCATCTGAAGGCAAGCAAACAGGGAGGGAATGAACATGCAGCAAGCTGGCATGAAAGTGAAGATACAGCGGTTCGGCAGTTATTTAAGCGGTATGATCATGCCGAATATCGGCGCATTTATCGCATGGGGAATTATCACCGCGCTGTTTATTCCAGCGGGATGGTTTCCGAATCCGCAGCTGAATACATTGGTAAGCCCGATGATTACGTATCTACTGCCGCTTTTAATCGCATATACGGGCGGAAAAATGATTTACGATCACCGCGGGGGAGTCGTCGGAGCGACGGCGGCCATCGGAGTCATTGTCGGAGCGGACATTCCGATGTTCTTAGGGGCAATGATTATGGGGCCTTTGGGCGGTTATCTCATTAAACAATTAGACCGTGTGTTTAAAGATAAAGTCAGACAGGGTTTTGAAATGCTGATCAACAACTTCACGGCGGGAATTATCGGCGCGGTGCTGACGATTATCGCGTTTTATGCGATCGGCCCGGTCGTCCTGTCTCTTAACAAATTGCTGGCGGCGGGTGTGGAAGTCATTGTCCACGCGAATTTGCTGCCGATTGCAAGCGTTTTCGTAGAACCGGCGAAAGTCCTGTTCCTGAATAACGCGATCAACCACGGCATTTTAAGTCCGATCGGAATCGAGCAGGCCGCCAAAGCGGGTAAATCCATTCTGTTCTTAGTGGAAGCGAACCCCGGGCCGGGACTCGGTATTTTACTGGCATATATGTTCTTTGGGAAAGGCTCTTCAAGATCGACGGCTCCGGGAGCGGCGATCATTCATTTCTTCGGGGGGATTCATGAAATCTATTTCCCTTACATTTTAATGAAACCGATGCTGATCCTCGCGGCGATCGCCGGGGGAGCGAGCGGACTGCTTACATTCTCGATCTTTAACGCGGGTCTTGTCGCCGCATCATCTCCGGGAAGCATCATCGCCATTTTGGCGCTGACGCCGAAAGGAAGCTATCTCGGCGTGCTGGCGGGCGTCATCGTTGCCGCGGCCGTATCGTTTATCGTTTCGGCGCTTATTCTGAAATCGTCTAAAGCGGGTGAAGAAGATTTGACAGCCGCGGCGGAAAAAATGCAGGAAATGAAAGGCAGGAAAAGCGAAGCGGCGGCCGCGTTGGCAGACAAAGAGGAAGAGCCGGAAAACAGCGCCGCTGATATTTCCGCCGACCAAGTCAGCCGCATTATCTTCGCGTGCGACGCAGGTATGGGATCGAGCGCAATGGGCGCCTCCATTTTAAGAAACAAAGTGAAAAAAGCAGACCTGGATATTGATGTGACAAATACGTCGATCAATAATCTGCCGAATGACGCGGATATCGTCATTACGCATAAGGACCTGACTGACCGCGCGAAAGCGAAGCTGCCGCAGGCGGTGCACATTTCGGTTGATAATTTCTTGAACAGTCCGAAATACGATGAACTGATTGAAAAGCTTAAAAACTAATCAAACAGAAAGAGGGATCTTCATCATGGAAGTATTGGCTAAAGCGAACATCAAACTGAACCAGACGGTGAACTCAAAAGAGGATGCCATCCGCCTCGCGGGACAGACATTGATTGATAACGGCTACGTGAAGAACGGCTATGTGGAAAAAATGTTCGAACGTGAAGAAACATCATCCACGTTTATGGGGAATTTCATCGCGATCCCGCACGGCACGGAAGATGCAAAGGATGAGGTGCTTCATTCAGGCATTTCCGTCATCCAGATTCCGGACGGTGTTGAATACGGTGAAGGCAATACGGCAAAGGTCGTTTTCGGTATCGCCGGAAAAAACAATGAACACTTAGACATCCTGTCAAACATCGCCATCATCTGCTCAGAGGAAGAAAACATCGAACGGCTGATCAGTGCAAAGACGGAAGAAGAACTGGCCGCTATTTTCAGCGAGGTGAACTGACATGATTGCCCTTCATTTCGGAGCGGGAAACATCGGGCGGGGCTTTATCGGCGCCCTGCTCCATCATTCCGGCTATGACGTAGTTTTCGCTGATGTGAATGAAACGATGGTCAGCC
Organism: Bacillus sp. A1; assembly: GCF_042296235.1. Taxonomy (NCBI): domain Bacteria; kingdom Bacillati; phylum Bacillota; class Bacilli; order Caryophanales; family Bacillaceae; genus Bacillus; species Bacillus sp. A1. The sequence goes on from NZ_CP141181.1 coordinate 428,513, forward strand.
TTCTCAATGAAAAGAAGGAATATACCGTGGAGCTTGCCGACGGCGGCCGGCAGACCGAAATCATCGGCCCCGTTTCAGCCATCAACAGCGCGGTGCAAGAACAAGAGCTGTACGGGCTGATCAATGAAGCAGCGATCATTACGACGGCGGTGGGCCCGAACGTTCTCAGACTCATCGCCCCGTCCATCGCGGAAGGGCTGAAGCGCAGAACGTCCTCTGAGCCTCTCAATATCATTGCCTGTGAAAATATGATCGGCGGCAGCAGTTTTCTGAAAAAAGAAGTTTTCGGACATTTGACGGAAGCGGAGCGGGAACTCGTGAACCGGACGGTCGGCTTCCCGGATTCTGCGGTGGATCGGATCGTGCCGATTCAGCACCATGAAGATCCGCTGAAAGTATCCGTAGAACCGTTTTTTGAATGGGTCATAGACAGAACCGGCTTTGCCGGCGGCCAGCCGGTACTGGAAGGTGCGTTGTTTACGGATGATCTTACGCCTTTCATCGAGAGAAAGCTGTTTACCGTCAATACCGGCCATGCCGTTACGGCGTACGTCGGCTATCAGCGCGGATTAAAAACCGTCAAAGAGGCCATCGGCCATCCGGAAATCCGGCGTGTCGTGTACGATGCACTTTCAGAAACGGGCGAGTACTTGGTGAAAGCGTACGGCTTTAAGCAAGCCGAACACGAGCAGTACATGAAGAAAATCATCGGCCGCTTTGAAAATGAATACATCACGGATGATGTGACAAGAGTCGCCAGATCACCGCTTAGAAAACTCGGAGCGAATGACAGATTAGTAGGGCCGGCCAAAAAAATAAAAGAACCGAACGCGCTGGCAGAAGGCATCGCCGCCGCCCTGCGCTTTGACTATCAGGATGATCCGGAAGCGGTTGAGCTGCAAAAGCTTATCGCGGAAAAAGGCACGAGCGGCGTTCTTCAAGACATTTGCGGTATTCAGCCGCATGAGCCGCTGCACGGCATCGTGCTCAAAAAGCTCAATCAATAAAAATGAACCCGCGTCGGGGGACGCGGGTTTTTTCTTACGTTATAATGAGAGGGAAGGGAGGCTGCGTGATGAATCAGAAGCTATTGCCCCATCGTTTTCCGTTTCTTTTGATTGACGGCACGACGAACAGTGAAGCCGGAAAATGGGCGGCTGCTTACAAAAACATCAGTGAAAATGACTGGTTTATAACTGAATCCCAAAGAGAGATGCCATTTTCGCTCGTCGTTGAAGCAATGGCCCAAACGGCGGCTTGCGCGGGAATTACCGGCGGTGACGGCCTCGGTCTTTTATCCGCGGTGAAGAAAGCGGAAAGGTTAGGTGCCGCTTTGCCGGGAGACCGTCTGGATCTTTTTTTTGAGGTCACGCGAATCAGACGCGGTTTTGTGTTCGGCCGGGCGAAAGCGTCCGTTGCCGGGAAGCCTGTGGCGGAAGCTGGGCTTGGCATATTTATCCAGCCATCGTAAAAAAAGCCGCCTTCAGCGGCGGCTTTCGGACAAGTCTGTTATTTTGTATCATAATCTCTTTCACTCTGTGAATTGTCCCTTTGGTCATGTTTGTGTTTTTCGTCATTGGCGTTTTCTTTCAGCTCTTCCAGCGGAATCGGATCGGTTAAATCATGATGTTCAGGATTTTCATTCGGTTTGTTCTTTTGTTTTCTTTCTTTCATCCTCCATCACCTCAATATTTCTTTTCCTCAACGTTCTCCCCGCCAAACGCAGGAAGCGGTTTTTTGTTCCTGCGGGTCATATGTATTAAAATAGAGATGACTACATTATAAAAAGTGAGGTACATATATGCCGATACAAAGAGAAGACGCAGATATTAAACTGATCGCGATTGATATGGACGGAACCCTGCTCAATGACGAGCAGCTCATCCCGGAGGAAAACCGGCGGGCGATCAAGGAAGCGGAGGCGAAAGGAATTCACGTCGTCATCAGCACAGGACGCACGCTGATGACCTGCCGCGAACTGGCTGAGTCTCTCGAGCTGTCATCCTTTTTAATCACGGCAAACGGCAGCGAAATCTGGGATTCCAACTTTGAGCTGGTTGAGCGCAAGCTTCTTCATACCGATCATATTCAAAAATTATGGGATCTGCGGAATAAGCACAACACGAATTTCTGGGCCTCTACCGTCGATAGAGTGTGGAGAGGGGAATTCCCGGAAACGATTACGGATCATCAGTGGCTTAAGTTCGGATTCGAAATCGAGGATGACGAAGTGCGGAATGAGGTGCTGAAAGAGCTCAAAGAATACAAGGAGCTCGAGATCACAAACTCAAGTCCGATCAACATCGAAGTCAATGCCCTCGGTATCAACAAAGCGGCTGCGCTTGCGAAGGTATCGGAAAAACTCGGCTTCACGATGGAAAATGTGATGGCCATGGGTGACAGTCTGAATGACATTGCCATGATTGAAAAAGCGGGTGTCGGCGTCGCCATGGGGAATGCGCAGGACATTGTGAAAGAAACAGCTGACTGGGTGACTGATCTCAACACGGAAAACGGGGTCGCCAAAGCGATCCGCCACTGGGTGTTATAATAGAAAAAAGAGAGAGTCTCAGTATGAGACTCTCTCTTTTTTGTTTTGTCAGATTTGTGACTAGGTCCATGGTAGGTTTTCTGACAAAAGGATGTTCAAACCTGTCAGAATTAAATATAATGAAGAGAAATCCAACAATTCGGAATAGTCATTCCGAATAGCGGAATGATAATAATATAAAACGTTTACAATACAGGAGGGATCTTATGTTTCAGATTGACATCAATTGTGATTTAGGAGAGAGTTTCGGTGCTTATAAAATCGGGCTGGATGAAGAGATTTTGGACTATGTGACATCTGCAAACATCGCCTGCGGCTTTCATGCGGGTGATCCCAGCGTGATGCGCAAAACGGTTGCGCTTGCGGCGGAAAAAGGCGTGAAAATCGGCGCTCATCCGGGACTGTTCGATCTTCAGGGATTCGGGCGGCGGCAGATCGCGATTACACCCGAGGAAGCGTATGATCTGACGCTGTACCAAATCGGCGCGCTGTCAGGTTTTTTAAAAGCAGAAGGTGTCGAGATGCAGCATGTGAAGCCGCACGGCGCTTTATATAATATGGCCGCCGTCAATCCCGGCCTGTCAGAAGCCATCGCTCAGGCGGTCTGTCATTTTGATCCCGGGCTTATTCTTTTCGGGCTTTCCGGAAGCGAGCTGATTAAAGCGGGAGATCGAATCGGACTGAGGACGGCAAGCGAAGTGTTTGCGGACCGCACCTATCAGGAAGACGGCACGCTGACGCCGCGTTCAGAGCCGGATGCGCTGATTCAGGATGACAAAAAAGCGGTCGGTCAAGTGATTCAAATGGTGAAAGACAGCACGGTGACATCACGTAAGGGACAAGCTGTAAGCCTGAAAGCGGACACGGTCTGCATTCACGGAGACGGAGCCCACGCCCTCACATTCGCAAAAACAATCAAAAAAGAATTAAAAGCGGCAGACATTCAAATCAGCGCGCTTGCAAAAGACTGAGCAGCAGAGGGAGGAAGACAGCATGGAGCAAAAGAAAAAAACAGCCGGAAAGGCTTCCGGCAGATGGTCGCTTCTTTTAGGCGCGACATTTTTGATGGCGACATCATCAATCGGGCCCGGCTTTCTGACGCAAACGGCCACGTTTACCAATACATTGGCGGCAAGCTTCGGCTTTATCATTTTAATTTCTATTATTTTGGACATTTTCGCGCAAACCAATGTATGGCGGATTATCGCGGTTTCCGGAAAGCGCGGCCAAGAGATTGCCAATATGGTGCTTCCGGGCGCCGGTTATGCCATTGCTTTTCTGGTCGTGCTCGGCGGACTTGCGTTTAATATCGGAAACATCGGCGGCGCGGGTCTCGGTCTTCAAGTATTATTCGGGATCAAACCGGAGATCGGCGCTTTAATCAGCGCAGCGGTCGCGGTGCTGATTTTTGTCATAAAGGAAGCCGGAAAAGTCATGGATCGTTTTATGCAGATCGCCGGCATCGTCATGATCGTATTGACGGTGTATGTTGCCGTAACGACGGCTCCGCCGGTCGGACACGCCGTTGTGAAAACTTTTATGCCTGATCATATCAGTGTGCTGGCGATCGTGACGCTTGTCGGCGGCACAGTCGGCGGGTACATTACATTTGCCGGCGGCCACCGTTTGCTTGATTCAGGCATCCAAGGGAAAGAAGTCATCCCCCAGGTCACGAAAAGCTCCATCACAGGCGTTCTGATTACATCGATTATGCGGATTGCCCTGTTTCTCGCCGTGCTCGGCGTCGTCTCAAAGGGCCTGAGCATTGATCCTGATAATCCCGCAGCTTCTGTATTCCGGCTTGCGGCGGGAAATGTAGGCTATAAAATTTTCGGCGTCATCATGTGGTCTGCCGCTATCACGTCTGTCATCGGCGCCGCCTATACATCGGTGTCATTCTTCAAATCGTTTTCAACAAAAATCGAAAAGCACTCACATGGCGTAATTATCGGCTTTATCATCGTATCCACTCTTATTTTTGTCACGATCGGCCAGCCTGCCAAAATTTTGGTCGCGGTCGGTTCGCTTAACGGCTTAATTCTGCCGCTTGCATTAGCGATGATTCTGTTGGGCGCTTATAAGAAAAAAATCGTCGGCGATTACAAGCATCCGATCTGGCTCACGATTGCAGGGGCGATCGTAGTGGTTGTCATGGCGGTTATGGGCATCTATACATTATTCACGCAGATGCCGCAGCTATGGAGCTGATGATATGAAAAAACATATGAGAGACATGAGCCCCGAAGAAATCAGACAGCTGATCAGGAAGGGGCAGATGACCGGGCCGACGGCGGGGGTGGCCGCTTCTTACGCACAAGCCAATCTCGTCGTTTTGCAAAAGGATCTTGCCTTTGATTTTCTCTTATTCTGCCAGCGCAATCAAAAGCCTTGTCCGGTGCTTGACGTGACGGATGCGGGTTCACCCGTTCCGGCAATAGCGGCGCCGGGAGCTGATATCCGGACGGACTTGCCGAAATACAGGATTTATCGGCATGGCGTGCTTACTGAAGAGGTAACGGATATTACGCCGTATTGGAAGGATGATGATGTCGGGTTTTTGATCGGCTGCAGTTTTTCATTCGAGCAAGCCCTTATCAATCAGCAAATTCCAATCAGGCACATCGATGAGGGTGTGAATGTCCCCATGTATAAAACAGACATTGACTGTGTTCCCGCAGGCCCGTTTTCGGGAAAGATGGTCGTCAGCATGAGACCGATTCCGGAAAGGCTTGCAGTCCGCGCGGCGCAGGTCACGTCACGTTTTCCCGCCGTGCACGGCGCCCCCGTCCGCATCGGAAATCCGCAAAGCATCGGTATCAGCGATTTGCATCAGCCGGATTTTGGAGATGCCGTAACGGTGCGGGAAGGTGAAGTTCCCGTATTCTGGGCTTGCGGCGTTACACCCCAGGCGGTGATCATGGAAGCAAAGCCTGACATCGTAATAACACATTCACCGGGGCACATGCTGATCACCGATATACGAAATGAATCGCTTGCTGTCCTGTAAGTGAGAAAGAATACAACGAGGTGATGACAATGATGCAGTATAGCGGAAATACAGCGCTTGATATACAGCCGTACGGTGATTCCGCCGTTATCATCCGCTTTGGCGGGCACATCAGCGAAGAGGTCAACAGCCGGGTGCATGCGGCGGCAGCCTGTATGGAAGAACGGCCGTTTCCGGGCTTCGTTGAATGTATTCCGGCATTCACAAGCTTAACGATCTTTTATGATATGTATGCCGTCTCAAACATAAAAAAAGGCGTCTCTCCTTTTGCCCTGGTCAAGAAAGAAGTGACAGAACGTCTCAGTCATATAATGACCGACCGCCAGGAAGAGCGCCGGGTGATGGAAATCCCCGTTTGCTACGGCGGTGATTTCGGTCCCGATTTAGAAGAGGTCGCTGAGATGAACGATCTGACCCCGGAAGACGTCATCCGCATTCATACTGAAGGCGAATATCTCGTTTATATGCTCGGATTTGCGCCGGGATTTCCGTTTTTAGGAGGAATGTCTGAGCGGATCAGAGCGCCGAGAAAGGCGTCGCCAAGGCCGTCCATCCCGGCCGGTTCAGTAGGAATCGCGGGAATGCAGACCGGTGTGTATCCGATATCCACTCCCGGCGGCTGGCAGCTGATCGGCAGCACCCCGCTCCGGCTTTTCAGGCCGGAAGAACATCCGCCGAGTCTTTTGAGAGCGGGCGATACGGTGAAATTCGTCCGGATCACGGCAGAGGAATACAGCCGCATCAAGGAGGGAGCCGAATGAGTATGAAAGTGGTAAAACCCGGTCTCTTGACGACGGTTCAGGACACGGGGCGGACGGGGTATCAGAAATACGGTGTACTGGGAAGCGGCGCAATGGATACGATCTCTCTGCGCATCGCCAATCTTCTTGCCGGAAATCAAGAAAAAGAGGCGGGGCTGGAAATTACGCTCATGGGGCCCGGGCCTTCCTTTGAATTTTCAGAACCTGCGGTTATTGCCGTCACGGGAGCTGATTTTGCCCTTCATATTAATGGGGAGCCCGCTCCTCTGTGGAAACCGGTTTTGATAAAGGAAAACAGCGTCGTCTCGTTCGGGCCGTGCAAGATGGGGAGCCGCGCATATCTCGCCGTCGCGGGGGGATTTGACGTGCCCGCCGTCATGGAAAGCAAAAGCACGTATGTCAGAGCGGGGATCGGCGGTTTTTGCGGAAGAGCGCTGCAAAAAGATGATGAGCTGCCGCTCGGCCGTATGACGCCATGTTCGGAATCAATCGCGTACCGTCTGAGCGATTCTTTCGGACAGCATGGTTTCTCAGCGCCTGATTGGTCTGTCAGCAGCAGGGGATTTCTGCCGCTGAAAAAAAATCCGGTCATACGAGTGCTTGAAGGCGCTCAATTTCACGCTTTTACAGAAGAAGCAAAATTGCGTTTTTATCAAGAGTCATATACGGTCACGCCTCAATCCGACCGAATGGGCTACCGGCTGAAGGGCGCTCCGCTTGAATTGCGGGAGCCGCTGGAGATGGTATCTGAGGCCGTGACGTTCGGAACGGTGCAGGTGCCGCCGGACGGCAATCCGATTATTCTGCTGGCTGACAGACAGACGACGGGGGGCTATCCGCGGATGGCGCATATCATATCCGCCGATCTTCCTCTCGTCGCCCAAACGATGCCGGGGGAACATATCACGTTCCGAGCCGTTTCGCTGGAGGAAGCGGAAATGCTGCTTTTGGAGAAGGAACAGCAGCTGAAGGAGCTGAAAGCAAGGCTCAAAATGGAATGGCTGATCTGACAAAGGGGCTAAAGACCATGGAAAACAAAAACAAAACCGTCATCAAATCAATGGAACTGCTTCATTTGTTTCTGACTGAACCGAGTCTGAGCTTAAATGAGCTGGTTTCTCTATCGGAAATGCCGAAGACCTCGGTTCACCGGATGGCAAGCTCACTGGAGGAAACGGGGTTTCTCACCCGGGCGGCGGACGGCCGTTATCAGCTTGGTCTGATCTTTTTACAATTCGGCCAGCTCGTCTCTGAACGTCTGGACATCAGGAAAATAGCCAAACCGATTATGGAAGAGCTGTGCAGCGAAGTGGATGAGGCCGTTCAGCTGATCATGAGGGACGGGGATGAAGCCATTTACGTCGAAAAAATTGAAGGCACCCAAACCGTCCGCCTGTATACGGCAATCGGCCGCCGGTCGCCGCTGTACGCGGGAGCGTGCGCCAGAAGCATTTTATCGTTTCTGCCAAAAGAGGAGATTGACACATACATTCAGAAGACAAAGCTTGCCGCAATCGCCTCAGGCACGATGACGGATCGGGCTGAACTGCTTCAATCTATTGAAAGATCCTTACAATCAGGTTTTACGATCAGCTATTCGGAATTAGAAGATTACACGGCGGCGATCGGGGCGCCGATTTTCAATCACGAAGGTAAGGTGGCTGCCGGAATCAGCATCGCCGGCTTCGAAGCCCGGTTTTCAGAGGACAGGCTGCCGTATTTAACCGAAAAGGTCAAAAACGCCGCACAGCATATTTCTGAGAAATTGGGTTATTGACCGAGCCAATTTTTCTTCACTCGCGTACATTACAATATCGATAGTAACGAGTGGAGGAAAGTAAATGGGACTTGTTTATACGGCGCTGGGGGATTCTTTGACGACGGGAAGGGGATCCGGGCCGTTTTCCGCCGGTTTTGTCCAGCGGTTCGGGCGTATGATGGCAGAAGATTTACAGACAAGAACCGACGTATCCATCTTTGCCAAATCAGGCCTTGAGACGGGAGAAATTCTCGGGCTTATGTCCTTGCCGTACATTCAGAGGCGGATTCAGGCTGCTGATATGATTACGATTACAGGCTGCGGCAACGATTTGATCGATTCGGTTCAGGCATATCAGCAAACATCGGACGCTTCGGTGTTCACCAGCGTGTCCAGTCACTGCCATGAGAACTTTGAAAAGATGATAGCCAAGATCGCTGCCTTAAAAGGACCGCACCCGTCTCCTTATGAGATCCGCGTCTTTAATTTATACAATCCTTTCCCGGGAATCTCCATTGCAGAAAAATGGATATCCTCTTATAATGCGCACCTCAGCACACTCGCATCGGCGCAGCACGTCAAAATCGCCGACGTCCACAGCGCTTTCAAAGGAAAAATGAATGAATATCTCTCTCATGACCGCGTACACCCCAACAGCAAGGGATATGAAGTCATGGCATGCGTCCTGCGGGGGCTCGGATACGGAAGCCTCGCCCGCTCATAACGCGCGCTCCTTTTCATCGGGAGCGCGCTTTTCGTGCTCCTTAAAACAAACTTAAAATTGTCCGACTTTCGTTCTATCCGCGCAAAAAATACGCTAGAATAATGGGGGATAAAGACAGAAATAGAATTGTGTTCAAAAAATGATAACAGAAAGGATGGATTGCTTTGCTGCGCGCCTTAAAACTGTCACTCGCGATGCTGATTATTATACTTGCGGCCGCCGCATTTACGTATGCGGAACATACCTCTGTCATACAGCCGGTTATGCTCGTGTTTCTCGGTGCGGTCATGTTCATTCAGGGGCTGGAGGAAAAACGGAAAGAAAACGACGGTTCCGGGAAATTCAATATCTATACCGCCGTTTTTGTATGGTCGATCTCCTTAATCGGTTTTACGCTTCACGCGATCTGAGTCTGATAGATCCTCAAAGTGCTCCACAACGGGAAATGGTGAATAAAAACGGTGCAGTAAGGCTTTCCATTCCTGATATTCCGGCGATCCGCGAAAGCCTTTTGTATGATCTTCCAATGTCTCCCATTCCACGAGCAGCAAATATTTATGCGTCTTTTCCATACATTTGGACAAGGAATGGGACAGATAACCTTTCATGCCCGCGATAATCGGCTCCGCCCGGCGGAATGCCTCTTCGAATTCCCCCTCAAGACCTTCTTTTACATACAGCATGGCTGCTTCTCTGATCATCTGAAATTCCCCCTTTTTTTAATAGATACATTGTATAAGAATATGGCCCGTGACGGCAGGAAAAACAAAAAAATTTTAAACACTATGAGAAAAAAATCCTTGCCAGCCTGATTTGGTTTAGGAGAAAATAACAGTTGGAAGGCAGGGGAATAGACAGTGAAAAAAGGGTTATACCTATTACTTTTACTCGCAGGAATCATAGGTTTGATCGGCTGCTCGAAAACGGAATCGGCCGAAGACAGAATGAAAGATTTCGTAAAAGACTGGAACGGCGGTCATTACGATAAGATGTACCAAAGCCTCACCCAGGATGAAAAGAAAAAACTATCCAAAAAGGATTTTGTAAAGCGATATGAAACCATTTATGAACAAGCAGGGGTTAAAAATCTGAAAGTCACTGCCGAAAAACAGGACGAAGACGACAAGAAAAAAGATGACCTCCAGCACATCGATTATAAGGTCAGCATGGATACAAAAGCAGGGAAGGTCGCTTTTGAAAACACGGCCGTCCTGAAAAAAGAAAAAACAGACGATGGAGAATCATGGAACATCGACTGGAATCCTTCTTTTATTTTCAAACAGCTTTCCGATGACAAAACCGTGCAGATCGCAAATGAAGAACCGAAGCGCGGACAAATTTACGACAAAGACGGAAAAGGTCTCGCCGTGAATACTGAGGTGCCGGAAATCGGCATTATCCCTGGAAAACTCGGCAAGGATAAAGACAGCGTGATCAAAAAACTGTCTGAAAAACTGGACCTTTCTGAAGACGATATCAAAAGCAAACTGAACCAGGGCTGGGTAAAAGACGACTCCTATGTCCCGATTCAAAAAATCAGACCGGATGATGAAAGCAAGGTCAAAAGCCTGCTCGCATTAGACGGCGTGACGAAAACGAAGGTCAGCTCCCGCTACTATCCGTACGGCGAAAAAGCGGCCCATCTGACCGGCTATATTAAAACCATCACAGCGGAGCAGCTGAAAAAAGCGAAAGACGGCCAATACAGCGATACTTCCAAAATCGGCATCGCCGGCCTTGAAAATGTATATGAAGACAAGCTGCGCGGCACGACCGGCTGGAAAATTTACGTCCCGCAAACAGGTGAGGTCATTGCTGAAAAGAAAGCCGAAAGCGGGCAGGATATTCATGTAACGATTGACATGAAAACGCAGACGAAGCTGTATGATTCTATGAAAGATGACAGCGGAGCGGCAGTCGCTCTCGAACCGCAAACGGGAGAGACACTCGCGCTCGTCAGCGCACCGTCTTATGACCCGAACGGCTTTATTTTCGGCTGGAGCGGCAAAGAATGGAAAAAGCTGAATGAAGATAAAAACAATCCGTTTTCAGCGAAATTCAACAAACTTTATGCGCCGGGATCAACGATTAAACCGATTGCCGCGGCAGTCGGCCTGACAAACGGCACTTTGAAAGCGTCAGAAAAGAAAAAAATCACCGGAAAAGAGTGGCAGAAAGATTCAAGCTGGGGCGGTTACCATGTCACACGCGTATCAGAGCGCCTGAATGAAGTGGATCTCGAAAACGCGCTGATCACATCGGACAACATCTACTTTGCGCAAAATGCCATAGATGCCGGAGCGGACGCGTTTACAAAAGGATTAAAAACATTTGGCTTTGATGAAGAGATTCCGTACCAATTTCCGATTGAAAAGTCTTCAATCGCTAACGGCAAGCTTGATTCCGAGATCCTTCTCGGAGATACGGGCTACGGCCAGGGGCAGATGCTGATGTCTCCGCTGCACTTAGCGGCTGACTATACCGCATTTGTAACAGACGGAAATCTCGTCAAACCGACATTGATCAAAGACGGAGAAAAAACACCGCAAATCTGGCATAAGCAAGTGGTGTCGGAAGCCAATGCCGAAGAAATCACAAAAGGGCTGAGAGGCGTCGTTGAAGATCCGCGCGGCTCTGCATATCAGCCGGCCGTAAGCGGCATTACCGTAGCCGGGAAAACCGGTACAGCCGAGCTGAAAACGTCTAAAGAAGATAAAGACGGCAAAGAAAACGGCTGGTTTGTCGGTTACGATTATAAAAAGAAAGACCTCTTGATCGCGATGATGATTCAAGACGTCAAAAAACGCGGCGGAAGCCATTACGTCGTTGAAAAAGCGAAAAAGCAGTTTCAGAATCATTAAATGACGATTTTTTGCGGGCTGAAAGGAAAATCGGCCGCCGAAGCAGAATGAAACAGCATGGGCAATTCCTGAAAACAGAGATACAAGAGGCTCTAAGAAAAAGGGGGATTTCACATGCAGCGCATTCAATTGGCTGAAGACCTGGAATTTTCAAGAGTGATACACGGGCTTTGGCGTCTGAACGAATGGAATGTTTCAGACGGAGAGCTGCTGAATCTGATTGAATGGTGTATCAGCCAAGGCATCACCACCTTCGACCATGCCGATATATACGGCGGTTATACGTGTGAAAAGCTGTTCGGCGGCGCTTTGTCCCTTTCGCCTTCAATAAGGGAGCGAATCGAAATCGTCACAAAATGCGGGATTGTCATTGAATCACCGGAACGGCCCGGAAACAAGTCGCATCATTATAATACGTCGAAGTCTCACATCTTAGCGTCGGCGGAGCAGTCGCTTTTGAATCTGAATACGGATTATCTGGATGTGCTGCTCATTCACAGACCGGACCCGCTTATGGACCCGGAGGCTGTGGCTGAAGCGTTTCACGCGCTGAAAAGCTCGGGAAAGGTCAGATATTTCGGGGTGTCGAATTTTAAAGCGCACCAGTACAGAATGCTCGAATCCTATTTGGATGATCCGCTCATCACAAACCAAATTGAAATCTCGGCGTACGAGCTGGAAAATATTCATGACGGCACGCTGGATTTCTGTCAGGAAAAACGCATTCCGCCGATGGCGTGGTCACCGCTTGCGGGCGGGAGCGTCTTTACCGGACAATCAGATAAGGACGTCCGTATCCGTGCCGCGCTTCGTTCCGTACAGGAAGAAATCGGCGCCGCTTCCATTGACGAAGTCATGTACGCATGGCTGTTCACCCACCCGGCGGACATCATGCCGATTGTCGGCAGCGGAAAAAAGAACCGCATTTCCGCCGCGGTGCGTGCCTCCGCGTACAAACTCAGCCATGATCAGTGGTTCCGGATTTATACCGGTGTCCAAGGCTGCGATATTCCATAAACAGAACAAACGCCCGGAAGCTATCTTCCGGGCGTTTGTTTATGTGGTGTGCAATGTCTAAAAACAAGTAAGGTCACTTTGAAGTATAGCCGTGCGGATCAAGAGTAACAAGCGTCATGGCATATTATCTGACACATTTTTCTTTTTCAATACTGTCACACGGCCCAGTGCCAAATTGCCATTTGAAAATGGTTGAATAATCATTGAAAGCGTTTTATATTATAACTTACACCACTTTCCCCGGCAGCACTCCCCATATGCCATACTTCTCACAACTAGAAAATCTGGAGGCGCGTTTCATGTATATGACAGCGAGAGAACAAAAATTAATGAAACATCTATTACTGCAGAACCGGTACGAGACAGTGCATGAACTGGCGGAAGCTTTACAAGTCAGCACAAGAACCGTTCACCGCGAGTTGAAAACAATCAAACCGATGATGGAATCATTCGGTCTGGCACTTGATAAACAGCCCGGCAAAGGACTGAAAGCGGTAGGAAACCCGGAGGACAAACAAAAACTCCTGTCAGACCTGTCCTATGAACAGCATGAATACAGCGCTGAGGAGCGGAAACTTTTAATTCTATGTTCACTATTAGAGTCTCAAGAGCCGATCAAGCTCTACAGTCTGGCGAACGAACTGCAAGTGACAAACGCGACGATCAGCTATGACCTGGATGAGCTGGAGACTTGGATTGCGCCCTTCGGCTTGACGCTGATCCGAAAAAGGGGCTTCGGCATTCAGCTGACGGGGCCGGAAAATGCGAAACGGAAAATCGTCGGCAATCTCATCGTCAACCGCCTTGATATTCAAAGCTTTTTGGAAGCGGTTGAATTGAATATTAAAGGAAAACCGGACGATGCTGAAAAAATGTTCGGCGTCGTAAATAAAGCGGAACTTTTGAAAATGGACCGGCTCTTAATTCAGCTCAAGGAAAAAATCGCGATCGCCTTATCTGACAGCTCATACATGGCGCTTGCGGTTCATTTAACCTTTGCGATGGACCGGATCAGGCTCGGAGAAACCATCACGATGGAGGCTTCGGAACTAAAAGCGCTGCAGCAGACGAAGGAGTACGGCTCTGCGCTGGAAATGGCAAAAGAGCTTGAAAAAGCGTTCGGCGTTTCAATTCCGGAAGCTGAGATCGGTTATATCACCATTCATTTGCGGAGCGCCAACCGCAAATACAAAACGGAATTCAAACCGGAAGACATAGAGGTTGAAACGGCCTTGCAAACGAAGCAGCTGATCGGCTTCATTTCTGAAAAAATTAAAATTGATCTGACGGAAAACGGTTCTTTATACGACGGTTTAATCGCCCATCTGGAGCCTGCGATCAACCGGGTAAAAGAAAATATCGACTTGTACAACCCGATGACCGAGCAAATTAAACGCGATTACTTTCTGCTGTACATGGCCGTAGAAGAAGGAATGGAAAAATTCTTTCCGGGGCTTCTTTTCTCTGATGATGAGATCGCTTTCATCGTTCTTCACTTCGGCTCCGCTCTGGAAATCAAACGGGAAGAAGCGAAGATCAAAGCACTGATCGTCTGTTCTAGCGGCATCGGGTCGTCCAAAATGCTCGCATCCAGGCTGAAAAAAGAGCTTACGGAAATCCGTTCCTTTGATATGTCTTCCCTCATCGAACTGAAGGACCGAGACACCGCCGCGTATGACATGATCGTATCCACTGTTCCGATCCCGTATGAAAACATTGATTACGTCATGGTCAGTCCGCTTTTAAACGAAGAAGACGCTGATCAGGTCAAGCAGTACATCAAAAGAAAAATTCCGCTGATTCTTGACAAAAAAAGAAACGGCAAAAGAGAAGAGAAGCAGCCGGAGACGCCTGATATGCTGGAAGCGGCCGGACGTATGGCGCATTACGCGGCGGTTATCCAAAGCGTGCTGCGGAACTTTTCGATCAAATCCATTGATTCAAACACGGCGTATGAGCTGTTTTTGAACCGTATGTTTGACATGCTGGAACAAGAAGGATTGGTTCATAATGCCCAAAAAACCGCACAGCGCCTTGCTGAGCGTGAACGACAGGGCGGACTCGGCATTCCGGGAACGGCGATGGCCCTGTACCATCTCAAAAATGAAGAAATTGTCACGCCTTTTTTCAAAATTTATGATTTGACAGCTCCATGCAGTGTCAAAGGCATGGACGGAAATTCCCTGACCGTCGACCGCGCTTTGGTGATGATGGCGCCGGCTGATATGCCCGCAGAAGGGTCGGAAATACTAAGTGCGGTCAGCTCGGCCATTATCGAGTCTGAAGATAGTATAAAAGCCTTCCAGACGGAGGATGAGGCCGATTTATACAAACGTTTAAACAAGCTGTTTTATCATTTCGTTCAGGAGAAAGGACAGCGGTAAACAGGAAGCGCACACCTCATGTGGGGTGTGTTTTTTTGTACATGTATGAGGGTAAGGGGAAGGGAAGAAACTAAAAACACGGGACTATTGTATCATTCACTGATGGAATAGTTCTAAAACAAAATAGTTTTACAAGTTATATTTTTTGGTTTAAAATGGGTTGCGTGAGAAAGAAAATCTGACAGAGTTTTTTTGTGATTTATCATTATGGGAGATGAAAATATGGAGACATTACAGCATCTGATTCTGCATGACATTTCAAATAGCGAAGAGATCGAAGCTGTAAAAAGCGGTACGCATACCCTGACCTACGCGGAATATCGAAAACGAATCAACCAGCTTGCACAAGCGCTTCTTGATAAAGGAATAAAAAAAGGCGACAGAGTGGCGATGCTTTGCAAAAACGGCCACGCGGCATCCATTGTCATGTTTGCGGCACTCGAAATCGGCGCGGTGGTTGTGCCGGTCAGCTGGCAATTAACACCTTACGAAATGAAAGGCATTTTAGCAGCCTGTGAACCGAAAGCTGTTTTTTACAGCACTGAATTTAAAGAGATCATGGAAGAAGTGCTTCCTGCGCTTGCATCTTCTCTTAAACTGAAGGTCGTAACAGGAACAGCTGCGGAGACAACGCCTGAGTTTGACGCTTTATTGACAGGCTCCGGTGATACACCGGATGTCGAAACGGTGTCTGAAAACGATACGGCATTGCTGATGTTTACCTCAGGTACAACCGGCAATCCGAAACGCTGCATGATCACTCACGGCGGCATATACAACTACGTAAACGCGACATTGGCATACACGGGGAGAATGCAGCATGTCCGCTTCTTAGCATGCCATCCGAATTACCATACGAGCGCGATTATCTGCCAGATGGTCGGCACGATGAGCGGAACGACATTCATTATGACAGACAATCAGGACCCTGTGGAAAACTTGAAGCTCATCGAAAAAGAGAAAATTCAAACCGTGATGGCGCTGCCTGTCTATTACACATACCTGCTGAAAGCATGGGAAACGCATCAGACTGACATGTCTTCTATCGTTTATATGATGACGGGAGGCACAAAGGTGCCAAGCAGTCTGATCCAGCAGTATCTCGACATCGGCATCCCGCTCATGCACGGATACGGAAGCACGGAAGCGTGGGGCATCAGCTCTTGGAATCCGCAAATGGGAATGGATAAAGCCGCTTCCGCGGGTAAACCGATGGAAGAAGTGGACGTCCGCGTTGTAGATCCGGAAACAGGCGAAGTCCTTCCGCAAGGCTCAATCGGAGAAGTCGTTGTGACAAGTCCGTTTTTATTCAAAGGCTATGAAGGTAACGAAGAAGCGACACGAAAAGTGCTGAAAGACGGCTGGTTCCATACCGGCGATTCCGGCTATGTGGATGAAGACGGATTTATCTTTATCACCGGACGTTATAAAGATGTCATCATCTACGGCGGGGACAATATTTATCCCGACCAGATTGAAGAGGTCATTCAGCAAGTGCCGGGCATTCTCGAAACGGCGGTTGTCGGCATCCCTGATCCGCTCTACGGCGAAAAGCCGAAAGCGTTCATCGTGACAAACGGCAGAGAAGGCCTGACAGAAGAAGAAGTGACCCGATTCCTTCAAGAACGTCTTGCCGCCTTTAAAATTCCTGAAATTGAGTTCGTCAGCGAACTTCCGAAAAACAACCTTGGAAAAGTGAGAAAAGACGTGCTCCGCAAACAAGCGGTACGTTCATAATAGAAAATAAAAACCCGGCTGCCAGCCGGGTTTTTTTCTTGCGTTCCATGTGAAACATTTTTCTCCGAAAACGTTTTGAACTGTCTCATTCATGTTTATCCAAAAGACAGCCGAGGTAGACAAGAAATATGAGATCGAACAAGAAGGAGGAACTTGACATGGAAAACTATCCGAAGGAATTCCCGGCGGAATCACAAAACCGCCAGCCGGGCATTGAGAGCGAAATGAATCCGGCGCCTGTTTACGAATACAAAGAATATAAAGGCGCTGATAAATTAAAAGGGAAAACCGCACTTATCACAGGGGGCGACAGCGGTATCGGACGCGCCGTAGCGGTTGCTTACGCGAAGGAAGGCGCAAATGTCGCGATCGTCTATTTTGATGAACATGGTGATGCGGAAGATACAAAAAAACGAGTGGAAGAAGAAGGCGTAAAATGTCTGTTAATCCCTGGCGATGTCGGTGAGGAAGACTTTTGTAATGAAGCCGTTGAAAAAACGGTTGAAGAATTCGGGCGTCTTGATATTCTCGTGAATAACGCCGCGGAACAGCATCCGAAAGAAAGCATTAAAGACATCACAAGCGAGCAGCTTCACAGAACCTTTAAGACAAACTTTTACTCACAATTTTATTTGACTAAAAAAGCGATTGATTACATGAAGCCGGGCAGCGCGATTATCAATACGACATCCATTAATCCTTACACAGGCAATCCGCAGCTGATTGACTACACGGCTACGAAAGGCGCGATTAACGGTTTTACGAGATCCATGGCGCAAGCGCTCGTCAACGACGGTATCCGTGTCAACGCCGTGGCGCCGGGGCCGATCTGGACACCGCTTATTCCGGCGACATTCTCAGAAGAAACAGTCGCTTCCTTCGGTCAGACTACGCCGATGGGCCGGGCAGGCCAGCCTGTTGAACATGTCGGCTGCTATGTGCTCTTGGCCTCAGATGAATCATCTTATATGACCGGGCAGACGCTGCATGTCAACGGCGGCAAATTTGTGACCACATAAGGGGGCTGAAGCATGACGATATCGAAACATGACGTGAATGCATACTATCAAAAAGCGGGAATCGTTCTGACTGATGATGAAGTCGAAGACATTCAAATCATGGATTACGGCTTAGACAAGCTTGAGGAAACCGGGCTTCAGCTGTTTATTTACGTGAATACCGACCGCTACTGTTCGAAAGAATTGGTGCTCTTCCCGGGCCAGACGTGTCCGGAACACCGCCATCCGCCGGTCGGCGGCGAGAAGGGAAAACAAGAGACATTCCGCTGCCGCTGGGGGAAGGTGTACCTCTACGTGGAAGGTGAAAAGACAGAGAACCCAAGCGTCCTCCCGCCGGAAGAAGACAAGGAATACTACACCGTCTGGCATGAGATTGTGCTTGAGCCGGGCGGACAATACACCATTCCGCCGGATACGAAGCATTGGTTTCAAGCGGGAGAAGAAGGGGCGGTCATTACGGAAATGTCATCGACAAGCACGGATGATCACGATATTTTCACCGACCCGCGCATTTAAGGATGAGGCTGCACGCCTCATCTTTTTTTGTATGGAAAAAAATGAATTTACCTGTATAATGGCTAATAAAGGAAAGAAGGTGTGGTCGTGTTTTCCTGTCAAATCCGGGAACATCTGACGATCAGATTGCTTGCCAAAGAAGATACGGACGAATTGTATTCTGTTATGAAGCGAAATCAAAACCATCTCAGCGAATGGCTCAGCTGGGCGGAAGAACTGGCTGATATCGATACGTACCGCGATGTGATCATCCCCGAATGGCGCTATAAATACGCGGAAGAGAATGGGTTTGACGCCGGAATTTTTGTGAAGGGCCGGTTTTGCGGCATGATCAGCATCCATAATGCCGATACAGTCAATCAAAAAGCAGAGATCGGCTACTGGCTGGATCGAGAGCATGAAGGATTCGGCATTATCACCGCAAGCTGCCGGGCGGTCATCACCCATGCATTTCAGGATCTCGGCCTGAACCGCATCATGATCAGCGCGGCTGAAAAAAACACGAAAAGCAGGGCGGTGGCGGAGCGGCTCGGATTTCAGAAAGAAGGACTGACGAGAGAAGGCATTTTCGTACAGGGCGCCTATCATGACACGGTGACCTACAGCATGCTGAAGCGGGAATGGAGCGAAGATCGGCAGAAGAGCACATTTCTTGGTTTAAATGTCTCCCCAATGTGGAAAAGTAACAGCGGAGACGTTAAAAAGGAGTGATTCTTCATGAATCAAAATGAAATCAAAGAAAAAGTGCTTGAAGTACTGGATCATCATAAAGTCGGTTCGCTTGCGACGGTAGAGCAAGGCAAACCGCATTCACGCTACATGACATTTTTCCATGACGGCTTAACGATTTACACGCCGACGAGCAAAGACACTCATAAAGCGGAAGAAATTGAAAACAATCCGAATGTTCATATTCTGTTAGGGTATGACTGTGAAGGATTCGGAGACGCTTATGTGGAAGTGGCCGGAACCGCCAAACTGAACAACTCAGCCGATTTAAAAGAAAAGCTGTGGGATCCGAAACTGGAACGCTGGTTTGACGGAAAAGACGATCCGAACCTGGTGATTCTTGAAATTGAACCGAAGCAGATCAAGCTCATGAACGCGGGTGAAAAAACGCCGGCCGAGCTGGAACTTTAAAAATCATTTGATCATTCAGGGGCAATCTGTTATACTTAATTGCTAAGTGACAACATGCAAATAAAAAAGAAAGTAAACTTCTTTTTTCTGTTTTGATATAGAAGCTTCAGGCTTCAAAGGACAGCTTGAAAAAAGCTGAGCTTATTCTTTTCCTTCTGACATTCGCCCCTAACGAAGAGATGGAAAAAAGACTTTTTGTTTTACAATTCACACCGGCGCGGCTTCGGAGCCGCAGTGACGATTGAGAGGTAGGGCTTTCGTTGTCTTGTGTTCAAGAACTTCCATGGTGTTTACTTTCGAAGAATGATTCTATCGGAACTGTTAATACGAATCACCCGCGGGCTAAGGCGGGCAACCATATATTATTTATTTGCGTAAGAAAAGAATAAGACAAAACCGCGCCGGGCATCCGGGCGGTTTTTTTATGCAACCGGCCGAAACCTCGCCGCAGTCTGCAGAGTCTAATCAGTAGAAAAGATTTGGAGGAATCATACATTGCACGTTATTACTTCACAAGTACTGTTTATCTTCTGTTTTCTGCTGCTGATACATTCGATTGAAACGCTTGCCTATGCAACACGGCTTTCCGGCGCGAGAGTCGGATTTATCGCGTCCGCGCTGTCATTATTTAATGTCATGGTCATCGTGTCGCGCATGTCAAACATGGTTCAGCAGCCGTTTACCGGACATTTGATTGATGCCGCCGGATCAAACGCCCTGTCTCTTGTGGGCGCCCAGTTTCGATTTTTAATATTCGGCTCCACGGTCGGAACGATGCTCGGCATCTGTCTTTTGCCGACATTCGTCGCGTTATTCTCCAGGGCGATTATACACTTGGCGGACGGAGGAGGCTCCGTCATGCAGGTATTTAAAAAAGGATTTTCACTGAACGGGCTGAAGCATGCGCGTTCTTATATCAGACTGCCGTCAGTCTCCTATTTAAAGGGGCTTCAATTCCGAATGATCCCGAAACGCTTGTTTGTCATTAATATGGTCATTACGTCTATTTACACGATCGGTGTTCTGTCCGCTCTGTATGCCGGCCTTCTGGCGCCTGAGCACAGCACGACCGCCGTGATGGCATCAGGCTTAATCAACGGAGTTGCGACTATGCTGCTGGCCGTGTTTGTTGATCCGAAAGTCTCCGTACTGGCAGACGATGTGGCGAAGGGCAAGCGCAGCTACGTCTCCTTAAAATGGACATCATTGACGATGGTCACATCAAGGGTCGCGGGCACGCTTCTCGCCCAGCTCGTATTCCTCCCCGGCGCTTATTATATCGCCTGGGTGACGAAATGGATGTAACGCATGAAAAAAGCTCCTCTGCAGAAGAGGAGCTTTTTTATTGATAATGTCTCAGGCCGCGATCATAAATAAAATTACCGAACGGAATAAAGGCCGCGATAAAACCGGCGGCTGACCATTTCACATGCCATTTGACAGTAAATGCCGCATACGCCAGCACCGCCAGATAAATGATAAACAAACCGCCGTGAATGGAACCGGCAATGGTGACGGCGAGCGGATGATGAGCCCAATACTTCAGCGGCATCGCGATAAACAGCAGCACCAAAAGCGACATTCCTTCAATAAACCCCATCGTGCGAAGTCTGCCGATCGGCGTGTGTAACATACAGCTCCCTCCTGTCGGACATCTTTTTTCCTCTATACTATAAGCAAAGGGCAGTCCTAATATGACCATTTCGCGTCAGTTCCTGAAAAAACCTTCATGATTTCAGCCTGTTGTTCTTGTCATTTTTCGGATTTCTCTTGATAATATAGCCAAAAGGGTAAGGAAGGACTACAGTCATGAAACTAGATAATGTGGATCTGAGCATCATTAAAGAGCTGCAGCGGGACAGCCGCCTGTCCATGCGGGAGCTGGGCAGAAAAATCAAATTGTCAGCCCCGTCCGTCACAGAGCGTGTCAGACAGCTTGAATCCTTCGGCGTTATTAAGCGCTATACATTGGACATTGATCAAAAAAAGATCGGGCTCCCCGTCTCCTGCATTGTCGAAGCGACGGTGAAAAACGGAAAATATGATCAATTCAAAACCTACATTCAATCCATTCCCAACATTGAATTTTGTTTTCGGGTCGCCGGGGCGGCGTGTTATATGCTGAAGATTAACGCGGACAGTCTGGAAACGATCGAACACTTCATCAACCGCACCTCTCCGTATGCCCAAACCGTGACCCACGTCATTTTCTCAGAAATTGACACAAAAAACGTCCTCGATTAGAGAGAGCGTGAGGAAGTCTGTTATAATAACAGGATGAGTGTGAAAGAAAGAGAAGTGAAAAGCATGTCAAAAACAGTTGTATTAGCTGAAAAACCTTCAGTCGGCCGGGACTTGGCCCGCGTTCTGAAGTGTCATAAAAAAGGAAACGGATATCTTGAAGGCGACCGCTACATCGTCACATGGGCGCTCGGGCATCTGGTAACGCTCGCTGACCCTGAAGGATACGGCAAAGAATTTCAATCATGGCGGCTTGAGGATCTGCCGATTATTCCGGAGCCTTTAAAGCTCGTCGTCATTAAAAAAACAGGAAAACAGTTCAATGCGGTCAAAGCTCAGCTTGTCCGGAAAGACGTCAGCCAGATCGTAATCGCTACAGACGCAGGACGGGAAGGGGAACTTGTGGCCCGCTGGATTATCGAAAAGGCAAACGTCCGCAAACCGATTAAGCGGCTGTGGATTTCCTCTGTGACGGATAAGGCGATTAAAGAAGGATTTCAAAAGCTCCGCAGCGGCAAAGAGTACGAAAACCTGTATCATTCCGCCGTTGCCAGAGCGGAAGCGGATTGGATCGTCGGCATCAACGCGACCCGCGCCCTGACCACGAAATTTAACGCGCAGCTGTCATGCGGACGCGTCCAGACTCCGACACTGGCGATGATCGCCAAACGCGAAGCGGATATTCAGGCGTTCAAACCCGTTCCTTATTACGGTCTCCGCGCGGCGGCTGATCAGATGACGCTGACATGGCAGGATAAAAAAACAAAGCAGACAAGAACGTTCGATCAGACGGTGACCGGCCGTTTGGCAAAAGGCCTGCAAGGAAAGCCGGCAGTCATTTCAGAATTGAAAAAAACGGCGAAGAAAAGCTTCGCTCCCGGTCTTTACGACTTGACGGAATTGCAGCGGGACGCTCATAAGCGCTTCGGTTTCTCCGCAAAAGAGACGCTGTCCGTTCTTCAAAAGCTGTATGAACAGCATAAGCTTGTCACTTACCCGCGGACGGATTCCAGATTCCTTTCCGCAGACATCGTGCCGACTTTAAAAGACCGTTTAAACGGCATGGAAGTTAAGCCGTACGCCCAGTACGTCAATCAAATACTGAAGCGGGGCGTCAAAGCGCATAAAGGATTCGTCAATGATGCGAAAGTATCGGATCACCATGCCATCATTCCGACAGAGGAGCCGCTGATCCTTTCAAGCCTCAGCGACAAAGAACGAAAGCTTTACGATCTGATTGCCAAACGTTTTCTCGCCGTGTTAATGCCGGCGTTCGAATACGAAGAAACAAAGGTCACAGCCGATATCGGCGGCGAAACATTTACCGCAAAAGGGAAAACGGTTCAATCGCCTGGCTGGAAAGCCGTGTATGATATGTACGAGGATGATGACGATCATGAGGAAGACAAAGACCAGACGCTCCCGGATCTTCAGCAGGGTCAGCGCCTCACTGTCTCATCATTGAAAGAAACGAGCGGACAGACGAAACCGCCGGCGCGCTTTAATGAAGGCACGCTGTTATCCGCGATGGAGAACCCAAGCGCCTTTATGCAGGGAGAAGAGAAGAACCTTGTGAAAACATTGGGTGAAACCGGCGGACTCGGAACAGTCGCCACCCGCGCTGATATCATTGAAAAACTGTTCAACAGTTTCTTGATCGAGAAAAAAGAAAAAGATATTTTCATTACGTCAAAGGGGAAGCAGCTCTTACAGCTCGTCCCGGAAGATTTAAAATCGCCGGCCTTAACCGCTGAGTGGGAGCAAAAGCTCTCCGCCATCGCAGCGGGCAAACTGAAATCCGCCGTGTTCATTAAAGACATGAAAACATATGCGGGCAAAACGGTGAAGGAAATCAAAAACAGCAGCCAGACTTTCAGACATGACAACATTTCAGGCACCGCCTGCCCTGATTGCGGCAAAATGATGCTTAAAGTCAACGGCAAACGCGGCACGATGCTCGTATGTCAGGATCGTGAGTGCGGCAGCCGGAAAACGCTGGCAAGAAAAACAAACGCCCGCTGTCCGAACTGTCATAAGAAAATGGAGCTTCGCGGCCAGGGCGAAGGCCAAACCTTCGCATGTGTATGCGGCCACCGGGAGAAACTGTCCGTCTTTGAAAAGCGGAAGGCGAAAGATAAATCCGGACGCGCATCCAAGCGGGACATCAACTCTTATATGAAAAGCCAAAACAAAGAGGAGCCGATGAACAACGCGCTGGCAGAACAGCTGAAAAAACTCGGCCTGGATAAATAGATCAGAGAAAGGCAGCATTTGTAAAGAAATGCTGCCTTTTGTTGTGTTTTTTACTGTAATGGGAATACGATCCAGACGAAGAGGGAAAAGGTGAGAGGCGGCGCTCCCATTTAAAATTTTCCAATGTGAAAAAATGCTAGTATTCTTTTATCGTTTCCTTTATAGTAAAAATACTTTGTGAAAAAATAAGATATGGGTCTAAAAAAGGATTTATAAAATAGGAGGATGGGCTGTGAAGCAAATCGTTTTTCGTCTGATGCTCCTTTTGATTTCGATCGTTCTGACGGCGGGGTGCGCGGAGGCCGGCACTGAAAAACAGGCGGCAGCCGAACCGTCCGGACCGCTTCAGCCCGCAGAGCATTTTATTTATCATAAATTGATGAACGGGCGGGGGATGATCCGGACGAACATATCCGGTGAGCCGGAATATTTATCTGAGTCTCTCGGACTATGGATGGCATTTTTGCTGAACAGGAAAGATGAACGGCAGTTTCAAGCGCAATATCAGCTTCTCACCGATTCGTTTCTGACGAAAAACGGGCTCGTGTCGTGGAAGATTGACGGGAATAAAGCGAGCGGCACCAATGCCTTAATTGACGATTTCAGAATCATGAACTGTCTGAATGAGGCCGGAACCCTGTGGGGAAACAGTGAATACGGGAAAACAGCGGTGCAGATCGGGAAGGCGCTGGAAAAATACAATACGAATGACGGGTATTTTACGGATTATTATGATGCCGCTTCAAATGCCGCATCAAAGACCGTGACGTTATCCTATGTTGACCCCGGCGCCTTACAGATGCTCAGAGAAAAAGGGATTATCGATGAGAAAACGGAAAACCGGAACCTTGATGTTCTCAATCATGCGCCCCTGAAAAATGGTTTTCTGCCGAAATCATTCAATACCGAAACAAAGGAATACAAATATGACAGCGAAGTGAATGTCATCGACCAGCTGTACGCCGCCGTGAATCTGAAGCGGGGCGATGGCAAGGCTGCCGCGCTGTCAAAATGGATGATAGAGGAATTTAAGTCGCGCGGACAGCTGTACGGACGATACAGCGCAGACACGAAGGAGCCGGCGGTTCAGTACGAATCACCGTCCGTTTACGCCCTGGCCGTTCTTTTTTTAGCAGAACAAAAAGCTGATCCGGCTGTCATCAAGCCGCTTTATGAAAGAATGACTTCATTTGAAACACTGGACACGCTGAAACCCGATTACGGCGGCTATATGAGCGGGAGCGATACACATTCTTTCGATAACCTGCTGCCGCTTCTGGCTGAAAGGAAATTGTTTAATGAAAATATCATTCAATGAATCACAAAAACTGTGCAGCTACACAGCAGTTATGCTGGTGCTGCTGTCTTTTTTTATTTACTATGCGTCTCAGCAATCCGCAGGGCTTCTGATAACCTGCATCACATTGCTTGTTGCGGGAGCCGGCATATGGTTCGGGGCAATCTACGCGCTCGTCATGACCTTACTCGTCTTATTTGTTCTCGGCAGCCTGCTCCTGTGGTTTCAGACCGGGAGCTTTATGGCGTCTGCCGGTGCCGAAAGTCTGCAGGTGCTGGTCATTTGGGGGATTGCGCTGCTGCTCTTTTCTTAAATAGCGGGAAGGATTCACGAGTTGGCGAAGGGGCTTGAGCGCTCAGTGAAACAGCTGCGTGAAGAGATTACGAGCTTTGTCGCCGTCGACAGGGTGACCGGCTTTGACAACCATCTGCGGATGAAGCTGGAGCTTTCCGAGGAAATCAAGCGGGCGGAACGCTACGGCAATTCCTTCGTCTTTTTGCTGCTGCACATGCATTATTTCAAGGAATTCAAATCCCTGTACGGAGAAAAAGAGACCGATCGGCTGCTGGCGTTTATCAGCCGCCAAATCCGGTCAAGCGTTCGGGAAACAGACAAAAAATTCAGGCCGTCCGCCGAACGGTTCGGCATCGTGCTGACCCATACGCCTGAAGAAAACATGCCGGCCGTTCTGGCGAAGCTGAAAAAGGAATTGGATACGTACCGGCTGCAAAACGGTAAATACGTCTCCATCACCTTCCGTGTATGTTACTTGCCGTACCGAAAAGATTTACAAACGGCCGAGCAATTTTTAAACGAACTGGAAAACGAGATGATGATGAATGAACTCTAAATGGATACGTCTCTTACTCTCGGCGCTCTTCATGATTTCGGCGGTTTATGTTCCCCGTCCGGCGGAAGCAAAAGACAAAAAGGACGGCATTCTCATTATTTATACAAGCACGGACGGCAAAGAAACCGCTGAGGTCAAAATGCTTGATCTGACCGCGGGCCATTTCTCATCCGCCGTGACCGTGAAAAGCGACGGAGACATCACAGCCGCGGACCTCAAAAAGAATCGGCGCGTCATCTATTACGGCGTCACGAAAAAAAAGCTCAGCACATCATTTGTGTCACTGATCAGCAGCATGCCGCAGCAGCTTATCAGCATCGGCTATAACGCCGGACAGTTCCGCCAATTTGCGGGGTTGTCCCTGACAGAAAAAGAAACAGTATACCGCATTTACGGCAAGAAAGAAAAAACAGACATGCCGCTTGAAAAAGGGATGTCCGTGCTCGGCGTATCGGGAGTAAAAGGAAAGTCCCTTTATACATACCGGTCCGGTGACGGCAGCACCCGCCCTTTTATGTGGAAAACGGCGCGCTCTGACTATTATTTCGGTGTGACGAGCCTGTTAAATGATTCGTTTCTGACGGCGAAAGCGCTGCGCAACGCATTCGGAGAATCACAGGGCGGCACCCTCCTTTATTTACGGCTTGAAGACATCAGTCCGATGTCAGATGAAACATTGCTTTACGAAGCGGGCGCTTACCTGCATAAAAGACACATTCCGTTTATTCTGGCGGTCATTCCGGTCTATCTCAATCCGGAAAACGGAGAAAAAGTATACCTGGCGGACAAGCCGAAAATGGTCCGAGTCCTGAAAAAACTTCAGCAAATGGGCGGCAGCATCATTATTCACGGCTACACGCACGCATACCGATACAGCGAAACGGGAGAAGGCTTTGAATTTTGGGATGCCAAAGCGGATCAGCCGATTACGTCAGAAAATGCGGATGATACTCCGGTCAAGCTTGAAAAGGAACAGGATTTTCCGAATGAAAAAGCGTACCGGGCGTATGTGAAGCCTTTCCGTGAAAAAGAAAACATCTACACGAGAACGAAGCTGGAGCAGGCGATTGACGATCTGACAGAGCTCGGCCTTTACCCGCTGTCATTCGAAGCGCCGCACTACACGATGTCTGAAGAAGGCTACAAAATCGCATCTTCTTATTTCTCCAGTATTTTCGGACAAGTGCAGCTCAGCGGCACGACGTGGAAAACCTCGGGCGCCCCTCCGTTCGTCTCAAAGCCGGCTATGCTGGACGGGATGACGCTGTACCCTGAAACAATCGGTTATGCCGATAACTCAAAGGAAAATCCGCTCGGAGATATGGAGAATCATATTTCGCAGATGATTGATTTCGGCGGCGGAACGGCGGGCGGTTTCTACCATCCGTATCTCGGCATGAAATACCTCCCCGAGCTCGTCAATCAGATGGAGCGGATTCCCGGAGGCGAGTGGCTCGATCTGAAGAAAACGAAGCAAACGGTAACGTCGGACAGCGTCAGGATCAAAACGGACGGAGACGGAACCATTCATGTGGAGAACAAGATTCATCCGGTAACGGCCTTTTTCAATCATCACCAGCAGACGCCTTTGGAAAAAGCGCTTTGGATTCTCTCCGGCGTGGTGTTATTGTTTATCATCATGTTCGCCTGCTACGTTCTTTATTTGCGCGCCACATTAAAAAAACGAATCTTTAAGGAGAGAAGAAGCCTTGAGTAACATTCTGTTTTTTATCTCATTAAGTTTAATATGGGTGATGCTTCTCTATCACATGTTTCTGATGCAGGGCGGATTCAGGCATTATATGACCTTCGAACGGAACATTCCGAAATGGCGCGCAAAGATGGGGGAGCTCCCGAAGGTCAGCGTGCTCATTCCCGCGCATAACGAGGAGGTCGTCATCAGGCAGACGCTGAAGGCGATGGTGAATCTGTATTATCCGAAAGACAGGCTTGAGATCATCGTCGTTAATGATAATTCCTCCGACCGGACGGGAGACATCGTCAATGAATTTTCCCGTCAGTATGACTTCATTAAAATGGTCATCACAAAGCCCCCGAACGCCGGAAAAGGAAAATCTTCGGCGCTGAACTCAGGGTTCGCGGAATCGAACGGAGACGTGATCTGCGTGTATGATGCGGACAATACGCCGGAAAAAATGGCGGTGTACTACCTGGTTCTCGGTCTGATGAATGATGAGAAAGCGGGAGCGGTTGTCGGGAAATTCCGTGTCATCAATGCGGCCAAAACGATCCTGACGAAGTTTATCAATATTGAAACCATCTGCTTTCAGTGGATGGCGCAGGGCGGCAGATGGAAATGGTTCAAAATCGCCACCATCCCGGGAACGAACTTCGCGATCAGGCGGAGCATTATCGAACAGCTCGGCGGCTGGGATGATAAGGCGCTGGCGGAGGATACCGAGCTGACCATCCGCGTGTATAATCTCGGCTATCATATCCGCTTTTTCCCGGCGGCTGTGACATGGGAGCAGGAGCCTGAGACATGGAAGGTCTGGTGGCGTCAGCGGACAAGATGGGCGCGCGGCAACCAATACGTCGTTCTCAAGTTTTTATCCCAATTTTTCAAGCTGAAACGCAAGCGGATCATCTTCGATCTGTTTTATTTCTTTTTTACGTATTTTTTGTTTTTCTTCGGTGTGATCATGTCAAACACGATTTTTATCATCAATCTTTTTTACGACCTGCATCTGGCAGTCGGGTTTTTGGCGATGATTTTGTGGATACTGGCCTTTTTCCTGTTTATGACTGAGGTCATGATTACTTTGAGCATTGAAAAAACAGAAATGAACAAACAAAACTTCTTTATCGTATTTCTGATGTACTTTACATACTCCCAGGCTTGGATCGTGCTCGTCATCTGGTCATTATTCACAGAGATCAAGCACCGCTTGTTCAAGCAGGAAGTCAAGTGGTACAAAACGGAGCGATACAATCAAAATAAAAGCGGGTGACCTTTTTGAAAAAAGCGATCATATTGATAACCGGCCTTTTGCTATTGATGTATAACGGGCAGGCGGCCGCGGCCCTGGAGCTGAAAACGGACGGTTCCGCCCTCGGGACAAGCGCCGGCGCAAAAGAGCAGCAGGCGCTGACTGGCGATCTGATGACACTGTACGGGGCGAAAGACAGCTCAGAGCTGACCTATCAGATTCCTGCGGGAGCTTCGAATGCCGATCAGTCGCTTCTGATTGATTACGAGGCGTCAAACTTATTAATTGCCCCGTCTTCTTTAACCATCGCCATTGATGATGAACCCGTCAAATCCATAAAGCTTGACGGCAGCTCCAAGCGGAAAACGGTGAAGCTCAATCTCAGCAAAAGCCAATCCGCCCAAGGCTATCACAATGTATCATTACGGTTTTACGGCGTATTAAAAGAGGGCGTCTGCGTCAGGCAGGATACGTCAGGCAACTGGATAAAAATTTATCCGGACAGCCGCCTTGTGCTTTCAGAAGCAAGCAAGTCAAAGGGAGCGGATCTCGGCCATTTCCCGTATCCGTTTGCCCAATCAGGCAATACGGGTGAAGAAACCGATATTATCCTTCCTGACAAACCGACCTCGGCGGAAGCTGAAGCCGCAGTCAAAACAGAAGCATTTCTGAAAACAGCAGACAGCAGGCTGAAGGTATCCTTTGTAAAAGAATCCGACGCCGGCAAAATCAGCAATCCGTCAATTGTCATCGGCGCTGATCAGCATTGGAACGGGAAAATAAAAGAGCTTTTAGATCGCGGGAACATCAAAGCCGAAAACAACAAAATTCTTCTCGCTGAACGGGTTCTGACATCAGGGGACAAACGGCAGCCCGTCCTGTTTGTCACGGCGCAATCAGACAAAACGCTGGCGGATAAAATCCGCGTCATCACAGACAGCGCTTATTCAAGCCAGCTGGGCGGAGATACTTTGACAATCGGCCGCCTTCAGCCCGCTGCGGAAAAGACAGGCAATAAACTGACATTAGAGGACTTCGGCGCGGGAAATGTAACGGTCGGATCAAACAAAACGGCGTCAGAGCACTTCTTTTACCCTGCGGCGGCCGCTGTTGATAAAGACGGTAAGGTCAAGCTTTCACTTACATTAAAGACGTCTGAAACGATCCGGACGAAGGCGGATTCAGCTAATGACGCCGAGAGAGCGGAGCTGAACGTCATGGTCAACGGACAGCCGAATGCGGTGCGTCTTGATGATCTCGGCAATCAAGATAAAGACGGCTTTTACCACGTCTCAATCCCGATTGATCCGAAGCTTTTGCGAAGCAGCAGGTACATTGATCTGCAATTTGTCACGTCAGGTTTGAAACATAACAACCCGTGTATCGACCGTGACGAAAATAAATGGGTCTATATTGATAAAAGCAGCATGCTGACGTATCCGGTAAGCGATGCGGCGCAGAAAGCGGATTTCGGGCAATGGCCGCTCCCGTTTGCGGGCGGCGTGAAAGAGAAAACAGTAATCGTCATCCCGGATGACGTAAACATACAGACACTGAAAGAACTTTCTCTGGTGGCGGATTCATTTGGAAACGGCTTTACCGTAAAGACGGCATCAGACATGAAGGAAGCGGATGCCAAAGGCCGGAATGTTGTGTTTATCGGAAGTCTGCCGCAAATTCCGCTTTTGAAGTCAAACGCATCTAAGCTTCTCGTGCCGTCAGACCGCAGCGGCGCGTACGATGTTTCTTCGTTTCAGATGCTGAATGAGACAACGAAACAAGTCGCGTTTACCCAGGAATCACCTTGGGACTCCGGCCGGAGCATCGCTGTTTTTGCTCCGTTATCAGGCAGCGGCGCGGCTGTCACAAAAGAGCTGATCAGCTTTTTAGACAGCACAAGCGATGCCGCAACCGTCGTCAACGAAACGGCCGGCAAGCAGCTGTTTTCAAACCATCAGCAAATCAAATCCGACGACAGCAGTCCATCGCCTGATACGAAAAGCCGTTCCGCAGCACTGAACGTCACGTATATCGCTGTTTTCGCGGCGCTTATAATTATTGCGGCCGGTCTGATCTGGCTGACGGCAAGAAGGAAAAAAAGAAAAACGGATCATGAAAAAAGCGAAGAGTAATGAAGGAAAAAGAGGCCGTTAACAGGCCTCTTTTTTTGTATTTTTATTTCCATTTTTGGCGGTGATTTTTTTATTTTTGAAACAGCATAAAAGCCCCTTTACAACTGAACGGGACGGGAGTATGATCTCTTTTATAATCTATATCGCTTAATCTGTAATCAGAGCGGGGGAACCAATTTGCGGCGCGTCATGCCGCTTGGGGTGAATCCTTTTTCAGGTAGGGCCAACTCTCATCAGCCCGAATCCGACAGCTAACCTCGTAAGCGTTCATGAGAGGAGATGAATGAAACCTGTGCACGATTATGGCGCAGGGGCATCCGTTTGCCTCTGTGTCTTTTTGCTGTGCTGAAATATGGCATGCAATCGTTATTCGGAGACATCATAGCAGTAAGGGTTTGTAAATCAAACGGAAAATGAAAAAAAGGGGAAAACAACAAATGTACCATTCAATCAAAAGATTTTTGATTGGGAAACCGCTGAAATCACAGGCGGCCGGAGAGCAGAAACTCACGAAACTCAAGGCGCTCGCCATGCTTTCTTCAGACGCGCTGTCATCAGTTGCTTACGGAACGGAACAGATTCTGATCATTTTGGCTGCGGTAAGCGCGGCCGCGTTTTGGTATTCCATTCCGATCGCAGCCGGCGTTCTCATTTTGCTGCTTGCTTTGATTCTGTCCTACAGACAGATTATTTACGCTTATCCGCAAGGCGGGGGCGCTTATATGGTTTCAAAAGAAAACCTTGGTGAGAAGCCGGGTCTGATTGCGGGCGGCTCATTGCTTGTTGATTATATTCTGACGGTGGCGGTAAGCATTTCTGCCGGAACTGACGCCATTACATCGGCATTTCCGGCCCTGCACCCGTATCATTTGCTCATTGCTGTTTTGCTTGTAATTCTGATTATGATTTTAAATTTGAGAGGACTGTCAGAGTCGGCGTCCATTTTGGCGTATCCCGTCTATCTGTTTGTGGCGGCGCTTGTCCTTTTGATCGTCGTCGGACTGTTTAAGCTCATGACGGGCCAGGTTCATCCGGCCGAACACACGCCGATCGGCACACCCGTGGCGGGCATCACGCTGTTTTTGCTGCTGAAGGCCTTTTCATCCGGCTGTTCGGCACTGACCGGTGTGGAAGCCATTTCAAACGCGATCCCGGCCTTTAAAAATCCTCCGGCAAAAAACGCGGCCCGCACTTTGGCCATGATGGGGATTCTGCTGGCGATCTTATTTACGGGGATTACGGTGCTGGCGTACGGATACGGCACGGGACCGAAGCATGACGAGACCGTTATTTCGCAAATCGCCGCGGAAACTTTCGGACGGCATACGGTGTATTATTTCATTCAAGGCGTTACATCCTTGATTCTCGTGCTTGCGGCGAATACGGGCTTTTCCGCTTTTCCGCAGCTGGCGTTTAATTTAGCGCGCGATCAGTATATGCCGAGAATGTTTACGGTACGAGGCGACCGGTTAGGATTTTCAAACGGAATCATCTTTCTCGGTATCGCATCCATCTTGCTCATTCTTTTATTCGGCGGCCGCACGGAACATTTAATTCCGCTTTATGCCGTCGGCGTGTTCATTCCGTTTACGCTGTCGCAGACGGGAATGTGCATCAAGTGGATCAGGCAGAAGCCGAAGGGCTGGGCGGTAAAAATGCTGATCAACTCATGCGGCGCCGCCATTTCATTTATGGTGCTGTGTATTTTATTCGCGACGAAGTTCAATCTTGTCTGGCCGGTGCTGTTATTCATGCCTGCTGTCGTCATGCTGTTTTTCGTCATTAAAAATCACTACACCGCGGTCGGCGAACAGCTGCGGGTCGTTGATCAGCAGCCTGAGGAAATCAGGGGAACCGTCGTCATCGTGCCTGTCGCCGGTGTCACCACCGTCGTCCAAAAATCGATTCAGTATGCGAAATCATTATCGGATCAGGTCATTGCGGTTCATGTTTCCTTTGACAGAGAAAACGAAAAAAAGGTGGAAAAGCGCTGGGAAGAACTTCATAACGGCGTCCGCCTCGTCACCCTGCATTCCTCATACCGCAGTTTGGTTCACCCGTTTGATAAGTTTTTAGAAACGGTCGAACAAAAAGCGAAAAAAGAACAGTTCTCCGTGATGGTGCTGTTTCCGCAATTCATTACGAAAAAACGCTGGCAGACCATCCTTCACAACCAATCAGCCTTTTTACTCCGAGTCCGGCTGTTTTGGAAGAAGGACATCATCGTCGCCACCCTGCCGTATCATTTTAAAAAGTAACGGCAAAGACCGCAGGCTGAAATGCCGCGGTCTTTTTTGTAAAGGAGGACGCCATGGCTCAAGGCGCTTTTGTCATCATTCAAAATGACGGGCGGGACATATTGCTCGTAAAACGAAAAGACATTCCCTTATGGGATTTGCCCGGGGGCAGGATCGCAGAAGGTGAAACACCTGAATCCGCAGCCGTAAGAGAGGCCTTCGAAGAAACCGGTTATAACGTGACCATCATAAAAAAAGCCGGTGAGTATGAAAGGCCGGCATTTGAAGATACACAACATGTCTTCATCGGAGCCATTACCGGAGGAACACCGCTGATGAACGGGCCGGAAACCGCCGCATTACGCTGGTTTTCCCCAAACCGGCTGCCGCTGTTCATGGTGCCGAACAGGAAACTCCAAATAAAAGACGGACTCAATGGGGCGGCAAATCGTAAGGCAGTCCTTAAAGACCGAAATCTGTTATCCATCCTTGATCTGCTGAGAAAAAAGCTGAGAGTATAGCCCGTGTTTCAACCCGTATGAAAAAGGGGATGAATACAGGTAAAAGGAGGATGCAGTATGCCAAGTAAAACAGCAGGACACGTAATGACGGAGCTGCTTGAACAATGGGGAGTCGGTCATATATACGGCATTCCCGGAGACAGCATTAATGAATTTATCGAAGAACTGAGACATGAACGAAATAACCTGACATTCATCCAAACCCGGCACGAAGAAGTCGCAGCCCTGGCCGCCGCGGCTGAGGCAAAACTGACCGGGCAGATCGGTGTCTGCCTTTCAATCGCAGGACCGGGGGCCGTTCATCTGCTGAACGGTTTATACGACGCCAAAGCGGACGGCGTTCCGGTGCTGGCGATTGCGGGACAGGTGGCTTCCGATGAAATCGGCCGTGACAGCTTTCAGGAAATCAAATTAGAGCAAATGTTTGAGGACGTGGCGGTATTCAACCAGCAAGTACATACGGCAGAAGCGCTGCCCGATCTTCTGAATCAGGCGATCCGCACGGCTTACAGCAAAAAAGGCGTTGCCGTTTTAACCGTTTCTGATGATTTATTCGCGCAAAAAATCAAACGGGAGCCGGTTTACACATCGCCGATATACCTCAAAGCTGATATAGAGCCGAAAAAAGAACATCTCGTGACATGCGCGCAATATATTAACAACGCAAAAAAACCGGTCATTCTCGCCGGCCAAGGGTTAAAATCAGCAAAAGAGGAGCTGCTCGCATTCGCCGATAAAGCGGCCGCTCCGATTGTCATTACCCTTCCGGCAAAAGGCGTCGTGCCTGACAGCCATCCCCACTTTCTCGGGAATCTCGGGCAAATCGGCACAAAGCCCGCCTACGAAGCAATGGAGGAATGCGATCTGCTGATCATGCTCGGTACGTCGTTCCCATACAGGGATTATCTCCCGGATGATACGCCTGCTATTCAGCTTGATTCGGATCCGGCGAAAATCGGGAAGCGCTATCCCGTCAATGCGGGAATCGTCAGTGATGCGGCTCTGGGACTGAAAGAGCTGACGGAATACATTGAATATAAAGAAGACAGAAGATTTTTGGACGCCTGCACCGAGCACATGAAGCATTGGTGGAAGGAAATCGAAAAGGATGAAACCGAAGCGACTCATCCGCTCAAGCCGCAGCAGGTCATTGCCCGGCTTCAGGATGCCGCCGCAGAGGACGCCGTCCTGTCGGTGGATGTCGGAACGGTTACGGTGTGGATGGCCCGCCATTTTAAGATGAAGAAGCAGGACTTTATCGTCTCAAGCTGGCTCGCCACGATGGGATGCGGGCTTCCGGGAGCGATTGCCGCAAGCCTTGCCGAACCTGAACGGCAGTCCATCGCCATTTGCGGAGACGGCGGATTTTCAATGGTGATGCAGGACCTGCCGACGGCTGTTAAATATAAACTGCCGATTACGGTTGTCATATTAAACAACGAAAATTTAGGCATGATTGAATATGAACAGCGGGTCAAAGGCAACATTGACTACGTCACCCAGCTGCAAAATATGGATTACGCCGCTTTTGCAGAAAGCTGCGGAGCAAAAGGCATCAAAGTGACGAAACACGAGGAATTGGCTCCCGCTTTTCATGAAGCGCTCAACTCAAATGAGCCGGTCGTCATCGACGCCGTCATCGGCGACGAGCCGCCGCTTCCGGGAAAAATCACTTACGGCCAAGCGAAGGGCTTCAGCAAATACATGCTGAAAAACTTCTTTGAAAACCAAAAAATCGAAATGCCGTCACTCAAGAAAAGCTTAAAACGGCTGTTTTAAGAAGCCGGCGGTTATAAAAAAATAAACAGGCAGCATGCCTGTTTATTTTTTTAGGCTTTCTTATTGATGATTATTTCTTTACTGACCCCTTCCATGGTAAGGAAGTGGTCAGCAGTTTGAACCCGCTTGGAAGCTTAGAGGACGGGAACCGTAACCGAAAGTATATCGTATTAAAATCTGCGGAAACGGTAAAGAAAATCGTAAAATCTGCAGCTAGCAAGCGATGGCTGATAAAAAAGCTTTTGGAGGGCCAGGACAGTTCATAACAAACGTGGTTCGCACATTAGCATCGCACAGCCCTTATCAGCAAAAACAGGAACAAAGACTGGCGTGGCGACGTACACCGTCAAGAAGGGAGATGTCCTCCCTGTAATTGCACAGAAAACTGCCGTAAACATGGCCACCATCCAGAGATTGAACAGTATCAAGGACCCGAATTTTATCAAAGTCGGCCAAGTATTAAAGCTGACGGACTCGGCCAGCTCTCCAACAAAAGGAAAAAAATCATCTTACACGCTGCCATCGGGCGTTTTTAAAGTGACAAGCCCCTTAACTAAGGGAACGGCCGTGAAACAGATCCAGACAGCTTTGGCGGCTCTCTATTATTATCCGGACAAAGGGGCAAAGAACAACGGAATAGATGGCTATTACGGTTCGAAAACAGCAAACGCGGTCAAACGATTCCAGTCCATGTATGGACTGCCTGCTGACGGCATTTACGGGCCGAAAACGAAAGCAAGGCTTGGAGAAATGTTAAAAAGGGAATAAAAAAGCAGGCTCTAAATTGCCTGCTTTTCTTTTTATTAGCCTAATTTCTCTTTTGAGATCTTATCCAAATTAGTAAAAAGTATATCCAGGCCCGAAAATAAGAAAGTTATGAAGAATGAAAGAAGAATTTCTCCACCTTGAAATATAGATATGTTTTCAATGAAATTACTGGAAACATATTTAATTGAGAAGTAAACAGCAGCCCATGCAAAAATGAATTCAAGTATATAGGCTAACCAAGCAGGTAATTTAAAAATATGAGTAATTCCTTTTACAATTGCCATAAGGATTAACATATAAATTAAAGCTAAAATACTTACGACAACAGAAAATATGTATAAGTCTGAAAGTGAACCATAGATGATATACTCTCCGAAAAAATGATTTACAGTTATAGCTACAAAATAAATAACTAGGCTAGGTACAGTTATAGCGAAGAACAGGGAGAATCCAATAAGCCCTATGAATGCTACATGAGCTAAGTGGTTGGGTGGTGTATCCACAATCTCCTTTTTTAATAGAATCATAAAAATAAGAGATGAAATAACAAGACAGCATAGTATGGTGAGCAATACGGTAATAAAGATAGCCATGTTAACCTCCAATGAAAAAGTGCTATTAGAGTGAATCTAACAGCACTTTAAATTTTAAATATGTTAAATCAAAGCAACAATGAATTTAGCTAAAGTGGTAGCTACATCTGTAGGAGCTCCGATAGCTTTAAAAGCTTTTGTAAATTGTTTTACACCCCAATTTTCACCTTTATCCATAATGTCGGCAACCTTCTTAGAGTTTTTTCTAATCCATGCCGCAGCTTTAGGGGAGAATGGCTTTAAGGCTTTTGATAAAAGCCATCCACCTGAACGGCAGGCAGCTCTGAAAGCCTTATAGGACCACGAAACTACACCTTGGGTTTGGTAGTCACCATTGAGAGCCGCTTTGGTTGGAATAGTGCCAGGCATTCCAGTTGGAATAGTACCTGGTGCAGTTTTCGTTACCGGTACAGGAGTTGTGGTTCTGTTTTCAGCTGCTAAAGCACCTGAAGTACCCAAGAATGATGTAAGTAGAGTTGCGCTTAAAACTACAGGGATTACTTTCTTCTTCATATATATTTTCCTCCTAATAATTTATGAATAACAATAAAATGTTTCATCGCTAACGTTGTCCAATGAGCGAGGCTTTTAGCCTTGTCAGAAAGTCCAGACTTTTTAAGTGAAAGAAAAAATTCTCTCCACGTCAATACAACTCAAGGCAACATATTCGTTTAATAGCTTCTTTAAAACCAGTTTAAGCTAAAAGGAAAACGGCTTATCAATTATTATAAAAAATTGGTTTGGTAATTCCAGTGGCATTAGTAGTGATATCTCGGTTTTCTTCAGCTCAGGATGTGGGGACAAAAGAAGCAGTTACAAGGGCTAAAGATGTGGCGAATAGAATACCGTTAGCTACGTGTTTAATGAAAAATCCTCCTTTAGGAATGTAATCTGCCAGCGAAATGAAAGACTATGTATTTAGGATAGTCCTATATTATTCGCTTTGAATATTTTTCCACCTCCTTCAGAAACCATTCTATCAATAGGTATTTTTTGGGTAAATAGTATCTTTATGTTGAGGTATAATTTCCCTGTGTCTTAAAAACAAGTTAATCAGGTGAGTATGACGCAAAAGTAAATTGCGGTTTTTTTTCGTTTTCACTTTATGTTCAAATAGTTATAATATTACAAAAATAGTGATTAGAGGGAGAGGTATATATGGATCAAGTTTTGCCGTCGTCCCAAGTTGGTGTCAAGATCAATGAATGGTACAAAATGATTCGCCAGTTCAGTGTGCCTGATGCTGAGATTTTAAAGGCTGAAGTCGAACAGGAAATAGAGGAGATGGAAGAGGATCAGGATTTGCTTGTCTTTTATTCATTGATGTGCTTTCGTCACCAATTGATGTTAGATTCCTTGGAGCCGGAAGACAGATATCGAGATCGCCCCACAGTCGACGAACTACTTGAAAAAATAGAAAAGCCGCAAAAAAGACTTACAGGCCTCTTGAAGTATTACTCATTATTTTTTCGTGGAATGTATGAATTTGATCATAAAGAGTATGTTGAAGCGATAGGCTATTATCGCAAAGCAGAGAGAGAGTTGAATGCTGTATCAGATGAAATGGAGCAAGCTGAATTTCATTACAAAATAGCTGATGCCTATTATCAAATTGATCAGCACTTTGTTTCCCTCAATCATTTGAAAAAAGCCAAGCAATTGTTTGAAAAAAATCAATTATACAAAGTGAAAGTGATTGGCTGTAATATGATGGTCGGTGCTAACATGTACGATATGTACAGGCTGACGGAAGCAGAATCATATTATCGGGAAGCATTAAGTATCGCCCGTGGGTTGGAAGAGGAAAAAGTGAAAAGGATTATCGGGTGATCTTTCATAACTTAGGCTTAGTTTATTTAAGAGGGGAAAATTTGATTGCTGCTGAAGAGAATTTCAAAAAGGCAATAGACGTGAAAGAACATATTGATACAAACGGCTTTAAATCGTGCTCGGACTTCTAATGAAGAAGAATATTTGGCGAAATTAAAAATCATTAATTCATTATACGAAGAATATAATGAAACAGCAGTGAAACAAAGCTTAGGCTACTTAGAAGAGAAACGCCTTTGGTCTGATTTCGCAGAGCTAACTGAACAATTAGGTGACTTTCATTTTGAGAAGAGAAACTATGCAGAGGGAAGAAACTTTTTAAAGAAAACCATACATGCCCAAACACAAATACTTAAGGTTACGGAGGCTATATCATGAAGAAGGTTATAATCAGCTCCGCTTTAATCGGTATTCTTTTTACTGGATTATTAAGTGTAACAAATGTTTATACTGCTGAAATGAGTGATTCTGGAACTTTCCACATCGCTGAAAAAGCTATAAATATTTAAGTGTTCTCCAATTTTTGACCTCCACCTTTTAAGACTGGGGGATTTCTTTTTCTTATCCAGTAATCAACATACGCAGCCTCATATGGTTCTTAACCGCTGAGTGTATTGCGTTCACCTTTCCGTTTTGCTGTGAAGTGTTTTCTTGAACTATGCATGCATGAGAAAGACGCCGTCCATTTTTAAGCCTTTCTTCAATCATTCAAGGAAAAACAAAGGAGCTATCGAGAAGATTTCGACCTTGATAAACAGCCTGCATGCCTGTTTATTTTTTTTGTTTGTTGAGCGACTTGGCTTGCATATAGCCGCCCTAAACGGAAACGGAGATTGTGAAAAACCACAGCTGGCGAGCGATGGCTGATCAAGAAACTTATGAAGGACCAGTGCAATTCATCTCAAGAACAGCCAGAGAGCGGTCACAAAAGCGATCATAAAGTAATCTCCCTCATTCAGTGTAGTTCCATTTTTGACAAACACATGTGCCGTCCGGTTTGTCTGTGTCCCTTTCGGGGTTTTAAGCGCAATGTTCTTCCCTATATTGTAATAAACAATTTTAAACAAATAATATGCCAGCGAACAGAGTAAAAAGAGCAACATGAACTTGCCAATAAACAATATCATGTTTCATTACTCCCTTTTGCAGTTTTTTCGTTTGAATATATGACGGAAAAGTCAGGATGTTATATAAAAGGAGAAGTATTTTACAGAGGCTGGTGTTATTCATTAATGAATGGCTCACCGTAACATCTCCAGAACAATTTCAAAACGAAAGAGAAGCCCGAGGATTATTAAAAAACAGTCCCTAATGTGTCCGCTTTTTTTTGAAAATTTGATCTAAGATGAACATAAAGAGGGTGAATAAGAAGGACACCGTAATCATATCTATCAGAAATATATTAGGAGTATCTTTTATTAATAGCAGCCATACCACCTGCAAAACTAAAGAAATAGAAAAGTAGGATATATATGTCATGATCCTCATATCTGTTACCCCCTTAACCTAATTTCTCTTTTGTGATCTTATCCAAATTAGTGAAAAGGATATCCAATCCCGAAAATAAGAAAGTGATGAACAATGAAAGAAGCACTTCTCCACCTTGAAATATAGATATGTTCTCAATGATATGATTGGAAACGTATTGAACTGAGAAGTAAACAGCAGCCCATGCAAAAATGAATTCAAGTATATAGGCTAACCAAGCAGGCAATGTCAAAACATGAGTCATTCCTTTTACAATTGCCGTAAGGATAAGCATATAAACTAAAGCTAAAATACTGACGACGACAGAAAATATGTATAAGTCTGAAAGTGAACCATAGATGATATACTCTCCGAAAAAATGATTTACAGTTATAGCTACAAAATAAATAACTAGGCTAGGTACAGTTATAGCGAAGAACAGGGCGAATCCAATAAGTATGATGAATGCTGCATGAGCTAAACGGTTTGGCGGTGTATCCACGATCTCTTTTTTTAATAGAATCATAAAAATAAGAGATGAAATCACAAGGCAGCATAAGAAAGTGAGCAAAACAGTAAAAAAGACAGTCATGTGACATCTCCAATGAAAAAGTGCTATTAGAGTGAATCTAACAGCACTTTGCATTTACTTCATACGTATTTTCCTGATGATCATTTATGAATGATTTTAAAATGCTTTCATTGCTAAAGTTGTCAAATGAGCGAGGTTTTTAGCCTGGATGTCAGAAAGTCCGGACTTTTTAAGTGAAAGATAAAGATTCTTTTCCACGTCAGTCCAGCTTAAGGCGACATACTCGTTCAGCATTTTCTTTAAAACCGGTTCTATGTGTTGATTGAAAACGGATTCAAGTTCATTTCTTATTTTCTTTCCTGCTAATTTTTCAACAAGATTGAATAATTTTGTTTTATTTTTCAGCACTTCTCTGATTACATCTTTGACTGGTTTTGACACAGATGCATCGCTTTGTGCTTTAAGTCCGTAGGAAAATTGCGTATCAGTCTGATAAAAAAATGATTTGGTCGTTCCAGTGGCATTGGCAGTATTATTATGATTTTCTTTAGCTAAGGATGCGGGGACAAAAGTAGTAGTTACAAGGGCTAAAGATGCGGCAAACAGAATGCCTTTAGCTGCGTGTCTAATGGGAAATCCTCCTTTAGAAATGTAGTGTAGAGAGAAATGAAAGACTATGTATTTAGGCGGGACCTTTATTATCCGCTTTGAACATTTTCCCCTCTCAGATACCATTCTATCAATAGGTATTTTTGGGGTAAATAGGATTTTCATACAGTATTTTTCTTATAATTCAAAATCTTCTTTAGCAGGATTCATTTTGGCTGCAGTTTCGACGATGGGACATGTGCTGAAGCCTATATAACACATGTACAGGCTGATTGAGGCGGAATCACATTATCGGAGCGGTTTATAATTCAGGGTTAATGAATAAAAATAAACAGGCGGCATGCCTGTTTATTTTCGTTTGCGTGAAAGAGCGAAGAAAAACGGGAAGGCGGAGCCGGCCAATAACGTACCGAATAAAAACATGCCCCCGATGAACACATGATAGTTCACCCCGCCGATCCAAAGCCCCGTGATTAAGGAAACGATGCTTAATGCGATCATCAAAAAGCCGGGAATCAGACGTTTCTTACCCGTTGTCCGATAAGCAAAAAGAGAACAGAAGATGCCGATGACAATCGGCACAATCCACAGATAAAAAAGGATAAATACTGACATAAGCAAAACTCCGATTTTTCTTCTATCATACCAAAAACGCCCGGAAAAAGATACGAACGGCACCCGGCGCCAAAAGAAAAACCGGCCGCTATGGCCGGTTTTTTTCTAACGGAATGAATCGTAGATCACAAACAGATTAAGCGCGATCACCAAAACCGCAATCAGCCAGGCGAGAGCCGTCACCCATTTTCGGTTCGTCAGGGCGCCCATCAGGCGTTTGTTGCTTGTAAACATAATCAGCGGCACGAGCGCAAAGGCGATGCCGAATGAAAGAACGACCTGGCTCCATACGAGCGCTTCTGTGGCGTTGATCCCCGAGATAATGATGATCATCGGCGGAATGATGGTAATGAAACGCCGCAAATAAAGCGGGATACGGTAACGGATGAAGCCCTGCATGATAATATCGCCTGACAATGTGCCGACAGAAGAGCTTGAAAGCCCTGCGGCCAGCAGCCCGATCCCGAAGAGAATGGCTGAAGCCGGTCCGATATAGTGGCCGAATTGCTGATAAGCCACGTCTAAATCTTCTACATACAGCCCGTTCTTGAAGAAAAGCGCGGCAGCGACGATGAGCATGCTTGCGTTAATCGCCCCGGCGATCACCATCGCGATAAGTATGTCAATCGTCTCGAATCTAAAAATCTTTTTCCGCTCACTATCCGTTTTTCCGACGACACGGCGCTGTGTCAGTGCGGAATGTAAGTAAATGGCATGCGGCATCACGGTTGCGCCGAGTATCCCGGTTGCCAAGAGCACACTGTCCATTTCGTCAATTTTCGGGATAAACAGCCCTTCGAGAACGGAAGTGGCGTCAGGTTTGGCAAAGAAGGTTTGCAGAGCGAAGGCGATCACCACGACAAACAGAAGTCCGGCGATGCCCGCTTCCAGCGCCCGGTAACCCCTGCGCTGCAGCTCTAAAATCGCGAATGATCCGATCGCCGCGATAATGGCCGCTTCAACCATCGGTATGCCGAACAGCAGGTTGAGCCCGAGCGCCGCCCCGATAAATTCTGCCAGATCAGTTGCCATAATTACCAGTTCACCCTGTATCCACAGCCCGGCGGATACCCATTTCGGGTACCGGTCTCTGGCGATTTCCGGAAGGTTTTTACCCGTGGCAATACCGAGCTTCGCGGAAAGAACTTGAATTAAAAAAGCCATCAAGTTTGAAAAGAGGATGACCCACAGCAGCATATACCCATATTTCGAACCAGCTGAGATATTCGTAGCGAAGTTTCCCGGATCAATGTAGGCAATCGCCGCGATAAAGGCGGGGCCTAAAAAAGGCAGAAGCCGCTTGAATCCCTTGCTTTTGCCGTCAAGTGCATCCTGCACGGCTTTTGATTGCAGTGATTGTGCTGAGATGTCTTTGCTCATTATGTCTCACCTAAATTCCGATAGATTTTTAGCTAAATAACAAAAAGTTTCCTAGATGCAAATTATTTTATCTACATCATAAATCCGCTATTATGAGATGTCAAGTTCTTTATGTTCAATAAACCGGCACATTGATGCCCTGTTTTATCTATGATATGTATCCCGCCGAAGAAAGGTCCGAAAATGAAAACGGCATCGTTCCGGGAAAGAAGCGATGCCGTTCGCAAAGCGTGTTTCCGCGTCCGATCATGCGCGAATGTGTGGAGCGTTCTTTTAAAAAGGTGAAAAGAGGACACTTGCCCATATCACTTCACAACTTTCTGTCCGCCCAACTGATTTGAGAAAAAGACGCTGTATTTCCTCCGTTTTCCCGGGTAAATAGAATAATAATGTTTCTTTCCATTGGAAGATAAAACCTTTCTGTACCATTCAAATGACCTCCGGAAAAACTCCGGCCGCTCTGAATAAACGTTTGAATCAACGATATATCAGTGATTCCAGTCCAATAAACCGCTGTTATCTATCAAATAAAGAATCGGCATGGCCACTTGCGAAGAAAAGAAGTTGGAGCATTAGACTTATTTCAGTCTCCCGGGCAAAAAAGTATAATAACGTCAGGAAAGCTTTCCAGCCATATGATAAAAGAGGGGGAATTTTCTTGGTACGTCGTTTGTCGATCATTTCTTTAGCCATGATTTTTGCTGTTTCTTTATTCGCTTTTGGCGGCTCTGCATCAGCAGCAGCTTTCAAACCTAAAGCTGAACCGGACGTTTCCATTTT
Organism: Bacillus sp. A1; assembly: GCF_042296235.1. Lineage (NCBI taxonomy): Bacteria > Bacillati > Bacillota > Bacilli > Caryophanales > Bacillaceae > Bacillus > Bacillus sp. A1. The sequence continues at coordinate 472,824 of NZ_CP141181.1, forward strand.
AGCCAGCGGGGGTACAGTCGGTATTTACGGTGCTAATATGCGCTCATGCTCTAAGGTCAGCTGTTCAACGATCACAACATTCTCAAGCGGTAAAAAAATTACAGGTTCTTGGGTAACCGGAGAATATGTTCAAGGCCACTACACTAATTCTAATAAATGGCTGAAAGTCACGTATGCAGGAGCGACAGGCTACGTTTCAGTCACCACACTATCTTATTATTACGGTTTATAATCAGAAAAACCTCGTTCTCTTGAGAGCGGGGTTTTTCCTTTATTCCGATTCAATTTCCGCGTTTCGTTTCATCATCGTGTTTCATCAGCTGATCGATTTCTTCCTTAGAAGCGTTTTTTTTCCACTCTTTCGCCTGACTTGTCGCAATGGGAATGGCCCGTCCTTCTTCATAACCCTCATCTATCATCGCATTCGCGATTTCAATCGCTTTTTTCTTCACAGGTTCCTCGAGATTCTTCAATGATTGCGGATAATCCTTCATAGACCAAGGCATGTCTATCACTCCTTTATGAAAAGTGTTTCCCGCCTGAAGAAAAAGAAAACCGCCTCATCAAAAAGAATGACAGCTATTTTTATGAGAGACCAGCAATTTCCGAATAAAATATAAAGGATAAAGAAGCAAGTACAGATTGAATGCCCACCACATAAGATCAAAATCACCGATAAATACCCAAAAGGCAATCGCTTGCAGGCCTGAACAAAAGGTCAGCACAAGTGATATTAATGCGAAAGGGCGCCATAACGCATGTTTCCGTTTATAAAGAAACAAGCTGTACAGCCCGGTTATCGAAATGAAAATATCTAAGGGAAAGAATGACCAGTTCCAGGCCATTATCATGGCGTTATCATAATCTTTAAACACCATGTTTTTTGGAATCCACTCAAAAAAAGTAACAATCCAATAAACGATAAATCCAATATCTGTAATGAGAAAGAGAACCTTTAACCCTTTCATCATCTGTTTCTGTCCGTATGAACGCTGATGCCGTTTGATGACGTTTCACTTTCAGAAATAAAGTTTAAGGAAACGACACCGATGATGATCAGAAGAACAGAGACAGCTTTTATGACAGAGAACTGTTCATGAAAGAAAAAAATTCCGATCATGGAAATCAGCACGATCCCCATTCCCGACCAGACCGCATACGCGATGGAGACACTTATATATTTCAAAGTCAAAGTAAGAAAACAAAGGCTGCCGATATAAAACAATAATAATAAAATACTTGGGACAAGTTTTGTAAATCCATTTGATAATTTCATGCTGACCGTACCCAATACTTCAAAAATGATCGCTAAACTTAAATAAATCCATTGCATTCAACATTCTCCTTCAATCGTATTATTCAGAATTATACAATATATAGAATTTGAAGGAAATTAAACAATGAAATGTTTTCCGGATAAAAAATCCGGCCGGGTGTAAAAAGAAAACGCCATAAAGGTATACTATGAACAAAGAAATCAGAAAGGACGTGCAGGACGGGTGACAGAAGAGCGGACAGACCTGGAAAGACAACTGAGAGACATTCAAAAATGGGAAAAGGCGCAGCAGAGGGTGATGTTCTGGCAAACATTCACCCGCTTGCCGTTTCAGCTTTTGGACAAGCTGACACCGCAATTTATTCAGAGGAAAATCGGACTCATTCTCGATGAAACGGGAACGTTTATTCAGTCAGGCGGACAGTACCTTACATCAGAAAAGCGCATCATGAAAAAGTTTCAAAAAAGGCTGCCGCACGGTACATATCAAACGCTTCACGACATCCGCAATGCGCCGCTTGCCGTCATGGACGAAATCGCAGAAGGCATAGCGCGTACAAGCGTAAAGGCCGCGACGGTGCAGGGAGCCGCAACGGGAGTCGGCGGTGTATTCACGCTGGCGGCAGACATTCCGGCGATGCTCGGCCTGTCCTTAAAGACGCTGCAAGATATCGCGGTTGCTTACGGCTTTGATCCGAAAGACAAAAAAGAACGCGTGTTTATCGTCAAATTGCTTCAGCTTGCATCCAGTGACGTCATCGGAAAAAAAGCGATCCTGCAAGATTTACGGCAATATGATCAAAACGACAGCGCCTATCAGCGCGTCGCCTCGCAAATCCAAGGCTGGCGGGAAGTCGTTTACAGCTACCGCGATACGTTCGCCGCGAAAAAACTGCTGCAAATGGTTCCGGCCGCAGGCATCATCTTCGGCGCGTCCGCCAACCGTTCAGCTTTAGAAAGCATCGCGGAAACAGGCATCATGCTTTATAAAAAACGCCGGATTCTAAAACGCATGAAGGATACAGAATAATAAAAAACCACCCGAAAACACATTCAATGTGTTTTCTTTGTTTAGCAGTTCTGAAATCGGGAAACCAACAACCAACACCAATTAAAGGAGGAATTCAAAAATGGCACAAGATAATAACAAAATGAGCAGAGAAGAAGCAGGTAAAAAAGGCGGAGAAGCGACAAGCAATAACCATGACAAAGAATTCTATCAGGAAATTGGTCAAAAAGGCGGAGAAGCCACAAGCAAAAATCACGACAAAGAATTCTATCAGGAAATCGGTGAAAAAGGCGGAGAAGCCACAAGCAAAAATCACGACAAAGAATTCTATCAGGAAATCGGTGAAAAAGGCGGAGAAGTCACAAGCAATAACCATGACAAGGAATTCTATCAAGAAATCGGCCAAAAAGGCGGAGAAGCCACAAGCAAAAATCATGACAAAGATTTTTATAAAGAAATCGGCCAAAAAGGCGGAAACAGACGAAGCAGCTAATAAAAGCATAAAGGCAGACAACCTGCAGATCAAAAGCGATCCGGCGCATCAGCTGGATCGCTTTTATTTTGGGAAAATCTTGATCTGAGCCGCCGTTGCGATACAATTAAATGAAAAAGGGGTTTTTCACTCGTGTCTGACATGCTGAATTTGCTCGCTATCGCCAATAAAGTCAAAGAAAAACACGACAATTTTTCAATCGCGGAGATCAATGACCACTGTGTGCGCCTCGCAGTGTTTACGGGAGAATATGACTGGCACCATCACCCTGACTCAGATGAATGGTTCATCGTTCTGGAGGGGGAGCTGCTGATTGATTTTAAGGACAAAGAAACCGCAGTGCTCAAAGCAAATGACAGCCTGCTCATCCCGAAAGGCACGATTCACCGCACCCGCTCTTACGTCAGAACCGTGAATCTCTGTGTCGAGCATGCGCATGCGAAAACAGTCATCACAGAGGAACGGTCATGCTGATCAAAAAGATTGTATGTGAAACAGACGCTGCAAACGCTGAAGCATTTGCGCAAGCACAGTCACAGTGGGGAGCATTATCATGTGTAAATGGCTTCGTCAAACAGGCCGGCGGCTGGCGGAAAAACGCAGACGGCCTGTTCATTGCAGAGATCATCAGCGTTTGGGAGAACAGACAGGCCTATGATGATTTTATAGAGAACGAACATGACCGCATATACGAAGAAAACGAGCAGAAGGCTGCGATTCTTTCAATAGAAGTGATGCTGTACGAAGAGGATGAACCTGTCATTTATAAGCTGTTACATCATCCGGACATCCGATACGAACCGGACTGGACGGTTCTGAAGGCATAATGAAAGCCCAAAACAGTTTGTTTTGGGCTTGTGTCTTTACTCGCGTCCGGGAAGCGTGTTGTGGACATACGGCGGGACGGGATCCAGCTTAGCTATTTCGCCGTGCGCTTTCGGTTCTTTTTCGTATTCGAATGGTTCTCCGTCCGGCGCTGTTTCCTTCAGCCAATTTTGTTCAGCGCTTTGTCCGCCATCTGAGAAATGAATAAGCTTATGGGAGAATGACTGTTTTTCCAGCGCCTTCGGGAATGTGGAAGGAACGATCGGACCTTCCTGTTCTTCTAATTCTTTAATGGCCGCAAGCCATTGGTTTTGATGCATGGTATCGCGGGCCAATAAAAAGCTGAGCATATCTTTCACGCCTTTATCATCGGTCATTTCATACAGGCGTGCGACTTGAAGCCTTCCTTGTGATTCGGCGTTCAGATTGGCGCGGAAGTCTGCCAGAAGGTTTCCGCTTGCGACGATATAGCCTGCGCTCCACGGAACGCCCGTGCTGCTCTCCGGCATTGCGCCGAGTCCTGACACGATCGCATGATGCGGATTCATGCCGCCTAAAATGGACCCGATGACCGGATCATCAGCCGCTTTTTCCTGCTCTGCCAGCGGGGCGTCTTCTAACAGTCTCGCAATCATCGTCGCGATCATTTCGACATGGCCGATTTCTTCCGTCGCGGTATCCATCAGAAGATCCTTATATTTTTCATTGCCCCGTGTATTCCATCCTTGGAACAAATATTGCATGGCGACGGATATTTCCCCGTATTGTCCCCCTAAAATTTCCTGCATCTTTTTTGCGAACAGCGGATCAGGACGATCCGGTTTAGCCGGATGCTGCAGTTTTTTCGTATGTGTAAACATGTCTCCATCTCCTTTTTTGATCTGTCCCTATTTACTTCCCCGGCGGGAAAAGGGATGAAACGGAGATGGGCGTATTGGTCCTGCTAAGGCTCGCGGCGCAAGGATAACAAATCCTGCACAAGCCCGCGGCCGATCACCTGTTCATATTGTTCGTAAATCGGGTCGAGGCGTTTCATCCATGTGTTCTTTTCCGCTTTGCTCAGCACATGAATATGAATGGATGAATTCTTCTTTATCTCTTCAAGCTGGTCTTTATTCATTTTCTCAGCGGAGGCTTCGTTCCACTCCGTCGTTTCTCGCATCGCCTCCGTTAAGATGGTTCTCGTTTTTTCTGTCTGCGAATTCCAGAAATGCTCGTCGGTCATCACGGCATAACCGAGGTACCCGTGATTGCTGATTGTCAAATAATCTTGAACATTATAAAATTTTTTAGAATAGATATTTGAAATCGTATTTTCTTCTCCGTCTACGAGATTGCTTTCCAACAGCTGAAACGTGGAATTAAAGGAATCCTGCCGCGGGTGCGCGCCGAGCAGGCGGTATTGGTCTTCGATCACGCTGCTCGGCATGATCCTGAGCGCCTGTCCTTTCAAATCGTCCGGAGTGAAGATCGGTCCTTTATTTGACGTGAGCTGTTTAAACCCGTTCGTCCAGTACGCCAGTCCTTTCAAATGATGCTTTTCTAATGAAGCGAACAGGCGTGTGCCGATTTTGCCGTTGAGGCCTTCTTGCACGGCTTTATAGTTTGTAAACGCGTACGGCAGATCCAAAACACCCCATTCGGGAGACAGTGATCCGAGCTTTGAGGTGGAGGGAGCGATGAATTGCACGTCCCCGTTTTGAAGGGCGTTTATTTCTTCATTATCTGAATAGAGGCTCCCGTTTGGAAACACCTCTACTTTAATGGTGCCGCCGGACTTTTGATAGACAAGGTCGGCAAACTTATTCGCCGCCCGCCCTTTTGGCGTGTTCTCAGCAACGACATGGCTGAATTTGAAAACGATTTGATCTTTCAGGCCTTCCTGTTCGTCATCATAATACGGTTCTTCCGTTGAGAAACGATCATGAAAGCCGATGAATAAAGCGGTTCCGATACCGAGTACCATCAGGCTGAGACAAGTCAGCAAGCTTTTCATCGAAAACCCCCTCCGCCATTTTCTATAACAAGCATAATCGGGCGGGCCGTTTTCGTAAAGAGACGGAAAGGAAGAGGCCAATGACGAAAAAAAAGCTCACCATCCGCTGGAAAATCACCATACTTTCGTATATCGTCGTGCTTTTTACCTTTTTGATCGTCGGCATCGTGCTGATCGGCAATATTCAGCATACAGAGGAGCGCGAGCTGAAAAAACGGCTGATGAATACCGCGCGGACGGTATCTGAGATGACCGATGTCAAACGCGCCCTCGAGCAGAAAAAACAAAGGGAAGACGTGCGCCATGCGGTCGAAGAAATAAGGATCATCAATGAAGCGGACTACATCGTCGTCATGGATATGGATCATATTCGCTATTCACATCCCGTCAGCACAATGATCGGAAAGCGTTCAAGGGGTGAGGACGAAGCCGCGGCGTTCGCCGAGCACATTTATTTTTCCGAAGCAAAGGGAGAGATCGGCACCGCCGTTCGCGCTTTTTATCCCATCAAAGACCGGGATTTGAATCAGATCGGCGTCGTTCTGGCCGGTAAAACGCTGCCCGGATTCGGTGAAATTCTTCTTCAGCTGAAACATGAAATACTGTTTATCGTTCTGCTGGCGCTAGGGTTCGGACTGGCCGGCTCCTTTTTGCTGGCCCGCCACATCAAAAAACAGATGTTTTGGCTGGAGCCCCATGAGATCGTGAGAATGTATGAGGAACGGACCGCTACGTTTCATTCGATGAATGAGGGCGTCATCGCGATCGATAATCAGCATCACATCACCATTTTTAATGAAAAAGCGAAGCAGATATTCAATGTAAGACAAGAGACCGATGGCAGGCTGATCTGGGACGTGTTAAAAGATTCGCGGCTCCCTGAGATCGTCGAGCGGAACCGAGCCGTATATAATGAAGAAATCCAAGTCAGCGGAAAGGTGATCATGAGCAGCAGAATTCCGATCGTCATGAAAAAGAAGGTCATCGGAGCCGTCGCCATTTTTCAGGACAGGACGGAAGCGGCGAAAATGGCGGAAGAACTGACAGGTGTGAAAAATTTTGTCGATGCGCTCAGAGTCCAAAATCATGAACATATGAACAAGCTTCACACCATCGCGGGACTCATTCAGCTCGGAAAATCAGAAAAAGCGCTCCAGCTTGCTTTTAAGGAATCATCAGAACAAGAAAGCGTCACCGATTTTCTTCATCAGGCCATTCAGAATGACGCTGCGGCGGGGCTGCTGTTAAGCAAAATCAAAAGAGGAAAAGAGCTTGGCATTTCTGTGAAAATTGATGAAAACAGCAGTTTCTCGGCATTTCCGGAGCATGTCGACCAGCATGACATTGTCGTCCTGCTCGGCAATTTAATTGAAAATGCGTTCGGCGCATTCGAAACAGCGGACACGGAGGACAAACATATTGACATCAGTATCGAGCAAAATGATGAAGTGCTTGCTATATTAATAGAAGACAACGGAAGCGGGATTTCCGATCAGCACATCCCGCGCCTTTATGAAAAAGGGTTTACCGTCAATAAAACGGGAGGAACGGGATACGGCTTGTACCTCGTCAAACAAATCGTCGACAAAGGGATGGGCGTTATTGAAGTCGACACACGGCAGGGACAGGGAACGGCATTTTCTATTTTATTTCCGATGAAGGGGGAGGAATCATTCGATGGACATCAAGGTGCTGCTTATTGAAGATGATCCGATGGTGCAGGAGGTGAATAAAGAATTTATCACCGGTGTTTCGGGGTTCAGCGTCATCGCCACAGCCGCTGACGGAGACGAGGGAATCAGGCTTATTAAAGATCTGCGGCCCGGGCTCGTGGTATTAGACGTATATATGCCGAAAAAAGACGGAATTAAAACGCTCCAGGAAATCAGAAAACAAAAGCTCGAAGTGGACGTCATCATCGTCTCGGCCGCAAAAGACAAAGAAACAATCCAGCTTATGCTGCAAAACGGTGCGGCCGACTATATTTTGAAGCCGTTTAAGCTGGAGCGGATGAGACAGGCGCTCGAAAACTATAAACAATATAAACGGAAAATTGAAGAGCATGACACCATGTCGCAAGAGCAGCTTGACATGCTGCTTAAAATTCCGCAAAATCCGTCCCGGGATCTGCCGAAGGGGTTAAATCATTTTACGATGAATGAAATTTTGACCTATATGAAACAGCAGACGGAGCCGCTTTCAGCTGAAGAAGCCGCCAAAGCGCTCGGAATCGCCAGGGTGACGGCGCGGCGTTATCTTGATTTTCTTGAGAAAGACGGCCAGATTAAGCTCGACATTCAATACGGGGGAGTGGGCCGGCCGGTTAACCGCTACAAATTCGTCCGCTAGCCGAGACCAAAAAGACCAAAATGTCCGTTATGATCATAAGCTTCCCATCTTCGTTTGAAAACGCTATCATTTTCGTATAGACGCAGCGAGAAGCAAGGGGGAGCAGGGATGAAAATTTTTAAAAATCTTACGGTGCAGGTCATCACGGCGGTGATCATCGGCGTCATTGTCGGACTCGTTTGGCCTGAGGCCGGGAAGCAGATGAAGCCGCTCGGCGATACATTTATCAATGCGGTAAAAATGATTATCGCACCGATCATATTCCTGACGATCGTGCTTGGCATCGCCAAGATGGGAGACATGAAAAAAGTCGGCAAAGTCGGGGGAAAAGCATTTATTTATTTTGAAGTCGTGACCACCATCGCCCTTATTATCGGACTTCTGGTCGTCAATATCATGAAACCCGGTGAGGGGCTTGATTACAGCAAGCTTGAAAAAGGGGATGTCTCCCAGTACACGCAAAACGGGGGACAGGGGATTGACTGGATTGAATTTATCACTCACATCGTTCCGTCAAATATGGTTGACGCTTTCGCAAAAGGCGACATTCTTCAGGTCTTATTCTTTTCTGTTTTATTCGGTGTCGGCCTGGCGGCGCTCGGTGAAAGAGGCAAAAGCATTATTGATTTCTTTGATAAACTGTCGCATGTTTTTTTCAAAATCATCGGCTACATCATGCGCGCGGCGCCGATCGGCGCATTCGGGGCCATGGCCTATACGATCGGGCACTTCGGCCTTGATTCCATCAAGCCGCTGGCGAGTCTGATGCTGTCTGTATACGTTACGATGTTCCTGTTTGTATTTGTCGCTTTGAATATCATTTGCAAACTATTCGGTTTCAGCTTGTGGAACTATCTCCGTTTTATTAAAGATGAACTGCTCATCGTTCTCGGCACAAGCTCTTCTGAGTCCGTCCTTCCGCGGATGATGGATAAAATGGAGCGCTACGGCTGTTCCAAATCGGTTGTCGGCCTTGTCATTCCGACGGGATATTCTTTTAACCTGGACGGCACCTCGATTTATCTTTCAATGGCGACGGTTTTTCTGGCGCAGGTGTTCGGCGTTGACCTTACCATCGGCCAGCAGGTTACGATCATTCTCGTGCTGATGCTGACATCAAAAGGCGCGGCGGGCGTAACCGGAAGCGGATTTATCGTGCTCGCCTCCACTTTATCGGCGCTTCAGGTTATTCCGCTGGAGGGGCTGGCGCTGCTCCTCGGCGTCGACCGCTTTATGAGTGAAGGAAGGGCGATCGTCAACCTGATCGGAAACGGAATCGCCACCATCATCGTAGCCAAGAGTGAAAATGAGTTTGACGAAGTGAAAAGCACACAGGCCGTAAAAGAAATGAAAACGGCGGTATAAAAGGAAAGGAACGGCATGCATCGGGCATGCCGTTCTTTTTTTCGGCCGCCATGAGTAAAAAAGATAAATTTGTTCAAATTTATTAGGAGGTGGACAAAGACCTTAGCGTCATTTTGTTATATAATTTACAATTAGAGAGTGAAAGATGAAATCTAAGGGCTTTTTGTCCTAGCAGGAGTGTATAAATGGCGGCTATTTTTAAATTTTTTCAGCATCCGGGTGTCAGACGTTTTTCGGTTTTTCTTGTTTTGACTGGGGTGTTAGTTGTATTCCGAAGTATGATTAATTTGATTTTGCTTACGTTTATTTTTACTTTTCTGATGGATCGGCTGGAGACTGTCATCCGGCACGTGTTGAACCATTTTTTCCGGATCAGCCAGAGGGTGGTCATCACCATTTTATATATTGCGCTGGCTGTCGGGGCGACTGTCGGAGGCTTTGTCTTTTACCCGATTGTTGCCAAGCAGATTGAACAGCTGATTAAGCAGATCAAGCACATCGCGTATCATCCCGATGTCATTCCGTTTTATGATGAGATATCGAGCGTGTTCGGCGATATCAATATCGGTTCCTATGTAAAAGAAGGTTTTAATGTACTGTATACATACTTGGCCGATATCAGCACTTTCGGTTTGCAGGTCGTGATGTCACTGATTCTCAGCATGTTTTTCCTGTTCGAGAAAAAGCGGCTCACGGAGTTTATGAAAAAATTTCAGCACAGCAAGCTGTCTGTTTTTTACTACGAACTTGCTTTTTTCGGCAGCAAATTTGCGAGAACATTCGGCAAAGTGCTTGAAGCCCAATTTATTATCGCGCTGGTGAACTGTATCCTCACCTTGATCGCATTGGCGATTCTGCATTTTCCGCAGCTGTTCGGCCTGTCAATCATGGTCTTTTTCCTCGGGCTCATTCCCGTGGCGGGTGTGGTGATTTCGCTCATTCCGCTCAGCATCATCGCGTATACGACGGGCGGCGCTGCGTATGTCATCTACATCGTGCTGGTCATTTTCGTCATCCATGCGATTGAGACGTACTTCCTTAATCCGAAACTGATGTCAGCGAAAACGGAACTGCCGATCTTTTTTACCTTTACGGTTCTGATTTTCTCGGAACATTTCTTCGGCATTTGGGGCTTGATTATCGGAATTCCGATTTTTGTGTTCCTGCTTGATATTCTGGATGTCGTCAATAATGAAGAGAAGGAAAAAAACGGACCGGTCCCGGATAAGACATAACGTCGGCTCCGGCTCTTCACGAATATATGACTAATGTTATAATGCAGACAGTGCCTATGTACGGGCACTGTTTATTTTTTGTGAAAAAGGAGGAAGGCTGTATGACTGAGCCGATTTTACATATTGAGGGCCTTGACAAAACAATAGGCAAAAAGCACATTTTAAAAAACATCAGCATGGATGTCAGGCAGGGCGAGATCATCGGTTTGCTCGGTCCGAACGGGTCGGGAAAAACCACACTTATCCGAATCATCGTCGGTCTTTTAAAGAAAAACAGCGGCACGATTACAATTAACGGCTTTCAGCACGATGCTGATTTCGAAAAAGCGCTTGAATCCGTCGGAGCGATCGTGGAAAATCCTGAATTCTACCCGTACCTGACGGGGTGGGAAAATCTGAAGCACTTTGCCAACATGCACAAAAACATCAAAGAGGACAGGCTTCAGGAAGTCATCGAGCGGGTCGGGCTCACAAATGCCGTTCATGACAAAGTTAAAACGTATTCCCTTGGTATGCGTCAGCGTCTCGGGATTGCACAGGCCATTCTTCACCGTCCGAATCTGCTCATTTTAGATGAACCGACAAACGGGCTTGATCCCGGCGGAATGAAGGATTTCCGCGATCACTTAAAGGAACTCGCGGAGCTTGAAGGGACGAGCATCCTTTTTGCGACGCATTTATTGCGTGAAGTGGAGGACCTTTGCGACCGTGTCATCATCATTCAAAAAGGTGAGATCAAAACAGAGGTTGTTCTGCGCGGCGCTGAGGAAAAAGAAGAAAAAGCCGTCCTCGACATTCAGCCGGCTGACGAAGCATTTGAATGGCTGTCCCAACAGCAATTTGCTCCGGAGAAAAACGGCGGGGGCATTACCGTCACCGTAGCGAAGAAGGACATCCCGGCATTAAACCGTGCGCTCGTCGGACAAGACTTCCTCGTGTATTCCATCATGCCGTATGCGGAATCGCTGGAGGATGAATTCATGAAAGTGACGACGGCGCTTCAAGAGGAGGGGGAGACGAATGTTTAAATTGACAGCGAATGAGCATATGAAACTCTTTAACCGAAAAGTCTCATTGGTGGCGCTGATTCTGATGGCCGTTCTCCAATTTATTATGGCGCTTGTCATTAAACGGCTTGTCATCAGTTCCGGAACGGATGAGAATTTCATCGGCTATATGGCGTACGCGCCCGGGCTGAATATTCTGCTTGAGGCGTTAACAATCGTGATCGCGGCAACGATCATTTCCGCTGAATTTGATAAAAAAACAATCAAATTTTTGTTAATCCGCCCTGTAAAGCGGGAGCGGATTTTTGTATCTAAACTCATTACCGTATTTTTGGTCAGCTTGTACCTGTATGCGGCGTACTATATTCTGTCTCTGCTGTTCGGCATGGCTTTCTTCGGCGTGTCGGTGACATCTGAATCAGGGACGCTTCTGATGAACACCCTGAAAGTAATCGGCACGAACTGGGTCGAGGCGTTTGCGATGGCATGCTTTGGCTTGTTGTGTTCTTCTGTATTCCGAAACAGCGCAATGGCCGTCATTTTGTCATTTATCGTGCTGTACGGCGCAAAATCACTCGTGACGATTATGTCGCTCTTCCAAAACAAATGGGGAAGTTTTCTGCTGTTCGCAAATACTGACCTGACGCAATATATGAGCGGGGCGAAACCGCTGTTTGCGGGAATGACGCCGTTATTTTCCGCAGGCATTATCATTATCCATATCGTATTCTTCTTAGCCGTCGCTTGGTGGAGCTTTTGCAAACGCGATGTTCGGGTATAAAGTAAAGGAATGACATTTTTGTGAAAAAGATCACGATAAATCAATAATTTATGCTATTTTGATTTATAATAAAGGTAATGACGGAGGTGCTCACTTGAGAAATTTTATTACCGCATTACCGATTGTGTTATTGCTTGGTTTTTCCTTTGTGTCATTCATGTTCCAATTCGAACATCTTGTTTATTTCAGGCTTGCGCTGGGTTTGTTTTCTACAGTGGGGCTGTTTCTCTTATATAAAATGAAGTCGGGATTCCGTTATTTCATCATCTACCTGTATGCAAGCTGGATCGTGCTTGCGGCGGTTACCGCGTTTGAAGAGCCGATTTTTTCAAGCTTTTTCTTTGGCGGGCTTGTGATGACGATGGGTTATCTCACATATATGCTGATTTATCTCGGGCTCAAGCAGGACCGCGGCCCGGAAGCAGTCTGAACGCGCTATTCCATGGAATAGCGTGTTTTTTTGTACAGCCTCACAGTTGCGAAACGAGACTTGAATCTCTATAATACTTATTAACTTTATAGGAATTATAATGGGGGGATTCCAGTGTCTTTATGGATACAGAATGAACGGCAGAGGGAATGGATGGAAAAAATCGACCTGCTTGCAGACGAATTTCAAAAAACAGCCGCGCTTGATGATGAGGCGGGCCGTTTTCCCGCTGAGAAAATTCAAAGACTGCGCGACGCAGGATATACGGCGTTAACGGTACCTGAGGCATTCGGCGGTGCAGGCATTTCCGTTTATGATATGGTGCTGTTTCAGGAACGGCTGGCGCGGGGAGACGCGGCCGTTGCTCTCGGAATCGGCTGGCATTTATCCGTCATGGGTGAGCTCGGAGAAGGAAACAGCTGGGATGAAGGTGTCTTTTCATTTATCACAGAAGAGGTGAAAAAGGGAGCTGTCCTGAACAGGGCAGCGACGGAACGGCAGACCGGCAGTCCGACGAGGGGAGGAAGACCCGGCACCTCCGCTGTCAAAAAAGACGGAAAATGGGTGCTGAACGGCCGAAAAACCTTTACAACCCTTTCGCTGACTTTGGATTATATGCTTGTGACGGCATGGATTGAAGAAAAACAAACGACCGGTGTTTTTCTCATTCATAAAGATCAGGCAGGCGTTTCAGTCGAAGAAACATGGGATATGATTGCCATGAAGGCGACCGGAAGCCATGATCTCCTTTTAGATCATGTCACGGTCAGTGATGAGCGGCTTGTGGAGCTTATCAGCGGGCCGAGAGCGGCGAAAGTGAATGGCTGGCTGCTTCACATTCCCGCTGCTTATCTGGGTATCGCTCAAGCGGCAAGGGACTATGCCGTCCGGTTTGCATCCGAATATTCGCCGAACAGCCTGAACGGACCGATTAAAGACGTGCCGGCCGTTGGGCAGCGTGTCGGGGAAATGGAGCTTGAATTGTTAAAAGCGAGACAGTTTCTCTTCACGGCGGCGCAAATGTATGATGACCCGAAACGCCGCCCTTTCATCAAAAGCGAGCTCGGCGCCGCAAAACATATTGTGACAAATGCCGTCCTTTCTGTTGTTGATAAAGCAATGAGAATCACCGGCGCAAAAAGCCTGGAGCGAAATAATCCGCTTCAGCGGTATTATCGGGATGCCCGGGCCGGCCTTCACAATCCGCCGATGGACGATGCGGTCATCGGCAAATTAGCGGCGGAAGCCTTTGAGCAATAAAAAAAGAGCCTGAAAAAGGCTCTTTTTATGTATGGCTGTTGTGCCGGAGCAGTTTTTGATGCTTGCGGTCAATTCTGTCATAGATCACATTCATCAGCTTTTGATTATTCATAATGGCCGCCTTGTTTTCTTTTATCAGCTGTTCGTATGTTTTTATTTTACGTTTCGCCATGAGCCCGCACCTTCCTTACATATTTGTATTCGCTTTCTAATTCTCCGAGCGATAATTCATATAAATGCCGTTCCGACTTTTTGTATATTCCGTTATTGATCAGCAAATGGATCAGATGTTTTTTTCGTCCTTCAACTGATGATCTGAGCTGAGGAGAAGACCTCATGATTACCCTCCTAATCAAATGATATTGAGAATCATTATCAGTTAATGAAAGTATACAATGGGCATATTCATATGTAAAGGAAAAATACCGCCAATTTTTCGACAAAAAGTTTCCCGGGGAATAATGCTGTCGAATTGATTGTGTTTCTGTCAGATCAAAGCTGCTATTTTTCCGCTTTTCCATCCATACTATGAATGAGAATGGAGGAGTCCTTACATGAATGATCAAACGGCAAACTTAAAACGGGGCGAAAAAGGCGCGATTCTTAATATCGCCGCGTACCTCATCCTTGCCGCCGTCAAACTGGTGATCGGTCTTATTTATCATTCCGAAGCGCTCAGAGCGGACGGGTTAAATAATGCCACGGATATTGTCGCATCACTGGCTGTGCTGATCGGGCTCCGGATTTCCCAGCGCCCCGCGGACAGTGATCATGCTTACGGACATTATCGGGCTGAAACAATTTCTTCATTAATTGCGTCTTTTATTATGATGGCGGTCGGTATTGAAGTGCTGATCGGAGGAGCAAAGGCGATTGTCAGCGGAACGGAGGCCGAGCCGAGCTTCATTGCGGCATGGACGGCGCTCGGAAGCGCGATTGTAATGTACGGCATGTATGTATATAACAGCCGACTTGCGGATCGGGTTAAAAGTTCTGCCCTTCATGCGGCGGCGAAAGACAGCCGTTCTGACGCCTATGTCAGTATTGGGGCGTTTATAGGTGTCTTAACGGCCCGGCTTCATCTGCCGTGGATTGATCCGGTTATTGCTTTTCTGATCGGAATCATCATCTGTAAGACGGCATGGGACATCTTCAAAGATGCATCCCACTCATTGACGGACGGATTTGATCTGAAAGATTTGGAGCCGTATAAACACACAGTGAAAGAAATAAAAGAGGTCAGCAGGCTGAAGGATGTGAAAGCAAGGTATTTGGGGAGCACGGTTCATGTGGAAATGGTCATTACGGTAGATCCGGGACTGTCTGTGAAAGAAGGCCACGAAGTAGCCGATGAGGTCGAATATGCAATAAAACATGAACATGATGTGACTCATGTCCATGTTCATGTAGAGCCTGAAGTCATAAACAAAGATCGTGAAACGAATTAAATATGCTGTGATAAAAATTCTGTGACTTCTTCGGGCGTTTTCGCGTTTGCGCTGTGAAGATGCGCTTTCTTTTCGCCGTTTTTAAAGATCAGAAGGCTCGGTATGCCCATTACCTGATATTTGTCGGCAAGCTCAGGGAGCTCGTCTCTGTTCAGCTCATACCAATCATTTTGATTATATTCTTCCAAAATATCGCCGATGAACATATTCATGCGCGTGCAGTCAGGGCACCAGTCAGCGAAAAATTTCACGATGATTTCCTTGTCGGATTGAATAAGTTCATTAAATTGTTCTGTTGTACTGATTTTTTTCATATGACACATCTCCTTTTCCATGCCATTTTAATATAAAATAAAAAGGAATTACATACAAATGCTTTCATATTCAGAATGCCCAAAAATAATTAGATCATTTTCTGAGGAAAGTGATAAGATAGTAAAGATGAATTGTTGTGGGGGGAATATCCATTGAAAACAAGTCTAGGATTGGTGTACGGCGGAAAGTCAGCCGAACACAATGTATCGCTGCAGACAGCATTAGCTGTAACAAAAGCGCTTAATACTGAGAAGTTTGATATACATCCGATTTACATCACTGAAAAAGGAGAATGGCAAAGAGGCCCGCTGCTGACTGAGCCGGTTTCCAACGTGAAAATGCTTCAGCTGGAACAAAACGGTGAAAGTTTCGCTCTATCAGCATTGAACCGGGAAATGTTTCCTGAAGCGTCGCCTGACGAAAAGGCGCCGATCGATGTCGTATTTCCGCTTCTCCACGGACCGAACGGTGAAGACGGCACCATTCAGGGTCTGCTGGAATTGCTGAACGTTCCTTATGTCGGCAACGGGGTGCTTGCATCATCAGCCGGCATGGATAAAGTCATCATGAAGCATTTGTTCGCTCAAGCGGGGCTTCCGCAGGCGAAGTACGCCGCTTTCTTAAAAAAGGACTGGAAACAGACGCCGGACAGCTGCTTACAGCAGGTTGAAGAGGAGCTTGGGTATCCATGCTTCGTCAAACCGGCGAACCTCGGATCAAGCGTCGGAATCAGCAAATGCAGAAACCGTGAAGAGCTTGAAAAAGCCTTCGAACTGGCTTTTGAGTATGACCGGAAAATTGTGGTGGAAGAAGGAATCGCCGGCAGAGAAATCGAAATCGGCGTACTCGGAAATGACGAACCGAAATGCTCCGCCGTCGGTGAAATCGCGCCGAAAACCGACTTTTACGATTACAAGGCGAAATATGAAGACGGCGACACGGATTTAATGATTCCCGCGCAAGTGACGGATGAACAATATGCGGAAATCAGCGAGATGGCGATTAAAGCCTTCAAAGCGATTGACGGATCAGGCCTTGTCCGCGCCGATTTCTTCCTGACCAATGACGGTCAAGTGCTCATTAACGAAGTGAACACAATGCCGGGCTTTACGCCATTCAGCATGTTCCCGCTGCTTTGGAAAGAAGCAGGCGTAGATTACAGTGATCTGATCGAACAGCTGGTTGAGCTGGCAAAAGAACGCCATGCCGAAAAACAGCTGATTAAACATACATTTTAATGAAGACGGACACTGCCTGAAGGGGCAGTGTCTTTTCCCGTAACAGACAACATTTTCAGAAAGCGAGGTGCCACCTTTGATAAAGCGAACTGTAAAACGAATCGCAGATATGGTCAAAGGCACACTGACAAATCCCGTATTTGAACAAACAATGATTGAGGGCGCCGCAACCGATACGCGGACTTTGGAAAAAAATCAGCTGTTCATTCCTTTAAAAGGCGAGCATTTTAACGGCCACACCTTTGTGCCGCAAGCATTTGAAAAAGGCGTTTCCGCGGTGTTGTGGGACCGCTCTGAACCGAATCCGCCGGAAGAGCGTGCTGTCATCCTGGTCGATGACACGCTGGAGGCGCTGCAAACATTGGCAAAAGCTTATTTGAAAGAGCTCGGCACACGGGTTATCGGGGTGACTGGGAGCAACGGAAAAACGACAACGAAAGACATGCTTCACGCCGTTCTCGGCACGCAGTACCGCGTTCACAAAACCGCCGGCAATTTCAACAACCATATCGGCCTGCCGCTGACCGTGCTTGCCATGCCTGAAGATACAGAAATCGCCGTTTTAGAAATGGGAATGAGCGCGAGAGGCGAAATTGATTTTCTGAGCCGTCTTGCTGAACCGGAAGCTGCCGTCATTACCAATATCGGCGAATCCCACATGCAGGATTTAGGCTCAAGAGAAGGAATTGCGGAGGCAAAACTTGAAATTATAAACGGACTTCGGGAAGACGGCGTTCTGTTTTATTTCGGGGATGAGCCGCTGCTTCGCGAAAAGACGTACACTTGCCGGACAACGACATACGGCGCAGGCGCGGACAATGATCTCCGCCTGAAAGAAATAAAACAGGCGGAAGAAGGCACGTACTTTAATATCGACGGGATCGACCGTTCTTTCTTTATTCCCGTTCTCGGCAGACATAATGTGATGAATGCCATGGCCGCATACGCCGCCGGCATCTATTTCGGCATTACGCCGGAAAATGCCGCTCTGGGACTGAGCCGCCTGAAGGTGACGGGGATGAGATTGGAACTGGTCAAAACGGAAAACGGCATCTCGATCGTAAACGACGCATATAATGCGAGCCCGACGTCAATGAAAGCGGCGGTCGAATTAATCGAAACGATGAAAGGCTATCGGAAGAAAATGCTCGTGCTCGGTGATATGCTTGAACTTGGTGATGAAGAAAAAGCATTCCACGAAGAATGCGGTGCTGCGGTCAATCCGGCGGAAATCGACCATGTATTTACTTACGGCACACTCGGCGCATTCATCGCTGACGGAGCACGCCGGCATTTTGAAGAAGGGCGCGTCAGCCATTATCTTGACAAAAAAGAACTGCTTCACGCCATACAGGATATGGCCGCTTCCGGCGATCTCCTTCTGTTTAAAGCATCGAGAGGTATGAAGCTCGAAGAAATCGTTAAAGATTTATTAGAGAAGCACTGAAAAAATAATGATCAGCATCATAAAAATATACAAAAATGAAGAAACTAATTCAGGGTGAAATAATTCTGTCCGTATGAAAAAGAAAGACCGCCGGCTGGGAAATCCCGTCCGGCGCGGGGTCCGGCCCCGTTCGCGGGAAGAATCCGGTCAGGCCGCTTCCGGCCGCCTGACCATCTCGCCTTATTGAAAAACACATAGTGTAATGGTAAGATTAAACGTAAAGTAATTCGGGCTTTGTATACGTATGATCCTGTCCTTTGGATGAAAGGGCGGTTTTTAGTGGTAAATCACGACATTACTGAAACAGCAATCAGAAGGAGTTTGAATAATTTGACTATAACGTTTCAAGATTTCCAATTAAGTTCTGATCTCATGAAATCAATCAATCGTATGGGATTTGAAGAAGCAACACCGATCCAGGCACAAACGATTCCGCTCGGACTTTTAAATAAAGATGTCATCGGACAAGCGCAAACAGGTACAGGTAAAACAGCTGCGTTCGGTATACCCCTTGTTGAAAAAATGAACCCCGAGTCTCCTAATATTCAAGCAATCGTAATCGCGCCAACCCGTGAATTAGCCATTCAAGTATCTGAAGAGTTATATAAAATCGGACAAGATAAGCGTGCGAAAGTACTGCCTATTTACGGCGGCCAGGATATCGGACGTCAAATCCGCGCATTGAAGAAAAACCCGCATATCATCGTAGGTACGCCGGGGCGTCTTCTTGACCATATCAACCGCCGCACGATCCGTTTAAATAACGTGAACACGGTTGTCATGGATGAGGCTGATGAAATGCTGAACATGGGATTCATTGATGACATTGAATCCATTCTCTCAAACGTGCCGAGCGACCACCAAACGCTCTTATTCTCAGCAACAATGCCTGCGCCGATCAAACGGATCGCAGAGCGTTTCATGACTGAGCCGGAACACGTAAAAGTAAAAGCGAAAGAAATGACTGTGTCCAACATTCAGCAGTTCTACTTGGAAGTGCAGGAGCGCAAAAAATTCGATACGCTGACTCGTCTTCTTGACATTCAGTCTCCGGAACTTGCGATCGTATTCGGACGTACGAAACGCCGTGTCGATGAGCTTGCTGAAGCCCTGAACCTTCGCGGATATGCGGCTGAAGGAATTCACGGCGACTTAACGCAGGCGAAACGTATGGTTGCGCTCCGCAAGTTTAAAGAAGGTGCGATCGAAGTGCTTGTAGCGACTGACGTTGCCGCCCGCGGACTTGATATCTCAGGCGTTACCCACGTTTACAACTTTGACGTGCCTCAAGATCCTGAAAGTTACGTTCACCGTATCGGAAGAACGGGCCGTGCAGGAAAAACGGGTATGGCGATGACGTTTATCACACCGCGTGAGAAAAGCATGCTTCGCGCGATTGAACAAACGACAAAACGCAAAATGGACCGCATGAAAGAGCCGACGCTTGACGAAGCATTAGAAGGACAGCAGCAGGTGACGGTTGACCGTCTGCGCACGGCGATCAGCGAAAACAACCTGAACTTCTACATGACGGCAGCTGCGGAATTGTTAGAAGATCATGATGCAGTGACAGTTGTGGCTGCAGCCATTAAAATGGCGACAAAAGAGCCGGACAGCACGCCTGTACGCCTCACTGATGAAGCGCCTATGGTCAGCAAACGCTATAAAAACCAGCGTACTTCTAAGCGCAGAGACGGCCAAGGCGGCGGCTACCGCGGCGGCAAAGGGAAAAACAACAACCGTTCTTCCTACGATAAAAAACGCTCAAGCGACCGCCGTTCTTCAGGTGACAGACGCCAGAAAAAATCATACTAAAACACAGGAAGCGGACCCTTTTACGGGGTCCGCTTTTTTTTTGATATGCCGGAAAGTGAATCTTTTTTGCAAATCAGCCGTATTTGTATGTATGATAAAAAATGGGAGGTAGGTATGTTGAGAGCACAGCCAAAAAATCGAATCAGTCCAAGCGGCTTAAAAGTCTGGCGTCTTCAGGAAATCATCCTGTCCGCCTTCTGTCTTCTGGCCGTTATAGCAGCAGCTGTTTTAAGCCATTTCTTCCATTGGCCGTATTGGATCACCGGAGTCCTCGGCATCATTTGGGTTATCGGTTCAGTAATATCCGTCTATGCCATACCGAAAATCAGGCACAGGATCTGGCGCTATGAAGTCCATGAAAATGAAATTGATATTCAATCCGGCATTTTTATTGTCAAACGGGTCATTGTGCCGATGGTGAGGGTGCAGCACGTAGATACTTCACAAGGCCCGCTCCTCAGAAAGTACCGTCTGGCCTCAGTCAAAATCTCCACGGCGGCAACCGTTCATTCCATTCCGGCGCTTGATATGGAGGAAGCTGACCGGCTGAGGGATTCCATTTCCCGTCTGGCAAGGGTGACGGAAGATGATGTCTGAGCCGAAACGTCTGCATCCGGCGGCCGTGATTTTGAACTTATTCCATATTATTATCGAAACCATTAAAAACATTATTCTGCCATTTTTTCTCGTCTATATTGTAAACTCCAACCACTTCATCCGCTTTTACGGAGGCATTGCGCTCGCCGTCCTGCTTATCTGGCTGATTACGGCTAGTGTGATTGAGTGGAGAAAATTTACATACCGGATTGAGGACGGAGAATTCAGAATTGAAGAAGGCTTGTTTTTTACGAAAAAGAGATACATCTCCATTGACCGGATTCAATCAATGAATACGAGTGCCGGCATCATTCAGCAGCTTTTTAAGCTTGTTAAGCTTCAAATCGAAACGGCCGGCGACGGGAAAAACGCTGAAGCCGTCTTATCCGCCATTACTGTGGAAGAGGCGGAACGGATCAGAGCGGCTGTTTTTCAGCAAAAAGCGGAGCAAGAAGAACGAGGGGAGACCGCAGCGGAGCAGGAACCGATGCGCGGGGAAGATGTGCAATCCGTTTACCGCCTGTCTGTAGGTGAGCTGCTTATGGCCGCCTCAACATCCGGGGGAATCGGTGTCATCATCTCAGCGGTATTCGCCCTCTTTTCTCAGATTGATGAAGTACTTCCGATGGACTGGCTCTATGACAGGTTTTCCTTTCTCAAGCATGCGAGCATCGGCATATACGCCGTGATCATTTTCATAGGATTGTTCATCGCCTGGCTGTTAAGCATCGCCGGTATGATGATCAAGCATGCCAACTTTAAAATAGAAAAAAAGGAACACGAATTGGTCATTACCAGAGGAATTATTGAAAAGCATCAAGTGACAATCCCGCTCCGTAAAATCCAAGCCATTAAAATGAAAGAAAATGTGATCAGGCAATTATTCGGATACGCGACGGTTGCGATTGTCAGCGCCGGCAGTGCGGGGAATGAGAAAGAAGGAGCACAGACGATTCTGTTTCCGATCATCCGCAAATCAAAGCTCGGAGTGATGCTGAACGGTTTCACACCGGATTACGTGCTGGAAGAAAACCGGAATCATTTGCCGAAAAGGGCGCTGCGCCGGTATTTATTCCGATCCATAATCTTCTCGGTTTTCGTGATCATCCCGCTTTGTATTCTGTTTAAGCCGTGGGGATATGCATCGCTCCTCGTGCTTCCTGTCGAACTGGTGCTAGGATATGCCTCGTTTAGGACAGCGTCATGGTGCATAAACGGCGGCAGGCTTCAGATCACCACGAGGCTGATCGGGAAGACGACCACGATTATGCTGAGAAGAAGAATGCAGATGTTTGAAGTCAGCCGCTCCTTTCTGCAAAAAAGAAGGCGGCTCGCATCTGTGGCTACCGCAGTGAAATCAGCTCACCACATGGAGCATGTCATGCTGAAGGATGTCAGCGAGGAAGATGCCGAACGCATCGGACGCTGGTATTCATATGAAAAAGCGGACGGTTAATACCGCCGCTTTTTTTGCTGCACGCATAAAAAGGAAAGCAAAAATCCGCCTGCCAGTCCGAACAAATGCGCCATAATGTTAATATTAGAGTTGATAAACGTCGACAGCACCGCGATGATAAGCAGGGTCATAATCATTTTCGACTGATCCCGGCCGATCAGCTCCTTGCGGAAAACAGTCAGAAACACATACACGCCGAAAAGTCCGAAGATCGCGCCGGATGCGCCGACATGCACATAATCAAGCGGTTCGGCAAGATACGTGCCGATATTGCCGATAATGCCCGATGCGATGTACACAATCAGAAAACGGACTTTTCCGAGCATCTGCTCAAGCGGGGGCGCGAATAAAAAGAGAGACATGGAGTTAAACAAAAGGTGAGTGAAATTCGCGTGTAAAAACATCGGTGTCACCAGCCGCCACCATTCTCCCGAGGAAACGCCGTAATTATAGCCGGTCACAGCATCTGACCACATCATGACGGAATGAAGCGGCATACTGAAAAACAGCCATAAGAAGCCCTGCAGCGCCAAGATACAGCTGACGGCCGGATAACGTCTGATAAAAGTCTGGAAATTTTCCGTTCGTATAAACATCGCAAGCCCCTTTGCATCTGATTTGTTACATATATAGTAACACGTTTATGACATTAACCGTTTTTTAGTACGGACTTTTAGGAGGAATTCACATGATTTTCGGAATCGGAATCGACATCGTTGAACTGCACAGAATTGAAAACATGCTCAGCCGGCAGGCGAGGTTTCCGCAAAGAATATTGACGGAGGCTGAATACGCCCGTTTTACATTGCTGTCGGACAAAAGGAAAATTGAATTTCTCGCGGGAAGATTTGCGGCAAAAGAAGCCTTTTCGAAAGCATACGGCACAGGTATCGGCAAAGAGCTCAGCTTTCAGGATATTGAAACCGGAAACGACACGGCGGGAAAACCAGTGCTGACCTGCGCCAAGCTGGACGGCGCGGCGGTTCACGTCTCCATTACCCATACAAAAGAATACGCCGCGGCACAGGTCGTGATTGAAAGGTTGTCACGCTAGTCTGCATATTAGCCGAAACCCCTTCATATATTTGATAGTGCATTAAGGGAGACAAGTTGTTTGAGGCTTTTATGGTACGCGTCCGTCCGTTCAGGGCGTACCGTTAAAGTCAAACAAGCGATTTCTTCCCTTTACATCAATTGAGAAGAAGGGGTTGAAAAAAGGTGAGAAAAAGCTTTGTTTTGCTTTTAACGGGACTGCTTGCCGTCCTTATTCTTTCGGCCTGCGGCCAAAAATCACAGGAAGATATCGTGAACGGTTTAGATAAGAAGGCGAAAGAATACACCTCGTACAAAGCGAAAGCCAAAATGACCATCGAAACGGGGAGTGATCCGCAAGTATACAATGTGGAAATCTGGCATAAAAAACCTTCCCTGTACCGGGTCTATTTGGAAAATCCGAAAAAAGACCAAAACCAAGTCATTTTACGGAACGCCAACGGAGTCTTTGTCCTCACGCCGTCTTTAAATAAGAGCTTCAGATTCCAAAGCGACTGGCCGAATAACAGCAGCCAAGTATATTTGTTTGAGTCACTTGTAAAGGACGTGCAGCATGACAAAGACGCCGTCTATTCCGCCAAAGATAAAAAGTACACGTTTGAAACAAAAACAAACTATCAGCACAACAAAATGCTGCCGACTCAGGAAATCACTTTCAACAAAAAGGACATGAGCCCGTCGCTCGTTAAAGTTATGGATACAGACCGGAAAGTGATGGTAAAAGTCGAATTCAAAAGCTTTGAATTCAACAAACCGTTTGATAAAGACTCTTTTGACGAGAAGAAAAATATGACGCTTTCCCAGATGGACGTCGCCACAAGCGCCAAGCCGTCTGATTCATTTGCGGTCAAAACACCGCTTCAAGTGCCGGCCGGCGTCAAAAAGCTTGAAGAGAAAGATATTTCAACGGCGGACGGCAAACGGATCGTCATGACTTACGGCGGAGAAAAATCATTCACCCTTATTCAAGAAAAAGCCCATATCGCAAAAGCCGCCTCTGCCGTCACGCTGAAAGGCGAACCGGTTAATCTCGGCTTCACGGTGGCCGCATTATCTGATACGTCTTTAACGTGGACATATGACGGAGTGGATTATCTTCTGTCATCACAGGATCTGACAAAAGATGAAATGGTGGCCGCCGCCAAAAGCATGCAGGGACAGTCGTCAAAATAACGTCAAAAAAGAGGCCGCCGCTGTCGGTCTCTTTTTTGATTCCATTTCACTTTACAGAATAATTTTAGTATGATAATAAAAATATGAATTGAAAATAATGCTAGGAAGTGTATCGAATGAACACAGCATCCTTTTACAGAGAAACGTGGGCGGAAATCAACCTGTCCGCGATTAAAGAAAATGTCACGCATATGAAAAAACACATCGGGCAAAACGTCCATCTCATGGCGGTTGTAAAGGCGAACGCTTACGGTCACGGAGATTTGGAAGTTGGGAAAGCCGCGCTTGAAGCGGGTGCCTCTTGTCTTGCCGTAGCCATACTGGATGAAGCGATTTCATTGAGAAAACGGGGCATTACAGCGCCGATTCTCGTGCTTGGCGCCGTGCCGCCCGAATATGTACAAGCAGCTGCCGAGTATGACGTAACACTCACGGGATATTCTGTTGAATGGCTTCAGGAAGCTGCGCGCCACCTCGGAAGTGCAACAGTGCCGTTTCATCTGAAAGTCGACACCGGCATGAACAGACTCGGAGTCAAAACGGAGGAAGAAATCCAAAGCGTGTTAAAAATCCTCGATCAAAATCCCGGTTTAGTCTGTAAAGGCGTATTCACCCATTTTGCTACCGCGGATGAGAAAAACAGAGATTATTTCCTCTTTCAGTTTGACCGCTTTAAAAAATTGATCGCTCCGCTTCCTTTAAAAGAATTGATGGTGCACTGCGCGAACAGCGCTGCCGGACTTCGTCTTAAAAAAGGCTTTTTTAACGCGGTTCGTTTCGGCATCAGTATGTACGGGCTTCGTCCTTCTGCTGACATCCAAAGCGAAATTCCGTTTCAATTAAAACCGGCTTTTGCGCTGCACTCTGTTTTATCCCATGTGAAAAAGATCCGCAAAGGGGAAAGCGTCAGCTACGGCGCAACATATACGGCAGAGAAGGATCAATGGATCGGAACGGTTCCCATCGGCTATGCAGACGGGTGGCTCCGCAAGCTGAGCGGCACGTCTGTGCTGATCGGCGGCAAACGGATGAACATCGCGGGAAGAATCTGCATGGATCAATTGATGGTCGAATTAGATCAATCTTATCCGCCGGGCACCAAAGTCACCCTGATCGGCAGCCAGAAGGGAGAAACGATCACGATGGATGAAATCGCAGGGCGGCTTGGGACGATTAATTACGAGGTCCCTTGTACCATTAGTTCCCGCGTTCCCCGTATGTTTTTGGAAAATGAGAGTATAATGGAAGTAAGAAATCCTTTACTGCAAGATAATACAAGCAAGTAGCCGTCATCCGGAAAAAGAGAATTTATAAAACAGCTTTGCTTGACGTTTGAATAATGGTATCATTATGTCTGGATGGATGAATTGGTCGTATCCGTAAGTTTGGTGGAGGTGTATGTTTTTTGTCTGAATCCAGCGCAAGAACCGAAATGAAAATCAGCTTGCCCGAAAACTTAGTAGCTGAATTGGATGGTGTAGCGATGCGGGAGAAACGAAGCAGAAACGAACTGATATCACAAGCAGTGAGAGCGTATGTCAGCGAACGGACAACTCGCCATAACCGTGATTTGATGAGACGCGGGTATATGGAAATGGCGAAAATCAACTTGAATATCTCTTCTGAGGCTCACTATGCTGAGTGCGAAGCAGAAACGACCGTTGAGCGCTTAGTCAGCGGAGGATAATCATTTTGATTGTAAAGCGCGGCGATGTTTATTTTGCTGATTTATCTCCTGTTGTTGGCTCAGAGCAAGGCGGCGTACGCCCGGTTTTAGTGATCCAAAATGATATCGGAAATCGCTTTAGCCCGACTGCTATTGTTGCAGCCATAACAGCCCAAATACAGAAAGCGAAATTACCAACCCACGTCGAAATTGATGCAAAACGCTACGGTTTTGAAAGAGATTCCGTTATTTTGCTGGAGCAAATTCGGACGATTGACAAGCAAAGATTAACGGATAAAATAACTCATCTGGATGATGAAATGATGGATAAGGTTGATGAAGCCCTGCAAATCAGTTTGGCACTCATTGATTTTTAGTCATATTTTGGTTGCTCATATAGAGCAACTTTTTTTGTTTTCGAAAAACATAAGCGCTATAATAAAGAGATAATCAAACAAAATTTGTTGTTTTGTGTCGGGAGGTCAGTGAAACCCATGTCGAATCAGAAAGTGTATCAGTTCATCATTGATCAGCATGATGAACTGCTTGATACTTGGACAGCCAAACTAAAAGAAGTAGGCAATCAGGAAGACTATCAGCTTACGAATCACATATGTGAAAATATTTGTAAAGACTATATAGACATTCTTTTATTATCGACTAAAAATGACGAGGCTACGGAAGAGCAGATCAGTGAGCTCGCACTGCGAGCCGTTCAGCTCGGTCTGTCACTGAAACTTCTTTCAGCCACCCTGTCAGAGTTTTGGAAACTGCTTTACGAAACGATGGTCGACCTTAATATGGCCGATCAGGACAGAGCAGATTTGATTTTGGAAATAGACAGCTTTTTCAATCCGATCAACACGGAAATTTTAAATCAGTATTCTATCTCCTGGGAAAAAACGGTTACTTTGCAAAAAATCGCGCTTCAGGAATTGTCGGCTCCGCTGATCCCGGTATTTGAGCATGTAACGGTCATGCCGCTTGTCGGGACGATTGATACGGAGCGTGCAAAGCACATTATGGAAAATCTGTTAAACGGCGTCGTGAAGCACCGTTCACAGGTTGTATTAATTGATATCACGGGCGTGCCGGTCGTTGATACGATGGTGGCGCACCATATTATCCAGGCGTCAGAAGCGGTGCGGCTTGTCGGCGCGAAATGCCTGCTCGTCGGAATCCGTCCGGAGATTGCGCAGACGATCGTTAATCTGGGAATTGATTTGTCGCAGGTTATTACGAAGAATACCCTTCAAAAAGGAATTCAAACAGCGCTTGAAATGACAAATCGAAAAATCGTTTCATTGGGGGAATAACATTGTGAGACATCCAAAAATCCCGATCCTGAAACTGTATAACTGCTTATTGGTATCCATCCAATGGGAACTTGACGACCAGACAGCTTTGCATTTTCAAGAAGATCTGCTGAACAAAATCTATGAAACCGGCGCAAACGGGGTCGTCATTGACCTGACATCCGTTGACATGATCGATTCATTTATCGCGAAAGTGCTCGGCGATGTCATCACCATGTCTAAATTGATGGGCGCAAATGTCGTATTGACGGGAATTCAGCCGGCTGTGGCGGTCACATTGATTGAACTCGGAATCTCACTTGAGGAAATTGAAACGGCGCTCGATTTAGAGCAAGGGCTTGAGACATTGAAGCGGGAATTGGGGGAATAGCGATGAACGACCAATCCTGTGTGAAAATCATGACAGAATGGGATATCGTAGCCGCCAGACAGCTTGGCCGCAACGTTGCGAAGGAATTAGGCTTCGGCACGGTGGACCAGGCCAGAATCACGACGGCTATCTCAGAATTGGCCAGAAACATTTACTTATATGCAGGCAAGGGCCAGGTCAGCATAGAACAAGTAAACGACAGAGGGAAAAAAGGCCTTAAAATTATAGCAGAAGACAAAGGACCCGGAATCCCCGACATCCGTAAAGTGATGGAAGACGGCTTTTCAACGTCAGGCGGACTGGGAGCGGGACTTCCGGGCGTCAAAAGGCTGATGGACGAATTCAGCCTGCAATCTGTTGCAGAGGAAGGAACAGAGATTCAAGCCGTGAAATGGCTTCGGTAGGAGGTTAGAACGTGGATTTCAGGGAGGTTATAGAGCAGCGGTATCATCAGCTGCTTAGCCGATATATAGCCGAATTAACAGAAACATCTTTATATCAAGCCCAAAAATTCAGCCGAAAAACGATTGAACATCAGGTTCCTCCGGAGGAGATCATCAGCATCCACCGAAAAGTAGTAAAGGAACTGTATCCGGATCTGCCGGAAGATGTTTTTCATTCGCTGGATTTTTTAATAGAAGTCATGATTGGCTACGGGATGGCTTATCAGGAACATCAAAGTCTGAGAGATATCCAGCAGGAGCTTCGTTCAGAAATTGAAATTGCCGCAAATGTTCAGCAGACGCTGCTTGGCACAAAAATTCCTGAAGAAGAAGATCTGGATATCGGGGCAATCAGCGTCCCCGCCAAACAGATGAGCGGGGATTATTATCACTTTGTCAAAGACAAGGAATCGATTAACATCGCGATAGCCGATGTCATCGGAAAAGGAATACCCGCCGCATTGTGCATGTCGATGATCAAGTATGCCATGGACTCTCTTCCGGAGACCGGCATTCACCCCTCCCAAGTGCTGAAAAATCTTAACCGCGTTGTAGAACAGAACGTGGACTCAAGCATGTTTATCACCATGTTTTACGCAAACTACAATACGAAAAATCACCAATTTACATATGCTTCTGCGGGGCATGAACCGGGCTTCTACTACTCTGAAAAAGAAAAAAAGTTTTATGATCTGGAGGCAAAAGGATTGGTGCTGGGAATTTCTCAGGATTTTGATTACAGCCAATATGAACAGCACATGGACGAAGGAGACATGATCGTTCTTTTTTCTGACGGCGTCACCGAATGCCGTACCGAAAACGGTTTCTTAGAGCGCAGCGACATTCAGCGCATGCTGGAAGAACATATGGACTGCTCCGCGCAGGATATGGTCAAAAATATTTACGACAGCCTGCTGAGACTCCAGGACTTTCAGCTTCATGACGATTTTACGTTAATTGTTTTGAAAAGAAAGGTTTAAAAAAACAGCAGCACGGGTAAAAAGCCATTAGCACGAGTAAGGATAACTTTCAGAGGTGATACGATGAATTTAACGGTAGATATGAAGGAGAATCTTTCAGATATACAAATCAATATCGCTGGAGAAATCGATGTATACTCAGCTCCGGTGGTTCGTGAAAAGCTGATGCCCCTGGCAAACGAGGGGAAGGACATGAGAATCTGCTTAAAAGATGTAAACTATATGGACAGTACGGGTTTAGGCGTTTTTGTAGGCGTGTTTAAAACGGTGAGCAAGGAAGGCGGCTCTCTGAAGCTTGAGAATCTTTCCGACCGGCTCGTCCGTCTGTTTGAAATTACGGGGCTTAAGGACATCATCGACATTTCGGCAAAGTCAGAAGGTGGCGTGCAATGAGTACATCAGTTGATTATATAGAGATGAAAATTCCGGCCGAACCGGAATATGTAGGAATCGTCAGGCTTACGTTATCAGGGGTCGCAAGCAGAATGGGCTATACCTATGATGACATTGAAGATTTAAAAATCGCTGTCAGCGAAGCTTGTACAAACGCTGTCCAGCATGCATACAACGATGAAAATAAGGGAGAAGTATCCGTGCGGTTCGGTGTGTTTGAGGATCGGCTGGAGGTCATTGTCGCCGATCAGGGAGACAGCTTTGATTTTGATCAGAAGCAGCAGGATCTCGGGCCGTACACACCTTCGCACACAGTCGATCAATTGTCAGAAGGAGGGCTCGGTCTGTATTTAATGGAAACGCTCATGGATGAAGTCAAAGTTCAAAGCAACTCTGGCGTAACCGTGGCGATGACAAAGTATTTAAATGGGGAGCGAGTTGATCATGGCACAACCATCAAAAACTACGAAACTAACTAAAGATGAAGTTGATCGGCTCATACGCGACTTTCAAACACGTGATAATAAAGAAGCCCAGGAAACACTCGTCGAGGTGTATACCAATCTCGTCGAAATGCTGGCAAAGAAATATTCAAAAGGAAAAAGCTTTCACGAAGACCTCCGCCAGGTCGGAATGATCGGACTTCTCGGAGCCATTAAACGGTATGATCCCGAGGTCGGCAAATCCTTTGAAGCATTTGCGATTCCGACCATCATCGGCGAGATCAAACGCTTCCTCAGAGATAAAACATGGAGCGTACACGTCCCGAGACGGATTAAAGAACTCGGGCCGCGCATTAAAATGGCGGTGGATCAGCTGACGACAGAGACGCAGCGGTCGCCGAAAGTCGAAGAAATCGCAGCCTTTCTCGATGTGTCAGAAGAGGAAGTGCTTGAAACGATGGAGATGGGAAAAAGCTATCAGGCGCTTTCTGTCGATCACAGCATCGAAGCGGATGCGGACGGAAGCACCGTCACGATTTTAGATATCGTCGGTTCGCAGGAGGAAGGATACGAACGCGTCAACCAGCAGATGATGATCAAAAGCGTGCTTCATGTGCTGTCCGACCGCGAAAAACAGATTATCGATCTAACATTTGTGCAAAATAAAAGCCAAAAAGAAACAGGGGACATTCTCGGAATATCTCAAATGCACGTCTCGCGCCTGCAGCGGAAAGCGGTGAAAAAACTGAGAGAGGCCTTGATTGGAGATCCCTCCATGGAGCTAATGTAATGATTCAGGTTGAAGAAAATGAACATGTTCAAACTCTTGTATACCAATTAAATAAAGAAGGCAAGTCCATATGCGGCGACAGCTTTTTTATGAAGGCGAATGAAGAAGAATTAGTTTGCGCGGTAGCGGACGGTCTCGGCAGCGGATCTCTTGCCAACGAATCCTCGTCAGCCATTAAAGACATCGTGGAAACGTATGCGGATGAGGATGTGGAAAGCATCATTGAGCGCTGCAATCAAGCGATGAAAAACAAAAGAGGGGCGACTGCCTCCATCTTAAAAATCAATTTCATCAAAAGGGAATTGACATACTGCTCGATCGGCAATGTCCGTTTCTTCCTGCACTCCCCATCAGGCGAAGTCTTTCATCCGCTGCCGATTTCGGGTTACCTCTCAGGCAAACCGCAAAGATACAAAACGTATACGTCATCATACGAAAAAGGGGCGAGGTTCATCATCTACACGGATGGGCTTGAGGTCCCGCATATCCGCACCTGCTTAAAGCAGGGACACTCAATAGAAGATATATCAAAATCACTTCATCCGTACACAACATCCAGACGTGATGATTTGACCTATATTCTAGGGCAGCTTTTATCGTAAGGCTGCTTTTTTTATGTTCCGCCGTTTTTTGATACACTAGAGAAAGAATGAAGAGATGGAGGCTTTTGTGATATGGAAACGTTAGCCCTTTTGAAAAAACAAATTGCTGAAGAAACAGCGTTATCCCAAAAACATGTCGAAAGTGTCATCCGCCTGCTGGAAGACGGCAATACCGTCCCGTTTATTGCGCGGTACCGAAAAGAGCAGACCGGCTCAATGGACGAGGTGCAGATTCAGGCAATCTCCGAGCGGTGGCAATACATACAAAACCTGACGCAGCGGAAAGAAGAAGTCATCAGATTGATCTCTGAGCAGGACAAGCTGACGGAAGGGCTGAAGCAAAAAATCGAACAAGCGGTCAAGCTTCAGGAAGTCGAGGATTTATATCGTCCCTTCAAACAAAAACGGAAAACAAAAGCCACCGTCGCCAAAAGCAAAGGCCTTGAACCGCTTGCGGACTATATTCTTTCTCTCCCGAAAGAAAACCGCCTTCCCGACATCGCTGATCAATATATCAGTGCAGAAAAAGAAGTCGCTTCAAGAGAGGAAGCCATTGAAGGCGCGAAGCACATCATAGCCGAACAAATCTCGGATGATCCTCATTTCAGAAAGTGGATTCGCCAGGAAACGTATAAAAAAGGAATTCTCACTTCCGCGGCAGGCAAGTCAGCCGCAGATGACGAGAAAAACGTCTATGAAATGTACTACGAGTACGAAGAGCCGATCCAAAAGGTCGTTCCTCACAGAGTGCTTGCGATGAACCGCGGTGAAAAAGAAGGCATTTTAAAGATTGCGATCGAACCGCCCGCCGATCAGATAAAAACTTATTTAGAAAAGCAAATCATCAAACACCGTGAAACGCCTGTGAAAGAAACGCTGAAAGAAGCCATTGAGGACAGTTACAAACGTCTGATCCAGCCGGCTATTGAGCGCGATATCCGCAAAGAGCTGTCAGAAAAAGCAGACGCGCAGGCGATTCATATTTTCGCTGAAAACCTGCGTAAGCTCCTGCTGCAGCCGCCGATGAAGGGAAAAGTCGTGCTCGGCGTCGATCCGGCCTTCCGTACGGGGTGCAAACTGGCAGTTGTTGATGAGACGGGAAAAGTGTTGAAAATCGACGTCATTTACCCGCACGCTCCCGTAAAAAAGACAGCGGAAGCCCGGAAAAAAATCAAAGAATTGCTGGACCGGTACGAAGTCGAGGTTGTGGCGATCGGAAACGGCACGGCATCACGGGAGACAGAGCAATTCGTCGTTGATGTGCTGAAAGAAACAGAGCGTGACATTTATTATGTCATCGTCAATGAGGCCGGAGCAAGCGTGTATTCCGCGTCAGAAATCGCCCGTGAAGAATTTCCGGATTTTCAGGTCGAAGAGCGCAGCGCCGTCTCCATCGCGCGGAGGTTGCAAGACCCGCTGGCCGAGCTTGTAAAAATCGATCCTAAATCCGTCGGCGTCGGGCAATACCAGCATGATGTGAGCCAAAAGCATTTAAATGAATCACTCCGTTTTGTCGTAGAGACCGTCGTCAACCAAGTCGGGGTGAATGTCAATACAGCATCAGCCGCGCTTCTTCAATATGTAGCCGGGTTATCCAAAACCGTTGCCGGCAATATCGTTAAAAAAAGGGAAGAGCTCGGCAAATTCACAAACCGCAAAGAGCTGAAAGAAATCCCGCGTCTCGGCGCAAAAACATATGAACAGTGCATCGGCTTTTTGAGAGTGCCCGGAGGACCGGAGCCGCTCGACCGCACCGGGATACACCCGGAAAGCTATAAAGAGACAAAGGCGCTGCTCAAAAAACTGCAGCTCACTGCGAATCAGATCGGAAGCGCGGACGTAAAAGAGAAAATAAGCGCACTGCCGCTGTCTGAAACGGCTGAAGAGCTCGGTATAGGGGAAATTACACTTACGGATATTTGCGGGCAGCTGACAAGGCCGGAGCGAGATCCTCGTGACGAAGTGCCGAAGCCTTTGCTGAAAAAAGACGTTCTGCAGCTTGAGGATTTAAAGGAAGGAATGGAATTGCAGGGCACCGTCCGCAACGTTGTAGACTTCGGCGCTTTCGTCGATATCGGCGTCAAACAGGACGGGCTTGTGCACATTTCAAAACTGAGCAATCAATTCGTCAAACATCCTCTCGACGTCGTATCGGTCGGAGACATCGTCACCGTATGGGTCGAAGGGGTGGACGTGCAAAAAGGCAGAGTGTCGCTGTCTATGGTAAAATAAAAGCACTGCTTACGAGCAGTGTTTTTTTCTGTAGAAATACCAGCACTGATTCAGCAGTTTGATTTGGTAATTGTCCTTTTCTAAAAACGCTTTTTGCATTTGTTTCATCAGCCAATTCGGCATGGCTCATTCCTCCTCAGCTTTTAGTTAGAGGTCGGTTTTAACTCATTGTATGCGAACGGTGAATTGTCCCGTTCAATGTTTTTAAAGCGGGGTGCACTTATGGATAACGAACAACTTCAAAAGCTGACGGAAGACATCTCTGCACAAGATTTCGGAAAGCCGTTCCGTCACAGAGCCTTCTTCAATGACCGGCTGAAAACGACAGGCGGCCGGTACATGCTGTCTTCCCATAACATCGAATTAAACCGCAAATATCTGATCGAACACGGGCAGAGCGAGCTGGTAGGAATCATCAAACACGAGCTGTGCCATTATCATCTTCATCTTGAGGGAAAAGGGTACAAGCACAGAGACAAAGACTTCAGAGACCTGCTTCAGAAAGTCGGAGCGCCGAGATTCTGCACGCCGCTGCAAACCAAAAAGCCACAAAAGAAAACATATATGTATAGATGCGCGGCTTGCGGCCAACAGTATATAAAGAAGCGGGCAATGAACCCGGAAAGATATGCCTGCGGAAAGTGCAGAGGAAAAATCAAAAGAATTTTTTAAAAAGGCTTGACTCATTTTAATGTTCTATGTTAAATTATAAAAGTCGTTGAGAGACAATGACACTTTCTTAAAAAAATAAATGTTGCTTCTTGACACAATATGTCGCATCATTTATAATAAAGAAAGTCTGATTATTCCACAGTAGCTCAGTGGTAGAGCTATCGGCTGTTAACCGATCGGTCGCAGGTTCGAATCCTGCCTGTGGAGCCATATGGAGAAGTACTCAAGTGGCTGAAGAGGCGCCCCTGCTAAGGGTGTAGGTCGCGTAAGCGGCGCGAGGGTTCAAATCCCTCCTTCTCCGCCAGATAAGTTCTCAACCAGACGGCCCGTTGGTCAAGCGGTTAAGACACCGCCCTTTCACGGCGGTAACACGGGTTCGAATCCCGTACGGGTCACCATTTACCTTCGTTGGGCTATAGCCAAGCGGTAAGGCAACGGACTTTGACTCCGTCATGCGTTGGTTCGAATCCAGCTAGCCCAGCCATTTTATTTAAAATTTTTGAATCACTTTTAGAGCGAGCCATTAGCTCAGTTGGTAGAGCATCTGACTTTTAATCAGAGGGTCGAAGGTTCGAGTCCTTCATGGCTCACCACTTGTCACGCGGGTGTGGCGGAATTGGCAGACGCGCTAGACTTAGGATCTAGTGTCTTACGACGTGGGGGTTCGAGTCCCTTCACCCGCACTTTCTTTTCAAAGTGCTGATCACTAGCTTACATGCTTAGTGGAAAAACAGCTTCATAACACGCGGTCGTGGCGGAATGGCAGACGCGCTAGGTTGAGGGCCTAGTGGGTGAATAACCCGTGGAGGTTCAAGTCCTCTCGGCCGCATCTCAATGATACCAAGGGTTTAACCACCTTTGGTATTTTTTTGTGCTTATTTTTAAATGATCTACTGCCCACAAACTGCCCACTTACCTAAAGTAAGTCATCTGCAGTAGACATCGCACAAATATTTTCATCATTATAGGTAGTTATTAATGCCTCAAACTCCAATTTGCAAAAGCAGAGAAAGTATTGCTAAGCATGGAGGAAAACAAAGATGCCTTGTTATATGATCAGCTATTAGAATTTAGACACGAGATAATAGGGCAGGGGCATAAAGGTACTGAAAAGGCTTAATCTTTTTTAAAAGGTTAAGCCTTTTTTTGGCTATAAATGTAATCGGTGTCCAATTAGTTGCCCTGAATTCATGAAAAAGGATAAAATAGGTGTAAATAAGTTGTTATTTTAAAATTAGAACCAATTCTTTATCACAAAGCAATAATAACTAATCGGCGAAGAAAGGATAACAGTCAAATGAAAACATTAGTTATCGTTATACACCCTAAGTTGGAAACGTCTGTTGTCAACAAAACCTGGATGAATCGTTTAAAGCAAGAGAATGACATTACGGTTCATGACCTGTACGGTGAATACCCTAATTTTATCATTGATGTAGAAAAAGAGCAGCAGCTCCTGTTAGATCATGAGCGTATCGTTTTTCAGTTCCCAATGTATTGGTATAGCAGTCCCGCGTTACTCAAACAATGGGAAGATGATGTGTTAACACATGGCTGGGCTTATGGAACTGGAGGTACTAAATTGCATGGAAAAGAACTACTCTTAGCTATCTCCTTAGGCGCACAGGAATCTGATTATCAAGCAGGCGGAGAATATAATATCACGATCAGCGAGCTTATCAGACCGTTTCAAGTCACTGCTAACTATATAGGAATGCGTTTTCTTCCTGCCTTTACACAATATGGGACACTTCATCTTTCAAAAGAAGATGTTAAGAACAGTGCGGAGAAATTGGTTGACTATCTTAAAGCTGAGCATTGATCCGGTATACGCGAGGAAAGCTGAAATAAATGATGTGAAACTAATTACAGCAAGGCGATGAGTACATATTTCTTGATGAAATGTAGATTTCCTTGGTCTCTAATAGGTGCCCAGTTTGTGCTCAGAATTCATGAAAAATGATGAAAATAAGTATAAATAAAATAAACAGATGCTTTGAATAAAAGCTTTTGTAACTCATGATAGGCTTTTACTAGGTTGAGGGACCAGCGGGTGAATGACCCGTGAAGGTTCAAGTCCTCTCGGCCGCATCAATGTTACCAAGGGTAATAGAGAGATCCTTGGTATTTTCTTGTGCTTATTTTTAAATGATCTACTGCCCACAAACTGCCCACTTACCTAAAGTAAGTCATCTGCAGTAGACATCGCACAAATATTTTCATCTTTATAGGTAGTTACTAATGCCTCAAACTCCAATTTGCCAAAGCAGAGAAAGTGCTGCTAAGCAAGGAAGAATACCAAGACTTCGAGGAAAATGTTTGCTGATGTTGAAAATTTTTCGATTGAAGTCGCTGATTATTTTCATGAACGAGGAAGCTTAATGCTCTCTACGAAAAATAAAAAAGGGGAGATTATTGATGAAAATCAGCCGGTGTCTATTGGCTGCAGTGATTTTAGGTAGTGTATTTTCAATAACTTATTTGCAAAGTGATCAAAATACTCAAACTATCTGGACAATACTTTGCTTGGTTCTTATTTGTCGATAGTCGCCGTAACGAAAGCACTAAACAACACCTTAAAGAGATTCTTTTGATATGACGGACACATATGACAGTTTGTGATTGTCAAAATTCAATGTTTAATCCTTGTTCAACTTACCCAGTTCAGTTAAAAGATTGTTAAAATTGTGATAAATGTATGAAAGGATTAAATGTTCATATCGAAACATTTGGATTACAGGGAAGGGGAAACAAATACATGTCGATTTACCAAAAATAAAACCATTACCTAAGAAATGTTTCTTTATTTACAGCTGGATTTAAAAAATAATTTTGTTAGATGTCATGCAATAAATTCAATTGTCGGTGATTGGCTTGTTTAAATGCATCCATTATTTCATACCCGGTGCTACTTATTTCTGTTGTAGTCTGTATACTGATTAATAGGTAAAGAAAGTCGAAAAGGTATACGAAATTCTTCATACAAATTAAAGTTTTGAATGAAAGAGCAGGATTACTCCTGCTCTTTTTCTTTCTAATTGGGCTAGATTAAACGCAGACGGTTATTCCTTGGGAAAAACAAAAAAATTTCTTCTATCCATTGACTAGCTTGGCTTTAGCCGGGTTTCTATCACCCTGTTGGGCTTGTCAGATTTTAAAAAGGTATGCTACGTTTATAGTGTTTTGTTTCACCTGATTGCGGGGTAATAAAGATAGAATCAGTAAATAAAGACGTAATGGAAGAACTAAAATATAGGTTTAGGATCCTTTGAAGAAATAAAAGTTTTTTTTCGATTGTGATAATATTCACAATAGAGCTGTATGAAGGGGAATCATTTCTCCAAATAGTCTGCAGAAAATACCAACCACAGCCCACGGATATATCACTAACCGCTTTGGCTGGTATTATCTGTTGGATGTTTCTCTTTTTGTTGCTTTTTGTATTATTTTTAGTCCAATCGGCAAAAATAAGTTAAGGAAACCAGCGAAAAAACTGAATTTCATCCTTCTTTCCTGGTTTACAATGTTATTTGGCGCTGATATGGATATTCGTCTAGTCTTTTAAGGTACAGTTGAACCAATCATCCACTATGCCGTTAGCTCTCCATCAGGTGAAACAGAAACCCCCAGACTTTTAGAGAAGCATTACGCTATACATTCTGGGACTGCATGCTTGGACCGTTTATACGCTTGTATAATGTGGATTTGATAATTAAGGAGTCGATATTATTAAATGAAGTTTAACAAGAAAAAAATTAACGTTGTAGACATTCAAAAAGCGAAGAAAAGCGTGTTTGCTACAGGGATAGGAAACGCGATGGAATGGTTTGATTTTGCTTTATATTCTTATTTGGCAGTTATTATTAGTAAAAACTTTTTCAGTCCGGTTCAAAACGATGAATTAAAGTTAATATTTACTTTTGCTACATTTGCAATTGCCTTCTTACTTAGACCGGTAGGCGGAATTATTTTTGGTAAAGTGGGTGATAAATTTGGTCGGAAAATAGTATTAACAATTACTATTTTAATGATGGCTTTATCTACTTTAATAATTGGTGTGCTTCCTACCTATGACCAGATTGGTGTATGGGCCCCTATATTATTACTCTTAGCTCGTATTCTGCAAGGTTTTTCTGTGGGTGGAGAGTACGCTGGTGCAATGGTATATATCGCAGAATCTTCTCCAGATAATAAACGTATAAGGTTAGGCAGCGGTTTAGAAATCGGCACATTATCTGGTTATATAGTAGCGTCTGTTTTAGTTACAGTACTTTTCTGGACTTTATCTGATGTTCAAATGAATAGTTGGGGATGGAGAATTCCTTTCTTCTTAAGTATTCCAATAGGATTATTTGGTTTATATTTGAGAAGTCATTTAGATGAATCACCAATCTTTGAAAATGACATCTCTGAAAACCAAGAACAACAACCAGGTTTATTAGAAGTCATTAAAACATATAAAAAAGATATCTTTTTATGTATCGTATTTGTGGCATTTTTCAATATAACCAATTACCTATTGTTAGGTTATATGCCTTCTTATTTAGATGAGAACCTTGGTATAAGTGATAATATAAGTACACCGGTTACAGCAATTGTATTGATTATTATGGTACCGTTCGCTTTAACTTTTGGTAAATTGGGAGATAAATTAGGAAATAAAAAAGTTATAACAATTGGATTAGTATTAGGAATTGTATTTTCGATTGTCTCTTTTCAATTTCTTAATATGGGGAGTCTAATATTCTTATTTATAGGACTTTTAATGTTAGGTATTGTATTATCTGTATACGAAGGTACTATGCCAGGATCTTTACCTACGTTGTTCCATACTGACATTAGATATCGAACATTATCCTGGACATTCAATTTATCAGTTTCTATTTTTGGCGGAACAACACCTTTAGTTGCTTCTTGGTTAACCCATGTGACAAGAAACAATTTGGCGCCGGGTTTCTATTTATTAGCAGTTAGTTTAATTGGCTTAATAGTTGTGTTAACCTTATTTAAAGATACTTCAGGTAAATCTTTAAAAGGTTCTTACCCAACAGTTGCTTCTAAAGCTGAGTTTCAAGAAGCTGTTGAAAATCCAAAAGATTCACTGTGGTGGAAAATGGAACAAACAGAAAAGGAATAAAAAAAACATCCATTTAATTGACCGGCTACTCGAAATACAGACTCAGAGTAAGCTGGGATTATCCGAGCAGCAATGACTGCAGCTCTTTTATATTCTGGAGGGCTTACTGCTTTGCAAAAGCAGCGTTGCTATTCTCGATCGTCATTATTTTATTGGTTGTGTCCTAATAATAAAACATTGACGCAAGAACGAAGAGAAATTAAAAGGTCCGAGCAATACAGCAAAATAAGAAATAAGAAGCTTTGTTATGCCAGTTCTTCTCCCGAAGGAGAGCTGGCTTTTTATTTTCTATATGGGGCCCAAAGCAGAAAACGAGAACTTGTACGCTAACTAATAATCCTATTGT
Source organism: Bacillus sp. A1 (assembly GCF_042296235.1). Lineage (NCBI taxonomy): Bacteria > Bacillati > Bacillota > Bacilli > Caryophanales > Bacillaceae > Bacillus > Bacillus sp. A1. The sequence goes on from NZ_CP141181.1 coordinate 512,782, forward strand.
TTTTATCAACAAAGGTTTTTTGGATATGAAGAGGGTGAACTGGTGAAAAAATGGAGTTTGTTGTGGAGTTAGCTTTTCAATTAGGGACATCTCAACAACAAAATAATAACCAGCCCGATTAAAAAGCTCATCAAAAGTTCCATTATTCCAACGTTAATATATTTGCGATAAGTTATTGAATCAATATACGATCCACTCAATTATTTGAGTGGATCTGTTTGTTTTTATTTATTTATTTGCAGCAGTCTCTAAGTGACGAAACAATAGATGAATTAAAACCCTTTACGCAGCCATGTTGCGGCAAGATCAATTGCTCCGCGCGCAGCTTCAGTTTTAGCTAAGGCGTTGAGCATCACGAAATCGTGAATGATACCTAATGCAGTATTTGATAAAACCGGTTGAAATGAAGAAGAAATTAAAAGTTATAACAAGGAAATTCGTAATTTACTTAACATGCTGACAACTGAGCAATAGTTTTATGAATATAGATGGAGGGCCCTGCGGGTGAATAACCCTTGGAGGTTCAAGTCCTCTCGGCCGCATCAATGATACCAAGGGTTGTAGACGCCCTTGGTATTTTTTTTTGCGGAAAATTCATCTGTTACTGTATAGTAGGCCGTATGATTTGTCAGTCACCTTCATCCTTCTGTTGACTGCGTGCGGCGGTAGTAAATATGATAATGCAATTAATGAAGTGATGAAGCAGGAGAAGAAAGTCAGAAAAGAAATGCGAGCAGATTCAGATGAGCACAAAAGAGATAACGCCATAATTCGTGTATATGATGACGGGAAGTATATTCAACTTGCGTTTTATCAGCCAGAAGAAAGTTCTCGCAAGCTTACTGCTTATTCTTATTATGAGAAGCTTGGAGATTCTTATGAGAAAATGACACATATGCCGGGTGATAGTGATGGCGACCGCCTTGGTCTTTATAAGAAAACACCTGATTATAAAGAGGTTAAAAGCAAGGAAACAAAAACAATGTGCTTGTTCATTCCTGATAGGGGAACAATTGTTTCACCGTTAAGTTGTTGTGTGAGAGCCAGTATGTTAAAATGCTACGTAGATTTAATAATAAAGTTTAGATTCAAGGAGATTTATTTATGAAGTTGGATGAATTCACCATCGGGCAGGTTTTTCAAACTAAATCTTTTGAATTAACAAAAGAGAATATAATGAATTTTGCAGAAGTGTATGACCCACAATACATGCATTTAAATGAAGAAAAAGCAAAAATGGGCAGATTTAATGGAATTATTGCTTCTGGAATACAAACGTTATCTATTACTTTTAAGCTTTGGATTGAAGAAGGGTGTCATGAAGACGATATTATTGCTGGGACAGGAATGAATAATATAAAATTCCTAGCACCCGTTTACCCTAATGATAAACTGCACACTATTGTTAAGGTTATTGATAAAAAACCAAATAAAAGCCAGACGGGGATACTTACTGTATTGTTATCTACCTATAATCAGAAAGAAGAAAAAGTGTTTGAAGGTGAGTTATCAGTATTAATGAAACGCTAAATGACTTTTGTGGCATATCATCGTCACCTTTCATTTTTTATAGGTGTCTGGATGAAATAAGCAATCATCTTAATGAATTGAGTGGACTTTGAGTCTGCTCTTTTTTATTTGTTCAACCTATGTCAAGAAACAAAGGACTAACAATAACGAAAAAATCATCTTGTAAATACGAATTTAAACATTGCTGCCTTGAGGTTTTTTGCATATTTCTCTGTATCATTGCACCGGATGAATATCTATAATGAGCGTTCTATCCCTCGATGTTATGTTTCCTTTTTACTTTTTGGTTTTGTCAGTTCAAAGCTGTACTTTACCATGTCATGGATTTGGTGCTCTGGGAGTCCCTCATCTAAGGTAAGAGTATTCCAATGCTCCTTGTTCATATGGTATCCGGGCTTGATCTCTTCAAAAAGACCACGTAGAAAATCAGCCCTTTCAGGCTCGCATTTAAGATTGACATATAAGTGTTCGTCGCGAGTGAAGATAAGTGCAAATATTTTCTTATTCCCTTTGTGACGAATTGCAGTCCAACCATCCCCAAAAGGATGGTCTTCATAAGAGTTTGGAAAGGTTAGGCAGTAATCTTTTATTTCATCATAATTCATTATCAATTCACTCCATACCTCATTATTTTTATATACAGAACATATTCGTTCAAACTAAGATTTGCGGTTTCTTTTATACCAATCCGAGATTTCCTCAAGTCTTTGTTTGAACTTAGCTTCTGAACCTTGAGTTGTTGGATAGTAACACTCACGCCCTATTAAAGAATCTGGCATCGTCTGCATTGTCGTTAACTTCTCCTCTGTATCATAAGCATATTTATATCCCTTACCGTAATCTAAATCTTTCATCAAAAGGAGCAGACTTTATGTCTGCTCTTTTTTTGTTCATGAAAAAGCCATTTTTCTTATCCTCAGTCTGATAAAAGATTTTCTGTGAAATCATTTAACAATTATTGGTCAATTTTTCTTTTTCAATAATATCCTTTACCACATCCTCAATTGTGATATGCCCAAGAGCTTTTTCCAAGGCAGATTGGGCGATTTCAAATATTGGACCAATTGTACTTTGAATGTTCCGGCCTACAGGACATTGAGGATTGGGATTTTCATGTATACTAAACAATTCTTTATCTTGAACAACATGAACTGCTCTATAAACATCAAGTAAGGTGATTTCAGTTAAATCCCTCGCTAATTCAGCTCCTGCAATACCTGGCCGAACTTTTACTAAACCTGCTTTTTTCAGCATCCCCATAATTTTTCTTATGAAGGCGGGATTTGTATTTACACTTCCAGCTAAAAATTCAGAAGTGCTAATTCCGTCTTCATTTATTTCAATAAGAGCCAATATATGAATTCCTACAGCAAAACGGCTGCTAATAGACATGATTTCTTCACCATCCTAATTACGTTACACTCTTTATAGTACACTTGTAACTGAATGTATTACAAGTTCTTTTACTCTAATATGCTCAATTAACAAGATGATAAAAGTATTGACAAATAAATAAGGTGTAACTAAAATTATTACATGTAATCAATATGGTTACATTTAAAATTTTGAATGATTAGGAGGACTTTAAATTGAAAATTGGAATCATTGGTGCAACCGGAAAAGCTGGAAGTCTTATCATGAAAGAAGCGGTAAGCAGGGGACATGAAGTAACTGCAATTGTAAGAGATGCTGCAAAACTTAAAGAGGAAAAGATTTCAATCATTGAAAAAAATATAATTGATCTTACATCGGATGATCTAAAAAAGTTAGATGTAATAGTTAATGCCTTCGGTGCTCCATTAGGAGAAGAACAGGCACATGTAGATGCTGGCCGGGCATTAATTAGGGCATTAAAAGGAACGGGTACAAGAGCCGTAATTGTAGGTGGAGCAGGGAGTCTTTATGTAGACGAAAATAAAACTGTCAGTGTAATGGATACACCTGATTTCCCGGAGATTTTTATTCCAACAGCTAAAGGCCAAGGTCGTAACTTGCAAGAACTAAAGGAAACTTCTGATATTAACTGGACATTTATCAGTCCTTCAGCGGTATTTGACCCAGACGGGAAAAGAACTGGATTTTATCAGTCAGGAAAAGATCATCTTCTTGTGAATTCGAAAGGCGAAAGTTATATCAGCTATGCAGACTATGCAATTGCAGTATTGGATGAAATTGAAAATCCAAAACATATAAATGAACGCTTTACAGTTGTTGGAGAAGCTGAATAAGTGATTGAGTAGAAACAAAGGGTACCATTAGTGTCATCGCTAATGGTATCTTCCTTCTAAGAATGTACGGAGACATTGAAAACTTTGCAATCAGAGCAGCTGATTTATTCGAGTTGAGGATAGAGTAGGTGCTTAGTGAGTTGGACCAAAAAAATATGTATAAATAGCTCTGACTAAAACCTTTGTGGGTTAGTTAGAGCTTTTGTAAACCCACTCGTTTTCGTGAGTGGGCTTTTTTAAAATACATCTATCAACATGATATTTATTATTAAGTACGGTAAGGGGTCCGTCAAAACTTCTAAATTACAGAAGTTTATTTTCATGGTAGTTTAATCATAATGTCACTTTCGAATAATATTGATTAAACTTGATTGAATAGATCAAGACATAAATAACGATTAGTGCGGCAAATGTGTTTAGAACAATTAATGAGTGATTCAAGCTAAAGAAACTGGTCAAAATGCCGACTCCAATTGGAGGGATAATGAATCCGGAATAAGCGCACAAATAAAATGCTGATATTACTCTCGGTCGTTCTTCCGGCTTAGGCAGCTGTCCGGCAAACCTTAATGCTGCTTGGAACGACCAACCGGCGCCGACCCCTTGGATAAGCATTCCAATCCAGAGCATCCATAAATCGCCTGTCTGTCCGGAGAAAACAATGATCCACGGACCGATGGCCAGCAATACAATTCCGATGCGCATTCGCTTAACTGGATTCTGTACCCACGGGAAGAATTGTATCAAGGCAGCCACGCCTAAGAGTATGAACACCAACACACCTGCTAATGAGAGATTAGAGGAGTGAATGACGTTTTTGACATAGGAAGGAATGACGGAAAATACGATTCCGCCTAACATGAAGAATGTAAAAGCCGGAAGTCCAATAAATGAAATAAAATGGGTTCGTATATTTTCCGGTATACCGAGCGAAATTTTTGTATTCAGCGGTTTTGGTTCTTCTTTAAGACTCGGTAACATTTCCAGAAGTACCAAAGAACTCAATAGCATGGCAAGCAAAAGCCAAAATGGCATTCGAAGCGGCTGAACCTGCACATATTGCAACACTAGACCGGATATAGCCGGACCCATGCCGAATCCAACGTTTACGAATACTCCCGATAACTTAATAGCAGTACTTAGATGCTGGCGAGAGGTTTGTGATAATAAAAATGTGGTGGCCGTTCCTGTAAAAGCGCCATATGCAATGCCTTCCAAAATCCGTGCCGCAAATAGCATCCAGACGTTCTGGCTCCCTATGAAAAGCAACGTTGACGCGATGGATAGCCAGATGCTGATGCGAAGGACCTTCTTTAATCCCCAGGAGCTCCCCTTGGCTCCTACGATTAGCAAGGTCGGAACCAAGATAACGGCATAAACAGCAAACAACATTGTAATCTCTAGGCTGCTCATTTGATAGTGACTCCCGTATATAGGGAATAATGATGAAATATAAGTGGCTCCGCAAGACATCATCAGAATAATCCAAAACATTCTCTTCATCTTTCGTTCTCCTCGCACTTTATTAGTAAATCCGTTTTATTTGAGAATGATCGTTCTTAATAGGGTAAAAAATTATTTCTTTAAAATGGATAATGTCGTATCCACGATCTGCTCTAATTTATCTCTGTTATCTGTTGTCTTGATCATCACTCGAAGCCCGATTAAAGCATTATTTATATATTGGGATAGTAATTCCGCGTTTTGCCTCTTATCGAGTTCTCCGGACTGCTGACCTGCCTCAATGAGTTCACGGATTAGACGCTCTGTATCGGTTAATCGTTGATCTACCCAATCCTTACATTCGGAATCATGCAGAGCCAGTTCAACTGCTGTGTTTACGATCAAACATCCTTTAGGGTATTCGCCTTCTCCTCTAGTAATGACTCTATCGAACAACTGCCGGATTGCTTCAACTGCAGTAAGATTCTCTTTATTGATTTTTTTCTCCGACTGCAATTGAGTGTAACGGTTTAAAGCCTTAATGTATAACGAATGCTTATCTCCGAAGGTATCATACAAACTTCTCTTGTGCACTCCCATATGGTTAACTAAGTCTGTCATGGAAGTTTTCTCATACCCTTGTTCCCAAAATAAACGAACAGCTTTAAGCAGTACTGCATCTTCATCAAATTCCTTGGTTCTAGCCACTAAATTCCCCTCCTTGTGATGGTAATCATAACATATTGAGAACGATCGGTAAAGAATAATTATGATCCATTCCTCTTCTTATCTTTAGAACGATCCTGTCCTTTTGTCATAAATGGGGTCAATCTAAGATTGGGAAAGATCAGTTTCAAAAGGATCTTTTTTCTTTAAAACGGTGGCTATTTTAAGATACATGGCACCAATGATATGTCATGTAACTTTTTGGAAATGAAAAACTACTCCATTTTTACTCCACAATATGAATATTCAAAGGTTTTATAACAGAAAACACAGTTTTACTTTATTGATGGCCCAACGGGTGAATAACCCGTGGAGATTCAAGTCCTCTCGGCCGCATCTCAATGATACCAAGGGTTTTGACACCTTTGGTATTTTTTTGTTGTAAGTGCATGTGGCATTAAAAAAGTGCTGACCTCTGCACAAAATCTTTGCGCGAGTCTGCACTTTTATTCTGCAAGATACACTGCCCATTATCACCGATTACGGGAGTTTATTTAATCCGTTCTTAGCCGAGCTGATACCTGGCTTTTAGAAGTTTTTTTTAAGTGGTTAAAACCAACAAATTTTTTGCCTTCTTCATCCCATAGACGGAACTTTAACGACTTAAAACTTCTTGCCAGTGTGATGGTCGGAACGTTTTGCAATGGTTCAGTGTTGTTATGCACGATTTCAAGCTTATAGTTTGGGACTCTTGGGCTTAAATGATGAACATGATGGAAACCGATATTGCCTGTCAGCCACTGCATGACTTTTGGAAGCTTATAAAAAGAGCTTCCTTCAACGGCTGCTTTTACATATTCCCAATGCTCATCTTCTTCGAAATATGAATCCTCAAACGTATGCTGAATATAAAACATCCAAATTCCGAGGGATCCCGATATCATAAAAATTGGCGTCTGGACCAGCAGAAAGTTTTGCCAGCCGATAGCCCAACATAAAAGTGCTGCCAAAGCGACGATCCCCAGGTTCGTTACATATGTATTCATCCGTTCTTTGCGTTTTGCCCCTTTACGATTAAAACGATTGGTAATCCCGAAGACGTAAATCGGTCCGATAATAAACATAACAAACGGATTTCTGTACAAACGGTACATTATTTTTGTCTTAGTTGAGGCTTCTTTATATTCCTCAACAGTCAGTACCCAAATATCGCCCGTACCGCGTTTGTCCAGGTTGCTGCTTGTCGCATGATGGACAGAATGATCGTGTGCCCAATGATCAAACGGATGCAGAGTCAGAATTCCTGTAATTGTTCCAAGGATTCGATTCGCCTTTCGGTTCTTAAAAAAGGAATAGTGGCAGCAATCATGAAAGATGATGAAGGTTCTCACTAAAAAACCTGCCGCAACGACAGAAATCGCTGATGTAAGGATATAAGAAATCGACAAGCTCTTATAGGCCAAACACCATAACAGGAAAAATGGCACCAATGTGTTAATGATTTGATAAATACTTTTTTGTAAATCGGACTTTTCATAAGGGGTAACCAGTTTTCTCAAAGTCCTTAGGTTTTGTTCATTCATTTTTAAAAGCTTCCCCTTCCCTGATGTTCTTAATCTGCGTATAGAAAACGTTTTATTGCCTTTGAAGTCCCAGCTGTCATACTCCATGTATGATAAGTATCTTTCCTAATCCTATGTAAAATTATTGAAGGTCAGAAACTGTTCTCCATCTCGATTAAATCTTTATTAGCAATGGCCAGCCGGGATACAAAAAGCGTATGAAGATTATACCCAGCTCTTTATCGGGCCAAACTCTCTCCATGCTCCCCTATGTGAATCAGTTTATTTAGACCGTAAACTTTGATTGTTTGAGGAACAAACATGACAAGTTAATACCGTTAAAATAAGGGTATACTTGAGTGATCGTTTGGAAACTTGTGCAGAAACAAAGCTATACCAGTGAACAGTCAAGAATATCTTGTACTTGAACAAGAAACAGCTGAGCTTTTTAAAGAAACCTTTAACAATCAATATGAAGTACTGGGTTTGAAGACACTCGTGATTCATTTTCACGGTGTTTTCAAACCATAGCTATTAACAGGCATCTTATTTTGCACTCGTATCGACAGGTTTAACAAATAAAACATGAATGAACACATTATTAATTTGCAGTTATTTCCGTTTCGTGCTATGATAAAGGAGAATTATTTTTGTTCGTGTAAAGGATAGTATGAATATCGACTTTTCGTCTTGATGATACTTTGGGCAAGGATAGTAATACAATGTGTAACACACTAGGAGGCAACAAAAATGGAACAAGGTACAGTTAAATGGTTTAATGCAGAAAAAGGTTTTGGATTTATCGAACGTGAAAATGGAGACGATGTATTCGTACACTTTTCTGCAATCCAAAGTGACGGATTCAAATCTTTAGACGAAGGTCAAAAAGTAACGTTTGACGTTGAGCAAGGTGCTCGTGGAGCTCAAGCTGCTAACGTTCAAAAAACTGCTTAATCTTTAATCGTTTATACAAACAGGCTCTTTATGCAGGGCCTGTTTTTTTATGTTCTCTGTATCATACTGAATAAAAAAACCCTACTCAACGTTCGAGTAGGGACAGTTGCTACAAGGTAAGAAAAAGGTTTAAAACCTCAAAGGATTGTTTACAGTATAACATACCGGATTGACGATATGTGGAATATATATATAAATGAATTGTTTTTATGTTCTCAATATATCTGTATGTTATTCTTTGTTACATTTCGCATATCTCTAATATGAAAAGAAGATAAACAACTGCTATTCACTGTGGAAGCAGATGTAAGAAATTCTTAAAGATAAAGAGGAGAGTGGTTGTTTTTTCTTCTGGAAATAATCACTTAGACCTAAAACAATGAAAGCCCTGCCTCTCTTCCATCCTTACGGCTCCTTGTCCGTGCCAGTGTGAATCAGGATTACAAAAATCAAGTGACTATTTCATCGAGTTTTTTGATAAAAATTCAAATGTTCGTTGAAGAAAAAAATAAAACAGATTAGATTGTTGGGGTAATAAAAGGGGTTAATGTTTTAAAAGTAAGTTGAAGAAGTTAAACATCTAATCGTAATATTCCGAAAACTTTCGGGTGCTTTTTGGAATGCAAAACATTATTTAAAATTAACCTTAGCAAAAACTTTTTATTTGTTTTTCAGTGATTCCTTTAATGAATTCCAGTTCACTAATCAAAAATTCATATGCATGATCCAACATTTTTTTTTCGCTTGAATTAAGTGCTTTTTCTTTCTTCATCCGCCTTAAATCACGTACAACTTCAGCGCCTTCTTGTATTTCACCCGTTTTTATTTTGTTCGTGTTTACTATATACCTTTGCTTCCACGGCAGTAACCTATCTGATTCTCCATGCTGAAAAATGTGTATAATGTGTTTTAATGCACGTATATCAGTAACCGGCCGTATATTTGAACTCAATATTTTACGCGTTGGAATCATAACTGTCATATTACTGATTGACATTCTTATGACATAATACTGTTGTTTTTCCTCTAAGAATTGTTTTTCTTCTATGGCTTCAATTGTACCTGCTCCGTGCATTGGATAAACAATGTTATCGCCAATTTGAAACATATCATCCACCTCCATATATAGGAACTTAACTTAAGGTTATCATATATGGAGTGAGATATCAAATTTTTAATGATAACATGGTCGTTTATTGGTGTCAATAACTTTTTGAAGAAACAGCATCAAAACAAGAGGGAGCCTGTGGGATTCCGGCTTTCATAACCAATGAAATGTTGAGGGCCCAGCGGGTGAATAACCCGTGGAGATTCAAGTCCTCTCGGCCGCATCTCAATGATACCAAGGGTTTTTGATAACTTTTGGTATTTTTTATTTCTTTTTAAAACATGTGTTTTGTGGCCAAAAGAGTCCGCTGCTTATAGGAAGTCGTCCGGTTTGCCAGCCATCCTTTGAAGAGTCTTTTTATTTTCCTTAGTGTATCGGTTATTCTGCTGACTGCGTGCGGCGGAATGAGATATGATAATTCGATTAATGAAATGATAAAATAGGAGAAGAAAGCCAAAAAGAAATGAGAGCAAATTCAGATGAGAAACACAAGAATAACTCATCGTGATCGTATTCGTACACATTTTTACAGAGGAGGACAATTATGATTGGAATACTGGCAGGAATGGGGCCAAAATCTACTGGGCCATTTGTAGATAAAGTAGTAGACGAGTGCCAAAAAATATATGGAGCAATACACGACATGGATTTTCCTCATATGATGATTTATTCCTGTCCGACTCCTTTCTACATGAATAAACCTCTCAATCATACGGACATGGAAAATGCAATTATTGAGGGGGCTGTAAAGCTTGAAAAAACGGGTGTTAATTTTATTGCAATCCCATGTAATACCGCACATATTTATTTTAATCAAATAAAAAAATCGCTTTCAGTCCCTTTACTAAACATGGTTGATGAAACCATAAAAAAAATACCTAAAGGCTCAAAAAAAGCAGCTCTTTTAGCCACCGTTCCTACGGTTCAATCTGGAATATTTCAAGAAGCGTTAAACAGAGAAGGTTATGATTTTTTACATCAAGATAGTTGGCAAATCTATGTCGATCACATAATAGAAAAGATTAAACAAGGTCAAACCGATGAGGCTGGTACATTATATGATGAATTACACCGTGAATTAGCAGAAAAGGTTGATACGGTTATCATTGCATGTACGGATTTAAATATGGTCACGGATCAAAAAAGCAGCGAACTTACCTTTGTTGATTCATCAGCTTGTCTCGCTCAAGCCATTGTAAATAAGTATGTATCATTAACAAAATAAGCCGTCTGATTAATCAGCAAATTCAGGGCGCTTTTTTCCGTTAAAGCGCCCGGCTTCGGCAGATACATGATCCTCGATTACTTCTTTAAATGTAACTTCCCCGCGTTATTGTTCTTTTAACATTGAATATTTTCGATACGCTTTATAGAAACTGCAGCCAAAGAGAACGGCCATAAGAGCGGGAAGCGACCTTAAAAGGGCAAATGGAGTTTCAAATAAAAATGCTTTCCAAAACATTGCGCCTTCCATACTCCACAGACCTTCAGCTAAATACAAACCTGAATTCGTGTAAATCATCTTACAATAAAACAAGCACAGTAACCCAAAACAAGATGAAAAACTCATTAGTCTTTTATAATAATTACTCTTTGATTGGCGATCCGAGAAGATTTCATTTTGATCATCATCTTCTTTTTGCCAATATCGAGTTCCAAGCCCCCAAGGGCCATTTATATAACTCCAGCCGAAGTCTTCATATATCTCTCTGTAATCTTCGAATTTTTTCTTTGATAAATAATCTTGATAATCCAGTCTCATCACATATTTTTTGTCGGTTTTTTCGAAAGTGTATATTCCTAATCCGCTGATATTTGTACAGCGATAGCCTTTTTGTAATTGCTCGTTCAGCCATTGCTCCTCTTTTTCAATATCAAAAAACATCTTAAATTTCTTCATTCGATTCACTTCCTTCGTGCAGGGATAAAATATGCAGTAACCTGTTTTGTTCCATTTTCAAAATGGCGCTTCCTTCCGCAGTTATCATATAAACTTTTCTCCGGCCCGACTCTCCAACAGGTTCAATCCAGCCATGCTTATTCAAGTTTTCAATCGCGCCGTATAATGTGCCGGCTGCTAAAATAACAGTTCCGTTACTCATCTTTTCGATCTTCTGCATGGCGGCATAGCCATGAAGCGGCTCCCGCAAAGCTAATAAAATATAATGCATGGTTTCAGACAGCGGTAATAATTTATGTTTCATATCCTCATCCTCTATTCAGTCTGACTATATAGTTAAACTTAATACAGTTCAACTGAATAGTCAATGGTCTTTTCAAAATTTGTCAAAGGAACTTGAAAATCAAATCTAAAAAGTCGCTTTTCTTACGTAATGGGAAGCGACTTCTGAGTAGTCCTATTCAATTAAATGGCCCGATTGTTGGATGTAATGCTTAACTTCAGTGTTTGAAATGTCGGGCGGTAATAAGATTTCACTTTATCGAATGCCCAGCGTATAAATACCCCAGGAAGGTCCAAACCCTCTCGGCCGCATTAATAATACCAAGGGTTTTGAGTCCCTTGGTATTTTTTGTTCATTGTATGATGACGTAAACTTCTGACTTACTTAGTGGCTGTCGTTCCAGTTTTTCTCTATAAAAGTATTAGCAGGCTGTAAGTTGGTTTTGTTCGCAATTTCAATGACAGCGGGAACCACGGAAGGGTCTGTTTTGGAGAAGTTAGGAATCCGCGGATCTAACCGGAAAAAGCGATCTCCCAGCAGATTCGCGCTGACCATGGATTCATAGTAGCCATTTCCGCCGGAGATCATCTGAAGAAATGGCAGTAAAGGTTCATTAGGCGACCTGTCCAAAAGGACTCCCCAATTTGGAGGAAGGTTCTTCAGATTTTCGGGACGTATGTTATCCGCACTCACCATTCCCCATCCCCTCGTATCTCTTCTTAACCGAGTCGGGGCTTCACCTGTACCGATGGATAGCGCCGCAATTTGATCCAGTGGCACGTTGGCTTTACCAACCGCAAACGCGATACTGGCCGTACTGGGGTTCGTTGCCACTACATATCCGTCCACGTAGTTTTGATAGGCTCGCTGCGTCGCGGGAGCACCGCTGCTCCGCAGTATGACATCGCTCACTTTCTCATTTAAATAGGGAGAGCCGGGAAAGTTGTGAAATAATACGGGCGTCCAACGATCCAGTGCTGGGGAGTATAATTTGAATGAAGGGACAACAATTCGTTTTCTAAGATCTTTAAGACGAAGGCCTGGCGGGAAAAAGTTTCGTACCGCTTTAATAAAACCGGAATAGGGCAATTGTTGATTGAAAACAGGTCCGCCCGGCCGGGAAGTGCTGAATGCGGGCAGGATTTCATCCTCAAAATACTGAAGTGTTTCCTTCGGAGATCTTCCGCTTGCTAATGCAAGGGCAGTAAATGAACCGATTGAATTTCCCGAAAATACATGGGTTCGACTTATTAATGCTGGATTTTCTTCAGCCAGTCTGTTCAATAGTTGTAAACTTAGAGCACCTAGGGTACCGCCCCCGTCAAATGTCATGATCCGATATTTTGCCAAAGCTGATTTCTCCTTTCTGATGAAAACTATCATTCAGTATATGTTCAGCCAGAGTCTATTGTATGGATGAATGAATATCTCCTTATCTTAAAAATGGTTTGATTATCAATCCAGCGAGTCGGGAAAGAATATGTTTTTTATTTGAAGAGGTTTTTTCCGGGAAAAAGGAGAATTATTTAAAAATAAAAGGGGGAAAACACTTGAATACGATTGACCTTATTGTTTTACATTTTGAAGAAGTAAGACGGCGAAGCATCAAGTTATGGACAGCTATACCTGAGGAAAAAATGGACTGGCGCCCCGATTCCGAAGCAATGTCGTGTAAGGAAATGATAAGACATGTATTAGAAGCGGAATTTCTTTATCATCACATTTTACTAAAACAAATGAATGAGTCTTCAGAGGAATCTAAAAACCCATATGAATCAAAAACGTTTACCACAGTAACCGAAGAATTAGAATTTGCAAAACCGTATCGGGCCGAGTTTTTGACATTCATCAAATCGTTAAACGAAACAGATTTAACAAATATAAAGATTGACAGGTCTGATGTTGGATATATTCGCGAACTAGGAGACATGTTATTAAGAATCGCTTACCATGAGTCCGTACATACCGGTCAGCTTTTAGACTATCTCAGAACTGCTGAGGTTGACAGGCCTTTAATTTGGGACTAGTTAAATGATTGAGTTTTACATGGGAAGGGGAAATAACGGAAGCCTTAACTTCACCCAAAGTTAAGGCTTTTTATAAATCATTAAAACAAACATGTTGCCGTTGTTTTAATGATCTGTTCCCCAAACCGCTTTCCGATAATTTTCCGGATCAGTATCACCTTCTGTATTAATCATTAACACATTAGATGACTGATCTAATTCTAATTTCTTCTTTATCTGTTCCATTGAAGTATTCTTACTTAACTCATGCAGCAAACCTAATGGTACGGAACCTGACTCACCAGAAATAATCTTCGGATCCGGATCAATAGGATTACCCAATATTCTCATCCCCAATGCGCTTATCTTGTCATTACAGGAAAAGAAATAATCACTGCATGTTCTCAAAATGTTCCAACCGAATGGGTTGGGTTCGCCGCAGGCAAGCCCAGCCATCATTGTAGAAAGATCACCGTATACTCGGACAGGTGATCCAGAGGCGCTTTGGGCTGACCGGTACAGACAATTTGCGCTTTCGGGTTCAACTATGGAGATTTTGGGCTTATTCCCGCTTTTTACATTTAATAGGGAAGCTGCCATTGAAGCAGCGAAAGATCCCACTCCAGCCTGAAGGATAACATGACTGATTGTATTGAAGAAATCTTCATTTTGTTTGTATATTTCTGCAATAATTGTTGTATATCCTTGCATGATAGAGAGAGGAATTTGCTGGTATCCTTCCCAAGCCGTATCCTGAACTAAAATCCAATGATGTTTCTCAGATAAATCTGCCGCCATTTGAACAGTGTCATCATAATTTAAATCTGTAATGTACGCATCAGCACCTAAATGTTTAATGGCTTCCAATCTCGCGGGAGAAGAACCTTTCGGCATATATACCTTTGCTTTCTGTCCAAAAAGGGAAGCCGCCCATGCCAGTCCCTTTCCGTGATTACCGTCGGTAGCTGTAGCAAATGTAGCAGAAGGAGCGCTTTTTACAAGTTCAACCAATTCGTTAAAATGAATGGAATTAAGGTCGATTTTAAGTTTTTTACTATAGTAAGAAGCAATCGCATATGAAGCACCCAAGCTTTTAAAAGCATTAAGGCTAAAGCGTTTAGATTCATCTTTGACATAAAGGCTGTTTATGCCGAGATATTGTGCGAGACTTCTTAACGAGTGAAGCGGTGTTGCTTGATAGCCGGGAATGCCGGAATGAAAATGAAGCGCTTTTTTTGTTTCCTCTGCAGAGAAATAGGAAGATTCCTGAGGTAACGTATCAGATCTGAAATGATTCGAAACCCAATCAATATTCGCAAACAAATTTCTTCATCCTTCCAATATGTGATATATCACATTATACATGGATCGGAATGTAAAGCAACTTTTCTTTTTCGCAAACGATATACTGAAATGTGGTATATTACATGTAAAATGATGTTTTAAAGAGGTGAAAACGTGACAATGAACCAACAGCACCAATTAAAACGAACATTTATGAAAGTTGAAGCTTATCAGTTTCTGAGAGAGTGGATTATAACAGGTAAGCTTGAGCCGGGAGAAAGACTGAGAAATCAAGATCTATCTGAGACACTCGGAATCAGCCGCACGCCGGTCCGGGAGGCGCTGCTTCAGCTTGAAAATGAAGGTCTTGTCATAACGAAAGCCAATCGGTGGACAGTGGTAGCACCTATTGACCTGGAAAATGCGAAAGAGGTTTACTCGGTCGTTTGGTCTCTCGAGTGTCTCGCTTTTGAACAGGCACTTTCAAGATTTACACAAGATCATATAGACGAGATGGAAAAATTAAATAAGCAAATGAATGAAATAATGGAGACGGATGATAAGGTAAAAGCGCTGAAATTGGATAATGCCTTTCATCAAAAGATCATTGAAGTCTCAAATAATACTGAACTGCAGAAATTACTGCAAGGACAAAAAACGAAAATACAGAGAATTGAAATTCGGTATTTCAGTCAAAATCACGCAATGAATGCATCCTGCAGTGAACACAATCAAATATTAGACGCAATGAAGAATAAAGATCTTAAACAAGGACTGAAAGCCATAAGGAGTAACTGGGAAAACAGTCTGACTCGAATCATTTTAAACAGCCAATTAAAAGCCTGACAACTCGTCAGGCTTTTTTGTATGAATTTTTCGTTTGACTAATATGAGATATGTGATATATTACTTTTAACTGAAAGCAATTCAGTTTTTGTGAAGAATATTTAGAATTTTACATCAATAAGGAGAAGGTGATTATTATGTTAAAAACAGTTTTTACAGAAAAAGCACCAAAAGCGATCGGACCTTATTCTCAAGGCATTAAAGTACAAGATTTTTTATTTTTATCAGGACAGCTTCCTGTTAATCCAAACACGGATGAAGTTCCGGCTGATATTAGGGAACAAACGATTCAAGTTTTAAAAAACATTGAATCCATTCTGAAATCAGAGGATTTAAAAATTGAAAATATAGTGAAAACGACTATTTTCCTTAAAAATTTAGGTGATTTTAAAGCTGTTAACGAGGAATATGGTAAATATCTTGGAGACCATCGTCCTGCGAGATCCACAATTGAAGTAAGCCGGTTGCCTAAAGATGTACAGATTGAAATTGAAGTCATCGCGTATTCCGGATAAATATATACGAGTGAAAAGCTGCCCGGCTTCATGGTAATTCGTGATGTTCCAGAGCATGACATTCTTTTTTCGGGAGGATAAATATGTCTATAGAACAGGATGTGGATGTGCGGTGCCGGAGTTCTTCATCGAATAATGCCTCTTATGAAGATCCGGCTAAATGGTGCAGGCAAAATACAATTTGGGTCTTAGGCCTGTTTGGCACAGCAATAGGCGCGGGCGTGCTTTTTTTGCCAATTAATGCGGGAATAGGGGGCATTCTGCCTCTGATGATCATCACTGTTCTGGCTTTTCCGATTACGTACTTTTCTCACAGAGCTTTGGCCAGATTTGTTTTATCGGCAGGTTCTGCAACAGACGGGATTTTAGCGGTGACAGGAGAATACTTTGGGGCGAAAGCAAGAAGAGTATTCACTGTCATTTATTTTCTTGCGATTTACAGCATCCTGTTAATGTATTCAGTTGCCATTACAAATACAGCTCAAAGCTTTATTGTGAATCAAATGAACATGCCAGAGCCGCCAAGGGGTTTAACTGCCGGATTTCTGATAGCAGGATTACTGTTTATCGTGCGTTTTGGTCAGGATGCGGTCATGAAGACTATGAGTTTGTTAGTTTATCCATTTATAGGTTCGTTATGTTTGATGGGGATCTATCTGATACCTAAATGGAATACAGCCATTTTGGATGTCACACACCTATCATTATCCGGATCAGGACAAGGGATGTTCATGACGGTATGGATGACATTCCCTGTCCTGGTGCTTTCATTTAATCATTATTCAATGATTTCACCATTCGTTGTAGCTCAAAGGCAGTGTTATGGAGACAAATTTGCTGATGATAAATGTGCCCAAATACAAAAATACAGTTATATATTGATGATACTTACTGTTTTATTTTTTGTATACAGCTGTGTATTCAGTTTGTCGCCGGCAGATCTTGCTATGGCAAAGAAACAAAACATCTCAATTCTCACTTATCTCGCCAACCATTTTCATTCAGCGTTTATTGCTTGTCTTTCCCCGATTATCGCATTTGTCGCAATTACGAAATCCTTTTTAGGACATTATATAGGAGCCTATGAGGCCATGCGGGATATCATTGTTGAGGTTTTTCCATCAAGAAATAATAAGAAAAAAACAGATTTTATCATTCTGTTTTTTATGTTTGTCACTTGCTGGCTAATAGCTTATATCAACCCAAGTATTCTAGGCATCATTGAAAGCATCAGCGGACCGATAGGGGCTGTTATTCTATTGCTGCTCCCTATGTATGCCATTCGTAAGCTGCCAGTATTAAAAATGTATCGAAATAAAATCAGTAATGTTTTTGTTGCGATTATTGGTGTCATCACTGTTTCGGCAATTATTTTTGCTTTATTTTAATTATTTGTGTAAACGCTTTCTATTTAATGATTATATTGGAGTGGTCTTTATGAATGATATCACAATGAAAGATCAATTAATAAAATGGAGACATGACCTCCACATGATACCTGAAACAGCTTTTGAAGAACACATGACCTCAGTGTATATTGCTGAAGAATTAAAAAAAATGGGAGTAAGCGTTTGTTCGGGTCTGGGCGGAACAGGTATAGTCGCCACCTTAAAAGCGGGAGAAGGTTCAAAGGTTATAGGAATCAGAGCGGAACTGGACGCATTACACTTCACTGAAGCAGCAGATCATTCGTATGTGTCTAAAAATAAAGGGAAAATGCATGCCTGCGGTCATGACGGACATATGGCAATCCTTCTTGGGACAGCTAAAATATTGAGTGAAAGACAACATTTTAACGGCACCGTGTGTTTTATTTTTCAACCGGCGGAAGAACCGGGCAAGGGTGCGAGGGCCATGATTGAGGATGGACTTTTTGAACAATTTCCGCTCGATGAAATTTACGGATTGCATAATATGCCTGGATTGCCGGCGGGTACTTTTGCAACCCGCCCCGGGGGAATTATGGCCGGTGAAGATAACTTTGTCATCCGGATTAAAGGAAAAGGCGCTCATGCAGCCCGCCCTCATATGAGTATTGATCCATTGGTCATAGCGTCGCAAATTATTCTCGCCTTACAGACTATTGTGTCCAGAAATTTAGATCCAAGCGTTCCTGCCGTTATATCCTGTACGGAAATCGTAACAGACGGGGTGAGGAATGCGATTCCGACTTATGTGGAAATCAAAGGTGATACGCGAAGTTATTCTCCTGACACCCGACGTTTTCTCGAAGAAAAAATGAGGACTATCAGTTCCGGGATTTGTGAGATGCATGGTGCGGAGTGTCAGTTTGAGTATACACATGAATTTGCTCCAACGACGAATTGGGAAGAATATGTCGGGTTTACTGTTGAAGCTGCTGCTAAAACAGCCGGAAAAGAGAATGTCACTTCTAACATAAATCAGATGATGATTTCAGAAGATTTCTCGGCTTTTTTAGAGAAGGTTCCCGGTGTATTTGTTTTTCTTGGCAATGGTGATGAGCATGATCAAAAGGGCCATATTCCATTACACAGCCCGTCATATGATTTTAATGATGACATTCTTTTAACCGGTGCAGCGTATTTTGCGGAATTAGTTAAAATTCGCTTATCCTAAAACACATGAAACAAAGAAAAACAGCAATTACTGAATCAGTCAGTGCTGTCTTTCTTTGTTTTTTTGTTTTTTATAAGCCAGCGGCGTCATCTTCATGGCATGTCTGAACCTGCTGATGAAATAACTTGTGCTGTTAAAACCAACTTGATAAGAAATGTCTGTCACACTCGCATCTCTTTGCTGCAATAAATATAAGCTTTTTTGAATTCTGTAATCTATAACGTAGTGTAACGGAGAACATTTTAAAAAGCGCTTGAAATAGCGGCAGCACTCAGAACGGCTTAGCTGCCCGGCTTTCGCAATATCCTCCAATGTGATTTTTTCAGCATAATGCTGATGGATCCAGCTCAGCATATTCTTCATCCTTTGGTTCTTCAACCATTCTGTTTCGATACATTCAAGGTGGAAGCAATTGGCGATTAAGTGTTTCCAAACAGACGTAAGTTTCATCGTGATATCTATTTCATAAAAGAGGGATTTTTGCTCGATGCATTTGTGGATCTCTAATACAGCATTCAGAATGTTTTTTTCTAAAGGGTCGTCTGCGTGGATATATAAGTAAGGGACATTTGTTGCGTGAATCAAAGGTTTTACATAGGTCGTGTAGAGTTCCTGTGATAAAACGAAATGCGGGGAGACATTTAAACAGATATAAAGACAATCTGAACTGCCATGCTCCTTTGTCATATGCAGGCAGCCGCTGTTAATAAACAGCCCGTCGCCTTGACGGACAACCACCCATTCCTCATTTACTTGGAACAGCGCTTCTCCTTTTATTATAAGCACGAATTGAATTTCATCATGCCAATGAAGGGGAATATATCCGTGCAAATGGTTCTTAATGGTTTTTTCATAGCAAGCAACCGGCATAACAATTGTATGGTGTTTCGTCAAATCTTGCAGACTGTCATCCATCAGAAAGTTTTGCGTTTGCATGTTAAACACCTCAATATACTTATATTTTTAAATCCAATATTGGTATTAAGATGATGAATTCTTATATATCATAACATTATTGTTATATCAATGAAGCGATTGACTCAGTACAGGGAGGAATGCAAAATGGCATCTGAACATGTGAACCTTTACATGAATTCTGAACGTTTACTCAGCCGTCTTAAGGAGCTTGGTGAAATCGGACGTGACCGCAATGACACACTCACAAGGTTAGCTGCTTCCGATGAAGATAAGGCGGGACGGGACTTATTGGTAACATGGATGAAAAAAGCAGGCTTAGAGGTTATGATTGATAAAATCGGAAATATTTTCGGGGTATGGTATGGTTCTGATCAGAATAATGATGCGCCCATTATGATCGGCTCTCATATCGACACGGTCATCAACGCGGGTATTTACGATGGATGTTACGGGGTTATTTCGGGACTTGAAGTCATAAACACTTTAAAGGAGTCCAGCTTCAAACCGGAGCGTCCGATTGTCATTGCGGCTTTTACCAATGAGGAAGGTGTGCGATATACTCCAGATATGATGGGATCACTCGTATTCGCCGGAGGACTTTCTTTAGAAAAGGCGCTTCAGACCCGCGGTACGGATGGGACGAAACTGGGTGAAGAACTTAAGCGTATAGGATATGAGGGAACAGAAAAGCCCGGCTTTTTAACACCGCACGCCTTTATTGAGCTTCATGTTGAGCAGGGGCCGATTTTAGACAAAACAGGCATTCCGGTCGGTGCCGTTGAGAATTTGCAAGGGATTTCCTGGCAGCGTATAACGGTTCAAGGCGTTTCAAATCATGCCGGGACAACTCCGACTGATATGCGTCAGGATGCCGGGCATGCAGCCGCACAAATCATAACGTATTTGCGCAAACGTGCCAATATGTCTAACGGCCAAACTGTCGCCACGGTCGGAACAATCAGTTTTGAGCCAAATGCTATCAATGTCATTCCATCATTGGCAGCACTTACAGTTGATTTGCGAGATCCGGACGAAAAGAGACTTCAAGAAGAAGAATCAGCACTGGCCGATTACCTGAAAGATTTGGAAGAGGCTGAAAACGTATCTATCACATCTGAACCATTAGTCCGTTTCAATCCCGTTGTATTTGATAAAAACATTGTTGCATTAATTGAGCGGGCTGCAAATAAACGGGGACTGGAATCAAAACGGATGACATCCGGTGCCGGGCACGATGCACAAATGATGGCCCGCATCTGTCCGACGGCTATGATTTTCGTTCCAAGTATAGAGGGGATCAGCCATAATCCTGAAGAATACACGAAAGATCATGACTTGGCTGCAGGTGTCAATGTATTATTAGATGTCGTTAGTGATCTTTCTTCTAAATAAGGAAACGGGAACATCAAGGAATACAAATCGAGATAAAGAGTGAAGATAGAGAGTGTCGTACAGAAAAGCTCTTCTCATCATTGATATCTCTGATGAAAGTTCAATTTTTCCCTGGCGTATCAATCATGCCAAAGGTTTAACCGCCTTTGGCTTTTTTTTATGTCAACTTTTGCGTCTGTTAAGTGAAAATTGTTTTATAAACGGTGTGATCATATAATTGAATGAAAAAGGATGCATATCATGCCGATCAATTCTTTTGAAAATTATCCGATGAGCTGGAAGCCGGCGATTGATAAAACGGAAAAACCCATTTATAAAGCGATTGCAGAGAAATTAGAACAGGATATATTACAAGAAGTTTTATTACCCGGAACCAAACTGCCTCCTCAGAGAGAACTGGCTGATTTTTTGGATTTAAATGTAAGCACCATTTCAAAGGCTTTTAAAGTCTGCGAGTTAAAGGGTCTGCTGAGTGCCTCTGTCGGGAGCGGGACTTTTGTTGCTTATGATGCGTTATCGAATGCGTATCTGCTGGAAGATACAAAGCCGAAGCATCTGATTGAAATGGGGGCGACGCTTCCGGATCAGGCTTCTTATGAGCCGCTGCTGCTCCAGCTGAAAAGTATGCTGCAAGAGGAAGATTATGAAAAGTGGTTTGGCTATGGCCGGACGGGTGAAAGTCTTTGGCAGAAAGATGCGGCTGTTAAGCTGATTCGAAGAGGCGGATTTGAAACGTCCGTTGATCACATTTTATTTGCAAACGGCGGGCAAAATGCGATTGCCGCGGCATTGGCGAGTCTTTGTAAACCAGGAGACCGCATTGGAGTTGATCACCATACATACCCAGGCTTGAAAACTGCCGCTTCGATGCTGAGTGTGCAGATTGTGCCGATCAAATCAGAGAACAATGAGATGAGCCCTGCCTCATTTGAATATGCGTGTAAAAATGAAAATATTAAAGGCATCTACCTCATCCCGGATTATCATAATCCGACAGCGTCCTTTATGTCTGTTGAGAATCGAAAAATGATCGCGAAAATTGCAAAAAAATATAACCAATTCATTATTGAAGATGCCTCGTACCATCTTCTTGGCAAGAATCCGCTTCCGGCCATCGCATCATTTGCACCGGAACAGGTCATTCACATTGCCGGTTTATCAAAATCACTGGCACCAGGGTTAAGGATGGCGTATGTCGCCGTCCCGAGTCAATATAAGGAGTCGATTTCAAAGGCGCTTTACAATTTAAATATAACCGTTTCCCCGCTGTTAGCAGAACTCACTGCACGGACGATCGTATCGAATCAATTTGAAATCTTAATTGACAGTCATCGTGAACAGACTATTCGCAGAAACAAAATGGTCGATCAATATTTAACCGGCTATACGTGTGCAGGTGCTGAGACGGGAATCTTTCGATGGTTACTGTTACCCGGAAATATGACAGGTGCTGCATTTGAAAAATCAGCCGCACAGCATGGAGTGCAAGTATACGCGGCTGAACGTTTTGTCGTCGGGAACAGTTGTCCGGAAAAGGCTGTAAGGGTGTCTGTCTGTGCACCGAAAACGCTTGGGGAGCTTGAGCAGGGACTGCTGATTCTTAAACGCCTGCTGGATGAGCACATCTAATATTGTCCGCCATACAATTATTATATTGTATGGTTTTTTTGTGCGTGTTATGATAATCCAAATCTGTTGGAGGTTATAGAAAGGCAGGTCGGATTATGCTTCACAAAGACAGTGCAAAAGGGTCAGATACTCAATCGGCATTATTGGAGCAATTCATAGGTTCTCCTGATAAACAAAAAAGATTATATAAGCGTACTTTGTTTGTCGTCAGTCTTTCACAAATTTTCGGCGGCGCAGGGTTGGCGGCCGGAGTGACTGTCGGTGCGCTTATTGCACAGCAAATGCTTGGTACAGATGCGTTTGCCGGTGTGCCCTCTGCTTTATTTACCTTAGGATCAGCAGGCGCCGCGTTATTTGTGGGGAGGCTTTCTCAGCGTTACGGCCGCCGGACAGGTCTTTCAGCCGGATTTATGATTGGCGGACTGGGAGCGATAGGAGTCATCATTGCGGCTATTTTAAATAGTGTGTTTCTGCTGTTTGCTTCTTTGATTATTTATGGTGCGGGAACAGCGACAAATCTGCAGGCCCGTTATGCGGGTACGGACTTGGCAAATCATAAACAGCGGGCGACTGCTGTCAGTATGACTATGGTTTTTACCACATTCGGTGCCGTTGCAGGCCCGAATTTAGTGAATGTAATGGGGAACTTCGCTCGCTCCATTGGTGTTCCGTCACTGGCGGGTCCATTCATTTTAGCGGCGGCAGCATATATGTTGGCAGGTGTTACTCTTTTCATCATGCTACGTCCTGACCCTTTAGTCATAGCAAGAACAATAGAAATGGCCGGCCAAACACCTGATGATAGAGGACAAGTGACCGCCGACGAACACACAGAGAACAAAAAAGGTATTATTGCGGGCGCGGCGGTTATGATTCTTACTCAAATTGTAATGACTGCTATTATGACAATGACACCGGTCCATATGAGACATCACGGCCATGGCTTAGGAGCGGTAGGTCTTGTTATCGGTTTTCATATAGGCGCCATGTATCTCCCTTCTTTGGTGACAGGTGTGCTTGCGGATAAATTAGGCCGTACTGTAATGGCTGTATCTTCCGGAATGACGCTGCTTTTGGCAGGGCTTATATCGGCATTTGCACCGGGAGATTCTATGATTCTTATGGTCATTGCTCTGTCTTTGCTCGGGTTAGGATGGAATTTTGGTTTGATAAGCGGAACGGCACTGATTGTTGATTCAACTGAAACGTCAACACGGGCTAAAACCCAAGGTACTGTGGATGTTTTGATTGCGTTGTCCGGAGCCGCCGGCGGAGCCTTGTCCGGAATGGTCGTAGCAGGTGCCAATTACCTGACATTATCACTTGGCGGAGGGATATTATCGTTATTATTAATTCCGGTGGTGATATGGTCGCTTGGAAGTAGGGAATAGTATCTTATGTTTAAAAGCAGTGCGAGGCTCCTGTGGTTGAAAAACCCATGAAGCGTAAGTCCTCCCGGCTGCATCTCAATGATACCAAGGGTGTAACAGCCTTTGGTATTTTTTATGTTCTCTTTTATTTTTAAAGTTTACTCTTATTTGCTCTGCTCAATAGACTGTCGTTTTTAAAAAAGGTTCTAAAACGATACAAATGATGCGCTTGAACGGTTGTAAGTTTGATGTATTACAAAAAAACAGCTGTTATATCCCTTTATATTCTTTACAGTAAATATATAAATAAGCGGTTAAAAAATATTTTTAGTAAAGGAGAGTCATATGGAAGAAGTTAAAGTTGTATACGCATTGATTAGAAATGAGTTCAATCAGATAGTAATGGTAGATAATCATGAGGGGCATTGGTCACTTCCAGGCGGAAAAGTTGAGCTTAATGAAAATCTAATAGAAGCAGCTGTACGTGAGGTATATGAAGAAACAGGGCTGGAAGTTGAAATTGGGGATATACTAGCTGTTAATGAAGCGAAATTTACATTATTATTGGAGCACACCAGAACATTCAGGTGTGTTTTTATTTGTTGTATTCATTTCTGAAATGTGGTTATTCACTTATATCGATTTCCCATAAGTGTCCATCGGGGTCTTGGAAGTGCCCGGAGTATCCGCCCCAAAAAGTATCATGAGCGGGATCAGTTATCGTTGCTCCTGCCTGTTTTGCCTGTTCCATGACTTTATCGACTTCAGCTTTACTGCCAACATTATGTCCTCATGTAAATTCTGCAGGGCTTGGCGCAGTTAACGTAACGTTTGTTTCATGTGCGATGTTTTTGCGGTCCCAAAGGGCAAGTTTCAGTCCCGTTTGCAAGTCAAAAAAAGCAGCTGCGCCATGTTCAAATCTGTACCGGCTATTCCTTCTGTAGGCAGACCCAAGCCATCCCGATAGAAGTGCAGCGATTTTTCTAAATTGTCTGCGCCTGAAGTAATTACTGTAATCCGCGGCTTCATAGCAATCATTGATTAAGAGCAATATAAAGTATCGGGAATTTTCATTGAAAAGATTTTGACATTTCAGTAAAGAACCTATATATTCATATATGAGCACATAATCATATACGGTTATTTTTGTGTCCGTGTTAGAATGCTTCATAACAGAAAAGAAATAATAAATGCAGTGTATGAGATAAGGAGGAGATTTTTATGGGTCACAATCACAATCACGCTGGCGGGTCCAATAAGAAGGTTTTATTGATCTCTTTTATCGTGATTACAGGTTATATGATAATAGAAGCGATAGGCGGATTTTTAACCAATAGTTTAGCGCTTTTGTCAGATGCAGGCCATATGCTGAGTGACTCGATCTCATTAATGGTTGCTCTGATTGCTTTTAAATTGGCTGAAAAAAAGGCAAGTCATCATAAGACATTCGGCTACAAACGATTTGAGATTCTCGCAGCTGTGATAAACGGTGTTGCATTAATAGTGATTTCCCTTTATATCATTTATGAAGCAATCAAACGTTTCTCTCATCCGCCGGAGGTAGCAACAACCGGCATGCTGACGATTAGTATCATCGGGTTAGCTGTGAATATATTGGTCGCTTAGATTATGCTGAACGGCGGAGATACAAAGAATAACCTGAACATAAGAGGGGCTTACTTACATGTGATAAGTGACATGCTCGGATCTGTAGGTGCCATACTGGCTGCGATTCTTATCATCTTCTTCGGGTGGAGCTGGGCAGATCCAGCGGCCAGTGTCATTGTGGCTATTCTTGTTCTGAGAAGCGGTTACCATGTGACGAAAGACTCCATTCACGTATTAATGGAAGGAACTCCGGAAAATATCAATGTCACTGACATCATTCATACAACTGAAGAGACAGAAGGAATTCAAAGCATTCATGATTTGCACATATGGTCTATCACAAGCGGATTGAATGCTCTTTCCTGCCACGCTGTTGTTAACGATCAACTGACCATTTCTGAAAGTGAAAGTATTTTACGCAAAATTGAACATGAACTTGGAGATAAAGGCATTACACATGTAACCATTCAAATGGAAACAGCAGCGCATAATCACGACAATACGATTCTTTGTCAGGCCCAAACTGAGAATCCGCGTGACCATCATCATCATTAAAGGAGGAAATAGGGACTCACTTGTCTGCTGACAATTAAGATAAAACCGGAGGGGGGATTCATATGTACGACACGATAGTAATCGGAGCCGGTCAGGCAGGAATCTCAGTAGGATATTATCTAAAGAAGTCGAAACAAAAGTTTATCATTTTGGATAAAAGTCATGAAGTGGGAGAAAGCTGGAACAAGCGGTATGACTCATTGGTTTTATTTACTTCTCGAATGTACAGCTCTTTGCCTGGAATGCCTCTTGAAGGAGACAAGCATGGACTCCCTTCAAAAAATGAAATTGCTGCTTATCTGAAAAAATATGTAGAAAGATTTGATATCCCGATCCAATTACGGACAGAAGTAATAAGTGTCCAAAAATTAAACAACGATTTCTTAATAAAAACAAACCGGGAAGAATATCAAACGAAAAATCTTGTGATGGCCGCAGGTCCTTTTCATACCCCTAACATTCCATCAATATCAAGGGATGTAGCCGATCATATTCATCAATTACATTCTTCACAATATAAACATTCAAAACAACTGGCGCCCGGGAATGTACTGGTAGTCGGCGGCGGGAATAGCGGAGCTCAGATAGCTGTTGAATTATCCAAAGAAAGAGTTACATATTTGGCTTGCAGTAATAAACCGGCTTATTTCCCTTTATGGATTGGAAAAAGAAGCATCTTTTGGTGGTTTGATAAATTAGGAGTTTTACATGCAAGTCATACATCAATAGTAGGCAAGTTCATTCAAAAGAAAGGCGACCCCATATTTGGGTATGAATTAAAACATGCAATAAGACAGAAGAAGATCATCTTAAAACAAAGAGTCATAGCCGGAAAGCAAAATGAAATCATTTTTAAAGATTCATCTTCATTAGAAGTAAACAATATCATTTGGGCAACTGGCTTTAAGAATCCGCTTTGTTGGATGAAAATAGAAGGTGTTTTGGATAAGGAAGGCCGAATTATACATCACCGGGGTGTTTCAGCTGCGGAGGGATTGTACTTTATTGGTTTGCCTTGGCAGCATAGGCGAGGTTCAGCGCTGCTTCAAGGTGTAGGAAATGATGCTGAATACATTGTAAAACAAATGAACGGCGGATAGACTGAGGAGAGCAGTAACTTACGGGTTTCCTGCTCTTTTTTTGTGTTGAATAAGTCCGGTTATGTGACTGTGTAAAGCCGAAAAAATCATTAATAAGAAGATCCCTGACTCATTGATTGTGCAACATTCTGACGTACTTCCCGAGCTAACTGCGCGGCACGTAAGGAAGCCTGCCAAATAGCCGGACTCACTGCAGATTGACTGATGGATAATGCCTGTTGTGTGGCTGGAACCATTGGTCTTAGGAGATTTTCCGCCTCGTCTACAGATGACGCGTATTGGTGACCGGCTGCTCTTCGCAGGTCTGCTATCGCTGCGGGGAAGTTTGACCATAGACGAAGTATTGAATTCATGCAGCCAACCATAAGAGGAAAATGAGGAGCCCGGCCTTGTCCGGAGGCGAGAAGCTCTGCTGCGCCTAAAGCGGAATAAACGTGATAGCTCAACGGAGTAAGATATTTCGCGTGTACAATATGAAGTTCTCGTAATCCCCAAGTGTCTGGAAGAAATCTGAATTCTGAACTCATACCGCATCCCAGAGCGAGTGCTCTGCTGACAGCCTGCAAGTGTTTCACTACCGCAGCCATTGATTGTTGAAAGGAGGACGAGTGTATTAGAATTTGTTGAATCGCAGATAAATGGCTTCGCATTTTATGATTTACCTGACTTAAATCAGGCTGCTGTCTGTAATCATATACATAATACGGATAATAATCATAATACATATCTAAACTCCCTTTATGAATGACTTTTAGGAGCCGGATATGCACCCAGATTGTTTTTGATAAGGGCATGTGCCTAAATGAATCCATCAGTGCAACTATTTTAGTCCGCGCATATTCAGTTGGTATTTTTTATGCAAACGGATTTTGTGGCCAAAACGTTTCTGCTAACTTAAGTCTTTTAGGCTGAACAAGGGAATTCCTTAGTGCGGCACACTCTCATACAAAAAGCATAGGATAATATCACAAAAATTTAAAATTGCGGGGATGAAAAATGTATTATATACCTTTTTCGCATCAATGTTATTATTGTGTGAATGTACCGATGTATAGCGATGGAAGATCTGTTTATTGGACTGTTCCAAATAACTATGATCCTTCATACGAAGATAGAAACCTCCTCTTGAAAGATTATGGACCAAAACCATTTGTTGTGAATATTAATAAAGCCGCAAAACAAAACAATACGTTCCGTACGGCCCTATGGACAGGAAAGCATTTTCAAATTACTTTGATGAGTCTTGGTATTGGAGAAGATATCGGTTTGGAGATCCATCCTCACGTAGATCAATTCTTACGGATTGAGCAAGGCCGAGGGATAGTTAAAATGGGCAAGAGTAAAGATAATTTAAGTTTCCGAAGAAATGTCTATGATGATTATGCCATTGTTGTCCCTGCCGGCACTTGGCACAATGTTATTAATACGGGTAATACGCCGTTAAAACTATATTCAATTTATGCTCCTCCCAACCATCCGTTTGGTACAGTTCATGTGACAAAGGCAGATGCAGCGGCTGCGGAAGATTAGTAGGATTCCAGAGGACTTTGCTGCTGCAAAGACTATAGAAAAAATGGTATTGGGACAGCATGATGAAATAAAGCGATTGAATGGCTGAAACACAAAATAATTAACGGGTTCAGCTTGTCATAGTGCAGTTGATGCGATGCTTTATTCCACAACTTTTCAACAGCAAATGTGGTTTTTTTGTCTGACCATTTTAATTGATTGGCAGTCAGTGAAAATAGACATTTGTAATGAATTTATCCTTGCTCCTCCTAATAAGCGGCTTTAACTGCCAAGTTTCTGTTTCTCTTCAAACCATTTGCGAAGCTGATGAATATGAGCTTGATGATATCTATTATGGTCTGCCATATGCCATATTCCCCATTGAATGGTTGCTTGTTTTTCTGCTTCATAATCTACTGTATGATTCAGCTGATCGTCAGTTAATTGATAACAAACAGACTTAAACATGCTGAATACTTTTTCATAATCAGTGAGATTTGTTTTAATGAAACACCGGAAATGAAAGGGATCTTATTGTTCTGATCTAACATTGGTCCATACTTCTCTTCAAGCTGCTTTGGTATCGGTTCACCCTTTATTCTGAATATCCAGTTGAGATCAACATATGCTAAGTGTCTTATTAGCTGAGCTGTACTATTGTATGTTTGATTTGGTCCTTTATAATCGATCTCCTGCTGTGACATGTCTGACACAATGGATATTAAGCGGCTGTCATTTTCATTAACGGCAGAATACAGCATTCCCACAAGATGATCCATGTGCGTTTCACCTTTTAAATCTAAAATTATTAACCCCGCCTCATTAGCACAATTTTTATATCAGTTTGCCTTATTACTCATATTTGTCAAGCCATCCGGGGAATGGGCCGCTGTAAGACGAAGCAATGAAGCAGGCTCTCTTTGCCTGCTTTTTTTGTGTGTCGGCCTTTACATCTGACATGTTAAGTTATCTGAAACTGTACCTTTTTAAATGTCAGACAGTGTTATATGATACTCTGCAGATATTCAAGAATATGTACTTGGAGGACATTCTCATGCAAATTTTATTGCTATCCCTACGCCTTTTCATGAAGATGAACGTTTATATTCAGCAGGATTTGATCCTATTGTCGAACATTTGAAAAACAGCGGTATCCATTCGTTCTCATATGCGGCACGACTGGTGAACAGCATCCACTCAGCATAGATGAGCGCCTTCAGATCATTGAGTATGTTAATCAGCGAAAATTTGAAGATGTTGAACTGATATTCGGGGTTTCAGCCGTAAGAACCAGTGATGCCGTCAAACTGATGAAACACATCGAGAAAACCAATATAGATTCTGTACGGATTGTTTTTCCTCCTGATATAAGACCGACACAGCAGCAAGCCGTTTATTACGTTATTCATTCATCAATTGACTTCATATTATTTCATTTGATAACATAAAATGGTTATCGTCTTAAAAAAAAGGATACCCGTTTTTATAAAAAGGAGTCATAACGTTGCTGAAAAGGTTTTTTCTTGTTTTTCTTACGCTGATGATGTCTATATTTGCTGTATTCGCGGCGGCTGAAGAGTCTCCCGGCGATCGTGTCATTTCTTTTGACGAGCCTATGATTTTATTGATCTCACTCGGAATCATTTTATGTTTGTTCATTCCGCCATTCGTCATGTCCTTTTTTAGCAGCTTGGTTGTGAGAATCATATCCGGCGTCTATCAATGTTTTATCGTTCTCACGTTTGCGGGCCTCATTCCGATTGGATTTCTGATTCCCCATGGCTTTTTGACAATTCTTGCTGCCGTTCTGG
This sequence comes from Bacillus sp. A1, assembly GCF_042296235.1. NCBI lineage: Bacteria > Bacillati > Bacillota > Bacilli > Caryophanales > Bacillaceae > Bacillus > Bacillus sp. A1. Next base: position 543,597 of record NZ_CP141181.1, read on the forward strand.
GGACTTTGGTCAGTTCAGCGAGTGTTGCCGTGACCTTATTCGTTGGCAGGAAAAAAGAGGCCGGAAGGTTTTAAAACTAGTGGGTAAGCTGCAATATTGAAGGGGAATCCCAGTGATATCCGCAGCGCTTTTTGCCGGTCATTGTTTGACTATTTATATGGAATAGCATAGAATTAAAGTAAATATTTATAAAAAGTCACTAGGGGAGCTTTAATAGCTGAGAAGAGACAATACGTCCTGACCCTTTGAACCTGATTTGGTTAATACCAGCGTAGGGAAGTGAAAAATTAGAGAGATTCTTTATCTTATCTATATTTAAGCCACTTTCCATAGAGGAAAGTGGCTTTATTTATTTTGAAAGGGTGATATGAAGTGGCGACGAAAAAAGTTTTTCTGGCAGGGCCTTTTAAAAGTTTAGTAGATGAGAAAACTGGATTGATGAGTACGTATGAGAGGGGAAAGCTGGAATCATTAATTTCCTTTTTTGAGAATGAAGGATGGCTGGTTCATAATGCTCACAAGCGGGAAGGGTGGGGGAAGGATTTCATGACACCCCTTCAATGCACTAAAATTGATTTTGATGAAATAAGCACTTGCGACCTTTTTGCAGCATTCCCCGGATCACCCGCTTCTCCCGGAACACATATAGAAATTGGATGGGCTTCTGCCTTGAAAAAAAAGATCGTGCTATTTCTAGAAAAGGACAAGGATTATGCTTTCTTAATTCAAGGGTTAAATTCAGTGGCGGATGTTGAGTACATCAGCTATAAAGATACAGATGATTTATTAGAGAACATTAAAAATATCTTTGCAGCATATAAGGCGGAATCTCAATGAGAAAGAGAACTTTTCATGAAGCATATACGGAAACGCTGTATGACATCTATCACAACCCTGAATTTCTCAATTCACCGCGCGGACAAAAAAGCAGAGAACAATTGAACTACCATCTGACTCTGGAAAATCCAATAGAACGTGTCACTTATTTATCCTCAAGAAAAACCAATATCGTGTTTAATTTTGCTGAAGTGTTATGGTATTTATCGGGGAGTAACGACTTAGATTTTATCAGTTATTACAATAAAAAAATGCCTTCATATTCAATGAATAAAAAAACATTAACAGGCACTGCGTATGGGCCTAAAATATTTGAATTCGGAAATGCAAAACTAAATCAATGGAATAGAATAAAAAATCTTTTGACACAAGAAGATATTGATTCAAAAAGGGCATTTATTCAAATATTCGATGCTTCGGAACTCTTCGTTTCAGAAAATATAGATGTTTCCTGCACAATCGGTTTGCAGTTTTTTGTGAGGGAAGGCGAATTATACATGTCTTCTGTCATGCGTGCAAATGATGCTTTTCGCGGGATGATCAGTGATCTTTTCTCATTTACCTTCATGCAGGAATTAATGGCCAGAGAACTGCGTTTAGAAGTCGGAGAATATTTTCATAATGCGGGATCAATCCATATTTATGATTCAGATCATGAATGGGCGAAAACGGTGCTTGAGGAAGCTGAAAATCACCATGATATTCGGGAATTTGAATTTCCGAAAATGCCTGAGGGAAATAACTGGCCGTCCATTGAAACAGTCTTAAAGTATGAAGAATTACTTAGGAAAGATCAAATTTCTATGACAAAAAACGATATTGAAATGCTTGATTTACCTGATTACTGGAAACAGATTCTTTTCCTTTTCAGTATATACCAGCATATTGCATATAAACGGGATATGGATCATTCTCTATTTCAAAGTTTACTTCCTATATATCAATTTTTCGTCAGGAATAAGTGGTTTCATTATTTCTCAATTGAGCAAAAGGAGGAAATTCAATGAAAACTTCATGGAAAGAAGACAGTGTTGCTGGTAAATTCGATGCTTATAATGACGTTTTAGAACAAACGTTAGGTTTTGAGTTTGTTTTTCGTACTTTTGATAAAGCGGAGATTAAAAAGGTGCTCGATTTCGGATGCGGTCCGGGAAAGGTAGCTTATAGGCTGGCTGACAGAATAGGCTGCAATGTGATCGCAGTCGATGAATCAAGGAAGATGTTAGATATAGCAAAGGCAAAAAGACAACATCCTCATGTGGACTATCATTTAATTGAACACGATAATCTTTCCTTCTTACCAGATCACTCGGTTGATGCTGCAATGGCCTGTTATGTTTTTATTAATACGGATAGTGACCAGCGTATCAAAGGTATCATAAATGAAATTTTTCGTGTGTTAAAACCAGGAGCTTCATTTGTCATACTCGATACGAATCCTGATTCAACCGGAATTGAATTTTCAACCTTCCGCAATGGAATACCGGGGAAAGAATATTCTTACGGAGAAGAAAGAAATGAATGGCTCCATGTTCCGGGACAAGCAGATTTAATTTTAAATGATTTTCATTGGCCGAAGTCAATGTATTATAAACTATTAACTCATGCAGGTTTTGAAAATGTAACTTTATCAGAACCAACGTTAAACGATATTGACCAAGAGCATGTAAAAGCCATAGAGAAAGAGTTTCAATTTAATAATTGGAAATGTGAAAAGGAATATCCGCCTTTTGTCATTTTTAAAGCAGTGAAACCTGCCTGAAGGAGGAGTGTAAATTGACGGATATTTATAAAGCGCTTTCGATTGCTGGGACTGATCCTTCCGGAGGGGCGGGAATTCATGCGGATTTAAAAACATTTCAGGAACAAAAGGTATATGGAATGGCTGTTATTACATCAGTTGTTGCACAAAACACACTTGGTGTGAAAAGTTTTGAGGAGATGTCTCTTCAGAATATATCTCAGCAAATAGACTGTGTCATGGATGATATAAAACCTGATGCTGTCAAAACCGGTATGCTTGCAAGTATAGGAATTATTGAATTGCTGGCAGAAAAGTTAAAAGACGCAAATATTCAATCGTATGTGATGGATCCGGTTATGATTGCTAAAAGCGGACATCATCTGCTCCATAAGGACGCCATTGATCATTTGAAGAAATTATTAATACCCCAAACAACTGTTATTACACCGAACATTCCGGAAGCGGAAGTAATCATCGGCAAATCAATCGAGACTGTACAGCAGATGCGTGATGCGGCGAAAGAAATGGTGGAGGTATACGGGGCGAAAAGTGCTGTCGTAAAAGGGGGGCACCTGAATGGAGAAGCCCGTGATATTTTGTACTTTGACGAGGACTTCGAGGAATTTGTTTCTCCCCGCTTTGATACAAAGCATACTCATGGAACAGGATGTACGTTTTCAGCTGTGATAACTGCAGAGCTGGCAAAGCAGCACAGCATACCGGAATCAGTGGCAACTGGAAAGGAATTCATTTCAGCAGCCATTAAACATCCCTTAGGAATCGGGAAAGGACAAGGCCCTACAAATCATTTTGCGTATCGCTCAACTATTAACCAAGAGACAACCGCTTAAGGAGTGTTATGATGATCTCCAAGAATTATGATGTATTTTTATTTGATTTAGACGGAGTGATATATATAGGAGATAAAGCTTTACCAGGAGCTGTGGCCTCTTTAAAACGACTCCGTGAAGAAAAGAAAGCCATTCGCTTTTTAACGAATGATCCTTGTGTTACAAGAGAAACGATTGTGAAATGCCTTCATAAACTGGGGATTTCAGCAAGTATTGATGAAGTCGTTACTGCGGGGTGGGCAACAGCTGATTACCTTGTCAGTGAAGGAATAAAGAAGGCATATATATTGGGAAATGACCAACTTAAAAGTGAAATTCAAAAGGCCGGTATTGATCTTACGGAAGATCAGGCGGAGGCTGTTGTCATTGGATGGGATCAAAATATTACATTTCAGGATGTGCATAAGGCAGTAAACCTCATCCGTTGCGGAGCTTCATTTATCGCTGCAAACGGGGATAAAACATTTCCTGCCGCTAACGGACCAGCTCCCGCGACAGGCGCTATAGTCGCGGCTGTTAAAACAGCAGCTGCTAAAGAGCCGATGATAATTGGAAAACCGGCGTCTTCAATATTTGAAAAAGTACTAGAGCCTTTTGAGGATAAAGAGAGATGCGTTATGATCGGGGATACGCCTGAAACAGATATTGTCGGAGCAAACCAAATAGGCATAACTTCCGTATTAGTTTCTGATCAAAATACTTTATTTCCTGCAAAACATGATTTTAGAAATCCGGATGTTGTGATCCGCGATCTGAAAGACTTGTTCGATAATGAAATAAAGGCAGAAGTACGGAAAAAACCGGATTTCCAATGGACAGAACAAGTGAAAGCCGGAGTCGCTGGAATTATAATGAAAGAATCAAGTTCCGTTTTATTAATGAAGCGTGCTGATAATGGTTTATGGGGCATTCCTTCAGGACATGTGGAACCTGGTGAAACAGTTGAACAAGCAATTATAAGAGAAATAGAAGAGGAAACTGGATTAGTGGTGAAAGTCTCTAAAATGATAGGCGTTTATTCTGATCCGAGTTCACAAACCTTTATATACCCTGACGGCAGAGTCAGCCATTTTATTACCAATTGTTTTCAATGTGACATCATCGGCGGCACTTTGAAAAAGTCCACAGAGGAAGCCATGGAAATCAGATATTTTGATATCCATGAATTACCTGAACATCTCTTGCCGATGCACCCGAGATGGCTGGATGATGCTTTGGAAATGAAAGAGGATGCTTTTATTCGATAAGGAACAGTACGCTAAAAATACTTTTTGGGGGTTATTTACAAGAATTAACGGTTCTCAACCCGTAACTCTCGGCCGCGTTCCAAAAACACCAAGTGTCACAGACCCTTGGTGTTTTTTAATTCCGGCAGAAAAGAAGGTATAATGGGCGGAGAAGAGGTGTCAGCCAATGAAAATAACCAGAGAGACATTAGAAAAACAGCAAATTTGGATATATGGTGTGACTCTTGTGATCGGAGGAATAGCAGGGATCGCCGGGAAAGATTCAGGACTTCGCTGGGGATGGACGATATCACCGTTTATCGCTGTTCTCATGTATGCCATGTTTGCCCAAATCCCATTCTTGAAGCTGAGGGAAGCCTTGTCAAACCTCAAGTTTATGTCGGCTTTACTGATCGGTAATTTCTTAGCTGTACCTGTCGTTGTATGGGTGTTAACCGCCATTTTTCCTCAATCTCCTCCTATATTATTAGGGGTTTGTTTGGTATTGCTTACACCTTGTATTGATTACGTCATCGTCTTTACTCAGCTCGGCAAAGGAAATGAGAGATTAATACTGGCTTCCACGCCGGTTTTGTTCGCCGTTCAGATGGTATTGCTTCCGTTATACCTGCGGCTGTTTATCGGGAAAGAAGTGATAGGAGCTGTTCATGCGGGACCGTTTCTGGAAGCATTCTTATTGTTAATAGCAGTGCCGCTGCTGGCGGCGGTGATGACTCAATTATGGGCTGATAAGAAGCCGGCGGGAGAAAAGGTGCTGGAATGGACGGCGTGGCTGCCTGTTCCTTTTATGGCTCTGGTCTTACTGGCGGTCGTCGCCACACAAATCGGCAAGGTCATCAGTGATGCTGACATCATTATACGTGTGATCCCGATCTATCTGTTATTCCTGCTCATTATGCCGTATGTCTCCCGGTTTATCGCAAATGCGTTCTGTCTGGATACAGGTGAAGGAAGAGCATTGATCTTCAGCACAGGCACAAGAAATTCACTCGCAGTCCTTCCGTTAGCGCTGGCTTTGCCGGATGCTTGGGCCTCATTGGCCGCCGCTGTTATCGTCACACAGACGATTGTTGAGCTGATAGGCGAATTGGTTTATATAAAAGCGGTGCCCGGATGGCTGCTGAAATAAAAAATAATTTAAACTGAAAAAAACATACCAACAAATAGTGGTATGTTTTTTATATCGATTATAAAGTTGCAATATCAATGACGAAACGGTAGCGGACATCGCTTTGGAGAACCCGTTCGTACGCTTCGTCGACTTGATCGGCCGGTATCACTTCAATTTTAGGAGCAATGCCGTGCTCGGCGGCGAAATCAAGCATCTCCTGAGTCTGCGGAATACCGCCGACGAGTGAACCCGCAATGCTGCGGCGGCCCGTGATTAAGGAGAACACACTGTATGAATCCGGCTTAGCGGGCGCCCCCACATTTACCAATGTACCGTCAATGCGAAGCAGAGATAAGTAGGCATCTACGTCAAGGTTCGCGGATACTGTATTTAAAATAAGATCAAAACGTCCGGCCAGCTCAGTAAATGTATCCGGATCGCTTGTTGCAAAGTAATGATCGGCTCCAAATTCAAGCGCTTCGTCTTTTTTGTTCATTGAGCGGCTGAGGACGGTGACCTCTGCGCCTAAAGCGTGCGCGAATTGAACGGCTAAATGTCCGAGCCCGCCCATTCCGACAATCGCCACTTTTTTGCCGGGGCCGGCATTCCAGTGTTTCAGCGGAGAATACGTGGTAATGCCCGCGCACAATAGCGGGCTGGCAGCATCCAAATCCAGCTGATCGGGAATCCGGACAACGAATCTGTCAGTGACAACTATTTTCTGGCTGTAGCCGCCGTATGTAGGGTTTCCGTCGTAGTCCAGGTTATTATAAGTCTGAACAACGCCTTTTGTGCAATATTGTTCGTCTCCGTTAAGGCAGTATTCACATTCCCCGCAGGAGTCTACAAAACAGCCTACACCCACACGGTCGCCGACGGCAAATGTGGTGACGTCTTCACCCACGGCTTCCACAACTCCGGCAATTTCGTGCCCGGGAACCATCGGAAAGATTCCGCCGCCCCATTCATCGAATGCGCTGTGGATGTCTGAGTGACAAATCCCGCTGTACTTAATATCAATCAGGATATCGTGCGGCCGTAATGCTCTTCTCTCAATCGTCGTCCGCTCAAATTTAGCTTTTGCATGCGGAGCGCTTAATACACGAGTCGGATGATTATTACACATGGTTATCTTCCTTTCCAAGATAAAGTGATGAATCCTCTGTTCGGTTTTACTTTAAATGTTAAAGCGGACTTTAAGTCAAGGAGTTTGGTTTATTTTTTTATGAAATGATATTCTATAATGGCACGCTTATGAAAGGTATGAAGGACGGGTGGTAAGAATATGAAGATTGCGCAGGCTGCAAAGCAGGTTGAGTTATCAGCCGCAACGCTTAGGTATTATGAAAGTATAGGACTGATTCCTCCGGTAAAACGCGATGAAAGCGGCATCCGCGATTATGACGAAGATGATGTGAATTGGATTCAATTTATAAAATGCATGAGAAGTGCCGGGCTGTCGATTGAGGCGCTGATTGAATATACCGCTTTATTTATTGAAGGAGCCGATCATACGATCGAACCCCGAAAAAACATCCTGATAAATGAAAGGAAAAGGCTGACGGAGAAACAGAGGGAAATTGATGAAACCATAAAACGATTAAACAGGAAGATTGAGGATTACGAAGATATCCTTGAAAATGAAGCGAAACTTAAAAACAGATTGAAAGCTGAATGTATTTCTGAATGAAGAGAAGGTGTCCCGGACGCCGGGCCGCATGAAATGTACCAAGGGAAACGAGCCTTGGTTTTTTATTTTTTAAAGAGAGGAAACAAAACAGCTTTTTCTATCTTATCAATCATTACTTATCCTTTTTTCAGCTTGACTTTTTCACTGCAGACTTTTAAAGTGTGAAATGTTGCTTAGACTGTGATTAGCGACTTTAATGCTGAAAAGAGGTGGTTTACCCAGATGAACAATAAAAAGAACCCTTGGGCGTTATTGCCTTTAGTCTTATTCGTAGGGCTTTTTGTCGGCTCTGGTCTGGTGACCGGAGATTTTTATAAATTGCCGATCTTGATTGCCGCGATCATTGCGTCAGCTTTTGCGCTGTTATTTAACCGGAAGAAATCGCTCAATCAAAAAATAGAATGGTTCGCTTCCGGTGCGGGACATCCTGATATTATCATTATGGTTATGATTTTTATATTGGCAGGTGCCTTTGCTTCAGCGGCTGAAGCAATGGGAGCGGTGCATTCAACTGTCAACCTTGCTTTGAGCGTTATTCCGCAGCAGTTTTTGCTGCCGGGGCTGTTTATCATTGCTTGTTTTATTTCTATATCGATGGGAACATCAATGGGCACGATTGCGGCGGTTGCGCCGATCAGCGCAGGTTTGAGCGGAGAGCTTGGCATCTCCGGCGCGATTGCAATGGCGGCTGTGGTCGGCGGAGCTATGTTCGGAGATAATCTTTCTTTTATTTCCGATACGACCATCGCGTCAGTCCGGACGCAAAAAACACAAATGATGGATAAATTCAAAACGAACTTTCTGATTGTTTTGCCTGCTGCCATTGTGACTGTTATTATCTTATTTTTTATTCCGGCAGGCCACGCCGGCCATACGGGTGCTGAATCTTACAACTGGATTAAGGTGCTCCCTTATGTCGCCGTGTTGGTTTTTGCGTTAATCGGTATTAATGTGATGGCTGTCATATTCGGCGGATTGGTTTTGACGGGAATCATCGGATTAGCGGGCGGCAGCCTGACGCTTGACTCTTATTTTAAGGCGATTACGGATGGAATTGCCGGAATGAGCGATCTGATCATCCTGTCCATGCTGATCGGAGGGATGGTCGGCGTGATGAAACAAAACGGCGGGATCGACTTTTTACTGGAGTTCATCACGAAACGAATCCGTTCGAAAAAAGGCGCCGAAGCCGGCATTGCCGGACTGGTCAGCGTGACGAATCTGGCTGCGGCCAATAATACGATCTCCATTATTGCAGCCGGGCCGATTGCAAAGAATATCGCTGATAAATTCAACATCGACAACAGAAAATCGGCAAGTATTCTGGATATCTTTTCGTGTATGATACAAGGATTGATTCCTTACGGCGCGCAGCTGTTATCGGCCGGAAAATTCGGGAATATTTCACCAGTCAGCATCCTGCCATACTCTTTTTATCCCGTTTTCATCGGAATCTGCGGCATCGCCGCCATCATATTTGGACTGCCGAAATTCACAAGAAATACGAAATAAAAGATAACAAAAGGCGCCGAACGGCGCCTTTTTTCTTTCATGTCAGCCAAGCATTTCTCAAAAGCTGTACGCCCTGTGTGATCTGATCCGTATCGAGATGGGCGAAACCCAGCTTTATAGTCGGCGGTTCGGGTTTTTGGGCAACGAAATAAATGGCGGTAGGGTACACCTTCACTCCGTACTGAAAAGCGCGTTCGATTAATGTTTCTTCTGTATAGTTCAGGTGAACTCTCACCAATATATACAATCCCGACTGCTCGCCGATGATCGTCACATGATCGCCGAACTGCTGCTTTACATGTGAAATCAAGTGCTGCATTTTTCGCTTGTAAACAATGCGCATGCGCTTAATATGGCGGGTCCATTCACCGGCCTTCATCAATTCAGCCATGGTCAGCTGGTTAAGCGAAGAAGCGGTGCTTTCGAAATGAATAAACCGTCTTTTATACCGGTGCAAAAGGCGTTGCGGCAAAACCATATAGCTTATGCGGATGCCAGGAAGAAAGGATTTTGAGAAATTCCCTAAATAAATCACCCGGTCTGATTGAATGGAAGCAAGAGCGGGAAACGGCTGCTGTGTATAACGGAATTCACTGTCATAATCATCCTCAAGAATATAACCCTCTCTATGATTCACCCAATTGATCAGAGTTTGGCGCTGCTGAATGGACATGCTTACGCCGTAAGGGCTGTGATGGGAAGGGGTCACATAGATTAATTTTTCTTTCATTGCATGTAATTGAGAAAAATCAGCTCCGTTTTCATAGACAGGCATCGTCTCCAGAGAAAGCCCGTGAAATTGAAAAGCCGCTCTGGCACCGTCAAATCCCGGGTCTTCAACGATCATTCCCGAAAAATCCTCTTTCAGAATCCGGCTGAGATATATCAGCATCTGCTGCGTGCTGCTGCCGATGATAATGGAATCCGCATCTGTTTTCACTCCGCGGGATTCCAAGAGATAAGCGGCAATTTGTTCACGCAGGTCTCTCTCGCCGAACGGTTCACCGTAAAGGAAGCTTTTCTCTGATGTCAAAACTTGATTGTATAATTTTCTCCATGTTTTCAGAGGAAAATGATTTTGATCGACGGCTCCGGCACGAAAATCAATCAGGATCGGCTGAGTTGATTCGGTTTTCTCAGCGTAAACAACATCGTTTTCTTGTTGAAATAAAGAGGGTTCTATTTCATTAGCAAAATATCCTTTGCGTGTTTCTCCGCGAATGTATCCCTCCGCTAAAAGCAGATCATAGGCCATCAGCGTTGTATTACGGCTTACCCGCAGAGAATCTGCCAGCTCCCGAATTGAAGGCAGCCGCTCATCTGCCTGAATATTTCCCTGCTCAATCAATGTTTTAAATTGCTCATAAATTTGTTTGTATTTCGGGGTATCGCTTTCGAAAGCGAAAATCATATTTTTCATCAGATGTTCTCCTCTGACATGTATATTTATTCAAAACTGTACCTTTTTAAATGTCAGTTGATATCTTATTATAGCGGAAAGCGCTTTATCAATCCATGTTCAGAGAGGAGAGTTTTGTATGTATATTCCCGCTCCATTTCAGCTGAGTGAAGCTGAAGCGTGCGATGTAATCAAAGAGTATGGTTTCGCAGCATTGTTTTCAACGGCGGAAGGCATGCCGTATGCAACCCACCTGCCATTGATGATGAGTAAGGATAACGAATGCTTATACGGTCATTTTGCATTGCCGAATCCCCAATGGAAAGAGATTGATGGCCAAAACGTGTTAGCCGTTTTTCAAGGGCCTCATTGTTATATCTCGCCCAAATGGTATGAGACGAATCAGGCTGTTCCCACATGGAATTATGTGGCGGTTCATGTTTACGGAGAGGCGGAGCTTTTGGATGAGGAAGAAACCGTGCAGTCGATGAGTGATCTCGTATTGAAATACGAAAGCCCCGACAGCCCGTACAAATTAGAGGATGTCGATGCGAAATTGCTGGCAGGCATGAACAAAGGGGTAAAAGGTTTTAAAATCAAAATCAGCAAAATAGAGGGGAAAGCAAAGCTGAGTCAAAATCATTCAGCCGCAAGACAAGGGCTGGTCGTACAACAGCTCAAACAGATTCCTCATACAAACGAACAGCTCATTTCCGGCTTGATGGAAGAAAACATCAAACGGATCACTGTGAACAACTGACAAGCATACTAAAAACATACCGGCAGCATGCGGTATGTTTTTTCAGGTTACGAAGCTTTTCTCAGGATGAATAACGACTCAAACAGCACATAAATCAACGGCGCCATTAAAATGAAGAAAGAATGAAAAATAGCATACGGTATGAGTAAGTAAACGATAAGTTTCAATAGAATGGAAGACGTTTTATTCAATGTCCAGCGGTTTTTCAAGATATCAGTCATACAAGCTAAAATAAGGCCGACCGTCAAATATCCGGCTGCTATGTAGAGATAAATAAAAAGGTAAAACGGGTAAGAAGACAACGGCGGTGTGTCCTCTTGTGTCATTTTTAAACTCACGTAAAAGACCAATAAAAAGCAAACGGACGAAACGAGAGCTAACAAAAGGTGTTTATATAAATACTTCTTCATGTGTTCACCTGCCTATGGCGCAATTATTTCTTAACATATTATGACATGGTTTTACCGTTTCTGATATGTGAGCGGGGCGTAAAGAATCAATATCATCTTTTTATGAATCCGTTTTTTGTTCGGCTGGATGTAAAGAAGAATACACCAAAAAAAGCTGTCAGCTTGGTCCTGACGGCTTATTTTTGGTGAAAGGCTTATTTCTCTGTGGTGAAATAAAGCAATGCTATGACCGGAAAAGCGATTCCAATCCATAATGTGATACTCCACCCGCCTGAGGCGTATGCCCATCCTCCGATTGATGATCCTATAGCACCGCCCAGAAAGAAGATTGCCATAAATAATCCGTTTAATCGGCTGCGAAATTCAGGTGCCAACGAAAAAATGGCACGCTGACTGAGTACGAGATTGGCAGATACCCCCATATCCAACAGGATAGCAGCGGCCACCAGAACTGCTATTCCGACGGGGGAGCTGCTCTGAATCATGAGCGGGAGTAATAAAGAAACGATGACAACACCGAGAGCGATTCCGGTGGCAAGCCGGGTCAAGCCGAGATCAGCCAGACGGCCGCCTATCGGTGCAGCCGCTGCACCCGCAATGCCCGCTAATGCATACAGCGCGATTGCCTTTTGAGAAAAATGAAAAGCAGGACCGGACAATAATAAAGGCACAGTCGTCCAGAATAAGCTGAAAGCTCCAAATACAAACGCATGATAAATGGCACGGCGGCGTAAGACCGGAGTCGTGCGCAGCAGCTTCCACATTGAACCGAGTAAGACGGTGTAGCTTGTGTTTGCTGTTGGTTTTCTGGCAGGAAGCACTTTTGATAAGACGATTGCCAGGACAACACTTAACGCGGCGGATAAAGCAAATATGGCATTCCACCCCCATATATCAGCGACCAGGCTGGATATCGGACGGGAAAGCATAATACCGAGAAGCAGGCCGCTCATCACATTGCCGACAACCCGGCCTCGTGCGGCATCTGGTGCAAGGTATGATGCGAACGGAACTAGCACTTGGGCTGCGATGGATCCCAGTCCGATGAAAAACGCAGCGGCTAAAAACAGTGTTCCATGCTTCACACATGCTGTCAGTGTCAAAGCAGCTGCGCTTAGAAGGAGCGATACAACGACAAGTTTTTTGTTTTCGATAATGTCTCCCAAAGGGACGAGAAACAGTAAGCCGGCAACGTATCCGATTTGAGTCAGCGTGACAATCAGTCCGGCGCTGCTTGGAGAAAGCCCGATTGCCGCACTAATGAATCCTGCCAAGGGCTGTGCATAATAAAGATTAGCGACAATGATACCGCATGCCGTTGCGAGAAGAAGGGTTAAACCAGGTGAAATTCCCTGATCTGCTGTTTGTTTGTTTTCTTTAGCCATATGAATGAACTCCTTTTTAAGTGGTTTTTATAATGCTTGATAAATGATTTGCTGATTCATCTCCTTTACGCAGAGGCTTTTGGAGTCTGCATTTCATCAAGACTTCCCTCAAGTTATTTTGTGAACTAAACGTTTAGTTTTGTTATAAGCAAATAATATACTAAACGTTCAGTTTTGTTATAAGCAAATAATATACTAAACGTTCAGTTTTGTAAATGGGTTTCTGTTTTCTTTTTTTATACAGGTTAAGTATACTGAACGTATCGTTTATAATTCGGGAAGGAATGATTCATGTGCAGAGTAAACGAGGACGGCCACGCGATGAAGGAACACATAAGGCGATTCTTTCTGCAGCCTATGACCTACTGTTGGAAAATGGCTTTGACGCGGTGACAGTCGATAAAATTGCTGAGCGTGCCAAAGTGAGTAAGGCAACGATTTATAAATGGTGGTCAAACAAGGCTGCCGTTATCATGGACAGCTTTCTTTCGACCGCTACGGACAGACTGCCTGTGCCCGATACAGGATCAACAGTGCAAGATATATTGACCCACGCCACGAATTTAGCAAGGTTTTTGACGAGCCGGGAAGGAACCGTTATTAAGGAATTAATCGGTGCGGGGCAGCTGGATGCAAAATTGGCGGAAGAATATCGCACGCGATTTTTCCAGCCCCGCCGCCTCCAAGCGAAAGGCCTTCTGGAAAAGGGAATTCAAAAAGGTGAATTAAGAGAGAATCTTGATATTGACGTAAGCATCGATCTCATTTACGGACCGATTTTCTATCGCCTGTTGATCACAGGTGATGAGGTGAATGATTCCTATGTGCATGATCTGGTGATGAGTGCGTTTAAGGGAGTTCAGCCTGCCTGAAAAATACTCGGATCATGTGAAAGAGATGCAGACTTCTGCTGCCTATGGGCGGAATATAATGAAAGGCCGAACAAGTTCATTGTTCGGCCTTTTCTGATTGATTTGCGAACTGCCGGGCGGCCGCCACGCAAGCGATAACGCCGACGTTTACCGCCGCAAGTTCCCATCCTGCTTTTTCATGGAGAATCATGGCGGCCAGTAACAGCCCGAAGAAAGGCTGCAGAAGCTGCAGCTGTCCGACCGCGGCGATGCCTCCCTGGGCGAGTCCGCGATACCAGAATACGAAGCCGATCAGCATGCTGAATATTGAGACATATGCAAGACTGAGCAGTGCGGGCGCGCCGATGTTTGACCATGAGTCCGGCATGAAGCAGAAAGACAGGATGAACATAAGGGGAAGCGATAAAACGAGAGCCCAAGAGATCACCTGCCAGTTGCCAAGCCGCCGGGAGAGGCGGGCGCCTTCAGCATAACCGAGACCGCACACGATAATCGAAGCGATCATGTACGTATCACCGAGCGGAGAGGATTCCCCTCCTTGCAGCAGAGCATATCCGGCTACGAGGATGCTGCCGGCAGCCGAGAAAATCCAAAAGACCGGTCTGGGCCGTTCGCCTCCTCGCAGTACGCCGAAGATCGCCGTCGCAAGCGGGAGAAGCCCGATGTAGACAATGGCATGAGCGGATGTGACATGCTGAAGCGCTAATGCTGTAAGCAGCGGGAAACCGATCACGACGCCGAGCGCTACTGTTAGTAGTGAAATGATGTCGCTTTTGGCAGGACATTTCTCCTGAAAAATGAGGAGCAGAGCGCCTGCCAATATACCGGCTATCGCGGCGCGGCATACGGTGAGAAATACCGGATCAAAGTCCGCTACAGCCAAGCGGGTCGCAGGGAGCGAGCCGCTGAAAATGAGCACGCCGATAAATCCGTTAATCCAGCCGTTTGCGGCCTTATTCATTCCAATCACTCCAATATATATTTCTAAACCCATTTTCAAAGTTTATAATGACTATAAACTGAAATTGGCCTTATACAAATGGCCAGTTTTTATAAAAAGAAGAATGCCAGTTTGGAGGGAGTAAAAATGGATATCACGCCATTTTTAAATAGAGATCTGGATATTCCGCTTTATCAGCAGCTTTATCGGCATTTTAAGGAAAATATGCATCAGGGCCGTATTCCTAAAGGACTGAAGCTTCCTTCAAAAAGGCTTTTGTCAAGTCAGCTTTCCGTCAGTCAGACGACTGTGGAGCGTGCCTATGAACAGCTTGCCGCCGAAGGCTATATTGTCAGTAAGCCGAGAAGCGGATGGTTTGCCGATTATGACTCGGACGCCGTCTATGTGAAAAAGCCGGGCGCTTCGCCTGTTCAAACAAAGGCGAAGGAAGACCGCCAATGGATTGATTTTCACTACGGCACTGTGGATGCCGCTCATTTTCCTTTTTCGGCATGGCGCAAAAGCATGGTTGCAAGCTTAGATCAATACGGGCACGAGCTGTATCGGCCCGGGGATGATTTGGGCGAGCTTGAACTGAGAACGCTCATTTCAGAATACTTATATCAGTCGCGCGGCGTGAATTGTCTTCCTGAACAAGTGATAGTCGGCGCCGGAAACCCTGCTCTTTTGCAAATGCTGTGCATAATATTTAAAGCAAATCTATCCATCGGATATGAAGATCCGGGTTATCCGAGAGCGAGGGAGATTTTTAAAGCCAATCACATGAAGATCATTCAGATACCCGTCGATGATGAAGGAGTTTGTATCCGGAAGCTGAATGAAGAGCGGCCGCGTCTTGTATATGTCACGCCTTCTCATCAATTTACGTTAGGAACGATTATGCCGGTAAACAGAAGGATTCAGCTGCTGAAATGGGCGGCGGAACATCAATCGTTCATTATAGAAGATGATTATGACGGTGAATTCCGATACACCGGCCAGCCGATCCCATCATTGCAAGGGCTTGATCAGCATCACCGTGTTATTTATATGGGAACGTTTTCCCAATCTCTGCTTCCTTCGCTGCGCATCAGCTATATGATTCTTCCTTTGCCGCTTATCGAAAAAGGCAGGGAAATCGCTTCTTTATATAAGCAGACCGTCTCCTGCCACAGTCAGCTGACGCTGGCTCAATTTATCAAAAGCGGAGAGTGGCAGAAACATATTAACAGAATGAGAAAGCTGTACCGGAAAAAAAGAGCGGTATTATTAGAGGCCGTGCGGCGCGAGCTGGGACAATACGTCAGGATTCGCGGAGAAAATTCCGGGCTGCGGATTTTACTTGACGTTCAGCTGCCTTTCAGTGAAAAAGAGCTGATTGAAAAGGCGGAGGAACAAGGAGTCAAAATCTATCCCGTGTCTCTCACCTATCAAAAACAGCTCCCTGAAAAAACAGTTTCTCTCGGTTTCGCGGGGGTTTCTGAAACCAATATACAAGAAGGTATAAAAAAACTGAGAGCCGCCTGGGCGCTGTAAAAGGCAGCTCACAGTTTGAAATACTGAAGCTTGAGTCAGGGGTGCTGTCTCAGCAGCAAAACAATTTATAGGACGGGCAGGCGGAGCGCAGTATCAATATTTTGCAAATTGAGCCGGACTTGTTCGTTTGTGTTCCACGGGTGATACCAGCCTTTTTCCATCATATAGCGTGAGATTTGCTCGTGCATGTCAAGGGCTTCTTCTAAGTGCCGGGTGAGGATCGCTTTCACTTCAGGCGTTCCGGCTTCCGTCGCCGCCATCGCATAGTTTCTGACACCGCTTTTTGCCGAATTCAATAAATCCATTGCGACAATTTGGTCTGTCAGTGCATTCATTCCCGTCAAGTATTCAATAATCGGATTCATTCGTGATTCATCTCCTCATTTCATGCTGTGCATCAGATAAAATCGAGGCAAATTCCTGCAATTGCCTTGTTGATGTATCCACATCCTGCTGCATGATTTCTTTCAGCTGCGGATCGGATACGAGCGCTTTCATGGTTTTGGATTTCGTCAGGCAAAGGGACTTAAAAGAAGCCATCTCCTGAATTTCAAGTAATTCATGTAAGGCGCTGGCCATTTCTGTAGCCTCCGTTCTTTAAGGTTTGAGTACAACTTTAATACAATCATCTGTTTTCGTGTCAAACATCTCATAGCCGTGCTTCGCTTCACTGAGCGGAATGACATGGCTTACAACATCGCCCGGATCAATTTTGCCGGTTGACACCAATTCAAACATATACGGCATATAGTGGATGACCGGAGCTTGTCCTGATCGGATATTGACGTTCCGCTGCATGATATCGCCAAGGGGAAACCCGTTGTATCTGCCGCCGTACACACCCGTAATCTGGATCGTTCCCCCTTTTCGCACCGCTTGGGACGCGATGACCAATGCGCTCATCGCCCCGCCCTGAAGTTTTAATCCGCTGGCGAGGAACTCGAGATCCGTCATTTTTCCGTCCATGCCGACGGCGTCAATGACAACGTCGGCGCCGCCTTTGGTGATTTCCTTCAGGTAGCTGCCTGTATTTTCGTGGTCTTCGAAGTTCACGATTTCTACTTTATTCGTCCGTTTCGCATGCTGGAGACGGTAGTTGACATAGTCTACGGCTATTACGCGTTTCGCTCCCTTTAACCAGCAGAATTTTTGAGCGAAAAGGCCCACGGGCCCGCAGCCGAGAACGATAACTGTATCGCCTTCTTTTACGCCGGCATTGTCGACGCTCCAAAAGCCGGTTGTCATCGCATCGGAAATAACACTCAGTTTCTCATCCGGTTCTTCGCATGTTTCGGGAACTTTAAAGTGGGTAAAGTTCGCAAATGGGACGCGCAAATATTCGGCTTGGCCTCCCGGATAGCCGCCGGCATTTCCTGAATAGCCGAAATAAGCGCCTATATCGCCGTTCTCATTTGATTGATCACATTGGCTTTCCAGATGATTTTTACAATAAACGCATTCTCCGCAGGCGATATTAAAAGGAATAATGACGCGGTCGCCTTTTTTGACTTTCGTCACGCCGGGACCGGTTTCTTCCACGATGCCCATCGGTTCATGGCCGATGATGTAGTCTTCCTGCAAATTCGGGATGAGTCCGTGGATTAAATGTAAATCTGATCCGCAAATTGCCGTACTTGTGACTTTTATAATCATGTCATCGTGTTTTTCAATCTTCGGATCAGGCACGTCTTTGACAACGACGTTTTTCACTCCTTGATACGTTACGGCCTTCATGCTGTAATACCTCCAGTGTTAGTGTTCATCAGGTGTGCGGTCAAACATCCCTTTTCTGTTTGTTTCAACGGGAAACAGGTTCATGCTTCCGACCATGAGGGTATTTTTTGCAGAGAGCTGATCCAATTTATACTGTTCGCTCAAATCATGCGGGTGAAACCACTTTTTGCTGACCATCAAGTCTGTTATCTCCTGATGCATCGCGATTCCCTGCATGAGCTGTTTGCGCAGCAAAGCTCTTACATCAGGTGAAGCGGTTTCTGTTAAAGCGACGGCGGTATTTCTGACGCCTTCTTTGGCGCGTATGAGAAAATCCATTGCGAATGTCATATCCGCGAGTTCAGGGACATGTAATGAATTGATCGGATCTAAATGGTCATGATTCAATGATGCTTACCTTCCTTTCAATTGATGATCGAAGTCGGCCGGTTTTGAGGAACGGGAGCCTGAAACGTTGCCCGTTCATAAACCGCCTGCAGATCAGCCAGGTCTTGAGAGGCTTGCTGAACGTCTTTTTCCATTAACGTTTTCAGATCCTGATCAAACACAAGCCCTTGCATGAGCTTGGATTTCGCTACACAAAGCGTCTTGAAGTTAATGATTTCATGTAAGTCCAGCGACTCGTGAGCCGCTAATTCACGCTTATCCATAATCGTCTGAAACCTCCCTTTCTAAAAATACGTAATTAATTTCCCCTGAGAAAAGAGGTCTAGTCTTACAAATTTTGTTTATCAGAAAAAGCGGAGAAAAAGTCTGACGGTGCAAAAGAGGAAGCATAATCGCTTCCTCTTGTTCACATGGAATGGCTGTTGGTGTCATGAACGTTTTTCTGATGCGCGGGCGGTTTTGCCGCGCGGGAGACGAGCCTGCTGAGCACGATGCCGATCAGTACGATGATCAGTGCTTTAACAAGGCCGAATTCTTCACCGAGCAGTCCGAGAACGGGAGGGCCGACTAAGAAGGCGCAGTAGCCGACGAAGGAGATTGCTCCGACCCGCTTAACTGCTCCTTTTGGGTCATCGCCGGCTGCGGAAAGGCCGACCGGGAAGCCGAGGGAGGCGCCGATTCCCCAAAGAAAGACGCCGATTACGGCTGCTGTGAGGTTTCCGCTGAAAATTACAAGGGAAAGTCCGATGACACTGACGGCGGTGCAGAGACGAAGAACGGGCACGCGTCCGTACCGGTCCAAAAATGCCCCGCCAAAGATGCGGGCGATCAGCATAGCGGTGAGGAAGACCCCGTAAACCGCCGTGCCTTGCGCGTGCGTCACGTGAAAACCATCCGTCATGGTGAGCGGAAGCCAGTCATTGGCCGACCCTTCTGCGAAAGCCATTCCGAGCACGATGAGCCCGATCAGCAGTGTGCGCGGCTCTGTCCAGACGTTTACCGGCTTTTCGCTTGAGACTTCCTGCCGCCTTGAGACGGCATCTTCTTTCCCGGTGTCCTCCGGCAGAAACCGGAAGAAAGTAAAAATCAGGATAAACTCAATTCCGGCAATGAGCAGCAGGTGAACGAGCACGGGAACCTTGAATAAAATAGCGAGAGAGGAGAGTCCCGCGCCTATCAATGTGCCGGCGCTGAACGATGCGTGCAATGCGGGCATCATGGTTTTCCCGGCGGCGCGTTCAAGGGCGGAACCATCTACATTAAGGGCCACTTCCGCAAGTCCGTAGCCGAGCCCGAAGATGATCAGTCCGGCAAATACGATGCTTTTGAAAGCGGCAAAAACACCTGCGCTGATGACGAATATCCCGATAATGACAATCAGAACACTGATCAGAGCTGCGAATCTGGTTCCCTTCCGCGAGATGATCCGGCTGGCGCTTAACAGACCGATTAATGAGCCGCATGCAAGGCCGAAAATAATCAATCCCATCACTGAAGTCGAGGCTTTCAGCGTTTCTCTGACTTCAGGCGTGCGGGAAATCCAGGATGAGAAAGCAAGTCCGGGCAGCGAAAAAATAATAAAAAGGGAAAGTTTCCATTTTTGAATGCCCTGTTTACTCATGAAATCAGTTCCCTCTCTGCCAAATGAAGCGGAAAACGCAGAGATTTTAATGTGATGGCAATCAATCCTTTTTGATAATAGGGCTGGATGTCATCTATGAGAATCAGCTCGGGCATGTGTTCTTTCGGGACAAAAGCGGAGCATGCTTCATAAACCTGTTCCATATCCAATCCCTTTGATAATTCTCCGATAAACGCAATGGCCTGCGGATTGATGATTGAAATCATGGCGCTTGTCATCTTAACAGCCAGTTCCGGAAAAGAATCAGGTGAATAGAGCTTTTCAAGCTGCTGCTTCCGTGTCGTTTCAAATGGAATATAAGAAATTTCTCCGGCGAATTGCGTATTGCCTTTGACTAAGCGCCCGTCTATAACGAAGCGCGCTCCCGGAGGGTTGTCTTTGACAAATGCGGCCATGGCGATGGTTTTCGGGACGGAATATTGCTGATCGCGATAAAATCCGTACAAAGCGTAATGCATCTCGTTTTCTACATTGACCTTGACAGAATGTCTGGCTTCAAGTCTTTCCTGCATCGGGATATCACACAGCTCTTCAGTGTCACAAATGCCGATGATGCCGTGGCTGACCACACCCTGAACCCCCATGCCGATCGCCTTTATATTGGGAAACCGCCTTATCCATTCGTCAGTAAGCCGTTCGATGACGTCATAATTGATGACATCATAAAAGTGGCTGTCTTTTTCAATATAGTCACCGTGCCAATCTGCCAGCGCGACGTCAATCGAATGGACGCCGCCTTCTGTTTTAACGGATATGCCGAGTACCAAATGACTGTCCGCATTTAACGTAAACTGCCTTGCTTTTCTTCCGCCTGTTGAGGCGCTCGGTTCCAGTTCCATAACTTCGCCGCGTTCTTTTAATTCATGTAAAATGTTTCCGCACGTGGCGGCGCTGAGCCCTGTTTGTTGAGAGAGAAAGGAAATGGTGGCCGCATCCGTTTTCAGCAGCGCTTCAATGATTGTTTCTTCATTCGTTTTTTTTACAATGGATGTATTATTAATGGTATTTGCCATGATTCCGCACCCCTTTATTAATCACTTTTTAAAAGACTTATTAAAAGTAGTTTAAAATATACTTACCGAATCAGTCAAGACGGGTTAACATTGTTTTCAAGCGGAGAATAAACAGAATATCCTTGCTGAAAATGGAGGCTCGACACATGAGTTCTGATAACAAAATCTATTATGAACGCGAAACGGAAGAGCTGAGGAAGAAAAACATCCGGGCGCATAGGCTTGTCCGGGAATTAAACGACGCCGATCCGGAAGCGTTTGAAACAAAAGAAGCGCTCATCAGAGAATTGTTCGGGACGGCAGGGGAAAAACCGGGCATCGAGCATAACTTTCACTGTGATATCGGAACCAATATTCATGTCGGTGATCATTTTTATGCCGGCTGTAATTGCACCATTTAGACATGGCTGACGTGCGAATAGGCGATAACTGTATGATACGGCCGAATGTCGGGATCTATACAGCCGGGAGGAAGAAATAAAAGCGGTTACGGCATTCCGATTACGATCGGAGGCAGCTGTGTCATTTTTCGTCACCATCGGCGAAAACTCCGTCATTGCGGCCGGTACAGTCGTTACGAAAGACGTCCCGCCAAATCCCGTC
The DNA here is from genome assembly GCF_042296235.1 of Bacillus sp. A1. Classification (NCBI taxonomy): domain Bacteria; kingdom Bacillati; phylum Bacillota; class Bacilli; order Caryophanales; family Bacillaceae; genus Bacillus; species Bacillus sp. A1. Next base: position 565,270 of record NZ_CP141181.1, read on the forward strand.
ATGGCTGGAAACCCGGGGAAGGTCATAAAAAAGATATGAACAAAAACAGCTTGCGAACAATCCCGCAGGCTGTTTTTTCTTTCACCCGTCATGCAGGGACAGAAGGGGAAGGTGAGAAGAAGGCACATATGGTATGATGACAAATAGAATAAAACCTCGTGAGGCCGGTCGGCTAAAAGGAAGTGGACAGAGATTGTTTGGTACAAAACATCAAGAAGACTACGTCTCCCGTGACAGACGCTCATTGCATATGCTTGCGCTTCGGGTGCCCGGTCTGGCGTTTATTTTAATGGTATATGCCGCATCAGTCTCTTTGCAGTACATTTATGAAAGCTGGACGGTTTTTTTGCAGCTGTTATTCACGATATTGATCGTCATTTTTACCGTGCTGCACTGGCATTCCCATCGCTGGGTGAAGAAAAAGACGTTTCTTTATTTCATCATACAGGGATTTATCATATATACATCGGCTAACTTGATGACCGGCGGCTATATCGCGCTGGTGATCGGTCTCTATGCCTTTTTAATCGGGCAGATTATCGGAATGGCGGATAAGGGAAAAACGCTGCTCATACTCTATCTTTTCATTTTAATGTCCATAACAGCCTTGCACCAGGAGCATCCGCATCATCTGCTGCGTTTCATCGTTATCGCCGCTCCCATCATGATCGTGATTATCACGTATGCGGCCACATTTTTCGCGCAAGTTGATGAAAAAATAAAAACACAGATGACGCTTGAAAAATTAGAGCTCGCTCACCGGCAAGTGAAACAGCTGACGCTTCAGAATGAAAGACAGCGGATGGCGAGAGACTTGCACGATACGCTTGCCCAAGGATTGGTCAGCTTGCATATGCAGCTTGAAGCGGTGCAAGTTCATCTTTCGAAAGATAACACTGACAGAGCGAAAGACATCATCAGCCAGGCAATGGACAGAGTGAAGGGCACATTGGCTGATGCGCGCTCGGCCATTGACAACCTTCGCAGCAAATCAGAAGAGATCGGGTTCTTAAAAGAAAGCATCACTGAACAAATCAACCATTTTACAGAAGCCTCCGGGCTGTCTTGTTTTTTAGATTACAGCGTGCATCATGTGCTTGACGTTCATACGGCGGAGAATTGCCATTACATGATCGGAGAAGGCCTGACAAACGCCGCCAAGCATGCAGAAGCAAAGAATGTCTGGGTGTCCGTTCGGGAAGAAGAGAGACAGATCCGCATAACCGTCAAAGATGACGGGAAAGGCTTTGATGCCGGAACAGAAATGAGAAAAAGCGGACATTACGGGCTGCTTGGGATACAAGAACGCGTCAATATGATGAACGGTACTTTCCGTATAACAAGCGCCAGATCAGCGGGGACTCAAATTGAGATCATCATACCAATTCAGGGAGAGGCGGAACATGTATAAAGTGTTAATAGCAGATGACCATCTTGTCGTCAGAGAAGGTCTGAAGCTTTTGATAGAAACAAATGACCATTACACCATAACGGGAGAAGCGGAAAACGGGAAAACCGCCGTCCGCCTCGCAGAGGAACTAAAGCCCGATGTCATTCTCATGGATCTGTACATGCCGGAAATGAGCGGGCTGGAAGCCATTAAACAGATAAAAGAGCATTCTGATGTGCCGATCATTATTTTGACGACCTATAATGAAGATCATCTGATGATAGAAGGCATCGAATCAGGCGCGAACGGTTATCTGCTGAAGGACACAAGCTCAGAAACCTTATTTCATACGATGGATGCGGCAGTCAGGGGAGAAGTGCTTCTGCAGCCGGACATCTTGCGGCGTTTCCGGGAAATGAAAATGGAACGGGCAAATGCCAATGAAACACAGCTGACGGACAAGGAAATCATAGTTCTGCAAGCCGTTGCGCAAGGACATAAAAGCAAAGCGATCGCCTTCGATTTAGGAATCTCAGAGCGGACGGTAAAAGCGAGATTAACATCAATTTATAACAAATTAGGCGCTGATTCGCGGACGGAAGCCGTCACCATTGCCATGCAAAAAGGCATTCTGAAACTGAATATATAATGAAAAACTGCCCAAACGTACATGCCCCTATGTACGTTTTTTTTATGTGAATGTGAACTACAATTAGGCAGAAAGTAATGATTGGAGAGGAGTATTCGATGTCTGGTTTTTTATATAAATTAGGGGGATGGTCTGCCCGCAATCGATTAAAAATGATCAGTGCGTGGCTCGTGATACTGATCGCTTCGATTGTGATCGCCATCTCGTTAAAACCTGCTTTTTCTGAGGATATGTCAATTCCCGACACACCTTCTGAAAAGGCGATGGATATGATTCAAAAAGAATTTTCAAAGGGTCCCGATAAAGGAAGCATACGGGTTATTTTCGGAGCTGAAGACGGGAAGAAATTGACGTCAAAACCGGAAAAACAAGCGATTGAAGAGACATTAAAGAAGATCAAAACAGATCATTCAGTCGCTTCGATTGCAAGTCCTTTTGAGACAGGAACCATTTCTAAAGACGGATCAGTAGCATATGCCGATATTACGTACAAAAAAGCGGCGGATGACATTACGGATGCGTCTGTTTCACATATTAAACACAGTCTGTCCGCCGCAGGAGACAAAGGTCTGCAGACGGAGCTCAGCGGCGATGTGCCGGGGGCCGGTGTTGAAATCGGCGGTGTATCTGAAATTGTCGGCGTTGTGCTGGCATTCGTCGTACTGGCTATTACGTTTGGTTCATTAGTCATAGCGGGGCTTCCGATTGTCACGGCCCTGATTGGGTTAGGCGTAAGCGTCGCGCTGACGTTAATCGGGACACAGTTCTTTACGATAGCCTCGGTCAGTCTCTCATTATCCGGAATGATCGGACTGGCCGTCGGGATTGATTATGCGCTGTTTATCTTTACGAAGCATCGTCAGTTTTTGGGCGAAGGTGTACAAAAAAATGAATCGATCGCTAAAGCCGCGGGAACGGCTGGCAGCGCCGTCGTTTTTGCGGGACTGACCGTGATCGTCGCGCTTTGCGGATTGACCGTTGTCGGCATTCCGTTCATGTCTGCCATGGGATTGACTGCGGCACTCAGTGTGCTGATGGCTGTATCGGCTTCTGTTACGCTGGTGCCTGCGGTGTTGTCAATCGCAGGAAAACGGATGATTCCGAAATCAAACAAGAAGAAAGAAAAGAAAAGCGCCGACACGAATGCCTGGGGGCGCTTCGTTACAAAGAAGCCTATTCTGTTAAGCATTTTCAGCATTATTCTTTTAGCCGTCATCAGTCTGCCGGCCATGCATTTAGAGCTGGGGCTGCCTGATGCGGGAATGAAAGCGAAAGACAGCCCGGATCGCCGCGCCTATGATCTGTTGTCTAAAGGATTCGGCGAAGGCTTTAACGGCAAGCTGACAATTGTTGCCGATGCAAAAGGGGTCAAGGGGAACAAAAGTGAAGCATTTCAAGACGCCGTGAACGAAATGAAGGACTTGCACAATGTGGCGAGCGTCACACCGGCCATGCCGAACGAAAAAGGGGACTATGCCATTATTACGGCAGTGCCTGAAACCGGGCCGAATGATAAGGCAACGAAAGAGTTAGTGCAGGATATACGGAAACGATCAGACAAAAACGGCATCCGCCTGCTCGTCACCGGGTCAACCGCGGTGAACATTGATATTTCAGACCGGTTAAACGATGCCATTCCGGAATTCGCCATTCTCATTGTCGGGTTTGCGTTTGTATTGCTGACCGTTGTTTTCCGCTCGCTTCTCGTGCCCCTTGCCGCCGTCGTCGGCTTTTTGCTGACGATGACCGCTACACTCGGCTTATCGGTATTCGTTCTGCAGGATGGGAATTTCACCGGCTTGCTCAGCATTCCGGAAAAAGGCCCGATTCTCGCCTTCCTGCCTATTTTAGCGATCGGTATTCTTTTCGGACTGGCGATGGATTATCAAGTATTCCTTGTCAGCAGAATGAGAGAAGAATATGTCAAAACAAAAAATCCGGTACAAGCCATCCATGCCGGATTGAAACATAGCGGACCTGTCGTAACAGCGGCGGGACTGATCATGATTTTCGTCTTTGCGGGATTCATCTTTGCGGGAGAAGCTACGATCAAATCCATGGGCTTGGCAATGACCTTCGGTGTTCTTTTTGATGCGTTCATTGTAAGAATGACCATTATTCCGAGTGTCATGAAGCTGATGGGACATGCGGCCTGGTACTTGCCGAAGTGGTTGGATAAGATCATTCCGAATGTGGATATCGAAGGCCATAAGCTGACACAAGGCAAAACACCGGAGAAACCGGAAGAATAAAATGAAAAAGCAGATCGTTATGATCTGCTTTTTTTATGTGCTGATCGCATTCATGAAAAGAGAAAAAAGCTTTTTCATGTCTTCATGTTTTTTTGTCAGCATTTCGGGATGCCATTGCACGCCGACGACAAATAATTCACCCGTCCGTTCAATCGCTTCAATGGCCCCGTCTTTCGCATAAGCCGCGGCTTTAAACGAAGGCGCCGTCTCTTTTATGATCTGGTGATGGAATGAATTCACCCGCGCTGAATCGCCAAACAAAGAATGGAGACGTGTCCCTTTTTCAAAGGAAACATGATGGGTTTTTAACGGCGGGTCTTTTTCTTGGTCATGCTTAATGTCAGCAAACGAAGCGTGTGTCAGATCCTGATATAAAGTTCCCCCGTAAGTGACGTTTAACATATGCATCCCCCGGCAGATGGCCAGAATCGGCTTTTCTAAAGCAACCGCCGTGAGAATCAGCTCCTTCTCGTAGGCGTCCCGATCAGGAAAGGTCTTTCTTAAAGCCTGTAAAGGTTCTTCGCCGTAAAACAGCGGGTCTATGTCCTGGCCGCCGGACAGAATGATCCCGTCAACATGAGAGACCTGTTCCTTTACAAGCGCCGTCTCTTGAATCACCGGCAGTATAAACGGCACACCGCCGGCCTCAGAAACAGACTGAATATAATCATTATTGACATATGCCCGATTATAACCCGGGAAAGGACCGGATTGATCAGCCATAATGTTTCCCGTAATTCCGATGCGTTTGGCCATTCTTTGCCCCCCTGAACCATGCTCATAATAAATCTGAACGTAGGTTGTACAAATCAGTTTGAAATTATTCTTCATGATACGTGAACTTTCCAAAACAAAACCCGTGACAATCACGGGTTTTTACATTCATTTCAATTTCTTGATTTCTTCCGTCAGCTCTTTGAATTTTTGATCAAGCTCACGATATTGTTTATCAGCCGGAGTCATGAAGCTGAGTTTTCCGAGGACTTCCTGCCGTTCGGTTTCAAGCTTTAATCGCAGTTCTTCAGCATCGTCCCTGACAGAGGGGGATTCTTTCCATTGTTTTCGGACGCTGCCATTTGAGATATCAAGCCGGATGTCCGTCGTCTTTTCGAGAAAGTAACGATCATGAGATACGATGATAAGCGTTCCGTCGTATCGGGCCAAAGTGTCTTCAAGCTGCTCGCGTGACGGCAGATCAAGGTGGTTTGTCGGCTCATCCAGAATCAGCACATCTTTCTCCTCTAAAATAAACGCCATCAGTTTGCATTTGACCCGTTCTCCCATGCTCATCTTGCCGATGGGTTCCGTCCATTGCGCTGCGGTAAATCCTAAATGCTTCATGAGGGATTGAACATTTCCCCTTGCTTCGAACGTTTCTTTGTAAAAAAGCTGTTCGGGGGTTTTATCAAGCGGGAGGTCGAATACTTCCTGGGTTAAATATCCGACGTTTGCAGACGGAGAAATCCATATGCTGCTGTCCTGTGCTTTTTCCTGACCGAGGATGACCTTCAATAATGTTGTTTTCCCGCTGCCGTTCGGGCCTGTAATCGCGATCTTTTCACCGTGCATCACAGTGAAATTCACGTTTTTGAAAAGCGTTCGGCCGTCATATGACTTTGTGACATCACTTACTTCTAAAAAACGCTTTCCCGCTTTTTTGCGGTGCTCAATGGAAAAACGGACTTCATACTCCGCTTCAACCGGTTCTGCTTTCGCTTTTTCAAGCTCTTTTTCAAGACGCTTCTGCTTTGATTTAATCTGGGCGTCCGTGCGTTTTGCTTTTACGCGATGGTATTCTTTAAATCCTTCTATTTTCGTTGATTGGGCATGGGCTTTTTTCGACCAGGCGCTCAGCTCGTTCATTTGAGCTTCAATCCGTCTGATCATATTTTGCTGATTCTCATATTCCCGCTGCTGTGTCAGCCTTCTCTGTTTGCGGACCTCCATATAGCTTGAATAATTCCCTTTATGTTCAATGAGTTTCTTTCCTTCGATGGCCCAGATTTTTGTCGCCGCTGCATCTATAAAAGCACGATCATGCGAAACGAAAATAATGGTGCCTTTGTAATTCTTGATCTGATTTAGCAGTATTTCTAAACTGTGCTGATCGAGGTGGTTCGTCGGCTCATCTAATAACAAAAGGCTGCTTGAGGAGGAGAAACCTTTGGCAAGACGGGCTTTCAGTTTTTCTCCGCCGCTCAATTGCGAAAAGGCGCGTGCGGGCACGTTCCACTTTTCTAACAAGGCTGCCTCCGCAGGCTCCGGATGGCCGGAATCATAAGCTTCCGTTTCTTGTTCCACCATATATATGTTCACATCTTGCATCATCTGAATCTGTCCTTGTGACGGCGCTTTTTGATTGCAGATCAATTGCAGCAATAACGATTTGCCGGCGCCGTTTTTACCGATAACGCCGATGATGTCACCTTGCTGAACGCTCGCGCTGATCTGTTCAAAAAGGGGAACGCTGTTGATTTCATAACTGATGCCGCTTATTTTTAACATTTCTTTCATATGTCAATCCCTCGCTTTAAAGGGAGGACAAAAAAATCCTCCCAATTGATTTGGAAGGATTAGCCGTACCTGTGCATGATCAAATAAGCTATTTTCACATAGCTTTCGTATCGTATAGAAAATGGGCAGACTAATCCTATTTTTTCTGATTTGAAATATTTGATTTCAAACGGTCAAAATAAGATTAGTTAATCATTGTCCACCCATCATCCCTTCGTATTTGTTACAACCAGTGTAGCACACACTTATCTGTAAAAGCAAAGGGTATAAGCCTTTTTATTCCAGATTGGAGGCTTCCCACTCTTCTTCTAAAACGGCATAATAATATTCATCCCACCATTCATTATCATGGGGGATGCATTTTTTAAAAAAGCCTTCCCGTCTCATCCCGATCTTTTCCATCACTCGGTGCGAAGCCGTGTTTTCCGGCTGACATGTCGCAATGATCCGGTGTAAGTTCATCTTGTTAAACCCGAATGCCAGCACGGCGCGCGCCGCCTCTGAAGCATATCCTTTGCCCTGGTATTCCGGGTGAAACACCCAGCCGATTTCATACGTATGATCGCCAAAATACTGAAAAAAAGCAATGTGGCCAATGACCGTTTTCTCATCCTTCAATAAAACGGGAAACTTCCCGGCATGTTCACCGCTGTTTTCAGTAACGAATTTCCTGGCATCTTCTTCGGTAAAGACACCCTCTGGTATATATTTCATGACATTCGGATTTGACGTGTACGCATAGACATCCTGCCAATCTTCCGGCTCAAATGTCCGAATGACGAGCCTGTCAGTTTTGATATTCATTTTTTATGTTCCTCCATCAAAAAAGGTTTCATTTACTACTTCGATTGAAAGATGTAAAAACCTTTGAGCGGAGAAGAGCCGAATAAAAAAAGCCTGCAGCTATACACTGCAGGCGGTTATTTTTCATTCGCGGCGGCGGGCAGGTTTGTAAATCCGAATTGCCCTCCGACAGCTTCTTTTACTTCATGAATAACGATAAATGATTTCGGGTCAATTTTTTGAACATGTTTTTTGATTTTCAGCAATTCGTTCTTTTTAATGACGACATAGATAATGCGCTTGTCTTTGCTGCCGTAATACCCGTATCCGTAAAAAATCGTCGCCGCGTTGCCGTACTCGGAGGTGATGGCTTTGGCGATTTCTTCGTATTGGTCAGACATAATGGTGAGGGCTTTTTTATTATGGAAACCCTCAATGACAATATCGACGATTTTGGCGCACAGATATACGAATATAAACGTATACAGCATGTGATTGATGCCGATCGCTAAAACGGATGCGAAAATGATGACACAATCCATATAAAACATGCTTTTGGAGATGTTAAAGCCCTTTGTGTAATTTAATAAATACGCCAAAAGCGTGGTTCCGCCGGTAGATCCGTCAGCGATAAAGATCAATGCCAGCCCCGCTCCCATCAGCAGAGCGCCGAATACAATCCCTAGCACCATGTCGTGCACGCCGAACGGAATAAAGCTGACGATGCTGAGAAAAACAGAAGTCATCCCCGTACCGAGTATCGTGTATAAAATCGTTTTTTTCGTTAAAAATTTATAAGCCAGCCCGATAAAAATCAAATTTACAACCAGAGTCGTAATACTTGCAGGTATATGGAAAAGATAATATAACACGAGAGCGATTCCCACGGTGCTGCCGTCCCCTAAATGATTCGGGATGACGAAAAATTCCACGGACGCTGCAATAAGAAAGGCTCCGGCCATAATCATCAGTATATCCTTGCAAATGTTCTTCATGTGCAAACCTCCTCTGCAGTCAAAAATATATAAAAAACAAAAACGCCTCAAAAATTATCCAGCAGAACTAAATAATTTTTAAGACGAAACATTCGCAATTTCGTTTGTTCATTCAGTAAAGAATGATCAGCTTCAATATCGAAGATTATATAGACACCTTCACATCTTGTCAATGCCGTGAAAATTGATTTTTCTGCAGTGTATATGAGGTTTAAATCAAGTTAAAACGAGGAATTATATCAGAAGAGTTTTCATTTCTGCTCTATCAATAAGAGAAATGTAATGAAAGACAACGAAGAAGGGATGATGACATTGGAACGAATTTTTATCAGTCCGGCCAAATACGTGCAGGGAAAAAACGCCATTGAAACGATCGGCGGACATTTGGAGGGCGTTGGTGAAAAAGCCGTCGTCATTGCGGACAAAACCGTATGGGATATCGCGGGCCACAAGGTGACGGCTGAATTAAAGAAAAGCAATATTTCTTCTGAAGAGGCGGTTTTCAACGGCGAAGCCTCCCAGGAAGAAATGAAAAGAATTGCCGGCATCGCAGAAAAAGCAGGCGCGACTATTGTCATCGGAGTCGGCGGCGGTAAAACGCTTGATACCGCCAAAGCCGTATCAGATGAAATAAACGGCTACACCGTTATCGTGCCGACGGCCGCTTCAACGGATGCTCCGACAAGCGGGCTGTCTGTCGTATATTCTGAACAAGGCGCGTTCGAAAACTATCGTTTCTATCATAAGAATCCTGACTTGGTTCTGGTCGATACGAAAATCGTCGCGGAAGCTCCGCCGCGCTTTTTAGCATCAGGGATTGCCGATGCGATGGCGACGTGGATAGAGGCGCGCAGTGTCATCGCCAATGGCGGTAAAACGATGGCAGGCGGAATTCCTACCATCGCCGGAGAAGCTATCGCGGAAAAATGTGAAGCGGTGTTATTCAAATACGGCCGTCTCGCTTATGAGTCTGTGAAAGCGAAAGCCGTTACGCCCGCATTGGAAGCGGTGGTTGAAGCCAATACACTTCTGAGCGGACTGGGATTTGAAAGCGGCGGCTTAGCTGCGGCACATGCCATTCATAACGGATTTACCGCGCTTGAAGGTGAAATCCATCACTTGACCCACGGTGAAAAAGTGGCATTCGGCACGCTCGTTCAATTGGCGCTGGAAAAACGTTCGCTTGAGGAAATTGAGCGGTATACCGCGTTTTATATCAGCTTGGGGCTGCCTGTCACACTTGAAGACATCAAATTGAAAGACGCATCTAAAGAGGACATTATGAAAGTGGCAGAAGCCGCGACGATTGAAGAAGAAACGATTCATGCCGCTTTTGACGTGACGGCTGACGACGTGGCGGATGCCATTATAGCGGCTGATCAATACGCAAAAGCATTTAAAGAAAAACACGCGTAAAACCTTTTACCGCGTGACCCGGAACCAAGGGCTGTTACAGCCCTTGGTTTTTTTGTGCCCTTTGAAAACTTTTAAAAATAAAGAAAAAATTATGATACAATATACAAATGTTTTGAGAGATTGACAAAGGAAAGGTGGGAACGATATGCTGCATAATCCGACCGGTAAGGAGCGGCTTGCGCTTGCTTTTCTTCTCGGCATGCTTGCGATACTGGGGCCGCTCAATATAGATATGTATCTGCCGAGTTTCCCTGAAATCGCTGAAGATTTAAGCGCCCGCGCATCGCTTGTCCAGCTCAGTTTAACCGCATGTCTGATCGGGCTGACAATCGGACAGGTTGTTGTCGGCCCGTTAAGTGACGCGAAGGGAAGAAGAAAACCGTTATTACTATGTATTTTTTTATTTGCGTTGTTTTCTCTGTTTTGCGCGCTTGCACCGAACATTGCAACACTAGTGATTGCCCGTTTTCTTCAAGGGTTCACCGCTTCGGCAGGACTCGTTTTATCCCGTGCAATCGTCAGAGATGTGTTTACGGGAAGAGAGCTTTCTAAATTTTTCTCGCTGCTGATGGTCATTACCGCCGTCGCGCCGATGGTGGCGCCGATGACGGGAGGCGCGATTTTACTGCTTCCGTTTGCATCATGGCATACGATTTTTCTCTTTTTAACGTTTATCGGTTTTTTGCTTGTAATCATCATTGCGCTCAAGCTGACAGAAACCCTGCCGCCGGAAAAGCGGATTCCGAGCTCCATCGGAAATTCCGTGCGGACAATGGGAAGCCTGCTGAAGGATCGGTCATTTATCGGCTATGCGCTGACGGTCGGTTTTATTCACGGCGGGAGCTTTGCGTATGTCTCCGGAACGCCTTTCGTGTATCAGGATATTTACGGAGTAACGCCTCAGGTATTCAGTGTTTTATTCGGCATAAACGGTCTGGCGATCATTACCGGAAGCTTTATCATCGGGCGTTTCGGCGGGATCATTCACGAAAAAAGCCTGCTGAGAATCGGCGTGATTACAGCGATGACGGCGACTGCCGTTCTGCTCGTCATGACAATCATTCACGGGCCGCTGGCGGCACTGGTGATTTCCATTTTTATTTATATGATTACGATCGGCATGACGCTGACAAGCACCTTTACATTGGCGATGGAAAAGCAGGGACACCGCGCGGGAAGCGCAAGCGCACTGCTCGGCATGCTTCCGCTTCTTCTCGGTTCCATCGTGTCGCCGCTTGTGGGGATGAATGAAGCGACGGCCGTGCCGATGGGGGCAATAATGTTCACGACATCCGTTATCGGTTCCATCGCTTTTTTCGCCTTAACAACAAAACCGGAGAAAGCAAAAAAGGAGTGAAATGATTCACTCCTTTTTTTGATGCCCGCTATTCATATTTCTTCAGCACGATCGCCGAATTATGCCCCCCAAAGCCGAATGAGTTGGAAAGGCCGATCGTTAACGATTGCTGGCGGGGTCCGTCTGCTACATAGTCCAAATCACATGCCGAATCAGGGTGCTGCAGATTGATCGTCGGCGGAATGATGCCGTGTCTCAGGCTTTCTGTCAGAGCGATGGCTTCAACGCCGCCTGCCGCGCCAAGCATGTGGCCGAGCATTGATTTGTTGGCCGTAACTGGAATGTCATAGGCAAGCTCCCCGAATAATGTCTTGATGGCCAATGTTTCAGAAAGATCTCCGGCTTTTGTGCTTGTCGCATGGGCGCTTACGACATCAATGTCTTCCGCTGAAACGTTCGCCTTTTTCAAAGCGTTTTTCATCGCCAGGTATGCGCCCGTTCCTTCCGGATGGGAGGCTACCATATGATAGGCGTCAGAGCTTGCGCCGTAGCCGAGCACCTCACAAAGGATCGGGGCATTTCTGCCGATTGCGCTATCCAATGATTCCAATACTAAGATGCCCGCGCCTTCACTCATGACAAACCCATCGCGATCCGCGTCAAACGGCCGGCTTGCCGCGGCGGGGTCTTCGTTTCTCGCTGACAGCGCGTGGGCATTGCCGAAGCTGGCTAATGACAAATTCGTAATCGCCGCTTCCGCTCCCCCGGCAAACATGATATCTGCGTCATCATTCCGAATGGCGTTGAATGCTTCCCCGATCGACGTATTGCCGATGGAACACGCGGTGACGGGAGAAAGTGAGGGGCCGAGCGCGCCTAATCTGATGCTGATTTGAGCGGCGGCCGCGTTTGAGATCATCATGGGGACAAGGCTCGGGCTCACTTTTCGCGCTCCCCGTTCATTTAAAGTATGAACGTTATCAACCAAAGTCGTGATGCCGCCGATTCCCGAACCGACGTACACGCCGAGGCGTTCACGGTCAATCTGATCGAGCTGAATCCCGGAGCTTTCAAGCGCCTGTTCCGCTGCCGCTAAAGCAAACTGGCTGAAACGGTCAAGTCGTCTCGCTTCTTTTCTGCCCCATCTTTCTTCTGCGTCAAAATCACGGACGGTGCCGGCTATTTTTGTCTTTGAACCGGAGACATCAAACGAATCGATGAAAGAGATTCCCGATTTTCCTTCCGTCAGGTGTTTCCAAAATGTATGCACATCATTGCCGAGAGGTGAAATCACTCCCATTCCGGTGATCACAACTCTTTTCATGGTCATTCCTCCTTCGGTATGTATTTATTGTAACTCGCAATTATCCTATTACAAGTTGTTGATTATCCTAGTATAATGAATACCAGGGTAAGAGAGGAGAGATTCGGTATGATACCAGAAGGAAGATTGCAGGCGCTTTCAGAGTTTTTAAAAACGCAGCGGGCCAAAATTTCTCCGCAGATGGCCGGGCTGCCGATGGGCACACGGAGAAGAACGCCCGGACTACGAAGAGAAGAGGTCGCGCAATTAGCCGGCGTAAGCACCACGTGGTATACGTGGCTGGAGCAGGGCAGAGATATTAAAGTGTCCGCAGCCGTATTGGACGCCGTTTCCGATGCGCTGCAGCTCAACAAAGATGAGAGAAATTATTTATACGCGCTTGCCATTGAGGAGGGCGTGAAGCAGCCGTTTACCGCGGAGGAAGAAGCGGTTATCAGCCCGTCGCTTTCAAAAATCCTGCAGGAGCTCCGTTATTGTCCCACCATTATCTCGGACAGGCGGTGTCATATCGTAGGATGGAACCAGGCCGCGGCTCACGTGTTTTTAGATTTTGAACAAATTCCTCCTGAAAAACGGAATCTCATAGAGCTATTGTTTTCCAGAAAAGAATTAAGAAGTTTAGCCGTGAACTGGGAGCACTTTGTGAAAGGATTCATCGCCATTTTCAGAACGTATTACGGCCAGTATGTAGCTGATACGTGGTATTCTCAGTTTATAGAAGAAATGGAGAAAACGTATTCGGAATTTCATACGCTGTGGAATGAGAGCGAAGTCAGCTCGGCACCCGAAGTATTAATTGAGTTCCGCCACGCGAAGGCGGGAAAAATGGTCTTTAACCTGACTTCATTTCAGGTTCAGGGCAACAGTGATCTGCGCTGCAGTGTGTATACGCCGGTAGATCATACCGAAACGGAAGCAAAGCTGAAAAAGCTCTTCGAAAACAGGTGAAGAACAGAAAAAAACGGGAGGCGGCCGCCTCCCGTTTTCAGTTTAAAATAAAAGCATGAGACCGGCGATGGCCGGTGTTAAAAAGATGGCTGATTTCAGAATGACTTTCGGCACGAGGTTGGTGAATTTCGCTCCGACATATGCGCCGCACATCGTTCCGATCAGCACTTTGACCAACAGCATATAATCGACAAATCCTTCCGTCACATAACCGAGTCCTCCGCCGACCGCAAGCGGGATAATGACAAGCATGGTGGTGCCGACCGACTGGCGGATGGATAAGCGCAAAAGAATCATTAAGCCGATTTGGATGAAAGGGGCAGAGCCGATCCCGAATGTTCCGGACAAGATTCCTGCGATGACACCGAGTACAACGGCTTTCACCCATATATTCAGATTGCTTTGCCGTCCGGAATCTTCATGTGTTTCTTTTACAATAAATAACCGGACTAAAATAAGCAGAGCAGATAAAAACAGCATGCCCGCCGTCAAGTAATGCAGCAAATCTGCGGGGATAAGGGAAGTAAGCCTTGCCCCGAAAAACGAACCGAATGCCGCAAAAACGCCGACGATGAGGCCGATCTTCATCTGAATATTGCCTTCACGGTAGTGGCTGAAAGCCCCCGACAAACTTGTGAAAGCCATTCCGGCGAGGGAGGTGCCCAAAGCCGTATGAATCGGTACGTGAAACAGTATAGTTAAAAGTGCAATGACAAAACCGGCTCCCCCGGCGCCGATAAACCCGAGAATAATCCCGAGAAGAAACATAACGAGTATAATAAGCACAATCTTCTCCTCCATTTAGATGCCTGATCACCATGTTCCGCTCCGCTGTATCAGGTTCTAATAATCGACCGTAGTCCGTCGACCGTCGTCTAATATCTTTATGTTACCTCAAATTTAAGGTATTGGCAAGAAGCCGAATCGCTTTTATACAGAGGGTTTACAGCTCTTTCACCATCACTTTTTCCCCGTTTGAGTCCAGCTCTCCATTGAATAAGAAGCCGAATTTTTGATAAAGCCGCAATGCGTGGACGTTATCTTCAAACAGGCTTAAATAAATCCGTCTGCAATCATATATTTGAGCGAGATGACGGATTAGGGCATCAAGCAACAGCTTGCCCAATCCCCGTCCCTGATAACGTTCATCAATAAAAAAACGGTCAAGCCACACTCTGCCGTTTTCATTTTCCTCATCATATTCCGGAAACCATCCGTACATGGCAAAGCCGACCAATTCCCCGTTAACATAAAGACCGGCCGGCTGATAATGCCGGCAATCCTCAGCATCTTGTAAGCACTCTTCCGCGGTTTCAATAAATGAAGTCTGGCTTTCACTTACATGAAGCGCCAGTATATCGGCACGGTTTTCTTCCGTGACTGTTCTGATTTCAATCGTCATACTTGTTACTCCTCTTCCGCTTTTTTTGAGACGGTAAAGCTTTCATTGCGTAAGCCATTTGTGAATCAGCTTTCTCTCGGATACAATGATCATCATAAAGGATATGGTTACCGTATAGTCAAGGAGGCATTATGAGCGAAGACGTCAGAAAATACTTCACAACGGGTGAATTTGCAAAACTGTGCCACGTAAAAAAACAAACCCTGTTCCATTATGACGAGATCGGCCTGCTTTCTCCGGAAATCAAAAAAGCGAATGGATACAGATACTATTCCTATCATCAATTCGAACTGTTCCAGGTCATCGGTCTGTTTAAGGAGGTCGGCGTGCCCTTAAAGCAGATCAAACCGCTCTTAACAGACAAAACTCCTGAAGGTATCATCACGCTTTTAAAAGAGAAATCTTCAGAAATCGAAAGCAAAATCAAAAAGCTGGAGCACCTGCAAAGGATGATTCAGACAAAGGTGAAGCTGACCGAACAAGCCTTGGAGACAGACTTTTCCTCCGTCTCATTGCAGCGATTAGATGAAGAGACACTTATGATAGGACGACCCGTACTCCATTTGCCAGAACGGCAATACACTGCCGCCATTTCCGAATTGATCCGCTATATGCGGGTACATGAACTCGATCAGGGGCATCCGGTCGGCGGACTGTTTGCGCGGGAGCAGATTCTGAAAAAAGAATTCTACAACTACACCCATTTTTATATGAAGACAGAAGAAGGCATAGAGAATAGAGACCTCCATATCAAGCCGAAAGGGCTTTATGCCGTCGGGTACCAAATAGGGGATGAAGCGGAAGCGGCTTACCGCAGCATCATGCAGTTTATTGAAGAGTATGGGCTGGAAATGGGCGATTATGCATATGAAGAATATATGTTTGATGAGGTTGTGGCGGACGGGTTTGACAATCAGATCACAAGAATCCAGCTGCAAGTCCGCAATCGATAAAGCCGGTGCCGCCGTTCGTTTACGTCTTCTAACAAACCTTGTATAATGAGAAAAATCAGATTGCAATTGAGGTGAAACACGATATGTTTCTAGCGCCCTTATTTGAACATGATGTACCGGCAGCACTTCTCCGCCCTTAATGGAGGAAAGTGACTGCGCTTCTCTCCGTTAGGGCATATGACGTGACCTAATATGATAACGGAGGGTGCATCAAATTGAAAAATACATTGTTCGGTTCGATTTATTTGACATTGGCCGCCAGTATCTGGGGAGGTATGTATGTCGTTGTAAAAGTTGTGGTAGCGGTCATTCCGCCGCTTGAACTGGTATGGCTGAGATATGCGGTGGCGCTTCTTTCGCTTTTGATTCTCAGTTTGTTTACACGCCAATCCTGGAAAGTTCATAAACGTGATTTATTACTGATCGCTGCGATCGGATTGATCGGCAACACGATTTCGATCGTCACGCAGGAAATCGGCACGAAATTATCAACCGCGCAGATGGGTGCGATTATTACGGCATCCACTCCCGCATTTATGGTTGTATTTGCCCGGCTGATGTTGAAAGAGCGGTTAACGCTGAAAAAAGGAATATCGACAGGGCTGGCGACGATCGGAGTATTGCTCATTGTGGGGAACGGAGATCTCGATATGTCGAGCCAGCTCGGCGGTCTCTCGCTTCTGGCTGCGGCGCTGACATGGGCTTTGATGTCCGTGCTGATGAAACGGGTTCCCGGCCATTACTCACCGCTTGTCGTCACAACGTATTCCATTTGCGTCGCATTTGTCATCCTGACCCCGTTTACAGCGGGCCCGCTTCAGGAGATTCCTTTGTCTCAGCTTGCCCGGCCTGAGATATGGGGCGGACTTTTATATTTGGGTGTGATCTCAACCGCCTGCGCGTTCATGCTTTGGAATCGCGGATTGCAATTGCTGAATGCGGCAAGCGGCGGTCTGTTTTTCTTCTTTCAGCCGCTTTCCGGGACATTGCTCGGCTGGCTGCTGCTGGGAGAGACGATCGGAGGAACCTTCTGGATCGGGGCGGCCCTTATTGTTTCAGGCGTCGTTCTCGTCATGAAAGAAAAATAGAAAATGAAAAAAAGCCATTCAGCAAATGAATGGCTTTTTTCTGTTTTCCCGGCAGGATTCGCCCCTCCATAAACAGAAAACAAGGAGCAGAAACGGATCATGGGCACCGGTACTCTCAAGGTGCAATACTCGGACCCTCAGGGTTTCGTCAATTAACATAACGGGCGGTGAAAAAATGGAGCCAAAATGGCTTGAATGGGCAAAACAGCTTCAATCCGCGGCGCAAGCGGGGCTGGCTTATTCCAAAGACATATATGATATTGAGAGATTTGAAGAAATAAGAAAAATAAGCGTGGATATCATGGCGCATCATACCGGCATCGATAAAAGGGTCATCAAAGACGTATTCGCCGGTGACACGGGCTATCCCACTCCGAAAGTTGATATCAGAGCGGCAGTTTTTAAAGATCAGAGCATATTAATGGTAAGAGAGAAAAGCGACGGCAGATGGGCGCTGCCGGGCGGATGGGCTGATATCGGGATTTCTCCGGGCGAGACCGCTGTCAAAGAAGTAAAAGAGGAGTCAGGAATCGACGTAAAGCCCGTTAAACTGTTAGCTGTAATGGATAAGAAATGCCATTCCCATCCGCCGTCCGCCGCCCACGTTTACAAAGTGTTTATCAAATGCGAGATCATCGGCGGCCGGATCAGGGAGGGAACAGAAACAAGCGCCGCCGGCTTTTTTGCGGAAACGGAACTGCCGCCGCTATCTGAAGCCCGCAATACAAAAAGTCAGATTGATAGGATGTTTGCATATCTCAAACATCCGGACGAACCCGTTTATTTTGATTAAGGCAGCAATCAGAAAGAAAAGGGGGCCCGAGTATAATGGAGGATTCAATTAAACAGCAGGCGCAGCGGCAATTTGCCAAAAACGCCGCGAAATATGTGACTAGTCCAGGACACGCCGCAGGAGAGGATTTGGCGTATCTCGTTTCAGCTTCCGGTGCCGAAAAGCATATGGACGTGCTGGATATCGCGACGGGAGGCGGACATACGGCTAACGCTCTCGCTCCTCTCGTACGCTCTGTTATCGCCTATGACCTCACGGAAGAAATGTTAGCAGCCGCTGAAGCATTTATAACCGGAAACGGATGGACGAACGTTTCATTCGAAAAAGGCGATGCTGAAAAGATGCCGTTTTCCGATGCTGCTTTCGATATCGTCACATGCAGAATCGCGGCGCATCATTTTCCCGATGTCAGAGCCTTTGTTCATGAAGCGTTTCGGGTTGTCAAACCGGGCGGCAGACTGCTTCTCATTGACAATACCGCACCTGAAAAGGATGAATATGACCATTTTTATAATGACATTGAGAAGAGACGGGATCAGAGCCACTTTCGGGCGTGGAAAAAAACAGAATGGCTCCGTTTTCTGGAGACAGCCGGCTTCCGGATTGAATCCGCTGTCTGCTTTTTGAAACCATTTCAATTTACCGTCTGGTGTGAACGGGCAGGCCTGACTGAAGAGAAAGCCGCATTACTGGAAAAACAGATGCTGGATGCTCCTCATGATATACAGCGGTTTTTTTCTGTAGAAAAGGATCAATCAGGCCGTATTGCGGGCTTCACAGGTGAATCGGCCTGTTTCTGCGCGATCCGTCCCGTCTGAGACGAAAAAAACCGCTGTGCAGTTTTTCTGCCCGCGGTTTTTTCGTATTATCTGTTCTTGATTTGAGAAATAATAGCGGAAGTGACATCTTCCGTTGAATGTTTTCCGCCGACATCAGGAGTCAGAATGCCGCTGTTTGTGACCGTTTCAATAGATTGTAAGAGGAGATGGCCCAGTTCCTCTTCTCCGAATGAATCGAGCATTAATTTCGCCGTCCATATTTGGCCTATAGGATTGGCAATTCCTTTTCCGACAATATCCGGGGCGGAGCCGTGAACAGGCTCAAACATGGAAGGATATTTGCCGTTTACATTGATGTTGGCTGCGGGAGCGATTCCGATGCTTCCCATAATCGCCGCACCGATATCTGTCAGCACATCTCCGAACAGATTCGAAGCGACAATGACATCAAAGCGTTCCGGCTGCGTGACAAAGAAGGCCGCCAGTGCATCGATGTGCTGGGAATCCGTCTCAATCCCGGCGTACTCCCGGCTGACCTCTTTAAAGATGTCATCCCAGAACGGCATCGAGTGAACAATACCGTTTGATTTCGTCGCGCTTGTGACGTGTTTCCGCCGACTTGCCGCCAGTTCGAAAGCATACCGCATTACTCTTTCCGTACCCCGTCGGGAAAAGACCGCGTTTTGTATGGCGATTTCGTCCTCACCCTGATAGATTCTGCCGCCGACAGAGCTGTACTCGCCCTCACTGTTTTCGCGGACGACTATCAGATCAAAATCCTTCGGGTTAACGAGGGGGGAAGTGATTCCCGGCAGGAGCTTTGCCGGCCGCACATTAATCACCTGTTCAAATTCCCGGCGTATCTTGATGAGCAGCCCCCACAGCGAAACATGATCGGGGACGAGTTTTTGATTCCCCACCGCCCCCAAAAACAAAGCATCAAAGTGCTGTAACCTTTCTAATCCATCATCCGGCATCATAGTCCCGTGCTCCAAATAATACTCGCAGCTCCACGGAAAAGAAGTGAAATCAAAGGCAATGCCTCCATGTAATTCGGCAATCGCATTCAACACCCGCTCCGCTTGAGGGACTGTTTCTTTCCCCACACCGTCCCCCGGTATGCTGGCAATCTTGTATGTTTTCATGTTTCCGTCACCTCTGAATGAATTGTTTTCGGTTTACGGCAGACCGTCGACCGTCGTTCATTATAATTCCATATTACGCCACCTCCGATATGCTGACAAGCTCGGGAATGTTGCTTCCATAGATAAACTGTTATATGATCTTGGTAACAATAAGGCCTAAATTGTATGAAGAGGTAGGAAAGATGGATAATTTTAAATTAGATAAGCCAATCCCGTATTATCTGCAATTTTATTCCCAATTGAAAAAAATGATATTTGACGGGATTTTTAAACCGGGTGAACGGCTGAATGAGACTCAGCTGGCCAAGGATTTCGGAGTCAGCCGGTCGCCGGTCAGAGAAGCCATGCGGCTCCTTGAAAAGGACGGGCTTCTGACGGCAGACGATCGAAACGGCTTTGTCATTTATTCTTTGTCCGTTAAGGATGTTGAAGAGATTTATAAAATCAGAATGTCACTTGAATCACTGGCAGTCGAACTGGTTATTGATGAAGCGGCTGAGAGTGAAATTGACCTCATTGAAAAACAGCTGCGCAAGACGGAAGAAGCCATCAATAAAGGCGTCAAAGAGACTGAGATTATTTCCTTGAACGAGACGTTTCATCAGCTCCTTGTGGATTTCAGCCATAACAGCCGGCTGGCCATGCTGCTTGAGCATGTCAATGTGCTGATTCATTTTTGCAGAGTTCTTAATTTTAAAGGCGATGACCGTGCGGAGGTTATTCTGCATGAGCACCGAAAAATCTTTGAAGAAATAAAAAAGGGCGACAAAACAAAAGCCGTGCAATATATGACGGAGCATCTCAAGCATGATGAAGAACATCTGAAAGGCGTGCTGAGAGCGGAAGAAACAGACGAATCATCACGATAGACAAGGTGAAAAGCCTTGTCTTTTTTTTTGCCGATGTCATCGAACCGTCATAAAGACCTGACGGATGTTCCTTGCATGATTTTTTCCGCGTCATTTATGATGGATATGGAAGAGACGCAAAAAAGGCAAAGGAGTTTGAAAAATGGCGAAACATATTCTGATGATCAATTTTCCTGCAGAAGGACACGTAAACCCGACATTGGGTATGACAAAGGCCTTCAGCGAACGGGGCGATCACGTTCATTATATCTCAACGGAAAAATACAAAAGCAGACTGGAAGGAGTAGGGGCGAAAGTTCATCTTCACAGCGATCTGCTCAGAATGACACCCATTGATCCCGGCAGTCCGTCCGGCATACTTGCATTTTTAAAGGTTCATATCAAAACGTCACTGGAGATTTTACATATTGTGCAGCGGCTGGCAGAGGACATTCAATTCGACGCCGTCTATTATGATAAATTCGGTGCGGGAGAGCTGGTGCGGGATTATCTCAACATTCCCGGCATCTCTTCTTCAGCGTCCTTCCTGTTCAATGAAGACCGTCTGAAAATACTGCCGCTCCACCCGGAATCGGCCGTGCCGTTTCAGCCGGACAGGGAATGTGAAGAGCTGTTGGCCGAGATGAAAGACAAATACGGTGTCGCCCCTGACAGCATGGTTCAATTTATGAACAACACAGGTGAATTGAACGTCGTCTATACAAGCAGATATTTTCAGCCCGAAAGTGAGACATTCGGAGATGAGTATTTATTTATCGGTCCGAGTTTTCCGAAGAGAAAAGGGCGCGTCGACTTCCCGATTGACGCATTAAAGAATGAAAAAGTCATTTATATCTCAATGGGAACGGTGCTCGGGGACACGGAAGCGTTTTTCAATCTGTGCATAGACGCGTTCTCAGATTTTGAAGGAAAAGTAGTCATTGCCGCCGGGGAAAAAGCCGATCTGTCAAAAATCAAACAGGCGCCGGAAAACTTTATCATCGCACCGTACGTGCCGCAGCTTGAAGTGCTGGAGCAGGCCGACGTGTTTGTCACGCATGGCGGAATGAACAGTGTAAATGAAGGCATTCATTATCAAGTGCCGCTGGTCGTCATCCCGCACGATAAAGACCAGCCGATGGTTGCGCGCCGCCTGACTGAATTGGATGCAGGCTATACCGTGCAAAAAGATGAAGTAAGCGCTGAAAAGGTAAAGCTTGCCGCGGAAGAAGTGCTGCATAACGGAAAATACAAACAAGGCATTCAAGCCATTAATGAAAGCTTTAAAGAATGTACGAACATGAAGGATGTTCTCGCCCGGATCGACCGGTTTATTGAACAAAAACATGCTCAATAATACATGGAAAAAGCCTGTTTCCTCTGCCAAAGGGAAACAGGCTTTTTATAATGGCTTTTAGATGATGTGATGTTCTTCATTTGCAAGTTTCACAAGAGTCAGAAGAGATTCTGCCTCACGTGCGTCGAGTGTTTTTGCCAGACGGTTTTTTTCAAAGATCTGCTGGCCGAAGACATTCACAGACGCCTGGTCAACCGCCGTGTGCCAGTCCTTTTGTGAATGATTCTCAGAAAAAGAGAAAACGAACACGGCAAAGACCGCTATAAGCATCGCCATGACCCAAAATTTTTGCCGATTTCCTGCTGCTGACATAGGCCGCCTCCTAAACATTTTACTGGTATTAGATCATATATGAGCTGTTTTTAACAGAGTAAAGAAGTCATTATTTCATGTAGTCCAAATGAAACGGAGCACAGCCGAAAGCCCGCCGGTCAGGCCGATGAGCCAATTCATATTTTGTTCATATTTTATTAAAAGTTTATCCAAGCCTGTCCTTTACAGTAGATCTAACCACAAAATGCTGCTGAAAGGAGCCTTTAAAAAATGCATATTCATATGATCAACAAAAACCAGTTTGAGAGTGACTTGGAGGCGGCCGGCTTCAGCCGTCAGGCAGATGATATTATCGGCAAAATGAAAGAGTACGTAACGGAATACGCGGCTTCATCCGAACGGTTCCTGATTGAAATTCAAACCGTCATGAACGAATACAAAGCCGTCGTCTGCGCGATGTTTTCGACCATGGAAATTGCCGGTGCAAATAAAGACGAGAAGCATGTTGAATTTGAAGCCTGCACAGTATTGTGTGAATAAAAGACATTCATCAAACCTCCGCGGCTGCCTGAAGCGGCAGTATACTGACTGGTGTTTCGAGAAGGGAAAATATTGAAACTTCTATAGCGGCCGTTCGTATAAAAGAGTAAATCAGCTTGTATATGGAGGTTCGTGAAATGAACGATAAGAAAAAACAAGCTTTTGAACAGCTTTTCAGCACTTTAGACGAAAGAGATGAAATAAACGGCGCTGTATTGGCAGCGGAAAACGGCCGCATCTTATATCAGGGTTCATTCGGCGCTGCGGAACTGAAAACAAAGAGGATGCTGAATGACCAATCGGTCTTTGAATTGGCCTCAGTATCGAAGCCGTTTACAGCTTTAGGCGTTATCATTTTAGAGCAGCAAGGGAAGCTGCGTTATGACGATATGATAGAGCGGTGGCTTCCTGATTTTCCTTATCCGGGCATTACCATTCGGCATTTACTCCATCATACGTCAGGCTTGCCGGACTATATGGAGTTATTTTTAACACATTGGGACCGGGACAGAATTGCCGTTAATCAAGATGTGATCGATATGCTTAAGCAGCATAAACCGGATGCTTATTTCCCGCCGGGCAAGGAGTGGCTTTACAGTAATACGGGGTATGCGGTGTTAGCGGTTATTATAGAAATTGTATCGGGCATGAGTTTTGCTGAATTTATGAAACAAGCCGTATTTCATCCGCTTCGTATGCACGATACGCGGATTTATAACAGAAGGCTGAGTAAAGAAAACATTCCGAACTATGCATATGGCTATGTGTATGATGTTCATTCCAGAGAATATGTGCTGCCGGATGAACTTGAGGAAACCGATTATGTCGTCTTTCTTGACGGGATTCAAGGTGACGGAACCGTTAACTCCACTATTAGAGATTTATATCTGTTTGATCAGGCTCTTTATACGGAAGAAATCATCGGCAAAGAGTCTAAAGATCAAGCGTTTACGCCGGGCTATTGGAATGAAGAAGAGCAATTCGGATACGGATTTGGCTGGATGATTCAAAACAGCCGCCAAAAAGGGAAGGTTATCAGTCACGACGGAGGCTGGCCGGGCTATTCAACTCTGATGATCCGGTATATTGACCAGAACAAAACACTGATTTATCTCAGCAATATGGAACAATCGTATCAATTTGAACAAGCTGTGATTGCCGCGGCCGTAAACATCTTATTTGATCAGCCATACGTGATTCCGAAACGTCCGGCGGATCAGAAAAAAGCAGATATCGATCCTGCGATTTACAGCAGATTTACCGGCAATTACTCATTTCAGGATGACACACATGCATCGGTGACGGTAAAAGAAAACCGATTGTATCTTACAATAGACGGGCAGACACCATTCGAATTATTCCCAATGACGGAAACCCGTTATTTTGTCAGGGCGCTGCCGCTTGAAATTGAATTTGCAGGTGATAAAGCACAAACAGCCCCGCATTTCGTTTTATATCAGGACGGCACAGAAGAAACGGCTTTGCGGATAGACTGAGTGACATGCAAAACAAAACCGCCGTCCTGAGAAGACGGCGGTAATAGAAAAGTCAAACCCCTTTGATGACGCGAAATTTTCTTTTCGGCTCTGACATAAATATAGAAGAAAAAATCATAGCTCCGACCATTGTGATGTATTCCATATAAAGCGAAACTTCTGCCAAAACCAACCCCGCAATCATTAAAACAGCGCCCAATACCACCGCAAAAACCTTCGTTTTCATGATGAGTTCCCCCTATTATCTGATAATTGAATTATACTGCATCTCCATTAATGTGTACATTTTGTGAACAATTTCACCTGATAAAAGGCAATAAAGAGAGAGTTGAAGAATTAGGAGAAATGACAGGCCATCTTTTTGTTTTACCGAAGAAACGAAAGGGAAAATGAAAAATCAAAAAGGCAAAGGAGTTCTTGAAATGAAAGCGAGACTATTTTTATTCAGCATGTTTCTCCTGATCCCCGTTCTGGCGCTTGCCGGATGCAACAGCCAATCTTCAGGAGGAAGCGAAAAAGCGAAAGACAAAGAAACGCACTCTCACGAAGACATGAATCACTCAGGTTCATCCGAGGTGCCGAAAGGTTTAAAGAAGGCCGAAAATCCGACTTATAAAGTCGGCAGTGACGTCATGATTTTAGCTTCTCATATGAAAGGCATGAAAAATGCGCAAGGAACCGTAAAAGGTGCTTATGATACAACGGTTTACAGTGTATCTTACACTCCGGAAACGGGAGGAAAGCGCGTCGAAGATCACAAATGGGTCATTCAGGAAGAGCTGAAGGGCGCCGGTGATCAAACGTTAAAACCGGGTGACAAGGCCGTGATCGAGGCATCCCATATGAAAGGCATGAAGGGTGCCGAAGCCGTTATTGATTCAGCCAAAAAGACAACCGTTTATATGGTCGACTATACACCGACTGACGGCGGCCAAAAAGTAACCAATCATAAATGGGTGACAGAAGACGAGCTTGCTGCCGCAAAATAAAAAGACCGCCAAAGCCGAAGGAACTCCTTTGGCTTTTTTGCGGTCTCACATTTATGCGGATTTTCTTTTCAAGGCAGGTCTCGTTAAAGAGAATACAGCTAAAGCGACAGCGATAATGACAATCAAACCGCCGCACCAGGCTGTTGCTGTGACAGAACCGGTTTGTCCGATCACGCCGCCGCCGATGGCTGACCCGAGCGCGATGCCGATCTGCAAAGCGGACGTGTTGAAGCTTTGCTGAATATCGGAAGACTCAGGCGCAATTTTGATTAAATAGCTTTGCTGCGCCGGCGCAAGGCTCCAGCTGAGCAATCCCCAGATCACCATCGCAGGCAGGAAAATGATTAAAGAAACCGTTGTCAGCGGAAGAATAAACAGGATCAGAGCGAAAGAAACGGTCACAAGCATGATGCTTTTAAATGCTCCTAAACGGTCATACAGCCAGCCTCCGAACGGGCCGCCGCATACCGCTGACAGACCGAACAAAAAGTAGCATACACTGACCCAAACGGAACTCAAATGAAGCGTTCTTTCCAAAAAAGGCGCAAAGTAGGCATAGAGTGTGTAATGCCCCGCCAATGTAAACAAGGTGACAAGATGTGCGCTGGCAATTTTGGCGGTCCCGATCGTCTTGATCTGCTCACGAAACGGAATCATTTTTTCAGCAGGTATTTTTTCGAAAAAGACGCTGATAATCAGCATGGAAATGAGAGATAATACACCGATTCCCAAGAACAGAACACGCCATCCGAAGGCATTGCTGATGATAATGCCGACAGGCACGCCTAAAGCGATTGCGGAGCTGAACCCCATGAAAATGATGCCGATCGCCCGCGCTCTGAATTCAGGCGCCACGATTTTAGGAGCAATCGTTAAAGAAAGGACGACAATCAGCCCTGTGCTCATGGAAGCGAGCACCCGTGACACCATAAGAACGGCGAAATTGGGACTGAAATAAGCGACCAGATTACTTAGGAAGAAAATAAACAGTGCGATTAAATAAAGCCGCTTTCGTTCAGCCTTTGCCGTCACTGCCAAAAGCAGCGGGCCGGATACCGCATAACCGAGCGCAAACACGCTGATCAGCTGCCCCGCGCTGACGATGGATATATCTAAGTCGGAAGCGATTTGCGGAAGAATACCGCCCACAATTAATTCAACCAAACCGACTGCGATGGTAGATGCTGCAAGCAGAAATACTTTGAAATTCATGTACAGATACTCCTTTTTTTATTTTTTAGAAAATAAAAAATCCTGATTACAAAAAGTGTACGGGACAATTTTTGTAATCAGGATTTTACGGTTCCTGGTAGACACCCTCAAACCATATCATTGAGGTTATACAATGTATGCAATATTCGGCTGTGTCCGTTTCTGCAAAAAATTCTACCATAATAGTGAGGGAGATTCCATAGAAAATTCGAGGAAATCCTTTCAATTTCAATATCGGCGGCTGTAACGTCATTGATGAAGCAGGGAAAAAAATTTATGATAACCGTAAGGAGTCTATACAGATCAAACATTATACAGCCGGAGGAAACCGATGAATAAGTACGAAAAAATCGCCAACGAAATGAGAAAGAGGATTAAAAGCAGTGTATATGACATAGATCAGCCGATCCCGGATGAAAAGACGCTCGCTGCGGAGTTCGGGTGCAGCCGGATGACGATGAAGCGGGCGCTTGATACACTTGCGGCTGAAGGGATGCTTTTCAGAAAAAGAGGGCACGGCACGTTTATCATTCAATCAGCCATGCAGGATGAGCACGTTCACGTAGTCAGCAACGAAATTCTCGGCTTGAGCAATTTGTTAAAAGGCAAAGATATCAAGAGCAAGGTCATCCGGTTTGAAGTGCAGTTTCCGTCTCAAGATGTCGCCGCACATTTGGCCATCGATGAAAAGACTCCCGTCTATTATGTAGTGAGGCTCAGAATCGTTGAAGGCGAACCGTACGTTCTTGAAAAAACGTACATGCCGGCGAGCCTTATACCCGGCATTAATGACGAGGTGCTCAACCATTCCATCTACGATCATATTACGCGGGAACTCCAGCTCAAAATCGCAGGCTCACACAGAAAAATCAGAGCGTGCAAGTCGGATGATATGGATCAGCAATATCTCGGCTGCCGGCCGGATGACCCGATACTTGAAGTCGAGCATGTAGGCTTTTTGGACAACGGCACTCCCTTTGAATATTCATTTTCCCGCCACCGTCATGACAAGTTTGTCGTGACCTCAGTCAATATAAAACGTTCATAAAGCGCCGAAGAGTGAGAGAAAAACTCACTCTTTTTTTTGTTGCCGCTGATTTACATCTTCGCTTCTTTTATGTTATATTACCCAATGATAGAATCATCCTACAAATTTCAGAGGTGTTTTGATGGAGATATCCAAAACAAGCAGACTGTCGCTCGTAGAACAAGTGGTGGCGCAAATTGAATCGTTAATTCAATCGGATAAATGGCCGGTCGGGACGCGCATTCCCCCTGAGCTGGATTTAATGAAGCAATTTGATGTGAGCCGAAACACATTGCGTGAGGCCATTCGGGCGCTCGTACATGCCGGCCTGCTTCAGACAAGGCAGGGAAGCGGTACGTATGTCAGCTCATCCAGTGTTCTCGGCGCGGCATTTTACCGCCATATTAAAAAATCAAATTTGCTTGAAACATTAGAAGTCAGGTACGCACTCGAAAGAGAAGCTGCACGATTGGCGGCGGAAAGGCGTAATGACGAAGACCTGAAAGCACTGAAGGCATGCTTGGATGAATGTGAAGCGGCCTTGCAAAATGAAGATCGAAAACGGTATGCCGAAGCCGACATTAAGCTGCACAAAACCATTGTACAGGCGGCCCATAACAACATGCTTTCTGATCTATACGAGCATATGACGGAGGCGCTTTGTGCGTCAGTCCATAACCTGTTGGAAATCACCCCTGCTATCCGGATCCACACCCAGCTTGCCGCCGCGATTATCGGACAGAAACCGGATCAGGCCATGGAGGCCGTCAACCAATACATCAGAGTATTTAAAGATACAATACACATGGAGGATGAACATGAAAATTAAAGACGAACATCAAATTCTGCAAGCAAGTCAGCGTAAAAAACTGATATTGCTGGTCATCGGAGTCATATTGATAGGGGCCAACCTCAGAGCGCCTCTGACATCGGTCGGGCCGCTCGTTTCCTCAATTCGGGACAGCCTCGGCATGACCAATGCGGCTGCCGGCACCATTACGACAGTGCCGCTTTTGGCCTTTGCATGTCTGTCACCGTTTGTACCTTTATTGTCCCGGCGCTTCGGGACCGAGATTGTCTTACTGTCATCATTAATTGTCCTGACAGCCGGAACTCTGCTGCGCTCCATCGCCGGAATCGGCACTCTCTTTTTCGGAACGATCCTGTTGGGATTGTCGATCGCCGTATGCAACGTCCTGCTGCCGAGTCTCATTAAACATAAGTTTCCCGGAAATTTAGGCATCATGACCGGCGTCTACTCGGTTTCTATGAATCTGTGCGGCGCGATTGCATCCGGCATCAGCGTGCCGATCGCCTCTTCAGCGGGGTTAGGCTGGAAAGGCGCGCTCGGCTGCTGGGCTATCCTTTCTTTCATTGCGTTCGTCATGTGGATTCCGCAAATGCGAGGACGCGAACTGCCCGTCCGCACGACTGGGACAAACGGAGAGAAGAAAAGCAGTCTGCTGCGGTCTCCGCTGGCTTGGAAGGTGACGATGTTCATGGGGCTGCAATCCCTTATTTTTTACACCGTCATCGCTTGGCTGCCGGAAATTCTTCAGCAGAATGGACTCAGCTCAAGTAAGGCGGGATGGATGCTTTCATTAATGCAATTCTCAGTCCTGCCGATTACTTTTATCGTGCCGATCGCTGCCGCTAAAATGAAAAATCAGCGCGCACTCGCCGGACTGACGGCTTTATTTTTCCTTATCGGCATTGCCGGCGTTCTTTTCGGAAGCCCGGCTCTCACTCCGCTATGGGTCATTTTGATCGGAATTGCGGGAGGCTGTGCGTTCAGCTTGGCGATGATGTTCTTCAGCCTGCGGACCCAGCATGTTCATGAAGCCGCGGCGCTTTCCGGCATGGCCCAGTCATTCGGATACCTGCTTGCCGCGTTCGGCCCGCTCGTATTCGGTTTGCTGCATGACATCACGCGCGGCTGGACGGTTCCGTTATTCATGCTGATCGCAGTCTCCGTTCTGATTTTCATTTTCGGAGTCGGAGCGGGAAAAGCGGAACAGATCAAAACAGCATAAAAAAACAAAGGGCCCGCTTCGGGTCCTTTGTTTTTTATTTAAAAAGCTGTCTCAGGCCGTCACGCTGTCAGTTTTAAGCCGATGACACCGATGAGGATAAGCCCCAGAGACACCAATTGTGACAGATTGAATTTTTCTTTAAACCAAAGTATGCCCACGGCCGAAACGCCGATGCTTCCCATGCCGGTCCAAGCCGCATACGCGACACCTGTGGGAAGAACCTGCATCGCTCCGGAAAGGCAAAAGAATGAAAGCATAAAGCCTGTTACCATGACAATCAGCGGCCACTTTTTTTTAAAACCGTCAATATGTTTCATGGCAACGGCCGCTACAACTTCCTCCGCTCCGGCAATAAATAACAGCAGCCATGCCATTAATGTTCACCCCTTGTTTCAGTTTCTTTCGTAAATACCTTCATTCCTAAAATGCCGGACAACAGCAAAGCCAAAAAGAATATTTGCCCGATTGAAAACGATTCGCCTAAAATGACGCCCGTTACATATGTGCCGACGGTGCCTATTCCGACAAAAACGGTATATGCGGCAGCCATCGGAATTTTTTTATAAGAGCGGATCAGCATCAGAAAGCTGACGGCAATCAGAAGGAAAATACCGATCCAATCAAAGAGCGAATCCGCATGCTTCAGGGCGGACGCCCAAACGACTTCTAACAGTCCGGCTATCAATACAAGCAGCCAATACATGATACAGTCACCTCAGTTATGAATGAATGTCAGTCATTTTTACGGCGATCAAAAATGATCGGTCTCCGCCAATCATTTCTGCAAGCTTCTTTTGAGAAAGCTGAATATTTCTTTTTTATATACTTCGAGATCGACATCCTGTTCACAGCCGATATAAAACCGTTCAGCCGCGTTCTCGACAACGTTGATAATCGTTCTGGCCGTCCATCTGACATGAATGCCGCTGTGGACCTCACCCTGTTCAATGGCCGTATTGATCACGCCTTCCAGCCAGGAATAATAAGGCTGATAAATGGCTTCCCATTTCTCCATTGAATGATCGATGGCAAGACCGGAATAACAGAGAACGATAATATCTTTATGAAGCCGGGTGATGTGAAATGTCTCATCTACCAAAATGTCCAGCAACGTCCAAAAATCTTCAGAACCGTCCGTTTTCCCTTTTATTCTGTCCAGCGTAGTGTCGAGCAGGTTTTCTGCAATCGCGGATATCAGTGCGTTTTTAGAAGAAAAATATAAGTAAAACGTACCTTGGGCCGTGCCGGCTTTTTTGACGATTTCTGAAATGGATGCTTTGTCTAATCCTTTTTCAGAAATGACTTCAATCGCGGCTTGCAGGATTTTTTCGTATTTTCCCGAGCTTTGTTTTGCCAATAGAGGGGTTCCTCCTTTTATGAATGACTGTCATTCATTTTATCGTATGTTCGCTTTTTTGTCATCCCTTAAAATAAAAATACCGGAAAGAAGACCATACTTCTTTCCGGCATTCGTCATTTATCACTGTCGATCATAGCCTTCGGCAGTCCCGTATATTTTGCCCAGTAATAAATACCGAGCGAACCGATGGCGATCAGAATCAGGTCAAGCGGATTGCTGATAATGCCCAATCCGTGGCCGAACGAGCCGAGATAGGAGAAAATCAGCATCATGACATAAAAGCCGACGATCCACCATGCTGATTTCAGCTGCTGCCGTATGCTGACATCATCTTTGGGAGCATATTTACTGAAACAGAGATAGATCAGAAACATGACAATTTGAGAACCGAGAAGCCAGGATACGGTGCGCCATCCGGACCAATATACAATATAAGAGGTAAAAATAAACGACAGCGGTCCGATGATGCTCATCCCTTTTAAATAAAACGGTCTGTTAATATTCTTCGCGTTTACTCTCAGCGCCGCAGAAGAAATCGGCGCAATCGCATAAGACAGAATCAATGCGACGGAGCATACGTTGACAAGAGCGTTCCAAGAAGGGAACGGAAGCGTCCAAAAAACAGCCAGACCGAACGAAAGCCAAAGGGAGGCACGCGGTGTCCCGGTTTCTTTATTGACTTTAGAAAAAATGCTGAATAATGTTCCGTTTCTGGCCCAGGCATAGACGAGACGTGAAGTCGTATTCATAAAGATATTTCCGTTACCGCCCGGTGATAAAATCGCATCTAAAATGACCAATG
Organism: Bacillus sp. A1; assembly: GCF_042296235.1. NCBI lineage: Bacteria > Bacillati > Bacillota > Bacilli > Caryophanales > Bacillaceae > Bacillus > Bacillus sp. A1. Next base: position 596,935 of record NZ_CP141181.1, read on the forward strand.
TCGCCAGCCACCCCAAACCGAGCAAAACGGCGATATCTTTGAACGGAAGGGAGAATTCAGTCCCGATAGCCGGCCATCCGTGCTTCAGGGTATCCGCCGGGATCGCCCCGATAAAAGTGAGCTGCAGCACGGTGTAAATAATAGTAGACACGATAATACAGACAATCAATGCGATCGGAATGTTCCGCTTCGGATTCTGCACTTCACTCGCGACAGCCACAATCGGATGCAGCCCAAGGTATGCAAACATGACGCCGCCTGTGGAAATCGCGGCCTGAATTCCGGTAAAACCAAAAGGCGCGAATCCGTGAACGGTCATATTGCCCGGGTGAAAATGAAAAATCAGTACCACAATTACCGTAATCGGTACGACATATTTAAAAATCGAAATAATGAAGTTTGCTTTCGCAAAGGTTTTGACACTCCAGTAATTGAGGAGGAAGAACAGGCAGAGCAGCGCAAATTGCAATATCCACCCGGCAATTGTCGGAGAATCGGAGCCTTTTACGGTCAAACCGGGAAACCAATACGCCACGTATTGGCGGACTGCCGTGACTTCTATAGAAATAAGACTCGTGTATGCCACAATGGTGACAAAGGAAATTAAATATCCGACCAGGTGCCCGTGTGAATATACGGGATACCGGATAATTCCCCCGGTCCTCGGCAGCGCGGCGCCCAGTTCCGCATAAACCAAGCCGATCAATAAGATGATTCCCCCGCCGATCAGCCAGGAAAAAATGCCTGATGGGCCCGCTTTAGAGGCGACGTTACTGACGGCAAACAGCCATGCCGAACCGAATATGGCTCCCATGCCGATTAAAATAAGATCAAAAAGTGACATAGTTTTCTGGAAGTTTCCTTGCTTAGACATTCGCTGCCTCCTTAGAAAAGACATTGTTCTCTTTACATAATTCCCATTATCATTCAAACATACCCAGCCGGCCGGCTGGAAAATTAGGACAACTTTCGAAACGAAGTATGTACAGCAATGTGCTCACATTATAATAACGGCCGTATGGCAAGATCTCCCGGCTTATATTCCCCGTTTTAAACACATTCAAACCTCATATTCAGAAAAACAAAAAACGCCCGAAACAGGCGTTTTTTGTTACAAGTTCATATCTTTCAGTCCGGGGCTGTGCTCATTCGGAAGCTCGGGAAGTTCCGGCACGGGGAAACCTTTAGGAGGCTCGGACACACTTAATTCGCCGCTGTTTCGGCTCGGCGTCGTTCCCTGCAGAATTTCTCCGATCCGTGTCGGATCCAGTCTGAAATTAAATTGGGTATTATGATAACCCATCTCAACGAATTTTCGGCATTCCGGGTATTTTTCAATATCATAATTCGGCACGGGAAATAATTTGCCCCATTCGACACCCAGTGTTTCCAACGCTTTTGTAAATGCATTTTGATGGGCGTTGTCACGGACGATCAGAAAACCGAGTGTTTCTCTGAACGTCTGATTTGAACTCATTTCATAAATGCGTGTCTTTTGCAGCACGCCGGTTGATTCCAGCACGACATTGTCCAATAAATCGGAAATCAGATTCCCGTGGTTGTATACCCAAGACCCGTTCCATGGATTGCCGCCGGCGTCTACAGGAAGAGAACTTTGCGCCCCGATGATAAAATGGTGCGGATTGGCGTGTTTAACCGCTTCGTCAAGCGGCGCCTGATCTGCTGCCTGATTTCCGGCGCCCTCAGCGCCGCTTTCATCTAGCAGTGCATTGATCGTACTTTGGACGAGTTCAACGTGTGCGATCTCTTCTAAAAATACACCGCGAAGCAGGTCACGGAACTGTTTTTCTTTTCCTCTGAAATTAGAGCTTTGGAAAAAGTATTGCATCATCGTCCGCATTTCTCCGTAGTGCCCGCCTAAAATTTCCTGAAGCACCTTGGCCGCGGCCGGGTCCGGCTTGTCCGGTTTAATGATATTGATCAGCTCTTCTTTGTAATAATACATAAACAGCGCCCCCTGAAAGAAGTTTTCGGTTCTTCTGTTAGTGTCTTTGCAAAGTCAGTTTTTATGTATCGGCATCAAAAAAAGGACGGAAAGCGTGTCCGTCCTTTTGTGTTAAGCCTCAACCGCCCCGCGAAGTTTCGTGTTGACAAGCCCGTTCCATCCTTGATCCATCGTACTGTGAATCTCGGAGCTTTTCCGATTGACTTTATTGATGACGGCTTCCGGCTCTTTCCATCCGCCGTGAATGAGAGTGAATTCCGTATCTCCGCTTTCCGTTTCCTTTAAGACAAAAGAAACGATCCAGCCTTCCGTATCCCACGAAAAAGACAGGCGGTACGGCGCTTCAATATCCAGCAGCTTGCACGGAGACGGACCGAACGGAGATTCCAGCTGAAACTCACTGTCTTCTTGAGGTGTGAAATCATTCGGCATAAACCAGAGAGACAGGCCGTCCGCAGTGGAGACCGTATCCCAGACAACTTGTATCGGCGCCTTGAAAACGGCGGTATGAATAATGTCGGGTAATGGCTGATTGCCGCTGTTGTTGTTTTTGTTATCTTTGTTTTGTTTATCAGACATGATGCGTAACCACTCTTTCGCTGTTTTTACTTTTGATCATACTACACGGGGCAGGACATTTGAAATCAAATCAAACTTATTCTATGCTTTTCCAAAGCCATTCAATTCATTTTAAGGAGACGTAGTGATGACAGATCAATTTAAAGCGTTAGTAGTCGATCAACGTGAAGACCGGTTTTCAGTCAGCGTACGGGAGCTAGCGGTTCAGGACCTTCCCGAGGGTGAAGTGCTGATTAAGGTTTGCTACTCAGGGGTGAATTATAAAGACAGCTTGGCTGCCATTCCTGACGGCAAGATCGTAACGTCGTATCCTTTCGTGCCGGGAATTGATTTAGCGGGAATCGTCGTTTCCTCAGATGACGCCCGTTTCAAAGAGGGGGACAAAGTCATTGCGACAAGCTACGGCATAGGTGTTTCCCGCTTTGGCGGTTATAGCGGGATGGCCCGCATTCCGGCAGATTGGATCGTGCCGCTGCCTGAAGGTCTGACACTTAAAGAAGCCATGACGATCGGAACCGCCGGCTTCACTGCCGCATTGTCCGTCCAGCGTCTTGAAGAAAACCATGCCGCTCCTGAAAAAGGGAAGGTGCTGGTGACGGGAGCGACAGGCGGCGTCGGAAGCTTTGCCGTCTCCATTCTTTCAACCTTAGGTTACGAGGTCGAGGCCAGTACGGGAAAAGAGGAAGAAAGCGGCTATTTGAAGAGCCTCGGAGCGAAGACGGTCATTCACCGTGATGAAGTGTATAACGGCACGTTAAAACCGATGCAAAAACAAAAATGGGCAGCGGCCGTCGATCCGGTCGGAGGTGAGCCGCTTGCTTCAGTTCTCAGCCAGATTCAGTACGGCGGATCAGTTGCTGTGAGCGGACTGACAGCGGGAACGAAACTCCCTGCTACAGTCTTCCCGTTTATATTGCGCGGCGTCAGTCTCTTGGGAATCGATTCCGTATTCTGTCCGATGGAGACAAGAAAGAAAACATGGCAGCGTTTAGCTGATGACTTCAAGCCTGCAGATCTGGAGGCCTTTATTCAAAAGGAAATTACACTTGAAGAGCTGCCGGATACGCTTCCTGCCCTTTTAAAAGGAGAAGCGAGAGGGAGAACGATCGTTACGATAAACGAAGAATAAAACAAAAACCCCCAACTGCTGATTGGGGGTTTTCAATATATAATCAATTATTTATTGAAAAGAGATTAACTATTGAGTATATCGTGAAAATGAGTTGATTAAAAATATAAATTGATTACATATAGGTAATATAAAGGTAAGTTATAAAATTTTCTGAAATATTTATTGACTGAAAGCGCTTTTAAAATTATGATAATAACATAAGTACCAATAATATCATTATAACTTCACTACAAAGTAACTATAAAATAACAATTTGACGAGAGGGGAGAGCGAATAATCACTATAAATGATAACGCCTTCAGATCATTTTCTTCTTATATAACTGTTTTGGACGGTCAGAACTTGTATGCAGACGTTATAGGTGTAAATATTGATAACTGAATATTCCGATATTATCTCTGTGTAAAAACTAGGAGGATTTGAAGATGAATAAAAATAGCAGCCAGCATTCATTTTTAAGAACCATCATTTTGGTATCGACATTCGGGGGACTTCTTTTCGGCTACGATACAGGTGTAATTAATGGGGCGCTGCCGTTTATGGCGGAAGCTGACCAGCTTAATCTTACGGCTTTGACTGAAGGGATGGTGGCGAGCTCCCTGCTCTTGGGGGCTGCGATCGGAGCAGTTTTCGGAGGGAGATTGTCGGACTATAACGGCAGACGTAAAAATATCCTTATCCTTGCCGTTTTGTTCTTTGCAGCGACGCTTGGATGTACACTGGCGCCTAACGTATCGGTTATGATCATCTCCCGTTTTCTGCTGGGGCTTGCCGTCGGGGGAGCATCCGTAACCGTTCCGGCATATTTGGCTGAAATGTCGCCGGCGGAAAGCCGAGGGAGAATGGTTACCCAAAATGAATTGATGATTGTAACGGGCCAGCTGCTTGCCTTCACGTGTAATGCTATCATCGGCAATGTGCTTGGTGATACCTCTCACGCCTGGCGTTATATGCTCGTTATCGCGGCCCTTCCGGCGGTATTCTTGTTTTTCGGTATGCTGAAAGTTCCTGAAAGTCCGCGCTGGCTGGTTTCTAAAGGAAGAAAAGAAGATGCTCTGCGCGTTCTCCGGCGAATAAGGAATGAAGAGAAAGCTAAGTCTGAGCTCGCTGAGATTGATTCTGCCTTTCATAAGGAAGCTGAGATGGAGCAGGCCACCTTTAAGGATCTTGCCGTTCCGTGGGTGCGCCGCATTGTGTTTATCGGGATCGGAATTGCGGTAGTGCAGCAGCTCACCGGCGTGAATTCAATTATGTATTATGGAACTCAAATTTTAAAAGATGCCGGTTTCGAGACAAAAGCCGCATTAATCGGCAATATTGCCAACGGTGTGATTTCGGTGCTCGCGACTTTTGTGGGAATATGGCTTCTCGGCAAAGTCGGCCGCCGCCCGATGCTGATGACGGGGCTGATCGGAACGACTGCGGTGCTGCTTTTGATCGGAGTTCTGTCTGTCGTGCTGAAAGGATCGCCTGCTCTTCCTTATGTGGTTCTTTCATTAACAGTCACTTTCCTTGCGTTTCAGCAGGGGGCTGTCTCTCCGGTGACCTGGCTGATGCTGTCGGAGATATTCCCGCTTCGATTGCGGGGACTTGGTATGGGGGTCACTGTCTTCTGCCTCTGGATCGTGAACTTCCTTGTGGGTTTAACTTTTCCGGTCCTGCTCGCAAACATAGGATTGTCTGCAACCTTCTTCATTTTTGTCCTGTTTGGGGTAGTGTCCGTTATTTTTGTGAAAAGGTTCCTTCCGGAAACGAAAGGTCTGTCGCTCGAACAGCTTGAACAAAACTTCCGTGCTTATGAAAAAACAGATCGTAATAGCGCAGAAGCTGAGGTGAGCGGGTAATCTGAATAGACGCGGGGTTCCTAGGAATCCTGCTTTTTTATTTATTATATAGAAGGGAATAATAAGTGAGAAAAAAGTTTCGTAAAAGTGTTGACCTCATTTAAAGTGCATGGTATATTATTAAACGTCGCTGATGAACAAAGCGATAACGACAAATGAGAAAATGATCTTTTGAAAAAAAGGCTTTGCAAATTCTCAAAATCGTGTATAATAAATGAAGTCGAGAAAAAGACTTCGAAAGAAATGAAAAAACACTTGACATCATAACTGATTGGTAGTATGATAGTTAAGTCGCCTGATAAGCGCCCGTAGCTCAATTGGATAGAGCGTTTGACTACGGATCAAAAGGTTAGGGGTTCGACTCCTCTCGGGCGCGCCAATACAAACGCGGGTGTAGTTTAGTGGTAAAACCTCAGCCTTCCAAGCTGATGTCGTGAGTTCGATTCTCATCACCCGCTCCATTATAATGATCTTTGAAAACTAAACAAGACAAAACGTACCTGTTAATTCAAAGTTTTAAATAAATCGCACAGCGATGTGCGTAGTCAGTCAAACTACTTTATCGGAGAGTTTGATCCTGGCTCAGGACGAACGCTGGCGGCGTGCCTAATACATGCAAGTCGAGCGGACAGATGGGAGCTTGCTCCCTGATGTTAGCGGCGGACGGGTGAGTAACACGTGGGTAACCTGCCTGTAAGACTGGGATAACTCCGGGAAACCGGGGCTAATACCGGATGGTTGTTTGAACCGCATGGTTCAGACATAAAAGGTGGCTTCGGCTACCACTTACAGATGGACCCGCGGCGCATTAGCTAGTTGGTGAGGTAACGGCTCACCAAGGCGACGATGCGTAGCCGACCTGAGAGGGTGATCGGCCACACTGGGACTGAGACACGGCCCAGACTCCTACGGGAGGCAGCAGTAGGGAATCTTCCGCAATGGACGAAAGTCTGACGGAGCAACGCCGCGTGAGTGATGAAGGTTTTCGGATCGTAAAGCTCTGTTGTTAGGGAAGAACAAGTGCCGTTCAAATAGGGCGGCACCTTGACGGTACCTAACCAGAAAGCCACGGCTAACTACGTGCCAGCAGCCGCGGTAATACGTAGGTGGCAAGCGTTGTCCGGAATTATTGGGCGTAAAGGGCTCGCAGGCGGTTTCTTAAGTCTGATGTGAAAGCCCCCGGCTCAACCGGGGAGGGTCATTGGAAACTGGGGAACTTGAGTGCAGAAGAGGAGAGTGGAATTCCACGTGTAGCGGTGAAATGCGTAGAGATGTGGAGGAACACCAGTGGCGAAGGCGACTCTCTGGTCTGTAACTGACGCTGAGGAGCGAAAGCGTGGGGAGCGAACAGGATTAGATACCCTGGTAGTCCACGCCGTAAACGATGAGTGCTAAGTGTTAGGGGGTTTCCGCCCCTTAGTGCTGCAGCTAACGCATTAAGCACTCCGCCTGGGGAGTACGGTCGCAAGACTGAAACTCAAAGGAATTGACGGGGGCCCGCACAAGCGGTGGAGCATGTGGTTTAATTCGAAGCAACGCGAAGAACCTTACCAGGTCTTGACATCCTCTGACAATCCTAGAGATAGGACGTCCCCTTCGGGGGCAGAGTGACAGGTGGTGCATGGTTGTCGTCAGCTCGTGTCGTGAGATGTTGGGTTAAGTCCCGCAACGAGCGCAACCCTTGATCTTAGTTGCCAGCATTCAGTTGGGCACTCTAAGGTGACTGCCGGTGACAAACCGGAGGAAGGTGGGGATGACGTCAAATCATCATGCCCCTTATGACCTGGGCTACACACGTGCTACAATGGGCAGAACAAAGGGCAGCGAAACCGCGAGGTTAAGCCAATCCCACAAATCTGTTCTCAGTTCGGATCGCAGTCTGCAACTCGACTGCGTGAAGCTGGAATCGCTAGTAATCGCGGATCAGCATGCCGCGGTGAATACGTTCCCGGGCCTTGTACACACCGCCCGTCACACCACGAGAGTTTGTAACACCCGAAGTCGGTGAGGTAACCTTTTAGGAGCCAGCCGCCGAAGGTGGGACAGATGATTGGGGTGAAGTCGTAACAAGGTAGCCGTATCGGAAGGTGCGGCTGGATCACCTCCTTTCTAAGGATTTTAACGGAATATAAGACCTTGGGTCTTATAAACAGAACGTTCCCTGTCTTGTTTAGTTTTGAAGGATCATTCGATTCTTCGAGATGTTGTTCTTTGAAAACTAGATAACAGAAGTAATTCACATTCAATTAGTAATGCAAGATATCACGTAGTGATTCTTTTTAACGGTTAAGTTAGAAAGGGCGCACGGTGGATGCCTTGGCACTAGGAGCCGATGAAGGACGGGACGAACACCGATATGCTTCGGGGAGCTGTAAGCAAGCTTTGATCCGGAGATTTCCGAATGGGGAAACCCACCACTCGTAATGGAGTGGTATCCATATCTGAATACATAGGATATGAGAAGGCAGACCCGGGGAACTGAAACATCTAAGTACCCGGAGGAAGAGAAAGCAAATGCGATTCCCTGAGTAGCGGCGAGCGAAACGGGACCAGCCCAAACCAAGAGGCTTGCCTCTTGGGGTTGTAGGACACTCTGTACGGAGTTACAAAGGAACGAGGTAGATGAAGAGGTCTGGAAAGGCCCGCCATAGGAGGTAACAGCCCTGTAGTCAAAACTTCGTTCTCTCCTGAGTGGATCCTGAGTACGGCGGAACACGTGAAATTCCGTCGGAATCCGGGAGGACCATCTCCCAAGGCTAAATACTCCCTAGTGACCGATAGTGAACCAGTACCGTGAGGGAAAGGTGAAAAGCACCCCGGAAGGGGAGTGAAAGAGATCCTGAAACCGTGTGCCTACAAGTAGTCAGAGCCCGTTAACGGGTGATGGCGTGCCTTTTGTAGAATGAACCGGCGAGTTACGATCCCGTGCAAGGTTAAGCAGAAGATGCGGAGCCGCAGCGAAAGCGAGTCTGAATAGGGCGAATTGAGTACGTGGTCATAGACCCGAAACCAGGTGATCTACCCATGTCCAGGGTGAAGTTCAGGTAACACTGAATGGAGGCCCGAACCCACGCACGTTGAAAAGTGCGGGGATGAGGTGTGGGTAGGGGTGAAATGCCAATCGAACCTGGAGATAGCTGGTTCTCTCCGAAATAGCTTTAGGGCTAGCCTCAAGGTAAGAGTCTCGGAGGTAGAGCACTGATTGGACTAGGGGCCCCTACCGGGTTACCGAATTCAGTCAAACTCCGAATGCCGATGACTTATCCTTGGGAGTCAGACTGCGAGTGATAAGATCCGTAGTCGAAAGGGAAACAGCCCAGACCGCCAGCTAAGGTCCCAAAGTATACGTTAAGTGGAAAAGGATGTGGAGTTGCTTAGACAACCAGGATGTTGGCTTAGAAGCAGCCACCATTTAAAGAGTGCGTAATAGCTCACTGGTCGAGTGACTCTGCGCCGAAAATGTACCGGGGCTAAACGTATCACCGAAGCTGCGGACTGTTCTTCGAACAGTGGTAGGAGAGCGTTCTAAGGGCTGTGAAGCAAGACCGGAAGGACTTGTGGAGCGCTTAGAAGTGAGAATGCCGGTATGAGTAGCGAAAGAGGGGTGAGAATCCCCTCCACCGAATGCCTAAGGTTTCCTGAGGAAGGCTCGTCCGCTCAGGGTTAGTCGGGACCTAAGCCGAGGCCGAAAGGCGTAGGCGATGGATAACAGGTTGATATTCCTGTACCACCTCCTCACCATTTGAGCAATGGGGGGACGCAGGAGGATAGGGTAAGCGCGGTATTGGATATCCGCGTCCAAGCAGTTAGGCTGGGAAATAGGCAAATCCGTTTCCCGTGAAGGCTGAGCTGTGATGGCGAGCGAATTATAGTAGCGAAGTTCCTGATTCCACACTGCCAAGAAAAGCCTCTAGCGAGGTGAGAGGTGCCCGTACCGCAAACCGACACAGGTAGGCGAGGAGAGAATCCTAAGGTGATCGAGAGAACTCTCGTTAAGGAACTCGGCAAAATGACCCCGTAACTTCGGGAGAAGGGGTGCTCTGTTAGGGTGCAAGCCCGAGAGAGCCGCAGTGAATAGGCCCAGGCGACTGTTTAGCAAAAACACAGGTCTCTGCGAAGCCGTAAGGCGAAGTATAGGGGCTGACGCCTGCCCGGTGCTGGAAGGTTAAGAGGAGCGCTTAGCGTAAGCGAAGGTGCGAATTGAAGCCCCAGTAAACGGCGGCCGTAACTATAACGGTCCTAAGGTAGCGAAATTCCTTGTCGGGTAAGTTCCGACCCGCACGAAAGGCGCAACGATCTGGGCACTGTCTCAACGAGAGACTCGGTGAAATTATAGTACCTGTGAAGATGCAGGTTACCCGCGACAGGACGGAAAGACCCCGTGGAGCTTTACTGCAGCCTGATATTGAATGTTGGTACAGCTTGTACAGGATAGGTAGGAGCCTTGGAAACCGGAGCGCCAGCTTCGGTGGAGGCATCGGTGGGATACTACCCTGGCTGTATTGACCTTCTAACCCGCCGCCCTTATCGGGCGGGGAGACAGTGTCAGGTGGGCAGTTTGACTGGGGCGGTCGCCTCCTAAAAGGTAACGGAGGCGCCCAAAGGTTCCCTCAGAATGGTTGGAAATCATTCGCAGAGTGTAAAGGCACAAGGGAGCTTGACTGCGAGACCTACAAGTCGAGCAGGGACGAAAGTCGGGCTTAGTGATCCGGTGGTTCCGCATGGAAGGGCCATCGCTCAACGGATAAAAGCTACCCCGGGGATAACAGGCTTATCTCCCCCAAGAGTCCACATCGACGGGGAGGTTTGGCACCTCGATGTCGGCTCATCGCATCCTGGGGCTGTAGTCGGTCCCAAGGGTTGGGCTGTTCGCCCATTAAAGCGGTACGCGAGCTGGGTTCAGAACGTCGTGAGACAGTTCGGTCCCTATCCGTCGCGGGCGCAGGAAATTTGAGAGGAGCTGTCCTTAGTACGAGAGGACCGGGATGGACGCACCGCTGGTGTACCAGTTGTTCTGCCAAGGGCATCGCTGGGTAGCTATGTGCGGACGGGATAAGTGCTGAAAGCATCTAAGCATGAAGCCCCCCTCAAGATGAGATTTCCCATTCCGCAAGGAAGTAAGATCCCTGAAAGATGATCAGGTTGATAGGTCTGAGGTGGAAGTGTGGCGACACATGGAGCTGACAGATACTAATCGATCGAGGACTTAACCAATTTGAATGTATGCTTACTGTTATCTAGTTTTGAGAGAACACTCTCAATGGTTTGGTGGCGATAGCGAAGAGGTCACACCCGTTCCCATGCCGAACACGGAAGTTAAGCTCTTCAGCGCCGATGGTAGTCGGGGGTTTCCCCCTGTGAGAGTAGGACGCCGCCAAGCTTTTCTAAAATTTTATCATCGCGGGGTGGAGCAGTTCGGTAGCTCGTCGGGCTCATAACCCGAAGGTCGCAGGTTCAAATCCTGCCCCCGCAACCAAAAATTAAATGGTCCGGTAGTTCAGTTGGTTAGAATGCCTGCCTGTCACGCAGGAGGTCGCGGGTTCGAGTCCCGTCCGGACCGCCATTTTTATTGTAAACGAAACGATCATGTTTTCGTTTTTTTTGTGTTTTCTTTTAAATGCTGGCAGCTTGGTATCTAACCAAGCTTTCTTTTATATCGTTAAAGTCTTGGATATTGAAACATAATCCGATACACTAGAAAGAGCTGTATTTCACAAGAGCGTCAGAAAGGGAGACGGGAGATATATGGATGAGTTTGATTTGATTCACAGTATTACGCCGCATTCGCATTATCATCCTTCCGTCGATGTAGGGATCGGTGATGATGGTGCGGTTTATACAGCGTCACCCCATATGCAGCAAATTGTCTGCCTTGATACAATGGTGGAGAATGTCCATTTTAAATTAGAGTATTCCTCTCCTCATGATATCGGTTATAAGGCGCTTGCTGTTAACATTAGTGACGTGGCGGCGATGGGAGGCATTCCGAAGTTTTATTTGGTGTCTCTAGCGGTTCCTTCTTGCTGGCAGAAAGCTGACGTCCAGGCAATGTATGAAGGAATGGCGGAACTGGCGAAACTATATCAAATGGATTTGATCGGGGGAGATACCGTCTCCGCTTCCGGTCAAGCCGTAATTACCGTTACTGTCATCGGAGAAGTTGAGAAGGATCGCGCTTGTCTGCGAAGCTCGGCAAGACCCGGGGATGTTGTGTTTGTTACGGGGGATATCGGCTCGTCCGCAGCAGGACTGTCTCTTTTATTGGGAGAAACACTCCCTTCTGCTTTTCATACGAGTGATTATTTTATCCGAAAACATAAACGGCCCATTCCGAGAGTTCAGGTCGGCCGCTTCTGCTCTCAGCTTCAGCGCGCGGCTTTGAATGATATCAGTGACGGATTGGCCAGTGAGCTGCATGAAATAGCTGCGGCAAGTTCAGTTACGATAGAAATTGAAGAACAACTTCTGCCGGTGCATCCGGATTTGCCTGAGGCAGATTCTGAGTGGAAGAAATGGGTGTTATTCGGCGGTGAAGATTTTGAATTGGTTGGAACGGTTTCTCAGCAAGAGTGGATTTCTTTGCTTGATTACTGCACTCAATCAGGCATTCCGATTGCGAAGATAGGAGCGGTGTCTGAACGGAAGGAAGCATGTGTTCTTTTGACAGCCAATGATCACAGACAAATCGTCCTTGAGAAAAAAGGATACAATCATTTTAAATAAGACGGGTGACTCACTTTGAAGACATTACAATGGAGAACGAAAAACCCCGAAGAAACGAAAGCCGTAGCCAAGCTTGCCGCTTCTTTGGCAAAGCCGGGAGACATTTTGACACTGGAAGGTGACTTAGGCGCGGGAAAAACGACTTTTACAAAGGGTTTTGCCGAAGGACTGGGAATCACGAGAGTGGTAAACAGCCCGACTTTTACAATTATAAAAGAATACCATGACGGTTCGCTTCCTCTATATCATATGGATGTGTATCGTATGGAGGATGAAAGCGAAGACTTAGGGCTTGAAGAATATTTTGAGGGACAAGGCGTCTGTTTAATTGAATGGGCTCATTTAATTCAGGATCAGCTGCCTGCTGAACGGCTGCAGATCGTCATCAAGAGAGCCGGTGATGAGGCAAGGGACATTACCTTTACGGCTTGCGGAACACGGTATGAAACGCTTTGTGAGGAGATAAATAAACATGACAATACTGGCAATTGATACGTCAAATTACACGCTGGGTGCCGCGCTCGTTCGTGACAAAACGGTGATGGCGGAGTATATTACATATTTAAAAAAGAATCATTCCGTGCGGGCCATGCCTGCTGTCAATTCATTGCTGAAGGATTGCGGCCTAACACCGCAGGATCTTACAAAAATAGCGGTGGCGAAAGGACCGGGATCGTATACAGGTGTCAGAATCGGTGTGACGCTGGCAAAAACATTGGCATGGTCGCTGAAGCTTCCGGTTTCCGCTGTCTCGAGTCTGGAGGTGCTGGCGGCTAACGGACGGCACTTTCAAGGACTGATCTGCCCGTTATTTGATGCCCGGCGCGGACAGGTATATACGGGACTTTATGAATATCAGGACGGCCGATTACAATCCGTTCTTCCAGATCAGAATGTCCTTTTGACTGATTGGCTCGGCATGCTGAAAGAAAAAGCGTCTCCGGTTTTATTTTTAGGGCACGATACAGCGATTCATGAAGAAACCATTCTGCATGAGCTGACATCTCAAGCAGTGATAGGAACGGCTGCACAGCATAATCCGCGGCCGTCAGAGCTGGCGTTTTTAGGCTTGGAAAAAGAAGAAGCGGATGTCCACAGCCTTGTTCCGGATTATTTGCGTCTGGCAGAGGCTGAAGCGAAATGGATGGAATCTCAAAAATAGGGTGATAGGGATGAAAACGAAAACGGCGATTCGAAGCATGCGGCCGGAAGATATTGATCAAATTTATGAAATTGAAACAGCATCCTTTACTTCTCCGTGGACGAAGGATTCATTTTATCATGAGCTTTTGGAAAATCCGTATGCCCACTACCTTGTCATTGAAAAGGACGGCTGTCTGGCGGGGTATTGCGGAATCTGGATTATTATAGATGACGCGCAGATTACGAACATAGCCATTAAGCCGGAATATCGGGGCCAATCATTGGGAGAAGCGCTGTTTCGCTCTGCGATAGAATTGTGCAGAGAAAAAAAGGCAAGAAGGCTCTCTCTCGAAGTCAGGGTCTCAAATCATCTCGCCCAATCCTTATATAAAAAATTCGGTCTTCAGGCCGGTGGAATCAGAAAACAATACTATACAGATAACGGGGAAGATGCGTTATTAATGTGGGTGACATTACATGAGTGAAAAACAAGATATTTATGTATTAGGAATCGAAACAAGCTGTGATGAAACAGCGGCCTCAGTCGTAAAAAACGGGAATGAAATTATTTCAAACGTCGTCGCTTCTCAAATTGAAAGCCATAAACGTTTCGGCGGGGTCGTGCCTGAAATAGCGTCCAGACATCATGTGGAGCAGATCACCCTTGTGATTGAGGAAGCTCTTTCAAAAGCGGAGATGGGCTTTGATGATCTTGATGCGATTGCCGTAACGGAAGGACCCGGACTTGTCGGAGCCCTGTTAATCGGAGTCAATGCGGCAAAGGCGTTAAGCTTTGCCCATCAAATACCGCTAGTCGGTGTCCATCACATTGCGGGTCATATTTATGCAAACAGGCTGATAGGAGAGCTTCAGTTCCCGGCGCTTGCTTTGGTTGTGTCAGGCGGACATACGGAATTGGTTTATATGAAAGAGCACGGTTCATTTGAGGTTATCGGTGAAACGCTGGATGATGCCGCAGGCGAAGCTTACGACAAAGTGGCAAGAACGATGGGGCTTCCTTATCCGGGAGGGCCGCAGATTGATAAGCTGGCTGCTGTGGGAACGGATTCCATTCCGCTTCCGCGTGCGTGGCTGGAAGAAGGGTCTTACAATTTCAGCTTCAGCGGCCTAAAATCAGCCGTGATTAACACGCTTCATAACGCCTCGCAAAAAAATGAGGTGATTCCTCCGGAGGATCTTGCAGCAAGCTTTCAGCAGAGTGTCATTGATGTACTGACGGCAAAAACCTCTAAGGCCGCGAAAGAATACGGGGTTAAACAAGTGCTGCTGGCAGGGGGCGTAGCCGCTAACAAAGGGCTGAGAGCCGCACTTCAGCAGGAATTCAGCCATTCGGGAGATCCCGAGCTTATCATCCCGCCGCTTTCTTTATGCACGGACAATGCAGCGATGATTGCGGCTGCCGGAACCGTTGCTTTTGAAAAGGGGATTCGGGGCTCATATGATATGAACGGACAGCCCGGTTTGGAATTAACATCCTTTGATCGTCTCACGTTGTAAAACGTGAGGCTTTTTTTACTTATTAACAGATAATTCTAACATATCCACAGGATTGTGAGTATATCCAGAAATCCAGGCTGGATAAGGGGCTGTAAGTTGTTAGTAAAGTGGATAAAGTCAGAAAATTTTGTGGATAGTGTGTATAAAACGCTTACTTACATGGCTGACAAGGAGGATAGCTGTGGATAAAAAAGCACCCCTTAAAGAGGTGCTTGACTTTTTCTATTCTTCTGAGGAGAGTTCCTCCCATTCTGCTAATAAGTTCTCGAGCTCTTGATTCAGAGCTTCATTCTCCGCGTGAATGGTCTGTACCTTTTCATGATCCTGATACACGTCAGGATCGCACAGCAGCTCCTCATTGGCGCTGATTTTCTCTTCGGCGGATGAGACGGCTGCTTCGATTTCTTCAATGCGTCTCAGGCGCTGCCGTTCTTTCTTCTTCCATTCTTTTTCTTCCTCGTAAGTTCTTTTCGTATCCTGTTTGACCTTGCCGGCAGGCTGAGCCTGCTCCTTTTCCTGCCGCTTCATTTCTTCCAGTTCCAGCTGCTGGGCTTTTTTCTCGGTGTAATAGTCATAGTCTCCCAAATATTCTTCTGCATGATCAGGTGAGAGCTCCAGCACTCTTGTGGCGATCCTGTTAATAAAGTAGCGGTCATGCGAGACAAATAACAGTGTTCCCGGGTAGTCGATCAGGGCGTTTTCCAGCACCTCTTTACTGTCCAGGTCAAGGTGGTTTGTCGGTTCATCAAGGATGAGAAAGTTTGCTTTTTGAAGCATCAGCTTGGCAAGCGCGACTCTTGCTTTCTCCCCGCCGCTTAACGAACGGACCGGTTTCAGGACATCGTCTCCGCTGAACAGGAAGTTGCCGAGGCATGTCCTGATCTCTTTTTCCGGCATGTCCGGATATTCATCCCACAGCTCGTCCAGCACGCGTTTGGACGAGGTCAGTTCAGCCTGCTCCTGATCATAATAGCCGATTGTGACATTGGAACCGTACGTGATCGATCCGGATTCCGGACTGATTGTATTCATAATGGTTTTCAGCAAGGTTGATTTGCCGATTCCGTTCGGTCCGACGAGGGCGGCGCTTTCGCCTCTTGTCATGCCGAAGGTCAGGTTTTTCAAGAGCGGAGGCTGGCCGTCATAGCTGATGGAAACATCCTGTACGCGCAGGACGTCGTTTCCGCTCTGTTTTGTAATGTCAAAACGGAAGGCGGCTGATTTTTCATCCCCGAGCGGCTTTGCCATGACGTCCATCCGTTCAAGCTGTTTTCGTCTGCTTTGGGCTCTTTTCGTTGTAGAAGCTCTGGCCAGATTGCGGTCGACAAAATCTTGAAGCTTGGCGATTTCGTCCTGCTGTTTTTCATACAGCTTCAGGTCTTTCTCATACTGCTCAGCTTTTTGTTCTAAATAGGCGCTGTAGTTGCCGAGGTATTTTTTGCTTTCTGTCCGTGAGACCTCGTACACTTGGCTGACGACTTTATCAAGAAAGTATCTGTCGTGGGAAACGATCAGAATGGCGCCTGAATATCCCTGTAAATAATGCTCAAGCCATGTAAGCGTATCGATGTCGAGATGGTTCGTCGGTTCATCCAGAATAAGCAGATCAGGCTGGGTCAGCAGCAGCTTTCCGAGCGCAAGTCTTGTTTTCTGACCGCCGCTCAGGCTTTGCACTTTCACGGAATCGTCAAATTTTCCGAAGCCGAGGCCGTGAAGGATAGAGCGGACGTCCGCTTCATATTGATAGCCGCCTTTATCCTTGAAATCCTGCTGAAGCCTGTCATAGGTTTTCATCAGCGTCTCAAGCTCCGCCGGGGCGGCCGTGGCCATCTTTTCTTCAATAGAGCGCATCTCTTTTTCCATTGCTTTCAGGAAATCAAAAACACTCAGCAGTTCTTCTTTTATGGTAAGCTGGGATTCCAAGCCTGTGTGCTGGGCAAGATATCCCATCGTTAATTCTTTCGGTTTGATTAATTCACCCTTTTCATATGAAAGGTGACCTGCGATAATTTTAAGGAGAGTTGATTTGCCGGCTCCGTTTCTGCCTACTATGGCGATGCGATCCCGAGATCTGACTTCAAGCTTTATATTGTTTAAAATAGGATCAGCGCCAAAAGATTTGGATAGCTGATTAATTTGTAAGATCATCATATTATTTCACCTCTGTTATAATAAGTTAAGTGTAGCTTATCAACCTGCTGTCAGCAAACAATACATCAGAATTGGAACATTATAGGATAAGACATCAGGGAGAAAATAGTGTATGATCAGAAGTAAGGAGAGTTTAAATATGAATGGATTTTCTCATTTTAATGAAGAAGGCCGTGCCCGCATGGTGGATATAAGCGATAAATCTTCAACAGTCCGTACTGCCGCTGCGATATCCAGCGTACACATGAAGCATGACGTGTACAGCAGAATCAAAAACCGCGAGATCGGAAAAGGAGACGTGCTGGCTGTCGCACAGGTGGCAGGAATTATGGCCGCAAAGCAGACGTCAGCGATTATCCCGATGTGCCACCCGCTTTCTTTAAGCAGCGTCGACATTTCATTCGGCTGGGAGGAAAAGGATTCAGAAGCCGTTCTTCATATACAGGCAAGCGTAAAAACGAAAGGGAGTACAGGTGTGGAAATGGAAGCGCTAACTTCCGCTTCAGTCTGCGCTTTGACCGTTTATGATATGTGCAAGGCGCTGGATAAAGGAATGGTCATCGGCCCGACCTGCCTCATGGAAAAAACAGGAGGCAAAAACGGTGATTTTAAAAGAGATGCATCTGAGTATAAAGTGGAGGACCAATCATGAACAAGGATCAATCAAAAATTCCACAGGCGACGGCAAAACGGCTGCCGCTTTATTATCGCTTTTTAAAGAATTTACACGCGTCAGGAAAGCAGCGTGTTTCATCAGCTGAACTGAGCGACGCGGTAAAAGTCGATTCGGCCACGATCCGCCGGGATTTTTCCTATTTCGGGGCGCTCGGCAAAAAGGGATACGGCTATAATGTGGATTACCTGCTGTCATTTTTCAGAAAAACACTGGATCAGGATGAAACGACGAACGTCATTTTGATCGGTGTCGGGAATTTAGGGACGGCGTTTCTTCACTATAATTTCACAAAAAATAATAACACAAAAATATCTATGGCTTTTGATGTGAATCAGAGTAAAATAGGAACTGAGGTAGGCGGTGTGCCTGTCTTTGATCTTAATGATTTAGAGCTTCACATTAAGGATGAACCCGTGGCGATTCTTACCGTTCCGGCGGTTGCCGCCCAGTCAATCACCGACCGGCTCGTGTCGCTCGGAATCAAGGGAATCCTTAACTTTACGCCGGCCCGTTTGAATGTGCCGGATCACATTCGAATTCATCATATAGATTTAGCTGTAGAGCTTCAATCATTGGTTTATTTCTTAAAGCATTATTCTGTTTTGGAAGAAATTGAATAGCGAAAGGAGGAGCTGCACATGATCGGTCCTGGAAGCCTGGCGGTTATCGGTGTGGTGGCGGTGATTATTTTCGGTCCGAAGAAGCTTCCCGAATTAGGAAAAGCGGCGGGAGACACGCTTCGTGAATTTAAGAACGCTACTAAGGGATTAGCCGGTGAAGAAGAGGAAAAAAAGAAAGAAGAACAGTAAGATAGGATGACGCGTATGAGAGTGAATCAAATGACGCTTGTGGAGCATATTGCCGAACTTCGGAAACGATTGCTGATTGTGGCGTTATCCTTTACGGTTTTCTTTATTGCCGGCTTTTTTCTGGCAAAACCTATCATTGTGTATCTTCAAAAAGCCGATGAAGTAAAAGAGCTCACCCTTAATGCTTTTAACCTGACGGATCCGCTGTTTATCTTTTTGCAGTTCGCGTTTATCATCGGCATCATTTTGACTTCGCCGATTATTCTCTATCAGATTTGGGCGTTTGTCAGCCCGGGTCTGTATGAGAAGGAGCGCAAAGTAACACTCAGCTATATTCCGATTTCGATCGTGCTGTTTGTCGGCGGTGTGTCGTTTTCTTATTATATTCTATTTCCGCTGGTCGTTGATTTTATGAAGCGGGTTTCGAATGACCTGGATGTCAACCAGGTGATCGGGATCACCGAGTACTTTCATTTTCTGCTGCAGCTGACGATTCCGTTCGGACTGCTGTTTCAGATGCCGGTGCTGATCATGTTTTTAACGAGACTCGGTGTTATCACGCCGAGGTTTTTATCGAAGATCAGGAAGTATGCGTATTTTGTGCTGCTTGTGATCGCCGCGATGATTGCGCCGCCTGAACTGCTGTCTCACTTGATGATTACCATTCCGCTTTGCATTTTATACGAGATCAGCATTCTGATCTCAAAAGCGGCGTACCGGAAAAGGCAAACCGGCAGTGAATCTGATCAGGACGTATCAGCATAAAAAAAGCCATTTCTCCATGATGAGAAATGGCTTTTCTTTTATTTTTGATTTTTTTTCACTTTAAATGAGAAAGCGAACATTTTAAACGAGATGCTGATATTATAAGCGGCGAAAACCATCAGCAGTATGGAATAAAAAGACCACATGCTTCCCGGAGAGCTTGCGGCCAAATACGTAAAGATACAGCCGACTGCGAAATAAATCAAGCCCCAAGTCATTGGGTTCCTCATACAAACAATCCTCCAATAATTAATTGCATTTGCTCACTATGCTGTTCAATATATTTTTGGGCGGGGCCGAGCTGCATGACCACGACAATGGTATTCATCATGACATGGGCGAATATCGGCACAATAATCCGTTTCGTCTGCACATACAAGAACGCAAAAGTAAAGCCCATGGCTGTATACAGCAGCAGGTGCGTGAGGTCTTGATGCACAATGCCGAAAATGACGGAACTGATCAGTCCGGCGATAAAGAAATTCGTTTTTTCATATAATACACCGAAGATGATCTTCCGGAAAATGATTTCTTCAAGAATCGGCCCGACGATAGAAGAAACGATAATCATGAGCGGCATGGCTTTAATAATGTTGAGAATGGCTTTCGTGTTTTCGGAACCGCTGCCCACATGAAAGACATACTGCTCAATCATCCCGGCGATTCCCTGAGAAAATAAAGCGAGCCATATTCCCGCGACCGCCCAGAGAACGGACATGCCGGCGGATGCTTTCTTCCCGTTTCTTAATGTCTGCTTCGGCGCGGTTCTCAAAATCAAGAGAACGATAATCAGGCAGATAAAAAAGCTTACGACGGAATAAATCCCCTGAGCCATGGTGAGATTCGCATTCGTAGGGTGCCCGCCCGCATAGCCGAATTTGTACATTAAAGGAATGCCGATCAATGCGGAAAGCTGCATGATAACATATGTCAAAATGATATACCAATACTGTTTTCTCAAATGATATGTACTCCTTTATCCTATAAAATCAACTTATTTGTTCTTATTGTAACACAAGTGAACTTGACGTGAAAAAAGGAGAAAATCAGTGCGAGAGAGAATCATGTAAGCGTGAAAATTTTTTATTCTTATGACTTGAAATTGGAAGTGAGATTCTTTATTATAATAACTGTGTTAGCACTCTTTAGAGCTGAGTGCTAAAATTACATATTCATACTATTGAGGAGGTTATTACATTGTTAAAGCCATTAGGTGATCGCGTTGTCATTGAACTCGTAGAATCTGAAGAAAAAACTGCCAGCGGAATCGTATTACCGGATTCTGCAAAAGAAAAGCCGCAAGAAGGCAAAATCGTGGCAGCCGGTTCAGGTCGCGTGTTGGAAAGCGGAGAGCGCGTTGCTTTAGAAGTAAAAGAGGGCGACCGCATTATCTTCTCAAAATACGCCGGTACTGAAGTGAAATACGAAGGTACTGAATACTTAATCTTACGTGAAAGCGACATTTTAGCTGTTATCGGCTAAGCAAATAAATATTTTTAAAAATTCGAGGAGGTTTCGTTAACATGGCAAAAGATATTAAGTTTAGTGAAGAAGCACGCCGCGCTATGCTTCGCGGTGTCGATGCGCTTGCTGACGCTGTAAAAGTAACTTTAGGGCCAAAAGGACGCAACGTGGTTCTGGAGAAAAAATTCGGTTCTCCGTTAATTACAAATGACGGTGTGACAATCGCAAAAGAAATTGAACTTGAAGATGCGTTTGAAAATATGGGTGCGAAGCTTGTAGCTGAAGTAGCCAGCAAAACAAACGACGTTGCCGGTGACGGTACGACGACTGCGACTGTACTTGCGCAGGCTATGATCCGCGAAGGCCTTAAAAACGTAACTGCGGGGGCTAACCCTGTCGGCGTGCGTAAAGGTATGGAACAAGCTGTAACCGTTGCAATCGAAAACTTAAAAGAAATTTCTAAGCCGATCGAAGGCAAAGAGTCTATCGCTCAGGTTGCTGCGATCTCTGCTGCTGATGAGGAAGTCGGAAGCCTTATCGCTGAAGCAATGGAGCGCGTAGGAAACGACGGCGTCATCACAATCGAAGAGTCTAAAGGTTTCACAACTGAGCTTGAAGTTGTGGAAGGTATGCAATTCGACCGCGGATATGCGTCTCCTTACATGGTGACTGATTCTGATAAGATGGAAGCGGTTCTTGACAATCCTTACATCTTAATCACAGACAAAAAAATCACAAACATTCAAGAAATCCTTCCTGTGCTTGAGCAAGTTGTACAGCAAGGCAAACCATTGCTTCTGATCGCTGAAGATGTTGAAGGGGAAGCTCTTGCTACACTCGTTGTCAACAAACTTCGCGGCACATTCAACGCTGTTGCCGTTAAAGCTCCTGGCTTCGGTGACCGCCGTAAAGCAATGCTTGAAGACATCTCTGTTCTTACAGGCGGAGAAGTGATCACAGAAGACTTAGGCCTTGACCTGAAATCTACTGAAATCGGACAATTGGGACGCGCTTCTAAAGTTGTGGTAACGAAAGAAAACACAACAATCGTAGAAGGCGCCGGCGACACTGAAAAAATCGCTGCACGCGTCAACCAAATCCGCGCTCAAGTGGAAGAAACAACTTCTGAATTCGACAGAGAAAAATTACAAGAGCGTCTTGCGAAACTTGCCGGCGGCGTAGCTGTCATCAAAGTCGGCGCTGCGACTGAAACTGAGCTGAAAGAGCGTAAACTTCGCATCGAAGACGCCCTCAACTCAACTCGCGCAGCTGTTGAAGAAGGCATCGTATCCGGCGGTGGTACAGCGCTTGTCAACGTATACAACAAAGTCGCTGCAGTTGAAGCTGAAGGCGATGCGCAAACAGGTATCAACATCGTGCTTCGCGCGCTTGAAGAGCCGATCCGTCAAATCGCGCACAATGCAGGTCTTGAAGGATCTGTCATCGTTGAGCGCCTGAAAAACGAAAAAATCGGCGTAGGCTTCAACGCTGCAACCGGCGAATGGGTAAACATGATCGAAAAAGGTATCGTTGACCCGACAAAAGTTACACGTTCAGCCCTGCAAAACGCAGCTTCTGTAGCAGCAATGCTCTTAACAACTGAAGCCGTTGTCGCTGACAAACCGGAAGAAAACGCCGGCGGCGCAGGAATGCCTGACATGGGCGGCATGGGCGGTATGGGCGGAATGATGTAATCAAACGGAGAAAACCTTTGATATACCAAGGGTTTGACCGTTGATATCATCTGAAATGCTCAAAAAAATAACATTTTGATATCATTTCTTCATGAAATTCTGAAATTGAGGATGTTTCCGAAAGTCTAATGGACTTTTGCGAAGCATCCTCTTTCATTTTGAAGGATAAACTTTTAGTATTGTTATGCTTTTACATTACGGCAAGTAAATCTGCAATTTGCTTATATAAACTTGGCAATGGCGAAATTTTTAAAATATGTATAAATTTAATATATCGAGAACTTTTGTTTTTTATTGGCTAAAAAAGAAAGGCCCTGCTAAGGGCCTTTCTTTAAGCTGCTGTTGTTGTCGTTTTATCTTTTCTGACAAGTCCCATGATCCCTGGAATAATAAGAAGAACAGCAGGCAGTAAATAGAACATTGATATACAAATTACTCCGCCAATTCCTGAGATAAGGAGCAATACTCCTCCGACTTTAGGTTTCTTCTTAACTACTACTGAAGCGACAATACCCAAAATTGATAGGACAACAGCTCCCCAGCCTAAACCAATGATTTCGCTTGTACCGCTTGAATTAAAAGAGGCATCAAGTCCACCAATAATCAATGCCATGATCGCCCCAATAAAACCAAAAATTCCACCCAATAATCCTAAAACAAATTCAGTTGTTCTTTTCATTGTTAAACTCTCCCTTACTTAACTAGTACTGTAATTGATACAGCTTTATTTTTCATGAAGTCTATGTGACAACATCTCCAAGGTTTAATTTCATTTCTTTGACTTTATCAACATCATTTTTTCATCTGGAGCAGAGAATTCAAATACGCCTTTTTGTTTTATTCCGCCTTGGACTTCTCCATCAGTTAAGAACATGTTTGCAGCTAATTGCCAATAACGACATTCCTTGGTCAGAATAAAAGGTCAGGTTTTTGTCAGTTGTATTTTTGATGTTTATTACGACGTTTATCTTGTCTCTCATGATCTTTATATCGCCCAGATTAACTCATGCCCAGTGCTTCAGCATATTGCAACGACTTTTTTAGAACAGTCATCTTTAGTCTTTCAAGCTTTTTTATTTTTTGAATCACTATCCCTGTGAGACATCATTTGTCGAGCTACTACAAGCCGCTAAAAACTAATGATAGTACTAAAGACATGAATAAAAAGAGTTGCTTCTTCACCTAAAACCCCCAGTTTATATAATATAATACCTATATATAATCGACTATAATCAATTAAATTTCAAGGGGAAATTACCACTTTTTCTAAAAAATTCTTAGCGGAAGAGAATAAACTATAAAATATCACTTGAAATATCAAAGTTGGAAATCATTCAACTTACTGCTAGCTGTAAACATTAAAGGCCACATACAGTTTGACATCCTATTAAGTTCTAGTGTAGCCCTAGTACTGGTTTTATCATTTTGACAGATTTGGTATCCCATCACTGCTAAACATTGATTCAAAATTAAAAACTAATTTTTCATGATGTTAGGAGGAATAATGCAAATAAACAGCAAAAACCCTTGTTATATCAAGGGTGGATATTTGATTTCATCTGAATTGCTCATGCATTCTAGCAAAAAAGACCTTATCAGTTAACTCAACTGATAAGGCCTGATTTATTTATAAATAAGGTGTGAGGGGTTTATCTTAGATGGAATTCACACTTTCCTAACTACAATGTGACTTCACCATTTCCTTCAAGCACCATTCTCAGCTGCTCAACCTCACCCCGAATCCCAATCCCAGGCTCCCACGAATCAATCAGACGAATTGCCTTCTGATTCGATTCCATCGCTTTCGTTTTTTCACCTTTACGATACAACAGCTGTGCCATCCCGTAATAATAGTAGATCAACTCAACTTGATTGGGATTATGTTTATCATAAAGCATCTGTTCAAAGGCTTTTTCCGCTTTTTTGAGCTGATCACACTTTACGTAAGCCATGCCTAGGTTGAAATAGGCTTCTATCGTTTTTTCGCCGCCGTATGCGGCGCTGGTTGTGTTTGCCGCTTCGTATAATGTGATGGCTTCTTCGTAGTGAGAGCGGGCGAAACTCAGGTCGCCGCGGACCAGAAGAACCCTGTGCCGGATAATGGGCGAGACGGGCTGATCTTTGATGCCGTCCAGCATTGCTGCCGCTTTGTCCGGTTCTCCGGTTTTTAACAGCAGCCTCGATTGCAGGGCGGTTCCCCATACTTTTAAGTCGTCGTGATCCGGCGCGCCTGATTGTTCGAGTATCTTCAGGCCGGCTTCTATTTGCCTGAGAGCCTCGTCTGAATCGTTGACTTCCATCAGCGCCCAGCCTGCCGTGTCGATCCGAAAGTAAGCTTCCCGCGTGTGTTCGCCTGATTGACGGGCGGCATCGGCGGCTTTTAATCCATATTCGATTCGCAGGGGCAGGTTGATTCTGCTTAGAAAATGGCTGATGCGGATGATGAGTTTGATCAGGATGTCATGTTGTCCGGTTTCGCTCGACCATTCGATGACTTTTAGGATGTTCGGCCATTCCTTTTTCATTTGCTCTAAATTCCGTCCCAGCAGGTAGCTCCAATAGACAGAATTGGGCTGTTCCCGCTTTATATGGGTTTCCGCATAATCAATATAATAATGCGCCCAGCGGCTGCGGGCTTCTTTTGCAAATTCGTGATTTTCGGATAAGTGCTGTTCTCCGTAAGCGACAACGGTTTGATGGGCAGCGTATTGAATACTTCCTTCGCTTCGTTCCGGCTGTATTAAAGCATATGACCGCATTTGCTCAATCGCGTAATGAAACCGCCGGACGTCTAATCCGGCCGCTTGAGCCAAGCTTTTTTCATCAGGGGGCTTAGCGAAAAAGCAAAGCGTCTGCCATAGTTTTCGTGTGTCTTCATGACATCTGTCCCATGTGCGGCCAAAGAGAACCTCAAACAATTCCAATAGTGAATAGCCTGCCTGTTTAAGCTCTTGAATGAGCTGGGGAGCGGGGATGTCGTCGTCTGACATGTATGCAATGCTGAGTGCCATGGCCTTCGGATTGCCGGCGGCTGCCGAGATGAATTCATTCTTAAGGTCAGGCGATAGCTGCAATAGCTGCTCCAGCTTTTCCCGTTTATGCGGGAGGTTGCATGTTTGCAGACAGCGGTGCACTTCTTGATGGAAAAATTCAAGGGCATCCGTTTGTTCAAGGCCGCTCAGCTGGATGGCCGCCAGTTCCCCAAGGCCGTCCCGGTATGTCTGTTTTACGTTTTCCCGTGCCGTAAGGAGGACTTTTACGCCTTGCGGAAGGCCGATGATAAATTCGTGAATGTCACGTTCCGCTGTATCAATGCTGTCAACGATCAGCAATACTGGTTTTTCGTTTGAATGAGCGGCTAATGCATTGCGGACGACGAACCGTTTTTCGTTGATTGATTTGTCGATTTGTTCTGTGCGTCCGAGCTGATAGGCGATCGTGTTTAAAAAATCGCTGAAGCTCAATCCTTTCCAATCCGCACTGATCCAGATGATGCTGTTGAATGCCGGCCAATCTGGTGAACTGCCGGCACAAAGGTAGGCTGCTTCAAGAGCGATTGTTGTTTTTCCCATGCCGGCCCAGCCCGTGATTAAACAGACCGGTGACGGAGACAGCATCCATTGCCGGATTGCTTCCATATCAAAGCCGCGTCCGATAAAGTTCCCGGTCCGGCGTGACGGTAAGTTATGCGTAACGGACTTTCTTGTAAGCGCATTCGTTTCATGGCTTGGTCTGTCATGAAACAGCCGCTTTACTGCTTTTTCAACATCTTCATCACTCGGCGCTCCGAATGATCCGTCTTTCCGGAGTATTTTTGCTTTTTTTAGACAAGACGCCGTCCAAACGGGCAATGCGGGTTTGATGACGGGAATGGTGGTGGTTTCCAGAAGGCCGGTCAGCCATTCAGGATCCATGTCAGTCTTTTCTATAATGATCCAGATCATGCCGAACAGCTTTCCGTCGTCAATTCGTCCGGGAATGTAGTTTGCGCCCATCTGTCCGATCCAGCTTTTGATCGTGTTAGAGGAAACGCCTATTCGGAGTGCGATTTGATCTATATAAGACTGTCCGGATTTTACGTTCTTTGTCCTTTTGATTTTGTAATCAGGATGATGTTTCAGCGATTTGACGGCAGGTGCCAGCAGTTCTGCAAATTGTGTCCGGTTTTCAAGTTCAGCCATTAGCCTGCACCTCCTATTAGTACTATTTTATCAATTCAGTGTTTTTTGTATATGAAAAAATAAAAAGTATACAGTGCGGCTGTCCTTTTATACAGCAGGAAAGGCTGTTGAACGTCTTGAAAAGCAGATAAAATAGGGGCAGTAATAGAGAAAACAAAAATGTATGCACTTACATTTCAAAGCAGAGAAAGGATTTTGCCAAATGACTCACACAGTGCCTCAAAACATGAAAGCGGCGGTTATGCACAACACGAGAGAAATCAAAATCGAAACATTGCCCGTGCCTGAGATCAATCATGATGAAGTGTTGATTAAGGTGATGGCTGTCGGAATTTGCGGATCTGATCTGCATTACTATACAAATGGCAGAATAGGCAATTATGTAGTGGAAAAACCATTTATCCTTGGGCATGAATGTGCGGGAGAAATCGCAGCTGTCGGCTCGTCTGTTGATCAATTCAAAGTCGGTGACCGCGTCGCTGTTGAACCTGGTGTTACGTGCGGACGCTGTGAGGCGTGTAAGGAGGGGCGTTATAACCTTTGCCCGGATGTACAGTTTTTGGCGACACCGCCGGTTGACGGCGCGTTTGTCCAATATATCAAAATGCGCCAGGACTTTGTTTTCTCGATTCCGGATTCACTATCCTATGAAGATGCGGCTTTGATTGAACCGTTTTCTGTCGGCATTCATGCGGCCTCGAGAACGAAGCTTCAGCCCGGTTCAACGGTTGCGATCATGGGAATGGGCCCTGTGGGGCTGATGGCCGTTGCGGCAGCGAAAGCATACGGGGCAGGCACAATTATTGTGACCGACTTGGAGCCGCTGCGGTTAGAAGCTGCGAAAAAAATGGGAGCGACGCATGTCATCAATGTCCGGGAACAGGATGCCGGTGAAGAAATCAAAACGATCACGAATGGCATAGGCGTTGATGCTGCTTGGGAAACAGCGGGGAATCCGGCGGCATTGCAATCCGCACTGGCTTCCGTGCGCCGGGGCGGAAAACTGGCGATTGTCGGTTTGCCTTCTCAGAACGAGATTCCGCTCAATGTGCCGTTTATTGCGGATAACGAGATTGATATTTACGGAATCTTCCGTTATGCGAATACGTATCCGAAGGGAATTGAATTTCTCGCTTCCGGCATAGTGGACACGAAGCACCTTATAACGGACCAATATCCGCTGGAGAAGACGCAAGAGGCGATGGAACGGGCCTTTCAATACAAAAATGAATGCTTAAAAGTGATGGTGTATCCAAATCGCTGAGTGAACGGGGAGGATCTTTGCATTCTCCCTCTTGCTTATCAAAAATGAAAACGGATTCTTGGGGTGGGAAATGATGATTGAAACAGAAAAAGCAGCGGCAGTAAAGACGAAATATCGCGGCCTGTCATGGATGGAACGGATCGGCTACGGATTCGGCGATATGTCGTACAATATTATCTTTCAGTTTGTAAACGCATACTTATTATTCTACTATACAGACGTCGGCGGCATTAAGCCTGCGGTCATCGCAGCTTTGTTTCTTATCGTAAGGGTGCTGGATGCTATTTTTGACCCGATTATGGGCGTGATTTTAGACAAGACGAATACAAGGTGGGGAAAGGCAAGGCCGTATCTTTTGTGGGTGGCGTTTCCTTTTGCGCTATTTACGTTCTTATGCTTCACGACGCCTCATTTCGGCGAGACGGGGAACATGGTTTATGCGTACATCACTTATATTCTGCTTGGGATGTCCTTCAGCATGCAGACGATTCCGGTCAACAGCTTAACGGGGCGGATGACGAATTCCGTGGAGGAACGGACGGTTCTGACGACGACCCGGATGATTTTGGTTTATATCGGAATTCTGTTATCGATTTCCTGTGCGACACCGCTTGCAGATCTGATCGGCGGGAAAGATCAGGCGTTTGGATTCCAGATGACGGCGCTTATCTATGCGGCGGTGAGCATCGCGTTGAATCTGTTCAGTTTCTTTACTGTGCGGGAACGGATTCAGCCTGAAAAAAGAAAAAAACAAGGAATGAAAAAGACGTTGTCTGTTTTGTTCCGAAACAAGCCTTTGCTCATTTTGGTTTCTGCATTTTTGGCGTTTGCGATTGGGTTTAACATTAAGCTCAGCACGATGGTGTACTATTTTACGTATAACGTCAGCCATAAGGAATTTGTGTTTTTAGGAACCGTGTTGTTTTTCGGCGCAGCGCTGATCAGCAATCTGTTTATTCCTTTCTTTTCTGAGAAGCGGGGCCGGAAGCAGGTTATGATCATCACGGCGGCGCTATCGCTGATTTCTTATGCGGGCCTTCAGTTTACATCGTATTCTTCGCTGCCGCTTATTTTCTTTTGGCTTTTCGTTTCGGGATTTTTTACGACGCCTTTAAATACGCTTGCTTGGGGAATGGTTGCCGATTGTGTCGATTATGCGGAATGGAAAACCGGAGTCCGGGCTGATGGCGTGGTGATTTCGAGCATGAGTTTCATCAATAAGCTCGGAGTTGCGCTAGCCGGATCATTTTCGGCCGTTTATCTCGGAATCGCCGGATATGCCGCGAATACCGATCAGACGGCCTCGTCATTGAATGCGATTAAAAATATGAATGCGCTCATCCCGGGATTGTTCATTCTGCTGTCTATTATTCTTATTTCTTTTTATCCTTTAACTGAAAAAAAATATCAGCAGATGATGTCTGATCTGGAGCAAAGAGCTGCAAGATGAGTATACGTAAAATTTAAAATATTCTATGTAAACGGTTGTATTTATGACAGAAAGCACTATACTGAAACTATAATCGAGAATTGATAAATGAGTGTGATAATGTGGGAAGCCGATCTGTTATTTGTATTGGAGAATTGTTAATTGATTTCTTTTGTACCGATGTGGATGTTGATTTGACGGAAGGGCGTAATTTCTTAAAAAGTGCCGGCGGGGCACCGGCGAATGTGTCGGCAGCGATTGCTAAGCTGGGCGGAGACGCGGCTTTCA
Organism: Bacillus sp. A1; assembly: GCF_042296235.1. Classification (NCBI taxonomy): domain Bacteria; kingdom Bacillati; phylum Bacillota; class Bacilli; order Caryophanales; family Bacillaceae; genus Bacillus; species Bacillus sp. A1. The sequence goes on from NZ_CP141181.1 coordinate 626,561, forward strand.
GCGGAAAAACAGGCAAAGATCCGTTCGGGTATTTTCTGAAGCAGACATTGGACGCCGTACACGTCGATACCTCTATGCTCGTCATGGATGAGAAAGCGCCTACAACGCTTGCGTTTGTTTCATTAAAACAAAATGGGGAGCGCGACTTTGTGTTTAACAGAGGAGCGGACGCTTTGTTTACGCTGGAGGATATTGATCTGGAAAAGGTAAACGATGCGAAAATCCTTCATTTCGGATCAGCGACAGCATTGTTATCTGATCCGTTTTGCTCAGCCTATTTACGGCTGATGTCGATTGCGAAAGACAATGGACAGTTTATTTCCTTCGATCCTAACTACCGTGAGGATTTATGGAAAGGAAGAGTTTCAGAGTTTATAAACACCGCAAAAAAAGCCGTTGCCGTAAGTGATTTTGTGAAAGTCAGTGACGAAGAGCTTGAGATCATCAGCGGTGCGAAGAATCATAAAGAAGGTGTTGCGGTTCTTCATGAGATCGGAGCCGGCATTGTGGCGGTGACACTCGGGAAAAGCGGGACCCTTCTTTCAAATGGGAAGCATCTTGACATCATTCCGAGCATTCCGGTGACATCAATAGACTCAACGGGAGCGGGAGATGCGTTTGTCGGCGCGGCGCTGTATCAGCTGGCGCGCACCGATGAGATTCAGACGGCAGCCGATGATTTTGCGAAGCTGCGTGATATTGTCTCATTTGCCAATAAGGTGGGGGCGCTCGTGTGCACCAAAATCGGTGCGATCGATGCTTTGCCGAGCTTTAAAGAGGTTGAAGTATCACTGTAAAGTATGGAGGATGTTTCTTGAAAGTCATCGGACTTCGGGAAGCATCCTCTTTATTTAGGTCTGAAACCCAATACGATATACGGTATACTTTAGAAAGGCATCCAGTAAATTGAATCGCTGTGAAGTACATACAATCACGTTTTTATCAGTTCTGAGTAAAACCAAGTTTCTGCTGCTGCCGTCATGTATAGTATGACGGCCTATGATATTGAACCGCGGAGGAATGTTTTTCATGAAACATGTTTTTCTTATTGTGCAATGCGCGTTTTCTGTTTTTTGTTTTCTTTGTCTCACCGCTGTCAATTGGTATCAGGGGAGTGAGCTTGTTTCTGATTCGTTTGATTGGAATGATACGGCTAAATTCTCAAAGCTTTTGAATGGGACGGATACGATTACAAGTCCGGAACAGATTTCGCAGCTGGATTTCTTTGTGTATGCGGCGAAGCATTATCCGTTAGTGAGCGGGTTAATGATCGGGCTGTTTGTTTATTTTTTGTTCTCACTGTATCTGGTCATAAAGAATTTCCGCCGGCACAAATGGGCTGAATGAGACTATTTTCATATAAAAATACATAAATTCAAGAGAAAATGAAACTTTTTTTGAAAAAAACAGTATATATAACTGTGAACTTGTTACTATTTAATTTTGGGAGGAAAATGAAAAATGAGTATTTTAGGAAGATTTAAAGACATCATGTCAAGTAATATCAATGCGTTGCTGGATAAAGCTGAAAACCCTGAAAAAATGGTTGATCAATATTTGCGGAATCTGAACAGTGATTTAGGAAAAGTGAAAGCGGAGACGGCTTCTGTCATGGCTGAGGAACAGCGGGCGAAAAGAGCGCTAACTGAATGCCAGGCTGATGCCGAAAAGATGGAAAGTTATGCGATGAAAGCGTTGCAGGCCGGCAATGAAGCTGATGCGCGGACATTTTTGGAAAGGAAAGCGGCTGTTGAATCAAGACTGACTGAGCTGCAAACGGCTTATCAGCTCGCTTCATCCAACGCGTCTCAAATGCGCAAAATGCATGACAAGCTTGTCGCTGATATCGGAGAGCTTGAGTCGCGCCGAAATGCCATCAAAGCGAAGTGGTCTGTGGCAAAAACGCAGGAGAGAATGAACAAATTGGGGTCCTCTGTGTCAAATGCGGGCCAATCGCTGACAGCTTTCGGCAGAATGGAAGACAAGGTCAACCAAGCGCTTGATCACGCCAATGCGATGGCTGAGCTGAACGCGTCTCCGAAAGACGATATTGACGAGCTGACGGCTAAATATGACAGCAATCAAAGCAGTGTCGATGATGAATTGGCGGCGCTCAAGCAGAAAATGCTTTTCAGTAAAGATCAATAGACAGCGGGCTGCAGCTTTGTCCGATATAAAGAGAAAGTGAGAGAAACAGAATGATCATTTCTTATAAATGCCCGAACTGCGGCGATGATATGGTCTTTGACAGTTCATCCGGCATGCTGACATGTCACAGCTGCGGGCGGCAGGATCAGATTGAGAGCCTGCCAAAAGAGTATATAACGACGAGATTTTCCGAAAATGAGGCGAACGAGTACCGCTGTGAGAATTGCGGCGCGGTATTAATGACTGAGGCGGAAACGACGGCCACGACGTGCGGGTTTTGCGGAGGAGCCGCCGTTCTCGCCGACCGATTATCGGGAAATCTCGCGCCTTCGATGGTGATCCCTTTTACGATCAGTAAAGAAGAGGCCATGAGCGCTTTTAAAAAGTGGTGCCGAAACGGCCGTCTGACACCGAAAGGATTTATGTCTGCCGACCGGGTGAAGAGCATAACCGGCATGTACGTGCCGTTTTGGATGTTTGATTTAAACAGCAAGGTTCAGGTCAATGCCGTTTGTACGAGAGTGCATCACTATGATGATGGAGAATACCGGGTGACGGAGACCGAGTATTACAACGCGTACCGCGATATCAATCTTGATTATCTCAAAATTCCGGTCGACGCTTCAGAAAAAATGAATGATGAATTAATGGACAAATTGGAACCTTACTCATACAGTGAGCTGAAGGAGTTTAATACGGCCTATTTAGCGGGATATATAGCGGAAAAGTACAATTATACCGATGACGATCTCTTTCCGCGGGCGAAGGATAAAATCAGCCATTATATTGATTCTTATATCAGATCCACCTTCTCCGGATATACGACGGCTGACATTACGGATGAGCAGATTCAGACCGATAAAATCAGCAGCTTTTACGTACTGCTTCCGGTCTGGATGGTCAGCTACGACTATGAGCGGGCTGAACACATTTTTGCGATGAACGGGCAGACGGGCAAGGTTGTCGGCAAACCGCCGATCAGTGCCGGAAAAGTGGCCGCGTGGTTCGGCGGCATAACCGCCGGTGCGTTTGTAGCATTAAGACTCGTCTCACTTATGATAGGAGGCGGTTTTTGATGAAAGTATCGATAAAAAAAGCGTGTCTCTTCTGCTTCGTCCTTTTTCTGATGCTGTCTTTTTCTTTACATACATCGGCGTCTGCCGCGGAACAGAAGCAATATGTTTACGACAATGCTCATTTATTAACGAAGGATGAAACGAAGAAACTTGAGGAATTGGCCGGGAAGCTGGGGGCAAAGCGCCATACCGATTTTATCATTCTTACCGCAAACGGAACGGGCGGTAAGGACATCGAGCAGTACGCCGGTGATTTTTATGACAGTCATTTTAGCGGAAGTACGGCGATATTGACCATTGATATGAAAAATCGGGAAGTATTTATCTCCGGATATAAAAAGGCGGAGACGTATTTGAATAACAGCCGGCTGAATACGATCAGGAATACGATCTCGTCAGATATTTCCGCAGGCCATTATGAAAAGGCGTTTCAGACCTACATCAAGATGGCTTATAAAGATATGGGGAAAAGCCCGGACGACAAGTCTGACAATCTGCTGCTCACATGGTGGTTTCAGCTCATTATTGCCGCAGCCGCGGCCGGAATCGCCGTCACCGTGATGGTGTACAATTCCGGCGGCAAGGTCACCGTCACCGGCAGCACGTATATGGATCACGATACGTCTGAAGTGCTGAGCCAGCACGACACATATATCCGAACCGACGTTACAAGAGAAAAAAAGCCTGATAAAGATAATGACAATGACGGCGGAGTCACGAGGGGCGGCACGAGTTACAGCGGAAGCAAGGGAAGTTTTTAAATTATATGTAAAGGATTTGAGCATACATGGGTTTTTTCAGAAATCAGTTAGCAAATGTGGTGGAGTGGGAAGAATTCAGAGACGACATGGTTTTCTATAAATGGAACAACCGTGAAATTAAAAAAGGCAGCCGTCTGATCATCCGGCCGGGACAGGATGCCATCTTTTTATACAACGGGAAGATTGAAGGGATTTTCCGTGATGACGGCGATTATGATATCGAATCAGAAATCATTCCGTTTCTATCTACACTAAAAGGGTTTAAGTTTGGTTTTAACAGCGGCATGCGGGCTGAAGTGCTGTTTGTGAATACGAAGGAGTTCACCGTGAAGTGGGGCACAAAAAACGCCATCAACATTCCGGCGGCAGGTATGCCGGGCGGTATGCCGATCCGCGCAAACGGCACATTTAACTTCAAGGTCATTGACTACATCGGATTGATTGATAAGATTGCGGGTGTCAAAGACAGCTATTTAGTGGAGGACATTAAAATCCGGATTACGTCTATTCTCGATCAGCTTTTGATGAAATGGATCACCAGAGAAGGAAAAGACATGTTCAATCTGCAGTCGAATTCCTTTGAAATCGGAAAAGGGATTCAAGAAGATCTTGATATGCAGCTGATCGGAGACGGCATGTCGATTACGGGCTTCAATATTATGAGCTTTAACTATCCGCAGGAAGTTCAGGATATGATTACGAAAAACGCTTCTTACGGCATGGTGGGCGATGTGAACCGCTATCAGCAGATTTCCATGACGAACGGAATGTCATCCGGCAAAATGAACGGAAGCGGCGCCGCCTCAGACATGGCGGGCATGATGATGGGAATGAATGTGGCAAATCAAATGATGAACCAAATGAACCAAAATCAGCAGAACCAGCCGCAGCAAGATCAAAGTCAGCAGAATCAGGGGACGGCACCGGCGAACGGCTCGGAAGGAGCGGATAAGCCGAAATTCTGTCCGAACTGCGGAACGAAAACGGAAGGCGCGAATTTTTGCCCGAATTGCGGACAGAAGCTTGCCTGACGATATACGAAAAAGAGGCCTTTTTGGGGCCTCTTTTTTTTGTCATGATTTCATTGTTTGAACGATGAGAGATGTCAGCGCTTTAGAACCCTCAGGTATGAGATGGACGCCGTCCGGTGTGAAGTATTCAGGGTGCTGCAATGCTTTTGCGTGCCAATCGACAAGCGTCACATTTTTCCGTGACTCGGCCTGCCGGCGCAATGATTCGTTTACTTTGCTTTCCCACTGCCGCGGCACACGTGTGTTGACAAGATAGATATCGGCTTTTGAAAAGGAGCTGATCAGTGATTCAATTTGGCTGTTTGTGAAATAGCCGTTCGTCCCTAACTCGATGATGACCGCTTTGTTCGGCTGATTAAATGACGCATATTCCGAAGTGAGCCGGAGTGCTTGAGAGACTTGTCTTCCTACCTTTCCGTCGATGGTGACATGAGGGAGGGACTGCCGCAGGTATGACGCAATGTCCAGCATCACCGAGTCACCGATGGCCAGCACGTCTTGCTGAGGCTGTGTTTGTTTTGAATCAGCCGTTTTTTGAGATGACCGTTCCTTTTTCTCTTCGTTTTTCTTTGTATTTGATTTGTCTGTTGGTTCTTTCTTGTTTTTGTCTGACGCGGTGTCCGTTTTTTCGCCGCCGTGTTTTTTCTTGCTGTCTTCTTCTTTTGCAGGCTGATCGTGATCGGCCGTTTTGTGCGAAGAGGCGGCGGTTTCTTGCTGATCATTTTGCGCGTACGTCCATTGCGGCTGTTTTTTCTCTTCGGCTATCCCTGACAGCCCGCCCGCAAATACGAGAATGGCGGCAAGAATAAGGCCGAGCGACATTCTGCTGATGACAGAGGACGTCTTCCATTCCAGAAAGCGGTTCAGAAACACGCGGCGTAAAAATGGCCGGAAGCCCGCAGTGCGGATCGGCTGTTCAATGAAATGGTAAGATAGCTCGGCAAGAATGAAAGTGGCGCCGATTCTGACGGCGCAGTGCCAATAAACCGGATTTCCGATTTCCTGTACGGGTGTGCTCAGCACGATAACCGGGTAATGCCAAAGATAGATTCCGTATGATCTCGTTCCGATCCAGCGAAGCGGCTTCCATGAAAGAACATGTCCCAAAAAGCTGCTCGGATGGCATAAACATGCGACAAGAACCGCTGCGGTGATGCTGATCAAAAGCATGCCGCCCTTGTACAGGAAGGGTTCATATTCATCCGTGTAAAAGACGCAAAGCAGCAGCGCGGCAAAAGCGGCAAGCTCCGTCCCGTGAAGCAGGTGTTTCATGCTGCTCGGCAGCCGTTTGGAAGATAATCGTTTCATCGGCCACACTAAAGCTAAAGCGCAGCCGATCAGCAATTCAAATGAGCGGGTATCCGTTCCGTAATAAACGCGGCTCGGATCTCCGCCGGGCACATACATCATACTCATTACGACTGCCGAACATAACGCGAGGAACATGACCGCGGCCGCAAGCCGGGCCCGTGTTTTACATATGTACATTCCCGCAAGCAGCAGGAAGGGCCATATGATATAAAACTGTTCTTCAATCGCCAGCGACCAAAGGTTTTTTAATGGCGAAGGGGAGCCGAAGCTATCGAAATAAGAAAGTTGATGAAAGATAAACCACCAATTGCTTATGTAAAAAAGTGAGGAGACCGCATCTCCGCGTACGGTATGCAGGAGCTCGCTGTTAAACAATACGACCCAAATGACTGTCGTGATAATCATGAGATAAGCCGCCGGCAGAAGCCGCCTGATCCGGCGCACCCAAAAATCACGCAAATCAAGGGTGATGGCATTGCCTTGGGCAGGCAATATAATAGATGTAATTAAATACCCCGATAAAACAAAAAAGATATCAACACCGATGAAACCGCCGTCGGCCCAGTTAAAATTCAGATGATATGCGATAACTGCGAGGACGGCAAAGGCGCGAAGTCCATCCAGTCCGGGAATATAGCGGTGATGCAGTGACTTGTCTGACATGGTATTCCTCCAATAATGTGCGCGGAAATTCTCGCTGTTTTGCGGATGGCTATGGCAGATTTCTGTACAGTCTTCCATTTGTTCCGTTAATTAGACGCATTCGGAAGGGGATTTTGTTTCAGAAAAAATGAATGAAATGCTGTGATTTTCTTAAACTTTTCAGCCCCCGTCCGGCGTCTGTTATATGAAAAGGGTCCCTTATGCATCTTGGCTGTTGCGGGACGTAAGAAAAAATCCATGATCTGCGGATATCATGGATTTTTTTCTTTCTTTATCTGATGTAGCGGTCTCCGACAAGCAGCTTGGAGATGACGGAGGTCGGTATTGTAAACTCTGTAACGCCCATATATCCGGGTGCCGCTTCATATTCGTCAAATGAAATAACAAGTTTGTGCTTATCTGTAATATAAAAATTCTGGTCGGCGCGGATGGCTTTAAAAGGCTCCGTCATATCATCATCTTCGACCCAGTATATTTTATTCGGATCTTCTTTCATCTGTTTTTTCATTTGTTCTTTAATATTTTGGCTGATGACTTTAATATAACGGTCATCTTTAAATAAGCTCTTTAACGTAAGCACGGCCTCATTCTTTTTATCAATCGTGATGTAACGGCTTTGTGTATAAGAGGAAGCTTGCGTTTTTTCGATATCACGTCGGATTGAGATCAGATCCGCTGTGTCAGTAACGGTTTCATAATCGCTGTAAATACTGAGGTGGCCTTTTTTGCTTTTTGAGGTCGCCTTCATAAATTCCTGATACAGCTTTTTGCTTTCTTTCATGTAATGCCGGTTGATGCTGTCTTCGAGTTTATGATCGGAAAGTCCGGACAGAGCGGGCGTTTTCACATCAATGCTTGATTGGTTCTTTTCTTCCTTCATCTCCGTGAATGTGATGGCTTGGACGACTTTGCCGATGACGGGGATTTTAGACATGGCTTGTGCGGCATCCGGATTGATATTGACAACGGCGGTAAATAAGACGGCCGCAGCGACTGCCGCGGATGTCGGCCACATCACGATTCGTTTTTTCTTCGGTTTTTGCCGAAGGGCTTTTTCGACAATGCTGTCCAGTTCCTTAGGAATGGGCACACTTTTATACTCTTCTCTTAATTGTTCTAATCTCTTTTCCATTAAGAAAGATCCTCCTTCGTCAGCTGAATGCGCATGAGCTTCAGCCCCCTGTAAAGGCGTGTTTTGACGGTGTTGATGTTTTCCCCCGTGATGTCCGCGATTTCTTCTAATTTCAGGTCTTCAAAGAAACGCAGAATGATAATGGTTTTATATTGATGCGGCAGGTCATCGAGCGCTTCGTGAAGGTCTGTGTCCTTGTAGTGATCTTCCTTTCCGCGGCTTAAAAACTCGATCGTTTCATCGTCCATCACTTTCAGTTTTTTCTGTTTGCGGAGAAAATCAATGGCCGTGCGCACTAAAATTTTATAAAACCAGCTTTTGATCACATCGGGGTTTTTGACGGATTCGACCGATGTCAGCGCTTTTTGAATTGATTCCTGAACAATATCTAACGCGTCATCCTTGTTCTTTACGTAACTGTACGCAAGCCGGTAAAAGTCTTCCTTGCGCTCAGTTATGCACGTCACAAGCGACGCTTTGGCTGTTTCGTTCTTCATTGCTTCAAAGGGCTCCTTTTTTAAAAATACGTATCATAGGCTGCTGCCTAAGGATAGACGGGACAGGGTAAAAAATAGTTTGCGCAGAGGGGATCATTTTTAAAAGGAAAAGGAAGGAAAGACGATGAGATGAAAAAAAGAGCCGGAACGGCTCTTTTTCGGATGTGTCTGATATTCAGCTGAACGGTTTAGTTCGGTTTGACTAAGATTTTCACTTGGTTTTTCTCTTTGATTAAAGCGCCGAAGCCTTCTTCAATCAGGTCGTCGAGCACGATTTTTTTCGTGACGAGCTTATCTGCTGAGAAGTATCCCTCTTTCATCAGTGCAAGAACGGAAGGGAAGATGTCACGGTATCCGATAATGCCTTTTACGGTCCGTTCTTTGATGACGATATCGTTCGGATGGATTTCCGCTCCTTTTTCCCAGATGCTGACGATAACCGTTTCACCGGCAATGTTTGTTGACTGGATCGCCTGGCGGAGAACGACAGGAACGCCTGTTACTTCATAAGAAACATCAACGCCGCCGTTTGTGCGTTTAGCGATTTCTTCAACGACATCGTCCGTTTTTGACGGATCAATGATGATAGCGCCGAGTTCTTTCGCTTTTTCCTGACGTTCCGGTGAAAGTTCAACCGCGTAAATATCTGTGGCGCCGGCCGCTTTCAGGGCTTCAATCACAAGCAGCCCGATCGGTCCGCAGCCAAAAACTGCCGCCTTGTCGCCCGCTTTTAATTTGCTTTGGCGGACGGCATAAAGCGCTACCGCTGACGGCTCAACAAGCGCACCCTGTTCGTAAGAAAGCTCTTCAGGAAGCTTAAACAGCAATTCTTCGTCAACGGATACATATTCAGAAAATCCGCCGCCGCCTCCGGCTAAGCCTAAGAATCCCATTTGTTCATCAAGGTTATAGGCTCCCTGATGTCCGTGTGTGGCAAAAATCGGTTCCACGACGACACGGTCGCCGACGCTGTAATTTTTGACGCCTTCGCCCACTTCAACGACTTCTCCTGAGAATTCGTGACCCATCGTGACGGGCGCCATTTCGTTTGTTAACGGATGAGGTTTGCCGACCGGAATAAAGATCGGGCCTCCCAAATATTCATGAAGGTCGCTTCCGCAAATCCCGCACCATTTGACTTTAATTTTGACTTTACCCGGTTCTGCTTTAGGTTCATCAATGTTTTCGATTCGAATGTCTTTTTGATTGTGCCATCTTGCCGCTTTCATTGATTATCACTCCTAGTCTGATTGAAACGAGTATAGGTACATGATCAATATGAACCACGGTTAAAAGGAATAAAGTGCCTGCTTCCTAAAGCCTGATTTCTCAAAATATATCATATTATGCAACTATCAATAGGCCTTATAAAAAGTCCATATTGAATGCAGAAATACTCTATGAATATTATAACGCTAATGAATTAAATTTTGTAGTATAATTTACCATGGAATTATATAGAACAGGAAATTGTGCCGTCGTTATGTGCATGTCTCATCACGTTGTAATGAACATGTAAAGTGATTGAAATATTATAATCGTCTTCTTGGTGTATAATTTTGCCTAGAATAAAGAATCAGGAGGACGAAAGCTTGAAGAAGTTATTCTTAGCCTTATTGATTTTAGCAGGAAGCACGCTGGGAGCGATCAGTTACTCTTCTGATGCAAGTGCTAAAAAAGTGAACGGAAATATTACATGGTATAATGGAGTCGGTAAAAAAGGATCTTCCGGTAAAAAACTGGGACACTGGGATTGCGCGACAAAATTAGGATTTGACGTTCCGAGAAACGGAACGAAAATCAGAGCTTATGCCAAAGCAAAACCGAAAAAGGTTATCACCGTATACAAAAATGATGTAGGCCGTATGCCGAATGCCGTATTGGATGTCAGCCCGAAAGCGTTCAAAGCGCTCGGATATCCATTAAGCAAAGGAAGAGTATCCGGACACTACAGCTATTAAAATAGACCATCTTAAAAAGCAAGGACACTGATTCTTGCTTTTTCTGATTGACGGAGAGATTGATAATGAAGAAGAAACGATGGATCTGGATGTTGCTGGCCGCCGTTTTGGCGGCGGCGGTCATCGCGGCCGTTTTACTGATTAAAGGAAAAAGCGACGGCGGCGGAAAAGCCGTTGTCTCCGGCGGTCATGACAAGCTGCTTGTTTCCATTACAGACAAAGATCTGATGACGAAATATTACGAGGACGGCCGCGTGCTGTACGAGGAAAAGCTTTCGGCATATCCGGCGTTTGCGCTGGATGATGCCCATCAGGTGCTCTATTTTGTCGGGAATAATGACCAAAATGAGATGCGTCTGTATAAGCTTGATCTGAAGACGAAAAAGAAGACGGTGCTTTATAAAGGAACGGCAAGCGCTGACAGTTTGTTTTTATCAAAGGATCTGACGCACATTTATTTCCGTCTCGGAAAAGCGGATGAAGATATTTTCCGTCTCGCATCTTTTGATTTGAAAACGAAACGTTATGAAAACCTGTATCCCGCCGCCGATGAGAAAGACGACAGTGTAAGCAGCTTCTTTTATAACCGCAGCCAAAACGATTTTGCGCTTCTGCATTATTCCGTAAAAGAGGATTATCAAAAAACGGATGAAGCAAATGAGAAGGGGATTGACCCTGAACCGACGAATATCCGGTTTGCGGCAGGAGCGGGCGAACACCTTCAGGATCTGACAAACCTTGAACAGTTTATCAGCGACGTGGCGGTGTCACCGGACGGAAAGAACCTTGTCTTTACATCTTATACCCAAAAAGGGACGGAACAAAAAGCGTCCATCCGTCTGATGAATGTCAAAACGAAAAAAGATGAAACGATTATCTCAAACGGGAAGGACTTCGCTCCGCTGATTGATGCCCAGCCTCAGTTTTCTAAAGACGGCAGCATCATTTATTTCATGGCGGAAGCAAAAGGCGCTAAGCGTCTGAAGGATGAAACGGGGCGGAATGCGAAGGTCCGGACCATTTATGCTTATCATTTGGATACGAAAAAATGCGAAAAAGTCTGGGAAAATGACAACGGCATTATCAACAGTTTTTCCGTCATCCAATCATGAAAAAAACACTCAGCGCCCGCTGGGTGTTTTTTAATGAACAAAGCTGGCTGCGGCTGAGGCGAGCCATTTGAAAAAACGGAGAATCGGAACGGCAAAATGAAGCGTTTCGATGAATGACTGTGCGGCAAGGTTCATTTTCCGCCGTTTTGCCAATTCCTTCAGATCTTTCTGCTGCCGATCGTTTTTCATGTTCATTGCTCCTTTGCATCATAAAAGGACATGATAACGCAAAGGCCTCTCATGAGACATGGAGGCCTTCTCTATGTTGAGACTCGTAAAAGGGAGGTCTAACTTGATGCCGTTTGATTATTGTTTTGGAGATTTACCAACGAACGGACGCCGTCGATCATTTTACTGCCGCAAAGGGGGCAAGTCGGGGTATCACTGCCGGCAAAATTCTTTCTGCTCCAGCCGATACAGTCCTCTTTTGTGCATTCCCACGTACTGACATCTTCTTTAGGCAGCGGTTCCTGATTACGTTTGTTGTAGTAAGACATAAAGTCACTTCTTCCCTTATGAATTTTCGTGCACTCCTTCATTGTCTCATACTTTTCCCTAATCTCCTAATTCCTTTTTCTATCCAGATTTCCAATGAGGGTGCACCGTCTTCCTGTTATTACAGTATATGCAAATAAGTGTCTTCTTATTTTTTCTTTTTGGATAAATAAAAAAGCCCCTCTCAGAAAAGGGGGATGTTTGTTTACTGCTTATCCGTGACGTCCATCGGTCTCATCATGTCGTAATCTTCGTGCTCTAAAATATGACAGTGCCATACGTAGCGTCCGCTGTAAGGAGCGAAAGTCGCCGCGATTCTGATGACCTCTCCCGAGTGCGCCTGCACGGTATCTTTCCAGCCTTTCTCACTTGGAGGAGGCGGGACGGCGGGGCCTGTATACACAATGTCGCCGAATTTGTTATAACGCTCTAAGTCAAAAGGGCGCCGGTCAAGGATTTGGAAGGAGACAAGGTGCAGGTGTATCGGATGGGTACCCCCCATCGGATTGATAATCGACCAGATTTCCGTTGTGCCGAGCTTCGGCGCTTCTGTCACAGGATCATGCCATCGCTTGTTATTCAGCGTCAAAACGGGCCGGCCGTATTTGTCTTGCGTATTTGTGAGTTTAAGCGTCCTGATATTGTGTATTCTCTTTGATGTCACATTAGGCATTGTTGAAAGATTTTTAGGCTTACGGCTTGTGTCTTCTCCCTTCAGCGGTTTTGTGACGCGGAATTGCATCACATTGGCGTCTGTATCCGGATCGGCGTCGCCCCCGCAGCCGGTGCCGTTCGTTAAAATGATATGTTCTCCGTCAAAGGCGGAGAAATCGATGAGCACATCATACCGCTCTGCCGGGGCTAAGCTGATAGATTGTGTTTTGACAGAGCGGGGAAGCAGTCCGCCGTCAGAACCGATTTGGATAAACTTCCCGCCGTTATTGAGCGAGAGAGAAAATGTTCTTGTATTGGAGGCATTAAGGATGCGGAAACGATATGTCCGCGGTTCAACTTCCATATACGGCCACGCTTTACCATTGACGAGAATGGTATTTCCGCAAAAAAACGGGACGATGGAAGGGTCGGGCAGCGTTTCGGAAGGGTTAGCAGGTCCGCTCGGATAAGACAAGGAACCGTCGTCATTTAACGTGCGGTCCAAAATCATAAGCGGTACGTCATACTCTCCGGAGGGAAGCTTCAGCTGCTTTTCTTTTCGCTCGCGGATGATATACATCCCGGCAAGCCCCGCGAACACATTGAGCCTCGTAATCGCCATGGCGTGATCGTGATACCATAACAGAGCCCCGCGCTGTTTGTTTGGATAATGGTATACCTCTTTCTCAAAATAAGGACCCGTTTCCTTAAAATCCTTTGTGAACCAGGCTTCCGGGTAGCCGTCGCTGTCCGGCGGGGTTGCTCCTCCGTGTAAATGGACGACGGTTTTGACATCGGGTTCCTGATGGCCGCTTTCTGAATGGTGAATGGTATGATCCACAGGCAGAAAATGCTTATCCGGAAGGTCATTCATCCATTTAATATAGACGTTCTCATCTTGGTTCACGTCGATCGTCGGGCCGGGAAATAAACCGTTATACCCCCACAGCCGGGTCGGCGGGAGATCGCGGTGCAGCTTGTGAAAGCATTCCTTCATGGTGACTTCATAATACGTGCTGCCGTCTGATTTCTTCTGCGGCTGGAGTGTTTCGATAATCGGCAGTTCATCTGCAAATTTTTCTAGTGCCATTTTTCATCCTGTCCTTATCATTTATTGAAATCCTGTACTACAGTTAATGCTGCCTTGAACAGGTTGGTTAAAAAAACACCCGCCCTTTTTTGAGGAGGGTGTTTGCGGTTATTGCGCAACCCGGCTTTCGGAAGCGCTCTCTTTCGGTTTTTGTTTTTTGCGGAATACATATGAGGCAAGCACCAGCAGAGTAATAAATCCTGTCAGCAGAAATTCAGACCGCATTGAGCTGATAAACAGCATAGATAACAAGATGGCGCAAATGGCGATGATCGTCAGGTAGGTTAAGTACGGATAGAACCACATTTTGATTTTAAGAGATTCAGGGTTTGTCCGTTCGATTTTCTTTCTCATTCTCAGATGTGAGACGGCGATGACGAGATAGACGAGCAGTGCGATCGCCCCTGATGAATTGACCAGAAATAAGAATACGGAGTCGGGAGAAAAGTAGTTCATAACAACGGCAATATAGGAGAAAAAGGTGCCGGCGATAATGGCTTGAACCGGTACGCCTCTTTTACTCAATTTCATAAAACGCCGCGGCGCTTCATTTCGCTCTGCCAGTGAATACAGCATCCGTGACGTCGTATAAAGCCCGGAGTTCAGGCAGGACAGAACGGCTGTCAGGACGATAAAATTCATGATTTGAGCGGCTGCGGGAACCCCGATATGGCTCAAAACGGCAACGAAGGGGCTTTCCAAAATATTGGCTGAATCCCACGGCAGCAGTGTGACCACAACCGCAATGGAGCCGACGTAAAAAATAATGATCCGCCAAACGACTGAGCGGGTCGCCTTTGTGACGGATTCGACCGGATTTGACGTTTCTCCCGCTGCGATTGCGACGATTTCAGATCCCATGAAAGAAAAAATGACAACGACGATGCCGAGCAGAACGGAACTTGGACCTTTAGGGAAAAATCCGCCGCTGCCCGCCAGATTTTCCAGCCCGACCGGCTTGCTGCCGGGGACGATTCCGAAAATGAACGCAAATCCCGCGATTAAGAAGACAACGATCGTCGCTACCTTCACTAAGGAAAGCCAGTATTCAAATTCGCCGAACGATTTAACTGAATAAATATTCGTCAGTGTTAACAGCACGGTCAGAAGCAGACTCGTCAGCCATAACGGAATGCCCGGGAACCAGTACTGTATGATTCCGGCGCCTGCAATGGCTTCAATAGCAATGACGATGACCCAGAAAAACCAATACAGCCATCCGATCGTAAAACCGGCCCAAGGACCGATGGCATCATGCGCGTACTGTGAAAACGAACCGCTTGTCGGGTTGACGGAGGACATTTCCCCCAGCATTCTCATAATAAAAATCACTAATAATCCTGCTAAAGCGTAGGAGACAATCGCTCCGGGTCCGGTGGAATGAATGACGGATCCGCTTCCGACAAATAATCCGGCGCCGATCACGCCGGCAATTGAAATCATAGTCATATGCCGGGTTTTTAATCCCTTTGATAAAGAGTTAGGCTGATTCATTCTTTGCCTCCTTTTGGCTTGTTTATGCTGAATATTCCGACAAGTATTATTCTATCATAAATGCCACAGACAGTTGAAAATGATGTAAGAAAATATGACATTTTTTCTCGTCCGTACAGCAGAGGTGCGGGAAGGAAAAGAAATAATTTTCTGTTATTTTTGTGTTTTAAGGGGTTTGAAAATAATTCCATGAACATGGGATGGCGAGAATCCTTGATACGATTGGGATGAGAGGGGTTTCGTGAATAAAAATAAGTTTCCTGAGCGCATAAATGTTCTATGCTTACTATTTTTCTGTGGAAAGTGAATCATGTTTCTATAGACCCACTGTGTCTTCGCTTTGTATGATAATGAAGGAAAAATTGAACGGGAAGGAGGATTTTCAGTGGAGAGATATCATGAATTGAAAAAAGGCGAAACCGGAGCGATTGTCAGTATTGGCGCATATGCGGCATTGTCGGCTGTGAAGCTTGTGATCGGTTATTTGTTTCACTCAGAAGCGCTTCAGGCCGACGGTTTAAATAATACGACTGATATCGTGGCATCTGCGGCTGTTTTCATCGGTTTGCGCATCTCTCAGAAACCTCCTGACGAAGATCATCCTTACGGCCATTTTCGGGCGGAGACCGTCGCGTCACTCATCGCTTCCATTATTATGATGCTTGTCGGAATGCAAGTGCTGTTCAGCGCCGCGCAATCTATTTTTTCCGTTAAAGAGGAAACACCGGATATGATAGCCGCCTGGACGGCCGCGGGGAGCGCCGTCGTGATGCTGATGGTCTACCGCTATACGAAAGGGCTTGCCAAAAAGGTAAACAGCCAGGCCCTTTCAGCTGCGGCCGCTGATAATAAATCAGATGCGCTCGTCAGTATCGGCACGTTTATCGGAATTTTTGCTTCACAGTTCCATTTGGCTTGGGTGGATACGGTTACCGCGTTTATCATCGGATTGATCATCTGCAAAACCGCGTGGGATATTTTTAAGGAATCCTCTCATTCGCTGACTGACGGTTTTGATGTCAAACATATTTCTGATTATAAAAAGACGATTGAACAGATTGCGGGCGTCAGCCGTTTAAAAGATATTAAAGCGAGATATCTGGGCAGCTCCGTTCATATTGATGTCGTCATTGAAGTGCCGTCTGATCTGAACATTAAAGAGAGTCATGAGATCGCAAATGAGGTAGAACGCAAGATGAAAGAGGAACATGCCATTGACCATTCACACGTTCATATGGAGCCTCTCCAGCTGAAATAAAGCTTCCTTTCTAAAGGGAGCTTTTTCCTTTTTCAGACTGGAAACAATTTGCTGGAAACGTTTTTTTATACTGTTTATATTTTGTGGTAAAGTTAGGTTACGATAATTGAAATTTGAGAGATGACTAGGAGGAGAAGAATGGCTTATAAAGAAGAGCTGCATCCGCTGCTGGAGAAAGCCGTTGAGCATATTGAAAACATCATCATAGGAAAACGGGATATCGCCATACTCAGTCTGGCCGCCATTCTCGCAAAAGGGCATGTGCTGCTGGAAGACGTGCCGGGAGTCGGAAAAACGATGATGGTCCGCGCTTTGGCCAAGCTGATCGGAGCTGACTTTAAGAGGATTCAGTTCACGCCGGATCTTCTGCCGTCAGATGTGACGGGTGTCTCTATTTATAATACGAAAACGATGGAATTTGAATACCGCCCTGGACCGATCATGGGGAATATCGTGCTGGCTGATGAAATTAACAGAACCTCTCCGAAAACGCAGTCTTCCCTGCTTGAGGCAATGGAGGAAGGGAATGTCACGATTGACGGAAAGACAATGCGGCTGGCTGAGCCGTTTTTCGTCATGGCCACACAAAACCCGGTTGAATATGAAGGAACGTATCCGCTTCCCGAAGCCCAGCTTGACCGGTTTTTATTTAAGCTGCGCATGGGCTACCCGACTGCCGAGGAAGAGCTTCAAGTTCTGTCTTTGCAGGAAGGGCGCAATCTGCTTGAAACAATCGAGCCCGTCATTTCTAAAGAACAGTTTATCAGCCTTCAGCAAAAACTGGAGAAGGTGCGGGTGGATGAGGGAATTAAAGCGTATATCGTCGGCATTACTCAGCATACCCGCCGGCATCCGTCCGTACATCTGGGCGTAAGTCCGCGCGGTTCAATCTCATTAATGAAAGCCGCGCAGGCGTACGCGCTGCTTCATGACCGCGATTACGTCATTCCTGATGACGTCCAGTATTTGGCTCCGTATACGCTGCCGCACAGAATGATCCTGACCGCCGAGGCGAAATTTAACGATGTGACGCCGGAAGCGATTATAGAAGACATCATGCAAACGGAAAAAGTGCCCGTCCAAAGGATGTCGGTCCGCTAATGAGAAAGAAGATGCATTGGCTTCTATATGGCTGGAAGCTGCTTATGTTGGCCGTACTGACGGCGGCTGTCTTTTCTTATGCCATGTTTCAGGGCGGATTTGTGAGCTGGTTTTTATTTTATGCGTTTTTGCCGTTTACCGTTTACGCCGGGCTGGTCGCTGTGTACCCGCTGCGGGCGTTTCAGGTGACGCGTGACGTGTCCTCTGCCCAGTTAACCTCAGGCGACAGGCTGTCTGTCACCATCAGGCTGACGAGGCGCCTGCCGTTTCCGCTGACATATATGGTCATTGAAGATGTGATGCCGGAAACGCTTGGCGAGAGGCGCAGTGCGAAACAGCTCGTGTTTCCGTGGTTTCAAAGGAAGCTGACGTTACAATATGAGCTGCCGCAGGTGCCGCGCGGAGAGCATCATTTACATACGATAAGAGTGCGGACGGGAGATGTTCTCGGGCTTTTGGACAAGACGGCGTCGTTTTCCGTAACGGATACGGTTCTGGTTTTCCCGGCGTACGGGTCTGTTCACTATAAGCCGCAGGCCGCATCAGGAGAAGAGGGTGCGGGTGCCGGCGCTCCGTTTCAGGTACACCGCTCCGCAATGGCTGCGAGCGTCAGAAATTATCAGCCGGGCGACCGGTTTTCCGCACTTGACTGGAAAACATCGGCGCGGCGAAATGAGCTGATGACGAAGGAATTTGACCCGCTGCAGAGTATGAATATGATTCTCCTTTTGGACTGCAGGCCGTCCCCATCGTTTGAAGCCGCGGTGTCAGCTTCGGCATCCCTGCTTTACACGGCGCTTATGAAGGGCTCTCCCGCAGGATTTATTTCATTGGGGAGAGACCGGATCGTATTTCCCGTCGGGGAGGGAGACCGGCATTTCAGAAAGATGCTGCGTTACCTGGCATCAGCTTCAGAATCGGAAGAAGCTGGTGCAGGCGGGCGTTTAGAAAAAGAGCTGGCGGATCCGCGCGTCCGCAAAGCTTCCATTGCCATCGTGACGGGCAGTCTTACAGAAGACCTTCTCAAACAGGCTGAGCCCGGCCATGCTGACATGACGGTGTTTTTGGCGAAAGAAACGAATGCCGCGCTTTCGGAGAAAGAACGGAAACTCGCTCTCATCTTCGCGCAAAAAAATATTAAGGTGCAAATGATCAGGGACAAACGGGTGTCCCATGTTGTTTAGAAAGAGAGGTGGCGCGCCATGCCGCATGACGAGAACCAGGGAAGCAGGCTGAGTCTGCTGCTGTTTTATTTTCTCGCTTTTTTATTGTTATGGGAATGGCTCAGGCCGCTGCACAATTTTACGGATACAAAACATACCGGTTTTTTCATCGTTTTTATCGGTTTGGCATTTCTGCTGTCATTCTTCCGGATGAGGTGGTACGTCACCGTGCCGTCCTGCATTCTGTTTACGTTGATCAGTATTCACATCCTGTTTTATAAAGGTTCGGTTTTTCAGCCGGAATGGCTCGTTTCTTTTTTGCGGGACGTGATGCAAAATGCCCGCCACATCGGGACCGGAAGATGGAATGAAATGAATCCGTCATTCCGCACGTTGCTGTTTTTTGTGCTTTTATGGCTGCTCGTGTATTTGCTGCATTACTGGGTGATCTATCAGCGGAAAATATTATTCTTTTTTATCATGACGGTGGCGTATATCACCGTGCTTGATACGTTTACTCCCTATGATGCCGCATACGCCGTCATCCGGATCGTCTTTATCGGCTTTTTGATGATGGGGCTTTTGTATATGGAGCGCATCCGGCTTACGGAACACATAGCGTTTAAAAAAAGATTGATACTCAAATGGTTTCTGCCGCTGATGCTGTTTATCTGCGCTTCCGTCGTATTCGGTCTGGCGGCTCCGAAATCAGACCCGAACTGGCCGGACCCCGTGCCGTTTCTTAAAAAAATAACAAACCACAAAGAAGTGCCCGCCGCCGAAAGCAAAATCGGCTACGGCAATCATGATGAAACATTGGGCGGCCCTTTTCAGGAGGATGATACGCCGGTTTTTACATGGAAGGGAAAAGAACGGGCGTACTTCCGGGTGGAAACGAAGGATACATACACGGGGAAAGGCTGGGTGGAGACCGATCAGGGCATGTCCTATAAACTGAACGGCGGCAACGTGGAAGATATATGGTTTGACCGGAGTGTGCAGACGAGACGATATACGGCACAGGTGTCCATTGATGAGAATTATCTCTATAATCACGTCATGTATCCGATCGGCGTCTCCAATATTAAACCGAAGCACTCGATTCAGCTTGAAATGAACGGAAACACCGAGCAAATTACGCCGGTCAGTGAACAAGTAGGCAACATCCGCAATATGGGACGGTACACGGTGACTTTTCAGGCGCCCGTCTTTAAGCTGAATGATCTCAGAAAAGTGAAAGTAAAACGATACCGTGAGCAGAATCAATTCAATGACCGGTATTTACAGGTCCCCGACAGCCTTCCGAAAAGAGTGAGACAGCTTGCGAACAGACTGACGCGGGATCATCATAATATGTTCGATAAAGCGAAGGCGATCGAGGATTATCTCGGATCTTCCGCATTTTCGTATCATACACAGGATGTCGCGGTTCCGGAGCACAATCAGGATTATGTCGATCAATTTCTGTTTGAAACGAAAAGAGGATATTGTGATAACTTTTCATCGGCAATGGCCGTGCTGCTCCGATCTGCGGGTATTCCCGCCCGTTGGGTGAAGGGTTATACATCCGGCGAGTATAAAGGGGCAGGCGACCATAACGGCCACATTTATGAAGTCACAAACAACAACGCCCATTCGTGGGTAGAAGTGTATTTTCCCGATCAGGGCTGGGTGACGTTTGAGCCGACGAAAGGCTTCACCAATCCGACGGAGTTTACGTCAGAGCAAAATCATACCGCGGCAAAAGACAGCGGAGGCTCAGCGGGGAACTCGGATGCACCGTCTGACAAGCAGCGTCAGGAATCAAAGCCGGAAAAAGAGGAAAAGCCGAAAAAGCGGGATCACAGCGCGGCCCCGCAGCCTGTGATCCGCAACAAAACCGCGGCACAGCTATGGCCGTATGCAGCCATCGTCATTGTGATTTCAGCCGCGGCGGCACTCGCCTGGCTGCTCCGGGCGCGCTGGATTCCGCACGTTACAGCAGCCAGATTGAAGCGGCGAACGGATGAAGACGTCTTTTTCGACGCATATGCCGCGCTGCTCCGACAGCTGAAACGAAAAGGGTTCAGCAGGGGAGACGGAGAAACGCTCCGTGATTTTGCCGCGAGGGTTGACGAGGCGCACCATACAAACGACATGTCCGAGCTGACGCTGCGCTATGAGCGTGCGTTATACCGCAGCGATAATGCCGCAAAGCTTTGGAATGAATCGGGACAGTTGTGGGAAAATATAATTAAAAGAAGATAGTCTTGACCGCATATCGTCCTGTTGTTAGAATAAATGAATGTTAAATGGGAGCCCGGGAGCGTTAAAAAGCCGGGCTTCCGGACAAGTCTTGCCGACAGAGGGCTGAACGTGTGTCCTCCGTTTTTTCTGTGTCAAAAACTTAGAGGAGATTAGGTGACAACCATGACGAAGTTAGTGAATGAAATGATTCTTGTTCTTGATTTCGGCAGTCAGTATAACCAGCTGATTACCCGCCGGATCCGTGAATTTGGCGTATATAGCGAGCTGCATCCCCATACGTTGACAGCTGAGGAAATCAAAGAAATGAATCCAAAAGGAATTATCCTTTCAGGCGGACCAAACAGTGTATATGATGAAGGGTCTTTCCGCTGTGATGAAAAAATCTTTGAACTTGATATTCCTGTATTGGGCATCTGCTACGGCATGCAGCTGATGACTCATTACCTCGGAGGGAAAGTCGAGGCGGCAAGCCAGCGCGAATACGGAAAAGCGAGCATTCAGATTCAAGGAACTCCTGACTTGTTCAAAGATCTTCCGGAAGAACAAGTTGTCTGGATGAGCCACGGCGACTTAGTCGTACAAGTGCCGGAAGGGTTTACGGTAGACGCGACAAGCCATCACTGCCCGAACTCGGCGATGAGCAAAAAAGACAAAAAATGGTACGGTGTTCAGTTCCATCCGGAAGTCCGTCATTCAGAATACGGAAATGACCTTCTGAAAAACTTTGTCTTCGGGCCTTGTGAATGTAAAGGCGAATGGTCAATGGAAAACTTTATCGAAATCGAAATGCAAAAAATCCGCGAAACCGTCGGAGACAAACAAGTGCTTTGCGCTTTGAGCGGCGGAGTCGATTCTTCTGTCGTAGCCGTTTTGATTCATAAAGCGATCGGCGACCAGCTGACTTGTATTTTCGTAGATCACGGCCTTCTCCGCAAAGGCGAAGCGGAAGGCGTCATGAAAACGTTCAGCGAAGGCTTTAATATGAATGTCATTAAAGTTGATGCGAAAGACAGATTCTTAAACAAGCTGAAAGGTGTTTCTGATCCTGAGCAAAAACGCAAAATCATCGGCAACGAATTCATTTACGTGTTTGATGATGAAGCGGACAGGCTGAAAGGAATCGACTACCTTGCACAAGGAACGCTTTACACAGACATTATTGAAAGCGGAACGGCAACTGCGCAAACGATCAAATCGCACCACAATGTCGGCGGACTTCCTGAAGATATGCAGTTTGAGCTGATCGAACCGCTGAACACTCTTTTCAAAGATGAAGTGCGCGCGCTCGGCACAGAGCTCGGCATCCCGGATGATATCGTATGGCGTCAGCCGTTCCCGGGCCCTGGACTTGGCATCCGCGTACTCGGCGAAGTAACGGAAGAAAAACTTGAGATCGTTCGTGAATCAGACGCGATTCTGCGTGAAGAAGTGGCGAACCACGGCCTTGAGCGCGACATCTGGCAGTACTTCACGGTTCTTCCTGACATCCGCAGCGTCGGCGTCATGGGAGATGCGAGAACGTATGATTACACAATCGGTATCCGTGCCGTAACATCAATTGACGGCATGACATCTGACTGGGCGCGTATCCCTTGGGATGTGCTTGAAGTGATTTCGACACGGATCGTCAATGAAGTGAAACACATCAACCGCGTCGTGTATGACATTACGAGCAAGCCGCCTGCAACGATTGAGTGGGAATAATAAAAAGAAAGCCTAGAATCCTTATTGATAGGACTTCTAGGTTCTTTTTTTTAGAAACTGCTAACATTTTGCAAACAATAATTATATATGATGGTATAATTTACATATATAATTATTGAGTTTGGACGGTGAAGCAATGGGTGTTGCATATGCAAAGTACTTAGAAGAGTCTCTTTCAAGAATGAAGAATATTATAAATGACAGTGGGACAAGACCGATACTATTTGTAGGTTCTGGGATTTCTAGAAGGTATATAGATACTCCGGATTGGGAAAGTTTATTAGAAAAATTAATTGATTTAAACCCGAATATTAATATGCCGATTGGTTACTTTGTACAGCAAACAGAAAATGATTATCCTGCAATTGCAAATCTTCTTTTAGAGGAATATCAAAAGTATGCATGGGAAAACAAAAATAAAGATGTGTTTCCAGAGGAACTATATGATGGTAAGTTTGACAAAGATATATTTTTGAAATATAAAATTTCAGAATATATAAAAGAATTAAGTGAAACATTTAATATAAATCAACATAAATATCAATCAGAGTTAGAAGCTTTTAGAAAATTAAATCCTCATGCAATTATAACTACAAATTATGATGATTTGTTAGAGAGATTATTTCCTAAATTCAATGTAGTTGTAGGACAACAGGTAATAAAACAAAAGAACTCTACTTCATTGGGACATATTTTAAAAATTCATGGATCGATTAATGAAATTTCAGGGATAGTAATTTCTCAAGATGATTATGCTAACTTTGAACGAAAGCAAAAATATTTAAGTGCTAAATTATTAACATATTTTATGGAACATCCATTGTTTTTTTTAGGCTATTCAGTCACTGATGAGAACATAAGGGCTATTTTAGCTGATATTTCAGAGATTGTAACAGAGAATACAGATGTGGTTGTAGAAAATATATGGTTTATAGATTGGAACCTAGAAATAGATGAAAATTTGTCACCTCCTACAGATAGATACATAACTTTGGGCGATGGCAAAACTATTCGAATAAATTACGTTTTAGTAAGTGATTTTTTAAGAGTGTATCAGGAATTATATCAAGCTTCAATTGTTGAAATAAGCGAATTAAGAGCACTTGAGGAAAATATATATAATATTGTTAAAAGCAAGACGATTAGCAACTTGGAAGTCGACATGATAAGTATCAGTGATATAAATTCTGTTGAAAAAATAGAAGAATTTATTGGGATTGATGAACAAGTAGAGAGTGGTAAGTTGAATGTTAAGAATGTAATTGGATTGTCAACGATTAGTGACCCACAACAGTTAGTCACTAGATTCTCTTTAACACTTTCTGATGTTGGAAGAAAATTAGGGTTTGATGGTTGGTATAATGCAAATCAGCTTATAAAAAAAGTCGAAGAACAAGAAGGCATAAGCATAAAAGGTACAACAAATAATTATCACATCAATGTAGGAACAAAATTACCTGTGCATAGATATTCGAAACAAATGGTAGATTTGTTAAAATTGGTGAAAGAAGGAAAAGAATATTCGTTGGATTTGTAAAAAGAGAGCCTTTTTAGCTCTCTTTTGAATTTCTTTTAAGATACTGATTTGATGCCCTTTTTCTATCGAGCCTTCCATTGAATTTAACGTGTATAGTGTTACTTAGCCTTTTAGCAACTTCTCTATTCATATTAGGGTAAAGATGGCCATATGTTCCGAGAGTAGTCTGTATATCTTCATGTCCTAACCTATCGCGTATGACTAGAGCATTTTCTCCTAAAGAAATGAGAAGAGAGGCATGAGAATGACGTAAAGCATGTGTCTTAATCTTATGCACATTAGCCAAGTTAGAGTGTTGTTCAATTATATGGAACGTTGAACTTTTATTAGTTGGTAATCCATTGTAAGACAAAACATACTTTGAGGGGAAAACATCTAACTGTCTTTTCTTCCATTTTATTAAAAACTCAATTGTATCGTCATCAAGCGCGATTAAACGGTTACTAGCCTTTGTTTTAGGCTCTGTAATATAAAACTTTTTTGTGTTTTTGTAATACATGGACTTGCTGACAGATAGTGTTTTTTCATTCAAATCAATGTCCGAGTCCCATTCTAATGCTTGAGCTTCTCCAAAGCGAAGACCAGTCATAAATAAAAGCCAAATTGTCATGAATGCAAAATGTTCATAATAATCATCTGTATTAAAGGTAGAGATGAATTTTTCAAATTCGTCTTTTGTCCAAAAATCAACTTTCTTTTTAATTTTTTTAACATTACCTACGGTTTTTGCTGAATTTTTTTGTATTAAGCCTAAAGTTTTTGCTAAATCCAAGCTTTTTTGTAACAATCCATGGATATTTCTAATATAGGAACTTGAATACTTTTCAGAAAGATTGTTTTGCCATTTCTTAATCATGGGTGGACTAATATCTTTTAATTTTTTATTAAAGAAAAAGCTGAAGTGATAATCCATTGAAGATACTCTATTTTCAAATGTTCTATCGCTTACAGAGAGTTTATAATCAGGTTTAAAGTACGTTTCATAAAATTCTTTAAAAGCCATAGTGCTATTCTTCTTAATAGAAGTTCTAGAGTAATTGTTCATATATTCATCATAAGCTCGTTTAGCTTCTCTTTGTGTAGAGAAACCACGTTCCCAGTGCTGTACCCGTTTTCCTTTTTCATCATAGCCTAAGCTAGCAACAAAATACCATTTGCCATTATTCTTATCTTGATATACATTTGAAATCTTAGGCATTAGATTTATCTCCTGTTGTTTCCATTGAGAATCCTAAAATTTCCTCAACTGCGGCGACAGGTACTCTTCCTAGACGTTTACTTGAATAATATGAAAAACCTTTGTTCAACATTAATCGTTTAGCCTGACGAATAATGTCTGCTGATTGACTAGGTCCAAAACCTAAGCTAATTAATTCTTGTTTAGTGATTGTAATCAATTAGTACACTCCTTTCTAAATTTGGTATAGCGAACAGTTGATTCCTTATACGAATTAATTGTTGAGTGAAAGTCAGGAATGTTTCGTGTATACTCTTTACTGTATAGAATTTGCCCATCAGACAAATCAGTCAATTTCAACGAATTAGTTCGTCGCACTAAAGGTGTTTTTAAATTTTGGGATTTGAAAAATGCCTTTTTTTTATGCTCTTTTCTTTCTAAATCTTTAGAAAAATATTTACTCACATACCGACCACGATTTTCTTGACTATCTACATCAATCTTGTTTAATTTAACAAAACCATGACCCCATAACTTTTCCAAATCACTTATTTTGATGAAAGGGAAGTTAAAAAAGATAACATGATAATGAATTGCACCACGTTTTTGTTTTTCCCACACAGCCAAATATTTCAGCTGCTGTTTTTTAATTTTGTACAAACGATAATTAAGTCTTTTTATAAATTTGTTGAACTCTGAATTTGTGAAAGATATATCTTTTTCATTCGCTTTGAATGTTAATGTCATAAATTTTGTTGCGTCATCAAAATTACAATCAACAATACGAGCAATTTCCCAGCGCATCTGTTCATAATGTTTTTGTTTACGCTTCAAACTGTCGTATTGTTGAAGAGTATCCTTGCAGGTGAAGTCTTCTTTTATCCAATCCTTATCAGTATGTACAATTTCTACATCATCCTTAACGTGATAAAAGACAGGGGCATCAATATATTCCCAAACTTCAACAGTAGTAGGTGTTTCAATTATTTTGTACTTATAACTTTTGATCGCTTTTTTGATAGGAACCACTCATTCCAAATTCCTGCCATACCTTTTCAGAATCCTATTTTCTCTAGATGTTGTTCTATATATCAAGTTAAATAAGCCGAGCAAAGAGCGCTCGTCTACACCCCTCAAAGTGAATGAAAAGAATCGGGCACTCCGTTTAGGCGTCGAGGCGCCTACCTCCCTATTTCATTCACTTCAAGGGGTTGAGTCAGGGTTCTTGTCACGAATTTTTCGTAGTTCCCCTATAAAATCAAAGTCTTTAGGAACAAGTGGCGATTCAAAGTAGACAGGCGCATTATGTTGCCCGTCTATCATGACGAAACCACCACCGATCTCATTTACACTCTTATACTTCATATCAACTGAACCAAATAACATTTTTCTTCCTTCATCAGTCATATTCCCTAATCCAATGCGTACCCCGAACTGATCTCTAAGGTTACCAGCTAGTATATTGGCATCTGGCCTTTGCATAATCATACAGATCTCGATTCCACTTTGACGTCCTTTCAATATGAGAGAAGTTAAATAACTATTAATTTCCTTCAATGTTTTAGGTGAACTTACAGATGATAGGGCGGCATACTCATCTATCACTACAACTAAAGGTTTCATACCTGAGAAGTCTTTCCATGTCTTACCGAATGAATTTTCATCCGTAAACAATTTTCTATAACGTTTTTCCATTTCATCGCTTGCTTCACGCAATAACTTCGCAATCTCATTTTCGGTAGTAGCTGTATGTTCTTTATTAACTAACCTACCAATCAAAGCAAGATCAGCAGACTTTGGATCAGCAACAAATAATTCTGCACCTTTACGAAGGTAATCCAAAATCAGTGTATTTACTAAGTAAGTTTTCCCTGAACCAGTACCTCCAACAATTAGTGCATGTGGTGGCTTTCCAAGCTCCCAGTTAATTTTTGATGTTAGTTGTATAACGTCACTATTTAGAAGAGTTAACGATTCATTTCCAAAAACAATTCGTTGATCATTCACGAGTTCAAATACATAATCACAATATTGAATATCGTCGTATTTTTTATATAATTCTAATCCAAATAATGCGCTAAGCAGCGTGTCATATGAATTAGCCTTATCAGAAAATTTGTCAGCTTTCTTCCACGCTCTAATAATTAATTCATCATCAGTCACCATGTACAAGAAATAAGCAGAGTTAACCACTATTTTTTCTCTTCTTGGATTGCCATTTTGGTTAGCACCGACTTCACGAGTTTCTTCTTCATATAATTTATTCGCTGATATAAATCGCTTTAGTTTATTAAAAGGAGAAAGATTAAATTCTCTTTTAGATACAATCCACTTTTTGATTATCTGAATTAAAGCAAAGAAGAAGAGAAGTAGAAGAAGTGTTTGTAAACCACCAGTTAATAGACTATCAAGAAATATTGTAATCAACACTAATAAACAGATAGAGAATAGTAGGCTTGATAATCTATACCGAAAGGGAATTTTTGAGAAATAACTTACTTGAACAAAATCGTTTCCTCTCACTTTTTATCCTTCCTTTACGATAGTGCATTTTTCTGCTTTCGCCGAAAGTTGTATCCAATTATTAGAAACATAAGGTGTTATTTCAAGATTTTCAAATTGCACTAATGTATTGTCTGGAACTTCTGTTTTTTCAGTGTCAAAAAGAGGGCGGGCTTCCTCAACTTTAATAGAAATCTTTTCGAATTTTCGTTCTAGGCAAACGATTGTATAGTTATAATGTGTAATCCTATCTGTTCTCTCATATTGCCCATTGTCTTTTTTTAGACGTTCATATGCAGGCTTAACATCTACAAGTAATAGTTTCGTTCCTAACGTGTCCATATTATTAATTACGGGTCTGATTGCCATGTTTTAATGTCCTCTTTTCTGATTTTCATTTTCTGTTACTGCGTTCTGATTCCAACTTGTTGAGAATCCAGCCACTACTTTCACTAAATATTCATATGTGAAGCCACGAGGACTAGGATAAGCATGATCTGCTACTGTTTTTAACTTAAGAAATAAGATAGAGTCTTTGGGCATTTTGTCTTTCACAGATGTTATAGCAATCGGATCTTTTGCTAACTCGGAAAAAGTTTTATGATCTACACGAAAGTTATTATTTATTAAAAAGTCGATAGCATCTGCACTAAACTCAAATGGTTGAATCTGTTCGAGTGACTTGATATTATCCTCTGCCCATAGATACCAATTGTTAAGAATTTTTTTGGCTGTAATTTCAGCTATATTACTACCCATTACTTGTTTAAGCTCCCTAACAAAAGCATAAAACGAGCTATCATATTCAACACCTTTCATAATGTCCCAATTCTTTCTTTGAAAGTATTTAATCCTTGATTTATTCATGTCGGTAATTCCATGAAATTTCGCTTCCACATATTTAATTGTGGCTAACATTTCTTCTGTTTTCATAACAAACACTCCCTATAGTTTTCTAAAGCTTAAAGACAAAGATAATTAAACGTTCATAGGTTTCTTAGAAAATTTTTAATTATTATAAATACCACCTCCTTTAAAAATGTCGTACTCACATAGACATTTAGGTCGGAAAATTGAAGACTTCAAAATAAGTCTTCAAGGATTTTGGTTATTAAAAACTTCTAGATAATAAGCATAAACGACACATTTTATGATAAAGCTCATCTTAAGACTCCTGATATTTTTCTGGGATTTGAAATCTATACGATATTGTTCTAGTCCTTGAATAATGTGTGTATCTAAATATAGACGGGGAGTCAGTGTTCCAATTTCTTTTTGATAATCAATTTCATTATTGGGTTTTTCTAATTTTTCAATTATCTGTCGCCATTTTTCCAGGGTATAATGCTTAGTCTTATTAAATGCAACCTCCACAATACTAGATGTAGAAACCTTTAAAATAATTGTAAGCGAGACTCCATCAAGTATTTCTGAGTGGTTTTCAATCACTTCATTTTCTATATCTGCAATAAGACCATCATTAATGTATTTGTCTAATTTCTGTTGCTTATATTCTTGTAATTTTTCAATCCAATACTTTGCTTCATAAGATAAACGAATATTCAAATACTCCCTACTCATCTATACACCTCGCAATAATGTCGTACTCATGTAGACAATTTATCATAAAAATTTTTGTTTTGCAAACAGATTGCAAACAATCGGTATAAATTATTGTTTTATAAAATGTTGTCAAATAACTCAAAAGCTTGTAAGACTTACAATTAGCTTTAAATGAATTTGTTAAATCATTGAGTGGGAATAATGAGAAAAGCCTCAAATCTTTTATTTATAAAGATTTGAGGCTTTTTTAATTTACATGGTTCTAGGAATAATGGGCCTTTTATCATTAACACCGGAGAAGATGTGCAGCAGTTTTTTATATATTCGAGTTTTTTAATCAGTTGTATTCCTAATATTCTCCCTATAATTTCATTTTTTCTAATAAAACTGAATTCATAAAATATTCATTTAATAACAAATAATGTATGTTATTATGAATATATACAAATAAAACATATGATGGTTTGAGTTTTCCAAGGGGTTTTTTATCTTCTGCATTCAGTTCTTTAGAAACGCAGAAGGTTTCTAATTTGCAGAAAAAAATGTTGAAAGAGGCTCGGAAGGATGGAAAAACATATTTTATTTTTTAATGCTACTTATATTAAAAAAATTTCTACTTTGGAGACTGCTAAAAATTTGGGCTTGACGGTTTCTGTTGTCGGCCCTGAACTGCCTGAATGGTCGCGGCCATTCGTTGACCATTACATTTCCGCAAATACTTATCAGATTGATGAGACTATAGCTGTTCTGAAGGAAACTGCCAAAGAAAATCCTTTTGATGGAGTCATTACATTCTGGGATAGAGATGTGGTTCCGGTGGCGGTAACTGCCCGAGAACTTAACTTAAAGGGCAGTCCGGTGGAAGCGGCAGAACGGGCTCGAAACAAATGGAAGATGCGTCAATGTTTGAACCGCGCACAAGTTCCTCATCCAAAATATTGCAAATTTACAAATTGGACCGAATTATATCATGCAAGCATTGATATGGAATACCCATTGATCGTTAAACCTGTGGGTGCTTCTGCCAGTAAAGGCGTATTCCGAATATCAAAGCCTGAAGATTTAAATCGCGCATATCAGCAGCTGTTAAACGCCGCGGTGCCGGAAAACGATAAAATGTTTTCTTTTTATCAAAACGAGTATATTGTTGAAGAGTTTATGAACGGACAAGAAGTCAGCATTGAGGGAGTGATTTCCGACGGAGTCATTCACTTTGCAGGTGTTACTGAAAAATGGACGGATCAGTATTTCGAAGAATACCAGCATGCATTTCCCGCCAGGCTGCCGGAGGCTGTGGAACGTGAATTATTCCACATCACCAGTGAAGGGATAAAAGCTTTGGAGCTGAACAATTGTGGTTTTCATGCCGAGGTCATGATCACAGAGAAAGGGTGCAAGATTATCGAGATCAACGGTCGTCTGGGCGGCGATTTTATTACTACCCATTTGGTTCCTCTAGCCAAAGGTATAAATATAACGCGCGCAAACCTATTGGCTGTATTAGGAGAAACAATAAGCTTTGAAGCTTCGAAAAGAAGAGCTGCCTGCGTCAGGTTTTTAATTGCAGACCGTGCTGGTGTGATAGAAAAGTGGGAAGGTGTCGAATCGATCAAAGAAATGCCCGGGGTCGTTGAATTTGTTTTAGAAAAGCAGCCGGGCGATCATGTTGGCCTGCCGCCTGAAAAGTTTCATGATTCCCGGATTGCTTATGTCATCACAGAAGCCGAAGATACAGAAAAAGCGATCGAATATGCTGAAAATGCTTTATCTGAAGTGAG
The DNA here is from genome assembly GCF_042296235.1 of Bacillus sp. A1. Taxonomy (NCBI): domain Bacteria; kingdom Bacillati; phylum Bacillota; class Bacilli; order Caryophanales; family Bacillaceae; genus Bacillus; species Bacillus sp. A1. The sequence continues at coordinate 658,016 of NZ_CP141181.1, forward strand.
GTGTTTCATCAATGGAGAGGAAAAGACTGTTCCTGATCGGGATTCCTGAAACGCATATTGAGAAGGCCGTTACGAGGGCAAAACAACTTGGTTTTGACGTCTTATTAGGAGATACAGAAGCTTCATTAAAAAAATATGAGCATTTAATAAAGGAAGCTGACCAAAAAATCGCATTAGATTATACCAATCATGAGAATCTATTCTCAGTCGCTAAAGAAATCCATGACAAAGAGCCTTTAGATGCCATATTTACTTTCAAAGAAGCCGGCTTATTCAATGTATCCAAACTTCAGCAGGCATTTCATTTAAAAGGAAATCCTCCGTCTGTGGTGCAAGCATGCCTTGATAAATATACAACGCGCCGGCTTTTAAAAAAGGCAGGACTAAACTCTCCCGATTTTGGATTGTGCAGGAGCGTGGAAGACGTATACGATTTTTGGAATACATCTCAACATCCTATCATTTTAAAGCCGAGATCTCAGCAAGGCAGTATAGGCGTCATAAAAGTTGAGAAAAAAGAGGACATTGAGGCGTGTTTTAAAGAGTGTTCAAAACATGACGAGGAGAAGTCAGTATTAGCCGAAGAATTTATAGAAGGGCAGGAAATTTCAATAGAAGCCGTTGTCTGCCAAGGCAAGGTCGACATATTTGGTGTGACCGAAAAGTTGCTATACCCCGGGACTTTTGTAGAATCTGGGCATATATCGCCGTATAAACATAAAGAAAAACATCAGGATTTGTATAAGAATCTGGTCAAGGAAGTTGTTCATGCCATGGGGATCGTATTTGGCCCCTTGCATATTGAAGGGTATCACACAAATAAAGGATTTGTGGTTGGCGAGGTACACACCCGCTATGGCGGAGACAACATAGTGACCATTACAGAAATCGCCATGAAATGTGATATGCATACACCTATTTTTGCGGAACTGGCGGGCATCCCATATCAACCGGAAAGGAAACATGCTCAAAGCGAAGTATGCGCCGTTCGTTTTTTAGAAACGAACCAAGGGGTTGTACGCGCAATCAAAGGGATCAGCGATCTCAAAATGATGGGGAATGTAGTAGATTTTCATGTAAATTGCAGTGTCGGTGATAGAATCAGACCGATCAAAAACAGCTACGATAGAGCAGGATGGATGATTGTAAAGGGGAAAAATGAGCGAGAAGTCAATCACGCATTACATGATGCGATTGACAAAATAAAAATAATCATTAGGTGAAGGGGAGAATGATGGTGAAAAACAGAAAATCATCAATTTTTAGAGATGCTTTAAACAGTAAAGGTTTGGTGAAAGTTGCGGGAGCTCATGACGGTTTAAGCGCCAAATTAGCAGAGAAAAACGGATTTAATGCCGTATGGGCAAGCGGTTTGGGAATCTCGGCTGTGCAAACTGTACCTGATGCCAGTATATTAACGATGACTGAATTTCTTGAAGCCGCCGTCATTATGAATGAATCATGCAATTTGCCGGTCATCGCTGACTGTGATTCCGGCTACGGGAACATTCACAATGTCACCCGCATGATCAAAAAATACGAAGCTGCTGGTATTGCCGGAGTTTGTATTGAAGATAAAGTATATCCAAAATTAAACTCATTTGACGACAGACAACAGATCCTTGTCAGTACTGAAGAATTTTGCGCAAAAATTAGAGCCGCAAAGATGGCTCAGCAAAATGACGATTTTGTATTGATTGCCCGTGTCGAAGCTTTAATTGCTAAATTGGGTCAAGAAGAAGCCTATACAAGAGCAAAAGCTTATGTTCATGCTGGAGCAGATGCAATTTTAATTCATTCAAAAGAACAATCGCCTGATGAAATTATTGAGTTTGTTAACAATTGGGACGTGGATGCGCCGTTGGTTGTGGTTCCGACTAAATATCCGACGCTCTCAATGGAACAGCTTGAGAAATTGGGAGTGAAGGTTTCCATCTATGCGAATCAGGCGTTGCGCGCTTCTGTTAAGGCTATAAATGATACATTCGAAAGCATTATAAATAATAAATCGTCTTTGCAGATTGAAAATGACATCGTGAGCGTTAATGAGATATTTGACATTCAAGACGTTCCGGGGATGAAGCAACTGGAGCGTTTGATCCATAGACAGCCGGCTAACTGAGGTTTTTGTATCGTGCTATTTTAAGAATGGCCCATAAAGACATTGGAGGCGTTTGAATTGAATAAAAGATTATCCGATAGAGTCATGAATATAAAACCTTCGGCCACTATGTCATTAAATGCCAAAACGAAGATAATGGTAAAAGAAGGAAAAGACATTATAAATATGAGTGTCGGAGAACCGGATCTTCATCCGCCATTAACAGCCTCATATGCAGGAATTCAGGCAATAGTGAAGGGGAAAACCGGGTATACGCCGGCAGCAGGGCTGATTGAATTAAGAGAATCCATTGTGCGATATCTGCTTAACGAACGAGGTTTAGAATATAAACCAAACCAAATAATTGCATCTGCCGGGGGAAAACAGCCGCTATATAATGTTTTTCAAGCAATTTGTGATCAAGACGACGAAGTTATCCTCCCTTCACCTTACTGGGTATCTTATCCGGAACAAATCAAACTGTCGGGGGCGGTTCCTGTTATTGTAAGCTGTGATGAAACTACAAATTTTAAAATCACACCCGAGAAGCTTGCAGAAGTAATTACCCCTAAGACAAAAGCTGTTGTTATCACATCTCCCAATAATCCGACAGGGTCCGTTTATTCAGAAAATGAACTGAAAGCTTTAGGAAATGTGTTGAAAGATTATTCTGGAATTTTTATCATTTCCGATGAGATTTATGATCAGTTTGTGTATGAGGGCAAGCATATCAGTCTGCCGCTCATTTTTCCCGAATTGCTGAATCGGACCATCATAACGAATGGATTTTCCAAAGTCTTTGCAATGACTGGATGGAGGCTCGGCTATATCGCAGCCCCATCGGATATAGCCGAAGCCATTGCCAGCTTTCAAAGCCATGCTACAGGCAGCCCGTCAACTATTTCTCAATATGCCGGTATTTCTGCTTTAAACGGTTTTGACAAGTCGATGGTCGAAGAATACAAAAAAAGACGCGATATATTAGTCGATGGTTTAAATCAAATTGAAGGCATTCAATGCGCCAAACCAAATGGAGCCTTTTATGCGTTTCCGAATGTTTCACAATTTTTCGGAACAATGTTTGAAGATCAACAAATAATTGATGCGGAGACATTTTGTCATCTTCTGTTGGAAAAACAGCACGTGTCAGCTGTTCCCGGCACAGCATTCGGAGAGCCGAAAAACATTCGTTTGAATTTTGCCATCCCAAAGGATCTTATCACAGAGGCTTTGAAAAGAATTAATAATTTTACAACTCAGCTGGCAGTTAAGGTATAACAGAGCGCTGAAAGCTTAAACGAGCCTCTTTATATCTGCATCTAATGTTTAGGCAGGTGGTTTTTTGAAAGGCATACGATTAAGAATTCACCCTGTGGGCTGGAATATCATTTTAGGCACCTTGTTTAGCAGAATGTCAGTCTCGATGAGCATTCCCTTCCTTTCTATTTACCTAACACAAGTAAAAGGTGTTTCTCCTGCTTTGACCGGCATCATTGTTTCAGTAAGTTCGCTGGCTGGGATTGTAATGAGCTTTTACGGAGGGTATTTGTCTGATCTTTTTGGCAGGAAAATTGTGATGATAACGTCTGTATTTTGTTGGGCGCTTGTTTTTGTAAGTTTTATGTTTGCAGATAGTGTACTCGCATTTTTTGTCATCAATGCGCTTAACGGGCTGTGTCAATCTATCTTTGAACCGGCGTCAAGAGCATTACTATCCGATATAAGCAAAGAAGAAAATCGTTTGAAGATGTTTAATTTGCGGTATACTGCGATTAATATCGGCGTAGTTTTCGGTCCTCTTTTAGGCCTTAGATTGGGAGCTGCCAAGACGGCTCTCCCATTTCTGTTCGCAGGTTTTACATATTTTCTTTATGGTCTATCTCTCGTATTTTCATTCCGAAAATTTAAATTAGACGAGAACAATCGAAAAGAAAATAAAACGACTATTGCTACGGCTTTTAATGTGACAAGGAAAGACAAGGTTTTTCTTATCACATTACTTGGAGTGATATTATCAATATCCGGATATGCGCACTTTTCTACAACATTGCCCCAATATTTTGCCGTCAAAATAGAGGACGGGGTGACCATATTTTCATGGCTTTTAGCTTTGAATGCAATTGTCGTCTTAATCGTTCAATACCCTATTGTGAATATCATGAAAAAGTTCCCGCCGATTCATTCAATCATTCTGGGAAATGCTTTAATTAGTTTCAGTTTATTATTTTTTTCGCTATCGTCCAACCCATTCATATGGGGCTCTATCGTCGTGTTTTTCACAATAGGGGAAGTTTTGATTTTTTCGATGGTTGATATGCTGGTGGATGAAATTGCAAAACCAGGCTTCAAAGGGACATACTTTGGAGCAGCAGGCTTTAACCGTTTAGGAAATGTAATCGGTCCTTGGCTGGGAGGGATTCTTCTTTCCTTTTTTGGTGTAAACGGGTCCTTCTATATGTTTTTGATCATTTTTATAACGACAGCCTCGGGAATTCCGGTTTTATTTTTGGCAAAAAAACATCTTGATAAGAGCGGACATTCAAAAGTTGATGTAACAGAATCTCATAGGAGTTAAATGTTTTAACACAATGAAGAATTAATGGCAAAGTCTTTGAACCTCAAAGGTTTAAAGGCTTTTTTCTTTTCAGCAGCGACCCATCAGAATGGGAAACAAGAGTGTTTATATTTTTGGGGAGAGGAATACAGACTGAACGGCGAACAAAGAAGGTATTAATCTAAGGGACTGACCCCATAAGATGAGACAAATAAAAAACACCTTCAAGTTTGAAAACGGATCGTTGTTATCCGAAATTAGACTTTGAGGCGTTTTTTTTCATCTTTTTGAAACCGTTTTGCCCTGATTCATATCTAACAGCATAGGAGGTGGATAAGGTGAAGGAAGAACGATTGATCAAAAAGGCGAAAAAAGGTGATGCCGCAGCCTTTGAAAAACTGATCACAGCACACCAGGATACTTTATATAAAACAGCTTATCTCTATTTGCATCACAAGGAAGATACGCTGGACGCTGTTCAGGAAACGGCTTACAAGGCTTTTCTTCATATCGCGCAGCTGAAGGAGCCGAAATATTTTAAAACGTGGCTGATCCGGATTTTGCTTCATACGATTTTTGCGATGAGGAAAAAGCACGGAGACGTCATCCCGTTTGAGCCGCAGCATGATACGCGCGCGGAGAATAAGAACATTGAAGAATACATAGATCTTCGGAATGCCCTGGAAACGCTTGACGAACATATACAGCTGACCATTCAGCTTTATTATTTTCAAGATTTCTCGATTGCTATGATCGCTGAACAGACCGGTATGGCGGAAGGCACTGTAAAAACGCATCTGCACAGGGCGAGAAAAGCATTGAAGCAGGAGCTGGAAAAGGAGGATAAACATATATGGAAAAGCATCAAATGAAGCAATTGTATCAGGACATTGACGTGCCGAAAGCTGAATTGAAAAATGTGATACACAGCGCCGCTGTCCGTGCCGGAAAAGAAGGCGCCGTCAGACGGAGATGGGGAAGAAAACTGATAAACGGACTCGCGGTTGCTGCTGCTTTGTTTATTCTGTATCTGTCCTCAGGCTTATTCATGCCCTCCGTTAATACGGCTATGGGAAACATTCCTGTTGCCGGACAAATTTACAGTCTGTTTCAGGATAAGGCAGGTTCTGCGCTGTTTAAAAGCAATTTGGTGACAAAACTGAATGAGAAAGCGGAATCACGCGGAATCACGGTGACAGTGAAAAGTGTGTATTACGACAGCGGACAGCTCGTTTACAATTTTACCGTTGACAATTTGAAATCAGATGAGGAGAGCATCTCTTTTCAAGTTGATTATAAAGATCCATGGAATATGTTAGCAGAGGATTATGACAACAGTGATATGAAAAAAATGAAAGACGGGCAGTACGCGGGACAGCTTCGCCTGTTCACGGACGGCTCAAAGCTGAAAGACGGTGATAAGCTTCCGCTTGTCATTACAAAAATCAAGGACATCCCGGGAAACTGGCGCTTTACACTCCCTATTAAAAAACAAAAGTCCGTTTCTCTGGAAGGAACGAAAGCTGTGAATGTAAATCACGGATTATACCGCTTTTTCGATATCCGTGCGGAAAACGGAACGACGGGATCGGCTCTCCTGTATTCTATCGACTTCTATGATGCAGCCAAAAATGATGCCATCTCGATTTACGAGGCAACGGATGATGCCGGAAACCATTATGAAATGACGGCGTCGAATATTGAACTTGGCGGCAGAAAGAATCTTCCCGGCGGCGGGAAAAGAATACGCGGCCAAACTCAATTCAGCAAACCGATAGACCCGAAAGCGAAAACACTTTTCATAACGGGCGATATAAAAACAGAATCAGAGCCGGGAGAAATCGTGCCTCTGAAAACAAAACTGCCCGTCAGTTATAAAACGAAACATCATCATGTCGGCATTACCATCAAAAAGATCAAACAGCAAGGCAGAACGGTAATCGTCGATTATCAATTCACCGGAATCAATTACAGCAAGGCGGATGAAGATCAGCTGATCAATGTCGGTGAGTCAATCGGTCTCGGCAATACGAAAAAAATGAAAACCTGGCCATCGCTTAATGAGTATGAAAAAGGCTATTATCTGAAAGGGAATAAGGCGAAAGTCACGAACCTTAAAACGGGTGAAATGGAATCCGTTTTTGAATTAGATGATTCAACCGATAAAGACTATTCGTTGCGCGATTTCTCATTCGATTCATACGCTTTGTACGTCAATCAAACGGTTATGAACTTGCTGGCGGATGATAAGGGGATCACATTCGCGGTGCCGATTCGGCCTGCGGACGGAAAATGATGTCTGGAAGGCGGCTTTTGCCGTCTTCCATTTTTGGTCAATTAACGAATAAACCAAATTTTTTTACCGGGATTGTTCGTTTTTTTTATTGAGTTTTCAAAATTGAATTGATACAATAGACTCAGAAATCAAATATGCAGATATCGTATAATGGCGGGGATATGGCCCGCAAGTTTCTACCAAGCTACCGTAAATGGCTTGACTACGGATCAATCTCAATCGTTTGATATAAATAATCCATTCTTATTTATTCAGACTGAACGTATGTAGTCAAGCGTCCCAAATGTATTTGGGGCGTTTTTTATTTGGCGGATAACGGGCAGAATAAATGGGAGAGAATGAAGGAGGCAATTGGCTTGAAGCAATTTTTTCAGTTTGATGAGCTGGGGACAAGCTATCGCAATGAAATCATCGGCGGTTTAACGACCTTTTTGTCAATGGCGTACATTCTGTTCGTCAATCCGCTGACATTGTCTTTAAACGGTGTGAAGGGATTTCCGGAAGCATTAAAAATTGATCAGGGCGCGGTGTTCACCGCTACAGCCTTGGCGTCTGCGGCCGGCTGTATTTTAATGGGGCTCATTGCAAAGTATCCGATCGCGATTGCGCCGGGTATGGGATTAAATGCGTTTTTTGCTTTCTCTGTCGTCCTCGGCATGGGGATTTCATGGCAGGCTGCGCTTTCCGGCGTCTTGATTTCCGGAATTATCTTCGTGGCGCTTTCGCTGACGGGACTGCGGGAAAAAATCATTAATGCGATTCCGCCTGAGCTGAAATTGGCGGTCGGCGCGGGTATCGGTTTGTTTATCACATTTGTCGGTTTGCAGGGTTCGGGCATTATTGAAGCGAACTCATCGACTCTGGTGTCTATCGGCAATATTCACAGCGGCCCTGTGCTTCTGACGGTTTTCGGTGTTATTGTGACTGTCATTCTGATGGTGCTTCGCGTAAACGGCGGCGTATTTATCGGAATGCTTCTGACGGCGGTTGCCGGCATGGTCTGCGGGCTGATTCCGGTTCCGACGCACATTGTCGGCAGCGTGCCGAGTCTTGCGCCGACTTTCGGACAGGCGTGGATGCATCTTCCGGATATCTTCTCCGTACAAATGCTGATTGTCATTTTAACTTTCTTGTTCGTCGGGTTTTTCGATACGGCCGGAACGCTGGTGGCTGTAGCGACACAGGCCGGGCTGATGAAGGAAAACAAACTTCCGCGTGCGGGAAGAGCGCTTCTGGCGGATTCGACATCAATCGTTATCGGAGCCGTACTCGGTACGTCTACAACGACTTCTTATGTTGAATCCAGCTCAGGCGTTGCGGCGGGGGCGCGCTCCGGCTTCGCGGCTGTTGTGACGGGCATTCTCTTTTTGCTGGCGATGTTTTTCTCGCCGCTTCTGTCAGTTGTCACCACGAATGTGACGGCTCCGGCTTTAATTATTGTCGGCGCGCTGATGGTGGCGCCGCTCGGTAAGATCGCCTGGGATAAATTCGAGGTGGCTGTGCCGGCATTCTTAACGATGATTATGATGCCGCTGACGTACAGCATTGCGACGGGGATTGCGATCGGTTTTATATTCTACCCGATTACAATGATCTGCAAAGGAAAAGGAAAAAGCGTTCACCCGATTATGTACGGGCTGTTCGTCATCTTTATCCTGTATTTCATCTTCTTGAAATAACGGAAAAACCGGCTGAGTTCAGCCGGTTTTTTGTTTTTGTCCTATTCCGTAAAACCAATACATACTATAAAACGTCATGTGGGTGTCCGGGTGAAGAAAACCGCTTGACTGTTTAAGGACGCTTCGGTACCTTATATAAGTGTTTTATTTTCTTGTTTAACAAATTCCGCCGTATTTTTTTGATAGGAGTTGCTGACATGACGGAAGAAAGAAAAGAAACGTTGGAAGAAGAAAAACAGCATCAGGGGACTGATGAAGAACCGCTGTCGAGAATGTCCAGAAATGCGGGACGTTATCAAAAGCAAAAGAAAAAAGTAAAGGAACGGCGCCCGGCTCCGGCTTTTACGGAAAAACTCGCTTCTGCATGGGCCGCGGTCAAACGTTATTGCCGTTTCGCGCTGCGCATTTTGACATCACCGGTGAAGGTCGTTGGGGAAGACGGCTTTTCCCGCTTTAAATATGCTCTTATTTCAATGCTTGTATTCAGTATCTTTTTCTCAATCGGAAATTGGTTTCAGCTGAGGGCAAGCCAGCAAAGGCCTCTCGGATACGGGGAGCGGCATCATACGTTTTTTGACGGCTTTACTGTCGTTCTCGTGTATACGCTCGTCTTTTTTGCCGCTGCGGCCGGCGCGGTCTGGCTTGTATCACGTTATATGATGAAACAGAAAATTACGATGCGGGATGCGGCCGCGGGGGTCGGATCGCTTTTGGTTCCGGCTGTCGCCTGCTCTATCGTGTGGATGATTTTCGCGATATTGAATCTGCCGGTCGTCACCGTGGTGTTTACGGCGCTGACCTTGTTTCTGGCCGCCTCGGCGATGGTGCAGTTTGTGCAGATTCTATACAAATCGGCTGAAAAGCCTGCGGCTGACGTGATGTACTGTATTTCCGCGGCGGTCATCATCATGCTCGTTTTTACGGCTGTGACATGGCCGCTCATTTCCGAGTACTTTACTGCTTCGCTGATCCCTTTATAAGTCGAAATTTGTCTTTCACAATGTTTACAAATTTTTCTAATAAAGCGTATTGTTTTGAGGACCCGGCCGAGATATGATGAGAGCAACAGCAATTCGAAAGCGGCACTACTCTTTATGATTCGGAAAGGGATGATGAAGATGGCCCCGTTGTTGCGAGAAGCCATTAATCGGAAAAAGCAGCACCTGAGGACAAAGCTGATCCGCTCAGGGTTTTATCAAGACCATGTTCAGGAACTGTCCGGGTACACGCTGAGTGAACTTGAGAAGGAATATGAAGCCGTCAAACGATTGAAAAAAGCCGAGCTTCACTGATAAGAGCTTAACAGTCTGCCTTGCGGGGCGGGCTTTTTTTTCTTTTGAAAATGATGAAAAGAGGGTAAACTATCCTTAATTGAAGGATTGATGCTTTTCAAAGTATCAGAGGAGGGGAATCAGTGATGCAGACGATTTTATCCAACAGTATAGGTATGGTTCTCATTATTCTCATCATTAACATTATATATGTCTCTTTCTTTACGATCAGGATGATTCTGACATTGAAGGGACAGCGCTATTTCGCCGCAGGCATCAGTACGATTGAAATCCTTGTGTATGTGACCGGCCTGAGTCTCGTGCTCGGCAATCTGAATCAAATTCAAAACGTCATTGCCTATGCGCTCGGCTACGGCCTCGGCGTCATAGTGGGAATGAAAATTGAAGAGAAACTGGCGCTCGGCTATATTACAGTCAACGTCATTACGAAGGAGCTCGATCTGGACCTGCCGAAACAGCTCCGGGAAAAAGGATACGGGGTTACAAGCTGGGTTGCGGGCGGACTTGAAGGAGACCGGACCGCCATGCAGATTCTGACGCCGCGCAAATATGAGCTTCAGCTTTATGATACGATTAAAACGCTTGATGAAAAAGCGTTTATTATCGCCTTTGAGCCGAAAACGATCCACGGCGGATTCTGGGTGAAAGCAGTGAAGAAGAGGAGAATTAAGGAATGACAAAGCCAAAAAAGAAACGGTTTGAAGTAACGGAAGATGAAACGATTGACACCATTCTCACTTTAATGAAGGAAGAGGGTTATATGCCCGTCCGGCGGATGGAAGAGCCGATCTTTACAGAAAAGAAAGAAAATGGATCAATTCAAGTCGTTCCTTGCGGGAAAAAAATCGTATTTGAAGGGAAATTGATCTAAACACGAACATTAAAAGAAAGAATTTTTATATCGTTCGATAATGTCGTTGACATTATCCAAGTCCGTTGTTAAGATAAACATGAAATCAAAACACGACCTCATATAATCTTGGGAATATGGCCCATAAGTTTCTACCCGGCTGCCGTAAACGGCCGGACTATGCAGGAAAGTGATAAACAGCTGACATGGATATCGCAGAAGCGAACGACTGACGATACGCGCGCCATGCCCGGTTTGTATTGCTTCCTCATAGTTGCAATATAAGCCGGGCTTTTTTTTCTGAAAAACAAAGCATGAGAAGGTGGGAACAGAATGCAGCCGCTAGCAGGAATCATCATGGGAAGCACCTCCGATTGGGAGACAATGAAACATGCATGCGACATACTTGACGAACTTCACATTCCTTATGAAAAACAGGTGGTATCCGCGCACCGGACGCCTGATTTGATGTTTGAATATGCAGAAAGCGCCAGAGACAGGGGCTTAAAAGTCATTATTGCCGGAGCCGGAGGAGCGGCGCATCTGCCGGGAATGACGGCGGCCAAAACGACGCTGCCGGTGATCGGCGTACCGGTTCAGACAAAATCGCTTAACGGGCTTGATTCTCTTCTGTCTATCGTACAGATGCCCGGCGGCGTGCCGGTCGCGACGACGGCGATCGGAAAAGCGGGCGCAGTGAACGCGGGTCTGTTAGCCGCGCAAATTTTGTCGGCATTTGACGGTGATATTGCGGATAAACTAGAGGCGAGAAGAAATGCGACAAAACAAACGGTGCTGGAAAGCAGTGATCAGCTTGTCTGATAAAAAAACGATTTATCCCGGCGCCGTCATCGGCATTATCGGAGGCGGACAGCTCGGAAAAATGATGGCTGTCGCCGCAAAACAGATGGGCTATAAAGTCGCTGTCGTCGATCCCGTGAAAGACTCGCCATGCGGACAGATCGCCGATATTGAGATTACCGCCCAGTACAATGACCGTGAAGCGATTCAAAAATTGGTCGGAGTCAGTGACATCATTACGTACGAATTTGAAAATATCGATTACGAGGCGCTCAACTGGCTCAAAGAACATGCATATCTTCCCCAGGGAAGCGAGCTGCTGCTCATCACCCAAAACAGGGAAACGGAAAAAAAGGCGATCCAGTCAGCAGGCTGTCAAGTCGCTCCTTATCGGATCGTAAACAGCAGACGGGAGCTTGAGGAAGCCGTTCAGTCACTGGGGCTCCCGGCGGTGCTGAAAACATGCCGCGGCGGATATGACGGCAAAGGCCAATTTGTCATTAAGGAAGAAGGACAGACAGATGAAGCGGCTGCGCTGTTAGAAAACGGCACGTGCATACTTGAAAGCTGGGTATCGTTCCGGATGGAGCTTTCCGTTATCGTGACGAGATCGGTGCACGGTGAGATTTCAACCTTTCCGGCTGCTGAAAATATCCACAAAAATAATATTCTGTTCCAAAGCATCGTGCCCGCGAGAGCGGAGGAAACGGTTCAGAAGCGGGCAGAGGCGCTTGCCGTTCAGCTCGCGGAGAAATTGGAACTTGTCGGGCCGCTTGCGGTGGAAATGTTCGTCACGGAAGACGGAGACCTTATGATTAATGAACTGGCGCCGCGTCCTCACAATTCAGGGCATTATACGCTCGACCTTTGTGAAACGAGCCAATTCGAACAGCACATCAGAGCGGTCTGCGGACTTCCTCTCGGCAGAACCGATCTTCTCAAACCGGGAATGATGGTGAATCTGCTCGGTGATGAAGTGAAGCTTGCGGAGGAGCATACGGAGCTTTTAAAGGAAGCCAAACTGTACCTGTACGGAAAACATGAGATTAAAAAAGGCCGCAAAATGGGGCATATGACATTTTTGCGGAAGCCTGATGAAACATGGATTCAGGACATCACGAACATATGGATGAATAGAGACGGAGGACGAGCATAATGATCGAACGTTATTCAAGACCTGAAATGTCCGCGATCTGGACGGACGAAAACAGATACCAGGCATGGCTGGAAGTCGAGATTTTAGCCTGTGAAGCCTGGGCTGAGCTTGGCGTCATTCCGAAAGAAGACGTCAAGGTCATGCGCGAAAACGCGTCTTTCGACATCAACCGCATTTTGGAAATCGAGCAGGATACGCGCCATGACGTCGTTGCATTCACCCGCGCGGTTTCAGAATCATTAGGCGAAGAAAGAAAATGGGTTCACTACGGCCTGACGTCAACAGATGTCGTGGATACCGCTCTTTCCTATCTATTAAAACAGGCGAATGAGATCTTGCTCAAGGACATTGAGAGATTTGTTGACATTATAAAAGAAAAAGCGAAAGAACATAAATACACGGTCATGATGGGCCGCACGCACGGCGTACACGCGGAACCGACGACATTCGGCCTGAAACTCGCGCTTTGGCATGAAGAAATGAAACGCAACCTTGAACGTTTCAAGCAGGCAAAAGAAGGGATCGAAGTCGGGAAGCTTTCCGGCGCGGTCGGCACATATGCAAATATTGATCCGTTCGTAGAGCAGTATGTCTGTGAAAAACTCGGCCTGAAAGCGGCGCCGATTTCCACTCAGACATTACAGCGCGACCGTCATGCGGATTACATGGCGGCACTGGCTTTGATCGCGACGAGCATTGAAAAATTCGCAGTGGAAATCCGCGGTCTGCAAAAGAGTGAAACACGTGAAGTGGAAGAGTTTTTTGCGAAAGGACAAAAAGGTTCATCGGCTATGCCTCATAAACGGAATCCGATCGGGTCGGAAAATATGACGGGCATGGCGCGCGTGATCCGCGGGTACATGCTGACGGCATACGAAAATGTTTCGTTATGGCATGAGCGTGATATTTCTCATTCATCAGCTGAGCGCATCATTCTTCCTGACGCGACAATCGCGCTGAATTACATGCTGAACCGATTCAGCAATATCGTCAAAAACTTAACGGTATTCCCGGAAAATATGAAACGCAACATGGACCGCACACTCGGTTTAATCTACTCTCAGCGCGTGCTGCTCGCTTTAATCGACACGGGTCTGCCTCGTGAAGAAGCATATGACACGGTTCAGCCGAAAGCGATGGAAGCGTGGGAAAAACAAGTGCCGTTCCGCCAGCTTGTCGAAGCGGAGGAAAAAATCACGTCCCGTCTCACACCGGAACAGATTGCCGATTGCTTTGACTACAATTATCATCTGAAAAACGTCGACTTGATCTTTGATCGTTTAGGTTTATAGAAGAAGCCAGCCGGAGGCGGCTTCTTCAGCCGCCATAGATTGAATATTCCCAACATTCGGGTTAGGAGGCCTTCCGTGAATATTGTGAACAATAATCTTCTTTATGAAGGAAAAGCGAAACGGATTTATCAAACTGAAGACGAACAGATTCTCCGCGTGGTCTACAAGGATTCCGCAACAGCCTTTAACGGTGAGAAAAAAGCGGAGATCAGCGGAAAGGGCCGTCTGAACAATGAAATTTCAAGCCTGATTTTCAAACATCTGCACGCCAAAGGAATTGACAACCACTTTGTGGAGCGTGTTTCAGAATCAGAGCAGCTTATCAAAAAAGTGAGCATCATTCCGCTTGAAGTCGTGGTCAGAAACATTGCCGCCGGAAGCATGTCGAAACGTCTCGGCATCCCGGAAGGAACTGAGCTTCCGCAGCCGATTATCGAATTTTACTATAAAGATGATGCACTCGGTGATCCGCTCATCACAGAAGATCATATCTGGCTCTTAAAAGCTGCGGCTCCTGAGCAGGTCAAAACGATCAAATCGATTACAAACCAGGTGAATCAAGAACTTCAGCATATTTTTGAAGACTGCGGCGTCAGATTAATAGATTTTAAGCTGGAATTCGGCTTAGACGCAGAGGGACGGGTGCTTTTAGCGGACGAAATTTCTCCTGACACGTGCCGTCTGTGGGACAAAGACACAAACGAAAAGCTCGATAAAGATTTGTTCAGACGGAACCTGGGAAGCTTAACCGACGCATATGAAGAGATTTTCAAAAGACTGGGAGGCATTTCATAATGTATAAAGTGAAAGTTTATGTCAGCTTAAAAGAAAGTGTGCTCGATCCTCAAGGAAGCGCGGTGCAGCATGCATTGCACAGCATGGCCTACAATGAAGTGCAGGATGTGCGCATCGGAAAATACATGGAGCTGACGATTGAAAAATCTGACCGCGATCTTGACGCGCTCGTGAAAGAAATGTGTGAAAAGCTCCTTGCCAATACAGTCATTGAAGACTACCGATATGAAGTTGAGGAGGTTGTCGCACAGTGAAATTTGCGGTGATTGTGTTACCCGGCTCCAACTGTGATATTGATATGTTCCACGCCGTAAAGGACGAACTCGGCGAAGAAGTCGAGTATGTCTGGCACGAGGAAACAAGCCTTGACGGATTTGACGGCGTGCTCATCCCCGGCGGGTTTTCATACGGCGACTACTTGAGATGCGGCGCCATCGCCAGATTCGCAAACATCATGCCGGCCGTGAAAAAAGCGGCTGCCGAAGGAAAACCGGTTCTCGGCGTCTGCAACGGATTCCAGATTCTGCAGGAGCTCGGACTTCTGCCCGGCGCGATGAGACGCAATAAAGATTTAAAGTTCATCTGCCGCCCGGTTGAACTAATCGTGCAGAACAGCGGCACGTTATTCACATCTTCCTATGAAAAAGGACAATCGATTACGATTCCGGTTGCCCACGGCGAAGGCAATTTCTACTGTGATGACGAAACGCTTGAAAGATTAAAAGAAAACGATCAAATCGCCTTCACATACGGCGGCGATATTAACGGAAGCGTCAGCGGCATTGCCGGCGTCGTGAATGAGAAAGGCAACGTATTAGGCATGATGCCTCACCCTGAGCGCGCAGTCGATGAACTGCTCGGCAGCGCAGACGGTCTTACATTGTTCCGGTCTATCGTGAAAAATTGGAGGGAAACTCATGTCGCTACTGCTTGAACCAAGTAAAGAACAAATAAAAGAAGAGAAACTCTATCAGCAAATGGGTGTCAGTGATGACGAGTTCGCACTCATTGAATCTATTATCGGAAGATTGCCGAACTACACGGAAATCGGGATTTTTTCCGTCATGTGGTCAGAGCACTGCAGCTATAAAAACTCAAAACCGGTTTTACGCAAATTCCCGACTAACGGCGAACGCGTGCTGCAGGGTCCCGGAGAAGGCGCGGGAATCGTTGACATCGGTGACAATCAGGCGGTCGTGTTCAAAATTGAATCTCATAACCATCCGTCAGCGATTGAGCCATACCAAGGTGCTGCGACGGGAGTGGGCGGCATCATCCGTGATGTTTTCTCAATGGGCGCCCGTCCGATAGCTGTATTAAACTCTCTTCGATTTGGTGAGCTCGCTTCACCTCGTGTGAAGTACTTGTTTGAAGAAGTAGTGGCGGGAATCGCGGGATACGGAAACTGTATCGGCATTCCGACGGTCGGCGGAGAAGTGCAGTTTGACGCAAGCTATGAGGGCAATCCGCTTGTCAATGCAATGTGCGTCGGCTTAATTGATCATAAAGATATTAAAAAGGGCCAGGCGAAAGGTGTCGGCAATACGGTCATGTACGTCGGCGCTAAAACGGGCCGCGACGGCATACACGGCGCTACTTTCGCATCAGAAGAAATGTCAGATTCATCTGAAGAAAAACGTTCCGCGGTGCAGGTCGGCGATCCTTTCATGGAAAAACTTCTCCTGGAAGCATGCCTTGAAGTCATCCAATGCGACGCCTTAGTCGGCATTCAGGATATGGGGGCGGCCGGTCTGACAAGTTCGAGTGCTGAAATGGCAAGCAAAGCCGGCTCCGGCATTGAAATGAACCTTGATCTCATTCCGCAGCGGGAAACAGGTATGACCGCTTACGAAATGATGCTTTCCGAGTCTCAGGAACGCATGCTTCTCGTCATTGAACGCGGACGTGAACAGGAAATTGTCGATATTTTTGATAAATATGATCTTGAAGCGGTTTCCGTAGGTCATGTTACGGATGATAAAATGCTCCGCCTCCGCCATAACGGAGAGGTTGTTTGCGAGCTTCCGGTCGACGCGCTGGCGGAAGAAGCGCCTGTATACCACAAGCCGTCAGCAGAACCCGCGTACTACCGCGAGTTTCAGGAAACGGAAGTTCCCGCGCCTGAAGTAAAAGATGCGACAGAGACGCTTTTTGCCCTGCTGCAGCAGCCGACAATCGCCAGCAAAGAGTGGGTGTACGATCAGTATGACTACATGGTGCGCACAAATACGGTGGTCGCTCCGGGCTCTGACGCGGGAGTGCTCAGAATCCGCGGCACGAAAAAAGCGCTGGCGATGACGACGGATTGCAACGCGCGTTATTTATATCTTGATCCAGAAGAAGGCGGGAAAATCGCCGTTGCCGAAGCGGCGCGCAACATCGTATGCTCCGGCGCCGAACCGCTTGCGGTCACGGATAATCTGAATTTCGGAAACCCGGAAAAACCTGAAATTTTCTGGCAGATCGAAAAAGCGGCCGACGGCATCAGCGAGGCGTGTAATGTTCTCAGCACTCCCGTCATCGGCGGTAACGTATCACTTTATAATGAATCGAACGGAACGGCGATCTACCCGACGCCTGTGATCGGCATGGTCGGCTTAATTGAAGATACCGCTCATATTACGACACAGCATTTCAAACAAGCGGGGGATCTTGTATACGTGATCGGCGAAACAAAACCTGAGTTTGCCGGAAGCGAACTGCAAAAAATGACAGAAGGCCGCATTTACGGCAAAGCGCCGCAAATCGATCTTGATGTAGAGCTGTCACGCCAAAAAGCATTGCTTGACGCGATTAAAAAAGGCTTCGTACAATCAGCGCATGATGTGTCTGAAGGCGGCTTAGGCGTAGCGGTTGCAGAAAGCGTCATGACGACGGAAAACCTTGGCGCGCACGTGACTGTAGAAGGGGAAGCGGCATTATTATTCTCTGAATCTCAATCACGCTTCGTCGTTTCGGTGAAAAAAGAACACCAAGCGGCGTTTGAAGCGGCTATGGCCGATGCGGTTCATATCGGCGAGGTAACGGCTGACGGACTTCTGGCGATTCAAAACCAGGACGGACAACAATTGGTTCACGCGCAAACGAAAGAACTTGAGCGCGCGTGGAAAGGAGCTATTCCATGCTTGCTGAAATCAAAGGCCTGAATGAAGAATGCGGTGTGTTTGGCATCTGGGGACATGAAGAAGCCCCGCAGATCACGTATTACGGCCTGCACAGCCTCCAGCACAGAGGACAGGAAGGCGCCGGCATCGTGGCGACTGACGGTGAAAAACTGACTGCGCATAAAGGACAGGGGCTTATTACCGAGGTTTTTCAAAACGGCGAACTGAGCAAAGTGAAGGGAAAAGGCGCGATCGGGCACGTCCGTTATGCGACGGCAGGCGGAGGCGGATATGAAAATGTCCAGCCGCTCCTGTTCCGTTCGCAAAACAACGGCAGCCTCGCGCTTGCCCATAACGGCAACTTGGTCAACGCCACACAGTTGAAGCAGCAGCTTGAAAACCAAGGGAGCATCTTTCAGACTTCCTCCGATACGGAAGTGCTGGCTCATCTGATTAAACGCAGCGGACACTTTTCGCTGAAGGATCAGATCAAAAATTCGCTGTCTATGCTGAAAGGCGCTTATGCCTTTTTAATCATGACTGAAACAGAAATGATCGTAGCGCTTGACCCGAACGGACTCAGACCGCTGTCAATCGGCATGATGGGTGACGCTTACGTCGTGGCATCAGAAACGTGCGCATTCGATGTGGTCGGCGCGACATACCTTCGCGAGGTAGAGCCGGGCGAAATGCTGATCATCAATGATGAAGGCATGAAATCAGAGCGTTTCTCCATGAATATCAACCGTTCCATCTGCAGCATGGAGTACATTTATTTCTCAAGACCTGACAGCAATATCGACGGCATTAACGTGCACAGCGCCCGGAAAAACCTCGGAAAAATGCTTGCCCAGGAGTCCGCGATTGAAGCGGATGTCGTCACAGGCGTGCCTGATTCCAGTATTTCTGCAGCCATCGGCTATGCCGAGGCAACGGGCATTCCGTACGAACTCGGTCTCATTAAAAACCGTTATGTCGGCAGAACGTTTATTCAGCCGTCCCAGGCTCTGCGCGAGCAAGGCGTCAGAATGAAGCTGTCCGCCGTCCGCGGTGTTGTTGAAGGAAAACGGGTCGTCATGGTTGATGATTCCATCGTGCGCGGGACGACAAGCCGCCGGATTGTCACAATGCTCAGAGAAGCGGGAGCGACAGAGGTGCACGTCAAGATCAGTTCACCGCCGATCGCTCATCCGTGCTTCTACGGCATCGACACATCAACCCATGAGGAGCTGATCGCTTCTTCTCATTCGGTGGAAGAAATCCGCCAGATCATCGGTGCTGACACGCTTTCTTTCTTAAGTGTAGACGGATTGTTAAAAGGAGTCGGCCGAAAATTTGAAGACACCAACTGCGGACAATGCCTCGCTTGTTTTACGGGCAAATATCCGACGGAAATTTATCAGGATACAGTGCTTCCTCACGTAAAAGAAGCGGTGCTGACAAAATAAAATCTGAAAATGACATAAAGGCAGCGGGAATTCAGGCTGCCTTTCTCTTTCTGCCTTTTAAGGAGAAACGAATTGACAAGGAGTGATAGGGATGTCTGATGCTTATAAAAATGCCGGAGTTGACATCGAAGCCGGATACGAAGCCGTCAAACGAATGAAAAAACACGTGGAGCGCACGAAAAGGCTCGGCGTTATGGGAAGCCTAGGCGGTTTTGGCGGAATGTTTGATCTGTCAGAGCTTCCGTATCAAAAGCCTGTTTTAATTTCCGGAACAGACGGTGTCGGCACCAAGCTGAAACTCGCATTTTCAATGGATAAGCATGACACGATCGGCGTCGATGCGGTCGCGATGTGTGTAAATGATGTGCTTGCCCAAGGAGCGGAGCCGCTGTTTTTCCTTGATTATTTGGCGGTCGGCAAGGCTGATCCGGTAAAAATTGAGCAGATCGTTCAGGGCGTGGCGGACGGATGCGAGCAGTCAGGATCAGCGCTTATCGGCGGTGAGACGGCGGAAATGCCGGGACTGTATACGGTTGATGAATACGATATTGCGGGCTTTTCAGTCGGCGTCGCGGAAAAAGACGAAATCGTCACCGGTGAACATATCGAAGAGGGGCATCTCTTAATCGGACTTACTTCAAGCG
Organism: Bacillus sp. A1; assembly: GCF_042296235.1. Classification (NCBI taxonomy): domain Bacteria; kingdom Bacillati; phylum Bacillota; class Bacilli; order Caryophanales; family Bacillaceae; genus Bacillus; species Bacillus sp. A1. The sequence goes on from NZ_CP141181.1 coordinate 678,028, forward strand.
GCCTTCACAGCAACGGATTTTCCCTTGTGAGAAAAGTGCTTCTTGATGACGGCGGACTTGATTTGGATACTGTCTATGAACCGTTTGCGCGTCCTCTCGGAGAAGAATTGCTGGAACCGACGAGAATATATGTGAAGCCGGTGCTCAAGGCGGTGAAAAGCGGTAAGGTGGACGGCATGGCGCATGTGACAGGCGGAGGATTCATCGAGAACATCCCGCGGATGCTGCCGGACGGATTGAGTGCGGAAATTGATCACGGATCATGGCCGATCCCGCCGATTTTTCCGTTTCTGCAGGAGCACGGCAAGCTGAAAGAAGAAGAAATGTTCAATGTTTTTAATATGGGCATCGGTTTTGTCCTTGCCGTTAAAGAAGAAAACCTGACAGACGTCATCGACACGCTTGAAGCTCAGGGCGAGAAGGCTTATTTGATCGGCCGGGTCAAGCGGGGCGAAGGCATTTCTTTCGGCGGTGCGGCTCTTTCATGAAAAAGTTTGCGGTATTTGCTTCAGGAAACGGATCGAACTTCGAGGCCATTGCCAAACGCATGAGAGAAGAGAAGTGGGATGCGGAGCTCTCGCTTCTCGTGACGGATAAGCCTCAGGCAAAGGCGGTGGAAAGGGCGGAGGCTTTACACATTCCGTCATTCGCCTTTGAACCGTCATCTTTTGAAAACAAAGCGGCCTTTGAACGGGCCGTTATTGAACAGCTGTGCCTGCACGGGGCGGAATTAATCGTTCTCGCCGGTTATATGAGACTGATTGGAGATACGCTGCTTGAAGCATACGGGGGCCGCATTATTAATATACATCCCTCGCTTCTTCCGGCATTCCCCGGGATTGACGCTGTCGGACAGGCGTATCGGGCCGGTGTGAAAGTGGCGGGCATTACCGTTCATTACGTCGACGAAGGCATGGACACAGGACCGATTATCGCGCAAAAAGCATTCGAAATACAGGAAAACGATACGCTTGAAGACATAGAGCATACAATACACGAGCTTGAGCACAAATGGTATCCGAGCGTTGTGAAACAGCTGCTGGGACTAAATAACAGAGGTGAAAAGGCATGACAATCAAACGCGCACTAATCAGTGTTTCTGATAAAACAAATCTCGTACCTTTCGTAAAGGAACTGACAGAGCTCGGCGTCGAAGTCATTTCGACCGGAGGAACAAAAAAACTACTTCAGGAAAACGGTGTGGATGTCATCGGCATTTCAGAAGTGACCGGATTTCCTGAAATTATGGACGGACGGTTAAAAACGCTCCATCCTAATATTCACGGCGGCCTGCTTGCCGTAAGAGACAATGAAGAGCATATGGCGCAGATCAATGAGCACGGCATTGCACCGATTGACCTTGTGGTTGTCAACCTTTATCCGTTTAAAGAAACGATTTCAAAAGAAGATGTAACATACGATGAAGCGATAGAAAACATTGATATCGGCGGCCCCGGCATGCTGCGCGCCGCATCGAAAAACCATCAGGATGTGACGGTCATCACAGATCCGGCCGATTACAGCTCCGTGCTCAATGAGATGAAAGAACACGGCGGTGTTTCGCTTAAAAGAAAACGCGAGCTTGCGGCCAAAGTATTCCGCCATACCGCGGCATACGACGCATTAATCGCTGATTACTTAACACGCGAGGCCGGTGAGAAAGACCCTGAGCAATTCACCGTTACATTTGAGAAAAAACAATCGCTTCGCTACGGTGAAAACCCTCACCAAGAGGCTGTTTTCTACCAAAGCGCACTTCCTGTCTCCGGTTCCATCGCGGCGGCAAAACAGCTTCACGGCAAAGAGCTTTCTTACAACAATATTAAGGACGCGGATGCGGCCGTTCAAATCGTCCGGGAGTTTACAGAACCCGCAGCTGTTGCCGTTAAACATATGAATCCGTGCGGAGTCGGTACGGGAGCTTCAATTGAGGAAGCATTCAATAAAGCGTATGAAGCTGATAAAATCTCCATTTTCGGCGGCATCATCGCGCTGAACCGTGAAGTTGATCAGGCAACGGCTGAAGCCCTTCACGGCATCTTTTTAGAAATCATTATCGCCCCTTCTTTCAGTGAAGAAGCGCTGAACGTGCTGACGGCGAAGAAAAACCTTCGTCTTCTCACGCTTGACGTGACCGCATCAGGGAAGAAAGAAAAACAGCTGACATCCGTACAGGGCGGCCTTTTGATTCAAGATTTAGACGTCCATGGATTTGATGACGCCGACATCAGCATCCCGACAAAAAGAGAGCCGAACGAGCAGGAATGGGAAGATCTGAAGCTCGCCTGGAAAGTCGTCAAACACGTGAAATCCAACGCGATCGTTCTTGCAAAAGACCATATGACGGTCGGTGTGGGCGCAGGACAGATGAATCGAGTCGGTTCAGCTAAAATCGCCATTGAGCAGGCCGGAGAAAAAGCAAAAGGCAGCGCGCTCGGATCAGACGCGTTTTTCCCGATGCCGGATACAGTCGAAGAAGCCGCAAAAGCCGGTGTCACGGCGATTATTCAGCCCGGCGGATCGGTCCGCGATGAAGATTCGATTAAAAAAGCGGATGAATACGGGATCGCCATGGTATTCACCGGCATCAGACATTTCAAACATTAAGAGGGGGAACGAAGCGTGAATGTATTGATTATCGGAAAAGGCGGCAGAGAGCATACATTGGCTTGGAAAGCGGCGCAAAGCCCGCTTGTTGACACGGTGTACGCCGCGCCCGGAAATGACGGTATGGCAGACTGCGCGACGCTGGCCAACATTGAAGAAAGCGATCATGCCGCACTCATTGCGTTTGCGAAAGAACATCATGTCGGGCTGACGATTATCGGCCCTGAAGTTCCTCTGATTGAAGGAATAGCGGACGAGTTTGAAAAGGCCGGACTGCTTGTTTTCGGACCGTCTGAAAAAGCGGCAATCATTGAAGGAAGCAAACAGTTTGCCAAGGATTTAATGAAAAAATACGGCATTCCGACGGCGGAATATGAGACGTTTACTTCATTTGAAGAGGCGAAAGCATATGTGCAGCAAAAAGGCGCGCCGATTGTCATTAAAGCGGACGGGCTTGCCGCCGGAAAAGGTGTCACGGTCGCGATGACGGAAGAAGAAGCGATTGAATGCCTGCACGATTTTCTTGAAGATGAGAAATTCGGCGAGGCGAGCGCATCTGTGGTCATTGAAGAGTTCCTCGCCGGCGAAGAATTTTCTTTAATGGCGTTTGTAAAAGGGGAGACCGTCTATCCGATGGTAATCGCTCAAGATCATAAACGCGCCTTCGATGGAGACAAAGGGCCGAATACGGGCGGAATGGGCGCCTACTCACCGGTGCCGCACATTTCCGATGATATCGTCAGAAGCGCAGTCGAAACGATTGTGAAGCCGGCGGCAAAAGCAATGGTGAAAGAGGGACGCTCCTTCACGGGCGTGCTGTACGCGGGGCTGATTTTGACGGAAAACGGATCAAAAGTCATTGAATTCAACGCGCGCTTCGGAGATCCGGAAACACAGGTTGTCGTGCCGAGAATGGAATCTGACCTCATTCAGGTGCTCTTAGATCTTCTGCATGAGAAGGATGTTGACCTAAGGTGGAAGGATACCGCCGCCGTCAGCGTCGTACTGGCTTCCGAGGGCTATCCGGAAGGCTATGCGAAAGGCACGCCGATCGGCAGTTTGGCATCCGCTGAAGACGGGATCGCCGTTTTTCATGCCGGAACGAAAAAAGAAGGCGGTCAATTTGTCACAAACGGCGGCCGGGTCGCCAATGTCACCGCATTTGCTGAGACATTTGAAGCGGCGAGAGATAAAGTGTACAGCGCCGTTTCAGGGCTGACAAAACCCGGACTGTTTTACAGAAGCGATATCGGCGCCCGTGCGCTGAAAGCTTCTCAACGATAGAAAGCAGAACCCCGCAGCACCCGAGCTGCGGGGTTTTTTACGTAAGCTGAGGACGGCCTAGGTTATCGGCTTGCCAGTCATCGATGAAGGCGTATAGACGGATTCTTCTCAGACTCGCGGGACAGGAGAAATTAAATAACAAGCCGAAACGGCTTGTTATTTTTCTTGCTGATGGCTGTCATCCTGATTCATTCCGGTTTGGAACATATATGTCACCGGGCAGAAGCGGAGGATGCCGGACGCCGCTTTCATCGCGCCCATTATCATACAGAAGAGATGCATCTTGCACCAAGGTTTTCTCGTGTATTTCGCTGAAGCAGCAGACAAAATGGTGAGGCCGCAAGTGATACGCATAACGGCATTTAATAAACTGATATTCGGTTTCATCATTTCAGCTCCCTTAGAAAAAGTTTTTCATTCATCTTCAATAATTTGTAACGTTTTAGCCGTGCGATAATTGTGCGGATGTGATACGATGGGTCTAATATAAGCGAAGGAGAGTATGTGAATGTCCGAACGTACCTTTAACTGGAAAAATAAAGACATCAGATCACAGGCGGATGTTGTAGACTCAAAGCTGCTTCCAACGCTACTTTTACGGGATGCTCTCGTATTAAATCCTTTTTTAAAACAATGGCTGAAAAAGAACGTCTGGATTTACGGAGACCGAATTGTATATGTTGGTGATGAGCTTCCTGATGCAGCTGAGCACATTCATACCATAAATTGTGAAGGAAAATACATTGTGCCAGGTTACATTGAACCGCATACACATCCTTTTCAAATATATAATCCCCAAACGCTCGCTGAATATGTGTCTCAATTCGGAACAACGACGTTTGTTAATGATAACTTGTTTTTTCTTTTGCACAGCGGTAAAAAGAAAGCGCTTACTATATTGGAGGAACTGAAAAAACAGCCGGTGCAATATTTCTGGTGGTCCAGATATGATCTGCAGACTGAAGTGCTGAATGAGGATCAGCTTCTTTCTTTTGATGTCCGAAAGCAATGGATTGAGCACCCGGATGTCATTCAAGGCGGAGAATTGACCGGATGGCCGCGCCTCATGGACGGCGATGACCTGATGCTTCATTGCATGCAGGCGACAAAGAAACTGCGCAAGCGGATAGAAGGGCATTTTCCCGGAGCCTCTGAAAAAACACTGACGAAGATGAAACTGTTCGGAGCTGATTCCGACCACGAGGCGATGAATGGTGGCGAGGTAATGAGACGGCTTGAATTGGGCTACTATGTTTCGCTCAGACATTCATCCATCCGCCCTGATTTGAGAACGATTTTGCAGGATCTCCATCAAAAAGGCTTCCGGCATTATGATCATTTCTTTTACACGACGGATGGAGCGACGCCGCATTTTTATAAAGGCGGCATGACGAATGAATTAATCAAAATCGCTTTGGAGGAAGGGGTTCCGGCGATTGATGCCTACAATATGGCCTCCTTTAATATCGCGAAGTATTATCAGATGGACGACTTTCTCGGTGTGATCGGTCCGGGCCGGCTTGCTTCATTGAACATTCTCGATGACCCGATGAATCCTGACCCGGTCACGGTGATCTCCAAAGGTATCCTGGTGAGGGAAGACGGCCGAAATATGAATGCGTTTACAGAAACGAATTGGAAAAAGGGCGGTCTTGTCCCTCTTGAGCTTTCATATGATATGACGATGGATGATTTACAGTTTTCAATGCCGATGGGTGTGTCCATGCGCAACGCGGTCATTATGGAGCCGTATATGATTGCGATTGATAATTCTGTTGACCAGCTTTCTTTTGATCATGATGAATGCTATCTCACGCTTCTCGATAAGCATGGAAAATGGCGGGTTAATACAATGCTGAAAGGTTTTGCCGATCGGGTGCAGGGCTTTGTCAGTTCCTACACGACAACAGGAGATATTATCGCTGCCGGAAAAAATAAGGAAGATATCCTGCTCGCTTTCTCACGGATAAAAGAAATCGGCGGCGGAATCGTGCTTGCCGAAAACGGGAAGATTCTGCATGAGATTCCCCTCGCCTTAAACGGTTCTGCATCCGCGGAGAATTATGAAGAAGTGCTTGAGAAAGAGCAAAAACTGAGGACGCTGCTGGAGGAGCGGGGCTACCGATTCTGCGATCCGATCTATACGCTGCTCTTTTTGCAGAGCACACACCTGCCTTATATCCGCATTACGCCGAGAGGAATATTCGACGTGATGAAAAAAACTGTACTCTTTCCATCGATAATGCGTTAAAATATAAAAGCAGGGAGCCGACATATGAAAAGATGGAAAACCGTTTGTATGCTTTGTTTTGCGTTTTTGCTGCTTGCCGCCTGCCGGCAGAACAATGCCGATCAGGTGCAGCCGAAAGAAGCGGAAGCTCCTTTAACGGGGCTGAAAACTGAGCAGAAGCTTGCAGAACGCCGTCCGATTGCAGTCGCAGTGAACAATCATCCGAAGGCGAGGCCCCAATCCGGGCTGTCAAAGGCGGATGTTGTCATCGAGGCGCTTGCGGAGGGCCGGATTACGCGGTTTCTCGCGATTTTTCAAAGTGAGATGCCGGAAACGGTCGGGCCTGTGCGGAGCGCGAGGGAATATTTTGTCACGCTCAGCAGCGGGTTTAACAGCATATTTGTCCATCATGGCTGGAGTCCCGGCGCAAAAAAGCAGCTGGAGTCCGGAGCTTACGATTATATAAACGGTTTGGATTTTGACGGAAGCCTGTTTTGGAGAGCCGATTTCAGCAAGCCGCCCCACAATTCCTACACGTCGTATGACAATATCAGGAAGGCGGCGGAACAAAAAGGATACAAGCTGAACGGAAAAACAGAACCGCTCCCATTTCAGACATCAGATGCAAAACCCGGAAACGAAACCTACAATATTCGGATAGATTATGGAACACAAAACATTACAAATCTTGTCGAATACGATTATGATAAAAAAGCTGATGCTTATACAAGAAGCTCTGATGGTGTGAAAGCGACAGACCGGGAGACCGGAAAGCCTTTAGCCATGCACAACATTTTTATTGTTGAAGCCGGCCATCGCATGACAGACAAAGATGGAAGGCGGGCCATCGATATTCAGTCAGGGGGGAAGGGCCTCCTGCTTCAGCACGGCGATGTTATGGAGTCAGACTGGGAATATAAAGACGGCCGTATTCTGCCCGTAAAAGGCGGTGAGATTCTTCCGTTTGTGCCAGGAAAGACATGGATTAATATCGTGCCTGATCTCGATGCAGCTTCCATTAGTAAAGGAGAAGGTGTTTGACGATGCAAATCGATAAATTACGCGGAAAAGAACTGGACCAGTTATTTTTATCTATTTTATCGCTGAAAGATCTGGAGGAATGCTATCGTTTCTTTGACGATCTTTGTACGATTAATGAAATCCAATCGCTGGCGCAGCGTTTGGAAGTGGCAAGAATGCTCCGCGAAGGAAATACGTATCACAAAATTGAAAGCGAAACGGGTGCTTCCACAGCGACGATTTCCCGGGTGAAGCGCTGCTTAAATTACGGAAACGACGCCTATGAAATGGCGCTTGACCGCGTAAACAAAGGAGAATCCTCCTCAGCTACGTAAAAAACCGCTCTGCCGATGACGGCAGGCGGTTTTTTTTATGCGTGCTGATTCAAAAGGCCGGGAAGTTCCCTCAGGCTTCCGTCTTCCTCCCGGTATACGATGTGTTCAGCTGAGAAATGAACCGGCGAGCTGATGCCCGCCGCCGCGGCTAGGTGAAACAGCCCTTCACGCAACGAGAGCACGTAGTTGCAGACGCGGTGCTGTTTATCCTCGATACTGAGCGCGCGCTGAAGTTTTGGATCGGTTGTCGCCACTCCGACAGGACAATGATTGGTGTGGCATACTTGAGCGCGGATACAGCCGACTGAAAACATCATTCCCCGGGCAATATTGACAAAATCCGCGCCTAACGCGAGGGCAACGGCAATCTTATCCGGAGTGAGCAGCTTTCCGGATGCGAAAATTTTCAGCTTATCTCTTATCCCGTATGTCTTCAAAAGGCCGTCAACAAGGGGGAGGCCGGTCAGAATCGGCAGGCCGACGGAATCCGCCAGCTCATGGAAAGAAGCTCCCGTTCCCCCTTCACTGCCGTCAATCGTAATAAAGTCGGGATGTTTGCCTGAGGAACTCATACAGGAAATAAGGTCTTCAAGGTCTTTGCGGCTGCCCGGGACAATTTTGATGCCGACCGGTTTTTCTCCGACAGTCCTTAATTTCTCAATGAAATCAAGCATGTCCGGAACATTTGAGAACTCGTTGAAGCGGTTTGGGCTGTCAATGGATTGTCCGGGCTGCACATTTCTGATGGCGGCAATTTCTTCGGTCACCTTTGAACCGTCAATATGCCCGCCTCTTGCTTTCGCCCCTTGCGCAAGCTTTAATTCAAAGGCTTTAATCTGCTCGAGGCGGCTTTTTTTCTTAAATTCTTCCCACGAAAATTCTCCATCTTCAGTGCGGACGCCGAACAGCCCGGGGCCGATTTGGCAGATAATATCCGCGCCGCCTTTCAGGTGATACTCAGACAGGCCGCCTTCGCCTGTATTCATCCATGTGCCGCCGGCCTGGTGCAGCCCTTTTGACAGGGCGGTAATTGCCCGGTCGCCAAGTGAGCCGTAGCTCATCGCTGATTGTCCGATTAGCCCTTTCACATAAAACGGCTTCTTGCATGTATCGCGGCCGATCACTTGCACATCGTCCGGATGCAGGTAATAAGGGTCCGCCTTTGCTTTTTCGCGGTGTTCGCTGCGTTTCAGCAGGTTGTCTTTGTCAATTTTGTATATCATCGTGTCGATCTTCGGCGTCTGATCTGCGCGCAGCTCCTCCCTTTGTTTTGGGAAGAGGGCGTTACGGATATAATAGCCCGGCTGATCGAAATCTCGTTCTGAGCCGAAGCCCATCATTCTGCTTTTATACTTTCCCGACATGACCGTCTGTTCATATTCTCTCCGGGAAAACGGCTGTTCTTCGTTATCATTGCTGAATAAATACTGCCGCAGCTCTGGTCCGATTTTTTCAAATATATAGCGCAGTTTTCCCGCTACGGGATAATTGCGCAGCACTGAATGTTCTTCCTGCTTTTCGTCTCTTATGTATATCCAGAGAAACAATGCGGCGGGAACTAAAATAATAAAGATCAATATACAAATCAGTACGATAATGGCTTGTTCCATTGAGATCAGACTCCTTGTCTTTTTTCTCTTTGACATTCCACATATTGTCTGTTTTCAAACATAGCCGTTTCCCGTCCGGCGGAGCGCAATCTTTTTTTGTGAATCAGGTGAATGACGTCTTTTTCCGTTTTTCCGGGCCAAACGAATTTGTTATAATGTTTAAATGGCAAGAAACGAATGGAGGAACGAAAACGCATGTACGATGTTAACGAGTGGAAGCATGTTTTTAAACTCGATCCGAATAAAGATTTACCGGATGAACAGCTGGAACGGCTTTGTGAATCAGGGACTGACGCCATTGTGATCGGAGGAAGCGACAATATCACCGAGGACAATGTGCTGAGACTGATGTCAAAGGTGCGGCGGTTTTTAGTGCCGTGCGTACTTGAGGTGTCGACGATTGATTCCATTGTGCCCGGGTTTGATCTTTATTTCATTCCGAGTGTGCTCAACAGCAAAAAGGCGGACTGGATTGTCGGCATGCATCATCAGGCGATGAAAGAATACGGAGAGCTCATGTCAATGGAGGAAATCGTGACGGAGGGCTACTGCATCGTCAATCCTGATTGTAAGGCGGCCGCTTTGACGGAGGCGGATACACATATAGAAACAGAAGATATTCTCGCCTATGCGCGGGTCGCGGAACATTTGCTTCATCTCCCGATTTTTTATCTGGAATACAGCGGGATGCTGGCGGACATAGAAACGGTGGAGAAAACGAAGGCTGTGCTGGACAAGTCCGTCCTGTTTTACGGAGGCGGCATTAAAGACGCGGAAACGGCGGAACGGTTCGGCCGTCATGCCGATGTCATCGTTGTCGGAAATGCCGTATATGAAGATTTTGATCAGGCGCTTAAAACAGTGGCGGCTGTAAAGACAAAGTAGCCAAGCGGACGAAATTGATTTATGATAGAACATATGTTTGATAGGCGGTGAACGGATATGAATTACATTAGCAATCAATTATTAAGCGGATTAAATCCCGTTCAGCAGGAAGCGGTCAAGACGACGGACGGTCCGCTGCTTCTGATGGCGGGCGCGGGAAGCGGAAAAACACGTGTGCTGACGCACAGAATCGCATACTTAATGGCGGAAAAACACGTGGCGCCGTGGAACATTCTGGCGATTACATTTACAAATAAAGCAGCCAGAGAAATGAAGGAGCGGGTGGAGAGCATTCTCGGACCCGGCGCGGATGAAATCTGGATATCCACCTTCCACAGCATGTGCGTGCGGATTCTGCGCAGGGATATTGACAGAATCGGCATCAACCGAAATTTCTCCATTCTTGATACGGCTGATCAGCTTTCCGTTATTAAAGGGATTCTGAAAGAGCGGAATATCGATCCGAAAAAGTTTGATCCGAGAAGTATTTTAGGCTCCATCAGCAGCGCAAAAAACGAGCTGATCGAACCTGAGGAATTCGCAAAAACGGCCGGCGGCTACTACGATCAGGTCACGAGTGACGTGTATACCGATTATCAGAAAAAACTGCTGAAAAACCAATCGCTCGATTTTGATGATTTAATCATGACGACGATTAAGCTTTTCGAGCGTGTGCCGGAAGTGCTTGAGTTTTATCAGCGCAAATTCCAGTACATTCACGTAGACGAGTATCAGGATACGAACAGGGCGCAATACCTGCTTGTGAAGCAGCTTGCGGCCCGTCTTGAAAATATCTGCGTCGTCGGTGACTCCGACCAGTCCATTTACAGATGGCGCGGGGCGGATATCGCGAATATCCTTTCCTTTGAAAAAGATTATCCGAGCGCAAACGTGATTCTGCTCGAGCAAAACTACCGCTCAACAAAGCGGATTCTGCAGGCGGCTAACGAAGTGATCAAAAACAACTCAAACCGCAAGCCGAAAAACCTGTGGACGGAAAATGACGAAGGCATCAAGCTTTCTTATTACAGCGGCGACAATGAATTCGGCGAAGGCCAATTCGTCGCGGGCAAAATTTATGAGCTGAACAGTTCGGGCCGGCGGAAGCTTTCCGATATCGCGATTTTATACCGGACAAACGCCCAGTCGCGCGTCATTGAGGAAACCCTTTTAAAATCCGGACTGAACTACAATATCGTCGGCGGAACCAAGTTCTACGACAGGAAAGAAATTAAAGACATTCTCGCATACCTGCGCCTTGTGTCAAACCCGGACGACGACATCAGTTTTACGCGGATCGTCAATGTGCCGAAGCGGGGCGTCGGCGCAACTTCACTAGAAAAAATCGCTTCATATGCGGCGATGAACGGAATGTCAATGTTCCAGGCGGTCAAACAGGTTGATTTCATCGGCGTCAGCGCGAAAGCGGCAAACGCGCTTGACGGCTTTGGCGCGATGATTGAAAATCTGACGAACATGCAGGATTACCTGTCCATTACAGAACTCACGGAAGAAATTCTCGAGAAAACGGAATACAGAGAAATGCTGAAGGCCGAAAAATCAATCGAAGCCCAAAGCCGCCTTGAAAATATCGACGAGTTTCTTTCCGTGACGAAAAACTTCGAACAAAAAAGCGAAGACAAGTCTCTCGTCGCGTTTCTGACTGATTTGGCGCTGATTGCGGATATTGACCAGCTCGACCAGAAGGAAGAGGAATCAGGCGGAAAGGATGCCGTCACTTTAATGACACTGCACGCCGCTAAGGGGCTTGAATTTCCTGTCGTGTTCTTAATGGGCATGGAAGAAGGCGTGTTCCCGCACAGCCGCTCCCTGATGGAAGAAGCCGAGATGGAAGAAGAACGCAGGCTCGCATATGTAGGCATTACGAGGGCGGAAGAAGAACTGTATTTAACGAATGCCAAAATGCGCACCTTATTCGGCCGCACCAATATGAATCCGGAATCCCGCTTTATCAGGGAAATACCTGGCGATTTATTGGAGAACCTAAATGAGAAGAAAACACCTCGCATGCAGCCGGGAAGAAAAGTGCAGCCAAAACGCGGGCCCGTATCCCGTCCCGTTTCCTATGCGAACAAAACAGGCGGCGACTCGCTCAGCTGGGCGGTCGGCGATAAAGCGGGACATAAAAAATGGGGAACCGGAACGGTTGTCAGCGTAAAAGGAGAAGGCGAAAGCACCGAGCTTGATATTGCATTCCCGAGCCCAGTCGGCGTGAAGCGTCTGCTTGCCGCTTTTGCGCCGATTGAAAAGCAGTAACCTGAAGAGGAAAGGAAGAACATGATGGACAAAGAAACAGCGAAACACCGGGCAGAAGAATTGCGCCGCACCATCGATCAGTACAGTTATGAATATTACACCTTAGATGAACCGAGCGTGCCGGATTCCGAGTACGACAGACTGATGCAGGAGCTGATTGCCATAGAGGAAGAGCACCCGGAGCTCAGAATGCCTGATTCGCCCACACAGCGGGTCGGGGGAGCGGTGCTTGAATCGTTTCAAAAGGTGCAGCACGGCACGCCGATGCTCAGTCTCGGCAACGCATTTAACGATGATGATCTCCGCGATTTTGACCGCCGCGTCCGTCAGGCTGTCGGTGCCGGCGTCGCTTATAACGTGGAGCTGAAAATAGACGGTCTTGCTGTTTCTCTCCGTTATGAAGACGGCTATTTCGTCAGAGGCGCGACAAGAGGAGACGGAACGACGGGCGAAGATATCACGGAAAACTTAAAAACGATCCGCAACATTCCGCTGAAAATGAAACGGAATCTTTCCATAGAAGTGCGCGGAGAGGCGTACATGCCGAAACAGTCATTTGAAGCCCTCAATGAAGAAAGGCTGAAACATGAAGAGGAGCCGTTCGCCAATCCCCGGAACGCGGCTGCGGGCTCACTCAGACAGCTCGATCCGAAAATTGCAGCGAAACGAAATCTTGACATCTTCGTCTACAGTATAGCGGAGCTTGACGAAATGGGTGTGGAAACACAGAGTCAGGGCCTGGATTTTCTGGATGAGCTCGGTTTTAAAACAAATCAGGAACGGAAAAAATGCGCCACGATAGATGAAGTCATTGAAATGATCGAAGAGCTGCAGGCGAAGCGGGCCGATCTCCCGTATGAAATTGACGGGATCGTCATCAAAGTCGATTCGCTCGATCAACAGGAAGAACTCGGGTATACGGCAAAAAGCCCGCGCTGGGCGATTGCTTATAAATTCCCGGCGGAAGAGGTCGTGACAAAACTGCTCGATATCGAACTGAATGTCGGAAGAACGGGCGTCATTACGCCGACCGCCGTTCTGGAACCGGTAAAAGTCGCGGGAACGACGGTCTCAAGAGCATCCCTTCATAACGAAGATTTAATTAAAGAGAAGGATATCCGCATTCTCGATAAAGTGGTCGTCAAAAAAGCGGGCGACATCATCCCTGAGGTCGTCAATGTCTTAATCGAACAGCGGACCGGGGAAGAAAAAGAATTCAATATGCCTACCAGCTGCCCTGAGTGCGAGAGCGAACTTGTCCGCATTGAAGGGGAAGTCGCGCTGCGCTGCATCAATCCGGAATGTCCGGCGCAGATCAGAGAAGGCCTGATTCACTTTGTCTCACGCAACGCGATGAATATTGACGGACTCGGAGAACGTGTCATCACACAGCTTTTCCGTGAACATCTCGTCCGTAATGTCGCTGATTTGTATAAGCTGACGAAAGAGCAGGTCATCCGGCTTGAGCGGATGGGGGAAAAATCAACTGACAATCTGATCAGCTCCATCCAAAAGTCGAAAGAGAATTCGCTGGAACGCCTGCTGTTCGGTCTCGGCATCCGTTTTATCGGCTCAAAAGCGGCCAAAACACTCGCCATGCATTTTGAAAGCCTGGAAAATCTGAAACAAGCCACGGAAGAAGAGCTGCTTGCGGTAGATGAAATCGGCGAAAAGATGGCCGATGCCGTTGTCACCTATTTCCGTAAAGAAGAAATGGTTGAGCTATTGAATGAACTTGAGGAACTCGGTGTGAACACACTCTACAAAGGCCCGAAAAAAGTAAAAGCGGAGGACAGCGACTCTTATTTTGCCGGCAAAACCATCGTGTTAACCGGAAAGCTTGAAGAGCTGTCCAGAAATGAAGCCAAGGCGCAGATTGAAGCGCTCGGCGGAAAGCTGACGGGATCTGTCAGCAAAAAAACAGACTTGCTGATTGCCGGAGAAGCGGCCGGAAGCAAGCTGACAAAAGCGCAGGAATTAAACATTGAAGTATGGAATGAAGCACAGCTATTGGGAGAGCTAAAGAAATAAGAGGAGTGTTTTCTATTGAAAAAGATGTTGGCATTGGCGGCGACGGCAACGGCGGCAGTACTCATGCTGTCGGCCTGTTCGCCGAGTTTCGGGGGGAACAAAGAGGAAGAGATCACGCAGAAAACGGCAAAGTCTTCTGAAAAAGCGATCATACCGAAATATAATATCTCTGATTCCTACTATAAAATGGTGCTTCCGTTTAAGGCCGGAAAAGCGCGCGGCCTGACCGCGGACCGGCTGAACACGAGGCTGGACATCGATGAATTCGAGACGGGTCTGATGCGGCTCGCTCAAGACACGTTCCCGACGGATGACTATTTGTATCAGGAAGGCCAGTATTTAGATGAGGACACGGTACTCAGCTGGCTTGACCGCAAAAAAGAGGGCAGTGATCTGAAAAAGGCGAAAAAGGCAGATGCCAATTTTCAGAATCTCGGCTTAAACCCGGTGCTGCCAAGCTCGGGATCGGCAAAAGAGAAAAATGAAAACAGCCCGATTTACTTAGCGTCTATGCTTGAACAGGATTACTTAGTAAGAAAAGATAAAAATTCCATCCAGCTTGGCGGTGTCATGATCGGTCTCGCTCTCAACTCTGTTTACTATTACCGCGAAAACACAGGTGATCCGCAGCAGGAAGTGGAGCTCAGCGACAAAACGATCCGCAGCCACGGTGAAGAAATCGCCCAGGAAGTCGTTAACCGCCTCCGGAAAATGGATAACCTGAAAAATGTGCCGATTACCGTCGCCCTTTATAAACAAGCGCCGAAAACATCAATCGTACCGGGGAATTACATTGCGAAAACAGAAGTCAAGGCCGGCTCATCCACCATTTCAAACTGGGATGATGTCAAAGAAAAGTACGTCTTCTATCCGGCGGATACAGACACGGCAAAGAAATACCCTGATGATTCCGAAGTGTTTAAACGCTTCAAAAACGCCATCGACAGCTACTTCCCGAATTACACCGGAGTCGTCGGAACGGCAATGTACGAAAACGATGAAATGAGAAAAATGAAGATTGAAATCCCGATGCAATTTTACGGGAAAAGCGAAGTTATCGCCTTTACCCAATACTTAACAGGTGAGCTGATGGATTATTATTCAAAAAGCTCAGTTGATGTCGAAATTAACATTACCTCGTCTGACGGACAGGAAGCGCTGATCGTCCGCAATGCGGGTGACAAAGAACCGACCGTCCATATTTACGATTAACCAAGATGCCCTTGTTCATTTCTGTATGAGCAAGGGTTTTTTATTGTGAATATCGTTGGAGCGAGGAATGAGGTATGTTAAGATATTTGTATAATTAGGAATTAACAGGAAAACACATTTCATTTCTAAGCGGATGTTACGAATCTGCTGTGAAAAAAGAAGGGCAGGAATGTTGATGAATGACATTTGCTGAGTACACACACCGCCTACAAACGTTATGAAAAGGGTGAATCAGCATGCATAAAGATATTAAAGCGATTTTTGAGGAAGAGAAGGTGCTCGCTGAAGCAGGTGAAATATACGGCTTTACCAAGTTTCAATTTATCGCGGACGCAGAGAACTACGTATATGAAATTGTGAAAGATAACGAACCTTATATCTTAAAAATTACGCATACGATCAGAAGAACACCGGAATATATTCTCGGAGAAATGGAATGGCTTCATCATCTGGCAAAGGGCGGGCTTTCAGCAGCGAAACCGATTCCTTCATTAAATGGCAAAGATGTCGAAGAAGTGCCGGATGGAAAAGGCGGAGCATTTTTAGTAAGAGTCTATGAAAAAGCGCCCGGACGCAAAGTGGAGCAATCAGACTGGAACGGAACTCTGTTTTATGAGCTTGGAAAGTACACGGGGAACATGCACCGGCTGACGAAAAGCTACCGTCTGAGCGACCCGGCATTTAAAAGGCAGGAATGGGATGAAGAGGAGCAGCTGAAGCTGAGAAAATACGTGCCCGCAGATCAGCATCTCGTATTTGAGCGGGCGGATGCTCTAATGGAAAAACTGCGCCGTTTGCCGAAGAATCCTGAAAACTACGGCCTTGTGCACGCCGATCTGCACCACGGCAATTTCAATTGGGACAACGGTAAAATCACTGCATTTGATTTTGATGATACCGGCTACAATTGGTTTGTGAATGATATCAGTATTCTGCTGTACAACATGTTGTGGTATCCGGTCATCCCGTATGAAGACAAGGCCGCGTTTACGGGTGAATTCATGACACACTTTATGAAAGGCTACAGGGAAGAAAATGACCTTGACCCCGCCTGGCTTGAACACATCCCGGATTTTCTCCGGCTGCGCCATATGCTGATCTACGGATTATTGCATCAGGCGTTTGACCTCAATGCACTCGGGGACGAGGAACGTGAGATGCTGAAAACCTTCAGGCGCGATATCGAAAACGAAACCCCGATTACGGTGTATAACTTTTCTGCATTCGTATAAATAGAAAAACGCCGGCTGAATCCAGCCCGGCGTTTTTTTATAGCGTATCACACTTCACTCCGACGACACCCTGAATTTCTTTAATATCATAATAGACGTCAGTGGTGTAGCGGTTTTTGTGAACACTGACTTTCACTTCCATAATCGGAAATTCTTTTTCACCCAGATCATCAATCCGGACGGAGTGAATGCGGAGCTGTTTGCTTTTCATTTCTTTTAAAATCTCGGTCATTTTGTCTTTATCGGAAAGAGACATTCTCACGCGGATATCCTTTTCCTTCAAGCGGTTGGGACCGATTTTTCTGATCAGCCACGGAAGAAATTCGACACTGATCAGGATAAACAAGAGGCTTGCGAACGCCTCTTTATAAAAGCCGGCGCCTGTAGCCAGACCGAGCCCGGCTGCGCCCCAGATGATAGCCGATGTCGTCAGGCCGGAAATGACGTCATTGCTTTTGCGCAGGATCACGCCCGCACCGATAAAACCGACGCCGGAAATGATTTGGGCGGGAAGGCGGAGCGGATCCATCATGATACGGTAATATTTTGGGAAATGATATGCCGCATTAATGCTGACGATCGTCAGCATACAGGAGCTGACGGCGATGACGATACAGGTTTTCAGGCCGAGCGGTTTGTTTTTCAGCTCGCGTTCAAGACCGATGATCATGCCGATCAGCGTGGCAATGCCCAGCTTTAATAAAATGTCTGGTTCGATAGGCCAGCTCAATTTGCACAGCACCTCCGCAATTTTTCTTATAATAAATTGATATGATTTTCTCACAGTATTTATAGCAGGACAAGTGCGGAAGAAAAAAGCCGTCAGGGATAAAATCTGACGGCTTTTTGTCTATTTCTTGTTTTTCAAAAGAGCTTCCATCCGGCTGAACAGCTGATAAGAAGCATCGGCCGGTTTTTTGGTCAGCAGGCTGACGGCAATACCGGCAATCAGACTGAGGAAGAACCCCGGAATGATTTCGTATACGCCGGTTGAAGCGGCAAGCCCTGTCGTGATCCAGATTAAAACGGCCGCGGCCCCGGTAATCATCGCCGCAAGCGCTCCCCATTCATTCATCCGTTTCCAGTACAGACTGAGCAAGAGCGCCGGGCCGATAGCCGAACCGAAGCCTGCCCACGCATATCCGACCAGATCAAGAATGGTGCTGTTCGGATTCAAGGAAAGCAAAATGGCGATAACGGCCACGATCAATACCGACAGGCGTCCGGTCATGACCAATTCTTTATCGCTCGCTTCCCGTCTGAAAAAGGCGCGGTATAAATCTTCCGTAATGGCGCTTGCCGTTACGAGAAGCTGTGAGGAAATGGAACTCATGATCGCCGCTAAAATTGCGGACAGCAAGAAGCCCGTAATCAGCGGATGGAACAAGATTTTAGAAAAAATAATGAAAATCGTTTCCGGATCTTTTACGGAGACCCCGAAGTGATGAGAATACGCAACCCCGATAATCCCGGTCAGCAATGAACCGACAACTGAAATAACCATCCAGCTCATCCCGATTCTGCGGGCGGGTTTTAAATCTTTCACTTCTTTAATCGCCATAAATCGTACGATGATATGAGGCTGGCCGTAATAGCCGAGTCCCCATGCCAAATAAGAAATAATGCTAATGACGCTCGCGCCTTTAAAGATATCCAATAGTTTCGGGTTAACGGCGTTGATCGAATCAATCGTCGTTGAAACGCTCCCGAGCTGGGTAAAAGCAACGATCGGCACAAGCACTAATGCCGCAAACATGATCGCTCCCTGTACAAAGTCAGTCAGACTGACAGCGAGGAAACCGCCAAACAGCGTGTAAAGCACAACAACACCGGCCGTTAAAAACAAACCGAATTTGTAGTCGGCGCCGAATGCCGATTCAAATAACCTGCCTCCGGATACCATCCCGGACGATGTGTACAGCGTGAAAAAGATCATAATAATCACGGCGGAAACAATTTTCAGCAATGATGACGAGTGGCGGAACCGTTTATCGAAAAAATCGGGAATCGTAATCGCATCATCCGCAACTTCCGTGTAAGCGCGCAGCCTCGGAGCAAGCAGCAGATAATTTGAATACGCGCCGATCGTCAAACCGAGCGCCAGCCATAAGGTCGATAACCCCGTTGCGAACATTGCGCCGGGAACTCCCATCAGCATCCATGCGCTCATATCGGCCGCACCTGCGGACAGCGCCGTTACGAACGGGCCTAGTCCTCTTCCGCCCAGCATGTAATCATTAATATTCGTTGTCTTCCTGAATGCGTACCAGCCGATTAACAGCATGGCAGCAAAGTAAATGCCAAGAGATATAATTAATTCAATACTCACGTTTTTGGACCCTCTCTTCTTTCATGTAAATGTTGCATCACCTCTGCAGATTAGTAGTGCCGGAATATGCGCCGGCGATCCAGCCTTTAGTCATCATTCCATGCGGATCGCATGATTTAGTGCTGGCTATGGTTACTAAACCTAACAAAGTATCCCCGATCAATCAACTCTCGAAACCTGGCCCGCTCAAGGAAAAAATCCCCGCCAACATAGAACAGCTTAGAGATGAAAACGCTACCAATAAATTATAAAAGTAAAAATTTTCTGACATATAATTCGTTTCTCTTTCTCCCCGATTTAGGATAAAATAGAGAGGGTTTCATCATGCCTCAGAAGGCGGCGTTTTGTTGCTTTAGAGGGCTCATTTTTGATATGATCAGTATTATATGACGAAACGGAGAATTATGCGGAGGTGGATCTTATGTCACGAATTTCTATAGAAGAAGTAAAGCATGTCGCTCATTTGGCGAGACTCGCCATTACGGATGAAGAAGCTGAAATGTTCACAGAACAGCTTGACAGCATCATCTCGTTTGCAGAGGAGCTTAATGAAGTGGACACGGATAACGTGGAACCGACAACACACGTGCTGAAAATGAAAAACGTAATGAGAGAAGATGAAGCGGGTAAAGGCCTTCCGGTCGAGGATGTCATGAAAAATGCTCCCGATCATAAAGACGGCTATGTCCGTGTGCCATCTATTCTGGATTAAAGGAGGGAGACAGTATGTCATTATTTGATCACAAAATCACAGAACTGAAACAAATGATACATAAAAAAGAAATCAAGATTTCCGATCTTGTTGATGAATCTTACAAACGGATCGCATCCGTGGATGATAAGGTGCAGGCGTTTTTACAGCTTGATGAAGAAAGAGCCCGCGCTTACGCGAAAGAACTTGACGAAGCGGTTGACGGACGGTCTGAACACGGTCTTCTCTTCGGAATGCCGATCGGCGTCAAAGACAACATCGTGACCAAAGGGCTTCGCACAACATGCTCAAGCAAAATCCTCGAAAACTTCGATCCGATTTACGATGCGACGGTCGTGGAGCGCCTTCAAGCCGCTGAAGCCGTCACGATCGGAAAGCTGAATATGGACGAGTTCGCAATGGGTTCTTCTACTGAAAACTCCGCGTACAAAGCGACGAAAAACCCTTGGAATCTCAATACGGTTCCCGGCGGATCAAGCGGCGGTTCCGCAGCTGCGGTTGCCGCGGGCGAAGTGCCGTTTTCACTCGGATCTGATACGGGCGGCTCCATCCGCCAGCCGGCTTCTTTCTGCGGCGTCGTCGGATTAAAGCCTACATACGGACGCGTGTCGCGTTACGGTTTGGTCGCTTTTGCGTCTTCACTGGACCAGATCGGGCCGATCACAAGAACCGTAGAAGATAACGCATTCCTGCTTCAGGCGATTTCAGGCCCGGACAAAATGGACTCTACGAGCGCCAATGTCGAAGTGCCGGATTTTCTTTCCTCATTAACTGGCGATATTAAAGGCTTAAAAATCGCCGTACCGAAAGAATATCTCGGAGAAGGCGTCGGCAAAGAAGCGAAAGAATCGGTTTTAGCCGCTTTAAAAGTGCTTGAAGACCTCGGAGCGACATGGGAAGAAGTATCTCTGCCGCACAGCAAATACGCGCTTGCGACGTATTATCTGCTGTCTTCTTCCGAAGCGTCTGCAAACCTTGCGCGCTTTGACGGCATCCGCTACGGCTACCGCTCAGACAATGCGGACAACCTGATCGACCTTTATAAACAGACACGCTCTGAAGGCTTCGGCAATGAAGTGAAGCGCCGCATCATGCTCGGCACCTTCGCGCTCAGCTCCGGCTACTATGATGCATATTACAAAAAAGCGCAAAAAGTGCGCACGCTTATTAAGAAAGATTTTGAAGACGTATTTGAGAAATACGATGTCATCGTCGGACCGACAACGCCGACACCGGCATTCAAAATCGGCGAAAAAACCAGCGATCCGCTCACAATGTACGCCAACGATATTTTAACGATCCCTGTCAACCTCGCGGGTGTGCCGGGAATCAGCGTGCCGTGCGGATTTGCGGACGGGCTGCCGCTCGGATTGCAAATCATCGGAAAACACTTCGATGAAGGCACTGTATACCGCGTCGCTCATGCTTTTGAGCAGGCAACAGATCATCATAAAGCGAAACCTGAACTGTAAGGGGTGAAATGAAGTGAACTTTGAAACGGTAATCGGACTTGAAGTCCATGTGGAATTAAAAACAAAATCTAAAATTTTCTCAAGCTCACCGACGCCATTCGGCGCGGAAGCGAATACCCAAACGAGCGTCATCGACCTCGGCTATCCCGGCGTGCTGCCCGTTTTGAACAAAGAAGCGGTTGAATTCGCGATGAAAGCCGCAATGGCTTTGAACTGTGAAATCGCAACGGATACGAAGTTTGACCGGAAAAACTATTTTTATCCGGACAACCCGAAGGCATATCAAATTTCTCAATTTGACAAGCCGATCGGCGAAAACGGCTGGATCGAAATCGAAGTCGGCGGAAAAACGAAAAAAATCGGCATTACCCGTCTTCACCTTGAAGAAGATGCGGGAAAGCTGACGCATACGGGCGACGGCTATTCCCTCGTTGACTTCAACCGCCAGGGCACGCCGCTTGTCGAGATTGTATCTGAGCCGGATATCCGCACACCGGAGGAAGCTTACGCATATCTCGAAAAGCTGAAATCAATTATTCAATACACAGGTGTTTCCGACTGTAAAATGGAAGAAGGTTCACTGCGCTGTGACGCCAACATTTCCCTCCGTCCGATCGGCCAGGAGAAATTCGGCACAAAAACGGAGCTGAAAAACCTGAACTCCTTCGCGTTCGTGCAAAAAGGACTTGAGCATGAAGAAAAACGCCAAGAGCAGGTGCTTCTGTCAGGCGGAGTCATTCAGCAGGAGACGCGCCGCTACGATGAAGCGACGAAAAAAACCATTTTGATGCGTGTCAAAGAAGGTTCGGACGACTATCGTTATTTCCCTGAGCCTGACCTTGTCGAGCTCTACATTGATGACGAATGGAAAGAACGCGTAAGAGCAACCATTCCTGAGCTTCCGGACGAGCGCCGCAAGCGTTATATCGAAGAGCTCGGCCTGCCTGCTTATGACGCAATGGTTCTGACGCTGACGAAAGAAATGGCTGATTTCTTCGAAGAAACGGTCAATAAAGGCGCAGAAGCCAAGCAGGCATCAAACTGGCTGATGGGTGAAGTCTCAGCTTACCTGAACGCCGAACAAAAAGAGCTTGAGGATGTCGCACTGACTCCTGAAGGCCTTGCCGGCATGATTAAGCTGATTGAAAAAGGAACCATCTCGTCCAAAATCGCGAAGAAAGTCTTTAAAGAATTAATTGAAAAAGGCGGCGACGCAGAAAAAATCGTCAAAGAAAAAGGCCTCGTGCAGATTTCTGACGAAAGCGTGCTTCTGAAGCTGGTAACAGATGCGCTTGACAGCAACCCGCAGTCAATTGAAGACTTCAAAAACGGAAAAGACCGCGCGATCGGCTTCCTTGTCGGGCAGATTATGAAAGCCTCAAAAGGACAGGCCAACCCGCCGATGGTCAACAAGATCTTACTTGAAGAAATCAAAAAACGATAAAAAAAGCAGCCGCCCTCTAAGGGCGCTGCTGACACGGAGACCGGTAAGCGCCGGTCTCTTTTTTTTATAAGCTGAAATAGGTTTCAATGGAAGCCCGCAGCGTTTCAATCTGTTCATTTCCGCTGCCTGCCAAGTTGGACAGCATTCCTTTAATAATCGGTTTTCGCGGCTCTTCCTTTGCGCATTCCTCTTCAATGACTTCAAGCGATACGAGGACGTCCTCAGGCAGCCCCTGCTGTGCTTTTATCTTTTGAATATCCGCAAGCAGTCTTTCTCTGTCCGCCGCGGGCTGAGTGAAGATATCCTCAGGCAGCAGCGGATCGGGATTGTCTTTTATCAGTCCCGTAATCAGATCATCGATTCTGGCAATCAGAAAGGCCGCCACGTTTTCCGTCCGGAATGCCGTATGTTCATTAAAAATCAAGAAATGAATATAGGAGCTCACAATTCCTTGCGCCATAACGGACGCGTCCGCTAAAAACGGTGTGACGGCATCTCCGTAAACGGAGAGCAACGCATCCCGATACAGCATGTTAAATTGAATATTGGCCTCATGAAAATACTGCTTGACCTTTTGATTTTCAGGAATGACCTTTTCGCTCAGCAAGAGAATGATAAAGTCCTTGTGCTCCATAAATTCCTGGAATTGATAAGCGATTTGTTTTCGAAATACGTCCTTAGGCGGTTTATGCTGGTGTTCTGTTTTGATTTTCTTTATTTCTTCCATGGACATGCCGATGTAATACTCACATGCTGACAGCAAAAGGTCTTCTTTTGATTTGAAATGGAGATAGAAGGCTCCTTTTGAAATTCCGCATTCACCGGCGATTTCCTGAATGGTTGTTGAAGAAAACCCTTTTTTGGCAAATAAATGGATGCCTGTTTTTATGATTTTCTCTTTTTTTTCGTTCATGACGTGCTTCCCCTTAATCCTGAAAAATTTAGAAAAATTTACTGCCTTATTAGTTGACGATGTTGAGTTATACCGTTTAGTATTATATAGAATGACCAGTCAGTCAATAAAAATTAACGGAGGACATGATGAACCACATTATTAACTTTGTACTGAAGAACAAATTCGCAGTTTGGCTGATGACGATTATCGTTACTGTAGCAGGGCTGTATGCCGGTATGAATATGAAGCAGGAATCCATACCGGACGTCAACATGCCTTACCTTTCAGTAAATACGACTTATCCCGGAGCTGCTCCGAGTCAAGTTGCGGATGACGTGACAAAACCGATCGAGCAGGCGGTCCAGAATTTAGAAGGAGTGAGCGTCGTAACGTCCACATCCTCTGAAAACGTCTCATCGGTTATGATTGAATATGATTACAGCAAGGATATGGACAAGGCGAAAACCGAAGTCGCTGAAGCGCTGGACAGTGTCAGCCTTCCTGACGACGCGAAAAAACCTGACATTTCCCGTTACAGCCTCAACTCTTTCCCGATTTTGACGCTCAGTGTGACAAGCGGCAAAAGCTCGCTTGAAGACCTGACCAAAAATGTGGAAAACACTCTCGTTCCTAAGCTTGAAGGCATTCAGGGCGTTGCGTCCGTGCAAGTTTCCGGACAGCAGGAAGAGCAGGTGGAATTCTCTTTCAAAGACAAAAAAATGAAAGAGTACGGACTTGATGAAGATACCGTCAAGAAAGTGATCCAAGGCTCTGACGTCAATACGCCGCTTGGATTGTACACATTCGGCAACAAAGAAAAATCAGTTGTCGTTAACGGAAATATTACGTCAATTAAAGATCTGAAAGATATGAGAATTCCGGTCACATCTTCTTCTGCCGCTCAAGGTCAAGCGGGCGGAGCCGGTGCGGCATCTGCGGCGGACGCTCAGGCTATGCAGCAGGCACAGCAAAGCGCGGCAGCAGGGGTGCCGACAGTCAAGCTTTCTGACATTGCCGACATTAAAGATGTGAAAAAAGCTGAATCCATTTCCCGCACGAACGGAAAGGACAGCATCGGAATTAATATCGTAAAAGCCAATGACGCCAACACGGTAGAAGTGGCCGATGCGATTAAAGATGAACTGAATCAATACAAAAAAGACCACAAAGGGTTCAAGTACAGCTCGACTCTTGATATGGCAGAGCCGATTACAGAGTCGGTGGATACGATGTTAAGCAAAGCGATTTTCGGCGCGATTTTTGCGGTCGTGATCATTCTCTTATTCTTAAGAGATATTAAATCAACGATGATTTCTATCATTTCCATCCCGCTGTCACTGCTGATTGCGCTTCTTGTGCTGAATCAGCTTGATGTCACATTGAACATAATGACGCTCGGTGCGATGACGGTCGCCATCGGACGGGTAGTCGACGACTCGATTGTCGTGATCGAAAACATTTACCGCCGCATGAGGCTGAAAGATGAACCTTTACGCGGGAAGCAATTGGTGCGTGAAGCGACGAAAGAAATGTTTAAACCGATCATGTCATCAACGATCGTAACCATTGCCGTATTCCTGCCGCTTGCCATGGTCGGCGGACAGATCGGCGAACTGTTTATGCCGTTTGCATTAACAATCGTCTTCGCGCTTGCCGCATCGCTGTTGATTTCGATCACACTGGTGCCGATGCTTGCGCACAGCTTATTCAAAAAATCGCTCACAGGCGCGCCTGTTAAAGCGAAAGAGCATAAGCCGGGCAGATTGGCCAATTTCTATAAAAAAGTGCTGAATTGGTCATTAAGACATAAATGGATTACATCTATCATCGCGGTTCTGATGCTTGTCGGCAGTTTGTTCCTCGTACCTCTGATCGGCGCGAGCTACCTGCCTGCGCAAGCGGACAAAACGATGCAGCTCACATACACGCCTGAACCGGGCGAAACGAAAAGCGAAGCTGAAAAAGCTGCGCAAAAAGCGGAAGACATGCTGCTTAAACGCAAACATGTCGATACCGTTCAGTATTCATTAGGCTCGCAAAGTCCGCTCGGCGGAAGCTCAAACGGCGCATTGTTCTACGTGAAATACGAGGATGACACGCCAGATTTTGACAAAGAAAAAGACAATGTCTTAAAAGAAATCAAAAAAACATCCAGCCGCGGCGAATGGAAATCACAAAATTTCAGTTCGTCAGGCAACAACAACGAATTAACGTACTATGTGTACGGAGATTCAGAGTCTGATATTAAAGGCACGGTCAAAGACATCGAAGGCATCATGAAAAAGCAGAAAGATCTGAAAGACATCAACTCAGGCCTTTCCAGCACATATGATGAGTACACGTTCACCGCTGACCAGGAGAAACTCAGCAAGCAGGGCCTGACGGCTTCGCAAATCTCCCAAGCCCTGATGTCCCAAACGTCACAGTCTCCTTTGACAACGGTGAAAAAGGACGGCAAAGAGCTTGACGTCAACATCAAAACAGAAAAAGACCAGTATAAGAGTGTAAAAGAATTAGAGGATAAAACCATCACATCGCCTGCAGGCCAAGAAGTAAAAATCGGCGATGTGGCGAAAGTGAAAAACGGCACGACATCCGATACCATTTCCAAACGCGACGGCAAAGTGTACGCTGATGTAACGGCAACCGTCACTTCTGACAACGTCACGAAGGTGTCATCAGCCGTTCAAAAGAAAGTTGACAAACTGGATAAGCCGGACAATGTATCGATTGATACCGGCGGTGTATCAGCGGATATTGCTGATTCCTTTACGAAACTCGGCTTAGCGATGCTTGCCGCAATCGCCATCGTATACCTCGTTCTTGTGATCACGTTCGGCGGAGCATTAGCACCGTTTGCGATTCTGTTCTCGCTTCCGTTTACAGTCATCGGCGCATTAGCCGGCCTGTATGTATCCGGAGAGACGATCAGTCTGAATGCCATGATCGGTATGCTGATGCTGATCGGAATCGTCGTCACAAACGCGATTGTCTTAATTGACCGCGTCATCCATAAAGAAGCGGAAGGCTTATCGACGAGAGAAGCGCTCCTGGAAGCCGGCTCTACGAGATTACGTCCGATTCTGATGACGGCGATCGCGACAATCGGCGCCCTGCTTCCATTGGCATTGGGCTTCGAAGGCGGAAGCCAGGTCATTTCTAAAGGACTCGGTGTCACCGTTATCGGCGGTTTAATCAGTTCGACTCTGCTTACCCTTCTGATTGTGCCGATCGTATATGAAGTATTGGCGAAATTCCGTAAGAAAAAACCTGGAACGGAAGAAGAGTAAGACAGCGGGCCTTGGCTCCTTAAACGGAGCCGGGGCCTTTTTTCTTCTGGGAATTCCTGTACATATTGTTGCGATTTTCTCAAGTCATAGTATAATTAAAGGTTGTTAGTGTTAATAATGGATCGGATACTCTTAAGTAGGATGATGAGATAATGAAACGTGCACGCATAATATACAATCCGACTTCAGGACGGGAGCTTTTTAAGAAAAATCTTGCCCAGGTCCTGCAAAAATTTGAACAAGCCGGTTATGAAACCTCCACCCATGCCACCACATGCGCGGGGGATGCCACCCACGCTGCAAAAGAAGCCGCTTTGCGGGAGTTTGACCTGATTATCGCTGCCGGCGGAGACGGAACGATTAATGAAGTCGTCAACGGCCTCGCGCCGTTAGACAAACGCCCGACACTCGGCATCATTCCGGTCGGCACGACAAATGACTTCGCCAGAGCGCTGGGCATTCCGAGAGAGAATATACTGAATGCCGCTGATACCGTCATTAACGGCGTGGCCCGCCCGATCGACATCGGACAGGTGAACGGTCAGTACTTTATCAACATCGCCGGCGGAGGCCGTCTGACGGAGCTGACGTATGATGTGCCGAGCAAACTGAAAACGATGCTCGGCCAGCTTGCTTATTATTTAAAGGGAATGGAAATGCTGCCTTCACTTCGACCGACAGAAGTCGAGATTGAATATGACGGCAAGCTGTTTCAAGGCGAAATTATGCTGTTTTTAGTGACGCTGACCAACTCGGTCGGCGGATTCGAGAAGCTGGCCCCTGATTCCAGCCTGAATGACGGCATGTTTGATTTGATTATTTTGAAAAAAGCCAATCTCGCGGAGTTTATAAGAGTCGCGAGCATGGCGCTCAGAGGCGATCATATTAACGATCAGCACATTATTTACACAAAAGCGAACCGTGTGAAAGTCAATGTATCAGAAAAGATGCAGCTGAACCTGGACGGCGAGTACGGCGGCATGCTGCCGGGCGAATTCGTGAACCTGTACCGGCATATTCACGTTATCATGCCGAAGGAGAAAGCGGAACAGCTGGATGATTAATACGCGGACAAAATCCTAAAACAGTATTCGTTTTAGGATTTTGTCATCTTTTCAGCGTGATCGGAAACCTTTGAAGGCTGACATTGAATTTGAAGGTTTGCCAGCACGCTGAAACAAGGCTATTGGTAAAACTAGAGGTGATTATAGATGAAAATGAAACCCCCGATAGAAAAAAATGAATACTATGATGTGACATTTGAGGATTTGACGCACGAAGGAGCGGGCGTCGCAAAGGTTCAGGGCTTCCCGATCTTCGTGCCGAACGCCCTGCCTGAGGAAAAAGCGCAAATCAAAGTGACACGCGTCAAAAAAGGCTTCGCTTTCGGCCGTTTGATCGAGCTGAAGGAAGAAAGCCCGCACAGAACGGATGCCCCGTGCCCAATCTACAAACAATGCGGCGGCTGCCAGCTTCAGCACATGACCTATGAAGGCCAGCTTTTGTTTAAACAGAAACAAGTCAAAGACGTCTTAGAACGGATCGGCAAGCTGGACCTCTCAAAAGTCACCGTGCACCCGACGCTCGGCATGGAAGACCCGTGGAACTACAGAAACAAAGCGCAGGTGCCGGTAGGAGAAAGAGAAGGCGGACTCGTCGCCGGATTTTATCAGCAAAGAAGCCATGACATCATCGACATGAGCGCCTGCCTGATCCAGCAATCCAAAAATGACGAAGCCGTCCAAGCCGTCAAAGACATCTGCGCAGCATACGGTGTCAAAGCCTATAACGAAGAACGCCACAAAGGCTGGCTCCGCCACATTATGGTCAGATACGGCGTCGTCACGGGCGAAATGATGATCGTCTTCATCACAAGAACAAGCGATTTTCCGCACAAAGCGAAAATCATCGAAGACATCACAGCGCAATTCCCGCACGTCAAATCCATCGTGCAAAACATCAATCCAAACAAAACAAACGTCATCTTTGGGAACGAAACAAACGTCATCTGGGGCGAAGAATATATCTACGACCTCATCGGAGACGTCAAATTCGCCATCTCCGCCAGATCGTTCTATCAGGTCAACCCGGAACAGACAAAAGTGCTCTACGACAAAGCGCTTGAGTACGCGGAGCTGCAAGGGGAAGAAACCGTCATCGACGCCTACTGCGGCATCGGAACCATTTCTCTCTTCTTAGCGAAGCAGGCGAAGAAAGTATACGGCGTCGAAATCGTGCCGGAAGCCATCGAGGATGCAAAACGCAACGCTGAGCTGAACGGCATCACAAACGCGGAATTCGCAGTCGGAGAAGCGGAAACAGTCATTCCAAAATGGTATGAAGAAGGCATCACGGCCGACACCCTCGTCGTCGACCCGCCAAGAAAAGGCTGTGACGAAGCCCTCCTGCGGACAATCATCGACATGAAACCGAAGCGGGTGGTGTACGTATCCTGCAATCCAGGAACGCTTGCAAGAGACCTGCGGGTGCTTGAGGATGGCGGGTATCAGACGCGAGAAGTGCAGCCGGTGGATATGTTCCCGCATACGAATCATGTGGAGTGTGTGGCGCAATTAATACTAAGAAAATAAAAATAATTAAACTTCTTATACGTTCTTTAAAACTTTTTTCGGATTGCAGTGGTGTTACTCATAGAGTAACTTCTGCAATCTTTTTTTGTACAATCCTAATGCAGATGATAAAGCTTAGTAAAAACAATGTATTTTAAATTCGGCAAATTTTATAGGAAAATTTAAATATATTTGTATTTTTGGTATAATATAACTTGTTGCAAGGGGATTAGTGGAAACTTAAAAATATTGCAGAGGGTTATCCGGAGTAGAATAGCGATCGAATGAGACTATCAAAAAGATAGTGAGCTTTTCATTCTTTAATGGAGCAAAAGGGGCTATATTATCGGATGTATCAATCCCAATCCAACTGGTATAATGAAGAAATTGGATTAATTGAGGTGTGAAATGGCTAATAAAGTATTGGAAGTTAAAAACTTATCCAAGGTCTACAAAGGGAGTGGTTATGAAGTAACTGCATTAGACAAAGTTTCTTTTGAATTGAAGAATGGTGAACTGCTTGCAATTATGGGGACAAGCGGTTCAGGTAAAAGCACTCTTTTAAATATACTCGGTGCTCTTGATGAACCCTCAAGCGGTAAAGTTATTCTTGATGGTAAAGAAACAAATGACTTTTTTAAAGAACCTAAAGCTACGATCTATAGAAGGGATAACATTGGTTTTATCTTTCAATCTTTTAATCTATTGAAGGATCTTACAGTTGAGGAGAATATAGCTTTACCACTTGTATTAAAGGGAATAAATAAGAAGGATGCAGATAAAAAAGTAAAGGAAATGCTACAGCTTGTAAGCCTTACAAAATGGAAAAGACATCGGCCTATTCAACTTTCAGGAGGTCAGCAGCAAAGAGTTGCGATTGCCAGAGCACTGATTACTTCGCCTCCTATTGTATTAGCAGATGAGCTTACAGGAAATTTGGATTTTAATACAACACAGGATATATTAAATGTGCTTGTAGATATGAAGAAACGTCTTAATAAGAGTATGATCATAGTTACTCATGATCCGAATGTCGCGTTATATTCTGACAGAGTTTTATTTTTTCATGATGGAAATATAGTTGATGAATATAAAAGTCTTGGACAAGGAGATCTGTCGAGTATCCTTAATAAATTTCAAAAAATAATGGAGAGAGACCAATGAAAAAGAATATAGTTGGTCTGTCCCTGCGGTTTTTCAGCACCAATAAATTTATTACACTGACATCCATTATCGGTGTAATTTTATCTGTTTCTTTAATCATTTCTATGACCTTATTTGCATTTAATGCAAAACAGACATTAAAAGATGAAGTTTCCAAGATGTACGGAGAAATGGATTTATCTGTTGGTTATGAGAACGGAAGTCAAAAGATCATTGATAAACATTTTGTTGAAAATCTGCATCGAAATAAAAACATAGAGCAAATATCCAGTGTTTTAGTATCACAGATAAAGCTAGGAACATCTGATTCAAAGGCTAGTTTTTACACAGTTGGAGTCAATAATGACAATTTATCAAAAAGCAGGTACCATTTCACGAGAAATATAAAGAAAAATGAACTTATTGTAAACAAGGGGTTAGCTGAATCACTAGGGGTTAAGGTCGGGGATCACTTACAATCAGAAGGGAAAGACTTCAAACTTGTGGAAACAATTGAAGATCTGAACTCTACAGGCATTGCTCCCAATATCCTCCTGATTTCTCACGATACTTTGCAAAACATTATTGCAAAAAAATTCGGAAAAAACATTGAAGCTACTTACATATTGATTAAAGCAAAAAACGGAACAGACAAATTGTCATTAGCAAATGAGATTAAGAAGAAGGAAAAAGACTTAAGGATAGATATTGCAGAAGAAGATCCTTTCCTGAGAAGCAATATAGAATCATTAAGTATCTTTATCGTAGTCCTCTCTTTTTTAACTATGATTGTGACATCTTTACTCATTGTTTCTAATTTTGAAATGTTTCTCTACAAATATAAAAATCAGTTTGCGATTATGCGATCTATAGGTGCTACGGGAAGACAAGTGTTTTCAATTGTTCTGCTGCAGAGCTTTTTCATAACTTCGATCGGTTCTATTCTGGGACTTGGATTTGCCATGTTTAGCAATCAGTATCTCTGGGGTTGGCTTGAAAAAATATTTTCATTTAATGTTTCTTCTGGTGTTACGTTTAATTTTAAATTAGCGGTTTTAATAATGTTGATTTGTATGACAATTATTCAACTGTTTTTACTATCGTCGACAATGAAAATAACAAAAATACTTCCGCTCAAAGTAATACAGGAAAATGAGGAAATTAATTTCAGAACATATAAGTATAATAAGTTCATTGGCAAATCTTTTGTTATTGTTAGCGTTATTACAATTTTGTTTGGGAAGTTTATACCTAAAGAGGACGGAGGACAAGTATTTTGTCTATTGCTGGCTTCTATCTTATTATTGACAGGTATATTCGTGTTATTTCCGGTTTATTTAGGGCCGTTATTAATGTTCCTCGCACCAATCATAAAGAAAATTTCAGGAGTTAATTCGTATGTGGCGATTAAAAATGTTATCCCACAGGTTAAAAAAAATACTTTTGTTATATTAACAATCAGTACGATGATGATTATAACGGTTTTTGGATCTGTAATGCTTAACACTATACAAAAAAATGAGGAAAATGCATTAAAAGAGCAGTTTCCTACCAGTGTTGTTCTAACGAGCAGACTGGGCGATAAATCTTCAATTAACGCAATTGAACTGGAAAAGGAAATAGAGGCAATAAATGGAATCAAATATACAAGCTCAATTAGCACTCAATCGTCTGGAGAATTAATGAATGGCAATGGAAGTATTACATTTGATTACTCGTTAAGTGATCTAGGAAGAATGCAGAAATTAGGAATTTTCACTGGATTGCCAGATGATAAAAAGAATATCATTGTCATTTCAGAGGATTTTGCTGGGAAGCACAGTTTAAAAATAGGAGATACTGTTGAACTTGGGAAGTACTCGGATACAGATCAAAAAATTATTAGTACTGGAAAGTATAAAATAGGGGCAATTACGAATAGATTAAAGGATTCTGATGTCTATATGGATTGGAAAGAAATAAAATACAGAACGGATGCCACTGTATTTTCTAAATTGCTTGTCCAGACAGATCATGCGAAACAGATGATTGGTAAACTTGAGAAAATGAAAGGACAGTTTCCAGAAATCCAAATCAATAGCTATAAAGAATCTTTAAAAAAATCAAAGGATATGTTTTATCAAAGATGGTCTATCTTCATTGTTGTTATATCAGTTATGCTGATAAGTATTACTATCGGTGTATTTAGTTCGCTAATTAATAATATCAATTCGAAAAGAAGAGAATTCGCTATCTTACGGACCATTTCTTTAAGCAAAAGGGGAATCATCAACGTTATACTTACGCAAATTTTGCTTTATCTTTTTATTGGCCTGCTTTTAGGTGTGCTTTCCGGTGCTTTATTAGCTGTCGTTATCTCCTTGATAGACCCCGGGAAGATATATATTAATTTTTCAATTATCGGTTTAATCTCAGGGTTTATGTTATTAATGGGACTGATTATATTCCTTCCGTTGGCAGCAAAGTTAGGAAACAAGAAAATAACTTTAGAACTTACTCAAGATAATAAGTGAAAAAAGTGTAAAAACATGTGACATGGTTTTATTGATATAAACAATTATTAGATTAAGAACGAGCATAAGGTTGGGAATTAGCATTATGTTCATATCAAACGATAAAAAGGCTGCTGAAAAGAAGCCTTTTTATGTGCGTAATCAAGATGGTTTTTCAGGAATCATAATAAAGTTGGATAAAAATGAGAAAATCCTGGCGGGAATGACGATATAAAGTTAGTGAACAACGGTATAGAATCTTACTTTTCGAGGTGAACAGAATGGGAGAAGAACAAGACATTATAACAGTAACGGATCTGCGTAAAAAATATGGATCATTTGAAGCAGTGAAAGGGGTATCCTTTTCTGTCAAACGCGGCGAACTGTTTGCATTTCTGGGAACGAACGGTGCAGGGAAATCGACCACTATCGATATTCTCTGTACGCTGATTAAAAAGACATCCGGAAAAGTGGTAATAGACGGTTATACGCTTGGTGAGGGGAAAGAGAATAATCATATCCGCAAAAAGATCGGAGTTGTTTTCCAAGAGAGCATTTTGGATGAACGATTGACCGTTTATGAAAATATCATGAACCGCGGACAATATTATCATTTAAGCAAGGCACAAGTGCAAGAGAACTATCAGTTTGTAACAGACTATTTAAAATTGGATGATATTAAGGAGAAAAAATACAGCGATTTGTCAGGCGGACAAAGAAGAAGAGCTGATATTGCCCGTGCCATCATCCATAAACCGACTATATTATTTTTAGATGAGCCTACTACAGGTCTTGATCCGCAAACGAGAGTATTTGTTTGGAATGCGATTAAAAGGCTGCAGGAAGAAACAAACATGACGATCTTTTTAACGACCCATTACATGGAGGAGGCCGCTGTGGCTGATAACGTTGTGGTCATCAAAGAAGGACGTCTGATCGCAGAGGGTACAACCGAGTCAGCTGAAAGATCAATATGCGTTTGACAGTCTGCATATGATGTTTAAGCAAGGCGTTGATCCGACGGCATGGTTTGAAAATAAACAACTGGATTTTACGGTTAAAAACTCTATTTATTCTCTTCGTGTAGAGTCCACTCTCCATGCGCTGGACATTTTGAAAGGTCTTGAAGGAAAAATTGAATCTTTCGAGGTGATTAAAGGGAATATGGATGATGTGTTTATCCATATTATCGAGGAACAAGGAAGCAGTTTGCCAGTAAAGGGGAGCATTGCATAAATGAAGTCTTTATCCAGTTTAATCAGCAGAAATATAAAAATATACTTCCGTGATCGAACGCTTTTGCTTCTTTCTTTGCTGTCAGTATTTATCGTCATTCTGTTATATGCCGTGTTCTTACAGCAGACACAGCTGGACGCCATTAAGGCCTTGGTCGGTTCGACAGATGATTCCAAAGCAATGGTGAACGAATGGATGGTGGCGGGATTGCTGTCCATTACAGCTGTGACAACGACTTTAGGCGCTTTCGGAATTATGGTGAAAGATAAAGAAAGTAAGAGAACGTATGACTTTTTAACAGCTCCTTTATCAAGGGCGACCATCCAATTGAGCTATGTCATTCATTCATTTGTCATCGGCTTGATCTTTTCTTTCATCGCCTTTTTAGGCTGTGAAATTTTTCTCATTTCAACAGGCAGCAAGCTTTTAAGCGGTACAGATATACTTGAAGTATTGGGGATCATTATTCTTTCAGTTGCACTGTCAAGTTCCATAAATTTATTTTTAACGCTGTTTATTCACACACAAAATGCATTTTCGACGTTAAGTACGATTGTCGGAACAGCCATCGGTTTTTTATGCGGAGTATATGTGCCGATCGGCGGCGTACCGGTGTTTGTGCAGAAGATTATTATGTATTTCCCTATCAGCCACACCGCTGTTCTGTTCAGAAAAGCGTTTATGACAGACTCAGTTGATAAAGTATTTAAACATGCTTCCACAACCCAAATACAGGAATATGAAAAGCATTACGGGATCGTCTACAAGTTAAACGGCCATTTTATCAGTACGGCTGCGAGCTTGTGGGTCATTGTCATTACAGCCATCATATTTACCGTCATATCTATTTTCATATTTAAAAAACAAAATAAATGACTTCTTCAGACGATACATAACGATGTAACAGGCAGCATCCGTTTACTGGATGCTGCCTGTTTTGTTTATCATTATTCTTTTTGTGCTCAATTCTTAATTCCTCAAAGAGTTCTCGGATTTCTCTTGAAAAAGTTTTGAAGATATCTTTACTTACACTGTATCGGACTGGTATATTTTGCGAATAAATCAGTTGACATTTGGTGTCTTGAAGTGATAGAGAACCATGGTAGAGTCATCTAATACTTCTGCATAAAGATATATTTTTGTCCATTCACAATGTATGATGTCATTTAATTTTTCACCAATAATGTGGTGCAAATCTTGCATTTGCTTAGTTTCCAACTTTTTCACCTTCAATTGTCGAGAAATCCTAGTTATAAAAAATAGCCCAGCAGGGAACTGCTGAGCCATTATTGATTTATAGACCGAAGTAGCTTATTACAAATTCTTTGTCGTCCTCATCTTCAGGCAAAATCCCCAAGTTTTGATATTCCCATACCACTTGCCGTTGTGTTCCGTTTAAGTCTGAGGCGATGACATCGGTGTAATCGTAGTCAATTGAGAATTTACCGCTTCGTTCGAGATGCAAAGTGAGGTTTGTCCATAAGTCCTCGTTGTTTGTTTTAAATTGATCCCGTAACTCTTCAAAGTAATCATGCAATTCATATAGAAGTTCGTCATATATATCTTCATCAACATTAAAATGTTCAGGAATATCGTGTGAATATATATATTCCTGATTTTGTGGAGTAGTAAAGAAGAAGTAAACTTCTGAAGAATCATCTAAAATTTCGGCATAAAGAGCAACCTTCTCCCACTCAGACGGAATGATTTCATTTATTTGCTCAGCTATTTTTTGATACAGTACTCCCATCTTTTCAGTTTCCACAATATCAGAATCCTTTTTAATTTTTTTAGCCGTTTGAAAGCTTATTATATGTTTAGATACTCTTCTATAAATTTTCTATCTTCCTCATCAGCTGGCAATATGCCCAGATTTTGATATTTCCAAACATCTCGTCT
Organism: Bacillus sp. A1; assembly: GCF_042296235.1. NCBI lineage: Bacteria > Bacillati > Bacillota > Bacilli > Caryophanales > Bacillaceae > Bacillus > Bacillus sp. A1. The sequence goes on from NZ_CP141181.1 coordinate 714,233, forward strand.
TTGAAGGTCATCAAGTTCAGAGGATAAAACATCATCATCATTATAATCAATTGAAAACTTTCCGGTGTTTTCTAATTTTAAAGTGAGATTAGTCCAAATATCTTGGTTGCCTAGTTTAAATTCTTCTTTTAGTTTTTCAAATAGCTCTTGAAGTTCAATTAGCAGTTGATCGTAAATCTCTTCACTCACATCAAAGTGTTCAGGTATATAATGAGAAAATAAATAATCACTGTTATTTGGTGTTGTAAAATAAAAGTATATATCCGCCGAGTTATCGAGTATTTCAGCATATAAAGCGATCTGTTCCCATTGAGATGGAATCATTTCATTTAGATGTTCAGCAATCTTTTGATATAGTTCACCCATTTTTTGAGTTTCCATTGATGATCCTCTACCTTTGAATTGTTGAAGCCATTATTTAATATTTAGATAATCCTTAACAAATTCTTTGTCCTCTTCATCTTCAGGGTAAATACCCAAGTTATTGTACTCCCAAATCATTTGTCTTTCGTATTCGTCCAAACTAGATTCAATAACATCTTCATAATCATAATCAATTGAAAACGTTCCAGAGCTTTCAAGATTCAGTGTCAAATTTGTCCATGCTTCGGGATTATTTTCTTTAAATTCAGTGTGTAACTGCTTAAACAACTCTTGGAGGTCTAGTAGTAGTTCGGTATAAATTTTTTTACTGACCTGAAATTGTTCTGGAATGTCGTGAGAGTATATATATTCATCGTTTTCTGGTGTTTGAAAGAAAAAATACACTTCTCTGGAGCCGTCTAGTATTTCTGCATAAAGAACAACTTTGCTCCATTCAGAAGGAATTATTTTTCCTATGACATCAGTTATTTTTAGATAAGCTTTTTCTAACATCATTATCCCAACTTTATTAAATTGGATTTTCAGGATATTCTTCTGAATATTTTTTGTTAATTTTTGTAATGATGGATCCTTAGGTTCTTCTCCTAAATTTTTAAATTTCCAGATGATAAGCTGATCACTGAAACTATAATCTGTCTTAAACCAATCTGTATAATCAAAGTTGACAGTTAATTTTCCTGATCGTTCTAGGCTAAGAGTGAAGGAGTAAAAGAATTCTTGATCATGATCTTTGAAAACATCTCTCATTTTTTCGCTTAGTTTAAATAATTCCATCTCATTCTGATCGAATTCATTTTCGTCAATATCAAATTCAAAAGGAATTTCAAGACTGTACTTAAAATGAATAGGTTCATTTTGAGAATTATAAAAAAAGTAAGTGCCTCCGCCTGTCTCTGAAACCTGAGCATAGAACAAAAATTTCTCCCATGGTTCTGGTATCATTTCGTTAACGGTTTCAGCTATGCTTCTATATAATGCATTTAATTCATTTTCCAACAAGAATCAGCCTCCAGCATTATAATTGGTAATTTGTAAGGATCATTTGTATCAAAAAAACCCCCCAATAAAGGAGGGGGAATTTTAATTTTGAGAATTTAGATACTGTTCTAAAAAGGATTTTAAAGGTTTACTCTTAGGATAAATTCCTACATTTTTATAAGTCCAGATTGTTTGTCTTTGAGAGATGGTATATGGAGATTGAATAACGTCTTCATAATTATAATCTATCGAGAATTCTCCGCTTATCGCCAGATTAAGTGTTAAATTAGTCCATATATCTTGATTGTTTTCTTTAAATTCATCTCGTAATTCCTCGAATAAGTCATGCAAGTCAAATAACAGCCCCTCATAAATCTCCTCACTGACATGGAAATGCTCAGGAATGTTATGAGAATAGATAAAATCTTCACTATGTGGAGTATTGAAATAAAAGAAAACCTCAGATGAATCGTCGAGAATTTCAGCATAAAGAATAACTTTTTTCCATTCAGAAGGAATGATTTCGTTAATGCCTTCTGCTATCTGTTGATATAGATCACCCATTTTTTTTGTCTCCATATTAACCTCCGACCTGGTTTTTAATTCTCATAAGTTTAGGTTCTTGATCACCAATTTTATATTTCACCCTAAAAGCAGTGGGTCTTAATGAATCTCCTTTATACAATGCGTTGATTTCAACTGATACTTTTTGAGGAGGGTCTGCTTGTAAAGCCGCTGCCCAATCCTGCTCCATTTTATACCATTTCCCGCCGCTCCTATTAATCTGAGAATTCATCGGCACGATGTTGTCGAATTGGCCTGAGCCTTTGAATTGAGTGGCGATTAGGTGGCCTCCGTCGTCATCTGTCAGACGGTCTGGTTTACCTGCTTTTGATTGTGCATATTGGTTGCGTTTTGCTTCTCCCAGCTGCAAGTCTGCTTTGACACTTGTAATTCTACCATAGTTGTCAGTGGTGTACGTGTAGCCTTCTTTTGTTTTGTAAATGACATTCGGCTTCAATACTTTCTTTCTGGTCCATTTCGCAAAATGCTCGCCGTATTTGACTGTTACCGGCGGTACATGCGGTGCCGGTGTCCGCCTGCCGCTTGCGGAGGTTCCGTACGGTTTCGGCAGGATGACCTTGGCGAATTTCTGAAGTCCTTCTTTAAGTGTGACCCCGTTGACTGCGTTGTAAGGAACGCCCGCCGGCACTAAGTCGTGACGCGGATGATACGGGAGAATATCAGCCAGGGTGAGATCTCCGATTTGATTTAACTTGGTTTTGACACGTTTTTTTGATACTTCCATGCTTGTGTTTACTTTTTGTTTGATGTGGTCAACGGTTTGTTTTGAGACCGTTATCACTTTTTGAGCTGTGGCGGATTTGCTTGCTGCTGTTTTGACTTTGGTTGTCACTTTGGCGGCTGTGCCTGTTTTTGAGACGGCGCCGACGCCTTTTGTGCCGACGACTGATGTCACAACGGTGCCCACTGCATATGACACCCATCTTGCTCTGGAGTAGATGTCGCCATTCACCATGTCTTTTTGGTACGATTCTTCAATTGCCGCTGAAATGGTTTCATACGTTTTGATCGGGTGAGCCACCGCTCCTGTAATGGCTTCAACCGTTCCGCCCGGATCTGTGACCATATCCCATAAGCCTGTGACCGCGTCTTTTCCGGAATCATAAAGGCCGACGGCAACGCCTTTGAAACCGTCTGTAAGTTCACGCGTGTTTTCAATTTGAGTGAAGTAGCGCTGCTGTTCTTTTGTCAGGTTTTTATAGCCGATCGTTTTGGCCATTGAGTAGAATTCATCAGCATTCGCATAATCATAGTTTTTCAGTCTTTCTTTCAGTTTTTCAATCTCCCGCTCTTTCGCTTCTTCCTTTTTAATCGTCAAATAAGCATCCGAATGTCTTGCGATATCGCCTTTTTTCTTATGGATGTCGCTTTCACGGTACGCCTTGGCATTGTAATGAAGCGGAGTTGCGCTTTTTCCTTTGCCCGTGGCGTTTTGGAGCTGCTGAAAGTCGGCTTGGAGGAACTGTTCGTTTGCTTCGGTTTCTGCGTATTCTTTCGTTAGATCGTGATCAAGCTTGCCGAGCTTATGTATCGTTTCGTTTCTCTTTTTGTCGGCTGATTGGAGCTTGTGATCCACGCTTTCGGTGGAAAAGAGATCAAGCGAGATGATGTCTTCGATCTCTCCGAGGATGGAGCGCATGTCCTTTTTCTGCTCTTCCATAATCGCCTTTGATTTACTGAGGGCGTGGGTGAGCTCGTGCTCCAGAAATGATTCCTCCACATGCGAATTGGAAAGTCCGGCGTCTTCGACCTTGCCGGGAAGGCTTGTGAGAAATGCGATTTTCATATCGATCAGATCAAGCCAGCTGTCTGTGACGCTGGCGTGGTCCTTGAAAAAAGCTTTAATGTTATTTGCGCCCCGGCCTGAGAAATCATTGTCACCAAGGTCAGCCATACCTTGAAACGCTTTTTTCAGATTAACCATCTGGCCGCGCAGTTTTTTGTATTCACCCGCGCGCTGTTTGGCAGCGGCGAGGAGGCTGTTTGCTTCGAAAACTTTCATGACCATATCCTTTCATTCGGGGGTTTATAGAGGGAAAGATTAAGAAACTTATCAGAGACTGTGCAAACATAGGAATAGGGTTTCCCTGAATCTATAAAGCCTCAATATTCTTTTCGATTTTTTGAATGACTTGTCTGAGCCATAGTATTGGGGATAGTCCGTAACTATTGATATCTACACCATCTGCAGATTCTTCTATAAAATCATTTTTTTCTTCATCTGAGTAATCGCTATTTATAAACGTTTTGAGTGCTACTACATCGTTTTCTTGTTCTTTTTTAGGTATCTCTGCTAAGTATTCTCCAAGAGCTGACTCAGGAGTGTCTATATCTTGATGGAAAATCCCTCCCAAAAATTGAAATACAGGTTCAGAAATATTTGTTTCAATCATTGATCTCACCTCGTGGGATAGCCTGTTAATATAAAGCTACCATCATTTTTCTTTTTCAATATAATTTTAGCATTAGTTAAGTCAGAAATTTCGGCTGAACCTTTGGTAATTCCTCGGCCTAACACTTCTGATCCTTTATAGGAGAGTACCAAAGGTTTCTTTACATCATTATTTAACCATTTTTCTATTTTATCTTTATTATCTGATAAGGTAATATTAGCAACCTTTTCTGCAGTTGCTCTATCCTTAAAAGATGATGATCCGGATATTTTCTTGTTACTCATTTTGCTTTTTTCAAGCCTTTCCATGAGTTCTTGGTCGCTCTTACCAACATGTCTTTCTATAAGGTGTCCGCCTTTTGCTTCGTGAGCAGCTAAGCCACCGCCTGGTGCGAGAGGGGTACTATCACCTTGTTTGACATTACCTACGGCCGTACTGTTAGAAGTTTCAGACTTACTGAGCACACTCTCTTTTTTATCTTCAATAATACTTTTCAACAAAGGCGTATTCTTCACATTGTGAGTATTTTCAATATTCTGTGCCATTCCGGCAAGCGCGGGTTCGTACTTATTTTTCGAAACGGAATTGATATAGTCTTTTCCTTTTTCAATCCCGGTCTTCACATGTTTTACAGCCGCTTTTTCTCCGGCTTCCAAGACGTTATCCACTTTGGCGGCGCCTGTTTTGGCGAGCTTGCTTGATACTTTTACAGCTGAGCCGGAACCTTTGAGTCCGACAATGCTCCCGATGGCGTAGGTGATGTAATGTGATCTTGAATACGCATCCCCGTTAACCATTTTATCATTCCATGAATCCGCCAGGTTTGTCCATATGATTTTTGCGTAAGAGGGCGTGTTCAATACGCCGGATATGGTTTTAGCGACTTTTTGTTCATCGGAGAGATGGTAAAAATCCCATGCGCCGACAGCCAGATCTTTGACGCCGGTTATTGTGTCTTTCCCGACATCATAAAGGCCGACGCCTATTCCTTTGACGATATCCCAAGCCGTTTCTCCGACTTCTTCGAGCTGTTTTGCTTGTTCGAGCTGCATCACATATTGCACCTGAGCGGGTTCAAGGTTTTCATAGCCGATTTTCTTCGCGATTTCCAAATACTCATCCGGATCGGTGACACCATCAGCAAGCTTTTTCTTCAGATCCTTGATTTCCCGCTCTTTCGCTTCTTCCTTCTTCATCGTCAAATAAGCATCCGAATGTCTTGCAATCTCGCCTTTCTTCTTATGGATGTCGCTTTCTCGATACGCTTTGGCGTTGTAGTGAAGCGGCGTGGCGCTTTTTCCTTTGCCCGTGGCGTTTTGGAGCTGCTGAAAGTCGGCTTGGAGGAACTGTTCGTTTGCTTCGGTTTCTGCGTATTCTTTCGTTAGATCGTGATCAAGTTTGCCGAGTTTATGTATCGTTTCGCTTCTTTTTTTGTCAGCTGAAGAAAGCTTCTGATCTGTGCTTTCGGTTGAAAACAGATCAAGCGAGATGATGTCTTCGATCTCTCCGAGGATGGAGCGCATGTCCTTTTTCTGCTCTTCCATAATCGCCTTTGATTTACTGAGGGCGTGGGTGAGCTCATGCTCCAGAAATGATTCCTCCACATGCGAATTGGAAAGTCCGGCGTCTTCGACCTTGCCGGGAAGGCTTGTGAGGAATGCGATTTTCATATCGATCAGATCAAGCCAGCTGTCTGTAACGCCGGCGTGGTCCTTGAAAAAAGCTTTGATGTTATTTGCGCCCCGGCCTGAGAAATCATTGTCACCAAGGTCAGCCATACCTTGAAACGCTTTTTTCAGATTAACCATCTGGCCGCGCAGTTTTTTGTATTCACCCGCGCGCTGTTTGGCAGCGGCGAGGAGGCTGTTTGCTTCGAAAACTTTCATGACCATATCCTTTCTTTTGTTCGATATCAAAATTTTACCACGTGAGTCGGGATATACAGTGTAGGAAATAGGTAATAAGAATAAAATGAATCTTTTGGCTTGCGACTTCCTTCCTGTATGAAGGGAGGCTTTTTATGTTTTGTACAATAACCTTCAAATTCGGCTTACTGCGCTCCGGTGATTTTAAGCGTGCCTGTTTTTTCTAATGTCTTACACTCGAAACAACCCAACCGCTGAGGTATAATAGAAGCAGAGTATTTATCATACAGATTCAATTCGTGAAAGAGAGTGGAACAAAATGGGCCGTAAGTGGAACAACATTAAAGAAAAGAAAGCATCAAAGGACGCAAATACGAGCCGGATTTACGCGAAGTTCGGCCGTGAGATTTATGTGGCGGCAAAACAAGGCGAGCCAGATCCGGAATCGAACCAGGCGTTAAAAGTGGTGCTTGAGCGCGCGAAGACGTACAGTGTGCCGAAAAATATTATTGAGCGTGCGATTGAAAAGGCGAAAGGCGGCGCGGAGGAGAACTTTGACGAGCTGCGTTACGAAGGTTTCGGGCCGAACGGTTCAATGATCATCGTTGACGCGTTAACGAATAATGTAAACCGCACGGCGCCTGAAGTGCGCGCTGCATTCGGGAAAAACGGCGGAAATATGGGTGTGAGCGGGTCTGTCGCTTACATGTTTGATGCGACTGCCGTTATCGGCGTTGAAGGCAAGACGGCGGATGAAGCGCTGGAATTGCTGATGGAAGCTGATGTGGACGTGCGCGATATTTTAGAAGAGGATGACAGTGTTATCGTGTATGCCGAGCCTGATCAATTCCATGCCGTACAGGAGGCATTCAAAAATGCCGGCGTTGAAGAGTTCACGGTTGCGGAGCTGACGATGCTTGCGCAAAATGAAGTTGAGCTTCCGGAAGATGCGAAAGCTCAATTTGAAAAGCTGATCGATGTGCTGGAAGATCTCGAAGACGTACAGCAGGTTTATCACAATGTAGATTTAGGCGAATAAAGACAAACAGGCCGGGGCGGCATAAGTTCCGGCCTTTTTATTTTGCTTACGCGGTCGGCCTGTATCGTATGTCTCCGTAAGCAATTATTGATTATTTCGCCAAAACTGGGCGGATGCCCATACGTTTCCTTCCGGATGTCATAAACTGGACTGTAACCTATGTGAAGGAGCGATAAGTCATGAATGAAAGAAGACCGATTTACGGCGGAGGCTTTGGCGGCGGCTATGGAGGCTTCGGAGGCTACCCGGGGTACGGTTTTGGCGGCCACGGAGGCTTCGGAGGATATCCGGGATACGGTTTCGGCGGAGGCTACGGCTACCCGGGATACGGTTTTGGCGGTTACGGCGGTTACGGCGGTTTTGGCGGCTACGGAGGCTTCGGGGGATATCCGGGGTACGGTTTTGGCGGCTATGGCGGAGGCTACGGCGGCTACCCGTTCCATCATCATCATCGGGACAGCCAATATATCTGACCATTCGGGAAAAAGCACTCTTGGAACAGCAGGAGTGCTCTTCTCATGTTCTTGCAGATGTGTTACGATTGGAGCAAAATCATCAAGTACATAAGGCTTTCTGTAAATCATGAGCAAGCTCACAAACCTTTTCTTTCTGTTGTTTATAAACTGAAAAGCATGATCTGTAAAAATCTCTTTATCGGGAGGTTTTACATGTGAGAAGTGAAGACGAAATGATGAAATTGATTCTTGATATTGCGATGAAGGACGAGAGAATCCGTCTTGTCACTTTAGAGGGATCAAGAACCAATAAAAATGTACCGAGAGACAAATTTCAAGACTATGATATTTCTTATTTTGTGACCGATATGGACTCCTTCACATCTGACGACAGCTGGCTGGATCAGTTTGGCGAAAGAATGATGATGCAAAAACCTGAAGATATGGAACTCTTCCCTCCGGAACTCGGAGACTGGTTCTCCTATCTAATGCTATTTAAAGATCATCATAAAATCGACTTAACTTTGATCCCTCTGAGTCAAACAGAGGATTATTTTACACAGAGTGATGGTTTGGCGGAAATAGTATTAGACAAGGATGACCGAATCAATAGTAAGGTTATTGCGAGTGATGAACAATATCATATAAAGAAACCGACCTCCAGAGAGTTTGATGATTGCTGCAATGAATTTTGGATGGTTTCAACCTATGTGATTAAAGGATTAATGCGTAAAGAAATACTGTTTGCGCTGGATCATATGAATGACATTTTAAGGCCTAATGTTTTGCGTATGATTGCGTGGAATATCGGGATAGAGAATCAGTTTTCATTAAGTGTAGGGAAGAATTATAAGTATATTCAACATTACATGAATGCGAAAGATTGGGAAATCCTGCTGAATACTTATGTCGGCAATACTTATGAAAGCGTGTGGAAGGCATTGTTTGACTGCCAAGGTCTCTTTAGAGCATATTCAAAGTCAGTGGCTGATTTATTGAGATATGAATATCCTGAATATGATCAACAAATTACGGAATATACATTGAAACATTATCAGCGCTTTCAATCAGATTTTTCATTATGATTTTTTTACTTCAAATTCCAGATGAGCTGCATTGAGTCCGTTTTTAACGGGCTTTTTTATTTTCTTACAGGGCATAAATGCCGATACGGATTCATACCTATTAAGGTCATGTGTTTAGGAAAGGAGGATCGTAATGAAAGAAAATCAGCCGTTTACACCGGTCAAATCCTATAAACCCTTCCACAGCCGGTTTGATCCCTGCCCGCCGATCGGGAGAAAATACTACAGAACGCCGCCGCATCTTTATATGCGGTTTCAGCCGTATCACTTGGAGCAGTTTTCTCCGATGGAGGCATTGAGAAAAGGGACCCTTTGGAAGGATCTTTACGATTTCTATGATAATCCTTATCGGGGGGGAATCGAATATGGCGAAAAAGATTGATGATGAATACTATCGGCTGCTGGAACAAATCCAGGCGGCGGACTTTGTCTTGGTGGAGCTGACGCTTTATCTGGATACGCATCCCCATGACCGTCTCGCGCTTCAGCAGTTTCATGAATATTCCCGGTACTCAAGACAGCTGAGAAAGCGGTTTGAACCTGAGTACGGACCGCTTCTGCAATTCGGCGTGAGTCAGGTTGGCGCTCAATGGGACTGGGGCCGCGGTCCTTGGCCATGGCAAGTATAAGGAGGGATCTGTAAATGTGGGTATATGAAAAAAAGCTGCAGTATCCGGTTAAAGTGAGTACATGCAACCCGATGCTGGCTAAGTTTCTCATTGAACAATACGGCGGGGCGGACGGCGAATTGGCCGCAGCGCTCCGGTACTTAAACCAGCGCTACACGATTCCTGACAAGGTGATCGGCCTGCTGACGGATATCGGCACGGAGGAGTTTGCGCATTTAGAAATGATTGCGACGATGATTTATAAGCTGACAAAAGATGCGACCCCGGAGCAGCTGCGTGATGCAGGGCTCAGTGATCATTACGTCAACCATGACAGCGCGCTGTTTTATCACAATGCGGCCGGAGTTCCGTTCACAGCGTCTTACATACAGGCGAAGGGAGATCCGATCGCTGATTTATATGAGGATATTGCGGCTGAAGAAAAGGCGAGAGCGACGTATCAATGGATTATTGATATTTCCGATGATCCTGACCTGAATGATTCACTCCGTTTTCTGCGTGAGCGTGAAATCGTCCACTCTATGCGTTTCAGGGAAGCGGTTGAGATTTTAAAAGAAGAACGTGATAAGAAGAAAATTTTTTAAACGGCCCTCAAACATGACGGCTGTTTTTTTCCTTTCAGCGTTTGGTCTATAATAAAGGTGTCGAATATTCTGATTACAGGAGGCTTTTATGACACCATTTACGATCACGGAGGAGAAGGCGGGGGCATTCCGGGTCACCTCCGCCCGGAAAGATGATGCAAAAGAGGTCATGGATCTGCTCGTGCAAGCGGCAGAATGGCTTCGCGATAAAGGGTCGAACCAGTGGAGCGGCCTTCTGCAAGGGGAAGATACCCACAATATGCGGGAGGCGATCGCCAAAGGGTATGTTTTTCTATTCAGGCAGAATGAAGAGCTGGCCGGCGTCGTCATGCTGCTTCCCGAAGCAAGCGGGTGGGACAGACGTCTTTGGGGCGATGAAGGACATGAGGAGTCCGTATATCTCCACCGGCTGGCGATTAACAGGCGGTTTGCAGGCGAGAGGCTCGGCCGGACAATCATGACTTGGGCGGAGACGGGTGTGTCTTGTCCGGGAAAAACGAAAATCCGGCTCGATTGCGTGTCCGAAAACAAGGCGCTTCAGTCGTTTTACAGCGGAATGGGGTACGAATCAAAAGGACTCGCGCCGGGTTATCATTTGTTTGAAAAAAAGATGAGTAAATAAAAAGCTCCTCATGACGGAGGTGCAAAAGACATGGGGTTTTTTTATCTGATCTGTCTGGCCGCATTTTGTCTTAACTTGGCCGTATCGGCTGTGCTCCGTAAGAAATGGCCGAAAAAGATGTGGCCTGAGTGCCTTTTGGCGGTGCTGGGCCTGACTGCTTTCGGTACGGTTGTTTACAGCATTTTCGGTGTCGGCGGCTGGGAAGGAATGGGCTTGGGGCTTGCCGCGATGTTTGCGGGTTCCGGAGCGGCCGCCGGTTATGCCGCTGAGGTGTGTTTACGGGTCGTCAGATCGAATCAAAAACAGTAAGCAGAAGTGAAAAAACGCGGCCTCGGCTGCGTTTTTTTGTGTGTTGCCGGCCGCTGTATAGAAAACAGGCGAATGTCCATAATGGTAATGACTTTTAAGAAGAAGGTGCGAATATGGGACATTTACTTACAGTGGCTTGGGAGTTAGTATGCGGTTTGGGTATTTTATTTGTGATTTTAAAATTGCTTGGAAAAACTCAATTCTCGCAAATTACGCCGTTTGATTTTATTTCTGCGCTCATCCTCGGCGAACTGGTCGGAAATGCGGTGTATGATAAAAACGTCAGGATTATTGAAATCATTTTTGCTTCTCTGTTATGGGGAGTTTTAATTTATCTCATCGAACTGATTACGCAGAAAGTAAAAAGCACCAGAAAGCTGTTGGAAGGCGAGCCGAGTATTATCATACATAAAGGAAAACTGAAATATGATGTGCTGAAAAAGAATAAGCTGGACATTAATCAATTGCAAAGCCTTCTCAGACAGGCGAATTGCTTTTCCATACAGGAAGCGGAGTACGCGATTTTAGAAACAAACGGGATGGTCAGCGTCCTGCCGAAATTTCAATATGATACGACGAAAAACGGCGACATGCAAATAAAGCCGAAGCAGGTCTCTTTGCCGGTCACGCTGATTATTGACGGCGAAGTGCTGTATGAAAATCTGAAAGAAGCCGGGCTGGAAGAAAAGCAGCTGAATCAGGAGCTGAAAAAGCTGAACATCAAAAAAACGGAGGACGTGCTGTATGCGGAATGGAAGCCCGATAAACCGCTGTTTGTCCTGCCGTATGAGGAGAAAAAATAAAAAGAGCATTGCCCTGGGGCAAAGGCTCTTTATTATTTTTCGTGTACGCTTGTTTTAACGGCTCTGACATGATACATACCGACATCCGTTCCAAGCATATAATCAGGTTTCGGCTTGCCTTGGTTTGCTTTGTGGGCCGCGATGTGGTCTTCGCTTTTTTCCCATTGTTTCCAATGGTCTTCAGACTCCCAGCGGATTAACACGACGACTTCTTCATCACCGCGGCGGACTTTTTTTTCCAGAACCGTTACGTCTATCAAACCTTCCTGCTTTTCAATCACGCCTTCTGAACTGAAGCGTTCGATTACTTTGTCGGAATGTCCTTCTTTTACGGTCATTTTTCTGATTTGCACAAACATCTGGCAGCTCTCCAATCATTTTCACGCTTTATCCAACATTTTAAATGAAAATGATTATCAAAGTCAATTGAGATGCCTGACGGATTACGATTTCAGGAGAAAGACATGACCATCCTCATCTTTAAATTGCACGAAGCTGCCCCATTCCATTTGTTTCGGTTCATCTAAAAAGGTGATGCCGTTCTTTTTCATCTGTTCGTATGCGGCAAAGACATCTTCACACTCAAATACGATAGAAGCCTTCATATGCTCGGCCCCTTTCATCATCGATTTCGGATAAATAACCAAATGAGTGGCGGCCCCTTTGGGCGCTACCTCAAGCCAGAAGGCGCCCGGTCCCATCGGATGCTCGGCGACGGTTTCAAACCCCGCTTTTTCCGTCCAGAATGTTTTCGCTTTTTGCTGATCATCAGTGTATACGGCGACTGTCGCGATTTTTTTGATCATCATACTGACCTCCTGTTTCATTTCTTTTATAGTGTATCCTCCTGCCGAAAAAAGCAATCAAAAGCTTTAATGTGCCGGCTTTTTTTAATTTCTCTAGTGCGATCGGCGATTCCGATTTATAATTTAGACAAAAGTACATATTCTTGAAAGAGGAGACGGCAGTGAACAAAGACCAATTACTTCATGATTATATTATTACACATTCGGCAGAGCTGACGGAAAAATGGCTTAAGCTGAGACGGAAGCTGAGAGGGCGTTTTTATTCTGCGGATCAATTAAGCGAGGAAATGAAACGGCTGCTGATCGAGCAGCATACCTTTACAAACACGGTCATCGCAAGCGCTTTTTTGGAAGATCCGGCCGTTTTTCAGCATAACAAAGAAAAATGGGCCGCACAGGTAGCGAAAAGCAGAGTGGAGCAAGACGCGGAGGTTCATGAGGTCGTTGAGGCGATCGGCAATTCAAGAACTGTCTTTTGGGAGGCGGTCACCCGTTTTATGGATGAGCATCAGGACATTGTAACAAATGAGGATGCCCGCCGCTGGAATTACATTGTCAACGGCTCGTTTGATCAGCTGATGACGGATTTTACTGAACAGTTTCAGAAATTAATGATCGCGAGGCTGTCATCTCAGCAGGAGCTTATTTCCGAATTGAGCTGTCCGGTTATTTTGATCGCGGATACGATCGGCACTCTGCCGCTCATCGGCGCGATTGATACGAGACGGGCGCGTGTGATTTTGGAGTCGGTGCCGGAAAACTGTGTCGCCAAACGGATCACAAACCTTGTGATTGATCTGTCCGGTGTGCCCATTGTCGATACGATGGTGGCGCAGCAATTGTATATGCTGTCGAAAACGTTATTTCTCCTCGGCATCAGAACCGTGTTTTCCGGCATTCGGCCTGATGTGGCACAGACTTCTATCCAATTGGGGCTTGATTTTTCAGAGTATCAAACTTACGGCTCCCTGGAGCAGGCGCTCGCCAGCATGGGTGTCACATGTGTGATCGAGGAAGCAAAAGCATAGAAAAAAGGTGCTCCGGCCAGAGGCGGGGCGCTTTTTGTGTCAGCGGAAAACAATTTAAATATTCTAAAACTTAGTTGACAGCTAGGGATAGTTTGAATTATTCTTATACACATCGAACCGGCACAAATAGCTGATCGTACACAAACGAAAGCTGGCCGTTCTGCCCAAATCTGATACCGGTATAATTGCCCATCAGTCAACTGAAGGCATATTATTTCCCTTTTTTGAAAGGGGATAATATGCCTTTTTTTATGCGGAAAAAGAGAGGAGAAATCAGGCACATGAAAAAAACAGCGGCATTTTTAGTATTGATCTTATTGGCAGGGGCGCTGTCAGCCTGTCAATCTGAGTCAGGCAGCGCGTCATCAGACGGAAAGACCGTTCAGCTGCTGAATGTATCGTATGATCCGACACGGGAGCTGTATAAAGAGTATAATCAGGCCTTTTCTTCCTATTGGAAAAAGAAAACGGGTCTAGATGTAACCGTTCAGCAGTCGCACGGAGGTTCGGGGAAGCAGGCCAGATCCGTAATAGACGGACTTGACGCTGATGTCGTAACGCTTGCTTTAGGTTATGACATTGATTCGATAGCAGAAAAAGCGCGACTCATTGATCAAAACTGGCAGTCACGTCTGCCGGATCAATCAACTCCTTACACGTCAACCATCGTATTCTTAGTCAGAAAAGGGAATCCGAAGCACATCAATGATTGGGCTGACTTGGTGAAAAAGGACGTTTCGGTCATTACGCCCAATCCGAAAACATCGGGCGGAGCCAGATGGAACTATTTAGCGGCATGGGCATATGCGGATGAAACGTATCATCATGACGACACGAAAATCAAACAGTTTATGAAAGACCTCTACGGCAATGTGGAAGTGCTTGATTCAGGGGCGCGCGGAGCCACGACCAGTTTTACAGAAAGAGGGATGGGGGATGTGCTGATCGCCTGGGAAAATGAGGCCTATCTCACACTGAAGGAATTCGGCAAGGAGAAATTTGAGATTATCAATCCTTCAATCAGTATCCTGGCTGAGCCTCCTGTCTCTGTCGTCGACAAAACCGCGGATAAAAAAGGAACAAAAAAAGCGGCTGAAGCATATTTATCCTATCTCTACAGCAAAAAAGGGCAGGAGATCGCCGCGAAGAATTTTTACCGGCCCCGCGATAAAGAGGTTCTGAAAACGTATGAAAAACAATTCCCGAAGATTAAAACGGTGACGGTCGAAAAGGAATTCGGCGGCTGGAAAAAAGCACAGGAAACCCATTTCAATGACGGCGGAACCTTTGACAGCATCTATGAGAAATAGAAAGAGGAAACGAGTATGAGAACGTTACTTTTCAAAAAAACAAAATCGTCCGTGATTCCGGGTTTCGGATTAACGATGGGATTTACATTTTTATATATGGCCGTTTTGGTTATCGTGCCGCTGTCCATGGTGTTTTTTCATACGATGTCAATGGGGCCCGGGGACGTCTGGCATATCATTTCTGAGCCGAGGGCCGCGGCTTCCTATCGGCTGAGCTTCTTGACGGCGGGCTGCGCCGCTTTGATCAATGCGGTTTTCGGCGTTGTCATCGCCTGGGTGCTGACGAGATATGACTTTCCGGGGAAAAGGCTGGCTGACGGCCTGGTTGATCTGCCGTTTGCGCTGCCGACCGCCGTCGCAGGCATTACATTAACGGCAATGTATTCACCGGACGGCTGGATCGGACAGCTGTTTCCTTTCCGTATTTCCTTTACGCCGATCGGCATTATCATCGCACTAACGTTTATCGGGCTGCCTTTTGTCGTCAGGATGGTTCAGCCCGTCTTAGAAAATCTCCAAAAGGAAACGGAAGAAGCATCTGCTTCACTTGGAGCTTCGAAATGGAAAACCTTCCAAAAGGTCATTCTGCCGGAGCTTTTTCCTTCTATTATATCGGGTTTCGCATTATCTTTTGCCCGCGCCCTCGGGGAGTATGGTTCTGTCGTTTTTATCGCGGGCAATATGCCGTTTAAAACCGAGATTTCCCCGCTGATCATTATGACGAAATTAGAGCAATACGATTATGCCGGGGCAACGGCTGTTGCGGCAGTCATGCTTGTCATCACATTTTTCATTTTATTCGTCATCAATGGATTGCAATGGCTCACCGCGAGAAAATACGCAGGAAGGTAGGGGATATGCCATGCAGCTGGAAACAGCGAAAACAGCCGGGCCAAAGCGGGAGATGCGGGAATCACCCGTTGTGAAATGGGTGCTGATCTCAGCGGTCCTGCTCTTTTTGTCCATATTTTTAATCATGCCGCTTGCATTCATATTTATTGAAGCTTTTAAAAAGGGAGCGGAAGCATATATCCTCTTTGTCACGCATCCGGATTCCCTTGCCGCGATGAAATTGACGCTCCTCGTCGTTTTCATCACGGTTCCGCTGAATACGCTGTTCGGCGTCGCCGCGGCGTGGGCTGTGACCAAATATGAATTCAGGGGGAAAAGTCTGTTTATGACACTGATTGATCTGCCGTTTGCCGTGTCTCCGGTAATCGCGGGCTTAATCTTTGTCCTTTTGTTCGGGCTCCACGGCTGGCTTGGTCCATTTTTACTTGATCACCAGATAAAAATCGTATTCGCCGTCCCGGGAATCGTGCTTGCATCCTTGTTTGTGACGCTCCCTTTCATCGCCCGGGAATTAATACCGCTTATGCAAAGCTTAGGAAATGCTGAAGAAGAAGCCTCCGTCACGCTAGGCGCGGGAGGCTGGAGAACGTTTTGGCATGTCACGCTTCCTAATATCAAATGGGGGCTGATCTACGGGGTGATTTTAAGCGCGGCCCGGACAATCGGCGAATTCGGCGCCGTATCAGTCGTTTCCGGTCATATCAGAGGTGTTACCAACACGCTCCCGCTTCATATCGAAATTTTGTACAACGAATATCAGTTTACGGCCGCTTTTGCGGCGGCCTCCGTCATGTCGGTTTTTGCGATTGCGACACTGTTTTTGAAAAACATCATTGAATGGAAAGCCGGTTATCGTTCTGTCAAAACCGGATGAGGAAGGAGTCATTATGGAGATTACGATCGACAGTATTTCTAAGCATTACGGAAACTATCAGGCATTGCGGGATATCAATCTTCACGTCAATAATGGCGAGCTGGTTGCGCTTCTCGGTCCGTCAGGCTCAGGCAAAACATCATTATTGAGAGTCATTGCCGGTCTTGAGCAGGCGGATGGGGGACGTGTCCTGTTCGGAAAACAAGATGTGACGGATACGCATGTGAAAAGCAGACATGTCGGTTTTGTGTTTCAGCACTATGCGTTATTCAGCAAGATGACGATTTTTGAAAATGTCGCCTACGGATTAAAAGTCCGTCCGCGAAAGCAGCGTCCCGCCAAAAAGGAAATTGCCGAAAAGGTGAGAGAGCTCCTGGCGCTTGTGAAACTGGAACCTTATGAAAAGCGCTATCCCTCGCAGCTGTCAGGCGGACAAAGACAAAGAGCCGCCCTCGCACGCGCCTTGGCCGTAGAACCGAACATTCTGCTGTTGGATGAACCGTTCGGCGCGCTTGACGCCAAAGTAAGAAAAGAGTTAAGACAATGGCTCAGACGGCTTCATGATGAATTCGGCATGACAAGTATTTTCGTCACTCACGACCAGGAAGAAGCGCTTGATGTGGCCGACCGCATCGTCATTATGAATGAAGGTGCGATTGAACAGATCGGAACGCCGCAGGAGGTGTATGATCACCCCGCAAATCCGTTTGTGTACGACTTTCTCGGCAGTGTCAACGTATTTGAAGGAAGAGTGGAGGAAGGAAAGCTGATCACCGGAAACGCGGCAATACCTGTCGGGCATGCTGATCAGGATAAGGGGATCGCTTATGTGAGGCCACACCATTTTACCGTAGAAAAAAAACCGTCCGGTCTGCATTCATTTGAAGCAAGGGCGGCTCATATTCGCGCCATCGGACCGTCCGTCAGATTGGAAGCCGTCCGTACCGACACAGGCCAGCACTTGGAGATTGAGCTCTCAAAACAGCAATATGACGCCTTGGGGGCGGGCGTCGGTGACACGGTTTATGTCAAAGCGAAGGAAGTGAAAGTTTTCGCAAAGAAAACATATCCAAAAATTGTGTAAATGTTATTGATTTCTGAATGAAAACATAATAGTATAATTATATATTTCTTATCAGAATAGTATGAATTAAAACGCTCATTGTCAAAAGACGAACGGCCAGACATAAAGGGGGAGCATGATGACGTCCAAAGGAAACGTAGATCCGCATGTGATCGAAAAGATTATCAGCGCGCTGGAAACGCTCGATTTCGGGACAGTTCAGATTACGGTTCATAATTCCCAAGTGACACAAATTGATAAGGTGGAGAAATATCGATTTTCCCTGAAGAGCAAAGAAGTAAAACAATCTTAAAAAACAGCCAATGACAGGAGGCGGTACATATGAAGCATTCAACTGTTCCTTTCCGGGAGAGCCGGTATCTGCACCTGCCCGAAGTGCGCTTTCTGCATTGGTGCACGAAGCAATACGGCATTAACAAAGGCGTGCTCAATACAATTGACGGCTGGTTTTATGATGCGGGCGTCATTCCCATTCCCGTCAGGCGTCTTTATGTGCTGGCATTCCTCGATTTCGCGAAAACGCCGGGGCAGAAGGGGAATATCCGATTCGGGCACGGCGGATTGACGAAAAAACTGCATGATTTCATGGATATGCAGGAGTGCGCAGCAAAACGTCAGGCCTGACATCCTTAAAATCTTCTTAAAATCATACAAATTTCTCCCATTTTATTTATAATAGACCTATCACGATCATTTTTTGGGAGGACTTTTGACATGCAAACTGCTGCTTATGAGAGCAAACAATCTATTATGCAGCGCATTATAACGGTATTTGTGTTTACACTGTTAGTTGCGACAATCGGCCTGTATACGGGCCAGTTCATTCCGCCGGCATTGATGCTGCCGCTGTCGATCTTAGAGGTCGTCATGATCATCGCCGCGTTTTGGCTGCGCCGAAAAAAAGCCGTCGGATATGTGTTTGTGTTTTCATTCGCTTTCATTTCCGGAATGACGCTGTTTCCGATTATCAGCCATTATGCGTCCGCAGCGGGGGCCTATGTCGTATTGGAGGCATTCGGTTCTTCGTTTGTGATTTTTGCGGTGCTCGGCACGATTGGCGCTAAGACGAAAAAGGACTTGTCGTTTTTATGGTCCTTCTTGCTTGTCGCTGTTATCGCGCTTCTTGCAGTGGGGATCTTTAATATTTTCAGCCCGCTGAATTCCGCCGCCATGATGGCGTATTCCGTCATCGGAACGATTGTGTTTTCAATGTATATCTTATACGATCTGAACCAGATCAAGCACCGGGACATCACGGCTGACCTGATTCCTTTGATGGCATTGACGCTTTATATCGACTTTATTAACCTGTTTATCAACCTGCTTCGGTTTTTCGGGATTTTAAACAGTGATGATTAACCGCGCGAAAAAGGCGCCCTGCTGAGAGGGGCGCCTTTTTATGTTCTGCCGCCGGAAAACAGCAGAAGCTTATCAAATAATACTTCAAGCATTTTTGTCAATTCCGCTTTTTGTTCAGCGGTGAAGCTTTCCATGACTCCTGAAATATTGGAGAAGTGGCCGGGAAGAAACAGCATCAGCTTTTCTTTTCCTTCTTTTGTGAGTTCGATGCTGATTTTTCGTCTGTCGCCGGTATGCCGGCTGCGGTTTACAAAGCCGTCCCGTGCGAGTCCGTCGATCAACCCGGTGATGGTCGCTTTGGTGACATTGGATTTTTTCGCCAGTTCCGACGGGCTCAGGCTGTGGCCGGGTGCGTCAAACAGAAACATTAAAATTTTGAATTTCCCTTCGGACAATCCGTGACTTGAGAAATAATGCTCCATGACCTGATTCATTTTTTTAGACATATCAAATAACGTCAAAAATGTTTTCAATGATTCAGCATCCATATCGGCGTAAATCTCAGCGCGTCCGGCAATCTGCGAGTAATCCGGCAAATGTCTCAACTCCATTTTTGTAAGCCTCCGTACCATTTTAGTGATTCAAAGTATAAGCTTGCCGGATTCAAAAGGCAACCTATAAAGATTGACAGTTTTTCAGCCTATATAGTAAGGTGGCTAATAGTTAATGAATAATAAATAAAGAAGGCGGTATCGGGATGAACCATGAAGTGAAAAAGATCATCATAGCGGGCGGAGGGATCGGCGGCCTGTCCGCAGCGATTTCTCTCGGCAGAGCGGGTTTTGAAGTGACCCTTTGCGAGGCGGCGTCCGGCATGCGAAAAAGCGGAGCGGGCATTCTCCAGCCTCAAAATGCGCTGCGGGTGCTGCGAGAAATCGGTGTGTATGATGAATGCTGCCAACACGGCTTTCAAACGGAATGGCTGAAGCAGCATGATGAAAACGGAACGCTGCAGTTTAAAGTGAGTGAGGCGTTTTTAGATGATTCATTGCCGGGGCGGAATAATATATTGCGGCAAACGTTAAACGATATCCTCAAAAAGCATGCTGAAGCGGCGGGGGTCACGATTCTGCTCGGTAAAAAAGTCGTGTCTTACGAAGAAACAGCAGATGACATAACGGTGCATTGTGCAGACGGAACCGCGATGACGGCTGACATCCTCGCCGGCTTTGACGGCATCCGCTCCGCTGTCCGCAATCAAATGCTGCAAAGAGAAGTGAAAACAGAGTATCTCGGCATGGGAGCACACAGATTTTACATTTCTTTTCCCGAACCGGTTTTTCATGATTCAACACTGATGTATAAAAAGGGGCAGACGCAGGTCGGGGTCGTGCCGCTCTCTGAAAAAACAGGATACGTATTTATCATCCGGCCGTATGACGCTGACTTCAGGGATGACGAGGACACGCGTTTTGAACGGGTGAAAGACTTGCTGCACGGATTTCCGGGAGTAAAGTTTGTGACAGAGAATATGTCAAAGGAATATCCCGTTTTGTTTCATAAGATTGAGCAGATGGCGGTTAAAGAACCGTGGCACAGAGGCCGCGTCGTTCTGGGCGGGGATGCCGTCCATGCAGGAGCGCCGACATTGGCGCAGGGAGCGGCGATGGCGATTGAAGATGCGATTGTGCTTAGTGAAGAACTGCAAAAACACGAAAACCATGAAACTGCATGTCAAGCATACTTCGAAAGACGGGCGGAGCGGGCATTACAGGTGCAGAATCTCTCATCTGAAATCGTCCGCCGCGAGATAAAGAGAACGCCCGGCGTCCAAGACATCATCAGTGAATGCTATCGATTGCTCAAAGAGCCTTATTAAATAAAGAAAGTCCAGAACATGGCGTCTGGACTTTTGTCAGTCTTGTTCAGATTTATTCCGTATCCGCTCAATCACCTCATGCAGCCCCTCAGGCTTGTGAAACTCCACCGGCGAACTGCCTTTTTCAAACGAGATCGTCTCCGCCTCAATGAGCGCGACATAGCGCCCGTTCACTTTTGCGAGATGGATGGATTCGCCGAAATCAGCCAGTAATCCTTTAATCTCTGTTTCTCCGACTTTCATTTTCAGCTCGGCTTCCGGCGTATGTTCAATGATCTGCGCGGATGCCTCGATGACTTGATGGGTGTCGAGGCACTCCTGAATTTCCCGCTTTTCACTCGCTTCCCAAATTTCAATGTCGTGCTCAAACTGCTGAAGCTCTTCGCTGTTTTCTTCAAAAGTTTCATACACGTGCTCCTGCACCATGTTCATGACTTGGTTTTTCATGATTTCCGGCATCGATTCGCCGTATTCGACAAATTTGAGAAAATCTTCGAAATAACGGGCGTGCGAGGCCTGGTGGATTTTCAGCTCATGCTCTTCCGTCATGCCTTCTTCCGGCATATACGGATATTGAATGCTTTTCATGTTTTTTGTCGTGATGGCCATTTCGACCTTTTTAATGAGAGACGAGGCGTCTGAGATGCGGGCGACCTTCGGCTCGAAATCGCATTTCATCATAAAGACGAATTTGTCTTCAAAATACTTGCGCGGAACGGCCGATGCCACGATAAAAACACCGCCGCGCACGGCGCTCGTGTCAAGATAAGTGCGGACGAACTGCTCGCTTGCTTCGATAAATGCTTCCTTCGTATCCGCAAGTCTGGCGCGGTTGAAAAGGTTGTAATTCGGATTTGAATCAAGCTCATGGCCCGGCTCCGTGATAAAATGGCCGATTTTTGTGGGGACCTGCTCGGATTGCGGATGCCGTTCGGCTTTCCGTTTGACGATTTTCTTCAATTCCCCGTCAAGAAAATCCTTCAGCTCGCTTTCTTCAAATTCTTCCGTGTCAAGGGTCTGGAAATGTTTGAACTGTTTGTTTGCCTGTTCGTCTTTTCCTTCCACTTGAATGACATAAAACGATAAAAACTTGATTTCAAAATCCATATGTGAACTCACCTTATTTCTGTATTTAACAAGCCTCTCCAGTATAGAAAAAACCGTTATCGATCGTCAATCCGATGATTGATCCGTGACGGCGGATAATCGGCCGGTGAAAAGGGCAATGTAGTTGGAAGGAACGCATCAACGTGTTAGAAAGGGTGTTATTCATGAAGGAAACAGGTCCGATTCCGCAGCCGAAGACATTCGGCCCGCTCGGCAATCTTCCTTTGCTTGATAAAGACAAGCCTACAATGTCGCTTATCAAACTGGCAAACGAGCAGGGGCCTATTTTTCAGCTGCATACGCCGGCGGGCGCCATTATCGTCGTGTCCGGCCATGAACTGGTGAAAGAGGTTTGTGATGAAGAGCGGTTCGATAAAAGCATTGAAGGGGCTTTAGAGAAAGTCCGGGCGTTTTCCGGAGACGGGCTGTTTACAAGCTGGACGCAGGAGCCTAACTGGCGAAAGGCGCATAATATTCTGATGCCGACCTTCAGCCAGCGCGCGATGAAAGATTATCATTCGATGATGACTGATATCGCGGTGCAGCTGATTCAAAAATGGGCTAGGCTGAATCCGGATGAGGCCGTTGATGTGCCTGCTGATATGACCCGCCTGACGCTCGATACGATCGGGCTTTGCGGCTTTAACTATCGGTTTAACAGCTATTACAGGGAAACGCCTCATCCGTTTATCAACAGCATGGTGCGCGCCCTTGATGAAGCGATGCACCAAATGCAGCGCCTTGATGTTCAGGATAAGCTTATGATCAGGACGAAACGCCAATTTCATCATGACATTCAGGCGATGTTTTCGTTAGTAGACAGTATTATCGCAGAGCGCCGGTCAGGCGGCCGGGATGAAAAGGATCTGCTGGCCAGAATGCTGAATGTGGAAGACCCGGAAACGGGCGAAAAACTTGATGATGAAAATATCCGGTTTCAAATCATTACGTTTTTAATTGCCGGTCATGAAACGACCAGCGGCCTGCTTTCCTTTGCCATCTACTTTCTGCTGAAACATCCCCGTGTTTTGGAAAAAGCCTATGAAGAAGCCGATCGGGTTTTGACCGATCCCGTTCCTTCATATAAACAAGTGCTGGATCTTACTTATATCCGAATGATTTTGCAGGAGTCATTGCGCTTATGGCCGACCGCGCCTGCGTTCAGCCTTTATGCGAAAGAGGATACGGTGATCGGCGGGAAATATCCGATCACGCCGAAAGACAGAATTTCCGTCTTAATTCCCCAGCTTCACCGTGATAAAGACGCGTGGGGAGACAATGCGGAGGAATTTTATCCGGAGCGGTTTGAACATCCTGATCAAGTGCCTCACCATGCGTATAAGCCGTTCGGAAACGGTCAGAGGGCGTGTATCGGTATGCAGTTCGCCCTGCATGAAGCAACCCTTGTTCTGGGGATGATTCTGCAGCATTTTACCTTTATCGATCACACCGATTATGAGCTCGATATTAAACAGACACTAACGATCAAGCCCGGCGACTTTCATATCAGGGTGCGGCCGAGAAACAAAGGAGCCGTTGCGGCAGCCCTCCCGGCGGCTGAAAAAGCGACGGAAGACGTCGAAAAAGAAAAACGGGAAACAAAAGGCGCATCTATTATCGGGCTTGATAACCGACCGCTTCTGATTTTGTACGGCTCAGATACGGGAACCGCAGAAGGCGTGGCGCGGGAGCTTGCCGATACTGCCGGGATGCATGGCGTCCGGACTGAAACGGCGCCTTTAAATGACCGGATCGGAAAACTGCCGAAAGAAGGAGCTCTCTTGATCATTACGTCCTCTTATAACGGAAAGCCTCCGAGCAACGCGGGACAATTCGTTCAATGGCTTGAAGAAGTCAAACCCGGGGAGCTGGAAGGCGTCCGATATGCCGTCTTCGGCTGCGGTGATCATAACTGGGCGGCGACATATCAGGCTGTGCCGAGGCTTATTGATGAGAAGCTTGCCGAAAAAGGGGCGGAACGCTTTTCCTCCCGAGGCGAAGGGGACGTCAGCGGCGATTTTGAAGGAAAGCTTGATGAATGGAAAAAAAGCATGTGGACGGACGCCATGAAGGCATTCGGTCTTAAGCTGAATGAAAATGCCGAAAAAGAGCGAAGTTCGCTGGGCCTTCAATTTGTCAGCGGGCTTGGCGGGTCCCCTTTGGCACAGACGTATGAAGCGGTTTACGCATCCGTTGCGGAAAACAGGGAACTTCAGGCGCCGGAAAGCGGCCGGAGCACAAGGCATATCGAAATCACTCTGCCGAAAGAGGCTGCCTATCATGAAGGGGATCATCTCGGCGTGCTGCCGGTAAACAGCAAAGAGCAGGTCAGCCGTGTTCTCCGCCGGTTCAATCTGAACGGGAATGATCAAGTGCTGCTGACGGCCAGCGGACAGAGCGCGGCTCATCTCCCGCTCGATCGGCCGGTCAGGCTGCATGATCTTCTGAGCAGCTGTGTCGAATTGCAGGAAGCGGCATCAAGGGCTCAAATCCGGGAAATGGCCGCTTATACGGTCTGCCCGCCGCACAAACGGGAATTGGAAGATTTTCTTGAGGAGGGCGTCTATCAGGAGCAAATCTTAACATTGCGCATCTCGATGCTCGATCTCCTTGAAAAATATGAAGCGTGTGAACTTCCGTTTGAGCGATTTCTGGAGCTTTTGCGCCCGCTGAAGCCGCGGTATTATTCGATTTCAAGTTCGCCGCGGAAACATCCCGGGCAGGCCTCAATTACCGTCGGCGTCGTTCGCGGCCCCGCCCGGAGCGGTTTTGGTGAGTATCGCGGAGTCGCTTCGAATTATTTAGCGGATCGCGGCCCTGAGGATGGTATCGTGATGTTTGTCCGCACTCCGGAAACACGATTCCGGCTGCCGGAAGATCCGGAAAAACCGATTATTATGGTCGGTCCCGGCACAGGAGTCGCCCCGTTCCGCGGATTTCTGCAGGCCCGGGCGGCGTTAAAAAAAGAAGGAAAAGAGCTGGGGGAGGCTCATCTGTATTTCGGATGCAGAAACGATCATGATTTTATTTACCGTGACGAGCTTGAAGCTTATGAAAAAGACGGAATCGTGACGCTTCATACGGCTTTTTCCCGCAAAGAAGGCGTACCGAAAACGTATGTGCAGCACTTAATGGCGAAAGACGCCGGCGCTTTAATTTCCATCCTCGGCCGGGGAGGGCACCTCTACGTATGCGGCGACGGCAGCAAAATGGCGCCCGATGTAGAGGCAACGCTGCAAAAAGCGTATCAGTCGGTCCACGAAACAGACGAACGGCAAGCGCAAGAATGGCTTTTGGACCTCCAGACAAAAGGTATTTACGCAAAAGATGTTTGGGCGGGGATTTGAGCGATTTGATGAGAAGGACTGGATGACTCCAGTCCTTTTTTTACATCAGCCAAAAAAATCTTCAAGTTTTTCAACCCCTTTGCATACAATAACTTCAGCCCGCCTGTTGGGCGGCTGTCTTTGATATTCATTTTTCGTTTTTAGAAGTTTGTGTTATTCTTATATTTGGTATCTCCTATTTTTCAGACCGGGTCTGATACGGTACCTTTTAATGCCAGAAAAAAATGTGAAACGAAGAACGGATATCCTGCGTCTAATGGCTGGCGGGATAAGATGTTCAATGGGCATGACACGAATGATAAATATATCGTTTTTTAAAATGGTGTGTTTATGGGGCTGTGTGATGCTTTCGTTTTGCTCGGAAAGCAGGAATTGAAGCAAAAAGTAAGAATACAGATTTAAAGTGTTTAGGAAAGTAGAGGTTGCCATGAAGAAATTATTTTCTTACAGACTTAGTTTTTTTGTACTGGCTATTATTTTGTTTTGGGCCAAAACGTATTTAGCCTATCATGCTGAATTCAACCTTGGGGTGAAGGGTCCGACGCAGCAGTTTCTGCTTGTGATCAATCCGTTCTCAAGCGCCATTTTCTTTTTAGGACTGGCATTGTTTGCGAAAGGCCGCAAATCAGCGATTATCATGGTGATTATTGATTTCATCATGACGTTTATTTTGTATGCAAATATCCTATTCTATCGATTCTTCGATGATTTCTTGACATTCCCGAACTTAAAGCAATCCGGTAATGTCGGAAATATGGGAGACGGCATCTTCAGCATTATGTCCGGCCATGATATTTTATACTTTGTTGATATTATTATTTTAATCGCGCTTCTGGTGTGGAGACGTGAGCTGAAGGAATTCAAGCTGAAAAAACGGTATACGTCATTAATTATCGTGACGGGTATTGTTTTGTTCTTCGTGAACCTGGCGATTGCCGAAGAGGACCGCCCGGAGCTGCTGACAAGAACGTTTGACCGCAATTACATTGTAAAATACTTAGGCCTTTATAATTACACGATTTATGACGGCGTGCAGACGGCGCAGACGGAATCACAGCGGGCATATGCCAGCAGCGATGACCTGACGAGCGTTGAAAACTACACATCCTCGCATTATGCGAAGCCGAACGCCGAGTATTTCGGCAAGGCCAAAGGCAAAAACATTATTAAGATTCACTTGGAAAGTTTCCAAACGTTTTTGATCAACTACAAACTTGACGGAAAAGAAGTCACGCCGTTCCTGAATAAACTCGCCCGCGGCGGAGAGGACATGACGTACTTTGATAACTTTTTCCACCAAACAGGCCAAGGTAAAACATCTGACGCCGAGCTGATGATGGATAACAGCCTGTTCGGACTGCCTGAAGGGTCAGCCTTCGTGACAAAAGGGGAAAACACGTATCAATCGCTTCCTGCCATCCTTAACCAAAGTGAGGGCTATACAAGCGCCGTTTTACACGGTGACTACAAATCATTCTGGAACCGTGACCAGATATACAAACATATCGGCTACGATAAATTCTTTGACGCCAGCACATACGATATGTCTGATGACAACCTTGTCAATTTGGGGCTGAAGGATAAACCATTCTTCAAAGAATCCATTCCGAAGCTTCAATCGCTGAAACAGCCGTTCTATGCGCATTTGCTCACGCTGACGAACCATTATCCGTTTACGCTTGATGAAAAAGACGCAACGATCGAAAAAGCGAAAACGGGCGACGCGACTGTGGATGACTATTTCCAGACGGCGCGTTATCTCGACGAGGCGCTTGAACAGTTCTTTAAAGATCTGAAGTCATCCGGTTTATATGACAACTCGGTGATTATGCTTTACGGAGACCACTACGGAATCTCTGAAAACCATAACCGCGCGATGAAAGAAATTCTCGGCAAAGAAATTACGCCTTATCAAAACGCGCAGAATCAGCGTGTGCCGCTTATGATTCGCATCCCCGGCAAAAAAGGCGGGGTGAACCATACGTACGGCGGTGAAATGGACGTTGTGCCGACGATCCTTCACTTGGAAGGCATCGATTCTAGGAAATATATTAATTTCGGCACCGATCTCTTCTCGAAAGACCATGATGATACGGTGGCGTTCCGTAACGGAGATTACGTCACGCCGAAATATACTTCCATCTCCAATGTCGTATACGATACGAAGACAGGAAAAGAACTGAAAGGCAATCAGGAAACGAAAAACCTGAAAGCCAGAGTCACAGAGCAGCTGAAGCTGTCTGACAGCGTGATGTACAAAGACCTGCTCAGATTCCACAAATTGAGCGACTTTACGCCGGTTGATCCGTCTAAATATCATTACGGCAAAGAAAAACTGAATCAGGATAATAAATAATAGAAAGAGCCTTACGGAATTTCCGTAAGGCTCTTTTTTTGTGTGTATCTTCACCAATCTGAAAAAAGAGAGAGCTTTTGGTCACAAAGGGCGCCAATCTCTCATATCTTACAGTAGATTTTGAAACCGGTGATAGAGAATCGGACAAATTATCGGGTTGGTTTCTCTTATACGGGCGGTTTCGAATCCAATATTCACAGAGAAGAGGGGTAGAGATGAAAGCAGTCATTCTCTGCGGCGGAAAAGGAACGAGAATGAGCGAAATCACCAATGAACGTCCCAAACCGCTCGCCATGATAGGCGGCAAACCGATTCTATGGCATATTATGAAACTCTATCAATACTATGGCGTGAACGAATTTATCCTGCTTCTTGGTTTCAAAGGAGAGATGATTAAGGAATATTTCTTAGATTATGACTGGAAGAATCACAGCATGACGCTGGACAGCTCTACCGGAGAAGTGCGGATATTGGGAAAATCCGAGCCGTGGAAAATCACTTTTTTAGACACGGGGGAACACACGCAGACAGCGGGGCGGCTTTTACAGGCGAAGGACATCATCGGTGATGAAACCTTTCTTATGACGTACGGGGACGGACTGGCCAACATCAACCTGTTTCATCTGATCAGCTATCATCAATCAAAAGGGGCTGCGGCAACCGTCACCGGTATAGAAAAGACCTCGCAATTCGGAACGCTGACGGTTGAAGACGGTATGGCGAAAAGCTTTTCTGAAAAAACCTCAAGTGAAGGCATCATCAACGGCGGATTTTTCGTGCTCAGCCCGAAGGTATTTGATTATCTGCCGAAAGACAGGGACGTCATGTTTGAAGAAGAACCGCTGAAGGAGCTGGCGAAGGACGGCGAATTGGCGGTATACCGGCATTACGGTTTCTGGACGGCGATCGATACGTATAAAAACCTGCTGGAAATCAACAAGATGTGGGACCGGGGACAACATGTATGGAAGGTATGGTGATCAAGTTTGAGTTTCTGGAAAAATAAAAATGTGTTTGTGACGGGATGTACAGGTCTTTTAGGAAGCTGCCTGGTGAAGGAACTGATCGATCAGGGGGCCAATGTGACGGGACTTGTCCGTGACACTGTGCCCAAGTCGAACCTGTATCAGGGAGAACAAGTGAAGCAAATGAATATCGTGGAAGGCGCGCTTGAGGATCTGGATGTGATTGAGCGGGCGCTGGGCGAATATGAAATTGACACGGTCTTTCATTTAGCCGCTCAGGCGATCGTCGGCGTCGCAAACCGCAATCCGATTTCCACATTTGAAGCCAATATTCTCGGCACATGGAACATCCTTGAAGCGTGCCGCAGGCATCCGCTCATCAAGCGGGTGATCGTCGCGTCCAGTGATAAAGCGTACGGCGACCAGCCGACACTGCCGTACGATGAAAACATGCCTCTTCAAGGCAAACATCCGTATGACGTATCAAAAAGCTGTGCCGATTTGTTAAGCCACACATATTTTAATACGTACGGACTTCCGGTCTGTATTACGCGCTGCGGCAACTTGTACGGCGGCGGAGATTTGAACTTCAACCGGATTATTCCGCAGACGATTCAGCTCGTGCTGAACGGTGAAGCGCCGGAAATCCGCAGCGACGGCACATTTATCCGTGATTATTTTTACATCGAGGATGCGGTCGAGGCATACCTTTTGCTGGCGGAAAAGATGGAGGAGCTCAATCTTGCGGGAGAAGCGTTCAACTTCAGCAATGAGATTCAGCTGACGGTGCTGGAGCTTGTAGAAAAAATTCTTAAGGCCATGGACAGTGACCTCAAGCCGAAAGTGCTCAACCAGGGAAGCCATGAAATCAAGCACCAATATTTATCGGCGGAAAAGGCGAGGAAGCTTCTGAATTGGACGCCCGCGCATACCATTGATGAAGGATTGGAAAAAACGATCGAATGGTATAAAGCCTTTTTTCAAAAGTAACAGAAACAGAGGTGAGAGAAAGACGTGACAAGCGCATATTGCACAGTTTTATCAAAAGGAAGGCTGTATCAGGCCATCGCTTTGTTCGGCTCATTGAAAGCGGTTCAGGCGGACGCCCCCATTTTTACTTTGTGTATGGATCAAGACACCTATGACGTGCTTCAGGCAATGCGGCCGGATAATGTCACCTTGATTCAGGTGTCCGCACTGGAAAATGAGGAGCTCCTTGAACTGAAGCGGACGAGGGATCAGAGCGAATACTGCTGGACGGTGAAGCCGGTATTTCTCGAATTCGTGCTGGACGGACATCCGCAATTAGAACGTGTTACGTACATTGATGCCGATTTGTTTTTCTTCGCTGATCCGCGCGCGATTTTTGACAATCAGCCGGATTGTTCGGTGCTTCTGTCACGGGGCGATATCGTCATTCCCTCATTTGAAAAACAGGAAATCGACATGCTGCAGCGTCTTTTAGGCCGGTATAATTCCGGTTTTCTCAGCTTCAAAACCGACAGTGCCGGCACAGATTGTCTCAGATGGTGGAAAGAACGCTGCCTTGAGGAATGCAAAAATGCGCCGGGCGAAGGAAAATTCGGAGATCAAGGCTACTTGGATTACATGTCCGGCCTGTTCCCGAACGTGTGTGACATCACCACGCCCGGCGTGAATATCGGCCATTGGAATTACGGCCGCCACACGTTTTCATGGAAGGACGGGCGTCTTGTGCTCGAAGACGGAAGTCCGCTGATTTTCTATCATTTCAGCGGATACCGGATCGTTACAGCCGGCGACATTCGGCAGATTCATGAGACGGACCGGACCGACCTGCCGTTTGTCCATCAGCTTTACCAGGACATTCTGAAGCGGGTGATCGGGACGGTCAGCGCTGTCTGCCCGGAGTTCAGCGGCTTTGCATCTGAGGATGATAACAAATAAATGATCATATACAGGAAGTGAACGAAAAGTGAAGGCAAGCGTCATTGTTCCCGCATATAATTCCAAGGAGAGGCTTTATAACAGCCTGCTGTCCCTGAATGAACAGGAATGCACAGAGCCGTTCGAAGTGATTGTGGCTGACAACGGTTCGGAAGACGGAACCTTATCCATGCTTGAATCATTCAGCGCGAATTTTCCGCTGATTTTTGTGAGAATTAAAGAAAACAGAGGGATCGCTTACGGCCGGAATCAGGCGGTCCGCAATGCCAGAGGCGATATTTTGATCTTCCATGACAGCGACATGCTTGCCGAAAAGGATTTGGTGGCGAAGCATATCAAGGCTCATGAGAACCGGGACGATCTTGTCGTATGCGGTATGTTCTGGAAGCGGATTTACAGCTTTTATTATGACCGTTTTGAAAAAGAGCATAAGGAAAAACTCGCCGAACTGTATGAAGAGCTGCCGGGCGATAAAGAGCCGCTCCTTGATGAAAGTGACATCAGAGACGGAAGTTTTCTCGACCAATGCTTTGATTTAGATACCGACTTTATCCGTGTGCTGAAAAGCATTTTGGAAAAATACGGAGATGATTTGAAAGGCTACCGTCTGCCGTGGCGTTTTTTCATTACGAACAATTCGTCAGTTAAGAGACAGCACGTGGCAGATCTCGGCCTGTTTGATGAAGGCATTGTCAGATACGGCTTTGAAGATTATGATCTCGGCATCAGGCTTCATCAGTCGGGAATGAGATTTCAGCTGCGGCGCGATATCATGAGCGTCCATCAGGAGCATCCGAGCAACTGCGCTTCCGTTGATGACATCAGGGCGAACATCGCGTACATGTGCGACAAGTACAATGACATTCATTCGCTTGACGTGCACCTCGCGTTTAACGGCCCGTTTGACGCGGAGTTAACCAACAGCATGATGGCAGACATCGAAGTGCTGCTTGATTATGAGAAATATGAAAGCCTGCTGCACATTTTTCTCGAACTGCTGCACGCGGTTAAAGACCGCAACCTCGACCCGGACTGGAAGACGAAAAGCCCGCGGATCACGTCGAACAGCTTCAATCTGCCGGAGGTCGGAAAGCTTTTGGCAAAAGCGGAAAAAAAGCTGGGCGTCACGCACTTTGTAAGGGCGTTCAAAGCGCTGGCTGCTGATTTACTGCATGTGGATCTTAAATAAATTGGATGTGATATGGTGAGTAAATATCATTTTTCAACCATTGTTTCCAGAACGCATATCTTTAAACTGATGCCGATGATTCATTCTCTCCATGAGCATTGCCGGGATTTTCATCTGTATGTGCTGTGTGTCGATCAGAAAGCGTATGAATTGCTTCAGCAGGTGCCGTGGGAACATGTCACGGCGGTTCAGCTCCATGAAATGGAGGACCCGGAGCTGCTTGAAGCAAAGGGCGGCCGGACGTTTCATGAATATTGCTGGACGCTGAAGCCGGCATTTCTGTTCCATGTGATGACAGAGTATGATGAAGCTGAATATTTTGCCCACTTGGACACCGATCTCTTTTTCTTCTCAGATGCGGGCGAGCTGTTTGCGGAAAAGCCGGATGCTTCCCTTTTTCTGACGGATCACCGCAATTCAGAACGGTTTGCGTCTTATTACAAGCTGACAGGGCAGTACAACACCGGGTTTGTCGGCGCGCGGAATACCGGGGAAGCGTATCGGGCGGTCTGGCAGTGGAGACAGGATTGCATCTCCTATTGTACGGTGGAGATGAATGAAGAAAAAAAGACATACGGTGACCAAAGGTATGTTGAAAAGTGGCCCGCGCAGTTTGAACACGTTCATGTCACGGAGTCGATCGGCGCGAATGCGGCGCTGTGGAATATTGAGCAATATGACGTCAGCCTGCGCGACGGGGCTGTATATGTCAATGACACCCCGCTGATTTTTTATCATTTTTCAGGCTTTACGCTCGTCACGGAGAACGAATTCAATCTGTGCTGGTACTATCACATTGATGACGAGGCGACAGTCAATATGATTTACGTGCCGTACATCAAAAACGTGAAAAAATGGATTGATGAAATTCAAAAAGCATTTCCCGATTTCAGAGACGGGTTTATTCCGAAATATGCGGTTCCTGACACCCATTTTTATACGGTTGAAACATAAAATCCCTGCCTTTTCGGCAGGGATTGTTTTTATGAATGCCATTCTTTTAATGTTTTGTCGCTCGGCAGGACAAAGGCGAGCAGACCTAAAACGGGCAGAAAGGCGACGGCTGTCATGGTCGGCGTCAATCCCGCTGAATCAATAAGAGCTCCGAGCGCAACGGCTCCGATCGCGCCCATTCCGAAGGCGAGCCCGACCGTAAGCCCTGACATCGTTCCGATTTTGCCTGGAACAAGCTCCTGCGCGTAGACAACAGTCACAGAGAAGCTGGACATCAGAACAACACCGATCAGCGCCAGTACGCCATAGGCGATGACAGGCCCCGCAAACGGAAGGAAAATCGTCAATGGAGCCGATGCTATCATCGAAACGATGATGACGTTCCGCTTTCCGAAACGATCTGCAAGCGGCCCGCCGAGAAACGTTCCGACAGCTCCGAAAAATAAAAAGACGAAGATGTAGCTCTGTGCCTGCTGAATGCTGACATGATAGGCATTCATCGCATAGAACGTATAAAAGTTGCCGATCGCGCTCACATACCAGGAGCGCGCGAAAATTAAGAAGATAATCATGATAAGGGCGAGAATAATCGGTTTTGTAATCACGGTCTGCACGGCGGAGGCCGGTGATTTTTTACTTACGGCGCGCAAATGAATAAGGCGGCCTTTATACCATTTGGCGATATAAATGAGAAACAGTACAGCGATTGCGGCGACTAGCGTAAACCAGACAGAGCCGAATTGACCGAGCGGAACGAGAATCAGCGCGGTAATCAAGGGCGCCATCGCCTGGCCGGTATTCCCTCCGACTTGGTAAATCGATTGCGCCAAGCCGCGCTTTTCGCCGGCGGCCATGTAGGCGACACGCGATCCTTCAGGATGAAAGACGGCGGAGCCAAGGCCGATAAAAAAGACACAGCATAAAATCGTCAGAAAAGACGGGGCGAACGCGAGACCTAAAATGCCGAGCATGCTTGCGGTGAGTCCGAGCGGCAAGGCATACGGCATCGGGCGTTTATCCGTATACCAGCCGATGACGGGCTGCATCACGGAAGACACCATATTCAGCGTAAAGGCGATAATTCCGAGCTGCGTAAATGTAAGATTCATGGAACGTTCCAAAATCGGAAACATCGCCGGAATCACCGCTTGCAGTGAATCGTTCAGCAGATGACAGATCCCGATAATGAACAAAATAGAATACATGGTTGTTTCGGGACGATGGACAGGTTTTTCTTTAAGCGGGGCGGCAATTGCCAAAGTGATTCTCCTCCTTTTTATGTAAACGAAGCATACACCATATTATTCATAAGGTGAATGAATTATCAAGTGCAAAAAAGGCTCTTCTTTCTCAAACAGAAAAAAGAGCCTCCCTTTTTATTTATTTAACAAACTGTGTTTTCTCGAATACATCATATAAACGACGATCCCGGCGGCGATCCAGATGACAAAGGCGATCCATGTCACGCCCGGCAGGCTGCTTGCGAGATACAGGCATAAGCATGCGCTGATGATCGGCACAACAGGCACGAAAGGAACACGGAAGGAAGATTTGATCTCCGGATGTTTCTTTCTTAAAACGATGACGGCGATCGCAATGACCGTAAAGGCCGCCAAGGTTCCCATGTTGACGAGATGCGCCAAGGTTCCCAGATCAATAAAACCCGCGATCCCGGCGGCAATGATCCCCGTCACCCATGTGTTTTGAAACGGTGTTTTAAAACGCGGGTGAACCTTGGAAAACATGCGTGGCAAAAGGCCGTCTCTGCTCATCGCAAATGTAAGGCGCACCTGAGCGTAAAGCAGAGCGAGCATGACCGTTGTAATCCCGATAATCGCGCCGACGGAAATAATGCCTGCTATCTTGTTCTGGCCGACAAATTGAAGCGCGAAAGATACCGGATCTCCGACATTCAGCTTGGTGTACGAAAGCATTCCCGTCAGGACGAGCGATACCGTAATGTAAAGGATGGTGCAGATGGCGAGCGCGCCGATGATTCCGACCGGCATTGATTTCTGCGGGTTTTTCACTTCTTCCGACGCGTTTGACACGGCATCAAATCCGAGATACGCGAAGAAAACGGTCGCGGCGCTCGTGATGACGCCTTTCATTCCGAACGGCATAAACGGCGACCAGTTTTCCGGTTTCACGTAGCCGAAACCGACAATGATAAATAGCAGAATGATCGCAATTTTCATCAATACAATGACATTGTTAAAGCGGGTGCTTTCTTTCACGCCTCTTGAAACAATCGCGGTAATGACCAAAATAATGATAACGGCCGGCAGGTTGAACACGGCACCCGTTTTGCTGCCGGGTGCGGCGGTCAGCGCCTCCGGAAGATGCAGCCCGAAGCCTGCAAGAAGCGATTGGAAATAGGATGACCAGCCGGTTGCGACGGCGGCAAGCGCGATGACATATTCAAGCATTAAGTCCCATCCGATTAAAAACGCGAGACACTCCCCGAGAGTGACATATGAATACGTATATACGCTGCCTGAAATCGGAATGGAGGAAGAAAATTCCGCATAACAAAACGCGGCGAGCGCGCAGGCAAGACCCGCGAGCACAAACGACAGAATCAAAGCCGGTCCTGCGCCTGTCGCGGCCACAGTCCCGGTAATCACAAAAATCCCCGTTCCGACAACACAGCCGATTCCGAGCAAAACCAAGTCAAAAGCGCTTAACGAGCGGGACAGGCTGGTCTGTTTGCTCTGGGCCTTTAAGTCGGCCAGCGGCTTTTTCCGAAATAGTAAAGACATATGGGTCCTCCTGAAAATTCATAATATTCTTATCATTATATACACTGACGTTTGTATTATATTGTCGAAATTTCTCGCAGTCAATTAAAGAATTTTCCACTTTAAAAGGACAAAGCTAAAAAGCGTCGATGCACGGAAGGAACGGGAATTTTATTGTGAAATAGTTCAATTTTCTCACCTTAAGACCGATACAAAAGATGACTCATCAACTAATTTCAAGTTTCGGTGAAAGGGAGATGTTTACATGTTTCAATATGAAGAACTAAATAAGCAGTTTATCGGCGGCCGATGGAGGGATGGGAGCAGCCGGAACGTATTGGAAAACAGAAATCCTTATACTCAAAAAGTCATCACCTCATTCCAAAAAGCGACGTCTGATGACGTGGATGCGGCATATCGCGCCGCGGCTCTTGCGAAACAAGAATGGGACAAAGTAAACCCTTTTAAAAAGCGGGCCATTTTGGAAAAAGCCGTTTCTTTCATCGAAGAGCACGAAGAAGCGATTATTTACTTAATCATGGAGGAGCTTGGCGGAACACGGCTGAAGGCTGAGTTTGAAATCGGACTTGTCAAAAATATGATAAAAGAAGCCGCAACATTTCCGGTGCGGATGGAAGGAAAAATTCTCCCGTCCACAATTGACGGAAAAGAAAACAGGCTGTACAGAATACCCGCCGGAGTCGTGGGGGTGATCAGCCCGTTTAATTTCCCGTTTTTCCTTTCGATGAAATCTGTTGCGCCGGCACTCGGCGCGGGGAACGGCGTCGTGCTGAAGCCTCATGAAGAAACACCGATCTGCGGCGGAACGCTTATCGCGAAAATTTTTGAAGCGGCCGGCGTACCGGACGGGCTGCTGAATGTTATCGTGACGGATATCGGGGAGATCGGCGACAGCTTTGTTGAGCATCCCGTGCCGCGGATTATCTCATTTACAGGCTCAACCGGAGTGGGCAGCTATATCGGACAGCTTGCGGTCAAACACTTTAAAAAACCGCTGTTGGAGCTTGGCGGAAACAGCGCGCTGATCGTGCTTGAGGATGCTGATCTTGAATACGCCGTCAATGCGGCCGTATTCAGCCGGTTTACGCATCAAGGCCAGATCTGTATGTCGGCGAACCGCGTGCTCGTTCACACATCTGTATATGACAAATTTACAGAGCTTTACGAAGCGAAAGTGTCATCGCTGAAAGTCGGCGATCCGATGGACCCTGATACGGTTATCGGTCCTTTAATCAATGAGAGACAGGCGGAAGGTCTGAGACGGTCTGTCGAAAAAGCGATAGAAGAGGGAGCGGTTCCGGTGCTGTCCGGCCGATTCAGCGGAACGGTCGCTGAGCCCGTCATTTTAAAAGATGTGAAACCTGAGATGAGCATCGCGAAGGAGGAGCTGTTCGGACCGGCCGTCTGCATCATGCCGTTTGAAACGGAGGATGAAGCGGTAAGCATCGCAAACGCGACACCGTTCGGTTTAAGCGGAGCCGTGCATACGGCAAACGTTGAGCGCGGCGTTGAGTTTGCTAAGCGGATCGAAACCGGGATGATTCACGTCAACGATACGACCATTAATGATGAACCGAACGTCGCGTTCGGCGGCGAGAAGCAATCAGGTCTCGGCAGGCTGAACGGCGAATGGAGCCTTGAAGAATTCACCACGCTGAAATGGATTTCGGTTCAGCATGAAAAACGGCAATTCCCATATTAAGAAGGAGTGAAAGAAATGAGTATACAGACGGAGCAGCACACGCACAGCCTGCTTGACGCTTTTGTCAAAGTTGCGCCTTTTTTAAACAGCCTGATCCAAGATGACATCACCATCGGAATTTATGATACAGAAAAATTAATCGTGAATATTCCGGCTAAAACGTTTTCTCTTAACGTAAAGCCGGGAGACCCGCTGCAAAAAGGGGACATCATTACAGACGCGATCCGCATGAATCAGAAGAAGACAAGCATGGTGCCGAAAGAGCTGTTCGGATTTCCGCTGATCGCCAGAGCGATTCCGCTTCACGATGAAAACGGAAAAGTCATCGGCGGCGTCGGTCTCGGCACGAGCCTTGAAAAATCAGCCAAGCTTCACGATGTCGCTGAAAGCCTGTCCGCCGTCGTGGAACAGACCGCTTCGGCCATCGCGGATATCTCAGAATCCATCAACGGTTTCTCAGCACAGATGACCGGGATTTCCGCTCAGGCGAAACAAGTCAGTGAAAGCGCGGGAGAAATCGCCGACATTTCCGTCACTGTCAAGGGCATCTCGGATCAAAGCAATCTGCTCGGTTTGAATGCGGCCATTGAAGCCGCGAGAGCAGGAGAATCCGGCAAGGGCTTTTCCGTGGTGGCGGATGAGATCCGCAAGCTTGCCACTCATTCAAAAGACAACGTCGGCCAAATTGACCAGATTACGAAAAAAATCCACAGCCTGCTGAAAGGGCTGGAGGACTCAATTGAATCCATCAACCAGAACACGGACGGCCAAGCGGCGGCGGTTGAACAAATTTCTGCCACGATGCAGGAAATTTCGGGAAGCGCCCAGCATTTAGCGAAAATGGCTGAAAACGTACTCGGAGAGTCATAAAAAAAGGGAGCTTACGGGCTCCTTTTTTGTTTTCCCTTTATCAATCGAAAACTGCACTTACACGTTTGATCCGTCATGCTAAAGGGGTACACATACGAATACATCACAATGATAAAGGAGAGTCTTGTATGTCTGATGCAAATCTGCACAACCCGCTGACGAAATATGATCATGATGAATTTCCAAAACAATATCAAGAACCGCCCGGTTTGCAAAAAGAGATGAAGCCTCTGCCGGACTGCGGTGAAACAAGCTATAAAGGAGCCGGCAAGCTGAAGGGAAGAAAAGCCCTCGTCACCGGCGGCGATTCAGGTATCGGCCGGGCCGCCGCGATTGCTTATGCCCGGGAAGGGGCGGATGTGGCGATTAACTATCTGCCTGAGGAACAGCCGGATGCCGAAGAAGTGAAAGCGTTAATTGAAAAAGAGGGAAGAAAAGCCGTTCTGCTGCCGGGAGATTTAAGCGATGAAACGTTTTGCGGAGAATTGGCGGAAAAAGCGTATCAAGAGCTTGGCGGTCTTGACACGCTCGCTCTTGTCGCCGGCAAACAGCAGGCAGTGGATGATATCAGCGATCTTGCCACAGAACAAATCTATCAAACATTTGAAGTCAACGTATTCTCACTGTATTGGCTCGTCAAAGCGGCGCTCCCTTATCTGCCGGAAGGCGCGTCTATTATCACGACAACATCCGTAGAAGGGTATAATCCAAGCCCGATGCTGTTGGATTATGCCGCGACGAAACATGCCATTATCGGTTTTACCGTCGGCTTAGGAAAGCAGCTGGCGAATAAAGGAATCAGAGTCAACTCGGTAGCGCCGGGGCCGATCTGGACGCCGCTGCAGATTTCGGGAGGACAGCCCGGTGAAAACATTCCGAAATTCGGCAAGGAAACACCGGCCGTTCCATTAAAGCGCGCCGGACAGCCGGCGGAGCTAGCAGGGATTT
Organism: Bacillus sp. A1; assembly: GCF_042296235.1. Lineage (NCBI taxonomy): Bacteria > Bacillati > Bacillota > Bacilli > Caryophanales > Bacillaceae > Bacillus > Bacillus sp. A1. The sequence goes on from NZ_CP141181.1 coordinate 753,222, forward strand.
ATGTCTTTTTGGCCTCAGAAGAATCGAGCTATGTGACATCCCAGATTTACAGTGTAAGCGGAGGAATTCCGACAGCGTAATCAATAAGGAGCTGCCCTTCATACGAGGGCAGCTCTTTTTTTCGATGTTATGTGCCGAGCACGTTTTGATTATACAGGACACTCGGATGTGATGGATGATAGGAGGCGGCTTTGTCGTTATGAATCTTCGCTTTTTCTCTGTCGCCGAGCTGCCAGTGGCAGACGCAGAGCTGCAGATGGGGATACCAGGTGGAGTACTCGAGCTGGGTAAAGCCTGCATCACTGCTTTTGGCGGATAGGGCGAGCTCATACCAAAACACGCCCTGCCGGTATTGCCGTTTCTCCGCAAAATAGTCGCCGAGCCTGCAGCAGAACTCCGGCCGCGGACAATCGATCAGAAATGATTTTAAGAGAGACGTCATGGCTGCCTCTTCATGGCCGACCGCCCTGTAGCAATCGGATAGATATTGGCACGTTCTGATCTCGTCTTCGATCCAGCACTGTTTTGTGGAAAGAAAATGGTGATAATACGTGATGGCGCGCTGATACTGGCCGTGATCCTTTAATTCATTCGCGAAGTAAAACAAATCGCGCGGTGTCATCGTTTCACTGTTTTCCGCCATTTTCTCATAAATCTTCAAGTTGCGGTCTGAGGGAGGCGAGTGCTTTTTCTCGGATTTCCGGTGTGTGACGGCAATATCGGTTTCTATGATGTTTCCGTATACTTCAAGATACTCATGCACGGCTCCGATCCAGCGGAACCCTTTTTCACGCTTGACGAGTCGGTTGCGGCGGTATCTGAAGCTGACCTCTCCCCGAGCATCAAAGCCGACGTGATAATACATGGATACCGCGTCCACCTCTTTTGAAAGCGACGCCTTCAGTTCAATCAGCTTTTCACGGTCCTTTTCCGTCAGTATATCGTCGGCGTCCAGCCACAGAATATAATCCATTTCCGCTTTCGAAAACACAAAATTACGGGCGGCCGCAAAGTGATCGATCCATTCAAAATCATAAATCTTATCCGTATAACGGGCCGCGATTTCTTTCGTCCGGTCGGTCGAGCCCGTATCAGCAATCACAATTTCATCCGCAATGTCTTTGACGGAATCAAGACAGCCCGCAAGCACTTCCTCTTCATTTTTCACGATAACGCACAAACTGACGCTGATCATGTCATCACCTCTTCCCCTCCAGTGTATAAAAGGAGAGGCGGAAACATTCTTCGGACAAAATGATCTCTTCCAAGAAATTTGTCTGTCCTTTTACTAGTTTTATTCCAGCGCCTGATTTAAAATGAACACATGAACTTACGTGAGGATTGATAGGGACCATGAGCATCATAAAAGCGGAAAACCTTTATAAAACATACGGAGATAAGACATTATTCGACCATATCTCCTTTCATATTGAAGAGAATGAAAGAATCGGTTTAATCGGCCCGAACGGAACGGGGAAGTCTACGCTTCTGAAAACCATTGCCGGCCTTGAATCAACGGAGGAAGGCGAGATTACGGCCTCAGGAAACGTGCATATTGAGTTTTTGCATCAGGACCCTGAGCTTCCGGCCGGACAAACCGTACTTGAGCATATTTATTCCGGCGGATCAGCCGTCATGAGAACGATGAGAGAATACGAAAAAGCGCTTCAGGCGCTGAATGAAGAACCGGAAAATGACCAGCGCCAGAAACAGCTGCTTGATGCGCAGGCCCGAATGGACGCGAATGATGCGTGGGAGGCGAATACGTTAGCCAAAACGGTTTTAACCAAACTTGGCGTCACCGATCTGATGAAGGATGTCAGCGAGCTGTCCGGCGGCCAGAGAAAGCGCGTCGCGATTGCGAAAAACGTCATCCAGCCGGCTGACCTGCTCATTTTGGATGAACCGACAAACCACTTGGACAATGAAACGATTGAATGGCTGGAAGGCTACTTATCGCAATATCCGGGCGCCGTTATGCTTGTCACGCACGACAGATATTTTCTGAACAGGGTGACGAACAGAATTTACGAGCTTGAGAGAGGCAGCCTTTATACGTATAAAGGAAACTATGAAGTATTCCTGGAAAAACGGGCCGAACGGGAAGCGCTGGCGGAGCAGAAAGAAACAAAACGTCAAAACCTCCTGCGCCGCGAATTGGCGTGGCTCAGAAGAGGGGCGAAAGCGCGCTCGACGAAACAAAAAGCGAGAGTGGACAGAGCGGAGGCGCTCAAAGAGCAAAAAGGGCCGGCAGTCTCCGGATCACTCGATTTCGCGATCGGCTCCCACCGTCTCGGAAAACAGGTGATCGAAGCCGATAACGTCTCCATTACCTATAACGGCCAAGCGCTGATCAGCCAGTTTAATGAGCTTGTCATCCCGGGGGAACGAATCGGCATCATCGGGCCGAACGGAATCGGGAAAACGACACTTTTAAACAGCCTCGCCGGCAGAATTCAGCCTGACAGCGGCAATATCACCATCGGGCAGACGGTCCGGATCGGCTACTACACCCAGGATCACAGCGAAATGAACGGTGATATGAAAGTCATTGAATATATAAAAGAGACGGCTGAAATCGTCAAAACGGCGGAAGGCGATGTCATCACCGCGGAACAAATGCTTGAGCGTTTTCTGTTCCCGCGTCCGATGCAGCAGACGTATATCAGAAAGCTGTCGGGCGGGGAAAAGCGCCGTCTGTACTTGCTGAATGTACTGATGCAGGAACCGAATGTGCTGTTTTTAGATGAGCCGACCAATGATCTGGACACGGAAACATTAAGCGTGCTCGAAGATTATATCGAACAGTTCCCAGGCGTCGTCATCACCGTATCCCATGACCGCTATTTCCTTGACCGCGTCATTGACCGCCTGATCGTATTTGAAGGACAAGGTGTCATTTCCCGTTTCCAAGGTTCGTACAGTGAATACATGGAACACGCAAAAGCGAAGAAGACGGCGGTAAAACAGCCGGCCGAAGAGAAAAAGGCGGAAGAAGAGCCGAAGAAAAAGCGCAAAAAGCTTTCATATAAGGATCAGATCGAATGGGACGGCATCGAAGACAAAATCGCCGGCCTTGAAGAAAAGCATCAGTGTCTGGAAGCGGAAATCGCTGAAGCAGGAAGTGATTTCGGAAAGATTCAAGAACTGATGGCCGAACAGGCAAAAACGGCTGAAGAGCTTGAAGCGGCGATGGAGCGCTGGACCGAATTGTCACTGATGATTGAAGAACTTGAGAATTAAGAAAAGCCGGTACGGCCCCCGAGAAGATGGCGGGTCATACCGGCTTTTTTTATCTTGCACAGATGTCTCCCGGCGCTTTAAAGACAAACGTTTTGTCCAAGCAAAGTTTATCAGGCGTAAAAAAGTTTACGTTTACGTTAAGGTTCAAATGGTGTATAATAGAAACAGATACGACAAGAGGGGGATTCACCTTGGAATGGATGAAGATTGATCAAGTTGCCAAGCGAAGCGGATTGACAAAACGAACCATTCGTTTTTACGAGGAGATTGGTTTGATTCCTGCTCCTAAACGGACAGAAGGCGGCGTCCGGCTTTACTCTGAAGATGATATGGAGGAGCTCGAAAAAGTAACCAGCACAAAAGAAGTGCTCGGTTTTTCCCTTCAGGAGCTTCAGCAGTTTATGGAGATGAGCCGTCAGCTGGAATTAAACAAAGAGGGGTACTTGTTGTCACTGGATCCGAAGGAACGGAAAGAAAAGCTGGAAGAGATTCAGCAGGCTTTGAACCACCAGCTTGAGATGATTGATGAGAAGATCAGCACATTTCAGCATTTTAAAACGCGCCTTAACGGAATGAAAGAAAAAGCTGACCGCGCCATTCAATCAATCGAATGATTTTGCTGTAAACGCTATGGATATAGCGTTTCTTTTAATGGATGAAACAGGAGGTTTGGTCAAATGGATACATCATCACAACAGAAAACAGGCTTATTCAGCCAGCCGAAAGCCGTTTGGGCGGTTGCGTTTGCCTGTGTGATTTCCTTTATGGGAATCGGTCTTGTCGATCCGATTCTTCCGGCGATCGCCGCACAATTACATGCTTCACCTAGTGAAGTATCTCTGCTATTTACAAGTTATTTGCTCGTTACCGGTTTTATGATGTTTTTCTCCGGCGCGATTTCAAGCCGGATCGGCGCAAAATGGACGCTGCTTCTCGGACTTATTTTTATCATCGTGTTTGCCGCTCTCGGCGGAAGCTCAAGTTCAATCGCTCAGCTTGTCGGCTATCGCGGCGGCTGGGGGCTTGGGAATGCTCTCTTTATTTCAACCGCGCTTGCCGTCATTGTCGGGGTATCTGTCGGCGGCAGCGCCAAAGCCATTATTTTGTATGAGGCTGCGCTCGGCTTGGGGATTTCCGTCGGGCCGCTTGCCGGCGGAGAGCTTGGCAGCATTTCATGGCGCGCTCCGTTCTTCGGAGTGTCTGTCCTCATGTTCATAGCGCTTTGCGCGATTTCACTCATGCTGCCGAAGCTGCCGAAACCGGCGAAACGCGTCGGTGTGTTTGATGCGATGAAGGCGCTCAAATATAAAGGCCTTTTGACAATGGCAGTATCTGCATTCTTATACAACTTTGGATTTTTTATTTTGCTTGCTTATTCTCCGTTCGTGCTGGATTTAGATGAACACGGCCTTGGATACGTCTTCTTCGGCTGGGGGTTATTGCTGGCAATTACGTCAGTCTTTACGGCGCCGCTCGTGCACAAAGCGCTGGGAACAGTGGGTTCGCTCGTCGTTCTCTTTATCGCCTTTGCGGTCATTCTCATCGTCATGGGGATCTGGACTGACCATCAGACGTTGATCATTACGTGTATCGTTGTCGCCGGTGCTGTTCTCGGTATGGTGAATACGATCATGACAACCGCTGTAATGGGTTCTGCACCGGTTGAACGTTCAATCGCGTCTTCAGCCTACAGCTCAGTCCGTTTTATCGGCGGTGCGCTCGCTCCGTGGATTGCGGGAATGCTGTCAGAACACTTCACCGCAAGCACACCATATACAGTAGGCGGGATCGTCGTTTTTGTCGGCATGCTTGTCCTTCTCATGGGACGCAAACATCTCGCCGGAATAAAAGCCGGACATTAAGAAAAAAAGGAACTTCCGCACAGGCGGGAGTTCCTTTTTGTGTTTACAGCACTTTCGTCGTCCAAGATTCACAATTCCATGTTTCCGTCGCGATATCCATGTAGAACTCGGGTTCGTGGGAAATCAGCAGAATGGAGCCTTTGTATTCTTTCAGCGCGCGTTTCAGCTCTTCTTTCGCATCGACATCCAGGTGGTTTGTCGGTTCGTCAAGCACGAGCAGGTTTGTTTCTGAATTGATCAGCTTGCACAGTCTGACCTTCGCTTTTTCTCCTCCGCTGAGAACGGAGACGCGGCTTTCAATGTGTTTGGTCGTCAGGCCGCATTTGGCGAGGGCGGCGCGGATTTCGTACTGGGTAAAGGAAGGAAATTCGCTCCACACTTCTTCGATGCACGTATTGTTATTGGTTTCTTTCACTTCCTGCTCGAAATAGCCCGTGTATTGATGCTCGCCCCGTTCCACCGTGCCTTCCAGCGGCTGGATTTCACCGAGCAGGCTTTTTAACAGCGTCGTTTTCCCGATGCCGTTTGCGCCGTACAGGGCGACTTTCTGTCCGCGCTCCATTCTGAGATTGAGCGGGCGTGACAGCGGAGTATCGTAGCCGATGACTAAGTCCTTCGTTTCAAAAATGAGCTTGCCTGACGTTCTCGCAGGCTTGAAATGGAATTCCGGTTTCGGTTTTTCAGCCGCCAGTTCGATCATATCCATCTTATCAAGCTTTTTCTGGCGGGACATCGCCATATTTCTCGTGCTGACGCGCGCTTTGTTGCGGGCGACGAAATCTTTCAGCTCAGCCACTTCCTGCTGCTGTTTTTTATAGGCGGCTTCGAGCTGCTGTTTTTTCACTTCGTATACTTCCATGAATTGATGATAATCACCGACATAACGCGTCAGCTCCTGGTTTTCCACATGATAAATCAAATTGATCACGCTGTTTAAAAACGGAATGTCGTGAGAAATTAAGATGAACGCATTTTCATATTCCTGCAAATAGCGTTTCAGCCATTCAATATGCTGTTCATCAAGGTAGTTGGTCGGTTCGTCCAACAGAAGGATTTCCGGCTTTTCCAAAAGCAGTTTGGCGAGCAGCACTTTCGTCCGCTGTCCGCCGCTTAAATCAGTGACGTCGCGGTCAAGGCCGACATCCTGCAGGCCGAGGCCGCGGGCGATTTCTTCAACTTTGCTGTCAATCACGTAGAAATCATTGTTTGTCAGGGCGTCTTGAATGACACCGACATCTTCAAGCAGCTGCTCAAGCTCATCAGGGTCCGCTTCGCCCATTTTGTTGTAAATCTCATTCATTTCCTCTTCCATTGCAAATAAGTAATGGAACGCATCTTTCAGCACGTCGCGGATCGTTTTTCCTTTTTCAAGCACGGTATGCTGATCGAGGTAGCCGACGCGCACGTTTTTCGCCCATTCAACCTTACCCTCATCAGGCTCAAGCTTTCCGGTAATAATATTCATAAACGTTGATTTACCTTCGCCGTTTGCTCCGATTAAGCCGACGTGTTCCCCTTTTAAAAGACGGAACGATACATTGTTAAAAAGCGCACGGTCACCAAAGCCGTGGCTTAAATCTTTTACGGATAAAATACTCATCATTACACCTCTATCGTTATCAGACACGCTTTATTCATCATGTGTCTTTCTCATTTATGATTATAAAGGAGGAGACCGTTTGTTAAAAGGCTTGGAAGGAAAAAGAAAATTGCGTTTGGCGCGTGCATTTGAGATACTATGGAGTAGATTTTAAGAATTGAGGAGAACGACATGACCCAAACATGGCCATTTTTACAGCATACACAACCATTTATCGCCGAAAACTGGGAGGCCTCAGGTTTTCAGGAGCCGACCGTCATTCAGGAAAAAGCCGCTCAGGTGATCATGGAAGGGAAAGACGTCATCGCCGAATCCCCGACGGGAACGGGAAAAACATTGGCGTACACGCTTCCGGTTCTGGAGCGGATCAACCCGGAACAGAAACATCCGCAAGTGATCATTTTAGCGCCGTCCCGCGAGCTGGTGATGCAGATTTTCCAAGTGATTCAGGAGTGGAAAAAAGGCTCCGACCTTCGCGCCTTGTCTTTGATCGGCGGAGCAAACGTGAAAAAGCAGGTGGAAAAGCTCAAAAATAAACCGCATATCATTGCGGGCACACCGGGCAGGGTGCTCGAATTGATTCAGGCGAAAAAGCTGAAAATGCATGAAGTCAAGACGATCGTTCTTGATGAAGCGGATCAGCTCGTGACACAGGAACACCGCGAAACGATGAAAAAAATCATTAAAACGACGCTGAAAGACCGACAGCTTTTAAGCTTTTCCGCTACGCTGCAGCCGGAAACAGAACAGGTGCTGAATACCATCGCACACGAACCGGCCGTTTTGAAAGTGGAGCGGAATACGGCGGAAAAAGCACGGGTCACGCATCAATATCTCGTCTGCGATCAGCGGGATAAAGTAAAGCTATTGCAAAAGCTGTCACGGCTGAACGGCATGCAGGCGCTCGTGTTCGTCAGAGATATCGGAAATTTAAGCGTCTATGCGGAAAAACTCGCCTATCACCATGTGGATCTCGGCATCCTGCACGGAGAAGCGAAAAAAATGGAGCGGGCAAAGATATTATCAGCGTTTGAACGGGGAGAATTTCCGCTGCTTCTGGCGACTGACATTGCGGCGCGCGGACTCGATATCGATGATCTTCCGTACGTCATTCACGCGGACATCCCGAATGAAGACGGATATATCCACAGATCCGGCCGGACGGGGCGGGCCGGTAAAGAAGGAACCGTACTCAGCCTTGTCACGCCGATGGAAGAATCCAAATTGAAAAAAATGGCCAAATCACTCGGAATTGAGCTGAAAGAGGCGGTTTATTCAGGCGGAAAATTATCTGAGAAATAAGAAACGGAGGGCGGGAAGCCCTTCTTTTTTTATTGTAAAATAATAGAAAAGGTTCGGGCGGGGGAGTGGGAAGATGGGTTCAATAGACCGATTTCAAATATTGAAGGAACGTGAGCTGAAAATACTTGAACACTGGTTTAAGAACGATAACATCAGACGGAGAATGGATGCGCTGCTGCCATTAGACGCGTGGTATGCACGATTGAATAAAGATGAAGACGATACTGTGATTATGGCATATGACGGGCAGCTTCCGGCAGGAATGGTCTCTATAGAGTTTGTGGAGGAACGGGCGTATATCGGATTGATCGTCAATCCTTTGTACCAGCTTCAAGGGTACGGAAAACAGATTTTGCAAAAACTGCTGACTGACCCTGGGTTTACCGGCGTGCGGGAATGGGCGGCAAGCATCGAAATAGACAATCAAATCAGTTTAGCCTGCTTTCAAGCAGCGGGATTCACTTTGGAAGATACGGAGCCTGATGAAGACGGCTTTCTGACTTTGATTCTTCGCGGCTGATGCGAAAAAGCAAAAGGAGGGGACAAAGCCCTCCTTTTTTCATCATCATGTTAACTTAGATCACTGACTTTGATGATCTGTTTGCCTTTGTTTTCTCCTTTAAACAGGCCGAGAAAGGCGTCTGGAATATGGCTGAATCCTTCCGTAATCGTTTCTTCATAATGAAGCTTCCCGTCCTTGAGCCATTCGGCCAATTGTTTCGCGCCTTCGGAAAAGCGGTCAGCATAATCACCGACGATGAATCCCTGCATCAGCGCTTTTGTTTTGATCAGCTTCGGCTGTACGCGGGGGCCCATGTCTTCCTCTTCACTTTCGGTATTATATGAAGAGATCGCTCCGCATACCGGAATGCGGGCGAATTCATTCAGCAGGTTTATCACCGCATCTGAAATCGGTCCGCCGACATTGTCAAAATAGACATCGACGCCGTCGGGACATGCCTGTTCCAGCGCTTTTTGAATATCATCCGCCGTTTTGTAATTAATGGCTTCATCAAATTGAAGCTCCTCTTTCAAATACGCGATTTTTTCATCAGATCCGGCGATGCCGACAACCCGCGCGCCTTTGATTTTGGCAATCTGTCCGACTGTTGAGCCGACGGCGCCCGCCGCGCCTGAAACGACGACGGTTTCGCCTTTTTTCGGACGGCCGATGTCGAGCAGCCCGAAGTAAGCGGTCAGTCCGGTCATCCCTAAAATGCCGAGATACGCCTGGGCGGGTGCGATATCCGTATCCAACTTGCGGAGGGCGGACTCATTGACGGCTGAATATTCCTGCCACGCGAGATTTCCGATCACAACATCTCCTTTTTTCAGCTGATCGCCGTCTGTCAGAACCTCGGCAATCACTCCGCCTGTTATGGCTTCATCTAAAGCGAACGGCTCTACATATGATTTTGTATCCTGCATCCGTCCGCGCATGTACGGATCAACGGACACATAACTCGTTTTTACAAGCACTTCGCCGTCTTTCGGTTCGGGCACGGCAATCGTTTCAAAGCGGAAATCGTCATGGGCGGGAACGCCTTTGGGGCGTCTTGCCAATTGAATTTGCTGCTGATTATTCGGCATACTGAATCCTCCTTCAAGATAAGTGGTTGTTCCAAATGTAACACGAACCATTTCCCGATTACAAAATCAAACCATCAGCGGTCATAAAAAAAGAAGGGCCAGGGCCCTTCTTTCCTTATATGCATATTTAATAGAATAACCGGTACACATCGGTGTTTTTCTCATGTTCCAAATATTCATAGGCATTCGTTTTTGAGGAATGAAGCATGTCAGCGGTAATCACGGGCTGAAGCGCGGTCAGATAAGAACCCAGCCTATTTTCAATTTCTGTCGGCAGAACGGATTCGATATCACCGATATTGATAATGATAGAGAAAACGAAATCGATATTAATATGAAAAGTATCTTCAGCAAAGGCCGTAAGCTCTTTTATTCCATCCGGGCAGCGGGTATGCCGGCGGAATACCTGCTTCACTAAATCACTGACAACCCAAGCGTTAAATCGCTGTTCCGGTGAAAAGTAATGAATAGGAACCACCTCCCTGCTTAATCGGCTCATGAAGATTTTTACTTTTCTGATAAAAGTAGCTTTCCCTACTGTAACATGTCCCGCCAGAAAATATCCACCGACAATCTGCCCGTTTTTTCACGGAACTCTCTTTCTTTTGTTTGACCTTTGGTTGAGCGGGTAAACATCCAATATACAAAAACAAAAGGGAGGACTTATCAATGAAACCGGTAGTAAGAGAATATACAAATGATCAAAAACTGATGCAGGACGTAAAAGAGCTTCAGCAATTGGGTGTCGCAAAAGAAGACGTATATGTGCTTTCTCATGATGACGACAGAACGGACCGCCTGGCAGATAATACTGATGTCAATACCATCGGAGCGAAAGAAACGGGCATTAAACACGCAGTCGGCAATATGTTTAATAAAAAAGGCGACGAGCTCCGCAACAAAATTCACGAAATCGGCTTTTCAGAAGAGGAAGCATCACAATTTGAAAAGCGCTTAGATGAAGGAAAAGTTCTTCTGTTTGTCACGGATAACGAAAAAGTGAAATCATGGGCGTAAGCTGAACAGATCCCAAGGGGGTTTCGGTCCCTTGGGATTTTTTTGCGGTTTCCGCAATAAAACCGAAAGGCACATTCTGTACATTTTCGGTGCTGTTTCTCAACTGATTTGATACAATTCAATTGTAATAAATTGGAATACGGAATCAGGAGGAGCACAATTCATGAAAAAAATGTTACTTATGCTGGCGATTTGTTTATGTATGATCCCTGCGGACGTCTATGCCGCTGATCTGGGACGGCAGACGTTAGGAACAAATGACGGCTGGGGAGCCGCTTCCGGCGGGACAACCGGCGGCGCGAAAGCCTCTTCATCGAATGTATACACCGTATCAAACAGACAGCAGCTCGTTTCTGCATTAGGGGGAAGCGCCAACAGCACACCGAAGATTATTTACATACAAGGCACAATCAATATGAATACGGACGACCGCAATAAAACGCTCGGCTTTAATGATTATAAAGATCCGGCATATGATCTCAACGCCTATCTGAAGGCGTACGACCCGGACAAATGGGGAAAAAAAGCGCCGTCAGGCACCCAGGAAGACGCCAGACAGCGATCGCAAAAAAACCAGAAGGCACGGGTCGTGGTTGACATTCCTTCAAATACGACGATCATCGGCTCGGGTTCAAATGCCAAAGTGACAGGCGGAAGTTTTAATATAAAGAACGGCGTCGACAATGTCATCATCCGCAACATTGAATTTCAAGACGCTTACGACTATTTTCCGCAATGGGACCCGACGGACGGCAGCAGCGGCAACTGGAACTCGGAATATGACAATATCACCATTAACGGCGCGACGCATATCTGGATCGATCATTGCACCTTTAATGACGGATCGAATCCCGACAGCGGTTTTCCCTACTATTACGGAAGAAAATATCAGCATCATGACGGCCAGACGGATATAGCCAACGGGGCGAATTATATTACATTGTCCTATAATAAATATCATGACCATGACAAAGGCTCCGTCATCGGAAACAGCGACAGCAAGACGTCGGATGAAGGAAAACTGAAGGTGACCCTTCACCATAACTATTACCAGAACATCGTCCAGCGCGCACCGCGGGTCCGGTACGGGCAGGTTCATATTTATAATAATTTTTACGCAGGCTCTAAAAGCGCCGCATACCCGTTCAGCTATGCGTGGGGCGCGGGCCACGCGTCAAAAATATATGCCCAGAATAATGTCTTTGAAGTGCCGGGACTGGCTGCTGATAAAGTCATCAGCGTCTTCAGCGGCGGAAAAGCGCTTCATGAAGACGGCACTCTTTTAAACGGCGCCTCCATCAACGCGTCAGCCGCCAACGGATTAAGTCAGTCCGTCGGCTGGACACCATCATTGCACGGTTCCATCGGCTCATCATCAAATGTAAAATCAGATGTTATATCTAAAGCCGGGTCGGGTATATTAAAATAATAAACAAGAAGCACAAAGGAAAATATTCCTTTGTGTTTTTTAATTAACAAAAACGTTTATTAACTTAGTTAAGTAGTAAAATGGGATAGGGGATGGAAGACAACAAAATAGGAGGAGACCTGTAATGGCTTCAGAAAAAGACGCAAAAAAACAGCAGGCAGTAAAAATCATTCCTTTGCTTATTACTGTTGCTGTGGGATTAATCATTTGGTTTATTCCCGCGCCGTCCGGACTTGAACCTAAAGCATGGCATTTGTTCGCTATTTTTGTCGCAACAATTATCGGCTTTATCTCCAAGCCCTTGCCAATGGGCGCAATTGCAATTTTTGCATTGGCAGTCACCGCGTTAACGGGAACGCTATCTATTGAAAATACGTTAAGCGGATTTGGAAACAAGACAATCTGGCTGATTGTCATCGCCTTTTTTATTTCCCGGGGATTTATCAAAACCGGGCTCGGCGCCAGGATTTCTTACGTATTCGTACAACGGTTCGGGAAGAAAACACTCGGCCTTTCTTATTCACTGCTTTTCAGTGATTTAATTTTATCACCTGCCATTCCGAGCAACACGGCACGGGCGGGCGGCATTATTTTTCCTATTATCAGATCATTATCCGAAACTTTCGGATCAACGCCGGCAGACGGAACAGAGCGGAAAATCGGCGCTTTCTTATTAAAAACCGGTTTTCAAGGAAACTTAATTACGTCTGCGATGTTTTTGACGGCAATGGCGGCGAACCCGCTGATCGCCAAGCTGGCCCACGATGTCGCAGGGGTGGACATCACATGGACAGGCTGGGCAATCGCGGCCATTGTACCGGGATTGGCGAGCTTAATCATTACGCCGCTGGTCATTTATAAGCTGTATCCGCCGGAAATTAAAGAAACACCGGACGCGGCTAAAATCGCAACGGAAAAATTGAAAGAAATGGGTCCGTTTAAAAAATCCGAACTCTCCATGGTTATCGTCTTTTTATTGGTGCTTGCGCTGTGGATTTTCGGAGGAAGCTTAAATATCGACGCAACGACGACGGCCCTGATCGGATTATCCGTTTTGCTTTTGTCACAGGTATTAACATGGGAGGACATCAAAAAAGAACAAGGTGCATGGGATACGCTGACTTGGTTCGCGGCGCTTGTGATGCTGGCGAATTTCCTGAATGAGCTCGGCATGGTGTCTTGGTTCAGCAATATGATGAAATCATCTGTTTCCGGTTTTTCATGGATTGTGGCATTTATGATTCTGATTGTCGTGTATTATTACACGCATTACTTCTTTGCGAGCGCAACCGCGCATATCAGCGCCATGTATGCGGCATTTCTCGCCGTCATCGTGGCGGCAGGCGCTCCGCCGCTGTTGGCGGCGCTCAGCCTGGCGTTTTTCAGCAACCTTTTCGGTTCGACGACGCATTACGGATCAGGAGCGGCTCCGGTCTTTTTCGGAGCGGGTTATATATCGCAAAGCAAATGGTGGTCCATCGGCTTTATCCTGTCAATCGTCCATATTGTGACATGGCTTGTGATCGGCGGATTATGGTGGAAAGTATTAGGGTTATGGTAGAAGAAAAAAGGCAGACTCAGGTCTGCCTTTTTTTATTTCTGTAAGGAATGGGAAGGGCCTGCACATGATGACTTCAGTGCGAATAGAATATTGCCGGGGTGATAATATGAGCAGCGGCCGTAATCAATACATGATATTGAAACAGAAACCTTACAAATATATGAGCAGACATATGAAACGCCGGTATGAACAATTACCATGTGAACTTGAAAGTCCGGAAACAGGGACGGAAAAACGGTTTCCGTCTTCAGATGAAAATCGATCTGCCTTGTGCGTACCCGGGCTGCGAGGTCCGGAAGGCAAAAGAGGACCCGCCGGCTCCCGCGGTCCGCAAGGGGAGGCGGGTCCGCCCGGTCCCCCGGGGCCTGAGGGTCCGCCCGGTCCCCCGGGGCCTGAGGGGCCGCCGGGAGCGGTTCCTGCGGTAGCTTTTCAAAATACAGCAGACCTAATGACGCTTCCGTTAGAAGGAACACCGATAAACGTGTTAAGCACAGTGATAGCTGCGCCGACAGATCAATTGGTGAAAACGGATGCCGTCATACAAGTAAATGTGGAATTAGATCCGCTTGCGTCTCATTTCTCATTGGTCTTAGCTGTCGAGCTGCAAAGAAATGGCGTAACGATACAAACACAGAGACAAGAGAGGAACCTCTTTTCTTCAGGCGGACAAATCATAGGAATTCCTTTTACGTACATCGACGAAATGAAGGCGGATGAAACAGCCGCGTATCAGCTCTATTTATCCGTCCTTTCTTCGAACTACGTAACACAAGTCGCAGCGGCAAACCGCTCCCTCATTGCGACGGGATTCCCCATTCAAGGATCGGATTAAGGTGATGAAAAGAAATCACCTTTTTTATTTAGGTTGTCAAAACACAGCCCGTATTAATATGCTGTCTTAATAAGTAAGACGGTCAACAACGGGAAGGAGAGGGAAAAAGATTGAATGAATAATCCGATTATAAACGGGAGCTTTGAAACCGGCACATTAGCGGGCTGGAGCTCGGCAAATACCCAGATTAACAGTTTGTTTGCACATTCAGGGAGATATTCTGCGCAATTTATTGGAGCTCAGCCATATGCTTACCTCAGTCAAATCGTTCCCATTTCAGCCAAGTCAGTGACTCTATTCGTATCACTCGCAACGCTCGGAAATGAGCCAAGTCCCCAAGTCACTCTCCAGATCATCTATGTCAGCGCAGCAGGTGAACAAATCAGTTCCATTCAAGAAAATATCACACCCGGAAATTTGCCGAACGTGCTCTTTCACACATGGTCTGAAATCTATAAAACAAGCAGTGTGCCTTCTGGCGCGGCCTCTGCCGTCATTGTATTAAGTAAAGTTTCTTCCGGAACGGTTTTAATAGATGACGTTTCATTGGCGCCAACCGGGGGTGAACCTGGCGTAACAGGAATTACAGGTCCCACTGGAGTGACGGGCCCCACTGGAGTGACGGGCCCCACAGGAGTGACCGGAGCAAGAGGAGCGACCGGAGTAACTGGTGCAACGGGAGCAACTGGTTCAACCGGGGCAAGAGGAGCGACCGGAGTAACGGGTCCAACTGGCGCGACTGGCTCAACAGGAGCAACCGGTGCAACTGGATCGACTGGGGTAACTGGTGTAACCGGATCAACAGGCTCAACTGGTTCAACGGGAGTGACAGGTTCAACCGGAGCAACTGGCGCGACTGGCTCAACGGGCTCAACTGGAGTAACAGGAGCAACAGGTCCAACAGGGTCAACCGGCCCGACAGGCTCAAAGGGAGAAACCGGCCCAACGGGGATAACAGGAGCGACTGGCGCAACAGGAGTAACCGGTGCAACGGGAGTGACTGGGTCAACAGGAATAACCGGACCGACTGGCTCAACGGGAGAAACCGGTTCAACCGGAGCAACGGGTGCATCCGGGGCGACCGGCGCAACGGGAATAACTGGAGAAACCGGAGCAACAGGATCGACTGGGGTAACTGGTGTAACCGGATTAACAGGCTCGACCGGAATAACAGGGGCAACTGGTCCAACAGGGTCAACTGGTTTAACGGGAGTGACTGGTTCAACCGGAGAAACCGGCCCAACTGGGGTCACGGGCTCAATTGGTGTAACAGGTCCAACTGGATCGACTGGCGCAACCGGAGCGATCGGTGTAACTGGTGTAACAGGTCCAACTGGATCGACTGGTGCAACAGGAGTAACAGGCACAACCGGAGAAACCGGTGTAACAGGGCCAACAGGAGAAACAGGCTCGACCGGGGCAACCGGAGCAACTGGTGCAACCGGGCTAACTGGAATAACAGGCGCGACGGGCCCAACCGGTGTAACAGGAGAAACCGGGGCGACGGGGATAACCGGATCGACAGGACCAACTGGTTCAACCGGTTCAACAGGAGTGACTGGGGCAACGGGGATAACCGGATCGACAGGAGCAACAGGAGTAACAGGCACAACCGGAGAAACTGGTGTAACAGGGCCAACAGGAGCAACAGGCTCGACCGGGGATACCGGAGCTACTGGAGCAACCGGAACCACGGGTTCAACCGGAATGACTGGAGTAACCGGCTCAACCGGTTCGACTGGTGTAACCGGTGCAACTGGAGAAACTGGCCCAACCGGCGCAACAGGGGCAACGGGGGTAACTGGAGAAACCGGCCCAACGGGAGAGGCCGGTCCAACCGGATCAACAGGCTCAACCGGAATAACAGGAGCAACAGGACCGACAGGAGCAACCGGAGAAACTGGCTCGACCGGGGATACTGGAGCTACTGGAGAAACCGGCCCAGCAGGAGCAACGGGATCAACAGGATCAACAGGAGCAACCGGAACCACGGGCTCAACTGGAGTAACAGGGGCGACTGGAGAAACCGGCCTAACCGGAGTAACGGGTCCAACTGGTGTAACGGGCTCAACCGGTGTAACAGGGTCAACAGGAGAAACCGGAGCGACCGGTGTAACAGGGTCAACAGGAATAACCGGAGCAACAGGTTCAATCGGAGAAACCGGCCCAACCGGTGTAACGGGAGTGACTGGGTCAACGGGGATAACAGGAGCGACTGGTGCCACAGGAGTAACCGGCTCAACCGGAGAAACTGGCCCAACCGGGGGAACAGGTTCAACTGGTTCAACTGGAGCAACGGGACCAACCGGAGTGACTGGAGCAACAGGAGTCACCGGGGCGACGGGGATAACCGGATCTACCGGTCCAACGGGAGTAACAGGAGCAACGGGATCAACCGGTCCAACCGGGCCAACAGGGTCGACAGGTTCAACTGGAGTTACTGGTGCAGCAGGATCAACTGGACCCACGGGAGAGATCGGTCCAACTGGATCGCCAGGCTCAACCGGAGAAACCGGTGCAACGGGAGTGACTGGAGCAACAGGTGTAACTGGCTCAACAGGCCCAACAGGGTCAACAGGATCAACCGGCCCAACTGGGGTCACGGGCTTAACTGGAGCAACAGGTGCAACCGGATCAACAGGAGCAACAGGGATTACTGGCTCAACCGGAGAAACCGGTGCAACAGGTGTAACTGGTTCAACAGGAGAAACTGGAGCGACGGGAGTAACCGGATCGACTGGAGAATCCGGCCCAACCGGCTCGACTGGTGTAACAGGCCCAACTGGTTCAACCGGAGAAACCGGGGCGACGGGAGTAACCGGCTCAACCGGAGAAACCGGATCAACCGGTGCAACGGGATCGACAGGAGCGACTGGGGTAACTGGGACAACAGGAGTAACTGGGGCGACAGGCTCAACCGGCCCAACCGGTGAAACGGGTGTAACGGGAGTAACAGGAGCGACCGGAGTAACTGGGGTAACGGGTGTAACGGGAGAAACCGGTCCAACCGGATCTACAGGCTCAACCGGAATAACAGGGGCAACGGGATCGACAGGCTCAACCGGCCCAACAGGGGCAATGGGTGTAACTGGAGAAATCGGCGCAACTGGAGAGACCGGTCCAACTGGATCTACAGGCTCAACCGGAGCAACTGGTGTGACTGGCCCGATTGGGGTCACGGGAGCGACAGGAGAAACCGGGGCGACGGGGATAACCGGCTCAATCGGAGTAACAGGTGCAACGGGAGTGACTGGTGCAACGGGAGTGACTGGAGCAACAGGTGTAACTGGCTCAACAGGCCCAACTGGTATAACCGGATCAACCGGCCCAACCGGAGAAACGGGGGTAACAGGCGCGACGGGCCCAACCGGTGTGACTGGACCAACAGGGGTTACTGGCTCAACAGGAGAAACCGGCGCAACGGGCCCAACAGGAGTAACAGGCCCAATCGGTCCAACGGGTGTGACTGGAGCAACGGGAGTAACTGGGGCGACCGGAGAAACCGGCCCAACCGGAATCACGGGTCCAACCGGCCCAACAGGTGTAACAGGAGAAACCGGAGCAACGGGATCGACAGGCCCAACCGGCCCAACCGGCCCAACCGGTGTAACTGGGTCAACAGGAATAACCGGACCGACTGGCTCAACGGGAGAAACCGGTTCAACCGGAGCAACGGGTGCATCCGGGGCGACCGGCGCAACGGGAATAACTGGAGAAACCGGAGCAACAGGATCGACTGGGGTAACTGGTGTAACCGGATTAACAGGCTCGACCGGAATAACAGGGTCAACTGGTTTAACGGGAGTGACTGGTTCAACCGGAGAAACCGGCCCAACTGGGGTCACGGGCTCAACTGGTGTAACAGGTCCAACTGGATCGACTGGTGCAACAGGAGTAACAGGCACAACCGGAGAAACCGGTGTAACAGGGCCAACAGGAGAAACAGGCTCGACCGGGGCAACCGGAGCAACTGGTGCAACCGGGCTAACTGGAATAACAGGCGCGACGGGCCCAACCGGTGTGACTGGACCAACAGGGGTTACTGGCTCAACAGGAGAAACCGGAGCAACTGGAGCGACTGGCGCGACAGGAGCAACCGGCTCAACAGGTCCAACGGGTGTAACAGGAGCAACCGGGGCGACGGGGATAACCGGATCGACAGGACCAACTGGTTCAACCGGTTCAACAGGAGTGACTGGGGCAACGGGGATAACCGGATCGACAGGAGCAACAGGTGTAACTGGCTCAACAGGCCCAACTGGCTCAACCGGAACAACCGGGGCGACGGGAGTAACCGGATCAACAGGAGTAACAGGCTCAACCGGTGCAACGGGGGTAACAGGCGCGACAGGAGCAACCGGGGCAACTGGGGAGACTGGAGCAACGGGGATAACAGGAGCAACAGGACCGACAGGACCAACCGGAGAAACTGGCTCGACCGGGGCAACCGGAGCTACTGGAGTAACCGGCCCAGCAGGAGAAACGGGACCAACCGGGGCGACGGGAGTAACCGGATCAACAGGAGCAACAGGCCCAACCGGAGCAACGGGTTCAACCGGAGTAACAGGTGTAACGGGAGAAACTGGTGCAACGGGAGTAACTGGAGCAACCGGAGAAACAGGCTCGACCGGGGCAACCGGAGCTACTGGAGTAACCGGCCCAACAGGGGCAACGGGGGTAACTGGAGAGACCGGTCCAATCGGAGCAACGGGTTCAACCGGAGAAACTGGAGAGACTGGCTCAACAGGAGCAACCGGAATGACTGGAGTAACAGGAACAACCGGCTCGACTGGTGTAACAGGCCCAACAGGAGAAACTGGGGCAACCGGAGAAACTGGTCCAACTGGGATAACCGGCGCGACTGGCTCAACCGGAGTAACGGGCCCAACCGGCGCAACAGGGCCAACAGGAGAAACTGGAACCACGGGCTCAACCGGAGTAACAGGTTCAACGGGAGAAACGGGTCCAACCGGAATCATGGGTCCAACAGGAGAAACTGGGGCAACGGGAGAAACCGGCGCAACCGGTGTAACTGGAGAAACCGGCCCATCAGGGGCAACGGGGGTAACTGGAGAAATCGGCCCAACGGGAGAGACCGGTCCAACCGGAGTAACAGGATCGACTGGCATAACGGGTTCAACCGGCCCAACTGGTGTAACAGGTTCGACCGGAGCAACCGGCCCAACTGGAGTAACAGGTTCAACGGGAGAAACGGGTGCAACAGGACCGACAGGAGCAACCGGTCCAACTGGAGTTACTGGGTCAACCGGAGAAACTGGCTCGACCGGGGATACCGGAGCTACTGGAGCAACCGGAACCACGGGTTCAACCGGAATGACTGGAGAAACCGGCCCAACGGGAGAGACCGGTCCAACGGGATCGACAGGCCCAACTGGCTCAACCGGTGCAACTGGAGAAACTGGCTCAACCGGAGCAACCGGAGCGACTGGGGTAACGGGTATAACCGGAGCAACCGGAGCGACGGGTGCATCCGGGGCGACCGGCGCAACGGGAATAACTGGAGCAACCGGCCCAACTGGAGTAACAGGTTCAACGGGAGAAACGGGTCCAACCGGAGCAATCGGCTTGACCGGTGTAACAGGCCCAACAGGTGTAACAGGTTCAACGGGAGAAACGGGTCCAACCGGAGCAATCGGCTTGACCGGTGTAACAGGCCCAACAGGTGTAACAGGTTCGACCGGAGCAACCGGCCCAACGGGAGTAACAGGCCCAACCGGTCCAACGGGTGTGACTGGAGCAACGGGAGTAACTGGAGCGACAGGAGAAACCGGCCCAACCGGAATCACGGGTCCAACCGGAGTAACAGGAGCAACGGGAGAGACCGGTCCAACCGGAGTAACAGGAGCAACAGGATCGACTGGCATAACGGGTTCAACTGGCCCAACAGGTGTAACAGGTTCGACCGGAGCAACCGGCCCAACTGGAGTAACAGGTTCAACGGGAGAAACGGGTCCAACCGGAATCATGGGTCCAACAGGAGAAACTGGGGCAACGGGAGAAACCGGCGCAACCGGTGTAACTGGGTCAACAGGAATAACCGGAGCAACTGGAGTGACTGGAGCAACGGGGATAACAGGAGCAACAGGTGCAACCGGGCTAACTGGAATAACAGGCGCGACGGGCCCAACCGGTGTGACTGGACCAACAGGGGTTACTGGCCCAACAGGAGAAACTGGTGCAACGGGAGAAACCGGCGCAACCGGTGTAACAGGGTCAACAGGAATAACCGGAGCAACGGGATCGACAGGCTCAACCGGCCCAACAGGATCAACCGGATCAACAGGCTCAACCGGAATAACAGGAGCAACAGGTGCAACCGGAGCAACCGGAGTAACCGGAGTAACAGGTGCAACCGGCTCAACTGGAGTAACAGGAGCGACAGGTACAACAGGCCTAACGGGTCCAACAGGAGCAACAGGAGCAACCGGCACAACCGGCTTGACAGGCATAACCGGCCCGACTGGTGTAACCGGTGCAACCGGAGTAACCGGCCCGACTGGTGCAACCGGCGCCACAGGCAGTACACCGGCCTTGCTCTTCACAAGAACCAACGGGCCGCTTACTGTTTACCCGCCGTTAAATACAGAAGTTCCCGTTGCTACGCTGGCAATCCCAGTTAATGCTTTGCAGAATGTAAAGCTTGATTATGCCCTCAGTGTCGCGAAAACATCTGCAGCCAATTCAAACTTTGTTTTTGAGGTGAGATTATATAGGGGAACAGTACAAATTCATACAAGAACTCTGTCGCGAACTAATACTACCGCAGCTACGGAAAGTTTTTCGATTGCGGACACAACAGTGGATACTGCGCCGACCGCAGGAACAAACACGTACCAGCTAAGGATTATTTTAACAACTGCTAATAATTTAACGGCAGCAACTGCTCTCAATATCGATTTTAACAGCATAAGTTTCCCGACAACCTAATGATAACAGCAGACTGATATTTTAAAGATGAAAGACCTGACTTATGCACAGTTAGGTCTTTTTTTCTGTGAAAAAAGCTGTGCATGATGCAGCCTTAAAGACCATTTGAAAATTTGCCCAATAGAAGGGGTTTTGCCACACCTTTTTTCTTCGTGGAAATATTATGCAAATAGAGGTGGTGTAATGAGAAAAGGAGATACTTGGTATAACAGATACGACTCTTGGGATTACGACTGCCGGAATTGCAATGATTGTTGCTGTCATTTTCAACATAAAAGAAGAAATCAAAGGCGCAGTTATCAAAAACGGGCCCATTGCTGTGAAGAATTCTGTTGCAAAACCTCTTGCTGTCATGAAAGATGGTGTCCATGCTGTCATCCAAATCATTTTCATGTAAGAGGATTCACCGGAGCAACGGGGTGCACCGGAGCAACGGGGCTGACCGGAGCAACGGGGTTCACTGGAGCAACGGGGTTCACTGGAGCAACAGGGCTGACCGGAGCAACGGGGTTTACCGGAGCAACGGGGCTTACCGGAGCAACGGGCTCGACCGGGAATACCGGCGCGACTGGGGTAACCGGTGCCACGGGAGCCACCGGAGTCACTGGAGATCCTGGCGCCACGGGAGTAACGGGAGCCACCGGGGTAACAGGCGCTACCGGAGTAACAGGCGCTACCGGGATCACCGGAGTCACTGGAGTAACGGGATCAACTGGAGTAACCGGAGTAACAGGCGCTACCGGAGCAACAGGGCTGACTGGAGCCACTGGGATAACTGGAGCCACTGGGATCACCGGAGCTACCGGAGTGACTGGGGTAACCGGAGTGACCGGAGTGACCGGAGTAACAGGAGCCACCGGGGATACTGGAGTCACTGGGATAACTGGAGCCACTGGGATCACCGGAGCTACCGGAGTAACAGGCGCAACCGGGGATACTGGCGCTACCGGGATCACCGGAGTCACTGGAGTAACGGGATCAACTGGAGTAACCGGAGTAACAGGCGCTACCGGAGTAACAGGAGCCACCGGGGCTACTGGAGCAACTGGGATAACTGGAGCAACTGGGATCACCGGAGCTACCGGAGTAACTGGGGTAACCGGAGTAACTGGGGTAACCGGAGCGATTGGAGTAACGGGAGCCACCGGAGTAACAGGCGCCACCGGAGTAACAGGAGTAACGGGATCAACTGGAGTAACCGGGGTAACGGGAGTAACAGGAGCAACCGGGGTAACCGGAGTTACTGGAGTAACGGGCTTGACCGGAGCAACCGGGATCACCGGAGTCACTGGAGTAACCGGGGTAACGGGAGTAACAGGAGTAACAGGCGCCACCGGAGTAACAGGCGCCACCGGAGTAACAGGAGCAACCGGGGTAACGGGAGTAACCGGAGCAACAGGCGCCACCGGAGTAACAGGTGCTACCGGAGTAACAGGCGCCACCGGGATAACGGGAGCCACTGGGATCACCGGAGCTACTGGAGTAACGGGCTTGACCGGAGCAACCGGGATAACGGGAGTAACAGGAGCTACAGGAGCTACAGGATTAACGGGAGCAACCGGGGTAACAGGTGCTACCGGAGTAACGGGAGCAACCGGGATCACCGGAGCTACTGGAGTAACAGGCGCCACCGGGGTAACGGGAGTAACCGGAGCGACAGGAATAACGGGAGCAACCGGAGAAACAGGCGCCACCGGGATCACCGGAGTCACAGGAGTAACGGGATCAACTGGAGTAACCGGGGTAACGGGAGTAACAGGAGCAACCGGGGATACTGGAGCAACCGGAATAACAGGCGCCACCGGAGTAACAGGTGCTACTGGAGCAACCGGAATAACAGGCGCCACCGGAGTAACAGGTGCTACCGGAGTAACCGGGGATACTGGGATAACGGGAGCCACCGGAGTAACCGGGATCACCGGAGTAACGGGAGCAACTGGAGTAACCGGAGTAACAGGCGCCACCGGAGTAACAGGGGCTACCGGAGTAACGGGAGCAACTGGAGTAACCGGAGTAACAGGCGCCACCGGAGTAACAGGCGCCACCGGAGTAACGGGAGTAACCGGAGTAACGGGAGTAACCGGAGTAACGGGAGCAACTGGAGTAACCGGAGTAACAGGAGCGACAGGAATAACGGGAGCCACCGGAGTAACGGGAGTAACCGGAGTAACGGGAGCAACTGGAGTAACCGGAGTAACAGGCGCCACCGGAGTAACAGGGGCTACCGGAGTAACCGGGGATACTGGGATAACGGGAGCCACCGGAGTAACGGGAGCAACTGGAGTAACCGGAGTAACCGGAGTAACAGGCGCCACCGGAGTAACAGGCGCAACTGGGATCACCGGAGCCACTGGAATCACCGGAGCAGGCGCGATCATTCCTTATGCTTCAGGTCTTCCCACTGCCGTGACGACCATTGCCGGCGGATTAATCGGAACGGTGAGCCTTGTCGGGTTCGGCAATTCTGTGACGGGCGTCAATGTCGGAGGGGGAGGCGTAATTGATCTTACCGGGGCTGGAGGAACTCTGCTGAACTTTGCTTTTTCTGCTCCGAGAAGCGGAACCATTACATCAATTGCCGCCTATTTCAGTACAACCGCAGCACTGTCGCTTGTCGGCTCGACTGTTACGATAACCGCACAACTATACAGTTCTACTGTGCCGAACAATACGTTCACGCCGATCCCCGGAGCATCCGTCACTTTAGCTCCTCCCCTCACCGGCGTATTGTCAATCGGCAGCATCAGCAACGGAATCACGACAGGGCTGAACATTGCGGTAACTCCTCAAACCCGGCTGTTAATGGTATTCTCCGCCACTGCGACAGGCCTTTCGCTTATTAATACAGTGGCGGGATATGCAAGCGCGGGAGTTACAATTTCCTGATAGATTGCAGACTGACTTCGGTCAGTCTTTTTTATGTGTTATATCAATTGTGTAAAAGTAAATATATACCTATCATCACCTTTTTGGTAAGCCGCAAGAGAAAAAGATCACGAAAATTCTCAAAAATGAGAAATAAAGATTTAAAAAATGGTATGATTTTAGGAGGAAAGGACGGCTGGTGCTGTGTTGGAAGCGAAGCGGTTTTATGTCTCTCTGCAAATGAAAATCGCCGGATTAATTACGGCTTTATTAATACTTGTCATCGGAACGCTCACGGTTATATTTGCCTTTCAGCAATTAAAGGAAGGGCAGAAGCAGGCTGAACAGCTGGCGGTGCAAACGGCAAAAACCATTTCATATATGCCTCCCGTAAAAGAGGCGTTCCGGCTTGCGGATCAAGAGGCTTTTACAAAGTTAGACGTCATTGAACAAATGAAAGAACAGGCAGGCGCGCACGCCGTCTACATCACTGATCAAAAAGGGCATGTTGCATTTCATTCGGCCCGAAGCAGTATTCCGAAAGAAAATCAAAATCTGCAAAACAAAACCGTCATGTTCGGCGGGTCTCCGGTTTCCGACGGAATGAAGGCCGTCCGGGGAAGCGCCCCGGTTATTTTGGAGGAAAAAAATCATAACGAAGTCGTCGGAACGGTGACAGTCGAGTTTCTACAAGATGAGATAGAAAAAGATATGAAAGCGCATCTGCGGCATTTAGGCTATTTTGCATGTTTGGTGTTTCTTATCGGCATCGGGGGAGCGGCGGCGCTCGCAAAAAGCATCCGTAAAGATACACTCGGCCTTGAACCGCATGAAATTGCAGCGCTGTACAGGGAACGCAATGCGATGCTCCTTGCGATGAAAGAAGGGATTATCGCCGTAAACAAAGAAGGCGCGGTAACCATGATGAATTTATCTGCGGCTGATATGCTGAATCTTCCGGAACCGATGATCGGAAGGCATATAAAAGAAATCATGCCGGGCGCAAAGCTCATGCCGGTGTTGGCAGGGGGAGAAATACCGCCGAACGTGGAGGTGCGTGCCGGAGATAAAGTATTTATCTTAAATGTGAAAGAAATGAAGCAGACCGGACAAGTATACGGAGCGGTGATCAGCTTCCGCGAAAAAACGGAGCTCAAGAAACTGATCAACAAGCTGACTGAAATGAAAAAATACTCTGAGGATCTCCGGGCGCAAACGCATGAATTCTCGAATAAGCTTTACGCGATACTCGGTCTGTTAGAGCTGGGAGAATATAATGAAGCCATTGAACTGATAAAAGAAGAGTACGCCATCCAGAATGAACAGCATGAAATCCTCTTTCAAAACATTCATTCACAGCGGGTTCAGGCCATACTATTAGGAAAAATGGGAAAGGCGTCTGAGAAGAAAGTGAAGCTTTCAATAGATGAAAACAGCTTTTTAGAATCGCTGCCGGAGCATGTGGGCTCATCCCAGCTCATTACGATCATCGGAAATCTTATTGATAACGCTTTCGAAGCTGTCGCCGAAAAAGAGAAAAAAGAGGTCGCCTTTTTTATGACCGATATCGGCAGAGATATCGTCATCGAAGTGGCGGATTCAGGAGACGGCGTGCCTCAGGAAAAAACAGAAACCATATTTGAGAAGGGCTACTCTTCAAAGGGGACAAGGAGAGGATACGGCTTAGCCAATCTGAAAGAAGCCGTCAGTGAATTGCAGGGAGCGATTGAGATTTCGCAGCAAAAGAGCGGCGGTGCCGTATTTACGGTGTTTATACCGAAAGAAAGGCCAAAGGGGGAATCGGTGTGATTAACATCGCGATTGCAGAGGACGACTTTCGAATAGCGCAAATCCATGAAAAATTTATCGAACATCTTGATGGATTCAATGTCATCGGCAAAGCAATCAATGCCAAAGACACTATATCGCTGCTTGAGAAACGGCAGCCTGATCTGCTGCTTTTGGATATTTATATGCCGGATGAGCTGGGGACAGATCTGCTCCCGCTTATCCGCGGCCGTTTTCCTTCCGTTGATATCATCATTATTACGGCTTCTGCCGAAACAAGGCTGCTGCAGGAAGCGCTCAGATCAGGCGTTTCCCACTATGTCATAAAACCGGTGTCCGCACATAAATTTACAGAAGTGCTTTTGCAGTACCGTGAAAAAAGAGAATGGCTGCACTCACAGCCGGAGCTCAGCCAGTCCGTGATCGACATGTTTTTCGGAAGCGGTCAGAAAGAACAAAAACAGCACAATGATCTGCCGACAGGCATTAATTCGATTACGCTTCAAAAAATCAAAAACGCGCTCAGAACGGCCCAAAAAGGGATGACGGCTGAAGAACTGGGAGAAAAAATGGGCGCCTCCAGAACAACGGCGCGGCGCTACGCCGAGTTTCTCGTTTCTCGGGAAGAAGCGCTCGCTGAATTAGAGTACGGCATTATCGGCAGGCCGGAACGGAAATATTATTTAGCACATGAATAAGGGATGGGAGAAATGAAGCGGTTGGGAGTGCTTCTTGTCATGCTGGCGGCGCTGGTTTCTTTTGACGGACGGCAGATGGAGGGCTTCCGCTCAGCTGAAGGGCCGGTTGAAATTGTCGTCCCGGCAGCGCCTCAAGGGGGCTGGGACGTAACGGCAAAAGCTTTGCAATCGGTAATAGAGCGGAAGCAAATATTAGGCCGGCCCGTAAAGATCATCTATAAACCCGGCGGAGGCGGAGACAGCGGCTGGAAATATGTAAACGAACGAAAAACGGATGTCATCAGTATGAATTCAAGCCTGCTGTTAAGCAATGAAATTTTGGGACAAAGCCGGCTGAAGGCAGCTGATTTTACGCCTTTGGCCATTATCGCAAAAGAGTGGCAGACCGTCGCTCTTCCGAAGGATTCAAAGATAAAAAGCGGAAAGCGGCTGCTCGGCGATATTAAAGCAAATCCGGGCGGCATAAAAATCGGATTTGCGCCCGGCCTCGGAAATGATGACCAGCTCTCCTTTGCGAGAGCGGCGGAAATGGCCGGAATTTCTCCGTTTGATATCCGCTTTTTTCAATACGGAAGCAGCAATGAAGTCATTGAAGCTCTTATCAGTCACGAGATAGACGCCGCCTCAATGACCATTTCAGAAGCGAGAGACGCCTATCGGAAAGGGAAAATCACATTGGCGGCCGTTACGTCTGACAAAAGGCTCTCCGGCTTCAGCGATGTGCCGACATGGAAAGAGCAGGGGGTGCCGTTTGTCTTTGCGCACTGGAGAGGCATCATGGGGCCGAAAGACATGACCGAAGGCGAGATCGCCTATTGGGATCAGGCTTTGAAACAGATTACTTCATCCGCGGAGTGGAAGCAAATGTTGAAAAAACGGGATTGGGAGAGCTTTTATAAAAACAGCAGCGGCGCAAAACGCTTTTTAGAAGAGCAGACCGAGTTCTATAAAGAGATGATGAGCAGCGAAAAATAAGCCTTCCGCATATTTGCGGAAGGCTTTTGATTTATAAATGAACAAAATGAACGAAAAGGTTATAAAAAATTAAAAATCTTTAAAATCCAAAATATTTACTTCAATATCCAATTCTCATAAGATAGCAAAAAGGCGGATAAAGGGGATCGGGCCTTTAAAATGTAAGCGTATTCATAATAAGGGGGACATACTGTGTTAGCAATCTTAGGCTTTCTTATGATGCTTGTTTTTATGGTGCTGATTATGACAAAACGGCTTTCAGTGTTAACGGCGCTCGTATTAACGCCGATCGTGTTTGCGCTGATTGCCGGGTTTTCTTTTAACCGGGTCGGCGAGATGATGATCTCCGGTATTGAACAGGTGGCGCCTATCGCAGTGATGATTATGTTTGCGATTCTTTATTTCGGCATTATGATTGATACCGGTTTATTTGATCCGATGGTGTCGCGTATTTTAAAGCTGGTTAAAGGCGACCCGCTCAAAATTGTAGTCGGAACAGCCGTTTTGACCATGCTTGTCGCACTGGACGGAGACGGCTCGACGACGTATATGATTACGACAAGCGCAATGCTGCCTTTGTATATCATGCTCGGAATCCGTCCGATTATTTTAGCGGGAATCGCCGGTGTCGGCATGGGTATCATGAACACGATACCATGGGGCGGCGCGACGCCGCGTGCGGCGAGTGCGCTCGGCGTTGACCCGGCAGAGCTGACGGGGCCGATGCTGCCTGTCATTGCGAGCGGAATGGTGTGTATGATTGTGGTCGCTTATGTACTCGGAAGGATGGAAAGGAAACGGCTCGGGGTGATCGAATTAAAGCAGCCGTCCCATACAAATGAAACGGCTGCGGCTGCGGAAGATGAATGGAAGCGGCCGAAACTGTGGTGGTTCAATTTAATGTTAACGCTTTCTTTAGTGGGATTTTTAGTGTCAGGAAAAGTGAATTTAACCGTGCTGTTCATCATTGCGTTTTGTATCGCGCTGATTGTCAACTATCCGAAGCTTAACGATCAAAGGGAGCGTATTTCAGCCCATTCGAGCAATGTGCTTGCGATCGGTTCGATGATTTTTGCCGCAGGCGTGTTTACCGGAATTTTAACGGGGACGAAGATGGTCGATGAGATGGCCATTTCCCTCGTATCGCTTATTCCGGAACAGATGGGGGGATTTATTCCGGCGATTGTTGCCTTAACGAGCGGTATCTTTACGTTTCTGATGCCTAATGACGCCTATTTTTACGGCGTGCTGCCCATTTTATCCGAGACCGCCGTGGCGTACGGTGTAGATAAGGTGGAAATCGCCCGCGCTTCGATTATCGGCCAGCCGATTCATATGTTAAGCCCGCTCGTGCCGTCGACGCATTTATTAGTCGGGCTTGCCGGGGTCACCATTGATGAACACCAGAAATTTGCGATGAAATGGGCGGTTCTTGCCGTTATCGTCATGACGGCCTTTGCGCTCATCATCGGCGCAATCACGATTTTTTAACATAAAACACCCGGTTCGTCGCACACTAAAGGCATCAGAGGAGGTGCCATGATGAGTGATCCGTTTATGCCGCTTTTTTCAGTGAGAAGCGGTGCCGGTTTTAAAGCGGCGGACGGCGTTTACGGACTGACCGTGCAGATTGCGAATGTTTACTTTATCGAAAATCCCTCAGCTCCGCGGGAAATCATTCTGGTTGACGCGGGAATGCCTCAATCGGCGGAGATGATAACAGAAGAAATGAAACGCCGATTCAAAGAGGGGTATGAGCTGAAGGCGGTCATTTTGACACACGGTCATTTTGATCATGTCGGTGCGATTGAAGAACTGCTTGAGCTTTGGGATGTGCCGGTTTACATTCATGAAAAGGAGCTCCCGTACGTCACGGGGAAAGCGGATTATCCGCCTGCCAGGCCCGATGCGAAAAAAGGGCTTGTCGCAAAGCTGTCACCGCTGTTTCCGCGCCATACGATCCGCATTCCGTCCGTTCAGGCACTGCCTTCAGACGGTACCGTTCCGTTTCTTGAGGAATGGAGATGGGTGCATACGCCCGGCCACACACCCGGCCATATTTCATTATTCCGGGATAAAGACCGCGTGCTGCTTGCCGGTGATGCCGTGATCACTGTTGAACAGGAATCGCTTGCGGACGTTGTCATTCAAAAGCAAGAGCTTCACGGGCCGCCCGCCTATTTTACAGCGGATACGCAGACGGCGGCCGCATCCGTTCAGAAACTGGCGGAACTGGAGCCGGAAGCGCTTTTGACGGGTCACGGAATTCCGATGACGGGAAAAAACTACCGTGAGGATTTGCTTACACTGGCTGAAAAACTGCATTCCGTTTTGTGAAACACCTGCGAAAATCACAGGTGTTTTTTCTTTGCAGTTTCCAGTATGATACAAAAAAACCATTGTGTTCACACCTAAAAACGATACAATGGGAAACAGATGTAAATTGAAGGAGAGAGTTTTTTGAAACATACGGAAATACTTTGGGATGAGGCGAAGGATTTTATTGATGTCTGCTATCGGGAACTCGGAATGGAATCGCAAATCAACGCGCGACTGCACGCGATAAAAGATGAGATAGAGCGGACGGGAAGTTACGTCCATACGGCGGAAGAGCTTGAACACGGGGCGAAAATGGCGTGGCGCAACAGCAACCGCTGTATCGGGCGTCTGTTCTGGCAATCGCTGAACGTCATTGACCGGCGCAATGTGAACACGAAAGAAGAGGTGCGTGACGCATTATTTGAACATATTGAAATCGCCACGAACGGCGGAAAAATTAAACCGACGATTACGATTTTCCCTCCTGAGAAGAACGGGGAGAAACAAGTGGAAATCTGGAATCACCAGCTCATCCGCTATGCGGGATATGAGACTGAAAAAGGAAGAGTCGGTGATCCGGCATCATATGAGCTGACGGCTGTCTGCGAAAAACTCGGCTGGCGCGGAAAGCGGACCGATTTTGATATTCTGCCGCTGCTTTTCCGGATGAAAGGGGACGGGCAGCCGGTCTGGTATGACCTGCCTCAGACGCTCGTGAAAGAAGTGCCGATCACCCATCCGGATATTGAAGAGTTTGCCGATTTAAATCTCAGATGGTACGGGGTTCCGATTATCGCCGATATGAGGCTTGAAATCGGCGGACTGTCGTACAACGCGGCGCCTTTTAACGGATGGTATATGGGAACCGAAATCGGCGCAAGGAATCTTGCTGACGAAAAGCGGTATGATATGCTCAAAAAAGCCGCTTCGGTCATGGGGATTTCCGCCAGCCTGAATACCGACCTGTGGAAAGATCAGGTGCTGGTGGAACTGAATAAGGCAGTGCTCTATTCATACAAAAAACACGGTGTCAGCATTGTCGATCACCATACGGCGGCGAATCAATTTAAGCGCTTTGAAGAACAGGAACAAGACGCGGGCAGAAAGCTGACGGGCGACTGGACCTGGCTGATTCCGCCGATCTCGCCGGCTTCCACCCACATTTTCCATAAATCATATGACGATACGATTGTGAAGCCGAATTATTTTTATCAGGACAAGCCTTATCAGTAACTGATGGAAAAGGTGCGGTACCCTTTCAGACGGTGTGATTCTTCGATGGTTACGTTTGTGACATTTGAGAAGGGGCTGCCTTTTCTGACCGCTTCGGCAAATTGTTTTAACGACTCTTCAGGGCCTTCGGCAAGGATTTCCACCCGGCCGTCATCACGGTTTTTTACCCAGCCGGCTATCTTATGTCTGTCGGCTTCCATCTGGACGAAGTAGCGAAAACCTACGCCCTGAACCCGGCCGTCTGCAATCATATGATACTGAAGCATGGAAAAACCACCTTTTTCTTACTATGATAAAGGAAAGATAGGATATTTCGCAAAGGATGTGAACGAGGTGACGCAAGACTATTCTGTCTTATCTATCAATCTCGGAAAGCCCGCGATTCATGAATTTGCCGGCAGACAAATCAATTCCGGCATCATCAAGCGGCCCGCAGATTCTCCCGTCATGCTGTATAAAACCCATTTTGACGGGGACGGGCAGGCTGATCTGAAGCATCACGGAGGTCCCGATAAAGCGGTGTGCGTGTATCCCGCCGAGCATTATTCATATTGGGAAACAACGCTCGCGAGAAAACTTCCCGCCGCCGCGTTCGGAGAGAATGTAACGGTCAAAGGACTGGCCGAACAAGACGTGTGGATCGGCGACGTCTTTCAGCTGGGGGAAGCCGTCGTTCAAGTAAGCCAGCCGCGCCAGCCCTGCGTCAAACTCGCGCTCAAATATGGCATCAAAGATATGGTGCTCCGTGTACAGCAGACGGGATTTACCGGCTTTTATTTCAGGGTGCTTGAAGAAGGATATGTCGATCCGCGTCCCGTCCTCAAGCGTCTGTCGAGAGGCAAAGAAAGCATTTCCGTCTGGTATGCGAACGAAGTGAAATACCGTGATTCAGGCAATCTGTCAGCGATTGAAGAAATACTGCGGGAAGAAGCGCTGTCAGAAAGCTGGAGGGAGTCCTTCCTTAAAAATAGGGACAGGCTCACTAATGTATAGAAAAAAAGCCGTGCTGCACTGACAGCACGGCTGATTTACGTTATGCTTGTTTCTTTGTTTCCAGCAGATTGGCAAGGAAGTACTTTTTGAAGCTTTGAAGCTTTCTTCCTTCATAGTGGGTAATTCCTTTTTTCTTTAACTCTTCTACATACCAGCCTTTACTGCCATAATGCATGTCAGAAAACTCCTTTCTCCCCTGGGGAGAGTTTCTTCAGTTTTTGCCAAACTTTTGGCATTGTAACATCTATAAAAAGACGCTGAAAAGGGATAACGCAAAAACTGAGCCTTTCGATTCAGAGATGTAAAGCTTTCTTACATATATATGTAAAGGGCGGTCTTTTCATGCTTAATGGCCGGTTAATTTTAACAGCACCGTTCCGAGTGTCATGATTCCGAAAACGACGCCGAAATAAATCAGCATCCCCTTCTTTTTCTTCACTCCGTAAACGGTGAGAATGATGCTTTCAATAAAGAAAATAAACCCGAAGATAATAAACCACATGTTGAAAAATGGCTCCTTTCACAGACATATGTCCAGTGTAGCACAACTCTTATAACGGAGCATAAAAAAGCCGGGCACTGTATCAGTGTCCGGCAAGTTTGACGAGAAGCTGGGCCAAATGCTGTTTTTCATTGTCATCCGCAATGTCCCACAGTTCTTGTAAGAGTTTTTCTTCCGCATTGCGGGGCTCCTCGTGTTTGGCGAGATAGTCCCCGAGGATGGCGGCGCTTTTAATGATTTTGCTGTCATCCAGACCCAGTTTTTTTCCGGCGGAAATTTTCTGATGAAGGTACGCCTTAAATTCCTCGAAATCCTCTAAAATCTGCTGTTTCGTTACGCCGTGCATGGCGTGTATTTCGTTTTCGATTTTGATTTTTTCTTTATCTTTTTTCATGCGTCTCCCTCCTTCGGGTTAGTTGTTGTATACCTGTTTGGGAGGGAGATGAAACATTACAATGCAGTTAAAATAATCGGTTTGTCTTTTGTGATCACGATGGTGTGTTCCACTTGGGCGACAAGGCTTTTATCCGGCGTTTTATACGTCCAGCCGTCTCCCGTTTCAACAATCGTTTCCGCTTTCGTGGAAATAAACGGCTCAAGCGCGATCACGGTTCCGTTTTTAAACAGCGCGTTATCAAACGGATCGTAGTAATTCATGATGTGGTTCGGCGCTTCATGGAGGTTTCTGCCGATTCCGTGGCCCGTCAGCGTTTTAATGACGGTAAATCCGTTGGAGCGGGCTTCATGGTAGACGGCTCTGCCGATCTGATTTTGGCGTTTGCCGGCTTTTGCCTGATCCAATCCTTTCTGAAATGCGGATGCTGCGCAGTTACAAAGCTTTTGCAGACGTTCATCGCCTTCTCCGAGCACAAATGAAATGCCCGTATCGGAATAAAAACCGCCGAACTCCGCCGAAATATCGATATTTACAAGATCTCCGGCTTTTAAGATTTTAGAGGCGCTCGGAATGCCGTGAGCGACTTCGTCATTTACGCTGATGCATGTCACGCCCGGGAAATC
Organism: Bacillus sp. A1; assembly: GCF_042296235.1. Classification (NCBI taxonomy): domain Bacteria; kingdom Bacillati; phylum Bacillota; class Bacilli; order Caryophanales; family Bacillaceae; genus Bacillus; species Bacillus sp. A1. Next base: position 786,999 of record NZ_CP141181.1, read on the forward strand.
GTATTCCTTCTCCGGAGCGGAAGCGGCTCCGTGCTCGTCAAGCACAGCCTTTCCGATCAGGTCAAGATCTTTCGTGCTCATGCCGGGCTCGGCTTTTTTCTTCATTTCTTCACGCGCCAGCGCGACGATTCTGCCGATTTTTTTAAGGCCTTCTAATTCTTGATCGTTCGTTACAATCATTGTCATTCCCGCTTTCTATTTTTAATCATCTGATTCAAGCTTACCACAACTGGTTTATAAATAGAAAACCAACAAGCCTTATGTGAATAAATGAAGGAAAATTGGTATAGATCACTAGATAACTTATGTGGTATATTTAAGAAAAAAGAAGGGGGATGGGTAAAATGCTTCAATTTTTGCAAAAACTCGGAAAATCATTTATGCTTCCGATTGCCGTTCTGCCCGCCGTTGGTATTATTTTGGCCATCGGCAGAGAGGACTTATTAAATATTCCGTTCATTTACGCGGCGGGGACCGCGGTATTTGATCATCTGCCGCTGATTTTCGCGATCGGAATCGCGATCGGGATTTCCAAAGACAGCAACGGGGCCGCCGCTCTGTCGGGAGCCATTTCTTATATCATGCTGGACGCGGCTGTAAAATCAATCAATTCGACAAATAATATGGCCGTTTTCGGAGGGATTATCGCGGGGTTAATTGCGGGATACACGTATAATCGCTTTAAGGATACGAAGCTGCCCGAATATCTCGGGTTTTTCAGCGGGCGCAGGCTCGTTCCGATTGTAACGGCGCTGATTACCATTATTTTGGCGGGGATCTTCGGATTTGTGTGGCCGCCGATTCAGTCGGTGATTACGTCCTTCGGGGAATGGATGATCGGGCTTGGCGGGATCGGCGCCGGGATTTACGGGATTTTTAACCGGCTTCTGATTCCATTCGGTCTTCATCATGTGCTGAATAATATTTTTTGGTTCCAGTTTGGCGATTTTCACGGAAAAACGGGAGATCTGGCCCGCTTCTTTGCGAAGGATCCGACGGCGGGAACTTATATGACGGGATTCTTCCCGATTATGATGTTCGGGCTTCCGGCTGCATGTCTGGCAATGATTGCCGCGGCTAAGCCAAGTAAGCGCAAAGCGACGGCCGGAATGATGATCGGTCTCGCGCTGACGGCATTTATTACCGGAATTACAGAGCCGATTGAATTTGCATTTATGTTTTTATCACCGCTTTTGTACGGGGTTCATGCTATATTAACCGGGTTCTCTTTATTTATCGTGAATGTTCTCGGAATCAGGTCAGGTTTTTCATTCTCGGCGGGGGCGATCGATTATCTCCTCAGCTACGGCATTGCCGAAAAACCGCTTTTGCTGCTCGTTGTCGGGCTTTGTTATGCGGTGATCTATTTTGTCGTATTCTATATGCTCATCAAAACGTTAAACTTGAAAACGCCGGGACGGGAAGATGATGAGGAAGAGGAAGAAGTGCTTAGTGAAGATACGGCCGGTTCCGTCGAAGAACATGCCATGCTCAAGGGGCTCGGCGGCAGGCAAAACCTCGAAACGATTGATCACTGTGCGACCCGCCTCAGGCTGACCGTGCAGGATACGTCTCTCATTAATGAGGCGGCGCTTAAAAAAGCGGGAGCAAAAGGGGTTATCAAAACGGGGAATAAAACGGCGCAGGTCATTATCGGGCCGAACGTCGAATTTGTCGCGGAAGAGCTGAGAGAAGCCGTCAGCCGTGACGACCAGAAGCAGACTTGAAAAATCCGGATCACCTATGTGATCCGGATTTTTTTGAACATATATCAAGTTTCACATAATGTACAAAAAACAATGTTTTCTTCTATGTTAAGATTCATGTAGAACAAGTATGGAGATGATGTAAGGTGACATGGATTGCAGTTGTTTCAATTGTTGTCATAAGCCTGATTAAGATTTTGCTGACATGCCTTCCTACCGGAGCGGTGGAATGGATTCTCCGCAAGTTTGAAACCCATTCAAAGCTCAGTGACGCGTCCGCTGCCGTTTCCCTCGGCGGAAAACGTCTGGAAGGCGAAGACAAACGCCGGGTGATTGATGATTTTAACGATGCCGTGTTTATCGAACGGCATTATATATACCCAGGGGATGAAGAGCGTTATCTTCATCCGCAAAACGGAGCCGATCCGCTTGTCATTAAGACGAGAAAAGGAAAAAAAGATGTGACGGTGTTTGTATACAGCTACGAAGATCATGTAGATGTCGTCAAACAGCAGAAAAAGAAAGTCGTCGCTTATTCAGTTCTTTCCGACAGCCTGCAAAAGCGCTCTATGGCCGCTGCCGGGAGCTGAACATAAAAAAGCCAGATCATTGATATGGGACTGACCCCATAAGATGAGACAAACAAAAAACACCTTCAAGTTTGAAAACGGATGATTGTTAGCCGAAATTAGACTTGGAGGTGTTTTTTCTATGGGGACAAGAGTGAGTTATCCGGTTGAAGTGAAACAGAAGGCTGTAGAAATGAGATTGGCAGGCGTGCCTATGAAAGAGATCATGCAGGAATTGAATATTAAGAATAAGACACAGGTTCAGACATGGGTTAGATGGCATAAGACTGGGGATACACATCGATTCGAACAGCCTGTCGGAAAGCAATACACTTACGGAAAAGGCCCGGAGTATTCTTCCGAATTAGAGAAACTGCAGGCAGAAAATCGTTATCTGAGACAACAGAATGAAGTTTTAAAAAAGTGCAACGAATTGGAAAGGAAGCTGATAGCGAAACGCCAGTCGAGCTTGTAGAAGCATTGCGCGGCACAATGACCATACAGGATATCTGTATTCATTTAGGTATCTCACGAGCATCTTATTATCGTTGGAAGAAGAATCTGATGAAAGATAACCCTAAATACCATTTAGAAAAACAAATCGGCACGTTGTGCCGAGAACACAAGTTTCGATATGGCTATCGGAAAATCACAGCCATATTAAAAAAGGGAATGCGTGTGAATCATAAAACGGTTCAGCGCATTATGCAGAAGAATCAGTGGCAATGCCGGGTTAAGGTGAAAAAGCGCAAGAAAGATGGGCAGCCATATGCCGTGGCCGAGAATATATTGGATCGAAACTTTCAGTCTGAACGCCCTCTGGAAAAGCTAGTAACGGATATCACATATTTGCCTTATGGGCAGAAACAATTGTATCTTTCCAGTATATTGGATTTATACAATGGAGAAGTGATTGCTTTTACAATTGGCGATAGACAGGACACAGACTTTGTCTTACACACACTTGATCAGCTGCCCGCACTGCCAGAGAACTGCGTGTTACATAGTGACCAAGGTTCTGTTTATACATCTTATGAGTATCAGAAAGCTGTTAAAACAAAAGGCATTACCATGAGCATGTCCCGCAAAGGGACGCCCGCTGATAATGCCTCCATCGAATCGTTTCATTCCTCACTAAAGTCTGAAACGTTCTATCTTAACAGCATTGATCGAACTACGACGACCATCGTAGAACGCACTGCCATAGAATACATTCATTATTATAACAATATTCGTATTCAAACGAAACTAAACAGCCAATCGCCGATACAATATCGGCAATTGGCTGTATGAAGGTGTTTTGATCCCTGTCTCAAAAACAGGGGTCAGTCCCATATGATCTGGCTTTTGTTTATTCTTTTTGATCATCTGCTGAGGAATCTTCACGCTTCGTATAATCGAATTGTGAAGGGTCCACTTTCTTAAAGCCTTTCGGCTGATAGAAACGAAGCAGATCGCCGTTGATGATCTTATCAGACATTTCAAGCTCAGTCTTGACGAGAGAGTCTTCTTTTTTGTCGACTTCTGAATCATCTAAAAGTCTTCCGGTTTTCGTATCGTAATACTTGCCGGACACTTTCGTATAGTTCGGTGAGATGAAGTCTCCGTTACGGAACGGAATGACTTCTCTGTGCTCTTTCGATAAGATATCTGAACCTGACATGAGATAATCTTTCGTATCGACGCCGAGCAGGTGAAGAACGGTCGGCGCAACATCGACTTCACCGGCAAATTTATGATTGCGGCCGCCTTTCACGCCGGGAGCGTGGATAAAGAGCGGCACCCGCTGAAGCTGGGCATTGTCGTATTCAGTGATCTCATCTTTGCCGAGCACTTTCGCCATCGCTTTATTATGGTTTTCGGAGATGCCGTAGTGGTCTCCGTACATCACGATAATCGACTTATCGTACAGGCCGTCTTTTTTCAAGTCATTAAAGAACTGTTCGATTGATTCATCCAGATAGTTCGCGGACTGGAAGTAATTATTGACGACTGAATCGCCAAAGTCTCCCGCCGGGAAGTCCGTGTCTTCTTTATCCATTCCGAACGGGAAGTGGTTGGACAGCGTAATGAACTTCGTATAGAACGGCTGCGGCAGGCTCTTTAAGAGCGGCATGGATTCTTTGAAATACGGTTTGTCTTTCATGCCGTAGTTTTTCGTGTTTTCTTCGCTCATGTCATAATAAGCGGAATCGAAAAACTTATCGATGCCTTCCGCTTTGTACATTTCGTTACGGTTCCAGAAAGTCTGCGTATTTCCGTGGAAAGCGGCAGACGTGTACTTTTTGCCTTTTAGGATCGCAGGAACGGACTGCAGCGTGTTTTGCGCTTTATTGACGAAAACCGAACCTTGCGAAAGCGGGTACAGAGAGTTCTCCATCATAAATTCCGCATCAGATGTTTTACCTTGTCCCGTTTGGTGGAAAAAGTTATCAAAGTAGAATGTTTGATTATCGTGCGCCAGTTTGTTTAAAAACGGCGTCACTTCCTTGCCGTTAATTTTATAGTCAATGATAAAGGATTGCAGAGACTCTAATGAGACGTAGATGACGTTTTTTCCTTCGGCTTTTCCGAAGTAGACGTTGTTCGGCACGTCATAGTTGGCCTTCATATAGTTTTCCACATCCGTTACATCGCTTGAATCGGCAAGCGCGCGCTGGCTGTTTGATTTCACATTCTGCACGGCATCGTAAATCGTAAAGTTGTACGTGCCCAGGTATTTCACCAGATAGTTTCGGTCAAATGAGCGTGTCAAAAGCTCAGGACGGTCTGATTCCGCGACGGCGAGGTTGATCAGGAACACAAGCACGGCGGAAGCCAAAACGATTCTGAATGATTTCTTCGCCGGTTTTTCAGCCGGTTTTTTCATCTTAAGGGCCAAAATAATCAAAATGACGGTATCCAGGAAGTAGAAGGCGTCTGTCCATCTCATTAACGAGAACGCGCTGTCTCCGAGCTGGCCGCCGTTTGTCTTTGCCTGCATCATGACCGGGATGGTAATGAAATCATTAAAGAATCTATAATAGACGATGTTTGCAAAAAGCAAAAAAGACAATAAAAAATGAATCACAATAATGGCTGTCTGCTGTAATTTTTTCTTGAAAAGAAGCCCAAATCCAAGAAAGAACAAGCTGGAGCTCAGCGGATTCACAAAAAGCAATATTTTCTGGATCGTGTTGTCTATGCCGAGGTTAAAGTTTAAAATATAAGCGACATATGTTTTCACCCACAATAACACGACCGCTATCAAGAAGAAGGCAAGTCCTCTTTCTTTTATAAATGTTTTCATTGTTACACTCCTTTTTTCCGATCACGGTTTAAACGGAACGATAGAAAAAACGAACGTAATCAATATACCATGAAACCAGCAAATAGAAAAGGTGGAAAAGGCTCATCGGAAAAAGGGCGAAAAACGCTGTCGCAACGGCGGTTCATCTGTTGAATGACAGCTTTAAAAAACACAAATGGCACAAACTGGGATGTGAATTTCCGTATGATCACACCCGGTTCTATTGAAAAAAGAGGTGAACAGTGATGGATATTGCCCATATCGTGGCTGAAGATAAAATCAAGCGCGCCATTAAGGATGGAGAGTTCGCCGGCATCAATGGAATGGGAAAGCCCCTGCCGAAAGACGATGCCGCACATCTTCCGGAGTCGCTCAGAATGGGTTACCGCATATTAAAAAACGCCGGGATCGCCGAGGATGAGGGCGCGCTGAAGAAAGAGCTGATGACGCTCGATTATTTGATCGCCAAGTGCCGCAATGAACAGGAGCGGGATCACCTGCGGAACAAACGGACGGAAAAACAAGTCAGACTCGACAAACTGACCGAGGAGAAAGCCATGTTCTCAAAACCCGCATCTTCTCATTATAAGGAGAAAGTGTACAGACGGCTGGGCCGCCCGTAAGCCGGCTCTTTAGATTTTTTTCTGAAAAGGAATGTGCTCCATAAGGCGCGGGTAGGAAATGTGGAGCAGGCCGTTTACGCACTGCGCCTGTAACAGGCGGGGCTCAGCCGGTTCAGGAAGCTCAATCGTCTCATCGATTTCCCCGTAATACCGGTTTTGGCAGACGCCCATGTTCTTTGGAAAAAGGGGTGTGATGTTTCCTCTTATATGCAGCCGTGTTCTTGACAGCAGCCTCAATGTCAATTCTTCTTCGTAAACGCCGGGCATTTCCACAATGACAAATGTGTGCTGTTCATCCTGATAAATATCATAAGTCAGGGTGTTTTTTTGTAAGGAGAAAAAATCTTCGGGAGATTTCCGTTTCAGGACATTGGTCCAAAAGTCGCTGGGCTTGTGCTCGTTCGTAATCTCAAGCCACTTTCTCATTTTTTCGATATCCACTTCGGCAGAACCTCCCTATATTTGATTTGCGATCGGCATTGACGGGTTGGCGATCTGATCTTGGTCGCTCACGTCAGGGTCAAGATGGCCCGAATTCAAACATCCGGCGGCCGGCGAAAAATCCCCTAAAGAAAAGTTCGCGCCGACAAATTTGCTGTTGGCGGTGTGGCTGTTTTGTACGGTCTGACCGATATCGACGTTTCCGTTTTGCGTTGCTCCGTTTACTTTTATATTGACGACGTTAATTTGGTAAGGCATTCATAAAAACCCCTTTAATCTATAATGGGCGGCACCGGCGTAATATTTGCGGTATCTGCGGTTCCGATGGCTGTCTGGTCGTTGACATCAGGATCATTTAACAAGTTCTCCATCATCGATTCTATAGGTGACGTATCGCCGAATGAAGAGTTCAGTCCTTGTGATTTGTTATTTGTGGTGGGACTGTTGTATGCCGCTTCCCCAATCGTAATAGATCCGTTGCCAGAAATACTGTTAATCTTCAAATAGTACAGGTTGATAACAGTGGATGGCATCTCTTCACACCTCTTTAACTTAGTTGTACAGTACTGTATGCTTTTTGTGCTCCTGTTGTGAATTCCGCCCGGACATGTTCCCGATAAAACAAGAAGTCAAGGCCCGGTTCCGGCGGGGCTTTTTTTGTTTCAGGGTCTTTCGCAGTATATTTGTGATGAAAGCGCTATAAAAATAGATTGACGACATGTATATACATCATTACAATAGAGTCATAAACATGTATATACAAGTTTGCAAGACGAAATGAAAACGGTTACGGAGGGGTTGGCATGGGTGAGTTTAACCGGGCTGCGCGGCAGATCGCTGAAGCTGTCGGCGGAATCGAAAATATTGAGGCGGCGACTCATTGTGTGACGCGTTTGCGGTTTGCGTTAATAGATGAAACCAAAGTAAACCAAAAAATGCTTGATGCAATAGACATTGTCAAAGGATCTTTTGCAGTAAACGGGCAGTTTCAAGTCGTGATCGGGCAGGGGACGGTCAACAAAGTATATGCGGAATTAGTGAAGGAAACGGGGATGGGTGAAGCGTCCAAGGATGACGTGAAGAAGGCGGCAGCGCAAAAAATGAATCCTTTACAGCGTGCTGTGAAAACGCTTGCGGACATCTTTATTCCGATCTTGCCGGCGATCGTCACGGCCGGGCTGTTAATGGGTCTGAACAACATTTTAACGGCGGAAGGCATTTTCTACAGCGCCAAATCGATTGTCCAAGTATATCCGCAATGGGCGGATCTCGCCAATATGATTAATCTGATCGCGGGGACGGCTTTCGCTTTTCTGCCGGCTTTAATCGGCTGGTCGGCAGTGAAGCGGTTCGGAGGAAGCCCGCTTTTGGGCATCGTGCTCGGGCTGATGCTGGTGCATCCTGATCTGTTAAACGCATGGGGCTACGGGGCTGCCGAGCAGAGCGGCGATATTCCGGTGTGGAACCTGTTCGGCCTTGAGGTGCAGAAAGTCGGGTATCAAGGTCAGGTGCTTCCGATTCTGCTGGCGTCTTATTTACTTGCCAGGCTTGAGCTCTTTTTGACGAAACGGACGCCGGAGGGCATTCAGCTGTTAGTCGTCGCGCCGGTGACGCTTTTGGTCATCGGTTTTCTATCCTTTGTCATCATCGGTCCGATTACCTTTGCGATCGGTAACGCGCTGACGGCGGGATTGATTGCCGTTTTCGGCCAATTCTCCGCCATCGGAGGCCTGCTGTACGGAGGGCTGTATTCGGCGCTTGTGATCACGGGGATGCATCATACGTTTCTGGCGGTCGATCTTCAATTAATCGGATCAAAGCTCGGCGGCACATTTTTATGGCCGATGCTCGCATTGTCAAATATCGCTCAAGGATCGGCGGCTTTGGCCATGATGCTGATCACAAAAGATAAAAAACAGCGGGGGCTTTCACTGACGGCCGGCATTTCCGCATATTTGGGCATTACCGAGCCGGCGATTTTCGGCGTGAATCTGCGTTACAAATTTCCGTTTGTGATCGCCATGATCAGTTCGGGAATCGCGGGGATGTTCATCTCCGTCAAAGGCGTTCTCGCAAGCTCGGTCGGAGTCGGCGGCGTGCCGGGGATCTTCTCCATTATGAGCCGGTACTGGGGTCCGTTTGCGATCGGAATGCTGATCGTGCTGATTCTCCCGTTTGCGGGAACATACGGGTATGCGCGGCTGAAACGGCAAAAATAATAAACCTGCGGGGCGCCTTCTATCAGGCTGTCCCTTTTCCCTTTCAATTCAAAACATTACAGGCGGTGAAGAAAAATGAAAACAGACAGCACACCATGGTGGAAAAAGGCAGCGGTATATCAAATTTATCCGAAGAGCTTTAAAGATACGACGGGAAACGGGATCGGTGATCTGAACGGTATTATCGAGAAGCTTGATTATTTGCAGAAGCTTTTGATTGATGTCATTTGGCTTACGCCGATTTACGATTCGCCGCAGAATGACAACGGTTATGACATTCGCGATTACTGCACCGTTTATGAAGAATACGGAACGATGAAGGATTTTGAACGCCTTCTCGATGAAGCGCACAAAAGAGGAATCAAGGTCGTCATGGATCTTGTCGTAAACCATACATCAGTCGAGCATCGGTGGTTCAAAGAAGCGGTCTCGTCACCCGACAGTCCGTATCGGGATTTTTACATTTGGAAAGACGGAAAGGAAGACGGACGGGCGCCGAACAACTGGGAATCAAAATTCGGCGGTTCCGCTTGGGAGCTCGACCCGGCGTCAGGCCAGCACTATCTGCATTTATTTGATGTGTCGCAGGCCGATTTGAACTGGGAAAATGAAGAGATGAGAAAACAGGTTTACGACATGATGCATTTTTGGTTCCGGAAAGGGATCGACGGCTTCCGGCTGGATGTGATCAACCTCATTTCTAAAGACCAATCGTTTCCTGATGCCGAGGATGGGCGTGACGGGCGCCCTTATTATACGGACGGGCCGCGCGTGCACGAATTTCTCCATGAGATGAACCGGGAAGTGTTTTCGAAATATGACAGCATGACGGTCGGGGAAATGTCCTCGACAACGGCTGACCACTGCATCCGGTACACAAACCCTGAGAATAAAGAACTCGATATGACTTTTAACTTTCACCATTTAAAAGTGGATTATCCGAATGGTGAAAAATGGGCGCTCGCTCCGTTTGATTTTCTGAAGCTGAAACGGATTTTAGCGTTTTGGCAGACGGAGATGCAAAAAGGCGGAGGCTGGAACGCATTATTCTGGTGCAACCATGACCAGCCGCGGGCCGTATCCAGATACGGAGACGACGGCGTATACCGGACGAAATCAGCCAAAATGCTGGCGGCGGCCATTCATATGATGCAGGGCACGCCTTACATTTATCAAGGTGAAGAGATCGGCATGGGCAATCCGAAATTCGATGACATCGGCTCATACCGCGATGTCGAATCATTGAATATTTACAAAAAGATGAAGGAAGAAGGTGTGCCCGAAAAAGACATTATCGCCATTTTAAAAGAGAAATCAAGAGACAATGCAAGAACCCCCATTCAGTGGAACAGCAGGCCGCACGGCGGTTTCACGACAGGAACGCCTTGGATTCCGGCGGCGGATGATTATCGGGACGTTAACGCGGAAGCGGCTTTGCGGGACCCGGATTCAATTTTCTATCATTATCAGAAGCTCATCAAGCTCAGAAAGGAATATGACATCGTGACTGAAGGAACGTTTGAGCTGCTTGCTGAAGACGATCCGGCGGTTCTAGCGTACGTCAGACACGGCAAGGATGAAAAACTGCTGTGCATCAACAACTTCTACGGGAAAGAAGCGGACTTTACGGTTCCGCTTAAAGACACGGACGGCTGGCGGTTTACGGTGCTGCTGACGAATGATGAACCGAGGGAAGGGCGGCCGGAACGATTGACGCTCCGTCCGTATGAATCGATCGTTTATCATCTGACAAAAGCGTGATACACTAATCTGGGTGGTCAAATGAAAGTGAATAAATATATCACAATCTATAAAGATATGGTGCGGCAGATTGAAAGCGGCCAGCGGAAGGCTGAAGACGTTCTTCCGTCTGAAAATGATTTGTGCGATCAATACGGCACATCACGAGAAACCGTCCGTAAAGCGCTCAATATGCTGGCGCAAAACGGCTACATCCAGAAAATCAAAGGCAAAGGCTCCGTCATATTAGACAGAGAAAAAATGCGCTTTCCCGTCTCAGGCCTGATCAGCTTCAAAGAGCTTTCGGAAACGCTCGGAAAAGAGACGAGAACGGAGGTTCACCGTCTCGGGCTGATCCTGCCTCCCTCAGAAGCCGCAAAAGAGCTTGGTACAGAAGCGGATGAAAAGGTGTGGGAAGTCGTCAGATCAAGACGGATTGACGGAGAACATATTATTTTGGACAAGGATTATTTTGTGAAAAAACATGTGCCTCAATTGACGAAGGCGATTTGCGAAGATTCGATCTATGAGTATCTCGAAGGAGAGCTCGGCCTGTCCATCAGCTACGCGCAAAAGGAAATTGTCGTGGAGCCGGCGGGGGAGGAAGACCGGAAGTATTTAGATCTCGGCGGGTTCAGCCATATGGCGGTCGTGAAAAACCGCGTCTTTTTGGAGGATACCAGACTCTTCCAATATACGGAAAGCCGGCACAGGCTCGATAAATTCCGTTTCGTCGACTTTGCGAGAAGAGAAAAATAAAAACGGACTGCCGCGGCAGCCCGTTTTTTTGTCAGTATCAAAATGAATACTATCCAACAAAAATGTGCGTACTGGTACTTTCAAAAATAATGGCTACAATAGTACATAACGAGATGAAAAGGAGAGATCATGAATGTCAGATAAAAAACAGCAGATCATCGAAGCGTATCAATTCAGACACGCCACAAAGGAATTTGATCCTGAGAAAAAAATTTCAGAAAGCGATTTTGAATTCATTTTAGAAACGGGAAGATTATCCCCAAGCTCACTCGGTTTGGAGCCTTGGAAATTTGTCGTCGTTCAAAATCCGGAGCTTCGTGAAAAACTCCGCGAGTTCACATGGGGGGCGCAAAAGCAGCTGCCGACCGCAAGCCATTTCGTACTTCTGCTTGCACGGACGGCAAAGGATATCCGTTTTGACGCCGACTATGTCAAAAACCACTTGCGGGATGTCAAAAAAATGCCGGAAGATATGTATGAAGGCTATATCAGCAAAACGGAAGACTTCCAGAAAAATGATTTCTATCTGCTTGAATCAGATCGCGCGCTGTTTGACTGGGCATCCAAACAGACTTACATCGCCCTCGGCAATATGATGACAGCCGCTGCGCAGATCGGCATCGATTCCTGCCCTGTTGAAGGCTTCAACTACAAAGAGATCCACCGGATTCTTGAAGAAGAAGGGCTTCTGGAAAACGGAAGTTTCGACATCTCTGTCATGGCCGCATTCGGCTACCGTGTCAGAGAACCGCGCCCGAAAACAAGATCTGCCTCAAAAGACGTTGTAAAGTGGGTATAAGATAAAAAAAGCTGCCGGGCGTGTCCCGGCAGCTTTTAATGTTTATTTGGTTTTGCTAAAAAACAGGCGGTGATCCAGGACGTAACGGGAATGATGATGCCGATCCCGATTCCGGCGCAAAGAATGGTGACGGCTTCCGCACTGAATACTTTTGAGTTCACTATTTTTTCAGCTGAGTATGATAAGTCTTTAAACCAGATAATTAAAGCCAAATAGCTGCCGAAAAAAGCAAAGAATAACGTATTCGTATTCGTTCCTAAAATATCTCTCCCGATGCTTAATCCGAATGTGTACAGTTCTTTTCTGCTCATGGACGGATTATGACTGTAAATTTCCCGCATGGGTGAAGTAATGGAAATCGCGACATCAGTAATCGCCCCAATCGTGCCCATGATGATCATAGCTGCGGTAACCTTCACAAAATCCACCCCGACAAACAGTGTGAATATGCCGATATCCCCCAATTCTTCTTCACCGAATCCCTGAATCGAAGTATGTTTTGTTACGGACATAATAAAAAACAGCAGCAATGCAATGGTCAGCATTGCAGAAATAAAGGCGGTTACGGTTTTGACGTTTCCTCCATTAATATAAAAAAGAGTAATGCTGCAAATCACGGAGGAAGAGAGCAATGTTAAAACAATCGGATTGATATGCGGGTCTGTCATGAAAATAATGGTGAGAAAGAGAACACCGAAATTTAAGAATAACGCAATAAAAGACCTCGCTCCTTTTTTTCCGCCGATGATGACCATTAATAGAAATAAAATCGCCGCGAGAATTACGATGACATTCATGAGCTTGCCTTCTTTCGTTTAATAAAAAAGACAGAAGCATACAGACTGGCGGGGATGGTTAATACAATTCCGATCCCTCCGGCCAATGCTCTGGCTATTTCCAAGGAAATGTTCATAGAAAGAGTGAATCCTATCGGGGAATCATTTTTCAAATACAAAAGCATCATCGGAATAGAGCCGCTTATATAAGCAAAAAACAGAATGTTGGTCATCGCCCCCATGATGTCTTTTCCGATCTCCATCCCGGAACGTCTGAGAGCTTGTAATGAGATACCCTTGTTTTCTTCATATAATCCGAAGACAGATGACGTCATGGTAATGGCCACATCCATGACCGCTCCCAGTGATCCGATAAATACCCCGGCCATGAACACCGTGTGATAAGGGCGGGTTAAATACTGCATTTCCTCATATCTGAGACCTTTCTCTCCGGTTGCCAGCATCACCAGATACGTAATCAGCAGGGAAACGAAAGTGCCTGCGAGCGTCGCGGCTATGGCGGCGTATGTTTTCGCGTGAAAACCGCTGACAAGCAGCAATGAGATGACAGTAAAGATGAGAATACAGATACCGCAGATGAAAATTAACCCTATATTAGGATGCTTCCTGTACAAATCTAATGCAAACGACAGTAAAACGGCGTTAAACATCAGGCTGACGATCGAAAAGAAGCCTTGTTTTTTGCCGATGATAAGCAAGGTGAAGATGAAAATCCAGGCGATCAGCAAAAGCTGTTTATCCCGTTTTTTATCTATAATGCTTCCCGATATATCTTTCTTTGATGGTTTTCCTTTATCAATAGAAACGAATACTTCATCGCCAATCGAATATTTCTGATCATTCGCTCCGGATAAAGAATACTGATTGGACAAATGAATGAGCTGTCCTTTCTGACTTCCGTTTTCAAGTCTGGCTGTGATCGTCTGAGTGAAAATCTTATCTTTGTTTTTATGCATGTCCTGTACGTCAGACTGGTGTTCCAATGTTGTTTTCGTCACTTTGGCAATCGGCCGCTCATAAAAAGAAGCGTTGTGAGTGACAAAAATGAGCGAGCTGATAAAACAAAGCGCTGTTATCACGTAAAACAGCTTTTTCTTGTAAGACATGCGGTTTCGTTTGTTTCCTGTAATCTTCAAAAAAAGTCCTCCAAACAGGCGGCGCCGTGTGAAAGAGAGGCCCTGCCGTGAAGTGTTGAACGATGCGGATGCAGTCTTTCGCGAATAACGTTCATATTTTATCACTCGGCCGTACGGCTGTCGACTCAGAGGGGGACCGGCAGAAAAAGCTCTCCTGATATCAGATCAGGAGAGCTTTTGGGATGAACCGCCCGATAAAAGCGGTCTTTTTATGCTTCGTTCACTTTTTTTGCTTTTCTTCTTTGATATAGATACAGTGCCGTTCCGAGCGCGCTGATGAGTAACCCGGCAAGAAGGATGGAATACATCGTTGTGGCCGTATCAGGAAGCAGGCCGCCCGGCGATACTCCGTCCTGCGCAGGGCCGGATGACGGTTTTTGTCCGCTTGGCTGCTTTCCGGAGCCGTGATCTCCGCTTGTCGGCGGCGCGCTCTTCGTGTTTGCGTTTAATATGGTGTATTCACTGAAATGATTTGTATAGCCCGTGACGAGATCGTGTGAAACCGAACCGTTGTCTGTTTTTGTATAGACGTTCTTTTTCCGGTCTACATGATAAATGCCGGGCTGTTTCGCCTTTTTCATATTCTCAATGCGCAGGGTGAGCTTTACCGGCGCTTTGAATGTTTTGATGTCTTTGTTTTTCTGCTTCATTGTAAAGTCGTATACATTTGAAAGCGCCCCGCTAACTTTTCCTTTCGGCGTCACACCGAATCGTGTATCAGCTGAAGCAGCGTTTGCCATCGGCATTTTCATGCTGAACTTGTCATGCAGGATCGTAAGGGAAGAATCCGATGTTCTGTCCTTTAACAGGCCGATTTGTTTTTTGGTCACGCTGAGATCAATCGGCTTTTTGGCGCCGTCATTTTTATCGTAATACACGATCGGCGTGTTGGCGTTTTTGGCATAGACGGCAAATGCGCTGTCATCTTCAAGCGTCCACGAACCGTTTTTTTGTTTTGTCGGCAGGTACACTTCCTGCGCGCGGCCGTCAACTTTCGGTTCCACCGCTTTTCCCGCTTTTTCAAGCTGCTCAACGAAGACCTCATAGTCGACAAAGCCAAGGTCTTCTTTATGGGACGCTTCGTTAAAGACGGAATATCCGTCTCCGCCTTCACCGACAAAGTTACTGGTGGCGACTCTGTATGTCTTCTTATCAGAAATCGGCTTTACACTGCCGTCATCCTGTACGGCCGCAGCTTGAAGAACGCGGTGTCCCGGCTTTTTATTCAGTGTAAACGTGTATGTTAAACCGGCAACTTGAGGGAAGGCGCCGCCTTGAGCTTCAATTCCGCTTAACCCTTGTTCCAGGGCTTGTTTGATCTGTTTTCCGGTTAAATCCGCGACGTAAAGCGTGTTGCCGAACGGCATCACATTCAGCACGTCGCCGAGGGTGATGTCTCCTTTATCAATGCCCGCGCGGATGCCGCCCCCGTTTGTGATCGCGATTTGGGCGCCGGCCGCTTCCTTCGCTTTTTGCAGCATGCCGTCCGCGATGAAGTTTCCGAGATTGGTTTCTTTGGAGCGGACATGCTCGCGCCGGCCGTCAAGTGCGACCTTCGTTGAACCGACTTTTTCATTTTTAACTGAGACGAGCTCTTTTTTAAACGGATCAAGCTCTTTTTTCAGATCCGGGTCTTCTTTCGTCTGCTCATTCACCGGCAGCGCTTGAAGAGAGGATTGTTCCGGCAGAACGACGCCGTTTTTGTCAAATGCGACATCGACACGGCCTAAATATTCGCCGTATTCTTTTGCTTGGGCGACGATGGTCGGCTCTTCGTTTTTGACAATTTCCATTTTATCTACAAGCGTATGCGTATGTCCGCCGACGATTAAGTCGATGCCTTTTACCTTTTTGGCAAGATCGAGATCACGCTGATGCCCGATATGGGTCAGGGCGATAATTTTATTGACATGTTCCTTGTTCTGTATTTCTTTTACTGTATCTTGTGCGGATTGGAAGGCATCATGAAAGACAATGCTTTTTCCCGGGCTTGATGTGACGGACGTATCTTCTGTCGTCAAGCCGAACACGGCGACTTTTTCTCCGTTTACATCAAGCAGAATATATGGATAGATGCCTGCTTTTTTCTTTTTCCCTGCCGTAAATGTGTCTGCTTTTTTCATGAATGGTCTGAGTTTTGACTCTTTGGACACATCGACATTTGAGCTGACGAGCGGAAAGTCAGGCGCTTGAAAATTGTATTTCCCGGATGGGTCAGACGCGCTCCCGTTACCGCTCAGGAAGCTGGCGAGAGCACCCGGACCTTTATCAAACTCATGATTTCCGAAGGTCATTGCGTCGTAGCCCATGCTGTTCATCAATTTTAAATCAGCCAGCCCCTGCCACTTTGTGAAATAGAGATCGCCTGAGAAAACGTCTCCCGCATCCAGCAAAATACTGCGGTCGGTTTCGCTTCTGATTTCTTTGATTTTCGTCATCCGCCTCGCCGCGTTATCAAGGTGGGCGTGCGTGTCATTTGTATGCATAACGGTGAGTTTCCATGCGTCATCTTTCGGCGGATCTGTGCCCGGTCCATCATCTTTGAATTGGAGCTTGTACTGTCCGTAGCCCGCGTTTTGTGATTCACCGATATAGGCGACGTCATCTGCGCGGTCGGCAAACGGCTTTGCGGCCAAGGAAGATTCAAATGTCAGGTTTGTCCCTTTGACCGGAAGAATGGACCAGTTATGATCAGCCTGCGGATTAATCGTTTTCTGCTGGATGATGTAATCCATTAAGACCTGCCTGTTCTCATCGGCAGAAGAGTATACGATTTTGTCATTGCTTAAGTGAGGGAATCCTCCGCCGCCTGAAGCGCGGTAATTATTTGTGACGATCAGAAATTCCTGCTTGGCGCTGACGGGCTTTCCTTGATAAGAAAGGTTGACGATCCGGCTTGCATCGGGATGAATGACTGTTCCGTTTTCGTTGTATTTCGCCGGTTTTGTGACATCGACCTGATAGGTGACACCGTCAATGACATCAAAATTGTATGAGCGGTAGGCGTCATTTAAAAGCGCTTGGCTGCCGCCTTTTGCCTGATCGATCTGATTAAATTGCCCCGCGGACATTTCGAGCCAGTCTTTCACTTCGCTTCCGTTCAGCTTGACGATCTGAACCGTGTTGTCATACAGGTACAAATCGCCGATGTTTTTGATGGCGAGGTCGCCAGCGGAAATGTTTGTATAGTAATTTGAGCCGTTCCGCCCGCCGGCTTTAAACGGAGCGCCCGCCGAGAGGATTGGCAGATCTTTGTATTCCGTATCCTTCATCTTATTTTCGGCGTACCATTTTTGCGCATCCGTTACGATTTGAATGGACGGATCATCTTTGACTTGGGCGAAGAAACTGTTGATATCGGCTTTTGTCTGGCCGACGGGTTCTCTGATGTATTTCAAAGTGCCTTCGTGCGCTTTTTTGACGGTATTGACGACGGTTTCGTTTTCCGACGTCACATTGCCGGCAATCGGCTCGATGCTGCCTTTTGCATCTTCCACATGCCACGCGCTGTCTGTTTTTTCAAGCCGGAGGTCGATGACGCCCGCATATTTGCCCCAGCTGCTTGACATAACAACGGGGATGCCGTTAATCGTGCCTTTATCGACGTCGAATTGATCAGCGCCTTTGTATTCGGCATCAGGGAAAAGCCCGTGCTGATGGCCGGATACGATCGCGTCAATTCCGCCGACTTTCGTTGCCAGGTCAAAAACGGCGTTTTCCGCTCCGGAAGACTGCGCTTTTTTTTCGATGCCGCTGTGGGCGAGTGCGATGACGATATCGGCTCCTTCAGCTTTCATTTTCGGAACGGTTTTCTTTGCGGATTCCACAATGTCCTCGACCTGAACGCGGCCTTCGAGATTTTTCTTATCCCACGTCATAATTTGGGGAGGAACAAAGCCGATGTAGCCGACTTTTATCTGATGCTTGCCGCCGTTTTGATCCGTGACGGTTTTGTCTTTTATGACATAAGGCGTATAACGGTTTTCGCCGCTTAATGTTTTCACATTGGCGTTAACGATCGGATAATCAGCGCCTTTGATTGTCCCGTCCAGAAATTCAAGCCCGTAATTAAATTCATGATTGCCGAGTGTTCCTGCGTCATAATGCAGACTGTTCATCACTTCAATGATCGGATGGGTCTTTGCGCCTGAAATGATATCATTTTTCTCATATTTTACGGCGTATTCTCCGAGGGGATTCCCCTGAATCAGGTCTCCGTTATCGACAAGCAGCGTATTCGGATTTTCGCGCCTGTGCTTCTCAATAAGCTGAGCCGTTCTGGCCAGCCCGAATTCCGTTGTCGGTTTGTCGCTGTAGTAATCGTAGTCCATCATGTTAGCGTGAACGTCAGTTGTGGCTAAAATGCTGAGATTCACACTGGAGGATTTGTTTTCTTCTGCTTTAATGGGTGATGTTGGGAGGATTAGACTAAGTATCATAACTAGGGGCAGCAGAATACGGAGTGTCATATTGACGCTGCATCGTCTTTTCTGTATTCTCACCTGTTCTCCACCTTTCAACAAATTTTGTCATGCAGTACCATTGTAAGAATATTTTGTGAAAGTTCATATAGATTTCATGATGATTCTTGTAAAAAGATGAAAAATGAGGATAATGACCTATGTAAAACGGATGAGCGGCAAACGCGTTACTTATGTTTGATGTTAGTGTGGCTGGGGTACATGGATTTATGTAGACTTCATCAAGCAGGAGGTAGTAACTATGGGTAAAAAAATTGCAGTTGTATTAACGGATTATTTTGAGGATGTCGAGTATACTGAACCTGCGAAAGCTTTTAAAGATGCGGGTCATGAATTAACCGTAATTGAACAGGAAAAAGGAAAAACAGTCAAAGGCAAACAAGGGGAAGCGGAAGTGAAAGTGGACGCGTCCATCGATGATGTGAATCCGAAAGACTTTGACGCATTGCTGATCCCGGGCGGATTCTCTCCTGACATGCTGCGTGCGGATGACCGTTTCGTCCAATTTGCCAAAGCGTTCATGGATGATAAAAAACCGGTGTTCGCCATCTGCCACGGACCTCAGCTTCTCATCAACGCGAAAGCATTGGACGGGCGCAAAGCGACAGGGTTTACTTCAATCCGAATCGACATGGAAAACGCGGGCGCGAATGTTGTGGATGAAGAAGTCGTCGTCTGCCAGAACCAGCTGGTCACAAGCCGCACACCGGATGACATTCCGGCATTTAACCGCGAATCATTAAAACTGCTTGCGTAATATAAAAGCGGAGCGCCGTATCAGGCGTTCCGCTTTTTTTGTGAAGATTCCCGGATGACCAGCTCAGGCGCCAGAATAATGCGTTGTTTTTTGTGCTGGGAACTGGTGATTTTATGATGCAGCAATTGAGCCGCTTCTTTTCCCGACTGCCGCGGAAAGGAAGAAACGGTTGTAAGGGGGGGATAAGAAATTTCAGCTTCCGGCACGTTATCAAAGCCGATAATGTCAATATCTTCGCCCGGAACGAGCCCGGCTTTTCTGATCCCTTGCATGACGCCGAACGCGACCAAATCACTGAAGCAGAAAATCGCGGTCGGGCGCTCAGACCGGCGGAGGAGCTCCGTCACGGCTTCGCAGCCTGCTTCGCGGGTCGGCGCGCTGTCAATGACATATTCATTTTTCACTTCCAGATCCGCTTCACGGAGCGCTTTTTTAAACCCTTTCATACGCTTCGTCCATGTTGATGAGTGCTTCACGCCGCCCAGAAAAGCAATCTCCTGATGGCCTTTCTCAATGAAATGACGCACTGCCTTATAGGTGCCTTCCTCATAATCGGCTCCGACAAAATCACAATCTGCATCGGCAATCTCCCTGACGGCGAGCACGACCGGAATGTCAAGCTGCTCAAGGCGGGAAAGGGTTTCCTCAGCCGTACCTGAAACCGGACACAAAATCAATCCGCCGACCCTGTGTTCCAGCATGGTCGAGATCAGCTGTTCCTGCTTGGCGACGGAATCAAATGTCGTGCCTAACAGCACCGTTAATCCGACTTCCTCAAGCGTATTCTGAACGCCGATCAGAAACTCTGAGAAAAACGTATTGGAAATGTCAGTAATAATCAATCCTACCGTTGTAGACGTCTGTGATCGTAAATTCGCGGCAACCCGATCATATACGTACCCCAGCTCCCGCATGGATTGCAGCACTTTCTCACGGGTCGCTTCGGAAATTCGCGGATTGTTGCGGACGATTAATGAAGCGGTGGATGTTGAGACGCCGGCATGCTCAGCGACCTGCTGCAATGTCACCCGGCGTTTTTTTTGCTGTTTCATACGTGCATTCCTCACTTGGTTTTTATTCGTTACATCCATTATAAGCGTTTTGGCGCATGAGAAGAAAGAGAGAGGGGAGAAAATGACAAAGCGCCGGAAGACGGATTGTCCTTCGGCGCTTCTATTACAATAGGTTATTCAAACATTTGCTCTTTAATATACTGAACCGGCATTTCACGGCCTGTCCAATATTCAAACGCCATGGCGCCCTGCCAAAGCATCATGCCGAGGCCGTTAATGGTGCTGCAGCCGGCCGCTTGAGCTTGTTCAAGCAATTTCGACGTAACGGGGTTGTAAACGACGTCTGTCACAAGCAAATCAGGACGGAGCATGGATGTATCTTCAATGACGCTCAAGCCTTCAAGCGGTTTCATGCCGACACCTGTTCCGTTTGTGAAAATATCGCTTGAAGCGATTTCAGCACGCAGCGCATCTTGATCTTCGAGCGGGAAGACTTTCGCTTTGCAAGAAGATCCCTTCATTTCTTCATTGATGATGCGGACGTTTTCTTCCGCTTTTTCGAAAAACGCGTCATTGCGGGCGAAAATAGAGATTTCTCCGAGGCCTTCCAATGCGGATTGAATCGCTATCGGAGTGGCGGCCCCGCCGGAACCGACCAGCGTCATTTTTTTGCCTGTGATATCGATGCCGTGTTCTTTTAAGTTGCGGACGTATCCCATACCGTCAGTCGAGTGTCCGATCAGTCTGCCGTTTTCATTAACGACTGTATTCACCGCGCCGGTGAATTTCGCTGAATCCGCGAGTTCATCGAGGTAAGGGAGAATGTTCATCTTGTTCGGCATCGAGACATTGAATCCTCTGACGTTTAAGGCGCGCATTCCCGTTACCACATCTTCCAGCTGTTCATTGCCGACTTCAAACGCGAGGTAAGCGTAGTTCAATCCTAATTTTTTAAACGCCAGGTTGTGCATCGCCGGAGATAAAGAGTGTCCGATCGGTGTCGCGAATAATCCGATAAGCTGAGTTTTTCCGTTAATCCGTCCTAAATCTTTCTTCATGATGTATTCCTCCGTTAGTCCATTCATTTGTTTTTCATCCCGCTTTGAGGGCAGAAAAACGCTGATTACATATGTTTATTTAAAATGCTGAGTACGCTGCGCAATTCTTCAACGGGAATCTGTCCGGGCGCCGATGCTTCTTTGCCCGCTCCGAACGTGCACGCTGAGCCGAAGACTTCGCCGGCCAGGCGGCTGATCAGGCCTGTTCCCGCCATTGACATCGTGATGATCGGCCGGTCTGCGTATTGTGTTTTCATCGTGTGAGTGGCATCCAATAAGACGAAAACATCTTCAGTGCTTTGCGGCATCACCGCGATTTTCGGAATGTGCGCGCCGTACGCCTGCATGTTCCGCAGCCGGGAAATGATTTCTTCTTTTTTCGGTGTCTGATGAAAATCATGATTGGACATGACGACATATACGCCGTTATCTTCAGCGGTTTTCACAATTGATTTGACTTCCGCTTCTCCCGTAAACAACTCAACGTCTGCAAGGTCAATATGTTTTGTTTCGATGGCGGTTTTAAGCAATTCAATGTAAAAGCGGTCATCAATAACTTTATTTCCGCCTTCTTTATGGGTTCTGAATGTGAAAAGCAGCGGTGTTGCGCCTGCGGCTTTCCGCAGCTTTTCAAGCATGCCTTTTACGGCATCCAGGCTGTCAACATGCTCGTACACATCCGCCCGCCACTCAATGATATCCGGGCGAAGCCTGTTGACGGCTTCCGTTTCTTCGAGCAGTTCTTTCTCTCCGGCCGCCATCAGCGGCACAATGATCTTCGGAAGCCCTTCGCCGATGACCGTGTTTCTGATCGTGATAGATTGCATGATAAATCCTCTCCCTTAAAAAATAGTCAGGCTTTCATCACTTGCTTAAAGCGGATTCCGATAAACAATGCGAGAAGGGCGCTGACGGCCGCAATTCCGATATCAAGCAGAAAAACAGGCGTCAGGCCGGCCGCTTTGGATATCGCTCCCGTTACAAGCGGAATGACAATAAAAGATAAGCTTGATGCTATATTAACAAAAGATGTGATCGTACCTTTATTTTTAGGGAATAAAACAGCCATAACCGTCATCGCCAATTGCAGAATGCCCGCAGTTGAAAGTCCGATGACAAAGGAGCTGATGACTGATACGGCCGGCTGATGAATGAAAATCAGAGCAAGCAGCGCGATTGCCGCGATCACAGGGTACAGCACCATTACCGTAATCGGCTGAATCACTCTGTTTAACAGCACAGCCAGCAATAATACGGATACAAGCGCCCCGATGCTGTAATAGCTCAACAATTTGACGGCCTGCACCTCAGGCATGCCCAAAACGGTTTGCCCGAACTTAGGAAGCCATACTTGAACGAGCATAAACAGCGCCGTAGATGAAAAGCCTAACAGAATGATCGCAAGGCCTTCACGCCATATCGACGGCTGTGATGTGAACGCGTCATCAGACGGAGAGGCTTCCGTCCGGCCGCCGTCTTCTTTTTGCTTATGATTCGGAAACGGAACTTTTAACAGGAAAAAGCCGTTCAGGAAGAAAATAATGCCCGGTACGAAAAACGTCCAGCCGTAAAACAAATGCCTGTCCGCAATAAACGCGATAAAAAACGGAAGCACCGTCGCGCCGATGGATACAAACGCTTTGATTAACACGGTTGCAGAGCTTGCGTTTTTCGGAAATCCTTCAATAAGCGCCGGATATGTCCCGGAATCCAAAAAGGAATTGGCGATCCCGGCGAAAATGGCGAAGATAAACGCAGCTGTATAGTTTGTCGAAAGCGGAATTCCGATTAGGAAAATCAGATACAGAAAGGCGCCCGATACGATAAACGGCCGTCTCCCGAATGTATCCGAAAGCTTCCCGGCAAACAGAAGCGAAATCAGCTTCCCGATTCCGATGGCGGAGACCAAATAGCTGACCCCGGCTGCGGATGTATGAAGCTGTTTTGATAATGCCTCCATATTGGATGCGATAATAATATTGATCATGCCCAGCAGGAAATAGTTAATATAAAGACCCGCTGCCATTTTGGTGTATATGTTTTTCATGATGACATCCCCTAATGCGGTTAATAAAGAATTAAATTATTTTTTAAATTGATAAAAGAACAGCACCATTCCCCTTTATTGAACCACTGCCTTTCTTTGAAAACTGTTTGATAAAACGGTTGAAAAACAAACTTGAATAACGCTGAGATCACAACGAGTATATCGTTCTACTAAATAAAAAAAGATAAGCGGCCCGCTCATTTAGTATATCGTTCTACCAAGTTCACAGTTACTATACTCCTTCTTTTTATATGTGTCAAACCGATGAACTTTTTTTACTTTTTTAAATCAAAAAAAGACCTGCCGTTTTTCGGCAGGTCTGACATGGGTTTATTTTCTGAGAGAGGCGAGCTCCTCGGCAATGGCCTGCATTTCACTCGGGCTGAATGATGCTTTTTTCATGACCATTTGATGAAGGTATGTAAGATCTTCTATTTTTTCATCACTGAAATCTTCCGCTCTGATGACGCCGACATTGAGCATGTTGAGCTTTTGCGAAATGTCTTCAATCATTTTGTTTAACGTTTCTGTTTGTTGGCTCGGCAAATTCATGCATCCTTTCATGACCTTTTTCGTACCCTTTATTCTAACAGAATTCATTTAGAATAAAAGCTTATTTCCACAGCCGCAGAAAAGTTGCTAAGATGATGATAAGGTTTTTGATCCTCAAAATGCGGGGAAAGAATAGGGAGGTTATCGATATGATACATGTTCTGTTTGTCTGTCTGGGAAATATTTGCCGGTCGCCTATGGCAGAGGCGGTATTTTCTGATATGGTGAAGAAAAACGGGCTGAACGGGCAGATTAACATTGATTCAGCGGGAATCGGCGCCTGGCATGCGGGAAATCCGCCGCATGAAGGGACAAAGGAGATCCTGAAGAAGAAAGGGATCAGCGCAAGCGGCATCACGGCGAGGCAGGTGCGTGAGTCTGACCTGACCGATTTTGATTACGTCATTGCGATGGATGCAGAAAATATCGGACATCTGCGCAGCATGGCAGGTTATAAAAAAGCGGCGCCGCGTATTGCAAGGCTGCTTGATTATGTACCGGAGTCGGACCTTGCGGACGTGCCCGATCCGTATTATACCGGGAATTTCAGCGAGGTGTACGCTTTGGTCGAATCCGGGTGCCGTCATTTGCTGGAGACAATAAAGAAAGACCATCATTTATAAGGGGGATTGACCGATGAAGCAGACACGCATCATGGCAAAAGCGATTCTGATCGGCGCTGCCGCCGGAGGAGCACTGTCCTTATTACATAAGCCGACGAGAGAGGCATGTTTCCGGAACATGGACGCGTGCAGGCGGCGTGCGGCATTTTACCGGAAACATCCTGAAGCCCTGAAGCAGCAGGCTTCCGCAAAAATGGATCAAGTGAAAATCTTCGCCAATACCGTATCGGAAGATCTGGGTTTTTTAAACGGGCAGATCACCAAGCTGAAGCAGACGACGCCGCAGGTCATTGACCTGTTAAAAGAAACGAAGGAGCATTTTTCGAAAAACGATCATTGAGGTGGGATGTCATGAGTTTTATAAAGGAGCTGTTTGCAAGGTTTTCTCTGCATGAAGGACAAAGTAAATCGGCGGAGCTGGCGTATTTTTTCCTGCTGTCATTGTTTCCGTTGATGATTTTCATGCTGACGCTCACCGCCTATCTTCCCATATCTGCAGAAGACGTGCTCGGGGCGGTCGATCAATACGCGCCCGACAGCGCCATGTCCATGGTGAAATCCATTACGGAGCAAACGCTGAACAAGCGCAGCGGCGGGCTTTTGTCATTCGGGATTATCGCCGTCATCTGGTCGGCTTCGAATGGTATGAACGCGATTGTCAGAGCATTTAACCATGCCTACGAAGTCGAGGAAAACCGCTCATTTATCATCATTCGCCTGACCTCAATTTTTTTAACCATCGCGATGGTGGTTACGATTTTAATCGCATTGCTTCTGCCGGTGTTCGGCAGAGAAATCGGAATGCTGGCCGCAGATTTCATCGGCGCCTCCGGCCTGTTTTTGCAGGTGTGGTCGGTTGTCCGCTGGGGTATCAGTCCGCTTATCCTGTTAATCGTGTTTACCGCGCTTTACATTTTCGCGCCGAATAAAAGGCTTTCCCTCCGTTTTGTGCTGCCGGGAGCCGTATTCGCGGCAGCCGGCTGGATTATCGTCAGTATGCTGTTCTCATTTTACGTCGGCACCTTTGCCAACTACAGCGCCACATACGGGAGCATCGGGGGAATTATCGTCCTTATGATCTGGTTTTATCTTACGGGAACACTGCTGATTTTAGGAGGAGAAATCAACGCGCTTTTACATAAACGTAAAAAGCTTCCTGATGAAAATCCGTACCGCGGGAGCAAGCTATAGAGGAACGGATGACGTTCAAGCTGAAAAAGGAGGGGAATCGATTATGACCAAGCATACGAAAAAAGGCGGAAGCCATAATAAACAAAACTCAAAAAACGGCCCGAAGAATAAAACAAGCGGAAGCGCTAACGGGCAGAACGGATACCACTAGAAAGAAGCCGCCTGACTCAGATCAGGCGGCTTTTTTATGAGGCCGGAAAAGAATGGGATTCGGATGCGGGACTGTGCTTTGTTTTCCCGAAGACGAGCGCAAGCCAAATACAGACCAGAATCACCGTAATAAAGTAAAACAAGTTGGCGCTTTCAAACCGCTGCATATACCAGCCGCCCGCCACCGGGCCGATCATGCTGCCGAGGCTGAAGGAAATGCCGCAGAGCAGATTGCCCGCCGGCAGCAGATGGGACGGCAGCAGGTCGCTCATATAGCTGATGCCGAGGGAAAACATACTGCCGACCGCCATTCCCGCCGTGAAAAAGCAGCAGCCGATGACAGAAGGTGACGGAAACAGTCCGGCCGTCAAAAAGCAAAGGGCACCCGTTAATAAGATGATGAGCAGGACACGTTTTCTCCCGAATCGATCGCTTAATAAACCGAGAGGGAACTGGAATACAATACTTCCGATAGCAAAAGCGGGCAATATCAGCGCGACGGCATCAACGGATATGCCTAAACGCAGGGCGTACACGGGAAAGCTTCCGTTCAGCGCCGTTTCTAAAAAACCGTACCCGAAAGCCGGGAGAAAAGCGACCCAGCCGAAAAGAAGAGCGCGGTAAAACCGTTTTGCGCTGTTATCCCCGGATGTTTCATCCGGACCTTGCGCCGGGTACTCGTTACGTAAGGCAAACACAAACAGCCAGGCGGCAAGACTGATACAGCCGGATACGATAAACGGAAGGGAAGGACTTGTTTTCACAAGAGGGACCATGAACGGGCCGACAGCGAATCCAAGCCCGAAGGACAGTCCGTACAGCGAAATGTTTCTTCCTCTGTTTCGGGGCGTTGACTTTGACGTCACCCACGTTTGGGTTGAAAAATGCAGCATATGATCCCCGATTCCGATAAGCAGCCGCAGAAAAAACCATAACCATATGGATTGAAGCCAAATAAAACTGAATAAGCTGATGATAACAAGAAATCCGCCCATGACCATCAGAGGTTTGAATCCGAGCTTGCGCAGCGGGGCCTCCATAAACGGCGACGCCAGAAGCACACCGATATAAAGGCCGGTTGCGTGAAGTCCGTTTATGGCTGCGGATTCTCCGTTCGTTTCAAAAATGACGGAGATCACCGGCAGAAGCATGCCTTGGGAAAATCCGGAGATGGAAACAAGCAGAACCAAAATAAAGAAGTACAGTCGTGACATCGCGTATTTCTCCTTCTTCAGTCTCTTTCTTGATCGTACACGGATTTGTCGCGTCCGGCAACCTGAAAATGCCAATTCGGGCTGCCGCGGAAGTGTAATTGAGGGAGTTTTTGAGAAGGATATAAAAAGACTCATTCGAAAAAAGGAGCCAGGCAGATATGAATCGGATTTTTTTCTTTACGGCTGCGGCGGGAGTGCCGCTTTCAGTCATCGGCGGCCTGATGCACTGGCCGTCAGCGGTTTTGTTTATTATTTATTGCTTGACGATTATTGCGCTTGCAAGTTATATGGGGAGAGCGACCGAATCTCTTGCCATTATCGCGGGACCGCGGATCGGCGGTCTGCTGAATGCCACGTTCGGCAATGCGGTAGAGCTGATTATATCGCTTTTTGCCTTAAAAGAAGGGCTGACGGGCATCGTGCTTGCTTCACTGACCGGTTCGGTGCTCGGCAATCTTCTGCTCGTCGCGGGACTGTCGTTTTTTATCGGCGGTTTGAAATACAAGCGGCAGGAATTCAATATTCATGATGCCCGTCATAATTCTGGCCTGCTGATTTTTGCCATTATCGTAGCTTTTGTCATTCCCGAAGTGTTTTCCATGGATATGGGGGAAAAAAACAAGCTTGATTTGAGTGTCGGCATCAGCATCATCATGATCCTTTTGTACGTGGCAGCTCTTTATTTCAAGCTCGTCACCCACCGCGGTGTTTATCAGCCGAATCAGCCGGAGGCAAAGGAAGAAGAGGAGCAGCCTGAGTGGTCGGGGAAAAGAGCGACAGCCGTCTTATTTATTTCAACCATTATCGTCGCCTACATATCTGAAAACCTTGTCCATACGTTTCATGCGGTGGCTGAACAGTTCGGCTGGAGCGAGCTGTTTATCGGAGTGATTATCGTCGCAATCGTCGGAAATGCCGCAGAGCATGCGTCGGCGATTATTATGGCGTACAAAGACAAAATGGATGTCGCCGTTGAAATCGCGGTAGGCTCGACTTTGCAGATCGCCATGTTTGTGGCTCCGGTTCTTGTGATCTGTTCCATCTTTTTTCCGGTCAATATGCCGCTTGTATTCACATTGCCCGAGCTTGTCGCGATGATATCATCCGTCCTTTTGATGACGATGATTTCAAATGACGGTGATTCGAACTGGTTTGAGGGGGCTACGCTCCTTGCCGCTTATGTCATCATGGCGATCGGTTTTTTCCTGCTTTAACCTGTAAAAAATGCGGATAACAACGATTGCGGAGGAAAAGACTAAAGGAAAATGCTATAGAAAGAGTGATATGATGAGAAAGCTGTTTCATGCCACACTGATTCTGCTGTTATCCTTTAGTTTTTTCGCAACGCCATCTGCCGGTGCAAAGAAACCGTTTAAAGTTCCCAACTCTGTCGTAAGCATTTCAAAGGAAAATACGTATCCGAATGCCTCACAGGACCAGCCGATGCTTCAGCCGAGCAAACTGGCAAAGGAATTGTTAGATACATCAGAGATCAATATCGAAAATCCGCATCTGATAAAGATGCTGAATGAATCCTCGGTTTCCGGTTCACCGCTTGCCATCGGATACCGGGCGACAATATTTCTCGGGAAATGGGCGCTCGGCTATCAATCGAACGAAACGGTCGCCAACTGGGAATATAAAAAAATCAACACAAACAGAGCGGATAACCGGGGCGGACAGCAAACCGCGGTTATCTCATACGCCCAAGAACAGCAATACAAAATCAAAGGCGGGCTCACAGCGAAGGTGCCGAACGCAGAAGACGTAAAAAGCATGATGATGCAAAAAGCGATGAAGAAAACAAAACTGCCGCTCGCGTTTGAAACGGTTATCGGCGCAGGCACAAAACGCGATCAAACCTACAAAATTTCTCCGCAGCGGCTCGGCTACCTGCACGCCTACGCTCCGGCCGTTAATGAAAAAGGAAAAGTAACATACGGTGAAGTGTATTTGGTGCTGAAAGGCAGCAAGCGGAAACTTGTCGTCAAAAATGTGACTTCGCAAGGAATCGGGGCTTGGATTCCGGTGCAGGATCATGTCACATTCGGTTTTCAAACGACAGCGCAGCCGAGATAAATAAAAAAAGCTGATTCCGGTTCGGGAATCAGCTTTTTTGTGTGTGATACATTTCCTCAAGCAATTGCACATTGTTGTTGTACAGCTCCCGGGCAAGAACGCGTCTCACCGCAAGGCTCGCCGAGAAGTATTCTGTGTCTTGAACCATGCCTTTGACGGTAAATTCTATGCCTCTGGTTAATTTGTTCAGACTCATAATTCCATGCACTTGAAACGGTTCCGTCGCATTGAGAAATTCATCCCGTTTCAATGAATCGCGAAGCTCATCATTGAGCATGTCACACGCTTTTTCTAAGATGGCATATACCCGTTCAGGATCTTCCTTGTAACTGATCACGACGGACTCGGTAATCCGCATATAATCAATGTTATAGTTTTGAAGCTGTCTGACCTCACCGTTAGATATGGTAAGCAGCTTGCCGGTCCACTCACGGATCTGGAGGGAACGGAGTCCGATTTCTTCCACTGTGCCGTTGAACAGATTGTTAATCGTCACGTAATCGCCTTTATGCAGCTGGCGTTCATATATTAAAAAGATACCGGCCAAAATGTCCTTGATTAACGACTGGGCGCCGAAACCGATGACGATACCGGCAACGCCCGCCCCGGCTAAAATTCGGCCGAAATCATGAACAAATAAAGAAATGACGTAAAAGATAAAACCGATCGTCGCCGTATACTGGGTGATGGACCGGACGAGGCTCTCAATCGTCTTCCCTTTCCGTTCCTCTAAGAAATCTGTGCGTTTAAATAACACCTGGACAAAGCGGTTGATCAGAAAAACACCGGCGTAAAGCACGAGAGCGACGATGATGATCTCAACCACTTTGCTTTTCAAAATGTCCGTAATTGTCGTTTCCATCTTCTGTTAACCTCTGGCTTTTCGTAATGAAAAATCCGTGTCCTGATAATAACTGTTTTTGACAAGGACGTTCGGGCCGAGGCACCGGACGTTTGTGCAGCGGCAGTTCAGCTCTTTGCTCAGCTTTGTCTGTCTCCACTTGTCATATGCTTCAGGAAGGCTGTCTGTTTTAATATTGCCGAGCGGCGGTGTATCGCCGAAATCCGTGACAATGATATTTCCGTCAAAAATGTTGACATTCAGGCGGGAGCGGCCGTCAGGGTCGTTTCGCACCGTAACGTTTTTCGCTTCCCGGAGGCGGCGGAGGAGCTTCTGGTCTTCTTCATCAGGGCTGCATGCGTAAAACGGGAGCGTACCGAACAGCATCCATGTCTCTTCATCTCGAATGTCGAGCAGATGATGGATGGCCTGTCTCATGTCTTTCAGGCTGAGTGATTCAAGCGCGCTGGCGAAATCACTCGGATACATCGGATGGACTTCGTGCCGCTGGCATTTCATTTCTTCGGTAATTTGCCGGTGAATATGTTCGATATGCGGCAGTGTCCGTTTGTTGAGCATCGTTTCCGCTGAAACCATTACACCTGCTTCGACCAGCGTGCGGCTGTTTTCAATCATTTTGTCAAAATAGCGCGCCCGCTGTTCAAATGTCGGTTTCTTCTCCATCATCGCAAATCCGATGTCGGCAAAGTCCTCGACCGTTCCCCAGTTGTGAGAAATGTGAAGAACGTCCAAATAGGGAATAATCCGTTCGTAGCGCCCGATATCAAGCGTCAGGTTTGAATTGATCTGTGTGCGCACGCCGCGTTCATGCGCATATTTTAAAAGCGGGACGACGTATTCCTTTACCGATTTCAGCGAAAGCATCGGTTCGCCGCCCGTAATGCTGATAGAGCGTAACAGAGGAATTTCATCAAGCCGCTTTAATAAAAGGTCGATCGGCAGCGCATTCGGGTCTTTCGGCTGGAGCGTGTACCCGACGGCGCAGTGCTCGCATCGCATATTGCACAAAGTCGTCGTTGTGAATTCAACGTTCGTCAGTTTCATATCTCCATACTGGTCGACATCCATGTACGCTTCCCAAGGATCGTACTCCGGTGTGATCGGACGCAGTGTTGTGTTTTGTGTCATGACTATCTAACTCCTTTATAAATGGGGCATACTAACGTCTGCCAACTGTTAATTTTAGACCTGATCAGCCAAGATCGCAAGTAGCGGAACCATTGAAAAACGGCAAAAAATACGCTACCATTATAAAAAATGAATGGAGTGGAAGTATGGGGAATGCAGTAAACAGCAAAGATCAGCAGCTCGATTACCTAAAGAACAGACTCGATATGTTTATGAATGTCATTGATTCATTAGACCCTGAATCAACGGACGTTGAAGATATAGACCGGCTCATCGGCATGCTTGATGATCTGGAAGCAAAATACGAACGCTTTAAAAAGGATTGGGAATAAACCCCGGCGGATGCCGGGGTTTTTCTTTTTCCATAATGCGGCTGTATAAAAGGGCAGGGCCTACTGCAAAATAAGGAAAAATGCAGAAGGAGTGCTGGTCATGAAATGGTTTTGTTCAATTTGCTGCATGGCTGTTTTACTTGCGGGAGGCATCAACAGCGCAGAAGCCGTTCCGAATGAACGGATAAACTGGGGCTTTAAACGCAGCGTCAATCATCAGCCGCCGGATGCCGGCAGACAGCTGGACAATCTGGTCAAAAAATATGATGCTTTTTATTTGGGCAATACGAAAGAAAAGACCATCTATTTAACGTTTGATAACGGATATGAAAATGGGTACACCCCGAAAGTGCTTGATGTGTTAAAAAAACATCACGTCACGGGCACTTTTTTTGTCACGGGTCATTTTGTGAAAGAGCAGCCTGATTTGATTAAACGGATGTCAAAGGAAGGCCATATCATCGGCAATCATTCTTTTCATCATCCTGATCTGACGACAAAAACGGGCGATCAGATTCAAGACGAACTCGATTCCGTCACGGAAGCTGTGTACAACATTACCGGAAAGCGGGACAATCTGTATCTCCGTCCGCCGCGCGGCGTGTTCAGCGAATATGTCCTCAAAGAAACGAAGCGCCTCGGCTACCAAACCGTTTTCTGGTCCGTCGCATTTGTCGACTGGAAGGTTAACGAGCAAAAAGGGAAACAATACGCCTATGATCACATGATAAAGCAGGCGCATCCCGGCGCGATCTACCTTCTTCACACCGTTTCAAAGGACAATTCAGAAGCTCTGGACGATGCCATTACCGATTTGAAAAAAGAAGGCTACACGTTTAAAAGCATTGATGACCTGATGTTTGAGAAAGAAATGAAGCTGCCGCGCCTGTAGAAAACACCTCTCCTGGTAATGGAGAGGTGTTATTTTGTTATTTTAAGCTTTTAATCAGTGCAGCCCAATCCAGATCCCCGAAGCCTTGTTCGATCCCGCTTTCAAAATGGCTCTTGGCCAGCTCGGCAAGAGGGAGTTTTGCGGAAACCTGTTCAGCGGCGGCGAGCGCCAGATTGGTATCCTTCAGCCCTAAAGACATTTTGAAGCCGGCCGGCTCAAATTTCTCCTCAGCCATCATGGTTCCGTAATTTTGATAGACGGGAGAGCCAAAGAGCGCGCCGGCGATTTCTAAAAATTGTTTTTGCTCTAACCCGTACTTCTCCATCATTAAGAATGATTCAGATAACGCCTCCAGCATAGAAACGAGCAAGAAATTGACGCTGATTTTCGCGGCGTTGGCCGTTTTTGTTTCTTCACCAGTGTCAAATACTTGCTGACTCAGGATGTTAAGCAGCGGTTCGGCCTTTTTCTTCGCTTCCGCCGGTCCGGCTGTGATGATGCGAAGCTCGGCCTTCTCGGCGGCATCGGGGCGGCCGAGGACGGGAGCGGCAATAAAGGACTGCCCTCTGCCCGAATGTGCGGCGGAAAGCTGTTCTGACAGCGCCGTACTGATCGTGCTCATTGAAATATGAATGCCGTTTTCAGATAACCCGGCAATAATGCCGCAAGCTCCGAACGTTACGCCCGTTACGGCTTCATCGTCTGACAGCATGGACAGTACGATATCTGCATGTTCAGCTGCCTGGCGGGGCGTTTCGGCATATTCGGCCCCTTTTTCCAGCAGGTCAGCCGCTTTTTCTTTCGTCCGGTTATATACAGTCAGGCTGTATCCGGCTTTCATGATATTTTCGGCGATGGGGCGGCCCATATTGCCGAGTCCGACGATGGCGATCTTCATTTCACCCTCCAATGAAAAGTTTTCCACCATTATACATGCAAAATGGTTAATCCGCTGTGTACAGGATTGCCACTTTCAGTTCAGGTTCGGAAGACCATCCGGAGTCTGAGGCGGCTTTCCCCTTGTAAAATCCGGTAAATCGGGTTTTGATTATTGTTTTTGAACGGGGTTTTACAGTGAATGTTTTTGATTTGAATGTGACGTCCTTTATGTTTTCTGATAAATCCGGCGTGACAGAAATGGCTTGTTCCCCTTTTCCGTAATGATTGATATAAAGCGTGCAGCTCATGCCCGCTCTTTTTCGCTCAACCAGATAACTGCATTCGCTGCGGTGCTTCAAATATTCGACAGCCTCTTTTTCGGGCGCGAACTGTTTTAAGGAAAAAGCGGCATATTCGGTGGCAGGACTGATACCGGAAGCGGCCCCCATACTGAGAAAGATCAGAAACAGCCCCGCCGCGGGAAGCGTCCGCCTGAACGCGGCGGCACACCAGATTAACGCCGCAAAGTAAAGCACGACCCCGGGAATGACGGAGATATGGGCTCCATCTTCCGGCCAAGAGGAAAAGCCGAGCGACTCAAAGATGTAATCAGACACCGTACGGCCGTTATACAGCGGGGCAATGGACATGACACTGAAAGCCAGGAGGACAGAAGAAATGATTTTGTGAGAAAGGATGGTAACGGCGCACACCTCTTTACGTTTTTTTCCAGACTATCATGTTTTCTTAAAAAAAAGAACAGCCCGCAGCCGTTCTTACTTGAAAATATTAAACCAGCCTTTGCGGGCGAACCAAAACAGCATGGCGGCCACAAGGACGGCCATTACGCCCAAAACGATAAAATACCCGTATTTCCAATGAAGCTCAGGCATGTTATCGAAATTCATGCCGTAAACCCCTGCGATGAACGTCAGCGGGATAAAAATGGTCGAGACGATGGTTAATGTCATCATAATGGCGTTCATCCGGTTTGAATTCAGCGTCACATAGCTGTCCCGCAAATCTGACGTCATATCACGGTTTGACTCGATCAGCTCGGCCAGTTTTAACAGGTGGTCATAAATATCGCTGAAATACGCCTTCGTTTCACGGCTTTCTTTTACATGGTCAAGGCTCAAAATCCGGTACATTAAATCGCGCATCGGAATGATCGTCCGTCTCAGGTTCAAAAGATCAGTCCGCAATTCAAACACTTCATTCATTAAAGTGCCGTAAGATTTATGGGTTCTGCTGTCTTCAATTTCATTCAGCCGGTCTTCAATTTTGTACAGCACGGGGAAATATTCATCGACAAGCTGGTCCATAATCATATAAGTGATGTGCCCGGGCCCTTTTTTGGCTAATCCCGGAGAAGCGAAAAACCGTTCTCTCACCTTTGAGACGCCGGGCGATTCGTGCAAATGGAAGCTGACGATAAAACGGTCGGACTGAAAAATGTCCACCTCTTCCATTTCCAGTGTGTCCGGGTTCAAGGCGTGGAGCACATAAAAACGGTAGCCGTCATAATGGTCGATTTTCGGCCGCTGCATATGCTGAAAGCAATCCTCGATCGCAAGCGGATGAAAGTGAAAATAATCCCGCAGCAGCTCGGTTTCATGCATCTCGGCGCCGAAAAAATCAATCCAGTACCATGCGATGTCCGGTTGTTCTGTACGTGATAGGGGGATATTATCTAATATCTCATTATGTGTTGTGATTGCGGTTATATGTATCATAAACAACCCTCCGCCTGCCATTATATCATGCGGCGTTATGAAGAAAAGTATACGAATTGCCGCCCGGCCGCTTCATGATATACTTGGACAAAAAGGGGTGGAGCATATGTGGAAGGAAACGGTTTCGGTCACGCCGCCGTATCATTTTGATAAAGTCCTTGAAAGGCTGTCGCTCGATCCGCTGAATGCGGTCGATCTTAAAGCAAGGTCAATCAAAGTGCCGCTCAGAACACGGGACGGCAAACTGTCCGTCATCACGGTTCAAGGGGAAGGCACCGCCGCAGACCCGGTTTTTCTCGTCAGCGGAGAAACGGACCGCAAAGAGATGATTGAACGGATCAAACACATTTTTCAGTGGGAACAGCCGCTTCAGCCTGTGCTTGATCATTTCTCAAAAACAAATCTGTCGGCGCTTTTTGAGGAACATGCGGGAACCCCGCTCGTC
This sequence comes from Bacillus sp. A1, assembly GCF_042296235.1. Lineage (NCBI taxonomy): Bacteria > Bacillati > Bacillota > Bacilli > Caryophanales > Bacillaceae > Bacillus > Bacillus sp. A1. The sequence continues at coordinate 822,516 of NZ_CP141181.1, forward strand.
TTGGAATATGACGTCTACAACTGTCTCATGAAATGCATCATCCACCAGCAGCTCAACCTGTCTTTCGCATTTACCTTAACGGAACGGTTCGTCCATGCCTTCGGTGAACAAAAAGACGGCGTCTGGAGCTATCCCGAGCCGAAAACGATCGCGGCGCTTGAGTATCAGGACTTGCGGGAGCTCCAGTTCAGCATGAGAAAAGCGGAATATGCGATTGACATTTCACGGATGATTGCAGAAGGAGCGCTCAATCTGGCGGAACTTACCCATTTGTCGGATGAAGACATTATGAAAAAGCTGATCGCCATCAGAGGCATCGGCCCGTGGACCGTCCAAAACGTCCTCATGTTCGGTCTCGGCCGCCCGAATCTGTTTCCTTTGGCGGACATCGGCCTGCAAAACGCCGTCAAACGCCGCTTCGCCCTAGAGGATAAACCGTCAAAAGACGTAATGCTCTAGGTAAGCAGCGAATGGGCGCCGTATTTAAGCTATGCGTCCTTGTACTTGTGGAGAAGTATTGAATGATGAGGATTTTGGAAACTTCCAGTGAAAAACATGAAGGAACCGCCGGCTGCATGTTATACTGAAAAGATGTGATATTTCAAATCAGCCGTTTTCCCATGAGGAAGGCTTTATATAGAAACGGAGAGAAAAAAACGTGAATCAACATCAAAAAAAGGCGCCTGCCGAATTGAAAATCGGACAGACATTTCCGCTGACCATCAAACGTCTCGGCATTAACGGAGAGGGCGTCGGCTATTTTAAGAAAAAAGTTGTCTTCGTTCCCGGCGCTCTGCCCGGTGAAGAAGTCGTTGCCGAAGCGACAAATGTGCAGCCGAAATTTTCAGAAGCACGCGTCAAAAAAATCCGCAAGCCGTCTGAACACCGTGTCACGCCGCCATGTCCGGTCTACGACCAGTGCGGCGGCTGTCAGCTTCAGCATCTGGCATACACCCAGCAGCTTCGCGAAAAACGCGACATCGTCATTCAGTCTCTGGAACGTCATACGAGATTCAATGTCGAAGAAATGAACATTAAAGATACGATCGGAATGGACAACCCTTGGAATTACCGGAACAAAAGCCAGTTCCAAGTCGGACGCTCGCAAAGCGGCAGCATCATTGCCGGCTTATACGGACTTGATTCCCATAAAATCGTCCCGATTAAGGAATGCATTGTCCAGCATCCGGCGACAAACAAAACAACGGGTATCGTCCGCCGTATTTTGGAAAAACACAACGTATCTGTTTATAACGAACGGACCAAAAAAGGCGATGTCCGCACCATCGTGACGAGAGTCGGTTTTGAAACAGGCGAAGTGCAGGTCGTGCTTGTCACCGCGAAAGAGACACTGCCGAATAAAGACGAGATCGTCAAAGCCATTCAGAACCGTCTGCCGGAAGTGAAATCGATTATTCAAAACATCAATGGCGCGCGCACATCCGTCATTTTCGGTGACAAAACAAAAGCGCTGGCCGGAAGCCATGCCATTCAAGAAGTGCTCGGTGACGTGTCATTTGAACTGAGCGCCCGCGCCTTCTTCCAGCTCAACCCTGAGCAGACGGTTAAGCTGTATGACGAAGTGAAACAAGCGGCTCAGCTGACAGGAAAAGAAAAAGTCGTAGACGCGTATTGCGGCGTCGGTACGATCGGCATGTGGGTTTCAAGCGGCGCAAAAGAGATCCGCGGCATGGACGTCATTAAAGAATCAATTGACGATGCGAAGAAAAACGCCAAAAAACACGGCATCAAAAACGCGGCATATGTCACAGGAACAGCCGAACACTGGCTCCCGAAATGGACGAAAGAAGGCTTCCGCCCTGACGTGGTCATCGTCGACCCGCCGAGAACGGGCTGTGACAGAACATTTTTAGATACCATCAAAAAAGTAAAACCGAAACGCTTCGTCTACGTATCCTGCAATCCTTCCACACTGGCGAAAGACTTGCAGACGCTGTCGAAGGACTATCGCGTCGAATATATTCAGCCTGTTGATATGTTTCCGCAGACGGCTCATGTGGAAGCCGTGGCGAAGCTTGTATTAAAATCGTCTAACTAAAATAAACAATTCGTAATCAGACCTGGATTTCGGTAAATAAACAATTCCGATTTCCGGGTTTTTTTTATGCGCAGCCTTTGCCCTGGCTGTCTTTTCGATTCTTTTTTCCTCCTTTTAATAGTAATTCTAAAATATGAGATTTTTGGAAATTCTTCAACGATTTTTGTGTTAACTTCAACTATAATTGAATTGTAGTCTGTTTAATATAGGAGGAAGGGATATATTGGTCAAAAAATCATTTATTGTAATTGAAAAACCAAAAGGAAACATAACAAAACTACCTTATTCACCTATAAAAGAATCTCTGTTACTAAACTTAAAAACTAGGAATGAAAAGGGAGAAATAGAATTAAGGTGTGAGTGTTCTGATAAGATAGTGCTTAAAGTTTCCAATGCAAAATCACCGTATTTATATAATTCTACCAGACAATTTAAACATTCCAAGGATTGTTGCCGACATCCTCAATTTGTGGGTTCAAGCCCATATGAAAAGGCCTGGAGCTACGATGAGGAAGAGGGATTACATATTGTTAGAATTAAAGAATTACATCTTTCTCAGCTAGGGGATAATAACGAAAGAAACAGTAATGTGAGAAATAATGTGATTTATCATGAAGGAACGGGATCTAATAAAAATGTATCAACGATTTTTGGCTTAGCCACAAGAATAAATATGATGGCGTGGGAAAGTATGGTGTTAGGAAAAAAACATAGAGTTCCTAATGATAAATATGAGTTAGCTAAACATGTTTATGGTATATCGGCTCGAATTAGGTTATCGAGAAAAAGAAAAACTTTAAACGAGATGTTTTATAAACAAGTAGGCATATGGAATGTAAAAGTAAAAAAAGATATCTATTTTGTTTACATGTATGTAAATAGTGTAATACCGCTTGGAGAAGATACTCTATTTGATAATACAAAAAAAGATATTCTGTATTGTGAAGATGCTTTTGGGCGAACTAATCGCTTCTATGTTGAAAAGGAGGAATATGAACACAAGAAAAAAATAGAACCGCATAGCCCTGAATATGTGGTAGCAGGTTTTGTGTATAAAGAAGACAAGTATCATAAATGTATGACTCTAAAAAATTACTGTTTAATACCGATATCTGGTAGAGGTTTATATTGTGAAAGTTCTCATGAAAAAAATATATATGATCGGTTATGTGAAGATAATCTAACATTTTATAAGCCTTATTTGCCAATAGAAGGTTATGGAAATTTTATTCCGGATGGATACGTTATCAATAAAGACAAGGATATAATATTTGAGGTGTTTGGTATTACTGGTATGTCCTCATATGATGAAAGAAAAGCAGAGAAAATTGCCTTATCTCAAACGGATTCCTTTAAGAGTATGTATAAATTTAAATATTGGGAAGTAAACTAATAGGAATGGAGTTTTCATTTAATGAGGGATAGTCATAGTTCCCATTAAGAAATTAATTCGTACCCAAAGTACATAAGCGAAGTTCAGGAAAGTATAAAGTTGCTTATTATAAGGGAGATTAATTGGGTTATTATAAACCAAGGAGAAGATTTGACTGTCTATAAGATCCAATTGCATGCGGGTTTTGGTAACGGAAATATAAAGCTGTAATAGATATACAATACAAACCCCATGCGATAGAAGTCTTGATTATAGCTAGACATAAATGGAGAAATATATATAGTGGATTTGTTGAAAAAAATATAGAAGGAGAGAACAACTTGAAAATATGGAACCATTATGAACTTGAGGCTTTGTTTAAAGATTCAAAGGAATTTATTCCTTTTTTAAACGAATTTATGCAAAACAATTCTCTGGAAGATACTTTAGAAATCGTTAGAGTCTCAGGCGTTTGTTTTAACATCAACAATAATAGACAAAAGATATCAAAAAAAGTCATATCTAACATTAAAGCAGTTTATAAGAGTGATATTAAGTTAATTGATAATTTTGAAGAAAAAATTAATATAATTAATTCAATTTTTAAGGATTTTTATAAATTGAGATCATCCAGGAAATTAGACCAAATTCCTCAGAAGAGAGAGGTAATAACATTTATTCTTTCTTTAGAGATTATGTTAGGTTCTCTAATTGAGTATATTAATGGGAATTCTATACATAGAATTAAAGAGGTGTATCCATACGTCATCTCATTGTTTGATGAAGGTAAACAAAAAATATTACCTGCTCAAAAAGATATAAATCGTGTATTAGGTATAGCTGATAGTATTGCAGAGTTTGCGGGGAGTTTACTGAAGTCTATGGGAGGTGGAAAAGGTAATATAGGAAAACTTGAAACTATGCGCATGAGTCACATAAGAGTCGCAAGAGAGCATATTGAACTATTTGATTTGTGGTCGTCTCTTTTGAACATTGAACAAAAATGGCGTTTTATCGGTACAGATTTTGATATAGATAATAAGAAAATTCACATCCAGCCCAAGAATGAAGATTTTTTACATGCACAAGAAATCTCAAAAGTGAGATTTAAGGATCAAAGAAGTAAATGGTATACGGATTTTAATTTAGCCGATAAAACAGAATTGGAACGTAAAATTGATCAAAATGCAAAGAAATTACCTCCAGCTCATTATCTTTGCGAGAATGAAGCATATTATTGTATTGCGATAGGAGAATTTCTACACACTCATGATCTAAATATAAGGCTTTTAGGTGTGTCACTCGCAGAATGGATTAGAGCTTACGTTGTAATTCAAATTGAGGCTGAAAATTATTTAAAGGAAAGATTCGAGTCAAAAGTAGTTAAACCATTAAACTTAAATAATTGGACTATTATGAAAACTGAAACTTACTGGATAAACTTATTTGTTTCAAAGGGAGTATCTCAAGCCAGTGCTCTTAAAATCATCAATAACTTCAAATTTAATCAAGATGCAAAAGATTTGTTAGATTGTCCTTTTGTCGTTCATAATGACAGTTTGATTATTATTCCTTCTGTGGCATCACATATAGATCCTTCAATGTCATTGATATCTCTGTTAAATAAGAAGAAAGTGGATATTTCTTTTAAGGGTACTGGATTAGAAGAATACATATTAAATAAACTAAACAAGCTAGATATTGGCGCGAAAAGACTAAAGAGAATTGTTAATGGTGAAACATATGAATGTGATGTAGTTTTTACTATTGACAATGATTTGTTCTTTGTAGAATTAAAAGCCTTTGGTCAACCACTAACTATTAGGGAATATTATAATTTCTTAATAAAGATAATACAAAGGGAAACGGAAAAGATAAATAAAAGCCATAAAGAAAGAAGTGCTGTCGAGCAACTAAATCGTATTGTTGATTATTACGTGGAGAATATAAACATTGTAAGAGAAGAATTGAAACTAGAAGAAGAATGGCATCCTAAAAATATTTATAAAGTTATTGTAACGACAGCAATGCTTGGTGAAAGTATGTATTATAATGATTGCTATATTGCTGATACTTCAGCTTTTGTTCGGTTTTTAGATAGGAATCCTCCGGGTTTTTCAATAGGAAATAGATCTTTAAAACCGTATCACGAAGATTTTGAAGGAAATATAACATCTGAAAAGCTAATTAATATGTTGAAAAATCCTCCACAAATAGAGTTGGGAAATATAAGAGTCAAAAAGAATTATAGAAACCTTGCGATAAATGATTTAACTGTTCAATACCCATATTATAATGATCAATTAGGTGATTTTATCGAATACGATAAAGAATTATTGCAAAGATTAGGTTTAGAGAAGGATGAAATTAAAAAAGATTAAAAAAATTGCAGAATAAAAAAATTAAGCTCCACTCATTGAATGCAAGCTTAAATTTATGCCTACAGCTAAACTTAGAGATAAATGGTGGGTCTATTTTTAAGATGTAATTACTATTAAAGATATATGTTAGGCAAGCTAAGCGTTGATAGATAAATAGGGAATTTTTTTATAATGTGGATTTTTGGAGGAGATGATAATGGATTTGAAAATCAAATTACCATAGGAATTCTTCATTAAGGGAAAGGCTAATCATACAATTAATTTTGAAATTCCTTTGCCTGAACATATAAAATGGGCTAAAAGATCAAAAATTTAGATCAATGAAAGGTGTTTATGTAACAGATTTAAAAAACCAAACTCGTAATTGTATATATGTGGGGGAAGGTAGCATGCGTAATAGATTAAGTAGACATAAGTATACATTAAAGAGTCTTCTTAGTAATAATGAGCATTGTCGATCTTCGGTCTTTTTCTTGCACGGCCCTCTCCAGATTTTCATTTTAAAAAATGAAACATAAGAGGACAGGCGATCACGTTGATTAGAGCAAAAGCAAGTAATATGAATGATTTGTTTCAACCTAATACCATTTATGTGTGTTAATGAAATGTTCAAAATTTACTATCGTTTGATAAGAAGTGCTGACACATGCTATAAGTGTAAAAGAAGCATGGTCAGTTTTTAATTTTGGGATAAAGGTTTGGCTGTATCCCATCATGAAAGGATTTGGATTTGTTATGACAGATAATTTCTGGCGTGAATTACCACGGCCATTTTTTGTACTGGCACCAATGGAAGATGTGACGGATGTCGTTTTTCGCCATGTTGTGAGTGAAGCAGGCAGACCTGATGTGTTTTTCACAGAGTTTACAAACTCAGAAAGTTATTGTCACCCGGATGGGAAGGATAGTGTGCGCGGCCGTTTGACTTTCACGGAGGATGAACAGCCGATGGTTGCCCACATATGGGGAGATAAGCCTGAAAACTTTCGCCAAATGAGTATTGGGATGGCGGAATTAGGGTTTAAGGGCCTGGATATCAATATGGGCTGTCCTGTACCTAATGTGGCGGGGAATGGAAAGGGAAGCGGCCTGATTTGCCGTCCTGAAGTTGCAGCCGAATTAATACAGGCGGCGAAAGCAGGAGGTCTGCCGGTAAGTGTGAAGACCAGACTTGGCTACACGGATATAGACGAATGGCGCGGCTGGCTGACACACATACTGAAACAAGACATTGCGAATCTTTCCATTCATCTGCGTACAAGAGCGGAAATGAGTAAAGTAGATGCGCATTGGGAGCTCATCCCGGAAATCAAGAAACTTCGTGATGAGATAGCGCCGGATACCCTATTGACGATCAATGGGGATATTCCTGACCGTGAAACCGGCTTGAAACTCGCTGAACAATACGGTGTTGACGGGATTATGATTGGACGAGGCATTTTTACTAATCCATTCGCCTTTGAAAAGGAGCCGAGAGAGCATAGCAGTAAGGAATTGCTTGATCTTTTGAGATTGCACCTGGATCTTCATGATGAATATTCAAAAGCAGAAGCTCGAGCATATAAACCGCTCCCCCGCTTTTTCAAGATATATCTCCGCGGATTCCGTGGAGCAAGTGAATTAAGAAATCAATGCATGAATACAAAGTCAACAGATGAAGTGCGTGCATTGCTCGATGACTTTGAGAGAAAGTATCTTGATGGGATGGAGCAAGAGTGACATAAATACCTCTTCATCCGGCCCGGATTTCGGTTTGAATTCCGGGTCTTTTTGTGTGCAGTTTTTACCCAGACAGATCCATGGCCAGTTTCGTCATGCAGAAATAAACGAATCATGGTACATTGATAGGACATACATCATAAAGGGGAGAGAAAAATGAAACGACTGTGCATCATCCCCTGCGGCAAGAAAAAAATTTGGGATGTCCATTCAGATACAGGTCCGGTAAGGGCGGAAGACGTTTATCTCAGCCCGTTTCATCAGGCGTGCGAGCGATATGCGAAAGCATTTTTCGATGAGTGGGTAATTTTGTCGGCAAAGCACGGATTCCTTCGTCCGGATGATATGGTTCCCGGAAATTACGATGTCACTTTTGGAACCGGTCATCCGGAGATCATGGCAGCGGACGAGCTGCGCCGTCAATTTCATGAAAAAGGCTTTTCCGACATCGAAGAGCTTGTCATGCTTGGCGGGAAAAAATACCGAAGCGTCCTAAACGCCGTCATCGGAGAGCATCAGCATATCACCTGGCCTTTGTCATCGTATAAAGGCATTGGCTACATGCTTCAAGCGCTGAATCGGGCTGTTGAAGAAAAGCATGAACTGCAGCACGCGGATATGAAAAAAAGAGTGTAACCACTCAAACGCCGCGATAGACTGTATGCAGAAGAATGAAGCAGTTAAAAGATTTCCGAGGAAATAAATACGTCGATCATTGTCAAAGACAGGGTGATGACCGGTCTTTTTTGTATGCCATAAAACGAGACAAAGGGAACAGATCGAGACAAAATGAGACACCTGTCTCAAACTGTCTCCATTGTAAAAATAAAAACATTCATTTTACGGGCTTCAAAGGCTGGCATGCTTCTTGCATTTATAAGTGTGAACCCTAAATAGAAGGAGGCGCACAAAATGGAATTGTTAAAACGAGAAGGCTTGTCATTAACTGAGGAGAAAGCGCTGTGGATGTACCAAAAGATGCTGGAAATCAGGGGCTTTGAAGACAAAGTGCATGAACTGTTCGCGCAAGGAGTGCTTCCCGGATTCGTCCATTTGTATGCCGGTGAAGAAGCGGTAGCTGCGGGGGTGTGCGCTCATTTAGATGATGGCGACAGCATTACAAGCACACACAGGGGACATGGCCATTGTATCGCCAAAGGCTGTGATCTGGACGGCATGATGGCGGAAATATTCGGAAAAGCGACCGGACTGTGTAAAGGCAAAGGCGGTTCTATGCACATTGCGGATCTTGATAAAGGCATGTTAGGCGCAAATGGAATCGTCGGGGGCGGATTCACGCTCGCATGCGGATCAGCGCTCACGGCTAAATATAAACAAACTAAAAATGTAAGCGTTTGCTTTTTTGGGGACGGAGCCAATAACCAAGGGACTTTCCATGAAGGGCTGAACTTAGCGGCAGTATGGAACCTTCCTGTCGTGTTCATCGCCGAAAACAACGGCTACGGCGAAGCCACGACATTTGAGTACGCGTCAGCCTGTGATTCAATCGCCGATCGGGCGGCTTCCTATAACATGCCGGGGGTCACGGTGGACGGAAAAGATATTTTAGCGGTTTATCAGGCAGCCGGGGAAGCGATAGAAAGAGCAAGAAACGGCGGAGGCCCGTCTTTGATTGAATGTATGACTTACAGAAACTACGGACATTTCGAAGGAGATGCCCAAACTTATAAAACAAAGGATGAAAAGGCTGAGCATCTTGAAGAAAAAGATGCCATTCAAGGCTTTAAAAACTATCTTCTAAAAGAAACAGATGCAAATAAACTGTCAGACATCGAACAGCGTGTCAGCGAATCGATTGAAAAAGCCGTCTCGTTCAGCGAAAAGAGTCCATATCCGAAAGAGTCGGAGCTGTTGACAGACGTCTACGTGTCATATGAAAAAGGGGGAATGTGAGATGGCGAGAGTCATAAGCATGTCGGACGCGATCAATGAAGCAATGAAGCTTGCGATGAGAAAAGATGACAATGTGCTTGTAATCGGTGAAGATGTCGCCGGAGGAGCGGCGGTCGATCATTTGCAAGATGATGAAGCATGGGGCGGTGTATTAGGGGTCACAAAGGGGCTCGTACAGGAATTCGGCAGAAACAGGGTGCTGGACACACCGATTTCTGAGGCGGGCTACATGGGTGCGGCCATGGCTGCGGCATCCACGGGGCTGAGACCGATTGCGGAACTGATGTTTAACGATTTTATCGGAACGTGCTTTGATCAGGTGATCAACCAAGGGGCGAAATTCCGCTATATGTTCGGCGGTAAAGCGCAAGTGCCGATCACCGTCCGCACCACATACGGAGCCGGGTTCCGGGCAGCCGCTCAGCATTCGCAGGCGCTGTATGGCCTGTTCACCAGCATCCCGGGTCTGAAGACGGTTGTGCCGTCCAATCCATATGACGCCAAAGGTTTGCTGCTGGCGGCAATAGAAGACAATGATCCGGTATTCTTTTTTGAAGATAAAACGTCCTACAACATGAAGGGCGAGGTGCCGGAAGATTATTATACAATCCCGCTCGGAAAAGCGGATATCAAACGCGAAGGCAGCGACATCACGCTGTTTGCGGTCGGCAAGCAGGTCAATACCGCGCTTGAAGCGGCTGCACAGCTTTCTGAGAAAGGCATCGACGCCGAGGTGCTTGATCCCCGGAGTCTGTCTCCTTTAGATGAGGAAGCGATTTTCACATCGTTAGAAAAAACAAACCGGCTGATCATCATAGACGAAGCCAATCCGCGCTGCAGCATCGCCACGGATATTGCTGCGATTGTCGCCGATAAGGGCTTTGATTTGCTTGATGCGCCGATTAAACGGATTACAGCGCCGCATACACCGGTGCCGTTTTCGCCGGTGCTTGAAGATCAATATTTGCCGACACCAGACCAAATTGTCAGCGTCACGCTTGAATTGCTTGGCGAGCCGGCAATGAATTAAAGGAGGGATATAGAATGGCTGTAAAAGTAGTAATGCCGAAGCTGGGAATGGCAATGAAGCAAGGTGAAGTATCCGTCTGGAATAAAAAAGTCGGCGACCCGGTTGAAAAGGGAGAAAGCATCGCCAGCATCAACTCGGAAAAAATAGAAATGGAAATAGAAGCGCCTGAAAGCGGCACGCTTCTTCACATTAAAGTCAAAGAGGGAGAAGGAGTCCCGCCGGGAACGCCCATCTGTTATATCGGGGAAAACGGCGAAGAAGTGCGGGAGAAGGAGGCGCCGGCTCCTGAAAATGCAGGGAAACCGCAATCTGAACCTGAATCTGAACATATTCCTGCTCCCAAAGCCGTGCAAAAGCGTAAACACCGCGTGAAAATATCTCCCGTTGCCCGAAAAATGGCGGAGAAAGCCGGGTTGAAAGTTGATACGCTGAACGGGACGGGGCCCGGAGGCAGAATCGTAAAAGCTGACGTCATCAAGGCCATGAAGACGGAATCTGAACCGCAGTCTTCGGTTCAGACGGCACAGCCGGAGGGAAAACCGGCTTCAGCGATGAGAAAAGTGATTGCAGACCGAATGCACAAAAGCCTGCAAAACAGCGCCCAGCTGACGCTGACGATGAAAGCGGACATTACGGAGCTTGTAAAATGGCAGCGGCAGCTCGCCGACAGCGCGAAAAAGCGGAGCGGTGTTAAACTGACGGTCACACATTTCGTATCCCGGGCCGCGGTGCTTGCGCTGAAACAGCATCCTGAGCTGAACAGCTCTTATCAAGAGGAGCGGATCATCACCTATCCATATGTCCACCTCGGGATGGCGGTTTCTCTTGAAAACGGTCTCGTCGTGCCGGTGATCCGGGATGCGGAAAAGCTTTCATTCCTTGAGCTAGCGGATCATATCAGCACATCGGCACGCCGGGCGCGGGAAGGCAATGCTTCCGGAGATGACCTGTGCGGATCGACATTTTCTATTACAAATCTCGGGGGTTACGGAATTGAGCATTTCACCCCGATTCTTAATCCGCCTGAAGCCGGTATTCTCGGAGTGGGCGCAAGCTATGAAACGCCGGCGTTTAAAGGAGATGAGCTTGTCAAAAGCACCATGCTGCCGCTGAGCCTTACCTTTGATCACAGAATATGTGACGGCGCACCGGCTGCGGACTTCCTGAAAACGGTCAAAGCGCTGCTTGAAGAGCCGGCCGGATTGATTTTATAGAGAGGGTGAAGAGATTGACACTAGCCATTATCGGCGGCGGGCCTGCAGGATATGCAGCTGCCGTGACTGCCGCGCGGAGGGGAGAAGAAGTCGTTCTGATCGACAAAGGGCCGCTCGGAGGCACTTGTCTCAATGAGGGATGCATCCCGACAAAGTCGCTTTTGGAAAGCGCGAATGTGCTCGATAAAATCAGGCATGCAGATACATTCGGCATCGAACTGCCGCAAAACATTACACTCAATTGGGCCCGCATGCAGGGGCGCAAACGGCAAATCGTCAGCCGGCTCGTGCAGGGAATTCAATACTTAATGAAAGCAAATCAGATTAAAGTCATCAGCGGGACAGCTTCATTTCTCACAGAGCAGACATTGCTTGTTGAAGGAGAAGGAGGCGCAAAAGACATTCTGGAAGCGGAGCGGATATTGATTGCATCCGGATCTGAACCGGCGGAGCTGCCGTTTGCCCCATTTGACGGCGATTGGGTGATCGACAGCAAAGATGCGCTTTCTTTACAGAAAATCCCTTCTTCTCTGCTTATTGTCGGGGGAGGTGTGATCGGCTGTGAATTTGCCTCTTTATTCAGCCGGTTTAAAACGAAAGTGACGGTGATTGAATCGGCTGACCGGCTGCTCCCGGCAGAAGACGGGGAAATCGCCGCCGTTTTCGAAGACTCTTTAAGAGACAGCGGGGCTGATATTCAGACAAAAGCCGCCCTTCAACGGATTGATAAAGAAAGGAAAACTGCCGTGTGGACAAAAGACGGCAAAGAAATTGAGGCGCAGGCTGATCACGTTTTGGTTGCAATCGGGAGAAAGCCGCGTTTGCATGGCTTGAATCTGGAGCAGGCCGGCATCCGGTATTCTCCGCGCGGCATTGAAGTCAATGACCATATGCAGACCAATGTGCCTCATATATACGCATGCGGCGATGCGGCCGGAGGAATGCAGCTCGCGCATGCCGCCATTCATGAAGGAATCACAGCCGCCGCGCATGCCGCGGGAAAGGACAGCAAAGTCGATATGCGGGCGGTGCCCCGCTGTATTTATACATCGCCGGAAATGGCCGCTGTCGGGCTGACGGAAACACAGGCGAGAGAAACATACGGAGATGTGAAAATCGGAGAATGCTCATTTTCTGCTAACGGAAAAGCGTTAATTAAACATCAGCATGGCGGCAAAATGAAAATCATTGCCGAACCGGAATTCGGAGAAATCGTCGGCGTGTCAATGATCGGGCCGGACGTGACGGAATTGATCGGTCAGGCGGTCATGATGATGAACGGTGAAATGACGGCGGATATGTCGGAGCACTTTATCGCGGCGCATCCGACTCTGTCAGAAACGCTTCAGGAAGCCCTGCTGAATGTCACCGGACTTGCGGTGCATTCCGTATAACCGGAATACCCTTTCTCAGATGAGAAGGGGTATTTTTCGTTGAAAGCGCTTTATTTTTCCCCTACAATATATGAAAAGATGGTCTGAACAGGGGGGAGCGAATACAATGAATGTCATTCGGAATGATTTTAAAACCTGGAAGCGCTTTGTGAAAGAAGGCGTGCTTGATGAATCCCGTATTCAGAAGCGGGTGGCCGCCTCATGGCACCGCTGCAAAAAAGCCGACGTCAACCCTTATCTCGAAAAGGGGCCGAATGTAATGCCGGCAGATCATTTAGAAAGGCAGGCCGAGAAGCATTCATTATTTTTAGCGGCCTCAATGCCTCATGCAGAAAGAATGAAAACGGCGATGCGGGAAATGGAAATGATGGTTCTTCTGATTGATTCTGACGGCGTGGTTCATTCGGTTGACGGCCATCCGCGCACCATTCATGAAGCGCACCGCATCAATTTCTTAAAAGGCGCCCGCTGGACGGAAACAGCCGTCGGCACGAATGCGATCGGGACGGCTCTTTTTACAAATGAGCCGGTCATGATACACGGCTCTGAACATTATTCGCTCGCTTCTCATCAATGGAGCTGTTCCGCCGCGCCGATCCGTTATGAAGACGGACGGCTGGCGGGTGTCATTGATATTTCCTGCCCCGCCGCCCGCGCTCAGCCTTTTATGCTCGGAATTGCCTCCTCCATCGCTTATACGGCGGAACGGGAGCTTGCCCTAAAGATCAAAATGACAGAACTTGATATGATCAGCAAATTCGCCGGGCTGACCCGGTCTCACGATCCGATCGTGCTTTGCAATGAAATGAGCCGGATTATCGCCGCAAGCCGTCCCGTTCAGCATTTTACCGGACATACGCTGCGCGAGCTTGAGGAACAGGGCTTTCACATCAAGCAGGCGAAGCGGGAGGAGAACGGCTTCTCGTGCATTTACTTATCCAAACGAGAAGAAAAGCCTTCTTTTATATTTCATGGTGCGGCAGGCAAAAGCCCGTCATCCCGACATATGCTCCAGCAGCTGGAGCTTGTCGCCCGAACGGACGCAACCGTCTGTCTTACGGGAGAAACCGGGACGGGAAAGGAGATTGCCGCCCGGGCGATTCATAACAACAGCTCCAGGAAAAACGGCCCGTTTATCGCCGTCAATTGCGGAGCGGTCCCCGAAAAGCTGATTGAAAGCGAACTGTTCGGCTACTCGGAAGGCGCCTTCACCGGGGCCAAACGGAAAGGACATAACGGCGCTTTGCAAAAAGCCGATAAAGGCACGCTTTTCCTCGATGAAATCGGAGAAATATCACACTCCATGCAGGTCGCTCTGTTACGGGTGCTGCAGGAACGGAAAGTCACCCCGGTCGGCGGGACAAAAGAGATTCCCGTCGACATCAGAATCATCACTGCCACCCACACTGATCTGAGACAGCTTGTCGAATGCAAAAAGCTGAGAGAAGATTTATTTTACCGGCTTCACGTCTGTCCGATCCATCTCCCTCCATTAAGAGAACGCACCGAAGACATTCCCGGACTCTTCCTTGAATTTCAGCGAAATCGCGGCTGGCGGGGGGAGCTTCCTGATGACTTTTTAGACCTATTAAAGAGCCGGAAATGGCCGGGGAATATCAGGGAATTGTTTAATGTATTTGAACGTCTTTCCGTCATGTTCCCGGACGGGCGGCTGTCAGGGCGCCCCATCGCAGCCCTGCTTGAAGCGTCAGGTCTTAAAGAGGCGGCCGAGTCTTATGAACAGGAAGAAGCGTCCCCCGTCTCCATCCGGGAGCACATTCAGAAAAACATCATCGTAAACGCGCTTGAATCAGCGAAGGGGAATGTCACGCTGGCCGCCAAAATGGCCGGAATCCCGCGGAGCACGTTTTACAAACGCCTCAAAAAATTCAAACTCACCGCCGGACAATTGTAAGAAACAAGCATACTTCTCTTGGCTGCCGGACACGTTATGTGTGAGGCCCTAAAGGAGGTTTGAAACGTGAATACACAGCGTGCGAAAGACATTTCGGAATCCGCCGCCATGGCGTATGTGACGTATGAAGGAGTCCCGATTTATATTCAGCATGTCAACGAAGACAAGGAAACAGCCAGAATTTTTCCGATCGGAAATCCGCAATTTGAGCAGGAAGTGCTGCTTTCTGATTTACAAGAGCATTTTTGAGAATGGGTCTGCTGATGACAGCAGGCCTCTTTCGTACCTGTGGGAACTTTCCCGCTTTTTGAGAAAAATAACTAAAAATGATTAAATGATCTAACTCCTCCAAACCCGGTACAGATCGGACCTTCTCATGATATAAATAAAATGTAAACGTTATCAGAGGAGGGCTTCACATGACAGACAAATCATTCTCAATCGTTATTGCAGGCGGCGGCAGCACATTTACCCCCGGAATTGTATTAATGCTTTTGAATCACCTGGAAGAGTTTCCGATCAGAAAGCTGAAACTTTATGACAATGATAAAGAAAGGCAGGAGCGGATTGCGGGTGCGTGTGAGGTATTCATAAAAGAAAAAGCGCCGGACATTGAATTTTTGGCGACTGATGACCCAGAGACGGCTTTTACGGATGTTGACTTCGTCATGGCGCATATCCGCGTCGGAAAATATGCGATGCGCGCGCTCGATGAACAAATCCCGCTGAAGTACGGCGTGGTCGGCCAGGAAACATGCGGGCCGGGCGGAATCGCATACGGCATGCGCTCTATCGGCGGTGTTCTGGAGATTCTTGATTATATGGAAACGTACTCGCCCGACGCATGGATGCTGAATTACTCCAATCCGGCGGCGATTGTGGCCGAAGCTACACGGCGCCTCAGACCGAATTCAAAAATATTGAACATCTGCGACATGCCGGTCGGAATTGAGGATCGCATGGCGAACATCCTCGGATTATCTTCACGGAAAGAAATGAACGTCCGTTACTACGGCTTGAACCACTTTGGCTGGTGGACGTCCATCACAGACCGGCATGGCAATGATTTAATGCCGAAGCTGAAAGAGCATGTCCGTGAATACGGCTACGTTCCGAAGACGGAGGCCGAACAGACTGAAGCAAGCTGGAATGACACATTCAAAAAAGCGCGCGACGTTCAGGCGGCTGATCCGGATACGCTTCCGAACACATATCTGCAATATTACTTATTCCCGGATGATATGGTGAAAAAATCAAACCCGAACCATACGAGAGCCAACGAAGTCATGGAAGGGCGCGAAGCTTTCATTTTCAGCCAATGCGATATGATTACGCGCGAACAATCATCGGAGAACAGTGAAATTAAAATTGATGATCATGCTTCCTATATCGTCGACCTTGCCCGGGCCATCGCTTACAACACAGGGGAGAGAATGCTGTTAATCGTTGAAAATAACGGCGCGATCGCAAACTTTGATCCGTCAGCCATGGTTGAGATTCCTTGTCTCGTAGGTTCAAACGGACCTGAACCGCTCTCAATCGGGAACATACCGCAATTTCAAAAAGGCCTGATGGAACAGCAGGTGTCTGTCGAAAAACTGACGGCTGAAGCGTGGGAAGAGCGGTCATTTCAAAAGCTGTGGCAGGCGCTGATTCTGTCAAAAACAGTGCCGAACGCCCGTGTGGCAAAACTGATTCTTGAAGATCTGATGGAGGCTAATAAGGACTACTGGCCTGAACTTGATGTAAGTCCGTCTCCTATTTCTTGATGACAATCGTCCCCGTTTTCTTTATCTGTTATTCTATATAATAGAAAGAAAACGGGGGGATTTTTGGGATGAGTCTTGAAGAACTGGTTAACCAGCATTACGCGAAATTAAATGACAACGATTTTTATATTTTAAAATATATATTGAATCATAAACATACGTGCTACCATCTCGGTATCAATGACATGGCGAAAGCCTGCAATGTTTCTCGGTCTTCCATCCTGCGGCTCGCCCAAAAACTGGGCTTCAGCGGCTATAGTGAATTCCGGGTTTTTCTGAAATGGGAGGATCAGCCTGAAGAGGGCGAGAATATGACGTTTGAAAAGCTGCTGGATGATATTGAAGCCAATGTAAAATACGTGAAGTCAAAAGATATGACGGAGATGTGCCGGCTGATAGATGAAGCAAAACGGATTTTCGTTTACGGATCGGGGACGGCTCAGAGGGTGTGCGCCCGTGAGCTGCAGCGGATGTTTGTATCCCGGCGGAAGTATCTGATTTTAATTCAGGACATTATAGAGTTTGATATCATGTGTGATGATTTTAAGGTTGATGACGTATTCATCATTATTTCTTTATCAGGCGAAACACCCGAATTAATTCCGCAGGTAAGGACCCTGTCCGCAAAGGGAGTTCCGTTTATTTCAATCACCAATCTGAAAAACAACGTACTGGCGCAAACGACGCCGTATAATCTTTATGCGACCAGCAAGCCGGTGACGTTAAGCGATAAAACGGAAATCGTCGCATTTGCCCCGTTTTTTCTGGTGGGCGAAGCGTTATTCCGTGCATATGTTGATTATAAAGAGCTCGAAAATTTTGATAAATAGCGGGAGGTCACGTGAAATGATGCAAAAAGTCCAGCGCTTCGGCAGCGCGATGTTTGTGCCTGTTTTATTATTTGCATTTTCCGGTATTATTGTCGGTCTGAGTACGCTGTTTAAAAATAAAACGCTGATGGGGCCGCTGGCTGATCCTGACGGGCTTTGGTATCAATGCTGGTACGTCATTGAACAGGGCGGCTGGACCGTCTTTAATCAAATGCCGCTCCTGTTTGCGATCGGCATACCTGTCGCTTTAGCGAAAAAAGCGCAGGCACGAGCCTGTTTGGAAGCGCTTACAGTTTATCTGACATTCAATTACTTTATCAATGCGATTCTGACGGTTTGGGGCGGGGCTTTTCATGTCGATATGACTCAGGAAGCCGGCGGAACGAGCGGGCTGACGATGATCGCCGGCATCAAAACGCTTGATACGAATATTATCGGCGCCATCTTTATTTCATCTATTGTCGTGTATTTGCACAATCGTTATTTTGATAAAAAACTGCCGGATTTTCTGGGGATTTTTCAAGGATCTTCATACATCGTTATCATTTCTTTCTTTATTATGATACCGATTTCACTTGCGGTGGCATACGTATGGCCGATGGTTCAGTCCGGAATCGGATCGCTGCAAAGTTTTCTCGTTTCTTCCGGGGCGATCGGCGTGTGGATTTACACGTTCCTGGAGCGGATTTTAATTCCGACCGGCCTGCATCATTTTATTTACTCGCCGTTTATTTACGGTCCGGCTGTGGCTGAAGGCGGTATCGTCACCTATTGGGCGCAGCATCTCGGGGAATACTCTCAAAGCGTCAAACCGCTGAAAGAATTGTTCCCGCAGGGGGGATTCGCGCTTCACGGCAACTCGAAAATCTTCGGCATTCCGGGAATCGCGCTCGCTTTTTACGTCACGGCTTCAAAGGAAAAGAAAAAAATCGTCGCCGGCCTTTTGATTCCGGTCACCTTAACGTCCATTGTCGCGGGAATTACAGAGCCGATTGAATTTACATTCCTTTTTATCTCGCCGTTTTTATTTGCGGTTCATGCTTTGCTTGCCGCTTCCATGGCAACCGTCATGTATATGGCCGGCGTCGTCGGAAATATGGGAGGCGGTTTGATCGAAGCTGCGACCTTGAACTGGATCCCGCTGGCGTCAAGCCATGGCTTGACGTATGTATACCAGATCATCATCGGGTTGTGTTTTACCGCTATTTACTTTTTCGTCTTCCGTTTCCTCATTCTCAAATTCAACATCGCCACACCGGGCAGAGAAAAAGAGGAAGGACAGGAAACAAAGCTCTATTCGAAAAAGGAGTACAGAGAACGGAAGCAGGCTTCAAAAGAAACAGCGGCGGCAGACGAAACACAGCGGGATACAGCCGCTTTGTATATTGAAGCGCTGGGCGGAAAAGACAATATTACGGAGGTCACCAACTGCGCCACCCGTCTCCGCGTCACTGTCGCTGATGAATCAAAGGTCAAAAGTGACGCCGATTTCAGAGAGCTGGGAGCCCACGGCGTCGTCAGAAAAGGCAGGGCGCTTCAGGTCATTGTCGGATTAGGCGTTCCGCAAATGCGGGAGCGTGTCGAGAAAATATTGAACGGTTAAAATACTGCAGCAGCAGACTATGTGCAGAATGGGAAGAGCGCTTGTTAATCCGGCGCTCTTTTTATGTTTTGAAGAAATGTATGAATTTGTCATACCTTTGCCACCTGTACATGCAGGAGTGAAAACGAAAGACTTCTGTGGTGTTCGGTGTTTTAAACAGCAATTCAAAAATAGGAGGCAAGACAATGACAAACTATACGACTTTCTTAGGACTTTACAAACCCGATAAAGCTGAAGGGATTGAAGTTGAAAGCATTGCTCAAAACTTTGAAGCGATTGACAGCAAAATCGGTGCAGCCCTTAGTGATGGCACGTCAACTTATGAAAACTTAAACGAAAGACTTAACATGTATGAAAACAGGTTTGACAATGTTACAGAGCGGAACGTTATGGACTTTGGAGCTAAAGGTGACGGCGTAACAGATGATACGCAGGCATTTCATGATGCCATGGCCGACGGAGGTTATGTCGTAACAGTTCCCGCGGGTGTATTCAGAACATCGGGATTGTTCGTTCCGTCAAATACAATGCTTGTCGGAGCAGGCAAGAAAAGAACGGTCATTAAATTATTAGACGAAACACCGGTCGGTCATTCTGTTCTGACCAACAGTGATTATACGAACGGTAATGAAAATATTTACGTCGGCCATCTCACGCTTGACTGGAACAAGGATACGCGTCCTGCCGGCTGGAAGATTCCGAAAGGTCCCACTTCAAGCTGTTTGCTTTTTGCGAATGTTGACTATTCTTTTGTTGAGCATGTGTTTGCGAAGAACGCCGGCCTGCACGGCTTTGATTCCACGAGCCCGAACTATAACAGACATGGAGAAAAAGATGATCCAACTTATTATCAGCCCAACGGCTGTAACTTTGTAACGTTTTCACATTGTGAAGCAACAGGGTCCGGGGATGATAACTTTACTTGTCATTTTGGATTCCACACTACTTTCAGCCACTGTGTTTCCTATCACCCGATGGGAAATGGGAATGGCACGTCAAATTCAAATTGCTTTGAGATTGATGATGGTTCTCAAGATGTATTTGTAGATAGCTGTGTTGCAATTGGCGGTGCACGCGGCTTTGAAATTAAGGCGCATGACTATGCACCGGCGGCTAAACGAGTTCAACTGGCTAATTGCCGTGCTTACGAAAATGCGATCGGTTTTTGCATTAGACATATTGGCCATCATTTATCGGCTGAGCCGACATCAAAAACTGCCCATGATGTTCAATTAGTAAATTGTCAGGCAACAAATCCTAAACAAAATTCTATATATAAAGGCGTCGGAGCGAGTGCGTTGGTTGTTTCGGGCTATGATTCAGTTAATATAGTGAATTTCCAAGCTATTTGTGAAGATCGTTCATACGATTACAGCAATGACACGATCATTATGATTTATTACAAAGGGCGGTATGTCAATCTGAAGAATATCACGATCCGCGGGTTCCGCTCCGCTGCTCATGATCTGTATGTTCTTGGCGGAGAAAATGCGGTAGGAAAGTGCATGATTGACGGCGTTTTTCTAGTTGACGGCGGCACGACGGGGCTTGCTTTTGGCGGAGGCGTTGATAATTGTACAGTGAGCAATGTATACGGGCATAGATTGGGAGCCAGCAGCGGAACGGTCGGACTCTATTCTTCGGGTCCGGATCTGAATATATCAAATATTGATTTTCAAGGATATGAAACAACATTTCATGTAGGCGGTAAAAAAACACCGTATGAGTTGTTTAAACATAAAGGATCTTCTGTTATGGCATCTAAAGATTCCCATGTTACAGGAACTAATGGCTTTGTCATCGGTACTGTCCGGGGACAGGCTGCAGGAGGTTCTCAATCTGGAGTAATCGGTTCATATAATACGATTAACCCAAATGCGAACTCAACTGTATGGGGCTGGGGTTCCGGCAGCACTCCGTCATCAGCCAACAGAAAGATTGAGCTTCACGCAAAAGAAGGAACCATTAAGGCCACGGGAGGCGTAACAGGTTCCTCGACATTCTCTGACTACGCCGAGTATTTTGAGAGCCTGAGCGGGGAAAAGATTCCGACGGGAACACTTGTCACACTTGAAGGTGATAAGATCAGGCAGGCTGAAAAAGGTGACCTCATGCTTGGGGTCATTTCGGAGACCGCCGGAGTGATTCTTGGTGAGTCGAGTTTTCACTGGTCGGGACGATACGTAAAGAATGAATTTGGCGGCTATGTTTATGAAGAACAGAAAGATGCGAACGGCCATACGGTCATGGCGCCAAAAGAAAATCCGGACTTTCGGCCTGAAGAAGACTACGTTTCAAGAGAAGAGAGAGACGAGTGGAACATTGTCGGACTCATCGGCCAGGTATATGTCAGATGCGATGAGACTGTGAAAGCGGGAGATTTTATTCACGCTCATAACGGGATTGCAACAAAATCTGATGCTCCAAACCAGCGTTGGCAGGTCATGAAAGTGATCAATGAGTTTGATGCTGATAAAGGATTCGGGGTCGCTCTCGTTTTCATTCGTTAAATGAAATGACACGGTATGGATGATCATCTGACTAGCGGACGTCTTTTAAAGGCTCCGCTAGTCATTTTAAAATAAAAGGCTCCGGTTCAGGAGCTGGTAAAAAGAAAAGGTAAGACAGCCTCCATATATCTGCACCCCTCATCCCTTCATTTTTATCTTCAATCATTTTACACAAAGTATATAATAAAAGTGCGGTTTCAAGGGTTAATCCTTTATTCATTTAAGACAAACAAATAAAATAAATATACATACATATTGAACAAAGGATTTGGAGGCTTACACATGTCAAAGGCTTTATCATATGTAAAACCGTATTCTCTTTTGGCGGGAATCGCTCTGTTTTTCATGCTCATCGAGCTTGCGGTAGAGCTGATACAGCCCCTGCTGATCGGGAAAATCATTGACGAAGGAATTTTAAAGCAGGATCTCGGTACGGTTTGGCTGTGGGGCGGCGTGATGATCGGACTGACCGCTGTTTCATTCGCATCGGGCATTTTAAATTCATTCTACTCCGCCCACATCAGCCAGAGCTATGCGTATGATACGCGAAAAGGGATTTTTCAAAAAATTCAATCCTTCTCTTATTCGACGTTTGCGCAATTCTCATCCACATCGTTTATCACCCGGCTGACAAACGATGTGACACAGGTCCAAAATATGCTTTTCATGAGTCTCCGGTTTATGCTTCGTGCGCCGTTAATGATCGCGGGCGGCATTATTCTCTCGCTGACCGTTAATGCGAAACTCGGGTTTTTTCTGCTGATCACGGTGCCGATTTTGCTTTTGTTTTTGCTGTGGGTGCTGAAAAGAGGCGGCGCGCTGTTTCGGTCTGTGCAAAAGCGGCTTGATCAGGTCAACACGATCATGCAGGAAAACCTGACGGCGATCAAACTGATTAAAGCGCTCCTCCGTGCAAACCACGAAGTGAAACGTTTTTTGAAATCGAATACGAAGCTGATGGAAAAAACGGTCTCCGCTTTTCGTCTCGTGGAAGCGGCGATGCCGATTTTAATGCTGCTGATGAACATTTGCATTTTGTTTATCTTATGGTTCGGCGCCAAAAGCATTGCTCAGGGCGGAGCGCAGGTCGGCGATGTCGTTTCCGTCATTAACTATGCGACGCGGATTACAGGCGCGCTGTCCGTCCTTCCTTTTCTCATCATGGTATTTTCCCGGGCGAAGGCTTCCGGAGAAAGAATCGGCGAGGTGCTGGAAACAGAAGGCGGCGAGGGAACGGGGCAGGACCCGGCACGGGCGCTTGCAGGCGCGATTGAGTTTCGCGAAGTGTCCTTCCGCTATCCGGGCATGGAAAAAGACGCGCTGCATCACGTGTCCTTTTCTGCCAGCCCGAAAGAAACGGTTGCCATTATGGGCGCGACAGGCTCAGGAAAATCAACGCTTTTTCAGCTGATTCCGCGTCTGTACACGGCTGATTCGGGCAGTATTTTCATAGACGGCAAACCGATCGGTGAATTCTCCGCTTGCGGGCTGCGCAGGGAAATCGGCTATGTTCCGCAGGAAGTGCTTCTGTTTTCGGGCACAATCCGTGAAAATATCGCCTGGGGGCGGGAGGATGCTTCACTAGATGAAGTAATGGAAGCGGCCAAAGACGCGCAAATCCATGACACGATTATGAAGCAGTCAAACGGATACGACACGGTGCTGGGACAGCGGGGCGTCAATTTGTCAGGCGGGCAGAAGCAGCGGATTTCCATCGCGCGCGCTTTTATCAGAAAGCCGTCCCTCCTGCTGTTAGATGACAGTACGAGCGCGCTCGATCTTCAGACGGAAGCGAAGCTTTTACAAGCGATCAGATCCTATGAATGCACGACACTGATTATTACGCAGAAAATAACGACTGCGATGAAGGCTGACACCATCTTATTGCTTGAAGACGGCGAACTGCTGGCCAAAGGCACGCACAAAGAGCTGATGGCACAGTCTCATCTGTACCGGCAGATTTATGAATCACAATTCGGAAAGGAGGGAGCTGACAATGCAAAAAGACATTCGTAAACCTTTCCGATATCCGAAAATACCGCTCAAATCAAATGAAGGCGGCAGAAAACGCGCGAAAGCAAAAGATACAAAAGGCACGCTGCGCAGAATCTGGTCTTATGTAGCCGAGAAAAAAGGGCTTTTAACCCTTGTGATCATCATGGTAGTCATAAGCGCCATATTCGGCCTGCTCGGACCGTTCGTCATCGGGAAAGCGATTGATCATTTTATCGTCGGACAGACGACAGACGGATTGGCGGGGGTGCTGTTCATCCTGTTTGGGATTTACCTCGTGCAATCATTGTCCTTATGGTTTCAAAACTATTGGATGATCAATATCTCGCAAAGCACCGTGTTTAAAATGCGGAGCGAGCTGTTTACCCATCTGCATGAGCTGCCGATTCCGTTTTTTGATAAACAGCGGCTCGGGGACTTAATGAGCCGGGTCACCAATGATATCGAAAATGTCAGCTCCACTTTAAATACATCCGTCATTCAAGTGCTGTCGAGCGTCATTACATTCGTCGGCACAATCGCCGTCATGCTGTACATGAGTCCGCTTTTAACATTGATCACGCTTTTGATTATTCCGATCATGCTTTTGAGCATTAAATGGATCACCAACCGGACGGGACTGCTGTTTAAACAGCAGCAGAAAAACCTCGGCGAGCTGAACGGTTTTATTGAAGAGTCGATATCAGGGGCGAAGGTCATTAAAGCCTATTCGAGGGAAGACCGCGTCATGGAACAATTTTTAGAAAAAAACGCGGCGTTACAATCATCGGGTTTTTGGGCGCAGACAATTTCGGGATTCATTCCGAAAGTCATGAACTCTTTAAACAATTTAAGCTTTACGATTATAGCGGCGGTCGGCGGGCTGTTTGCGCTGAAGGGATGGATTTCAATCGGTGCCATCGTCGTATTCGCCGAATACTCGCGGCAGTTCACGCGCCCTTTAAATGATTTAGCCAATCAGTTCAATACGATGTTATCGGCCATCGCCGGGGCTGAACGGGTGTTTGACGTGCTGGATGAAAAAGAGGAGCGGGAAGATGAAGAGCATGCGCTGTACCAGCCGATCAAAACGGGAGAAATTGAATTCCGAGATGTCTCCTTCGGCTATCAGGAAGACAGCTTGATCTTAAAACACCTGTCCTTCAGCGTTCCGAAAGGACAGTCAATCGCCTTCGTCGGACCGACCGGAGCGGGTAAAACAACCGTTACGAGCCTGATCGCCCGTTTTTACGAGCCGAATAACGGAAAAATCCTCATTGACGGAACGGACATCAAAAAACTGACGAGATCCAGTCTGAGAAAAAACATGGGGTTTGTCCTGCAGGATTCCTTTCTCTTTCAGGGCACCATCAGGGAAAATATCCGTTACGGCCGTCTGGACGCATCTGATCAAGAGGTGGAGGCAGCCGCAAAAGCCGCCAATGCCCACGGATTCATCGAACGGCTCCCGAAAGGCTACGATACCGTCCTTACCCAAAACGGCGCGGGCATCAGCCAGGGACAAAAACAGCTTATTTCCATCGCGAGAGCTGTGCTGGCGGACCCGGTGCTGCTCATTTTGGATGAAGCGACGAGCAACATTGATACGGTGACGGAAGTGAAAATACAAGAAGCGCTCGGCCGTTTAATGGCGGGCAGAACAAGCGTCATCATCGCTCACAGGCTGAACACGATTCAAAAAGCCGATCAGATTCTTGTACTGAAAGACGGCGAAATGGCTGAAAAAGGGACCCATGCCGAACTTCTCAGCCAGAACGGGTTTTACCAAGAATTATATGAAAGCCAGTTCCGGGAATCATAGATAGGGAAAAAGACCTCCGACAGAGTGCGGAGGTCTTTTTTTCGCGAAGGCAAATAGTACTTTTAAGTTATTTTCGTTAAATGTAACAAAATTACTTGACGTAAATAAGTTATGTATATATACTAGCTTACATAAAGTAAGTGATAATAATTTTCAAGGAGGATTTTATGAATAAATCATTCGAAACAGGAACACTGCTTTTAAGGGTTGTAACAGGTATTATCTTTTTTGTTCACGGTTTATCCAAGTTTCAAGGGTTGGAAGGAACTGCGCAATTTTTCCAGAGCATCGGGATTCCGGCCTTTATGGTCTATGTCATCGCGACGATTGAGCTTGTCGGCGGGGTTCTGATCTTTTTCGGTTTGGCAACGCGCATTATCGGCGTTCTGTTTGCCGTCACATTAGTCGGCGCCATTTTCACGGCGAAGCTTTCCTCACCATTTATGGGCGGATCGGAATTTGATTTCATCTTACTGGTTGCGTCAATTCACTTAGCGCTTTCAGGAAGCCGTCTGCTTTCATTGGATCAGCTCCTTTTCAAATCAAAAAAGGGAGAAACTTTTTCAGCATAAGAAAGAAGGCGTTCAAATGACCGGCATTCATCAAGATACGGCAATCGGTTATGTCAAATTGACCATTAAAAATATGGAACGCTCGCTCGACTTTTACCGGAATGTAATCGGCTTTCAAGTCATCTCGCAGACAGATCGTTCAGCAAGACTGTCAGCAGACGGAAAACGCGTTCTGCTGTTGCTTGAAGAAAATCCAAGCGCCGTCGTTCTGCCGGAGCGGTCTGTCACCGGCCTGTACCATTTCGCGATCCTTCTGCCTGACCGGAAAGAACTCGGCATCGCATTGGCCAGGCTGATTGAAAACGGCATCGCGCTCGGTCAGGGGGATCACGCGGTCAGTGAGGCTCTTTACCTGTCTGATCCGGACGGCAACGGTATTGAAATATACGCCGATCGTCCCCGCAGCACGTGGCGCCGGGATGCAGAGGGCAATTATGTCATGCAAACGGCGCCCGTCGATGTGGACGGGCTTTTGGAAGAAGCCGGAGCTGAACGGAAAAGCCGTCTCCCAGAAGGAACTGTTATCGGCCACATCCATCTTCATGTGACGGACTTACAGGAAGCCAAAGCGTTTTACACCGATATTCTCGGTTTTGACATTGTCGGCAATTACGCGGGCATGTCCGCTCTGTTTGTTTCGGCGGGAGGGTATCACCATCACATCGGTCTGAATATATGGGCCGGAAAACATGCGCCGCCGAAACCGGGAAATGCAAGCGGGCTGGATTATTACACCATCGCGCTGCCGCATCAAAAAGAGCTGTCACGTGTGACAAAAGCGCTGACCGATGCCGGCTTTGAGATCGAAGAAAAAGAAGAGGGCGTATTCGTCAAAGACCCTGTATCAGGGGCGGATATCGCATTTACACTGTAAGAAACACCCTTGCCGTCTAACCGGCAAGGGTTTTTATTTTTCTGAAGTTTTCTTGAAAAGGCTCGGGAAAGAACGTCTGTGACTGAAGAGAGCGAACATCTCAGTGAGGCGCAAAAATGACGCGGAGAGCCCGCCATCGCCGGCTCGAGCTCAGGGCATCCGCTGGATTGAAAACTGTATCCGTTCAGCAGATCGGGGTGCTGTATGGGCAGACTTTGAATAGAAAAAGGGAAAAGCCGCATCCGGACACAAGATGCGTCTTTTCACACAATTTACAATTGTGTGAAAAATGTCCAAAGCAATTGTGCCTCCTGATTCTTCCTGATATGATAAGCCGAAAAAGGAGAACCTGAACAAATGAACTCAAATGCAGCACAGACGGAACAGTCTATGAAACATAACGGAAACCGGATGACGGTCAAGGACTTTATCATTCTTGCCAAACCGGGGATTATCATCTCAAATTCACTCGCCGCATTGGGCGGATTTTGGATCGCATGGCTTCAGTCGGAAAGGACGGGCGGAGGGCCCGGTATATTTGCCGCCATGGCGGTTGCTATGATCGGAACGGCGTTAGTCATGGCATCAAGCACTGTTTTTAATAACTTCTTTGACCGCGGCATGGACGCAAAGATGGCGCGAACCCGCACCCGCGCAAGCGTCACGGGAAGAATACCGCCGCCGGTCATGATCCTGTACGGCACATGTCTCGGCGCATGCGGATTCATCCTGCTTGCTTCGCTTAATGTACTGACCGCCGTTCTTGGGCTGCTTGCCTTTTTGCTGTATGCCGTCGTTTATACGCTTTGGTTTAAAAGACAATCCGTCTGGAGCACATTTGTCGGCAGCTTTCCGGGGGCGGCTCCGCCTTTAATCGGTTATTGCGCGCTGACCGGGTACATTGATATGCCCGCGATTTTGTTATACGCGATTATGTTTTTGTGGCAGCCGCCGCATTTCTGGGCGATCGGAATCAGGCGAAAGGAAGAGTATCGTGCCGCCGGCATTCCGCTTTTGCCGATCATAAAAGGCAATCGCGTCACAAAAATAAAAATGCTGCGCTATATCGCCGTTCTGACTGCGGTTTCGCTGCTCGTTCCTCTTTATATAGACGTCAGCCCGTTTTATACCGCGTCCGCTCTCCTGCTCGGAGCCATCTGGCTGTACCGGAGCGTCAAAGGCTTTCAGGCGGCGGATGACACGCAATGGTCGAAGGGGATGTTTTTTTATTCGATTGTGTATTTCAGTCTGCTTTTTCTTATTTTAATGGCTGATTCGTTTATCAATGCGGTTCTCAGAACGTAAACAGGCGGCCTGCAGATACAGAGCCGCCCCGTTTTGTTTATGCTTTTTTGATGAGAGCCAAAATATCTTCAAGCCAGGAAATATAATTCCGTTCCCGCTCAAGCGCTTTTGTCAGCACGAGATAATGGCCGAAATCAGGAGAAGAAAATGAATCCGCCTCCGCGGACGATGTCATCAGTTCTTGATAACTGTTTTCCAGATCGGACAATTTCTCCTTCCGCTTTACGAGCTGGTCGGTGAATAGCTCATCCGCTTCTTCCTGCGTCAAAGCTGAGATGAAATAAGCCTTCAGCATAAATTCATCCTTCACCGTTTCCGGGATCGGGTCTTTTTTCGTCAGCCAGGCAGCAAGCTCCAGCTCTCCCTTGTCAGTCAGCGTGTACATTTTTTTCTCAAGCTTCGTTCCTTGAATCGCAGTGCGAAACGTAATAAATCCCTCAGCCGTCAGTTTTTTTAATTCCGGATAAATCTGGCTGTGCTTTGCGCTCCAAAACTGGCCGAGCTCTTCCTTAAAATAGCTCGATATATCATATCCGCTCAATTCGCCTTTTCGCAAAAGCCCTAAAATCGCGTACTTTAAAATTCTCATGTTGTCCTCCAAGCCCATTCATTTGACAGCTAGTATACCATACCGCCGCTCAAAAACGCAGAAGTGCCGGATGCTTGTCATTGAACCTGCGGCGGCAAAATCAGCGAAAATATGCAGAAAGGGGTTATTGAAACGGCAGCAGTACCGGAAAAAGCCTTTCTCATGTCTTTGCCTCATTCATATGACATCATGATATAATCATTGTAAAAATTAATAAATATTGGGAGGGACATATGAAGACGGTGATTGTGTATGCAAACCCGGATGAGAACAGTTTCAATGCGGCTCTCGTAAAATACGTCGTCATGGCTTTAAAGGACAGCGGCCGAAGCTATACGGTCATTGACTTATACGCCGACCAATTTGATCCCGTGCTGAAGTACGGCGGCGAAAAAAAGCGCTCTGACATGAACCGGGACGCTGAAACGAAGAAATACCGGAAACTGATGAAAGAAGCGGATCATCTCATTTTCATCTACCCGCTGTGGTGGGGAGGCGTTCCGGCGATTATGAAAGGCTTTTTTGACAGAGTGCTTGTCGCCGGAGAAGCCTACACATATGAAAACGGCCGCGTAAAAGGACTGCTCCGGGCAGAGACGGCACAGGTCTTTTATACGGCGGATTCCCCGGGCTGGTACTTAAAGTGGTTCCGGAAAAACTCGGACTGGATTACGCTGAAAAAAGGCATTCTGCAATTTTGCGGCATTCAAAAAGCCGAGCGGAACCTTTTTTCTGTCGTCAAAACGAGCACACCCGAGCTGCGGGAAAAATGGCTGCGCCAAGCATACGCTAAAGTCCGGCGCGCTTGTGAAAAAGGAGCGGCCGCATGCAGATAAAAGAAATTTTCGTGATTCGCTGCCTGTCCTGTTTAAGCGTCGTTCTGCTTCACGTTGTTTCAATGGTGCTGATGATTCAGGAAGAGTCCTTAGCCAGTGCCGCCCATACGGTTGATGCTTTTCGGACCCTGTTGATGTTCAGCACGCCGGCGTTTATCTTTATTTCGGAATTTCTGCTTGCCAGGTCATACCCGGGAGGAGTTCCCGCGGGTTTTTTAAAGAAAAGGGGCAAAGTCATTTTCGTGCCGTTTCTGTTTATTGCCGCGGTGGATGCCATTTTAATGAAAAGCGTGGCGGAAGAAGGAGCCGGATTCGTTTCAGTGATCGGTAAATTTTTAGAAAATGTGTTTTTAGGAAACTTCATCGGCTACTTCATTCTTGTGATCTTTCAATTTTACATTCTCCATATGCTGCTGCACCGCTGGCTGAACAACACATCTCCCGTGTGGGTGCTGTCTGTTTCATTTATCATCAACGCCGTCTATCTGGCTTACTTTTCCATCTTTCATCCGCCGGCATCATCGGGGCTTGATTCTATTTTTCCGTTCTTTTGGGTTCCGTTTCCGGGCTGGGTGTTTTATTTCTGTCTGGCATTTTATTGCGGAAAGGAATATCCGCGTTTTTTAGCGCTCATCAATCAGTACCGTTATGCAGTTTACTTCAGTGCGGCCGTATCGGCAATATTGATTGTGGCCGTTTCATATATCAGCGGCGGCTCCATTTCCTCTAAGCGTCCGGATATTATGATTTACGCGGTCAGTGTGATCTTTCTGTGTTTTCATCTGTTTTCAAAGCTCAAAAAAGTGCCCGCGATTGTGATGATGATCAGCAACTATTCGTTTTCAATCTATCTGCTGCACTCCTACTTTTTAATCAGCGGATATCTTTTGGAAGGCTATTTGCGGTCAATGCCTTTGCCGGCTGCCATCCTTCTTTTATTTTTGATCTGCACGCTCGGTCCCATTTTCGTATCTTGGGGGTGCAATCATTTCAGATACGGATATCTGTTTGTCGGAAAAGTGTATCAGCCGAAGCAGATTAAAAGAAATACGGCGGCGCATCAAGGCCGCACAGTCTGAAAAAAAGGCGGCGTTTCGGCCGCCTTTTTGATACGGGTCCGATTTATCAGGCACGAGGACGGATAGTTGTACATCCTGCAAACACAGACCCCCGCCTGCGGCCGTTTTGACGGATGCATTTATGACAAAATAACGCCATCGATTTTCTCCCTTGTGAAGACCGATATAATGTATACTTATAGGAAATACTTTCAAAAAAAGTGAAAAAGAGAAAAACTGTGAGCTTGGATGAACGACTAAAAAGGAGCGGGGACATTATGAATGACTGTGTCAAAACATTCGGAGAACTTCCGGCCGAACTTTATTCCTTTGCGGGGGGAAAAGGAAGCATTCTCTCTAAAATGTATCAAAGCGGGTATCCTGTGCCTGAAGGGTTTGTGATTTTGCCGTCAGCCTTTCAGGACGGACAGCTCCGCCATCAGGCGAGAGAGGCTATTGATCAATATGTGAATTCCATCCGCAGCCGCCATGCTTCTGCGTTGTTTGCCGTACGCTCATCCGCGCTGAGCGAGGATTCCGCTCAGGCTTCCTTTGCCGGAGAATTCGATACGGTGTTGAATGTCAAAACAGATCAAGACATGTCCAGGGCGATTGATGAAGTCCGCCGATCGGCACAGTCAGAAAGGGTAAAAGCGTACAGCGCCGTTCAGGGAATGGAAGATGAGCATGAAATCGCAATCGTCATCCAGCTGATGATACCGTGTGAGATATCCGGAGTGCTGTTTACCGCAGATCCGATTACGGGGAGCAGGCGGGAGATGACAGGCAATTACGTCTACGGTCTCGGGGAGCAGCTTGTTTCCGGGGAAGCTGATGCCTATTCTTTTAAACTGGCACGGCCCAAGAAAAAATATGACGGCCCCGCAGAATTTCGCAAATATGCGTCAAAGCTCTATAAACTGGCGAAAAAGCTGGAAAAAGATCTCGGAGGGCCGCAGGATATTGAATGGGCCGCCGCGGGCGGGACATTGTATATTCTTCAATCCCGCCCGATTACGACCTTACAAGCCGGAAATCTGGAAACCTATGAATGGAATGATTCTTTCAGCGGTGATTTTTTATGGACAAACACAAATATAGGAGAAGCGATTCCCGATGTGATGACGCCGCTGACATGGTCGCTCCTCCGGAATCTGGATGAAGAGTCGGGCATCATTCCGGGCTATTATGTCTGGTCCGGCAATATTTGCGGCAGAGCCTATAACAATATGAGCCAGCCTCTTTCCGTTCTCGCCGCTTTCGGTCTGAATCCGAAAGGCGGAAAAATAGGAAAAATGATGAGCGATACATTGGGAGAAATCCCGGCGGAAATGAAGATTCCTTTATATCCGTTCTCAAAGTATGAACTTTTGAAGATCATCTCGAAAAAACTGAAACCGTATCTGTCGAAAATGAAGCACGCGAAAAAAAACATGTCCTCCTATTTGGACGAATCGCCGGAGTGGTGCCGGAATATTGAGGAAAAGCTGAAACGTGCCGAAACGGAGCGGACATTATTAGCGATATGGAACAATGAGATCTATCCGTATTTATGCAACGCGTGGTTTGCGTTAATATCCGGCGGGCGTGATTCTGCGCAATCCTCTTCGTCGTTAACCTCTCAATTAACAAAACTCGCAGGAATAGAAGATGCGAATCTCCTGCTTTCCAATCTGAGGGGAAAAGGCGGACTGGCCAGCCTGGAGCCGATTATCGGCATTGATCAAGTCATGAAAGGCCGTATGAGCGAGGAAGAATATCTCAGGAACCAAGGCCACCGAGGCCCGCATGAATACGAACTTTCCATACCGCATCCCGGAGAAAACCGGGATTGGCTGACGAAGCAGATCAAAGAACACAAGGAGTCGGGTATTGATGCCGAACAACTGCTTTTGAAACAGCAGCAGGCGCATGAACAGGCCTTCCGAAGATTTGAAGAAAAGTTTCCTCATAAGGTCAAATGGCTCAAAGCCAAAATGGAAAAAGCGTCAGAATACGCGAATATTAGAGAAACAACCAGATCCGAATTTGTCAGGGTGTACCGGACAGCCAGAGCATTCGCGCTCAGAGCGGCGGAAATGACCGGCATGAAGGACGATATTTTCTTCTTGTATCTGCATGAAATAACCGATCTGCTCGCGGGGAAAGAGCCGGCGGTTGCGTCGATTCAAGCGAGAAAGCAAAACTATGAAACCTATAAAAAACTGCCGCCGTTCCCATCCGTTATTAACGGAAGATTCAATCCGTTTAAATGGGCTGAGGAGCCTGACAGAAGAGCGGATTATTACGATGCTTTTATGCCTGCGGAAACTGATGATGCGCATACTTTAAAAGGTTTCGCGGGAGCGGCCGGGAGAGTGGAGGGCATTGTCCGTGTCCTAGATGCTCCGGAAGACGGGGATTCTTTTGCGGCCGGGGAAATTTTAGTGACTTCGACAACCAATGTAGGCTGGACCCCGCTTTTTCCGAGAGCGGCTGCCATCATAACGGACGTCGGCGCCCCTTTGTCCCACGCGGCGATCGTCGCCCGGGAACTTGGGATTCCTGCCGTTGTAGGGTGCGGAAATGCAACGTCAAAACTGAAAACGGGGGACAGGGTGGCCGTTGACGGCGGGCAAGGCATCGTCCAGCTGGAACCGCGGCAGACTCCGGCCACTTCTGAAGAGGAAAATGGTAAACTGATAGAATAAAATCATGGGAAAGGAGCCGCGCATGAATAAAGCAGTTATTAACGGGGAGCAAATCAGAAGTATGAGCGACCTGCATCAGACATTGAAAAAGGAACTTGCCCTTCCTGAATACTACGGTGAAAACCTTGACGCTTTATGGGATTGTCTGACCGGCTGGGTGGAGTACCCGCTTGTTTTGGAATGGAGACAGTTTGAACAAAGCAAGCAGCTTACAGAAAATGGTGCCGAGAGTGTGCTTCAGGTCTTTCGTGAAGCGAAAGCGGAAGGCTGCGACATCACCATCATACTTTCATAATACGATCAACGGGAGAGACAAAAATGGAAAAACAAACCCTCAGCTATCCGATTGGAGAGTATCAGCCGGCTGAATCGATTTCGGCCGGACAGAAACAAGAATGGATCAATGCGCTGGAGCACGCTCCGGCCAAACTGAAACAAGCTGTCAGAGCGATGTCGGACAGTCAGCTTGATACGCCTTACCGAGAAGGGGGATGGACTGTCCGCCAAGTGGTTCACCATCTGGCGGACAGCCACATGAACGGCTATACCCGGTTTAAATTGAGCTTAACGGAGAATGAACCGGAAATCCGTCCTTATGATGAAAAAGGCTGGGCTGATCTTCATGATTCCAAAACAGCCGCTTGCGGGGATGCGCTTGAGCTGTTAACGCTCCTGCACAGAAGATGGGCCGCTCTTTTGCGCTCCATGACGGAAGCCCAATTTAAACGGACATACTTCCATCCTGTGTCTAAAGAGACGGTTACGCTGGAACAGGCGCTCGGACTATATGTCTGGCACTCTGAACATCACATCGCCCATATTACTGAGCTTTCCCGGCGGATGGGCTGGCATCTGTCTTAGAGGATGCCGGCTTCCGGAAAAACGCCAAAACAGCCGCAGACACAATAGTGCATAATGAAATGACGGCGGCTGCCGTATAAAGATGGTGGTAGCCGCTGGAAATGCCTGCTTCAATCGCATCAGAAACCGCTTTTTTGACGGCGGGAACGGGGATTCGGCTTACCTGCTCCTGCAACGAAGAAAGTCCGCCGCCGATATCGGGCGTTTGCGCCTGATCAGCGGGAATGCCGCTTTTCGCTAAACGGTTTTTGATGTCATCTCCGATCCGGTCAAAGCCCGCTGTAATGAAGCCGGCATATAAAGCCGGAGCGAGCGTCAGCCCGACCTGCCTTACGAGTGACAGCGTGCCGAGCGCTGTTCCTTTGTTTTGGCCCGCCGTTTCTGATACAAGCACATTCAGCGGAGCCCCGAGCAGAAATCCGAAACCGATCCCCGCAATGACACTCGCTGTGACAAATTCCCATTTATCCGTCACCCATAACGGAAACAGGCTGAAGCCGACAAATGCGATGGCGCCTGATACAACCGCGGAAAAGACCGGCCCTTTTTTATCCGTGATCGCCCCGCCGAGCCACGCTCCGATGCCTGACGCCAAAGCGAGCGGCGTCATCCAATAACCCGCTTTCTCCGCCGATACGTGCAAATATTGCTCCGCATAAGAAGGAATAAAAATGACCGCAGCGAGCAGCCCTCCCGATAAAAATCCGATGACGAGTGTCCATTGAAACACTTTATTTTGCAGCAGCGAGTAGGCGAGAATCGGATCGCCCCCTCGGTTTTCAACCCGCTTTTCGACCTTAAGCAGCACCAGAAAGAGAAGTGCCGATCCCAAAAGATACCCGTACACCTTTACGTCCATTATGCTTTCTGACAGCTTCGCCCCATTGAGATTCGTAATACCGATCATGCAAGATAAGATCGCAAGAGACAGCAGCATTGTGCCGGCGAGGTCAAGCCGTTTCGCCCCAGGCTCTTTCGTTTCAGCGATAAACAAACCGCCGCACACAACCAAAGCGGCGGCAATCGGCAGGTTAATTAAGAACAGCCAATGCCACGACCCGGTTACATCAAGCAAAAAGCTCCCGATATTCGGTCCGAGGACGGCCGCCATACCGTTCATCGCCCCTAAAAGCCCGAGAGCTTTCCCCTGTTTCTCCTTCGGAAGCACGGCCAGCACATGCGAACTCCCGATTATAAAAATTCCGCCGCCGCCAAGCGCCTGAATGAGCCGTGCCGCCAAAAACATCGGGAAGCTCTGACTGAGTGCGACAAGCAAAGAGCCGAGTCCGAACAGCCCGACTTCAATCATAAACAGCTTTTTCCGCCCGTATCGGTCCGACAGCTTGCCGACAATCGGCACACTGACACTGAGTCCCAATGTGTAAAGGGTCACTCCCCACGATCCCCATGAAGGAGAAACATCAAAAGAGCTGTTAATCGTCGTCAGAGCAGCGGAAATAATTCCGTTGTCCAGCGCCGCCATGAACACACCGATCGTAAAGAGAGTGATGGCCCGGCGCTGGTTTTTTTCTGTTTGCAAAGGCTCCGGCATACTGATCAATCCTTCCGTTTTTAATTCACTTCAAATATATTATTCACTTTGAATGAATTAAATGTCAAACAAAAAAAGGCCGCCGATATCGGCAGGCCTTTTTCATCTCTATCCCTGTTTGGAAGAATCAAGCGCTCTTGCCAAAATGGCAAGCCCTTGATTGACCGTTTGTTTTTCTTCAGCGGTCAGCGTTTCCAATGAACGCTTCAATTTTACATGTCCTTTTTGATAAAGGCTGCGGAAAATATCTTTCGCGTTTTCCGTTAATTGAACGACGACTGAACGGCGGTCTTCTTCTGACGGAGCGCGTGTAATGAAACATGATTTTTCTAAACGGTCAAGCAGCCCCGTCGTATTTGAAAGGGAAGCGCCCATTTTCTCCGCTATGTCACTCACCTTAAGCGTCCCGTGGTTGTTCAGAAGCATCAGCACCTTCATTTGCGGCATGCTCATATCAAGCTTCATCCACTCCGACACATCGCCGAGCCCCGCCGATGTCATCACTTTCATGTACAGCACCCAAATATCCCGTTCCTCAGGAGAAAAAATATCGCCGCCTAATACCGTTGTATCATGCAGATTATAATCCATCGTCTCACTTCCTCATTCATACTCCTGCATACCATATTACTGATTTTAATCAGAGAAAGAAAGTTGCAGGCGAGTTTTGTTTGAATGTGAGGTGGTAGTGTATAATATGTTGGAGATTATTGGGGGAATTATAATAAATAAGCTATTTTATGATGATTGGAGAGAACATTGCTGACTAAAAAGAATGCCTTATCGATATTAAAAGTATTATTTCCTATTGCAGTTTTGCTTTTAGTCATTTATCAGTCCAAAAAGGAATTGACAGACCTTTCTTTTAAACGAACGCTGTACATTATTAACGGGATTGAGCGTTACGATTTATTTATTCTCGTTCTGCTCGGCCTTCTTGCCGTCAGCGCGATGTCCTTTTATGACTTTGTGCTGAAACGGACGCTTCGCCTCAACATTCCGAATTGGAAAGTATTCAGGGTCTCCTTTATCGCCAATTCCTTTAACAATGTCCTTGGATTCGGCGGTCTGGCGGGCGTCGGGCTGCGGACGATGCTTTACAAAGAACATACGAATGACGTAAAACGCCTCGTCGCAGGCATCGCCTGGCTTACGTCCTCAGCGCTGCTCGGGCTGTCCGTGTTCAGTATCCTGACCATCGCCCGGGTTCTGCCGGTTGGAGAGATTACAGGTGAGAAACCGTGGCTGTGGGCTGTCATCGCCGGCGTGGCGCTTATTGTGCCGGTGGCCTTAATCGCCGCTGGGATCAACAATAAAAAAGCTGGCGCAGAAGACGGTGAAGCAAAACCGAGGCATCCGGTTTTTTCTTACATCGGGGCATCGTTTGCCGAATGGTTCGCGGCGGCTGTCGTCATGTATTATTCTCTGTATGTCATGGGAATTCACGCGGATGTCCGCCATGTATTCGGGGTATTTGCCATTGCCGCTATCGGGGGAATCATCAGCCTTGTGCCGGGAGGATTCGGTTCGTTTGACCTTCTGTTTCTGCTCGGCATGCAGAATATGGGCTTTCCGCAGGAGGCGGTCGTGACATCCATCGTCATCTACCGGATTGTGTATTCATTTATTCCGTTTGTGTTCGGGCTGTTCTTTGCGGCCGGCGACTTAACGGAAAATACGCTGAAACGGCTGGAATCAAATCCGAAGATGGCGCCTGCCGTGGAAACGACGAACGTGCTTCTCGTATTCCAGCGCGCTATCTTGATCAGGGTGCTTTACGGTTCGCTGTCGCTTTTGGTTTTCGTGTCGGGAGTCGTCGTGCTTGCGTCCGTCGCCCTGCCGATCGACAGGGAGACGGTCATTCCGCACATTCCGCGCCCGGCGCTCCTTGCGTTTAACGGGTTATCGCTAAGCGCGGCTTTGATTCTATTAATTTTGCCGATTGAATTATACAAACGGACGAAACGTTCTTATTCAATGGCGGTTGCCGCGCTGGTCGGCGGCTTTGTGTTCAGTTTCTTAAAAGGAATGAACATCAGCGCGATCTTTATTCTGCCTGTCGTCATCGTATTGCTTGTGCTGTTAAAGCGGCAGTTTATCAGAGAGCAGGCATCGTATACGCTCGGCCAGATGATTTTTGCGGCCGCTCTGTTTATTATCGCCTTGTTTAACTACAATCTCATTGCCGGCTTTATTTGGGATAAAATGAATCGGCTGCTGCGCCACGACTATTTCGTCCATAACAATTCGCACATTACATATGCCACGATGACGGCCATTATTGTTGTGCCGCTGTTTTTCCTTGTGTTTACGTTCTTTTATCATAAAAGATCGAAGCCGATCGGAGAAGAGGCCGATCCTGAACGGCTGAAGTCCTTTTTGGCGGAAGAAGGAGGAAATGCCCTCAGCCATCTCGGCTTTCTCGGGGATAAGCGGTTTTATTTCTCAAGCGACGGCAAAGCGCTTTTATTGTTCAGCCAGATTTCCAGAAGGCTTGTCGTGCTCGGTGATCCGTCAGGACAGAGA
Organism: Bacillus sp. A1; assembly: GCF_042296235.1. NCBI lineage: Bacteria > Bacillati > Bacillota > Bacilli > Caryophanales > Bacillaceae > Bacillus > Bacillus sp. A1. The sequence continues at coordinate 860,903 of NZ_CP141181.1, forward strand.
GACTCTTTTCCGCTTGTGATTGAGGAATTTCTGAATGAAGCGCATAAGCAGGGGCTGAGTGTCATGTTTTATCAGATCGAACGTGAAGATCTGGCGCTGTACCATGACTTCGGCTATAACTTCTTCAAGCTTGGAGAAGAAGCGTTCGTGGATATGGAGGCATTTACGCTCTCAGGTAAGAAAAAAGCGGGGCTGCGGGCGATTAACAACAAATTTGACCGCGAAGGCTACACGTTCCATGTCGGGGAACCGCCGTTTTCCTCCGAGTTTATCGCCAAGCTGAAAGGCATTTCGGACGAATGGCTCGGTCCGAAAAAAGAGAAAGGTTTTTCCCTCGGTTTCTTCGACAGGGATTATCTGGAACAGGCGCCGATTGCTTACGTGAAAGACGCGGAAGGGGAGATCATCGCTTTTGCCAACCTGATGCCGATGTATCAGGAAGGCGAGATATCCGTCGACTTGATGCGTTATCGGAAAAGCGCGCCGAACGGTATTATGGACGCGCTTTTCATCCGTCTGTTTCTCTGGGCGCAGGAAAAAGGCTATACCACCTTCAATATGGGCATGGCGCCTTTGTCAAACGTAGGTACGGCTTTTACATCTTTCTGGTCGGAAAGAATCGCGGCCGTCATCTTCAACAACGTCCGGTATATGTACAGCTTCAGCGGGCTGCGGGCCTTTAAAGAAAAATACAAACCGGAGTGGCGCGGGAAATACTTGGCGTACCGCAAAAACAGATCGCTGTCCGTCACGATGATCCTCGTCACCCGCCTGATCGGAAAAACCAAAAAAAGACGCCGTTAAAAGGCGTCTTTTTTTTTTGAATAATTGACTAAAAATTCTAATTTCACTCTGTTATACTGAATAACATGATCATAAGGTGAAAGGAAGGCTGATGAATGAAACAGGCAACCGTGTTTAAATATGAAGCGTTTTCCGATATTCCGGATTTAGGAAATCCCGCGGGAATCGTCTTTAACGGAGATGATTATTCAGATGAAGAGATGCAGATGATCGCCGAAATGGCAGGGTACAATGAAACCTCATTTCTCTGTAAAAGCGGAGAAGCCGATCTGCGCATCCGCTATTTTACACCCGGCCACGAAATGAATTTATGCGGACATGCTACCGTCGCCTCTCTTTACGCATTAATTGAAAAGGGAAGGCTTCAGGCTGATCAGGCATATCAAATTGAAACAAAAGCCGGCATTCTTCCCGTAAAAGCCGCTGAACGAAACGGGCGGGTGTACATCACGCTCGAACAGGCTCCCCCGCAATTTCTGCCGTTTACGGGCGACAAAGAAAAGCTTGCGGCCTCGCTCGGGATTACGGCTGAGGATTTTCACAGCGGGCTGCCGATTGTTTACGGATCAACGGGGATCTGGACACTGATTGTTCCGCTGAGATCACTTAAAGCATCACGGAATATGGTGCCGGACAACGCACAATTCCCCGCTATTTTGCGCGATCTTCCGAAAGCGAGCGTTCATCCGTTTTCTCTGGAAACCGTTCATCCGGAAAGTGATCTGCACGGACGCCATTTTTCTTCCCCTTTCTCCGGTACGACCGAAGATCCGGTCACGGGAACCGCTTCAGGCGTCATGGCGGCCTATATGCGGCAATACGGAGGCTCCGAAGCCGAATGCCTCACGATTGAACAAGGCCATGAAATCGGGAAAGACGGAAAAGTGGAAATCAGGATTACAGAAGATAACGAAAAGATGAACATCGAGATGACGGGAACGGCCGTGTATGCCGAAACAATCAATTTTCAGCTTCCGTAACGGTTTACAAAAGCCGGTCGTATCCGTTATATTATAAATGATAATCATTTTCATTTGGATAGGAAGGTGAATCGGCATGCCGAAAACCGAACAATTACAGCAAAACGAAAGTCTTGCACATACAATCAGAAACAGAAGATCCATCCGGTCGTTTAAACCGGAAACCGTACCTTCTGAAGTCATATTAGATATGCTTGAAACGGCCGTTTACGCACCGAACCACAGACTGACGGAGCCATGGCGTTTTATCTACGCAGCAAGCGAAGCGGGAAAAGCAAAGCTTGCGGACAGCTACGTCTCATTTTTCAAAAAGATAAAAGATGATTTCAACGAGGAAAAAGAGCGGAACATGAGAAAAAATCTCAGCGCCGTTCCGGGATTTTTGCTGGTTGTCTTAAAAGAAGATGAAAATGAATTTACGAGAAACGATGATTTCGCGGCGCTGAGCGGCATGATTCAAAACCTTCAGCTTCTCGCACATGAAAACGGCATCGGCATGGTCTGGAAAAGCGGCCGCATTATGTATGACAAACAGGTGCACCAAGACTTCGGCCTTGCTGACAATGAGCGCTTTGCCGCCATCATTCAAACGGGCTATCCGGATGAACAGCCTAAGGCGAAAGAACGGACGCCGGCAAAAAGCCTGTTTACCGAACTGTAAAAAAAATCCCCGTCTCTATACAGAGGCGGGGATTTCGTATTAGCGGGTTTTGCTTTTAGCTCTGTTGTCAGCGGCTTTCATCCGCGCCTGCGCTTCACGGTCAGCGGAATCAGCAAGCTCGCTTGAATATTCCTCATATGTGCCGTCTGTTTCGCGTTTCAAAGCATCCGGAACTTGAGGAAGTTTTTGTTTGTTTTTATCACGGTTTTTGTGAGTATGATTTCTGCCCATATCAATCGCCCCCTGAAAAAAGTGATATCAAACAAACATAGTATCTGCCCGGTCCCGATCTTTATTCAGTTTATTTCCGTTTGGCTGCTCTTTCCGCTTTTTTGAATTCACCGGAATAAAGGACTTCCTGCATTTTTTTCAGATTGGCTCCCTGTTGATGTTTTTCGCGCTTCTTTTCCATAAAAGAAGACCCTCCTTCAAAACAGAATACCAATAGGATTGGCTTTTATTTCCGTTTTTATGCAGATAAGAGATCCTTTAAAGCGAAATCAAGCTCTCCATACGTAAATTGAAAACCGGATGTCAGCGCCTGCTTAGGCAGGGCGCGCTGGCCTTTTACGATCAGCAGGCTCATTTCTCCCAAGGCCTTCTCCAGAAAAAGTTCCGGTACGGGAATCCAATGGGGGCGGTGCAGGACGCCTGCGATCGTCTTTCCGAATTGCTTCATTTCTACGGGGTTCGGCGATGTCACATTCATGGGACCGGACAAGTCATCATGCTCCGCCGCAAAAGCAATAAGTTCCGCGGCGTCATCCACATGAACCCATGACAGCCATTGCCGTCCAGAGCCGATGGTGCCGCCGGCTAACAGCTTATAAGGGAGAACCATGAGCGGCAGGGCGCCTTTTTCACCGAGCATCACCCCGAATCTGGCATATACCGTCCGGATGCCGAGCGCTTCAATTTTCTGGCCTTCACGTTCCCACATATGAGCCGTATGACTGAGAAAGTCTTCATTTGACGTATCGGACTGTTCGGTGAATGTTTTCTCTGTGCTTGTGCCGTAAATGCCGACGGCGCTGGCCTGAATCAAAGCCCGGGGTTTTTTCGGCTGCTGCTTCATAATCCGTCTGACTTCTCTCGTCGCTTCTACCCGGCTTGAGATGATTTGTTCTTTCGTTGTGTCCGTCCAGCGGTCAAAGATGGATTTGCCTGCGAGGTTCACCCATACATCAATAGGGGGAAGCTCGCGCTCAGGCGCCGCGTTTTCGGCCAGCCATTGAACATATGTCACATTTTTTTGTTCGGTTTCTCTCTGTTTTCTTGATAAAATATAGACATGATGTCCCCGGCGGGTAAACACACCTGTCAGATGCCGGCCCAGAAAACCAGTGCCGCCTGTCATCGCGATATTCATATCCATCTCTCCTTACACGTTGATACATATACTGTACCTCATTTGCCAAAAAGAAAAACGCCTGAACATCGGGGCGGGAAAGGAGACCGGGATGCCGTTTATTACAAAAATATCGACCCAAAAGAAAAATACCGAGCGCTTCAACATCTTTCTTGATGAGAAATATGCATTCAGCGTCGACGCCGACGTGCTTGTGCGTTTTGACCTGAAAAAAGGGAAAGAACTTGACGAGCTTGACATTCTTGAAATCCAGCACGGTGATGACGTAAAAAAAGCCTTTAACCGCGCCGTAGAATTTTTATCATACCGGATGCGCTCTGAAAAAGAAGTCCGGGATCATCTGAAGAAAAAAGAAACACCGGACATGGTCATTTCTGAAGTCATCCATAAACTGTACGATTACCGCTACTTAAATGACAAAGAATTTGCCGAAGCCTATGCGAGCACCCACAAAAAAACAAACGGCAAAGGGCCTGACGTCCTGTTCCGCGAGCTGAAAGCGAAAGGAATAGACGACGATACCATCAAGGAGACGCTCAGCGCGTTTACATTTGATGAGCAGATACAAGAAGCGCTGAAACATATCGGAAAAATCCTCAAAAAAGACAAAAAGCTGTCCACAAAAGAGATCAGACAGCGGGCGCAGATGCAGCTTCAGCGAAAAGGTTTCCCTTTCGACGTCATCAATGCCGCTCTGGAGCAGACGGAGTATGAAAATGATGATGAAGCCGAGATGGAAGCTCTGACGGCTCATGCGGAAAAAGCGATCAGGAAATACCGCTATGACGGCAGCTATGAAAGCGGAATGAAGGTCAAACAGTACTTATTCAGAAAAGGATTCTCGATTGACGATATTGATCAATTCTTGCAGGAAGAGGAGTAAACTGAAATGGACAAACGATACAGTCAAATGACGCCTCATGAACTACAGACAGAAATTGCGGGACTGACGGAAAAAGCGCGTAAAGCGGAACAGATGGGCATTGTAAATGAACTGGCCGTGCTTGAACGGAAAATGACGATGGCCAAAGCTTACATGCTGAACCCGGAAGACTTTCGGCCCGGCGGGGTGTATCAGATAGAAGGTTCTGATGACACTTTCCGCATTGATTACATCAACGGCGTATTCGCCTGGGGACACAGATCTTCCCCGTCTGACGGGGAAGAAGCACTGCCGATTTCCGTTTTAAAAGAAAAATAATAACAAAAGAGGCCGGTTTCGGCCTCTTTTTCTTTTCGGGCACATTCGTTTCAACCTTTCAGTAAAAAATGATTGAATTCATTTTTGATATCTTTTAAGATGGAATTCGTTGTTTTTTAATAAAAAGGAGGCGATTTGCGTTGAATATCAAAATGAAACAGCCATCTGTGAAATTAATGATTTTTGTTTTAATGATTTGCACATTTTCCATCGGGTATACGGAATATGCTGTCATGGGTATTCTGACGTCGATTGCCGATGACTTTCATATACATGTATCTTCAGCGGGCATGCTTGTTACGGCGTACGCGGCAAGCGTCTGCCTGACGGGTCCGATCGTAACCATTATCGCGGTTAAGCTGCCGAGAAAGCCGGTGCTGCTAGGGTTGATGGGCATCTTCGTCCTTGCCAACCTGATGAGCGTCTTTGCGCCGAACTTCGCCGTGCTGGCGATTTCCAGAATTTTATCCGCATCCATTCACGGAGCCTTTTTTGCGATCGCCATGGTGTTTGCGAGTGAAATGGTGCCGCCTGAAAAACGTTCCGCCGCCGCGGCTTCCATGAACGGCGGATTAACCGTGGCGCTGATGCTCGGCGTTCCGTTCGGCTCTTATTTAGGGGATGCCCTTAACTGGCGGGCCGTCTTTTTCATTATTTCCGTTTTAGGCCTGATCGGGCTGATCGGCCTGATGCTGGTTGTACCGAACCGAAAACCGAAAGTGATTCCGATGCTGATGAATGAATGGAGTGTCTTTAAGCATAAACAAGTGATTTTTTCCTTTGCGATCACCATTCTCGGCTACTCAGGCGTATTTATCGCTTACACGTTTATTGAGCCGATTTTAAGAGATTCAGCGGGGTTCGGCACAGTCGGCATCACAGGCGCGTTATTTGCCTACGGTCTCGGCGGAGTGGCGGGGAATTTCTTCGCGGGGAAAGTGCCGCTCAAACTGCTGACGCGCACGATGATCGGTGTGATGATCGGCTTGATCGGCGTCTTGGCGATTTTCCCTTATATCGCTGTCTTTCCCGCCGCCGCCGTTTCAGTGACATTTTTGTTCGGCGCATGTGCGTTCGGCACGCCGCCGCTTTTGCAGACCAAGGTTATTTCTTCCTCTGAAAACGGCACGACAATCGCCGCTGCGGTGAGCGTTTCCGCCTTTAACCTGGCAAACGCGCTCGGCGCCTGGATCGGCGGATTGATTCTCGGGGGAACGGGATCTTACTCATGGCTGTTTGCCGGCGGTGCGCTGATGACGGCTCTCGGCCTTGTGCTTTCCACGTTCGCTCATCTGTCTGAGAAGAAAGATGTTTATGAATACCAAGTGCATAAAGGATAACAAAAAGCTTGCAGGGGATATTCCGCCTGCAAGCTTTTTTCAGTGTTTCAATGTAATGCTGATCACCGTATGTTTATCACTCTCAGCTAAGGAAATATTCCGGGTTTCCGGTACCCCGTCTTTTTCAAAAACGACGGCATAGGTTCCTTTCGCGCCGCTTTTCCATGCAATATCGCCGTGGTGATCAGTCTTGCCTATTATCTCTCCGCGGTCTATATTCGGCTGATGATCTGACTCCGCCGCTTTCATCACGGTGACCGTCACACCGGCCGCCGGTGAACCGTCTGCATCCTCAACATGGAGCGTAACGGGCAGTGCTTTTTTGTCGGCGGAATCATCCGCTTTGCCGCATCCGCATAAAACGGCCGCGGCGAGCAAGAAAACAAAAGCTTTATTGATTTGACCAATATTGAATGTTGTCGAATACACTGTTTGTCACCCTTGTTCCCAGATTATAAGACGACCCGCCGTTTGTATGAATGGCAATGGCGGTCTGGCCGGTGTCGCTGTAATTGCGGTAAACGGGCGATCCGCTCTGGCAGCCGAACGTATCTGTCGTGTAGGTGAGTTTATATGTCTCGGCAGAACGTATCGGCTTGCTGTCCGACCACATGGAACCGGACACTTTGTCGCACGGATACCCTGTCACGGTTGAGGAAAGCCCGGCCGGACTGGAACTGTTGGTCGTCCGGTAGCCGTACCAGCCGACAGTATTCCCGGGCGACCCGTTTACTTTGATTGCGCCGTAGTCGTAGTTTGTGTCACCGTTTTCTGTCCACCCTTTGACGCTGTAGAATGTCTTGCCTGAATAAGAGCCGTACGGGTACGATGACCCGTTGCGGCCGGGAGCTGCCGTAATTTTCGATGCCCAGCCGTTTTTCTGATCATACACGCAATGTCCCGCCGTAACGATCGTGTCGGCATTGACAAAAAAACCGGTGCATCCGTAAGTGCTTGTGCTGCCGCTGTATGTAACGGTCAGCTGTGCTGTCGCGCGATATGGAAATGATGTTGTAGGAGAAATTCTGATTCGTTCGTCTGTCCCAATAATACTGGAAGGCTTTAATGACTTGATGTCAGCTTTGCTGTTTTGTGCAAGCTGTCTTTTGGTGAGGCCCGTTCCTTCATAAGCGGGGGATGTCTGTGTTGTTTGTACAGGCTGATTCAGATGTGCGTCAAACTCCTCACCGCTGTTTGATACAGATGTCTGCGGACTGCCCTCTGCTTCTGCTGAAACAGCAAATAATGAAACTGACAGTAAGAATGCGGTAAGGCTCAGCAATCGTTTTGAAACTGTCTTCATTTTATAAAACCCCTCCTTTTTTGTCTACCGGCTTTCGGTTGAACATTTAACATATTATGGAATTTATTTAGCGTTATGACCTCAAAAGAATGTTTTTCTCCGCAAAAAAGAGACCGGATCATTCCCGGTCTCTTACGGTGTGTGTTATCGTCTGCCTGAAGCTCTCATGCGCTCTTGCGGGTGCGAATTAATTGAACCGTCCGCCCGTTTAGAAGCGTAGTCATCCTTTGCCCGCGGTTCGCCTTCAAACTTATTATTGTTCTGATTAGGAAATCCTTTTGCCTTGTTCCGGACCATTTGTTTTCCCCCTCGGCCAATATCAAAAGGTTGCGCCTTCTGGACTGAAGACGTAAAGTTAGTATATGCCTGTGACAAGCTGCGTAAAAGCAGCAGGTTTTCCCAAGGAAAGGAGACAGAGACATGAATACATATATCGACAAACTGACGAATTTGCTGCTTGAGAAAAATGACATGCTCAGCTATTTGCAAGCGCGAACTTGGGTTGAGCTTTTATGGGGAGATTTCGAAGCGACTTACGCAAAAGCCGGCCGCCCGTATCAAGGAGAGCAAATGACGGAACGCGTCGTCAAGGAATGGATCGAATCATACGGCAGCAAGCTCCATATGTTCCAGAGCGTTCGGGAAGACGTTTCTCATTATTTGGATCAAAGCAGGGGTCTCCTGCATTAACATAGCAGTGCGCCCGCCGGATATCGTCCGGCGGTTTTTTCTTTTGATAAAAGAAATGGGAAAATCATGTTTGACGACCCGCGGAATGTGGAAATGTGTAATAACTTATAAAATAGCGGGGAGGAACCACAATGAACATGAAAAAGGGGTTAACCGCATTTATTCCGGCCGCAGGACTTTGCTTATTTTTAGCCGCAGGCACCGTTTTTTTCGATCCGGCAGCGAATGCCGCAGCAGTTCACCAGACAAAAATAGACACCGCAGCAGATACATATATCGTGAAAGCAGGAGAACTTAACGTCCGCAAAGAACCAAATAAACAAGGGCCGATTATCGGCACGCTTCGTTCAGAGGATTCTGTAAAGGTTAAACGGCTTCAAGGAGCAGATTGGGCTGAGATTGACTACAAAGGTCACAAAGCCTATATCTCCACACATTTTCTGATGAAGCAGCCGATGAAGGCGGTGACGGCGAAACAAACCGCTTTTTATACGCCGACTTTGGAAACCTGCAAAAAAGGGTCCGTTAAAGCGGGTGAAACCGTCAATGTGCTCGGCTGGGGGTTCAGCCATGACGGAGGGTTTGACCGTAAATGGGCGTACATCACATACGGCGGGAAAGCAGGTTATGTGAAAACGGCCGACTTAACTCAAAAATAAAGATTCAGGCAGGCGAATGAGCCTGCTTTTTTTCTGAAACCTTCCGCCTTTCCTTTCGTAAAAGATGAAAAGGAGAGTGAGGGATATGATAATGGTGATCGGCGGCCTTCTGATGGCTGCAGCCGGCATTTTAGTCACATTTTTTCCGCCGAAGTCGATCAACAGCCTGTACGGATATCGGACGAAGCGCTCTATGGCGGATGAGTCGCAGTGGAGAGAAGGAAATCGATTCAGTGCGCTCCTCATGATTTTGTTCGGCCTTATTTCGGCGGCAGCTGGATTTGCGGGCAGCCTGCTTATCCGGCTGACTCAGCCGTTCGCCCTGATCGTTCAGGCCGTATTGTTGATTGCGATCAGCGTACTGATCATCGTCTTAACAGAAAGAAGATTGAAACAAACGGGGAGGAGAATCGATGAATGACATTACGTTTCACATGATCGAAACAAACGGAGTGACGCTGCACACGGCTTCAGCCGGTCCGAAAGACGGTCCTTTGGCGGTGCTGCTGCACGGGTTTCCGGAATTCTGGTACGGCTGGAAGAGCCAGATCAAACCGCTGGCGGATGCCGGATATCATGTTGTCGTGCCTGATCAGCGCGGCTATAATCTCAGTGACAAACCGGAGGGCATTGAAAACTATACCATTGATACGCTCAGAGACGACATTATCGGGCTGATCACGCATTTTACAGATGACAAAGCCGTCGTCATCGGCCACGATTGGGGAGGAGCCGTGGCCTGGCATTTGGCATCCACGCGGCCGCAATACGTTGAAAAATTGATCACGGTCAATATCCCGCATCCGGCGGTTATGCGGAAGGTCACACCGTTCTACCCGCCGCAGTGGAAGAAAAGCTCTTATATCGCGTTCTTTCAGCTTCCGGAAAAGCCGGAACGGAGATTGTCTGAAGACGATTACCGCGTATTGGATCACGCGATCGGCTTATCCGAACGCCCGGCGCTTTTTTCACGGGAAGATATCGGCAGCTACAAAGAAGCATGGGGCAGAAAAGGAGCGCTCACGGCGATGCTGAACTGGTACCGGGCGATCAGAGCCGGCGGTTTAGGCCCTGCCGTTCCGCTTAAAATGCCCGTTCCGTACCGATTAATATGGGGCGTCAATGACCGCGCGCTGAGCAAAAAGCTTGCCAAGGAAACAAAACGGATGATTCCAAACGGCGACTTAATCTTTATAGACGATGCCTCACATTGGGTCATTCACGAAAAACCGCGCATCGTCAGCCATTTGATTCACGAATACCTTCAGCAATAAAGTCTGTCCCGCGTACAGACTTTTTCTTTTTTTTCTCATATCTGCCGAAAAACATGACAAAATATAAACCATATGCAGAAAAAATTTTCTTTCCTTGTAACAAAAAAAGGGTTTAAACGTCATTAAAAAAAGGAAAAGCCTTACTGAAGTTTTGCGGACAATTCCTTTAAGGACGTCCTAAAAAAAGAATAATACAAAGAAGGTGCCTTCATGAAACAAAGGTTAATCTCAATTATTATTCCGTCTTACAATGAAGGGAACAATGTCAAGCTCATCCATGAATCTTTAAAAAAAGAGTTTCAGACGATTCATTATGACTATGAAATTTTCTACATCAATGACGGAAGCGCGGATGACACCCTTCAGCAGATTAAAGAACTGGCCGCCAGAAACCATCGCGTCAAATACATATCTTTTTCCCGCAACTTTGGGAAAGAAGCGGCCATTTTGGCAGGATTTGAACACGTGCAGGGCGAAGCGGTAATCGTGATGGACGCCGATCTGCAGCATCCGACCCATCTGCTGAAAGACTTCATTCAAGGCTATGAAGAAGGGTATGACCAAGTCATCGCGCAGCGCAACCGAAAAGGGGACAGCCCCGTGCGTTCCGTGCTTTCTTCCCTGTATTATAAATTTATCAACAAAGCCGTCGAAGTGGACCTGCGTGACGGGGTCGGAGATTTCCGCCTGCTGAGCCGGCAGGCCGTTGATGCCCTTTTGAAGCTGAGTGAAGGGAACCGTTTCTCGAAAGGGCTGTTCTGCTGGATCGGGTTTGACCAGAAAATCGTATTTTATGAAAATGTCGAAAGGAAGAACGGCACGTCCAAATGGTCATTCAGCAATCTGTTCAACTACGGAATGGACGGTGTCGTCTCCTTCAACAACAAGCCCCTGAGGGTGTGCTTTTTCACCGGTATTCTGATATTGCTTCTGTCGATGGTTTATATTGTAACGACCTTTGTTCATATTCTGACACACGGCGTGTCCGTACCCGGATACTTCACCATTATTTCCGCCGTGCTGTTTTTAGGGGGCATCCAGCTTTTGAGTCTCGGCATCATCGGAGAATACATCGGCCGGATTTACTATGAAACAAAAAAACGCCCGCACTACTTAATTAAAGAAGCGAATATAACGTATGGAGAACAAAATGAAACGAATTATACAAAAAAGCGCAAGTGGAACCATTAAACAGCCGCCGCTGTGCGCAGGGTCTGGGGACGTTGTATGAAAAAAAATAAATGGATCTTGCCGGCAGCCTGTGTGCTGGCTGCGGCAGCCGCTCATATTTTTTTCTTAAAAGAGTGGTCGGCAGGCCGCTATATGACGGGGTCTGGAGACGGGATCGCCCAAATGGCGGTCTTCAAAAAGCTGCTGTTTGATCAATATATGAACGGCAGGCTGTTTTACAGCTATTCGTTCGGACTGGGCGGGGGAGTGTACAGTCAGCTCGGCTATTATTTCTCTACTTCTTTTCTATTCCTGTTTATCTCCGCCGCTGTCCGCTTTTTGCAGCTTATTCAGCTGACGGGCGAGGCTGATGCGCTGTTCTGGGCGCAGGCCTCCGTTTTTATCAGCATCGCCAAGCAGAGTTTTATCATATTCACGGCGGCGTGTGTGTTCCGTTATTTCGTCAAACGGACGGTGCCTGCTTTTGCCGGCGCCGTGTTGTACGGGGTCTCGATTATCTACTTCCGGCATGAGGTATATTGGGACTTTTTCACTGACAGTATGGTGTGGCTGCCGCTGCTCGTGCTCGGCGCGGAAAAAATCATCAGGGAAAAAAAGCCGGCGTGGTTTATCTTCGCCTGTGCGCTGACATTGATCAACAACTTTTATTTTGCGTATATTAATTTGATTTTCATCGGCATTTATATCTTATTCAGGTGGGTGATCCCCCTTGAAGGCAATGAGGCGAAAAGACTCACTCAATGCAGGATATTTATTCTGTCGGGTCTTCTCGGGTTCGGCATAAGCGCAGTTTCCTTTATTCCTGTCGTATACGGATACCTTCATAATCTGCGGCCGCCGTATTCAGAGCATATTGCATGGCTTGATTTTTCCGACAACATTTTATTTTCAAGCCGGATTATCATCCTGCCGGCGGCTTTTTTGCTCTTTCTATTTACATTTTCTTTATACAAAAACCGCTTGTTCCGGCTGTTTGCGGGAATCAGTCTGCTGTATATTGTGTTTCACTTCAGCCCGTTCGCGGCAAGTGCCTTTAACGGCTTTTCAGCTCCGCAGAACAGGTTTGAATACGTCCTGTGCTTCACGATTGCCGGAACGGTTTCAGCCGGGCTTTCTAAGCTTTCAGACATCAGCATGAAGAGTATGCTGATGTCCGCCGTACTCGTCGTTCTGCTCTATTGGAGCCAGGTGAGGCGGTACAGTCTGGATATTTCTGATCACGCCAATCTGCCCGTCATTCTTCTTCTGGTGCTGACCATAGCCGCTTTCTTCGCAGCAAAGACAAGACTGAAAGGCGCGGTGCCCGCCGTCTATGCCGTCATTTTGCTTACGGCGGTGCTTACGGCTAATACATATGAAAAATATGCTTTATCAGAAGGCGGGAAGATTTATACGGTATCGCATACATTTATGACGGGTGCTGACTATAAAGGCAAAGAGCAATCAGAGCTCATTCAGCGTCTGAAAGCAAAAGACCCTGATCCGTTTGCCCGTTTAGATTGGATGAACGGTGTTTTCAATAACACCCCGATCATATACGGATTCAACGGATTCAGCGTATACTCAAGCATACTGAACCGCAATCTGCTGTCCTTTTACTGGAACGACCTCCGGATTGACATGGGCAGAGAAAGCGTCAGCCGCTATGCGACATTAGGAAACAGGGCTAATTTATACAGCCTGCTTTACGGAAAATATTATATGACGGAAAAAGCAAACGAGGCCGGCGTGCCGTACGGGTTCAAAAAAATCATGGAATCATCCCATTATGCGGTTTATCAAAATCAATATATGCTTCCGTTCGTACGGACAGCCGATCGCGTATATAACGAGGGCGGTCTGAAAAAAGCGCCCGCCCTTGCCAGGGAACGGGCAATGCTTGACGGGATCGTCACGGAATCAAGCACAACCAACACGAAAAAAGCGCCTGAGGCGAAAAATATGATCCGCCATGCAGAGGTAGCGGCCGAACATGGCGATTATCATAACGGCATCCTGACGGTAAACGAAGACGGCGGCGGCCTGATCATTAAGCCGCAAGCCGCTAAGATGGACGGCGGCGATTATTACGTCAGCTTTTATTTGAAGAATAAAGCGAAGGACCAGGGCTTTACATTAAAAGTGAACGATTACACGACAACGAGAAAATCGAATCAATCCATTTACAAAACAGGTGTCAACGATCTTACTGTGAGAGTGCCGAAAACAAAAAACATCCAAATCCGTCTGCCGAAAGGATCGTATCAGCTTGACAGACTGGCGCTTTATGAAGAACGGTACGATACGCTGAAAAGCGCATACCGAAAAGCGGAAAAAGAACCGCCGGCCGATCTCAGCTGGCGCGGAAATACGCTTCATATCTCGTATGATAACAAAACCCGCGCGCCGTATATCATGCTTCCGATTCCATATGAAAAAGGCTGGGAGCTGAAGATAAACGGCAGAAAAGAGCAGATTGAAAAAGCGGATTATTCCTTTATCGGATTTAAAGCGCAAAAAGGAAAAAACGATATTCAATTAACGTATTACCCGCCGTTTTTTAAACCCGCGGCCGCTCTATCGGTGATCAGCCTCGTGTTTGCCGCTATATATGTGAGAAGACAAAAAAAGCCCGGCTCTTAAACAGAGCCGAGCTTTAATTTTTTCTGCAGTTTTTCCTCGCTGAAAATCCAGCCCGTGTAAGAAGAGAGAAGCTCTAAATCATGACTGAGGTGGACGATGGCGACAAAAGGATAGTGGCCTTTGCTCCGGTAGCGCAAATCAATAAAGCGCACCTCATAATGATCTTTAAAGGTATCGACCTCCCACCTGTAAACAGGGGAAAAGGAAAGAAAGGCCGCAATATTTTCGTCCTGTTTCGCGGCCTTCATCACATCGGTTTCCGGAACGGGCACGCGGTTGAATGTATCCAATATCACGACATGGCCGTCAAGGCTTCTGCCGACATAAAAGGCATGCGCCGTTGTCACGGCGATACGCCACTGCCTGAATTTCATCGTCGGCGAAATAATGATGGTTTCAATCTCCTCTTCAATCATCTCGCGCAGCCTTCGCTTTATCCGCAGCTGCATCAAAAACCGGACGGCGTAATATCCTGCGAGGATGATATAAAGCATCAGAAATGTCACGCCCGGATGACCTCCGAGATACCACACGGCAATCGCGGCCAAATGGCTGACGAAAATAAACGGATCAAAGGTATTGATTAAACCGAGAGCGATCCATTTTCTCGAAAACGGGCGGATGGCCTGCGTGCCGTACGCGTTAAAAATGTCAACAAACACATGCAAAACGACAGCGAGAAGCGTCCACAGCCACAGGTGCAAAAAGTTCGCTTCCGGATAAAACATAAACAAAATACCCGGAATCAGAACGGACCAAAATAAAACGGCGGGAATGGAGTGCGTGAACCCTCTATGATTTCGAATATAAACGGCATTATTTTTCAGCTTCAATATGGTATCAATATCAGGTGCCTGAGAGCCGGCAAGAGCGGCGATCATAACTGCCTGAGACATGGGGGTGTGCATGCCGACGGCAGGATCAAGAGTTGCGATTCCGCCAAGCGCGATACCCATGACAACGTGAGTGCCAGTATCCATTGTTGACCTCCTAGCAGGCGTTAAAAATCAGTCGCCCGCATATTTCGCATTATAAGATATTCCCCATTTTCTGTTTGCCCAATCATGGCGTTTATCCGCCGTTCTCATATGTTTCCGCTTTTTCTTTATCACTATTTAATGTAACATATTATCGTAACGTGCCCTAAGTTTACACCAAAATACGGTGTCAAGAAAAGCGGAACCCGAAACATCTGAGGAGAAGATATGAACGCACTTGAAGAAAAAATGAAACAAAAAGATATAGACAAATTTCGCGAGGACTTAATTACATGGTTCGAAAGAGAACAGAGAATTCTGCCGTGGAGAGAAAATCAGGACCCGTATCGGGTGTGGGTATCAGAGGTGATGCTGCAGCAGACGCGCGTAGAAACCGTCATTCCTTATTTCCGGCGGTTTGTTGAGCAATTTCCGACCGTTTCGGCGCTCGCGGAAGCCGATGAGGAAAAAGTGCTCAAAGCCTGGGAAGGGCTAGGTTATTACTCCCGTGTAAGAAATCTGCAAAGTGCCGTAAAAGAAGTGCATGAGCGGTACGGGGGAGTCGTCCCTGCCGAGGAAAAGGAATTTGGCGGACTGAAAGGCGTCGGCCCTTATACAAAAGGCGCCGTGCTCAGCATCGCATACAACAAACCGATTCCCGCCGTAGACGGCAATGTGATGCGTGTCATGTCGAGAATTCTTTCCATATGGGACGATATCGCAAAACCTAAAACGAGAACTATTTTCGAACAGGCGGTATCCGCTTTCATTTCTCATGAAAAACCATCTGAATTCAATCAGGGTTTAATGGAGCTCGGCGCGATCATCTGCACCCCGAAATCGCCGTCCTGCCTGCTTTGCCCCGTACAAAAGCACTGTTCGGCATTTGCGGAAGGGACAGAGCGGGAGCTGCCCGTTAAAAGCAAAAAGAAAAAGCCCGGAATAAAAACAATGGCAGCCGTTGTGCTGACAGACGATCAAGGCGATGTCTATATTCATAAACGGCCGCCAAAAGGCTTGCTCGCCAACTTGTGGGAGTTTCCGAATACCGAAACCCAGAAAGGAATCAAAACCGAGAGAGAGCAGCTTGAAACCTATTTAGAAAAAGAGATGGGAACAACCGCTGAAATCGGGGAGCTGGAAGGCATCGTAGAGCATGTTTTCACCCATCTCGTCTGGAATATTTCGGTCTTTTTCGGTAAAGTAAAACAAGTGTCGGATACAACGGAATTCATACGGGTCACAAAAGAGGAGCTCGAGGAATACGCATTTCCCGTTTCCCATCAAAAGATATGGAAAATGGCGGAAGAAAGCGGCCGCCTGTAAAAAGCGTCAGTCATAGCTGACGCGAGTGCCGTGGCCGTAATCCGCTTCATTCCGTTTCAGTCCGCCGCGGGCTTCGATTTCCTGAATCAGTTCCCGGTATTTGGACTGGCCTTCTTCGTTTAAATACGGCATAATTTGCTGGAAGGCATGATGGAAATAGGCGAGCTCTGAATCTTTCCAATCTTTTTTGGGCATCATGGCCAATTCGCCCATATCACGTCCGACATACATATAAAAGACCCCTTTCAACACATATTGCTTTTATTGTTTGTTGAATGAAAAGAACTATACACAGCAAGGAGCTGAGGAAAAATGGAACAAAATAAATGCGCACTGGTCACGGGAAGCAGCCGCGGCGTCGGGAAAGCAGCCGCCATCAGACTCGCGGAAAAAGGATACAACATCGTCATCAATTACGCCCGCAGTAAAAAAGCGGCATTAGAAACCGCCGAAGAAATTGAAAAACTCGGCGTTAAAACGCTCGTCATTAAAGCCAATGTCGGCCAGCCGGCAAAAATCAAAGACATGTTCCGCCAGATTGACGAAACATTCGGCAGACTGGACGTGTTCGTCAATAATGCGGCTTCAGGCGTGCTGAGACCGGTTATGGAACTCGAAGAAACACACTGGGACTGGACGATGAATATCAATGCGAAAGCATTGCTTTTCTGCGCCCAGGAAGCGGCAAAGATGATGGAGAAAAACGGAGGCGGCCACATCGTCAGCATCAGCTCGCTCGGCAGCATCCGCTATCTTGAAAACTATACGACGGTCGGTGTCTCAAAAGCCGCTTTAGAATCGTTAACCCGTTATCTGGCGGTTGAGCTGTCTCCGAAAAATATCATCGTAAACGCGGTGTCAGGCGGAGCGATTGATACGGACGCGCTGAAGCATTTCCCTAACAGAGATGAACTGCTGGAAGATGCCCGCCAAAATACGCCGGCCGGCAGAATGGTCGAAATTAAAGATATGATCGATACGGTGGAGTTTTTAGTTTCTTCAAAAGCGGACATGATCCGCGGTCAGACCATCATAATTGACGGCGGACGCTCTCTGCTCGTATAAGTTTTAAAAAAGATGAATAGCCTTATCGTCTCCTGCGCATTCTATAGTGCGTGGAGGTGATAACAATGGCAAACTCAAAATTCAGCAAAACAGACGTTCAGCAGGTGAAAAGACAAAACCAGCAATCAGCTTCCGGTCAGGGTCAATTCGGCACTGAATTCGGCAGTGAAACTGATGCGCAGCAGGTTAGAAAGCAAAACCAATCTGCTGAACAAAACAAACAGCAAAACAGCTAATCACTGAAACGAAAAAGCACTTCATCTTCGGATGGAAGTGCTTTTTTCTGTTGCCGAAACGACAAAACTTGTGATTCCTCTACAGAATGAGTCAAAGGGTTTTCCAGCGGAAAATCGAAATGGTAAGGAGTATCAACCTAAAAGCCTAAGGAGGAACCCGATGTCAGAGTTTGAAAAGCTTGTAAGTGAACAGATGAAAATCATGGATCAGCTTCTCGAGCTGCAGTCAGAACTTGACCGCTGCCGGCAGGTGGAAGCGGAACTCATCAGTCTGGAAAGAGATGCAAAGCTGGACAATGTACAGGACGAAATTGCGACAAAGCGAAAAGACCTGGCCGGCATACAGGAGTTATTCCAAAGGCAGACAGAGCAAGTCATCCAGTCTTATCGCAGCACGGAAAAGCCGTCTTCCTATGTGCAGAAATGAATGTGCCATTCCGGAAGCGGAGTGGTTCTTTTATTTTCATTTTTTAATTCGTAACGTTATAATAGTGAAAAGACTTGTCGGAAAGCAATTGCGGCTGCATTGACTGCAGGGCTTTACAGAAAGTAGGGGAGAAATATGGGATATCCCAAGGAAGGAGAAACCATTCAAATTCACAGCTATAAGCATAACGGGCTGCTTCATCGAATTTGGAATGAAACGACGATTTTAAAAAGTACGGAATTGTGTATCATCGGAGCCAACGACCGGACAATGGTGACGGAATCCGACGGACGGACGTGGGTGACGAGAGAGCCGGCGATCTGCTACTTTCATGCCCGTCAGTGGTTTAACGTCATCGGAATGCTGAGAGATGACGGGGTACACTATTATTGCAACATCAGCTCGCCGTTCGCTTATGACGGAGAGGCCATCAAATATATTGATTACGATTTGGATGTCAAGGTGTTTCCGGATATGACGTATAACATTCTTGACGAGGATGAATACGATGACCACCGCAAATCAATGAATTACCCTAAAGAGATCGACAGCATTCTGAAGGAGTATCTGAATACGCTGCTGCACTGGATTCATCAGCGGAAAGGACCGTTTGCTCCGGAATTTGTTGATATGTGGTATGAACGGTATCTGCGCTATACAAAATAAAGAATACAATAAAAAACCTGTTGGGGTGTCAACAGGTTTTTCACATGGGCTCACACGCCTTAAAGAGAGAGGGGGATAAAGTGTGGGCGTAATCAGACGCTATATGCAATTTGTAAAACCTTATAAAAAACAAATTTTTATCACAGTGTTAATCGGCATCATAAAATTCTCCATCCCGCTGGCTCTCCCGCTTCTGTTAAAATACGTGGTCGATGACATTATTCAAGGGAGCGGAACGGCAAGCGCTAAAACATCATCGCTATTTACGATAATGGGTATCATGTTCGTGCTGTTTTTAATTCTGCGCCCCCCGGTAGAGTACTATCGGCAATACTTCGCGCAATGGACGGGCAGCCGGGTGCTCTACGATATCAGGGGGGTATTGTTTGATCATATTCAAAAATTGAGCCTGAGGTTTTATGCCAACACGAGAACGGGCGAAGTCATTTCCCGGGTGATAAATGATGTCGAACAGACAAAAGACTTTGTCATAACGGGACTGATGAATATCTGGCTTGATATGATGACGGTGCTGATCGTCATCTGTATTATGTTTACACTCGATGTCAAGCTGACATTGATATCTGTCATTTTGTTTCCGTTATACGGAATTTCAGTGAAATACTTTTACGGCCGCCTCCGAAAACTGACACGTGAGCGTTCTCAGGCACTCGCCCAAGTTCAGGGACATTTGCACGAAAGAGTTCAGGGGATGCCCGTTATCAGAAGTTTTGCCATTGAAGATTATGAACAAGCCAATTTTGATGAAAAAAACGGACATTTTCTGGACAGAGCGATCCGTCATACGAATTGGAACGCAAAAACGTTTGCAGTCGTGAATACCATTACGGATTTGGCGCCGCTGCTTGTTATCGCGTTTGCGGGTTATTTTGTCATAAACGGTCCCCTGACGGTAGGGACGATGGTTGCGTTCGTCGGCTACATTGACAGAATGTACAATCCGGTCAGAAGATTGATCAACTCATCGACGACGCTGACCCAGTCGATCGCTTCGATGGACCGCATATTTGAATTTATCGACGAGCCGTATGAACTGACTGATAAACCGAATGCAGTAAAAGCTGACGGCATTAAGGGCGAAGTTGAATTCCGAAATGTCTCGTTCCGTTATGAGGAAGGAAAAGAAACGATTTTGCAGGACGTTTCCTTAAAGGTGACAAAAGGGGAAACCGTCGCGCTCGTCGGGATGAGCGGCGGCGGAAAATCGACGCTTGTCAGCCTCATACCGCGTTTTTATGATGTATCCGGCGGCAGCCTGCTGATTGACGGCACAGATATTCGCGATTATGAAGCGAGAAGCCTCCGCAATCAAGTCGGAATGGTGCTTCAGGATACGTTTCTGTTCAGTGAGACAATTCGTGAAAATATCGCCATCGGTAAACCGGGAGCGTCTCTGGATGAGGTGGTTGCGGCAGCGAAAGCGGCAAATGCCCATGAATTTATTATGAACTTCCCCGAAGGCTACGAAACCAAAGTCGGCGAACGGGGCGTCAAATTGTCAGGCGGGCAGAAACAGCGGATTTCTATCGCGCGTGTATTCTTAAAAAATCCGCCGCTGTTAATCTTGGATGAAGCGACATCGGCTCTTGATCTTGAAAGTGAACACTACATTCAGGAAGCGATGGAAAAGCTTGCGAAAAACCGGACGACTTTTATCGTCGCCCACAGGCTGTCCACGATTACGCATGCGGATAAAATTGTCGTCATGGAAAACGGCGCCGTCGTCGAAACCGGCACGCACGAGGAATTAATGGCCCAAGGCGGCCAGTACAGACACTTATTTACGATTCAGAATTTGAACTGATACAAAAACTTATGCCGTCCGAATGGGCGGCATAAGTTTTTTTGAATGCAAAAAAACCCGGTTTTACGGAAGCACCGGGTTACTCTTCGTCTGTTTCTAATTCGCTGTCTTTCGGGTGGTATGTCTGAAAACTCGTAATTAATGTATCGAGATGCTCCAGCTGCTCGCGGTATTCCGCAACCGCAGCCATAATGCTGAGCATATTGTAATCAAGCAGTTCATCCTCGCAGTTCTGCTGATTTTTCAAGAAAGACTTCGTCAAAAGCTGTTTATATCTTATGCTTTCTTCAGCATCGTCATCATGCGGCTTGATCTTGCCGACCGTCCGCATCAGAATCCTTTCGTGCCAATGAAGCAGATAATCAATTTCTTCTGTCAGCGTCTCCTGAAATTCCTCCGGCATATGATAAATCTCGTTTTCATAGCGGTGCAGCTTTTTCAGCGTATCAAGCGCCCGATTCGCCGTAATAATCGCCTGTCTGAATAAAACAAGCTTGCGCGACTTTACATACGTCGTTTTCTTAAAGTAGCTTCTCTCCTCTTTATAAAGAAGGTACGTATGATCAAGCTTCATCATCTTTTCTTTCAGCTTCTCAATATCCTCTTTCAATATCGAGTGTTCCGTGGACTGGCGCATCGTCAGCCTGATCCATTTCATGATCTCATCGGTATATTCAACCGTATGATGAGTCAGCTTAGTTTCGTATTTCGGCGGAAGAAACACAAGGTTCACAATAAAAGAAGACAGCACGCCTAAAATAACGGTGCTTGTTCGTATCAGAGCGAACGTCAGGAAGCTGTTTCCCGGTGTTTCTAAAATCGCGATAACCGTCACGAGCGCAATCGAAATGGTGTGTTCAATTTTCAGTTTTAACATGATCGTGATGACAATCACTGCGGTCAATCCGATCATAATCGGACTCGGTCCGAAAATCAGTCCGAATGCCGTAGCGATGACAGCGCCGATGATATTTGCCTGAACCTGATCAATAATGATAAGAAAAGACCTGTAAATAGAGGGCTGTATGGCAAATATAGCTGCAATCCCGGCAAAGATCGGCGACGGAAGTCCGATCCATGATGCTAAGTAGAGCGCGAGCGTAATCGCAATCCCTGTTTTAAAAATGCGGGCACCAAGTTTCATTGGTTTGTGCGTGCATTCCTTTCTCTAATAAATTATGTGCCGAACGAACGGCTGACACTTACATTTCCCTGTCGGCTGATTTGCTAAACAATAAAGTAATATACAGGGATCATACCAATTATTCAAGGTCTTTTTTTGAAAAAACCATTATCTCACAAATCGGACAAAAAGAAAAAGCGGAAGCCCCGGGCTCCCGCTTGTTTCAGCAGTTATTTTTTCATATGTCTGAACGCATCTTCAACGGCTTGTAAAGTGGCGTCGATATCCTCTTCAGTATGTGCGGTTGTGATAAACCAAGCTTCATACTTCGATGGAGCGAGATTGATGCCGCGCTCAAGCATCAGCTTGAAGAACTTGGCGAATGCTTCTCCGTCCGTATTTTCCGCCTGCTCGTAATTGACGATCTTTTCATCAGTGAAGTAAACCGTGAGCGCGCCTTTTAAACGGTTGACGGTGATGGTAATGCCGTGTGTCTCCGCATGGGCGAGAATGCCTTGCTCAAGTCTGGCGCCGAGCTCATCAAGCCGCTCATAAACGCCTTCTTCCTTCAGCACTTCCAGGCAGGCGATGCCAGATAGGATAGATGCCGGGTTTCCGGCCATCGTACCGGCTTGATATGCCGGGCCGAGCGGAGCAACCTGCTCCATGATCTCTTTTTTGCCTCCGTAAGCGCCGATCGGCAAGCCGCCCCCGATAATTTTACCGAGCGCCGTTAAATCAGGCTTCACTTGAAGAAGATCCTGCGCGCCTCCGTACATAAAACGGAACGCCGTGATCACTTCATCATAAATGACGAGCGCGCCCGCTTTATGGGTCAATTCATTTACCTGTTCTAAAAATCCTTCTTCAGGTTCAACGATGCCGAAGTTGCCGACGATCGGCTCGACGAGAACCGCTGCAATTTCCGAACCCCATTTATCCAGCGCGGCTTTGTAGCTTTCAATGTCATTGAAAGGAACGGTAATCACCTCATTGGCGATGCTTTTCGGCACGCCGGCGGAATCAGGGGTGCCGAGCGTAGACGGACCGGAACCCGCAGCGACAAGTACGAGATCAGAATGGCCGTGATAGCAGCCGGCGAATTTAATGATTTTTGTCCGGCCTGTATAAGCGCGTGCAACCCGGATCGTTGTCATCACCGCCTCAGTGCCTGAGTTTACGAATCGTACTTTATCAAGTGAAGGAATGGCCTCCTTCAGCATTTTGGCGAAAGTGACCTCATGTTTGGTCGGCGTCCCGTACAGCACGCCGTTTTCAGCCGCTGTTTTAATCGCTTCAGTAATATGCGGATGGGCATGTCCGGTAATAATCGGGCCGTAAGCCGCTAAATAATCGATATACTGATTCCCGTCTACATCCCAGAAATAAGCGCCGTTCGCTTTTTCCATCGCAACGGGTGAACCGCCGCCTACCGCTTTATAGGATCTGGACGGGCTGTTCACGCCTCCGACGATATGCTCTAACGCTTCCTTATGAAGTTCAACTGATTTTGTATACAAAAAATGACCCTCCTAATATCTCCTTACATCATGTTCTATTGTAGCATGCTTCATTGCAAGCACAACGGTTCATGCTTCCAGAAAAGAGCGGGAGGATAACGGTTGTAATCTTAACGTGAATTGGATACGCTTAATAAAAAACCCGGAGGTATAAGAAATGACGATTGAAATCGGACAAACAGCACCGGATATGAAATTAGTGAATGACAGCGGGGAAGAAGTAGCATTGACGGATTTTAAAGGGAAGTACGTCGTTCTCTATTTTTATCCGAAAGACATGACACCCGGATGCACGACGGAAGCATGTGATTTCCGTGATCAGCACGAAAGTTTCGCGGGACTTGATGCGGTTATCATCGGAGTAAGCCCTGACAGCCGTGATAAACATGAAAAATTTAAGCAAAAACACGATCTTCCTTTCCAGCTCCTCGTTGACGATGAGCACAAACTGGCGGAAGCTTTTGATGTGTGGAAGCTGAAGAAGAATTTTGGGAAAGAATATATGGGTATCGAGCGATCTACTTTTTTGTTAGACAAAGAAGGCCGTCTTGTGAAGGAGTGGAGAAAGGTAAAAGTGAAAGATCACGTTGCCGAGGCGCTTCGCGAATTGGAACAAATTGCGTCTAATTAATGGACAAATGCTGAACTCACGGGGTTTTCTTCAGATTACATTTGACAGGAGACCGGAAAAAGATGTACACTAATTATAAACATTATAAAGTAAGAATCTTTTTTAGAAGAGAGGTGCATGACGGATGGCTGCACATGAATTAAAAGAAGCCTTAGACACGTTGAAGGATACGGGAGTCCGGATTACTCCTCAACGTCATGCCATTCTGGAATATCTCGTGGATTCTATGGCACATCCGACAGCGGACGATATATATAAAGCCTTGGAAGGGAAATTCCCTAATATGAGTGTTGCGACAGTGTATAACAATTTGCGTGTATTCCGGGAAGCGGGGCTTGTAAAGGAACTGACGTACGGAGATGCGTCCAGCAGATTTGACTTTGTCACCTCTGACCATTATCACGCCATTTGTGAAAGTTGCGGAAAAATCGTAGACTTCCATTATCCCGGGCTTGACGAAGTGGAACAGCTTGCGGCTCACGTCACGGGGTTTAAGGTAAGCCACCACCGTTTGGAGATTTACGGCGTCTGCCAAGAATGTTCCAAAAAAGAAAACCACTAAACGAAGCTGACCGCTTTGATACGGTCAGCTTCGTTTATTTTACACTGTTTTTTCTGTTATAAGACTCATCGAACGCTTTGCCTTCCAATCCTTTATCCAATGTAAGCGGCTCTCTGCAATGCATGCACATATCCACTCTGCCCAGAATCTTCGTTTCTTTCTCGCAAGCGGGGCACATCACCCGGACCGCTTTTGTGGACAGCATGCCGATCCAAAAATAAACGGCGGTGCTGAGCCCGATCGACAGCAGGCCGAGAATCATAAACAAGCTGGCAAGCAAAACAGACTGCTTAAAGAACAGCCCGATGTACATAATGATAAACCCAACGAAAACCAAACTTAACGCAAACGTTCTGATCTTATTAATTTTGCTTGAGTATTTCGCCATGTCCATCCCCCTCTCGTTTAACTATAGCACAAAACAGATGGCATATTCTTCATGTTTTCGTAAGAAAAGGGAAGAATAAATATGGCACCTGAAAGGAAATTTGTTATAATAGTGCAATGTGTTTAGAAAAAAGGACTTTCATGTTTTATCATAGAAATGTAGAAACAATAGCTAGTGAAACAATCGCATTGGAGGAATCGTAATGGACAATCTTCTCCGTCCAATTTACCAAGAAAGAGCAAGTCATCCCGATACGCTGGCCGTCCTTATGATTGAGAGAAGGAGTAAAGCATCATCCATCACGGATAACTTTGATGCGGTCATGCTTGTCATTGTCAAACAGGCTGATGAACCTCTTTTTATAAAGCATTATGAATTCGAACAAAAAACCGCTTCTTTACATATTGTAACGGATGCTCTGCTTCAGGAATGGATTCTGCTTGGGACAAATAGAAGAGTCATAGATTGGATCATCAACGGCAAAGTGCTGTTTGACCGCAATGAATATATATCTGAACTCAATGACCGGCTCAGCACTTTTCCTTTCGCCGAGCGGAAATTAAAGATCGGAATGGAATACGGCAAGCTGATCAGAAGATTTGTAGAAGGAAAAGCGTTTTTTGAAGCTGATCATTTTCTGGATGCATATTATGCGGTAGTGCATGCTCTTCACCACTTGGCCCGCATAGAAGTGATTGACCGGGGGTTTTATCCCGAAACGACAGTCTGGAACCAGGTCCGTCACATTGAGCCGCAGGTATATAAGCTATATTCCGAACTTGTCGAGAGTCACGAAAGTTTGGAGAAAAGGCTCGAATTATTATTCTTAGCAAATGATTTTCTCATCCATTCAAAAGCTGAAATCGGTTCTGCGCACCTTTTTCAAGTGATGAAAGAAAAAGAAATGTGGCAGTTTGGAGAATTGCTGCAGCACCCTGAACTGCTGCACTTCACCCAAGATCTTGGTGTCATGCTTGATTACCTGACGGAAAAAGGCTTTGTTGAAGTATCTCAAATAGAGACCAAAGGGCAGGAAGTATATCATCGAGGATATTCTTTCAAAAAAAGTGTTGACGCTGAATCATAGGCATGGTATATTATTAAACGTCGCTGATGCGCTTCAACAAAAAGCTCACAGCGGCGGAGAAATAAAAACAAAAAAAACATTTGACAGCAACTTGCTGGAATGTTATACTGAAAAAGTCGCCTCGAGATGAGGTTGAGATGATCTTTGAAAACTAAACAAGACAAAACGTACCTGTTAATTCAAAGTTTTAAATAAATCGCACAGCGATGTGCGTAGTCAGTCAAACTACTTTATCGGAGAGTTTGATCCTGGCTCAGGACGAACGCTGGCGGCGTGCCTAATACATGCAAGTCGAGCGGACAGATGGGAGCTTGCTCCCTGATGTTAGCGGCGGACGGGTGAGTAACACGTGGGTAACCTGCCTGTAAGACTGGGATAACTCCGGGAAACCGGGGCTAATACCGGATGGTTGTTTGAACCGCATGGTTCAGACATAAAAGGTGGCTTCGGCTACCACTTACAGATGGACCCGCGGCGCATTAGCTAGTTGGTGAGGTAACGGCTCACCAAGGCGACGATGCGTAGCCGACCTGAGAGGGTGATCGGCCACACTGGGACTGAGACACGGCCCAGACTCCTACGGGAGGCAGCAGTAGGGAATCTTCCGCAATGGACGAAAGTCTGACGGAGCAACGCCGCGTGAGTGATGAAGGTTTTCGGATCGTAAAGCTCTGTTGTTAGGGAAGAACAAGTGCCGTTCAAATAGGGCGGCACCTTGACGGTACCTAACCAGAAAGCCACGGCTAACTACGTGCCAGCAGCCGCGGTAATACGTAGGTGGCAAGCGTTGTCCGGAATTATTGGGCGTAAAGGGCTCGCAGGCGGTTTCTTAAGTCTGATGTGAAAGCCCCCGGCTCAACCGGGGAGGGTCATTGGAAACTGGGGAACTTGAGTGCAGAAGAGGAGAGTGGAATTCCACGTGTAGCGGTGAAATGCGTAGAGATGTGGAGGAACACCAGTGGCGAAGGCGACTCTCTGGTCTGTAACTGACGCTGAGGAGCGAAAGCGTGGGGAGCGAACAGGATTAGATACCCTGGTAGTCCACGCCGTAAACGATGAGTGCTAAGTGTTAGGGGGTTTCCGCCCCTTAGTGCTGCAGCTAACGCATTAAGCACTCCGCCTGGGGAGTACGGTCGCAAGACTGAAACTCAAAGGAATTGACGGGGGCCCGCACAAGCGGTGGAGCATGTGGTTTAATTCGAAGCAACGCGAAGAACCTTACCAGGTCTTGACATCCTCTGACAATCCTAGAGATAGGACGTCCCCTTCGGGGGCAGAGTGACAGGTGGTGCATGGTTGTCGTCAGCTCGTGTCGTGAGATGTTGGGTTAAGTCCCGCAACGAGCGCAACCCTTGATCTTAGTTGCCAGCATTCAGTTGGGCACTCTAAGGTGACTGCCGGTGACAAACCGGAGGAAGGTGGGGATGACGTCAAATCATCATGCCCCTTATGACCTGGGCTACACACGTGCTACAATGGACAGAACAAAGGGCAGCGAAACCGCGAGGTTAAGCCAATCCCACAAATCTGTTCTCAGTTCGGATCGCAGTCTGCAACTCGACTGCGTGAAGCTGGAATCGCTAGTAATCGCGGATCAGCATGCCGCGGTGAATACGTTCCCGGGCCTTGTACACACCGCCCGTCACACCACGAGAGTTTGTAACACCCGAAGTCGGTGAGGTAACCTTTTAGGAGCCAGCCGCCGAAGGTGGGACAGATGATTGGGGTGAAGTCGTAACAAGGTAGCCGTATCGGAAGGTGCGGCTGGATCACCTCCTTTCTAAGGATTTTAACGGAATATAAGACCTTGGGTCTTATAAACAGAACGTTCCCTGTCTTGTTTAGTTTTGAAGGATCATTCCTTCAAAACATAGGAACACCTGCTAAATGCGCCACTTCCTGTGGCAACGCATGTGTTAGCATGTCCTATGCGTTGTTCTTTGAAAACTAGATAACAGAAGTAATTCACATTCAATTAGTAATACAAGATATCACGTAGTGATTCTTTTTAACGGTTAAGTTAGAAAGGGCGCACGGTGGATGCCTTGGCACTAGGAGCCGATGAAGGACGGGACGAACACCGATATGCTTCGGGGAGCTGTAAGCAAGCTTTGATCCGGAGATTTCCGAATGGGGAAACCCACCACTCGTAATGGAGTGGTATCCATATCTGAATACATAGGATATGAGAAGGCAGACCCGGGGAACTGAAACATCTAAGTACCCGGAGGAAGAGAAAGCAAATGCGATTCCCTGAGTAGCGGCGAGCGAAACGGGATCAGCCCAAACCAAGAGGCTTGCCTCTTGGGGTTGTAGGACACTCTGTACGGAGTTACAAAGGAACGAGGTAGATGAAGAGGTCTGGAAAGGCCCGCCATAGGAGGTAACAGCCCTGTAGTCAAAACTTCGTTCTCTCCTGAGTGGATCCTGAGTACGGCGGAACACGTGAAATTCCGTCGGAATCCGGGAGGACCATCTCCCAAGGCTAAATACTCCCTAGTGACCGATAGTGAACCAGTACCGTGAGGGAAAGGTGAAAAGCACCCCGGAAGGGGAGTGAAAGAGATCCTGAAACCGTGTGCCTACAAGTAGTCAGAGCCCGTTAACGGGTGATGGCGTGCCTTTTGTAGAATGAACCGGCGAGTTACGATCCCGTGCAAGGTTAAGCAGAAGATGCGGAGCCGCAGCGAAAGCGAGTCTGAATAGGGCGAATTGAGTACGTGGTCGTAGACCCGAAACCAGGTGATCTACCCATGTCCAGGGTGAAGTTCAGGTAACACTGAATGGAGGCCCGAACCCACGCACGTTGAAAAGTGCGGGGATGAGGTGTGGGTAGGGGTGAAATGCCAATCGAACCTGGAGATAGCTGGTTCTCTCCGAAATAGCTTTAGGGCTAGCCTCAAGGTAAGAGTCTCGGAGGTAGAGCACTGATTGGACTAGGGGCCCCTACCGGGTTACCGAATTCAGTCAAACTCCGAATGCCGATGACTTATCCTTGGGAGTCAGACTGCGAGTGATAAGATCCGTAGTCGAAAGGGAAACAGCCCAGACCGCCAGCTAAGGTCCCAAAGTATACGTTAAGTGGAAAAGGATGTGGAGTTGCTTAGACAACCAGGATGTTGGCTTAGAAGCAGCCACCATTTAAAGAGTGCGTAATAGCTCACTGGTCGAGTGACTCTGCGCCGAAAATGTACCGGGGCTAAACGTATCACCGAAGCTGCGGACTGTTCTTCGAACAGTGGTAGGAGAGCGTTCTAAGGGCTGTGAAGCAAGACCGGAAGGACTTGTGGAGCGCTTAGAAGTGAGAATGCCGGTATGAGTAGCGAAAGAGGGGTGAGAATCCCCTCCACCGAATGCCTAAGGTTTCCTGAGGAAGGCTCGTCCGCTCAGGGTTAGTCGGGACCTAAGCCGAGGCCGAAAGGCGTAGGCGATGGATAACAGGTTGATATTCCTGTACCACCTCCTCACCATTTGAGCAATGGGGGGACGCAGGAGGATAGGGTAAGCGCGGTATTGGATATCCGCGTCCAAGCAGTTAGGCTGGGAAATAGGCAAATCCGTTTCCCGTGAAGGCTGAGCTGTGATGGCGAGCGAATTATAGTAGCGAAGTTCCTGATTCCACACTGCCAAGAAAAGCCTCTAGCGAGGTGAGAGGTGCCCGTACCGCAAACCGACACAGGTAGGCGAGGAGAGAATCCTAAGGTGATCGAGAGAACTCTCGTTAAGGAACTCGGCAAAATGACCCCGTAACTTCGGGAGAAGGGGTGCTCTGTTAGGGTGCAAGCCCGAGAGAGCCGCAGTGAATAGGCCCAGGCGACTGTTTAGCAAAAACACAGGTCTCTGCGAAGCCGTAAGGCGAAGTATAGGGGCTGACGCCTGCCCGGTGCTGGAAGGTTAAGAGGAGCGCTTAGCGTAAGCGAAGGTGCGAATTGAAGCCCCAGTAAACGGCGGCCGTAACTATAACGGTCCTAAGGTAGCGAAATTCCTTGTCGGGTAAGTTCCGACCCGCACGAAAGGCGCAACGATCTGGGCACTGTCTCAACGAGAGACTCGGTGAAATTATAGTACCTGTGAAGATGCAGGTTACCCGCGACAGGACGGAAAGACCCCGTGGAGCTTTACTGCAGCCTGATATTGAATGTTGGTACAGCTTGTACAGGATAGGTAGGAGCCTTGGAAACCGGAGCGCCAGCTTCGGTGGAGGCATCGGTGGGATACTACCCTGGCTGTATTGACCTTCTAACCCGCCGCCCTTATCGGGCGGGGAGACAGTGTCAGGTGGGCAGTTTGACTGGGGCGGTCGCCTCCTAAAAGGTAACGGAGGCGCCCAAAGGTTCCCTCAGAATGGTTGGAAATCATTCGCAGAGTGTAAAGGCACAAGGGAGCTTGACTGCGAGACCTACAAGTCGAGCAGGGACGAAAGTCGGGCTTAGTGATCCGGTGGTTCCGCATGGAAGGGCCATCGCTCAACGGATAAAAGCTACCCCGGGGATAACAGGCTTATCTCCCCCAAGAGTCCACATCGACGGGGAGGTTTGGCACCTCGATGTCGGCTCATCGCATCCTGGGGCTGTAGTCGGTCCCAAGGGTTGGGCTGTTCGCCCATTAAAGCGGTACGCGAGCTGGGTTCAGAACGTCGTGAGACAGTTCGGTCCCTATCCGTCGCGGGCGCAGGAAATTTGAGAGGAGCTGTCCTTAGTACGAGAGGACCGGGATGGACGCACCGCTGGTGTACCAGTTGTTCTGCCAAGGGCATCGCTGGGTAGCTATGTGCGGACGGGATAAGTGCTGAAAGCATCTAAGCATGAAGCCCCCCTCAAGATGAGATTTCCCATTCCGCAAGGAAGTAAGATCCCTGAAAGATGATCAGGTTGATAGGTCTGAGGTGGAAGTGTGGCGACACATGGAGCTGACAGATACTAATCGATCGAGGACTTAACCAATTTGAATGTATGCTTACTGTTATCTAGTTTTGAGAGAATTTTTTTCAAAAAAACTCTTGCTTTTTCTGAAATACATAGTATAATAATACATGTCACTAAAACGTCTGGTGATGATGGCGAAGAGGTCACACCCGTTCCCATGCCGAACACGGAAGTTAAGCTCTTCAGCGCCGATGGTAGTCGGGGGTTTCCCCCTGTGAGAGTAGGACATCGCCAGGCAGACTTCATTCCGCAGTAGCTCAGTGGTAGAGCTATCGGCTGTTAACCGATCGGTCGTAGGTTCGAATCCTACCTGCGGAGCCATTTATGGAGAGCTGTCCGAGTGGCCGAAGGAGCACGATTGGAAATCGTGTAGGCGGTAACCCCGTCTCAAGGGTTCGAATCCCTTGCTCTCCGCCACTAATTATTAATACATAACAAACGAAAAAATACCAGGGCCCGTTGGTCAAGCGGTTAAGACACCGCCCTTTCACGGCGGTAACACGGGTTCGAATCCCGTACGGGTCACTTATATGATGGAGGATTAGCTCAGCTGGGAGAGCATCTGCCTTACAAGCAGAGGGTCGGCGGTTCGAGCCCGTCATCCTCCACCATTATTATCGCGGGGTGGAGCAGTTCGGTAGCTCGTCGGGCTCATAACCCGAAGGTCGCAGGTTCAAATCCTGCCCCCGCAACCAAAAATTAAATGGTCCGGTAGTTCAGTTGGTTAGAATGCCTGCCTGTCACGCAGGAGGTCGCGGGTTCGAGTCCCGTCCGGACCGCCATTTATAAAAAGGCTCGGTAGCTCAGTTGGTAGAGCAACGGACTGAAAATCCGTGTGTCGGCGGTTCGATTCCGTCCCGAGCCACCATTTGCCGGTCTAGCTCAATTGGTAGAGCAACTGACTTGTAATCAGTAGGTTGGGGGTTCAAGTCCTCTGGCCGGCACTCTAAATGATGGAGGGGTAGCGAAGTGGCTAAACGCGGCGGACTGTAAATCCGCTCCCTCAGGGTTCGGCAGTTCGAATCTGCCCCCCTCCACCATTTTATAAATAGGGGCATAGTTTAACGGTAGAACAGAGGTCTCCAAAACCTCCGGTGTGGGTTCGATTCCTACTGCCCCTGCCATTATATTATTTATTCATCTTCAGATTATGGCGGTTGTGGCGAAGTGGTTAACGCACCAGATTGTGGCTCTGGCACTCGTGGGTTCGATTCCCATCAATCGCCCCATATTATCATTGGGCTATAGCCAAGCGGTAAGGCAACGGACTTTGACTCCGTCATGCGTTGGTTCGAATCCAGCTAGCCCAGTTGCATTTTTTAAAAAACAACAGCATAAGATGTATTAAGTTCTTTTACATGTTGCGGAAGTAGTTCAGTGGTAGAACATCACCTTGCCAAGGTGGGGGTCGCGGGTTCGAATCCCGTCTTCCGCTCCAAATTACGGCGGCATAGCCAAGTGGTAAGGCAGAGGTCTGCAAAACCTTTATCCCCGGTTCGAATCCGGGTGTCGCCTTTCTATTGCCGGGGTGGTGGAATTGGCAGACACACAGGACTTAAAATCCTGCGGTAGGTGACTACCGTGCCGGTTCAAGTCCGGCCCTCGGCACCAATTTAACTTTGAACGAACTATGTTAAATTGGTCATCAATTTTCACATTATAAAACATATATGAGAGTGATTTGCATATTGCAGATCACTCTTTTTATATAATAAAAACGTAATGACTATCAATATAAGCTTTTTGCTTGTATCGTATATACTGCATTACCATTTAAAAAACTTTGCTAAAACCGTTGACGTTTTATGAAATACATGTTATATTTATATATGTCGGTTGAACACGACGCATTACATGCCGGTGTGGCGGAATTGGCAGACGCGCACGACTCAAAATCGTGTTCCTTCTGGAGTGCCGGTTCGACCCCGGCCACCGGTATTAATTTTATAAAACGTCAATTACAGAAAAATTAAGTAATATCAACGTTTTTAACGTCTTTCTACAATAATGTAGGAAGGCGTTTTTTCTTGTTTTAATGGCCTTTATTTACACGATAATATAATTTCAAATCGTGTGCACTAATCGTTTTCACAGAGAAAGGGGAATTGTCATGATGGCTAGAAAACACCTTAGTTGAAAAGGGATTGACTATCCTAGAAAGCGAAACAAAGTCATATATAGAATCATTTCAGGAGTCAATAAACTGTGAGTTGCGAAATTTAAGACTACTATAAAATAATATACGAATGAATTTAGTGCTTTTCTGGTAAACTTAAGAGGATCAAAGAATAGATACTCAACTATTAAATCTGTACAACTTTACTCCTGACCACGCAAAGGGAAATGTAATACTGTACATGAAGAATTATAAAGGGAACAGGATAATTACTATCAATACTCTCTTTAAGGGTTTTACGTGCTTTTTCAAAAGATTTAGTGTTAAAATTATCCTGTGAAGTTAATACCTAAGGAGAGATGAGTGTGAGTGTAGGAAAAAAGAACAAATACGACCAAATTTTACAAAATCAAATTGAAGAATCTATAGAAGAGTATCTTACTGAACGTAGCAGTAATGACTCCGTAAGTGTCGGGGACAGTTTTTGTGAGTGGATACTTTATAATATATTCGAGTTAAGAGAAGACGAAGTAGCAGAAGCTAAAGAAATAGGTGGGAAGTTTGATAACGGTTTAGATGCTGTTTTTGAATATAACGGTGAAGTTCACTTATTACAAAGTAAGTATAAGACATCCCACAATATTGACTCCACACAAAGATTTATAGCTGATTGCCAACGAGTATGTATAGAAGAACCAACTACAGAAAGAGATTCTGTAAAAGAAGCATGTAAAAATGTTAGAGAGTCATATCAGAATGATGAGACTATAAATTGTTACTATATTACGAACAACCATATAAGTGATTGGGAAAGAGTGCAAATAAAATCCAACTTAAAACATCTTAGTATGGAATTTAAGAATTTAAATTTCTTCTTACATGATTTAGATGATATTCAGGAAAGTATAGAAATAAAAAAGGGACTGTTACCAAAAGACTTTCGTGAAAAAACATTCAGGTTGAATATAGAAGAGAATTTCTCTACTTTTGAAACGACTGTAGCAAAAGTAAGAGTTAAAGACTTTTCTCAATTTGTTAACGAAGGTGAAAACCTTCTCTTCCATTCAAATATAAGAAACTATCTAAAGAGTACTAAAATTAACAAAGGTATTAAAGATACTATAAGAAATGAACCTGAGAACTTTTGGTATTACAATAATGGGGTTACTGTGGTTTGTGATGAGTACTATGAGACTATGGGGAGTTTAGTAATGAAAGCACCGCAAATAGTTAATGGGTGCCAAACTGCCAAAACTCTGGGGGATTTCTATAAGCACAAGACCAATAAAGAACTCTCTGCTTTAGAATCCAATGGACACTTGCTTGTGAAAGTGATTAAAACTAAACGAAGTGCTGAGGAATCTCAAAAGAAAGAGTTAAGAGACAATATTACAAGGTACACAAATAGCCAAAATGCTGTTAGAGGGCTGGATTTTTATGCTTTAGACAGATTTCAAAATGGCTTAAAAGATCGAATGAAAAATTTGGGTTATTTTTATGAAATACAAAGAGGGGCATTCATAACTTTAGATCGAAAAGAACAAGAGTCCTATAGAGGTAATGATAGTTATAATTATTTGCTTGGAAGTGTTAATAGAAAGAAAAAATACGTTCTGCCTGCGAAAGAAGTAATTCAATCTTTTACAGCTGCTATAAAACTAATGCCGAATGTAGCTTATGGGCGAGCTAACGAATTGACTCCAGTAGGTAGTAGGTGGAAAGATATAATGAATGAAGAAACTAAAGGTCTACCTTTAGAACATTTTCTCTTTCCTTATTTAATTTTAATGTATGCTAAAGAAGAACTAAAATATAAGAGTGGATCAAATGACTTTAGAGTTAATTCAGCATTCCTTTTTATTGCAACATATTATTTACTAATTACAGAAATGGTCAATAAACATGCAGATAAGGAATACGATTCTGCCGACAAAATAAATGTTGAAGTTTTTAAAGATATCTTTAATAATCAGAACCTTAATAAGCAATTGTTACTGATTACTAATAGAACGCTTAGGTCATTCTTTAAAGATTTTTCAATTGAAGAAGCAATAGGAGATAACTTAAGAGGTTTCGTACAAAATAAAATGAAAAAAGGAAGCACCTTCTGGATTATCCTTGAAAGAAAAATTTATCATAATCTAGATGATTTAGAATTTGAGAATATTGAAGTTTATGAAGAGATAAAGGAAATAATTTCAAAAAATATCTGACGTTACAACATTGTCCCTGTAACATAACGCACGAAAATATTCTTTATTAATCTCTGAAGGATATAGGTTAATTAAGTATAAGTCGTGTTAATACAAAATTATTAAATTATTCTAGACTTCAATTATCTGCAGAATTACTTAATACACCTGGAAATTAACGATAATAATATTAGCTCCAGAAGGAACTTTTTTGACTCAAAATCGTGTTCCTTCTGGAGTGCCGGTTCGACCCCGGCACCGGTATAAAAAGGGTTCTACATATGTAGAAGCTTTTTTTGTTGTATGAAAATATCCTCCAAAGCTTGTGAAAAATGATAAGTCTGCGGCCGGTTATATCCTGTTATATCAGTTCATCTTAGGGAACTTGGGGGCTATTAATGCCGCTCGGCGTAACGCTGGCGGTTCAGTCACATACCAGCTTATTATTAGCGATCGGGGCTGTGTTTGCGAGCGGAACATTTGGAGCGTTTGCTTCTCCTCTCAGTGATAATACGGTGACAACCTGTACGGTGTTGGGGATCGATGTTGTGAAGTATGCCCGTTCGAAGCTTGTTCCGGCGCTTATCGCCGCAGGGATCTCCGTTGTGTTATACGGTGCGTTTTCATTTTTCAGATAACAAATACTTTTTGAAGGCGTTATCCGAAAATGGGATAACGCCTTTTTATGAGCTGTTATACTAGAGAAAAAAAGAGGTGATGACGTGAAGCAGATTATTGCAATGGGCGGCGGAGGCTTTTCCATGGAGCCGGATCATCTTGTGCTGGATCAGTATATTTTAGAGCAGTCGGCGCGGTCAAAGCCGAAAGTTTGTTTTTTGCCGACGGCAAGCGGAGATTCGGAGAATTATATCGGCAGGTTTTATCAGGCCTTTCAAAAGCTGCGGTGTGAGCCGGATCACTTGACGCTGTTTAAACCACCGGGTTCTGATCTCAGATCCTTTCTCATGAAGAAAGATATTATATATGTCGGCGGCGGAAATACGCGCAATATGCTTGTATTATGGAAAGAGTGGGGGCTTGACCTTATTCTTCGTGAGGCTTGGGAAAACGGCATCATGTTGGCGGGTCTCAGCGCCGGGGCGATTTGCTGGTATGAAGAAGGATTGACGGATTCAGCTGGAGATTTGAGAGAGTTAAGAGCTTTAGGATTTTTGCCGGGCAGCTTTTGTCCGCACTATGACGGAGAAGCGGAGCGCCGGCCGGTGTATCACCGTCTGATTTCAGAAAAGAAACTCAGGGAGGGCTATGCCGCTGATGACGGCGCTGCGCTTCATTATAAAGACGGTCAGCTGTTCCGGGCTGTCTCTTCCCGGGAAACCGCAAAGGGTTATCGGGTTTTTAATACCGAAGAAGGCGTTCGAGAAATAGAGCTTATGACTGTCCAATTATCTGAATTTTGATAATATGCTTTTTTTTGTACACAACTTATGTTACGATGAGAGCGAAATCAATAGTTACTGGGGGTGCCCGTCTGAGCGGGCTGAGAGAGAAGCGGCGGCTTCTTAACCCTTTGGACCTGATCTGGTTCGTACCAGCGTGGGGAAGTAAAGGTTTTATTATTGTTGAAGAAAACAATAATAGTTTCTTTCTGACTGCAAAACCGGGTTCTTCTTTGAACCCGGTTTTTTTGTGCTGGTGCTGAGCTTGGTTCTGTTATTCAAATGATAAAGGAGAGATTTGTATGCAAAATCAATCAGTACAGCAAGCGAACATTTCCATTATGTCGAGTTTTTCCGGCAGTAAAAAGGTTTATGCAGAAGGTTCTTCGCCCGATATACGAGTGCCGATGCGGGAAATCAGCCTGAGTGCGACTACGGGGGCATTCGGGGAAGAGGAGAATGCGCCGGTCCGTGTTTATGATACGAGCGGGCCGTATACAGACCCGGATGTACAAATTGATATTCATGAAGGGCTGGGGGCGCTCCGCACAAAGTGGATTACCGGGCGCGGAGATGTAGAGGAATATAACGGCCGGACCGTGAAGCCTGAAGACAACGGTTATAAAAAAGAGGGCCGTGCCGCCGAATACCCCGGCCTACAGCGGAAACCGCTTCGGGCCAAGCCGGGGAAAAATGTAACACAATTGCATTATGCGAGAAGAGGCATCATTACGCCGGAAATGGAGTTTATCGCAATACGTGAGCATGTGTCTCCCGAATTTGTCAGGGAAGAGGTGGCGAGCGGACGGGCGATTATTCCTTCTAATGTCAACCACCCGGAAAGCGAGCCGATGATTATCGGCCGGAATTTTCATGTGAAAATTAATGCAAATATCGGCAACTCGGCTGTTACATCTTCTATCGAAGAAGAAGTCGAAAAAATGACGTGGGCGATTCGCTGGGGCGCCGATACGATGATGGACTTATCCACGGGAAAAGACATTCATACGACGCGTGAATGGATTATCCGCAACTGTCCCGTGCCTGTGGGGACGGTGCCGATTTATCAGGCGCTTGAAAAAGTTAATGGCATTGCCGAGGATTTAACGTGGGACATTTATCGTGACACATTGATTGAGCAGGCGGAGCAGGGTGTGGATTATTTTACCATCCATGCCGGCGTACTGCTTCGTTACGTCCCGTTAACGGCCAAACGCACGACGGGAATCGTATCCCGCGGCGGGGCGATTATGGCGCAATGGTGCCTGGCTCATCATCAGGAAAGCTTTCTGTACACGCATTTTGAAGAAATTTGTGAAATCATGAAGACCTATGATATCGCTTTTTCACTTGGTGACGGGCTTCGCCCCGGTTCGATTGCGGATGCCAATGATGAGGCGCAGTTTGCGGAATTGGAGACTCTCGGAGAATTGACGGGGATCGCGTGGAAGCACGATGTGCAAGTGATGATCGAAGGACCGGGTCATGTGCCGATGCATAAAATTAAGGAAAACATGGACAAGCAGCTGGAAATTTGTAAAGAGGCGCCTTTTTACACGCTCGGGCCATTAACGACGGATATCGCTCCGGGTTATGACCACATTACTTCAGCAATCGGCGCGGCGATGATCGGCTGGTACGGGACGGCGATGCTTTGCTATGTCACGCCGAAGGAGCATTTGGGGCTGCCGAATCGTGATGATGTAAGAGAAGGCGTCATTACGTACAAAATCGCGGCACATGCCGCAGACCTTGCTAAAGGGCATCCGGGTGCACAGATCCGTGACGATGCCCTGTCTAAGGCGCGGTTTGAATTCCGGTGGCGTGATCAATTTCATTTGTCGCTTGATCCTGAAAGAGCAATGGAATATCATGATGAAACGCTGCCGGCTGAAGGCGCAAAAACGGCTCACTTCTGTTCGATGTGCGGTCCGAAGTTCTGCAGCATGAGAATTTCTCAGGATATTCGTGATTATGCGAAGGAAAACGGACTTACTGAAGACGAGGCCGTCAATGAAGGGCTGAAAGAAAAAGCAAAAGAGTTTGCGGAGAAGGGAAGCCGCTTATATCAATAAAAGAAAAGATGAAGATGGAGTTTGCCCATCTTCATCTTTTTTAGAAAAACGGTGAACGGCGAAGCGGCGGAATGCTCTGCTCAAATCGGAATATATTTTCCGGATCGTATTTCGTTTTGACTTGACGGAGGCGGTGAACATTTTCTCCGTAATATGTTTGCAGCCAGTTTCTGATTTCTCTATCAGGCCAATTCACGTAATCTCCCATCGTTTCTCTTGATAGGGACGTTCTCAGTCCTTCGATCCAGCGGACATTTTGTCTTTCTTCTTCAGCAGATGTCCAAGTTGTAATATATTCTTGGGCAATGATTGCGTTGCGATAGTAGAATGCCGTTTGGTCCGGAGCGATCCGTCCGGCCGCCCCGCCGAGAGACTGCTGCCAGACACTGGCGTTTTCGTTCGGAGCGTGCTCTAAATAGCGCTTTAAAGTGGAAATCGCGCGTGAAGATAATGATTTTTCAATAAAGGATCCTGACCGCTTCATCTTTTGCGGCTGATTGCCTCCCGGGCTGTTAAAAAAGGCTGCCGCTTTAATAAATGGCACTGTCTTGACCATGCCGCTTGCCGGTTTTCCCGCTTTCATT
This sequence comes from Bacillus sp. A1, assembly GCF_042296235.1. Taxonomy (NCBI): domain Bacteria; kingdom Bacillati; phylum Bacillota; class Bacilli; order Caryophanales; family Bacillaceae; genus Bacillus; species Bacillus sp. A1. The sequence goes on from NZ_CP141181.1 coordinate 900,122, forward strand.
AACGGAGCCAGCAGTTCTTTCAGCTCATCCTTTGTCCCGGTAAATTGACCGAGCGCTTCTATGCGGTTGACTTCCTTAGGCCAAAACTGAATGGATGAGGTAAGCCGGTTGTCTGTAAATGGAGCCCAGCGCTGCCACGTGTTAAATACTTCCTCAAAATCATCCCAGCCCCAAGTGACAGAAAAAACAGACACGCACGAGATCGGCACGGCTTTAAACATCATGGATGTGACAATGCCGAAGTTGCCTCCCCCTCCTCCCTGAGACGCCCAAAATAGATCAGAGTGCTTTGAACGGTTGACTGTGACCAAGTCAGCACCCGCTTTTTCGTCCGCTATGATCATTTCGAGCTGGAGGAGACGATCGCAAGTAAGTCCGGCTGTCCTTGTTAAATATCCGATTCCTCCCCCGAGCGTCAGCCCCGTGATTCCCACATTCGCAATGGTTCCCGCCGGAAGGGTCAAGCCGTACCGCCAGAGTGTCCGGTAGACTTCTCCCAATTCGGCTCCCGCTTCAATCGAGACCAGCCGTGTATCCTCATTTACTCTTATTTTCTTCATTTCACTGAGATCAATGACTAGTCCGTTATTTAACAGGGAAAAATTTTCGTAGCTGTGTCTTCCGCCTCTGATACGGAAAGGCACATTGTTCTCACGCGCCCATCTCAGCGCATTGAGGGCGTCATGTTTATTTTGACAAAACACAATGATGTCTGGATATCTTTGCAGGCTTAAATTGATATTGGTTCTTGCAGTATTATAGTCCGGGTCATCTTTTTTGACGATGCGACCGGTCAATGTTGTCTTTTCCACATTCTCACTCACTTTCACTTGTACTCTGCTATGTTTTCTAGCATATGCGGAAAAATGAGAGAGTGTATGAAGAAAACCCCCGGAAGGAAACGATATTTTAAATTATAGTTGACAGGTAGGGATTGTATGAATTAACATAATCATTACATATTTCCAAACGATGGCTGATCGGATCACCGAAGGCTCTTATCTTTTAAACAGATAAGGGCCTTTTTTGCGTGAAAGTCATTGAATGAAATGAAAAGCGGAGGGATGAAAAGTGGCGTTAAAAAAGGTATCACATGTGCGCAAAAAGAGCAAAAAACGAAAAAAGTACAGAAAACACACATTGAATTTCGAACTGCTTGTAGAGAAAAACAAACGGGAGATTATGAGAAATGAGGAACAGATGGAGCAGATTTATATAAAGATAGATGAAAAGCATGCGGGGGTTCGATAAAGATGAAGGAGAGAAAATGGAGGATAAAAACAACGGTACTTGCGCTGTCGGTATCCATCATGTTATCAGGGTGCGCGTTAGGGAGTGCCGGAGAAGAACCGTCATCTGCGGCTGATAAAAAGGAAGAAACACGTATTGCCCATGTCAAGACAAAGGAATTTAAAGCTTCTCATCCGGCGGCGATTCCCGCTAAATCGAAAGCCAGAACTGACACTTTTGTTGCTGGGATTTCCGCGCCGGGCGGCGTGTTTCTGCCGTACTTTTACGAAAACGGCTGGGACGGAAATGCGACAGATCCTATTTTTGAACCGTTAGTCAAACTGGATAAAACGGGGAAGCCTGCCCCGGCTCTTGCGGAAAGCTGGAAAATTTCCAAAGATCAGCTTACATACACGTTCCGTTTAAGAAAAAATCTCGTTTTCAGCGACGGTTCACCGCTGACTGCAAAGGATGCCGCATTCACTTTAACACTGCTGCATGATCCTGCATACGCGGGCTATGAAGATATCACCACGGCCTATATTAAAGGCGGTAAGGCTTACAAAGAAGGAAAGGCAAAGACGATAGAGGGCATACGCGTCCTTGATGACAGAACCATTCAAATTACGACTGAGAAAGTCAGTGCGAAGTCGCTGCTTCTTTTGGGAGGGCAGGTGCTGTCAGAAGCCTACTACGGGAAGAAATATCAATTCGGCAAACTGGACTATTTAAAAGAGCTTTATGCCAAACCGCTCGGAGCGGGACCTTATCAATTTACAGAATACCTTCCGGGACAGGAAATACGCTATCAGGCTAATGAACACTATTATGCCGGAAAACCGAAAACCGAAAAGCTGATTTATAAAATTATCGATCCGTCAACTTCTCTTCAGCTGTTTGAAACGGGTAACCTTGATTACGCTTCTTTCTCACCTGATGATGATACGGTTCAGCATTTAAAAAGTCTCGGTTTTGCTAATATAAGCGTATCTGTCGTGAATGATTACGGGCTTGTGTACGTCAATCACAAGCGTCCGCCTTTTCAAGATAAGAAAGTGTCCCAGGCGCTTATTTACGGACTTGACCGTCAAAAAATCGTCGATGTCCGCTTTAAACGCTACGGAGAGGTCGCGAATGTTCCGGTGTCTCCGGTTTCGTGGGCTTATGATGACAAAGGTGTCAATCGGTACGCGTTTAACCCTGAAAAAGCCAAAAAGCTTCTCGATGATGCAGGCTGGAAAACGGGCAAAGACGGTGTACGTGAAAAAAACGGCAAAAAGCTTGAAATCAGCTATTACACGTCTAAAGCGGATGATGATTTCATCCCGATCGCGAAAGAAAATTACGCGGACATCGGAATCTCATTAAAACCGGAAGTCATGGATTTTAATACAGAAGTAGCGAAAATAAATGACAAACAATACGACCTTGCCGCCGTTTCCACCTCGCAGATTCTTGATCCGAATGACACGGTGGAAAAGCTGGCTTCCGGCCATCCCAATAATGTAACGGGATATTCCAATCCGAAAGCGGACCGGCTGATAGAGAAAGGAGCCGGCACGCTTGATATCAGCAAAAGAAAAGAGATTTATCACCAGCTGTACCGGGAGCTCGGGGAAAACCCGCCTTACATTCTGATTCATTACCGTCAGAGCGCAAGGGCGGTCAGCGGAAAAATAAAAGGGCTTGAGCCTGACAATTATTCTGGAATCAGTTCAAGTCTCTCAAATGTCTCAATTCAATAGAACGGTTGGGCAAAAACCCGGTGCATCCTGGGGATTTTGCCCTTTCAGCGGAAAGGAGGGGCTTTTTGTGAAACGGTATGCCGCAGAACGATTCATTCAAATGCTTGTGATCTTATTCGGTACGTCTTTTATTATTTTTTTCTTATTCGCCATGCTGCCGGGCGACTATATTGATTCCAATGTAAACCTGACTCCTGAAAGAGCGAAGGAGTTAAAAGCGCTTTACGGGCTGGATCAGCCGATTTGGCAGCGCTATGTGACGTGGCTCGGTAATGTGCTCAGCGGAGATTTTGGGTTTTCTTTGAAATATCAGGAGAACGTCCTGTCACTGCTTCGGAAATATGTCTGGAATTCGTTTTTTGTCGCGTTTTTGGCGTTGCTTGTCACATGGTCAGCCGCGATGATAACGGGTGTCATATCCGCTGTCAGGAAATACTCATGGTTTGACGGGATCGTGACGTTTCTTGTGTTTGCTTCCATGGCGTTCCCGTCTTTTTTTATCAGCCTTCTGTTTATTAAGTGGTTTGGGGTGGATTTGAAATTATTGCCCGTCGGCGGGATGATTGATACCGGAAGCACGAGTACAGGTTTTTCGTACGTGCTTGAAGCCGCCAGACATATGATTCTTCCGGTCGTGATTTTATCTATGCTCGGCATCGGCTCGCTGACAAGGTATTTCCGCTCCGGCATGCTGGACGTGATCAGACAGGATTATATCAGAACGGCGAGAGCGAAGGGATTGAAAGAGCGCACCGTCATCTGGAAACATGCGTTGAAAAACGCGCTCATTCCGGCCATCACCCTGCTTGCTTTTGAACTGCCGGGACTGTTTTCCGGAGCTATCATTATTGAACAGATTTTCGGGTGGCCGGGTGTCGGACGTATTCAGCTGGAATCTGTGCATTATCGTGATTATCCGGTTTTGATGGCGTTTACCTTGTTTTTGTCTTGTTTAACGATTGTGGGGAACTTCTTGGCGGATATCGCTTATGCCGCGGTTGATCCGCGGGTCAGGCTGAAATAGGGGGTGTTCGGAATGAAAAAACAAAAAGGGGTGCCGCCTTCTCTTTGGAAGCAGACGTACCGCCGCCTGCTGCAGCATAAGCTGACGGTCATCAGTCTTCTTTTCTTATGTTTTATGTTTTTATTGTGCTTTATCGGGCCGTCTTTTTCTCCGTACATAACAGATCGGACGGATATTTCAAATGCCAATCAGCAGCCGGGAATCCATCATTGGCTGGGAACCGACCAGTACGGGAGAGATGTGCTGACGAGGCTGATGCTGGCGGGGCAGATTTCTCTGACCGTGGGGCTTGCTTCAATGGTGATGTCGCTTGTCATCGGTTCTTTACTCGGGGCTGCGGCCGGATTTTATCGGGGAGCCGCAGATATGATCATTATGCGCATCGCTGATATGCTCATGTCCATCCCGGGCCTGCCGCTGCTTTTGATTTTGGCTGCGGTGATGTCGGAGTGGAAAGTGCCTTCTGAATACAGAATGTACCTGATTATGATGATGTTAAGCCTGATCGGATGGCCCGGTTTGGCGCGGCTTGTACGCGGACAGATTTTGTCGCTGAAGGAGCAGCCGTTTATGATGGCCGCGGAAGTTTTGGGGCTTAGTGATAAACGGAAAATCCTCTATCATTTGCTTCCCAATACATTGCCGTTATTACTGGTAGCGGCGACTTTGCATGTGGCGGGAGCGATGCTGAGTGAATCGGCGCTGAGTTTTCTCGGACTTGGCGTTGCTCCGCCCACACCTTCTTGGGGAAACATGATGGAAGCGGCGAATCATTTTATGGATTTTACACTCCGCCCGTGGCTGTGGATTCCGCCGGGAACGGCCATTTTTCTGACCGTTGTGGCGATTCATCTGCTTGGAGACGGTTTAAGAGACGCTTTTGATCCTAAGGTAAAACGGCAGGTGAAAGTGAAATGAAAAAACCGCTTTTAGAAGTAAGGCATTTGGAAACGGCTTTTTATACAGAGGAGGGGGCGGTAAAGGCTGTGGACGATGTCAGCTTTACGATACATGAGGAGGAAACGGTTTGTATTGTAGGGGAGTCCGGCTGCGGGAAAAGCATGGCGTCATTGTCCATTATGCAGCTTCTTCCCGAGACGGGGAGAATCGAACGGGGAGCGGTGCATTTTTCCGGACGGAACCTGTTGGAATTGAAACCAAAAGACATGCAGAAAATCCGCGGCAGCGAAATCGGGATGATATTTCAGGAACCGATGACATCTTTGAATCCGGTGTTTACAATCGGTGAGCAGCTGGCCGAACCGATTCGCGAACATTTGTTGCTGAGTAAGAAAGAAGCATGGCGGAAGGCCGTTGAACTGATCACGTTAGTGGAGATCCCGCATGCCGAGCAGGTTATGCACCGATATCCTCATGAGCTGAGCGGCGGCATGCTGCAGCGCATCATGACGGCTGTCGCGCTAAGCTGCGATCCGAAACTGATCATTGCCGACGAGCCGACGACAGCGCTTGACGTAACCATTCAGGCGCAGATATTGGATTTATTGCGGGATATGAAAAAGCAATTTCGCACGTCTATTTTATTCATTACACATGACCTGGGCGTGGTTGCTGAAATGGCTGATTATGTGATTGTCATGTATGCGGGAAAAATTGTGGAGGAAGGACCGGTTGCAAAGCTGTTTTCTGATCCGAAGCATCCGTATACGAAAGGGCTGCTCGCGGCCAAGCCGGTTATCGGTCAAAGAAGGGAGATGCTGTACACCATTCAGGGGCAGGTCCCCGAGCTTGCGGACCTGTCGGGATCGTCTTGTTATTTTGCGGAGCGATGTGAACACAGCACGGAAATATGCCGGAGATCGAGCCCGCATTTTACTGAATTCGGGAAGGGACATCAGGCGGCGTGCTGGCTTTACAGAGAGGAGAAAGCAGATGAGTGATGCGTTGCTGGAGGTCAAGGGGCTGAAAAAATATTACGAGGAACATGGGGGGATGAGAAAGACCCGCAAAAATCCCGTAAAAGCGGTCGACGGTGTCAGTTTTACGATAGGAAAAGGAGAAGTGTTCGGCTTAGCGGGAGAATCGGGCAGCGGAAAGTCATCAATCGGCAAGACCATTTTGAGGCTTCATGAGAAAACAGGGGGAGAGGTGTTTTTTCAGGGGCGTGATGTGTTTCGGATGAGCCGGCGCGAGCTCAAAACTTTCAGATCAGAAGCGCAGCTCATCTTTCAAGATCCGTTCAGTTCTTTAAATCCCCGGCGCCGGATCGGAGAAGCCATCGGTGAAGCGATGATCGAGCATCAATTGGCGGTGAAGCGGAATGCGCGTGATAAAGCGGCGGAGGTTCTTGAAGCCTGCGGGCTTTCCGCAAACTTTATCGACCGATATCCGCATGAATTTTCCGGAGGGCAGCGGCAGCGGATCGTGATTGCAAGAGCGATGGCGCTTAAGCCGCAATTTATCATTATGGATGAACCTGTGGCGGCGTTAGATGTCTCCATCCAGGCGCAGATGATCAATTTGTTCAGCAGCCTTCAAAAACAGCACGGGCTGTCATATTTGTTCATTTCTCATGATTTAAGCGTGGTGGAGCACTTATGTACGAAGGTCGCCATTATGTATTTAGGGACGATTGTGGAATACGCGTCAAAGGAGGAGCTCTTTTCACGGCCGCTTCACCCTTATACGAAAGCGCTGTTATCAGCCGTGCCTGTTCCTGATCCCGGAGCGAAAAGGGAGCGGATAATTTTAAAGGGTGATATACCGAGCCCCTCTGATCCGCCTTCAGGCTGTAAATTCCGAACGAGATGCCCGGCAGCCAAGAAGATATGTGCTGAGAAAAGTCCGGCGCTGTCAGAAAAAGGGCTTCATCATTTTGCGGCATGCCACTTCGTGTAATTGAGAAAAAAACGATTTTATTGATAATAAACAGGAAAAACCTGCCGGGCAGACCGGCAGGTTTTTTGATGCTATTTTGGTGATGGCAGTCCGAGTCCTTCGGCAACGCGTCTGCCGTATTCAGGATCAGCCTTGTAGAAGTGGCCGATCTGGCGCAGCTTAATTTCTTCTTTTTCCACAGGTTTCATCGCACTGACGATATTGGCGACAAGGCGCGCGCGCTCTTCCTCGCTCATCAGGCGGTACAGGTCGCCGGCTTGTGTGTAATGATCATGATGGTTATAGCTTACACTGTCAGCGAAACCTGATACAGGATATGCCGCCTGTTTATCTTCAGGTGACTCTTTCGGGCCGCCGAAGCTGTTCGGCTCGTAATAGACGGAGCGGCCGCCGTTATCATCAAAACGCATTTGTCCGTCACGCTGATAGTTTTTCACTTCATTGCGGGAACGGTTGATCGGCAGCGCCTGATGGTTCGCGCCGACACGGTAGCGATGCGCGTCATGGTATGCGAACAACCGGCCTTGAAGCATTTTGTCAGGTGAGACGTCGACGCCGGGGACTAATGTGCCGGGAGAGAACGTCGCCTGTTCTACTTCCGCAAAGTAATTTTCCGGATTGCGGTTCAGAACCATGCGGCCGACTTCAATGAGCGGATAGTCTTTTTGAGACCATACTTTTGTGACGTCAAACGGATCAAAGCGATATGTGTTTGCGTCTTCTAACGGCATGATTTGAACATATAATTTCCATGCGGGGAAATCGCCGTTTTCAATCGCATTGAACAAATCTTCCGTATGGTAATCGGGATTTTCGCCCGCGATTTTTGCGGCTGTATTAACATCAAGGTTTTTCACGCCTTGCTCTGTTTTAAAGTGATATTTAATCCAGACGCCTTCACCTTTATCATTTGTCCATTTAAATGTATGGCTTCCGAATCCGTGCATATGGCGAAGAGTCGCCGGAATGCCCCGGTCTGACATCAGAATGGTTACCTGGTGCAGGGATTCCGGTGACAGAGACCAGAAATCCCAAACGGCCGTCGGGTTTTTCAGATGTGTTCTCGGATCTCTTTTTTGTGTATGGATAAAGTCAGGGAACTTGATGGCATCGCGGATGAAGAACACGGGTGTATTGTTTCCGACGATGTCGTAGTTTCCTTCTTCTGTATAAAACTTAACGGCAAATCCGCGCGGGTCGCGCACTGTGTCACTAGAGCCCAGTTCGCCCGCAACGGTTGAGAAACGGATGAAGAGCGGCGTGCGTTTACCGACTTCTGACAGAAATGCGGCTTTTGTATATTTTGTAACGTCATTTGTGACTTCAAAATAACCGTGTGCGCCCGCGCCTTTTGCGTGAACGACACGCTCCGGAACGCGTTCTCTGTTAAAGTGCGCCAATTTCTCAAGCAGATGGACGTCTTGTATTAAAGCAGGACCGCGATCGCCGGCCGTCATTGAGTTTTGGTTATCTCCGACAGGAGCGCCCCAGCTGGTTGTCAATTTATTTGAACTCATGTGATCACCTCTTTAGATTTATAAAAACATAATATCACCTATCAGTAAAAAGTCAATATTATTTTATAATGATTATAAAATAATTATTTTTATTATCGAAAAAAAGGGTTTGGATTTGAAAGCCTACTTGACTGACGGGAATAATGGGTTTAAGATGAGAAAAAATAGAAACCGCTGACTTGGACACAAGAGGCTCTTATTCTTCACTGGATAAGGGCCTTTTTTATTGTCAGGCGGTAAGGGAGGCGGCGATTGTATGCTTTTCCGGCAGCATTTTAAACCTGTCGATATTCACGGTCATCTGCCGTACAGCCTTTATTTCGGCAAAAACGATAAGACATTTTCCGATTACAACCGGGAGCGGTCAGAAAGAATGAATCTGACTTGGGATTTTCCTGATCCGCATGATGTTGATGGGGATGACGGCGAAATCGCTTTGATGACAAGATGGGAGAATGAATTAGATAAGTACGGCATTGACGTGCTGAATTTTTTAACAGCAGAGAGCAATGACCGGATGGCGGCGTTTATTCAAGCCAATCCCGCGAGATTTACCGGATTTGCATATCATCCTTTGGAGCGGGAGAATGCGTATGAAGAGCTGAAAAGAGCGGTAGAAGAGCTCGGTCTGAAAGGATATAAACTGTTCGGACCGCTGACAGACATCGATTTTCATGATCCGTCGCTGAAAAAGCTGTGGACGTATCTGGCTGACAAAAAGCTGCCTGTATTAATTCACTTCGGGCTTTTAGGGAGAGCGGGGGGTATTGTCAGCCATCGCAACATCAACCCGCTCTCCATCTATCGCGTCGCGAGAGAGTATGCTGATATCCCGTTCATCATTCCGCATTTCGGCGCCGGATATTATCAGGAACTGCTTCAGCTGTGCTGGAGCTGCCCGAATGTGTATATTGATACGTCCGGCTCAAATCAGTGGATGAGGTGGATGCCGTACCCGCTTGATTTGGAAATTCTGTTTCGAAAGACATCTGAATTAATCGGTGCTGAACGGATCATCTTCGGGACGGATTCGAACGGATTTCCGAGAGGATATGTATACAGATATCTTCAGGAGCAGGTGAGAACCTGCCGGGAAATCAATATGCGGGAAGAAGATATAGAAAACATATTCGGCAACAATGCGCGAACATTATTGAAAATCGCCCGGCAAGAAAAGGAAGTAAACACGTGATACAGCCGATGCGCTCTCTGGCAGGGTTATGCCGGAGAGCGTATTTTAATCCTTATAAAAAATAGTTGACAAGTCGGAATAATTTGAATTAACATGATATTCAAATTTAAAAACAAACGGGTTGCCGATCGGACCGCCGAAGGCTCCCATCTCTGCAAGCAATCGGAGATGGGGGCCTTTTTGTTTTTCGATCGCACGCGGCAGAAAGAGAGGGGAAGACAGATGGCTGTAACCATCAGCATACAAGAAAAAGCTTTTGAGCATGAAGGCCGGAAAACACCGGTGCTGAATGATATTGAGCTGTCAATTGCTTCGGGAGAATTTTTGACTGTCATCGGGCCGAGCGGATGCGGCAAAAGCACGCTTTTAAAATTGATTGCCGGTCTTGATACCGATTATAAAGGCTCTGTCACAATAAACGGCCGCAATGTGTCGGGACCGGGCATCCGGCAGGGATTTATCTTTCAGGAGCACCGGCTGTTTCCCTGGCTGACGGTAAAACAAAACATCGCTGCCGATCTCAATATGAACGACCCGGCCGTTCGGAAAAAAGTGGATGATCTGATTGAGGTTGTCAGGCTGCAGGGAGCGGAGAACGCTTATCCGCGCGAATTATCCGGCGGCATGTCGCAGCGGGTTGCCATCGCCCGAGCCCTTTTGCGCGAGCCGGAGGTGCTGCTTTTAGATGAACCGTTCGGGGCGCTTGACGCTTTTACGAGAAAACATTTACAGGATGTGCTGCTTGATATATGGCGCGAGAAAAAAACGACGATGATTCTGGTCACGCATGATATTGATGAATCCGTCTATTTAGGCGATAAGCTGGCGATCCTCAGGGCAAAGCCCGGCCGGCTGCACAGTCTGATGCCGATTCAGCTTCCGCATCCGCGCAATCGGACGTCAGCGGATTTTCAGGCTGTCCGGCAGAAGGTGCTTTCTGAGTTTGAGAAAACGGAAGACCTCCGGTTTGCGGATGGGTCCGGGATATAGAAGGGACGAAGCGAAGTGAAAAAAATCATCATTCTTTTAGCCGCAGCAGTCATGATGTCAGCCGGATGCAGTGCAGACGGGACAGGAGGGAGCAGGAAAACGGTGAAAGAAATCCGGATCGGCATCCAGCAGAGTTTAAGCCCGCTTCTCATTGCCAAGGAAAAAGGCTGGTTTGAAGAGGCCTTCAAAAAAGACGGAATAAAAGTAAAATGGGTCGAATTCCAAAGCGGTCCTCCGCAATTTGAAGGTCTTGCCGCCGATAAGCTTGATTTTTCCCAGGTCGGCAATTCACCGGTCATTTCCGGTCAGGCGGCTGGAATTGATTTTAAAGAGATCGGGCTGTCTCAGGACGGGTTAAAGGCAAACGGTATTCTCGTAAACAAGGGCAGCGGGATTCAGAGCCTGAAAGAATTGAAAGGTAAAAAAATCGCCGTAGCCAAAGGCAGCAGCGGCTTTGATTTTCTCTATAAAGCTTTAGATAAAGCGGGGCTTTCCGCCGATGACGTCACCATCATCCAGCTTCAGCCTGATGAGGCGGTTTCCGCTTTTGAAAACAAATCAGTTGACGCATGGTCCATTTGGGAGCCGTATTTGTCGATTGAAACGCTGCAGCACGGGGCGGAAATATTGGCGAACGGAGAAAGCACAGATTTATATTCTCCCGGTTTCACGTTAGTCAGAACGGGATTTTCCAAAGAACACCCGGATGAGGTTGTCCGTTTTCTGAAAGTGTTCAATAAAGCAGTTACATGGCAAAAGGAACACAAAGATGAAGCTGTCTCCTTATATGCGAAAATCAAACATCTTGATCCGAAAGTCGTCAGAAACGTGCTTAACAATACTGAGCCTCTCAATGAACCGATCAATGATGATATTGTCAAAGCCCAGCAGGAAACCGCTGATTTTCAATATCAAACAAAAGCGATTCATAAGAAAATTCATGTAAAAGACGTTGTCGACAATTCATTTATTAAAAAAGCGCTTGAAACGGGGGATGGCAAGTAATGAAAGCAGAAGCATCAACGGCTGCCGGCGCAATAAGCCAATCAGAAAAGAAAGCTCTGGCAAGATCCCGGAAGTATTCATACCAATGGATGAAGGGGGTTGTACTCCCGGCTGCGGTCATCGCAGTATGGCAGTTTATCGCAAGTCTGGGTATCGTCTCGGCCACGGTGCTCCCGTCGCCTGTCGTCATCTTGCAGACGTTTCAGGAACTTCTTCTTTCAGGTGAGCTTTGGGGTCATTTAGAGATCAGCTTATACCGGGCGGCTGCCGGATTTCTGCTTGGCGCGGGCCTCGGACTTGTTTTCGGGCTGCTGGTCGGTTTCTCAAAGCGGACGGAAGCATATCTTGATCCGTCTCTGCAAATGCTCAGAACGGTTCCGCACTTGGCCGTGACTCCTCTGTTCATTTTGTGGTTCGGATTTGATGAGACATCAAAAATTCTGCTGATCGCATTGGGGGCTTTTTTCCCCGTGTACATTAATACGTTTCTCGGAATCCGCAGTGTGGACGCGAAGCTGTTTGACGTCGCGCGGGTGCTGGAATTTAGCTGGTATCAGCAGATGGCGAAATTAATTCTTCCGGCATCTCTGCCGAATATCCTGCTCGGCATCAGGCTCTCTCTGGGCATTGCGTGGCTCGGTCTTGTGGTGGCGGAACTGATGGGCTCGAGCGAAGGCGTCGGTTATATGATTATGGATGCCAGACAATTTTCACAGACAAATAAGGTGTTTGTCGGCATTATCATTTTTGCGGCTGTCGGCAAGCTGACAGATGCATTGGTCAGAATGCTCGAACGGAAACTATTAAAATGGCGGAACAGTTATGAAGGGTAACCTATTAAAAAAGGAGAGATTCATATGGAGATTCTTTGGTTTATTCCGACGCATGGTGACGGCCGGTATTTAGGGACGCAAACGGGAGGGAGAACGGCGGATCATCTTTATTTTAAGCAAGTGGCACAGGCGGCGGACAGACTCGGGTATACGGGGGTTCTGCTGCCGACGGGGAGATCATGTGAAGACCCGTGGCTGACGGCAGCCGCTTTAGCGGGGGAAACGAGTGACTTGAAATTTTTAGTGGCGGTCCGTCCGGGACTGATGCAGCCGTCTGTCGCCGCGAGAATGGCGTCGACAATGGACCGGCTGTCAGACGGCCGTTTGCTCGTAAATGTCGTAGCGGGCGGAGATCCTTATGAACTGGCGGGAGACGGCATGTTTATCAGCCACGATGAACGTTATAAGGCGACTGAAGAATTTTTAACCGTCTGGCGCGGACTCATGCGGGGCGAAACGGTGACATATGAAGGGGACCATATCAAAGTGGAAAACAGCAATCTGCTGTTTGCGCCAAAACAGTCTCCGCATCCGCCATTATATTTCGGCGGTTCATCACAGGCGGGAATTGAGGCTGCGGCGAAACATACAGATGTCTATTTAACATGGGGAGAGCCGCCGGAGCAGGTAAAAGAAAAGATTGAAACCGTTAAAAAACAGGCTGCCAAGAAAGGAAGGACAATGCGTTTTGGCATCAGGCTTCACGTGATTGTCCGGGAGACTGAGAAAGAGGCATGGAAAGCGGCAGAACGATTAATCAGCCATTTAGACGAAGAGACGATTGCGAAAGCGCAGGCTGCGCTCCGGCGCGCTGATTCTTCGGGACAAAAACGGATGGCCGATCTTCATAACGGCGACCGGACGAAGCTTGAGATCAGCCCGAATCTCTGGGCCGGCATTGGACTGGTCAGAGGCGGAGCGGGCACGGCGCTTGTCGGTGGTCCGCAGACCGTCGCTGCTCGAATTTTAGAGTATCAGGCACTCGGCATTGAGTCGTTTATCTTTTCAGGCTATCCGCATCTGGAAGAAGCTTATTATCTGGCTGAACTCGTGTTTCCGCTTCTGCCGTTTCAGAATGAACGGACTAAAAAGCTTGAGCGCAGACTGGGTGAAGCAATGGGAAACGACCATTTTGCAAGAGGAAATAAAGCGACAGTCTGATGACGTCGCAAGGCGGATAATTGACGGCGGGCGCTTTCTGCGGATTCATTTCCGGGGAAATGCCGGCAGTGAAGGCGGGTATTCACCCGCCTTTTTAAGCGCTTAGCTTGCACGATACTCATATGGATGATATGATACAAAACGTAATAATTACGATTTGAGAGGAGTGCTGAAATGGCCAAAAAATCAAAAGTGATCAAAGAGCTCAAGCGGCAGAAGCTTGTTGAACAATATGCGGACATCCGAAGAGAATTAAAGGCAAAAGGAGACTGGGAAGCGCTGAGCAAACTGCCGCGTGATTCTGCTCCGGCCAGGCTTCATAACCGCTGTACGGTGACGGGGCGGCCCCGCGGATATATGAGAAAATTTAAATTGTCCAGAATCGCATTCAGGGAGCTGGCCCATAAAGGCCGGATTCCCGGGGTGAAAAAAGCGAGCTGGTAATGTAAAAAACTCCGGATCTGTCATGAACCGGAGTTTTTGCCGTGCTTATGAAAAGTGAAAACATAAGCCAAATGCTGAATCATCATCAGAATGAAAATCAAAAGAATCGGAAAAAAGGGAAGATGCGGCTGAATCAGCGGATAAAACAAAAGCAGAACGGCTGCGGCCGGCAATGAGAAGTAAACGGCGATATACGAGGAACGGCAAGCTTTAGCCGTCATCATTCGTTCTCTTTCATCCTGTTCCTCAAATTCATCGGGCACAAGCTTGTGCTTTTTGCCGTTTCGTTTTTTCTTTTCGGCATAGATATACAATGCGGCACAAACGGTAAACAGCAGAAACGGAGTGATATTCAGCTCAAATGAACCGCTCCCCTCCGTTTGGAAAAACTGGGCGATCCGCGGCGCCGCTTCCATAAAGGAAATAAGCGTCCAGCAGGCCAATCCGTAGAGTGCAAGGTGAAAACACGCTTTTCTTTTCAAACTCATTTTTTCTCCTCCTCCAGCCAGAAAACTTCCTCCATCGGCAGGGAGAAAGCCCGGCAGATGTTAAGCGCCAATAAAAGTGAAGGCACATAATCTCCTTTTTCAATCGCTGCAATCGTCTGTCTGGTGGCTCCGGCTTCTTTTCCGAGCGTTTCCTGAGAATAGCCGAATCTGGCTCTCAGCTCTTTTACTTTATTTTTCATCATCACGCATACCTCAAGTTTTCTTCTTTTTCGTATTGTATGAAATTCTTAACAAAATGTAAACCCAACTTAACATGTGGACAAAAAAAGAATTTTTTTCGACAAATTTTTTAACATTCCCTTGACGAAAAAAAAATAAACATGTAATATTAGAAACGTCAAAGCGGTACTGACAAAAAGAATTTTGATGCGGGTGTAGTTTAGTGGTAAAACCTCAGCCTTCCAAGCTGATGTCGTGAGTTCGATTCTCATCACCCGCTCCATACATACGTTATTAACGCAGTGTTTCGTTTCTCTGATAAACGAAGTATTGCGTTTTTTTATGTGAAAAAAGACACGAAAGGCGTGTCTTTTTATGAAAGCCAAGAGACGGTATGCGTGCCTCCGTGAATTTGTTCAAACATTTTGGTTAAGGATGATAGCAGCTCATCCGCCGCGTCGGCATGAAATGAAGGCGGGAAAAAGATCAGCTGCAGCATTTCTTTTGTGCCGGGCGTGACAGGGCATGTATTGATATGTCCGGTGAAATCGCCGAAAACGCCGTCCGGTCCGGAGAAGGACAGTACGCTTTCTTTTTCTCCGATCGTAATCGAAATCGGTTCATCTATTTCTGCGGCGTCATACGCCATGATAGGCAATGAATATTTCAAGGAGAAAAAAAGTATGGTATCATGGGCTGAATTCACACTTTCAATGAATCGTTCCCGGGAAATATCGCCGAGCATAAGCTCCATCGGCGTTTTTTGTCCTGAAAAGGCGGGACTGAGCTGTTCCATCATACGCGCCCACTCTTTAACAAAAGGCTGCTCATCTATACCGCCGTCAGCATAATCAAAGTAAAGAGATTCTTGAAATAAACGGAGGCGGCCTTTCAGCATTTGCGGAGCAGGCCCGACTTCGATCTGTTCATATAAGACGGCTGCCGCTTTGATCCCCGGCACCCGTTCAGCAATAAGTGGATCTAAACTGATGTTCAAGTGTGTTCACTCCATTTCGGGATGATAAAACTCTATTATACCTGTGCGGGAGCCTGATCACAAAGAAAGGAGGCTGTGCAAAAAATGAATATTCATAAACTGAAAGAGGAATTAATCGAATACGCCAAAAGCATCGGAGTTGACAAAATCGGGTTTACGACGGCTGATACGTTCGACAGTCTGCGGGACCGGCTGATTCTTCAGGAATCACTCGGCTATTTATCCGGTTTTGAAGAGCCGGATATTGAAAAACGGGTTACTCCGTCTTTGCTTCTCCCGAAAGCCAAATCAATCGTCGCCATCGCCCTTGCTTATCCTTCCAAAATGAAAGATGCGCCGAGGAGCACGAGAGACGGGCGGCGCGGCATTTTTTGCAGAGCTTCCTGGGGGAAGGATTATCATGATGTGCTGCGGGAAAAGCTTGATCTGCTGGAAAATTTTCTCCAAAGCAAACATGAGGATATCCGCACAAAGTCAATGGTGGATACAGGAGAATTGTCCGACAGGGCCGTGGCTGAACGGGCGGGAATCGGCTTCAGCGCCAAAAACTGCATGATCACCACGCCTGAATACGGTTCTTACGTCTATCTGGCTGAAATGATCACCAATCTGCCCTTTGAACCGGATGTGCCGATTGAAGATATGTGCGGTACGTGCACAAAATGTCTAGACGCTTGTCCGACCGGCGCACTCGTCAATCCCGGACAGCTTAACGCCCAGCGCTGTATTTCGTTCCTGACCCAGATAAAGGGATTTTTGCCGGATGAGTTCCGCACGAAAATCGGAAACCGTCTGTATGGCTGTGACACGTGCCAGACGGTCTGTCCGATTAATAAGGGGAAAGATTTTCATCTTCATCCGCAGATGGAGCCTGATCCGGAAATCGCAAAGCCGCTGTTAAAGCCGCTTTTGACCATAAGCAACCGCGAATTCAAAGAAAAATTCGGACATGTATCGGGATCATGGCGCGGCAAGAAGCCGATACAGCGGAATGCGATTTTAGCTTTGGCTCATTTTAAAGATGCCTCGTCTCTTCCGGAATTAACGGCCTTGATGCACCAAGATCCGCGCCCCGTCATCAGGGGTACGGCCGCCTGGGCCATCGGGAAAATCGGTGATCCTGATTATGCGGAGGAATTAGAAAAAGCGCTTCAAAAGGAGCAGGATGAGGACGCCATACGGGAAATTGAAAAGGGACTGGAGCTGTTATCGGTTTCTGATAAGACTAAAACCGGCCGGTCCTGACATATGTATAGAGAAAAAGCACTTGGCCGGAGTTCAAGTGTTTTTTCTTTATAAAATCGTATGGTGGGTGGAGCGCTTGAAGCATATTATTGAAGATTTAGCGGAGGCCCGGCTTCATTATTTAATCAACGGAACCGAGATGAGGCAGAATGGGCAGGCCGGCGATCTTGAGGTCCTGACGAGAAAAAAAGAGCTGTTTGAAAAACGGAAAGTTGATATCGTGAAGGCGAAGGCAAAAGCCGTCATTGTCAAAAGCAGTCTTGAGGACGACGGCACGTTATGTGTCATGTACACGATTCATTTCGAATATTTGTGCAAGGAGCATGACGGACACCTTTACTTAGAAGAGCAGATTGAGGAACGGATTGCATTTCTCTATGATGAGCTTTTGATTAAAGACCGGGAAGTAAAGAAAAAACCGGCTGGATTTTCTGACGGAAACAGCGTAATTGAATATGAGCGGAGTGAACGGGAAGATTTCGGGCGGGCGTTTCAATACGACCGTCTGGCTGCCGTGCAGTACGCGGAGAAGTTTTGGAATAAACGAAATCCCGCTTATAAAAATTTCAGCGATAATTGCACCAATTTTATTTCCCAATGTTTACATGCCGGAAAAGCACCGATGCGGGGGCATCCGAACAGAGGCTCAGGCTGGTGGATGAAGGCAAGCTCGTGGAGCTACAGCTGGACGGTCGCGCATTCGATGAAGATGTATCTGGCCCAATCCAAGGCAGGGCTTCGCGCGGTGCAAGTATCAAGAGCTGAAGAACTGATGCCCGGAGATATCATTTGCTATGATTTTGAAGGAGACGGCCGTTTTAATCATACGGCGATCGTGGTCGCAAAAGATAAAAGCAATATGCCGCTCGTCAATGCCCAAACGTATGACAGCAGAATGAGATATTGGTCATATGAGGATTCAACGGCGTATACTCCTTCCATCAGATATGCGTTTTTTCATATTACGGATGATACGACAAAAGAGTAATTAATGATATAATGGTGGGCGGAATAAAAAACAGAGGTGAACATCGTGGCATTACATGTCGTTTTATATCAACCCGAAATCCCGGCCAATACGGGAAATATCGCACGTACTTGTGCGGCAACAGACACAACGCTTCATTTGATCCGCCCGCTCGGATTCTCAACTGATGATAAAATGCTGAAGCGCGCCGGACTCGATTATTGGGAGTTCGTCAACGTCGTATATCATGATTCATTGGAAGAATTATTTGAGGCATATGAGAACGGAAAGTTTTTCTTCATTACAAAATTCGGCCAAAAGCCGCACACATCATTTGATTACTCAAATACGGAGGAAGACTTTTTCTTCGTATTCGGCAGAGAAACGAGCGGACTTCCGAAAGAATTGATCGAAAACAATATGGACCGCTGCCTGCGTCTGCCGATGACCGAGCATGTGAGATCATTAAACCTGTCCAACACGGCCGCGATTCTTGTATATGAAGCGCTGCGCCAGCAAAATTACAGAGATTTGACGTGAGAAAAAACGCCCGCATCCGGGCGTTTTTTTATTGAATAAAAAGACGGGCAGCAGCGGTTCACGGCATTTTTATATTTTCAGGCTTAACAACGTAACAGTGTTATGTTACAATACATTCATCGAAGGAGCTGGATTCATGGAGGAGCAACTGATTTCTAAAAAAGAATTGCTGGAAGAAACATCAATTTCATACGGGCAGCTGTACCGGTGGAAACGGAAAAATTTAATTCCTGAAGAATGGTTTATCCGAAAATCGACGTTTACAGGCCAGGAAACATTTTTTCCGAGAGCGGAAATATTAAAACGCATCTCAAAAATACAGAAAATGAAAGAAAATCTGTCTCTGGATGAAATGAGAGAAATGCTGTCTCCGCAAATGACTGATGTCAATATAACGTCTGCGGAACTGCTTCAAAAGGGACTGATTTCAAAAGCCGCGCTGCAAGTTTATGGCGAAGACGGCGTGACATTCACGTCCCGCGCGCTGCTGTCTTTATATGTGCTTGAAGGGCTTTTGCAATCGGGCAATATCAGCCTTGAGGAAGGAAAATTGGCGGCAGGGGTGCTGAAAACGTATGAGGCTTCCGAGCTGAAAGCGAATACGGAGCTTGTCATGCTCCGAAAGCTTGGCGTAACGACGTGCTTCATCGCAGACGCGGAACATATTTTGTTTGAACCGACTGTCAAAGTGGTTGAACGGGTGGCGCTTGCTGCGGCATCGGAAGAATTAAAAACGAAATGGATGCAGGAGGACCATCAATGGAAGTAACAGATAAATTAGTCATCAACGGTTCAGGAAGTTCAAAAGGAGGCCGTTTTCATACAGTGGAGATCAACGGAAGCGGCACGGTGTCAGGTGATGTGGAGTGCACGAGCCTTTTGTTTAACGGCAGCGGAAAAACAGACGGACATGTCAAGACGCAAACGCTGACGATCAGCGGTTCGGGGAAAATTTCCGGCAGCGCCGAAGCTGAATCCATCCGTATCAACGGAACGGGTGTCATTAAAGATGATGTCAAAACGGAGCGGCTGAACGTCGCGGGATTTTCATCTTTCGGCGGCGGTGTGAAAGCTGATGATATTTTCATATCCGGGAAAGCCGGGATTGAAGGCGATTGCGAGACAGAGACGTTCCGTTCGGAAGGCAAATGCAAGATCGGCGGCCTGCTGAATGCCGATGAAGTCAGTATTAAGCTGGCGGCGGGAGAAAGCCGGGTGAAAGAAATCGGCTGCCGCCATTTGAAAGTGATGAGCAGAAAGAGCGTGCTTACGCGTTTTAAGCTGATGCCGGCCCCGGTGCTGACAGCAGAGCTGATTGAGGGTGACATCATTGAATTGGCGGACACGAACGCGAAGACAGTCCGCGGAAATCATGTGCGGATCGGCGCGGGCTGCACCATTGGGACGGTGGAATACAGCGGCGATTTTACATGTGATCCTTCCGCTTTGGTTAACAAAGTCGTGAAACGATAGGAGGAACTGCGATGGAAACGACAAAAAAATTGAGTCATTTAAAAATGTACGGAGCCGGACACGCCTCCGGCGGCTCCTACCAAAACGTAAGCATTAAAGGGGAAGGAACTGTCGGCGAAGGACTTCAAAGCGAACGCTGCCGGATATTCGGTACGGGACTTTTTCTCGGAGATGCCGAGATCAACAGGCTGAAAATTTTCGGAGAGCATGAAGTTGCAGGAGATTTATCAGCACGTTCAGCAAATGTGATGGGCACATTGAAAGTCGGCGGCTCCATGCGTTTCGCCACGATGAGGCTGAAAGGACTTGCTGAAATTGGCGGCGGGGCCGCGGGAGAGCAGTGTCATATAAAAGGCAGTCTCACCGTCGGCGGCGATTGCGAGACGGAGCTGCTTCATGTAACAGGATGTATCAATGTGGCGGGATTGTTAAACGCGGGGGACGTAAACATCCATTTGCGTTATGACCGAAGCCGCGTGAAAGAAATCGGCGGCACATCGATCAACGTCAGACGGAAACCCGGTTTTCTTAAACGGAAACCCGGCACGCTTTCTGCTGAATTGATCGAAGGAGACGCAATTTACCTCGAATACACGGAAGCGGACATCGTCAGAGGAAAGCATGTGGAAATCGGCCCGGGCTGCAAAATCGGAAAAATCGAGTATCAAACAAGCTGCAAATCTCATGAAAAATCAACAGTCCAAGAACATATTCAAATATGAAACATTGTTATGTTGTACAGGAAAGGGTGCTCTTTATGAAGAGCACCCTTTTGCCGTTATTTGTTTTCAGGTTTGCTGTCGTAACCCGCCGTAAAAATGGATACTAAAAAAGTGAGAATGACCCCAAGTAAAATGATCGTTTTCATCATTTCTCCTCCTCTTTGCTTTTCCATTTGATGTCCGAGTCTGGATGAAACTGTATTTCTTTCATTATGAACGGTGCACCGGACCCTTGTCAATGACGGCCTTATAACGTCTTTATTTTTAAGAAACGAAAAGCATGTATTATCACGTCACCGCATAGATTGTAACAAAGTACCTTATTTCTAGTGCATTAACCATGATAGAGGAGGTTCTTATGGATATATTAAAGAAAATTGAAAAGTACAGAGAGGAAGAGCAGCGTCTCAAATGGGAAGGGACGTTCGCTGATTATTTGGAGATCATAAAAGAAAATCCATTGGTCGCGCAGTCTGCTCATTCTCGCGTTTTTAATATGATAAAAGACAGCGGAATCGAGGAGGATGACGGTAAAAAGACATACAGCTTTTTCTCGAGGGAGCTGTTCGGCCTTGAGGAATCTCTGGAACGGCTCGTGGAGGAATACTTTCACCCGGCTGCCAAGCGGCTCGATGTAAGAAAACGGATTTTACTATTGATGGGACCCGTCAGCGGCGGAAAGTCAACTCTTGTCACCATGCTGAAAAAAGGGCTTGAAGCCTACTCATTGACAGACAACGGCGCTGTTTACGCCATTAAAGGCTGCCCGATGCATGAAGATCCTCTCCATCTCATTCCCCATCATCTGCGCGACGACTTCTACAGAGAATACGGCATCAGAATTGAGGGCAGCCTTTCTCCGCTTAATGTCATGCGGCTTGAAGAAGAATACGGCGGCAGAATTGAGGATGTAAAGGTTGAACGTATATTCTTCTCGGAGGATAAACGTACCGGAATCGGAACCTTCAGCCCGTCTGACCCGAAATCACAGGATATCGCCGACTTGACGGGGAGTATTGATTTTTCAACGATTGCCGAATACGGCTCGGAATCAGATCCGCGCGCTTATCGGTTTGACGGTGAATTAAATAAAGCGAACCGCGGAATGATGGAGTTTCAGGAAATGCTGAAATGCGATGAAAAATTTCTGTGGCACCTTCTGTCACTCACGCAGGAAGGCAATTTCAAAGCCGGACGGTTTGCGCTCATCTCAGCCGACGAATTGGTTGTTGCGCATACGAACGAAACGGAGTACCGCTCGTTTATTGCCAATAAGAAAAATGAAGCCCTTCACTCCAGGATCATCGTGATGCCTGTTCCTTATAATTTAAAGGTGTCAGAGGAAGAACGGATTTATGAAAAAATGATTTCTGAAAGTGATGTTTCTGACGTACACATCGCCCCCCATACATTAAAAGTGGCAGCGATGTTTTCTATTTTGACCAGGCTGAAGGAACCGAACCGCTCTGATATTGATCTCGTCAAAAAAATGAGGCTCTATGACGGAGAAAGCGTTGAAGGTTACAATTCCGTTGATCTGGAGGATATGAAGAAGGAATTCCATGATGAAGGAATGAGCGGAATTGACCCGCGCTATGTCATCAACCGCATTTCCTCAACGATTATCAGAAAAAATATGGAATCGATCAATTCGCTTGACGTGCTGCGTTCCTTAAAAGAAGGACTCGACCAGCATCCGTCCATCTCCGCCGAGGACAAAGAGCGGTATATGAATTTTATTTCCGCCGCCAGAAAAGAGTACGATGACATCGCCAAAAAGGAAGTGCAGAAGGCGTTCGTCTATTCATATGAAGAATCCGCGAAAACTCTCATGGACAATTATTTAGATAATGTGGAAGCGTACTGCAATAAAAATAAGCTCCGCGATCCGCTGACGGGTGAAGAAATGAATCCTGACGAAAAACTGATGAGATCCATTGAAGAGCAGATCGGCATTTCAGAAAACGCGAAAAAAGCGTTCCGCGAAGAAATCTTAATCCGCATATCCGCATATGCAAGAAAAGGAAAACGCTTTGACTATAATTCGCACGAAAGACTCCGCGAAGCGATTCAGAAAAAGCTGTTCGCAGACTTAAAAGATGTGGTGAAAATTACGACCTCCACCAAAACGCCGGATGAGCAGCAGCTTAAAAAGGTCAATGAGGTAGTGGCAAGGTTAATAGATGAACACGGCTATAATTCGACTAGCGCTAATGAACTGCTGAAGTATGTCGGAAGCTTGTTAAACCGCTGATGTTTGATTTCATTGAGAGGCTCGTCTGTAAAAGGACGGGTTCTTTTGTCTGTTTTTCGCAATTGTTTGTCAATTGGAGAGTCCGGCCGGCATAAGATAAAAATAAATCTTTTCGCCGGACTTGTTTCATAAACAGGACCAAGCCGGAATACACATGTAAAACGACCATAACGGTTAAGGAGGGGAATTCATGTCCCGTAATGACAGCGGAAATTTTTTGATTTCAGAGGAAGACTGGTCCCTCCATCGCAAAGGCTTTGACGACCAGCAGCGCCACCAAAAGAAAGTACAGGAAGCGATAAAAAACAACCTTCCGGACCTTGTCACTGAGGAAAGCATTATTATGTCCAACGGAAAAGATGTCGTGAAAATCCCGATTCGTTCGCTTGATGAATATAAAATCCGTTATAACTATGATAAAAATAAACATGTCGGCCAAGGCGACGGCGACAGCGAAGTCGGCGATGTCGTCGCAAGAGACGGCGCAGATAAAAAGCAGGGTGCCGGAAAAGGCCAGGGAGCCGGCGATCAGGCAGGCGAGGATTATTATGAAGCGGAAGTTTCATTGATGGATCTGGAAGAAGCGCTGTTTCAGGAATTAGAACTGCCGAATCTGCAGCAAAAGGAAAGGGACAATATCGTCCATACCGATATCGAGTTCAATGATATCCGGAAAACCGGGCTGACAGGGAATATCGATAAGAAAAGGACGATGCTGTCGGCCTATAAACGAAACGCTATGACAGGCAAGCCGTCGTTTTACCCTATTTATCCGGAAGATCTGAAATACAAAACATGGAATGATGTGACGAAGCCGGAATCGAAAGCTGTCGTTTTAGCCATGATGGATACAAGCGGTTCGATGGGCGTATGGGAAAAGTATATGGCGAGGAGCTTCTTTTTTTGGATGACACGATTTTTACGGACAAAGTATGAAACGGTTGATATCGAATTTATCGCCCACCATACGGAAGCGAAGGTTGTGTCGGAAGAAGATTTCTTCTCGAAAGGCGAGAGCGGGGGCACCATCTGTTCCTCCGTTTATCGGAAGTCTCTTGAATTAATTGATGAAAAATATGACCCCGCCCGCTACAACATCTATCCGTTTCATTTTTCAGACGGAGATAACCTGACTTCGGATAACGCCCGGTGCGTAAAGCTCGTCAATGACATCATGAAAAAATCGAATCTGTTCTGTTACGGGGAGGTCAATCAATATAACAGGCATTCCACCCTCATGTCCGCCTATAAAAATGTCAAAGATGATAAATTTAAATACTACATCCTGAAACAGAAATCAGACGTATTTCAAGCGCTGAAAAGCTTTTTTAAAAATGAGGAAGCCGGTGTAAGCAAAGCATCGTATTAAATATAAAGCCGAGTGAAGAATCGTGCGGCCGCGGTTCTTCACCCGGCTTTTTTAAATTAAAAATAAAGAGAAAAAACGGCATAAAAAAAATCCTTAAAAAATGAAACTTTTCTCTTTACAAACCTTCTTTCATTTATTAATATTTTATCTTGTGAACTATTATTAAGGGAATGAGGTGAAAATACGGTGATTGAATCAGAGCTCGCTTTGCTCAGTTTTGAACAACTGTTTGATACTTCCAGATCGATTTATAAAAAGCAGAAAATGATTCTGGAGACAGTTCTTGAACCTTTTGATATTACAGTACTGCAGTATCTGCTGATGTTCAAAATACATAAGAGCAAAAGCACGCAGCTTTCAAGGCTGGCTTTGTCGCTTGATCTGAAACCGGCGTCTGTCACGAGAATGACCGATATTCTGTATAAGCGCCGCCTAATGGTTCGGAGCGACTATCACGACGACCGGCGTGTTGTTATGATTCAGTTAACCGAAGAGGGGGAAGAACTTCTAAAGAAAGCTGCTGTTCAATATGCCGAAAAAGCGGCGGTCTTATACCGGCAGCTCAATACCGCTGAACTGCAGTACCTGCGCAAGCTTGCGGAAAGTTTAACGAAGCTTGCAAACGGCTGTGCAGTGAAAAACGGAAAATAAAAAAATCCCCACATATTTTTATCATCATTCCACAAAATGATAGAGGAAGAAACGAAAGGAGAAAACAAAATGAACAGAGGACGTTTAATTCTGACCAACATTATCGGTTTGATTGTTGTTCTTGCAATTATAGGCGGAGGTGCTTACTACTATTATCAAAGCACACACTATGTAAAAACCGATGAAGCAAAAGTTGCCGGCGATATGGCTGCTATCACAGCTCCTGCTGCGGGTAAAGTAACTGACTGGAACCTTGATGAGGGGAAAGAAGTAAGCAAAAACGACGTTGTTGCAAAAATTAAAGGACAGCAAAATGCTGACGTAAAAGCCATCATGGATGGAACAATCGTGAAAAACGAAGTGAAAAACGGCCAAATGGTGCAAGCCGGTACGACAATTGCCCAGGAAATTGACATGAAACATCTTTACATCACTGCAAACATTAAAGAAACAGACATTAGAGACATTGAAGTAGGAAACAAAGTAGACGTAATTGTTGACGGCGACCCTAATACAACATTTGACGGAACAGTAGAAGAAATCGGTTATGCGACAAATTCAACATTTGATATGCTGCCTTCTTCAAACTCAAGCGGCAACTACACAAAAGTAACGCAAAAAGTTCCTGTTAAAATTTCACTCAGCAACCCATCTGACAAGGTGCTTCCTGGTATGAACGCATCTGTAAAAATCTCTGAATAATACAGATCAGTCATCAAACCATGAAGGGAGGTTGTCTTAGGTGGCTAAATCAGATAATCAAGTAAAAAGTCCTAAAACATTGCTTATTGTGCTTATGGCCGGGTTATTCCTGGCGATCTTGAACCAAACGCTTCTTAACGTGGCGATGCCGCACTTAATGACCGAGTTCGGTGTGAGTGCGACGACGATTCAGTGGCTTACGACCGGATACATGCTGGTCAACGGTGTTTTGATTCCGTTATCTGCGTTCTTAATTACCCGGTTCGGACAGAGAAGCCTCTTTCTCGTAGCCATGTTCTGTTTTACAGCGGGAACGTTAGTCTGCGGAATCGCGCCTAACTTCTCAACTATGCTGATCGGCCGGTTAATTCAGGCGGTCGGCGGCGGTATCCTGCAGCCGCTGGTCATGACAACCATTCTGCTTATCTTCCCGCCTGAAAGCAGGGGGAAAGGAATGGGGATTTTCGGTCTTGCGATGATGTTTGCTCCGGCGGTCGGACCGACTCTTTCCGGCTGGATCATCGAGCATTACACATGGCGCATTATGTTCTACGGTCTTGTTCCGATCGGGGCAATCGTTATTATCATAGCGTTTTTCCTCTTTAAGAACTTGGTGGAACCGCAAAAAATCAAACTCGACAGCTTGGGTGCGATTCTATCCATTGTCGGATTTGCCTCATTGCTTTACGGAGTCAGTGAAGCGGGCAGCGACGGCTGGGGAGATCCGATCGTGCTTTCTACCGTCATTGTCGGTGTCATCGCGATTGCCGCGTTTGTCATTCAGCAATTGCGCTCTGAAAAACCGATGCTCGACTTCCGGGTATTTAAATATGATATTTTCTCACTTTCCAGTGTGATTAACATCATTATTACCGTTGCGCTTTACACAGGAATGTTCCTGCTTCCGATTTACCTGCAGAACTTAGTCGGCTTTACGGCGCTGCAATCGGGTCTCTTGCTATTGCCGGGCGCGATTGTCATGCTGATCATGTCGCCGATTTCCGGTATTCTGTTTGACAAAATCGGTCCGAGACCGCTTGCGATTATCGGGCTGGTCATCACGGTCGCAACGACATTCCAGTACACAAAATTGACAATTGACACACCTTACACGCACATTATGCTTGTCTATGCCATCCGCGCATTCGGTATGTCACTGTTAATGATGCCTGTTATGACAGCCGGAATGAACCAGCTTCCGGCACGCTTGAACAGCCACGGCACGGCGATGAGCAACACGCTCCGCCAGATCAGCGGTTCAATCGGAACAAGTTTGATCACAACGATTTATACGAACCGTACGACAATGCACTATTCGCAGATTGCGGATAAAACGAGCACGGCTGATCCAAGCTTCATGCAGTCGTTCCAAAGCGCGGTTTCGAATTTAATGGTCAACATGAACATGTCGCTTGATGCGGCGAAACAAACCGTTTATTCATATCTCTACAAAACAGCTTCACTTAATTCCAACGTTATGGGGATTAATGACGCGTTTATGTGGGCGACGATCTTTGCGGTTATCGGCGTAGTCCTGAGCCTGTTCTTGCGTGACGTACGGAAAGACAAACAGCGGGCGAAGAAAAAAGAGGAGCTGTCATTGCTTCCGGCCCCTAAAGAAGTGAAGGAATCTTAATCATCTGAATGGGAGGTTTCCTGAATGAAAATTTACGTAGTGTACGATAGTGAAGGCGAACATACAAAACACCTTGCTGAAGCCATTGCCGAAGGAGCACGAGAAAACGCTGAGGCTGAAGTCCTGATCGACCATGTCGATCAAGCAGACATCCGCAAGCTGAAAGACATGGATGCCATTATTTGGGGATGCCCGGGACACTTTGGCACCATCAGTTCAGGCTTAAAAGCGTGGATCGACAGACTCGGCTATCTGTGGGCTGAAGGCGAGCTGATTGATAAAGTCGGCGCCGTATTCTGTACGACGGCGACAACACATGGCGGATTAGAAATGACAATGCACAATCTGATCACTCCTATGTTTCACCAAGGCATGATTGTTGTCGGACTTCCCGGCAACGTTCCAGAAAACGCGCTGTACGGCTCTTACTACGGCGCGGGCGTCACATGCCCGGTTGACAGCGATGTGCTGATGACGGAAGAAGGCCTTCAATTAGGCCGTGCGCTTGGCAGACGTGTCAGCCAAGTCACAGGTAATCTAACTGCCGGACGACAGTAAGGAGAGGGTTATATGGCCATTATTATAGCGGTTATTGCTGCTGTCATTGTGATTGCACTTCTTATCACATTCAATGTCCGCAGCACTTCTGCAGGACAGGATGTCAAAGAAGAAAAGAGAGAAGCGATCGGCACTACAGCCGAACAGCCGGAAAAGCATGATCCGGCCGAGGAGCGCTCAGCCGAGCATGCTCCCGTCGTTGTGAAATCTGAATCTCCCCGTGAGAAAAAGAATACAATGGGCGATGATGTGTACCGTCAGGCGCTTCAGAAGTTTAAGACTTCTGAGACGGATCGGGAAACAAACGATCCTGATAGCGGCGGCAAAATGCAGGATAGCAGCTATCGTGATGCGCTGCTCTCCTTAAAAAACAAAAAGAAGTAATTGAAAAGGCAAATCTGCGTAAGAGCGGATTTGTCTTTTTTTTATTGAAGATATTGTAATACATGATGATCTAGTGTACTATGTTACTCATACACTTGATCCGAATGGAGAGAGCAAGAATGACATCGTTTTTAGGTTTGCTGAAAAAAGATGCGAAGGTTTCATGGATTTGGCTCGCGGTGTGGCTTTTCGGCATGATTTGCTTGGCGTTTGCAGCCCACGTCATCGCTGCCCGTCAGAAAGAACCGCTCGTCATTTTCGGCTTTTTTGCGGCAATGGGGTTTTTTCAATTTCTTGTAGCGCCGCTTTTTATGTACTATCACCTTCATAAAGAAGGAAAAAACCAGCTGTGGCTTTACAATCCGAATGGAGGATTTTATCTGCTGGCTTCCAAGCTGACGGCCTCACTGCTGTATCAGTTGATCGGGCAGCTGGCGCTGACCGGTTACGGCATTTGGATGTACCGGATGCTTTCTGCAAAAGGAGCGCTGGAACACGCCATTCCCCTGGCCGGCACATTAACCGGACTGAATGCTTACCTGCTGATCAGTTCAGCGTACTTATCTGTGATCGTGGCCGTATTTTGGACTGTTTTTCACTCATTAAAAAATGTTCCCGTCCTCCGTTGGGTGATCTGCATCGTGCTTGCGTTTGTCTGGACCTATATTGACGATAAAATCATTACGCCTTTCACTTCATCTCAACATGATTTATGGCCGGTAAAAGTGTATGCGAATTTTCATTTTCATTATACAAAATTGACCGGATGGACGATGGAGCTGAAAACCGTCCACATTTCGCTTTTCAGCTTCTTGGCAGTGATCGTGCTTGCGGCGCTCTGTCTTGCGCTGGCCTCTATGCTGCTGAATCGAAAGGTTGAGGTGTAATGATGGAGAATGAATTTCAGTCATCCAAGCCGATTTATCTGCAGATTGCCGATCGTGTATATTACCGGCTGATCCGAAGTGAGCTTTCACCGGGGGACAAACTGCCGTCCGTAAGGGAGATGGCCGTACAGATGAAAGTGAATCCGAACACGATACAAAGAACGTACAGTGAAATGGAAAGGCTGGGGATCGTGGAGACGAGAAGAGGACAGGGAACCTTTATAGCGGAAAGATCCGATCTGAAAGCGGAGCTGAAAGACAGGCTGACAAAAGACGTTTTCAAACGCTTTATTCAGGAAATGGCGGAGCTGGGGTTATCTCCTGAGGAAATGCTCGACGGGATCAAACGATATGCGGAGGAAGCAAACGATGAATCTTGATTTTGAACGCGTAACAAAAAAATACGGCCGCAGGCTTGCGGTCAGCGATGTATCATTTTCATTGTCTCCGGGTAAAATCTACGGAATTTTAGGGCCGAACGGAAGCGGGAAATCAACAACGCTTAAAATGCTTGCCGGGCTTGCGTTCCCGACATCGGGCGCCGTCCGGATCGGAGACTGCGCAGTAAGCAGGAACATGCTGTTTCGTACGGCTTATTTAACCGAACATGATATGTTTTCCGCCCGGACGACCGTCGGTGATATGCTCACATTTTATCATACGCAATTCCCGGATTTTCAGCTCGAAAAAGCACATAACCTATTAACGGAAATGAATCTTTCAGCGAAGCAGAAGATAAAAGAGCTGTCCAAAGGCAGCCGGGGCAGGCTGAAAATCGTCTTGGCCCTCTCGAGAAAAGCATCCGTCATTCTGCTGGATGAGCCGTTTTCAGGTCTTGATCCGGCGGTCAGAGAATCGATTGTCAACAGTCTCGTATCTTATATTGATTTTGACAGCCAGATCGTCGTCATCGCCACGCATGAGATCGGCGAGATTGAGACGCTGTTAGACGAAGTGATGGTTTTCATAAAAGGGAAAATCGCTGAACGGCGCGAGGTCGAAGAAATCCGGGAACAGGAAGGAATGTCTGTGCTGCAATGGTACAGAAGCGTCATGCAGGCGCACGAAATAGAAGGGGGATTCTAATTGGAAACGGTATTAGAACTGCAACAGGTAAAGAAAACGATAAAAGGACGAACGATTATTCATGATCTGAGCTTCTCCGTCCGGGCGGGCGAAGTGTTTGGATTTTTAGGGCCGAACGGAGCGGGGAAAACCACTACGATCAGAATGATGGTCGGATTAATGAAACTGTCTCAGGGAGACATCGTAATCTGCGGGGAATCCATTACGAAAAACTATGCAAAAGCGGTCAGGCACGTCGGAGCCATCGTGGAAAACCCGGAGCTGTACAAATTCCTGAGCGGTTATAAAAATTTACAGCAGTACGCAAGGATGGTAAAAGGCGTTACGAAAGAAAAAATAGATGAGGTCATCGAGCTCGTCGGGTTGCAGGACAGAATACATGACAAAGTAAAAACCTACTCTCTCGGAATGAGACAGCGTCTCGGCCTCGCCCAAAGCCTGCTGCATAATCCTAAGGTGCTGATTCTGGATGAACCGACAAATGGCCTTGATCCCGCGGGCATCAGGGAAATCAGGGACCATCTGAAAAAGCTGACACGTGAAAAAGGAATGGCTGTCATCGTCTCTAGCCATCTGCTGTCAGAAATGGAGTTAATGTGCGACCGAATCGGCATTCTGCAAAAAGGGGAGCTTGTCGATATTCAAAAAGTAAGGGATGAAGGAAAAGAGGACAAAGATACATACTTCTTCCATATTGAACAAAGAGAAGAGGCTCTTGCCGTTCTGAGTCAGTTTGACTGTGTGAAGAAGACAAACGGTATTGAGATCAAGCTGTCAAAACAGGAAGTGCCTGATGTGATATCTCTGCTCGTCCGTGAAAACATCCGCTTATATGAAGTGAAAATCATGACAAAATCTTTGGAAGACCGTTTCTTGGAGATTACCGGCGGGACGAAAGAGGAGGTTCAATATGTTTAAGCTGATCTATAATGAATGGATAAAAATTTTCAGCCGCGTCGGCACGTGGGCTATGATTGTAATTTTAGGCGTTTCGATGATCGGTTTTGCGCTTCTGTCAAACCATTTCACCTCGAACGAAGCCAATCCGAATTGGAAACAGGAGCTCCAAGCTGAAAACAAAGAAATGAAACAGCAGATGAAGGAAACCGGAAACCAGACGCTCATTGATAACCTGAAACAGAATGTCGCGATAAATCAATACCGTATGGATCATAACATCCCCGAGGATACAGGGTACACAGTGTGGTCATACGTAGCTGATTCTTCGATGATGACTGTTTTGACCGGGCTGTTTACGATTATCATTGCCGCAGGCATCGTGGCGAATGAGTTCAACTGGGGAACCATCAAACTGCTGGCCATCCGTCCGCTCAGCCGTTTTCAGATTTTGCTATCTAAATATATGACGGTGCTGCTGTTCGGACTGCTGATGCTTGTGATTTTATTTGCCGGCTCCGCTCTGTTGGGATTGGTCTTTTTCGGTACAGGCGGAGATACTGCGGCTGATGTTCATCTCGTATACAAAGACGGCCATGTTTTTGAGCAAAATATCATCGCTTTCCTCGCTAAAACATATGTCTATGAATCTGTCTCCGCTTTTATGCTTGCGACGATGGCGTTTATGCTGTCTGCGGTATTCCGGAACAGCTCATTAGCGGTCGGATTTTCTATTTTTCTATTGGTTATGGGGAACACGGCGACGGTATTTCTTGCTGCGAAATTTGAATGGACCAAATATATTTTATTTGCGAACACAGATTTGTCGCAATATATGAACGGGACTCCTTTAGTAGAGGGGATGACGATGACATTTTCGGTTGTGATGCTTGTGATTTACTTCGTTATTTTTCTGGCGCTCGCATTCGGCGTCTTCTTAAAACGCGATATTGCCACCTGATATAAAAAAGCTGTTTTGCCTTTGCAAAACAGCTTTTCGTTTTAGATGAAAAAAACCTGCCGGCGTAAACCGGCAGGTTTTTTAAACAATTTATGCTTTTGTTACGTTAGCAGCTTGTGGTCCGCGGTTTCCTTCAACGATTTCGAAAGAAACAGATTGGCCTTCTTCTAAAGTTTTGAAGCCTTCGCCTTGAATAGCAGAGAAGTGAACGAATACATCGTCTTGACCTTCTACTTCGATGAATCCGAATCCTTTTTCAGAGTTGAACCATTTTACTTTACCTTCTAACATGAAATTTCCTCCTAAAGCGACATAACGCTTAAATTCACTATTCTTGCTCTAAAACAAACTTCCAAGACGAAAACTCTTACAAAACTTTCTTCTTAAAGATAGTTCGAACAAAAATAATTACCTTTACTCTACCAGTAATTCGAAGAAAAAACAACTGCTAAATGTAACTTTTTTCGAAATAACATGTTTTAAGAGGAGAACGCTCTGATACGGAAATCTGATTTGAGACTAGAACAGCCCATTTTCAGCTGATAAAAACCGCTTTGCAGCCTCTTAAGGAAGCAATTGACAACCCTTTTTTAATCGGTATTGTATGTAATCATGAGCCCGAATACCATGGTGCCGCCTCTGTACATAAAAATAGATAGGGAGTAGGTCAACTTGAACCTGCGGCTTATAAACAGTCTGTTTCTTTTCATTTTGATCATGTTACTTACTTCATGCCATTATCCTGACGGGAACCGGACAATTACTATCGGAATCAATGAATCTGATCAATCGATCTGGGAGTTTGTCGCGAAAAAAGCCGGTGAGGAAGGTTTGCAGCTTTCTTTGGTAACGTTTTTCGAATTATGCCGAGGCCGATTTGGCGCTTGCCGGCGGGGATCTCGACGCCAATGCGTTTCAATCCGTTTCTTATTTTCAATCTTTGCCGCCTCATGTGAAAAAGAAGCTGGCTCCTTTAGGAACGACATATGCGGTATCGCTTGGGGTGTATTCCAAGCAGCATAAACGGCTGAAGGATATACCGGACGGAGCGGTCATTGCCGTGCCTGATGAAGCGGCGGCCTTCGGCAGGGCGCTTTTTCTCATGCAGGAGGCCGGACTGATGACATTGAAAAAGGGATTCACCGGTACGGGTTCAACTGATATGATCAAGGACAACCCGAAGCATCTGACCTTAAAAACGGAAACAAAAAAGAACGCATATCAGGCGGCGGAACATGCTGACGCAGCAGTTCTCAGTCAAAGCGAGGCGAAAAGAGCAGGATTTCATGCGGAGAAGGACGCGCTGATCCGATCGGCGCAAATGAAGGAAGCGTATATTCATCTGATCGCCGTCAGAGCTGAGGATAAAGATGATGAACGGATGCAAAAACTCCTGTCTTTGTATCAATCAGATGATACCGCGGCGTTTATTGAAAAAGAATATGAGGGCAGCCTGATTCCTGTTTTCCTGAGGGGCGGCTTTCTCACTGAAAAGAAAGAATGATTTCCTCTTCGGGCGATCATTCTTTTTTTTCAGTGCTGCACACTTGATTGCGCCCTGATGTTTTCGCTTTGTACAGCATCCGGTCTGCGATCAGGGGCAATGTCTGAGGATCCGATGTATTTGTCGGATAATGCGCGATGCCGAGGGAAACGGTCACGGGAATTGTATCTCCGCTCGTCAGCAGAATCGGGTTCGCGTCAATCGTGTGCCTGATTTCCTCTGCGAGGTGAAGCCCTTTCGTATACGTGCAATTGGGCATAAGCACGGCAAATTCTTCCCCGCCGATGCGGGCTGACGGATCAGAACTGCTGAGTAAGAACCTCAGGCGCGCCCCCAGTTCCTTCAGCACTTGATCCCCTTCATAATGGCCGTATTGATCATTGATCTGCTTAAAGTGATCAATATCCAAATAAATAAGCGCGAGCTGAGACGAGGGGGATTGAGACGCCCGATCGTACAGAACGCGCGAGACTTCCTCGAATTTTCTCTTATTAAAAATCCCCGTCAGAAAATCATAATTCGCTTGAAACTTGTATTGCTTGAACAAAAGGCGGGCATCGGCTTCGTGTTTAATAATATACAGCGACAGCATTCCGCCCAAGACGGAAATGAGCCAATACTAAACGAGGGCCCCGGCAGGCTGTTCGGGCATAAGAAACAGCAGCGTCAGGGTGAAAATAACATTTGAAAAAAGCAGCATAACGAACGCCATTTTGTGATCCGGCTTTTTTCCTCTGAGGACGGCCGCAGAAAGTATCGCAATAACCCCGACGGCGGCGATGGAAAAAATGGCGCTGGCATTGAAATTGATCAGGATACGGCCTGCGACGATAATCGCAAAGGCGGCTGCCGTAGACACCCAGCCTCCGTAAAGAGCGGCGATGATAATGGGGATATTTCTGAGATCAATGATGGAATCGGAGTAAGAAAAGCCGAAAGCAATCAGAAAAACCCCTAAAAGCCCGCAGACCGTCCCCTTCAGTAATTGAAACATCAGACGGTCTTCTTTATACGAAAGCGACTCTTTAAAAAGAAGGGTGAACAGATAATTAAATGTAATTAAAATCGTCAAATTAAGAAACAGTTCCTTCAGCATAACAATCACCCTTATATAAGTTACTAGAGAAAGGGTGGAAAGAAAAGAGAAAAGTCTATAAAAATACATATTTTGTCAATTCTTACTTGACCGATCGGAATTCATATAATATAGTGTTAAAGGATAATGAGCAAGGGAGTGTTTACCTGTTTTGGAGAATTTATTTGTAGTCTTACATGTTTTTATTATGCTTTTGCTTATAGCAGGTTTGTTTGTCATGCAAAAAAAACACGTTTCCTTTTCTAAACGTGTCTTTACCGCGCTCGGACTAGGCATTGTATTCGGTTTTGCACTGCAATTGATTTACGGGCCGGCTTCACATACCGTGACACAAACGGCCGATTGGTTTAATATTGCCGGCGGCGGTTATGTCAAATTGCTTCAGATGATCGTCATGCCGCTAGTCTTTATTTCTATTCTCGGCGCATTTACGAAGCTGAAACTGACCCATAACATCGGGAAAATCAGCGGACTGATCATCGGAATTTTGATCGCTACGACAGCAATTGCTGCGGCAGTCGGAATTGTTTCGGCGCTTTCCTTTGATCTGAAAGCCGTTCATATCGACCAGGGAAGCACCGAGTTATCAAGAGGCCAGGAGCTGCAGCAAAAATCTGAGGATATGACGGCCAAAACGCTGCCTCAGCAAATCGTTGAGCTTCTGCCGGGAAATCCGTTTCTTGATTTCACGGGGGCCAGACCGACTTCCACCATCGGAGTCGTTATTTTCGCCGCTTTCCTCGGCATCGCTTTTCTGGGCGTGAAACGGAAGCAGCCGGAGCACGCTGCGACGTTCAGCGGAATTGTCGATGCGGTATACGCGATTATTATGCGCGTCGTGACGTTAATTTTAAGATTGACGCCTTACGGGGTATTGGCGATTATGACAAAGACGATCGCGACAAGCGACATCGACAGCATTGCGAAACTGGGGATGTTTGTGATCGCTTCATACGCCGCGCTTATCGTCATGTTTATCATTCACCTGCTGCTGATTACGTTCAGCGGTTTAAATCCGATCACATACGTGAAAAAAGCATTTCCTGTCATGGTGTTTGCGTTTACGTCCCGTTCAAGCGCAGGGGCTTTGCCGCTTAATATTAAAACGCAAAAAAGCATGGGCGTCCCTGAAGGAATTGCGAACTTCGCCGGTTCATTCGGTTTATCGATCGGCCAAAACGGCTGTGCCGGCATTTACCCGGCGATGCTCGCGATGATGATTGCGCCGACAGTAGGACAAAACCCGTTTGAACCGGGATTCATCATCTCCGTCATCGCCATCGTGGCAATCAGTTCATTCGGTGTAGCAGGCGTGGGAGGCGGCGCGACATTTGCGGCTCTGCTCGTCCTATCCGCTTTGAACATGCCTGTCGCGCTTGCCGGGCTGCTCATTTCAATTGAGCCGTTAATTGACATGGGGCGCACCGCCTTAAATGTCAGCGGCAGTATGACCGCAGGGCTGTTAACAAGTAAAATGACGAAGGAAACCGATACCGCGGTGTACAATGATTCCTCAATCGTCATTGAAGCTGAAGAAGCTTAAAAGCAGATCGAGCGCTAAAACGAAAAATCCTTCATCGTTGAACGAATGAAGGATTTTTTCGTTTCTAATGATTTCCGGGTTCAATTTCTTCCAGCATATTCATCACGGTGCTGTCATTTAAAACATTTACCGCGCTTTCTTCGAAGTGAATCGGCTCGGTATAGTGAGGCTTCGGCGAAGTTTCTTTACTGCGGTCTGCCTGTCCGTCTGTATGGGATGAGCCGGAGTGATTGCGGGAAGTCTGCTCATGCTGCTGTCCGCCGGAATCCCCGCCGAACGCCTGTTTGATCAGCTCGGCAGGCTGCGTGGAGCCGTTTTGTGAATGCCGGGCTTTGTCCGTGTGCTGCTGTCCGCCGGAATCCCCGCCGAACGCCTGTTTGATCAGCTCGGCAGGCTGCAATGAGCCGTTTTGTGAATGCCGGGCTTTGTCCGTGTGCTGCTGTCCGCCGGATTCCCCGCCGAACGCCTGTTGAATCAGGTCAGCAGGCTGCATGGAATGTGTGCCATCTTTATGCTGCATACTGCCTGAAACCATTCCGGAGATTTTCCGGCGGATTTCGGGTGATAAAGCTGCAATCAGAATCGATGATCCGATCAGCAGCGCTGTCGGGCTGACGCCGCTTTTTTTTCTGAACAAGTTAAATCCCTCCTCATTCAATTGATTACGCTTACCTTTCCCTTTCCTTCTGATATTTATCCAAACCGCTCAGAATGCAAACGGCGTGCATAAATCCCGCCGAATAGAAAAACCTATACGTAAAGTGAGAAAGGAGGAATTCACATGATAAAAAAGCAAGCAGTTATCTCTGCCCTTCTTCTGCCGATGCTGATTACCGCAGGGTGCAGTATGGGGAACCAGGGGGAAGGAAAACGAAATGACAACCGCACCCAGAATGTAAATTACCGCAACACGCCTAACGACGGTGCGACAAATATGAATACAGTGAACCGTCATAACCAAAACACCGATCACAATGACAATCGTAACCTGAGAGTGGCTGATAAAGCCGCTGACAAGGTGACTGATTTAAAAGAAGTTAAAAATGCGACTGTGATCGTTGCCGGAAACAGCGCATATGTTGCCGTTGTTCTGACAAACGGGCAAAAAGGCGCCATCGCCAACCATTTAAAAAATAAAATTACCGATAAGGTGAAATCAGCCGATAAACATGTCCGGACTGTATATGTATCAGCGAACCCGGACTTCGTTGAACGTATGCAAGGCTACGGAAAACGAATCCAAAACGGACATCCTGTATCCGGTCTGTTTGATGAATTCGGTCAAATGGTGCAGCGTGTATTCCCAAACCCCAATAAATAAATGAATGGAAAAGCCGCATTTGCTGCGGCTTTTTTATTTTATCTGCCGTCACGACCCAGCGCTCCTGAGCATAAAGTAAAGAATGAGATGAAAATTAAAGGATCGGGGAGGGGAGCTTGTTTGCGTGACGGCATGGGGAAACGGGCGGCATTCACTCTGATCCTGTGCGGAGTCCTTGTCATATTGGCTGTCAGTTCAGCCGTTTCAGTAAGTATGATGTACGTCCTGTCAGGCCAAAACAGCCGCTCTGTTCCGACGAAGGAACAAGTGACTGAACACATGAATAAAGAAATTTACAAACATACAGCGATTTACTATACGGCGGATGAAAAGCCGCTCTTGGATCTGACCAAGCTTACGCTGGACCACGCAAAGCGTATCAATCAAATCATTGTCGGCTATAAAGGTGCAGCGCCGCTTGAACTCATTTTTTTTTCGGATGAAGCTGAAATGGAGCAATATTCAGGATTGAAAAATGTAGTCGGTTTTTATTCAGAACAGGAGCAGATGATGGGGCTTTTGCCTGAAGAGAAAAAACAGCTTTTGAAAAAAGATGAGCTGGCCGTTTTCATGTATAAGCAATTGATTATACATGAATACACACACTACGCGTTTCATCAAAAAACGCGGCAATTGGGGACGGATACGTCTGTATTTCCGCTTTGGTTTCATGAGGGGCTGAGCGAGTGGGTCGCGCATTATGATGTAGTCATTGATCCGATTGCATTTTCCGTCGTGCCGTTTGATCAATTAACGACCGACCGAAAATGGCAGAAATCGCGTATGGAATATGAAACGGATGTCTATTTGCAAAGCTTCTATATGATAAAGGACTTAACCGAAACATTCGGAGAAGGCATTATCTTAACCATTATCAACAAAACCGCCGAAACACAGGATTTTGAAAAAGGCTTTGAAGCGGCTACGAAAGAAAGCCTGAAACGATTTGAACATGATTTCACAAAAGCATATGAAAAAAAGAAAACGGCATTGGAGAGTCAGGTTTCCAACGCCGTTTTTTAATCAATGGAGGTTTTGCTGCTGCTGTCCCATTTGTCCTTTAATCGGAGGCATTTGCGGCTGTCCCTGGGCCGGCGCAAATGAATTCAGCATGGTCTGCATATCTTGTGCATTGAGCTGAGGAACCTGATAATAACCGTGTTTGTTTTGGTATAAGAAGATTTCAAACGCCATTTCGACATATTGCTGAATTTGGGCGGAGAGCACTCTTCTTGTGACGGGATTGGTCATTTCAAGCGAGCTCATCGTCAAGAGAGAAGCTTGAGCTTTTATCAGGCCGAGCATATGGCCGCTGATCCCGAGATCTTTGACATCATTTAATGATTGATTCGGTTTTTTCGGCTGAGTCGGTTTTATACCGTAGACGGCCTGGTTCTGTTCCTTCATCATATATGTCGACGTTTCCTGAGAAGGCTTTTGGCCGGTCTTAAAGCATTCTGCCGTCAGATTATAGAGTCCGAGAATGAATTGATACTGGCGGTCAAGGATGTCGGCCAGCTGCTGATCCTGTATAAACTGTCTGAGCATCATAAATTGATCCAAAACGCCGACTGTTCCGGCCAGCACTTCATGCATATCGAAAAGCTCATGTCCTCCGTGATTCACTTGCGGTGAACCCGGGATCCCCTGATTTACTGGCGGCTGCTGCTGATTCTGCTGCTGTTCCACTGGTTGTTTTCCTCCTTCATGTCAAATCATCATTAAGATGTGAAAAAAGCCGATCCATTATACATCAAGACCTATTTCGTTACGTGGGGATTATTTACTATTTTGCGCCAGCGAAGACAATCTTTACAAAAAAATGATGTGATTTTTAAGAAAATAAGCTAACGTATTTCTTAGAAGACAGGGGGGAAATGAATGAAGAAAAAAAGGGGTATGCGTCTTTCGTGCTGTTTGCTGACGGTTTGTTTTATGATGTTCAGCGTGAAAGATGCGGAAGCAATCGGACAAGCCGGATCACTGAATGAAGCTGGAACGGATAAAGCGTATAAAGAACGGCAGACTGAAGACTCGGGCCGTGTCCCGCTCAGAATCATCAGCATGAATGATCTGCACGGAAAAATTGATCAGCAATATGAGCTTGACCTTAACGGAGACGGTAAACCGGATGGCACTTTCGGGCGGATGGACTACGCCGCCGCGTACATTAAAAAGGCGAAAGCCGAGAAAGAACACGCCTTTGTCGTGCATGCGGGCGATATGATCGGGGGCAGCTCTCCCGTGTCAGCCCTTTTTCAGGATGAACCGACAGTAGAATTGATGGAAGACATCGGTTTTGATGTCGGAACTGTCGGCAATCACGAATTCGATGAAGGAACGGATGAGCTTAAACGGATCATCAATGGAGGAGATCATCCGGACGGTAAGGGGACAAGCGGTTATGACGGCCAAAATTTCCCGCTCGTCTGCGCAAACTGTAAACTGAAGTCAGGGGAGTCCTTTCTGCCGCCGTATGAAATCAAATACGTTTCCGGAATTCCGGTCGCATTTATCGGGGTTGTAACCAGATCGGCGGCAGGCATGGTCATCCCGGACGGAATTAAAAATATTACGTTTACGGATGAGGTAAAGGCCGTCAATGACGCCGCCGCTGACTTGAAGAAAAAAGGAATTAAAGCAATCGCCGTACTCGCCCATATGTCTGCTGAACAAAATGGCTCAGCAATCACTGGAGAATCCGCAAAGCTTGCAAGCGGAACAGACTCAGAGATTGATGTGATTTTCGCCGCGCACAATCATAAAGTCGTAAACGGAGAAATCAACGGCAAGCTGATTGTGCAGGCATTTGAATACGGAAAAGCAATCGGAATCGCCGATCTTGAACTTGATAAAGAGTCGAAGGATATCGTGAAAAAATCAGCGGAAATCCAATATATCGATCAAAGTAAAATCAAGCCTGACCTGGCTGCGGCAGGCATATTAAGCAAATATGAAGAGAAAGTGAAACCGATTATCAGCGAAACGGTCGGGGAAGCGGCCCATGATATAACGGGCGGGTATTCAAATGACGGCGACACGGCGCTCGGAAATCTGATTGCCGACGGTATGAAAGCGAAGATGAAATCCGATTTTGCGCTTATGAATGGGGGAGGCATCCGGGACGGCATAAAAAAAGGGCCGATCACATGGGGAGACCTTTATAATGTACAGCCGTTCGGCAATGTGCTGACGAAGCTTGAAATCAAAGGAAAAGATTTGCGGGAGATTATTAATGCGCAAATTTCTCCGGTGTACGGTCCGGATTACAGCATCAGCGGATTTTCCTATACATGGAACACGGAAACCGGACAAGCGGTTGATTTGAAAATGGCGGACGGGACAGACATACAGCCCGAAAAAGGATATACAGTAACAGTCAATCAATTTATGGCGACGGCAGCGGGGGCAAAATACGGTCCGATCGGGAAACTCGGCAAGAATCCGGTGACGGGGCCTGAGGATTTGGAAGCGACAGCAGACTATGTCAAAAGCTTTTCCGCACCGATTTCTTATCAAACCGATGGCCGCATCCGCACGGCATCAGCCGCAAAAACATCTGATGACACCGGCAATCAGCCGGGAAGCGGGGAAACACCGGGCGGCACCAGGCCTGATAAAGGAGAAAAACCTCAAGCGGAAAAACCCGCTAAAAAACCGGATGCAGCAGAACAGCCTGATCAAACCAAAAAACCTGAACGTCCTGTCGTAAAAGAAACAGCATCTGATACAGTGCAGTCAATTCCCGAATCCCGTCCGGCGTCTGCCGCAAATTCGGAACAAAGCACAAAACAGACTGAAAGCGGCACACAAAAAGGCCGCCCATTGCCTGATACTTCAGCGGGCAGCCATCAGACGGCATTGGCCGGACTGGTGATCACGGGTGCCGGCGTATATTGGCTTTTCAGAAAGAAAAGGGGAACCCGCACACGATGAACAAACTGAAACATATTCCGCTTCTCGTCATCATCGCCGGTATCATCATCACATGTTACGGAAGCTGGAAGATCATTGATTCACATATGAAAACGAACCAATCGCTTGAAGAAGCAAAACAAGCAACAGAACCTGTCTTGGAAAAGAACGAAACAAAAAGCGCCGTGCTGGCACAGCGCAAAAAAGAATTTCACCCCGAAACGGGTGAGGCAAGCGGCATTTTAGAAATCCCTGAAATCGACGCTGAGCTCCCGATCGTCGAAGGGACTGACGCAGATGATTTAGCAAAAGGCGTCGGACATTATAAGGACAGCTATTATCCGGGCGATCACGGCCAAATTGTGTTATCCGGCCACAGGGACACGGTGTTCCGCCGGACCGGCGAACTGAAAAAAGGAGACAGACTGAACGTGATTTTGTCTTACGGCACGTTTTCTTATAAAATCAGCCGTACAAAAATCGTCAGCCGGAATGATACATCTGTCATCACCCTTCAGCACAAGCGGGAGGAACTGATCCTGACCACTTGCTATCCGTTTTCTTACATTGGAAATGCGCCGAAACGATATATTATATATGCCGACCCGGTTTAAGAAAAATACGTTTCGGTAAAATGAGCCAGATCAGCCGGCATCGGCGCCTCGGCAACGATTTCTTCTCCTGAGATCGGATGGACGACACTGACTTTTTTGGCGTGAAGCGCCTGCCTGTGAAACAGCGTCCTGCTTCCGCCGTACAGGTCATCGCCCGCCAACGGATGGCCGATGCTTGCCATATGCACCCTGATTTGATGTGTTCTCCCGGTCTCCAGTTCAAGCTCTGCCAATGTAAGCTGCGCACCGGGATGATAGCCTTTCACTTTGTAATGGGTGACGGCGGCTTGTCCGCCGGGTGAGACGCGCCGTCTGACGGAATGTGACCTGTCGCGGCCGATCGGCGAGTCAACCGTGCCTTTTTTCGGCGTGATTTTTCCTTCCGCCGCGGCGATATAGGTGCGTTTTAATGTTTTGGTTTCGAGCTGACGGTCAAGGATTGCATGGGCCAGGCGGTGTTTCGCGAAAACGACCGCGCCTGACGTGTCACGGTCAAGACGGTGAACGTGGCGCACTTTCGCCTGCTCGCCGTTAATTTGAAAATGGTAAGCGATCAGGTTGCTGAGGGTGCCGGTCTGACCCTCTTCATTTGGATGAGTCGGCATTCCCGCCGGCTTATTTGCAATCAGCATATGATTGTCCTCAAATAAAATGTCCGGCTCTCCGTATTCCGGAGTCACCGAAGAACCCGTTTTTTCCTGAAGATCAATGAATAAGCGATCTCCGGTCTTCAGTATGATATTGTTTTTCGGGGATGTCCGATTCACCTGAATGCTTTCTTGGTTCATCCATTCCGTAATTACGGGTTTTGACGCCTGGAATTCAGATTTCAGGACTGAAAACAGCCATTGTCCGGCGTGCTTTTCCGTAATCAGGAGTTCCAGACCGCGGTCATTTTGTTTCATATCATAAAGCTCCTTTTCAAGCGGAAAGCGGCTGTTTCAATAGGAAACACTTACCTTAGCTTTCGCGTTTTTTTCTATGCTATTCTTGATAAAGATTAAGGATATTCACATGGCAAGAAAGGTGATTGATGTGAGAATTGTGAACGCAGCGACTGACGGACAAGAAAGCGCGATACAAGAGCTTTCCTCTGAATTGTTTCAAAATGTCTTTCCTCTTTATTTCTCCGAACTGGAAATTCAGCGCTTTAAAAAAAGGGGCGTATTATCATTACAAAACCAACGTTACCAAGGAACTTTAAAAGAAGCGTTTCAAATTATGGCTTGTCTGCAAACGGTACATATCATGCTGTCAAAGCCGCACCCGGTATATGACGTCAAAGAGCGGGCGCTGTTTGATAAAAATTGCGCTTTGCTGAATGAATGCGGAATGAATTTTCCCTTTACCTATGATGATTTCGAGACAGGGGCCGGATCAGAAGCCTGCGGTCACAGAAGGCTGATCTGACGGGTATAAAGAGCCTTTTAACAGGCTCTTTTTTGCTTCTTTGACATGATACCACAATTTCTTTCCTCTAACTCCCTTTATAATGAGACAAATCCCCGAGCATAATAAATGTCGAAAGGGGTGCTTTACAATGAGTTCAATCAAACAATCAATGACTACCCACGTGGCTACCGTTTCTCCCAATCAAACGATTCAGGAAGCGGCTGCGCTGATGCACCAGCATAATGTCGGAGCAATTCCCGTCGTTGACGGAGGGGAATTAAAAGGAATGCTGACAGACCGTGATATCGCATTGAGAACAACGGCTCAAGGCCGCGACGGCCAAACACCTGTTTCACACGTGATGTCTTCTGCAGTTGTATCCGGAAACCCGGAAATGAGTCTTGAAGAGGCGTCACATCTGATGGCCCAACACCAAATCCGCCGCCTTCCCATTGTCGATCAAAATCATCTGGTCGGGATCGTTGCGCTTGGAGACTTAGCGGTCGATCAGCGTTCAAATGAGTCTGCGGGAGCAGCTCTTTCCAATATTTCCAGTCAAAACACACAGTAACGGATGAAGAGAGCTTGCACTCATGCAGGCTCTTCTTTCCGTCAGAATGTTACATTTTGAACGCGAAAGAAATTCACGGTATAGTGTATACATAGGTCAGTACGTTTAGCTAAAGGAGCTGTAACCATTGATAAAAGCATTAATCTTTGATTTTGACGGGTTAATTTTAGATACAGAAACCCATGAATATGAAGTGCTGCAGGAAATGTTTGAAGAACACGGTTCAACATTGCCTTTATCCGTCTGGGGAAAGGTGATCGGAACGGCCGCGGGGTTTAAGCCGTTCGCATATTTAGAGGAGCAGCTGGGAAGAAAGCTCGATCATGATGAACTGACGGCGATCAGGCGCGGGCGCTTCGAACAGCGGATGAAGACGGAAACGGCGCGTCCCGGGGTGGAGGCTTATTTAGCCGCGGCAAAAGAATTAGGATTGAAGGTGGGGCTCGCTTCCAGCTCAGATTTTAAATGGGTGTCGGGCCATCTGAAGGAATTAGGCCTGTTTGATGAATTTGAAGTGATTCAGACGGCTGACGACGTAGAAGAAGTGAAGCCGAATCCGGAACTCTATCTGAAAGCTGCGGAACATTTAGGCGTTGAACCATCTGAATGTCTGGCCTTTGAGGATTCGGTCAACGGCTCAATCGCAGCCAAGCGCGCCGGCATGAAATGTGTCATCGT
Source organism: Bacillus sp. A1 (assembly GCF_042296235.1). Lineage (NCBI taxonomy): Bacteria > Bacillati > Bacillota > Bacilli > Caryophanales > Bacillaceae > Bacillus > Bacillus sp. A1. The sequence goes on from NZ_CP141181.1 coordinate 944,753, forward strand.
CCCGAATAAGGTAACAAGCGCCCTGTTATTTGAAGAATACGATCACAGACTGGAATCGATGGCGGAAATGGAACTTGAATTACTCTTACAGCGATTGAACGATCAAAACGAACCGGCAGGGGGAAGCAGCATTGTCTGAGAAACTTGATCTGACCCGTTTTGAAAAGAAAATGGTCATACGGAATATGGAAGAGAAAGATATCAACAAAATAATTGAGCTGCAAAAGGATTGTTTTCCGGGGATGGAGCCGTGGGAGCCTGAGCATTTAATCAGCCATCTCGCGCACTTTCCGGAAGGTCAGTTTTGCGCCGAGTATGAAGGAGAAATTATCGGTTCATGCTCAAGCCTGATCATCAATTTCGATGAATATGATGACCGCCACACGTGGCAGGACATTACAGACGACGGTTATATCACGAACCACAACCCGGACGGATTGAATCTGTACGGGATTGAGGTAATGGTTCACCCGGAATACAGACGGATGAAGATCGGACACCGGCTGTATGAGGCGAGAAAAGACTTGGCGAGACGATTGAATCTGAAAAGCATCATTATCGGCGGGCGGATTCCGAATTATCATAAGTATGCGGAAGAAATGACGGCGAGAGCCTATGTCGAACAGGTGACGCGCCATCAGATTTATGATCCGGTGCTTTCTTTCCAGCTGATGAACGGATTTACGCTCATGCGGATCAATCCGAATTATCTCCCGGATGACACCGCGTCCATTAAATATGCGACATTAATGCAATGGAACAATGTCGATTACTTGCCGCAGTCGAAGCGCTATTACAAATCGGCATTTCCGGTGCGCATTTGCGTCATTCAATATGAAATGAAAAAGATTTACTCCTTCGAGGAATTTGCCAATCAGGTTGAATATTATGTCGATGTGGCTTCCGATGCGAGATCTGATTTCGCGGTGTTCCCGGAGATTTTCACGACGCAGCTCATGTCATTTCTCGAGGAGCGTTCTCCGAGTCTGGCCATTCAGAGGATTACCGAATATACCGAGGACTATATCAGCCTCTTTACAGATCTCGCGGTGAAATATAATGTCAACATCATCGGCGGCTCCCACTTCGTTGAAGAAGAGGGGAAAATTTATAACATCGCCTACTTATTCAGACGTGACGGCACGATTGAAAAACAATATAAGCTTCACATTACGCCGAATGAGCGGAAATGGTGGGGCATCAGCGCCGGAGACAGGGTGCGCGTATTTGATACGGACTGCGGAAAGATCGCCATTCAGATCTGTTACGATATCGAATTTCCGGAGCTTGCGAGAATTGCCGCGGATCAAGGAGCGAAAATTATCTTTACGCCGTTCTGCACTGAAGACCGCCAAGGCTACTTGCGCGTAAGGTACTGCTCTCAGGCGAGAGCGGTTGAAAACCAAATTTACACCGTCATCTCAGGTACGGTCGGAAACCTGCCGCAAACAGAAAATATGGATATTCAATACGCGCAGTCAGCCATTTTTGCTCCGTCGGATTTTGAATTTGCCAGAGACGGAATCGTCGGTGAAACGAATCCGAATATCGAAATGGTCGTGATCGGGGACGTGGACCTTGAAATCTTAAGAAGGCAGCGTGAAAACGGAACCGTGCGCCAGCTGAAAGACCGGCGCAAAGACATTTACCGGATTACGCATCTTAAATAAAAAACGCCCGCTCCGCTTAAGGGGCGGGTTTTTTTATAAAAACACTTGCGCCGGCCCCGGTTTCGGGATATGCTCTTGTAGCTCTTTCGCTTTCTGGGAGAAAGCGTTTTTTTAATTGCCGCCGCTTTATTGACTCGCCCATGCCGCGCCTTTATATTCTTATTAAGAGGAAAACTTCACCAAGAGAATCGGCGTCAGAAGCCGGGCAGCTTTCGATACAGTGCAATGATATTGAAAGGGAGATGAGCGGTGTGGAACATGTACAAAAAAATCAGTCACTCAAACAAAAGGATAAAGAGCTGATTTGGCACGCGATGAAAGGGGCGGAGCCGGATGACAGCATAATCGTCCAAAAAGGGGAAGGCGCCTGGGTTACGGACATTGACGGCAGACGGTATTTGGACGGCATGTCAGGCCTGTGGTGCGTCAATATCGGATACGGGAGAAAGGAGCTTGCCGATGCGGCTTACAGCCAATTGAAGGAGCTTCCTTATTATCCGCTGACCCAAAGCCATCAACCCGCGATTGAGCTTGCGGAAAAACTGAATGAATGGCTCGGCGGCGATTATGTGATCTTCTTTTCCAACAGCGGATCGGAAGCAAATGAAACCGCGTTCAAAATTGCCCGCCAATACCACATTGAAAACGGCGATCACAGCCGCTTCAAATTCATCTCCCGGTACAGAGGCTATCACGGCAATACGATGGGGGCGCTCGCCGCTACCGGCCAGGCGCAGAGAAAATATAAATATGAGCCGCTCTCACAAGGGTTTTTGCATGCGGCGCCGCCTGATCTTTATCGGAATCCCGGAGATGCCGTCACATTGGAAAGCGCGCATGACATCGACCGGATCATGACGTGGGAGTTAAGCGAAACGATTGCCGGCGTTATTATGGAACCGATTATTACAGGCGGAGGGATACTGATGCCTCCGGACGGGTATATGGCAAAGGTAGAGGACATTTGCCGCCGCCACGGCGCGCTTCTGATCAGTGATGAAGTCATTTGCGGTTTCGGCCGCACGGGAGAGCCGTTCGGATTTCAGCATTACGGCGTTTCACCGGACATCGTCACAATGGCAAAAGGCATTACGAGCGCTTACCTGCCGCTGTCGGCAACGGCAGTAAAACGGGAGATTTTTGAGGCGTATTCGGGCGGTGAGCCGTACGGCCGCTTCCGGCACGTGAATACATTCGGAGGCAATCCGGCAGCCTGCGCCCTGGCCTTGAAAAACCTGCAATTGATGGAGGACGAAAATCTGATCGCCCGCTCCCGTGAGCTTGGAGAAAGGCTGCTCCGTGAGCTTGAGCCGCTCAGAGAACATCCGGCGGTCGGAGATGTACGGGGCAAGGGCCTTCTTGCCGGCATTGAGCTCGTCAAGGACAAAGTCACGAAGGAACCCGCTGATGCCGCCCTTGTGCAGCACGTCATCACCGCCTGCAGAGAAAAAGGCCTGCTTGTCGGGAAAAATGGCGATACTGTAGCGGGATATAATAATGTCATTCAGCTGTCTCCGCCTTTTTGCCTGTCGGACGAGGAGCTCTCTTTCATCATTTCGACCGTCAAGGAAAGCGTGCTGAGCATTGATTTTTAATGTAAAGGAGTAAAACATGAGTTTTCACAACCAGCAGATTCTACCGGCAATCCGGAACATGAAGCAATTCGATGCATTTTTAGAAAGTCCGTTCTTATACGGCGTCATTTTAGATATCCACCTCGGTCAATTAAAAGGTGTCGTGAATGAAGCAAAAAAACACGGAAAACTTCTGATGGTTCACGTCGATTTAATTCACGGCATTAAGCATGACGAATACGGTGCGGAGTTTATTTGTCAGGATATCCGGCCCGCGGGCATCATTTCGACGAGATCATCAGTCATCGTCAAAGCGAAACAAAAGAAAATATACGCGATCCAGCGTCTGTTTCTCTTGGATACGAGCGCCATGGAGAAAAGCATGGAATTCGTCGGAAAGCATAAGCCTGACTTTATCGAGGTTCTCCCGGGCATCGTTCCGACTTTAATCAGAGAAATTAAAGAAATGACGGGGATTCCGATTTTTGCCGGCGGCTTCATCCGCACGGAGCAGGACGTTGAAAACGCCTTGCAGGCAGGAGCCACAGCCGTGACGACTTCAGACACCGAACTATGGGCTAAATATGAACATTCTATGACAAAAAAAGATTGACACCGCTTACACCCATTGTTACAATAGACCTAGGTTAATACTATGTGATGGAGACCCGGAGACCCACAACAGCTCTTTACGGAAGCAATAAAGCGTAAAGCGGTTTGTTGTGGGTTTTTTATTCTCTATAACTCTGTCAAACCTGCTATTTTGTCATTTAGGAGGAATGATGATGACAGCATTTTGGGGAGAAGTAATCGGTACAATGCTGCTTGTTATTTTCGGCGGCGGCGTTTGTGCGGGAGTCAATTTAAAGAAATCGCTTTCATACCAATCCGGATGGATTGTTATTGTATTCGGCTGGGGATTGGGAGTAGCCATGGCGGCATATGCCGTCGGCAGTATCAGCGGCGCCCACTTGAATCCGGCTTTAACGATAGGCCTTGCGCTTGAAGGCAGCTTTCCTTGGAAAGAGGTCCCTGTTTATATTGCGGGGCAGATGATCGGAGCAATGATCGGTGCGGTTGTTGTGTACCTTCATTATCTGCCGCATTGGAAGGCGACGGATGATCCGGCCGCTAAACTGGGCGTTTTCTCGACCGGCCCGAGTATTCCTCATACATTTGGGAATATGATAAGTGAAGTCATTGGTACGTTTGTGCTTGTGCTCGGCATTTTGGCAATCGGAGCGAATGAATTTACAAAAGGGCTGAACCCGCTGATTGTCGGATTCCTCATCGTTGCCATCGGGATTTCTCTTGGAGGGACGACCGGATATGCGATCAACCCTGCGCGGGATTTGGGGCCGAGAATCGCTCACGCCTTTCTGCCGATTCCGAAAAAAGGGCCGTCAAATTGGAAATATGCCTGGATTCCCGTAGTCGGTCCGATCATGGGCGGTGCGTTCGGCGGCGTATTTTACAATGCCGCGTTTAAAGGAAATGTGACACCTAGCTTTTGGTTTGTAAGCGTTATAATGGTTGTAGTGCTTTTCATACTCTATATTTATACCAAGAAATCTCAATCACGGAAAATATTATCAAATTCTGAATATATTTAAAAAGGAGAGCGGCATCATGGAGACCTATATTTTATCAATTGACCAAGGCACAACAAGTTCAAGAGCGATTCTTTTTAATAAAGAAGGAAAAATCGTGCATTCCGCTCAAAAGGAATTCACACAGCATTTCCCTCAGCCGGGCTGGGTGGAGCACAATGCGAACGAAATCTGGGGATCGGTGCTCGCCGTTATCGCGACTGTGATCTCCGAGTCCGGAATCAGCGCTGATCAAATTGCCGGCATCGGCATCACGAACCAAAGGGAAACGACGGTCGTATGGGATAAAGATACCGGAAAGCCGGTATACAATGCGATTGTGTGGCAATCGAGACAAACATCCGGCATTTGCGAAGAGCTTCGTGAAAAAGGATATAATGATACATTCAGAGAAAAAACGGGACTTTTGATCGACCCTTATTTCTCAGGAACGAAAGTCAAATGGATTCTTGACAATGTAGAAGGCGCGCGGGAAAAAGCGGAAAACGGAAATCTTCTGTTCGGAACGATTGATTCATGGCTCATCTGGAAAATGTCCGGAGGGGCGGCGCACGTAACGGATTATTCCAACGCTTCAAGAACGCTGATGTTTAATATTCATGAATTAAAATGGGATGACGAGCTGCTTGATATTTTAGGCGTGCCGAAATCAATGCTGCCGGAAGTGAAACCGTCTTCTCATGTGTACGCGAAAACGGTTGATTATCATTTCTTCGGTAAAAACATTCCGATTGCGGGAGCGGCCGGAGACCAGCAGTCAGCGCTGTTCGGCCAGGCGTGCTTTGAAGAAGGCATGGGGAAAAACACATACGGCACAGGCTGCTTTATGCTGATGAATACCGGAGAAAAAGCCATCACTTCTGATCACGGCCTTCTGACGACAATCGCCTGGGGATTAGACGGAAAAGTCGAGTATGCACTGGAAGGAAGCATCTTTGTCGCAGGTTCTGCCATCCAATGGCTGAGAGACGGCATGCGGATGTTCCAGGATTCAAAAGAAAGCGAGACATACGCAGAGCGTGTGGATTCCGCTGACGGTGTTTATGTCGTGCCCGCTTTCGTCGGATTAGGCACACCGTACTGGGACAGTGACGTGCGCGGCTCAGTTTTCGGCCTGACACGCGGAACGACGAAGGAGCATTTTATCCGGGCTACGCTTGAATCTCTCGCTTATCAGGCGAAAGATGTACTTGATGCCATGGAGGCTGATTCAGGCATCTCTTTAAAAACATTGCGTGTAGACGGCGGAGCGGTAAAAAATAACTTCCTCATGCAGTTCCAAAGCGACTTGCTTGATGTGCCGGTCGAACGTCCGGAAATTAATGAAACGACGGCGCTCGGTGCCGCGTATTTGGCCGGAATCGCTGTCGGATACTGGAAGGACAGCACTGAAATCGCCGATCAATGGAACCTTGATAAGCAATTCAAACCGGAAATGGAAGATAAAAAACGCGATGAATTGTACGGCGGATGGAAAAAAGCAGTAAATGCAGCTATGGCTTTTAAATAAGATAAAAATGTGGTATACTGAAAACAAGTTAATAGGAACGGTCCTGAGATGAGGAGAGACCACAGCACCAAAGTGATGACATGCGCTTTGGCTGTTGTGGTCTCTTTTTCTATACCGTGACAACAAGGAGGAAACGTAATGATGAATCACCAATTTTCAAGTTTGGAACGGGATCATATGCTGGAAGACATGACTAAAAAAACATACGATCTGTTTATTATAGGCGGAGGTATTACGGGTGCCGGTACGGCGCTTGACGCAGCTTCAAGGGGAATGAAAGTCGCTTTGAGCGAAATGCAGGATTTCGCGGCCGGCACATCAAGCCGATCCACAAAGCTTGTCCACGGCGGTTTGCGTTATCTGAAGCAATTTGAAGTCAAAATGGTTGCAGAAGTCGGTAAGGAACGTGCCATCGTGTACGAAAACGGCCCGCACGTCACGACGCCGGAATGGATGCTGCTGCCGTTTCATAAAGGCGGCACGTTCGGTTCATTCTCTACTTCCATCGGCCTGCGTGTGTATGACTATTTAGCGGGAGTAAAAAAATCAGAGCGCAGAAGCATGCTGTCTGCTAAAGAAACGCTGCAAAAAGAGCCGCTCGTCAAAAAAGACGGCTTAAAAGGCGGAGGCTATTATGTAGAGTACCGGACGGACGATGCGAGACTGACGATTGAAGTCATGAAAGAAGCCGTTAAATTCGGTGCGGAGCCTGTCAACTACTCTAAAGTGAAAGAACTGCTTTATGAAAAAGGAAAAGTTGTCGGCGTTTTAATTGAAGATCTGCTGTCAGGCAAGGAATACAAAGTTTACGCCAAAAAAATCGTCAATGCGACAGGTCCGTGGGTCGACGAGCTGAGAGAAAAAGACCACAGTAAAAGCGGAAAACATCTTCAGCACACAAAAGGGGTCCATCTCGTATTCGACCAATCCGTATTCCCGCTTAAACAGGCGGTGTACTTTGATACGCCGGACGGCCGGATGGTGTTCGCCATTCCGCGTGAAGGAAAAACATACGTGGGTACGACCGATACGGTTTACAAACAAAAACTTGAGCATCCGCGCATGACGGTGCAGGATCGCGATTATGTCGTCAGCTCCATCAATTATATGTTCCCGGAACTGAACATTACGGCGGACGATATTGAATCAAGCTGGGCCGGCCTCAGACCGCTTATTCACGAAGAAGGGAAAGACCCGTCTGAGATCTCCCGTAAAGATGAAATCTGGACATCTCAATCAGGCCTGATTACGATCGCCGGAGGAAAACTGACGGGCTACCGTAAAATGGCTGAGCACATTGTCGATCTTGTCCGCGACCGCTTGAAAGAAGAGGGCGGCCAGGACTTCGGCGGCTGCAAGACGAAGACGATGCCGATTTCCGGCGGACATGTCGGCGGCTCTAAAAACTTCGAGTCATTTGTGGAAGCAAAGACAAAAGACGGCTTGAAAATCGGTTTATCACAGGAAACCGCTAAGCAGTTAGCCATCAGATACGGCTCTAACGTTGAAAATGTATTCAGCCGGATTGAAGGTCTGAAAGACGAAGCGGAAAAACGCCAGATTCCGGTTCACATTCTGGCTGAAGCGGCTTACAGCATCGAAGAAGAAATGGCTGCGACACCTGCCGATTTCTTCGTCCGCAGAACGGGAAGACTGTTCTTCGACATCAAATGGGTGCAAACGTATAAAACGGCCGTGATTGATTACATGAGCGACCGATTCCAATGGAATGACGCAACGAAAGAAAAACACACTGAGTGGTTAAATACGCTGCTGCACGACGCGGTTGTTCCGCTCGAACAATAATAACCGGAGGGCTGTGCCGAAAAGGCATGAGCCCTTCTTTTATCTTCTTACATAAAGCATTTGGTTAGGTTATCAAGTGACACGGGCAGCCGATTCATATTAAAATATGGTCATAAGCTGAAATTATAGGAGGACGAACATGAGTTGGAGTAAGAGCTACGAACGCTGGAATCAGGCCGAACAATTAGATTCAGAATTGAAAAAATTATTGGCGGACGCAGAAGGAAACGAGCAGCTGCTGGAAGATTTTTTCTACAAAAATCTTGAGTTCGGAACAGGAGGCATGAGAGGAGAAATCGGGCCGGGTACGAACAGGATGAATATTTACACGGTCCGCAAAGCATCTGCCGGACTTGCGGCGTATATCGAAAAACAGGGAGAAGACGCGAAAAAAAGAGGGGTTGCGATCGCATACGACTCCCGTCATAAATCTCCTGAGTTTGCGATGGAAGCTGCAAAAACCCTTGCTTCCCAAGGCATTCAAACATACGTATTTGATGAGCTCCGCCCGACGCCTGAGCTGTCTTTTGCGGTGAGAAAGCTGAACGCTTATGCCGGTATCGTCGTGACGGCCAGCCATAACCCGCCTGAATATAACGGATATAAAGTGTATGGCGATGACGGCGCACAGCTGCCGCCGAAAGAAGCGGACATCGTCATTGCGGAAGTGAATGCCATAGAAAATGAATTAACGATTCAAGTTGAAGATGAACAGTCGCTGAAAGAAAAAGGTTTGATTAAAATAATCGGTGAAGAAATTGATAAACCGTATACTGAAAAACTGACTTCCATCTCCGTACATCCCGAGCTTTCGGATGAAGTGGATGTCAGCGTCGTGTTCACTCCGCTGCACGGCACGGCAAATAAACCGGTGCGCCGCGGTCTTGAAGCACTCGGTTACAAAAACGTCACCGTCGTAAAGGAGCAAGAGCTGCCGGACCCGGATTTTTCAACCGTCAAATCGCCGAATCCGGAAGAGCACGCGGCATTCGAATATGCCATTAAACTCGGAGAAGAACAAAATGCCGATATTCTCGTCGCTACGGACCCGGATGCCGACCGTCTCGGCATTGCCGTAAAAAACAGCGAAGGCAAGTACACAGTGCTGACGGGAAACCAGACAGGCGCGCTTTTATTGCATTACCTGCTTTCCGAGAAGAAAAAACAGGGCACCCTTCCTGAAAACGGTGTCGTCATGAAAACGATTGTCACGAGCGAATTGGGCCGCGCCGTCGCTTCATCGTTCGGGTTAGATACGATTGACACGCTGACAGGCTTCAAATTTATCGGTGAAAAGATCAAAGAATATGAAAAATCAGGCCAATACACGTTCCAGTTCGGGTATGAAGAAAGCTACGGCTACTTAATCGGCGATTTCGCGCGTGACAAAGACGCGATCCAGGCTGCGCTGTTAGCCGTCGAGGTATGCGCCTTTTATAAAAAGCAGGGCATGTCGCTTTATGACGCGCTGCTGTCCATTTTTAAAGAATACGGTTATTACCGTGAAGGCTTGAAGTCATTGACGTTAAAAGGAAAACAGGGAGCAGAGCAGATTTCCGCTATCCTGACTTCATTCCGAAACGATCCGCCGAAGCAGATGGCCGGAAAACAAATCACGCAGGCTGAAGACTATTCAACGGGAAAACGGACTGTATTTGCCGATCATCGTGAAGAAGATATTGATCTTCCGAAGTCAAATGTCCTGAAATATTTCCTTGAAGACGGCTCTTGGTTCTGCCTTCGTCCATCGGGAACGGAGCCGAAAGTGAAGTTCTATTTCGCCGTGAAGGGAACTTCTTTACAAGACAGCGAACAGCGTCTTGCCGCATTATCTGAAGCCGTCATGAAAACGGTGGATGGCATAGTGGAAAAAACGAAATAAACAACAAACCGCCGGAAGCGACATCCGGCGGTTTTTTTATACGCCTCATCCGAAAGTATGAGGAAAATTCATGCTGAAAACAAAGGAATATACAGAAAAGAATTGATATAATATGGATAATTCTGATTGGCCGGAGTGAGGGAAATTGACGAAAACGACGGTAGAAACGTTAAAAACGTTAAAAGCGATTGCGGAAACCTTAAACCAAAGCCACGATTTAAAGGAAGCGCTTGATAAAGTGCTCCGCGAACTGCTCAGCTTGACCGGGCTGCAGACAGGGTGGATTTTTCTGATTGAGCCGGACGGATCTTATACGCTCGCCGCATCCGCTTATTTACCGCCGGCTCTCGGTCAGCGGGAAAATGCACTCATGTGCAGCGGGGAATGCTATTGTCTGACCAAATTCAGCAATGGCGGATTGACAAAAGCCGTAAACATAATGAATTGTAAACGGATTGAATTTGCGGAACAGACGACGAACTGCCGCGATACGGAGGGCATTACCCATCATGCGACCGTACCGCTTGAGGACGGCGGCCGGAAGTTCGGTTTATTAAACGTCGCCGCAAGTAAAAAGACATTTTTCAACGAAGAAGAACTGCATCTGCTTGAAGCGGTTGCATTTCAAATCGGAACGGCGATCCAGCGGATGAAATTGGCCGAATTTGAGCAGCAGAACGCCCTGTTGATGGAACGAAGCAGACTTGCGCAAGAGCTGCATGATTCCGTCAATCAGATGCTGTTTTCTGTCAGCTTAACGGCAAAAGCCGCAAAGAGCTTTACAGATGATGATCGGCTCCGGCAGATGATTATGTTTATTCAAGAGCTGTCTCAGGATGCGCTAACAGAAATGAGGGCGCTTATTTGGCAGCTGAAGCCGGAAAGTTTGACGAAAGGGCTGTATGCGTCGATCAAAAGCTATGCCGCTCTCATCGGCCTGGAAGCCGTTTGTGAAATGGAGGATGAGCTGGAGCTTACAGATGAACAGGAACACGCGCTTTGGCGGATCGCCCAGGAAGCCTTGAATAACTGTAAAAAGCATGCGGGAACGGACCGGGTTATCATTTCCGCCGTTAAAAAGCCGGATTGCGCTGAGCTTCACATCAGCGACCGTGGAGCGGGCTTCAGCGCTGATGTGCATGCTGTGCTCCCATCGCTCGGCGTGGCCGGCATGAAAGCGCGGGCTGAAGCGATCGGAGGCCGCTTTACACTGCAATCCGAGCTTGGCGCCGGAACGATTGTCTCAGTTCGGCTTCCGTTTCGGGATAGGAGGTCTGATTGATGAAAATTGTGATTGCTGATGATCATCACGTTGTCCGCAAAGGACTGCGCTATTTCTTCGCCACTCAGGAAGACATTGAAGTTGTCGGTGAGGCATCCACCGGTGCTGAAGCGCTTCAGCAAGCTGAAAAGACGGAGCCGGACATCATTCTGATGGATTTATCAATGCCTGATATGGACGGCATAGAAGCGGCAAAAATTGCGGCTGAACGATTTCCGGACATCAGTATCGTCATTTTGACGAGCTATTCTGATCAGGAGCATGTCATTCCCGCCCTTAAAGCCGGCGCAAAAGCGTATCAGCTGAAAGACGCCCAGCCCGATGATTTAGTAAAAACGCTCCGGGAAGTGTATTCCGGACGTTACCGGCTGTCGGCGAATATTGTGCCTCACGTGCTGACCCATATGGTTCAGGATGATCAGGATAAGGAAAAATATTATCAGCTGACCCCCCGTGAAAAAGATGTTCTTCAAGAAATAGCCAAAGGGAAAAGCAATAAGGAAATTGCGGCGGCACTGTGTATTTCCGAAAAAACAGTGAAGACCCACGTATCTAACCTGCTCTCAAAGCTGAATCTTTCCGATCGGACGCAGGCGGCATTGTATGCGGTAAAATATAATGTTTTTGGAAAGGCGGTAAAATTATGAGCATATTAGTGATCAGCGGAACACCGAGAAAAAACGGGCGGACTAGAATTGCCGCTTCTTATATCAGAGATCGGTTTCATACCGATTTTATTGATTTGAGCGAAAGTGAACTGCCGCTTTATAACGGTGAAGAAGAACAGAACGAGCTGCCTTCAGTGCAAGAGTTAAGGCGGCAGGTGAAAAAGTCGGCGGCCGTCGTCTTATTATCTCCCGAGTATCACAGCGGCATGAGCGGCGCTTTAAAAAACGCCATCGATTTTTTAAGCAGCGATCACTGGGCATACAAACCGGTGGCAATCATTGCCGCGGCGGGCGGAGGAAAAGGAGGCATGAACGCGCTGGCGAATATGCGGACGGTCATGCGGGGCGTCTATGCAAATGTCATCCCGAAACAGCTGGTCTTAGACCCGATTCACATCGACATGGATCGCCGGACCGTATCTGAGGATATGGCGGTCAGCCTGAAAGACATGATTGAAGAATTGAATATGTTCACAAACACAAGAAATCCCGGCGTCTGACGCCGGGATTGTTTTATGTCAGCATGGCTAATTGATCTTCATAAGCGAGCTCTGTCGCATGATCAATATACCCGAGAAGAGAATACAGCTCTTTTTCAAGCACCGCATGATCATATTCGAAATGATACGCGTGCAGAAAGTGCTCAATACGCTTTGATAATAAATCATCTTTTGTACGAACCATCAATATTAACAAATTGTCCCATTGAGAACGGTGTGTGTAATACAAGGCTTTGTCATAATCGGCATGATCCATCTAACGCTTCTCCTTTCAATGAGAAGTTCTCCGTTAGTTTATGCCGTCGAAGCCCGGATGCAACGGGGGAAAAGTTGGTGTCCTTATCACTGCGGCATAGCAATATGAGGGAGACATAAAATAAAACCGCATATCCGTCTCTTCTTTGGACACGCTAAGATTGACAAAAAACGACTCAGGAGAACATAAAGATGAAATCCCTTCCATTTGCGCTTGCCCTCTTGTTTTGCGGCATTCTCATTGCCTCGATCGCTGAAAAAGGGCATACAGAACACCTCGATCCATCAGTTGAAAAATGGGAGCAGCTCGCATGGAACCAGCTTGAACGTGAATACAAGGGGGCCGAGCTTACCGATTATTCGTACATGGGCCGTACAAAAGTGAACCGGGAACAGACGAAAGATGTGTTTCGCGTAACGGTGCAAACAGCAAAAGAAACGTTTTCATCCCGTGCTGAAGTGTATTTCCATCCCGTAACAAAACATGTGATCAGCATTAATATTTTCAGACTGTAAAAAAAGCTGCACAGCCTAATTGAGGCCGTACAGCTTGTCAGATATCAGAAGAAGCGTTTTGCGCCGAGGTAGCGCTGTTTCCAATAGGAATTGTTCATGCTGGAAATAACGACACCCGAATCGTTGGCATTAATAAACTGGCCGTTCCCGAGATAAATACCGACGTGGGAAGGTCCGGCTTTATAAGTTGAGAAAAAGACAAAGTCACCGACCGCCGGCTGGCTGACTGATGTCATCGTATTCCAGTAGCCTGCGGCTGAAAGTCTGGATACAGAAGTGACCTTATTGAGAACGTAATAAATGAAACCGCTGCAGTCAAAGCCTCTCGGCGTTGTCCCGCCCCATACATACGGTACGCCCAGCTGAGCTTTTGCGGCATCGATCATTACATTAATCTTCGCGCTTGTTGAACCTGTGCCGCCTGTGTTGCCGGACTGATTCGGTGTTGTGTTTGTCTGCTGCCCGGTAATCGTCAGCTTTTGTCCGATTTGAAGAACATCTGTTTTCAGATTGTTTTTCTCGCGGATCTGCTGGGCGGTCACATTGAACTTTTGGGCGATCACCCATAAAGAATCCCCGCTTTTCACGGTATATGTAGTGGTTTTCCCTGTATCTCCGGACTGGTTCGGAGTTGACGGTGAAGTCGAAGAGCCGGAAGATGACGTTTTGGTCAGCTTAAGCACTTGTCCGACCCGCAGCATGTCTGACGTCAGTTTGTTGATGCTTCTGATTTGCTGAACCGTCATATTGTATGCGTTTGCGATTTTCCAGAGTGAGTCTCCGCTTTTTACTGTATAAGAGGACGTTTGCGTCTGGTTTTTATTTTGGTTTGAATTGTCTTTTGACGGCGTGTTTCCCGAAGAAGACGTTCCTTTTGTTTTCAGGACTTGGTTTACGTAGATCGTATCCGTTTTTAAGTTGTTTAATACTTTGAGTTCCGCAATGGTCATATTGACGCTGTTTGCGATCTTCCATAGGGAATCACCGAGTTTGACTTTATACGTCCCGGAAGATGATGACTGATTTTTGCTGCTGTTTGAGCTGCTGCCAGGAGCGGTTTTTTTCTGATCGGTGCTTGAGGAAACTTTCCCCGTCACTTGCAGCTTCTGTCCGGCGCGGATTAAGTCGCTTGTCAGACCGTTCAATTTTTTCAGTTCCTGTACGGACATTTTAAAATCAGATGCGATCAGCCACAGCGAGTCTCCGCTTTTCACTGTATAAACGCTTTTAGTCGTGCCGCTGTTCTTTGAAGATGGCTTTTTGCTGCCGGAATCTGATTTGCCGTTAGGAATGTTGAGCGTCTGCCCGATAGAAAGAACGGTGGATTTTAGATGATTCGCTGATGTAATGGCATCCACGCTTGTATTGTAGTTTTGGGCAAGCTTCCATAATGAATCTCCGCTTTTAACCTTAATCGTTTGTGCTTCTGCCGGTGTTACAGCTAACGCAGACCCGACGATCGCAGATGCAGTCAAACCGACCGCTACCTTTTTTTTCATAGTGAATCTCCCTTTTCCTGCGATAATTTTTCTATCCCCATTCGTTGCAGCCGCAAGGTGAGGATATCAGTAATGATAATCTTTATATCGGCACTTGTCTGCAATCGTTTATCATATTAATAGAAATAGTCCTTTTTTCTTATGCCGGCATAAAAAAAGAAGGAATGCGGACATTCCTTCAGCTTCTGAGCAGTCTCATAATCTCCTCTTTGTTTTTGACCAGATCCCTTAACGTATATTTGTCTAAAACGGCCAGGTAAGCTTGCAGGGCTTCATTCAGAAGGTTCTTTAAGTTGCAGGCGGGAGATATGATACAGAGATTTTTTTTGGAGTCAAAGCATTCTACGATGTTAAAGTCGTCTTCTGTATTTCGAACGACTTCTCCAATGTTTATGTCTTCCGGTGTCATTCCTAATCGGATTCCGCCTCCCCGGCCCCGGATCGTTTCGACATATCCGAGCTGTCCGAGGCGGTAAATGACTTTCATGAGGTGGTTTTTAGAGATGGAATAAGTATCTGCGATTTCTTTTATGTTGGAAAGTTCGTCGGAATGTCTGGAAGCCAAAAAAATCAAAACGCGTAAAGAATAATCAGTATAGTTCGTTAATTTCATAGAATGACCTCGAAAAAAGAGATTTTGCTTCTGTTACAGTCTATCATATATGAATCTAAAATGAAAAAAAAGGAATTTGCCCCTTTAACTCAAAAAAAAAACGTGCGCTCCCTCTGAGCACACGTTTTTCTCGTTAAGACATCGGCGGATTACGATCGTCAGCCGATTGATGTTTTTCAATTTTGCGATCCAATTTTGCGAGATAACGGGAGGCGAATTCTTTTCCGCCGAGACCGAATGAAAGTCCGAAGGCAAGCGCGAAACCGCCCAGAATCAGAATAAACGCGGCATTTACGATCGTGTCGGCGACACCGAGCTGATCCAGCGCCATAAAGATTGAAAGAGTGATAATGGTATATTTCGCAAGCGGCGCCAGGAATCTGAATTCCTTTCCGCTCAGCATGCCGGCAAGCAGCCTGCTGACGAGCTGTCCGGCCAAAAGCCCGATTCCGAGAATAAATACAGCGGCCAGAACATTAGGCAGGTAAGCGATAATACCTGTTGCGATAACGACGAGAAATTCGAGATGGACAAGCTGCAGCGCCTCTGCGGTAAAGAGCAGGACGATGATGATCTGAACAATCATGCCGACCGTCTGAGAAAGCGTCAGCTTCAGGGTACCCGCCTGTTCAAAGCCCATTTTACCGAGAAGAGAGTCGAAACCGGCCCGATGCAAGAGCCCGGATACAATGCTGTTGACCCATTTTCCGATCCAGATGCCGGCGATGATCAGCACAATACCGATGATGATACTAGGGAGCATTGTGAAGACCGTGTGCAGCATGGCTGACGCCGGTTCAGAAATACCCGCCACATCAAGCCGGTCAAGCGCAGAGATGATCACCGGAATGAAAATCAGCACGTAGACAATCGTTCCGATGATTGCCGACAGGCTTGTATCCTTCAGATAAATAGAAAGCCCCATACGTGCGGCAAGCCTTTCCGTGCCGATACTCGCCAGAAAGTTTGTGACGATATCACGGACGAGACGGGCAACAAGCCAGCCGATTAAAACAATCAGCGCCGCGGCGAATAATTTCGGTATAAAGGACAAAACGCTTTGGATCATATTTGTAAACGGCCCTGATACTCCGCTGATTTGGAGAGCGGCCAAGACGCCGGGCAGGAACAAGAGCAAGACGAAGTAAAAAACGATTCGTGAAGCGGCCGTAACGGATCTGCTCATCTCCGCTTCTTCAGACACCATTGTCCATTTTCTGAGCCGGCCGTTTTCAGCAAGTTTCATGCCCGCTTTTTTGACGAGATAGCTGAAAAGCGAAGCGGCCGCCCAGCCCAACAGCAGAATCAGGCCGGCTTTTAAAATGCTCGGCACAGCCGCCGTTATCGCTGACAGCATGCTGACAAAAGGCGAAGCCACGGTTGTCAGATGCAGAATGTTAAAGAATAGAATAAAAACGATGATTAATGCGATAAAATAAATGACTTTACTGATGACTTTTTCTGAGGAATAGCGCGCCGGCTTTTTTTCGGCGAACAGCCTGTCGTCGATTTTTGTTTTTTGCAGGCCTTTGTATACGGCTTTTTCAATGATTTTGGCAATGCCCCAGCCGATAAGCAGGACGAGCAGTGCAATGATCAGATTCGGGAGTTTGCTGAGATACGTCGTAAGCATGTCTGCTGTATTCAAGTAGAATCGCTCCTTTTCTTTTTGGGGTATGGTGTGTGTTTTACCCACTTACATATAAAGCAAACGGGGCGGATGTGCCGAAAGTTTTCAGCCGGAAACCGGTCTGTTATTTCATCTTTTGAGAGGAGGGGTCATACATTATAAATAAGTCCAAGTAGGGGGGATTCGGTTGAACGCGGAGGAGACAAAAGGTTTACAGCGGGCAATTGAGGAAATAACCGACATTGCCAAGGGTTTCGGCCTTGATTTCTACCCGATGAGATATGAAATTTGCCCGGCTGAAATTATTTATACATTCGGAGCGTACGGCATGCCGACGAGATTCAGCCATTGGAGTTTCGGCAAACAATTTCACAAGATGAAACTCCATTATGATCTCGGTTTGAGCAAAATTTATGAACTTGTCATTAATTCCAACCCTTGCTACGCTTTTTTGCTGGACAGCAATTCGCTGATCCAAAATAAATTAATTGTAGCCCATGTTCTTGCCCATTGTGATTTTTTCAAAAATAACTGCCGCTTTCAAAATACGAATCGGGACATGGTTGAGAGTATGGCGGCTGCGGCGGAGCGGATTAAGCATTATGAAAGAATGCACGGGATAAAAGAGGTGGAGTCCTTTTTAGATGCCATTCTGGCGATTCAGGAGCATATCGATCCGTCGCTCGTCAGGCCGAAGCTGCTGTGGAGCGTGGATGACGAAGAGGAGGACGAAGAAGAAACCGCGCCATCGCCTTACGATGATTTATGGGGAATGGATAAGCCGAAGCAGGTGAAAAAGAAAAAAGGGAAAAAACCGTTTCCGCCCCGGCCGGAAAAAGATATTCTGCTGTTTATCGAAGAACATTCGCGGGAGCTTGAACCGTGGCAGCGTGACATTTTAACCATGATGAGAGAAGAAATGCTGTATTTCTGGCCGCAGCTGGAAACGAAAATCATGAACGAAGGCTGGGCATCTTATTGGCATCAGCGGATTATCCGCGAGCTTGACCTGACTTCAGATGAAGCCATCGAATTTGCGAAGCTGAACGCAGGCGTCGT
The DNA here is from genome assembly GCF_042296235.1 of Bacillus sp. A1. Lineage (NCBI taxonomy): Bacteria > Bacillati > Bacillota > Bacilli > Caryophanales > Bacillaceae > Bacillus > Bacillus sp. A1. Next base: position 962,827 of record NZ_CP141181.1, read on the forward strand.
TCAGCCGTCAAAAACGGGAATCAACCCGTATTATTTAGGGCTGAAAATTTTTGAAGACATCGAAGAGCGTTATGACAACCCGACAGATGAAATGAAAAAAACAGGAGTAAAGCCCGGTTCCGGCCGCGAGAAAATGTTTGAGGTCAGGGAAATTGAATCGGATATATCATTTATCCGCAATTATTTGACGAAAGATCTCGTGATGCGTGAGGATTTGTATTTATTCCAAAAGCAGGGCAGGGACTATAAAGTGATCGACAAAGAATGGAAGGCCGTGCGCGACCAGCTCGTGAACATGCGGGTCAACGGGGGATTTCCTTATCTGACCGTCAATGACGGGGATTACCTGAAGAATAATGAGCTTTATATTAAACATTGGTATGAGGGAATTGAGCTTGATCTGAAATATTTGGAGAAAGTGCTGCCGTATCTGTACCAGCTGTGGGGCAGGAGCGTGCACATCGAATCTGTTCTTGAAGACAGAGAAGTGATGTTTTCTTATGACGGCAAAGGAGTGCACCGGAGATATCTGTAAAAGAAGAAAGGATGCGGGAGTTTCCCCGCATCCTTTTTTTATTTTCCGTGTTTCAGGATGTGAAAGATCTTTTTGGCCTGGTCCGTGTTGTTTAAAAGCCCCGTAAATGACTCTCTTCCCGGACCGTACGCGTAAACGGGAACTTCTTCGCCCGTATGATCGCCGGTTGTCCAGCCGCTGTTGGTTTTCGCATTAAAGAGCTTAATTATCGCTTTGTAGATGCTCTTGTCAGCATCCTGTTTTGCGGCCGTTTCGATCTGTTTGATCTCAGCTTTTGACCATTTCAGGTCTGTATAACGCGCAAGCACGGAAGATACGGATTTGCCCGCTTTGATTTGGTCAGCCATAAATGCCGGGGTTTTTTTGGCGGCAAGAATCGGTTCAACATGCCAGTTTTTATCGTCATTCGCGCCGATCGTCAATCCGCCGGTGGTATGATCGGCCGTGGCAACGACAAGCGTATGTTTGTCCTTTTTGGCAAATGCGATCGCTGCTTTATACGCTTTTTCAAAATCCTTCATTTCACTCATTGCGCCGACTATATCATTGTCATGTCCCGCCCAGTCAATTTGGCTGCCTTCGACCATTAAGAAAAACCCTTTTTTATTCTTGTTCAGCCTGTCGATCGCTGCCGTTGTCATGTCTTCTAATGAAGGGACGGCGTTTGAGCGGTCGATTGCTTTGTCGAGTCCGCCATCGGCAAACAGGCCGAGAATCTTCTTGTTACGATCCTTTTTGAGCTCCTGTTTTGATGTAACGTAGCTGTATCCCGCTTTTTTGAAATCCTTTGTTACATTGCGGTCTTTACGGATAAAGTTTGATTTGCCGCCTCCGAGGAGCACATCGACTTTCTGTTTTCCGTTGATGCGGTCATCAAAGTAGCTGCTTGCGATGTCATCCATATTTTTTCTGGATTTGTTATGGGCTCCGAATGCCGCAGGAGTGGCGTGGGCAATCTCCGAAGTTGCGACAAGTCCGGTGGATTTGCCTCTTTGTTTCGCTTCTTCGAGGACGGATTTTACCCGCTTTCCTTTTTTATCGACTCCGATCGCCGCGTTATACGTTTTCACGCCTGTGGCCATTGCCGTGCCTGCCGCCGCGGAATCGGTAATATTGGAATCAGGATCGTCAGGGTAAGTCATCATCATACCGGTGAGATTGGGGTCGAATGCCGTCAGTTTCATGCCATCCGAAGGCTTTCCTTTGTTAATGACCGAACGGTAGGCGTTCATATAGGGAGCGCCCATTCCGTCGCCGACCATGAAGATGACGTTTCTGATTTCGTTTTTGTCAGGCTGTTTTTTTGCCGCAGCCTGTTCGGAGTGCTGAAGCCCCGCGCCCGCAATCAGACCGGCTGTCAGCACGGATACGGCTGCCGCCGGCAGAAGTTTTGATCGAACCTGTTTAAATAGACTCATTCTCACTCGTCCTCCTTTAATCTTGTCTGCATGTCTAATGGTAGGGGATGTTTGTAAAGAGCGCCTGTTCCTCCTGTAAATTTCAGGTGAAACATTGTTAGAAATGTAAATTCCGGTGTAACTTATGTTTTCAAGAAAGAGTGAAAACCATTCACTTTTTTGAAAAAGACGAGGATTTTTTTAACAAGGGGTTATTTGGAAAATAAACTGCTTTGTTTTTCCAAAATACGAGGATCACAGGAAAAAAACATGACAAATTGACTCGTTTTTCGTCACGTTTGAAATCAAATTGAAATATTTAATACCCTTAAAAACTTTTTTTAAAAACGAATTAGTAAGAAATTTGTCACGGGAAGTCAAGTCTATTTCTAGTGGAAATTGAACCTTATAATAGGAAACAGATAAAAACTTTAAAAAAGAGACACATAAAATAGATAGAATCATTCGGGGAGGAAAACATGAAAAAGCAACTTGTTACAGCAACAACGGCAGTGGTTTTGGGGACGACTTTGTTTGCGGGCGCGGCATCTGCGCAAACGATTAAGGTAAAAAAAGGCGATACATTATGGGGACTTTCAAATCGGTACGGAACGTCAATTAATTCCATTAAATCTGAGAACAAATTAAAATCGGATATCATTTACATCGGCCAGACGCTTTCGATCAACGGTAAATCATCTTCAGGTTCAAATTCGGGCAGCAAGTCATCATCGTCTACATATAAAGTCGTAAAAGGCGACAGCCTTTGGAAAATTGCGAATAAATATAAAATGACGGTAAACCAATTAAAAAGTTTAAACGGTTTAAAAACGGACCTGATCCGCATCGGACAAGTTCTTAAAGTAAAGGGATCAACTTCCGGTTCAACGTCTTCAGGGTCTTCGTCATCAAAGCAGCCTTCATCCAGCCATAATGCTGCACAGACGAGCCTGAATGTAAACAAGCTGATTTCTGATGCGCAATCTTTAATCGGCACGCCGTATGTATGGGGCGGAACAACGACTTCCGGCTTTGACTGCAGCGGATTTATTTGGTACCTGTTAAACAAACAGACGAGTGTCGGCAGAACAAGCACTGCGGGATACTGGAGCTCAATGAAGAGCGTGTCCAGCCCGTCAAGAGGAGACTTCGTCTTCTTTACAACATATCAGGCCGGCCCTTCACACATGGGTGTGTACATCGGAAACAACAAGTTCATCCATGCCGGTTCTGACGGCGTCACAACAAGTGATCTGAATAACAGCTACTGGAAACCTCGCTACCTTGGCGCGAAAAGATTCTAGCAGCGATAGAAACCCGTTCATCAGAACGGGTTTTTTATTTAGACGGGACAGAGCTCCATTTGTTTCACCTAAAAATGAAAATGTGATAAAAAATCTAAAAAGGTTTTCTTTTTCTCATTTTCATAGAGGGCAATGGCGTACGCGCCCGCGCTCGGCATCTGGGCGAATTCGCACGGAATTTCAATCATGCTGCCTGCGGCGAGTTCGGCCCGTACCGCTGACAGCGGCAGAAATGAGACACCCAGCCCCTCTTTAATAAATCGTTTCGTAATATGCGTCTGTGTCACCTTCATTGTCCTGACGAAAGGGAACTGTATTCTGACCTGGCGGAGCAAATCATCCCAATAGTCAGGGTGGTTATGGGTCAAAAGCAGATATTGTCCGAACAGGTCTTTCACTTCATCCGCCTTCCCTGTCCCGGGTTTTCGGCCGGGCGGCGCGACGAGGACAACGGGGTCATTGTACAGGGGGCGGCAAGTGAGGGAAGATGATTGCACCTTTAAGCAGCTCAGTCCGATATCGGCTGAGCCGTTTCTGATTTGAGAGGCGATTTCTTCCGATTCGAAAATGGTGACCGTCATTTCGGTTTCTTTATTGTCCTCTGTATAACGCTTCATGACAGACGGGAGAACGGTGTCGGCGATAAGCGGCGAAACAGCGAGTGTCAGTGTGTGCGAGTAGCCCTGGCGCACCCTGTGCAGCTCCGCCATGCTGTTTTCATAGTCTTCCAAAAGCCTCATGGCAAACGGCACGTATGCTTTTCCTTCTTCCGTCAATTGTATTTTCCGGCCGCTTCGCTGAAACAGCTTGCAGCTGATTTCTTTCTCTAATAATTTTATATGAACGGTGACGGTCGGCTGAGATAAAAAAAGCGTTTCCGCCGTTTTTCTGAAATTCTCATATTTTGCCGCGGTGACGAAGGTGTGAAGCCATTTAAAATCCATAGATGCACTCCTCTGATTAAAAGTTTTAATTAATTCCCTTAAAAATATTCATTATTTTTTAAATATTATATTTACTATAATAACAGAAAGAGGATAAGGGGGAATGAAATTGATTTATCGTGGATTGAAAGGGATTACTTGTGCAGAAACGGCGATCAGCCACATTGACGGAGAAAAGGGGCATTTAATATATCGCGGCTATGATGCGAAGGATATCGCGCTGCAATCCAGTTTTGAAGAAGCGGCGTATCTCATTTTGAACGGGGCGCTTCCTGATGAGCGGCAATTGCTTGCGTTTCAGGAAGAACTTGCAGCCGAGCGCGGGCTTCCGAAACATTTGATCGGCTTACTGGAAACGCTTCCGGATGAAATGGACGACATGGCGGTGCTGAGAACGGCTGTTTCAGGTTTGGGCACAGATTCATTTACATATCCGCCCAAGCCGGAAGAAGCGATTAAACTGATTGCCGTCACACCGACGATTATTGCGTACAGATACCGCCGTAAACAAGGGAAGGAAGCGTTGTCACCTGAGGCGCGATACGGACACGTTGAAAACTATTTGTATATGCTGACAGGCAGGCAGCCGTCCGCAGCCCAAAAGAAAGCGCTTGAGACGTATATGATTCTGGCGATGGAGCACGGCATGAATGCATCGACTTTTTCAGCGAGAGTCACCGTTTCGACTGAATCGGACTTAGTGTCTGCCGTCACTGCCGCACTGGGTACGATGAAAGGACCGCTGCACGGAGGCGCGCCTTCAGGCGTCACGAAAATGCTTGAAGACATCGGAGAAAAAGAAAATGCAGAAGCGTTTTTGACAGCGAAGCTTATGAGGGGAGAACGCCTGATGGGCTTCGGGCACAGGGTGTACAAAACAAAAGACCCGCGGGCGGAAGCGCTGCGCATAAAGGCTGAAGAAGTGGCGGGAAATGATCCGTCGCTTGACTTGGCGCTTTATGTGGAGAAGGAAGCCATCCGCCTGTTAGAGCAATATAAGCCCGGACGGAAGCTGTATACGAATGTGGAGTTTTACGCAGCGGCTGTGATGCAGGCCATTGATGTCGACAATGATTTATTTACGCCGACCTTTTCAGCAAGCAGAATGGCAGGCTGGTGCGCACACGTGCTTGAACAGTCCGCTGACAACATGATTTACAGGCCGTCTGCCAAATACACCGGCGCTTTTCCCGAAACGGCTCAGCAGCTTTAATCACCGGCATATTTGTCCGTTTAACTCCCCACACTGCGTGGTATCGTCTCAGTAATACCAATTGCAGGAGTGTGAGAATATGAATCCGATGGACAGACAGACGGAAGGACAAAAGCCGCAGGTGCAAAACCGCCAGCCCGGCATTGAGTCAGACATGGAGCCGAAGCCGCTCTTGGAGGACCCGGATGTAAAAGGGTCGGGCAGATTAAAAGGAAAAGTCGCCGTCATCACGGGCGGAGACAGCGGCATCGGCGCAGCGGCTGCGATCGCTTACGCGAAGGAAGGGGCGGATCTTGCCATCCTGTACCTAGACGAACATGCCGATGCCGAGAGAACGAAAAAGCGTGCGGAAGAATACCAGGCCGAATGCCTGTTAATTCCGGGGGACGTCGGTGATGAGGCGCATTGTCAGAAGGCGGTCCGGCAAGTCTTAGATCACTACGGAAAAATAGATATTCTCGTTAATAATGCGGCTGAGCAGCATCCGCAAAACGGGATTCTTGATATTACAGCTGAACAGCTGGAGAAGACATTCCGTACAAACATGTTTTCCATGTTTCATATGACAAAAGCCGTGCTGCCTCATCTCAAAAGAGGGAGCGCCATCATTAATACAACGTCGATTACCGCTTATCAGGGAGACACATCATTGATCGACTATTCGTGCACGAAAGGCGGCATCGTTTCCTTTACTCGTTCAATGGCGATGTCATTGGCCGATCAGGGGATCAGAGTAAATGCGGTGGCCCCTGGCCCGATCTGGACCGCCCTGATTCCGGCAACGTTTACTGAAGAAAAGGTGGAAAAGCATGGTCTGGACACTCCGATGGGAAGACCGGGACAGCCTGCGGAACACGCCGGAGCTTACGTGCTTCTGGCTTCAGACGAATCTTCCTATATAACGGGGCAAACCATTCACGTAAATGGCGGCAGATTTATTTCAACATAATACGCAAGTTTTATCCCGCGCTTTTAAAAAGGGCGGGATTTTTATTTGAACGTACATATGAATACGATTTTTAAAAAATGGAAGTCTCCGGCTGAATCACTAATGTTAATATTTCACAGTGGAAAATCCGCTGAGTTTTGTTTTATGAAAACTAAAAATAATATATAGAATTTTCAAAAAAGTTATTTTCATTTTTATATTTTTCGCTATAATATGATGTAGGAGAAAGGAATGATGTGCTGAAACATTTCATGCGAAAAATAAGAATTTAGTCATTATCGCTATTGTTATCTGAATATTCTAACATATATTGGTTTACAAGGAGTGAAGCAGATGAAGGGGAGCGTATTCAGAAAGAAAAGCATTCAGGACCTGCTTGCCGCAACAGGCGGGGAAAAGTCGCTGAAAAGAGAGTTAGGGGCCTTTGATTTGACCCTTCTGGGGATAGGGGCCATCATCGGAACGGGGATTTTTGTATTAACCGGAACAGGCGCTGTCACGGCGGGGCCGGGGCTGACCGTTTCATTTGTCATCGCCGCTCTTGCGTGTTTATTTGCGGCTCTGTCCTATGCCGAATTTGCTTCAAGCGTCCCGGTTTCAGGTTCCGTCTACACGTTTACTTATGCGACACTGGGTGAACTTCTCGCGTTTATCATCGGATGGGATTTAATCTTGGAATATATGCTCGCCGTCAGCGCGGTTTCGGTCGGGTGGTCCGGCTATTTTCAATCATTCTTGGCGGGCTTCGGCATTCATCTTCCGACCGCATTAACGGCCGCGCCGGGATCCATTAAAGGCACGGTCACATTCTTTAATCTCCCCGCATTTGTTATCGTGCTTGCGATTACATTCCTCCTCTACTTAGGCATTAGGGAATCGAAGCGGGTCAATAATATTATGGTCATTTTGAAGGTTCTGGTTGTTCTATTGTTTATCGCCGTTGCGGCCGTATATGTCAAACCTCACAACTGGCAGCCGTTTATACCGATGGGGTTCGGCGGTGTTTTCAGTGCCGCGGCGCTCGTTTTCTTCTCTTTTATCGGTTTTGACGCCGTCTCTTCCGCCGCTGAAGAAACGAAAAATCCGGCAAAGGATCTGCCGAAAGGAATTATCTTTTCATTAATCGTCTGCACTGTGCTGTATGTGACCGTATCGGCGATTATGACGGGCGTCGTTCCGTTTGCCCGCTTTGAAGGCGTTGACCATCCCGTGTCTCTCGTCCTGCAGATGGCAGGACAGAATTGGGTGGCCGGGATTATTGATATCGGCGCAGTGTTGGGGATGACAACGGTGATGCTCGTCATGCTGTACGGCCAGACGAGGGTGATGTTTGCCATGTCCCGTGACGGTTTGGTACCGGGGGCGCTTTCAAAAGTCCATCCGAAGCATAAAACGCCGCACGTGGTGACATGGGTGTTCGGCATCCTGTCAGCATTACTCGGTTCGCTCGTCCCGCTTGATGAACTGGCGAAGCTGGTGAACATCGGCACGCTTGCCGCGTTTGTCCTGATTTCCGTGGCGGTTATCGTATTGAGAAAGAAACAGCCTGATCTGCCGAGGGCTTTTAAATGTCCGGGGGTTCCCTTTATTCCGATATTGTCCATTCTGTTCTGCGTGTTTTTGATTATTAACCTCGGCGCTACCACCATATTCCGTTTCTTTATCTGGCTGATCATCGGTCTGGTGATTTATTTCTTATATTCGAGAAAGCATTCGAAATTAAACGGGGATTTGTAAGGAGCGGCACCCGCCGCTCCTTTTTATTTTTCGGAATAATGAAACATATTGAAATGGGCTTAAGTTATCGCAGCGAATAAGGGATAATATAGGGCGGAAGGGAAGTGGAAAGTCGTGTCTGACCAAAAAAGGGTTCAATGGGCCTCGAAAATAGGATTTATTATGGCCGCTGCCGGTTCGGCGATCGGCCTGGGAGCCATTTGGAAGTTCCCTTACGTAGCGGGTACGAACGGAGGAGGCGCTTTTTTTCTTTTATTCGTCCTCTTTACCGTGCTTTTAGGCTATCCGCTTTTGCTCGGTGAATTTATTTTCGGAAGACGGAGCCAGACAAATGCGATTGATGCCTACAAACAAGCCGCGCCGAAGTCGGTATGGCACCTCACGGGTTATGTGGGTGTGGCGGCCTGTTTTTTAGTTTTGTCTTTTTACAGTGTTGTCGGCGGGTGGATTTTGCTTTATGTGTTAAAAGCCGTTACCGGTTCTTTATCCGGGCTCACTCAGGAGCAGTACGGCACGGTGTTCGGGACGGTCATTGAAAATCCGATCCAGACTCTCATTGCGCAGCTTGTATTTATGATCATGACGGTGGCGGTCGTCGCAAAAGGCGTGCAGAAAGGGATTGAACGTGTCAGTGCGGTGCTGATGCCGATTTTATTCGTGCTGTTTCTATTGCTAGTGCTGCGATCAGTCACGCTCGATCATGCCGTTGAGGGGATTAAATTTTTATTGGTTCCGCACTTTGAAGACTTGACGCCGGAATCCATCCTATATGCTTTAGGACAGGCGTTTTTTACATTAACGCTCGGTGTTTCGGTCATGGTGACATACAGTTCGTATCTGCCGAAAACCCAAAATCTTCCGGGTTCGGCGGGTTCCATTGTTTTGATGAATGTGCTCGTCACGCTGTTTGCGGGACTGGCCATTTTCCCGGCGGTTTTTTCGTTCGGCTTTAAACCGGATGAAGGGCCTACACTGCTGTTTACCGTGCTGCCGGCTGTGTTTGACCGGCTGCCGTTCGGCTCGCTGTTTTTTATCAGCTTTTTGGCTGTCTTTTTCTTCGCCGCTCTGACTTCGGCCTTTTCGATGGTGGAAATTATCGTGGCGACTGTCGGGAAAGGTGATGAAACGAAAAGAAAGAAGCTGTCGTGGACAAGCGGTTTGCTCATTTTCTTAGTCGGAATTCCGTCCTGTTTATCATACGGTGTTCTCGGTGATGTTCATTTGTTCGGAAAAACGTTTTTTGATCTTGCGGATTTCACCGTCAGCAATGTGCTGATTCCGCTCGGCGCTTTATTAATATCAATCTTCGTCCCGCTGAAAATACCGAAGCAGGAGCTGTTTGCCGAGATGAAAAGCGGTTCCGCCATCGGCTATCGTTTCTTTCAACTGTGGTATTTCCTTTTGAAATATCTCGTGCCGCTGGCTATCATCGTCGTATTGCTGCATTTAATCGGCGTTCTTTCATTTTAAAAAAACAGGCCCCCGTAAAAGGGCCTGTTTTTATGTTTAAAAACCGAATTGCAGATTCGTATCAACGGCAACGATCGTATATACACAGACAATGACGAACAGATTGAGAATGACACCGAGCAGTCCCGGGCCCGTCCGTCCTTTTTTAATAAACAGCTCAATGATGCCGAACGGCACGGCGGCCATCGCAAACGGCAGCATCTGATAAGAATAGAAAGTCACATTGCTGATGATTGCCACGTTCAAAAGCAGCAGCGACAAAATCGCGGTACCGACTGATATCCAGCCGAAAACATTATGCTCTTTAAAAATTCTTACCAATTCCATAATTCCACCTCACCGATGTTTGCTGCTTTTACTGTTTTGTTTTTCAGCAGACGTTCGATTTCTTTTGTCGGCCCCGTCACGACAGAGCCGTATACGTTCATTCCGTGATGTTCAACATAGTCGATTCGGCTGCCCAGATTCATGTCTTTGCGTTTCGATATTGCATGCGCCCATTTTTTATGGCGGGACATAAATTCAAGGGCATTGATAAATTGTTCACGGTCTGTCTGTCCTTGCGTTTCGAAAGAGGACACCATCTTAGAATCTTTCCCGGGAAATCCTAACGGCTCGGCATAAGGACTGTCTTTCAGATTTTTCTCCGTTTCGACCGCATTCCATAAAAACTTCACATCGTATTTTTTAAAAGTTGAATATACTTGAGAAGAAGGGTAGGCCCGGTCATAAGAAAGATAGACCTCCGCCACGCTTCCTTCAGGCAATTTTTTTAATGTCTGACCGGCTTTTTCAATCGTGCGTTCCTTTAAGCCGGAAGGATGGGCGAAATAATGCTTTGCCTGTGCCGCGTCTAGATCATAGTAGTTAACGGCAGGCGATTTGACCGTATCTAAAAACATTTCAATCCGTTCTCCGCCGACGGATTTCGTTTTTGTGCCGATCTGCTTTTGCAGCGGAAATTCCGTATTCATTCCAAACAGCTTCACCTGGCTTTTCAGTCCGGAGGTATCGACGAGGACGTTCGGCATTGTGGTCGCCACCGTCACTGCCGCGGTCTCCATTAATTGATTGCCGGTGCTTTCCTTTCCTCCCAGACCGTAATAGAGGTAGCTTCCCAAAGTGCAAAGCGGCAAAATCATCAAAGTGGAGATGACGGCGAGAACTGAAATCCGCAAATACGATTTGCGTTTTCCGTATGATAAAATGGCCTTCTGTTTTTCCGGGCTGATGCCGACGTCCCATTCCCGATCGTCCTGCATTTCGCTTTCAATCAATTCCTGATAGACTTCCAGCTTTTCCAGCTCTTCTTCAAAGGCGGCCATTTCCCGGTCGCTCATTTCTCCATTTTTGTATTGGTAAAAACGCTTTTTAAATTCTTCATTCATCATTAACACCTCTATTATAAAGTGCTTTCAGCCGCTGTCTGGCACGAAATAAAACACTTTTAAAATTAGCCTCTGAAATATTCATAATATGGGATGCTTCTTTGTAATTCAGTTCTTTTAAATAATACAGTGTTAAGGCCTCCCGATAATTGTCGGGAAGTTCGGACATATACCCTGTCAGCACTTCCTTGATTTCAATCTGATGAGCCGGGCTTTGAACAGCCGTCTGAAAAAGGCTCCCAATTAAGTCATCGGAAATGGTCACTTCCTTTTTATGTTTTCTGACATAATCTATAAACGCATTTCTCGCCACTTGAAAAAGCCATGGCTTTACTTTGCTGTGGTCGTAGGAGTGAATGTGTATGTATGCCCTCATAAAGGTTTCCTGCAGCAAATCTTCAGCGAGATGCTTGTCTTTTGTCATGGAGAGCAGGAACCGGTAAACATCATTCATATACATTTGGTAAATTTCATCGATCGTCACTGCCTTTTCTCCCCTCTATGTTATACACGCATAAGAAAGGTTTAAAGTTGCACGTTCCATGCAAACGGCTTAAATTCATTTTCACCTCATCAAACACCATTTCTCTATAGTACCCAAAATCCGTCATAAAAGATAGAGATCGGCGGAGGAAAAATATAATTATTAGTACCAGGTAATAAAAAATATTGTTATAATAGAGAGAGAGAGAACACTTTTGATCATTACAACAAAGGAAGTGCGTTATGTATAAGTTTTGTGCAAATGCCATCAAATGCATTCTATCCCTGCGCGGAGGAGTGAAAGTGTACAATAAAGAGAATCTTCCGTCTGATAAAGGATTCGTTATCGCGTGCACGCATGCGGGCTGGGTGGACGTCCTCACGCTCGGTGTCGGGATATTGCCCCATCAGATTCATTATATGGCGAAAAAAGAGCTGTTTCAGAAAAAGTGGATCGGACGTTTTTTGAAGAAGATTCACGCGTTCCCGGTTGACCGTGAAAATCCGGGCCCGAGCAGCATTAAAACGCCGATTAAGCTTCTGAAGGAAGGGAAGATTGTCGGGATTTTTCCGAGCGGTACGAGAACATCAGAAGACGTCCCGCTGAAAAGAGGGGCCGTGACCATCGCCCAAATGGGAAAAGCGCCGCTCGTTCCGGCCGCATATAAAGGGCCGTCTACGGGAAAAGCGCTGTTTAAAAAGGGAAAAATGCGGCTTATCATCGGAGAGCCGATTTTTTTGGAGGACTTTTCCGATCTTGCGCCGAAGGAGAGGCTTGCGGCCATGACAGAAGAGCTGAATGCCAGAATTAAAGAGCTTGAGAAAAAACTTGAACAATTGTAAATGAAAAAAAGCTTGCCGTCTGTATCAGACGCGCAAGCTTTTTTGTTATGCTTCTTTTTGTTCGGCGGTTTCCAGCAGTTCATCAAACGCCAGTTTTTTCACTTCGATATATGCGACGTGGTGGCCGTCAATTTCATTAATGATAAATTCACAGCCTTCTTCGATAATCGAGTCGTATTGTTCGACGTCGTATTTCTGGGTAAGGAACCAGCCGCCGATGGTGTCGACCTCGTCATTTTCTAAATGGATGCCGAGGAGTTCGTTCACTTGATCAATCAGGACCTTGCCGTCAAGCATGTAATGGCCGTCGCCGAGTTTACGGATTTCGTTGATTTCATCGATATCAAATTCATCACGGATTTCCCCGACGATTTCTTCAATAATGTCTTCAACGGTGACAAGCCCCGCTGTTCCGCCGTATTCATCCGACAGAATCGCCATATGAACCCGTTCCTTCTGCATTTTTACAAGCAGATCGTGAATCGGTGCCGACTCAATCACATGGATGATCGGATTGACAAAATCGGTAATCGGCGAGTCGACTGATACTTCGCCGCTTATGCAGGCGGTCAGCACTTCTTTAATGTTAATAACGCCGATAATATTATCTTTGTCACCCTCTTCGACAGGGTACCGGGTATATTTTTCAATCTGAATGATGTCCATCATTTCAGAGATTTTGATATCATGCGGCAGACTGACGATTTCCGTACGCGGAATCATGATTTCTTTTGCAAGTCTGTCGTCAAATTCAAAGATTTTGTTCACATATTTAAATTCAGACTGGTTGATTTCACCGCTTTTATAGCTTTCCGATAAAATAATGCGCAGCTCTTCTTCAGAGTGGGCAAGCTCATTTTCAGACACCGTCTCCAGACCGAACGCCTTCGTTAAAAGACGGGCGGAGTTGTTCAGAAGCCAGATAAACGGGAACATGATGCGGTAAAACCAAATGAGCGGTTTCGAAAACAGCATTGAAACGGCTTCCGCTTTCTGGATGGCGACTGTTTTCGGCGCCAATTCTCCCACGACCACGTGTAAGAATGTAATGATCGCATAGGCGAGAATAAATGAAATAATATGCGATAATGAGCTTGGTACGTTTATCTTTGTGAAAAGCGGATGAAGCAAGCGTTCAATCGTTGATTCGCCTAGGACACCAAGACCGATGGAAGTCAATGTTATGCCGAGCTGGCACGCCGATAAATACTCATCTAAATGCGTGGTCACTTTTTTGACACCGATTGCGGCTTTATTTCCTTCTGCTATAAGCTGGTCAACCCGTGAGCCTCTGATTCTGATTATCGCAAACTCAGATGCTACGAAAAATGCCGTCAGCGCGATTAAAACCGCGACTAAAATCAAATTCACAATGTCCAATTAGAACCTTCACTCCTTTTGGGAAGATGAAGGTAACACCTCCTGTTAGTAAGATAATGGTTTAACTTAACAGCAGCATAAATGATTGAAGCACTGCAAGCTTTTCAGGAGCCAGCCTTTTTTTCAGCTGGGCGCGCTCCTCTGGTTCAAGCTTTTCAAACCGATTCAAGATCACGGAGATGTTTTGATTCATGTGATCAATTTCCGATGCCAGATTTCCAATATCGTCAGGCAGGGCTGAAGAGGGAAACTGGTTCTCCAGTCGATCTTTTATATCAGACAGGGCCAATCGCTGCTTTTTACAAGCGACTATAAACTTTAACCGATTAAGTGCAAGTGTATCGTAGTAACGATAGTTCGAACAAGACCTGTCAGGCTTTAAAAGCCCGAGGTTTGTGTAGTAATCCACCGTGCGTTTCGTTACACCGGCAAGCTCTGCTAATTCACTGATGCGATAAGTCTCAGCCCCATCTAAATCCCTCCCCAACCATCACGTTATAGTTATGAGAATAGTTTAATATATGAAGGGGAGTTTGCACAAGTTTATTGTTTTCCGTCTTTCTCCTGAAACGGCGCGGCGGGCTGTCTGAAAAAGCGTTGACTGCGCCAGGTAAATCTTTCATAATCATTGTAAATAGAAACGGAAGAAAAAGACAGAAGGGACAGATGACAGTGGCCGGTTTATCACGGGAAGTGACACAGAATCTGGAGAAAGGTTCATGGATACGCAAACTATTTGATGAAGGCGCGCGGCTGAAAAAAGAGTTCGGCGCCGATAAGGTGTTTGACTTTTCAATAGGAAATCCGGTTGCGGAGCCGCCTGAAACGTTTAAAAAGGCGCTTTGCGAAGCGGCTGAAACAGGGCGGCACGGATACATACAAAACCAGGGGCTTCCGGAGGCGAGAGAAAAGGTTGCGCGCTTTTTGTCAGAGCGGTTTCAGACAGAAATTTCCGCCAGGCATACAGTCATGACGGTCGGAGCCGGCGGGGCGCTGAATGTCGCGCTGAAGAGCATTTTAAACCCGGAGGAAGAAGTCATCCTCCTTTCGCCTTATTTTGCGGAATATAAAGCGTATGTTGAAAATTACCGCGGCAGACCCGTCATCTGCCCGCTGACTGACTCATTTGAGATTGATATTGAAGCGGTTAAAGGTGCGATCACCCCCCGTACGAAAGGACTGATCGTTAATACGCCGCATAATCCGACGGGGACTGTGCTCAGCCAGAAAAACCTTAACGAATTGGGCGCCTTATTAAAAGAAGCCGAAGAGCGGAACGGCCAAAGCATATTTATTTTATTTGATGAACCGTACAGCCAGCTGATCTACGGAGAAGAGCAGGCGAATCCGTTTCAGGCGTATCACCGCGTGATTTTAGTCAGTTCGTTCAGTAAAGATCTCGGCATTGCGGGGGAAAGGCTCGGGTATATCGCGGCAGACGCCCAAATGCCTGAGGGCGATCTTCTGACGGATGCGTTCGTTTTCTGCAACCGGACGCTCGGTTTTGTGAACGCTCCGGTCATGATGCAGCGCGCCGTGGCGAAAATGGATGATCTTTCGATTGACGCTGAACCTTACAGAAAGCGGAGAGACCTTATGGTGGACATCCTCACAGAAGCCGGCTTCGAATTTGAAATGCCGAAAGGAGGCTTTTTCGTCTTTCCGAAATCACCGATTGAAGACGAGGTGGCGTTCTGCATGCATGCCGCACAGAAATACAAACTATTGATCGTACCCGGCAGCGGATTTGGAAAAAGCGGCTATTTCCGATTATCTTTCAGCGTGCCTTCAGAACAGATCAGACAGTCGCGCGATATTTTCAAAGCACTGTATCAAGATTTTTCTTCATAGCTTCCAATACATAAAGATGGGAGAACGGACAAATGTCGAGGAGAAATAATGGCACGTCAGACATCAGCATTACAGGAATCGGAGTCTTAACCGCGGTCGGACAAGGCAAGGAGGCGTTTCTCGATGCGCTCATGGAGGGGCGGCACGCCTTTGATGTGATGAAACGGCCCGGCCGGCAGAAAGGCAGTTCGTTTATCGGCGCGGAGCTTAGCGAATTAACGCCGCCGGACGCGCTGTCCAAGCGCTTGTACCGAAGGGCCGCATTATCAGGAAAGACGGCGCTTATCGCTTTATATGAAGCGTGGCATGACGCTCAATTAGACGGCGCTGACCACAGCCGCACCGGTCTGATCATCGGCGGCTCGAATATGACGCAGCGCGAATTGCTGCAGGTCTTTGAGAAAAACGGTGAAACGCCGCAATTTGTAAATCCGACATACGGGCTTTCTTTTATGGATAGTGATTTGTCGGGGCTTTGTACGGAGCAATTCGGGATAAAAGGGCCGGCCTTTACGGTCGGCGGCGCGTCGGCAAGCGGCCAGGCGGCGGTTATCCAGGCTGCTCAAGGAATCAAAGGAGGCCTGTTTGACCGATGTATCGTGATCGGGGCGCTGGCCGATCTGTCGTACATGGAGTGTCATGCTCTCCGTTCTTTGGGAGCGATGGGCACTGATACATACGCTGAACGGCCTGAAGCCGCCTGCCGCCCGTTTGACCGGCATACGGACGGGTTTATATTCGGAGAGGCGTGCGGGGCGATTGTGCTGGAACGCGCTGAATCTGCCGAACAGAGGGGCGCGCGTTCGTGGGCCGGCTTAAAGGGCTGGGGGATGGCTTCCGATGCAAACCGCAACCCGAATCCTTCAGCAGAGGGCGAAATGACGGTGATCCGCCAGGCGCTGGAGCGGGCCGGTCTTTCAGTAAAAGAGATCGATTACATCAACCCGCACGGCACCGGTTCGCCGATCGGTGATAAGACTGAATGCCGGGCGCTTTCTGAAAGCGGCCTGTCGCACGCGCGGATTAATGCGACAAAATCGATTACCGGACACGGTCTGAGTGCGGCCGGAACGGTGGAAATCATTGCTACTCTCTTGCAAATGCGGGAAAACAAGCTTCATCCGATCCGAAACTTAACGGAGCCGATTGACGATTCATTTCAGTGGGTGACCGACGGGCCGAGCATCCATACCGTACACCATGCGTTAAGCTTAAGCATGGGATTCGGGGGGATTAATACGGCGCTTTGTTTAGAAAATCATTTCCGAAGCAGATAACGGCAGCCTTCTTTTTGAAGGCTGTTTTTTATATGATAAAAATCTGAAAATGATGAAAGAATGGAGTTGTGATACAATAAACTATACAAATGACAATCATGCTTTGACTTAGGAGGTGGCAGGATGGGGCCCTCTGTGTAGTCAATCACCCATTTCGTTCCTCTCGCTTAAGAAAAAACGATGAAATCAGGAGGTGACGTCCTTATCCTTCAATTCGGGATAAGGTGAAATGGACGATATTGACAGTTTGATTTTAATCGGTGTGCTCATTGCGTTAACGGCATTTTTCGTGGCGAGTGAATTTGCGATCGTCAGAGTGAGAAGATCCAGAATCGATCAGCTCATTTCAGAAGGGAACAGACGGGCGGTGCTCGCAAAGCGTATCATTACGGATCTTGATGAGTATTTATCCGCCTCGCAGCTTGGCATTACACTCACATCCATCGGGCTCGGCGTACTGGGAGAGCCTGCATTTGAACGGATGCTTCATCCTGTGTTTCAGGGCATGGGGCTGCCGGATTCTGCTGAGCATGTGATTGCTTTTGCGGCGGCGTACGGGCTGATTACGTTTTTACATGTCGTCGTCGGTGAGCTTGCGCCTAAAACGGTTGCGATTCAAAAAGCGGAAAAGCTGACGTTATGGATTGCCGGACCGCTTCGGTTATTTTACGTGTTCATGTTCCCGTTTATTTGGGTGTTGAACGGCTCTGCGAGAATTCTGACCGGTTTGGCCGGATTAAAGCCGGCATCTGAGCATGAAGGCTCCCACTCTGAAGAAGAGCTGCGGATCCTGCTGTCAGAAAGTTTAAAAAACGGAGAAATCAATCCGTCTGAATATACATTTGTGAATAAAATTTTTGATTTTGATAATCGGATCGCCAAGGAAATCATGATCCCGAGAAAAGAAATCGCGGCTGTTTCCACTGATATGGACGTGCCGGAAATGCTTGATATGATGCTTAAAGACAAATATACGCGCTGGCCCGTAACGGACGGGGACAAAGACAGTGTCATCGGCATGATCAATACGAAGCATCTCTTTTCAGATCTGCTGTTTATGACAGAAGATGAAAAAGCGGAAGTATCCATCACGTCTTACGTCCGCCCGGTGATTGAAGTCATCGAGACGATCCCGATACACGACCTGCTGATAAAAATGCAGAGAGAACGGATTCATTTGGCGATATTGTCTGATGAATACGGCGGAACGTCCGGTCTTGTGACGACCGAAGACATCCTTGAAGAAATCGTCGGCGATATCAGAGACGAATTTGATGAAGACGAACAGCCGCAGATTCAAAAGCTGTCCGAACGCCATTATGTGCTGGACGGAAAGGTTCGGATTGATCAGGTGAATCATCTTCTCGGCGCAGGGATTGAAGAGGAAGTCGACACGATCGGCGGTCTTGTGCTGAAACGGAATATTGACATCTGTGCGGGTGAGTCGATACAAATCGGGGGATACACTGCCCTCATATTAGAAATGGACGGCCGGTTTATTAAACAGCTTGAACTCAAAGAAGAACAGGGCCGCCCGGGCGGTCAGGGAACAATAAACCGCCAGCTGCCCGTGCCTGAAACGGTCATGCTTCATAACGCAACCTTGAGCGAAAAATAAGCTCAAGGTTTTTTTAAATGGACATGATAATGAAGCCGCACCAGAACCCCAAAAGGCTTCCGGCTGCTGAAACAGCGATGTAGAGCAGGCTTTCCTTTATGCGGTTGTTCATCATCAGCTGCACGGCTTCAATACTGAACGTGGAAAAGGTCGTAAACGCACCGAAAAAGCCTGTCGCGATGATGATGCCGGCGGAAGGGTTATCCAGGCCCAGTCCGGTGAACATGCCGAGGCCGAAGGAGCCGAGCAGGTTGACCGCAGCCATTCCAAGCGGAATCGGAAAACCTTTTGTTCTTTCTGAAATTGTTTTACCCAGCAGAGACCGTAATACCGCTCCGATACCCGCTGCGATAAGCATCAGGACAATCGTCATGGCGTATCATGCCCCCTTCCCGCAGAGTGAAGGGCAATCCGCCGTCCCCAGAAAATGCCCGCGTATGCAAGGGCAATGCCAGAGATTAAAGTCGCGGCAGCATAACAAAAAGCCGCTGCGGGAGACGATTGCAGCAGAAAAATGGTTTCTTTTGCGAAGGTTGACATCGTCGTGAAACCTCCGCAAAAACCGGTTCCTAAAAAGGCGGTCAAAAGAGGGCGTTTAGCCCGAATGATGAAATAACCCGTAATAAGACCGAGTAAAAGGCTTCCCGCCGCGTTTTCGAGGAAAGTGGCCGCCGGGAAAGAACCGCTGTGAATGTGCGCGCTCATTTCAAAGCGGAGCAAAGCGCCAAGCGCGCCTCCGATAAAAATTGCGATGTATTGTTTCATATCAGCCATCCTTAGAAATAAAATCCGGAAAATCAGTTACAATGCCGTCAACTGCCATCATTTGCAGCTTTTGGGCCGTCTTTTGATTTCTGACCGTCCAGGCAAATACTTTCAGGCCGTGTCTGTGAGCGGTGGAAATCAAGAACCGATTCAGGCGGGTATATTTAATATTGACATAATGTACGGCTGATTTGTAGGCGGCCAGCTGGCTTTTGGAAAACATCCCGAAGCTGGGTCTTGCAATAATTGCAGTCGGAACGGACGGATACATGCCGTGAAAGGTCTGAATCGACTTGAGGCTGAATGATTGAACGATAGGGTGGATGGAAAAGGAAAACCTGCTTAACAGCTGGCCGACTGCTTTTTCAAGACCGACTTGAGAAACGTGCCCTTTCAGTTCAATTAAAAATCCGATTTTAGAATGATAACGCTTCAAGACCTCTTCGAGCAGGGGAATCCGCTCTCCTTTAAACTCAGCCCCATACCAGCTGCCGGCGTCCAGAGACTGCAGCTTCTTCAGCGTAAAATCTTTTACAAAACCGGAGCCGTCCGTCGTCCGGTCGACTTTGTCATCATGGATGACGACAATCTGGCCGTCTTTTGTGAGCTGGACGTCAAGCTCAATGAAATCAGCGTTCATTTCGGCAGCGATATCAAATGCCGCAAATGTATTTTCGGGCGCGTAACCGGATGCGCCGCGATGAGCGATGGTATACAAGCTTGTCAGCTCCCCTCATGGGCATTTCTGTTATTATATCAGATTCGTATATGCACAGCGATTCAAACTGGTGAATGTGCAAAACAGTATTTTTTCGGAATAAAGATAGTGCTTTTTTCGGTTTACAATCCGCAGTGATGATTTATAATGGCAAAAAGGAGGCGAGATCATGGGAAAAGGGAGATTGAAAGTGGAAGAAAGAATTAAGGCCGAAACCGATGCTGAAATCCAAAAAGCGACTCTCCTGAAACAGACACAATCAAAGAAGAAATAGTGCCTGACCCTGTTGTATCTGGCTGAAAGATGAACGAATGTGTGAAAACCCCGGCTGTGCTCTGATGCCGGGGTTTTTCAGGCTGCCTAAAGACATTAAAAGAAGCTGATGTCCGAATGTTTTAGTATAATAGATTTTCGACAAAACAAAGGAGCATATGCCATGATGACACAATTTCAGAGCTTTTTTACGCTTGACCATATGTCGCAGATCAGTATCAGCATCGGAATTTTAGCGGCTTTTCTCGTTTTGAGAAAACTGTTTGTCAAATACTTTTTTCAGCTCATTTACAAATTGGCGAACAAGCCGAAAACCGACATATTCAAACAGATTGCCGTAGCGTTTGACAAGCCGGCCAGATGGTTTTTCGTGGCGCTGGGTCTGTTTTGGGCGATTGAGTATTCGCCGTTTTTAGACGGGCAGATGGACATTATCAAAAAAATGTACCGCTCTCTGATCGTTGCGCTGATCGCCTGGGGGCTTTGCAATCTGACATCGGCGTCTTCGTTTTTATTTCATAAAGTCAATCAGCGTTTTGAGCTTGATATGGATGACATTTTGGCGCCGTTTTTATCCAAGGTGCTGCGCTTTGTCATTCTGGCGCTCAGCGTCAGTGTGATCGCGCAGGAATTCAATTATGATGTAAACGGGTTCGTGGCCGGACTCGGACTTGGCGGATTGGCCTTCGCGCTCGCGGCTAAAGATACGATCAGCAATTTTTTCGGCGGCATTATCATCATTACGGAAAAGCCGTTTACGATCGGCGACTGGGTCGAGACGTCATCTGTAACGGGGGGCGTTGAAGATATCACATTCCGAAGCACAAGGTTCCGGACGGCGCAGGGGGCGCTTGTTACCGTGCCCAATTCAACGCTGTCTATGGAAGCCATCACAAACTGGACGAGGATGACGAAGCGCCAGGTCACGTTTTCTGTTCGTGTTTCTTATGCGACGCCGATTGATCGTTTAGAGCGGTGCATCACAAGGCTCAGAGAAATGCTTCGTGAACATGAAGGCGTGCATGATGATACGATTATGGTTAACTTTGACGTGTTTGCGGACAGCTATTATAATCTGTTTTTCAACTTTTACACAAAGACCATCGTCTGGGCGGAAAGCTTGGACGTGCGGCAGGATATCAACCGCCGGATTATTGATATTTTTGCTGAGGAAGGCGTGGAGTTCGCCTATCCGGGCCAGAATGTATTCGTAAAACAGAAGAGCCACGATGATCCGGTTCATGTGAAGGATCATTCCGGAGAAAAAGAACGGGCATAACAGGCGCCGTTCTTTTTTCATGATATGATAAAAAGAAAAGGCGGTGGAAGAGTGGAAGCGTTTATGACATTGATCAATCAGGCGGAACGTATCGTGGTGCTGACGGGAGCGGGAATGAGCACGGAATCCGGCATTCCTGATTTTCGTTCGGCGGGCGGTATATGGACCGAAGACACCTCCAGAATGGAAGCGATGAGCAGGGAATACTTTGAACGCCGTCCGCGTGAATTCTGGCCTAAATTCAAACAGCTCTTTCAGATGAAAATGAGCGGAAGCTATGAGCCGAATGCCGGCCATACGTATTTGGCGGATCTTGAAAAGCGGGGAAAGCAGGTAGACATTTTCACGCAGAATATTGACGGGCTGCATAAGAAAGCGGGAAGCAGCAGTGTCTATGAGCTTCACGGTTCAATTCAGACCGCCGCATGCCCCCGCTGCGGAGCGCGCTACGGGCTTTCTCATCTGCTGAAGGACGAAGTGCCGGAATGTACGGCGGAAATCGGTGATCATGCGGTATGCGGCACCGTATTAAAAACGGATGTCGTGCTGTTCGGCGATCTCGTTCAGCATTTTGAAACCCTTTATGAAAAGCTTGATAAAGCTAATCTTCTTCTTGTGATCGGCACTTCGCTTGAAGTGGCGCCGGCAAGGTTTGTCCCTGAGGATGCGGGCCGCATTCCCGGTTTGAAGCAGGTGATCATTAACCTTGAGCCGACATATTGCGACCATTTATTTGATCTTGTCATCCATGAGAAGATCGGTGAATTTGCAAAACGGATCAGCGCCGCGACATAAAAAAGCCGGATCATATACAGATCCGGCTTTTCTTATTCATGGACGGGAATCATTTGATCCGTCAGAACATCAAAGGAGTAGCCTTGGGCTTTCAGTTTTTGGATCAGGCTAGGCAAAGCGTGCACCGTCGCAGGCAGATCGTGCATTAAAATGACATGCGGCCTGCTCGTATGAACGCTTTCCAAATATGCGAGCTGATTCAATACTTCCGGCACGTACCGTGCGTTTTTGTACTTCCAGTCTTCACTGTCTATCGTCCAGTCCCAGTACACGAATCCGCCTTTTTCGAGATTCTTAATCTGGGCAGCCGTCAATGACGGTTTACTGCCGTAAGGCGTGCGGACAAGATCCGTTTTTACTCCGGTGATTGCCTCGAGCGTATCGCGTCCCTGCTGCATTTCGTTCAGCGGTGATGTCGGTGTTTGATAAAACAGGTGATTATCGTGCGTCACGCCGTGCAGGCCGAGCGCGATTCCTTCCTGCTTCGCTCTTTGCACGGAATGCTTATAGGCTTTCATCCGCGGTTCAAGCATAAAAAAAGTGGCCTTTGCGCCATTTGCCTTCAATACATTCAACAGCTGTTCAGTATATGGAGACGGCCCGTCGTCGAAGGTTAAATATACCGTTTTTTTCCCTGGGTCACGCTCTTTCTGCAAATGTTTTATTAAGACGTCGGGAGAATCATTTTTCAGCCGCAGGCTTTCTGCTTCATCCCGAAGCTGCCCGTTTGCGGTCACGGTGACCTGTTTGTTTTTTGCGGCGGAAGCGGAATATCCCATTATGACGATTACCAGAAGCAGTCCGCACAAAACTGCTAAACTCGTAAGTTTAAAAGCCAATGAAAACAGAGAAGGGGAAGCACCTTCTTTTGTGTTGCGCATAACAATCTCTCCAGTAGCATAAGTTTCTGCATAATGCCGATAACAGCGGAGGCTTGCGAAGTGCCATAAGTTAACAGCATATGTATGTCGAATCAAGTATACAGGAACAAAACTGGAAAAGACATAGAAAAGATGTCGAATAATAAGATTTTAAGAAAAAAATAAACTCCGCAGCCGGCTCGTTCAGTATGATAGAATAGTTGACAATAACAGCTGAGAATGTACATCACGGCAGATAACGATGAGGAGGGTTTACATGAAGACATTAGTAAACGGCCAGTTGATTGATCGTGAAGAAGCGGCAGTTGATATTGAGGACCGCGGATATCAATTCGGTGACGGTGTGTATGAGGTCATCAGAGTGTATAACGGCGCCTTATTCGGTCTGCGTGAGCATATCGTCCGTCTTTTCAGAAGCGCCGCAGAAATCGGCATCACCCTGCCGTTCTCCGCAGAGGACATAGAATGGGATCTGCAAAAGCTCGTACAGGAAAACAAACTCATTGACGGCGGGGTCTATATACAGACGACGAGAGGGAAGGCGCCGCGGAAGCACCAGTATGACGAAGGATTGGAACCGCAGACGACGGCATACACCTTTTCAGTGAAAAAACCGGAAAATGAACAAAAAGCCGGAGCGCAGGCCATAACGGCGGAAGACAAACGCTGGCTGAGGTGTGACATTAAGAGTCTGAATTTACTGTATAATGTGATGATTAAACAAAAAGCCTATGAAGCAGGCGCTTATGAAGCGGTGCTGATAAGGGACGGAGCGGTCACGGAAGGAACCTCTTCCAATGTATACGCCGTCATAAACGGCACTGTCCGGACGCATCCTGCAAATGAGCTGATTTTAAACGGCATTACGCGGATGAAACTGTTAGAGCTGATGAAAGAAAACGGGATTGAGGTGCGGGAGAAGGCCCTTACCGAAGACGAACTCAGGGATGCGGATGAAATTTTCATCTCGTCAACGACGGCTGAATTAATCCCGATCGTAACCCTTGACGGAAAACCGGTCGGAAGCGGCGCGCCGGGACCTGTAGCCAAAACGATTCAGGAGGCTTTTCAGTCGCACATTCAGCAGGAGCTCGGCGTTCAGTCATAAGCTGAAAAAAAGGCCGGAACACATCCGGCCTTTTTGCTTCAGTCAGATAAAAGAGATTCGATATGCTGCACGAGCACACGGGAGATCTTCTCTTTTGAAAGACGCTCAGGTTCAAGCATGGCATGCAGCGCCAATCCGTCGGCGATGGCGTACATTTTCTCCGCTTCGATCTCTTTATCAAGATTCGGTTTCAGAAGCTTATTTTCATCCAGCCAGTCAATCAGGCCGCGGATATATGCCAAGATCCCGTCCTGCTGGGGTTGAAACTCTTCTCCCTTATGTCTGGCATAAGCTGTGAAAGCGAACCATACCTCCATTTCAGCCATCGTTTCTTCATCTGTCGGGATGATTTCAAGCATCAGACGCACCGCTTTTTCTTTCGGCGGCAGATCTTTCATGGCAACTTCGTTAATTCTGGCGGCCGCTTTTTCTTTTACGAGTGTCATCGCATACCCTAAAAGCTCATCCTGGGTGGTGAAATAGTGCCTCAGCGCGCCTAAAGAAAGACCCGCTTCCTGGGCGATGTTTCTCACTGTCGCTCCTTCCATTCCCCGCTCCAAAATCGTCCGCCAAGTGGCTTCGGCTATTTGTTTTCTTCTTTTTTCATGATCGATTATTTTAGGCATGGTTCCAGTGTAACAGGAAATATTTTTTCTTGCAATTTTGTAATACAGTTGTATTAAATAAAAAGCAGTGATACAATGCATTTTAGAAAACGATAAGGGGGAACCGGATTGAACGCGATTGCTTGGTTGATTGTCATTTGTGAGGCTGCGTTTTGGGCGGCTGTCATCTTCGGATTGGCGGCGCGCTATATATTCAGGCGGCAAAAGCTCGGAATGTTTTTTTTCGCTCTCATTCCTTTATTGGATGCCGTACTGTTTCTGGCGGCCGCAGCTGATTTATACAGAGGGGCGGCGGCGACTATGGCGCATGCGGTGGCGGCCATTTATATCGGAGTGTCTGTCGCCTTCGGGAAAAGCATGATTCAATGGGCGGATGAGCGGTTCCGCTATTATGTGGTCAAGGAAGGGGCAAAACCGGTCAAGCGGTACGGGCTGGATTATGCCAAACATTATGCAAAAGGGTGGGGGAGACATGTATTAGCGTTTGTCATCGGCGGCGTTCTTTTAGCCGGAACGGTATTTCTCATTCAGGACGCTTCCCGCACCGAAGCGCTCAGCGTACTGTTAAAGGGCTGGTCTGTCGTATTGTGCATCGATTTTTTGATCATGGCGAGTTTTTTTGTGATGCCGAAAAAAAGAAGAAACAGCCGGGAGCTGTAAAAAAAGCAGCTTTTGACTAAGCTGCTTTACAGAAAGAATTATTTTACGATCAGCACGGGAATATCGGATTTCGATGACAGTTTTTCACTGACGCTTCCGAATAAAAGTTTTTTCAGCCTGTTCTGGTCCCGGCTCCCCATGACGATCAAATCCGCCGATATACGGTCGGCATGCTCGATAATAGCATCAGCGGGATCACCTTCTAAAATGTCGATATCCCCGTCAATCTGGCTGTCATTCATCAGCATTCTCGCTTCCGCAACGATTTCTTCCGTACGGTCTTCATAAATCATCGGATCAGGGGAGATTCTTTCCGCCTGGAGCGGGTCAGGAACGCTTGCAATCCCGCCGCCGATATACGTTGCCCCGGCTCCCGGCCTCGGGGGATCAACAATCGTCCGGGTATCTTTTGCATTGTAGGAATGTACGACCGTTAAATCCGCGTGAAACGTTTTTGAAAGGTCTATGGCTTTTTGGAGCGCTTTTTTACTATCATCACTTCCGTCAAAAGCTGCTATCAACCGGTCCGCGTGAAACATCGGCCTCATCCTTTCAGTAAAAAAGGTTTGTTTTACAATACCCGTATGGCCGAAATGTAAAACCTGCATTGACAAAAAAAGGATTTGTTTATATGATGAAGGAACAATATAGGGAAAAAGGAGGTATGGATCATGTCAAAACTAAAGCTTGTCAACTCATCTTCAGCTGAATACCGGCGTGACTTCCATACAGCTTCCGTTTTCTGAACATTTGCTTAAAAACGGGGCAGTCGCGCATAAACGGCGGGTCTGTACCTTATTTATAATAAGAGGCATGGAGCTGAGGCTTCATGTCTTTTTTTATACAAAAAAATGAAAGAAAGACAGGTGTGATGCATGTGGCGGTATTAGCGAAAACAATGAAAAACAATCCGGAAAAGCTTGAGGGCGGCTGATTGATGAAAGGGGATGACGGTATTTGTTTACTGTATTAAAAAAGCTCGCGTGGTTTTTTAAAGCCTATTGGCTGCGCTATACGACAGCGATTGTTCTGTTATTGATTGTGAATGTCATTGAAATGTTTCCGCCTAAACTTCTCGGTAACGCGATAGACGATATGAAGGCGGGCGTGTTTACAAAAAGCGGGATGCTGTTTTACATATGTGTTTTTCTCGCATTAACGGCAGCCGTCTATTTACTGTCTTATTTTTGGATGTATCAGCTTTTCGGCGGGGCGAATGTCATGGAGAAGATTCTCCGTTCAAAGCTGATGGGAAGGCTTCTTCAAATGTCACCGCCGTTTTACGAGAAATACAGAACGGGCGATTTAATGGCGCGGGGGACAAATGACTTGCAGGCCGTCAGTATGACGACGGGCTTCGGGGTCTTAACGCTCGTTGATTCGACGATGTATATGCTGACGATATTTTTGACAATGGGGCTTCTCATCAGCTGGAAGCTGACATTTGCCGCGATTATTCCGCTGCCGATAATGGCGGCTGCGGTCAGCCTGTACGGAAAAAAGATCCATGAGCGGTTTACGGAAGCGCAGGATGCTTTCGGATCATTAAATGACAAGGTGCTGGAGTCGGTATCCGGCGTCCGGGTCATCCGGGCATTCGTGCAGGAAAAAAATGATGTCAGCCGGTTCGGTGATATGACGGCGGATGTATATGAGAAAAATATGAAGGTGGCGTTTATCGATTCACTTTTTGAACCGACTGTGAAGCTTCTCGTCGGCCTCAGCTATCTTATCGGTCTCGGCTACGGCGCTTATCTCGTTTTTCAAAACCGGCTGACGCTGGGAGAGCTGGTATCGTTTAACGTGTACCTCGGAATGATGATCTGGCCGATGTTTGCGATCGGAGAATTAATCAATATCATGCAGCGCGGAAATGCCTCCTTGGATCGTGTCAATGAGACGCTTTCCTATGAGCCTGACGTGACAGGACCCAAGCACCCCGCCGGCATCAAGGAGCCCGGGCGTCTTGCTTTTGAACATGTGACTTTCACATATCCGATCGGAGCTGGACCGGCGGTTTCCGATGTGTCATTTTCCGTTGAGAAAGGGCAGACACTCGGCATCGTCGGGAAGACGGGAAGCGGAAAGACGACGATCATTAAGCAGCTGTTGCGTGAATATCCGCCCGGTGCGGGAGCAATCATGTTTACAGGCGTTCCGATTCATGAGATTCCGCTTGAGGAGCTCCGCGGGTGGATCGGCTATGTGCCGCAGGATCATATTTTATTTTCAAAGACTGTAAAGGAGAATCTGCTTTACGGCCGGCAGGATGCAAACGAAGAGGAAATCGGCAGCGCGCTGAAAGATGCGCATTTTGAAAACGATATCGGTATGCTTTCCGACGGGCTTGAGACGCTTGTCGGCGAGAAGGGCGTAGCGCTCTCGGGCGGACAAAAGCAGCGCATCTCAATTGCGAGAGCGCTTTTGACCGATCCGGACATTCTCATATTAGATGATTCGCTTTCTGCCGTAGACGCGAAAACGGAAGCCGCCATTATTGACAGCATTCGTAAAAAACGGCGGCATAAAACAACGATTATCACCACCCACCGGCTCTCGGCAGTTGAACACGCAGATCTCATTCTCGTCATGGATGAAGGCCGGGTATCTGAAAGAGGCACGCACCGGGAGCTATTGGCGCAGAACGGCTGGTATCGAAAACAATATGAGAGGCAGCAGCTGTCCTCTCTTGAAGAAGGGGGGACGGGCGCATGAAGACCGGGAGAAGATTATGGAATTACGCGCTTCAATATAAGAAGCTGCTGATATGGGCGGTCGTCCTGCTCATTATTGCGGTCGGCACTGAGCTGACAGGCCCGTTTATCGGAAAAAAAATGATTGACGACCACATTCTCGGCATTGAAAAAACATGGGTTAAAGCCTCTGCGGACGATCCGGGCGCCGTCAGGTTCCGGGGGCATGATTATGTCAGGGAGGACCGGCTCAAACCGGGGGCGGACAAAACCGGAGAGGCGCACATTTATCAAGTCGGTCCGGGCTACTATTTTGTTGACCGTCCCGTCAGTTTTGACGGAAACCGTTCTGTGTCTGACGGCCGGCTGACAATATCAAACGGTAAAGAAAGCAGGTCATATTCCGCCATTACGTTATCAAGACAGGAGATTTTTCAATTTTACCGTCCCGAAATAAAAGGATTGCTGACGCTGACCGCCATTTACGCGGGGCTGCTCATGTTTTCCGTGTGTTTTCATTACGGCCAGCATTATCTGCTGCAGATGGGAGCGAACCGGATCATACAGCGCATGAGGCAGGATGTATTTTCACACATTCAGAAAATGCCGATCCGCTACTTTGATAATCTGCCTGCCGGAAAAGTCGTGGCCCGCATTACGAATGACACAGAAGCGGTCAGGGATTTATATGTAACGGTGCTGTCGACATTTATCACAAGCGGCGTTTATATGCTCGGCATTTTTACGGCGCTGTTTATGCTTGATGTCAGGCTGGCCGCCGTTTGCCTTCTGATTATCCCGATTTTAATGATCTGGTCGGTTGTGTACCGCAAATACGCATCCGTCTTCAACCAAAAAATCCGTTCCATTAACAGTGACATCAATGCGAAAATGAACGAATCCATTCAAGGAATGCCGATTATTCAGGCGTTTCGCCGAGAGAAGGAAACGATGAAGGAATTTGAAGAATTGAATGAAGCTCATTTCCGCTACAAAAACAAAATGCTGTCCTTAAATTCCCTCATGTCCCACAGTCTTGTCAATGTGTTGCGCAATCTGGCGTTTGTCGGGCTGATATGGTATTTCGGAGGCGCGAGTCTGAGTGCGGCCGGAATTGTTTCGATCGGCGTTTTATATGCATTTGTTGATTATTTAAACCGTTTGTTCCAGCCGGTTACGGGAATTGTCAACCAATTTTCGAAGCTTGAATTGGCCCGTGTCTCTGCCGCCAGAGTATTCGAGCTTTTACAGGAGGAGGAAACGGAAGAAGAAGGCGCTCCCGCAGACAGAAAGGCGGAAGGAACTGTGGAATTCCGCGATGTTTCTTTTGGATATCGAAAGGGGGAAGAGGTGCTGAAACACATCAGCTTTACAGCTGAAAAAGGGGAGACGGTCGCCCTCGTCGGCCATACGGGGTCCGGCAAAAGCTCCATCCTGAATCTTCTGTTCCGTTTTTATGATGCTCAAAAAGGGGATATTCTGCTGGATGGTCAGAGCATATACGGCATGTCAAGGCAGGAGCTGAGGTCGCATATGGGCATTGTGTTGCAAGACCCGTATCTTTTCTCGGGCACGATCGGCTCCAATGTGACACTCGATGATCAGCGTATTTCTTTGGAGCAGGCGGAAGAAGCGCTTCGCCAAGTCGGCGCCGCAAGTCTTCTGCAATCCCTGCCGAAGGGCATCAGAGAGCCCGTCACTGAAAAAGGCGGCACACTGTCCTCAGGCCAGCGTCAGCTGATTTCTTTTGCAAGAGCGCTTGTGTTTGATCCGGCCATTTTAATTTTGGATGAGGCGACGGCGCACATTGACACCGAAACAGAAGCAGTCATTCAAAAAGCGCTGCAAGTCGTTCAAGAAGGGCGCACGACATTTATTATCGCCCATCGGCTTTCCACGATCAGACACGCAGACCAGATTCTCGTGCTGGAAAAGGGCCGCATCATTGAAAAGGGAAGCCATGACGAATTAATGGCGCAAAAGGGGCAGTACCATCAAATGTATGAATTGCAGAAAGGAACGGCGAAGTCCGCGGTGTAATCGGAAAGGGTGAATCTAAAGATTCGCCCTTTTTTTCATTCAGTAAGCCAGTCCCACCCGTTTTCTGACAAACTGCGGGCTGATCAGCTCACGGTACAGAAAATGCGCCGTGTCTCCGACGGTGATTTCAGCGCCGTCTTCAGGAAGGCGATCCTGTTCGAACCGGTAAACTCCGGCAGCATCTCCGTCAGGAAGGTAGGTGGGGCAGATGATCGTCCAGTCAAGATCCTCTGCCAGCAGCATCTCGTATACGCGGGCGTGTTCTTTTGCGGCTCTTGTTGATTTTCGTTTTGATTCTGCCGATTCAAAACGGTATTGATCAGGCATAAGCCGTGATTGAAGGATACCCGCGGTGCCGATCGTAATCAGACGCTGAACATGATGCCGTTTCATACCGTCTATGATATGGGTCATAGCGGCTGAAAGGGTATCGTCACCGTCCGTGCCGAGACAGCTCACGACTGTGTCCGCTTTGGAAATCAATCGGCTTACATCTTCCCGCCGCCTCGCATTCCCTGTTATGATATGTTTATCAGGAATGGGAAGGACTGTTCCGGCTGATCTGACAAGAGCGAATATCTCCATGTGTCCATGTTTCTGCGCTTCTTTTATAAAAGCCTGTCCGACTCTTCCCGTTGCTCCGAATAAAGCGATGTTCATGTAAAAAACCTCCTCGCCGCTCATTATATCATTCAAAGCAGCGGGGAAAAGAATACCTGTGAATAAACGGGAAATGGTGGGCAACATATTCATTGACCAAAGAGACACTTACGAACTGAATCAGCTCCCAATTGACTGAGGCAATGAATGACATGTTTTCCCTCCTTTTTTCCTAGGGTATGTGGAATAGGAAAAAAGGGTGACGGCATAAAAAGAAGACGCGGTATCCCGCGCCTTCTGTAAGCCATTTATTGAGTTATTGTACGCCTTGGCCGCCCATGTTCTGCTGTGCGAAAGATACTAAACGTTTCGTGATTTCTCCTCCGACAGAACCGTTTGCACGAGAAGTTGTTTCTCCGCCAAGGTTTACGCCGAACTCAGAAGCAATTTCGTATTTCATTTGGTCGATTGCTTGAGCAGCGCCGGGTACTACGAGTTGGTTTGAAGAGTTGTTGTTTGCCATTTGTATGATCTCCTTTATAAAGTAGTATGGTTGGGTTTGCTGGAATTGCACCAGCCTATGATTTTCGGAATGAAAACCATTGCCAGCTCGGCTTCACCCAATGCTGTTTGCCGCTTTGTACTACGTATTATGGTGAATCAAACGGCATCTCATTCGGAAAAGGGTGTGGTAAATAGCGGAAGGAAAAAGAAAAGCCCAGCCTGGTGCGGCTGAGCTTTTAGCTTTCAGTCATATATGTGATAAAGCATTAATTCATGCAGCTCTTTTACGAGAGCCGGCTCTTCTTTTCCCGGATGTGTGTGTCCCCATTCAATGTCTCCGGACTTATGGTAAATCCCTTCGTAATGCGTACCCTGCCAGTAAAATGAAATCCGCCATCCGGGCAGTTTCTCTTTTTTGAATAACGGTTTCCAGCTGAAGTGCGAAATCATGACGTTCACGCTCCTTATGGGAAATGTTGATCTTGTTCATTGTAGCTCATCGTTCATTGCCTGTCCCGGGTAAACCAAAAAAAAGACAGCCTCACCGCCAAAGTTTTTCCGGGGCGGTGATGGACCGTTCTGATAAATAAGACGCGTATTCAAAATTTCTCCGTTTTGTCAGGTAATCGACCGATCTCAGCTTCGGATGGGAAAAAATGCTGCGCCCGGGGCGGGAATTGGCTTCAAACATCCAAACTTTCCCTGAATGATCGACGCCGAGGTCAAAACCGATTTCGCCGATAAAACCTTCAATGTGCTCATTTAACACGCGGCTGACCGCCAAGGCGGCTTTTGAAAGTTTCCGCATCATGCCGACTCTCTCGCGCGGATCGCCGTATAATTCAGCTAACGTCCTGACTTCTCCGCCGGTTGCCAGATGCGTCGTGATGCTGTTTTCACCGGAAATTTTTGCCGCAATGGCCGTCACTGTCCACTTCCCCTCGGCGTTTTTATTCGTGTGCACCCTGAAATCGACGGGGCGCCCATCCAGCCGAATCAGGTCAATGCCTTGCTGAATTAAAAATGCGGACGGGTCATTGTTTTCTTTAAATGATGTCATGAAGGATGCCGCATCTGAATACTCTGCCGTCACCACCGTTTTTTCCTCATTCGTGTGTTTGACAGATAAGCCGGCATCTGTTTTTTCCACCTTGTAAATCCCCGTTCCGAGTGCGCCGTCTGCAGGTTTGATATAGACGGTGTCAAACGTGCTGCATAACGTTTCTAACGCTTCTGCATTCGGGTGCAGGACAGATTTTGGCAGAAGTGAAGCGGTGAGACTGTTTTTTTCCAGAAGCTTATGAATGTCCCATTTATTAAAGAATTGCGGATTAAACCACGGAATCTGATAGACATTCATCAGCCTTTGTTTTGTCTGCTGTAAAAGCGGAACTTCTTCCGTTTTTCGGCTCGGGAGTCTGTCATATACGACATTCGGAAGCGGGACGGCCGTCCGTTTCCAGCTGTTTTCTTTATAAATCAGCGCTTGGACGGTGCCTTCTTCCCAGTTGATCTGATGGGCCCCGAAAACGAAACAATATCCGTTCGCCTGTTCATGAAGAGAGAGCATCTTGGAAAAGAAGTCTGTGCGGTCTCTTAACGGGCGGGTCGGCGATGATGTGAACCCGGCTGTGAAAACGCCGATCAGCGGTCCGATGTGCACCGTCTGGCCGTGTATGAGAAAATCAGCCCGGCTTTTATGCGGTATCAACAGCTCCTCAAACAAATCTTCAGAAAGGAGCGCGCTTTTTTCAAGTGATTGAGAAAAGGCTACACGGCATTTGACAACCTTGGTCCCGAAGGCAGCGGATAAAAGCCCTTCCCGTTTCATGGAGGAGGGGAGAAACAGCGTATTTTTGCTTTTTTTATCGATGCCGACAATCATCCCTTTATGATTCACGCGGTAATACTCCTTTCCGGCTTTCCTGTGACTGAAGTTCGCGGAAGCGTCTCAGCGGACTCGTATACAAATCCTCTTTCGCCTCCGGAGCCACGCTTAAAATAGCTTTCCGTCCCGGCTTTGAGTTGACATCCAAAAGCCAGATGCGTCCGTCTTTGGCATAACAAATATCGAGCCCCAGCTCAAACAGCGGCCCGAACCGTTCGTCAAGGAAATAAGGGACGGATTGGGTGATCGAAAAGACATCATCCAATAAAACGGCCTGCTGCTTTCTCGGAATTTCCTCAAACCATGTGTCAAACTTAATCGGTTCAGATCCTCCGGGGAAATGAGATAAAAGACCGTTCTGATAACCCCTTCTGACCGCTTTTCCGACCGTTTCCCAAACGCCTGACTCAGTTTTACGCATGAAAATACGGATGTCGCACGGATGCCGCTCTTTATCCTGGATATTTAAGTAGGATTGAAGCAAATAGCGGTGCTGCAGCACTTTTTTGCACCAGGACTTAAAAGACACGTGATTGGAAAATGATTTTGTTTGTTTGTTTTTTCCGATATAGTAAGTGGCCGTAATTGATTTTTTGCCTGTTTCAAGCAGGATGATGCCTCTGCCTCCCGCACCGAAAGCGGGCTTAAGTATACATGCTTTTTCCTTGGCTAAGTATGATTGCACCTGTTCATAGCGGCTGACTTCGGCGGTTTCAGGAATATAGGGACTGATCAGATGATGTTTTTGGAGCGCATCCGTGACCGTCCATTTATCAGGAAGCCCCCGGCCGATAAATTCCGTTTTCCGATATTTTTTCAGCCATTCGACGATCGGTTTGGCTTTTTGCGCTTCAGCGGATTTTCCGTAAAAACAGCGGTCGTAAATATATTCGGGAATATCGATTTCCGTTTCGTTCCACTTTCCGCTTTGCGGGTGATAGACGAGCGCTTTTACGCGCAAAGAATCCGGAAATATATCAAACGGTGTAAAGCGGGCTAAGCGCACATTATATTGAGGCGCTCTTTCAGCCAATTCCCCGGCGTAATCTTCTTCGTGCCGGCGGGATACAGACATAAAACCGAGTGTTGTCATATTATTACTCCCCCTTTATTCAAAAAGCCGCTGATGGAACGGCCCTTCCATCCAATAAATATGCTAAGGCGCATCATAAAAGATGATCTACTGTAAAGAGTACGAAACAGCATCTTGCCTTATTCCTCACAAACAACAATTCAGGTTCTTCATTTGCCCGCATGCACGCCAGCCTCTATAATACGAATAGATATATCATCAAGAAAATAGAACATTAGATGGAGGCAGAAGAAAAGGAATGGGCATAGCAGGAACGTTTCTATTTATGATTGTGATCGGAGCCGCGATCGGCGCGGTGACGAATCATCTTGCCATTCAGATGTTATTTCGTCCGTACCGGCCGTATTACCTGTTCGGAAAACGGGTTCCGTTTACGCCGGGGCTGATCCCGAAAAGGCGGGATGAATTGGCAAAACAAATGGGGCTCATGGTGACGAACCACCTTTTAACCCCGGAAGGAATAAAAAAACGGCTTTTATCAGATACCGTTAAAAACCAGGCGCTTCTTTTCGCCGAACAATTCACGCAAAAAATGGCCGCTTCCGAGATGACGGTGCACGAAGCTTTGGCCGCCGCGGGCATCCGGAATCCGCAGGAAAAAACGGATGCCTGGATTGACCGTTTTACCGATGAAAAGCTTTCGGAACTGTACCGGAAATATGAGCACCGCGCCATAAAAGACTGGCTTCCTGATGAGCTTCAGGAAAAGCTGGATGAAAAAGTCCCGATGGCCGCAGATTATATCCTGAAGCGGAGCATTGATTATTTTGAGAGCGAAGAAGGGAAAGACAGGCTCGGAAATATGATTGACGACTTTTTGAATTCCCGGGGGATGCTCGGCAGCATGGTGCAGATGTTCCTCGGCAATTCAAGCTTGGCAGACCGTGTGCTGCCTGAGCTGTTAAAGTTTTTGCGCAATGAGGAAACGAAAAAGCTTCTGGCTGATCTGCTTTCTCAAGAATGGGGCAAGCTCAAATCTTATACACTTTATGAGGCCGATGAAAAGTGGAATGCGAAAGATCTGCTGTTCAGCATGAAAAAGCGGGTTTTGGCCGCACTTCAAACCGCGCCCTTTTTCGAATGCCGGCTCGGTGACATCATCTCCCGTTATGAAGGGGAGATTACGGGAACGTACGCGCCGAAGCTGCTTGATGCGGCACTCGGCAGTATTGCCGCTCATTTGGAGGATGTACTGAAACGGCTGCGTCTTGAGGAAGTGGTCAAAGAGCAGGTTGATCAGTTTCCCGTTGAACGGCTGGAGGAAATGGTGCTGTCGATTTCCAAGAGAGAATTTAAGATGATAACGTATTTAGGCGGTTTGCTCGGCGGGATAATCGGAGCAATTCAGGCTTTGTTTGTCATTCTTTTCTAAGGAAAACATACGCCGATGATGAAAGTCGCTCCGCAGTCTGTTATAGTGGAGTGGTATGTCCGAAAGGAAGAAAGGAGCGGTTACTATGGCAGTTCATTTTTATGATGCAGCATATGATCTTGAAAAAGCTTTGCGAAACAGTGATGAATACAGCCGTCTGAGAGGGCTTTATGATCAAGTAAACGCAGATGAATCGGCAAAACGCATGTTTGATAACTTCCGCAATGTACAGCTGCAGCTTCAGCAGAAACAGATGTCAGGTGAAGAAATCACTCAGGAAGAGGTAGAGCAGGCACAAAAAACGGTTGCTCTCGTACAGCAGCATGAATTGATTTCTCAGCTGATGGAAGCGGAACAGCGCATGAGCATGCTGATCGGCGAGTTAAACAAAATCATTATGAAACCTCTTGAAGAGCTTTACGGCAGCCCGGAATAAGCTCCAAACCCCTCCATCTATGAAATGGAGGGGTTTTTTTATTCAACAGAAAAATCAAGCGAACCTTTTACCGTTCCGTTAATGATGATAGACAGAGTGTGAATTCCCCGATAATGCTTGCGGGTGGTTAAATCTTTAAGGGAATGATGTTTGCTGAAGGTTTTTACGTCCCCGTTATCCATGGCGGACTCCGACATCTTAAACACCTTGCGGCTGCGGTGCCCCCTTTTCTTTACAAAATCAATCGCGTATTCAACCCTGACTTTTTGCCGGGCGGATGAGCGGATCTGAAAAGAAAAATGTATGCTTGTTCCGATGGCGGCCGTTTCCGAATTCAGTGTAAAACGTTCCAATGAAATCCGGGAGGCGTCTTCAAACCCGAAAACCGCAAGCGCCTGTTTGTCTCCTCTTTTTAACAGTGTCCTGCAGGCGTGCTTCAAAATCCAGTTCGTGTGCGGACAGCTTCCGAACCGCTCGGCTGCGATCTGTAGCAGAAGATCCGGATGTGTTTTGGAGATGTCATTCAGGTTATTCGCCACGCTTTTTCTGACATATAACGAGTCATCCTGCATCAAGCGGTCCAGAACAGGGAGAATCGGGGAAGGATCGTCAAGAAGAGCCGGAATGGAGATTCCCCATGGCAGGCG
This sequence comes from Bacillus sp. A1, assembly GCF_042296235.1. NCBI lineage: Bacteria > Bacillati > Bacillota > Bacilli > Caryophanales > Bacillaceae > Bacillus > Bacillus sp. A1. The sequence goes on from NZ_CP141181.1 coordinate 999,594, forward strand.
CGGTCTTGAGCCTTCGCTGGCAAGCCTTCTGACATGTTCGTCCGGATGCTCCGTCCAGGAAAGGAACTCTTTGAACATCCGCTCCCGGTCAAGCCTGATATACGGGCGGACCGCAAATTCGGAAGTGGAAAAACGAGTGAAATACTGAAGCGCCTTCATAGATTCGTCCCAGTGATCCGTTCCGTACTGTTGGACATAATCGGGAAAAATAATCCCGGCGAGCCCTGAGAAGCGGGGAGCTGTCCCATATAAGACGTCAAGCGCCCGTATGTAATCCTTCGGCAGTGTTTCATATAAAAAGTCTGTGATCCGGCGCATCCGCTGTTTTAACGTCAGTCCGGGCCAATCTTCCTGAAACATCAGCGCCCGGCACTTGTCCCGCTCAAAAGCCGGATACGCCGATTTGATTCTGTTCAGAAGTGCTTCTGCAAATTCTTCGTTATAAATATCTTTTAATAGAGACATGACAGTCACCGCTTTTTTTCTTTTATTATATGAGAATGTATGTTCCCTTTCAACTTTATCATACATTCAGCATAGATATTTCCTCTGATTTTTTTAGTTAAAAAAACCCTTGTTTTTTAACAATATAATTGAGATAATAACTCTGAAAGCGCCTACACTTACAGATGATCTAAGGATACGGTCGCCTATACTGCCTGGTATGTTAAGGGGTAGCAACAGAGAGTAAGTGAAACGAGCGCATCAACGGTCAAATAAGGGGTTCCTGATATATTTCGTAAATAGAAATACACATTGGGGAGAAGGCAGCAAATCGATCGTATCCCAACAAAACGACAGTTCAAAGTCTGCTTGAGGCAGGCTTTTTTGCTGCGGAGAAAAGGTTGTTCTAAACAAAGAGACAGGGTCATATCCTAATGACAAGTACAGTCATCAAGGAGGGGGACTTCTCTGTGTCAAAACAAATGCTGGCGTTAAATATAGACGGAGCGCTTCTTCGCTCCAACGGCAAACTTCATCAGACGACAAAGGATGCCATCGAATACGTCAAGAAAAAAGGAATTTACGTCACACTGGTCACAAACCGCCATTTTCGCTCCGCTCAAAAAGTGGCGAAAATATTAAAGCTGAATGCAAAATTGATTACCCACAGCGGCGCATACATTTCTGAAAAAATAGATGAGCCGTTTTTTGAAAAGAAAATATCAGAAGATCACACGTTTAATATCGTTCAGGTGCTGGAAAGCTATCCATGCAATATCCGGCTTCTTCACGAAAAATATTCGATCGGAAACAAGAAGAAAGTGAACTCCAATCTGGTCGGGAAAACAATGATTCATCCGTCTGACCCGATTTTTTATCCGGTGCAGTTTGTCGAATCATTAAGTGACCTGCTCCTTGATGAGCCGGTTTCAGCGCCCGTCATTGAAGTGCATGCCGAAGATGGCCTGCAGGCTGATATAACGGATACGATAATGAAAGCATTCCCGGCCGTCGATGTGATCCGCGTCAACGGAGAAAAACTGAACATCGTGCCTAAAGGGGTTTCAAAAGAAAGCGGACTTTCGATGGTCGCCGCTGAACTCGGGCTTTCAATGGAAGAGGTTGTGGCTATCGGCCATCAGGAAGATGATCTGCCGATGATCGAGCTGGCCGGTCTTGGCGTCGCGATGGGGAATGCTTCAAATGAATTAAAAAGAAAAGCGGACTGGGTGACAAGGTCAAATGATGAACAGGGAGTCGCCTATATGATTAAGGAATATTTCCGCATGCAGCACCGCAAAGGCTTTCTCGATAAGTTCCATATGAAACGGCCGTAATCAAGAGCCGCAGACGCGAAAGGCCGGTCTGCGGCTTTTTCGCGGATTGATTTTAGCCTGTTCTTTCTGTACACTAAAGAAAGTTTTGAATCTGAAAAATAAGGTGATCACATTGCAAATAAAAATAGACGGCATAACGGATGACAGGCTGCATCGTCCGCTGCAAAACATCGCGAATTTATTTTTTGAAGAGTGTGTTCTTGCGTACGGCGAAACGGAGGAACCCTCTGATCTCGTCATCTCACTTGCCATTTCTCAAGATGCAGACAGCGTGTCGGTATCCGGAGAAATCAAAGGAACCGGCGAAAAGGAACATCACACGAAACCGCTTCTTGCCGGATGGAGCGAAAAAGAAGTATTTAAACAGGTGAAAAACACGCTGTCATATGTCTACTTAAATCTTCTTCAATCGCATACGGGCATGACACAAAAATGGGGAATCTTAACCGGCATCAGGCCTACTAAACTTCTTCATAAAAAGCTGCAGAGCGGCCTGACAAAAGAAGAGGCGCATGCCGATCTGAAAAAAGATTATCTGATCCATGATGAAAAAATCAATCTGATGCAGGAGATTGTCGACCGCCAGCTCGCTGCGGTTCCCGATCTGTACCGGGTCAAAGATGAAGTCAGCATATATATCGGCATCCCGTTCTGCCCGACGAAGTGCGCCTACTGCACGTTTCCGGCTTATGCCATTCAAGGACAGGCGGGAAGAGTCGGCTCCTTTTTATGGGGGCTTCACTATGAAATGCAGAAAATCGGAGAATGGCTGAAGCGGCATGATATCAAAGTGACGACCATTTATTTCGGCGGCGGCACGCCGACAAGCATTACCGCTGAAGAAATGGATCTTTTATATGAAGAAATGGTCCGCTCTTTCCCGGATGTCGCAAATATCAGGGAGATTACCGTTGAAGCGGGCCGTCCAGACACGATTACGGAGGACAAGCTTGCCGTTTTAAATAAGTATAAGATTGACAGAATCAGCATCAACCCGCAATCTTATGAAAACGAAACGCTTAAGGCCATCGGCAGACACCATACAGTTGAAGAAACCATCGAAAAATACCATCTTTCCCGCAAGCACGGCATGAATAATATCAACATGGACCTGATCATCGGTCTGCCGGGAGAAGGGACGGCTGAGTTCAGGCACAGTCTTGAAGAAACGGAAAAGCTGATGCCTGAATCTTTGACCGTTCATACGCTTTCTTTTAAACGGGCGTCAGAAATGACGAGAAACAAGCATAAGTATAAAGTTGCCGACAGACAGGAAGTGTCCCGCATGATGGATGACGCCGTCCGCTGGACAAAAGAGCACGGCTATACGCCTTACTACTTGTACCGGCAGAAAAATATTCTCGGAAACCTTGAAAATGTCGGCTACTCCTTCCCGGGTCAGGAAAGCATCTACAACATTATGATTATGGAAGAAGCGCAGACGATTATCGGTATCGGCTGCGGCGCGGCAAGCAAATTCATTCATCCGGAAACCGGAAAAATCACGCACTTCGCCAATCCGAAAGACCCGAAATCATATAATGACCGATTCGAGCATTATACAGAAGAGAAAATCAAATACTTAGATGAGATGTTCGTCAAATCTGCATTATAATATCAAAAACGGCACGGAATCAGCGTGCCGTTTTTTTTATGTTTAACCGTCTGTAAAAAAGGGAAAAGTTCATCAGACTGTTATTCGCAAGAGGTGCATAATATGTATGATGTCATAGGAGCGGGAATCGGGCCGTTTAATTTAGGGCTTGCCGCATTGTTAGAGGATATACCCGGAACAGACGCTCTTTTTTTCGATAAAAAGAAAGAATTTGCGTGGCATCCCGGTCTATTAATTAAAGGAACGGATTTACAGGTGGCGTTTCTGGCAGACCTGGTCACGCTCGCCGATCCGAAAAGCCGCTACACGTTTTTAAACTTTCTCCATGAACATGACCGGCTGTACCGGTTTTATACGTTTAATGAATTTGATATTCCGAGACGGGAATTTAACGACTATTTAAGCTGGGCGGCTTCAGAAATCAAATCATGCCGTTTCGGCTCAGAGGTAATCGGCGTGAAAAATGCCGGCGGACATTATGAAGTCAGCGTCAAGAACATTGAGGACGGAAGCATCAGTGTCTATCAGACGAAGCATTTCGTCATGGGGACGGGGTCTGAACCGCTTATTCCCGCAGAGATTGATGACGGAGCGCGTCAGGACACGATGGTCAGCACGGAATATTTGTTCCGGAAAGACGAGCTCGCCGGCGCCGAATCAATTACAGTGGTCGGCTCCGGACAGAGCGCCGCGGAGATCTTTTCTGACTTATTGCATGATGAACAATACCGCCGCAGCCGGCTGCAATGGGTGACACGCTCCGCCGGATTTCGAGAATTGGAAACCGCCAAGCTCGGGCAGGAAATGTTTACACCTGATTATGTGGAATATTTTAACCGCCTGCCTTTTAAAGAACGGCTGAACACACTCCCTGAGCTGGACGGACTGCGCCACGGCATTGATTCTGACACACTTGCCGCCATTTACGATGCCCTGTATCACAGATCGATCAGCGGAGGTTCGCCTGACGTGTATATTCAGCCGATGGCGGAGCTTGAAAAAATTGAAAAGCAAAACGGGCGCTGCGTACTGAGCTTTCATCAATGGCAGATGGATGAAACCTTTACAGCCGATTCAGAAAAAGTGATATTGGCGACCGGCTTTAAACCTCATATTCCGGAATGGTTTACGGCAATTGCCCCCGATATCGAATGGGAGGATGAGAAACGGTTTAAAGTGACGGCCGATTCCCGTCTTGTCTTTAAGGACGACAGGCGGCATCACTTTTTCACATTAACGAATCTTGATCATGCTCACGGAACGGGCGCTACGAATTTGAAGCTGTCTGTTTACAGAAACCAAAAAATCATCAATACCATTCTGGGAAAAGAGCATTTCTCCATTAATAAAAAAACGGCTTTTCAGCAATTTCTTCCCGCTCAAAAAAACTGACCTCTTATGAAGAGGTCAGCTTTTTTTTATGATTTCTGCGGCTTCTTTTCAGGCGTCTTCCATTTGAATACGCTGTTCAGCAGGAGATATATCCGCTTCGATTCTTTCGTGAGCAAAGGGCCGAAGATGGCCAGTATCAAAACATATAAGGCGGCGAAAGGTTTAAGTGAAGCGGACAGGCCGCCGGCGATGCCGAGATTTGCGACGATAATGGAGAATTCGCCGCGGGACACAATGGTCAGCCCGATATTGGACGATGCTTTATGAGAAAGCCCCGCCCGGCGCCCGGCGATCATGCCGGCGATAAAGTTTCCGGCAATCGTCAGCAGAACGGCGCCGAGGGCGAGCCATACCGCATCTCCGAGTGAAAACGGATCAATGCTGAGGCCGAAGCTGAAGAAAAACATGGCGCCAAAAAAGTCACGGAACGGCACGACAAGATGCTCAATCCTGTCAGAATGGGCCGTCTCCGAAAATACGAGTCCGAGCAAGAGCGCGCCGATCGCTTCAGCGACATGAATCGTTTCGGAAAAGCCGGCAATGAAAAAGAGCGCGGCGAAAATGACGATGACAAATACCTCGTTTGAACGGATATCAAGCAGCTTGTTCAGCAGAGGCGGCAATTTCCGAGCGGCAATGAAAAACAGCAGCATATATCCGAAAGCGATCACGATTGACATCAGCGCGCCCCCGACAGACGTCGCGTCTCCCAGAACAAGCCCGGAAACGACGGACAAGTAAACCGCCAGAAAGATATCCTCAAACATAATGATGCCGAGAATCAGCTCCGTTTCCGGATTGGCCGTGCGCTTTAAGTCGACAAGCACCTTTGCGACAATGGCGCTTGATGATATCGTGATGACACCCGCCAATACAAGCACTTCCAAAAAGGAAAAGCCCGTGATAAAGCCGTAGATCAGCCCTAAACTGAAATTAATCAGAATATAAATCGTTCCGCCGGCGGCGATTGAACGTCCGGATTTGACTAATTTTCCGACCGAGAATTCAAGGCCGAGGTAAAAGAGGAGGAACAGGACGCCCATCCGTCCGAAAAACTCAATCACTTCCCGGCTTTCGATAAACGTCAGGTCAATGATGCCCGCTTGGGGCGCGTGCGGCCCGACAAGCATTCCTAAAATGATCAGGAAGGGGATGATCGAGAATTTAATTTTATTGGCGATGACACTCGCAATGGCCACAAGAACTAACGCCGTACCGACTTCAAATACGAGATGATCCATAAACAGATCACACTCCGTCTCTGGAGAGGAAGTCTTGGATCAGTTTTTTCAGATGCTTTCTTTCACCTGAGAGGACGAGTGTATCGTTTGCTTCAAGGAGCGAATCAGCGCCCGGGTTTAAAAACTTTTTCTGGTCATGCTTAATGATGGCGATAACCGTCACGTCATAGTTTTGGCGCACATCCAGTTCGCCGAGCGTCCGCCCTGCCGCTTTTGCCCCTTTTTCAACTTTAAACCATTCGATAATCAGATCGCTGAACGCCATTTCAATCGATTCAAGCGCCTGCGGTTTGTACACCATCCCGCCGATAATCGCGGCAATCTGTCTTGCTTCCGCATCATCAAGTGAAATGCTTGCCAGAAGCTCATCAGGGTCGCGGTCATCAAATCTGTAAATTTCCCGCCTGCCGTCATCATGAATGATGATCGTCATTTTTTCATGATTTCTCGTTTCGATTTCGAATTTTTTCCCGATGCCGGGCAGATCGTTTTCTTTAATATTCATAAAAAATCCCTCCGGAATATACTGTTTTTACACCGTAAATACAGATTGGCAATGAGAAATGGTCTGATGCCGGAGGTAATTTGACTGGTATTGTATCGGAATGGCGCATGTCCTTTCCATTGTGGAATCAATGAATTGATCAAGAGGTTTGACAGATAACAGGGAGATCATCCGGGATAACGCACCGTATCCTTTTGACAGGCCTTGCGGAGCGGTTTTGGTTTGAACCGGTGTCTTTGCCGATTCCGTTTCCTGCGGGTAAACCGAAATTTGTACATGGCTGTCTGTTTCTGTCACCAATTGGGAAGGAAGAGCGACATCCGAAGGGGGGAACAGCACCATAAAAAAGCTCAGTAACAAGCTGAGTATCACATATTTCATTATCGGTGTTCTTCCCCCCTTTTGTTTTGTATATCAATTTCACTATATAAAAATGTATGTTCAGTTTCAAATGATATGCATTTTTCGGTATCTGTTGACCTTGAAAAATAAAGGAGTTTGGCTTCGGGGGAAGGAATATATCATTTGAACAAAATATGTAAGCGGATTCAAGGAGGGAGTAAACATGCAGTATATTCGTTATGAAGAAAAGGGAAAGATCGCAGAGATTGTGCTGAACCGGCCTGACAGTTACAACGCGCTGAATGAACAAATGCTCCGGGAATTGGAAAATGCATGCGTTATGGCAGCCGACAGCGAAGCGCTTATCGTCCTCTTGCGGGGGGAAGGCAGGGGATTTTCCGCGGGCGGTGATATCCAGATGATGACGTCGGATCATGATTCAGGAGAATATGAACGGCTCATGAAAATGATTGAATCCATTACGCTGACGCTCTATGATATGAAAAAAATTGTGATAGCCGCCATCCACGGAGCCGCGGCGGGGCTCGGGCTGAGTTTCGCGCTGTGCGCCGATGTGGTGCTCGCCGAAGAAAACGCCCGACTCGCGATGAATTTCATCGGCATCGGATTGGTTCCCGACGGAGGAGGCCATTATTTATTAATGAGACGGGTCGGTGAGATCGAAGCGAAAAAACTGATTTGGAGCGGTGAAAAATTGCCGGCTGAAAAAGCGGTGCGGCTCAAGCTTGCCGACGGGCTGTTCAGCGGCGGCCCTGCGGAGGGGGCACAACCGTATATCGACCGATTGCTGCATGCGCCGCTGTCAGCGATGATTGAAACGAAGGCTATTTATCAGAGCCTTCATATCAGCCGGTTAAAAGACGTTTTGTCTCTTGAACGAAAGGCCCAGGAAAATATGAGAAAAACGGATGATCATAAAGAGGGCATCCGCGCCTTTTTAGAAAAACGGACGCCGCAATTTAACCGGTAAAATACAGAAGCCGGAAAGCTTCTGTTATCTGTGGAATAAAATCAGCTTTCCGGCTTCATTTACCAAGCGGTGAGTACTGTTCTCAAGCTTTTTTTCCTTTAACAAAGCCTCTCCGGCGGCCTTCGCCTCCGCCTCATTATCTGCTTCGATCCGTTCATCCAGCATCGTTTCTCCCGACGCATGGAATGCGGTCAATACATATTGTCCCATCATGTCACCCCCTTTATAGAATGATATTCTGATAAAGAATTTAAAATCCTCCATTAATTTTTACCCATTATTAGTATATAATGGGTCAAGGAAGGAGTTGGATTCGTGCTTACAATTGAAAACGTAACGAAAACATTCGGCAGCTTTACCGCTGTTGACAATTTGAACCTGCAAATACCTGAAAGGGAAATGTTCGGGCTGCTCGGCGCAAACGGCGCGGGAAAAACGACGACCTTTCGGATGATTTTAGGTCTTTTAAGCCTGACTGACGGGCATATCACCTGGAAAGGGAAGCCGGTCAATTATTCCATCAGTGAAAAAATCGGCTATCTCCCGGAAGAGCGGGGGCTGTATCCGAAAGTGAAGGTGAGTGACCAGCTTGTCTATCTGGCGAGATTAAAAGGAATGAGCAAAAAAGAGGCGGAAAAAGAGCTCATGACATGGCTCGAGCGCTTCGGCATTACAGATTACAAGAATAAGAAAGTCGAAGAGCTGTCAAAAGGAAACCAGCAGAAAATCCAGTTCATTTCGGCCGTCCTGCATAAGCCTGAACTGCTGATTCTCGATGAACCTTTCAGCGGTCTTGATCCGGTGAATGTCGAGCTGCTGAAAGAAGCGGTTATTTCTTTGAAAAACAGCGGCGTTTCCATCGTTTTTTCAAGCCACCGAATGGAGCATGTGGAAGAACTTTGCGAGAATTTGTGCATTCTCCAGAAGGGAAAACCCGTCGTTCAAGGCAATCTTAAAGACATTAAGCGGTCTTTCGGCAAAAAAAATGTCACCGTTCATTCAGATGATGACCTCAGCTTTTTAAAAACGCATGAAGGTGTCGTGAAATGGAAGGAAACAAATGACGGAATCAGACTGCAGGTCGCGAATGAACCGGTTTCGCAGGATATTTTCCGGGCGCTGCAAGGGAAAGGTTTTATACGGAAGTTCGAATTGGAAGAGCCGTCACTGCATGATATTTTTATAGAAAAGGTGGGGGCCGTATATGAATAAATTTTGGATTATGCTGTTTCATACATATAAAAACAAAATCGCAACAAAGTCATTCATTATTTCGACCGCCATTACCGTTTTATTAGTATTAGCGGTGACCAACCTGCAATCGATTATTTCCGTGTTTCAATCGGATGACGGCAAGCAGCAAATCGCGGTGATTGATGAAACGGGCGGGCTGTACCCGGCGTTTGCAAAACAGCTTAAAGCGGCGGATACAGACAATGATCTGCAGGCAATGGAGACGAAGGAGTCCGAAAAAGATGCCGTAAAGCGTGTCAAAGACGGTGAATGGGACGGACTGTTTATCATCAGACAAGATCAAAAAGGAACGATAACAGGAGCATACAAGGCGCTGACCATTTCCGATGAATCAGCGTATAAACTGCTCAAGCAGGCTTTAACCCAGACAAAAACCGCTGTCGAAACCGCCAAGCTCGGCATTTCGGCAGAAAAAGTCAGCAGCCTCTACACTCCGCCGGAAGTCAGCAAAGACGCGCTGGAAAAAGGGGCGAAATCTGAGGAAGAGCTCGGTCAGGTAATGGGGCTTGTATACATCATGCTGTTTGTCATCTACTTCTCAGTTATCATGTACGCAAGCATGATTGCGATGGAAGTGGCGACGGAAAAATCGTCACGGGTCATGGAAATTTTAATTTCAAGCATGCCGCCGATTCAGCAGATGTTTGCCAAACTGTTCGGTATCGCGCTCGTGGGGATCACACAGTTTGGGGTGCTGATTGCAGCGGGTTATCTCTCACTGAAGCTGAACCCTCATAATGAGGCGTCGTCGCCGATCAGTGCATTTCTCAATTTTACGGATGTTCCAGTCTCGACGATAGTCTATGCCGTCATTTTCTATTTGCTCGGCTATTTTCTTTACGCCACGCTTGCCGCGTTTCTCGGCAGTGTTGTCAGCCGGATAGAGGACGTACAGCAGACGATTCAGCCGATGGTTTTTTTAGTCGTGGCAGGTTTTATGATCGCCATGTTCGGCATCGGCAATCCTGACGCCGGTTTTATTACCGTTACATCTTACATTCCGTTTTTCACGCCGATGATTATGTTTTTACGCGTCGGGATGCTCGATATCCCGTTTTGGCAGGCTGCGGCCGGAATCGCCCTGACACTGGTCACTATCGTGATCTTTGCGGCGGTCGGCGCGAAAATTTACAAAGGCGGCGTATTGATTTACGGAAACGCCAGCGGATTCAAAGCGATTAAACAAGCGCTGCGCATCTCCAAAAAATAAGAGAAACAGCCCGGAACAGCCGGGCTGTTTTTTTATTTTGCAGAACGTGCATTCGTATAAAAACGGTGCTAAAATAAGGGTAATTCAATTTGCAGAAAGGGGAGGGCGAGATGACTGATCTGACGTTTATTCATGCAGCTGACCTGCATCTGGACAGCCCGTTTTACGGCATTTCGAATCTGCCTGAACCGGTATATGCGCGTATTAAAGAAAGCACATTTCACAGCGTCCGCCGACTGACGGACGGGGCACTCCGGGAGCAGGCAGATTTCGTGCTGCTTTCGGGGGATCTGTTTGACGAAGCCAACAGAAGTTTAAAAGCCCAGCTGTTTTTGAGAAAACAGTTTACGAGATTACAGGAAGCGGATATCCAAGTGTTCGTCATATTCGGCAACCATGATCATTTGGGCGGTAAGTGGACGCCGATTGAATGGCCGGAAAATGTACATATCTTCACCTCAGATACACCGGAGGAAAAATCTTTCTTTAAAAACGGAGAGCTTGCGGCAAGCATATACGGATGCAGCTATCAAGAAAGAAGCGTAATGGTCAATCAGGCAGCCCGTTACCGGAAAATGACCGGCGCGCCTTATCATATCGGCATGCTCCACGGCATGTTATCAGGAGCGGAAGGGCATGACCCGTACTGCCCGTTTACGAAAGAAGACCTTGAAAAAAGCGGCATGGATTACTGGGCGCTCGGACACATTCATAAACGGCAGGTTCTGTCCGCCCAGCATCCCGCCGCCATTTACCCCGGGAATATTCAAGCACGGCATTTAAAAGAAACCGGGCCTAAGGGATATTATCTCGTCCGGGCGGCAAACGGTGAGATGTCTTGGGAATTCAAAGAAGCGCATGATGTGTTATGGGAGGAAATTGATCTTGATATCTCCGGAGCTGAACATATGACTTCACTTCTGAAAGCCGCATCGGATACATTCTCCGGCTTGCGCGCGGCGGGCCGCCCGGCATGTGTCAGGCTGGTGCTTCGCGGCGCGGCGCCCCGCTTTTGGACGGAGGCGCCCGCAGGCATCGCGGAGGAGCTTCTTTCCGCTTTACAGGAGGAAGAGGCCGAAGAGGAACGTTTCGTCTGGCCGCTTGCGCTTGAGGATCGGACGGATGAAACAGACACCGTGCCGCCCGATCCGTTTTTTAAAGGGCTGCTTCAGGACATAGAACAATGCGCGGACATGAGCGGTGTATTTGAAGCCCTTGAGCGTCATCCCGTATACCGGCGTCAGATGGCTTCATTTACAGATGAAGAGATACTGGATATTAAGCGGCAGGCTCAAGCCGTTTTAAGACGCCAGATGAAGGAGCTTCAGCGATGAAAATAACGGCGATGCATATTTACCAATACGGAAAATTTTCCGACCGAAGTTTTCAGCTGTCAGATTCTCCCGTGCAAGTGATCTACGGGTTAAATGAAGCGGGTAAAACGACATTGATGTCCTTCATCAAAAGTGTGCTGTTCGGTTTTCCGAAATCAAAAAAATACGAACCGAAAAACGGCGGGGTTTACGGCGGCACTGTGGAATTGAAGCATGGCGATCACGGCGCTGTCAAAATCGAACGGACAAAAGGCGCTGCCGAAAAAGTCAGAGTGTATACGGCTTCAGGCGAAATCAAGGACGGAGAATGGCTCAAACAGCTTCTCTCCGATACAGACCGGGCGCTGTACGAAGCGATCTATTCGTTCGATGTATTCGGACTGCAGGAGATTCAAGCTTTTAACCGGGACAAAATCGGCGAGTTTCTCCTGTATTCGAGCTTATTCGGGTCGGAAGCGGCGGCAAAGCTTGACGGGCGGCTGGCAAAAGAACTTGACAGGATGTATAAGCCGAACGGGCGGAACCCCCGCTTAAATCAGGAGTTGGATACATTAAAGCGGCTCAGCGCCCAGCTGAAACAGGCGGAAGCTGCGGAAGCGGGCTATCACAGCCTTCTGGAAGAGAAAAAAAGCGCCGGCGGCCGTTTGCAGGATGCCGAAGCACGATTGAAAGACATAACTGAAGAAATCAAAACAGTAAAATCAGCGATAGAAGCAAAGCCGCTCGCAGACAAAAAAACAGCCTTGGAAAGCGAACTTTCTTCTTATCCGGAAGCATTGAAGCAATTCCCGAAGGACGGAATGCATCAGCTTGAAAAATACGAATCGCATCTCCATCCGAAAGCAGCCCGTCTTGAGGGGCTTCGGGCAAAAGCGGATGAACTCCGGCGGCAGGCTGAGCTGCTCGCTCCAAATGAGGACTTGCTGCAAAAAGAGCGGCAGCTGCAGGAGCTTTCCGGCGAGCAGCATATGTACGAATCGCGCGGCGAACAGCTTGCCGCCATCCAATCACAGATCCGGCAGACATCTGCCCGCGTTTCGTCAGGATTGCAGCAGCTCGGAAGACATGAGGAAGACGGCATTCTTTCACTGAACACCGATTATGAATATGAATGGCGGCTGCAGGAAGCCGTGCAGAGCGCCGGACAGGCAAGAGAAAGAAAGGCACAGCTTGATGCGATGTTCGAACAAGCGCGGCTGGAGCTGGAAGAAGCCGAACGAAAACATGCCGTGACGGCGGAAAACATTTTGGACCCCGCTGTCAGGAAAGAAAAAGAAGCCGCTTTACAATTATATAAGCAAACGGCTGATACAGAAGGAAACGAATGGCAGGCACATGTTCAGCATCTGGAAAAACAGCGCGCCAAACAAAAAAAGCTCTTTCTCGGTGCGGGCATTCTGTTCATTGCGATTTTCGCTATGTTAAAGGAATGGCTGCCCGCCGCCCTTTTTACCGGCGCTCTGCTGCTGTATATGCTGTCCGGCATGCAAAAGCCGTTGCCGTCAGAAAGAGGAGGGCCCGGACACAAGAAAAAGAAGCCGGCGATCTCCAAAGAAGCGGCTGATCTTCTGCAGGAAGAGCTTTGGCGTGACGGCCGGCACCGGCAGCAGCTGATTGCGGATCAAGCCGTGCTTGAACAGAAAGAAGCGGCATATGAAAGAGTCATCCGCCAATATGAAGAATGGGAGGCGGAAATGGCGCCGTTTGAAAAACAGGCGGAACTTTTTATGAAGGAACTGGGGTTTTCAGGAAGTCCTTCCCATCTTCTTGACGCATATCATGTGATGAAAGATGTCAAAAAAGAAATCCTTAACAAGCATGAGCTGACCATTGAAGCGGGCAGGCTGCAAAAGCTGCAAAGAGCTTTTGAGGACCGGGTCAAAAAGCTGAGTCCTTCAGACGGAAGGGAGCTGTCCGTAAAAGAAAGACTGCACGTTTTGCTGGCGCAGGCGGAACGGGCCCGTGAGGAAGCAAAACGAAAGCAGGCGCTCGAAACGGATCTGCTGCATGCACAAGAGCAAATGCGTGAATTAAATGAAGAAGTTCATTACTACGAACAGCAGGTCAAACAGCTTTTCATGGCGGCAGGCGCAAAAAAACGCGAACACTTTTGTGAACTCGCCAGGCTGAATGAAAGCCGCCGGGAAAAAGAGCGGCAGCTGCGCGAAATCAAAACGCACTTGTCCGGCATAGGCGGAAAACAGCTGGAGCCGTACATGAGCCGCACAGTGTCCGAACTTGAACATACAGTCGTTCAGAAGGAAACAGAGAAAAAAACGCTTGAGGAAAAAAGCGCCCAGCTCCGTGAGCAAACCGCTTTATTAACGGTGAAGCAAGAGCAGCTGGAGTCCTCGGGGCTTGTATCCGATTTAAAACAGCAGACAGAAATGCAGAAGGAGCGCGTGAAAAAAACCGCTAAAGAGTGGGCCGCATTACAGACGGTCAGACACATTATCAGGGAAAAAATGGAGCGGCATAAAAAAGTGACGCTTCCCCGTCTGTTAGAAACCGCCGGTGCATTATACGGACCGCTTACGGACGGACGCTATCACAAATTGTATTTTTCCGAAGCTGATGATTCCATTATGGTCATGCGGAAAGACGGAACGGTGTTTTCTGCAGGCGAACTGTCACAGGCGGCATGCGAGCAGCTTTATGCGGCGATTCGTTTTGCCCTTGCGTCAGAGAGGGAGTCTGCGGTATCACTGCCGTTTTTACTTGATGACAGTTTTGTCCATTTTGACAGGCAGCGGCTGCAGCGGCTGTTTGATGTGCTGAATCAGCTTTCAGAAGGCGGGCGGCAGATACTTTATTTCACCTGCCATGAGCATGTCAGCCGGTCTTTTCACAGCGGACAAGTCATGCGGCTCCTGTCATAAAAGAGTTTATTTTCAAAAAAGAGGTATGTGCTATACTGGTATTATGTAAGATATGGAGGGAGCTTTTAATAGAATGGCAAAAGGTATTATGCTGCACGAGGTCGGCGAGCAGGTCGATCAATACTTTCTGATTAAATCTTCGACTAAAGGAATCGCAAGCAACGGAAAACCATTCCTGACGTTAATGCTGCAGGACCAATCGGGAGATATCGAAGCGAAGCTGTGGGATGCCAAGCCGACTGATGAAGTAACGTACGCGGCGCAGACGATCGTGAAGGTGATCGGAGATGTCCATCACTATCGCGGACGAAACCAGCTTAAGCTGAGAAACATCCGGCCGGCCGGCGAGAACGAAAATGTCAGCATTGATGATTTTCTGGAAACGGCGCCAATTCCGAAAAATGAAATGATGGAAACCGTCACTCAATACATTTTTGAAATGAAAAATCCAAACATCCAGCGGATCACAAGACATCTGGTCAAAAAATATGCGGCTGAGTTTATGGATTACCCGGCTGCGGCTAAAAACCACCATGAGTTCGTCTCCGGGCTCGCGTATCATGTAGTGTCCATGCTGAACCTGGCAAAAGCGATTGCCGATCTGTATCCGTCTCTTGACCGGGATTTACTGTATGCCGGAGTCATTCTGCATGATCTCGGCAAAGTAAAAGAGCTTTCAGGCCCCGTCTCCACAACGTACACCGTGGAAGGGAATCTGCTCGGGCACATTTCGATCATGGTGACAGAGCTTTCAAAAGCAGCCGAAGAGCTTCAGATTGACGCTGAAGAAGTGCTGATTCTGAAACATTTGATTTTAAGCCATCACGGAAAAGCGGAATGGGGAAGCCCGAAACCGCCGATGGTGAAAGAAGCGGAAATTCTGCACTACATTGATAATCTGGATGCAAAAATGATCATGATGGACAGAGCGCTGGAACGGGTGAAGCCGGGCGAATACACAGAGCGTGTATTTGCGCTTGAAAACCGTTCTTTCTACAAACCGACTTTCCATCAATAAGATAAAAAAGGCCGATTCTCTATGATCGGTCTTTTTTACGTTCAGCTCTCATAACTTGTCTTTATCAAGCATAGCTTAGAATAAAGACTCTGGGTGAAAAAAGGAGGAAACCGACGTGCTATTTTTTCCTTGGTGGGTATACCTTTGCATTATCGGAATTATTTTCAGCGCATATAAGCTTTTCACAACAGCTAAAGAAGAGGAAAAGCTTGACCAGTCGTTTATTGAAAAAGAAGGAAGGGTGTATATTGAACGGATGGAACAGGAACGCGAGCGCCGTATGGCTGCGCCCGCAAGTGAAAACGGGGGTGCGGAAGAAAACTCCAATCATTCCATCGCATAAAAAAACTGTGCGGCTCGCCGAGAGCCCGCACAGTTTTTTTATTTAGATTCAGAAGATGTTGAAGTGTTAAACGTGTCTTTTAAGTCTTTGTCTTCAACTTTTACGTCAGCTTTTTTCATGACTTTTTGAATTGCCGCCTGTACAGCTGAGTTGTCGTTTAATTTCTGTTTAAGAACTTCTTCTTTCAGTTCTTTTTTCATGTCATCATATTTGCCGCGTTCTTCCGTCTTTTTGATGATATGATAACCGAATTTTGTTTTGACCGGATCGCTGACTTGTCCGACTTTCAGGCCGAATGCAGCTTTGCTGAATGTTTCATCCATTGACTTTTTATCGAACCAGCCAAGGTCGCCGCCGCTGTCTTTTGATGTGTCAGTTGAGTATTCTTTCGCAAGCGTTTCAAACTTCTCGCCTTTTTTCAGCTTTTTCTCCACTTCGTCAGCTGTCTTTTTGTCAGCGACAAGGATGTGGCTCGCACGGATTTTACCTTTTAAGCCGTCGTAATATTCTTTCGTATCAGCGTCAGTCACTTTGATGTTGTCTTTCGCCGCTTTTTGTGCAAGCAGTTCGTACTTCACCTGATCTTTCAGGTAATCTTCGCCGTACTGCTGTTTAAGGGCGCTGTACTGATCGCCGAGCTGCGTTTTGTACTCTTTCAGCTTGTTATCGATTTCTTTATCCGTTACTTTGTATTTTTTTGCTAATACTTTTTCTTGTACGAGCTGTGTCAGCACACTTGCACCCGCGGTTTTTTTCATGTTCGTGTAGAGCTCGCCTTTTGTTACATTTCCGGCATCTGTCTTGGCGATTACGTCGTTGTCGCCGCTGCTGCAAGCGCTGAGAGCCAGGACGCTCGTTGCCGTAATAGCTGCTATCGCGATTTTCTTCATTCCTTTAAACACTCCTAATCATCCAAATTAAATTGCATATGCGTATCATAACATATTGTGGCTTTCTGTAAAAAGATTTTAAATAAAGGGCATTCGTCTAGTCAAACTTTTTCCTGATACATACAAATATATTGATCATGAAAAGGAGGTAATGAACCATGGGCGGAGGATATTCAAACGGTTTCGCGCTGCTCGTAGTACTGTTCATATTGCTTATCATCGTAGGTGCAGCTTACATTTGTTAAGCGAAACGGATCGCTTTTTCTAAAAGCGGTCCGTTTTCTTACCCGGGCGCCTAATCGTTTCAGAAGTACATTGCATATGATGTAATTGGAAAAATAAAACGTTTTGTAGGAGGTGCTTTTGGAGATGGGTGAAGTATTTGCAGGCGGTTTTGCATTATTGGTTGTTCTGTTCATCTTATTGATCATCATCGGCGCTTCTTGGCTTTATTAAGAAAAAAATATGGCTGTCGGGGGTCAGACCTCCGTCAGCCATATTTTTTTGCCTGTTTACACAGTAAAGGAGATCTCGACGAATGAAGAGATCAGTAAAATTAAAATAGATACATTAATAAAACGGAATACCTTATCCTGCCGGTCTTCAGGAATCTCTCTGACAAGGCATAATGTATTTGTGAGCCTGTTTATGAAATAAAGAATAAACAGGGCAGTCACGATAAAATAGAATAAAATGATGGGAGATTCCCCCTCTCTCTGAACTGCTCCCATATTACATTACCAAATATTTATTAAAAAAGATAGAATGTAACCTGAAAAATCAGCGGGACATCAAGACTCCGGCACTTTTTTCACTAAAATATCAAAACCGTCGGATTCCTGGTCAATCAGACATGATTTGGGCGCTTTGACCAGATGGAGCGCAAACAGAAGATCAGGCAGGCAATACCCCGCATGAATGCTCGAAATCATATAAAAGTAATGAGCGTGTCTCGGAAATGCCAGTCCGGCATAAAACAATAACGGCGTAATGAATAAAAACGGGCTGATCGTAGAAATCAGCATCGTCGTTTTCGGTATGCCTTTCCATGTCGGCATCCGCAAGAAGTACATTTTCATTTCCTTTTTTCTTTTTTTACAGATCATCGGCAGGACATGTATGACTTTATGTACAAATAAAGTAACAACGAGCAGAACACAAAAAGCAAACACGTGCCCGTCACTTAAACTGATATTCGGACGCAGCAGCCCGAATGCCAAGAAGTTGCATATAAAAAACAGGATCATAAAACCTACAGCAGTCAATAATAAACGAACCGCACCATAATCTTTGATCAGATTAATGGTTTTCCAGCAATTCATCAGAGTCATCCTTCCGTACAAAGATGGAATACAATCTCAAAATAATTTACTCTCTTCAGGAGAAAAAATCAATCCTTTTTTAAAGAAAAAAATAAACCTGGAAAGAGAAGAACAGAAGAGCTCGGTGAAACATGGAAATGTACGGTTTAACCTTTCTTCTCCATTCATTATCAGCTAAAATAAGATTAAAGATAGAAAGAAGTGAAACGGATGGATTCAATGGATCAGCGTATCGGGCGTTTAGAATATTACATACAATTGCTGGTGAAAACGGTGGATATGGATAAGTACCCTTTTTATGCGATGATGATTGAAAAAGGGCTGACCGAAGAAGAAGGAGAAGAGGTCGGGCGGATCTGCCGCGAATTGGAGGACGAGCTGGAGTCGCAAAAAGCGCAAGGCTTTGTGACGTTTGACAAGCTCCTTGCGCTTTTTGCGGGACAGCTGAACGAAAAATTAGATGTTCATGAAACGATTTTTGCTTTGTATGAGCAGGGGCTTTATACAGCGCTGATGGAAGAGTTTATTGAGATTATGAAGCACTTTGATTAACTGTTGATCGGTTCCAGCTCTTCAGCCGTTTCATGGACAGCCGATTCGTCCGTTTTTTTCTTCAGCCTTCCGTCTTCACTTTCAAAATCATTGTTTATGTTTGTCAATGATTTCTCGAATATCTCCATAAAATCTTCGCCGTAAATGTGGCGGATGACACAGGTTAATTCTTCAACCTCAGGAAACTTCCCGAATAAGTGGTAGATCGGCTGTGAGCCTTTAAACACCGCGTTCCTCGACGGATCAAACTCCTCAAGCAGGCTTTCGAATACATTTTCCCCTTCATCAGTTAACTGAATGTACGTGTTCCGTTTATCATTCAGCCGCTTGGAAAATTTCAGATATCCCCGTTCTTCAAGCTTTTTTGAAAAGTTAAATGCAGTTGATACGTGCATAACGCCGAATTTGGCGATTTCTGAAATAGAAGCTCCTTTAAGCTGATAGGCAATCCATAATATATGATGCTCATTAATATTAAGGTCGTAGGGCTTCAGCCAATTCTGCCAGTCTTTCTCGATAGATTTCCAGAGCGCTTTGGACAGTTGCGCCATTTTTTGGGTATAGATTAAAGCTTCTTTTAGATCGTAAGGCGGTTCAACACGATTCAATACAGATCACCTGCTTCACATTTTCTTTTCCTCTATTATGCCAATAAAATAAAGATTAATAAAGATGAAAATTTAAGAATTTTATAATAAATTCTTAATCCTTTGCTGGGAAAGGCTTTAAACCGCAAAAAAAAGTGCGGAACGCAATAGGTCCGCACTTTTTTTGGTTGTATAGGATATTAGTTTTGTAAGGTTTTCTCCAGCTGTCTGATTTTCTCTTCGATATCAGCGATTTCCTTTTGGAGATCCTGCTGGTGCGGCTTGATTTCCTCCTGCCACCTTTTAATGCTGGTCTGAAGCTCTCCGCCTACGTCTTTAATGACTTCTGCGCTTTCTTTCGCCGTTTGGACAAGCTGGTCCTTAAGCGCCATTCCGTCTTTTTTTAACCGTTTGATTGTGTCCTCAATTGAATTGCAATTCTCTTTGATTTTGCCCCGCAGCTCTTTTCCGGATGAAGGAGCCGAGAGTAACACCGCTGCGCCTCCGATCAATCCGCCTACGAAAAGGCCTGTTAAAAGGGAACGTCCGTCAGCCATTTGAATCACCCCGTTTTTTTTCTCATAACTTTTATCATTTTTGTTCAGAAGAATAAACTTCTATACATAGCTTGCTTTATTTTAGCATATTTTTTAAGGGAAAAGGAGGGAGAAGGTTGTCTGTCTTTATGATTGTTTTATCTTGTATGGCTCTTGTCTTTGCGGCGGGCGCCGTTTATTACCTGAAACTGCTCGGCCAGGCCGCTTCTTATCCGCCGAAGCGGGTCGTCCGCCAAAAGGCCATCGTCTGCTCAGCAGGAACCGCCCTCGCATTGTTCCTTATCTTTTTCACAAAACTTCTCGTATAAAACATGCTGAAACACATTAAAAAACCTCTTCCGGCCGGAAGAGGTTTCGGTATGCGGTTATTTCACCGTTTCAATCATATTGGACCGTTTTAAGATCGTTTGCACAATCGGATGCATAATGATCATGGCGATCGCGTTCAGCGCAGCCGCCGGAAGGACGACCGCGAGCACCAAGGCGGTGAATCCGCCCGGCAGGCCGACAATCAGAAGGGCCAGCGCCAAAAAGAGCAAACCGGAGATGAAGGTGCCGGCTATCGTAATGACGGCGGCGGCCGCTGTTTTCACGCTCTTTTTCACCAAAAGCGCCAGCGCGAGAAACAGAAACGCCGTTACCGGTTTTTCAATGATATTCGGAAGCTGTCCGCCCGGAAAAGATGTCGTGAGTGCGGAAATGATTCCCGTTACAATCCCGATCATCAGTACGTTCTGCACACGGGGGAATAACAGAATACCCATAAACATCATCACAAGCATCATATCGGGTTTCATTCCGAATAATACCGGCGGCATAATGGAATGAAGCACCGCTCCGATTGCCGCAAACAGGGCCATAATGACTAATTCTTTTGTTTTCATACTAAGCTCTCCTCTGCTAAGCTTTTTCGCCATCCAATAATATGCTCGTCATTTATTGCGATGGCCGGAAAAATTGATATGCAAACAGTATATCAAAGGAACCGTTATGTTAGAAGAAATTTATTCGTTTTCCTGCTGGAACTTTCTCATAAACTGAGCCAGTTTTTCACAATCAGCCAGGCTGACGGCGTTGTAGATAGACGCCCTGCAGCCTCCGACTGAGCGGTGGCCTCCGAGTCCGATCATTTTAGCCGCTTTCGCTTCTTCAACGAATTTTTTCGTTAGACTGCTGTCGCGGAGGGTGAACGTGACGTTCATGTGAGAACGGCTGTCTTTTGCGGCATGCCCCGCGTAAAACCCGCCGCTTGCGTCGATTGTGCCGTACAGGACATCGGCCTTTTCCTGATTGCGCCGTTCAGCCGCTTCGACACCGCCGTTTTCAGCCAGCCATTCAAGGACGAGGCTCAGCATATAAATCGCAAATGTAGGCGGCGTATTATACAGTGAGTCGGCTTTTGTGTGAGTGGAGTATTTCAAAATTTTAGGGACGTTGGCGTTTTCGTTTTCAAGCCATGATTTTTTCATGATGACGACCGTGACGCCGGACGGCCCGAGGTTTTTCTGGGCTCCGCCATAGATAACATCAAACGTTTTGACATCAATTTTTCTGCTCAGGATGTCGCTTGACATGTCGGCTACGAGCGGGATCGGTGAATTCGGGAACTCTTTCCACTGCGTTCCGAAAATCGTGTTGTTTGACGTAATATGCAGGTAGGCGCCGTCTTTGATTCCTGAGAGGTCCGCTTCCGGTATGTGGTTGTGGTTTGAATCTGCGCTTGTTGCCGTGACGGATGTGGTTCCGAACAGTTTCGCCTCGGCGAGTGCTTTTTCAGACCATGCGCCTGTTACGATGAAGTGCGCCGTTTTTTCCGGTGTTAAAAAGTTCATCGGCAGCATGGAGAATTGAAGGCTTGCGCCGCCTTGAAGAAATAAAATATCATAATCGTCGGGAATATCCATCAGTTCTTTCAGAAGGCTTTTGGCTTTTTGGTGCACCGCATCATATTCCGTGCTCCGGTGGGACAGCTCCATGACGGACATGCCGGTATCATTGAAGTTGACAAATTCTTTTTGTGCTTTTTGCAGCACATCCAGTGGAAGGGCTGCGGGTCCTGCATTGAAATTCGTTGTACGTTCCATGTTTACGATCTCTCCCTGTTTTCCGCTTTAGTGTAAGAAATAATACAATTATCCTATCACAATTTTTTGATTTTTTTGATATGAAAAAATATAATTTTATGTATTTTGTGTTTCCGGACGCAAAAAAACCTCATCTTTAAGATGAGGCAAGCCGTTTTCTGACGGTTGAAGCGATCTCCTGAAGATCGTCAGGCGTATAGTCTTCGGCGTGGGGCTTCCAGACAGCCCCGAAACCGTCGCCTTTTCCGTAACGCGGAATGATATGCATGTGAAAATGGAACACCGATTGGCCCGCTTTTTCACCGTTGTTATTGAGAATATTCAGCCCGATCGGCTCGAATTCATCGCGGATGGCGCGTGCGATTTTCGGCACCGCTTCAAAATATTCTTTAGAAAGCTCAGGCGTAAACTCGTACACGTTTTCGATATGTGTTTTCGGAATCACGAGCGTGTGGCCCTTTGTGACCTGGCTGATATCAAGAAACGCCGCGACGTGTTCATTTTCGTATACTTTTGAAGACGGAATGTCACCGGCAATGATTTTGCAGAAAATACAATCGTCCGCTTTGTGCATAGATGGGTTTCCTCCCTGAAAAGAAATATATGTATATTCTCATCGTACCACAAAAACGGCCAAAACAAAAAACAGGATGAACGGCTGCGCGTTCACCCTGATGCAGAAGTACGAAGCTTTATCACAGAAAATTGAATATGCCTTTTGTAAGCACCTCATTTGTTTTTAAAATGAAGACTTATGGGTCTGCTTAATCATTCCTGGGACAAACACCTCATTTGATTATTTCATCATGAATGAAGAACATCATCAAAGCAGTGTGTGAAGAAATTGTAAGCACAGGACATGTTGATTTTCATCCAACTGTTCTAAGACGTCTTTTATAAACACCTCATTTTCAGTTGATTAAAGCTGTTTCCTTCTACATACATTATGATGTCCGCCAAAACGATAACTATGCACGATTTTCACGTGAGAAAAAAAGGGAATCGTTTCAAATCAGACTTTATTTTTGGTACTATGAAGAAAAACGAATCAGAAGGGGAGAAATTATGTCTCTGCTATCGGTAAAAGACTTAACCGGCGGTTATACGAGAAACCCGGTCTTAAAAAATGTTTCATTCACCCTTGAGCCGAACCAGATTGTCGGACTCATCGGATTAAACGGCGCGGGCAAAAGCACGACGATCCGGCATATTATCGGATTAATGGACCCGCATAAAGGCTCGATCGAGCTGAACGGCAAGACGTTTTCGGAGGATAAGGAAAGCTACCGCTCGCAATTTACGTACATCCCAGAAACGCCGGTGCTGTATGAAGAACTGACGCTCAAAGAGCATTTGGAGCTGACGGCCATGGCGTACGGCCTTTCCAAAGAAACTCTTGAAAAAAGGCTTCCTCCGCTTCTGAAAGAATTCAGAATGGAAAAAAGGCTGAAATGGTTTCCCGCTCACTTTTCCAAAGGGATGAAGCAGAAGGTCATGATCATGTGCGCGTTTCTCGCGGAGCCTTCGCTTTATATCATTGACGAGCCGTTTCTCGGCCTTGACCCGCTTGCGATCAATGCATTGCTGGAGCGGATGGACGCCGCGAAAAAAGCCGGATCAAGCGTGCTGATGTCAACGCATATCCTGGCTACGGCAGAGCGCTACTGTGACGCTTTCATTATTTTACATAACGGCGAAGTGCGGGCAAGCGGCACACTGGAAGAACTGAGAGAGCAGTTCGGCATGAAAGACGCAGCTCTTGATGACTTGTATATCGAACTGACGAAGGAAGACGCCGGCCATGAATAATATGTCTACGATTTGGCAGTCCCGGCTTGAAGAGCATATAAAGGAAACCAGAATGTATATGAAATATATGCTCAATGATCATCTCGTCATTGTGCTGATCTTTTTTATTGCCGGAGCGGCAAGCTGGTACAGCAAGTGGGTCAAAGACATTCCCGTTCATTTTCCGTCATTTTGGGTGATGGCGGTGCTCTTTTCATTTGTGCTGACCGGTTCATACGTCCGGACGCTGTTAAAGGAAGCGGACCTCGTGTTTCTGCTGCCGCTTGAACCGAAAATGGGGACATACTTTAAGCATTCATTTAAGTACAGCTATCTGTCACAGCTGTTTCCGCTTATTGCCCTGTCGCTTGTATGCATGCCTCTGTTTTTCGCTGTAAGTCCGGGGGCGTCGCTTGCGTCGTATGCCGCCGTATTTATTCAGATGCTGGCGGTAAAAGCGTGGAATCAGGCCATGGAGTGGCGGATGACGTTTATGAATGACAGAAGCATGAAAATGATGGATGCGGTTATACGCTTTATCTGCAATATGCTGCTTTTATACTTCGTCTTACAGTCGTTTTATGTGTACGCTGCCGCCGTCTATGTTGTGATGGCCGGCCTTTATGTGTATTTCATATCGGCCGCAAAACATAAATCATTAAAATGGGAAGCCCATATTGAATATGAATTAAGAAGGAAGCAGCGGTTTTACAGAATCGCCAATCTGTTTACCGATGTGCCTCACCTGAAGAAACAGGCAAAACGCCGGGCGTATCTCGACTTTTTGCTCAGAATGATTCCGTTTGAACAGCGGAAAACGTTCTCCTATATGTATGCGCGGGCCTTTCTGCGTTCAAATGATTATCTCGGCATTCAGGTCAGGCTCACGATTATTTTTATCCTGATTATTATGCTCGTTTCCGCCAATCCGTGGATAACGGCGGCGTTAACCGTATTTACCGTCTTTATAACGGGGATACAGCTTCTGCCGCTGTTCGGGCATTTTCATCATCTTTCTCTGCAGGAGCTTTACCCGGTCAATCAGAAAGCGAAGCTGCAAAGTTTCTTTTCGCTGATGAAATCGGCATTAACCGTGCAGGCGCTGCTGTTCTGTGCAGCGTCAGCTTATGCCGCGGGAGTCAGCGGGGCGCTGTATGCGGCTGTTGCTTCAGCCGTTCTGATTTTTGTAATCATGCCTTCGTATATGGGCGGAAGATTGAAAAAGTACGGCAAGCTGTAATCAATCGGGTTTTTGAAACCTCAATGAAAGAAGGAGACACAGATGACCGACGATCAGCAGCTGATACAGGAAGCACTGCAATGGAAAGCGCGTTTTTTGCGCAAAGATTCTATGCTTGAACGTTTTTCTAAAGGAATGCAGGCGAAAATCAATGAGCGGATTCCCGATAAAATTCATGCCGTCATCACAGAAAGCATTAAAAAAATGACCGAAGCAACAATGGCGGGTTCAAATCTGGTGAAAAGCAAGCGGGATACACACGGTATGACGCTTGCTGAAAAAGATGCCCTTGCCAGACAAACCATCGTATCGTACCAAAAGGTCGCGGCAGCTGAAGGTATCGGTACGGGGGCCGGCGGAATTTTTTTAGGGATGGCTGATTTTCCTTTGCTGCTATCCATTAAAATGAAATGTCTGTTCGATCTTGCCTCCATTTACGGCTATGATGTGAAAGACAGGGATGAGCGATTGTTTTTGCTGTTTATTTTTCAGCTGGCTTTCTCAAGCGGTGAACAGCGGAAACGCATATACTCAATGATTGAACAATGGGATTCGAAAAAGCATGATGTCGATTGGAGAGTTTTTCAGCAGGAATACCGCGATTATCTGGACGTGGTGAAATTGTTTCAGCTTTTGCCGGTGGTCGGAGCCGCCGTGGGCGGAGCAGCCAATTATAAACTGCTGTCACAGCTCGGTGAGACGGCAAGGCACGTTTTTCATTTAAGAATCAAAGCAGCCGGTACGTAATGTACCGGCTGCTTTTTATGTTTTTATGTCAGCGGGGGTAGCTTACCGCGGCGCCGATAAGCACCTTGGCGGCCGTCAGCATCGCTTTTTCATTAAAATCAAATTTCGGGTGGTGATGAGGATAAATGGTTTCCGCGTTTTCTAAAGCGGCGCCCGTAAAGAAAAATGCGCCTTTTGTATGCTGCAGATAATAGGAAAAATCCTCTCCGGCCATCTGCGGCTCTCCTTCAACGACCTTCGTGACGCCCTCTGTTTCCGCTGCGGCTGCCGCCGCGTGCGCCGCTTCCTCAGGATGATTAACGACGGCGGGGTAACCGCGCTTGAAATGATATTCATAGGAAGCGGAGTGCATGGAACAGATTCCTTTTACGACGGCTTCTATTTCTGCTTCGAGCAGGCTGCGCACACTTTCGTCAAACGAGCGGACGGTGCCTGATATGACTGCCTGATCGGCAATCGCATTAAACGGATTTTCAGCGGTGAACGAGCCGGCTGAGATGACGGCCGGCTGCACCGGATTTACCCGCCGGCTGACGATATGCTGAAGAGCCGTGACGATTTGTGAGCCGATTAAAACGGCGTCCTTCGTATCGTGAGGAATCGCGCCGTGGCCGCCTTTGCCGATGACTTTAATCGTAAAGCCGTCAGCGGCGGCCATCACTGGGCCCGGGCGGCATAAGACCGTTCCGACGGGTTCAGTCGCCCAAAGGTGAGTGCCGAAAATGGCATCGACATGTTCGAGGCAGCCATCCTCAATCATTGCTTGTGCTCCGCCGGGAGATAATTCCTCAGCGTGCTGATGGATCATCACAAATGACCCTTTCAGTTTTTCCCGGTTGCGGTACAGCACTTTTCCGACAGCAAGCAGAGCCGCGGTATGGCCGTCATGCCCGCAGGCGTGCATGACGCCGGGAATTTGTGAAGCATAGGGCACATCTTTTTCATCCTGTATCGGCAGAGCGTCAAAATCAGCTCTGAGTGCCACGGCCGGTCCCGGTTCACTGCCTTCAATATAGGCTGTGACACCGTTGCCCCCGACATTCGTCCGGATGGGAACGCCGAGCTTTTCATAAAATGAGGCGATGAACGCCGGTGTTTTTTTCTCCTTAAACGATGGCTCGGGATTCATGTGAAGGTGACGCCTGATTTCAACCATTTCCTCATACAGCCCGTCAAGCTGAGCGTTTAAGCTTTTTTGAAGTGTCGTTAACGTCAAAAGCGATGCCCCCCTCGTCTGCTTTTCCCATGATTGTATAGAAAATGTCAGAAGATTTCAATCCTTTTGCTACGGGAGAATGATGATGGCGGCGATCGTTGTGACGACTAGCCCGGCCGCAACCGGGATAAAGTTTTTCCTGGCAAGCTCAAACGGATCAACTTTACAAATAGCCGCAGCGGGGATCAGTGCCCAAGGGACCAATGTTCCGCCCCCGACCCAGATCGCTGAAATCTGGCCCAGCGCCGTTAAAACGGCCGGGTCCGTATGAAGCGCGGCAGAAAACAGCTTTGCCATCGAGCCTGCAAGAGATATACCGGAAAACCCTGACCCGTCGAGCCCGGTAATCGCACCGACTGCTGCCAGGGCGATGCCGGCGAATTCTCCGGACATCGGAAAAGAATGGGACAGGGCCAATCCGAGGTCATTGACGATCCCCGCAGATCCTTTCGGCAGCGGGGTGTTCAAAATACTTTTAAACCCCGCGTCACCGAGATAAAAGAAGGCCGCGATCGGAATGACGGGGCCGAATACTTTAAAGCCGAATTGAAAACCGCCGATAAAATACTCGGTGATCTTTTCTAAATGCCGCTCTTTATATACAATGAAATGAACGATCAGGAGAATGCCGATCGCGGTTCCTCCGACGAGTGCCGTCGCCTCGTTTCCCTGCAGACGGTATACGATCATGCAGATAATATCGGCGAGAAAAACAAGCGGAATGAAAACCGCCAGGATCACCCTGAGTTTTTTCGGCAGGTACATACTTGTGTCCAAAGAACCGGAGCTGTCCAAGGAGAGGGGGGTCTTCGTTTTTTTTCGATCCCGCATGATGAGGAAGAAAGCGGTGATTGTCGTCGTTAACCCCATGATCAAAACGAGCGGAATACTTGCCTGCATGACATCGCCCACGGGAATGCCCGCGGCATCGGCCGTTAATTTCGGGGCCGCCTGAATGACGTAATCCCCTGATAAAACCTATTATTATAAAGTGTTTTAATAAAGGATGTATGGTGGAATTTTAGCTGTGAAAAATGGACAAAAAAAGAATCCCTAACGATCTATAAAGACCATTAGGGAAAAGTGCTGTTACCTTGCTATTGCTGTTAACTGGTTTAGGTTTAGGAATATTCAATTGTCACACCAGCTATAATGCTGGATAGAATTATTCATTAAAAGATAATTGCTTACGCTTGTCTCGTAAACTCGACAACTCTATTAAAGAATTACTATTATTTTTGTTACTATTGATAGCTGTTATTAGAATAGTTATTAGTTATTGTTTTTAATATTTGTGAGGTGATTTATCACCGAACCAGCGAAGCTGTTATCTTTTATCTTTATTACTGTTATAGCTGTTATTTATAATTTATTATCCTTACTTCCTTACTTCCTTACCTATTTATCTTTGGCGACACCCCACTTTACAGGTATTTATTAGTCACAAATTTAGGGATTAACAAAAGACCTTGATATGACTGGGTTTCTTAAAGTCACAAATTTAGGGATTAACCTGTGAGGATTTACATACCTATTAAAGCTACAATTTCAGGGATTATTAAAATTGTGATTATTAAATTCTGTGAACCCTTGATATATAAGGGTTTTTAAAGTTTGTTAATCACAATGGTAAATTTCATTTCTTGAAGGGATTGTACTATGTTTTATGGAATTGAATATGTGGGTGATAAAAAATGGAAATAAGAAAAGATTTAATATTCAATAGGTCAAATAGAGGTACGAAAACAAAATATGATGAAGCCATGAAGATACTAGAATATAGTGTAATGATGGTTCAATTCTTTGAAATAAAGGAGTTTAACAATGTAATTGCTGGTCAGTTAAGGCTTATATTATGCGATACATCTGTAAAGAGAATAAAAGGTAAAGGAAAAGTCATTATTGATAATTCCTTAATTAAAAAGATCAATCCTAAACCTAAGTTATATCCTGTGAAAGAGTTTGTTGTATTCAATGAAAAGGGTGACGCTTTTATTCCTGATGGATTATTTGATTTTGAAAAACCAATGATTGATTTAAAAGAATGGTTAGAACAAGTCATTTTGAAAATTACTATTAGCGATAAGTATCAGGAATTAACGATATTTGATTTTATTAAAGAATCTGCTAATAAAAGCGGTGGTGCACACGTTGACGCTAGTTTGCCTGAAAAATCCTTTATAGTAGACGTTCATTCTGAAAGGGTGTTATGTGATATAGCAAAGGGCTTATTTAGGGCAACAGGAAGAGACTTTAATCAAAAATCATTGGAAAACTTAACCCACATACTTACTACTATTGAAAAAGCTAAGGCATCCAATTAGGGTGCTTTTTAATTTAATCATTTTTGTGATTAACAACCCTATGAAAAAAGGCTTTACAGATGTTATTAGTACCACCGTCTAGGGATTATTAAATTTTGTGATTAACCACCTTATAAAATCAACGTTTATCAGTGTTATTAGTCACAAGTTGCACAGTGAGGGCTTTAGCTGTGAACCCTGATAACTTATAGGTTTTTGACACTTTTCTATTGTGATTTTTTGGGCAAATAACGCTTGTTTGCTTGTTTTACACATTCGCCTCAGAATATTTTTTTGCACAAAAAAGACGATTAGCCTTAGCTATTCGCCTTCCTTTTCGCCCTTATTAACGTACTTTTACTTATCCCTGTTGTTTCCTCTACCTCTTTATATGAGTGAGTTTCTAACAGCTTTAAAGCGTGTTCTAGCTGTTTTTTACTGTATTTGTTCGGTCTACCTTCTCTAAAGTCGTCACGCTGTTTAGCTATTGCTTTGCCTTCCTGTGTACGTTCTACAATCATATCCCTTTCAAATTCTGCAAAGGAACTCATGATATTAAATATTAGTCGTCCTGTTGGGGTGTCCTCAACGATACCCATATTTAGTACATGAACTCTAACGCCTCGTTTAAATAAATCCTTAATTGTTTCTATAGCGTCACCTGTTGATCTTGCGAACCGGTCTAATTTAGTTATTATTAAAGTGTCACCAGCTTCAAGAATTGACAATAATTCTTTAAATTGGGGTCTATCCGCTTTAGTCCCTGTGAACTTCTCAGAATAGATTTTTTCACAGCCTTCATTTTCTAGTGCTGTTATTTGTGATTCTAAATCCTGATTAACTGTTGAAACCCTAGCGTATCCGTATTTCATATGTAAAAACCTCATTTTCTTTAGTTTATTTATGGCACTAAGTTATGACACCTTTCGATACCTTGATATTACAGTACCTTAGAATCGGTGTCAATACTTAAAAGTTATGACACTATGATTATCAATAATACCACTAAATAATGGTGCTAACATATAGGGCTATACCTACCCATACAGCACTAATAACAGGGTAATAAGGGATATATAGCCCCACCTACCACTGCCCCACATAGACGTATAGCACCTATAAAGGCAAGGGAATAGGGAAAGAGGCAAGGGCAAAGGTGAGGACACCACACGAGGACAACAGCACGAGGCAAGGAAGGACAACAGCACGAGGCAAGGCAAAGACAACAGACAATGAACGAATGAAGAACAAACGAATGAACAATGAAAGGAAAGGAATATGCGAACTCAGGCACGATACAGGAAGGTATGGAATTAGATCTATGAGGAACAGCCAACCAGCATACCCCCACCATAGGGGGGCAGGGGGGGGCTTGGGGGTCGGTCTGGTACTTACAAAATATACGCACCATTTTTAAAACTTTTTTTGGGGATGGGGTGGTTCAAGTTTTTGCTATATTATAAAGTGAAAGCAGCAATAAAAATTTTTGCGGGATTTTTTCAAAACTTTTTAGGGCTACCGCAAAGCTATTAAATCTAAAATATCTTTTGGGTTTTTTAGAATATAATCTGCTGATTCAAACCCTTCTGTTGTTTTAGAACCCCATAAAGCAAGGGCAAATTTTACTCCAGCACTTTTTGAACATTGCATATCATAGATTGAATCTCCAATGTATATAGTTTCCTCCTGAACAGCATTTAACCCTTTTAAACAAGCTAATAAAGGTTCAGGGTGTGGTTTATGTTTTTCAGTATCGCTTGCACATATCGTGTACTCAAAAAATGAACTCAATCCAAATGGTTCAAATTCATCAATTAACTCTTGTTTTGTTTTTGAAGTCACAATACCAGTTCTGACAGGGCTTTCTGATAGTGTTTTTATAACATTTTCTAAATCCTTAAAAACACTTACCTCGTGAGAAAATTCTAGTACAGTCTCTGACCATTTTGGATGGACACGTTCCAAATCGGTCACGTTTAATTTTTTTAATGTTTCTATCCCTGGTATTCCTAAAGCAAATCTTAAATCCTCTAATTGATAATCTTTTCCTTCTTCTTTTAAGACTTTTTGTAGGGATTTTAATATAGCTTTTTCAGTATCTAAAATAGTTCCATCTACATCAAAAATAATATTTTTGAACAAACTGTACCCCTCCTAGCTTCTAATAATCAAGACCAGTTTATCATAGACAGATATGAAGAATAAATTAAATAAGCCCCATTCTTTTACATTTCTGTATTCTCTGTTTTCGTGTCACGTCAGCTAAAACAGTGCAAGCCTCGTCTAAATACAGCTTGTTAGGTTCAACTTTAATTGATAAGAACTTATCATTAAAAATCATTTTTTCCCAATAGGTAGAACCGTCTGCAAAAGTAACTTTACAATTCTGTACAGTTGGTTTTCTGTAATGATACAATGCCTTGTTACTACCTTCCATTGACATAGGGATTTTCATCATGTTTGTATATCGTTCCTTAGTGTACTGTTCCATTGTTGACCACCTTTTATTATTGATTAACGACAGTTAGAAACAGGTTAGGTATAAACACCTTACCACCTAAATTCCAACGCTTGAAAGCCTTGATATGACTGGGTTTGTTTATGTCTAAGTGTCGTTATTTAGCCCTTTTTTGATTGTATTTGATATGAGTGCTTTTCCTTGCTGATCTTTTACATATTTCTGAACAATAAACAGCCCTGTTGGATACAGAACTAAAGCCCTTGCCACAGCCCTTACACGTTTTGTTTAATACTGTTTCCTTACCATAGTAAACCGCCTCTAATGTCTTAACAGCGGGGAGAACAGCCTTTTCAAAGTAAGTACATGAACAGTCCTTAGCTGTTATCTTTTTACCTCGATATTCACCACCAACAAGCAAAGGACATTCCTTGTCCGATAAAATACATTTTCCGTCTATAAAATTCGCACATGATTTAGTAACTAATTGCTTAATATATTTTTCCATTTATCAAATTAACCACCTTTTATAAGTAATAGAAAAAACCCACTTAGCGATTTAATGCCAAGTGGGTTATTAGTAGAGGGAAATACTTTTAATTAACGTCTGTCATTCATAGCAAGTCCAGCCCTTGCACGTTCTACCCTTGCCTTGATTTCCTTCTCTAAATGTTCTTGTCTAATCTGTTCTCTGCGTTCCTCAGCCTCACGTAATAGCCTGTTACGTTCTGCCAGTGCGTTTGCCACTTCTTCATCATTAGAGTAAGAACTCTTAGGCTGTTCATAAATAGACATTTTGCCACCGTCAACAGGAACAATATTTTCGTCACGTCTTAGCTGGTCAACAGCGTTACCGATTGCCATTTTTTCTAGGGTAGACAGTCCTTTGATTTGTTCGTGTGCTTCATCATCACCCATAGCCAAGCGTTTAATAAATTCAGGATTAAAATTTGCCATAATAAATAACCACCTTATAGTTTTATTCGTTTTGATTTTCTACCAATTCTGAAATACGTTGTAAGTCTTTTTCATTAAATTTCAATTTACCAATGGCAAGGAATAGCTTGCCTGTATAGTGACCTGTAATAGAAATCTTCCCTGTCTCAATATCTGAAAGACGTGCCTGAGGTATGCCACTATATTCAGCAAATTCAGATTGACTAAGCCCTCGACATTTACGAATAAAAGGTAACATTTCTGCTGTTAGTTTCAATTCTTCCACCTCACTAATTCATCATAATTTATGACTTCTAAAGTAAATAAAAATAGGCATGGCAACCGAACGCCACACCTTGCTATTAGGAGATCAATCCAATGTCATTATTCACCGTAGGAAACCCATTAAGATTTCCCTATTAGTAGTTTCATGGGAACAGGGTGTTTTACAGGTTTTGAAAGTCATATTTTATTACTTTATATTTCTTAAACTTAAATGTCCTAAAAACAGCGTTTTTCATCAGTTAAGAAGTGTAGAGGTTTTATGAATTGAACAGGCATAAATTTAAATGAATCAAAATGTCCTATTTCAGCCCTTATTTGCAAGTAACAGGGTGTAGGGCTTTTTTTACAGCCTCTAACATTCATACTGAGGGGAACGGACAACAATGGGGAAATCAAACATAAAGGAAATGCTAAAGAATAAAATTGATGGATTTTTAAGTAACCAAAATAATCAATTTGAATATTATGGCTTACGTGGGGTGATGTGATTATGAAGAATAAACGTACGCCTAAAGTAACCATAATCAAAGCCACTAATCCTAACTATAAACAAGTAGCTGAGGCAATCGTAAAATTATCTCAATCAAATACAGAAACAAAGAAGGACGCTTCCTAATTGGAGACGTCCTTTTCTTTTAGTCTTATTTCAAATTCATCTACTGTATTTACTAATTCTAGGTGTTCAAACAGTAGTCTGTATATCCTATTCTGATTTTCAATGCTTTCGTTTTCAATGTTATTTAGCGAATCAACAGCGTTTTGAATAACTGAACTTCTATCATAATCATTCAAACTAGCCAGTAGCCTTTCGTTATCCTCTAGTTTCACCTTCAATTCTTTTGCGTCCTTCTCTAAAGGTGGTACTAATCCTACATAGTCTGCTTCCGATAAAATCCCTTTGATTAGATAACTTTTAGCGTTTTGTATCTCAGTTTGTATTTCACCCATACGGCTTTTGATGTCCTTAATTTGATTCATAACGCTGATTTTCTTATCATTGGTGGTATCTATATCAACGCTTTTTATTTCTTCTCTTAACGCTTCCTTATAGCTTTCAACAGCTATATAAAAGTGGGGAAGTAGTTCCTTCATGGAAATTGATTTATTAGGACATTTCTTTTCGTTATATTCACCGATAACCTTTTGACACTTTCCAATCTGATAAGATGTAACACCTTCTTTATTAGTCCATGACTTATGAATAGGTAATCTATTTCCACATATACCACATACCACTAATCTATCCAGTACAGTATTTATTTTAGTGTAACGAATTCCTTGTGGATTCCTACTGCGTGACTTAATCATATTATGCACTTCTTGAAATTCCTCTATCGTTAATAAAGGCTGGTGGGTATCTCTAACAATAACATCTTCGCCAAACATCTTACTGTAATAGTGGCTTTCACCTAAATAAACACGATTAGCCAACATTCTTGTAATTGTACCAACGTCTTTCCACTTCTTACCAGACTTTGTGGTATATCCGAGTTGGTTAAGTTGTCCTATGATTTCAGCTATTACATATCCTTCAAGAACTTTGTCAACAATAAATCTGAATGTCTTGCTTTCGATAGGGTGAGGTATCAGCTTGTCCTTATCTTTGAAGTAGCCGAAAGGTGACTTATTAACATAGATACCTTCCTTTGCACTTGCCAAAACTTTTACATTCATTCTATAAGCAAAGTTTTCAAGTTCTTGCTGATTCATTGCACCACGAATGATATTAGTTAAAAACTGGTTTCTATCGTTAGGGAAGATGTAGCCTTCACGTATTGAAAGGATAGCTATTTCAGTACCTTTCAGTTCTTCATATACGTTTGTTTGTTCGTGTACAGTACGATATAGCCTCGATTCTTCCACAACAATTATTAAATCGTGTTTTCCGTCTAAACATGCCTTTAACATTTTTTTATATTCTTCTCTTTTTACGTTCGTTGACTTTGCCACATAATCATTATAGATAACATAATCCTTCCAGCCTTGTTCCTTACAGAAGTCAGTCAAACGCTTTAAATGGCTTTCTATTGTTTCTGCGTCAGTCATGCCTTTACTTTTCTTAGACTTCCTCAAATACAGTGCTTTAGGCTTATCAGAAGGCTTATAATCAGCTTGTGAGAATGGTTTATACACCGTGTTTCACTCCTGTTAGTATGATATTTATGTACTTTATAATAACATACTTTTTCTCCCGATAAAGCGAATCCGTGGCCGAACAGGTTCATCGCCATAGCCGCGGCGATCGGAGAAAGGCCCGCCCGGATCGCTGCGGGAAGCAGCACAGCGCCGATCAGCGCCACCCCGGGTGACGGCCAGAAAAAAAGAGAGATGGCAAACATCAGACAGCCGATAACCCAATACGCGACAGCCGGCCCTTTCATCAGCTTTGCAAACGGAGAAATCATCGCTTCATTAATACCGGTTTCGGTCAAGAGGCCGCTCATCGCCACGATAAAACAAATGATAAAAATCGTCGGCAGCAATTCTCCGGCGGCATACGTGAAGCTGTGAAACAGGCTGCTGACCGAAGCGGAGAATGAATGCGTCGTCCATAGCGCAATCACAAAAATGCCGGCGAGTGAAATAAAGGTTGTATCTTTCCTGAGGAGCATAAAAACGATAATGGCCGCGATAAAAGCAACATAAAGCAGATGTACCGAGTAGACGCCGATCCCCAATTGAACCACTCCGTTTATAAATAGGATTGCTACAGGGTATTCATAGGCGGGCGGAAGGTGCAAGAACGAAGCGTAAAATCGGGACATTAAAAAAGCCGGAGAATCTCCGGCGGTTTTTTAGTCTATTGCGTAATAAGCGGTTACATAAGACGGCCGGGAGAAAATAGACGTCGTGTCGATGCCGGCAGATGTTCCGCGTTTTTTATGAGCTTCCTGATAAGAGTTTGACTGCTGCCAGTCCTGAAAGGCTTTTTCCTCTTCCCACAGGGTCAAAATGACATACGTATCGCCTTCGAGCGGTCTTAATACGCGGATGGCTTGAAAACCGGGTTCATTTTCCACTTTGCCGGCGCGGTTTTTAAACCGGTTTTCAAACAGCGGACGGCCTTCCTGGGTAACGGCGATGTTGTTGAGGACGGCGTAGCCCGGATTTTTGATTTCCCCGACGCTGTCGATGCTTTCATAGGAATGGGGCGCCTGAAAAACGGTTTCTCCATTTGTTTCATGAATTAAAACCGCATTATCCTCACCTTGCATCAGCACCATATTCTCACTCGGGTGTTTCTTTGCAATCGTCTTTAAAAAATCGGCTGTCCCGTATGTAATATAAACCTTCATATCAGCCACCTCCTGCTTGCTAGTATATCAAAAGAGTGGTATAAGTTTCTATTGGCGACTCATTCTGACATAATTCGAAACAATATTTCCCATACTACAAGTTAAGAAAGGCGAGGTGACTTATGCTGAAAAAGAAAAAAAGATTCTTTATTCCGGCTGTAATTGCGGCGGCAACCGCTTTTCTCGCGTTAATCGGATACATTATCATTATATTTCTCGGCCATTATGTCATCGATGAAAAGAAATTAATACTGCACGCATCTTCAAAAATCGTCGATCAAAACGGTGATGAAATCGCGAGCCTCTATACGGAAAATCGCGAGCCGGTATCCATTCAGCAGGTTCCGGAAGATGTGAGAGATGCCTTTATCGCCGTTGAAGATAAACGGTTTTACGAACATCACGGCATTGATGTGAAGTCTGTCGGCCGGGCGGTGTTCCGGGATGTTTTAGCAGGCGGCAAGGTGGAAGGCGGAAGCACGATCACCCAGCAGCTGGCGAAAAACATTTTTCTGACTCATGATAAAACATTTTTGCGCAAGACGAAGGAAGTCATTATCGCCATCAATCTTGAGCGTGATTACAGCAAGGACAAGCTGCTTGAAATGTACCTGAACCAGCTTTATTT
Source organism: Bacillus sp. A1 (assembly GCF_042296235.1). Taxonomy (NCBI): domain Bacteria; kingdom Bacillati; phylum Bacillota; class Bacilli; order Caryophanales; family Bacillaceae; genus Bacillus; species Bacillus sp. A1. The sequence continues at coordinate 1,036,388 of NZ_CP141181.1, forward strand.
CGGCCATGGCGTTTACGGCATTCAAGCCGCGTCCCACTACTACTTTAATAAAGAAGTAAAAGATTTAACCGTTGCGGAAGGAGCCGTTCTGGCAGCGATTCCGAAGGCGCCATCTCTTTATTCGCCGATTCAGCATCCGGATAAAAATAAAGAACGCCGCGATACGATTCTTGCAATGATGAACGACCAAGGCTATATCAGCGCCAAGGAAGCCGTCAGAGCCCAGGGCCGGACATTGGGGCTTAATGTCAAGAAAACATCAGAAACGCCTTGGTTTGACAGTTATATCGATCTTGTCATCAAGGAGGCGGAATCCCGTTATTCGATGTCGGGTGAACAGCTGCTTCAAGGCGGCTATACGATCCGGACGTCACTTGATTCCAAGCTGCAGAAAACGGCATACACCCTCATGAAGGAAAGCGGCTATTTTCCGGGGACGGATCAGGCGGCAGAGGGAAGCGCCGTCTTTATTGATAATAAAACCGGAGGCGTGCGCGCGGCGGTCGGCGGACGCGACTACGTGACAAAAGGATACAACAGGGTTACGGCGAAGCGGCAGCCGGGCTCAACGTTTAAGCCGATTGCCGTATACGGGCCCGCCATGCAGGAAGACAAGTTCAAACCGTATTCGCTTCTCCAAGACAAACTCACGTCCTACGACGGGTATGAACCGAAAAATTATGACGGACAGTACAAGGGGGAAGTGACGATGCAGGATGCGATCACTTACAGCATAAATGCGCCCGCTGTCTGGACATTGAAGCAGATCGGCGTAGATACGGGAAAATCGTATCTTGAGAAAAACGGTATAAACATTTCTGACAACGGACTCGCGATTGCGCTGGGCGGTCTGTCTGAAGGCGTCACCCCGCTTCAGCTTGCCGGAGCTTATCATACCTTTGCGGCAAGCGGAATGTATACGAAGCCATTTTTTATAGAGAACATCTCGGACGAAGACGGAGAAACGTTGTCCGGGCCTAAAAACGGCAAAACGCGCGTCTTCAGCGGACAGACGGCATGGAATATGACGAGAATGCTTCAGCAGGTCGTAAAAGAAGGAACCGCTTCACAAGGCAGCTATCAAGGTGACCTGGCGGGGAAAACCGGCACGACCACATTTACCGGCGTCCCCGGCGCGACAAAGGACGCCTGGTTTGCGGGATACACTCCCGGACTGACGGGAGCCGTCTGGATGGGCTATGACAAAACGGATAAAACCCATTACCTGAAAGGCGGAAGCCAATACCCGGTCAGACTCTTTAAAGATATCGTTACAAAAGCGGGGGAAAACGGCCGGACATTCAAAAAGCCTGAAAATGTGAAGGAACTGGGCAGCCCGATTGAGCTGAAGGCGGTAAAGTCCCTGTCGGCCCGTTATACATTTAAGGCGATGGGACTGATTACGGTTCAATTAAAATGGGATATTCAAAAGGATGATCGGGTTGTTTACCGAATATATGAGAAGAAAGACGGAAAAGACAAGCTTCTGGATTCGGTGAAAGGAAAAGGCAGCTTTGACATACCGTACGCCAATCTGTTTTCAGGGGCTTCATACAAAGTCGTTCCATATAATTCACAGACGGATCAAGAAGGAGAGGGAACGGAATACGTTCAGCCGAAGCTTTTTTCTTCTTAATCATGAATTCGGCGATTTTTTGAACATTAAGCCTCAATTCTATACGCTTTTGAAAAAACAAGGTATAGTGTAATGGGCGAAGAACACGAACGTATGGTTGCAGGAGGAAAGGTGGAAATTCAGATGAGTAAACGAGAAGCGTTTAATGATACGTTTTTAAAAGCGGCACGGGGAGAAAAGACAAATCACGTCCCTGTCTGGTACATGAGACAGGCGGGGAGGTCGCAGCCGGAATACCGCAAGCTGAAGGAAAAGTACGGCTTAGTCGAAATTACGCATCAGCCCGAGCTGTGCGCGTATGTGACGAGGCTCCCGGTCGAGCAGTACGGAGTGGACGCTGCCATTTTATATAAAGACATTATGACGCCGCTTCCTTATATCGGAGTGGATGTTGAAATAAAAAACGGAATCGGCCCGGTGATCGATCAGCCGGTGCGCTCTGCTGCGGATATTGAAAAGCTCGGCGAACTGAATCCCGAACAGGATGTTCCTTACGTGCTGGAAACGATCCGATTACTCGTAAACGAACAGCTGAATGTTCCGCTCATCGGTTTTTCGGGAGCGCCTTTTACGCTGGCCAGTTATATGATTGAAGGCGGGCCTTCAAAAAATTACAACAAAACAAAAGCGTTTATGCACAGTATGCCGCAAGCGTGGCAAATGCTGATGGACAAGCTCGCGGACATGATTATCGTTTATGCAAAAGCGCAGATTAACGCCGGCGCAAAAGCCATTCAGATTTTTGATTCATGGGTCGGCGCGCTGAACCGCGAAGATTACCGGCAGTTTATAAAACCGGTGATGGACAGAATTTTCCGGGAGCTTTCTGCAGAGCAAGTTCCGCTGATCATGTTCGGCGTAGGCGCAAGCCATCTGGCCGGGGATTGGCATGACCTTCCTCTTGATGTCGTCGGTCTTGATTGGAGACTCGGCATAGATGACGCCAGAAAACAAGGCATTACAAAAACGGTTCAGGGCAATCTTGATCCGTCGCTTCTTCTTGCGCCTTGGGAAGTCATCGAGAAAAAAGCGAAAGCGATACTTGATCAAGGCATGAAAGCGGACGGGTTTATTTTCAATTTAGGGCACGGCGTATTCCCTGATGTCAATCCGGAAACGCTGAAAAAGCTGACGGCGTTTGTACATGAATATTCCGCTGCCAAAAAAACGGAACAATCTTCCTGAGCAGATCGTTGGTTATAAGTAGATTTTCCTGTCAAAATCAAGGTAGACAGACCATCAAAAGAGGTGTTTAACAAAATGAGCAGCAAAAAGAAAATGGGACTTCTTGTCATGGCTTACGGAACGCCTTACAAAGAAGAGGACATAGAACGTTATTATACGCATATCAGACGCGGAAGAAAGCCGGAGCCTCATATGCTTCAAGATTTAAAAGACAGATATGAAGCGATCGGAGGCATTTCTCCGCTGGCGAAAATCACGCAGGAGCAGGCGGAGAAGCTCGCACAGCGTTTAAATGAAATCCAGGATGATGTAACATTCAAAGTGTATATCGGATTAAAACATATTGAACCGTTTATTGAAGACGCGGTGGCGGACATGCATAAAGACGGCATTACAGAAGCTGTCAGCCTTGTGCTCGCCCCTCATTTTTCAACATTCAGCGTCCAGTCATACAACAAACGCGCGAAAGAAGAAGCGGAGAAGCTCGGCGGCTTGACCATCAAGTCCGTTGAAAGCTGGTATGATGAACCGAAATTCGTTGATTATTGGGTCGGCCAGGTGAAGAAAACGTATGAATCAATGCCGAAAGAAGAACGGGATGACGCGATGCTGATCGTCTCAGCGCACAGCCTTCCTGAAAAAATTAAAGAATACGGCGATCCGTATCCTGACCAGCTGGAGGAATCCGCAAAACTGATTGCCGAAGGCGCCGGAATTACCGATTACGCAGTCGGCTGGCAAAGCGAAGGGAACACCCCTGATCCGTGGCTCGGGCCGGATGTGCAGGATCTTACGCGCGAGCTGTATCAAAAGCATCCTTATAAAGCATTTGTATACGTGCCCGCAGGCTTCGTTGCCGATCATTTAGAGGTGCTTTACGATAATGATTATGAATGCAAAGCTGTGACTGAAGAAGTCGGCGCAAGCTACTATCGTCCGGCCATGCCGAACGCACAGCCTGAATTTATCGACGCGCTTGCAGCGGTCGTGCTGAAAGAGCTGGACAAGTAGAATTAAACGGTAAAGAAGGCGATAAAAATGAGTGGCGATAAAAAACATCTGGTCATCATCGGCGGCGGCATAACGGGATTAGCCGCCGCCTTCTACATGGAAAAAGAAATCAAGGAAAAACAGCTGCCGCTTGAGGTCACCCTGATCGAAGCGGGCCCGAGAGCGGGCGGCAAAATTCAGACGGCGCATAAAGACGGCTACATCATTGAGCGGGGGCCGGATTCTTTTTTGGAAAGGAAAAAAAGCGCGCCGCAGCTCGTCAAGGATTTGGGGCTTGAGCATCTGCTCGTCAACAATGCGACCGGACAGTCTTACGTGCTCGTCAACGAGACGCTTCATCCGATGCCGAAGGGCGCGGTGATGGGCATTCCGACCAAAATCGCTCCGTTCATCTCCACCGGTTTATTTTCTGTTCCCGGAAAAGCGCGGGCGGCGCTTGACTTTGTCCTGCCTGCGAGCAAACCGAAGGAAGATCAGTCTCTGGGTGAATTTTTCCGCAGACGCGTCGGTGACGAAGTCGTTGAGAATTTAATAGAACCGCTATTATCAGGGATTTATGCCGGAGATATTGATAAGCTGAGCCTCATGTCCACGTTTCCGCAATTCTATCAGACTGAGCAAAAGCACAGAAGCCTGATTCTCGGTATGAAAAAATCACGTCCGCAGCCTTCGGGACAGCAGCTGACGGCCAAAAAGCAGGGCCAGTTTTTAACGCTGACGACAGGGCTTCAAACGTTGGTGGAGGAGCTGGAAAAGCAGCTTACGCTGACAAAGGTGATGAAAGGAACGAAAGTCACCCATATCGGCCGCGAGGAGAAAGGATATTCCGTGACGCTTGATAACGGCAAAGTGCTCTATGCGGAAGGATGCATAGTGACAGCCCCGCATAAAGCCGCGGCGAAAATGCTTTCTGATCTGCCGGCGGTTTCATGTCTCAAAGACATGCATTCTACGTCCGTTGCCAACGTCGCCTTAGGTTTTCCTGAGGGAGCCGTCAAGATGGAGCATGAAGGTACGGGCTTCGTTATCTCTAGAAACAGCGACTTCTCCATCACGGCCTGCACATGGACGAATAAAAAATGGCCGCACGCGGCGCCGGAGGGCAAAACGCTTCTCAGGGCGTACGTCGGAAAGGCCGGAGATGAATCCATCGTAGATCTTTCAGATAACGAGATCATTAAAATCGTAATGGAAGATTTGAAAAAAGTAATGAAAATGAATGGCGAACCGGAAATGACCTGTGTGACCCGCTGGAACGAAAGCATGCCGCAATACCATGTCGGCCATAAGGAGCGCATCAAAGAGTTCAGAGATGCGCTGAAAGCTTCCTATCCGGGCGTATACGCGACGGGCGCGTCATTCGAAGGGGTGGGCATCCCCGACTGTATCGACCAGGGAAAAGCCGCCGTATATGATTCACTGGCTTATTTATTTGAAACGTACCAGCCTCCGTTATCGTAAAACGGAGGTTTTTTTGCATGTTCCCGTTCTGTAAAGGGAACACCAATAAAGAGAAAAAACATTTGAATCTTCTTTGCGACTGTGATAAGTTATCTTATGTACAAAATGACTATAACGTTCAAACGGTCAATTTAACGAGGTGGGAAACATGTCCGTCGATCGGAAAAAGCTCATTCTGGAAGCGGCAACGAAGTCTTTTACACAATTCGGCTACAAAGCAACGACAATGGATCTGGTGGCAAAGCTTGCAAATGTGGGGAAGGGAACCATCTACACGTTTTTCAAAAACAAAGAAGAACTGTTTGATGATATTTTCACCACTATTTTAAGAGAAATGAAGGAACACGCAGACGAAGCGATGAAACCGGAGCTTTCATTTCACGAAAATGTCCACCGGGCGCTTGTCGCGATTTTGGAATTCAGAAAAACACACCAGCTGACTATTAAAATTTTTCAGGAGAACGCCGAGATTGGTACAATAGCCGTTCAGGATGTCATTGCGAAAATGGAGCGGGCCATTCTGTCATACATTAAAGAAAAGATAGAAACAGCCATTGAAAACGGAAGCATTAAACCGTGTGATCCGGAACTGACCGCTTTTGTGATGCTCAAGCTCTACATCGCGCTGATATTTGACTGGGAAAAAAACCATCCGCCTCTTGAAAAAGAGACGATCGCCGAATTGCTGGAAATGTATGTTGGTCAAGGATTATCTAAATAATAGATGATCCTTCACTTTTTAGGTGCCGTGACCGTTTTGTCAAATGAGTCAGTTTGCGGAAGGAGGCAACAGGGTTGAATACAATAAAAAGCCAGTGGAAAGACATTGTAACGAACAAGAAACTGTTAATCCCCATCATTGCCATATTATTCGTTCCGCTGATCTACAGCGGAGTGTTTTTGAAGGCGTACTGGGACCCGTACGGCACGGTGGATCAGCTGCCGGTTGTCGTTGTCAACCAGGATAAAGGGGCGGACTACGAAGGGAAACATCTTCAGATCGGTGACGATCTTGTGAAAGAGTTAAAGAAAAATGATAATTTTGATTGGCATTTTTCAAGCGATCTTGATCAATCGTTAAAGGACTTATTAAATGCTAAATATTATTTATTGGTCGAGATTCCTGAAGATTTTTCGAAAAACGCCAGCACGGTAATGGATAAAAATCCGAAGAAGCTGGATCTGAAATATCATACGAATGCCGGATCAAACTATGTCGGCGCGACAATCGGGGAAAAGGCGATCGACAAACTGAAAGCCTCCGTGTCGAAAGAAGTGACAGAGCAATACGCAAAAGTCATTTTTGATAACTTTAAAGATATTGCCAAAGGGCTCGGCAAAGCCAGCAGCGGAGCCAAGAAAATAGACGACGGCACGAAAAACGCGAAAGACGGCAGCGCCAAGCTGAAGGAAAATTTAGCGAAGCTTACTGAAAGCACCGCCACCATCAGCGATAAAACGCAGCAGCTTGCAGACGGAGCGGCGAAAGTGACAAGCGGAATTCAAACGCTTGACAGCTCTATCGCAAAACTTCAGAGCGCAAGCGCCGAAATTCAAGATAAATCAGGACAGATTGCTTCAGGAGGAGGCCAAGTGGCCAGCGGGCTGAAAACGAGCCTTGACGCGCAAAAGCAGCTCCAGCAAAAGCTTCCGGATTTAACGAATGGATTAAGCGCGTTAAACAGCAAGGCGCAGGAAGTGTCGCAAAAAGCGGCGGCATTTGAAGATGCGATCAATTCAGTCAACCTGTCAGACATTGAAAACGCGGTTGGGCAGCTCGAGCAGACTGAAAAGGACCTGCAGCAGTTTAAGAAGAAGCTTTCTGATCTGAAAAACAACCTGGATGCCCGGGATGACGCGGTCAAAAAGGTGATTAAGGACAGTGATTTCTTAACGGATGAGCAAAAAGCGAAACTTGTTCAGCTACTGAATGAGAAGCTTCCGAAGGCCGACCTTCCGGATTTAGACAATATCGTCAGCCAGCTTCCGTCCGGCGGAGATATTCAGCTTCCGGATATGTCAGTCATAAAAAGCGCGCTCAAAGATGTAAAAGCGAAGGCTGATCAGCTGAAAGCACTGCCTCAGTCCACATCGAAACTGTATAACGGCGCAGCGGCGGTACAAGACGCGATTAACCAGCTGACAGCGGGAACTGATAAATTGTACAGCGGAGCGCAGACCGTCTTTGAAAGCCAAAACAAACTGACGGCCGGCATCGGCGAATACAACAGCAAGTTCGGACAGCTCAAATCAGGATCAGAAGCGTTAGTGTCAGGGAGCGGCCAAGTATCAGGCGGCTTAACGAAACTCCTGGACGCGCAAAACAAAATCCATGACGGCTCGTCCAAAATTGAGCAGGGTCAAGCGTCTCTCGGCACCGGTTTAAGCAAGCTTTTAGACGGCACCGGACAATTGTCCAGCCAGCTGAAAGATGCGGCCGATCAAACCGGGGACATTAAGACAGATGACAAAACGTACAGCATGTTTGCCGATCCGGTAAAAACGGACGATAACGCGATTCATTCCGTGCCTAACTACGGTACCGGACTGACGCCTTATATTCTCTCTATGGGCTTGTATGTCGGCGGCTTGATGCTGACGGTCGTGTTCCCTCTGAGTGAAGCTTCAGGGCGTCCGAGAAACGGTTTTGAATGGTTCCTCAGCAAATTCAGCGTTATTCTGCTCGTCGGACTGATTCAATCCGTTATTGTCGCCACGGTTCTGTTGAAAGGAATCGGGCTTGATGTGGAGAGCACTTGGAGGTTCTATCTCTTTACGATGATTACCAGCATCGCGTTCCTGTCCATGATTCAATTATTGGCGACAACGATGGGGAATCCGGGACGCTTTATCGCTGTCATCATTTTGGTGCTCCAGCTCGGGGCAAGCGGAGGAACCTTCCCGCTTGAACTCCTGCCGGGATTCTATCAAGTGATTCACGGGGCACTGCCGATGACTTACAGCATCAACGGGTTCCGCGCCGTCATTTCAAATGGCGATTACGGCTATATGTGGCAGCAGGCATCCATTCTGTTGGGCATCGCCGTTGTCATGATCGCGCTGACCATCGTGTATTTTACGGTGCAAAGCAAAAAAGAACACAAAACGGAAGAAGAAATAACAGCATAAGAAAAAGAGGCTCTGAGCAGATGGTCAGGGCCTCTTTTTTTTAGATTTCGATCGTCGTACTATTAAAATCCCCATCTCACCAACAGTCCGGTATACGTCAATCCTCCGCCGAACCCGAATAATACCAGCGTCTGGCCTTCCGACAGTTTTTTCGCTTTCACAGCTTCGTCCAAAGCGAGAATAATAGAAACCGATGAAGTGTTGCCGTAATATTCAACGCTTGTCAATGTCCGTTCAAGCGGGAAGGGCAGTTTTTCACAGATGGATTCGATCATCCGCATGTTGGCGCTGTGAGGAACGAACCAATCCAGATCGTCTTTTGAAAAGCCGGCTTTTTCTAAAAGGGCATTGCATTCCTCAGGCACGGTTCTGGCCGCCCATTTATATACTTCGCGCCCGTTTTGCACCATGTTTCCTCCGCCTTTAAGCGGCTCGCCGTTTAATTCTGCGCTCAGTCCCGTGCGATACAGCACGTCCGCGCTGCCTCCCGCTGTTCCTTGCACGGCTGCCAAAAAGCCCGGCGCTGATTCATCGCGTTCCACCAATAGGGCGCCAGCAGCGTCTCCAAAAAGAACACAGGTCGTCCGGTCAGTATAATCCGTTACCTTTGATAATGTTTCACCGGCAATGACAATCACTTTTTGATGGGAACCGGCGGTAATTAATGCGTCTGCGAGCTGAAGGCCGTAAGTGAGTCCGGCGCATGTGGCGTTAATATCAAGCGCCCCCGTTTGCGGCCAGCCGAAGTAAGCCTGCACGCGTGCCGCGGTGCTTGGAAACGCATAGTCCGCCGTCGTTGTGGCGACAAGGATCATATCGACATCATCAAGAGTTCCGCTGTATCGTTCTGCAAGGTTTTTCACCGCTTCCACACACAAATCCGATGTGAATTCATGTTCGCCGGCAATGCGTCTTTCCTTCATACCGGTGCGCTGGACGATCCATTCATCAGATGTATCGACGATGCGCTCCAAATCCGCGTTTGTTAATCGGCGTGCCGGAGCATATGTACCGATTGCTGTAATTTTAGATTTTGACATGAAAAAATCACTCCTTTATATCAGATTATAACACCTGATATTATTACTTGGTACTAATTTTAATAAAAAAACCCAAGCAGCATCCGCTGTTTGGGGAGCATGAGAATCTATTTGTAAAACGGGCTTGTGTGAACGATTACCAATGACGGCAGCGGCAGCATGAATGATGATGCTTCTTTTTATCTTTCTTCTTTTTACAAGGGTCTTCTTTTTTCTTTTTACAGTGATCTTTTTCTTTTTTACAGCCCCAGAAGGCTGCACCAGACCAATTATCCTCAAACCAATCCTCAAACCAATCATTATGAAATCTTTTCCGCTTGTGCGGTTTACGGCTGATCATACATTTCCCTCCTATGCTCATGCTCCCTTCATTCTATGAAAAAAGAGAAGGAAAAGATTGGACGGGTTATGGATCAAAAGAGTATATTTTAAGAAGAATAAAATTGATAGGAGGAATGACCTGTGGAAAATATGAAACATACGATGGAACTGATTAAAGAATTGGTGTCGATTCCGAGTCCGACGGGCAATACATACGAGGTTATCGCCTATACAGAAAGTCTTTTAAAAGAATGGGGCGTCTCCTCTTACAGAAACCGCAAAGGCGGTCTTTTTGTCACAATTCCCGGCCGTGATGACAAGAAACACAGATTGCTGACGGCGCATGTCGATACGCTCGGCGCGATGGTAAAGGAAATAAAGGCGGACGGCCGGCTGAAGATTGACTTGATCGGCGGCTTCCGATATAACTCGATTGAAGGAGAATATTGCAAGATCCAAACTTCTTCCGGCAAAACCTATACAGGCACCATCTTAATGCATCAGACTTCTGTGCACGTCTACAAGGACGCCGGCAAGGCAGAGCGGAATCAGGAGAATATGGAAGTCCGCCTTGATGAGCCTGTCCGGACGAAGGAAGAGACGTCCGATCTCGGCATCAGGGTCGGCGATTTCATCTCATTTGACCCGCGCGTGCAGATTACGCCGAGCGGCTTTATTAAGTCCCGGCATCTTGATGACAAAGCGAGCGTGGCACTGCTCTTGAATTTAATCCGCCGCATCACGGAAGAGAAAATCGAACTTCCGTATACGACGCATTTTCTGATTTCTAATAATGAAGAAATCGGCTACGGCGGCAATTCCAACATTCCTCCTGAGACCGTCGAATACTTGGCTGTTGATATGGGGGCGATCGGAGACGGCCAGTCTACGGATGAATATACCGTCTCCATTTGCGTGAAGGATGCGAGCGGCCCGTACCATTATCAGCTCAGAAAACATCTGGCCGGGCTTGCGGAGCGCTATGGCATTGATTATCAGCTTGATATTTATCCGTATTACGGTTCTGATGCCTCAGCAGCCATCCGTTCGGGCCATGACATCGTCCACGGGCTGATCGGCCCGGGAATTGACGCTTCACACGCTTTTGAACGCACGCATGAATTATCGCTTCTTAATACGGCGAAGCTTTTGCATCGGTACGTTCTATCGCCGATGGCATAAAAAACCCTGCGCGGAAATCATTCCGTGCAGGGTTTTCATTTTAACCTGAGATGGTTGTGTTTTGTTCTGTTTTGGCGAGGCTCATGACCTTCGCGCCTTTAACGGGATCATACTGGCCTTCCCATTTTGACATCACAACGGATGCCAGCGCGTTTCCGGTCAGATTGACGACCGTACGGGCCATGTCCATAATCCGGTCAACCCCGGCGATGAATGCAAGGCCTTCTGCAGGAATGTTGAATGCGCCTAATGTCGCAAGCAGGACGACGAAAGAAGTCCCGGGCACGGCAGCCATTCCTTTGGAAGTGACCATCAAGACAAGCACAAGGGTAATCTGCTGCCAAATGGACAAGTCAATGTGGTATACCTGAGCGAGGAATAAAGCGGCGATAGATTGGTACAGCACAGATCCGTCTAAGTTAAAGGTATATCCGATCGGCACAACAAAGGAAACAATACCTTTCGGACAGCCGATTTTCTCCATTTTTTCCATAACGCGGGGGAGTACGGTTTCGGAGCTTGACGTACTGAACGCTAATAAAATTTCATCCTTCATATAGGCGAGGAATTTGAAAATGTTTACTCCGGCAAGCTTTCCGACGATTCCGAATACAACAATGAGAAAGAAAGCCAAAGCTACATATACTAAACCGACCAGTTTACCGAGTGAAAGCAGGGAACTGAGCCCAAATTTGGAAACGGTAACACCAATCAACGCAAAAACACCAAACGGCGCAACTTTCATGACCAGGTTCACAACATGGAACATCGCATGAGAAACACCTTCAAAGAAGGCCAAGACAGGCTTTCCTTTTTCACCGATTGCCGAGATGCCGAGTGCAAACAGCACGGTAAAGCAGATAATGGCAAGCAGATCTCCTTCGGCTAATGATTGGAAGAAGTTTGTCGGTACGATATGCAGGAATGTGTCTGCGATAGATTTGTTATTTTGTTCTTTTTCTGTTTCAACATATTGACTGATATCTGTCTTTTGAGCTTCATGTATATTAACGCCTGTTCCCGGATGAAACAGATTCGCCAAAGCCAGCCCGAGAATAATGGCAAAAGTGGTAATGATCTCAAAATACAAAATCGTTTTGAAGCCTAATTTTCCGACTTGTTTTCCGCTTCCCGCGCCGGCAACGCCGATGATTAAGCTGGAGACGACAATTGGAATCACTATCATTTTGATTAAGCGTAAAAACAAATCGCCGATAGGCTGTAAATATGTTGGAATGGCGGGATTGCCGTACCAGATGACACCGACTACAACCCCTAGTATGAGTCCGACGAAAATTTGCGTCGCTAGTCCAAAGCGTAATTTTTTCATAGATTACCTCCCGAAGAAAAAAGTGCAATAAGTATCTAAAAAGATAGCTATTAGAACAAATTATAATAGAAAAGAAAACAATCCGTCTATAGAAAAATATAGATTGAAAATACTGAATATTTTAAAACGTACAGATAATTGCTAATAATGGTGAATAACGCCCTATTCAGAAAGTATGATGAGGGCCGAAAAAAACGGGCGCCGCACAACTTAGAATTGTGCGGCGCCCTATTGTCACATATCCTTAATTTTCAAGCAGTCATTACACAAATTAATGTGACACTCATACTGCTCAACAATCTCATTTCCGCATTCTTCGCATTTCTTACCGGGTAAATTTCTGAAAAAATCCGACATCTTTTCCAACATACCCATCCCTCTTTCATTGTTTTGTCTTTACATTGTATTATAACAGTTTGAGAAAATCAACGGCTGTTTTGGCACAATGTTTAAAACATGCAATTTGTACGAAAAATAGGTATATTGGAGGAAAGGAACTTTTTATCATAAACATTCGGAGGATTATATGAAAGTTACAGTTATTGGATGCTGCGGCGGGTTTCCGGCCGCAAACGAAGCAACTTCAGGCTATCTGTTTCAGTCCGGCGGCTATTCTCTGCTCGTCGATTGCGGAAGCGCCGTATTATCAAAGCTGTTTGCCTATGTTCCGGCAGAAGAGCTTGATGCCGTCATTTTGTCCCATTATCATCATGATCACATCGCTGATATCGGGCCGCTTCAATTTGCCAAACAGGTCGGCTCCTTTCTCGGAAAAGGGACGCATGCACTGCCGATTTACGGGCATGATGCTGATATAGAACAGTTTGAGCGTCTTACATATAAAACGCATACAAAAGGAGTGGCCTATCAGCCGGACCGCCCGCTTTCTGCCGGGCCGTTCACCATTACCTTTCTGAAAACGGTGCATCCGGTCACTTGTTATGCGATGCGGATTACTGACGGTTCAGCTTCTGTTGTGTATACGGCTGATTCAAGCTACCAGGACGCGTTTATCCCGTTTGCGGAAAATGCCGATCTGCTGATCTGTGAGTGCAATTTTTACGCAGACCAGGACGGCACGTCAGCCGGCCATATGAACAGTTTGGAAGCCGGACGTATCGCGAAGGAGGCCGGAGCGGGGGAGCTGATTCTCACGCATCTGCCTCATTTCGGCGAGCACCGGAAGCTGAAAGAAGAAGCGGAATCCGTGTTCGGGGGCGAAGTGACAATCGCCGCTTCCGGATTGAAGTGGGAGAAATAAAGGAGGAGCACCATGTTATTTATCGACAATCAAAACATAACCGACCCGAGGATCAACCTCGCGATCGAGGAATATTGCGTGAAGCATCTCGACCCTGAACAGACATACCTGCTGTTTTATGTCAATCAGCCCTCGATTATCATCGGGAAGAACCAAAACACAATAGAAGAAATCAATACGAAATACGTAGAAGATAACGGAATCATCGTCGTCCGCAGGCTGTCAGGGGGCGGTGCGGTTTACCATGACCTCGGGAATCTGAATTTCAGTTTTATCACCAAGGATGACGGCGACAGCTTTCATAATTTTAAAAAATTCACCGAACCCGTTATTCAGGCGCTGCGCCAGCTCGGTGTGGAAGCTGAATTAAGCGGCCGAAACGACATCGTCGCGGACGGCAGAAAAATTTCCGGCAACGCTCAATTTTCGACGAAAGGGCGTATTTTCAGCCACGGAACATTAATGCTGGATTCCGCCATTGATCACGTTGTATCAGCCTTGAAAGTGAAAAAAGATAAAATCGAATCAAAAGGCATTAAGTCAATCAGAAGCCGTGTCGCCAACATCAGCGAGTTTCTTGATGACAAAATGACGGCGGACGAATTCAAAAAGCACCTGCTTCACCATATTTTTAATACAAATGATCTTTCCGAAGTGCCGGAATATAAACTGACCGATGAAGACTGGAAAGCGATCCGGAAGATTTCCGAAGAGCGCTATCAAAACTGGGACTGGAATTTCGGAAGGTCGCCCGCATTTAATCTTCAGCATTCGAAACGTTATCCGGTCGGATCGATTGATCTGCGTCTTGAAGTGAAAAAAGGAATCATTCAGGACTGCAAAATTTTCGGTGATTTCTTCGGTGCGAAAGATGTGAGTGAAGTCGAACAGGCACTGACCGGAAAACAGTATGACCGAACCGCTATCAGGGAGGCGCTGGCCGGAATCGATCTGAAACAGTATTTCGGCAAAATAGAGCTGGAAGATTTCCTCGAGCTGATTTATTAGAACATTTGCCGAACGCATGATTTGAATCAGCGCCCGTTTTTGTGAAATGATAGAACCATAATGAATAGGGAGGGATCATGATGAAAGTATTTCTCATCGGAGCAAACGGACAGATCGGACAGCGGCTGACCGGGCTGTTTCAAAAAGACGGCACGCATACGCTGCGGGCGATGGTCCGGAAACAAGAGCAGAAAGAAGCGCTTCAAGCCGCGGGAACAGAAGCCGTTCTTGCAGATTTGGAAGGAAGCCCGGAAGACATCGCGAAAGCCGCCGAAGGCTGTGACGCGATTGTGTTTACCGCCGGATCAGGAGGAAGCACCGGATACGATAAGACGCTTTTGATTGATCTTGACGGAGCGGCGAAAGCGATAGAAGCGGCAAAGAAAGCCGGCATCAAGCGGTTCATTATGGTAAGCGCCCTTCAGGCTCATAACCGCGGCAATTGGAATGAAGCGCTGAAGCCGTATTACGCCGCAAAGCATTATGCGGATAAAATTCTTGAAGCGAGCGGTCTGACGTATACGATTATCCGGCCGGGCGGGTTATTAAATGATCCCGGCACGGGAAATATCAAAGCCGCGGCCGATTTAGAAAGAGGCTCCATTTCAAGAGACGATGTCGCCAAGACCGTTATCGCATCCCTTGATGAACCGAATACGTATGAAAAAGCATTCGATCTGACGGCGGGCGGCACGCCGGTCAGTGAAGCGCTGAAACAATTATAGTTTCCGGTTTTACGGCACTCGGGGCTTTTTGCCCTTGAGTGTTTTTCTATATTTTTCTATAATAAAAGTGAACGTTTATTCCGGACAAATGAATGACTATTCATTCATTACATTTTTAAAGGGGTGGGAAAATGAATCTGGTTTCCAAATTGGAAGAAACGGCATCGCAGAAACCGGAAAAACCAGCTTGTCTGTTTCAAGATCAGTACATGACGTATGAGGAGCTGGCAGGTAAAATCAAAGCATTTGCAAACGGCTTGGAGGACAGGGGACTGAAAAAAGGGGATCATCTCGCGCTGCTGCTCGGAAATACGCCTGACTTTGTTATTGCGTTTTTCGGCGCGTTAAAAGCGGGAATTGTCGTCATACCTGTTAATCCGGCATACACACCTTCAGAAATCGCATACATGCTGAAAAACGGCGATGTCAAAGCGATCGCCGGCATCGACCTATTAATTCCCGTATTTGAAAGCCTGCACGGCTCGCTGCCGCTGCTGGAGCATATCATTATCAGCCAGACAGCAGAGAACGCTCCATCGACAGAAGACCCTCAATTGCGCTTAAAAATGACAACGTTTACAAAAATGCTCCGTCCGGCGGAGCGCAGCAGAACTTATCCGACATTGTCCAAAGACGATACTGCCGTCATTTTATACACCTCAGGGACGACCGGAAAACCGAAAGGCGCCATGCTCACCCATCAGAATCTTTTCTCCAATGCAAATGATGTCGCCGGATACTTAGGAATGAATGAGAAAGACAAAATTGTGGCGGCATTGCCGATGTTTCACGTTTTTTGTTTAACCGTTTGTATGAATGCGCCTCTGATGAGCGGAGCGTGTGTCTTAATCGAGCCGCAATTCAGCCCGGCTTCTGTGTTTAAACTGATTAAAAGCCGTCAGGCAACCATTTTTGCCGGCGTTCCGACGATGTATAACTATCTGTATCAATACGAGCACGGCAAGGCGGAGGATTTTGCGTCCGTCAGACTGTGCATTTCAGGCGGGGCCTCCATGCCAGTCGCTCTGTTGCAGACGTTTGAACAAACCTTTGACGTCACCATTCTGGAGGGGTACGGACTTTCTGAAGCGTCTCCGGTTACTTGTTTTAATCCGTTTGACCGGGGAAGAAAGCCCGGCTCGATCGGGACGAATATTTTACATGTCGAAAATAAAGTCGTCGATACGCTCGGACGCGAATTGCCCGACCATCAAGTGGGAGAATTGATCGTGAAAGGGCCGAATGTGATGAAAGGCTATTACAAGATGCCCGAGGAGACGGAGCACGCGCTGAAAGACGGCTGGCTGTACACGGGTGATTTGGCGAAGCGCGACGAAGACGGTTATTTTTATATCGTCGACAGAAAAAAAGATATGATTCTCGTCGGCGGATACAACGTCTATCCGCGCGAAGTAGAAGAAGTGCTCTACAGCCATGAGGGCATTAAAGAAGCCGTGGTCATCGGCGTTCCTGACGCCAAAACGGGGGAAGCGGTGCATGCTTATATAGTGCCTGGGGACGGTGAGCTGACAGAGCAGGCGGTTTTTGATTACTGTGAAACACATTTGGCAAAATATAAGCGGCCGGCGGAAGTGGTTTTTCTTGATGAGATTCCGAAGAACGCGACCGGGAAGCTGCTGAGACGGGCGGTCCGGGACATGCTTCCGAAATGACGGACGAAAAGCGAAGCCGGGGGCTTCGCTTTTACATGCTGATCCGGTCAGCTCTGCGATTCTTCCTTGATGATGCTTTGCACAAGCTTCGTATCATGCCGGGTCAGTTTGTAATACGTGTTTTTATGCTTGTACATCATATAATTGCCGCTTTCGAGCCACATACTGAATGAATCAAAACGGTCTTCATGGTATTTGACCGTTCCGTCGTAATCGGGAGACACGCTTTTGGTCAGTTTGACTTGTTTTCCTTGGTTCAAGATATCGAGCATATCTTTTACATTCTGCCTGTCTTTAATTTTGATTTCTTTTTTTCCGTGCTCTGACAGAATAATCAGATCTGCGTTGCTTGATGGAAACACATCGCCGGTCCGGCTGTATACATAGAAGAAAGCAATAACCAAAAGGGCGATTACTACAATAAACGCGATTATTTTTTTCATATTCATCACTCCGTCTTTTAGTCTTTCCCGCTTCCTGTTGTTCCATTCTTTTCTGTTGTGAAAAGATTAACATCCGTTTCGGAGGCTTGGTTCTATTTATTTGCATTTATGCTTACAATAGGAGTAAGTCATAAGGCTAAGGAGGGGGACTTCCATGCGCAAATGGATAGCGGCAGCGGGACTTGCCTATGTGCTGTACGGCCTTTTTTTCTATTGGTATTTCTTTATGACAGGAGACTCCGCCGTCCCGGAGGCCGTAAAGGGAACAAAAGCCGATCCGTCCTCGTTTATGGACCCGGGCCGCCTGGCAGCCGCTGAAAACTTTTCAAATGTAAAGGATTTTTTATTTTTCATCGGAGCGCCGTTAGATTGGTTTTTATTTTTTCTGCTGCTCATTACGGGGCTTGCCAAAAAAATAAAGCATTGGCTGGAAGCAGCGGTGCGCTTTCGGGTGCTGCAAATCGTAAGCTTCGTATTTGTGATTTCACTCATCATTACGGCGGCTTCACTTCCGCTTGAGTGGATCGGATATCGGGTTTCGCTTGCGTATCATATTTCGACGCAGACAGCAGCAAGCTGGATAAGAGACCATGTCATTGATTTCTGGATCAGTTTTCCGCTGTTTGCCGTGTGTGTGCTTGTGTTTTACTGGCTGATCACAAAGCATACAAAAAAATGGTGGTTTTACGCTTGGTGTCTTACTGTGCCGTTTACCCTGTTTTTGTTTTTCCTGCAGCCGGTCGTGATTGATCCTTTATACAATGATTTCTATCCGCTGAAAGACAAGGAGCTGGAAAGCAAAATTTTGTCGCTTGCCGACAAGGCCGACATTCCGGCCAGCCATGTGTATGAAGTGAATATGTCGGAGAAAACGAATGCGCTGAATGCGTATGTGACGGGCATCGGTTCGAATAAGCGGATCGTTTTGTGGGATACGACGCTTAACAAACTGAAGGATCGGGAAATTTTGTTCATTATGGGGCATGAGATGGGGCACTATGTGATGAAGCACGTGTACATCGGACTGGCCGGGTATCTGCTGCTGTCATTAGCCGGGTTCTATATCATTGACAAGCTTTATAAGCGGCTGTCCAAATTCTTCGGCCGAATGCTTCATATAAAGGGGCCTGAAGATCTGGCCGCCCTCCCGCTGTTATTGCTGCTCATATCCGTTCTCAGTTTTGCTTCTGATCCGATTACGAATGCCGTCTCCCGGTATCAGGAAAACGCCGCCGACCGTTACAGCATCGAGCTGACCGGAAACCGGGAAGCGGCGATTGAGACGTTTCAGGACTTGGCCGATACGGGACTGAGCCGGGTCAACCCGCCGTTTCTCGTCAAAATTTTCAGAGGGAGCCACCCGTCGATCATGGAGCGGATTGAACATGCGGAGGAAGAAAAATAATAAAAAACCGGCGGGGCCATGCCCGACGCCGGTTTTTTATGTTTTACTGAGCTGCCGCCTGTACGTTGATCAGCCCTTTTCCGTAGTAGAAAGCATCACCAAGTTTTGTAGTGGTGTTTTCTAAACTGCTGCGGACTTGAGTGTTTGTCCAGTTCGGGTGCTTAGAAAGAATCAAAGCAGCCGCTCCGGCAACGTGCGGAGATGCCATTGACGTACCATTGTACGCGCCGTATTTGTTTCCAGGAAGCGTGCTTTGGATAGAGACGCCTGGTGCCATGACATCAAGCTCAGAACCTACGCTTGAGAAAGATGCTCTTTGGTTGCTGCTGTTAACAGCGCCTACCGCAATGACAGAAGGGTATTTACCAGGGTAGCCCACTGTGCTAGAGCCGCCGGAAGTGCCTTCGTTACCGGCTGCCGCAACCACTACGACGCCGGAAGCAACGGCTTTGTCAACTGCCGCTTTTAACGCTGCAGAACCAGAAGGTCCGCCGAGGCTCATGTTAATAACGTCCATATTGTTTGCGATCGCCCACTCAATTCCGTTAATGATCCAGCTGTACTGGCCGGAACCGTCAGCGCCGAGAACTTTTACCGCGTAAAGAGATGCGCTTGGCGCAACGCCTAATACACCGACTGAGTTATTAAGAGCCGCAACTGTACCGGCAACATGAGTTCCGTGAGAGTTGTTGTCTTGGAAAGGATTTGTTTCAGAAGGAACCATGCTGGCTCCGCCTGCTACCTTTAAATCAGGATGAGAAGAATCGATACCGCTGTCGATAACCGCTACTTTAACATTTGATCCGGTGAAGCCTTGAGAGTGCAGAGCAGGGGCTTTAATCTGTGATACGCCGTAAGGCACGGACTGCGCGTACGCCTGTGCAACGTGATCTTCTTCAACGTAAGCGACGCTAGGGTCTTTTTTCAGCTCTTTTACAGCTTTTTCATTTAATGTAGCTGAAGCTGCGTCTACATATTTGAATTGCTTTTGCACTTTCCCGCCTTTTTCAGAAATGACATCTTTTTTCTTGGCGGCGCTCATCGTGCTCATTGTCTGCTTAAATCCGACAATATATTTCTTTTCCCCGTTTGATTTCCCTGCAGCCTGGGCAGAAGTCGTGCTGCCGAACGCCATCGTAAAGATTAACGCTAAAGCAAACAGCAAACTGATCCATACCTTTTTGCCTCTCACTCTTTATCCACTCCTTTTTTCATTTGCAGAATAACCAATAGACAGATTATTCTGTGGATTAATTGTATAGTATGGAATAATATTTTAGTAGACCCAATTTTTTTCAGTTTGTTTTATTTCTATTTAGGTATATCATCTCTCTTTCGTTTAATAGGAACCCGAAATATTTAAATTTTAATGGAAAAAACCGATGGAAGGACATGAGTATTTGTACACAGCCGCAATCGCTCTCTTGTTTACTGGGTCGAACGGTTTGATTCCATTTTTGGAAGCTGCGGCAAAAACAGGATAAATGTCACCTTTTGTTGAATGCAGAAGTCTGATGGAAACGAAAGCGGAATGAAATAAAGCGGCCGGCATGAATCAGTCTTTGGCTTTCTTGACGGAGAAAAGCTGTGAAACCATTTTATAAAAATAATGATAATGAATATCATTGATACTTATATTGTCAATGATATAATTGCGGAAAAACGAAAGAGGGGGAACAGATGAAACCAATTTTCAGTATGCTGATGATCTTATCCGTTCTCTTCATAACGGCATGCTCAGAACAGGAACATGAAACCGCCGTCAGGCACGATCTGGGGACGGCGCATGTGGCTGCGCACCCGCAGCGCATCGCCGTATTGAATGAGGACTTTATTGACACCCTCCATGATCTCGGCATAAAGCCGGCGGCCGCGGCGGATAACCGGAAAGAGCGAAACGACGGCAGGCCGTCCGTCGGGCCCCCGTCACATCCCGATTTGAAAAAGATCACTTCGTTAAAACCCGATCTCATCATTGCAGACTCAAGCCTGCACAGGGGGATATACCATGAGCTGACAAAGATCGCTCCGACAATCGCTTTGAAAAATGAAGCTGCGGATTATCAGGATGCGGTTGATGCTGCCCTTACCATTGAAAAGGCGGTCGGTAAAGAGGGCATCATAGAGAAACAATTGTCGGCTCAGGAAGAAAAGCTGAATGACATCAAAAGAAAGCTGGATGCAGAAGGCGGCACGATTTTATTAATTGACGCTGCAAATGGCAGCATTTCCGTAAAGGATGATCAGTTTTTTACGTCCCGGCTTTTGGCGCTCGCAGGGTTTACATATGCGGTCCAGACGGATTCCGGCGGGAAATCAGACTCTATCAAAATGACGCCCGGGCAGCTTTTACATATCGATCCTGATTACATCGTACTGCTGGACGGTGAGAAAGAACTCGAAAAAAATCACCTTTGGAAACAGCTGACTGCCGTAAAAAACGGACACGTTTACCGTGCGGACAGGGCGGTATGGACGGAGCGCCGGAGCATTGACGGTGCGGACGCCATATTACATGATCTGCAGAAAAAAATGCTCGCTAAAAAGGCCCAAAACTGAATTCGGGCCTTTTTGTTATGATTCTGATAGGTGGCTGCTTACATTGTAATCTTTGACGCGCCACTTATTTTCAATTCGTTC
The DNA here is from genome assembly GCF_042296235.1 of Bacillus sp. A1. NCBI lineage: Bacteria > Bacillati > Bacillota > Bacilli > Caryophanales > Bacillaceae > Bacillus > Bacillus sp. A1. Next base: position 1,057,838 of record NZ_CP141181.1, read on the forward strand.
GATATTGCTCAGGCACGCATTGACAAGCTTTGCGTTTTGTATGTCGGTATCACCGTCAGAAATGGCGGACAAGAGGGCGTGAATGGCTGCGCCGTGAGCGACGATCAGTACTTTTTGCTCAGGAAACCGCTCCTGAACTTTCACTAAACCGGCAAGCATTCTGTCTGTCAGCTCTTCTGCGGTCTCCATGTTCGGGTAGTTTTTATCCGGGTAGCGCTTCGACCGTTCCGGTAAAGACATTCCTTCCGCATCACCGTAGCTCCGTTCTCTGAAATCTTCCATGACGACAACGGGAAGATTCAAAAACCCGTTAATAATGTCAGCCGTTTTTCTGGCCCGTTTCATCGGGCTTGAGACGATGACATCCCATTCAGACCCCTTTAAGTACTCTCCTGTTTCTTTCGCCTGACGCTCTCCCGTCGCATTTAACGGAATATCCGATTTGCCTTGAAGCTTCTTTTGGGCATTCCAATCAGTCTCTCCATGTCTTACTAAACAAACGGCAGTCATAAAGTCTCCACTCCGATCATTTTTTATCGATATCATCTATTATACTGCCGTTACGTTAACACTTCAAAGAGAAGCGCCAGCCCGACTCCGCCTCCGCTGCCGATCGCTGCTGCTGCATAGCGGGCATCAGGGCGTCTTTTTGCTTCATAAAAAAGCCGGGTGACAAGCGCCGCCCCGGAAGCCCCGTACGGATGCCCTACGGCGAGAGCGCCGCCCCGGACATTTATTTTAGAATACGGCACTTGAAGCTGCTGTGAAAAAACGCATATTTTGACGGCAAACGCCTCGTTGATTTCGTATATATCAATATCATCCGGTGACAGGTCCCGTTCCTTCAAAAGCTTTTTGACGGCATAAACCGGAGCTGCTGACGGATAATGCGGATGGACGCCGCTTACCGCGCTTCCGATAAAACGCAATCCCGGCTTTAAACCGAGAGACCGCGCTTTTTGTTCTTCCATCACACAAACTGCCGCCGCCCCGTCAGAAATTCCGCAGCTGTTGGCGGCGGTGACAGAGCCTCCGGACTGAAAGATGAGTTTGGCGCGGGCGATGAGAGGCGCCATGTTCCGCTTTTTCAGCATGTTTTCGTCAGCGGCGAATCCGTGGCAGGGGAGAATTTCCCGGCGGTACAAGCCGTCTTCGTGTGCTTTGACGCTCCGTTCATAGCTGAGAAGGGCATATTCGTCCTGCATCTTTCTCGTTACGCCGTAAGCCTGTGCCGTATACTCGGCCGCTATGCCCATATCAGGATCGCCGATGTGTTCAGGAGAAAAGCGCGCCCGGGATGAGAAAGGGGAACGGCTGCTGCTCTCCGCTCCTCCCGCGATGTATGTGCTCCCCGCGCCGGCTTTAACAAAGTGGCACGCGATTCTCACGGCGTCCAATCCGGAACCGCACTGCCTGTCGATGGCCGTACCGGACACGCTCAAAGGAAGCCCGGCGGCCAAGGCTGACAGCCGGGCGAGGTTCCCGCCGCGGCCCGTCGCGTTTCCGATCAGGACTTCATCAATGTCTTCGGGCATGTTCCGGCTCAAATGTCGGATCAGCGGAGCTGCCAAATCTTCGGGGAGACAGTCTTTTAACAGGCCGTTTTCCCGGGCGAAAATCGTCCGCTTCGCATCCGTAATTACAGCTTCCATTCCATCATGTCCTTTGCCTGCTTTTGTACGGCGGCACGGGCGATCTTTCCGCCGGCTGTTTCCGGTATTTCTGAAAACAGCCATTTTTTCGGGATTTTATATGCTGCCAGCTGCTCGCGGCACTGTTTCTTCAGTTCCTTTACATTTGCATGTCCGTCGATCACCGCAACGGCGATGCTGCCCCAATAATCATCAGGAATGCCGATGACGGCCGCTTTTCTGACGCCCGGACAGCGGTTGAGCACACGTTCTATCTCTTCCGGGAATACATTCAGGCCGCCTGATACGATCATCCCGTTTTCACGTCCTTCGATATAAAGATAGCCTTCATGATCGATATATCCCATGTCATCAACCGTCATCCAGCCGGAATCATCAGGCTTTGCGCCGTTGATGTATCCGGAAAATTTCATCGGGCTGTTCACAAAAATCTTCCCCGTTTCGCCCGGCATGCAGCGTTCCCCGCCGGGCCGGCGGATTTCGATTGTAACATTTTCAAACGGACGGCCCGCCGCGTCAGGCTTTCGGGTGCTGTCTTCAGGCGATAAGAACGCCACGAAACTCAGCTCAGACGTTCCGTAAAAATCGTACAACCGCAAATGGGGATAGCGCTCTGACAGCGCTTGTTTAGACGAAGCGGGCCAGTCTGCACCGGAAGAAATCACCTTGAGCGGTGTATCCGGAAACGCCTCTAGTGAGAGCAGGGCGTCCGTCATTGTCGGAACGGTATATAGAACGTCAGCTTGTCTGAGCCGGTCTTTCATTCCGGCGGGATTGAATTTTCTTTGAAGGATGACGGTTCCGCCGATAAACAAAGTGCTGACGGCGCCGTATAAAAAGTGTGACGAGCGCAGCGTACCCGGCACCAGCACTTTGTCATCAGGGGAAATGCCGAATTCACGTTTCGTACAAGAAAAGCTCTCCAGCCACGAACGGTGAGAGCGGGTGAAGGCTTTCGGTTTACCGGTCGATCCCGAGGTGAATCCGGTATAAAAGGGCAGGCCGGCGTTTTTGATAAAAGCGCCTTCCGCTTTTTCCGCCTCGATCAAAGGCCCGCATTCATCCCACAGGATGACAGGCGTTTTGATGCCGTCCAGTCTGCCGCTCAGCCGGCGGTCACAGATGACGAGATCGGTTTTGCTGATGTGCAGCTGGTCCGCGAGTTCCGCCGCAGCCGAGCGGGGATCTAACGGAACCGCCGTGCAGCCGGCATGCGCCGCCCCTGCGAAAAGTTGTAAAAAAGGGATGCCGTTCTGCAGTAATATTGCAATGTTTTCCGGCTTATCTGAAAGGCTTCCAAGCCAGTTTGCGGTTTGGTTTACTAGCCTGTTCCAAGTTTGATAGGTGATCTGTTCTGTGTCTGTCTGAATCGCGATCTGTTCCGGCGCTTGTCCGGCTGTATCTGAATATGATGATGTAATCATGATGACTAAAATCAGCTTCCTTTCGTCGGCAAAAGCCGGCTAGCTTGAAGAGTTTTTCTGATTCTTACGGCTGCGAATGAGGCTGCGGCCGCTTTAAGCAGATCTCCGGGCACATAGATGAGGCTGAGCTTTACGGCAGTCAAGATATCAATGTGCATCATAAAAGCCTGAACGGGAATGCCGATGACATACAAAAACAGCACGCCGAACAAGAACTGTCTGATAAACAAATGGGGGACAGCAGCTGAGCGAAGGCCTTGGATGCTGAGGCTCAGCAGTAATGCCGCCAGCGGATATGCGATGAGATATCCGGCGCTCGGCCCGAAAAAAACCCCGAACCCGCCTCTTCCGCCTGAAAGGAGAGGCGCTCCGCATGCCACAATCAGCAAAAAAAGCAATTGGCTTAAAAATGCCGCTTTCGGTTTCAGGATGCTTCCCGATAAGAGCACACCGATCGTCTGGAGCGTAATCGGAACCGGCGTAAAGGATAAGAAAAGCGGCGGAAGCAGCCCCAAAAGTCCCATAATGGCGGTAAACACGGCAATATGCATCATTTCTGTCAATTTCATTATGTATTCCTCCAGCTTATCAAAATATGTTTATACAATAAAGCGAGTCTTTATATATGTCAACTCTATTATATTTTGAGTTAACAATAAAAAGACCGGCCCTTTATGAAAAAGGCCGGTCGGTTTATCTTTATTCTTCTGTAAGGATAACAAGTGAATCAACGGATGATGCAACGTGGGAAACGGCGCGGCTGACTTCTTGAAGGCCGCCGAGAAAGGCCTGCAAATCAACGTCGATTTTGCCTGTCTGGTCTTTGCTCGTTTTCATGCTTTGGACGATGTCATCAAACAGACGGTTGATCTGCGTCATTTTTTCTTTCGTTTCGCTTACAAGTCCGTTTACATCTTTGATATGTTTGGACACGATGTTGATTTGTGTATTGGTATTGTTCACAAGCTCTGATACGGTGGAAACGGTTTTTTTCGTATCCTCTGAAAGCTTCCTTACCTCCGTCGCGACAACGGCGAACCCTTTGCCATGCTCCCCGGCTCTGGCGGATTCTATTGAAGCGTTGAGTGACAGGAGATTCGTTTGCTCGGCGATCCCCGTCACGATGCCGAAGATTTTTTCGATCTGCTGGGCGATGTCATTCAGCTTGTCCATTTCTTCTTCAATCTGCAGAAGGCTGGCGTCGATTTTATTCATCTGCTGCTGCTGGCTTTCAAGCTCTTTTTTCCCGCCGATTGATTTTTCTTCGACATGTACGGAAGTGACGGTGCCGGCTTTTGACGCCTCGGAAATGCCCTCGGATTTATCGACCAGCTCCTGCACGGCTCTGCTCGTTTCTGAAAACAAATCAGCGAGTGATCCGGATGTTTCCTGGATTTTCTGATGAAGGCGGGCTTTCTTTTCCTCTTGTTCGTCACGCTGGCAGTTATATTCAGTCTGGAATGCTTCAAGGACGAGCTGCTGTTCAAGATTCAATATTTTCGTCGTCGCTTTGATCGCTTTTAAAAGCTCATGCAAATCCGGAATGGTTGCTTCATATATGTTCATCATCGACAGAAGCAGATCCTGAAACGCTCCCATATACCATTTCGGTTCAAGGCCGATCCGCAAGTGGATGGAAGCGATGCGCTGTCTTTTTTCAATGAATTCATCATCAATTGTGCCGGCGAACATCTCATGGATATGACGCCGTAATGTTTTTTTCAGGCGCTCGACCGTGCTGTGGTCGTTAATGATCGTCATTAATGATTTTTCGTGATCCAGGTTTCGGTAAAAGGAATCGACGATTGTTGAGATATGTTCTTTAATTAACGGCTGCAGCTCTTCAAGCACATGAAGTTCTTCGTTTCCGAGCCTGACCATTTTCAGCTGTTTTTGGACATCTGCATATTGATTTGAAAGCGCGATGCGTTTTTTTCCATCGGCTTCTGAAAAATAAGCTGTTTCTTTTTTGCGGTCTTTTTTAAATAACAATATAAGTTCCCCCAGATATTCTCTTTTTCTTTTTATCGGTTTGGAAGGAACTTGAATGAAGGAATCTGATAAAAATATTTTAATGCGGAAAAAAATAAAACCATTCGTACAGAATGGTTTAGTCAATCTTGGGTGAGACGTTTCAGCGGCTTGATGGCGGGACCTTCGGCAACCCCGCCGTCGGGTGTGAACCGGGACCCGTGACATGGACAGTCCCACGTCCGTTCGCCGTCATTCCATTCAACCTCACAGCCCAAATGGGTGCATGTCGTATCGACAAGATGCAGACAGCCTTTTTCATCTTTATAGGCGCCGGCCCGTTTGCCGTTTACCGTTACGATTTTTCCCTCCCCGGGCCGAAGAGTCTCAGGTGAAGCGTCCGGCCTCTCAAGTTTGCCCGAGATAAGGTGTTTGGCCACGTCGGCATTATAAGAAATCAGTTTTTTCAGTCCCGGATCTGCGTGGAAGCGTGACGGAATAAACAGGCCGGAAAACGGGTTCTTTTTGTTTTGAATATGATCAGCCAAAAGCTTCGCGGCGAGCGCTGAGCTTGTCATGCCCCATTTTTTAAAACCGGTCGCCGCCAAAATATGTTCTTCATCGCCCGAGATGGGACCGATGAACGGAATTTTGTCAATGGTGACAAGGTCTTGTGCAGACCAATGATATGGGATGCTTTCAACTCCGATTGTGTCTTCCGCAAATTGTTTCAGTGCTTCGTAATGCTCGGACATTTCTTTTCCTTGGCCTGTTTTGTGGCTTTCGCCGCCGACAAGAACCAGTTTTTCACCGTTCAAATCGGTGTATCGCAGTGATCTGGACGGCTTGTCTATGCTGAGATACATCCCGTCCGGATACGCTTGTTTCGGTTTTACCGCGAGTACGTAGGATCTGCTGGCATACATTCTGGCGGCGTAAAGCCCGCCTCCGTCATAAAAAGGAAAGTGGGAAGAGCAGACAATGTAGCTGCACTTGATGCCGTGTCTGTTTTTCGTGACCACTTCCGGCTGCGGTTCTTTTTTTATGTCGATCGCAGCCGTCTGTTCAAAAATCCGCGCCCCGTTTTTAACGATCTCTTTGACGAGCGCCGCGCCATATAAAAGCGGATGGAATTGCGCCTGATTCTTCATGGCGAGGCCGAGCCTGCAATCAACGGGGACGGGAAGTTCTTTCACAAGCTCATGTTCAATACCGAGCTTGGTATAAGCTTCCTGCTCACTGCGGATTTTTTTGACGCCTGATTCTGTATTGGTGTAAAGATATGCGTCTTGTTCAATCAGTCTGCAGTCAATCGAAAGGTCCTTGATGATCTGCTTCATGTCTTCCATGGCGCGGAGGTGGGCTTCGAAATACAGCCTTGCACTGGTCAGGCCGATCTGCTGAATAAGATCGGCATAGATGAAATCATGCTGGGCGGTGATTTTTGCGGTCGTGCCCGCGGTCGTCCCGTTTAAAATCCGGTCTGCTTCAATGACAGCGACACGGAATCCTCTTTTCGTCAGTTCGTATGCCGTTGTCAGACCCGTAATTCCTCCGCCGATAACCGCAACGTCGCATTCCGTATCTTCAGTGAGGGCGGGAAAGGAAGGAATGTCAGCTGTTGCTTTCCAATAGGAAGCCGGTTCCTCGTTTGAAAAAGTAGTCAATTCAGATTTACCTCCTCTGTTGTATATTCTTAATTTTTCCAATAAGGCTCTGTTCATACATGAAATTCGTATAAGATGCTCAAATTACTCATAATATAGTAATTAATGTAAAGGAGTGATCAAAATGGCGAATCAGAAGAAGAAAACCTTGCCGCCGCAGCATCAAAACCGGCAGCCGGGCTTTGAATATGTAATGGACCCGCGCCCCGTTTTTGACAAACCGAAAGCGGCGAAAAAACTTGAAGGGAAAACGGCGATCATCACGGGCGGAGACAGCGGGATCGGCCGCGCCGTATCCGTTTTATTCGCGAAGGAAGGCGCTAATGTGGTCATCGTTTACTTTGATGAGCATCAGGATGCCGAAGAGACGAAGCAATATGTAGAAAAAGAGGGGGCGAAGTGTCTGCTGATCGCAGGGGATGTCGGCGACGAAGCCTTCTGCAACGATGTCATCCGCCAGGCCGGCCAAGCCTTTCCTTCCATTGACATCCTGGTCAACAACGCGGGTGAGCAGCACGTGCAGCCGGGGATTGAGAAAATCACGAGCCACCAGCTCATCAGAACGTTTCAGACGAATATTTTTTCAATGTTTTACTTAACGAAAGCCGCGCTCCCTCACCTGAAAAAAGGAAGTTCAATCATTAATACGGCCTCCATTACCGCCTATAAAGGCCACAAAACATTGATTGACTATTCAGCGACAAAAGGGGCGATCGTCACGTTTACAAGATCTCTTTCCCAATCTCTTGTCACTCAGGGCATCAGGGTAAACGCAGTGGCGCCGGGGCCGATCTGGACGCCGCTGATCCCGGCGAGCTTCTCGGCGAAGGAAGTGGAAGTCTTCGGCTCAGATGTGCCGATGCAGCGCCCGGGAGAGCCTGTTGAAGTGGCGCCGAGCTATTTGTACTTAGCAAGCGATGATTCTTCATATGTCACGGGACAGACGATTCATGTGAACGGCGGCACCATCGTAAACGGATAATGTAAAAAAAGCCAATCCATATGGATTGGCTTATTCACTCTGTTTGAGTGCGGCATATTCTTTTGAAAGCGTGAGGAACGCTTCTTTATTTTTATCATCAAGCGCCTTATTAATCTGCATTGTCAGCATGGCGATCCGGCGTTTATACAAGGATTCATCAAGCACCATTTGAATGTAAATATCGGCCATTGTCACATCGAATTCGTTTGCTTTTTGCGTGTTGCGGGACTTCATGAGCTCAGTGTACGACTTTTTCTCTTTCATAAAGAATCCCCCCAATGCCTTTTTTATAGTATATGGATAACGGCCGGAAAAATCAATTAATTTTTATAATCTTTAGACAACTAATACTTGGAAATATATCGACATATCCTGCAAATTGACGAAAAAACGTAAATGATCATTGTATAAATGAGATGAAACGAAAAAGAAAAATAATATTTAAATAGTAATTTAAGACTAAATTACATCTTTAAAAGGTGATTTTTAGCTATATTCGAAAAAAACCTGTCGTTTTCCAATGACAGATGATAGATTATTAGTATAAATTTTCAAGAAAAGGATTGGAGGATGCACATCATGTGCCAGAAAACACACGCACCCTTAGAAAGCTACGAAGTAAATCGTTCAACCATCGCTGTTTTGCCTGAGGAAATAGACGGTAAAATGGGGTCGAAGGTCATTGAAAAAGACTGCATTCTGTATGTCAGCATGAAGCCGATTCACATCATCGACAGAAGCTGCCGCTACTTTGGCTCCAGCTATGCCGGGAGAAAAGCGGGAACATATGAAGCGATTAAAATTTCTCACAAGCCGCCGATTATGGTGGACCCTTCAAATCACATCTTTTTATTCCCTACACTTTCTTCTGCAAGGCCTCAATGCGGCTGGATATCGCATGTGCACGTTAAAGATTTTCAACCGACGGCATTTGATGATACAGCGGTCACGTTCTCAAACGGCAAAACGATGGAACTGGAAGTATCCTATCATTCTTTTGAGAACAGAAACCTAAAATGTGCAAAAAAGATGATTCCCTTACTCCCACAAGGAATCAATCCTGTTGTTGCACAAATAACTTGGACAAAGGAGCAAAGCAGAGTAGCTGATGCTCTTTTTTTGTGTAAATGAACTTAATTAAGTTATATCAGAATAACATTAGGTTGGAAATTAAATGTGTGAGCTTGTAGAAATAGTCATCTTTACATGTTTTTATGATGCTTGCTATAATGATTTGCGAACTTGCTTGGAAAAGTATTCCTTGCAGGTTATAAAGGACGGGAGGGGGTGAGATTAGATGAGCCGATATTATATATGGACTTGCCCAAAAGGTATTGAAAGCTTGTATGAACTAATGGTCTTTTCGCCGGACAAGGAACCTTTCATGCCGCTGACTACTTTTTACTTTCATTGTTCAAGTTATGCTTCAAATACTGCCAAGACATACCTTAATAGGCTTGTAGATTATTTTAACTGGCTTGAACAGTATACAAAAACAGTGGGACGGGATTTTCCATGAAACGGACCTGAAGAAGAAGTACGGTTATGTGTTGAGTATTATTTGATGGATCGAATGGGTTGTAAGATTCTGGGGACGAGCACATTTAAATATGTCAACCCGACGCACAAAAGTCCAAAGACTGTAAGTACGTTTCTGTCAGCTATCAAACTGTTTTACACAATCATGATTCAGCAAAAAGATTATATCTATGTAAACCCGTTGATTGATATTTATTCAAAACTTGAAATTGAAAAGTCAAGATATAAAGGTGTTCGTAAGGATGCACCCAGGCTTCCACACATGGCTGGAACGGAGGAAGAGTTATCATTTAGACGCGAAACGGACTCCTATTTTAAATTCGCTAAAGGAGCATGGACTCCGGAAATTATTGATAATAAATTTCTGCCAACTCTGACATATGAAGCAGGCAAAAAACATGGATGGACATTGAGGGAAATAGTGATTGCAAGGCTTCTGTATGAAACAGGAGCTCGCATTTCTGAAATTATAGGGTTGACAATAGGTGATTATCGAAGCCGGTCAAATAGTAATGAAGCTAACACTTTTAGTAAAGGAAGCTACGGTAGAAGAGTTAAATTCATTATTTTTCAACAAGATACGGCTAGGCTTTTGATGAGGTACGTCAATAGAGAGCGTAAGAAGTATGCAGTCAACAAAGTGAAATATGAGCAGCTTTCTGATGAAGAGCCTTTATTCATTTCAGCGAAAGGAACACCTTTAACATACCAAGCTTGGTATTATCACTGGAATGGGGCAATGGAAGCTGCAGGAATTAAATTAAACCCACATAAAACACGTCATTGGTTTACAACAGCAAGAATGAGAATGATAAAAGAGTTAGCTCGAAATCCTGATGAGTATGCTCGTATGATATCGGAGTTCAGAGTCTATATGAAATGGAAGCATGAAGATACAATTAGGGCGTATGAACACCATTTTACGAATGAAACGAATCGGGTTATGCAGCTGGATCTACATGAAAAAATGAAACAAGATGAAGCGTATTATTTAAAAAACAGAAAAGAAATTCTACGTCGAAATGCAGAAAATCCACATTCATCAGACTCTGAACCTATTGTACAGGATAAAGAGATACAAGAATTTTTGGATGGATTGGATTGAGAATTATGGATACCAGCTTAAAAACACCAAGCACATCATTTTATAATGAGCTAAAGCCTTACTATGACGAACGAATTTTGCTTTTGAAAAGAGGAAATGATGGTTTTCTTTTGGATGAGATGTATGAAACAAATTTGAGAATGCTGCGTGACAATACTCGTAAATCAATATTCGCAAATCATTTATTATTGCTTGCGTTATTGTTAACGAGGAAAAATATATCTCCACCATATATTCGAAAAAATGTTTATACCATCAAAAAAAACCTAGATATTTTATTTAATTACTTCAATTTAAAAGAGGTTACCGATTTTAACATAAACGATCATCTATATCCATTTTTAAAAGGGAACATAAAGCATGAATTAAGCGATTCTCAGCTTTATCAATTTTATTGCAGTTATCATGTCGCAAATCTGGATTCTGGCCGTTGGTATGACACATTAAGTATGCGTGATAAGGAATACTTTAAGAAATATCTCTTTCCGCATTGCTCTTTTCATTACAGTGATTTTCCGTATATGAAGACAGTATATATGAAAAGCAAAATTAATCGGAAAGCTGAGACAGATGCTATTGTTAATCAATTGCCTCAAATAAGGGCTGAATCGAGCTTAAGATGGCAAAAGCTTAAACGTATGCGTGAAGCTTTTAGGAAGGCGGTTAAAAAAGCAAACGGTGAGTATCCTATAGATTTTTATTATGATGAACCTGGTCGTATCGGTGAACGTTATTTTTTCCGTTTATGGGATAGACGATCGTTTGTCTTACATCATGCAGATCAATTCAATGATCATCGTAAAAAAGCAGCAAGGCTAAGGTTAGATGTGTTTAAAAAAGAATTTGTTTTTCTTGAACTTATTAAAGTTGAGAAAAAAGGTTCGTCCGATGATCCAGTTGAGGGGTTATGGTTTAAAGAACTAATCGATAACGATCTAATCGGTACATTTAGCACAAAAGATCCAAAAGTTGCGGAGCAGAAAAACAGCATCCTGCGTTCATGGGGATACGAGCATCGTTCTAAAAGGGGAAATGCTGTTATTCCCGCATTTTATACGAGTCATTTAGGAATACTCAAACAGAATAGTTTTTTGTGTGAAAATCAAGACAAGGCAGAAGGTTTGCTTATTGATATCGAGCCGTTGTATGTAGCTGCTATTTTTGGGCTACTAGCTATTAATATTTATACGACGAATGGGGCGAGGGTAAATGAACTTGTACAAATTGAATACACTAAAGAGTGTATTCAATTAGTGCAGCATAAATCCAAATTGATTTATTCTTTTCACGTTGTACCGAAAGGGCATACCGATCGCCAAGAATACATTGTGACAGAAGATATCATGAAGCTATTTAGTGAAGTGAGAGAAATGCTTAAAGAACATTACCAAAGTGATAAAATTCCACTTGTTCCGTATAAATTATATATACGAGAGCATTTGTTTTCGGAGCCAAGGCCGTACTTGTTTCAATATAATAGAAGATTGCTTAATGGCACAGCAATCAATGCATGTATGCAACTGCTACTGCATGGAATAACTTGCAGTACAATTGAAGGTGAGAAGATAGTAGTCAAATCTCATGGGTTGCGCCACGGATTTGCTACAGAAGCTGTGAATCGATTTGCTATTCCATTACCTGTTGTGGGAAAAATCATGCATCAAAAGAATTTGAAAGTTACTGGCTATTACGCAGAACCTACAGCCAGTCAGGTTATCGGTTTAATGAATCGCTATCAAGACCTAGATGCGTCTTTTGAGAATATTGATGAGAAAAGAAAAGACTATCCTGAATTGGATCGAGAGTTAAAAAAACGAGAAGAAAAAGTCGGCATTTATAATCAGGTGTCTGGTGGAATCTGTGTGACTAATGATGCTTGTCCAAAAAACATGGCTTGTATTGGCTGTCAGGCAAAAATACCAGAACCCGATAAAAAAGAAGAGTTGCTCGACATTTTGGAGAACACTTACCGAACAGAGGAGCTTTATAACAAATGGAATTTGCAGTTTGAATTGAAAAAAATACGAAAGATGAGGGAAGATGGTCAACGGGAGCTTGAATTGATTAAAGGAATTGAAGTATACCGTAAAGAAAGCAACTTTCAATTAGAAATCGTGTTTCCGCAAAAAGAAAAAGATGAATGAACGTAGATCAAGTTGGGATCGTACCTTTCAACTAGGAAAAAAAGCGATTGATTCCTTAGTTAAAGAGGGAATGCCTGTAACCCGGCAGAGTATAAGTAAACGAACAAAGGAACTTGATCCAACAAGTAAAGGAATTCATCCAAACTCTGTGAAAACAAATACTGACCTTTATTGTTACTATCAGGAATACAGTATATCGTATAGGAAAAAGAAACGGTTAAATGACAAAAAGAATCGAATACTTGAAGTTGATGATGCCTACTTCAGGAAGATTAAATCCAGCAGAGATAAAAAAATTGCTGAAAAAAAGTTTATGAAGATGACAAAGCAAGAGGTTGTTGGAGTCTTGTTGAAAGCGCTGGACTATATTGCAGATAATGAGGATAGGTGGCATGGAGAGCATTTTAAGAAGTCTAAAAAATTTTTTTAGATGTTTTTGTAACGAGAAAATGACAAAAAACCACAAAATTATTCGCCAAAATAATCTTGTGATATAACATTTAAGTATATGTAATTTTTTATTAAAGGGAGCTGCAGTGGTGTGCACGCTCTCTTTTTCTTGTTGAAGACGCAGAAACCGTTATATAAACGGTTTACCTCTGTAGTAAGGTTATAGACGGACTTTTTGATTCATTTATAAGAATAACTGATGAAGAAGTGAAAGTCAATTGCTTTTTCAAATGAAGAAGCAAAAGATGGAAAAACGAACAGAGATCTCATAGGCTCAGGTGAGAAAAGAGAAAAGGTGTGATTTTTATAGGGATTATCTTATTTTAAGGTATTTAAAAGGTATCTTAGTTTGACGATTAAATAAATGGACGGACTAGTCATCATCATTTTTTAAGGGGGATATTAAATGTGGGTAATAGTGGTATTGATTATTTTATATATTTTAATTTTGAATTACAAGAAGACAAAGAAAACGTATACTATAGCATCAGTTCATGTTCTGTATAAGACAAAAAAGAACATGTTATCTTTGATAATTTTAAATAGTGAACGTATGAATCAAATTAAAGAGTTTTTTTGGAAAATAAAAATAAAGGAATTAGCTCAAATTGTGGATGACTTATCTGATGAATATGAACGAAAAAATAATTTCACTTCAAAATCTGTTGTTATAAGTATAGCCTTTATTTCGTCTGCTACTGCGTGTCTGTCATATATTTTAGCACGTGTAAATATTAGATTGAACTTATTCACCAGCGAGATTGAAAATAAAGTTAAAGAACTGAGACGAAGCGGAGAAGTGAGTGCCAATTCTGGGTTTTTAAACCCGGATGAAAAAACAGAAAAGTTATTAACTAAGGCAATTAAAGAAGTTGATTCTTTTGTTATGGACACGATGCTGCAACACATAGGAATAATAGGCATTTTTGTGGTTTTAATCTGTTTATATTTGTTGTACCGAAGGTTAACAGTACGATTAGTAAATAAACTTTATTTTGCGGCAAAAAGGGTATACGAAGACAGAAACAAATACGAAGATGAATTAAAAGAAGTGTTAGAGAAGGTATACAAATATCAAACAATTAATTGGGAAATGAGAATAATAGAGAATGAAGAGTGTTTTATTATTATCTATGAATCTGAAGATAGGGAAAAAGCTGAAACCATATTCTTAACCGATGAGAAGCTGATTAAAGTTGTTAAACAACATTTATTTTAACCTATGATTGGTGTTAGTTAAGTTTGGAAAATAGAATAATTAGAATTTTGATGTTAACGAATTCGAAGAATGCACATGATATTTTTCGACAAAATTCGGGAAAAGTATAAGTAACCTATGTTATTGACACTTTATAAAAAGCTAAGAAAAAGAATTGAGAATAAAGTTTTATAAGGCTACATTGCTTAAAAATCTTTAACCATATATTCTACGCTGGTAATGAATGAAGATTTTTATGAATATAAAAGCGTTCGACAAATTCTGCATAGGACTTCCTTTTTTATGAAATTTAATTTAAAATGATTCCCTAAGAATTAAAAGGATTATTACTTTAAGTGAAAAGTGTCGCGAAATGAAATTTTCTGTATATAGAAAATTTGTATACGTTAGGGTAGTTGATAATAAAATAAACTATACCTATCAGAAGGGGGAAAACCCGTGGTCATTAAGATAAAATTATATGAGATTGCCAATAAAACAACACTTTCAGAAATTCAGGATAAGTTTGAGGCTGAAAATATAATTTCTTTTACAGATCGGTATATAGGTGTTAGATATAATTACTCTAATGTGAGTTACAGTTATGTATTAAATTTTATGAGAACAACAAGATCAAGACAAGTAATTTTAAACCCTAATAAATTTTTGAAAATAATACAATATTGCTTAAGATATAATATATATATAGAAGATCTAAATTTCGTTAAAATAGTACCTGAAGATAGCTATGAGTTTGTACAGAAATATTTAGATAAAATTAACGATGGAACTGAAGAAATAAAATTGCTGTATAGAGATAAGCTCTTTTCAGAATTGGATTGGATTGTATCGGACGAAGGGATAGATATAGAAGATCTTAAAATTCAAATGGAAATAAAAGATAACCCTATTTATTCTAATGTGAATTTTTATAATAACGGGATCATAACAACTACTCAAAACTTTTCAAATGAGTTGCAGAATTTGGTAGAATTTATATTAGAGGACTGATTTATTCTGTTAGAATTATTATTAAGAATTAGGAATCAATTACTTAAATGGATTACCTTATTGAGTCCGATACTTACTATTATATTGGTGTATAATTATAAACTAAATCTCACTCATATCATCACTTTTTTTATTCCAGAAATGACTGAACATCTTGATGGTAAAGAATCACTCGAATTTACTTTGAATGTATCAATATGTACAGTTATCATCAGTTTAATCAGTGAATTATTTAGAAAAGTTTCTGATTTCTCTTCAAAAGTGTATGATAATGAGTTTGCTTCACAAGGTGAAATAAACTATAGACCAGAGAGAAATAGTCCAATAACTCTGAGAATCGACTGTGCTATTAACTATAGATGGTCTTTTTTAAAGTATCTAATCACTAAGTTGGGGGGTCTTGAAATTGTTGTGTCCTTTCCCTATTGGTTAGAGATTGATTGGGATCAGAACACTAATTACCCTAAGGGAGCAATTAAAGATTCTTTTTATGAAGAAAATAGTGAAAATGCTCAAGAGAATAGTTTTACAATTAGCTTGGACAAGTATATTCAAAAAAAGTCAGCCAAATCTAAATTTATTATCAAGGAAAGGTTTATATCTAGTGCAACAAGTAGACTTGATGGAGCTATAATTCCCTCGTTTGTCCCGAGAACAAACAATAAACTCTATTACTTCCTTATTTGTATAATAATTTTTGTTTTTTACAATTTAAAAGAAGAGGAATATGTTATCCACGCAAGGAAGCTTGATTAGCAGAAAGGATATATTATGTCTGATAAATCAACCACTTTTTCAGTATTTAGATTTTACAATTATGAAAGTATTGATAACTTCATTGAGACGCTTAGAAACAATTTAATTGTGTCTAGACAAAAGACAGTAGATAATTTGTCAGATACTTTATATGCAAGAGTAGAGCAATATTCTGATGAGTTTCCTTTATTTCAAAAAAACATTGTTGATCTAGAGGGATTCAATAATATCAATTATATTTCTTTTAACTTATTGACAGAGAGTCCGAAGAATACAAAATGTTGGGTTTCGGGTGAGATGCTGATTGATCGACAAGAGCGGATTAAACTTAATGAGTCTAAAGTATTGGTTTTTGAATATGATGGAACAGTAGATGCAATTGTTTTCTGTGGACTGCATAATGCTAAAACGCCTATGAAAAGTTTCTTTACGCCTGAGACATGGGGAATAGTTTCAGATTTAAATTTAGATATTTGCGATGACCTATTATTTTGGTTCGCTAAACAATACTTACATCCAGATAGTCGAAATCAGTCTTTATCAAAATTGGAACAAGTTTTTATTACAGATATCGAAAAGTATTCTGGTTCAGAAGGCGACGGTAAAAATACTTGTACTGGCGCAGGGAATGGTATTGATAATTTGTATACTACTACGGCATTTTTAATAAATAATGCTAAGTTAAAATCTTTAAAAGCAAAGGTACAGGTTGGAAGAGAGCATGTTTTAGTGGAACTTAAACTTACTGGAAGTTTTATGTTTTGGATAAAATCTTATAATGGTATCCTAAGAAGATTGTCTGGGGAGCATAAAACTAATGCTATAGCTATTTTTCTTTACATGAAGTTAATACCCATAATTATTGATTGTTATAAAACTGCCGTAAAAACATCTGATTGGTCGCCTGAAATAAAATCGGATTTTTTACAATATTTAAGGGATAGACTAGTTAATGAAGTTGAACAGGGGAGACCTAACTTAAATAATTGAAATAAAGGTTAGTACATAAAAAGCCCTTAATAATAAGGGCTTTTAGTTTTTTTATCTTCAATGTTTATTAAATTAAGGGAGAGTTCTTTATGAAAATCCTTGATGCACAATCGCTTATTACGTCCTCACAACAACGCTCCAAAGAATATCAACAACTTCGTGAAGAACTATCCGATTTAAAGAAATCATTAGAAGATGTGTCTAATCTGGGTGATGATTTCACTGGCCGAGGCGCAGATAACATTAAAGCTTTTTTTAACGATTTAGCATTGTACACCGAAACTTATATGAACTTCACTGAGATGCAGATCGTCTTTTTCAATAGTATTGAAGGAAAGCTGGAAGATATGGGGCTTGCTGGTGGTACATTTGTTGATGAACATTTTGTCGAAAATCAATTAGAACAGGGAATCAAAAACAGTCGTATTATTATTGACGAACAACAGCAGGATCTTTCCGGAATATTTGCTGGTATTAGCGACATTATTCATTTAACACCGTTTTCAAGTGAGCCAGTTAATGATCGACTTAATGATGCTGACAAAGTCCGAAGAGAAACAATAGACGCTGTTTATAAATTGGATCATGAACTAGTGATGGAATATGCCAAATCTGAACCTATTGAGCAGCATATCAAATCTTTCTATTCTGCATTGATGGCTGCTACAGGAAGAGGAAAATCAGCACTACCGATGTATTATGATGCGAATAAGTTTCATGAATCAGAAGTATATAAAGCACATAAACATATTGATGCAGAAGTGAAAACATATTTACGCATTAAAAAGGAAGAAGCAGAGAAACGTAGAATCAAAGAGTTAAAGGCTAAATTGGACAAGCCAGGGGATTTATCAGTAGATGATTATATCGACATTGCAACTGAAGTCGGTTATGAAAATCTGACGTCTGATCAAAAACTTTACTATGGACAACTACTTCAAGCAAAGTCACAACAGGAATTAGGAAATCAGGTCTGGAACGTTACAAAAGGAGTAGGGGTTGGGCTTTACGATGTAGGGAAGGATTTTGTCACTGGCATCTACGATTTGGTGGTCAATCCAGCAGGTACGATTGAAGCTGTTGTAACGGCCGTCATCCATCCTGTTGATACATACAATATGATTGCAAAATCCATATCCGACTCGTATGAGCGAGATATGGTAAATGGAGATTCATATTCTAGAGCACATTGGGTTTCTTATGCTGTAGGGACTGTTGTAACTTCAATATTTGGAACAAAAGGTGCTGGATCTATAACCAAAACAGGAGTAGCGACTACAAAGGCAGCAGTAAAAACTAGTGTGACCAAGGCCGGACAAACGGTTAAAGACATATCTTTAGCAGAGTGGCTTCCTTATGCCTCAAAACATCAGTTAGCAGGTGCAGGAATAGGAAAGGTCCCTTATAATGCGGTTGACGGCTTAGGTTTAAAAGACAAATTGATGATGATGGCTAAAAGTGCTAATACTGGTGTAAAAGTTACTAAAAAGCCCGCGCACAGACTTAAAAAAGCTGACTTAGCGAAAAAAGTAGACACAAAAAATATTGAAGAATTTATTAGTGGAAATAAACATTTTGATGATGTAGTAGATGACTATGCACAATTATATAAAGAAACAGTAAACTCTAATAAACCATGGTCGTGGGATGATACAATCTTAGGTGGAGAAAATTTAACAGGAAAGCAGAAGAAATTGATAAAAGAAAAAGCACTTACAAATCAGTTAATCCCAAATATAAAAGTAAAAAAAGTAGAGGGGATGCCATTTGGGTTTGCTGATTTCAAAGGTGCTGGAGTTGTAGAAAAGACAATTCCGTTGCCAAAAGAATTGTGGCATGCTTCTGATAAGGTGCAATTTGATTATTTAGATAAAGCAATTGGTGGTCACAGAGATGGCATGACTTGGCATCACACTGAATTTCCTGGGATAATGGAGTTAGTCCCGTTTGGAATTCATAATGTTACAATCCATAATGGAGGCAGAACGAAAGGGATGTGGGCGGATGCACCACGATAAAAATTTTTTTGGAGGTAACGACTTATGGATATGAAGGAAAATTCAATTATAAATCCACTTCCAACAGACGAGCTGCTGGATGAAAAAGAAAGAAAATGGAGAATAACCTTACCTCAAAGTTATAAAACCTTTATTAAACAAAATAGTGGAGGAATACCTTTAGAAAGCCAATTTTTATGTAATGGGCATAACTATGCCATTGATAGGTTTCTATGTATTTTAAAAATCACAGGTGAAAGTGAACTTGAGTGGTACGATATAGGGGCTACCATGTCACAGTTAGATGAGAGAATAATCGATGACGAGGATTTAGTTGGAGTTGAGATTTTGCCAATCGCCGTTCTCTTTGCAGGTGATTTTGTTTGTTTGGACTATAGATCAAATAGGAACGAACCTGCAGTGTGTGTATGGAGTCATGAAGAATCAGGGGAGTTTGCTCCTGTAACTTATCCGGTGGCAAATAATTTTGCTGAATTTCTTGAAATGTTAGGCGAATAAAGATTGCAATTCAGGCGGGGAGAAATCCTCGTCTTTTTTAATTAAGGTGAAATCTTTATCTGGAAGAACTGCTTTTATAGTGCAGATCAAAAAAGGAGGAAAACAGATAAAAATGCAGAATAATTCAAATGGGATAGATACAAAAAATGGTAATTGGAATTGAAAATATTTTTGAAAGGATTAATTGAAAGTTAACAGTGCAGGCTTTAATAGAGAGGAGACAATTATTTGGTTGTAATTAAATCCTATCCAATTGAAGGCGACTTTCCAGAGTTTGAGGGCTTAATTCAAATAGCAATAGAAGAAGGAAGTGGAGGAAGTAAAAATTATCTCGTACAGCAAATTATAATGGAAGCTGCTGACGATATACTCAAGATTATTCATCAGAGATGTACAACGAACATGAGATATAAAACTTACCTCTTCACTGATGAATTACACATGAGATTTTCGGGTTGTTTAAGTTATGGAGAAAAAAACGAAGGAGAAGTACTTTTCAACAATTTTGTTGGAGACCATTTAAATAAAGAATATGCGAAAAAAATCACTTGTTATAACAAAGCAGAGAAACGACAAACTGAGCTCAACTTTACTGATTGTCCATGGGACGAGGTTTACTGTTATTATGAAAAATGAATGGTTTAGGGGAACTGCTTAAATCAAAATATAAGAGTTTTTGACAATAGACATAATATCATGAACCGAGTTTAAATTAACTTGCTTTGGCTATAATTAGGCTGTTAATGATTTATTAATTTTACGGAGGTGTCTGTTTGTCAAAAGCAGTATATATCGGATCAACACCTAAAGAGGTGACTAGAGAAGCCAATGAAAATGCGTTAGAGGAAATTTCAATAAAATCAAAGGAAATTCAGAACCGCTTAATGAAGATGAAGAATAAAATGAAAAATAAAGAAATATATGATGCGGAGTCCTGATAAATCAATCGGGGCTTTTATTTGTGAACGGAAAAAGCAACTAGTTTACTTGAAATGATTTTTTTGTCTGAATTCGCTTTCTACTCAGGAAAATGATGATATAATTTTCCATGGAAGGTGATGGGGTTAAAGAGTTGAGAGGCGTAATCCTAACGATAGCGGGTATAATTACAATTTCAAGAATAGTGGAATTTTATTTTTAATAATACGAAGTTAGACCTTTTACGAAGCGAAAGCTTTGAGGTTGCTTCTAGAGTTAATTAACCTCTATCAAAAGTCAGATTGGTTATTAATATTTCCGATCTGTTTTTGTATATACTAATTTTGATGGGAGTTAGAGCAAAGTGTACAAACATGTGATGATTGAGAGATATGGAGAAAATAGTCGGATATTTGAATACGATAAATGTGAAGAAGAGGTTTTAAGCTCAGTATTAATACCGTATTTTAAAAAAGAAAGAATTCATTTTAATGGATATTTTATTGAGGTTGAAAACATAGCAAGGATACTAATAAAGGAAACACAAAAGAAGATTCAGGAAATAGTAGACTGGGAAAATGACTATAATAGACCGGAAGGACTTTTTATTTTTATGGGTAAGGACAACATCTTCTTGGGTGACAAGCACTGTAGCGATATTACTAAGGAAATGTTTTTGAAAGCAGAGAGACAATTAGAGATAAATATTGCTGAGGAACGGGTGTCTGAAAAAGACAATACTAAAGTGTTTATTGTTCATGGTCATGATGAGGCTGCTTTGAGTAAAGCTAAATCATTTATTAGAGAGTTAGAGCTGCAACCCGTTGTTTTGAGGGATACTGCGAACGAAGGCCTAACAATAATTGAAAAGATTGAAAAAAATGCCGATGTTGGATATGGGATTGTTTTATATACAGCGTGTGATGTAGGTGCAAAAAAAGGTCTAGAAGATAATCTAAACGATAGAGCTAGACAGAATGTGGTTTTTGAGCATGGGTATCTAATAGGTAGATTAGGAAGATCCCGTATTGCTGCCCTTGTTAAAGGGGAGATTGAAACACCTAATGATATTTCAGGAGTAGTATACATAGCAATGGATGAACATGATGGATGGAAGATCAGAATAATTAAAGAGTTAAAAAGCGCGGGATATAATGTGAACATTGAGACCCTATTTAATTAAGCTCATAAAGATCAGACTTTTTAGAAGCTCTCTTCGGAGAGCTTTTTTTGGTTGGGAAAGCTATATAACATGGTTGTTAGGATTTGTTTACTATATAGACGAGAACTTTTTAAGTAAGACGTTAAGTTATCCGAATTGCGGAGATCATTTATTTGATTTATCATTTGGATTTAGGTAGCTCGTCTTAGCTTAGATACGAACTCTTCCGATAATCGTCTGCGAATACCCTTTTACAAATCCCTGTATAATTATCGTTGAAAATGTTTCGTTAGTATAATAATCATTTTCGAATCTCTATTGGATTTTCTTTGTCCAAGTTATTTGTGCAACAACAGGATTGATCCCTTGTGGGAGTAAGGGAATTGCTAGATGCTAAGAGTTTTAATATAAAAAATCAGGTTTACAGAACCGCCTATCTCAGAACCACTTTTCAGGACAGGATGGGCAGCCATATCCCGAAGCGGCAGGAATTCATGCTGTATCCGAAGGAAGAGCGGACAAGAATGATCTACGACTTTATTTTGCGGGAGCTGGGGGAGAGATATTAGAGAAAGCTGTGATGTGAAGGGACGGGTCCTCTCCTTTTGGGGAGGGCTTTTTTCGATTTACATGCCCGGGCAGAGTTGTATCGTGTCCGTCTGTTGGCTATGATGATGTAAAGAGTAATGATATTTCATTTTAGGAGAGATGGGCATGGATGTGTTTGCAAAATATGTATCAGGAATCGATAACCCGGATCACCGTCTCAAAGCAGAGGAAATTTTGTCGTGGACGGCTGACCAATTTCCGAACTTAGAAGCGCAGATCAAGTGGAACAAACCGATGTTTACCGATCACGGCACCTATATCATTATGTTTGCCGCGGCAAAAAATCATTTGAGCATTTTACCTGAAAAAGAGACGATGGAGCATTTTGCCGATGACATCGCCCAGGCCGGGTACAGCGCTTCTTCGCGCCTCTTCAGAATTCGATGGACTGATCCGGTGCACTATGATCTGCTTAAGAAGATCATCGAATTTAACATCAAGGAAAAAGCTGAAAATCCGGGGTTTTGGCGCTAGCGGACGTGATGTTGAAGGAGGAAGACATGGGCGTTTTCAAAGACTATTTATCAAGTATCGACAGTCCTGATCATCGTCTGCGAATGGAGGAAATCCTGTCGTGGACGGCTGGCCAATTTCCGAACTTAGAAGCGCAGATCAAGTGGAACACGCCGATGTTTACCGATCACGGCACCTTTATTATCGGCTTTGCGGCAGCAAAGCATCATGTAAGTGTTTCCCCCGAAGAAGCTGGAATTGCGCATTTTGCCGACGACATTGCCCGTGCCGGCTACAGCGCTACTTCCCGTTTGTTCAGAATTCAATGGACTGAACCGGTGCATTATGAGCTGCTTGAACGCATGATTCAATTCAATATTCAGGATAAGGCGGACTGCTCAGCATTTTGGCGGAAATAATGAAAGAAATGTTAAAAAAACAACCCTGAGGAGGGCTGTTTTTTTATTGGAAACACATGATCAGCCCATTTTAATCAAGAAGCAATGGATGACGTACTATAAAAAATAAGGAGTACGAAGCAGTGAATGAATTTTATAAGGCGTTAACACATGTAAATAAAATTTTTTATGAACCAAATCACTTAACGATACATGATATTCAAGAAGAAGCTCAAAATTCAGAGTATGGGGCCGGTATGTTTCAACTGCATTCAAAATCAGTTCGATTCAGAGTCGCAAAAATAACGCCTAACAAGATAGGACAGTTTGTTGCTTTTTGGGAAAAAGATGGAGATGGTAAAAACCACGCCTTTTCATATGAAAAAGCTGCTGATTTATTGGTTATCAATACTTTTGCCGGTAATCATCATTTTGGACAATTTGTTTTTCCAAAAGAAGTTCTTGTAAAGCAAAATATCCTTAAAACAGCCGCTGCAAAAGGAAAAATGGCAATTAGAGTTTACCCTAAATGGGAAAATCCCACTAGCAAACAAGCTATCAAAACACAAAAATGGCAGTTGGCATATTTTGTAGAGGCGAACGATGCAGATCGTTTTCCAGCACAAGACCTGTTAAAGCTATATTCTAACTAAAATTGGACAGCCCTGAGCCGGCTGACAGTATGTGAAGTTAACCGGTGCGTGAGTTGGAGAATAACGGGGAACCTCAACAAATGAGGTTCCTCTAATTGTTATATAGAAATCGACATTTTGAATGTAACAGAGTTTGTTTATTAAACGTAATCCGAAAAATAAAGGATTTGCGTATCCGGCAGACCCTCACGAAACGCACGATGGCAGACCCTCACGAAACGCACGATGGCAGAAATCGTGCGTTCAACATTCTTTATTTGACGACAGACATGCTGACGCTGCTGCCTGACACTGTCAATTTGGCAAAATCCTGTGTATCAATCACAGGGGTGACTGCTTTATTGTCGATCGTGATGTTCGTAAAGGCTGTTGAGAAGTTTGATTTGATGTAAGGGCGCTGATCCTCTGATGTGACCGCGACGGTGGCGAGCGCTTTCCATTTTGAGACAGAGCCTACATTTGTTTGGGCGAGTTCTGAGATGATGCGGCCGGTGTATCCGTCATTATTCGTGCCCCAATATGTGGCGCGGGTATTGCCGTTCAGATTTTTGTAAATGGTCAGCTGTACGGTGCTGCCGGGTCGGAAGCCTTTCGTATAGGTGAATTGGCTTTCTCCTTCCAGATACCGGACCTGGCCTTGTCCCTTTGAACCGACTTTCATGATCGGTTTCCATACATGATAGGTGTCACTGTACTGAAGCCCGATATCAGCCTCTGTGCCTCCGGTAAATCCTGAGTAAATATAGGCTGTCCCATTTGACACCTGAATCGAGCTTGGAAGCTGAATTTTCGTGACGAGAACTGAGCCCGTGCTGTTCAGATAGGCCCTTCCGCCGATTCCTTTACTGAGCTGGGACGCCGCTTCCGCCGTATTTGGACTGATCACCCCCGGAATATCCGCCGTACATGCGCCGAATAGAACGGCTGTAGTGAGAACACCCGCAACAAGCCCTTTTTTCATCATCATTTCTCCTCCTATCATCATAGTCAGATAGCGCTATCAATTCATATTATAAAAGGTTTTGGGAAAAATTCCATAAAAGATATACGGGCGGACATAAATTAAAACTATTTTCCTATTTATCTTGTAAATGGAGATTATTTGAACTATGATATGTTCAGCCATACAGCATGATTCAGGAAAGGGGATAGGATAGAAATGAAAAAGACGGCAGCTGTGCTTTTGTCTTTCGGCCTGGTGTTCGGTTGTTCATACGGAGCGGGGCAGACGGCAGAAGCGAAAACAAAGGTAAAAACGTATCAAAACTGCAAGGCGCTGAATAAGGTGTATAAGGGCGGCGTGGCCAAATCGTCGAAAGTGAAAAACAAGGGCGGCAGAACAAAGTACAAGCCGTATGTATCAAAAGCGCTTTATAATGCAAATAAAAGACTTGACCGGGATAAAGACTATATCGCATGTGAGAAATAAAAAAACAAGCCTCTTTAAAGAGGCTTGTTTTTTTAAATGGATTCGGCGGTGACGGCGGTTCCGTATCCGATTAATTCGGATGTGTTCTGTCCAGCGGTCAGTTCGAACCGCAGGCCGACGATGGCGTTCGCTCCGAGCTGCTCCGCCTCTCTGATCAGCCGCTCTTTCACCGCTTTTTTGGAGTCTTCCAGCATTTCGGTATAGCTTTTTAATTCGCCGCCGACGACAGATTTTAAGCCTGCAAGCAAGTCTTTTCCGATGTGACGGGACTGGACGATACTGCTTGTCACTAAGCCTTTTACTTCCGTAATCTGTTTTCCGGCGACGGTTTCGGTCGTTGTCATGATCATGCGGCTTTCCCCCTTCATGTGTCTTACCGCTATTTTATCATTAAGCCGCCTTTTCGGCTGCGCTGATTTGTTTTTTTCTGACTGCGGCGCTGACTGCAAACATGACGGCAATGTTCAGAACCAGCGCGATGATGCCTGTATTCATATCCTTAACGATCTGCGGAAGAAACGGAAAGAGGGTTCCGACGGTTGATTCGGTCAGCGTAATGAAGGCCACCGTTCCGACCCCGGCCGTTATGCCGGCAAAAGCGCCGTGGCTTGTGATGAAACGCCGCTTCGGCAGGCTGAATAAGAGGGCGGGGAAAAGCTGGGTGACAAGGCTGTAGCCCATTAAAAGCAAGGTGACGATGGTATTTCCGCCTTTCAGCGTAAAATATACGGATATCAGCGCGATGACGGGTACGGCGTATTTTGCGAGCCGTGAGACTTTTTCGTCAGTCGTGCCGGGCAGAATGGCTTTGTACACATTTTTGGCGAACAGCGTGCTTGAGGCCATGAGTATCATTGAACCGGGTACTAGCGCCGTCAGAATGCCCGCCGATCCGATCAGTCCGACAAACCAGGGATCAAAGGTTTTCACAGACAGCTTTAATAAGGCGAGATCCGTGTCCGCCCCTTTTAAACCGGGCACCTGCAGAATTGCCGCAAATCCGGTAAAGATGACAAACAGCAGGACGAGCTGATAAAGAGGCATGATGATCGCGTTTTTCCGAAACACCCGCGGATGCTCCGCCGAATAGGAAGCGGCAAAGGTATGGGGCCACATATAAAAGCCGAGGGCGGTCAGCAAAACCGTTGAGCTGAACCAGGAAACGCTCTGTCCGGTTTCCGGCAGCGTGAGAAAACCGGGTTTTGCGGCGTCAATTTGTTTGAACATCTCCGTAAACCCGCCATAGTAATGAATGGGCAGATAAATGCCTAAATACAGGACGATGCCTAAAATCATGATATCTTTGACGACGGATATCCACGCTGAACCATGGATTCCTGAAATCATCACATAAATTGTGATGGAGACAGCGCCGATCCAGACAGCGGCGGAGGGCGGAATCTGTCCGTATGACGTTGCTGAAACAATTAATCCGAGCCCTTTCAGCTGCAGAACGAGATAGGGGATGAGGGATGCGATGCCGACGAGCGATACGAGAATGCCGAGGAGCGGGCTGTTGTATTTTGAAATAAAAAAATCTGATTGCGACATCAGTTTGTGTTGTTTGGCGTAAGTCCACACGGCTGGCAGAAGCCAATATGACAAAATGTAGGCAAGGCAGCCGTACGCGATAATATAAAAGGCCGGGCCTCCTTTTCCGTAAGCCCATCCGCTTCCGCCGAGGAATGTGAAGGTCGTGTATATTTCTCCCGCCATTAATAAAAAGACAAACATCGTGCCGAAGCCGCGTCCGCCCACCGTCCATTGTTCAAGGTCCATATGTTTTCCTTTTCGGGCCCGGATTCCGAGATATACACAAAACAGGAGCACGGCGGCCATTACGGGAAATGCTGCATTCATTCCGTCTCACCCGCCTTGTTTTCTTTGTCCAATTTGTAAACGGCGGCCATCAGAACGGAAGTCAGCACCGCCCAGATGACGACATATGCGAGAATGAAAGGCATTCCGAAAACATAAGGCGTCACCCGGTTTGCAAATGGAATGCCGGCGAGAATTCCGAAAAAGGGCAGGGCGGCGAGAACATGAATCAGTTTCATAACATTCCTCCTTTTCATTGAAAACAGCGTGTCCCGATTATAAAAAAAATCATGTCGAATGTATAGTGTGAATAGTCTGAATTTTATTTTTTAAAAAGGAAAAGCAGTCCCGGCTGCTTTTTAAATGGTCGCAAGAGACAGGTAATATTCCAATAAGGCGGTGACCTGTTCCCGTATTCTCGGGTTGAAATAACGGTGTTTTTCTTCATAGCCGTTAATGGTGCATATATAAAGCGTAAATGCTTCGTCTCTTTCCGCTTCGTATATTTTAATTTTACGCTTTCTTAACTCTTTTCGAACATCACTCAAATCCTTTTGTGCTAATTTTAAAGAGCAGCTGATAAGCTGTTTATAGGGTTGTTTTAATTTGAACGGGCACGAATCAAGCGCTTCGAGGTCCCGGTTCAGGATGGCAGCCGCCATGGGCAGAAACAGCCCTTTTTCGATGAGATCGCGGGTGCCGCTCCGAATGTCAGGCATAAATACTCCTTCTTTCTTAAAAAAAGAGAACATTTGTTCTTATTTTATACTCGCTTACACGATATTTCAAGTCGGAAAATCTCGTAAACATTTTCGTTTTTTGGAGATAATGTGTAGAATAAGGATAGACAAACTCGTTAAGGAGTATAAACGTTGGAGCAATTTTTATCATATTTGACTGAGGAACAGCTGACGGAATGGTTCCAAAGCTATAGAGCTTTCGGCCCGGCGGCTGCGGCTGCACTGCCTTTTATTGAAGCGTTTCTTCCGTTTTTGCCGCTCGTTGTATTTGTGGTGGCGAATACGAATGCATTTGGTTTGTGGGAAGGTTTTTTTCTGTCATGGCTCGGGTCTGCGTCAGGATCGATGCTGATGTTTTATGCCGTCCGCCGTTTCGGACAGAAGAGAGCTTTCGGTTTCATCCGCAGGCATCAGACCATAAGGCGGATGATGCTCTGGGTTGAGCGGCACGGTTTCGGTCCGCTGTTTATTTTACTTTGCTTCCCCTTTACGCCGTCCGCTGCGGTTCATATCGTTGCCGGTCTGTCACGGGTAGGGGCGCTGCAGTTTATATCAGCAGCCGCGATGGGGAAAATGGTTATGATCTTTATGATCAGTTTTATCGGGTATGATCTTCACGCACTCATGACACAGCCTTTCAGGATGGCGGGCGCCATAATGGTGATCGCGGTGCTGTGGTATGCCGGAAAGCATATCGAACGGCGTTTACAGACGAGAATCAGTCAGCATGAGAAAGACGGAGGGAGACAGGAATCTTGAAAAAACGATTTTGGTTTATAGCCGGCGTGCTTATCGTTGTTTTGGCCATACAATTAAAGAATGCCATTTTTATTGATTATAAAGTCGAAGGAATCAGCATGAATCCGACCTTTAAACAAGGAAATGAGCTGATGGTCAACAAGTTTTCCCATCGTTACAAAACGATCCGCCGTTTCGATATTGTTCTGTTTAAAGGCCCGCACCGCAAAGTGCTGATCAAACGTGTCATCGGGCTCCCCGGCGAGTCAATCGCATACAGGGAGGATCAGCTGTATGTGAATGGAAAACGGGTGGCGGAACCGTTTTTAAAACCGTTAAAGTCATCATTGTCCGCCGGGAGCCATGTGACCGGTGATTATACGCTGAAGGAAACGACCGGGCGCAAAAGCATACCGAAGGGACAATACTTTGTTATTGGCGACAACCGCATATACAGCCTCGACAGCCGTCATTTCGGTCCGATTAAGGATAAAGACATTGTCGGAGTCATCAGTGAATCAGACGCCAAGTGAACGGCGTCTTTTTTTCGGAAATGATTGTCAAAAAGCGGAGGAAAGACTATAATGAAAATTGTTACGCGCGAAACAAAAAAGGAGGCGTTTATTTTTTAGTGGTTTTGTTACGCGTGTAACAAAAAAGGAAAGAGGGCTGATGAGATGAAAACACAGGTTGCCATTATCGGGGGAGGTCCGGTCGGGCTTATGCTTGCATCAGAACTGGCGCTGGCCGGAGTGAAAACGACTGTCATTGAACGATTGAAGAAGACGGTGCCATATTCCAAAGCGCTTATCATGCATCCGCGCACACTTGAGCTTTTTGC
Source organism: Bacillus sp. A1 (assembly GCF_042296235.1). Classification (NCBI taxonomy): domain Bacteria; kingdom Bacillati; phylum Bacillota; class Bacilli; order Caryophanales; family Bacillaceae; genus Bacillus; species Bacillus sp. A1. Next base: position 1,087,002 of record NZ_CP141181.1, read on the forward strand.
CATGAGAGGCATATTGGAACGCTTTGCGGATCAAGGGACGAAGGTGTCTTCCGGCCATTTTTCCATGCTGGATACACGGCTGGATTTTTCTCGGCTGGATACGAAGCAGAATTATTCGTTAATGCTGCCACAGGCAGAAACGGAGCGGATTTTGGAGGAGTATGCATCAAGTCTCGGCGCAGACATCATCCGCGGGGCGGAAGCGGTGGCTGTCACCCAGACGGATGACGGAGTGGAGACGGTGTTCCGGGACGAAAGCGGAATCCGCACTCTTCACAGCTTATATGCCGCGGGTACAGACGGGGCGGGGAGCATTGTCCGGAAACAGGCGGGCATCGCTTTTTCGGGCACAGATGCCGACTTAACAGGAACCCTTTGTGATGCCGCTTTGAAACATCCGCCCGAATCTTCCTTTTTTTCAACGTGCCGCCTGGAGGGATCGGTTGTGATTATCCCTCTTACGGACGGACTTTTCCGCGTCCTCATCGTTTCTCCGCACGTCCCGCAAAAGCGGAAGGAAGAGCCGGTCACCGAAAATGAGCTGAAAGAAGACCTGCGGCGGATATGCGGCACTGATTTCGGATTGAGTGATCCGGTATGGATGTCGCGGTTCGGCAATGCCGAGCGTCAGGCTGAGCAGTACCGCTCCGGCCGGGTTTTTGTGGCCGGGGATGCGGCGCACATTCATTTTCCCGCAGGCGGCCAAGGCCTGAATACGGGGCTTCAGGATGCCGTCAATCTCGGCTGGAAGCTGGCGGCGCAAATGAAAGGAAAAGCGGCGCCTCATCTTCTGGACAGCTATCATCAGGAAAGGCACAGCACAGGAAAAGAAGTGCTGCACAATATCAAAACGCAGATCAAGCTCATGGATTTTACCGAGTCGGGGATGGCATTAAGAGAAACGATGACCGCTTTGCTGGATTTTCAGGAGTCCAACCGTTTATTGGCGGGAAAAGTATCCGCGCTTGATCTGCATTATGAACCGGATGCGGAGCTGCCGCCGCATACGCTGAACGGAAAACGCCTGCCGGATATCGAACTGACCCTTCATGACGGGCGGCCGGCCCGGCTGTATGATTTTCTCCGCAAGGGCGGCTTTGTGCTTCTGTCATTAAGAGGGAGCATTCCCGCCGGTATTGATACGGACAGCGTGGCTGCTGTCAGGGCGGAGCTTGCTGAAACACGTGCCGATTGGGATGATGTTCACACCGTTTTAATCCGGCCGGACGGCCACGCGGCATGGGCAGCCGGCCGCTCGGGACGTGAAGCGGAAGAAGCCGTTCTGGCCGGTTTGGAGAGATGGGGATTCATCTGATACCCTTTTATGCGCCTGTGTGATTGTTTCTTGTGTAACAAAACGTTATAGTAAAAGAAACAATCAATACGGAAGGGTGACTCAGCAGTTGGACAGAAGACAGCCAGACCATGCAAAACACATGATTCTTGAAGGGCTGACAGATATTTTTCACGAGCAGGAGAGGTGTCAGGAGGACATCAGGGCGTCGTTGGCCGGACGGATGGACGAACTCCGTGAAGAAAACGGGAAAAAATTACAGCTGACCTTGACGGAAATTCACATTTTGTCGTGTATCGGAGATCATGAACCGATCAATGTCACGTCAATAGCGGAAAAAATGAAGACGACAAAGCCGACCGTGTCGAGAAGCTGCGCGAAGTTTTTGGAAGCCGGCTTTCTGCGCAGAACCCGGCTGAGCGACAATAAAAAAGAAGTCTATTTCCGGCTGACTCCTGCCGGGAAAGAGCTGCATTCCCTTCATCATGAATATCATGAATTGATAAAAAAGCGGCTCTTGGCGTTTTTAGACCGCTATACAGATGAAGAACTGTTATTTGCTGAACGGCTGTTCCGTGATCTTTCAGCAAACTGGCGGTCTGTAAATGGCGGCGGAGAGCTGTTCAAATAAAAAACACGCATATGGATGCGTGTTTTTTATTCGGATCATGTTCCTCTTTCTGCCCGGCCTCTTTCGCCGTGTGCCCGTTTCAGCTGAGAAAGGTGGTGCAGCAGCCGATAGAAGGGCGGAAGCATGGCGATGACGAGAACGATCCGGATGACCTGAACCGCGACGACGAAAGTCGAGTCTTCGTGCAGGGTGATCGAAGTCGCCGCCATCTCGGCGATCCCGCCGGGAGAAAAGGCGAGAACAGATGTAATCATGGAGATGCCCGTTAATTTAGAAACCGCAACCGCGCTCAGAATCATGGCGGCGATTAATCCGACGGAAGAAATAAATCCGACGGTCAGCACTCTCGTCACGCCGGTGAACATGCTTTTGTACATTTTTGATCCGATTGTGGCGCCGAGAAAAATTTGTGACAGCTGGTTCGCTTCCGGCGGCCACCAGGCCAGCATGTCTTTGCCCGCCAAGGCGGACACGCCGATTTCCGCAGCAGCAACGCCGATCATGCTGCCGAGCAGCCAAGGGGCGGGAAATTTCAGCCGTTTTGCGCCTTTGCTTGCAAGCCAGGCAGCCAAAATAAATCCGGCCGTTAACAAGACGGGAATAAGGCCCGGATGTGAAGCTCCTGCCGAAACGGCTCCGGCTGATGTCTGAGCCGTACCGTTTTGTTTGGTAAATAAGAAAATGACGAGAAACGGTATTGTCATGACGACCAAAAGGACGCGCGTCAGCTGAATAAGGCTTACAATCGCAGTGTTTGCGCCGACTTCCTGGGCGATACCGGGCATGGCGGATAAACCGCCCGGCGCCGTGCCTACAAAGCTTGTCATCATGTCCGTCCGGCTGAACCGAAAGAGCACATATCCGGAAACAAGCGCCATCACGATAGAGAAAATCAGCATGAAGCCTACCGGAAGCCAATGCTCCCGTAAAACCGACAGAACGGACAGGTTCAGTTTCTGGCCGAGTTCGATGCCGAGGATCATTTGTCCCGCCGCAAGCCATCTGCGGTGAATCCCTCTTCTGTCAGGCGCCATGAACAGCCAGCGGGGCCTCGTCATGGATAGGATGCAGCCGGCGGCCAGCGTTCCGAGCATCCAGGCGATCGACATCCCTGTAAGCGAAAGAAGAAACCCCCCTGCCGCACTGATGAGAATAAACCAGATATCTGTAAGGAGATGTTTGTCTTTCTTCAATGAAAACCCTTCTTCCTGAAACATTCATATTAAATTGTTAAGCTCGTTAACCTTACTATTACTATAGTATAGATTTTGAGATAAATAAATAATGAATTATTTCTCATAATCCATTCATTTTTCTTATCGCAAACGCAAAAAAAGCTCCGGAGATGGGTGAGTGCACCCTACTCCGAAACCTCGCCCGCTTTTCCTTTCCACACAAGCGTCAATCCCAGACCGAGAAATAAAACCACACCTGCGAACAGAAACGGGAAGTGAATATTCATATCAAATAAAATACCGCCCAGAGCCGGACCGAAAATGGTGCCCAAACTCGTGTATGTTGAGTTCATACCGGCAACAAACCCCTGCTGATTTCCTGCGATCTTCGATAGATAAGTAGTCAGTGCCGGGCGCAGTAAATCAAACGCAAGGAAAATGATGCAGGTGACAGCGAGCACGGGCAAAAACCCTGACATCACCGTAGAAACGAAAGCCAGCACAGCGCCGATGATCAGACAAAGCTGAATGACTTTTTTCTCCCCGAGGAAGTTGACAAGTCTGCCGAACGCGAGCACTTGAATGAGGACCGCCACAATGGAGCTGAACGTAATAATAATGGCGATATCCTTTGGCGTGAAGCCGAATTTATGGTTTGTAAATAAGCTGAATACCGTTTCGTACGCCGACAGCCCGAATGCCAAAACAAAGACGATGATAAAGGCGATCAAGTAGCTTGGATGAATCGACTTTTTCAAATCTTTTAAGAAGGTTGATTCTTTGACGCTTTCCATCTGCTTTGCGCGTTCATCTTTAGTTAACGGCTCTTTCAGCATAAAGACAGAGGAAATCACTGCGATAAATGCAATTCCCGCCGCAAAGAAAAACGGCATACGAACGCCGTGATCGGCAATAAATCCTCCTATGCCGGGCCCGATGATAAACCCTGTGCTGATGGCGGCAGATACATAGCCCATCGCCTTCGATCTTTCCTGCACCGTCGTAATATCTGCGACATACGCTGTAACGGCGGGCATGATAAAAGCGGCACTGATGCCCCCCAGCACCCTTGCGAAATATAAAATGGAGACATGTGTGCCCAACCCGAAGGTCAGTTCGGATAATGCGAATAAAAACAGTCCGGCGAGAATCATGATTTTTCTGCCGAAGCGGTCAACCCATCTTCCCGCAATGGGGGATGCAATTAATTGCGCGACGGCGAAGGCAGCGACAAGGTATCCCATTGTGCTGCCCGTCAAGTGCATCACATTCATAAACAGCGGCATAACGGGAATGATCAATCCGATGCCTAAAAACGCAATAAATATGTTGCTTAATAAGATGATGAGTACAGCCTTTTGTTCTCTGATCGGTTTTTGCATGTTGTTTCTCCTTTGTCAGCTGTCATTCTGTTTATCAGCGTTGATCGACCCGTGAATAAACACGGAGATGGCTTCTTTTTGCAATTCGATTCTTTGCTGAATGGTATCGTTTTTATATAACACATCTAAACCGTAGAAGACGGATAGCAGGATTTTTACTTTTGATTCGACATGATGAATGGACCAGCTTCCGTCTTGATTTCCTTCTTCTAAGATCTCTCTCATCACATCGTCATATTCAATATCAATTTTGTTGAGCCGCTTTACGACCTCTTCTGACGTAAACGCACTCGCATAAAACTCTTCACTTGCTCTCATAAGCGGGTAATTGATGCTCATCCGGCTGAGCAGCTCCGCAAAGCCCGCCAGTTTTTCGGCAGCATCTTTCAGATCAGCTTCCATTTCCCTCCACGTCTCGATCATCACGCGGTGATCCTCTTCCATGATATGAAGAAACAGAAACTCTTTTCCTTTAAAATGGTGATATAGATTGCCTTTACTGATTTCGGCCGCCTCTAAAATATCCCGAATCGATGTTTCTGAATATCCTTTTTTTGCAAATAAGTCACGCGAAGCGGATACGAGCCTGTTCTTCGTCTTTTCGCTCTTTCCGGCACCGCCTTTTGTATTTGTCACTTCACACAGATCCTTTCCGCCTCATTCATATCGTTGTCCCGGCAAAGCGGGGCTCGGTTCGTTTAAAACCGACCAGTTGGTTTATTTTATTATAAAGGGTTTTTGCTGATTATACAATGAAGAAGTTATCCATTGTTTAGAGGGAGTATAAAAACGGTTCGAAAAGTAAACCCCATTCTCTCATGTTGAAAGAACGGGGTTTGTCTGCGGTCTGCCTGAACCGTTATTTTCCGGTATTTACCTCGGTGTAGCTTGTGTTCGGCGCGTTTGATACCGTTCCCCCTGTATGGTGGAAAGGAGAGTGGGCCATATCGTATAAAAACCAGACGGCATGACGCTGCTCGTCAAATGCCGTGCGGGCAAATAACCGCTTCGCTTCCGGATGCACCGCTCTATCGGATGCCTGCAAATAAAAATCATTCGTTTTCTGCTCATCATAAAACGCCGCCCTCAGTCCTTCTCTGTATGTGTGCGGACAATGCTCCGTCTGTTTCGGCGTCAACTGTTTTCCGGTAATTGACGTATACAGTGAAGAGAAAGCGTGCAGGTGGCGCACTTCTTCTTCTCTGATATGTTCGATTCGTCTTCTGATTTCTGCGGTCGGCGCTTTTTCGGCTAATATTGAGTAGCAAATCACAGCGCTGTATTCACCGTTTATGGATTTTACCAGATCCTTGATAAGCACAGAATCGTCACTGCAGATGGCTGTATAATGAAAAAAATTCTCGTGCATTGGACTCACCCCCGGATGTTTATAGGGTATTATACGGCGGCAGCCCGTGACATGTGCGGATGTCATTTTTATTCTTGATCTAGCGGCGATGTAATATGGTCGTCGTATGTGTCGACAAAAAGCCGGCCGTTGCTTCCGCGCACAGCGTATACGACGTCTTCCGGTTTGAGGTTTCTCTTGTCCAATTCTTCTCTCAGCCATTTTTCCGATACGTGGTTTTCTTCCAGATTCTTCATCACCAGCCGGCCGTCCATAATCAGCTCAACGGCAAAGTTCTTTTCATGTCCGGCAAAGATGCCGAGATCCTGTCTTGTAACGGGCGCAAATTCCGGTTTGACCTCCACTGACATGCTGCCGTTTGTTTCAATGATGGCAGTCTGAACCTGAGAAATGTCAAATACGTCATTTACACGCAGCTGCTGGTTCAAGTAGTCGATGGTATAACGCATCGTTTTCATATTATGCTCAAGTATTTTACCGTTTTGAATGATAATGGTCGGTTTGCCTGCAAAGAAACCCCTAAGGGCCCTGTTTTTCATAGAAAGATATGCGACAAGGTAAATGATTGCCACGAAAATAATGTAGGCAATGACATTATAATGAATCGGCAGCTTTGTATTAAACGACAGATTTGCCGTGATGGCGCCGAGCGAGATGGCCGCAATGAAATCAAAAAGCGTCATCTGTGAAATGGTTTGTTTACCGAGTATCCGGGCGCCGATAAACAGAATGCTGAACGACAGAGCCGTCCGTACAATCACTTCGGGATATTCTGACATCATCATTAGTCCTTTTTTCTTTATTTTGGTCAGAAGCGATACTTTTTAAAACAGTCATCCCGTTTTTACCAGCAGATGAGATTGGTCATTTTCGTCAACTTTCGATAAAATGTAGAAAGATAAAAAGAGAGGGGTCTTCTAATTTGGGTGTTGAGTTTTTAGTAGGCAGATCGGGGAGTGGGAAAACGAGGCTGATTATCGACAGCATTCAAGATGAACTGCGCCGGGAGCCGTTCGGGAAACCGATCATTTTTCTAGTCCCGGATCAAATGACGTTTTTAATGGAATATGAGCTTGCTAAAACGCCGGATATCGGCGGCATGATACGCGCTCAAGTGTTCAGTTTTTCGCGTTTGGCGTGGCGCGTGCTTCAGCATACCGGGGGCATGAACCGCCCGTTTGTGACGACGACGGGTGTGCAGATGCTTTTAAGGAAACTGATTGAAGAACATAAGCACGAGTTTAAAGTGTATCAAAAAGCGAGTGACAAAACCGGGTTCACTGAGCAGGTGGAACGGATGCTGACAGAGTTTAAGCGGTACTGTATTGAGCCTGAAGACGTCCGCCGCATGGCGGAAAGCGGAACGGCGTCAGAATATCGCGGAGAGCGGATGCTGTCTGAAAAACTTCATGATTTAGGCATTTTATATCAGCAGATGGAAAGAAGCCTCGCCGGACACTATTTGCATTCAGAGGATTATTTGACGCTGCTCGCTCAGCAGATTCCTTTGGCGGACGTTGTAAAAGGCGCCCGTGTTTACGTCGACGGATTCTATCAATTTACGCCGCAGGAATTAAGGGTGCTGGAGCAGCTGATCATGCATGCTGAACATGTCACATTCTCGCTGACGGCGGACAGTCCTTCGGCGGAACAGGCACCGGATGAGCTCGATCTGTTCAGAATGACGGGAAGCACATACTATAAGCTTTATCAGACGGCAAAGGAATTGAATGCCGATATTTCCTGCAAGGAACTGCATGGCACGAAGCGGCATCGGCATGTGCCGGAGCTTGCCTGTATAGAGTCGCAGTACGATGTGCGTCCCGCCGCGGCGTACACCGGCGGACAGGAAGCTTTTACCGTCATGCAGGCGCAAAACAGAAGAGCTGAGCTTGAAGGTATTGCCCGGGAAATTCAATCGCTTGTCCGGGACGGAGGATACCGGTACAAAGATATGGCGATTCTCATCCGTCAGCCGGAAGATTATAAAGATTTGCTGAAGGAAGTGTTTGCCGATTACGGGCTTCCTTATTTTATTGACGGAAAAGCTTCTATGCAGCATCACCCGCTTATTGAATTCATCCGTTCAAGCCTGGATGTCGTGAAGGGGAACTGGAGATATGAAGCGGTGTTCCGCTGTGCGAAAACCGAACTGTTATTCCCGCTTGATCAGCCGGAGCAGAAAATAAGAGAGCAGGTTGATCAGCTTGAAAACTACTGTATCGCCTACGGCATTAAAGGGGAGCGCTGGACGAGCGGCGAGCGGTTTGTATACAGGCGCTTCGTATCGCTCGATGTGGATTTCGCGCAGACAGATCAGGAAATAGAGATGGAGCAAATGCTGAATGAGACGAAAGAGTGGATGGCCGCGCCCCTTGTCCGGCTTCAAAACCGGATGAAAAAGGCGAAAACGGTTCAAAGTATGGCGGAGGCTCTTTATCTCTTTTTGGAAGATACCGATGTTCCCCTGAAGCTGGACCGAAAAAGGCAGCGGGCCGAAGAGGCCGGAAACATGATCGAAGCGCAGCAGCACGGCCAAGCGTGGGATGCCGTTATCCAGCTTCTCGAGGAGTTTGCCGGCATGATGGGTGAAGATGAAATATCTTTGGCGCTGTTCCAGCAAATGCTTGAAACGGGAACGGAATCGCTTCATTTTTCTTTAATTCCTCCTGCGCTTGACCAAGTATTTGTAGGGAATATGGATCTCTCAAGAATGTACGGCACGTCCTGCACATTCGTCATCGGGGCCAATGACGGCATTCTTCCGGCGCGCCCGGATGAAAACGGCGTGCTGTCTGATGATGACAGGGAGTGGCTGAAAGCGGTCGGAGTGGAGCTGTCTTCCGCGGGGCGTGAGCGGCTGCTTGATGAGCATTTTCTCATCTATATGGCGCTGTCGAGTCCGTCTGACCGTCTTTATGTGTCATACCCGATTGCCGATGCGGAAGGAAAAACGCTCCTGCCGTCAATCGTTGTAAACAGGCTTGGCGAGCTGTTTCCCGATCATCAGGAAAAGCTGTCAGCGGCTGATCCCGAGCAGGTAAGCGAAGAAGAGCAGCTCCAGTATCTCGTCAATAAACAGGTGGCTCAGACATATACGGCAAGTCAGCTCAGGCTGTGGACAAGAGAGTACGAGATCAGTGACGTATGGTGGAGCGCATACAATGTGCTGATGAAAGAGTCTGATCACCGGCGTGCGAAAAAGCTGTTTTCAAGCCTGTTTTTCCGCAATGAGGCGAAGCGTCTTGAACGGCCTGTTTCGCGCCAGCTTTACGGCGAGCATATTAAAGGAAGCGTCTCCCGGATGGAGGCGTTTAATGCCTGCCAGTTTTCCCATTTTGCATCACACGGGCTTCAATTAAAAGAGCGGCAGTTTTTCAAGCTGGAAGCCCCGGATATCGGCCAGCTGTTTCACTCCAGCCTGAAGCTGATTTCAGACCGGCTTCGTGAGCAGAAGCTGGAATGGCGCGATCTGACGAAAGATCAGTGCCGGAATTTCTCCTATGAAGCGGTGGAACGGCTTGCGCCAAAGCTGCAAAAAGAGATTCTGCTCAGCTCAAACAGACACTTTTATGTGAAGGAAAAACTGCAGAAGATCGTCACGCGTGTTTCAGGCATATTAAGCGAGCATGCGAAGGCGAGCGGTTTCGTCCCGGTCGGTCTTGAACTCGGTTTCGGCGGAAGCGGGCCGCTGCCTCCGCTCACTTTCACGCTGAAAAACGGCTGTACGATGGAACTCGTCGGACGGATCGACCGCGTGGATAAAGCGGAAAGCTCAAAAGGCCTGCTGCTGAGAATCGTTGATTATAAATCAAGCGACAGAGGGCTTGATCTGGCTGAGGTGTATTACGGGCTCGCTCTGCAAATGCTCACATATCTTGACTTATCGATTACACATTCCGCGGATTGGCTCGGCATGAAAGCGACCCCGGCAGGCGTTTTGTATTTCCATATTCATGATCCGATGATTCAGGCCAGTCTGCCGATGGGGCTTGATGAAATCGAGCAGGAAATTTTTAAGAAATTTAAAATGAAAGGCCTTCTCCTCGGTGACCGGGAGGCGATCAGCCTGATGGACACGACGTTGGAGGAAGGGCGTTCAAATATCGTCAATGCCGGTTTGAAAAAGGACGGGTCTTTAAGATCCGACTCAGCCGCGGTCAGCGAACAGGATTTTCATCTGCTGACAGACCATGTGCGGCGGACATTTGAACAGGCGGGCGAAGCGATAACGGACGGGCTTGTGTCCATTACCCCGTATAAGCTGAAAGATAAGACGCCTTGTACGTATTGTGCGTTTCAATCGGTGTGCCAGTTTGATGAGTCGCTTAAGGAAAATGAATACCGCAGCCTGAAAGCGGAAAAAGACGGCACTATACTGGATTGGCTGAAGAAGGAGGCGGATGATGATGCAAATTCCTAAACCGAAAGACAGCATATGGACGGATGACCAATGGAGCGCCATCGTTTCTTCCGGCCGCGATATTCTGGTCGCTGCCGCAGCCGGATCAGGTAAAACGGCCGTGCTCGTGGAACGGATGATCAGAAAGATAACCGCGGAAGAAGATCCGTTTGATGTTGACAGGCTCCTTGTGGTGACCTTTACAAACGCCTCAGCAGCGGAGATGAAGCATCGGATCGCGGAAGCATTAGAAAAAGAGCTCGCCAAAAATCCGGGATCTCTGCATATCAGACGGCAGCTCTCTCTATTAAATCGGGCGAGCATTTCGACGCTTCACTCTTTCTGTCTGCAAGTGCTTAAAAAATATTATTATATGATTGATCTTGACCCCGGTTTTCGGATGGCTGACCAGACGGAAGGCGAATTGCTCGGAGACGAAGTGCTTGATGAGCTGTTTGAAGATGAATACGCAAAAGGGAATCAGGCGTTTTTTGAGCTTGCGGACAGATATACGACAGACAGGCATGATCTGGATCTTCAAGACCTTGTCAAACGGGTGTACGAGTATTCCCGGTCGCATCCTGACCCGGAAGCGTGGCTGCAAAGCTTTGTCCGCTTGTATGACGTGACGGAAGAAAGCAAAATGGAAGAGCTTCCGTTTTACCAGTATGTGAGAGAAGATGTTGAAATGGCGCTCTTCGGGGCAAAACAAAAGCTTGAGAAGGCGCTTGAACTGACAAAAGCGCCCGGCGGGCCGGCCCCGCGCGCTGATAATTTTCTGGATGACCTTCAGCAGATAGAAGAGCTGATCAGCTGCCGGCATGACTTCGATGCGCTGTATGAACGGGTTCCCGCAGTCTCATTTAAGCGGGCGAAGGCGGTAAAGGGTGATGAATTTGACAAAGCGCTTTTGGACGAAGCGACCGATTTGCGAAACGGCGCGAAGAAACTGATCGAAAAGGTAAAGACAGATTACTTTACAAGAAGTCCGCAAGATCACTTAAAGAGTTTAACAGATATGAAGCCTGTCATCGAAACGCTCGTTCAGCTCGTGATATCGTACGGAAAACGATTTGAAGCGGCGAAACAAGAAAAATCAATTATTGATTTCTCAGATTTGGAACATTACTGCCTGGCGATTTTAACTGCGGTTGATGAAGAAGGCCGGCGGGTGCCGAGCGAAGCGGCCGTTTATTATCAAGACCAGTTTCATGAAGTTCTGGTTGATGAATATCAAGATACCAATCTTGTGCAGGAGTCTATCCTGCAGCTTGTTAAAAGCGGGAATGAAGAGGCGGGAAATCTGTTTATGGTAGGCGACGTCAAACAATCGATCTACCGTTTCAGACTTGCTGAGCCGCTGCTGTTTCTCGGGAAATATAAAAGGTTTACAGAAAGCGGGGAAGGCGCGGGGCAGAAAATTGATCTGAACCAAAATTTCCGCAGCCGCTCCGATATTTTGGACAGTACGAATTTCTTGTTTAAGCAGCTGATGGGCGGAAAAATCGGTGAAGTGGACTACGATGAACAGGCGGCATTGAAGCTCGGCGCATCGTATCCGCCGAATGACGCGGCAAAAACGGAACTGCTGCTGATTGACAGCGCTGATGACGCAGACAGCGCCGAGGATGCCGAAGACTTTGAAACCGTGCACTGGGAAGCGAAAGCGATAGCCGGGGAGATCCGAAAGCTTGTCTCATCTCCGTTTAAGGTATATGACGGCAAAACAAAAACACACCGGAATATCCAGTACCGGGATATCGTGATTTTGCTGCGCTCCATGCCGTGGGCGCCGCAATTAATGGAAGAGCTGAAAAACCAGGGCATTCCGGTGTACGCCAATTTGACGTCGGGTTACTTTGAAGCCGTGGAGGTGGCTGCGGCGCTTTCAGTCTTGAAGGTGATTGATAATCCGTATCAGGATATTCCGCTTGCTTCCGTGCTGCGCTCGCCCATCGTCGGATGTGATGAAAATGAACTTGCGCTGATACGCCTTGAAAAGAAAAAAGCGCCGTTTTATGAAGCGCTGAAAGCATATATAGCGAACGGTGACAGGCATGATGAACTATATCAAAAACTGAGAACCTTTTATGACAGTCTGCAAAAGTGGCGGTCATTTTCGACGAATCATTCGGTGTCTGAGCTGATTTGGGAAGTATACCGCGATACCGGATATTTTGACTATGCAGGCGGCATGCCCGGCGGAAAGCAGCGCCAGGCCAATCTGCGCGTCTTGTATGACCGGGCGCGCTCGTACGAAGCGACGGCGTTCCGCGGGTTATTCCGCTTTTTGCGGTTCATTGAACGGATGCAGGAGCGCGGCGATGATCTGGGGACGGCCCGGGCGCTCAGCGAGCAGGAGGATGTCGTTCGGCTGATGACGATTCACAGCAGCAAAGGACTTGAATTCCCCGTCGTTTTCACCGCCGGACTCGGCAGAAGTTTTAATATGATGGATCTCAACAAATCATACCTGCTTGATAAAGAGCTCGGTTTCGGCACGAAGTACATTCATCCGGAACTCAGAATCAGCTATCCGACTCTTCCGCTTGTGGCGATGAAGAAAAAGATGCGCAGAGAGCTCTTATCCGAAGAATTGCGCGTATTGTATGTGGCGCTGACCAGAGCGAAGGAAAAGCTGTTTCTCGTCGGTTCCTGCAAAAACCGGGAAAAACAGCTGGCCAAATGGCAGGCGCAAGCAGACCGGGCTGATTGGCTTCTTTCTGAATTCGACCGCTATCAGGCGTCATCTTATTTGGACTTTATCGGGCCGGCGCTCATCCGCCACCGTGACATGGAGGCGCACAGGACGCCGGGACTTTCATCGTCTGAGGATATCGCGCGCGACCCGTCGCGTTTTCACATCCGGATGCTGCAGCAAAGTGAATTGCTGGAAGAGAATCCAAAAGAACGTGCTGAAGAAAAGAGCAAACGTCTCAAAGCGATTCAGCAGGGCGAGCCGATTCCTGGTTCGTTTTCATTTGATGATCAGGCGCGCCGTCTGCTTGAATGGGAATATCCGTACCGAGAGCTGACGGCTATCAGAACGAAGCAGTCAGTTTCTGAGCTGAAGAGAAAGCAAGAATACGAGGATGAATACAGCGGCCGCTCTCTCATCAAACCGTCAGGAGACACGCTTTTATACAGGCGTCCCGGTTTTATGATGAAAAAAGGGCTGACAGCTGCCGAAAAAGGAACGGCGATGCATACGGTGATGCAGCACATACCGCTGACGCACGTGCCGACTGCCGAAGAAGCGGAGCGGACGGTCCGGATGCTTTACGAAAAAGAGCTGCTGACAGAAGAACAGCAGGAAGCTATTGATATAGAAGAAATTGTTCAGTTTTTCGGAACTGAAATCGGTAAAGACCTTCTCGGGGCGCTGCGGATTGACCGGGAAGTGCCGTTCAGTATGGCGCTTCCGGCCGGCGAGGTGTACAAGGATGCCGAAACGGCCGGTGAACCGCTGCTCGTGCAGGGGATTATTGACTGCCTCTACGAAACTGCGGACGGTCTCTATTTGCTGGACTATAAGACAGATCGGATAGAGGGGAAATTCCGGAACGGATTTGAAGGCGCGGCTCCGATTCTGCAAAAAAGGTATGAAACACAAATCGAATTGTATACAAAAGCGGTTGAACAAATTACGAAAACGAAAGTGAAAGGGCGTGCGCTCTATTTCTTCGATGGAGGTCACGTTCTTACACTGTAACAAGATCCGAAGCTCCTTTTTGGAGCGGATCTTTTTTTCTATCAAAAAGTGAGGTGAATGCGGTATGCGCATTTTACATACAGCTGACTGGCACCTCGGCAAAACGCTGGAAGGCAGAAGCCGGCTGAGCGAGCAGGCCGAGGTATTGGAAGAGCTGAATACCATTGTCAAGGAAGAAAATATTGATGCGGTCATTATGGCGGGGGATGTATTTGATACGGTCAACCCGCCTGCGCTCGCTGAACAATTGTATTACGAAAGTCTTTCCGCGCTTTCTGACGGCGGAAAACGACCGGTCGTCGTCATTGCCGGAAACCATGACAATCCCGACAGGCTGGCGGCGGCTTCTCCGTTAACAAATGAGCGCGGCATTCATTTAATCGGCTATCCGCGGACAGAACCCGTGCATATTGAGGTGCCGTCGGCGGACGAGCTGTTAGCCGTAGCCGCGCTGGCATATCCGTCAGAGGCGAGATTAAACGAAGTGCTTTCTGATACGTTTGAGGAAAAGCTTCTTCGCGATCATTACGATGTCAAAATCAGAGAGGCGTTTGCTCACATGTGCGGACTGTGCCGGGACGATGCCGTGAAAATTGCGGCGAGCCACATTTATGTCGCGGGGGGAAATCAGACCGATTCAGAGCGTCCGATTGAAGTCGGGGGCGCTTACACAGTTGCCGCTGACAGCCTGCCGGCTGATGCGGCTTACGTGGCTCTCGGCCATCTCCACCGTCCGCAAACGATCAAGCGCGCCAAGACGGCTGCCCGTTATTCAGGCTCTCCGCTCGCATACAGCTTTTCAGAAGCCGGTTATGCCAAATCGGTCACGGTGGTAGAAGCGAAGCCCGGCGGAGAAGCGAAGTGGGAAGAGGTTTTCCTGTCTTCCGGTAAACCGCTCGTCAAATGGAAAGCGCAGGGGCTGAGCGAGGTTCACGGCTGGCTCGATGAAGGGCGTGACCGGAATGCCTGGATCGACCTTGATATCCATTTGACGGATCAGCTTTCTCTCGAGGAAATTCATCGGCTGAGAAAGGCGCATCCCGGCTTTATCCATATCAGGCCGGTTTTTGAAGAAAAAGAGACCGGCAATGACCGGATTGAAGTGAAACACACATCAATTGAGGATCGATTTAAGAAGTTTTATGAAAAACAAACGGGCGGCGGCGTGCCGGATGAGGAGATGGTCAAGCTGTTTTTAGAGCTTGCGTCAGCAGATGATGAGGAGGATGCGACATGAAGCCGATTCTGTTAACGATAAAAGGGCTCCACAGCTTCAGGGAGGAACAGACCATTGATTTTGCCGGACTGTCAGGAGCCGGGGTGTTCGGGATTTTCGGGCCGACCGGAAGCGGAAAATCGTCGATCCTTGATGCCATGACACTCGCTTTATACGGAAAAGTGGAGCGCGCCGCAAATAATACGCACGGCATCCTGAATCATGCCGAAGATCAGCTCGCCGTCTCATTTACATTCGCGCTTCAATCCGGCCACCGGGTTTCCTACAAGGTCGAGCGCGTTTTTAAGAGAACGGATGAAACGAAAGTAAAAACCGCCCTCTGCCGCCTGATTGAAATCAAAGACGAACAAACGGTGCTGGCCGATAAAGCGAATGAAGTGAACAAAAAGGTAGAGGAGCTTCTTGGCCTGACCATTGACGACTTTACAAGAGCGGTCGTGCTGCCGCAAGGAAAGTTTGCCGAGTTTCTGTCGCTTAAAGGCGCGGAAAGAAGACATATGCTCCAGCGCCTGTTTAATCTGGAACAGTACGGGGACAGGCTTGTCAAAAAATTGCGGCGGCGGGCGCAGGAAGCGGCAGCGAAAAAAAATGAAATGCTGGCCGAACAATCCGGCCTCGGAGACGCAGGAGAAGATGCGCTGAAGCAGGCTGAACAGCAGTTTCACGAAGCGAACGAACGGCTTGAAGCAGCTGAGAAGAAACGGGTCCGGGCAAAAGAGCGTTTTGAGAATCACCAGGAAATTTGGAACCTGCAGACAGAAAGAGATGAATATGAGCGCCGGGAGAAAAAGCTTGAGGAAAGACGCCCGTACATCACGGATTTGACTGAGCGTCTTAAAGAGGCTGAAACAGCTCTCGCCCTTGAGCCGTACGCAGACCGCTACACAGAAGCCGTCCGCCGGAAGCAGCGCGCCGAACAGGAGCACGAACTGGCCAAACGGAAATCAGAGGCGGAAACCGTTTCATTTACCCGGCAAAATGAAGCCTATGAAGCATGGCGGGCCCATAAGGCCGAACAGGAGCCGAAGCTTGTCAAGGAAGAAGAGCTGTATCAAAGACTTTCAGCCATAGAACAAAAACTGCTTGAAGCGAAAAAAGAAGCGGAAAAAACAAATGCGGAACACAGCAAAAAAGAGGAAGAATACGAAGCCGCCTCGAAACAGCTGGCCGGAGTGAAAGACCGCCTGACCCGCGGCCAAAACAGGCAGAATGAGCTGAAAGAAGAGCTGAAAGCAGTTCAAGTGACCGCCGATGAACGGAAAAAATGCCAGACCGCAGCACAGCTGGCGGCGGGCTTTCAGCAGACACAGGAACAAATCACGAAAGAACGGGCCAATCTGACAACGCAGCTGAAAAACGTGGAGAAGCTGAACGGAGAAAGCGAGTCGCTCACAGCGAAAGCGAAAACGGAAGAGGAAGACATTACGCGCGCTTATCAAACGCTTCAAACCGTTTACCATATGGTCTGTGAAACGGAGCGTTCACTGAAAGCCGCAGCCGAACGGGCTGACAAAACGCAAGCCGATCTCCGCAGGCGCTCAGAGGAAGCGAGAACGGCTGCATTAACAAAAGAATTATCGGAAAAACTAATCGAAGGAAAGCCTTGTCCTGTATGCGGCTCGACGCAGCATGACCGCCCGCGTTCCGCTCATGAAACATTCTCGCCTGATACAGCTGTACAGGAACAGCTGCAGCAGGTTGAAGCACTGCTTTCTGAGGCGGCGGCTCTTTCTCAGGAAGTGCTGACAGCCAAGGTTGCATTAGAAGAACAGTCGGGGCGTTTTACCGAAGAATGTCCGTTTCTGCAAAGCGCCCGGGTTCCGGAGCTGGAAGCCGCTTCCTCCATCAGCGGACGCCCGCTTGATGAAGCGTTCAGCGCCGTCCGCTTGGAGTGGAAACAAATGAAACAGGATATGCTGTCGGTAAAAGAGAAGGTCACAAGACTGATCAGCGCGCATCAGCAGACGGTGAAACAAGCTGAGCAGCTTGCCGAACGAATCCGCTACGAGGAAAAAGAAGCCGCCCGTCTCAGACATTCATTAGAAGAGCTTGAATCGCTGTCAGAAAGCCGATTGAATCAGTACAACGAAGTCTGCGGTGATATTCCGCCAAACCGGATTGACGCCTGGCAGGCTTCGATAGATGAGAAGGACAGGCAGGCAGAAGAATGTGAGAAGCGCATTGAAACAAGCATCGCATTCCTCAAGGAACATGAAGAGGAGAAAGAACGCCTGCAGGAGATGAAGCATCGGCTTGAACGGGAACGGCTCGAGCTTCACTATGCGTCGGAGCGCCTGCAGCAGGTGATTGACGGATATGAACAAGAGCTCGGAACAGCAGCTGAAGAAACATCAATTTCCGCAAAGCTTGAAGCGGTGCGGCAGGAATTACAGCTGTTAAAATCGAAAGAGCAGTCCCTATTCGACGCGCTGAAGCAGGCGCAGCAATCACTGAATGACGCAAAAGGCCGGGAATCCGGGAGTCTCATGTCACTCAGGGATGCTGAGACCTCCCTTGAGAAAGCGCAAAACGACTGGCGCGTGAGGTCAAAAGACACCGGGTTTACCGAGCCGGACCAAGTCAAAAAAAGTCTGCTTCCGCAAGGGCGTGCAGAGGAAATGAAAAAAGAAATTGATGAGTTCCTGGACACCTCAAAACAGCTATCGGCAAATATCAGCCGTGTTACTGATAAATTAGCCGACCGCCGGATATCGGAGGAAGAATGGACAGCATCCGTTTCTCTGCTGAAGCAGGCAGAGGCTGAGTCAGGCGCCGCCATGGAGGAAAAAGGAGCACAGGCAAAAGCCTACGCGGTTATGCAAAAACAGCATAAGCGCTTTAAAGAGATTGAAGCCGAACTGAAAAGCTGGCAGACACAGATTGACAGGCTTGATAAGCTCCAGTCTGTATGTAAAGGCAATACATTCGTCGAATTTTTAGCGGAAGAACAGCTGGAAAGCGTGGCTCGGGACGCCTCTGCCCGTCTCGGAGCGCTGACAAGGCAGCGGTATGCCATATTAGTCGATTCAGAAGGCGGTTTCGTCATGCGTGATGACGCGAACGGAGGCGTCAAAAGGCCCGTATCAAGCCTTTCCGGCGGGGAGACGTTTCTGACATCGCTGTCGCTTGCGCTTGCCTTGTCCGCCCAGATTCAGCTGCGGGGGCAATACCCGCTGCAATTCTTTTTCTTAGATGAAGGATTCGGGACTCTTGACCAAGGGCTCTTAGACACCGTTGTCACAGCGCTCGAAAAGCTGCAATCGGACAACTTATCCGTCGGAGTGATCAGCCATGTGCAGGAGCTGAGAGCGCGTCTGCCGAAAAAATTAATCGTTCATCCGTCCGAACCGGGCGGGAAAGGCACCCGGGTCACATTGGAGATCATGTAGAAAGGAGAAGGAATTATGGCCGATTCTGCCGAGGGCACATGTGAATTATGCGGCCGCCATCATGTGCGGCTGACGGAGCACCACTTAACGCCTAAGGAAGAAGGCGGGACATTCCTTCCGACCGCAATGCTCTGCATCCCTTGTCATAAACAGGTTCACGCGCTCTATACGAATCAGGAGCTTGCGGCAAGGCTCGCGGGAATAGAAGAGCTGCGGCGTGACCCGAAACTCGCGCGGTTTGTGAAATGGATCAGAAAACAGCCGCCAAAAAAGCTTGTAAAAACAAAAAAAGCAAATGAACGAACATAACGCTGAACCAAAAGCAGCCCTCTTCTGAAAGAGCGGCTGCTTTTTAGGCGTTTCCGACCACATTTTGATCGCTGACATCGGGGTCTATATAGTTTGTCGCATTGACAACGTTGTTTAATAACAGGAAATCTCCGGTATTGCCTGCTCCCGAACCGAGCGCAGATTTAGAAGAGCTTTTTGGAGAAAGGTAAAAGGAATCACCAAAGTTTACGACTCCGCCCGATATGGAATTGATAGCTATAGGTCCGGTAATTGCTGGCATAAACGACACCCTTTATAGAAGTCTCACCGTCATTATATGTCAGGGCTGCTGTGATTGTGAGCTTGATGTGAAGATCTGCCTAATATGTTTCAGCCGCGAATCTCCCAGAACGATCGACGTCGATCCGATTTGAACCACGGACGCTGACGATACCCCTTGAACTTTCACATTCCTTACCCGAATTGAAGGGTTTTCATGGCAGAATGCGCTTTGGACTCCCGTTTCCGGTAACGGCATGACGGCCGGCTGCCGAAAGATCTGGTATTCTTTTTTGTTAAATGAGCCTTCATCATCTCTGTATACAGCAAGACTACGCTGATCGGCCAATACTTTGACCCGCATATTGATTTCATTCGTATCGCCTGCTTGAAAGACACTCGCAATCCCGACTGAATTGATTTTGGCGTTCCGGAGGCGTGAAATGCGCTTTAACATTATTCCGGCGCCAGCGGCACATAAGGCCCGATAATAAGAGATTCCGGAGGCGTGTCAAAGATGGAAGACAGATAGACGGAATCGGTGTCGCCGATTAATAATAAGGAAGAACTGGACACACCGGTAGACCGGATGTCGCCAACTTCAATATTCCGGTTAATCACTGTAAAAATCATGACGGATCATCACCTTTCATTTCACCAGGTATGTGCTTAATAAAGTGCTCGACGGCCCTGACAATATCACGCTTCACATGTTCGGCAATCTGCTCGGCATATTGCGCGGGCGCCGTATTTTCTTCTTTCGGGACATGGGACAGATAATACTGAATCCGGCTGTCCATCTGCTTTCTGATATCTTCAATAATATGATATTTGTTCGTTTCGTCCAGCCTGCTCTCATACTGAGTTTCGAGCTGTTCTAAAAGCGCGGGGATTTCTTCATTCAGGTACATATCGACGTTTTGACGGATTTGCTGCATTTGCTGGCCCGCCTGTTCCTGCTGCATCATTCCGACCTGCGGAGATGTCTGGCCGACCTCGAAGTTTTGCACGGCATTCGGATCAGTCGGATTCAATCCGATATTCAGCGTTCCTTCCAGCCGTTCAATTTTCAGCTGATCAAATTTATACTCGAGCCGATCGATTCTTGTAGAAGGCTGCTGCTTCAGCGTTGAAATTTCATTTTGGAATTCTTTCAGCTGCCGTTCGAGCTCCTGAATCTGCTGCGCCTGCTGCTGGACGAAAGAATTTAAATTCTGCAGGTAGGATGAAACGGATTGATCATACATGACATTCACCTCGCGTCTCGTTTCCTTCATTAAAACTACCGGCTTGGCGGCTGGAGCGGTACAAATGATGAGGTGCCGGGACCTCCCCCTGTTGTTACAGTCTGCTGCCCCGCGGTGACAGGCGGCGCCGGCTCAACATAACTCCCTGTATTGTACAGATTGGAAAGAGATTTAATTGAACCGGCGCTTCCGATTTGCAGTATGGAGGAATTGCTGACAGATTCTACACGCATGTAATTGATATGGATCGACTGATTGACGTAAAAATTCATACGGCGCCTCCTTTATGCGTTTCCTGCCATCGGCTGATCGATTACATCATTATCGTACACATTCGTTGAATTTCTGTAATTCGTCAGTGTGAGATTGTCTCCGGTATTGAAGCTGCCCGCTCCGGCAAATGTCTTAACCTCTGCTTTTGGAGAAATGGTGATGCAGTCGCCTATATGAACGACTCCGCTCGTACCGACGGCATTAATTTTAAACGCTCCGACAATTGCGGGCATACGAGCACATCCTTTTCGTGAAGATTTTCATGACTATACTCCAGGAGCTTATCTGGGCTGCCTGCCTAAAATAGCTTATGACAAATGCACATTTTTGTGAGCGGAAAAAACTTTAGACGTAAAAACACCGGCGCTATACGCATGCCGGGCCTTATACATAAATGATACAGATTTATATACACATCACGTTTATGAGAAAGCCTCTTTTTTTCCTGCGGTGCGGCCGTGCTCAATCTGTACGGACGGGTTCAGCCCGCTGTCTTTCGTTTGTTGGATGAGCCCGCCCCGGCACCCGTTTAAAAGGCTGTCCAGCTCCTGGCTGCACCTGATGGTCTCCGTCGCATTGATTCCGAATTTTTGCGCTGTCTCGAATAAAGTTAATCTTTTTTCTTCAATTTTGTTCATCGTGTGATCTCCAATTCTCGATTATTTTGGAAAACATAGGATGATAATAGTATAACCCATTTTGGGCAAGAAGGTTTTATTTCGTCAATATGACTAAAAAAGTGACAATTTTTGATACTCTTTTACACTTATTTTCAGCCTGTTTAAAAGAGGAATTTCCCGCCCGGAGGAAGAATACATAAAGGAATGCCAGATTTAAAAATGATGGGGGATTAACATGAAATTTGCGACAGGGGAACTGAACAGCCGAACATTTGTCGGTCTGATCATTGATGATGACAAAATCTTAGATCTGCAAAAGGCTGAAAAAAAATTGTTTGAACTTGAGACGATTCCGGGTTCGCTGATCGAGTGCATTCAAAAAGGAGATAAGTTTGTCGCGCATGCCGGACAGCTTGCGGAATGGGCGAAAAAACCGAATGACGAGTCGGGTTCATTTATGTATGCGCTGTCTGACGTAAAGCTTTGCGCGCCTATTCCGAGACCTTCAAAGAACGTGATCTGCATCGGGAAAAATTATCGTGATCATGCCGTTGAAATGGGGAGTGAGGCTGATATACCGGAGCATCCCATGGTTTTTACGAAAGCCCCCGCTGCCGTTACAGGACACGGAGAAACAGTGGACAGCCACTTGGACGTAACGGAGCAGCTTGATTATGAAGGGGAGCTTGCGGTAATCATATCAAAAAGCGGATCGCACATCTCCAAAGAACATGCGCTTGATCATATATTCGGCTATACCATTGTAAATGATATAACAGCGCGCGATCTGCAGAAAAAACATAAACAGTTTTTTATCGGCAAAAGCCTGGATACGACATGCCCGATGGGCCCGGTCATTGTACATAAGTCGGCCGTCAGTGATCCGCAAAGCCTGAAAGTTGAAACGCGGGTGAACGGAGAACTGCGCCAATCAGGATCAACGGGGGACATGATTTTTCCGATAGCTGAATTAATCGAGACGCTGTCAAAAGGGATGACGCTTGAAGCCGGTGACATTATAGCGACGGGGACGCCGTCCGGTGTCGGAAAAGGGTTTAAGCCGCCGAAATTTTTAAAGCCGGGGGACCGCATTGACATTACAATTGAACCGATCGGCACGCTGTCGAACCAAATCGGATAATTGTGTGTCTTTCGCACGATTGATAATGCTCCGAGCGGCTTGTTGTGGTACCATAAGTGAGGCAGATTGATCTGATAGGGGGAATTGAACATAATGACACATTGGCATATTACTTCATGGGTCGTTGCGCTTATCCTGGTGTTTGTCAGCTACGGGCTGTACGGTGCCGGAAAAGCGAAGGGCGCAAAAATTACGCATATGATTCTGCGCTTATTCTACATTATTATTATTCTGACCGGAGCTGAGCTTTTCGTCCGTTTTGCGAATTGGAACGGAGAATATGCCGGAAAAATGCTGCTCGGCATCATTACCATCGGACTGATGGAAATGCTCGTCATCCGCAAGAAAAAAGGCAAATCAACCGGCGGACTGTGGATCGGTTTTATTATCGTGCTCGTCCTGACGGTGCTGCTCGGCCTTCACTTGCCGATCGGCTTTCACGTATTTTAATCAGTCGCTTTAAAAACCCGGATGCATCCGGGTTTTTTTAGTTGCGCATACATTTTGCGCAACTGTGCCAGCGTCAATCACTCTCGTTACCGCAAAAGCTACGGCTGTAAAGGGTAAAAGCAAACGCCGGGCGTCAGTCAGCGTGAAAAACAAAGCTAAATCCATCAGGCGGCACCTATTTAAAAGGTGCCGCCTGTTTGTTACGCGGTGCCGTCTTGTTTTGCCGCTGAATACATAATGGAGCGCCGCCCGTCAGATGCCGTCCATTCAAATCTGTCGTGTTTACCCGAGCTGCCGCGGTGATGCTGCAGGGCGCATTGTGCGTCATCCGCCGAGAAGTGATAAAACGAAACGCCTTCACCGGAAAACAGCGCCTGATTGTAGGAAAATACGCAATCATATACAGACAGGCCGAACCCGTGAAGATGGCTGAGAAACAGCAGAAACGTTTCATCGTCCAGCGAATCGAGCAAGGTTAACAGCGGCCGTTTGACCGCCTTTTCATAACGGATTTCTTCCCCGCCGAGCAGGGGGATGGTGTCAGCGCCGATTTCGGCCGCACCGCCGCAAATCCGTGCCGGCTGCCATCTGCCGCCGCGTTTCATCAATACGTCTGCGTTTCCTAGACTGTCTGCAAGCAGGATATCGCCTTCATCGTTTTCGACGAGGCAGATGCCGTCCTCTATCATCAGGGTGCCGCGCCCCCATTTGTTTTTTTCTGAGAAAAGCTGTTTTCGTTTCATAACCGTGCCGGTCTCCTTTGTTTGTTTCTTCTCTTCCGTTCTTTCCAAATCGGGCTTGTCTCATACAACTCTTAGTGGGACAAATCAACTATCTGCGTTTCTTTGCATAAACTGGGTAAAGTGCTGATAGAAACGAATTTGATACCGACAGAAACGGGATTGGAGCTGATATCACATGTGTGGAATTGCGGGTTGGGTCGATTTTCAAAAGCAGCTCGTCCAAGAGAAACATATTATGAACAATATGATAGACACTCTTTCAAAACGAGGGCCTGATGATTCAAACGTCTGGGGAGAGCCCCATGTTTTATTCGGACATAAAAGACTTTCGGTCGTTGACATTGAAGGCGGCCGCCAGCCGATGGCCTGCACGCATCAAGAGGAGACGTACACCATCATTTATAATGGCGAGCTGTATAACACGGAGGAATTGCGGAAGGAGCTTCAGGCGAGGGGCCACCGTTTTGAGAGGACCTCTGATACAGAAGTGCTGCTGCACAGCTATATTGAGTGGCGGGAGGAGTGCGTGAACCGCTTGAACGGTATTTTCGCTTTTGCCATCTGGGATGAAAAGCGCGAGCGGCTGTTCGGGGCAAGAGACCGGCTCGGCGTCAAACCGTTTTTTTATAAAGAACACGGCTCTTCCTTTCTGTTTGGGTCGGAATTGAAAGCCATCCTTGCTCATCCTGATGTGAAAGCCCGCACAGACAGCGGCGGACTTGCGGAAGTATTCGGACTCGGGCCGTCCAGAACTCCGGGCTGCGGGGTGTTTAAAGGAATTCACGAGGTGCGTCCCGCTCATGCGTTCACTTTCTCAAAGGACGGTTTGTCCATATGGCGTTATTGGAATGTAAAGAGCGAAAAGCATACAGACAGCTTCGATGAAACCGCGGCTCACATTCGGTACTTATTTCAGGATGCAGTGACACGCCAGCTCGTATCTGACGTGCCGGTTTGCACGTTTTTATCAGGGGGGCTTGATTCGAGCGCGATAACCGCGATAGCCGCCGCTCATTTTGAGAAACAAGGCAGAGATCCCCTTCATACTTATTCAATTGATTATGAGGAGAACAGCAAATTTTTTAAAGCGAGCGCCTTTCAGCCGAATGATGACGGCCCGTGGATCGATAAAATGACAAATGCATACGGCACACAGCATCATAAGTGCGTGATTACGCAGGATCAGCTGGTTGAACATCTGGAGGAATCCGTTCTCGTCAGAGACCTGCCGGGCATGGCTGATGTGGATTCCTCGCTACTATGGTTCTGCAGGGAAATTAAAAAAGATTTTGTCGTGAGCCTTTCCGGAGAATGTGCGGACGAAATTTTCGGCGGATATCCGTGGTTTCACACCGCAGCAGAAGAAGACGGATTTCCTTGGATGAGGTCGACTGAGGAGAGAATCACGCTCTTGGATGAAAAGTGGCAAAAACGGCTGAATCTTAGAGAATACGTGAATGCGAGATATGAAGAAACCATTGCGGAAACGCCGCTGTTAGACGGTGAGACGGGAACAGATAAAGCGAGACGGCAGCTGTTCTACTTAAATATGCTTTGGTTTATGACAAATCTGCTCGACCGCAAAGACCGCATGAGCATGGGCGCAAGTCTTGAAGTACGGGTGCCGTTCGCCGACCACAGACTTGTGGAATACGTTTGGAATATTCCTTGGGAAATGAAAATGCATGGCAGCCGGGAAAAAGGCATCTTGCGGAAAGCGCTTGAAGGACTGCTTCCTGAAGATATTTTGTACCGCAAAAAAAGCCCTTATCCGAAAACGCATCACCCGAAATACACGCAGGGGGTCACAGAATGGCTGAAAACGATTTTACAACAGAAAGATTCCGTGCTTCACACCCTGCTTGACAGAAAGAAGCTGGAAATGCTGCTGGAGACAGAAGGTTCATCTTTTCAGGTTCCGTGGTTCGGCCAGCTGATGAAAGGCCCGCAGCTGATCGCCCATCTTGCCCAGATCCATACATGGTTTGAGGCGTACCGTATCGATATAGAAGAATAACAGTGCCGCGACCGGTTTCCGCTGAAGGATATCGGTCTTTTTATTGTGAAACATGTGGTACACTAAAAAACAGAGGAGTGATACCATGACCGAATACGAAACATGCGCCCAGCTTGCCGAGGCGCACTTTCCTTTATATAAACGGACTTTCTCATCACTGCCGCCAAAAAACAGGCGAGCCGCATGGGCGGTGCTTGCTTTGTTTCACGAAGCTGACCGGCTTGATGTGCAGGAACTTGGGAGATTTGAACAGGCGGTACAAGACTTTCTGAACGGGACAGGCGCCGACGGCTTTTTGTGGGAGGCGCTCGCCGATGTGCGGCAGCAATTTGCGCTTGAAGAAGAGCCGTTACGTGAGTTTATCGCCGGCCAAATCTCTGACAGAGAAAAAGTAACTTATCAAGAGTTTGATGACCTGCTGATGTACGCGGGCCAAACAGGCGGAGCCCTCGGCCTGCTTCTGCTGCCGGTTTGCGCGCGCCGGAACCAAGAGAAACTCCGCCATGCAGCCGTTTCATTAGGAGCAGCCATTCAGCTGACCCGGGTGCTTCTGGGGGTCCATACGGATGAGCGGGCGAAAAAGCGTCTCCCGCGCCAGGTGATGAAGCAATTCGGCTATACGGAAGAAGAGCTGGAGAGCCATACCGTCAACAAAGCTTTTATGAATGTATGGGAGTACATCGCATTCGAGGCCGAGGCGTATTTCGAGGAGGCGTCTGAAGCGCTGGAGCTGTTTCCGTTATACTCAAGGCCCGCCGTTACCGGTTTGCTGGCACATTACCGGTCAGAGCTCGGTGACATGAGACAACGGCTTTCGCAAGCATAAAAAAACGCCCGGCTTCTTAACGAAGCTTCGGGCGTTTATGCAATCCCTTTTTGAATCCAAATCCGCGACCGCCATCTTCTGTACATAAGAATGCCTCTGACCCATTCATCCGCGATAAATGAAATCCAGATGCCCATAAGCCCCAATCCGAAATGGATGCCGAACAGATAAGCGAGAGGCAGTCCGATACCCCACATGGAAATCATCGCCATGTAAACGGGGAATTTTGCATCTCCGGCAGCCCGCAGTGAGTTGATGATAATGACATTAAATGAGCGGCCGGGCTCAAGAATGATCGTCATGGCGATCAGCATGCTCGCCGTCGCAATAATGTCAGGGCTGCTTGTGAAAATTCCGATCAGCTGCTTTGAAAACAAGGTCATGATCACGGATGTCAAAGCGGCAATGCCAAGCGCCCAGTACAGACTTTTCATGCAGCGGTCATAAGCGTCGTCAAACCGTTTGGCGCCGATATATCTGCCGATCAAAATCTGTGTGCCCTGGCTGATCGCCGTTCCGAACAGCAGGATAAACATGGTGATGTTTTGCGTATAAACCTTTGTTGTAAGCGCCTGAGCGCCCATAATGGCGATAAAATAAGTAACAACCATTTGTGAAATGTTGTAAGACAGCTGTTCGCCGGCAGACGGAATCCCGATTTTCAGGAGTTTCCGCAAGTGCTCTTTATGGACGTGAAAAATCTTTTGCCATGTCAGACCGAGTCCGATGCGTTTTTTGACGATCACAATCATCGCGATCAGCCCGATGATCCGCGCGATGGATGTTGACATCGCAACACCGGCGACGCCTAACACCGGAAGGCCGAGCGGCCCGAAAATGACAAGAAAGTTTCCGGCAATATTTAAAATATTCATCCCGATCGTAACGAACATCGTATCCTTCGTATGACCGTAGCTTTTTAAAATGGCGCTGAATGTCATAATCAAAGCCTGAATGAAGGACAGCCCGCCGACCACCTGCAAAAAGACTTTAGCATCCGGCATCAATTCATTGGAAAGACCCATCACATGAAGCAGCGGAACGGCCGCAAAAAATATGGCGGCGCTGATGGCGAGACTGATGACAAAGTTCGCTCCTATTGATACATAAGCCACTTCCTGCGCCTCTTTTTTCTGTTTAGATCCTAAAAACTGTGAAATCACAATTGTCGTACCCGTAGCGATAAAGCTGAACATCACGATAATTAAATTTAAAATCTGATTGCTGACACCCACGGCCGCCACACTGTTGTCAGAGTATTGGCTAAGCATAAGAGTGTCGGCGTTTCCCATAAACATATATAATGAAACCTCAATAAATATCGGCCAAGTCAGCGCGTATAATGAGAGTTTGTGATCAGAGGATTGTTTGAACGCAGCCCGTTTTAAAATCGCTTGTTTCATTTCTTTTAACCCCTTTCCTGACAAAATCAACGTTTAAAAGTGTACCTCCATTTTCTTATAATAAAAAGGGAGAGAAACGAAACTTCTTGCAAAAATCCGACTTAAAAAGGAGGGCCGAAAATATGTCCTTTCTCGAGTTCACAGTTCCTCCGTTCCCGGTCTTTATCGCTGCGGGAGAAGGAGTGTTCAAAAAAGGCGAAACCCATGTGAGACGGGTCTTCCCGGTGTTTGATCTGCTGTATGTGAAAAAAGGCGTCCTCTACATTACAGAAGACGAAAACGCCTTTTCCGTTGAAGCGGGAGAATATATTCTGCTTTCTCCCGGCCTTGAACATTACGGAACAAAAGGCAGTGAAGAAACGACATCCTATTCGTGGCTTCATTTTGAAGGAGCGGCTTATGAGGTGACGGAAACAACCGGGAACAACTGGTCGGAGCTGAGGCGAAAAAAAGGGAGCTTTGAAGAGCCGTCCCGCTACCGCCTGTCCCTGCCGCAAAAAGGGAAGGTGAGACGCCCGCAGTTTATGGCCGGGCAATTCAGTGTCCTGACAGATGACAGCGCAGAGAACTCCGATCTGCCGCTCAGAAAGCAGATTCTGTTTGAAGAGCTGCTGCTCCATCTTCAGAAAGAAGCGTTCCAAATCCCGTCCGCAAAGGAAAGAGTCGCATGGGAGGCCGCCCGGTACCTGCAGGAGCACTATCAGGAGAAAACAACCATCAAAGCGCTCTCTTCGGCTCTTCATTACAACCAAGACTACGTGACCCGCTGCATGCAGCAGGTGCTCGGCGTCACGCCCGGCCAGTATACGAACAAAGTCAGAATGACGGAGGCGAAACGTCTTTTGTCCGCAACCAATTACAAAATGGGGACGATCGCGGACGCCATCGGCATGGAGGACCCAACCTATTTTTCCAAACTGTTTAAACAGATTGAAGGCATTTCGCCGCTTGAATACCGCAAATTCGTAAGCCGGAAAACGGACTGACCTAAAACCAGAGAACAGAAGAGGGATCGGTAAGCATGAAAATGACAATTTACGACGTGGCCGAAAAAGCGGGCGTCTCCATCTCGACGGTCTCGCGGGTCATCAACAATACGGGGAGGATCAGTGACAAAACCCGCCGGATGGTGCTCCGTGTCATGGAGGAGATGGACTATCATCCGAATGTTCACGCATCCGCTTTGACGGGCAAAAAGACGAATATGATCGGCCTGATCACCCCGGATATTTCAAACCCGTTTTTCGGGGAACTGGCGAAAAGCATTGAAGACAGCGCCGGTGCACTGGGATTTCATATCATTATCTGCAGCACCGATTATCAGCCTGAAAAAGAAACGAAGTATTTTTCGATGCTGCGGCAGAAGCAGGCGGACGGCATTATTTTCGCGACGGGACTTGATCATGATGACAGCGTCACAGCGCTTGATGATATGGTGAAATCGGGCATCCCGCTTGCGATGATTACGCAGGATAAACCGCTCGCGCCGATGGACGTCGTCATTATCGATGACTTTCTCGGCGGCTATACGGCGGCTGAGCATCTCATATCTTTAGGCCATAAAAGAATTGCCTGTATCGTCGGCAACGGTTCGACGAGGGTGAAAGAGACAGAATCAAAGGCTTTCGAAAAGCGATGCGGGAAGCGGGGATGACACTAGATGAATCGCTGATCATACCGACGGAATATTCGCTGGAAAGCGGAAAACAGGCAGCGGGCGAGCTGTTTGACAGAGACCTTCCGACCGCCGTTTTCGCCTTTAATGACGTCTTGTCATGCGCGGCGATACAGGCGGCGCGCTCCCGGGGCATTCGGGTGCCGGAAGACTTGTCGGTCATCGGCTTTGACAATACCATTCTCGCTGAAATGACGGCACCGCCGCTCACGACGATTTCTCAGCCCATCCGCGAAATGGGACGGCGTGTCGTTGAACTTCTCATTGATGAGATTCAAGGGAAGAAAAAAACAAAAAGCAAAATCATTTTATCTCCGGAACTCGTCATCAGGCATTCTACGGCACCGGCAAAAACGCGCCCTCAGCGATAAGGCGCGTTTTTTTCTGTGAAAAACATTGTCAAACGAGAGAAAAGCATTGTAAAATTAAAACAGATTTGAGAAAGCGCTTGCGCATATACTGCGGATTACAGAAAAGAAAGCAAACAGCTTGGGTTATAAATAAAGCGCTTTCAAAATAATGATTTCTGTTTAATAAGGGAAACCGCTTGCGCCATTGCGGCATGCGGCCTCAAGAAAAAAGGAGCGGTGATAGATGACAGATCAAGTCAGATGTGCGGTGCTGGGATTAGGACGATTAGGGTATTTTCATGCGAAGCATTTAGTCAGCGAAGTGCGGGGAGCCGAGCTTGCGGCCGTCTGTGACCCGATGAAGGGAAAGGCGGAAGCGTGTGCGAAAGAATTAGGAATCGCCAAATGGACGGAGAATCCGTATGACCTGTTGGAAGATCACACGATTGACGCCGTCATCATTGTCACACCGACAAGCACACATGCGGAAATGATCATGAAGGCTGCTGAAAACGGCAAGCACATCTTTGTTGAAAAGCCGCTCACCCTGAGTCTTGAGGAATCTAAAGAAGTCATGAAAAAAATCGAAGAAACGGGCGTCATCTGCCAGGTCGGTTTTATGAGGCGGTTTGATCCGGCATACGCCGACGCGAAAAGAAGAATCGACGCCGGGGAAATCGGCAGGCCCATTTATTATAAAGGATTTACAAGAGATCAAGGCGCACCGCCCGCGGAATTTATCAAACATAGCGGAGGGCTTTTCATTGACTGTTCGATTCATGATTACGACATCGCGAGATATCTCATGAATGCCGAAGTTACGTCCGTCTGCGGGCACGGGAGAATTTTAAAGCACCCGTTCATGGAAGAGTGCGGCGACGTTGATCAGGCATTAACGTATCTTGAATTTGATTCGGGCGCGGCCGGCGATGTGGAGGCAAGCCGAAATTCTCCGTACGGGCATGATATCCGCGCCGAAATTATCGGGACGGCGGGAAGCATCTTGGTCGGCACGCTGCGGAAAAGCCATGTCACCGTTTTAACGGAGTCCGGCAGCAGCTACGAAATTATTCCGGATTTTCAAGCCCGCTTTAAAGACGCTTACCGTCTGGAGCTTGAGCACTTTGCCGAATGTGTGAAAAAAGGGGAAACGCCGATTGTGACAGACATCGATGCCACGATTAACTTAGAAATCGGGATCGCCGCGACGGAATCTTTTAAAACCGGAAGGCCTGTAAAGCTTACCCCGGGCGCCTCCAGCTGTGCCGGATTATGATAGATTCGAAGTGAAAAAGCAAAGGCCCGGGAGGCCTTTGCTTTTTTATGATTCGTATGAGAAAAAAATGTAGTCAGTCGGCACGCTTTTATAGCCCATTTGGTGAAGCATCGCGCTTATATTGCCGCGATGGTATGTGCCGTGATTCACAACATGCCGGATCACATCGGCATATGTCGTCCGGAGCGTTCCCATGCGCGGATGAGAAATGGAGATCGGACCTTCCGTGTTCTCCAATTCTTTTAAAAATTTGCTGTATTCTTTGTCCAGTTCAGCCATTCTATGTTCAATCGCCTCAAAATCTCCGTCAAGCTTTTCAAATTGATCAAACTGCGAGACGATTTGTTCGTAAGTTTCTCCGTAAAGCACGTGAAGCCAAATGTAATCAGCCCGGTATATATGCACAAGCACGGCGTTCACAGTCGGAAAAACACTATCCAGTTTCTGCTGTAAGCTTGCCTCGGGCAGGGTCTTCAGATGCTGAATAACCTGCTCATTTGCCCATCTGTGGTAGTGATACAGCTTTAAAATGTCTGACATTCCAATTCCCCCTCTTCCTTCCGGTACATTCAACATGACCTGGCCGAATTCCTTTTATCGAAACAAAAGCGCCGCAAAATAAAAAGCAGCACCCCACATCACCAATGCCGAGCATTTATTCAGGATGCCGAGGAGCCGGCCGCCGTTTCGTTTAATAAAAAGATCACGTCACAATGGCTCCGAGCGCTTCTGCGAATGTAACGGCATGAGACGGAGAGATGCGGCATCCTTTCAGCTTCTCAAGTGAGACGTGCAGGTGATCAAATGTGCACGTGCTGATATCCATATTAAAAAGAGACGTGCCGATGAAGTTTGCGCCGTTCAAATCACAGACGTCAAGATCTGTGTATTCAAGAACGGCATCATTCCACTCACTTTCTGATAGGCCGCACGTGTCAAACCGTACATGCTTCATATTGGAATAGCTGAAGGAGCTGTAATGTGCGAGGCAGTCTTCAAACCGTACATGACGCATGGCGGAATCCGCCAGATTCAAGCCGAGAAGTTTTGAATGCTGAAACGCCGTTCTATGGATGATGCTTCCGCTGAAATCAGCGTTTGAGACATCACATTTGTCAAACAGGACATCCGTACATTCCATATGTCTGAAAGAGACATCCGTAAAAACGGTGTTTCTGAAAATGACTTTTTCGGCGCGCAGGCCGTCCAGTTTGCCGTTTATCACGGCGTTTTCTATGACGACTTCTTTTATGAGGTCGTCCTGAAGCGCTTCAGTGAAAGAAAGCACCGGCAATTCTTTCGGGATTTTCGGTTTTTGGATCGTATTCATCTCGTACTCCCTTTTCTAAACATAATAGCTGAAACCGGCAATTGGCAGATATCGCTTTCGACCCTGCCACCCTTGCCGAATGGCGTGTTGCTTACTGAACAAAGGGTAATATCAAAGCGGGATCGCGTCAATAGCGGCGCTTATAAAAGCTTCATTCCGTTTGAACGTCATCCGCCCACTGAAAGATAAAAACAAAGCCCTGATAAGAGGGCTTTTGTCTGTTTCAGGCGAGTTCTTTATACATGATCACATGCGGGCCGATGCCGGGTATGTCAAAGGGGCTGCCCGTGCTTTTCCAGCCGAGCTTTTCGTAATATCCCTTTACGTGACATCTGGCGTTGCACCAGACAAGCGCCGCCCCCATATCTGCCAGTTTTCGTTCCGCATAGGCGATTAACGTGCTTCCCGCTTTTTGCGTCCGGTATTCCTCAAGCGTCGCCATGCCGCGCAGCTGGTAGGCGGGCGCTGCCTGTAAAGCCTGCTGGTTCTGCGGGTAGAAAGAAGCGATGCTGATCAATGTTCCGTCGTAAAAACCTCCGAGATGAAAGGCTCCTTAGACGCTGTCCTGATCATATTTACAATCCTCAATCGTCTGATGGGGGCGCAGCACGCTGTGTCTGATCGCGTATGTGTCTTCTGCGGTGATGGGTTTTACTTCAACCATGAAAAAATCCTCCTTTGCTTGATTCTTTTTCTGTATCGTACCATGAAAAAGCCGCCTGTCATATCAGGCGGCCTCTTCCGCGTCAATGCAAATATACATCAGCCCGCTTTTCATCCTTTTGCTTAATATAAGCTGCAAGCTCTGACGTCAAATCAGAACGGAGAAACGGGGTGATTAAATAAATTCCGTTAAACAGTTCGCACGCCGTGTCGAGAAGCGACTTGGCGATGGCGAGGCCTTCGGCTTTCTGCTTTCGCTTGTCTTCGCCGGCGAGCGCCATTTTTTCGCGGATGCTGTCTGACAGCTTAATGCCCGGGATTTCATGATGAATGAACTCTGCGTTGCGGCTGCTCGTTAACGGCATGATTCCGATATACACCGGTGTTTTGAGGTGCTTCGTTTCATGATGAATGTCAATGAGCTGCTGCTCCGAGTAGACAGGCTGGGACACGAAATAGTCAGCTCCGCACTCGATTTTTTTCTCCAGCCGTTTTACTGCTTTATCAAGGTGGCGGACATTCGGATTAAATGCTCCGGCTACGGAAAAGTTCGTTTTCTTGCCGAGCGGTTTCCCTGATAAAGAAATGCCCTCGTTGAATTGTTTAATCAGCCTGATCAAATCAAAGGACGTTAAATCATAGACGGAGGTAGCCCCCGGAAAGTCGCCGATTTTTGAAGGATCGCCCGTGATGGCTAAAATGTCGGTGAGCCCGAGCGTATCCAGCCCCATTAAATGTGACTGAAGGCCGATGATGTTGCGGTCTCTGCATGTAATGTGAACGAGAGAACGGATATCAAGGCGCTCTTTCAGCAATGAACCGCAGGCGGCATTGCTGATCCGCGGTGTCGCCAATGAATTGTCGGCGAGCGTCAGCGCTTCTATGCCGGTCTCTTTTAATTCAGCGGCCGCTTGCAAAAATTTGTCAAAATTTAATTTTTTCGGCGGATCAAGCTCTACGATAATTGACCGTTTTTGAGCGGCGATTTCGTTTAAACCCGGCTCGGTCCGTTCATTCCGGACGGAGATGACTTCTTCTTCCCGTCTGATTTTCACTTCTTTATCAGTGACGGGAGAAAGTCCGCGGACCGCTTCAGCCATGGCTCTGATATGGTTTGGCGTCGTACCGCAGCAGCCGCCGATAATGCGCGCGCCCTGAGTGCGGAACTGTACGGCGCTCTCCCGGAAATAGGCATCGTCCGTATCATAAACAAGCCGGCCTTCTTCTAAAGACGGAAGGCTGCTGTTCGGATAG
The DNA here is from genome assembly GCF_042296235.1 of Bacillus sp. A1. Lineage (NCBI taxonomy): Bacteria > Bacillati > Bacillota > Bacilli > Caryophanales > Bacillaceae > Bacillus > Bacillus sp. A1. The sequence goes on from NZ_CP141181.1 coordinate 1,121,410, forward strand.
ACCGATAAATAAGCGTCACGGAAAATCGGCACTTCGGTGAGCGCTTCAATCATGTGGTACGGGCCGAGCCGGCAATTGATTCCCGCTATGTCAGCGCCGAGATCGGCAATGGACCTGAGGGCTTCCCGAAGCGGCGTTCCGTCCTGCAGCACGCCCTGTTCGTGCATGGATACGTTCAGCATAATCGGAAGTTCCGTTTCTTTTCTCGCGATCTTCAGCACTTCGCGGGCCTCTTCTAAATCATAGTATGTTTCCAGGAGCAGACCGTCCGGCTCTTCGTGCAGCAATAAATAAAGCTGCTCCCGAAAGCTGCGTTTAATCTCCTCCAGGCTGTAGGCGTTTTTGTTAAAGGTGCGGATGCCGCCCATCGTTCCCAATACATAAGCGCCTTCTGAGGAAGCGCGCGCGATTCTGACCGCCTCCTGATTGATTTTTTTCGTTTCATCCTCAAGTCCGTATCTTGAGAGCTTAATAAAATTCGCGCCGTACGTATTTGTCTGGATGATGTCTGCCCCGGCTTCCGCGTAAGCCTTATGTATCCGCTTGATTTCTTCGGGCTTTGATACGTTCAGTTCCTCAAAACATCTGTCAATGCCGTAGGAATAGAGGAGAGTGCCCATCGCGCCGTCTCCGATTAAAATCCGTTCTTTTAAGTCTTGTAATAGTCCCATTGTTTGCCTCCTTCATCACATTCAGCAAGGAAAAAAGAGAAATAAAAAAAGTCTTCTTAAGAAGAAGACTTTGTAATCATTTGTCTCTCTTCTTATCTTCCAAGCTGTTTTTAGCTTGCTGGATTTAGCACCTTGGTCATGGTTTGGGTAAACCACTACACCGGTTGCTGAAGCGTCGTCGGGCCAGTCCCTCGGCTTCTCTTGATAAGAACGTTCATGTAATTGTCATGGGTTTCCAAAACTTAACTGTGAAAATCCCTTTCTCCAAATTTACCGAAAATAGAGACAATAATCAATAGGAATCACATAATTTATCTAAAATTAATAAATTGAACGTCAATCGGCAGGTCTGCTCCGCGGACGGCTGCGATAATCTGCTGCAGATCATCTTTATTTTTTCCGGTGACGCGTACTTGGTCGTCCTGAATCTGCGACTTGACCTTCAAGCCGGAGTTTTTAATCACCGCGTTGATTTTTTTGGCATTGTCTTTATCAATGCCCTGTACAAGCTTCGCGCGCTGGCGCACCGTGCCTCCCGATGCATTTTCGATTTTGCCGTATTCAATGTTTTTCGTCGGCACGTCCCGTTTGATCAGCTTGCCGCTCAGCACATCTTTGAGCTGATTCAGTTTAAACTCGTCATCAGAAATCAGGACAAGTTCTTCCTTTTCTAACTTCACATCGCTTTTCGATCCTTTAAAGTCATAGCGCGTGCCGATTTCTTTCAGCGTCATCTGAATCGCATTCTGCACTTCGGGAAATTCAACTTTGGATACAATATCAAAAGAACTTTCTTTTGCCATGAGAAAACCTCCTATAACATTTCACTTATGAGTTGATTATAGTAGAATAAAGAGAAATGTCCAACAGCGTAAAGCATGAATTTATGCATATTGGAAAAAATGAGAAAAACATCAGCCTCATACGGGCGAATCAGGAAGGACGATAACATGAGACCAGGGCAGCAGCTCACGCTTAGTATAGATCACCAAACCGATTTCGGTTATTTTTTAACCGACGGCGAGGATACGGTTCTTTTACATAACAGTGAAATCACAGAGGATATCGAAGACAGAGATGAAGTGGACGTATTTATTTACGTCGATCATCAGGAAAGACTCGCAGCGACGATGAAAAAGCCGCTCATCAGCTTTTATGACTACGGATGGGTGGAAGTGACGGACGCTGTGGAGGATATGGGCGTATTCGTCGACGTCGGCCTGTCAAAAGACGCGCTCGTCGCAACGGAGCACCTGCCTCCGTACAAATCCGTCTGGCCGCAAAAAGGAGACAGACTGTATTGCATGCTGAAGGTGACAAGCCGCGGGCGCATGTTTGCAAAACCGGCGCCTGAGGATATCATCAGTGAATTATTTACGGATGCAGAGGAAGACGTCATGAATAAAGACCTGACGGGCACGGTGTACAGACTGATCGCATCAGGCTCTTTTCTGATTACCGATGAAGGCATCCGCGCGTTTATTCACCCTTCAGAAAGAAAAGATGAGCCGAGACTCGGCAGCCGCGTGACAGGGCGTGTCATCGAGGTAAAGGAAGACGGCTCCGTCAACATGTCCCTGCTGCCGAGAAAGCAGGATGCGCTTTCGGTTGACGCGGAAGAGATTCTGACCTATCTGAGATCAAGAAACGGCGCGATGCCTTACGGAGACAAAAGCCATCCTGACGATATCCGCGAACGGTTTCATTTAAGCAAAGCCGCCTTTAAGCGGGCGCTCGGGCATCTGATGAAAAACGGCAAGGTCTATCAGGAAGACGGCTGGACATACGAAAAACAATAAATGTTCTGCAAAAACATCGGTGAACCAAAACCGATGTTTTTTATTTTCTCAAAAGCTGCTATATTCCTCATTTGTTTAACATCCTGCCGAACATACATATTTTATTGAAATAAAATATTCTGACATCCGAACCGATATATAACTATAGAAAAAACAAAAGGAGAGTTTCAATGAAAAAAATGGCGATATTTGCGGCTGTACTGCTGATTGCGCTCAGCACGGCGGGATGTGCCGGCAAATCTGAGGAAACGGCGGCCGAAAAAACGAAAACAATCGGCATCATGCTGACAGACAACGGCCTCGGCGACCAATCATTTAATGATTCAGGCTTTCAAGGTTTGATGAAAGCGAGAGACGAGCTCGGCATCACATTTGATTACCGGGAAATAAAAGATACCGGTACATACGAAAAAGGACTGACCCAGCTTGTCCGGGAAGGCAATGATCTTGTGGTGGGGCTCGGTTACAGCATGCAGGCGGATTTAGAAAAGGTCGCCAAAAAATATCCGAAGCAGCGGTTTGTGCTGATTGATTCCGTATCAGATCTGGATAATGTCACCTCCGTCACGTTTAAAGAGGATGAAGGAAGCTTCTTAGCCGGAGCGCTGGCGGCTATGACGAGCAAAACCGGCACGATCGGATTTATCGGCGGTTCAGATGCCGACGTCATTAAACGGTTTAAAAAAGGCTATCTGAAAGGCGCGGAATCAGTCAAACCGAAAATCCGCGTGCTGTCGGACATCAGCGGTACGTTTGATGATGATAAGCTCGGGAAGCGCATCGCCCAAAACATGATCCGAAAAAAAGCCGATGTCCTGTTTACGGCGGCCGGCTTCACGGGCGTCGGCGCACTGAAAGAAGCGGAGGCGCAAAAAGTATACGCCATCGGTGTTGACAGCGATAAATATTACACCGCCGAGCACGCCGTTATCTCTTCTTTAGTGAAAAATGTCGACCATGTCATCTATGAATTGGCGAAAGATTTAAAAGACAACAAGGAGATCAAAAGCGGTGAGATCGTTTACGGACTGAAGGAAAACGGCATGGAATTAGCCAAGATCAGAGTTGTCAAAAACGCAGGCGGGCTGGCGAAAAAGATCACGGATATGAAAAACAGCCTGATTGAAAAAGGAGGCGATCTGAAGTGACATTACGGACAAGGCTGCTCGTTAACGCAGCCGTTACGATGATTTGCTTCGCCGCCGTCATCGGCTTTACCATCGTAAACATGATGAAGATTCAGGCTTCAAATGAAGATGAAGTGGACGCGCTGTTAAACGTCCAGGAAGCAAAAGCTGACCTTAATACGTTAAAAGAAAGCATCACCGGCTATTCCTATACGCTCGCAGACGCTCAGAAAGAAGATGTGCGAAGCTATATGAAAAGCAGCTCAGACAAACTGGCGGCGCTCAAAAAAACGATGACGGACGATGCGGACAAAGCCGCTTATGACAAACTCGCCAAAAAATACGAATCGTGGCAGGCGGAGGCGTACGCTGCTCTTGATTCGAAAAGTCCGGCTGAAGCGACAAGGACGGCGGCCCGCATCAACGGTCTTCTGAATGATATTTATATGCTGAATCTGAAAAGCCGGGATCACTATGAAGACATGCAGAAGCAGACGGCTGACCAGATTCAGTTTATCGTTTACAGCGCAGCCGTGCTGACCATCGTGATACTTGCCGTCACCGTCATATCTTCCATCAGGCTGACGAGGAGAATTGCAGGGCCGATACGCCGCATGGCTGAAAATGCCCGTCGTATTGCGGGAGGGAACCTTGCTGTTGAAATGCTTGATTATAAAGGGAAAGACGAACTGAAAGAGCTGAATGACTCATTCGGAATGATGGCTGAACAGCTCCGCACCTTAATTCAGGCGATCGGAGAGGTCGGCCGTGAAGTCGAGACGTTTGCGGAAGGTTTGACGAAGGAAAACCAGACGCTGAAGGACATGACCGAGCAGGTGTCCGTGTCGACGGAAGAAATGGCGCAAGGCTCCCAAACCATTTCAGAAGATCTGCAGCATGCGGTGCAATTCATTGAACAAATGGATGAACATTCAAAGGCGAACGCCGAACGTTCAAAACAAACGACGAGAAGCAGCGAAGAGACGATTGCGGCGGTGGCTGCGGGGCGCGGTGCTTTAGCTGAGACCAAGCAAGCCATTGATAAAAGCAATGAGACATCAAAAGAGATTTCCGAAGCCGCCGATCTCTTCATAGAACATGCGGCAGGCATCAGTATGATGGCGCAGACCGTTTCTGACATTGCGGGCCAGACCAATCTGCTGTCATTAAACGCCGCAATCGAGGCGGCCAGAGCAGGCGAGTCCGGAAAAGGATTTGCCGTCGTTGCCGAGGAGATACGGAAGCTCGCAGACGGATCAGCCAAAGCGACAGCGCAGATTTTCGATATGGTAAAGCAAATTGAAGACGGCATCACGTCTATTACCGGAGCTGTCACGACCGGTGTCGCTTTAGCGGACAGACAGCAGGAGCTGATGGAGAAAACGTCAGAATCATTCGTCCATATTGAACAAAAAGCCGCCCATATTAAGACGGAGCTTACTCAATTGGACGGACGGATCATCGAATCGAAACAGCTTGGTGAGCAAGTGCTGCAGCATGCCGAAAGCATCAGCGCCGTCGTTCAGGAAACGGCTGCAGGAAGCGAAGAGATTTCTGCCTCCGCGCTTGAGCAGCTGTCTTCTTTTCATAAAATGGCGGAAAGCGTCAATAATCTGGTGAGCCTGACAGAGCGGTTAAACGATCAGGTCCGCCGGTTTACTTTGTAACGGGCTTTTGCCCCGCCCCTGATTTTTGCAGCCTGACATGAGTAACTTCTGAATGAAACACAAATACTGAATATACATGTGTTTATATTTATTCTTTTTCGTGAAAGGTGAAAAAAGAAGGGAGGAATCGGGATGGATGAACAAATTCCGCATGAAAAGGGTCTTGATAATAGTCTGGCTTTATTACGCGATGGTTATGTATTTGTGAAAAAACGAGCGGAGACTTATCGCTCAGATGTGTTTCGCGCCCGTTTATTAGGGAAGACATTCATTTGTATGAGCGGAGCGGAAGCCGCAAAGCTTTTTTATGACACAGAACGATTTCAGCGGCAGCAGGCCCTCCCCAAACGGGTGCAGAAAACGTTATTCGGAACAGGGGCAATCCAGGCAATGGACGGTGAACGGCATAAGCACAGGAAGCTTCTATTTATGTCGCTGATGACGCCGCCCCGGCAAAAACGGCTTGCGGAAGCGGTGGCAAAACAGTGGAAAGCATCTGCGGAAATGTGGGAGGGTTCAAACCGAATTGTCCTTTTTGATGAAGCGAAGAAAGTGCTGTGCCGGGCTGCCTGTGAGTGGGCCGGCGTCCCGCTGAAAGACTCAGAAGTGAAAGAGCGGGCGGAGGATTTCACCGATATGGTAGACGCATTCGGCGCTGTCGGACCGCGTCATTGGAAAGGCAGAAGGGCGAGGCTGAAAACGGAGAAATGGATAGAGGAGGTCATTGAGGATGTGCGGTCCGGCAAGCTGCAAACGCCGGAGGGCTCAGCCTTGTATGAAATGGCTTTTCATACTGAACTTGACGGGAACAGACTTGATTCTCACATGGCTGCTGTTGAGCTTATTAATGTTCTGCGCCCGATTGCCGCCATTTCTTACTTCATTACGTTTTCAGCTCTTGCATTGCATGATTACCCTGAATATCGGGGCAAACTGAGATCGAGAGATGATCAGGAGGCCGAAAGATTTGCACATGAAGTTCGGCGGTATTACCCGTTTGCCCCGTTTTTAGGAGCCGTTGTGAAAAAAGATTTCGTATGGAAGAACTGTGAGTTTAAAAAGGGTGCATCCGTCATGCTTGACCTATATGGAACAAACCATGATTCCCGGCTTTGGGAGAATCCGAATGAATTTCGCCCGGAACGTTTTCAGGGGCGGGAGGAAAATAAATTTGATTTCATTCCCCAGGGCGGAGGTGATCCGGCTAACGGCCACCGCTGTCCGGGTGAGGGAATGACCGTGGAAGTCATGAAAACTTCCCTTGCGTTTCTTGCCAATGAAATAGAGTACGATGTTCCGTCCCAAGATTTAAGCTTCAGCCTGTCCAGAATGCCGGCATTGCCTGAAAGCGGATTCGTGATAAGTGATGTTAGACGCATATAGAACAAAAAACAGCCCTCTTTCTTCTAAGACAAGAGGGCTGTTTTGCTTTTACAGATGGTCCGGTTTTTTGGAATTCTGGTTTTTTCCCGCCTGCCGGTTTTTTTCGGCAAGCCGGTTCTTTTTCTGATTTACGGCGTTATTGTCCAACGGTTTTTTGTCATCATCTTTCATGCGGCAAAGCCTCCCTTCTGTCCGTTAGGATGCCCGCCCGCATTGAAATTATGGCTTCAGGAAAAAAATCGCGAGCGTGCCCGGCCCGGAGTGGGCGCCGATCGCAGAGCCGATTGAATGAAGAATGATCTCTTTCGGATGGAACGCTTCTTCAATCATTTCTTTCATCCGAAGCGCCGTCTCTTCATTATCTGCATAGCTGATCCCCACGGTTTGATCCGCCCAATCGCCGCCTTCTTCCTTCATCATTTCTATAATCCGTTTAAACAGTTTCTTTTGTCCGCGCAATTTTTCGAGCGGCACGAGCCTGCCGTCATCCACATGCAGAATCGGTTTGATGTTCAAAAGCCCCCCGACAAAAGCGGACGTTTTTGAAATTCTGCCGCCCCGCGCGAGATAAGCGACATCATCGACCGTAAATATATGTTTCATCCGTGCGCAAAAGCTCTTTACAGACGTTTCGATTTCTTGTATTGTATTCCCGTTAACACAGAGTGTTTGAGCGTGCATCACCGCGAGGCCGCAGCCCAATGAAGCGCATTTGGAATCTACAATCCGTAAATCAAAATCGGGAAATTCCTCTTTTACTTCATTGGCGATCATTACGGCCGTCTGATAGGTGCCGGAAAGACCTGAGGAAAAGGCGACGTATATCGCCGGTTCTCCCAGTTCCGCGTATTGTAAAAATACTTTTTTTATCGTATCCGGTGATGCCTGGGATGTTTTCGGAACTTTCCCGTCCCGCATCGCTTGAAATATATGATCCGCCTGAATGGTGACCGTGTCCTCATATTCGTTTCCGTCAAGTGTTACGTGCAGCGGAATGAACCCGATCCGGTTTTCTTCAATATAAGATTTCGGCAGGTCAGAGGCGCTGTCAGCAATAAGGTGAACTGTCATCATAATTCCCTTCTTTCCGATTGGTGAGAGTGATGCCAACTATATCATATAAATGTGGCAAAATAGTGTTCAAAACTTTGTTTTAAGGGAAAAGCTAATAATGAAAATGAGCGGAGGAGCAAGCCATGGTACTAGAACAAGCAAAAAAATTAGCAATCGTCGTCATCGGCGCGTTTCTGTATGCGGCGGGACTGAATTTATTCCTGATACCGGCGAATGTATATGCCAGCGGTTTTACCGGTGTCGCCCAGCTGCTGTCAAGCGTCGTTGATCAATACGCCCCCTTTTATATTTCGACAGGAGTTCTCATGTTCCTCTTAAACATTCCCATCGGTGTGTTAGGGTGGCTGAAAGTCGGCAGATCATTCACCGTATACAGTATATTAAGCGTAGCGATGACGTCCGTCTTTATGGGAATTCTCCCGGAAATGAGACTGTCGCACGATATTCTTCTGAATACCGTATTCGGAGGAGTCATCTCAGCTATCGGCATCGGTTTAACGCTGAAATTCGGCGCTTCGACAGGCGGTCTTGATATCGTGTCGATGGTGTTGGCCAAATGGAAGGATAAACCGGTCGGCACATATTTCTTCATTTTGAACGGGATTATCATTTTGACGGCAGGATTATTGCAAGGATGGGAGAAAGCATTATATACCCTTGTCGCTCTGTATGTCACAACAAGGGTGATTGACGCCATTCACACCCGCCACATGAAACTGACCGCCATGATCGTTACGAAAAAAGCCGATGAAATCAAAGAAGCGATTTACGGGAAAATGGTCCGCGGCATTACGACGGTGCCGGCAAAAGGCGCTTACACAAACGAACAGAAAGAAATGATGATCATCGTCATCACGCGGTACGAATTGTATGACCTTGAGAAAATCGTGAAAGAAGTCGACCCGAAAGCCTTCACAAATATCGTGCAAACGACGGGGATCTTTGGTTTCTTCAGAAAAGACTGATAGGAGCGGATAGAATGAAGTGGCTGTTTGGCCTGTTATTACCGGTCATTTTATTGATCGGGTGCAGCAGTCAATCCGGGCAGAAGGAGCCCGCTGAGGAGGTATCCGGAGAGATGAATGAACAGCAAGCGGAATTAGCCGTAAACCCTGTGCAGACGGATCAGCAGATCGAATTTCAAATGTCTTTAAAAAACAAGAGCGGCAGCCCGATCGATTTCACATTCAGCTCAGGGCAGAAATTCGAATTGACCGTACATGACCAACATAACAAAGAACTGTACCGCTATTCAAAAGACAGAATGTTTACTCAGGCGTTTCAGACCGTGACCTTAATGCCGAATGAAACGTATGACTTTTCAGATGTGTGGAAAAACGTGCCCGGTCCGGGAACATACACGGTGACGGTGACGTTTTTAGGGAAGTCCGATCAGATCGGAAAAAGACTGAAAACGGTAAAAACATTTGAAGTGAAATAAAAAAGCGGCGCCCTCGTCTAAACGGGGCGCCTTTTTTTATTGCAATTTCTCCAGCTGATCCTGAAATTGGTGCAGCTGCTGACGTTCTGCATCCGTCGAATTGGCGTACGCGGAAGACACGGCGTTTTTGGCGCGTGAGACGGCTTTTTCCTGATCGCCGTCCTCGAAACCGTTAGCAATCATGACGGCCTGCTGGACAAATGACTTGGCTTGAGAAAACAGTTCGTTTCTCATTAAAAGTCAACCTGCCTTTCAGCCGAATCTTTTGCTGCATCATGCTGTGCTTCCTCTAATGTAGACCGATATGGAAATCTTGCATCATGAAGACTGACAGAGTCCTTGCCTTGCTGAATAAACCGTTTTGATTTGTTCCGTTTACCCATTGCAATGTCCCCCTTCCATATTTAGACGAGATGAGTCGTCTGTTTTAGTATGGGCGGAAGGCTTTGTGTTATGAGCGGCAAAACCTCACAGGGAGAAATAGGATTTTAAAAATTCGGCGATTCCGTCCGCTTCATTTGATCCCGTGACGCGGTTGGCGGCCTGTTTGACTTCATCCGTGCCGTTTCCCATCGCTACGCCGCACCCGGCAAATCGGAGCATTTCAAGATCGTTGTCTTCGTCGCCGAACGCGATGATCCGTTCTCTCGGCACTTGGTAATAGTCGCTGATTTTCTTCAGGCCGACCGCTTTATTCATGCCGTGTTTAATAATTTCAATCACATGCCAAGGAGCCGCCCATCTTCTGTGGTCAATGACCTCGGCGTGCACATCGGATAAATGCGCGCGTATGTCCGCGACGTCCTCTTCCTTTGCATGTATCAATACGGACGTCACATCTTCTTGGACTGTTTCGCGCAGATCGCCGAATGTGACATTCGCCGTATTCATATGAAACGCCTCAATTAAATGCTCATCATGATAATGGAAGTACACATCATCAATGATCTCAGCGAGCACATTATGTATTTGATAGGTCTCTGTAAGTTCGGCAAGCTGTCTGACCACATCGACAGATAAGGACGTGTGGTATCGTCCCCATGACTCGTCTTTCGGGTGGTGGACAAATGCCCCGTTAAAATTGACAATCGGCGTTGTCAGCCCGAGCTCGTCATAATACATCGAACTGGAACGGAAAGGGCGGCCGGTTGAGATGCAGACATGATGACCCGCTTCTTTCAGCGTCTGAATCGTCCGCGCCGTTTCAGGGGAAATGGTTTTATCATCTTTTAATAAGGTTCCATCCAGATCTAAAGCGATGAGGTAAGGTTTTGTCTCCATAAATAACTCCTTTTGTCATGTAATTTGCTGTTTTTCTCTTATGTACAGTGTAGCTTTTTACCATCTTTATTGTCTACATGTTACACTTATGATTATGGTTATCCTAAGGAGGGAGTCAACGTGATTCTTATTGATCATCAAACCGTATCAGGCATTCCGTTTTTACATATTGTAAAAGAAGAAAATCGGGACCGTCCCGCTCCCCTTGTTTTCTTTATTCACGGTTTTACAAGCGCGAAGGAGCATAATCTTCATTTCGCTTACCTGCTTGCTGAAAAGGGCTTCAGGGCGGTGCTGCCGGAAGCTCTTTACCACGGTGAACGCGCTGAACAGTTGTCAGCAGAAGAGCTCGCCGTCCATTTTTGGGACATTGTATTAAATGAAATCGAGGAGCTTGACGTGCTGAAAAAGGATTTTGAAGCGCGCGGTCTGATTGAAGACGGGCGGATCGGTCTCGCGGGCACGTCAATGGGCGGAATTACGACATTCGGCGCGATGGCCGCGTATGATTGGGTCAAAGCCGGCGTCAGTCTGATGGGAAGCCCGAACTATACGGCGTTTTTTCAGCAGCAGATTGACCACATTCAAAAGCAGGACATCGACATTGACGTCACAAAAGAACAGGTCGATGAACTGTTTGCGCGGCTCAAACCGTTCGATCTCAGCCTGGAACCGGAAAAACTCCGGAGCCGTCCGCTGCTGTTCTGGCACGGCGTTCAAGACAAAGTCGTTCCGTATGCACCGACCCGCGGCTTTTATGAAACGATTAAACCTCATTACAGCAGCCGGCCTGACCATCTTCAGTTTCTGAAAGACGAACGGGCTGACCATAAAGTCCCGAGATACGCCGTTTTAGAAACCGTCGCCTGGTTCGATAAGCATTTATAAAGCACAAAGGTGTTAACAAAACCCGCTTTTACGTTATACTGAGGAAAAAGGAGTGATGGAACGTGGAAGAAGCATTAAAAGAAAACATCATGGGCGCCTTGGAGCAGGTTGTAGACCCTGAGCTCGGCGTCGATATCGTCAATCTCGGCCTTGTATACGACGTTGATATGGATGACGACGGCCTGACGCACGTTACGATGACACTGACATCAATGGGGTGCCCGCTCGCTCCGATCATCGTCGACGAGGTGAAAAAAGCGCTCGCCGACATTCCGGATGTAAAAGAGACGGAGGTCCACATCGTCTGGAATCCGCCGTGGACAAGAGACAAAATGTCACGCTACGCAAAAATCGCATTAGGGATTCAGTAATAAGAAAATGCACCTCGGATTTTAGGTACATCCTAAAGTTTGGAGGTGCTTTTCTTTTGTCTGCATATAAGCGACAGTGAGGGTTTGTTTTGGATCGCAAACAAACCTTTATATATAAAATTTCATATGAGGTTTATCTTTTTTGTAATAGGACAGTCTGTCTTGGAGTGTGCCTGTGTGGAATTCAAATTTATGCCCATCGGGATCAGTAAAATAAATTGACTTTTGATCTTGTTTATCTCTAGGACGCCCATTTAATATATTTACATTTAGATTTTTTAGCCGTTGATGTATTGCATCAAAATCTTTTGGGTCAATTGTAAAGGCCATATGCGTATAAGATTTATGTATTTCATTTCTTGGTATATCCGCCTCTAAGTTAAGTGCAAGCCAAAGCCCGTTCAGATCAAAATATGCTGTTTTTTGCCCTTTAACCAGGAGTTGTGCATGAAATACTTTTTCATAAAATTCTATAGATTTTTCCAAATTTGAAACAGAAAAAAGAAGATGATTGATTCCTTTTATGTTTATTTTCCCCACCTCATTTAACATGTTTGTCTTAAACAATCCCTTTGGTAATACATCTGCATATATATCGATTATATACTGACTAAAAAATCATTTTAAGGATTTCTGTGTATTTTTTATGTCGTGTGTTTTCCGGTATCGGGTTAAAAAGGAAAAAAACGGACGTAAGGCATGATATAATAGACCGGCTGCATGCGAGGGAGGAACCCATGAAGAAAAAATTACTTCTCATTATCCTTAGCATTCTTGTTTATACGGCGCTGTTCGCTGTTTCCGCTTTTCACAAAGAGCCGGAGCAGCAGGCAGGGACAATGACGGATGTCAGCCGTCTCATGCCCGTGAAAATTAAGCAGACGGTCAAAGGAAAAGAGAAAGAAACATTGATCGAAACCATTAAGGAAGCAAAGAGAAAGCATCTGAAGATCTCAATCGCAGGCGCCCAGCACTCAATGGGCGGCCAGACGTATTATGAAGACGGTATCGTTCTCGACATGACGGGCTACAACAAAATACTCGGTCTCGACCGAAAGAAAAAAATCATCAGAGTGCAGGCGGGAGCGACGTGGAATGATATTCAGCGCTATGTCAATCCGTACGGGCTCGCGGTAAAAGTCATGCAATCGCAAAACATTTTTACGATCGGCGGCTCACTGAGCGCCAACGCCCACGGCCGGGATATCCGGTACGGTTCGCTGATTGATACGGTCAAATCGTTTCATCTTTTAAAGGCGGACGGCACAATCATCACCGTTACTCCGAAAGATGACCTGTTTTCAGCCGTCATCGGCGGCTACGGCCTGTTCGGCGTCATCCTTGACGCGGATATTGAGCTGACGGATGATGAACTTTATGAAATGAAAACGAAACGCATGAACGCTGATACATACAGTCAATATTTTACGCAGCATGTTCAGCGCAACCCCGCCGTGCGCATGCATCTCGCGCGGATCGCAACAGGGGATAAAGGCTTTTTGCATGACATGTATGTGACTGATTACACGCTCTCAGACAATCAGAAAGAATTAAAGCAGCACAATGAACTGAAAGAAGATGAGCATCCGGCGCTGACGAAATTCGCGCTTGGCCTCTCCCGCCGGTATGACTGGGGCAGAAATTGGTTCTGGTCAACCCAGCAGTCTTATTTTCTCAGCCAAAACGGCGTGAAAGTCTCCAGGAACAATGTCATGCGGTCAGAGTCGAAATTTTTGGAATATGAAAACACGGACAACACCGACGTGCTACAAGAATACTTCGTGCCCGTCGGCGAATTTTCGCCGTACATTCATGATTTACGCAAGACGCTGTCACATGAAGATTTCAATCTCGTAAATATTACGATCCGCTACGTGCAAAAAAATGAAAAAGCCGATCTGTCATACGCAAAGGAAGACATGTTTTCACTCGTTCTTTTAATCAATGAAGGGTTTTCAAAAGACAGCCAGGCGAGTGCGGCGCGGATTGTCAGAAAAATGACGGATACGGCACTGCGCCACCGCGGCAGTTATTATCTCCCGTATATGCTGTACCAAACGAAAGAGCAGATGCGCGAGGCATATCCGAAAAGCGATATGTTCTTTCAGAAAAAACACAAATATGATCCGGATGACTTGTTTATGAATTATTTTTATCAGAGGTACAAATCATGAAACACAACCATTTAAAATGGCTGATCCTGTCTCAGAGCAGTGTCTTTTTTGCCGGCAGCCTGATCTTTCCGTTTTATATTTTATTTATTAAAAACATCGGTTCCAGCTACACGCAATTCGGTCTCTCATACGGCTTGTTCGGCCTGAGCGGCGCATTGATTCATCCGCTGCTCGGCCGGCTGTCGGCAAGACTGGACCCCCGCTGGTTCCTTATGGCAAATTCGTGGGGGATGGCGGTGCTTCTTCTGACGCTCCCGCACATTACCGGCGTGCACCAGGTTTATGTTGTGCAGGTGCTTTTGGGCCTGTTCGGCGCGATGCAAAAACACGGCGAGAAAATCATGATCGCCGATTACACCGACGGCGGGGAGCGGGGAAAAAAAGTCGGCAGCTATCATTTCTGGACGGCCGTATTTTCAGCTGCCGCCATTATTCTCGGCGGGTTTCTCGCTGATTTCTTTACGGTTTATATTATTTTTTACGCCAGCTCCGTGCTGTTTTTTATAAGCGGGCTGATGATGCTGAAGAAAACAGGCTGATCCGATCAGCCTGTTTTTCTTATGGAACTCCCTCGAACGAGAGGGAGTTTTTTTGTCCGCAAAAGCAGATGGAAAATGAATGAAAAAATATTAAATATACAATTGAATTAATTTTTATTCATGTTATAATGTTAAATAATTTCACAAAAACCAAGAAGGTGAACCCGTTGAAAATAGGTATTATAGGCGCTACTGGTTATGGAGGCGCCGAACTTGTCAGGATTCTTAACCATCACCCTTATGCAGAGGATTGTATATTATATTCATCGAGCGACGAAGGAAAAGAATATGCCGCTTCATATCCGCATTTGAGGAATATAGCGTCACAATCACTTCAGCCGCTTCACATAGAAACGATCCGAAACGAAATTGATGTCATGTTCATAGCCGCGCCGCCCGGCGTCTCCGGAGAGTGGTCGCCCAAGCTGGCGGAGGCGGGCATCCCGGTCATTGATCTATCCGGCGATCTGCGGATTCAAAACCCGGCCGTGTATGAAAAGTGGTATAAGCGGAAGGCCGCTCCGGAAGAAACGATTCAAAACGCGGTTTACGGTTTAGCCGAACTGCAAAAAAAAGAGATTCAGACTGCAAAGCTGATTGCCAATCCGGGATGTTTTCCGACGGCTGTGCTGCTCGGGCTCGCCCCGCTGGCGAAGAATAAGCTTTTACAAGATTCATTTCTGATTGTTGATGCGAAAACAGGCGTATCCGGCGCCGGCCGAAAAGCATCCATGGGCACTCATTATTCTGAGCTGAATGATAATTTCAAAATTTATAAGGTTAATGAGCATCAGCATACTCCGGAAATTGAACAGCAATTAGCGGCTTGGCAGCCCGGCACAGGCCCGATCACGTTTTCCGCTCATTTGGCGCCGATGACAAGGGGCATTATGGCGACGATGTATACGGAGGCTCCCCCGGGTATGTCTGCTGCACAGGTAAGAGAATTGTATTCCGAATTCTACAAAGATTCATATTTTGTCAGAATCAGGCCGGAAGGTGAATTTCCGGCGACGAAAGAGGTATACGGCAGCAATTTTTGTGATATCAGTGTCACTGTGGACGAAAGAACAAACCGTGTCACCATCGTTTCTGTCATAGATAATCTGATGAAAGGCGCCGCAGGGCAGGCGGTTCAAAATTTAAATATCATGAATGGCTGGCAGGAAGAAACGGGACTTACGATGACGCCAGTCTATCCATAGAACGAAAGAGGGATTCAAAAATATGATTCAGCTGAGTGAGGAAATCACGAAAATAAAAGGCGGCGTATCCTCGCCGAAAGGGTTTGAGGCAAAGGGCGTGCACTGCGGTCTGCGCTATTCAAAAAAAGATCTCGGAGCGATTATCAGCGAAGCGCCTGCAGTCAGTGCAGCGGTATATACGCAGAGCCATTTTCAGGCAGCGCCGCTGAAAGTGACGCAAGCCAGCTTGAAAAAAGAGGGTGTGCTTCAGGCGGTTATCGTCAACAGCGCGATTGCCAACGCCTGTACGGGAGACCAAGGATTAAAGGACGCCTATGAAATGCGGGACGGCTTCGCGAGCCAGCTCGGCATTGAGCCGGAACTCGTTGCGGTTTCGTCAACCGGGGTGATCGGCGAGCTTTTAGATATGAAAAAAATTCAAGCGGGCATTGAACAGCTCGGTCAAGCGCCGTCCGTGTCCGGAGCATTTGAAGAAGCCATTTTGACGACGGATACAGTGACGAAACAGACGTGTTATGAACTGGTGATCGGCGGAGACATCATCACGATCGGCGGAGCGGCGAAAGGCTCCGGCATGATCCACCCCAACATGGCGACAATGCTCGGCTTTGTCACAACGGACGCGGCCGTGGAAGAACAGGCGCTCAAAAACGCGCTCAGAGAGATTACGGATGTTTCATTTAACCAAATCACCGTTGACGGAGAAACATCGACGAATGACATGGTGCTTGTGATGGCGAACGGCTGCGCGGGGAATGATTGCCTGACGGAGCAGCACCCTGACTGGCCGGCTTTTAAAAAGGGATTAAAGCTTGTATGCGAAGACCTTGCCAAAGATATTGCCAGAGACGGTGAAGGAGCGACGAAATTAATTGAAGCCAGAGTCGAAGGCGCGAAAAATAACCTTGAGGCGAATATTATCGCCAAAAAAATCGTCGGTTCAAGCCTTGTGAAGACCGCCGTTTACGGCACAGACGCCAATTGGGGGCGCATCATCGGCGCAATCGGGCACAGTGCGGCAAGCGTAACGGCCGAACAAGTGGAAGTTTTCCTCGGCGGCCAGTGTCTGTTTAAAAACAACGAACCTCAGCCGTTTTCGGAAACTGATGCCAAGGAGTACTTATCAGGTGATGAGATTACGATTGCAGTCCGCCTGCAGGAAGGCTCCGGCAGCGGCCGGGCATGGGGCTGTGACTTAACCTATGATTATATCAAAATCAATGCGAGCTATCGCACATAACAAAGGGGAGCGGCATGAAGAAAACCATCGTTTTTAAGTGCGGCGGAAGCGTGATCCGCGAGTTATCCGCCGATTTTTTTCAAAATGTAAAAGAGCTTATGCAATCGGGCTGGAACATTGCCGTCGTGCATGGCGGCGGCCCGGACATTTCAAGAATGCTGAAAACATTGCAGATTGAAACGGAATTTGTCGATGGACAGCGGAAAACGACCAAACCGGTGCTGGAAACAGCGGAAATGGTCTTGTCAGGGACGATCAATAAATTTTTCGTAACCGAACTCGCGAAAAACGGGCTGAAAGCCGCGGGAATATCAGGAAAGGACGGCGGTCTCCTTCAAGCATCCTATCTTAATCAAGACAAATACGGAGAAGTCGGCGAAATACAAAAAACCGATCCGTCAATCATACACGCATTAATGAAAGCAGGCATCATTCCCGTTATCGCTCCGCTTTCCATGACAAGTGATTTCGAAACGCTGAACGTCAACGCAGACGCCGCGGCATCGGCCGTCGCTTCAGCCTTACACGCCGACAAACTTTTATTTGTCACGGATGTCGAAGGAATTATGGACGGAGAGAACAGGCTGGATACTTTGACGCCGCAAGAGATTCAGGTCCTCATCGATGACGGCGTGATTTCAGGAGGGATGATTCCGAAGGTAAACTCGGCATTATCGGCACTGAGTGAAGATGTCGAGGAAGTGATGATCGTAAACGGAAAAGGAGCGTTTTTCACCGATCAAGCCTTCCAAGGAACAAAAATCGTCAAAGAAAAGGAGAGCGTGTCATGAGCAGTTTATTTCAAACCTACAGCCGCTGGCCCATAGATATCAAAAAAGCGAAAGGGACAATCGCAGAGGATGAAAACGGAAAAACGTATCTCGATTTTATTCAGGGCATCGCCGTTTCCAATCTCGGCCATTGTCATGATGAGGTCACAGAAGCGGTGAAAGAACAGCTTGACAGCGTATGGCACGTTTCCAATCTGTTTGAAAATGATCTTCAGGAAAAAGCCGCGGCAAAGCTTGCCGAACTTAGCGCGGGGGATCTCGTTTTTTTCTGCAACAGCGGGGCCGAAGCGAATGAAGGCGCCATTAAGCTTGCCCGTAAAGCAACGGGAAAGACAAAAATCGTAACATTTCATCAATCCTTTCACGGACGGACCTATGCGGGGATGGCCGCCACCGGACAAGACAAAATCAAGACCGGTTTCGGACCGATGCTTCAAGGCTTTCACTATCTTCCGTTCAATGATCCGTCGGCATTCAGTACGCTTTCAAAAGAGGATGATATCGCCGCCGTCATGCTTGAGACGGTGCAGGGAGAAGGGGGAGTCAATCCCGCCGATCCGGAATTCATCGAAGCCTTACAGACATTTTGCAAAGACAAACAGGCGCTGCTTATCGCAGACGAGATTCAAACCGGAATCGGCCGGACGGGCAAGGCATTCGGCTATGAGCATTTCGGCATCTCTCCGGACATCATCACTGCTGCGAAAGGGCTTGGAAACGGTTTTCCCGTCGGAGCCGTGATCGGCAAAAAGAAGCTTGGAGACGCCTTTACGCCGGGTACGCATGGTACGACTTTCGGCGGCAATAAGCTTGCCATGGCAGCTGTGAAAGCAACCTTGGACATTGTGTTTCAGCCGGACTTTCTCCAGGCGGCGGCAGACAAAGGATCATTTTTAAAAGCGCAGCTGAACCGTGAACTGACAGGGCCTTTTGTAAAAGAAATCCGCGGAAAAGGGTTATTAATCGGCATTGAATGCGCAGGTCCCGTGTCCGGCATTATCGGAGATTTGCAGGAACGCGGACTTCTCGTGCTTCCGGCCGGACCGAATGTCATCAGGCTGCTCCCGCCGCTTACAGTTTCTGAAGAAGAAATGCTGTCGGCCGTCAGTATGCTGAAAGCAGCGATCGAAGCGCATTCGGCAGTGAAACGGTAATTTTTTTTCGATATAAGAGTATAAAAATTCATATTTTTAATTAATTATTCATCAAGAGGTGGGCTTTAGATGAAAGGCTATTTAGTATTGGAAGACGGAACATCATTCGGCGGTGAACTTGAAAAAGAGGCCCGCTGTGTTGGCGAAGCGGTTTTTTTCACCGGCATGACGGGTTATCAGGAAGTGCTTACAGACCCGTCATATAAGGGCCAGATCATCGTCTTTACGTATCCGCTGATCGGAAACTACGGAATTAATGAAAAAGACCTTGAAAGTAAGATTCCTCAAGTCAAGGCTGTTGTCGTCTATGAAGCGTGTGAACATTTTTCTCACCATGAAGCAGTTTCAAGCTTGAGAGAGTATTTAAATAAATGGAACATCCCGCTCTTAACCGAAGTGGACACACGGGCCGTCGTCAAAACCATCCGCTCCGGCGGCACGATGAACGCTGCCGTGTCAACAACAGGAGAAATTCCCACAGCATCCGGAACAGAAAACCCGGCGGAGCTGGCGCAGTCTGAAGACATCACGTCAATGGGGAACGGAGACCGGCATATCGCGCTGATTGATTTCGGTTATAAAAAATCAATCGCCTCGTCACTTGTAAAGCGCGGCTGTAAAGTAACGGTCATTCCGTATCAGCAGATGAACGCCGTTTATGACATTCAGCCTGACGGAATCGTGCTTTCAAACGGCCCGGGCGACCCGAAAGCGATTGCGCCGTACATGAACCGGATTACATCATTACTCAGTGATTTCCCCGCACTCGGCATTTGCCTCGGGCATCAGCTGATTGCCCTGGCTTTCGGAGGAAATACGTATAAGCTGCCGTTCGGCCACAGGGGTGCCAACCATCCCGTCATTGACCGGAAAACGAAACGGGTGTTTATGACAAGCCAGAACCACAGCTATGTCGTTGATGAAGCATCAATTGACGAAAACGAGCTGTCCATCAGATTTCATCATGTCAATGATACATCAGTGGAAGGGCTCATTCACAAGCGCCTTCCCGTATTAAGCGTCCAGTTCCACCCTGAAGCTCACCCCGGACCGGCTGAGAGCGAGTGGATTTTTGATGAATTTCTAGAGAAAGTGATACCAGCAAGGAGAGAAATCGCTCATGCCTAAAGATACAACCATTTCCAGCATATTAGTCATCGGCTCCGGCCCCATCATCATCGGCCAGGCGGCAGAATTTGATTATTCAGGAACGCAGGGCTGCATGGCTCTGAAAGAAGAAGGATACCGCGTTATTCTAGTCAACAACAACCCGGCAACGATTATGACGGATGAGGCGTTTGCCGATGAAATATATTTTGAACCGCTCACAACCGACAGCATCGAGGCCATTATTGAAAAAGAAAAACCGGACGGTCTGCTTGCCAATTTGGGCGGCCAGACGGCATTGAATTTAGCCGTTAAGCTTGAAGAAGCAGGCGTGCTGAAGAAGCATCACGTCAAGCTCTTGGGAACATCGGTGGAAACCATTCAAAAAGGCGAAGACCGGGAGCAGTTCCGCGCCCTGATGAAAGAGCTCGATCAGCCCGTTCCGGAAAGCGAAATCGTCGACAACGAAGAAGACGCCCTCCGTTTCGCTGAGTCTATCGGATTTCCGGTCATTCTGAGACCGGCGTACACGTTAGGCGGAAAGGGAGGCGGAATCGCGAAAACGAAAGAAGCGTTTCAGACGCTTATTAAACAGGCGCTGTTAGCAAGCCCGATCAGCCAATGCCTCGTCGAAAAAAGCATCGCCGGTTTTAAAGAAATCGAATATGAGGTCATGCGCGACAGCAATCATACATGCATCACCGTCTGCCATATGGAAAACATCGATCCCGTCGGCGTGCATACAGGAGACTCCATCGTCGTCGCACCGTCCCAGACGTTAACGGATGAAGAATATCAGATGCTGCGTTCAGCAAGCCTGGCGATTATTTCGGCGCTGGATGTGGTCGGCGGCTGCAACATTCAATTTGCGCTGGATCCGTTCAGCAAACAGTACTATGTCATTGAAGTGAACCCGCGTGTCAGCCGTTCATCGGCCCTCGCGTCAAAAGCGACCGGCTACCCGATTGCCAAAATGGCGGCGAAACTTGCCGTCGGCTATACGCTCGACGAACTGAAAAATCCGCTGACGGGCTCTGCTTATGCAAGCTTTGAACCGGCGCTTGATTATGTCATCGTCAAATTCCCGCGCTGGCCGTTTGATAAATTTAAACATGCCGACCGCACGCTCGGAACGAAGATGAAAGCGACGGGAGAGGTCATGGCGATCGAAAGAAATATGGAAGCGGCCATTCAAAAAGCGGCGGCCTCCCTTGAGCTGAAAACGATCGGCACCCGCCTGCCTGAACTCGGCGGCTGTACGATCAATCAGCTGTGGGAATTAGCGGTAACGCCGGATGACCGGAGATTTTTCGTCGTCATGGAACTGTTAAGCCGCGGTGAAACGATAGAAGACATCCATGCCAAAACGAAAATTGACCCGTTTTTTCTCCATGTATTCCGAAATATCATCACATTGGAAAACAAGCTGATGGAAGAAGGGGATCATCTGTCTGTCCCGCTTTTAAAGCAGGCGAAGGTAAAGGGCTTCACGGATGTCATGATCGCATCTCTCACGGGAAAAACGGAAGAAGACATCCGTGCTCTCAGAAAGAAAACAGGCATCGTCCCGTCGTTTAAAATCGTAGATACATGCGCCGCTGAATTTGATGCCAAGACGAATTATTTCTACTCCACCTACCTCGGGGAAAGCGACGGAGATATCAGCCGAAAAGAGAAAAAACGCGCCCTCATCATCGGCTCCGGCCCGATCCGCATCGGTCAGGGAGTGGAATTTGATTACAGCGCCGTCCACGGCGTTCTGACCCTGCAAAAGCTGGGGTATGAAACGATTATGATCAATAACAATCCGGAAACAGTAAGCACGGATTATGAAATCGCCGACCGGCTTTATTTTGAACCGCTGACGACAGAACATATTTTGAACGTGGCGGAACATGAAAACATTGATTTTGCCATCGTCCAATTTGGGGGACAGACCGCGATCAATGCCGCTGAACCGCTGGAAAAAGCGGGCATTCCGCTGCTCGGAACATCCTTTGAAACCCTTGATGCGCTGGAGGATCGGGATCTGTTTTATCAGCTGCTTGATGATCTTGACCTGAAACATGCCAAAGGCGAAACCGCTTATTCAAAAGAAGAAGCAACGGAAAAAGCAAGCCGAATCGGCTACCCCGTGCTGATCCGTCCGTCTTATGTCATCGGTGGGATGGGCATGATCATCGTTGATTCAGAAGCGCAAATGTCAGAACTGCTGGAAAATGAAGCGGGCATGCCGTATCCGATTTTGATCGATCAGTACATTACAGGAAAAGAATTGGAGATCGATCTGATTTCCGACGGACATGAAGTATTCGTGCCGACTTATACAGAGCACATTGAACGCGCCGGCGTCCATTCGGGCGACAGTTTTGCGATTCTTCCGGGTCCGTCTGTCACACCTGATATGCAGCGTAATATAAAAGAGGCCGCCGAAAAAATCGCGGTAAAACTGGCTTTTAAAGGCATCATGAACATTCAGTTTGTCATTGATGACAAAGGAGATATTCTCGTTCTTGAAGTGAATCCGCGGGCAAGCCGCACGGTTCCTGTCGTGTCTAAGGTGATGGGGGTGCCGATGATCCCGCTTGCCGCCAGATTGCTGGCCGGCGCTTCCCTTAAAGACATCAAGCCCGAGGTTCAAAATCAGCACGGAACGGCAGTGAAATTCCCGGTTTTTTCTTCTCACGCCATTCAGGATGTGGACGTAAAGCCCGGGCCGGAAATGAAGTCGACCGGAGAAGGCATGTGTGTCGCGTTTGACGCAGAAAGCGCCCTGAAAAAAATCTACGCGCACGTCTGGGAGAAAAAAGGCAGCATCTATCTGGAAGGCTGTGATGCGGAATTGGAACGTCAGGCTCAAGAGGCGGGATTTACGGTATGCAAAGATGCGTTCCCGGCATGGGCAGAGCGAAAGGATAAAGCGGTCCATATCAATTTCAATCACTCTGAAGAAGCGCGTAAACAACGGATCGAAGCCATGACGCACGGTGTGACGGTCTTTACTGAACCGGAAACCGTAAAGGCATTTTTAGAAAGCGGCTCCGGCAAACCTCAGCCTGTATCGCTCAAAGATCTTTATCAAAAGGAAGTGGCATCATGCACACAATAAAAGCGGAACACACATTAACCCATTTGTACGGAAAAGATTTTCTTTCCTTAAAAGATGTCAGCCCGTCAGACATCAATGCGCTTCTGACAGAAGCTTCATTATTAAAACAACATCCGATACAGCCGATTTTCCAAGGGAAAACATTGGCGATGATTTTTGAAAAATCTTCAACCCGCACGCGTGTGTCTTTTGAAGCGGGAATGGCCCAGCTCGGGGGAACGGGACTATTTCTTTCAAGCAGCGACCTGCAGCTTGGGCGGGGGGAGACGGTCGCGGATACGGCGAAGGTGCTGTCCGGCTTCGTTGATGCCATTATGATCCGCACCTTTGAACATGAAAAAGTCGAAGAGCTTGCCGAGCATGCAGACATTCCCGTCATAAACGGGCTGACCGACCGGTATCACCCGTGTCAGGCACTCGCGGATCTGTTAACGATACAAGAAATAAAAGGAAAATTAAAAGGAGTAAAAGCCGCCTATATCGGTGACGGAAATAATGTGGCGCATTCACTTATGATCGGCTGCGCAAAAATGGGCTGTGACATTGCGATTGCTTCGCCGAAAGGCTATGAAGTAGAGGAAGAGGCGGTGAATGCCGCGAGAGAAGCGGCGGCTGTTTCCGGAGCGAAAATCACCCTTACCGAAAATCCGCAGGAAGCGGTGCAGGATGCAGACGTGATTTACTCCGACGTCTTCACGAGCATGGGGCAGGAGGAAGAGACGCAGCAGCGGCTGAACGTGTTTGCTCCGTATCAAGTCAACGCCTCACTCGTCAGTCTCGCCAAACCTGACTATACATTTTTGCATTGCCTGCCCGCGCATCGGGAGGAAGAGGTCACGTCCGAGATTATCGACGGCCCGAACTCTGCGGTATTCCAGCAGGCGGAAAACCGGCTTCACGCGCAAAAAGCGCTCCTGAAAGCTCTTCTTTACAAACAGGATGAACAAAAAAACCGCTGAATCTCATTCAGCGGTTTTTGATATTTCTCCGCATACAAGCGCATACTACATAAAAAAGAAAAAGGAGGAAATGACGTGGGACAGCAGCATCAATTCCGCCCGGGACAAAAAGCGCCGAATAACGGTGTGTACGTTGAAATCGGCGAAACGGGAAGCATGGTCAAAAATCCGCAAAAAATCAAGCTCACAGTGGGAGAAATGTTCCCTGAAACTTCAAACCACAACAGATTGTGGACGTATCAACGAAAACCGTGAACACAAAAAAACCTGCTGAATAGCAGGTTTTTTTATTTAATGCTGGCTTGCATCCTGTTTGACAGGCATGATCTCCGCAAGAACAAAGACAAGCACTGCAATAACTACGGCAATAACGGATGATTGCTTGAAATTGTACGCCGCGCTGTTCATGGAGGCGACCAAATAACAGGCCATATGTGTTAAAAGGAACGTCCAAATAAAACCGATAATAAACCGCACGTTTCCACCTCGTCCTTCATTTTATTCTACGTTGTATCATACCATACATAAAGCGCGGGCGGAAGGTCATTTTCTCATCAAAAAGCGCGCCTGAACCTGACATTTGCCCGCCTGTCAGGCCGTCTGAAGGAAAATTCGGTTCCCGTACTCGGGATAATAGCCAAAACATAGCAGCAAATAGGAGTTTATCCGATCCGTTTTCATTCTTCTTACATATGATAGCCAATAGAGAGATTAGGAGTAAAAGGAGGCGGGCAGGCATGGGGATAACGGAAAGATTCTTCCAATTCGGATCTGAGCTGAACGTCATCCATCTGCCGTATCGGCCGAACGGCTTCTGTATCTTTATTCTGGGGGACAGAACCCACTTTGTCAGCCGGGACTCAAGCTTTTGGCTCGAACATGAAGGGAGAAACCAGCTGTTAAATACGATGCTTGACAGAGGGTACACCATTTTCAACAGCAATTTATACGGACGGCATTGGGGTTCGGAAAAAGCCGTCCTTTACGCCAGACAGCTGATTCATTATGTGCTGAAACAAGAAACCCTCAATCCGAAAATACACTTGCTCGCAGAAGGCATGGGCGCCCTCATCGCCGATCAATTGCTGCAGTCTTCACCGGAGCATATCCGTTCAGCCGCAATGTTAGATCCTTGTCTTGATCTTCAAGCACATTTTGAATCAGAGAAAGAAAATAAGTTTTTTTATAAGCAGTTTCTGAGGGAAACGGCACAAAGCTTCGGTGTTTCTGAAAAAGAGGCAAGCTCACTGAGCTATCAGACCATTACCGGCTGCCGCACCCGCGCGCCGGTACATATATGGCAAAGAACGACCGGAGCGCCGTACCCGTACACCCTGCATGCGAACGCGTATAAAGAAGCCCGGGAAAAAACCGGAAGCAAGACTGATATCACGTATCACCTGCTTGAGAACCCTGCGCGCATGTACAGAGCCATCTGCCGGTTTTTCCGCAGTCATGAAAAAGACCTGTAATGAATAGAATACAACAGCCATCTCTTTTCAGAGGGCTGTTTGGCTTGTGTGTGAATGAAAAACCGGAAAGGCGGCAGATGTGATGAAGACAGCGCTGATCATTGGAGCAGATGAATTTCTCGGCCTTTCATTGTGCGAACGGTTGATGGATGAGGGTGTGCATGTTGATGTCATTTTGGCAGAACCGGAGGACAAAACGAGGCAGCTGTATTTAGAAGAACGATTAATGTGGCTCGCGAGAAACGGGCTTTTTCAAATAATAGATGAAATCGGTGAAAAGGAATACGATCGTATCTGCGTCCAATACGGGAGCGGGTGTCTGCCTGAAGAAAGGGCTGAGCCTTTATATTGGATTGTTTACAGTGAGGATCACGGAGACTGGGAAAAAAACGGTCAGCGGGATACGGCAAAAGCGATTATTCTTCCTCCCCTTTACGGTCCTTGGACAGAAGCAAAAGAAGATGGCGAAAGCAGGATCTTTTTAGAAGACGCAGTCTGCGGGCTGATGAATCAGCTTGAGGCTGACGGCACAGAAGACGAAAATCAGATTATTACCCTGGAAATAAAAGAAAAAACACAAAAAACGGAAGCGGAAGAAAAAATTAAAGAGTGGAAAAGACAATTATCATCAATATTCGACATTTTTTAAGAAATACCTTCCATGTTATGTGCATTACCGCTACAATAAACGTATATCAATTTATACATGTTATGAGTTTGAAAAGGGGTTGAACATGGCTTGATCACCAGGCTTGTCATGACCTTTTCTGTCCTCCTTTTATTGAGCGGATGCGCACAAACTCCGTTTAAAGGAAAAATTGAGAAGGTCGGAATGCTTTTTCCCGATACCATCAGTGACTTGGTATGGGGCACAAAAGGTTACAAAGGTTTATTAGCGATACAATCTGAATTTAACGTTGACGTTTATTATAAAGAAAATATCAGATCCGATGAAGATATTTTAAAAGCGATAGATGATTTTCATAAAAAAGGAGTCAATCTTTTATACGGGCACGGAAATGAATACGAGGAAATCTTCAATATGATCAGCAAGGATTATCCCGACATGGAATTCGTCGTCGCAAACGGAACGGCGAAAAGCGATAATGTCACAAGCGTTCATCTTATGGGAGAAGCAATGGGCTTTTTCGGGGGAATGACGGCCGCCCATATGTCAAAAAACAATGAGGTCGGCGTCATCGCCTCTTTTTTGTGGCAGCCTGAAGTAGACGGCTTTATCAAAGGAGCGAAATATGAAAAGCCTGATATCACCGTCAATACTGAATTTACGGACCACTGGGATAACGGCAATGAAGCGCTGCATCTTTACGAGAAGTTAAAAGCGGAAGGCACGGATGTTGTATATCCGGCCGGAGACGGGTATAATGTTCCTGTCATTCAGCAAATCAAAAAAGACGGGCTTTACGCCATCGGCTATGTCGCCGAGCAATCGAATCTCGGCAAAAACACGGTGCTGACAAGCACGGTGCAAAACGTAGATAAAGCCTATACATTAATTGCCGAGCAATATAATAAAGGTACGCTCAAGAGCGGAGATCACAACTTCGATTTCAGGGAAGGAGTCGTTGAAATGGGGACGTTCAGCCCTCTGGTGGACAAAGCATTTCAAGACAAAATCTCAGACCTTGTCAAAACGTATAACAGAACAAATGAACTGCCGTCAAATGAATAGAGGTGGATACACATGCAGCATGAAAAGTCTCTTGAATTTATGCAGATCGCGATGAAATACCTGCCGGAAGCAAAGGCGGAGCTTGAGAAATCCGGCATAGATCTGTCTATGGAAATGATTCAGCCGTTTATGGACCTGTTTACATCGGTCATGGCGGAAGCATATGAGCTTGGCAGATCTGATGCCGGAGAGCTGAATAAATAAAGAGAGCCACTTTTCATGAAGTGGCTTTTCACATGATTTTTTTCTTTATAGCGGACACCATCGGCGCGAAGTCTTTAAATACGGGCTTTAATTGATCCAGAGAGTTCATGATGGACCCCAGCTGATTCATCACGTGGTTGTAATCGATCTCTTCTTCGTTTTCAGCCTGAGGCTGCTCCGGGTTTTCTTCCGGTTCTTTATCCCGGTCTCTGGAATCGCCGAACATCATTTTGGAGAAAATATCCATAGTGAAGCCTCCTTTCGTCTTCCTTTTATTCTATGAGGAGAAGCGTCCGATAGTTTAGACGAATATATTGCCAACAGAAAAAAAATAGGGTAGAATTAGTACCTGATACTAATAATTGATCATAACTAATTAGTTTTAAATTCATTATAAAAAAGGAGTCTTTCCAATGAAAGCTGGAATTCTTGGCGTCGGCCGTTACATCCCGGAAAAAGTGCTGACAAATCATGATCTTGAACAAATGGTAGATACATCGGACGAGTGGATTCGTACGAGAACAGGTATAGAAGAAAGAAGAATCGCCGCGGAAGATATGTATTCATCCGGCATGGCCGCTGAGGCAGCGCAAAAAGCGCTTGATCAGGCCGGCATTTCCGCTGAGGAGCTTGATATGATCCTCGTGGCGACGGTTACTCCTGACCAGTCTTTCCCTACCGTTTCCTGTATGATACAAGAGAAGCTCGGGGCCAAAAAAGCGTGCGCGATGGATATCAGCGCCGCATGTGCGGGTTTTATGTACGGTATCGTAACCGCCAAACAATTCATTGAATCGCAAACATACAAACATGTCCTCGTGGTCGGCGTGGAAAAGCTCTCAAGCATTACCGACTGGGACGACCGCAATACGGCTGTGCTGTTCGGAGACGGAGCCGGAGCGGCGGTCATCGGACCGGTCAGCGACGACAGAGGCATACTGTCATTTGAGCTCGGAGCAGACGGTACAGGCGGTCAGCACTTGTACTTAGATGAAAAAGGGCATACAATCATGCATGGAAGAGAAGTATTCAAATTCGCCGTCCGGCAAATGGGTGAATCGAGTGTAAATGTCATTGAAAAAGCCGGCCTCTCCAAAGAGGACGTAGACTTTTTGATTCCGCATCAAGCAAACATCCGCATCATGGAAGCGGCACGGGAACGTTTGGAGCTTCCGGTTGAAAAGATGTCTAAAACAGTCCATAAATATGGAAACACATCCGCAGCATCCATTCCGATTTCATTAGTAGAGGAACTGGAAGCAGGCAAAATTAAAGACGGCGACGTCATCGTCATGGTCGGTTTCGGCGGAGGATTGACATGGGGCGCCATAGCAATACGCTGGGGACGATAAAAAAAAGTGAGGTGCACACAAGATGAGTAAAAAAAGAGTAGTCGTTACAGGGCTTGGAGCCCTGTCTCCGCTTGGCAACGACGCCGAAACAAGCTGGAAAAATGCAATCGGCGGCGTATCCGGAATCGGACCGATCACACGTGTGGAATCGGACGAGTATCCGGCGAAAGTAGCTGCTGAACTGAAAGATTTCAATATTGAAAATCACATGGATAAAAAAGAAGCGCGAAAAATGGACCGCTTCACGCAATACGCTGTCGTAGCCGCGAAAATGGCCGTTCAAGATGCCGGTCTGAACATCACAGACGAGATCGCGCCGAGAGTCGGCGTTTGGGTCGGGTCCGGAATCGGCGGTCTTGAAACGCTTGAATCCCAATTCGAAATCTTCCTGACAAAAGGGCCGAGAAGGGTCAGCCCGTTCTTTGTTCCGATGATGATTCCGGATATGGCGACAGGCCAAATCTCAATCGCTCTCGGAGCAAAAGGAGTCAACTCCTGTACGGTGACGGCATGTGCCACGGGAACGAACTCTATCGGTGACGCGTTTAAAGTCATTCAGCGCGGCGATGCCGATGCGATGATTACGGGCGGAACGGAAGCGCCGCTGACAAGAATGTCATTTGCGGGCTTCAGTGCAAACAAAGCCCTTTCTACAAATCCTGATCCGAAAACGGCAAGCCGCCCGTTTGATAAAAACCGTGACGGCTTTGTCATGGGAGAAGGCGCGGGGATCATCGTGCTTGAAGAGCTTGAGCATGCCCTTGCCCGCGGTGCGAAAATCTACGGGGAAATTGTCGGCTACGGCTCAACGGGTGACGCCTACCACATTACCGCGCCTGCCCAAGACGGGGAAGGCGGTGCGAGAGCGATGCAGGAAGCAATCAAAGATGCGGGCATCAAGCCTGAAGAAATTGATTATATCAACGCTCACGGCACAAGCACGTACTACAATGATAAATACGAGACAAAAGCCATTAAGACCGTTTTCGGTGATCATGCGTACAAGCTTGCCGTCAGTTCGACAAAATCAATGACGGGTCATTTGTTAGGCGCTGCCGGAGGAATTGAAGCAATCTTCTCCGTCATGGCCATTAAAGACAGCATTATCCCGCCGACGATTAACATCGAAACACCTGATGAAGAGTGTGATTTAGATTATGTACCGGACAAAGCGCGCGAGCAGGATGTCAACATCGTTCTCAGCAACTCGCTCGGCTTCGGCGGACATAATGCCACTTTGATCTTTAAAAAATATCAATAATACAGTTTTTGACCGGCTGCCTGAAAAAGGTGGCCGGTTTTTTTGTGCGTGCATATGATAACAACAAGAGGAGGCGAACGGTATGAGCGTCAAGCAGACATATCAATGGATGGAAAAGGCGGCATCCGTAAATGATCTGGCCCAGCATCTTTTGCCGCTTTTTTCAGGGGCCGATAAGAAAGAGTGGAAGCCGATACTCGGGATGCTGCAAAACCACGGCATGTTCCGCTATTTGAAGGACGGCGTTAGGACCAGTAAACGGCTGAAAGAAAAAGGATGCTACAGCCATATTCAAAAGGAGGAAGCCTATTTAAAGGAGAAGTGGAACGGGCCGGACGTGCCGATCGTAGTTTTGCCCGTCGATGAACGAAATCGGAAAATCCGTCAGGAATTCGGGTCAAAATCCGGTCTGGCCTTTCGGGACAAAATGTTCCTCTTTCTATCATCGGATAGTTCCAATTCAGCTGTATCCGCCCTTATGACACATGAATATAATCACGTCTGCCGGTTAGAACATGTGACAAAGGACGAAAAAGATGAGACATTCCTTGATACAATCATGATGGAGGGACTGGCAGAATATGCTGTATATGAGCGGTTCGGCTCAAGTCTTACGGCGGAATGGACGTCCTACTATACGCCTGAGCAGCTTGATTTTCTGTTTGAAAAAAGAGTCAAGCCGAACCTCCGCTTAACGAGAGACAGCAGAATGTTTTCCCAGCTGTTATACGGAAAAGGATACTTCCCCTCAATGCTCGGCTATGCCGTCGGATTCAATATAGTAAAAAAATATTTAACCGACCATCAAAAAACAGTAAAAGAAGCATTGGCCATTCCTTCAAAAACCTTTCTGGAGGCAACGCTTTAATAGATTAAAACAATGGAAATTATTTAAGGATATTACATTTATCCTAAAAAATTCTTGCTTTTGTAATAATGATGTAATAATATACAACTATAAAATTTTTCGACTATTCTATATTTTGTGATAGCGAAACGTATGTTTCCCTCTGCTTCAGCGGAATGAGAAAGGGGCGTATCATGAGCACACTATTAGAAGTGAATAATTTAAAGACCTATTTTTTCAGAAAGAAACAGCCGATCCCCGCAGTCGACGGGGTTGATTTTCACATTAACAAAGGCGAAACCGTCGCTCTTGTAGGAGAATCCGGCTCGGGCAAAAGCATCACCTCGCTTTCTATTATGGGACTTGTCCAAGGCTCGGGCGGAAAAATTATGGATGGCTCGATTAAGCTTGAAGGCAGGGACCTGGCCTCCTTCACCGAAAACGAATATTGCAAAATCCGCGGAAATGACGTCTCTATGATCTTTCAGGAGCCCATGACTTCCCTGAATCCGGTGCTGACTATCGGCGAACAAATTACCGAAGTGCTTGAATACCATAAAAAAATGAATAAAAAAGAAGCGTCCAAAAAAGCCGTTGAGCTTCTGGAACTCGTCGGATTCTCCAGAGCGGAACAAGTGATGAAAGAATATCCGCACCGCCTTTCCGGAGGGATGAGACAGAGGGTGATGATCGCCATCGCGCTCAGCTGCAATCCGAAGCTTCTGATCGCTGATGAGCCGACGACGGCGCTTGATGTGACGATACAAGCCCAAGTATTGGAGCTGATGAAAGACCTCTGCAAAAAATTCGATACTTCCATTCTGCTGATCACTCACGATTTAGGTGTGGTTTCCGAAGCCGCCGACAGGGTGATCGTGATGTACTGCGGACAAGTCGTAGAGAGCGCGAGTGTGGAGGACTTATTTTTAAACCCTCTTCATCCGTATACCGAAGGGCTGTTAAACTCCATACCGGTGATAGATGGAGAGATTGATACATTAAAAGCGATCAAAGGCAGTGTCCCGACACCGGATAATCTTCCGGAAGGCTGCCGATTCGCCCCGAGGTGTTCAAAAGCGATGGACAAATGCAAAACAGGGCAGCCGGAGCTGATAACGCATGAAAGCGGCCGTTCTGTAAGATGTTTTTTATATGAGGAAGAGGGTGCCCAATCAAAATGACAGCTGCAGGCCAAGAAACGATTTTAGAGCTGAAAGACGTAAAAAAATATTTCCCGATCCGCTCCGGTTTTTTTCAAAGGAAAGTCGGTGATATAAAGGCTGTTGACGGTGTTTCTTTTTCACTGAAGCGCGGGGAGACGCTCGGCATCGTCGGTGAATCAGGATGCGGCAAATCAACGGCGGGAAGGACGATGATCCGTTTATACAAGCCGACAGACGGCCGGATTCTTTTTAAGGGGCAGGATATTTCCGGCTTATCTGAAGAAAAGCTGAGAAAAAGCGTCCGCAAAAACATCCAGATGGTCTTCCAAGATCCCTTCGCATCCCTTAACCCGAGGAAAACGCTGCGTTCCATTATTAAAGAACCGTTCCAGACTCACCATATGTACAGCATGAGCGAGCGGAACGAGCGAGTGGAGGAGCTGCTGGCGAAAGTCGGCCTTCATCCGAGCTTTGCAAACCGCTATCCGCACGAATTTTCCGGGGGGCAGCGCCAGCGGATCGGGATTGCGCGGGCTCTGACATTGAATCCCGAGCTGATTATTGCGGATGAACCCGTTTCCGCACTCGATGTCTCCATTCAGGCCCAGGTCATCAATCTGATGGAAGAACTGCAGGAAGAATTCAACCTGACCTATTTGTTTATTTCTCATGATTTGAGTGTTGTCCGCCATATCAGCGACAGAGTCGGCGTCATGTATCTGGGAAAAATGATGGAGCTGACTGAAAAACACGAGCTGTACGGCAATCCGCTTCACCCTTATACGCAGGCGCTTTTGTCTTCAGTGCCCGTCACGAGAAAAAAAGACGCCGTCAAGCGGGAACGAATCATCCTGAAAGGAGAACTGCCAAGCCCGGCAAACCCGCCGAAAGGCTGCGTGTTCCACACGCGGTGCCCGATGGCCAAACCGATCTGCAAGGAACAAATCCCGGCATTTGAAGAAGCCGCTCCCGGCCATTACGTCGCCTGCCATTTATATGCCTGAAATGACAAGCATCGAGAGGGGGTATGCCGGATTACATAACCAGTTTGCTGCATATATATCACAAAGGGGGAATTGATATGAAATTACGTAAAAGCGCACTGATGATGCTAAGTGTTTTTATGGCGCTCGCTATCTTCCTGTCAGCCTGCTCCGGTTCAAAATCCACAAGCACCGAATCCAAACCGGCAGGAAAACCGCAAAAAGGCGGAGATTTGGTTGTCGGGTCAATCGGGGAACCCACACTTTTTAACTCTCTGTATTCTACGGATGACGCAAGTACGGATATTGAAAATATGCTGTACAGCTTTTTAACGAAAACGGATGAAAAACTGAATGTGAAATTATCACTCGCTGAAAGCATTAAAGAATTAGACGGCGGCCTTGCATATGATGTGAAAATCAAAAAAGGCGTTAAGTTTCATGACGGAAAAGAACTGACTGCAGATGACGTCGTATTTACGTACAGTGTCCCTTTAAGCAAAGATTACAAGGGAGAACGCGGCTCAACATATGAAATGCTGAAATCCGTAGAGAAAAAAGGCGATTACGAAGTATTGTTCAAGCTGCAATATAAAGACGGTAATTTTTACAATAATGCGTTAGACAGCACAGCCATTCTGCCGAAGCATATTCTCGGTAATGTTCCGATTGCTGATTTAGAAGAAAATGAGTTTAACAGAAAGAAACCGATCGGTTCAGGACCATTTAAGTTTAAAGAATGGAAACAGGGCCAATATATTAAACTCGAAGCGAATAATGATTATTTTGAAGGAAGACCGTATTTAGATACTGTAACGTATAAAGTCATTCCCGACGCAAATGCTGCCGTTGCTCAGCTGCAGGCAGGCGATATTAATTTCTTTAATGTGCCCGCCACTGACTACAAAACGGCTGAAAAATTTAATAATCTGAAAGTCGTTACTGATTTGGCCTTACAGTATGTGTACATCGGGTGGAATGAAAAAAATGAATTATTCAAGGATAAAAAGGTCCGTCAGGCGCTGACAACCGCTCTTGACCGGGAGTCAATCGTCAGCCAAGTATTGGATGGAGACGGAAAGGTAGCTTACATTCCGGAAAGCCCTTTATCTTGGAACTATCCTAAAGATATAGATGTTCCGAAATTTGCGTACAACGAGAAAAAAGCGAAACAGATGCTTGCAGAAGCCGGCTGGAAAGATACGAACGGTGACGGCATTTTAGATAAAGACGGAAAGAAATTCTCGTTTACGCTTAAAACGAATCAAGGAAACAAAGTCCGTGAAGACATCGCTGTCGTCGTTCAGGAACAGCTGAAAAAAATCGGCATTGAAGTGAAGACCCAAATCGTTGAATGGAGCGCGCTCGTAGAACAAATGAATCCTCCGAATTGGGATTTTGATGCAATGGTCATGGGATGGAGTTTATCCACATTCCCGGATCAATATGACATCTTCCACTCAAGCCAGATTAAAAAGGGCTTAAACTACGTTTGGTATAAAAATGCCGAAGCGGATAAGCTCATGAAAGATGCAAAATCAATCAGTGACAGAAAGCAATATTCCAAAGAATATGAGCAGATTTATCAAAAAATTGCGGAAGATCAGCCGTATACGTTCTTGTATTACCCTAACAACCATATGGCAATGCCGCAAAATCTTGAAGGATACAAATACCATCCGAAACGTGATTTATATAATATCCAAAAATGGTGGCTTGCAAAATAATTTTCCCTTAAAGGGGAGGGAGAGCGTTTTCTCCCTCTTCTGTTTTTAATAAGGAAAGTAAAGGGGGACAAGTATATGGCTGCATATATTATCAGAAGAACCTTAATGTCTATCCCGATTTTATTGGGAATTACAATTTTATCATTTGTTATTATGAAAGCCGCGCCCGGCGATCCGATGACATTAATGATGGACCCGAAAATCAGCCAGGCTGACAGAGAGCAGTTTATTGAAAAATACGGTTTGAATGATCCTCAGTACGTTCAATATTTAAAGTGGCTCGGCAACATGGTACAGGGCGATTTCGGAACGTCAATTGTCAGAAAAGGAACGCCTGTTTCAGAATTGATTATGGCCCGAATGCCCAATACGCTGCTGCTGATGCTCGTTTCAACGATTTTGGCTCTTATGATTTCTATTCCGTTCGGTGTCCTGTCGGCAAAGCGGCCTTATTCAAAGCTCGACTATGGCATTACGTTTACCTCATTTATAGGTCTGGCCATTCCAAACTTTTGGTTTGGATTAATTTTGATTATGATTTTATCAGTAAATCTTGGCTGGTTTCCGACCGGCGGTGTCGAGACGCTGAATGCCGATTTCAATATATTTGACCGGATTCATCATTTAATTCTGCCTGCATTCGTATTAGCTACAGCTGACATGGCCGGACTGACGAGATATACGAGATCCAATATGCTTGATGTATTAAATCAGGATTATATCCGTACAGCGAGAGCGAAAGGGTTCAAGGAGAACCGTGTATTATTTAAACATGGATTGAGAAATGCATTATTACCCGTCATTACAATTTTCGGTTTGATGATTCCTTCGTTTATCGGAGGATCTGTCGTTGTCGAACAAATTTTCACATGGCCGGGGTTAGGAAAGCTGTTTGTTGATTCAGCGTTTCAGCGTGATTATCCCGTCATTATGGCGATGACCGTCATTTCAGCTGTTCTTGTGGTCATTGGCAACCTTGTCGCTGATATTTTATACGCAGTGGTTGATCCGAGAATTGAATATTAAAAGGGGGGACATCGATGGCTGAGCTGAACACATCTCCGTCACCGGAGATCGGGCTGAAAGAAAATATTGCTGAAAAACCGGAAACCATGACAAAAATCTTTTGGGAAAAGTTTTCGAAAAATAAACTGGCGGTTGCAGGTGCTGTTATTCTGTTCGTGATTATTATGTCAGCGATTTTTGCGCCGGTGATTGCTCCTTATTCTCAAGAGCAGCAAAGCCTGCTTGATAAATTTAAAGCGCCGGGTCTTGAACATTTGATGGGGACGGATAAATTCGGGCGTGACATCTTCAGCCGGATTCTGTACGGCGCGCGAATCTCTTTACTAGTCGGATTTGCCTCTGTTGTCGGCTCTATTTTTATCGGGACGATTTTAGGAGCGGTAGCGGGCTATTTTAAAGGTTTCGCAGATGCTGTTATTATGCGGTTAGTGGATATTGTTCTTTCCATTCCTGATATTTTCTTATTGATTACGCTTGTTACAATCTTTAAGCCAGGCGTGGACAAATTAATTTTAATTTTCTGCCTGACAGGCTGGACGACAACCGCGCGTTTGGTCAGGGGGGAATTTTTATCCTTGCGATCAAGAGAATATGTGTTAGCCGCTAAAACAATCGGAACAAAAACACATAAAATTATTTTTTCACATATCCTGCCCAATGCGCTGGGACCGATTATTGTCTCAGCCACTTTAAAAGTTGGATCGGTTATTCTGGCCGAATCGGCGCTAAGTTATCTCGGTTTCGGGATTCAGCCGCCGATCGCAAGCTGGGGCAATATGCTTCAGGATGCACAGAACTTTACGATTATGATTCAGGCTTGGTGGTACCCGTTATTTCCGGGACTGTTCATTCTTCTTACCGTATTGTGCTTCAACTTTGTCGGAGACGGGCTGCGTGATGCGCTTGATCCGAAAAATGTGAAATGATCTCCCGGACGGAACGGGAGATTTTTTTGTTGCAATGCAGTCGGAAATCCAGCTCCG
Organism: Bacillus sp. A1; assembly: GCF_042296235.1. NCBI lineage: Bacteria > Bacillati > Bacillota > Bacilli > Caryophanales > Bacillaceae > Bacillus > Bacillus sp. A1. The sequence goes on from NZ_CP141181.1 coordinate 1,158,101, forward strand.
TATTGCGGAAATCTCATATTGAAATGGAATAATTTATCTATCCCTTGCCTATACTGTGGACAACAGTTTTTATAAAGTGAGGGGTCGAATATGTTATTTCTTCATGATGTATGGGTCAATTGGTTTGAAGGGGAAGAAAACGGCTACAATGTATGCCATTTTCACGAATGGCGGAAGGAAGACACGGTTGAGCTTTTGGATCAGACACCGCTGCTCAGAGTGCCGTCGGTATTATTTCATTACATAGAAAACGACTTATCAGAGCTTCCGAAAGAACTGCTTGACCAAGTCCACCAAAAGTCATACGTGCGAAAAAATCATGAGCGGACAAAGCTGGAGTACTGTTTTGTCGTGACAGACGGGATCGGCATCATTGCCGTGGATACGATCGGGTATACCATTCCGGTCAGAAAGAGCCGCCTGATTCCGAGACAGGAGCAGCTTGTTTATGAAATGGTAAAGGATGTAGAACCGGAATCGTTTCAATTTGAGCCGGCGCAATTGGAGTCTTCAAAGGAATATCACATTTTGTCATTGGCGCCGGAGCATGTCAGAGGGCTGACGAGAAAAGAGCGGCAGATCAAGCAGCTGATGTTTATGGCGCTCGACCAGCTGAAAGGGCTGAAAAACCGTGCGGAAATTGTGTATTGGTACACGGAATGGAATCCGCATATGTATGAGCAGATCAAACGGATGAGCTTTGAAGAGATCTGGGACATGCTTTACAATGAAACAATTGAAGGCTGGTCAGATAAACATCTTGCGTTCTGTGAAAATTTGATTAAAGGGCAGCCGTTTTTCGAAAAGCTTTGGGAAATGGAGCAGGAATCAAAAGTGAACTAAAAAAGAGGCGGGGATTCTCCCGCCTCTTTTCTTTATCTTCTTTTCCGTCCGAGACCCATGGCATTTTCCATTTTTTTCACCATTTTGCCGGCCGTTTTGTTTGCGCGCGCCGCTCCTTCGTCGAGAATGCGGTCAAGCTCGTCGCTCTCAATTAATTCACGGTAGCGTTCTTGGATCGGTGTCAATGCGCCGATAACGACTTCGGCTAAATCGCTTTTGAATTCACCGTACCCTTTGCCTTCATATTTAGCCTCTAAATCTTCAATTGATGTGTTTCCTAAAATAGAATAGATCGTCAAAAGATTAGAAACGCCCGGTTTGTTTTCTTTATCATACTTTACAATGCCTTCAGAATCAGTCACGGCGCTCTTGATTTTCTTTTCGAGCTGCTTCGGCTCATCAAGCAGCGTGATGTATGCCTTTTGGTTCGGATCTGATTTGCTCATTTTTTTGAGCGGATCAGCCAGTGACATGATGCGCGCGCCTGATTCAGGAATTTTCACCTCAGGAATCGTGAAGATGTCATTATATTTTTTATTGAAGCGTTCCGCCAGGTTGCGGGTCAGTTCAAGGTGCTGTTTTTGGTCTTCTCCGACCGGAACAAGATCCGTTCCGTACAGTAAAATATCGCCGGCCATCAGCGGCGGATAGGTTAACAGTCCGGACACGACGGCTTCTTTGCCCTTTGACTTATCCTTAAATTGCGTCATCCGCTCAAGCTCGCCGATATATGCGACGCATTGGAGCATCCACCCCGCCTGGGCATGAGCGGGAACCTCCGACTGGATAAAGAGGGTCGCTTTCTCAGGATCGAGTCCGACGGCCACGTAAAGGGCCGCGAGATTGCGAATGTTCTTCCGCAGTTCAAGCCGATCCTGCGGAACCGTAATCGCATGCTGATCGACAATGCAGAAGTAGCCGTTGTAGTCATGCTGCAAATCGACAAATTGCTTCATTGCGCCGATATAGTTGCCGAGGGTAACGGAACCGCTCGGCTGAATGCCTGAAAAAATCGTTTTCTTCATATTTCTTACCTCATTTCTTAAAACATAATAAAAAAAGCCCATTCTTCCCGTAGAAAAAAGGGACGAATGAACCGTGGTGCCACCCTGATTATTCCATTACAATGGAATCGCTCGAGACGTTGGTAACGGAGGCTGCTCCGGCTGGGCCTACTAACGTTCGGTCAGCTGCTCAGAAGTCCATTCCACATCGCCCGTTATCTGCTCCCAGCACCGCAGACTCTCTTCAAACGGATGAAAATGTGTACTACTCTTCATCATCGCAATCACAACAAATGTATTTGATTGATCTATTATAAATCAATTATAGCCAAATGTCATCAGAGGAATACAAGCTTATTTCCAGTTTGCTAAAGGGCTGGAAATCCTCAAAAAGAACTGAAAATGCTTAAATGATAACGTATATCAACATTTCGTATAACGAATATTATATGTAAAAAGCAATATGAACTGGAAATTGCAATAAAAAAATTTAGTTAGGTCATGCTTTAAACTATAGAAGTGTATCACCTTTTTGACAGAAAAACTGACCAAATTTAAATATTTTAAATTGAGAAAATAGTATTGCAATAAATTATTCATTTCATTATAATGAACTTGTTCACTCTATTGTTACAGCTTCTTTACATAAAATAATCAGAAAAGACGGAACACAATTAAAGTTTAGAAAAATATTAAGTTATTTTGTCTGATATTTCTGAGTATTTAGTAGTAAAGGCTGAAAAATTTGATTAGGGGGTTAGTGCATGAAAAAGCGTTGGTCTATTGTAGGTTTGATGCTTATCTTCTCGCTTGTATTAAGTGCGTGCGGCGGATTCAGCGGCGGATCAGGCGGCGGTAAAAAAGACACCAAAGGACAGACTTCACTTAATATCAATATTAAAACCGAGCCGTTCTCACTGCATCCGGGTTTAGCGAATGATTCCGTGTCAGGAGGCGTAATCCGACAGACTTTTGAAGGATTGACACGCGTAAACTCCAAAGGTGAGCCTGAAGAAGGAATGGCATCTAAAATTGAAACAAGCAAAGACGGAAAGACCTATACATTTACGATTCGTGACGGTGCGAAATGGTCTAACGGCGACCCTGTGACGGCGCAGGATTTTGAATATGCGTGGAAATGGGCGCTTGACCCGAACAACGAATCACAATACGCTTATCAGCTCTACTACATCAAAGGCGCTGAAGCTGCCAATACAGGAAAAGGCAAGATTGATGATGTAGGCGTAAAAGCCGTAAATGACAAAACATTAAAGGTTGAACTGAATAACCCGACACCTTATTTCACGCAATTAACTTCATTCTATACGTATATGCCGGTCAACAAGAAAATTGCTGAAAAACATAAAAACTGGAACACAAACGCAGGCGAAAATTACGTGTCAAACGGCCCGTTCAAAATGACGGCCTGGAAACACAGCGGTTCCATCACGCTCGAAAAGAACGATCAATATTGGGATAAAGACGCTGTGAAATTGAAGAAAATCAACATGGTGATGATTAACAATAACAACACCGAACTGAAAAAATTCCAGGCCGGTGAGCTTGACTGGGCAGGGATGCCGCTCGGCCAGCTTCCGACTGAATCATTGCCGACATTGAAAAAAGACGGATCTCTTCACGTTGAACCGATCGCAGGCGTGTATTGGTACAAATTCAACACAGAAGCGAAACCGCTGAACAATGTCAACATCCGTAAAGCCCTTGCTTATGCGATCGACCGCTCGTCCATCGTGAAAAATGTAACGCAGGGCGAACAAATCCCGGCCATGGCTGCGGTGCCGCCGTCAATGAAGGGATTCAAGGATAACACAAAAGGTTATTTCAAAGACAATGACGTCAAATCAGCTAAAGAATTCTTAAATAAAGGACTGAAGGAATTAGGCGTCAAGAATGCCTCTGACCTTCCGGCGATCAAACTGTCCTACAATACGGATGACGCGCATGCGAAAATCGCGCAGGCCGTACAGGAAATGTGGAAAAAGAACTTAGGCGTCAAAGTTGAGCTTGATAACTCCGAATGGAATGTTTACATCGACAAGCTGCACAGCCAGAACTACCAAATCGGGCGTATGGGCTGGCTCGGCGATTTCAACGATCCGATCAACTTCCTTGAATTGTTCCGTGATAAAGAAGGCGGAAACAATGATACCGGATGGGAAGATCCTGAGTTTAAAAAGCTGCTGAACCAATCTCAGCTTGAAACGGATCCGGATAAACGTATCGAAGAGCTGAAAAAAGCAGAAAAGATCTTTATTGACGCAATGCCGGTCGCGCCAGTTTATTTCTATACGGATCCTTGGGTGCAGGATAAAAACCTCAAAAATGTAATCTTGACCGGAACAGGCGAAGTTTACTTCAGAAACGCTTCTTTTGAATAAAAGACGGTTCTGAAAACAAAAGACCCAAGGTATATGGGGAGGATGTCCCCATATACCTTTCTTACTGATTACGTATAAAATTGTAAAAAACATGGAGGTGTTCACCTTGCTGAAATATATCGGTAAACGATTCATTTACATGATCATCACATTGTTTGTGATTGTGACCGCCACATTCTTCTTAATGCAGGCAGCGCCGGGCGGACCATTTTCCGGCGAAAGAAAGCTGCCGCCTGAAATTGAGGCAAACTTAAACGAACACTATGGCCTGGACAAGCCTCTTTTCGTTCAATATGCCAGCTACTTAAAATCTGTGGCGATGTGGGACTTCGGACCTTCTTTTAAATATAAAGGCCAAAGTGTTAATGATTTAATCAATTCAGGCTTCCCCGTCTCATTCACTCTCGGTGCAGAAGCTATTCTCCTCGCTTTAGCGTTCGGTGTGCTTTTCGGGGTGCTTGCTGCCCTGTACCATAATAAATGGCAGGATTATACCATTGCGATTTTAACGATCTTTGGGATCTCAGTTCCGAGCTTTATATTGGCGACGATTTTGCAATATATTTTCTCAATTAAATTAGAACTGTTCCCGGTCGCAGGGTGGGAATCCTGGGCATACACCTTTCTGCCCTCTATTGCGCTCGCTTCCATGCCGATGGCGTTCATTGCCAGACTCTCCCGTTCAAGCATGATTGAAGTGTTAAACAGCGATTACATACGGACTGCAAAAGCTAAAGGACTTTCCCGTCCGTCAGTCACCGTGCGCCATGCGCTTCGAAACGCGCTTTTGCCGGTCGTGACATATATGGGGCCGATGGCGGCATCCATTTTAACGGGAAGTTTCATCATTGAATCCATTTTCGGAATTCCCGGTTTAGGCGCGCATTTTGTAAACAGCATTACAAACCGTGATTATACGGTCATTATGGGAGTTACCGTGTTCTTCAGCGTGCTCCTGCTTTTATGCGTATTAATTGTAGACGTGCTGTACGGATTAATCGATCCGAGAATCAAGCTTTCCAAAGCAAAGAAAGGAGCCTAGACCATGCAGAACATTCCTAAAAACATGTTTGAACCAGCTTCAGCTAATGCCGGCGATGCCGAAAAAATAAATAAAAAAAGCCTTTCCCTCTGGAAAGACGCCATGCTCCGCTTCCGCAGCAATAAGCTTGCGATGGTCGGGTTCGTACTGATCGTTCTTATTATTCTGATGGCGATTTTTGCGCCTGTCTTTTCAAGGTATGATTATGCGACTACCAATCTATTAAATGCGGATAAAGCGCCGTCGAAAGATCATTGGTTCGGCACGGATGACCTTGGAAGGGATATATTCGTCCGGACATGGGTGGGCGCGCGGATTTCCATCTTTATCGGTGTCGCAGCTGCCGTGCTTGATTTATTAATCGGCGTAATCTGGGGCAGCATTTCCGGATTCCGCGGCGGACGCACAGATGAAGTGATGATGCGCATCGCCGACATTCTGTGGGCTGTTCCTTCATTATTAATGGTTATTTTGCTGATGGTTGTCCTGCCGAAAGGATTGCTCACCATTATCGTCGCCATGACAATCACGGGCTGGATCAATATGGCGAGAATCGTCCGCGGACAGGTGCTGCAATTAAAGAATCAGGAGTATGTGCTTGCTTCACAGACACTCGGCGCCAAAACCGGCCGGCTTTTGTTTAAGCATATCGTCCCGAACGCGATGGGCTCTATCCTCGTAACGATGACACTGACGGTTCCGACGGCGATTTTTACAGAAGCGTTTTTAAGTTATTTGGGCCTCGGCGTACCTGCGCCGCTTGCGAGCTGGGGAACGATGGCCTCAGACGGATTGCCTGCATTAACCTATTACCCTTGGCGTCTGTTCTTCCCTGCCGGCTTTATCTGCCTGGCGATGTTCGGCTTTAACGTTGTCGGCGACGGGTTAAGAGACGCGCTGGATCCTAAGTTACGCAAATAAGGAGTGATATGAGTGACACGTTTGCTAGAAGTAAAAGACTTAGCCATTTCATTTAAAACATACGGCGGAGAGGTACAGGCAATCCGCGGCGTGAATTTCCATTTGAATAAAGGAGAGACGCTGGCGATCGTGGGGGAGTCGGGTTCCGGAAAAAGTGTGACCTCCCAAGCGATTATGAAGCTGATTCCGATGCCGCCGGGCTACTTTAAAAGAGGACAGATTCTTTTTGACGGACGCGATATCGTGCCGATGTCTGAAAAAGAAATGCAGGCCATCAGAGGAAAGGACATCGGAATGATTTTCCAAGACCCGATGACCTCCCTGAACCCGACGATGAGAGTCGGCAAACAAATTACGGAAGTGCTTTTCAAACATGAAAAAATCTCAAGTGAAGCGGCGAAAAAGCGCGCCATAGAGCTGCTTGATCTCGTCGGGATTCCGATGCCCGAAAAACGGATCGGCCAATTCCCCCATGAATTTTCAGGCGGGATGAGACAGCGTGTCGTCATCGCGATGGCGCTTGCGGCAAATCCGAAACTGTTAATTGCCGATGAACCGACAACAGCGCTTGATGTGACGATTCAGGCACAGATCCTTGAGCTGATGAAAGATCTGCAAAAGAAAATTGATACGTCTATCATTTTTATCACGCATGATCTTGGCGTTGTCGCCAATGTCGCCGACCGGGTCGCCGTCATGTACGCAGGTCAGGTCGTCGAATCGGGCACGGTGGATGAAATCTTTTATGATCCGCGCCATCCGTATACGTGGGGGCTGCTTGCCTCAATGCCCAGCCTGGACAGCACCGATCAGGAAAAACTGACGGCCATCCCGGGCACGCCGCCTGATCTGACGAATCCTCCGAAAGGGGATGCATTTGCGCTCCGCAGCTCATATGCGATGAAAATTGACTTTGAACAGGAACCGCCGATGTATAAAGTGTCTGATACGCATTTTGTGAAATCGTGGCTTCTGCATCCTGATGCGCCTAAGGTCGAGCCCCCTGAAGCGGTGAAGGCTAAAATCCGTCAGCTTCCGAATACGTATCAGCATCCTGTTTTAATGAAGGAAGGTGAAAAAAATGACTGAGAAACTTCTCGAAATCAAACATTTAAAACAGCATTTTTTCACGCAGAAAGGAACGGTAAAAGCCGTAGATGATTTGTCATTTGATATTTATAAAGGCGAAACGCTCGGCCTTGTCGGAGAATCGGGCTGCGGTAAATCAACGACGGGCCGCAGCATTATCCGGCTATATGAGGCAACCGGCGGGGAAGTTCTCTTTAACGGGGAAAATGTCCACGGGAAAAAATCCCGCAAGAAGCTGCTGGAATTTAACCGGAAAATGCAGATGATTTTCCAGGATCCGTACGCATCTTTAAATCCGAGAATGACAGTCGCCGACATTATTGCCGAGGGAATAGATATTCACCGCCTGGCAAAAACGAAAAAAGAGCGGATGCAGCGGGTTCACGAACTGCTGGAAACGGTCGGTTTAAATAAAGAGCACGCCAACCGCTACCCGCATGAATTTTCGGGCGGACAGCGCCAGCGTATCGGAATCGCCAGAGCGCTGGCGGTTGATCCGGAGTTTATCATCGCGGACGAACCGATTTCGGCGCTTGACGTCTCCATTCAGGCGCAAGTCGTCAATTTAATGAAAGAATTGCAGAAAGAAAAAGGGCTCACTTACCTGTTTATCGCCCATGATTTATCAATGGTCAAATACATCAGCGACCGCATTGGCGTCATGTATTTCGGAAAATTGGTGGAGCTTGCGCCGGCGGATGAGCTTTACGAAAACCCGCTTCACCCATATACGAAATCATTGCTGTCCGCTATCCCGCTCCCTGATCCGGACTATGAAAGAAATCGCATGCGAAAGAAATACGATCCGGCAGTTCATCAGCTCCAAGAAGGAGAAAAAATGGAATTCAGAGAAGTGAAACCGGGACATTTTGTCATGTGCACAGAAGCTGAATTTAAAACCTATCTATAAACCTATCTTCCTCCAAGACTCAGTCTTGGAGGATTTTTTTGCGCACATTCAAGTTTATTAAGCCTGCTCCCGTTTTTCTATAATGGAAAAAAAGGGGGAGATCAGTATGAAAACCATTTTGTGCGCCATTTGTGCGGGACTGTTTATCAGTGCAGCCGCTTATCCGGCCCACGGCGCTGCGAAAGAGGAGCAGCCGCTTGTAAAAATAGCGCTGGCTGAAAAAGAACTGCCGAAATCAAATGCACGGTTCGCTTATCCGTCAGGGCTGCATTTTACACATCCTGATAAGGTGCGGGGCATTTACGTCACAGGGCATTCGGCGGGAGGAAGCAAATTCGGGGAGCTGACAGACTTTGTGGACAAAACGGAGCTCAATACAATGGTGATTGATGTCAAGGACGACAACGGAAACCTCACCTTTAAGCCGGACGGCCATTCTGAGTATGCCAAAATCGCCAAGCCGTACATCAAAGATCCAAAAAAGATGATGAAAAAGCTGGAGGAAAAAAAGATCTATCCGATCGCGCGTATTGTCGTATTTAAAGACAGCGAACTCGCGAACGAAAAGCCGGAGTGGTCTTTTAAAGAAAAAAACGGAAGTGTCTGGAAAAACGGCCGCGGCGAATCGTTCGTCAATCCGTTTATGAAAGAAGTATGGGATTACAATGTAAAGATTGCAAAACAAGCCGTAAAGATGGGTTTTCAAGAAATTCAGTTTGATTATGTCCGTTTTCCTGAAGGATTTGAAAAACGTGATGACGAACTGACATACGGACACGGCGATTACGGGAAAACAGCAGACAGCAATGTGCAAAAACGCGTTCACGCCGTCACCGATTTTGTCGGTTATGCGAAGAAAAAACTCAAGCCGTACGGCGCGGATGTGTCGGTTGATATTTTCGGCTATTCTGCCACGCTGCCGGAAGCGCCGGGGATCGGCCAGAATTTCAGCAAGATTTCAGAACAGGTCGATGTCATTTCATCCATGATTTATCCGAGCCATTGGACAAGCTATTTCGGCATTGATAAGCCGGATCTTGAGCCTTACAATGTCGTCAAAGAATACGCGAAGGTGGAAAATAAAAAACTGTCTAAGCTGAAACACCCGCCTGTATCGCGTCCGTGGCTTCAGGACTTCACGGCATCATATCTCGGCAGCGGAAATTATCAAAAGTACGGAAAACGCCAGGTGGAAGACCAGGTTAAAGCGCTGCATGATGAAGGAATTGACGAATTTTTATTGTGGGACGCGGCAAACCGCTATACCAAAAACGTCGATTACACACCATTTTAAAAAAATTGAAACCATGTTAAAGGATCACACGTCTTAATAGATGTAAGATTGTTTAAACAATCGGAAATGGGGTATATCTAAAAGTGTGAAGACAACGAACCCATAAGGAGCAAATGAATGAACTGGTACGAAAAGCTGAGTGAATATTTTCCGATTGAAGAAATGAAATCAAAAGCGCATATGGAAGCTCTGTTAAAGGAGCAAAGCGATGTTTATCATAAAGAAGAGGGGCAGTACCACGTGCTGATGTATGCGGAATTTGACTCTTTCATCTTTATTGATTACCTGTTTGTGTCAAAGAAATCCAGAGGACAAGGCCTCGGAAGCAAGCTGATCGGCAGGCTGAAAAAGAAAAACAAGCCGATTCTGCTTGAGGTGGAGCCTGTTGACGAGGATGACACGGATACACAGAAACGCTTGCGTTTTTATCAAAGAGAGCATTTCAAACACGCGCAGTCAATCGGGTATCGGCGCCGGTCATTGGCTACGAATGAAGTGAACAAAATGGAGATTCTGTACTGGTCACCTAAGACGGAATCAGAAGAAGAAATGTTTGAAGCGATGAAACAGACATATGAAAACATTCACACTTATAAAGATGAAAAATGGTACGGAGAATCATACGAAAAAACGGATGAAGTTCTCAAAGTCATTGATGAGAAAAAACGAAAAAACATTTTCGATCAGCTGAGCTAATTGAGAATGGGGAAAAATCCGCCAGCCGTAAATTTGCCGGATTGACACATTTTTTTCTCAGGAGACTGTTCACACTTACTTTTTTATAGTATAATACCTATAAAGATTCCTTTTTTAAAGTCATTTCAATTTGAGAATACAAACATGTTCATCCTACTAATTAGAGGAGTGAAGATTAATGGTTACATTATACACATCACCTAGCTGTACGTCATGCAGAAAAGCAAGAGCTTGGCTTGAAGAGCACGAGATTCCGTTTGTAGAGAGAAACATTTTCTCCGAGCCGTTATCAATTGATGAGATCAAGCAGATTCTGCGTATGACTGAAGACGGTACGGATGAAATTATCTCTACCCGTTCTAAAGTATTCCAGAAACTGAACGTAAATGTTGAATCTATGCCGCTTCAAGACTTATATACTTTGATCAATGAGCATCCGGGACTGCTCCGCCGTCCGATCATCATTGATGAAAAACGTCTGCAAGTCGGCTATAACGAAGATGAAATCAGACGATTCCTGCCAAGAAAAGTGCGTTCTTTCCAATTAAGAGAAGCACAGCGTCTTGCCAACTGATATAAGCTTATGATAAGCATGGAAAAAGCCCAAAGCCATCGCGGTTTGGGCTTTTTTTATTTTTCAGTCTGCTGGTAAATCATACTGGCGAGGATAACAAATACGACGGTCAAAATCGGCAGCATCATTTGTATAATGCCGTGTTCTGCCATGAAAAATGACAGCTTGCTGTCTCCGGCAATCATTTCACCGCCGGTAAATGCGAGAAGACCGCTCCCGGCGTACATCAATAAAGGCATTTTGTCCATGGCGGCATGAACGAGCTTGCTGCCCCAAATGATAATCGGCACCGAGATGAAGAGACCGATCACTACAAGTGTCAGCTCACCGTGAGAAGCGCCGGCTACTGCGATGACATTGTCAAGCGACATAAAGATATCAGCCAGAACGATTGTGCGGATGGCTTTCCAAAGAGAAGAACTGCTTTTCACATGCTGCGCATCTTTCTTCTCAATCAGAAGCTGATAGCCGAGATACAATAAAAATACCCCGCCTGCGCATTGTAAAAAAGGAACATTCAATAAATAGACCGCAGCGCTCGTCAGAACGATTCTCAAGACGACTGCGATAAACGTTCCGAAGATGATCGCTTGCTGTCTTTGTTTATGAGCCAGATTCCGGCTGGCCATCGCGATGACGACGGCATTGTCACCGCCGAGAATAAGGTCAATCCCGATAATAAGCAGAAGGGACAGCAGGTAATCGTGCGGCATGGTAACACCTCGCTTATAGATCGATTGCTTGTACAGCTAATATATGAAGCAGTGCGCTATTTATGATGGGAACCGGGAGAAAGCCTGTTTTTCGGTGTGAAAATGCTTTTTTATTTCTTTTATAACTGTTTTATCATAAAATAGAAATATAAAGAATTTGCGCTGTCCTCTATAAGGTTAAGATGTGGACGGAATGGGTAAAGTGTAGTAAAGTACTATTCATCGGGAGCTTAGATGTCCCTTCAACATCTTATAAAGAAGGGAAGGTTGGCAAAATGGAAATAGAAAGAATTAATGAGCATACTGTAAAATTTTATATGTCTTATGGTGATATTGAAGATCGCGGTTTTGACAGAGAAGAAATCTGGTACAATCGCGAGCGCAGTGAAGAACTGTTCTGGGAAGTCATGGATGAAGTGCATGATGAAGAAGAATTCGCTGTCGAGGGTCCTCTTTGGATTCAGGTTCAGGCATTGGACAAAGGACTGGAAATAATCGTAACAAAAGCCCAGCTTTCCAAGGACGGACAAAAACTCGAACTGCCGATCCCGGAAGATAAAAAACAAGAGCCGGCAGATGAAAATCTCGATGCTTTACTTGATGATTTCCAGAAAGAAGAGCAGGCCGAGAGCCGGGAAGATAAGGAGCAAAAGCTTCAGTTCACTTTGCGGTTCGATGATTTTGAGGATCTCATCTCGCTATCAAAATTGAATCTTAACGGAATCAAAACGACCCTGTATTCGTTTGAAGACCGATATTATTTATATGCAGATTTTTATGAGCAAACTGATGAAGAGGTTGAAAATCAGCTAAGCATCCTGTTGGAGTACGCGCACGAATCATCAGTCAGCATTCACCGTCTTGAAGAATACGGCAAATTGGTGATCGCTGATCATGCGTTATATACAATAAAAAAACACTTTGCATCATAACAAACCGATTTCTCTCAGCAGAAATCGGTTTTTTTTGTTCTGAATGACACGATGAACGGCTGAAAACCGTATAACGGGCTCTCATCCGCAAACAGGATTATGCCTTCTTCCTGCTGAATACAACAAGATTCAGGAAAGGAGAAGATGCAACATGTTCAGTGCTGTGACTGCCGACGGACGGCTCATTCAGCTGGCCGGAAGCTATTCAAAGGAAAAAGCGGCGGAGCTGAGAAAGAAAAGCTGGTTCTGCCCTGTTTGCAAAAGTGAGCTTGATATCAAACTGGGACGGGAGAAACTGCCGCACTTCGCTCATAAAAAAAGCAGGCTGTGTCCGGGGGAATCCGAACCCGAAAGCGAATACCATCTGGAAGGAAAAAGGCAGCTTTTTCTCTGGCTAAAGACACAAGGGTGCAGTGTCAGCCTGGAACCGTATCTGACTTCCGCTGGACAGCGGCCTGACTTGACGGCAGTAAGCGGAGAAGAGAGGCTGGCTTTTGAATTTCAATGTGCGAACCTTTCGGCGGACTCTTTAAAGAGCCGGACGGCAGGCCTGAAAAATGCCGGTTACCGGCCGGTCTGGATCATCGGGGCAAAACGGTTAAAACGGATGGCCGCGCAATTTTTCCGGCTTTCTGCTTTTCACTGGCAGTTCTTTGAAGTCCATTCATTTTCCTCCTTACTGTTTTACTGCCCCGACGCCCGCTCCTTTTACAGGCTGCATTCCATCACTCCGTTTTACACCGGCTATTCTTATGCCGGCTTAACCGCAATCCCTCTTCACAAAGCAAACCTGAAAGACATTTGTCATCCGGAAGGGCGGCACAGCGTCAGACTTCCCTCGTGGGGACGTGCCGTAGCCGGCTTCCGCAACAAAAGCGAGCGGTTTTTATCTGAAGATGCCGGTCTTATCCGGCGTCTTTTTTACGAAAGACATCAGGTTGCATTTCCATTTCTCCCATCTGAAGTGTTTATTCCCGTTTCAGCGGGCTTTGTTTTTGCAAGTCCCGTTTTTGTGTGGCAGGGCCATTTATACTTACGGATTGCGGAACTTTCTAAAAAAGGCGCGTCAATCCGATTATCCGGCATGGTTCATGATTTACGGCAAAAAATCAGGCGTAAGGAGATCCGGATGAGGTATGGTTCACAAGATAGCCTTATCGGAATGGCGGTAAAACAATATGCTGATTTCTTATGCTTGCAGGATTTTTTAAGGGAAATTGAGAATGAAGTATATATGCCCTCATCTCAATGGAAGCGCCCTCAAACGGCAGAAGAGCTGCGCCGGCGGGATCTGCTCTTTTTTGGGGAATGAGAATGCTTCATTTCGTTCACCCTAACGTCAAGGTGGTGGCGAATGTGAGGGGCGTACAAGCATTTTGTTTTCGTTTTTTCACTGTATTATTGGTATGCTCGGTCTTATATACCGCATATGATTTGACAAAAGGCAGTGAAAAGCCGGAAGATAATCACAACACAAGTTTTTGGAGAAACAATCGTTTTTTCAATTGGCTTGAAGTAAAGAAAACGAGGGGGATCACCATGACTAAGGAAAATAAAGCAGCACAGCTGCCTGACAGAAGTGAAGTAAAGGCAGAGCATACATGGAGACTAGAGGATATTTTTCCTAGTGATGAGGCTTGGAATAAAGAATTTCAAGCAGTTAAAGAATTAATCCCGAATTTATCTTCTTTTAAAGGCACACTTGCTCATTCGGCTGATAATTTATACGCGGCGCTTACGGCACAGGATGAAGTGACGAACCGCCTTGGGAAACTTTATGCATACGCGCATATGCGCTCAGACCAGGATACGGGAAATTCTTTCTACCAAGGGCTGAACGACAAAGCCGCAAGCCTGTATTCTCAGGCTGCAAGCGCGACTGCTTACATTGAACCGGAAATTCTGGCGATTCAGGAGGACAAGCTGCACCAGTTCATTCTGGAAAAAGAAGAGCTTAAGCTTTACTCCCATGCAATTGAAGAAATTACAAAACAGCGCCCGCACGTGCTGAGCGAACAAGAAGAGGCCCTGCTTGCGGAAGCCTCAGAAGCGCTGTCGTCGCCTTCCAATACATTCAGCGTTTTAAATAACGCCGATATTACATTTCCGTCGATTAAAGATGAAAACGGCAAGGAAACTCAAATCACACACGGCAACTTTATTAATTTTCTGGAAAGCAGCAATCGTGAAGTCCGCAAAAACGCATTTGAAGCTGTATATAAAACATACGGACAGTATAAAAACACGATGGCGACTACACTCAGCGGCACTGTGAAAAAAGATAATTTTTACGCCCGTGTGAAAAAATATAAATCAGCACGGGAAGCGGCTTTATCCAATAACAGCATCCCTGAAGAAGTTTACGATAACCTTATTAAAACGATAAATAAACATCTTCCGTTATTACACCGTTACATTGACCTGCGGAAAAAGGTGCTCGGCCTTGATGAAGTCCATATTTATGACCTGTACACACCGCTCGTAAAAGATTCGGGAATGAAGGTCACATATGAGGAAGCGAAAGATTATATGCTCAAAGGACTTGCTCCGCTGGGCGAGGAATACGCGTCTATTTTAAAAGAAGGACTTGAAAACCGCTGGGTCGATGTATACGAAAACAAAGGAAAACGCAGCGGTGCTTATTCGTCCGGTACATACGGCACGAATCCGTACATCTTGATGAACTGGCATGATAATGTCAATAATCTGTTTACGCTCGTTCACGAGTTCGGCCATTCCGTGCACAGCTACTATACGAGAAAATATCAGCCGTATCCGTACGGTAACTACAGCATTTTTGTCGCTGAAGTCGCTTCAACGACTAATGAAGCGCTGCTCGGTGAATATATGCTGAACAGCTTAAAGGATGAAAAACAGCGTCTGTACCTGCTCAACCACATGCTTGAAGGATTCAGAGGCACAGTGTTCAGACAGACGATGTTCGCTGAATTTGAGCATCTGATTCATACGAAAGCGCAGGAAGGCGAGCCGCTGACGCCTGAACTGCTGAACGAACTTTATTATGATCTGAATAAAAAGTATTTCGGTGACAACATGGTGATTGATAAAGAAATCAGTCTGGAATGGTCAAGAATTCCGCATTTCTATTACAATTATTATGTGTATCAATATGCGACAGGCTACAGTGCGGCCCAAGCGCTGAGCAGCCAGATCTTAAAAGAAGGCAAGCCTGCGGTGGAGCGCTATACCGAATTCTTAAAAGCGGGAAGCTCGGAATATCCGATCGACATACTGAAAAAAGCGGGAGTCGATATGACATCGCCTGAACCGATCGAGGCGGCCTGCAAAATGTTTGAAGAGAAGCTGAACGAAATGGAAGAGCTTCTTTCGAAAGTGAACCCTTCGTAATTCAAAAAAGCCTGTGCATAAGTTGCGCAGGCTTTTCCTAAAACCCTTTAAACGTTTTTCTATGGTTCAGCCGGTACAAGGCAAACAATATGGACAGAAACAGCAGGGGAGATGTAATGTAAATCGGCAGCATGTGCATCATGGCCAGCAGGTTTAAAAAGAAGAAAAACACAATCATTCCGATGATCAATACGGTGCGGAGCATTGATTTCCCTCCTTGTTTTTCATTGATATATTCTATGAAAACAAGCAGTCAGTTATGTTTTGTGACAAAAATATGAACATTAATCTTATGGCTTGTCAAAACTCGACAAGATTTGATATGATAAGGATGTGAAATTGATCACAAACAAACATTACCCCTTTGTTTGACCGTGAAAAATTTCTCCCATCCCCTTTGTTGTCGTTAAGACATATGAAACCGCGCTTATCCCGGCGCGGTTTCTTTATTTGCACAAAAAAAGCCGGCTCCGTAAGGAATCAGCTTTTTTTAATGATCACAACAGGTGACATCCTCCTGGGTGCCGGCCAGAGATTTCCAAAACAGACCGTGCTTTGCTTCCACTCTGGCGACCTTTTTGGCGAATGCCAGTTTTTTCATTTCTTTTTCAACTTCTTCTAGACTCAAATCATAAACGAGTGCGATTTCTTTCGATGCGACAAACCGGAAATATTCAATGAAACATTCCAAAGGCGGCGTTTCAGAAGGCTTCGGTTCATCCCCGAGCATTTCGAATAAGATCTCTTCGTATACGTCATAAGAATAGTTGCCGGGGACCTTCAGCCCTTCATCATCATGCAGGCTGTTAAAGAACGTCAATGTCGGGTTGACGGTGACGTCCATTTCCGCCGCGATTTTCATATCGCACTGAAGCGCTTTTACCGCGCTTTGCGAATGGAGGTCGCGCTTGAATTCTTCAACATCCAATTTCGTC
The DNA here is from genome assembly GCF_042296235.1 of Bacillus sp. A1. NCBI lineage: Bacteria > Bacillati > Bacillota > Bacilli > Caryophanales > Bacillaceae > Bacillus > Bacillus sp. A1. The sequence goes on from NZ_CP141181.1 coordinate 1,174,822, forward strand.
TTTTCGGCAATTTCTAAAAGAACGTCTTCATCTGTAATATTCTGCTTGGAAACAAACAGGCTTTCCTGCATGCTGCGGAGAAACAGAATGCCCGCTTTTCTTCCCTGCAGTTCAGCCGCTTTTAAAGCGAGTGCGGCAAGGTAGGGCGATGAAAGAGGCTGATCCTGCTCAAGCCAAAGGCTTCCGTCACAGGGCATCCCGGAACGGTTCGCAATTTTTTCCCAAGCTTCGGCAAGAAGGTGTTTTTTCCGCTTTTGCTTATTCAGCGATGTAATGCTCGCGGAAACAATGATCCGCAGCGTAAAAAAACGTCCGTATTTGATTTTTAATTTTTTTATGGCGGGCTCCAGCGACCAGCATTCAGGACATAAAGGGTCGACAAACATGTAAATTTCGAGCGGTTTTTTTGGATGTCCGTGGCAATGGGCGAAGTATTGCTCATGCTGATAATTCGTCAATATGATCGATCCTCCGCTTCTGACTGGTTTACCATATGCCTGGCCGTCAGTTCCAGACGCCCGTACAGAAATTCACGAATATCGCCCTCCAGCCCGACATCATCCATCGCTTTGCTCATACAGCTTAGCCACGCATCAGCCCTCTCGTCCGTAATCGGAAAGGGGAGATGCCTTGCCTTGAGCATGGGATGTCCGTGCTCTTCAGTATAAAGAGGAGGTCCGCCCAAATACTGGGTTAAAAATTGCTTTTGTTTTCTGGCCGTTTCAGTCAAATCACTTGGAAATATCGGCTTCAGCAAGGGATGAGACGAGACACGCTCATAAAAAGTATCAACAAGTTGCGATAGAAGTTCCTCTCCAATCGCTTCATATGGTGCGTTAAACGATTGTCCCATGTTGACTACTCCTTTATATGGCTAATAGGAATCATAATTCCCATTGCGAATTTATCTTTCAGTTTTACTATCTTCAGTTACTGTATATTTTAGCAATAACATTTTATTTCTACAAACAAAGTGCCTTTCTGTCAGGCGCTTGTATTTCATATCATATCACATCGCCTTCATTCATGTGTAAGATTTCACTCCGCAAAAAAACCAGAGGGCGAAGGAAGCCTCTCTGGTTTACGCGTAATACTGTTTGGTTATGTTTTTGACATATTGCTGTGTTTCCTTAAACGGCGGAATGCCTCCGTACCGATCTACGTTGCCGGGGCCTGCGTTGTAGGCGGCTAACGCGAGAGATACATTTCCGTCGTATTTCGTGAGCATCTGCTTTAAGTACTTCGTGCCGCCCTCAGCGTTCTGGACGGGATCAAGCGGGTTTGACACCCCGAGTGATTCTGCCGTGGAAGGCATGAGCTGCATCAGTCCCATTGCCCCCGCACCGCTGACCGCTTTCGGATTAAAGCCTGATTCCTGTTTAATAACCGCGCGGATCAGCTTTTCGTCCACTCCGTATTTTTCGGCCGCTTTCTGAATGGCGCTGTCTATTGAAAAGTTTCCGGTGCTGATGTCAGAAGCCGCATTCGCAGACTTTATGCTTGGGGAAGCGGTCTGTGAAGCTGCCGCGTAACCGGATGAAACGGGAATTCTCGGTGAATAAGAAGCGTGAGCGGTCCGCACGCCGTTTAAAATTCCTGATTCCGGCTGCTGCCGGACGGCTGTGTCCGTATACTGGCTGAGCAGCGCGCTGAAATTGGCAAGCGGGCTTTCTGAAGATTGTCCGCCTGAAGCCGTGCTTGTATGAGAGATTGATTGCAGCGCCATTGATTGCAGCTGGAGAAGGGCCGCCCAATTCGTTATATTCACTGTGTCATTCCACCTTTTTTTGTTTCTGTTCATAAAAACGCTGGATTTTATTTTTCGTGATCCGCTCTGGGATGCCGAATTGCTTGAGCAATTGTTCAAACCCCCGTTTTCCTTCATCCCAGTCAGCAGCTTCGAATTCCAATTCAAAGTCTTCTTTCTCTAAATATCGGCTGTGATCTAAAATGATTAAGCCTTTTTCTGATTCTTTTTCCGCGCGTGCGGTCGACAGCGTTCCGAAATAGCAAATGTGTTCTGAGTTGATTCCGAGACCTTCCAGCTGACGTTTGACGGGGCCTTCCGGAATCTTGAAGACGTCAAGATCAGGTGCCGCAAGCTCTTGATGGGTTTCCAGCAGACCGACCGCGGCAGGCTCTTTTAACGTCAGAACGAACGCGCCGTCTTTTTCTCGGATGCGGAGTGCTGATTTTTTTTGTTTCAGGGAAAAATCTTTCGTGTCGAAATAATGATTGACCTGCTGTTTAAAATCATGTTCTTTCATGCAGAGTGCTTCACTCAGCTTCAGAAATTCTGATTTTGTCAGCAGGTTTTTGAATTCAATTTCTATTTCTTGGGTCATGACAGTCTTCCTTTCAGGACGAAAATTTGTATAATTCCCATTATCTCTTTAGAGGTTACGTTTATCAATATCGACCTTGATATGATAAAATAAATGCTGTACTTTGTTAAAAAAGGAGAACATTATGCAAAAGAGAATTGAAATCCAAAATGCATCATTAACAGAAGACGCGCTCCGCTTGAAGTGCGGAGAGGACTTAAGCGGAGCGGAACGCAAAGCCTCAGGTCAAATGCTTGTTGATTCCGATCACTTTGCTTTTGTATACATACTTGAATCAGCTGACTCTTTTGAATATGTCATTATAAAAGAACATATCTGGCCGGATCTGAAAGAAGCCTTAGACCAAAGAAAGCCGGCGGTCCTTGAGGCCGGCGGAAAAACGGTTGAACTTTCAGGGCTGCATGAAGAACTCGATTATCTTCTTGAAAATATTAAAGATAATGCAAACTACGGAGATATGGAAGAAAAAGTGAAAAACGTATTTCTTTAGAACAGGTTCGGAATTGGGGGATGTACGATGGATGACAAACAATGGGAGCAATTTCTAGCGCCATACCGCCAGGCTGTTGAAGAATTAAAGGTGAAGCTGAAAGGCGTCAGAACCCTTTATGAGTATGAAGATGACCACTCACCGATTGAGTTTGTGACAGGCCGCGTGAAGCCGGTGGCGAGCATACTTGAAAAAGCGAGACGAAAAAGCATACCGCTTCATCAGATTGAAACGATGCAGGATATCGCGGGGCTGCGTATTATGTGCCAATTTGTCGATGATATCCAGATCGTCAAAAATATGCTGTTTGCCAGAAAAGATTTTACCGTTGTCGATAAGCGGGATTACATAGCAGAGCATAAGGAAAGCGGATATCGGTCTTACCACCTTGTCGTTTTATATCCTTTACAAACAACGTCCGGTGAAAAGCACGTTCTTGTGGAAATACAGATTCGGACGCTTGCCATGAACTTTTGGGCAACCATTGAGCATTCACTGAATTACAAATACAGCGGGAACATTCCCGAAAAAGTAAAGCTGAGGCTGCAGCGGGCCTCAGAAGCCGCATCCCGGCTCGATGAAGAAATGTCAGAAATCCGCGGAGAAATCCAGGAAGCCCAAGCCGCGTTCTCGCGAAAGAAAAAAGCGGGAGACCGCCAGTAGGAAAGGAGGGGAATGGCATGAAATTTGCCGTTTCTTCAAAAGGAGACGAGGTTTCAGATACACTGAAAAGCAAAATACAGGCGTATTTACTCGATTTTGATATGACCTTGGATGAAAAAGAGCCGGAAATCGTTATTTCCGTCGGCGGTGACGGAACGCTTCTTTACGCATTTCACAGGTACAGCGACCGTCTCGATAAAACGGCGTTTGTCGGAGTTCACACGGGGCATTTGGGTTTTTATGCCGATTGGGTTCCGCAGGAGATAGAAAAGCTCGTTCTGGCCATCGCCAAAACGCCGTATCATACCGTGGAGTATCCCCTTCTTGAGGTGATTGTCACTTATCATGATGAAGAGCGTGAGGAGCGGTATCTGGCTTTGAACGAATGTACGATCAAAAGCATAGAAGGCAGTCTCGTCGCTGACGTGGAAATTAAAGGCCAGCTGTTTGAAACGTTCAGGGGAGACGGTTTATGTCTGTCCACGCCTTCCGGAAGCACGGCTTATAATAAGGCGTTAGGCGGCGCGATCATCCACCCTTCCATCAGGGCGATTCAGCTTGCGGAAATGGCATCCATCAACAACAGAGTGTTCAGGACTGTCGGTTCGCCGCTTTTGCTTCCCGATCATCATAACTGTGTCATCAAACCGAGAAACGACGTCGACTTTCAAGTCACGATTGATCATTTAACCTTGCTGCATAAGGATGTCAAGTCCATTCTATGCCGTGTGGCAAATGAAAAAGTCAGATTTGCAAGATTCCGCCCTTTTCCGTTTTGGAAAAGGGTGCAGGACTCCTTTATCGGAAAAGGCGAATAGAAAGAGGAAACGGATTGGACAACTTTTTTATCCAAAAGAACATGACTGCCCGGGAAGCCGGCATGACGGTAAAAGAATATACGGCGCAGCTCGGCATTTCAAAGCGGCTACTCGCTGACATTAAATTCGGCGGGGGAGACCTGCTTGTGAACGGAGAGCATGTAACCGTCCGCACCGTGTTAGCGGACGGAGACGTGCTTAAGATTGAATTTCCGAAGGAGCATGTGAGTGAAACGCTTTTGCCTGAGCCGGTTCCGCTTGATATTCTTTATGAAGATGACCATGTGCTTGTGGTCAATAAACAGCCGTATGTCTCCTCAATTCCATCAAGAGAACATCCGTCGGGAAGCATCGCTAACGGAGTGATCAGCCACTACCGGAAAAGCGGCGTGCCATCAACGGTTCATCTTGTCACCCGCCTTGACAGGGATACATCGGGGGCGATGCTGATCGCCAAACATCGGCTTTCCCATTCTCTTTTGTCAGCAGCGCAGAAGAAGGGGCTTGTCAGCAGGCGGTATCTCGCTGTCGTACACGGCATCATGCCGCAGAAGGAAGGAACGGTGGACGCGCCCATCGGAAGAAAACACGACAGTATTATTGAGCGGATGGTAACGCCGGAGGGACAACGAGCGGTGACGCATTTTCAAACGGAAAAAGCGGGACATGCGTTTACGCTTGCAGCCCTGCGGCTGGAAACGGGGCGGACGCATCAAATCCGGGTGCACATGAGCTACCTCGGCCATCCGTTAGTGGGTGATACACTGTACGGCGGAAAAAATGAGGGAATTGCGCGGCAGGCTCTTCACAGTGAGCGGCTTTCATTCGTACACCCCATGACCGGAGAAACGCTCGTTTTTCACGCCCCGGTGCCTGACGATATGAAAACATTAATTGAACACATGTAAAGCCCGAACCGTTTGCCGGTTTCGAGCTTTTTTTCATGCCTGCCTGCCGTGATCTTCGCGAAATCGTGAAGCCTCATAGGGCATTGAGCTTTCCACAGAGACGGTTTCATGCTCCGGAAAGCGAAAGCCTGTCAGCTGATTGCCGAAGACGCAGCCTGTATCAATGTTGATCGTACGGTTGACGATCCGGGGGCGTTTTACCGGGGTATGGCCGTAAACAATCCATGCCTTGCCTTCATAAGCGGCGGCCCAGTCTCTTCTGACGGGTCTGCCGTCGGGATACGTTTCACCCGTGATATCGCCGTACAGAACAAATTCTTTTACCTTACGCGAGTATTTACCGATATCGTCAGCTTTTATGCCGGCGTGGGCGACAACGAGATCGCCATTATGTAAAATGTCATAAAGCGGCGCTGACTCATATAATCGGATGAATTGTCTGGAGACTTCCATTCTGTCGGCGGGAGACAGCTCTTTCAGTTCGGCTGCCGTCGTTTCCAGTCCGTGCATCACTTTTACGGGGTTTCCTTTTAAGTAACGATACAGTTTGTTGCAATGATTTCCCGGGACATAACGGACGGCTCCTTTTTCATATGCTTTTGCCACAAAGCGCATCACTTCTACGGATTTTGGGCCTCTGTCCGTTAAATCCCCCGCAAAGACAAGCGTCCTGCCTTCAGAATGAACGGGCGTTCCGTCTTTCACTTCATATCCGAGCTTTTGCATTAACGCGATCATTTCGTCATAACATCCGTGTATATCGCTGATGATGTCATAAGCCATTCGTGTCAGCCTCCTTATTAACGGTTTTTTATTTATTATGGGGCTAATTCCTATACCTAATTACGCTGTTTTTGCACAAATTAAAAAAGAATTAAAGAAATAAAGCCTTATCACTTTTTTTTCGCGGTCAGCCTTGTTAGAATATGCGTTATGTTTTTAAAAAAAAGTAAGGTTTCGCCCGCTTAAAGCGGGCTTTTATAACCCTTGTTTTAAGGAGGTATTTACGAATGGAACACACATCAGTCGCATCTTTAGTCGTCGTTCTGATCGTCGCTTTTTTGACGCCGCTCCTTTTACATCGGTTTAAGCTCAGCATCCCCGTCGTCGTCGCGGAGATCATCATGGGGCTTATTATCGGAAAAAGCGGCCTGAATCTTGTCGTTCAGGGAGACACGTGGCTGGAGACGCTGTCTGTTCTCGGCTTTATCTTTTTAATGTTTTTAAGCGGCTTGGAAATTGATTTTTCTTCATTTGAGAAAGGGAAGAAAAAACAATTCCTTCCGAATGGCAAGGAAGCGCCCAACACGTTTTCTGCCGCACTGATTATCTTTTTCGGCATCTTTATTTTATCATTGCTGCTGTCCTATGCCTTTGTATTAGCCGGTTTTATACAAAACGCATTTTTAATGACGCTTATTATTTCGACGATATCACTCGGTGTAGTGGTCCCGACTTTAAAGGAAGAACGGATCATGAACTCCAATATCGGCCAGATTATCCTGCTTGTCGCCGTTATCGCGGACTTGGCTACGATGATTCTGCTCGCTTTTTTCTCTTCTCTTTACGGAGAAGACAGCGGAAATATGTGGCTTCTGTTGATTCTTTTTGCCGCGGGGGTCGTGCTGTATTTCTTCGGCAGGATCTTTAAACACCGTTCATTTGTGCAGTCGATGTCTAAAGGCACCGTGCAGATCGGCACGCGGGCCATTTTCACACTGATTATCGTGCTTGTCGCTTTATCGGAATCTCTCGGGGCGGAAAATATTCTCGGCGCGTTTTTGGCAGGCGTTCTGGTATCGCTTCTGTCTCCGAATAAAGAAATGGTGGAACAGCTGGATTCATTCGGATACGGGTTTTTAATTCCGATCTTTTTCGTCATGGTCGGGGTGAAATTGGACATTTGGACGCTTTTCCAAGATCCGAAAACATTAACGATGATTCCGCTGCTTCTGCTTGCGCTGTTTATCAGCAAAATGTTCCCGGTGTTTTACTTAAAGAAATGGTATGACAAAAGAACCGTGTTTGCTTCGGGCTTTTTGCTGACGTCCACGCTGTCGCTTGTTATCGCGGCGGCTACGATCGGAGAAAGGCTCCACATTATCAGCGCCAATATGTCCGGCGCGCTGACTTTAGTTGCGGTTATTGCCAGCATCATCACGCCGATCGGCTTTAAGAAATTATTCAAACGGCAAAGCGCGCCGCAGGAAAAAAAGCGCATCACATTTATCGGCGCCAACCAAATGACGCTCCCGGTTACGCTGGAATTGCCAGAGGAGGAATATGAAGTACGGGTCGTCCATGTGTATCAGGAAAATGCCGGGGAAACGCTTGCGGAATCCGTTTTTTCGGTTGACACGATTTCTGATTACGAGCCCGGCACGCTTGAGTCGCACGGTATTTTTAAAACGGATATTCTTGTCGTGGCGACGGGAAATGAAGATGTGAACGCTGAAATCGCCTTACTAGCGAAAGAGAAAGGGACTGAGCGTATCATCGCAAGCGTCGGCTCGGTTGAGCATGAAACAAAACTGAAAGAAGAGGGCATCAGTATTTTTTCTATCCTTCTGTCTACAAAAACGCTGCTGCGCGCGTTAATTGAGGCGCCGGGCGTGATGAGCCTCCTGACGAATGAGGAGTCTTCGTTATATCAGATCAATCTGGAAAACCCGGCGTATAACGGCATCATTCTGCGGGAATTTCCGCTGATGGGCGATGTGATTTTCGTCCGGATTTTCAGAGGTGTGGACAGCATCGTTCCGCACGGAGACACGCGGCTGAAAACAGGAGACCGTCTCATCGTCACGGGCTCGCGCAACTACGTGTCAGAACTGAGAAAAGTCCTTGAAGCTTGACCAAATTCCAATTCGTGATAATATAGAAGGCATAACAAATAAATCATTAATCGTATGACCACTAGGGGTGTCCTTCAAAAGGGCTGAGATAAAAGTGAGACTTTTAGACCCTCATAACTTGAACAGGTTCAGACCTGCGTAGGGAAGTGGAGCGGTATTTTTTTGGGGTTCCTTTTATCCATTTAAATTCCAAACCACTTTTCCGATGCGGGAAAGTGGTTTTTTTATTTTATCAGGGGGGAAGACATGATGACATTTTCTGAAGAATGCAGACAGGCGGCAACCGAATGGTGGGACGGAAGTTTTGTTCATCCGTTTGTAACGGGAATCGGTGACGGAAGCCTGCCGATAGACCGTTTCAGCTATTACGTGCTGCAAGATTCCTACTATTTGACGCATTTTGCAAAAGTTCAGGCGTTCGGCGCCGCATATGCCGAAGACTTGTTTACGACGGGCAGGATGGCGGGCCACGCTCAAGGGACATATGAAGCGGAAATGGCGCTGCACCGCGAGTTTACGGAGCTTTTAGGAATTACGGAAGAAGAGCGTGCGGCATTTAAACCGGCACCGACCGCCTATTCTTATACGTCTCATATGTACAGATCGGTGATGAGCGGGAATTTTGGAGAAATATTAGCTGCGCTTCTGCCCTGTTATTGGCTTTATTATGAAGTCGGCGAACACCTAAAAGAGTGCAAACCGGAGCATCCGATTTATGAAAAATGGATCGGTACATACGGCGGAGACTGGTTCAGACAGCAGGTCGAAGAACAGATCAGCCGTTTTGACGAGATTGCTGAAAACAGCACAGAGGAAATCCGCGCGAAAATGAAAGAGAATTTTGTGATTTCAAGCTATTATGAATATCAATTTTGGGGAATGGCTTATCAAAAAGAAGGCTGGTCCGAGAAGGACGGAAAAGAGGTGGAATCCCTTGGAGCTGCACGCGGTAACTGATAATCGCAAACCCGTTGCCGAGCTGGCCGAGGATATTCTATCGATTCAGCGCGAAGTGAGCTTTATCCATATCCGTGAGCGGGATAAAACAGCGGGAGAGATCATGCAGCTTTTGTCCCTTTTGAAAAAGGGCGGAGCGGATAAGGACAAATTGATCATCAATGACAGGGCGGATATCGCGCTTTTTGCCAACATACACCGTGTTCAGCTTCCGTCCCGCAGCTTTTCCGTAAAGCAGGTGCGAAGCAGATTTCCCCATCTTCATATCGGACGTTCGGTCCATTCGCTGGAAGAAGCCATCCAAGCTGAAAAGGAAGATGCGGACTATGTGGTGTTCGGCCATATATTTGAAACCGAATGTAAACAAGGACTTGAAGCAAGAGGCATCAGCCTGCTTTCAGAGATCAAACGCACGCTTTCCATCCCCGTTATCGCAATCGGCGGAATGACACTGCAGACGATCGGACACACAAAGCAGGCGAAGCCGGACGGAATTGCCGTCATGTCAGGCATTTTCTCAGCTGAAAATCCTGAGGAGGCGGCAAAACGGTATGCACGCGCGGTAAGGGAGGCCGATTATGAAGAAACACTATGATACGGCGGTGATCGGCGGCGGAATTATCGGGTGCGCCATTTCTTATGAGCTGGCGAAGACGCAGCAGAACGTTGTCTTGTTTGAAGCCGGAGAAGTCGGCCGAAAAACGACAAGCGCTGCCGCGGGAATGCTGGGCGCTCATGCGGAATGTGAAAAACGGGATGCGTTTTTTGATTTTGCCATGCACAGTCAAAGGCTGTATGAAGCGGCGGGGCAAGAGCTTGAGGAAGTTTGCGGCATTGACATCAGGCGCCATAACGGCGGAATGCTTAAACTGGCGTATACCGAAGAAGATATCGCCCGTTTACGGAAGATGGATGATCTGCCTTCCGTCACTTGGCTTTCAGCGGAAGATGCCCTTGAAAAAGAGCCTTACGCTTCAAAAGACATTCTCGGCGCCAGTTTTATAAAAGACGATGTCCATGTCGAACCGTACTATGTTTGCAAAGCGTATGCAAAAGGGGCGCGGCGCTATGGCGCTGACATATATGAGCATACACAAGTCACTTCCGTAAAACGGGTGAACGGAGAATACTGCATCACAACGTCCGGCGGGGATGTTTATGCTGACAAAGTTGCAGTTGCAAGCGGTGTATGGAGCGGCCGGTTTTTCAGCCAGCTCGGCTTGGGACAGCCTTTTTTTCCTGTGAAAGGAGAATGCCTTTCCGTGTGGAATGACGATACCCCGCTGACCAAAACCCTTTACCATGATCATTGTTATGTCGTCCCGAGAAAAAGCGGCCGGCTTGTCATCGGAGCCACGATGAAACAGGGTGACTGGAGCGATACGCCTGACATCGGAGGAATTGAGGCCGTCATTGCAAAAGCGAAAACCATGCTTCCCGCCATCGAACATATGAAAATAGACCGGTTTTGGGCGGGGCTCAGGCCGGGAACAAAAGACGGCAAGCCGTTTATCGGGCGGCATCCTGAAGACAGCGGCATCATCTTCGCCGCCGGCCATTTTCGGAACGGCATCCTGTTGGCGCCGGCAACGGCTGTAATGGTGCGGGATATGATCTTGGGGCAACAAGTCAAACGGGAATGGGAAGAAGCGTTTCGAATCGATCGCAAGGAGGCTGTTCATATATGATCCTTCAGCTGAACGGAAAACAAATTGATTGGAATCGAAAAGAGGGGACGGTTCAGGATTTGCTTGAATCGTACCAGCTTGATCAAAGAATCGTGGTTGTGGAGAGAAATAAAGAAATCATTGAAAAAAAGAATTATGAAAATACAAGTTTGTGTGACCGCGATGTCATAGAAATTGTCCATTTTGTAGGAGGCGGATGAGGATGTTAACAATAGGCGGAAAACAGTTTCGGTCAAGATTGCTGTTAGGAACGGGAAAATATCCGAGTTTTGAGATTCAGAAAGAGGCGGTGGCCGTCTCGGAATCAGATATTTTAACCTTTGCGGTGCGGCGGATGAACATCTTTGAAGAGTCTCAGCCTAACTTTCTCGAACAGCTTGACTTGTCTAAATACACGCTTCTGCCGAATACGGCCGGCGCCGCAACGGCTGAAGAGGCGGTCCGAATCGCAAGGCTTGCCAAAGCTTCAGGGCTTTGTGACATGATAAAAGTAGAAGTCATCGGATGCAGCCGGTCACTTTTGCCTGATCCGGTTGAAACGCTGAAAGCATCAGAACAGCTGCTCGAAGAGGGATTTATCGTGCTTCCGTATACGTCAGACGATGTCGTGCTCGCAAGACGTCTTGAGGAGCTCGGAGTGCATGCCATTATGCCGGGCGCTTCGCCGATCGGTTCCGGTCAGGGAATTTTAAATCCGCTGAATCTTTCTTTTATCATTGAACAGGCGAAGGTGCCGGTCATTGTCGATGCCGGCGTTGGATCTTCAAAAGACGCCGCCTACGCGATGGAGCTCGGGGCTGACGGCGTGCTGTTAAATACCGCTGTATCAGGCGCTGATGATCCGGTCAAAATGGCCCGGGCGATGAAGCTTGCCGTAGAAGCGGGCCGTCTTTCTTATGAAGCCGGGAGAATTCCGGTGAAAGATTACGGAACTGCAAGCAGTCCGCGAGACGGCCTTCCGGTATGACGGACAGATATTCCAGACAGGAGCTGTTTCAGCCGATCGGTCCCTCCGGCCAAGAGAAGCTCCGGTCGTCTCATGCCGTGATTATCGGCGCGGGTGCGCTTGGGACGGCAAGTGCGGAGATGCTTGTCAGAGCAGGGGTCGGGAAGGTAACCATCGCTGACAGAGATTATGTGGAGTGGAGTAATCTCCAGCGCCAGCAGCTTTATACCGAAGACGATGTCAGACAGGAAATGCCGAAAGCCGCGGCGGCTGAAAAACGGCTTCGATCTATAAATAGCGATGTAGAGGTCGAGGGATTTGTCATGGATGTTACTGCGGAAAACGCACCCGGATTGATTCGTGACGCCTCCCTCATCGTGGATGCCGCCGACAACTTTGAAACGAGACTGATTGTGAACGATGCGGCTGTGCAGAAAGGGATTCCCTTTCTGTACGGCGCCTGTGTCGGCAGCTACGGGCTCTCTTTTACCGTCATTCCCGGTGTCACGCCGTGCCTTCACTGTCTGCTTGAGACATTGCCTTTAGGCGGTATGACATGCGATACGGCGGGAATCATCAGCCCGGCTGTATTGCAGACGGCCGTTTTTCAGGCAGCAGATGCGCTGAAGCTGTTAACGGGCGGATCTATCGAGCATGTTCTCCGTTCCTTTGATTTATGGAAAAATGAACGGTCAGAAATAAACGTCGCCCGTCTTAAGTCGGCTGATTGCCCAAGCTGCGGCACAAACGATTTTCCGTTTTTATCCTATGAAAATCAGACAAAAGCGGCGGTTCTGTGCGGGCGGAACACGGTGCAGATCAGAACGGGGATCTCCGAACAGTTTGATCTGCAAAAACTTGCGGGACAGCTCAGACGGACAGGGCTTGATGTTTCAGCCAACCCGTATTTAATTTCGTTTTGCACAGACAAGTTCAAGATGGTTCTGTTTCGTGACGGCAGAGCATTAATACACGGCACAAGTGATATCAGCAGAGCGAAATCTTTTTATCATAAATGGATCGGATAATGCGAAAGGAGAGAAGAACATCATGAGCATATGCAAAGCATTGACGATTGCCGGATCAGATTCAGGAGGCGGCGCCGGTATACAGGCGGATCTCAAAACCTTTCAGGAGCTCGGCGTTTTCGGGATGTCAGCCATTACAGCGGTAACCGCCCAGAACACTTTGGGCGTTCACGGCATTTATCCGCTCACCCGGGAAGCGCTGGGCAGCCAGATTGACGCGGTGGCGGAAGATTTGCGGCCTGACGCTGTAAAAACGGGAATGCTGTGGAGCGCGGAAATGATTGCGGAAATTGCGGAAAAAACGGATCAGTACGGGCTTGATCATGTCATCACCGACCCCGTCATGATTGCCAAAGGAGGCGCTTCCCTGCTGCGTGAGGAATCTCAGGCCGCGTTAAAAGAGCTGTTAATTCCGCGCAGCTATGCGGTGACGCCGAATGTTCCGGAAGCTGAGGTATTGACGGGAATGGAAATCCGCACGTTTGAGGACCGGAAAAAAGCGGCCGAATGCCTTTGCAAGCTTGGTGCAAAGCATGTCATCATAAAAGGCGGACATCAGCCTGAACAGGGGAGAATCGTTGATTTATTATTTGACGGTTCGTCTTTTACCCAAATCAGCCACGCTTATATTGACACGAAACACACCCACGGAACAGGCTGCACGTTCGCAGCCGCGCTGACGGCGGAAACGGCAAAGGGGAAAAACATTCAGACCGCGTTTGAGACAGCCGTCAATTTTGTGCGGGAAGCCGTGGAACATACGCTCGGCATCGGAGAGGGACACGGCCCGACCAATCATTTTGCCTTTAAAAGGAACAGTCTGCAGACGAGATAAAAAAGAGACCGCTTCAACATCCGCGGTCTTTTTCCCATGCTTTCAATCTGGACAAGGTTATGATATGATAAAAATTAAGATCAGGTACTAAAACTATGTCTTTAAGACGATTACAGGAGGCTTTATACATATGAATTTCTCACTTGAAGGCCGCAACATCGTTGTGATGGGCGTTGCCAATAAACGCAGTATCGCATGGGGAATCGCCCGTTCGCTGCATGAAGCCGGAGCGCGCCTCATTTTCACTTACGCGGGAGAGCGCTTGGAAAAATCAGTTCATGACCTTGCGGCTACATTAGAAAGAAATGATTCCATCATCCTTCCGTGTGATGTGACAAATGACGCTGAGATCGAAACTTGCTTTGCGAGCATTAAAGAGCAGGTCGGCGTGATTCACGGCATCGCGCACTGCATCGCGTTCGCAAACAAAGAAGAGCTTGTCGGCGAATATTTAAATACGAACCGCGAAGGATTCCTGCTTGCGCATAACATCAGTTCTTACTCTCTGACAGCGGTCGCAAAAGCGGCGCGTCCGATTATGACTGAAGGCGGAAGCATCGTTACACTCACTTACCTCGGCGGAGAGCGCGTCGTTTCAAACTATAACGTAATGGGTGTGGCAAAAGCGTCTCTTGATGCGAGCGTGAGATATTTAGCCGCTGACTTAGGAAAAGAAAACATCCGCGTCAACAGCATTTCAGCAGGGCCGATCCGTACGCTGTCTGCAAAAGGAATCAGTGATTTCAACTCTATCCTGAAAGAAATTGAAGAGCGCGCGCCGCTGCGCCGCACGACAACACCTGAAGAAGTGGGCGACACGGCTGCATTCTTGTTCAGTGACCTGTCAAGAGGCATCACGGGCGAAAATCTTCACGTGGATTCAGGATTCCACATTACCGCACGTTAAATAACAAGCAGTCCCTTTCAGGGATTGCTTTTTTCTTTCTTCTGATTTTAATCATTCCGTCATATAAATAAAACATGACAGAATCGGAGGGATGAAGATGTCAAAACAAAACAGAAACGCGGAAAAAAAACCGCTCATGTATATTGTTCAGGCGGATTATTCAGACACGCAATCATCAATGCAGGACATATTAATCAAAAAAAGGAAAGCGCCGCAGCCGCCGGAAGAAGAGCCGATGCATGGAAAGCGGGAGGAAGAATGTAAAACTCAGCCTGAAGGAGCAGTGGCTGTCGAACCAGAAAAGCAAGTACCTGAACAGCACAGCCGCTCAGAAGAAGCCGTTCAAGAAGTTCCGGCGCAAGCGGAGCAGGACACTGCCAAGCCTGACGCGGCTAAAAAAGAGCCTGATGCCGCTGAAAAAGAGCCTGAAGCGGTTCACAATGCCGCCCCAGAGGAAAAGGTTCCGCCAAAGCGCGTGAAAAAGCCGATGAGCAGAATGTCCATTCTTGAAAAAATTGATTTCTTAACGAAGCTGCCGCATAATATGCCGCGGACCCTTTGTCTGATAGAAGCCAACGGGAAAACCTACAGAGGCGTAATCGTCGGCAGAAAAAATAATGCGATCTTCCTGCGGACGACAAGCAACGGAGCGCCGGCAGAACTCGCAATAGACGATATTACCTCGCTGCATCCGCTTGGATTTTAACCATACAAAAAGCTGCCTGAATTCTTTAATCCGGCAGCTTATTTTTATGCTTTTTGATTTAAGAATGTGTGCGGTTGATCAGTCTCGGGTTCAGGCAATTGATGGCGCAGAAGCTATGGAGATCGACTTCAACGCAATAGTTCGTTTTTTCTAAACGGAATACATCGCAGAGAGAGTCTTTATCTGTAAAATCAAGAATGTGCTTATGCTCGTCAAAAGCAATAAGCAGGCTTAATGTGGCACAGCCGTCACAGACCCTTTCAACTCTGAAAAAAACGGTGTTAAAACACGGACCGTTATCCAGCTCGCCGACATTTCCGAATGCGGTAAACGGTGATGATTTAGAAGTGAAAAGCACAAACGGAACTGTATCGCCTAATGAAAAACCCGGCGATAAAAGGTTGGAATAGCATCCGGTCGGGCAATCTTCCTCGACCGCATTTTGCAGGTCTTCAATATTTTCTACCGCTTCACGCACACAGTATGTTGTATGCTTGCTCAAAATATCCCTCCTGACTTCACGTTTTATATACCGGATTAAACGATATCGGAGAGTCAGCCGCCCGGAAGTCCGGGCGGGCTGATGATTGCATCTGTAATAGAAGGTTGGAAGGGGATTCTTCTTTAGGAAAGATGCGAATCAATGACTATCCGTGATGCTTTTTCTCTTTGTGCGGCGCAGGCCGGTCAACAAGCTCCGGTGAAAGGCATTGAATGGCGCTGAAGCAGCTCAGATCAACTTCAATGCAAAAATCTGTTTTTTCTAAACCGAAGAAATCCGGGTCACAAGGATGGCAGACGCTGAGGGTGTCGCCGTGCACATCTACGGGGCGCAATACTGAAAGCGTTGCGCAGCAATCACAAACTCTTTCTGCCCGGAAGAAAATAGACTCGAAGCACTGGCTGTCATCCGCAAATCCTCCGACGTTCCCGAATGTGGAGAACAAACCGCCCTTTTTATCAAACAAGAGAAACGGGATGGTATCTTTACCGGTAACCGTCGGGCTTAACAGATTGGTATAGCATCCAGTCGGGCATTGTTCTTCAACAGCCTCTTGTTCTGCTAAAATCTTCTCGACTGCATCGCATACACAACTTTCATCTCGGCCATGGTGTTTTCCGCAGCTCATGGATTTCAGCTCCTTCTTTTAGGGTATTTGACTTTTGTCTTTAACAACATATGTACGCGAGCCTCACTTGGTGTGGGTGAACGTCTATATATTCATCATATGCGGAGAAAATAAGAAAAAGCAGAGCATTTTTAGCTCTGCTTTTTCTTTTTAGAGGACAAGGGTGATGACTAAGACAGCAATCAGTAAATTTGTTGCTGTTGAGATCAACACTGCGATATCGGCATCTACTGTTGTCACGTTTACACCGCGGGAGTTTTCGATGAGCAGTTTTTGACGGTTGATTTGTTTGTTAGCTGTTAGCTGCAATAAGTCTTGTGCGACCAATTCAGCGATGACTCCGTCAGCGATTGAAGTGAGAGTGGCCGTTACGACTGCTGCATTAATCGCTGTCATGACTGAAGCGACTGCTTGAACGTCTGTTGACGTCACGTTAATATCACAAGAGTCTCTGATAATAATCGCTTCTTCAGAAACTTGTTTGTTGATATTCGCCTGAGCCAGGTCTTGGTCAAGGAAGGCATTATCTTCGCCGAATCCGTTTCCGTTACAGCAAACACTGCATCTTCTGCCTTCTTTTTCTTCTTTTTCTTCTCGCGGATGTTCGCATTCAGGATCAAGTGCAACCCAAGAGTATGGTCTGCTTTCCATATCTATTCCTCCTTTTCTTTTACTATTATTAAATGAACCGGCCCCTTACTTTGACTCAGGCATTTATCCTGATAAAAATCACTATTTTTTAGTTATTGACCGGGATTTTGGCGTCTTTGCCGGAGCTGTTCGATTAATTGTTCTCTGCGGGTTTTCGGGGTTGACTGCTGTTCTTGCGCTTTTTCCTGCTCTTTTTTCTGTTTCTGGCTTTCAAGAAAAGCTTCTGTTTTTGCCTGCATGTCTTTGACTAATGCGATCAGCATTTCTTTTTCTTCATCAGGGATATCCCGCATTTTATCCTTTGTCACGCCGTGTTTTTTGAAGACATTGCTGACAAGCACTTTTAAAAGCGGATCCACTTCTGGTAGATTTTCGAGTTCTTTTTTTAATTTTTCGTTATCTGCCATTTGTTCTCACCTCTGATTAAATATTTGAAAAGAAAGGTTAAAGGATGTCTAGTTCAGCAAAAAGTATATTTAATAATTGAAACAAAATTTGTACAAAGGCCATGATATCGTCTGCTGTCAGTGTGATTTTAATATTGCGGCTGTTCAGGACTTGAATGACGGTCCTCTTTTTTATTTGGCAATCATCCAGGATCAGCAGTTCGGTTGCGATTTGGTCGGCTGTGTCTTCATCTGCGATCGCGAGCTGTGTCGCGAGGATAATCGCCGTAGTAACTGAGGCTTGTATAGAAAGAGCGGCCGTTATATGTGTTGTATCTATTGTGACATTTTCGCAATCAATCACTTCGATCGTCTGCTCGAATTCGTTGGATAATTGTTCGTATATTTGCGGTTGCAGTGTTTCGACTTTTTCTTCAAACGACATAACCTTCACTCCTTTCTCATTCATACTTTATATAATGCAAATGAAACGCCGAGCGGAATAAGAAAAACAACTAAACCGCACCTATTTTTTTACCGGACAAGGTGCGATTCATGAAGATCAGGGTTTTCGCATATGTATAAAGAGGTCAAGTTTTGAAAAGGAGTGAACAGGTGGTTATCAATTGGCTTTCATTTATTCTGTTATCGTTTGCCGTTTTCCGGCTGGCCAGGCTTTTCGTATTTGACACCATTATGGCGCCGCTTCGGAGCCTTTTTCACGAGGAAAAAACAGAAACCGCACCAGACGGCACGACAGAAACCTACATTGTCATAAAAGGAAAAGGCATCAGGGCATTTATCGGTGAACTTCTCAGCTGCTACTGGTGTACGGGCGTGTGGTGCGCCGCCTTTTTAATTGCGGCCCAGATTGTGGTACCCGAGGCTGCGCAATGGCTGATTTTGCTGTTAGCCATCGCCGGCGCGGCCGGGATCATTGAAGCTGCGGTTTCTCGTCTTCTGCAGGAATAAGGCGGTTCCACCAGCAACTTACCGTCACTTTCGGCATAAACTGGCATATATGACATAAGGAAAGGAAGGATCACCATGAATCAATCAAGCAAACCTTCCCAACATTCTCCATACAAGTCAACTGTGCATCAGCCTTACGAAAAAAAAATTAAGAAAAAAGGCTGCGGCTGCGGCCAAAAGAAAAAACCGAAATAGCCGTTTTCTAAAAAACCGGAACTTCCGGTTTTTTTGTTTTTTGCCGAACGCCGGCCTCTGTTCGGCATAGATCATAGAAGGAGGGGATGTTATGAATATATTTGAATCATTCATAAACGGTAAATACCGCCGGCACAATCAAAACCAGCGGGAGCATGACAAATATATCTTATCTATTGAAAAGCAGCTGTCTGAGTTTGATGAAGCGGGATCGCGCTTTGAGGAATGGATAGATGTGTTTGCCGCCGAAACAGAAGCAAAACTGAAGAAAAATGAGCATTCTCACTAAAATGAATGAAATCCGCACCGGCCCTATGCATTTATCCAAGCCAAACAAGTCGGCTCACATAGAGTATAGAGAGTAAAGGAGGTGCTTAGATATGGGATTCGGATATGGCGGATTCGGCGGCGGCTACGGCGGTTATGGCGGCTGCGGCGGATACGGAGGCGGCTATGTCGGAGGCGGATACGGCTCAACATTTGTTCTTGTTGTCGTATTGTTCATCCTTCTGATCATTGTCGGTGCATCCTTTTTTGGCTAAACCTTAGCAAGACCTTGGATAAGCGCGGGACCGTTCAGTCCCGTGCTTCCCTGATGTATGAAGGAGTATAGAGACGGGGCACTCGGAATTTTTTCCTTGTCTTACGGGCACATGTTCCGCTCTTTATTCATACAATATCGTATTACTCCACAAAAGGAGGCACACCATGGATAATCAATTTTTCAAAAATATTGAGAAGAAAACAGGCGTCAGCATGAAGGATGTCATGAACCTTGCAGGATCATTGCAAAATGCCAATTTCAAAGATGAAAACACGGTGAGAGGCGTCATTCAGAAGGTGTCCCAGCTGGCTAACAAGCGTGTTCCGAAAGAATTGGAAGACAAAATCGTTCAATCTATTACAAGCGGTAAAGAGAAACTTGATTTTGGCACCATTTCTAAAATGCTGAACAATAAATAGGCATCAGCCGGCCTTGCTAAAAAGGCCTTTTTATGTGAGAAGAACCCGGCAGCGATCTGCCGGGTTCTTTATATCCTGAGTGCGCTCCGTCTGTCCGTCCGAAGAAGGGGCTCGAGAAATCTTGAGCTGCGCGCTGTTTTTCCCCGCCTGTACGCGGGACAAGATACATATAAATGCTGCATGGCCCTTGTCATTGCGACATACAGAAGCCGTCTTTCTTCTTCGAGCGGAGCGGGATCGCCCTGTCTCGCCGTCTCAAGCGCGAAGTCATGGGGGATCGAGCCGTCAGCCGCGCCTAAAATATAGACCGTATTGAATTCAAGACCTTTAGAGCGGTGAATGGTCAGCAGTTCGACGCCGTTTTCATCGGTTTTCAGATTCTCAGCGGCGCGCATATGATCGACATGCGCAAGAAAATCGGGAATCGTTTTGAATTTTTTGGCGGCCACTTTGACATCCCTGAGATCATCAGAGCCTTTTTCCAGTTTGTTCCCCTCATTGCCCCGTTTTTTTAAATACTCGGAAAAACCCATTTTGCTTTCTGCAAAGGTGATGGCTTCAACCGGCTTCATTGTCCGGATGCTTGCGAAAAACGGAACGATCTGCTTGATCTTCCCTATTTGAAAAGGCTTCAGGTCAGGCAGTTTCGTCAGTGCCTTAACCATCGTGCAATCTTCCGTGATTGACAGCGCCTTTAACGTTTGCAGGGCGGATTGCTTTAAAAATAAGGCGGGCAGCAGGTCTTTCACCGCATCCGGATCATCTTCATTCTGACTCGCATATAAGTAGGCGAGGATCTGGCGTACGATTCTGCGGCTGTAGAACGTCTGCACGCCCCGGTCGGCATGATAAGGAATCGATGATTGATGCAGTCTTTCATAAATGGCCCGTCCGGCGCTGTTTGTCCGGTAAAGCACGGCAAAATCGTCAGGACTCGCCCCGTTTTGAATTTTCTCTTTCATATCCGAAACGATCATGGTCGCTTCTTCTTCTTCATCGTAAGGATAAAACAGCACGGGATTGTGAACGCCGTCTTTGACGGCAGATAGTGTTTTTTCATACCGTTTTTTATTTTTCTTTACGACGGCATGAGCGCTTGAGACGATCGGATGCGGCGATCGGTAATTTGCCGTTAAGTAAATGGTCTTTGCAGCCGGATAATCCTTTTGAAAATCTAAAATGAAAGACGGGCTGCTGCCGCGGAATGCATAAATGGATTGGTCGTCATCACCCACGCAGCACAGGTTATTCTCAGGGCTTGCGATCATTTGCATAATGTTGTACTGGACAGGATTGATATCTTGAAACTCATCAATCAAAATATGAGAAAATCTGTTTTGGTACTGCGCGAGAATATCAGGCCGGCTTTGAAACAGTTCATAACAGCCTTGGGCCATGTCATCAAAATCAAATTGCCGTTTTTCCCGCTTTTGCCGTTCGTAATGTTCGTAGAGCCTGTACACTTTTTTCTCCCAGTCGTCCGCAAGCGGAATGGTCTCATGGGGGAGATACGTGTTTTTCCAGCAGCCGATAAGCTGAAGCGCCTGGTCGACGGGAAACTCTTTTTCATCCAAATTTTCTTCATAGAGCGCCTTTTTCACATATTGCTCTTTTTGCCACTCCATTTTTAAAAGCTGGCTGCCGTTCCATTTTGAAGAATCATAGTGATAGAGTATTTTATAGAAAAAGCTGTGGAATGTTCCGGTCACGAGACGGGAGACTTTTCCGGCTGCCAGACCGTACTCATTCGCCATCCGCTCTTTCATTTCGGCGACGGCTTTTGTCGTAAAGGTCACAAGCAGCATATTCTCAGGTGAAATGCCGAGGTGTTCAATCATATGGGCGGCGCGTGCTGTCAGCACCCTTGTTTTTCCGCTTCCCGCTCCGGCAAGCACTAACAAAGGCCCGTCCGTTTCAGTAACTGCCTTCATCTGTTCACGGTTCAGGCCGATGCCGGGGAACAAAGAAGTATCAGCCGCCTCGGATGTTGGTGAAAACGGTTCGGCCGCAGGCACTTTTTTCGGGCTTTTCCATTCTGAGACGATCGGTTTCGGATTCTCTGAAATCGCTTTTCCTTTCGGCAGGCGGAACATGCCGGCTTCCCTATACTCTTCTTTTTCTTTCTCCGCTTGCGGTTCCTCGGCCGCGCATGCTTTTTCACAGGCGGTGAAGTCTCCCTTTTGCCGGTGATAAAATGCCGGCTGCTCTAAAATCGAAAGCCGCATCAAGACGGGCTGCTCACAATGTGCGCAAAAAATATTTCCTTTCTGAGCTTCTTCAAAAAGGAATTGGTAATGTTCTCTAGAATATTTATGTAAATGTATCGTTCGGTTATTCAGTCGGGCGCATTTCAAAAAGGGGTCCTCCCATTAAAAGGTGTTCATCCATTTGATAGACAAAGAATATCATAACAAAAGAACCGCGTTTCAAAAAGTAAGATTAAGGGAAATGAAAAGCGAAGGGGAGGGGTACATATGATTTATGCGGGACGGATTCAAAACCAGCAGTATTCTCAATACGCAAACCGGGCAGCGGGTTATAAGCCTGATTACGCCGGCATTACGAAAGCAGCCGCCCTCGCCAATGACAGGGTGTACAGAGAGGTGGAACGCCGCCAGGAAAACACCGCAGCCGCAGAAAAGAAAGTACTTGAGGAAAAACGTAAGCGCTCTCTTTCCCGTCTGCCGCAAATCATGGGAAAAGGCCGGTTAATAAATCAATACGTGTGAAAAAGCCCGGATATATCCGGGTTTTTTTGAGTCGTATATATGAAAGATGCGGAAAGGAATGATTCAATTTGAGAAAGCTTTCATTATTAATTGCGGGGTTATTTCTATTCGGCCTCTTTACTGCCGGAATGAAACCGGCACATGCGGCGGATGGCTCCGCAGCAAAAGATGTCACTCTCACACAGCTGGCGCCGCATGTTTGGATGCATACAAGCATCGGTACGGCAGACGGAAGTCCCGTCCCTGCGAACGGATTGCTTCTTGAGACTTCCAAAGGAATCGTACTGATTGATACTCCGTGGAATGACAGTCTCACAGAGCAATTAATGACACAAATAAAAAAGCGGTTTCCCGGAAAAAGGATGACCGATGCCATTGTGACACACGCCCATGATGATCGTATCGGCGGTCTGAACACCCTGTACAAATACGGTGTAAAGGTGCACAGCACGAAGCTGACCGCCGACTTCGCCCGACAGCAGGGATATGACCGGCCGCTCGGAGATTTGAAAAACGTGACAAAGCTGCAGTTTGGCGATATGAAAATTGAAACGTTTTATCCGGGAAAAGGGCATACGGAAGACAATATGACCGTCTGGCTGCCTGAGGATAAGCTCTTATTCGGCGGATGCTTAATCAAGGCTTTAGAAACAAAGGAAATCGTGCCTACTCCGGGCTTTTATCCGGATCAGTGGCCGCGCGCCGTCCGCAAAGTCATGAAAAGATATCAGGACATCAGCATTGTCGTCCCGGGCCATGGCAGTCCGGGGGATGACCGTCTGCTGCCGCATACGATAAGCCTTCTGAAAGAAACGTAATAAAGAAGACCGGCGCTCCCATTACGGAGTGCCGGCTTTTTTTATCTCTTCCTGATTTTCATAAAACTGAGGAAAGCAAGTGCAAGCGCCAAAACGGTATATCCCGCTATCGGCCAAATATGCTGATGAAATGAAGAATAATCTCCGGATATGACTTCCTGGGCCAGCTCGATCGAGTGAATAAACGGTAAGGCATAAGCGATATGTTTGAATGTGTCACCGAGCAGGCTCACCTCCATCCAAGCCCCGCCCAGAAATTGCACGAGTGTAATATAAATCGTTCCGATACCTGAAATTTGTTTGTCCGTAAACACAGCCCCTAAACATAAACCGAAGAAAACGGACATCATCGCAATCGGCAGCAAGACAGCGATACCTGCGAGAAGATTCATCCACTCGGCGGATAAACCGGCAGCCGCTGCTGCGATAAAACAAATGACGATTTGTAAAATGGCTAACGGCAGCATCGGCATTGCATAACCGATGACATAATCGGCTGTTTTTAAAGGGGAAGCAAACAAACGGGTCAAAAGGGCGGTCTGTTTGTCTTTTGCGATCAGCAATGCAGAGAACATTGTAAGGAAAGCGAAACCGAAAACAATGAGTCCGGGTGCTAAGTGCTGAATTTTAAAGGTATCAAGCGGCGCATTTTTTTCAATCGCCGTAAACAGAAACAATAGAATAACAGGCAGTGCGATTCCAAGGATAATAGACAGGGGGTCACGAAAAATTTCTTTGCGGTTGCGAATGGCGAAATCAAGCATAAAGACCCGCCTCCCCGTCACAAATCGCTAAAAAGGCATCTTCAAATGTGGCTGAATGAGTTTGCTTTTTCAGAGCCTCCGCCGTGCCCAGTGCTTTTAAAGTCCCATTTTCTAAAATGCAAATACGATCTGCCAGGGCTTCAGCCTCTTCTAAATAGTGTGTCGTTAAAATAATCGTCATGTCTCCCTTTAATGCCTCAAGATTTTTCCACAACTCGCGGCGTGAACGGACGTCCAGCCCTAATGTCGGCTCATCTAAGAAATAAATATCCGGCTTGGTGATCATTCCCATTGCGATGCTGAGGCGGCGCTGCATTCCTCCTGATAATGTTTTTGTTTTTGCTCTTTCTTTCTCTTTTAATTGAAACAATTCGAGCATCTCATCCGTTCTTTTTTTTGCTTCTTTTTTCGGAATTCCGTAGACTCCGGCTATAAACTCTAAGTTTTCCCGTACGGTTAGATGAGGAGCGATGGCTGTTTCCTGCGGGGACATATTCAATTTCGGTTTTATTTTATCCAAATCAGTCAAAATACTGTGTCCAAGCACTGATGCATCACCATCATCCGGAGAAAGGAGTCCGCAAAGCATACTGATTAATGTCGTTTTTCCGGCTCCGTTCTCACCGTGTAAAGCGAAAAATTCCCCTTTCTCAACTGAGAACTTAAGACGGTCAACGGCGGCGGTTTCTTTATAATGTTTCGTTAATTGCTTCAGCTCAATCGCGTGCATTTACTCATCCTCGCTATCTTCATCGATTTGCTTAGCGTTTAAAATATCTTTTGCAAATTCGAAAAAGAGTTCTTGTTTAACAAGTGCGATACCTTGCTGGTCATCCCCAAGCATAAGCAGAGAATCCCCCGGATTTATATCGAAAACATCTCTTGCTTCTTTAGGAATGACAATCTGTCCTTTTGTGCCCACTTTAACAGTCCCGAATATGTGTTTTCCTTTTGGTGCCGTCATGTTTATATCCCTCCGAAATGTATGAATTGTAATACTTCGTATACTAAACATACATTAACCTTCCATAAAATTCAATAAAATTCATGAAATAGTATTATTTTCATAAAAAAAGCACTCCTGCTATAAACAGGAGTGCTTTTGATTTTATCGTTTGTGTTCCTTTATCATTTCCAGATGGGGGATGCCCGCATCGAGAAATTCTTCGCCGGATGTGACGCGGTATCCTTGTTTTTCGTAAAACGGAACCGCCTGCGTCTGCGCATGTAAGAGAAAGCTGTCGGCGCCCTTGGCTGCCGCCGCTTTTTCAAGCGCCTGCATAATGACGGCTCCGACGCCTAAAGAACGATGGCTTTTCATCACGCAGATGCGTTCTAATTTTCCATGCCCGTCTTTTATGCGCCATCTGCCGGCTCCGACCGGCTGGCCGCCGTCATATATGACTATATGTTCTGACGTGTCCTCGAATTGATCAATCTCTTCTTCTTCCGGAACGTGCTGTTCTTTAACAAAGACCTCTTTTCTGACGAAAAAAGCGTCGTTCAGCTGTTTTTCAGTTTTTGCGATGATGGATTCCAAGCAGTTATTCTCCTCCGCCTAATAAAAATGTTTCGTACACAGTCCATGAGCCGTTATCCAGCTGATAGAGCAGGTGAAAACGGTCGATGACTTCTTCGTGGGAAATGTCCTGCATTTTCAGCTGTCCGAGTACGTCGGAATGTTCATCTGACGACAGCTTCTGGCCGACCGTGACATGCGGAACGAAGCTGTATTCCGGCTCGCCGGATAATGCTCCTGAGTAGCATTTCTCACTCAGAGATTTTAATTCCTCCGTCGGTTCTGCTTTCATATATATCACATTATTCACAGGAGAAAACGAGCTGTATTTTGTGATTTTCAGAACGAGCGGATGCGACTCTTTCGCCGTCTGTCTCAGCTGTGATACGACCTGCTCGATTTCCTGTTCTGTCGCTTCAAACGGATCTCTTACCGTCAGATGCGGCGGAATGAGCGCGTAGCTCGGGTCGTAGCGTTTCCGGTACGAATTTGCGAGATCCTGTAATTTTTTTGATGGAAATAAAACAATACCGTATTTCATGAAAGTTCCCTCCTTAAATGAATGGTTACAGCATTTTTTTCAGCGCCGGCGTGATGAGCGGCTGCCAGTAGGTCCATTTATGATCCCCGTCGAAGGTTTCATACGTGTATTCGGACTGTTTGCTTTCCAGCAGCTGTTTGAGCTCTTCGTTCGGCGCGGTGAAATCAAGAACCTGGCCGTCCGTCGTGTGAACGCCGGTTTCTTTTTCTCCGATTTGATGATAAACGGAAATCTGTTTGAGATCCTCCGACTGCCGGACGGCATCCAGCACGTGCCCGTCAACATACGGAGACTGCATGATGACGTTTCCAAACATGTTCGGATAGTCAATCGCCGTCATGAGCGAAACGGTTCCGCCGAGGGAATCCCCGATCATGGTGCGGCCGTATCCGACTTGATAAGTCGGGTATTCTTTGTCGATAAAAGGAACGAGCTCATTTGCGATAAACCGCTTATATGAGGCGAACTTAGAGCCTTCTGGATGGTATGTGTTTCTTCGCTCCCGCACATTTTTATAAGGGACGCCGATAATGATGCAGCGGTCAATTTCCCCTTTTGACATAAGCTCTTCCGCCTGCCGCCCGATTCTCCCTAATCTGAAATAATCATGGCCGTCCTGAGCGATGACCGTATGATATTTATACAGGGGGGAGAAGGTGGCGGGCAGGTAGACCAAAACGGTCATTTCCTCTTCAAGCTCATGGGAGAAAAGTTTTTTCTCATGAATGATTCCGTTTTTCGATGCCACTTCGCATTCCTCCAGGCCGCTTCTTGTCTTGATGGTTTTTTCCTATTGTACCATGAATTATTAGAAATTTCTTTCTTCAGATGCACTTCTTGCGAGAGTTCAGATAAATAAAAAGTTGTTGAAATCCATTTTATTGTGCGTTAATATAGAACAATCAGAAAATACAAAACAATATTCTTATCACGAGAGGTGGAGGGACTGGCCCTTTGAAACCTCAGCAACCGGTTTGCTTTGCCGCGGGAAGGCAAAGTGCCAAGGTGCTAAATCCAGCAAGCGATTCACATGCTTGGAAGATAAGAGGAAGAGAAAAGCTCCTTCTTCTTATGAAGAGGGGGCTTTTTTATTTTTGAAAAAGGATGGTGCTTACTGATGACGCAGCATGTTGATACAAAATTAGCCCAAATCGGAAATAGAAGCGAAGAAGCAACGGGAACGGTCAGTCCGCCGATTTATCTGTCCACCGCTTACCGCCATAGAGGAATAGGAGAATCTACAGGTTTTGACTACGTGCGCACGAAAAACCCGACACGCCAGCTCGTCGAAGACGCCATCGCCGTGTTGGAAAACGGTGCGAGAGGATTTGCCTTCAGCTCGGGAATGGCAGCCATTCAAACCATTATGGCATTGTTTAAAAGCGGGGATGAATTGATTGTATCCTCCGATTTATACGGAGGCACGTACCGTTTGTTTGAAAACGAATGGAGAAAATACGGCTTAAGCTTTATTTACGATGATTTCAGCGATGAAGACTGTTTACGCTCCAAAATAACGGAAAACACGAAAGCGGTATTTGTTGAAACACCGACAAACCCGTTAATGCAGGAGGCGGACATTGAAAAAATTGCCCGGATTACGAAAGAAGCCGGCCTGCTTTTAATTGTGGATAATACGTTTTATACCCCGGTGCTACAGCGCCCGCTTGAACTGGGAGCGGACATCGTCATTCACAGCGCCACAAAATATTTAGCCGGGCACAATGATCTCCTTGCCGGTCTGGCTGTCGTTAAGGATGAAGAGCTCGGCGAGATCATGTTTAATCACCAAAATGCGATCGGCGCGGTTCTCCCGCCGTTTGATTCGTGGCTTTTAATGAGAGGGATGAAAACACTCGGACTCAGAATGCGCCGTCATGAAGAAAACGCCCGTGAACTTGCAGAATTTTTAGAACAGGAAGAAGAAATCGCCGACGTGTTATATCCCGGAAAAGGCGGGATGCTGTCTTTCCGGCTGCAAAAAGAGGAATGGGTCAATCCGTTTTTAAAGGCGCTGAAAACGATCTGTTTCGCAGAAAGTCTCGGCGGGGTGGAAAGCTTTATTACATATCCCGCGACGCAGACGCACATGGACATTCCGGAAGACATCCGTATCGCAAACGGCGTCTGCAACCGTCTGCTGCGTTTTTCAGTGGGCATTGAACATGCAGAAGATTTGAAGCGGGATGTCAAGCAGGCATTACAGCAAGTAAAAGAGGGGGCCGTATCATATGAGTAATCACAATTGGACGCTGGAAACCCAGCTTGTGCACAATCCATTTAAAACAGACGGAGCCACCGGAGCCGTCAGCGTGCCGATCCAGCATGCTTCCACATTCCATCAGTCCTCATTTGAAGAATTCGGGACATATGACTACAGCCGCTCAGGCACACCGACAAGAACAGCGCTTGAAGAAACGATCGCAGGTCTTGAAGGCGGAACGAGAGGTTTTGCTTTCAGCTCCGGTATGGCGGCGATTTCGACGGCATTTCTGCTCTTATCCCAAGGCGACCATGTCCTCGTCACGGAGGACGTGTACGGCGGAACATTCCGCATGGTGACTGAGGTTCTGTCCCGTTTCGGTATTGAGCACACGTTTGTTGATATGACGGATATCAACGAAGTGGCGCGGAATATCCAGCCGAACACAAAGGTCATTTATATGGAGACACCATCAAATCCTACACTTGGAATTACTGATATTAAAGCGGTTGTCCAGCTTGCAAAAGAAAACGGCTGTCTGACCTTTCTGGATAATACATTCATGACACCTGCACTGCAGCGTCCGCTTGATCTCGGTGTTGATATTGTGCTTCACAGCGCAACAAAATTCCTGAGCGGACACAGTGATGTGCTGTCAGGCCTTGCCGCCGTAAAAGATGAAGAGCTCGGCAATCAGCTGTATAAGCTGCAAAACTCGTTTGGCGCTGTCCTTGGCGTGCAAGATTGCTGGCTCGTGCTGCGCGGCTTAAAAACATTGCAGGTCAGACTGGAAAAAGCGAGCCGGACGGCTGAGCGGCTGGCTGCCTATTTTGACGGGCATCCCGCCGTCAAAAACGTTTACTATCCCGGCCTTGCCGGACACCCGGGAGCCGATACCCATAAACGTCAAGCGAGCGGAGCGGGCGCCGTCCTGTCCTTTGAATTGGAAAGCAAAGAAGCCGTCAAAAAGCTGGTCGAAAACGTATCGCTTCCGGTATTTGCCGTCAGCCTCGGCGCCGTCGAGTCCATTCTCTCATACCCTGCAGCCATGTCGCATGCCGCCATGCCGAAAGCAGAGAGGGAGAAACGCGGCATCACAGACGGCCTTCTGCGCCTGAGCGTCGGAGTCGAAAACGCCGAAGATTTAGAACGGGACTTCGAACAGGCATTGAAAAAAATAACCCCCGCCCAAGTGAGATCATAAACGAAAAGGGCGCCGTCAATTTTGCGACGCGCCCTTTTTTTTATTTTAGATAAAAAAAGTGTTGACGAATGAGAAATCAGGATATATAATTATAAATGTCAGAGAGACAACAACATACCCAGCAACACATACATATCATGATTCCGTAGCTCAGCTGGGAGAGCGCTACCTTGACAGGGTAGAGGTCGCTGGTTCGAGCCCAGTCGGAATCATAGCCAAAACCCTTGCGTAGCAAGGGTTTTTTACTTTTTATTGAAACGGCTCTAGAGGCTTACATTATTCCAGTAAGAAGGGCAAGGAAATGGCATTGATAGCTATTATGCACTGAAAATCGAAAATTTGTCAGACCGTTCCTTATGAGTTCTCCAGATAGTAACTGCGGATCGAAAACAAAGTGAAACTTGAAGCGGGATTAAGGTAATAAAAAGGTCCCTTGAATTTCAAGGGACCTAAAGTTTTAATCATCACTCTTATACCTTTGGGGGATCTTGTCTCTCCAGTCGAGTATAAGTTTTTTGAATTTTTCTGTCTCCATGGAGTTTCTATCGTTTTCATTTTCTGTATAAAGGTGTTCTATGACCGTTTGATCTTCTTTTATATATGCAACGGTGGTATTTAGTTGAATCTCATATTCTTCAGAGGAACCATCCAATACGTCTTGAATCATTTTCAAGTATTCATCAGCTTCATCTACCGAAACAATGTCTTCAATGAAATCAGAAAAGTATTCTAACTCTGCGGGGAGAACTACTCGTAAGTATCCTAAATGGTCTCTTTTACATTCAAATGAATATTCCATAATAAAATCAATCATTCCCTTGGTTTTTTATATAAAGGATATGCAGTAGCTATTGAGCCATCTTTATTAATATACATTTCTACATCTAATACAGCCAATATGGTTTATCGACTTTTTGTTCATCAGAGAGATGGTAAAAATCCCATAAAATGTAATTGGGAGAATATAAATTAAGTCCTTTATATAAACCTCTTGGAAGAGAAGATATTAGTAGCATGTTAGCATTATTAAGTCCATTATTATGGGTTTTTTTATTACACTCTTTTTCTGCAGTTTATACCACTTCAATTTATCTGTCATCAAAAATGCGGTCGAACGATTCAGTCCATGTTTGTTTTGAAGACATACGGCATTTACGGACTAAAAACGAAAGCGGAGCTAGAAGTGAAATTGAAATTATAAAAGAAGCCCTTCTTATAAGAGGGCTCTTTTTCTAACTATGTTGTTTTAAGATGTTTTTTAATTTGTTCAGTGACTTGCTTAAGCCATTCTAATGGAGTTATATCGTCTTCAGGAAAGTATATACCATCCGCTGCTTCCTCTATAAATTCATTCTTGTCTTCTTCTGAATGATCACTATTTACAAACTCAGTTAGTGCTATTAAAACTCTTTCTTTTAGTTTTTGTGATGCTTCATTTAAATATTCATCAAGTGCATTTTCCGGAGACTCTATATCTTGGTGGAAATGTCCACCGAGAAATCTAAATACAGGATCAGAAACTTTAATTTCAATCATTGCTTACCACCACCAAGAATCGTTATCTTCAAATATAAGAGATGGTACGTATATTATTCTATATAACTTTCTGCTATATCAATATCATTTGTCATTTCTAGGCCAGAGTATTTTTCATCTAATTTTCTTAAACAATCAATAAGTTCTTTACTTTGCAAACTTTCAGCTAAATCTTCAAATACCTCACTGACCCAATATAAATCTGCTTTATTACAATTTTCTAGATAGCTGATTGTATTTTCTTCGTTTTCTGAGAGCACTTCAATTATTTCATCCCAACTTTTTTGAATGCCATAGTCATCATTAAGATTAAGTTTTTTTCTTTTAATTAATATATCTTTCATTTTTTTCTCTAAATTCATATTGATTCTCTTAACTAAGAAGGGCTAATATTTTCATATTGCTTTTCCTATTGTTACATCTCCATCATGGAAAAATTCAATAACATAACCAGATTCGCTGAACATGAAGGTATCTGAACCTACAGCAGTTACATCATCAATTACGTTTAAGGCGTTGTCTAAGCTGGTTTTTACAGCTGGATAATCACCGTAAGCCCAAAGGAGAATAACAGTTTTATTAGCTATTTTATTCTCAACTAACCATTCATCAATATCTTCAGCGTAATCAATAGATCTGTGATAAGTTACTTCATCCCATTTAATTCTTCCCCATGATGTGAAGGGGAAACTTTCGCCAAGTTGCTCATGATATTTACGTGTCTCAGAAATAGTGAGGACTTCTTTGTTATCTCCAAGAGCTTCTAGACATTCTTCGTATAAGGTCATATTAACACTTCCTATTTATTTAAATGTTTTAAAAGGGATTTATAAGTATCTTCGTTTCCGTTAAAAGGTATATAATATTTCTTTGCCTTATCTCCTTTTCCATTTCTATAATCCTCAACATTTATATGAGGTCCCTTTTCGGGGTCATAATCTAATCTCCAAAGGACTTTATTATCTCCAGACATTCGGCCAGTAACTTTACCAAAGCCTGCGCTTTTAGATAAAGTACCTATAAAAGGTTTTGAATCTATTCCTAAATCACCAATTAGATTTAGCGCCTCATTTCTAGCTTGTTCATATGTGTCTACCTTTGGAAGCGCAACTTCTCTTGATTTTTTGGAAAGGCCTTTTTTAACTGTCTTGTTTTTTGATGACTTACCATTGATTGATTTAAAGAGTACACTACCTTTAGTGGAATCGGCTATTCTTTTTAGGAGTGGTGTATTCTTCACATTAATAGTATTCTCAGCATCTTGAAGGATTCCTTCTAATGCAGGAGTATACCGATTGACAGGAGATTTGTAAAACTGTTTTACAGACTTTCCGCCTTTCTTAATTGTGCCACCAACTTTAGCAAGATCTTTTGAGCCTGTTGAGACAGAGGACTTTCCGCCTTTCAATAACAGAAGACTTCCGCCCAAGTAAGTAACATAGTGCACCCGTGTATATGCATCCCCGTGAATCATCTTTTTATCCCAATCATCCTTCAATGTGTCAACCATACTTTGAAAGACACCTAGATAGTCGTATTCCAGAACAGTATCCAGAACTTTTTGAGGATCTTTGTTTAAGTTGTCAATTGTCCAACCGATATTCCGTCCGAGTTGAAGTGCTCCTTCACCGGTATCTTTGGCAAGATCGTATACACCAACAAGCAGACCTTTGGCGCCATCACCTATGATTTGCAATGCTTCTTTTCCGTTATCCATGAAAGCTTTACGCTGTTCCAGAAATGAAACAAATTCAAGCTGTTCAGGGGTGAGATTCTCATAGCCAACCTTTTTGGCGATTTCTAAGTATTCATCCGGGTCGGTTACGCCATCAGCCAGCTTTTTCTTCAGATCCTTGATTTCACGCTCTTTCGCTTCTTCCTTTTTAATCGTCAAATAGGCATCCGAATGTCTTGCGATATCGCCTTTTTTCTTATGTATGTCGCTTTCACGGTATGCTTTGGCGTTGTAGTGAAGCGGCGTGGCGCTTTTTCCTTTGCCCGTGACGTTTTGGAGCTGCTGAAAGTCGGCTTGGATGAACTGTTCGTTTGCTTCGGTTTCTGCGTATTCTTTCGTTAGATCGTGATCAAGTTTGCCGAGTTTATGTATCGTTTCGATTCTTTTTTTGTCAGCTGAAGAGAGCTTCTGATCTGTGCTTTCGGTTGAAAACAGATCAAGCGAGATGATGTCTTCGATCTCTCCGAGGATGGAGCGCATGTCCTTTTTCTGCTCTTCCATAATCGCCTTTGATTTACTAAGGGCGTGGGTGAGCTCATGCTCCAGAAATGATTCCTCCACATGCGAATTGGAAAGTCCGGCGTCTTCGACCTTGCCGGGAAGGCTTGTGAGAAATGCGATTTTCATATCGATCAGATCAAGCCAGCTGTCTGTGACGCCGGCGTGGTCCTTGAAAAAAGCTTTAATGTTATTTGCGCCCCGGCCTGAGAAGTCGCTGTCACCGAGGTCAGCCACACCTTGAAACGCTTTTTTCAGATTGACCATCTGGCCGCGCAGTTTTTTGTATTCATCGGCACGCTGTTTGGCAGCGGCGAGGAGGGTGGTTGCTTCGAAAACTTTCATGACCATAATCCTTTCATTCGAAATACTTCAACAAGATTTTACCATGGAGGAATGTGGAATAAGGTCAATGTACTATCTAAAATGGTAAAATGAATCATTTGACCCACTTCTTTGTCCTTTTAATTATGTGATTAAGCATTTGAGAAGAGAGCTTATGGATGGGAAACCGGAGTGCAGGAATTACTCGGCAGTGTTTGAATGAATTGGAAATATTAAGCCAGTTAAAAGGCTGGAACATATTTTTAGATAATGAATTGTAGTGTGTAAAAGATGAAAATGGCGTAATTCAAGATGCAGGTGATTTATTAACCGGAATTGATATATTAACGGAAAATAATGTATAATGTACCGGGCAGCTTTGAACTCATTGAAGGTGATGAACATGAAGAAGTGGAAAGTTTTTATAAGATAAATCCTGACTGAAGAGACTTAATTGAATGAAAGTTAACATAAGTCTATTTACCCTGTTCTTTTTTAGGAGGAAGGTATGTAAATATTAACAATAATTGAAATCGCATTAGTGGCAACTGTATTAGGTTTATTTGCATGGACTTTTAAAAAAGAGAAAAATACTGATGAAGATGTATTCAATTATGCTAGATATATGATTTATTTGCTTGTAGCTGAAGTTGCATTGTATGCCGTGTTTCAGATGGTTTAAGTTTAAACACGTCTTTACTCTAACAAAGAGAGATGTGAACAATGATAAATATCTTAACTAATATTTTGAAAAATGACAGATTAGATGAATACCCATTATTTGAAAAGTTTTGCTTTCTCAAAGAAAAAGGATTACGTAAAGAATCCCTTAAAGCATTATCTTCCTTTATCGATGAAGCCAAGACGTGGGATAATCATGCACAACAGAATTTTGCTTGTTGGCTATTTGCTTTATTAGAAACATCAGATGATATTCACCATATACTTGTTCACCCTTTGGAAATGGCTCTTTTAAAGCCTCTGCTTGAAGCATGGATGAAGAGTAACCCCGAAGATCCAAGACCATACAGGTGGTATGGTGTGTTTTTAAATACTGAAAACCGTGTTGATTACTTGAATAATGCACTTAGACTAGGTGGGAGTAATGAACAATTATCTTTATTAACGTTAATTGATATTCATTTGAACACCTTGTGGTATTCATTTCATCACATATCCGAAGATTTATATCTAGGCGATATTAAAGAAGATCAAACACTTTTACCAAGTCCCGGCAGTTGAACAACAAGCTTGAATGTCACCAAACAAGAAAAAGCAATAACGAACAACTTAATTATTATCAAGATTTGTTGAATTACTGGCTGTTGTTTAAAGAAGAACAATCAAAGGGATTTGTTGAATGGTGTGAAAATAAGGGCCGAATCTATCCTTGGGTCAAATCCTTATTATTACGAAATTTAATCGCAAGGGGGGAGATAGATTTGATGGTGGTAAGATACCTAGCTGTCCTTATTCTGTCGGTCATATGTGCCACACTGGTATATGTTATCATCCTGAATCAAGCTGAATATGTCCCTTATCTTATAATTAGCGGGATCATGTTGACATGTTATTTAATTTTTGAATTGCCATTGCAGCTTATCTTAAACCGAAAACCTAGAAGGTTCAATTTAAAATATCTCTTAATATACACAGTATCTTCATTTGTTACATGGCTAATCATGGCCGTTCTCTTTGAACCTTATAATCCAATAGGGTCTATACTAGCGAGTTATGAGATATATTTATTCAGCGTATTATTTGCTCTGATCTTTTGGCTTTGGGACTCTATTCTTGTACAGGAAGTTGCGGGTTAAGTAGCTGAGCACTCAGAATAAAAACGCCATTTCATGCTAAACGGGATTCGGGCTGCCTACATAAGAACAGCTCTTTTCCATCATCTGGCAATCTTCGTTTTGACTGGCTTGTTTGTCTTTATATTGCGTAATTTAAGACCGGATTTTTTCACTATTCTGTATAAAGAAATGCGATGGCAGCAGTAACAGCAATTGTCAACAGCGGGTAATCAGACAATGTTTTATCAATTTCGGCCTACAAGAAGATGTTGATAATCACCATGTGCCATATGAAAATTCCCATACGGATATCGTTTAACCGGTTCAGTGAAGCCATGTCCAGTACTCTTTAGTAGTGAATACTGTTAATGAAAGAGCTCCTAGAACAATTAACAGGATGGTGGAGACGATAGCATAGGTGTATATAGCGGGTGCGATTCTGATGGTGATTCTGCTCCAATAAAAATCAGTTACATTATTCCCTTTAAGCCTGGATCTTTCATAGGAAGTGAAAAGAAAAAATGCACTTAGAAAAAAGAAGATTGATATGCCGGTGTGAAATATTGCTTTGCTCTCTGGGGTATAACCAAAGACAGAAATATTTAGATCTCTTGTAGCATGACCAATCAACACACAAAGAGCAGCAAACAGCCTGATAACAAAGAAACAGTTAGAATGTTTTACGTTCATTAAAAGAACCTCTTTCCTATACCATATGGCGAATAAGCAGTAAGGTTGCTTATAAGCAGTGATGATTATATCATAAAAATGGAAGATTTGTTCTTAAAAATGAACTAAAATTAATATTTTTGTTCTCAATAAGGTATATTTGTGTGGTACAGGGAGGTATAGATACTTATAAATACATGTAGATATTCATAGATACGTGTATATCTAGCTATATCATAGAGAATATAGGGAAATCAAGAAGCTTCTGCCTGTTCTTTCACCTTTATTTCAAATATAGTATAATTTTGGAAAAAGGGGGAGAGGAAATGAAAAAGCTAATCTTTTTGGTTGTGATTTGCATTGGTTTTATATTGAGTTTTAACACACCAAGTGCTGAGGCGAAGCTTACATTAGACTACAAAAACGTGAATTTTCACATGAGTGAGGATTCAGAGAGTTTTTCAATGGCAGATTATTTTGATCGGACTTATGATCGCACTTGGCTCTTCTACAAATTCACAATTAGCAATGCTGAGGGGTGTACTCTAAATATGAAAATCAGTAGGATAACTCTTGCTGGCTGGGTATTCCCACGTAGTGAAAAGCAGTTTGTAGGGAACTATGCCGACTATACTGCTGCAGATCGAGTAGAAGGAGATGCCAATCGCAATCATGTGTTAAAGATTACAAAGAATCCAGGCTGTGGAGATGTGTGGATTAAAGGTATTTATGGATTTGAACATGAAGATTCATTTGACTGGTAAGTTTAGTACATTGTCAAGGTATATCCTTGACCTTTTTTATGCATATGATGATAATTTAAAGTGATCATACATAATGAATGTGGGGTAGTTAAATTGATTAAATCAAATTTAAAGCCGATAATAGACGAAAGGAATATCAGTATTCGAAAGCTGTCCAATGATATTGACCATGGTTTTAACACAGTTAGGAAGCTTTATCATGATGAAATGGAGCGGTATCCAAGGGATCTGCTTGATAAAGTCTGTACATATTTAGACATTGAGCTGCATGAGCTGTTGATTTACAAAAAAGATTAAAAAGATATTGAACACTTAAAGTGATCGAATTATGCTAAGGTTACAAGAACAGTAAATACTTACAAATTTTCTAGGTCTACATAAAATCGTACTTTTATTTAAAATCAACATTTTAAGAGGGAGCCACATGATAAAAATAAAAAACCCATATAGTAGTAAGAGATTAAGTTATAAAGATAAATTCAATAAAAAATTTACTGACTTACTTGTACCGTATATTAAAAAAATACGTTTAGAAGAGGATTGGAGCATTAAATCAAAGTACATTCCTCGAGTCTTGAAAAATGCAAGGAAAAGTATTGAAGGGTGGGACAGAAATTTTTGGAGAAATGAAAAACCGAATAACATTGAGTTGGATTTACTATCTTTATATGTAGCGGAATATATACCAACTGAGAATCTAGATAATTTAAACAAAGGACTAAAGAAACTTATAAAAAAATTTCCTTCAAAACATGAATATGGACAATTTGAACGGATCGATAATTTTTGCAGTGAAGTAAAACAAAGTATTCATAGTGGGCGTTGGAGTAACTTTGGTTTTATTGATATTGGAATAGAACCAAGCCTATCAAGGTTTGTTGATAATATATATGTGGAAGCTTCACATGTTACTTCTTCATCCGTTATTTTACAATTTTTAATAAAGCCTTCGGATGAATTTCTAAATGAATATAAAAGCTTAGTAACGAAGAACATAAAAGGAAGCAGTGTTTTCACTCCGTCTCTCAAGAAATTTTTTAAATTTTGGGGTGCAAAAGGATTAGCTGAATCAATCATCAAGAATCAAATGTTAGAAGACTTAATAATCGAATTAAAATGGATAACAATGAACGAAATCAGCAGATATTTTGATTTGTATTTCACAAATAACAGAATAATTCCACCAAGCATTGAGGTTTATAAATTAAAGCAACTTTCTTGTGAAATTAAGGGAGAGAAAAAAGGCTTAAATAATGATTTTTGGCGTTCTGTTGGCATGGATAATTTTTATGATGTATCTAAGGATGGATATTTGCAGTTATTCTCAGAGGAGACAAGCCCTCACTTTTTAGATTGCTCCTTGAAAGTTACTTGCAACACGGAAATACAAAAGCAATCTATGTACCATTATAATGATTTTCAAATTGTGTATTCATTACTAGAATTCACTAAAAGGCTACTTCCGATATTAGCTATTAGAGAATATGCTTTTGATGTAAGTAAAAAAGTAGCTATTCAACAGAATAAAACCTTTTTATCTATAAAAAAAGAAAATCCAAATTATAATAGACTAATAAATGTAAGGCATGAGTTAGAACGAGATTTGCAAATACTTAAACGTTTCAAAAATGAAATTGGTGATAACTATTTTGATAACGTTAAATCCACATTAAAAAAGACAAATGAATTTGAGCCTTCTAGACCCCAATATAGAGAAAAGGCAGTAACTGATATGATTGTTGATAATACAAGCTATCTAGTTGAAAAAACATTTAACCACTCACAATATTTCGCTAAGATGATAGACGAAGCAACTAAATTATTAGAAATTAAAACAAATAATTCATTAAGAGCTTTCACTTTTTTTCTCACAATCACGACGGTGATATTCTCTATTATTGCCACAGCAATTGCTGCAGCTTCATTTTATTTTCAATTAAGTGAGAATGCAAAAGATGAATTACAAAATTTAATCTCTAATATTAACAGCTTCTTTTCTTAACGGGATGGGATAAGTAAGTGGAAGTTATGTTGCTAATAAAAGAAGTGTTTATAGAGAATTGAAACTTTTCTTATGCCTATTCGTATGAAAGTGAGCGAAAAATTAAATGGAGGCTTGTTTTATGGGGAGAGGGACTGCTATTTATAAAGCTTTAGTTAAAGGATCAAAGGGTAAATTGGAACCGATTAAGGCAACAGAAGTTACTAAAGAAATGAAGGATAGAAGTGAAATTTTTTATTGTCCAACTTCTAATTGTAAGGCTAAGTTAAGTCATAATAAAGGACGTGGAAAGAATCCCAAACCATATTTTTTCCTTCGTAAGCTCCCAAAAGGTGAGCTTAATAACCATGTAAATTGCGACTATATAAATGAATACGTTAACATTAAAACTGCTAACAAAAAGAGAATCAAATATCACGGGGTCGAATGGAGAGTTCCATTATTCGAATTAGAGAGCCCCAATGTAGATGGTCTCTCCCCCTATACAGATCAAAAAAATTCTTCAATAAAATTAAATAGAACAAATAAATTTACCATAAAACCTAATATTGAAAAATTGGCTAGCGTTAGATCTCTATTTGCATTACGAAATGAGCTTAAAGAGTTTGACAAAGAAACACAAGTGAAAACATATAGTGAATTAAAAGATCAGTGCGTTCTCTATAATACTAAATCATACGATAAACTTTTAATTGATATACAAAATAAAAAGGTAGATAACGCATTCTATGTATTAGGATATCTTTGGATGTCAGAATGGAAGAACCTCAAATCTTTAGAAAATCCTTATTTTTTCTTGAGGGGTGCAAATAGAGACATTATAAAATGTTATACAGGTATAAACACTGTTGGACGCGCTGTTAAGGATTTAACCTGGGAAATAAGAAATAAACTCGAAAATAATCCATCTGCGAAGAAATCCGTTTTTATAGCGGCTAAAGGGGTAAAGGTTGGAACCGAAACACTAAAGATAAATGAAAAATCAACTACAGTTTCAGTAATTAAAGTATATGAGGTTGGTACAGAAGAAGATTAGACAGGCTAAAGAGCATTAAACTAAATGCTCTTTTTCATACCGCAACGCTGGCATTCACGTAAGAATATTCCACTCTTCACAGAGCTTTTGAACAAAGTGTAATCGCGATTATCGCAGTGACCATATTTTACATTAGGATACTCTTTGTAACCATAAACGATTGAAGTATCCTACCCGTTTGTTTCGTATTTCTCTTCCACAAGATCACCCATAATTTATTCAACATACTCAAGAATACCTAATTCCGTTTGATATAGGGAGGGAACAAATGATTGGATTAGCTTATTTTTTAATTATTTGGCTTGGAGTTGGATTATTTACTGGCATTAAGTTTATTTTTGTTGATCAGGTCTATGATGAAGAGTTTAAAGAACTCATGGATAAAGAAACAGCAGCGGGCATGGAAAGGAATTTGGCCAGCCTGTTTTTCAAAAGTAAGCTTAACGCCAATGCCTTCTTCATGTTAATTGGTTTGCTGCCATTAGTAATGAGGATTACAAATTTATTTAAAGAGGTTGATTAATGCCTTTGATTGATTATCTTTATGTACTGCAGTTTGAAAACAAGGAATACTTCAAATCATTTCATTTAAGTTAGATGAGGACGGTTATTTGACATCTAGCGAGCTCCACGGCGCTTCTAAATTGCAAACAATGTATGAAGTCATTGAGATAGCAAGTGAGCTCAAAACAAAGTGTAATGTGCAATGTGAGGTTAGGGAAATTCAAATCGTAGAAAAGCATTGTTGCTGAAGGGTGGGTTGAATGGGCTGCTATACTTGAAGGTCTGTATCAGAAGCGGTTTGATTATGTTGAATCGAAGCGGCTTTGAAAAGGGGTGAAATGCCATTTAAAATTTAGTTTTATTGTCCAGCTTTTTAGGGATTGTGCTATCAATTAGGTAGGGCAATTATTTGGAGTCCTAACAGATTTCTTTATTCCTGGTATTGCACGGCTTATGGGTTTTGCTGGCCTTCTAGCATTACTTAGCTTGAAGTCAAGAAACATAGAAATGCAGAAATGTAGTTTACAGTGGGGGCAGGTACCGAGTTAGGAATAATGGATGCAGGAATTTTATATTTTCCAGCTGCGATAGTCAATGTCTTAATTGGGTTCAAGCTAAACAAAAAGATGAGAGAGGAACACTAATAGAGCGGATCTGAGGGGAACGTGTAAATTGAAAGTAAATCAAACTTCAACTTCTTATCAAAAAAATACTGATTCATTTAGAGAATTTATTAAGTACAATATAAACTCGATTAAGAGGACATTAATTGAAACTGAGCAATTATTAAACAAAGTAGGTTTTTTGAAGCTTCTTTTGCTTTTTTCTGTATCATTAACATGGATCACCTATGTAATTTATTTTGAGCATGTTGGCAATTTTATACTGAGAATATCTCAAGGGAATATCTTAA
Source organism: Bacillus sp. A1 (assembly GCF_042296235.1). Lineage (NCBI taxonomy): Bacteria > Bacillati > Bacillota > Bacilli > Caryophanales > Bacillaceae > Bacillus > Bacillus sp. A1. Next base: position 1,215,820 of record NZ_CP141181.1, read on the forward strand.
TAGCAAATTTGGTGTTGCCTATATTTCAGACGTTTCCCTTGCTTCTAAGTTTTATCTATGTTTTTAAAGGCAATTACCGAGCTTTATTCTTTAAAGTGAAATTTTCAAGAATATTGATTTATATAATTTTGGGAGTATTAACGGAGATTATACTATCGGTAAACATAGGCCTCTTACTAAAAGGAATAAAGCCAAGTGCAAATCCTGCAGTTGAGGATCCAATCGGTATCACTATTTATAGTTTATCGATTAGTCTTATAGCAGAGCAAATTCTGTTCTTTTCTGTGTATTACTTTTTCTTTTTATTGTTTTTAAAACTGAAACTTAACAATGAAATTGTCGTTATAATATCTTTAATCCCTGCCAGTTTAATTTTTGGCCTAGCGCATATGGCAGTATATAACGGTAATGTTCTTCAATGCGTTTTTTTAATCAGCTTACCTTTTACATTAATGCAAGTTTTTTTGTTTTTCCGGTCAGGAAACTTTTTTATTGGATACATAGTGCATCTAGCGTTTGATATTACTATACTATTAATCGCTAAATTAACATAGTTGTTTTATGGTAATCTGCATTGTTAATTGTGTTACGTTTTAAAAATTAAAAATGAAGGTGAAAAGTATGAGCAATAACAAAGATCAAGCAATTGAAAAAATTCTATCTTTTATTGAATCAAATGAAAAAGTTGCTTTAATGACTGGAACAAACATGTTTAAGAAACATGAACTTGTGTTTAAAACCATAACTGAGAATTTTGTTGGATCAAGAATTTTACTTAGAACTAGCAGCTTAGATAATGCAAAGGTGTTTATGAAGGCAACTGGAACTTTAAAAACAGGAGTCCCTTATAATTTGAACGGAAGTACAGTTTATATTGACACTGTTACTAGAAGCACATGGGATAAGACACCAAGTGATTTGGATTTTGCAATTATTTACCCTCTTATGCCTCTGACAAAACAGAAGCTTAGAGAAGAGTTATTAAAGGATATTACTTTCTTTAAAAATATTAAAAAAATTTTATTAGTGAGTTCGCAAGATACAATTGATATGTCTTGGGCAGAGGATTTCATCAAAACAAAGATCATTTATGATGTTTTAGAAGAGGATCCTGATTATCATTATAGAGTCTTAGAAGATTTAAAAAGGTATAATTTAAAATAGCAGAAGAGGTTAAAAAATGATTGAAAAAATGTTACATGATAATTTACGTATTTGTTTTCCAAACAAAAGAATTTTTATTTCAAGAGACCATAATTTCGCTTTTGCAGCTTGGGAAATAGGAAGATTAAGGGGATACATACAACCTGGGGCATCCCTAATTCAATTGATTCGCATTTAGATTACTGTAACAATCCAATAGATACTTCGGATATAAAAGAGGAAAGTCAGGCAGTTGAAATCGCTAACCAATTAAATATTGTAGAATTTATAATACCAGCACAAAAAAATGGCACATTAAAAGGTTGTTTTACAATTAGCGATGATACAGTATATATTGAACAATCTGAAAATTTCCGACGAGCATATACATACAATCATTATGAACAAGTTTTGAGAGAAAATTGGTACAAGGAAACAGAAGGTACAAGTTTGATTCTTGATTTGGACTTAGATTATTTTAATAAAAACTATTTAGATTATAACTCAAATTCTTTGTTATTACCTGAAGAAGCCATAAGGACTCAATTATTAAACATGAAAGAGAAAATGTGGAATTGGGACATGATAACTGTAGCTTTATCACCAGAATTTTGTGGTGGTGAAAAGGAGTGTGAATATTTATTAAACCTCTTTTTAGACGTGTTCAATTTAAAACTTGAAGATGGAGAGCTATGGTGAAAATCAAAATAATTGTTTTAAGGAGTTAATATAAAAAATACATTTTTATATATTAGGCGGGAAGGCCTACACGGTTAAATAGGTGTTGATTCTTTCAATCTTCTTAAAGTCAGTTACTCTAATTTGTCTGTAAAGGAACTTGCAGAATTAATAAAAGAATTGATTTATGAAGAACGTGAAGATGTTGCTGCAAAATGCGATTTTATTTTATGTGAGGATAATCCAGTGTTTACTGATAATCAACATGTAATTTACAAAGGATTAGCAGGAAGCATAAACTACAAAGAATTGTTAATTTCTTTAGCAACTATATTAGTCATGACTAATTGTTATGACCACGTGCAAAATATACTTTACTTTGCTAAGTGTTTAAGGAATTTTGCTAGAGAAATCTGCGACAAATTTGTAAAAGATATCCGAGAAGAGGTTTATTACAATCTAAAACATGGCGTTTAAAGGTGGAATTAACTTTGTACAATGAGGAGCTATTCCTCATTGTATTTAATTAATTTTATTTAGAGGGATCTGAATTTTCCTTAGAGGAGAAAGCTTATGGATTTACTTAATTGGACTTACATTATATCTACAATTATAGGAGCTGCTGGGTTCATAAGTTTATTGTGGTTCTCTTATTTTAATGATAAAGGTGAAAAATAAAGCAGAGCATTGAGTGAATTTGTATATTGACTATGAAGATCAACGCTAAAAAGTAAGGGGGGGATTAATGATGACAGAAGATTTTTATTGCGATGAAGTATTAAGCGGAAAAACAAAAGTAAATAAAGTTTTAGAAACCGAGAATGTATTGGCGTATCATCATACAAGACCTTTTTGGCCGGTGCATATTGTTGCTATTCCTAAAAAACATATCTCTTCTTTAATCACTTTGGAAGAAGACTACAATGAACTTTTACTCGAGTTGCTGGGTGTGATCAAAAAGGTTGCGGCGAAGGTGACAAAAGAAAGTGGTTCTTGCAGGGTGCTTACAAACTTAGGAGATTATCAGGATTCAAAGCATCTGCATTGGCATATAGCTTCAGGAGACCCATTGAGATAAAAGAATCCTTTTAAAGTGGACTCCAAGGAGCAGTTGATTCTAAATAGCCAAAAATTGAGGATATAAAATGAAATTGTATAATGAATTTATAAATATAGCTAAAACTCTTAATAAAGAGTTAGACATTACTCCATTATTATATGGCTCTTTAGGTCTTGAAAAGGTAACTGGGTTGAACTTTTCACCAGAAGATATTGACATCCTTATTCCTTTAATATTTTTAGAGGAAAAGTGGGAAAAACTTAAAAAAATTATGGAACTGCAAGGATATAAATTGGTTGATTTACATGAGCATGAATTTAGGAAAACTAATACTAAAATAGGCATTGCTTACATTGAGGATTTAAAACCATTTGCAGATGTAGACTATCATAACCTAGGGGTTTTTGAAGATGACGGAGCGAAATATCATTTGCTGACTATTGATGATTACCTCAAGGTTTATAATATGTCTTTATTAGATGGATATAGAAGAACAAAGAAGAGTAATAAAGATCAAAGTAAAATTAACATATTGAATAAACTGATACAGTATTAATTAAATATTTGTACATTAACATGGCGGCAAAATCATCACCTCTTCAATCCATTTTTGCATCTCTTCGTTTGGAGTTCAATAAAGAAATATCGGCCGCATACTCAAGACCCCCTCACCATTAACTTTGAGGGGGTCTATTTTTATTTATCTTATTAATTTGGAATATGCGTTGACCAGCAATTCATATTCAGAAAGATCAATTGTTTTTAGATTCACCGTTCATTTTTCTCTCGACAATCTTTTTGTCGACTACATCACTTTGTTCAGGTTGAATCGGTTGTTAGAACATCATGTGATGCACCTCCTTTAAAAAGCATACACACATATGAGAGGGCTGAAATTTACCCATATGAATTGGGATATGGATGCCCAAACGGCTTTCCGCATGGAACCAACATGGGCAACTGGTCAACAGCTTTAGAAACTTCATCTTAACAGGGAAGTGCGGCAAGCATTGGGAATATAAAGGAATATAGGCTTACAGCTATGAAGGATGTATGAATATCCGTCAGATGGCGGTGTCGTGACAGTTCGAATGCGGGTGTATGGAACTTCCCATTCATCCGGAGTTATGTCAGGGGACGAAAAGACTTTTTTTGAGGAGGAAGCGGAATGATTGAATTTACACGGCTATCACCTATGAAGAAAACATGCACGATGCACCCGGAAAAGGAATCTGTCAGATCGGTTTCGTTTACTGATTTTAACGGCAATTCTGTAACAGTAACACTTTGTCAAATGTGTCTGGCTGAATTAAAAATGAAAGCCGCGACTGAATACAGGAGCATGACCGAGGAGCGGGCCAAACAGAATCGTTTCAAGATTGGTGATCATGTGTATTTAGAGCATTTGGGAATAGTCAGCGAGATAAAAAACATGGAAGGCGTTCAAGTGGCAAACAGGACAGACGCAGACGGAGTGCGGAAGGCTACCCCTAAGGAAATCGCAGAATATAAAAAGCAGGGGAAGCAATGACGGTGAAAAAACGATTCAGTCAATCATTTATCAGTTGTGTTACTTATGGGAGCGGCGGCCGTTGCGCCGCCTGCTTCCGCCGTATGGTCCGGCTGGCAAAATGAATTCGGGTAGAGCGGCTGGGTGTTTTACGAATGCCGCGACATACACGGCCGGCGTATACAAGAAGCACAGCGGCGGCGGGCTGAATGATACGAATCTGGTGCCGCAGGGCGGCTCCGGCAAGAAACCAAACGCTGTATCACACGGGTTTTTCTCGAAATATCTGCCGGAAGAAATACTATCCATTAAAGAGATTCAGGGGTGTTTTCAATTAAATTTTCAGCTGATTTCCTAACTGTCATGGACAACATCTCACAGGAAATATATTGACTTTCATCCTGTTTGTAATGTTAATTAGAAGATGTATACAAAATCATTTTAATGAGGAGGCCTGATGAACGTGAAAAATAAAGCGGGAATACAATTTGGAATATGCATTGGACTTTTATGTTTAAGCTTTACCGGTTTCAATCCTTTATTCGGCTCAGCGCATGCTGAAGCGAAGTCTATAGAAAACACAAAAATGATAAGCTGTATAACGAATCAAAAATTTGTTCAGCTTGAGAAAAAATTTGATGCCAGGCTTGGGGTTTATGCGATTGATACAGGTTCAAACAAGACAATCGCCTATCGGCCGAATGAACGGTTTGCTTACGCATCAACCTATAAAGTTCTGGCCGCGGCTGCTGTTCTGAAGAAAAGCTCAAATGAAAAACTTAATGCCATCATCCGCTACAGCAAAGACGATTTAGTTACATATTCTCCAATCACAGAAAAACATCTGGATACAGGCATGAGCCTGAAAGAAATCTCAGAAGCCGCTGTCCGTTACAGCGATAATACCGCCGGGAACCTATTGCTGCAGCAGCTTGGCGGCCCTAAAGGTTTTGAAAAGTCATTGAAACAGATCGGGGATCATGTAACGAAAGCTGATCGGTTCGAGACGGATCTAAACTCGGCGATTCCCGGGGATCGTCGTGACACAAGCACCGCAAAAGCACTGGCAACTGATCTTAAGACTTTCGCTTTGGGTAACACTCTCACGACTGACAAGCGCACGATTTTAACAGATTGGATGCGGGGCAACGCTACCGGCGACGAACTGATTCGGGCAGGCGCTCCTGCAGGATGGGAAGTCGGCGATAAATCCGGAGCCGGAAGCTACGGCACACGAAACGACATTGCGATCATTTGGCCGCCTGACAGAGCCCCAATTGTTTTGGCAATCCTGTCAAACCGGTTTACGGAAGATGCCAATTATGATAATGCTCTTATCGCTGAGGCTGCAAAAGCCGCTCTTAATGCTCTTAAATAAACATTGCCGTTCATTTTTTATGGACGGCTTTTTATTTGTTGAGAATGCGGTATGCCGGTTTCGATGTTATAATGTAAAGCCATAAAAAGATGGGAAGAGGGGGAGTTTCGATGCATTACATAACGGCATGCTTAAAAATCATCAGTGATAAAGACCTTAATGAAATAATGAAGGAATTCAAAAAACTTGAGGAAGAAACGAACAAAGAAGAAGGCTGTATTCAGTTCCATGCTTATCCGCTTGAACCATCAGAACGCAAAATCATGCTTTGGGAGATTTGGGAAAACGAAGAAGCTGTTAAAGTCCATTTTACGAAAAAACATACAAAAGACGTTCAAAAACAAGAATTAACGGAAGTAGAATGGTTAATGAAAAGCAATGTGAATGAGTAAAAGGCTTTGTCTATTGTTGGCTGATTTTGCCGACAGCAATCATCAGTTTCGTTCACTAAAACCCTTGCTGCGCAAGGGTTTTTTACTTTAAAAAGTTCTTTATATCGCAGTCTTTTTATGGGTAAGGAACAGACTTGGAATGAAGATGGCCGCAAGGATGATGACGGATACTAAGAACCCGGCATGGTAGCCTTTTAAACTGTTCGGAATCGTTGGCTGCAATCCTTGTATGACAGTTGCGGTAACGGTTGCGATCACAGCTGACCCAAAGCTGGAACCGAGGTTTTCAATCATATGAATACCTACACCCGCTTCCGGAAGCTGTTTGCTGTCAAGGCCTGTATAAGCGTCACTCATTAATGGGAGCATAATTCCTCCAAAACTGGTGCCGCGGATAAATAATACGACGGAAATCCAAATCATACTTGTGTTATCGGTGATAAAAATAAGCGGGATAGATCCGATCAGCGAAAGAACAAGACTGACCGTAACCACGTATTTCGCACCGATCTTATCAATCATTTTTCCGATCAGCGGACGAGTCACGAGCATTCCGACTCCTTGAGGGATTAAAGCGAGTGCTGCTCCGACTGCCGTGAAATGACGAATGTTTTGAAAAAACAGCGGAAGTATTAACATCGGCCCCATGATGGCAACATTCGCTAAGAACAACCCGATCGAAGATGATAAGAAGCTCTTGTTTGCAAACAAATTCATAGGCAGCACGGTTTGGTTTTTCTTGATCAGATTATATACAAGATAAATGGCTGCTGAAACAAGACCGATGCCCGTCCATAAAATGGTGTCGCTATTGTTAAATGATGCATGATCCGCCGCTTTTGTAATAGCGTAAATCAATGCCGCGCTCATTAATGACAAATTGATAATCCCGAAAATATCGAGTTTACGATCTTTGTTGAATGGTTCAAAGTCTGGAATGGTTTTCATCATAAGCGGTGCAGCAATCAAAACGATGAACACGTTGATGTAAAAAATCCAATGCCATGAAGCGCCTTGGACGATGAAGCCTCCGATGACAGGTCCTAAGATCGGGCCGAAGATCATAGGGGTGCTGACGATTGCCATCACTTTTCCCAGGTTTTCCGGACCTGCCGTTTTAACCAAGAGTGTTGACATAAGCGGAGTCATAATACCGGCGCTGAATCCTTGAAGCAAACGGAAGAAGATGAAGCTGGAAACGTCACGGCTCATTCCCGCAAAAACAGAAATGACACCAAAGGCGATGACTGAGCCGATGAAGATTTTCTTACCGTTATATTTATTCATAAGCCAGCCGGATACGGGTACTGCAATCGCAAGTGCTAAGACATAGCCTGTAACGGACCACTGAATGGTATCCAATGTCGTGTTGAAGTCTTTGGTCAGTTTGTCGATGGCGATGTTTACCATCGTAGAGTCAAGCATTGGAGCGATTGCTCCCAGTGCAATAGCCCAGGCGGCTGTGAGAACTTCTTTTGGCAGCCGAAGTTCCTTTCTTTTATGTGTTGACATAGTATTCTACTCTCAAAATCGCTGTCTTTGTTTCCTTGTCAACAAAATAATAGAGTGATTTTGTTTCTTTGTCAACAATAAGAGGGGTATAAAAAGGCAGCCCGTTTTCATGGAGCAGGGCTGCCTATGGTTTTATTCATATTTATTCCGATTTCATGTCTGCACCAAGTTTCTTTATTTCTGAATCCAAATGCCTGCTGTATGTTTCCACGAAGTTCAGCATCGTGTCAAATTGTTCATCGGTTACTTGTTCAAACACGATTTTGTCGCGTTCTTGAAACTCTTTGTGCAATTCCTCGTGAATTTTATAAATGACTTTTCCTTGCTCGGTAAGCCTGAAATAGATTTCTTTCTTGTTAAGCGGCTTCTGATAGCTTTCGATAAGGCCTTTATTGATAAGCTTCTTCGTTAATTTACTTATGGCGCCTCTTGTCATATAAAGAGACTCCGCAAGTTTTGTCACATTGGCATCTTCAATTTTTTCGATGAATTCGATGCAATGCACTTCAGAAGGTTTATGCCCCTTAAGGCTTTCTTCCATCTTCAGCCTATTCAGCCACACCATCTTGTTAAAAAAGTCCCTGAAATCCGTGAGGAGCTGTTCTTTTTTGTCCATGTCCTGTCCTCCTGCTCGGTGGTGCTTACACAATATTATAAAATTTTTGTTTCTTTTTCAACAATCGTAAAGTTATTATTTAGGAACTGAGAGATAGTGCGCAGAAATAAGAAGGAGGGGGAACAGAAGAAGTATTCTATTTAAAAAGCGGCTTTTTAACCGAAACGTGGTTTTTCGGGTATTTTTCTTTCCGTATTCGTTACTTGCTCTTTTTCATAACAGGCCAACACTACAGCCTTATAAAAAAGCAGGCTGCGAAATGAGCCTGCTTGAGATTCGCATCAATCATTTTCCTGTTGCGGTGTCATGAAAAGCGTCGATTGCGGTTGTGTATTTCAAGACGTTTTTAGACACTTTGGCGGTTGCGCCTAATGGATACGCGTCTGACAGAACGCTGGAGTGAGCCTCGGGCTCCCAGTAAAATACGCCGGTTCCTTTGCCGTTCGGAACCGCTTTCACCAGTTTTATGGTGTCTTTTATGGTCCAGTAGGAATCTTTCGGATTATTTTCATCTCCGCCCAGTTCAACCACCATGACTTCCTTGTTGTAGCGTGAGGCGATGTCATTCAAATTAGATGATAATTGGCCGGTGAGCTCCCAGTACGGCTTACCTTCCCAATAGGGATAGAATGAAACGCCGATGATGTCGGTTTTTCCTCCGTTTTTAAAGAATTGATCAAACCACCATCTGAATAGGCTGTTGTCCGTGCCGTGTGCCAAATGGCTGATGACCTTGGTGGCCGGGCTGACGGATTTCACGGCGTCATAGCCTTTGTTCAGTAAGGCGGTCAATTTGCTGAAATCGTTCGTGCTGCCGTCGGGCAGTAAAATTCCTGAATTCATTTCATTCCCTACTTGCACCCAATCAGGGGAGATGCCGTGATTTTTAAGTTCTTTCATGACATCGTACGTATGGTTATACACGGCTGCCTGCAGCTGGCTGCTTGAATAGCCGGTCCATTGGTTCGGCTTGATCTGGTGGCCGGGATCAGCGAACACATCACTGTAATGGAAGTCAACCATTACCTTCATTCCTAACGCTTTTGCCCTTTTGGCCGCCGCAAGTACGCCCGCTTTGTCACTATAGCCGAGCATGGTCCATGTTGTGCCGTCTTTCAGCCAATAATAGCTGCTTGGCGGATTCACAAACACTCTCAGTCTCACGGCATTTATTCCGTGATCTTTAAGAATCTGCAAGGCATCTTTCTGTTTTCCGCCGTCATCCAGCCAGCGCACACCTTCGTCCTCCATTTGTTTCAGCCATCCTATATCAGCGCCATAGGCAAACGGGGCATCCGCTTTTGCTTTAGGAGACTTCTCAAAGAATGTAAAAGCAGTGAAAATGAGAGAAAGACAGATTGCGTTTACAAATACACGTTTCAATCGGTTTTTGAACATCACAATACCTCCTGATAAAAAAGATTGTTGATTGATTTCACTCTGAATGTTTCAGCTGCCATTCTCCAATAATGTCGTGAAACGCTGAAACGCCTGAATTCCTTCGGGTGTCATTTTAAAAACGCCTGCATCGGTCAGCGCGCGTAAAAATACATTCGCTGTTTCTTTTTGTAAAACAGCGGCTGCATTTTCCGGTGTCACGTCTTTATCCGCTTTGATATTTTCAGCCCACGGAAGATGAATGTCTTTGATGTCATGAGGTTCATTCAGTAAATACTTTTTCACTTCTGCCAGCTCATCTTTCAGGCGGGGAGGTAAAACGGCGAGTCCCATCACTTCAATCAGACCGATATTTTCTTTTTTGATGTGATGGACATCTTGATGCGGGTGAAAAATGCCATCCGGATAATCTTCGGAGGTGCGGTTGTTTCTGAGAGCGAGATCGATTTCAAAATCCGTTCCCCTGCGTCTGGCAATTGGGGTGACGGTATTATGGGGTTCATTTGTCTTTGCGATGATGCTGACGGTTTCGTCTGAATATTCCCGCCACTTTTCAAAAACATACGCAGCGGCATCTGTCAGCAAATCCGGATCTTTTGCGCGAAGGCGGATCACTGATACCGGCCACTTCACGGCTTCGGCCTGAACGTCTGGAAAATGACGCATATGAAAAGGGTAGAGGGAACCCGCTTTTGCCATCGGAAACTCATGGGCGCCGCCTTGATAATGATCGTGTGAAAGAATGGAACCTCCTACGATCGGCAGGTCAGCGTTTGATCCCGCGAAATAATGCGGGAAAATTTCCGTAATGGCCAGAAGCCTTCTGAAGCTGTCGCAGCTGATTTTCATCGGCTTGTGCACGCTTGAAAGAAAGATAGCATGCTCGCTGTAATACGCATAAGGAGAGTATTGAAAACCCCACTGTTCTCCCGCTAAGTCAAGCCTGATGATGCGGTGATTTGAACGGGCAGGGTAATGCGGTGTTCCGGCATACCCCTCGTTTTCCATACAGAGCAGGCATGTCGGATACCGGTTTTCCGGACTGTTTTTTACCGCGGCGATGTCTTTAGGGTCTTTTTCGGGCTTTGATAAATTAATGGTGATGTCCAATTCTCCAAAAGGTGTTGGTGAGCGGTATACGATATTTTTTCGGATGGCCCGCGTCTTAATATAGTCGTTGTTTTGACTCAATCTATAAAAATAATCTGTTGCTTTTTTCGGGCAATCTGATAACAATTCGCTGAATGCGGCATTGATCAGAGAAGGGGCCGGTGTGATCACGTCCATGATTCTGCTTCCCAGCATGTCTCTTTCAGCCGGCGTATCGTTTATGATTGACCGTTTTACCGCGTCTTTCACCATTTCGTCCACATAGTGAAGCCTGTTTTGTTTCTTGATATGTTTCGGTTCTGCATAATCCGTCAGTCCGAGCAGATCGAGAAGTCTGTTTCTTGTGTAAATCACATCTGTTTCATTAATGTCGCCTAAGACAGTGCTTTCTTTCAGAAACCCTGCCACTGATTCAAAAACGTCAATGACCGCCGCCTCCATTTCATTTGTCCTTGTATCCGTTTGGATGATGCTGATGCCAATTCCATGCTGACGCAATGATTTCCGATATGTCCGTTTGTTTCGGATTCCAGCCCAGAATGTTCCGCGCTTTATCGCTGGAAGCGATGAGGGTGCTTGGATCACCGGGTCTTCTTGCGGCCGCTCTTACTTTTATGTCTCTTTCGGTCACTAGCCGGGCTGCTTCCGCTATTTCTGATACGGAAAACCCGCTGCTTGATCCTAAATTGAAAATGCCGCTGTCTCCGCCGTTTTGCAAATATTCCAGAGCGAGAATATGGGCATCGATTAAATCGGAAACATGGACATAATCGCGGATGCACGTGCCGTCTTTTGTATCATAGTCAGTGCCGAATATCAAAACCTCCTCGCGCTGACCGAGCGCGGTTTGTAAAAGGATAGGGATAAGGTGGGTTTCCGGATGATGATCTTCTCCGATGGAACCGTCCGTTTTCGCGCCGGCAACGTTAAAATATCGAAGCGAGACATATTTTATGCCGCAGGCGGTTTCGCACCACTTCAGCATTTTTTCTGCCATGAGTTTTGATTCGCCGTATGCGCTTTCCGGCTTTTCCGGCATGTCTTCTGTGATGGGCACTTTTTCAGGTTCGCCGTATACAGCGGCGGATGAAGAAAACACAATGTGTTTCACCCCGAATTCCTGCATGACCTCCAGCGTAATTTGTGTACCGTACACATTATTATTGAAATATGAAAGAGGGTCTTTCATTGATTCGCCCACAAGGGATTGAGCGGCAAAATGGAGAACGCCTGTTACGTTCTCCTTCGCAAACACAGAGCGAAGAAACGGTTTGTCACGGATATCTCCATAGTAAAAAACTACTTTTTCATGAACAGCTTTCCGGTGGCCTGTCTGCAGATGATCCACAGCTATCGTTTTAAATCCTTTGTTTAATAATTGATCAACCGCATGAGAACCGATATAGCCGGCTCCGCCGAGAACGAGAATCGCCATGATTTAGTTTTCCCTCCATTCAGCAGCGCCATCGCTTATATCCGCGATGTAAAAAGAAGCTTCAAGACCTGTCCTGCTGCGGTAGTGAGATGAAACGGCCCGGATAAAGCCGGCGGTTTCTTCACTTTCCACAATGGCTATGGCGCAGCCGCCGAACCCCGCGCCCGTCATCCGCGCTCCGAGTGCTCCTTCTTTCCAGGCTGCTTCAGCGAGCGCGTCTAATTCGTCACCGGTCACTTCATAATCATCGCGTAACGAACGGTGGGACGCATTCATGAGCTCGCCGAACGTTTTCAAATCATTCGATTTGAGAGCTTCCGCGGCTGAGAGGGTCCGCTCGTTTTCATTGACCGCGTGCCGGGCTCTTTTACGCAACGTTTCACAGGAGAGAAGGGATTCGAGTTCGTTGAATTCTTCTGCCGTCAATTCCGCAAGTGATGCGATATTCCGATATTGCCGCAGTTCTGAGAGAGCCTCGTCACATTCGCTGCGGCGTTCATTATATTTTGAAGCCGCCAGCTCCCGGCGCTTGTTCGTATTCATAATGACGATTTTATATCCGTTAAAAGCAGCCGGAATCATTTCGTGCTCAAGCTTATCGCAGTTTAACAGAATGGCCATGTTCTTTTTGCCTTTTTGCACTGCGAATTGATCCATAATGCCTGAATTCACGCCGATAAATTCATTTTCGACTCTTTTTCCGATAAGCGCCAGTTCAGTATCGGAAACATCCAGGCTGAATAACTTTCTTAAAATGGAGCCGGTTAACATTTCAATAGAAGCGGAGGAGCTTAAACCGGCTCCGTTTGGAATCGTACCGTGAAAAAGAATATCCATTCCGCTGTCTATTTGGCCGCCGGCTTTAAGAAGGTAATGGATCATCCCCTTCGGATAATTGGCCCAGCCGTCTTCTTTTTTGTATGCTGTGGCGGAAAGATCAAGGCAGACAATGCCGCTGTCAGGAAAGTTTTCTGAGTATAACCGGATCTGATGATCTCCGCGTTTTGCGCATACGGCATATGTTCCGATCGTAATCGCGCAGGGGAGAACGTGGCCGCCTATATAATCCGTATGTTCCCCGATCAGGTTGATCCGGCCGGGTGCGAAAAACAGTTCTCCGTTACTTCTCTTGAAAACGTCTTCGAATCTTAATTTCAAAAGTTTTGCATCCATGATAAACCCCCGATTCTATTTTGAGGTATGCTCCAGTATGAACTGAATGGCTTTTTGTGAATTTCTGGTGAGACTGATATATTCCGCTCCTTTCGTTGCGATGAGTTTCACATGCAGGCGGTCCGCATCTTCTTTAATGTCATCATAATAAGAGCCGACCTGCGGAGCCAAAATGATCATATCGAAGTCTTTCATGATGTCGTAATGGGAACCGTAGGCGCCTGCTGAGGCGGTAATCGGCACGTTATATTCTTCGGCTCCTTCTGTCAGTGCGTTCGCAAGCATGGCGCTCGTTCCCGCTCCGGCGCACAGCACTAACACATTGGTGCTGTGTTCCAAGGCGGATGAGGATTCCTGAAGATTTGTGCTGATGACGGAGGCCGCGTCTTCGGAGGCGCCGGCCATGGCGGGCTGTAATGTTTGCGGCGCGCTTTCAGGTTCGGTGTGTTGGGCTTCTTTCGCCGCTAATACTTTGTCATAAGCTTTACAGAATGGCAGGTATATCAGGGAATCGACGATGATTAATACAGCCGTCAGCACAAAAGCCGAGAGCCCCATGCCGGTTCCGAGAATCAAGCCGGCGGGCGCCGGGGTGGCCCACGGAAGAACATACATAAAACTGTTCATTCCGATGACATCCACGAAAAATTTAAACAGACAGACATTCACCATTGGCGTTACAACAAACGGAATGAAAAAATAAGGATTTAAAATGATCGGCGCAGCAAAGAGAAGGGGTTCGTTTACTGCGAAAGACACCGGAACCGCGGATGCTTTTCCGACTGCTTTCAATTGCTTGGATTTCGCGAAAAGAAGAAAGATAAACGGAACAACAAGGGTTGCGCCGGTCCCTCCCATTGTGCCGACGAAGTTCCCGAGTCCGACGGTCAGCACGTTGGACGCCTGCTCACCGGCATTATGAAGCTGCAGGTTCGCCTCCACATTTGCGTAAATAATAGCTGCGATGGCAGGTTCCACAATAGAAGGCCCGTGAACGCCGACAAACCAGAACAGCGCCATCATTCCCCAAATGATACAAATCCCAAGATAACCGTCTGCGGCGGTAAAAAACGGCGATAAGAGAGAGGAGAGAGCCTCCGCAAACGATACGTTCAGCGTGTTCCTGATCAATAAATCAACGATCACCATGGCCAAAACGGAAAAAGCGAACGGAAAAACATCTTTAAATGTTTGTGAAATGGTACCCGGTACTTCTTTAGGCATTTTAATCGTAATATTTTTCAGCACGCAGAATCTGTAAACGTTCACTGTTATGAAAGCGGATACAAAAGCGGCTAAAAGACCTTTTGTGCCGAGGTATTCCGTCGAGAATCCGCCATCGATTTGAGTGACGCTTAAAATGAGAAACCCGACGACTGAAGCAAGCATCGCTGAAACGGGGTTGATCCCTTTGTTTTTAGGCATTTTTCGGTTCATTGATTCACTCAGGCATTTCGCACTTGTTGCCGCAACGATCAGACCGAGGGCGCCCATTGAATAGTTATAAACTTTCCAAAGCCATTCAGAAACACTTTTAGGCCAAGTGAAGCCCAACACTTCCGGCACAGCGGCGGTGAGGATGAAAATGCTGGCGAATAAAATAACAGGCATGGCAGTTAAGAAGCCGTCGCGGATCGCGCCTAAATAAATGTTTCTTGAGATTTTTTCAAAAAACGGTTTTCCCTTTTCGATTTGCTTGATGATACCGTTCATTTTTCCACTCCTTATCGGCGGCTTCGGTAGAGTTCTATAAAATCCTGAATAAGATCACGGAGCAAAAGGGTTGTCATCAAGTGGTCCTGACCGTGAACGAAAATAAATCCTAATTCCATGTCCTTGCCGTCAGCTTCTTCAGCTAACATTTTCGTTTGCGCATTGTGGGCGAGGGTTAAATTTTCATCGGCGCTTTTCAATGCTGCTTCCGTATTTTCGAAGTTTCCGGCACGGACTTCTTTCAGGACTTTCAATAAAGTGCTTCTGGCGTCGCCGGCATAGGCGACGATTTCAAAACCGAGCATCTGCAATTCTTCCTTTGTCATGAAAAAACCTCCTAAAGACGGCACACATGATGAAAAGAGACTCTTTTCACCATGTATGATCGTTAAATGATTGTTTTTGTTTCACTTACAAGTTTGTACCAGTAGGCCGATTCTTTCGGATACCGTTTTTGGGTGTCGAAGTCGACGTAAAAAAGACCGTAACGTTTGTTGTAGCCGTTGGTCCATGAAAATAAATCCATTAAGGACCATAAGAAGTACCCCTTTACATTGACCCCGTCGGTAATCGCTTTACTGACGGCTTCTAAATAGACTTTTAAATAGTCGATTCTTGCCTTATCCATAATGATGCCGTCTTCAAACTCATCTTTATAGCCCATGCCGTTTTCGGTAATGTAAATTTTGTTATATTGCGGATAGTCCCGTTTGATGCGCATCAGCATGTCATACATGCCTTCAGGATAAATGAGCCAGTCCCAATCGGTCCGCTTCAGGCCTTCTTTGTAAATTCTTTCGCCGATTCCTTTTACTTTATAGACCGAAGTGCCCTTATCGCCCGTTCCGTTATGGTGAATAACGGTTTCTCCGTCGTACGCTTTGACGAAATGGCATTGATAATGATTGATGCCGAGATAATCATTGCGCGTTGAAGCTTTTTTCATCACGTCAAAGTCACTGTCTGAAAACTCGTATGAAGCGCCGTTTGCCTCACAGATTTCATCCAGAGCCCGCATGGTTTCCTCAGAATAATAGCCGAGGTAGGTGGCGTCGAGGAGGAATCTCACTGATAACGCGTCATCCAGAAAACAGGCGTGGCGGTCATCTTCTGAGTCGCTGGCGGGATATTTTGTTTCTAATGAGTGAACGACACCGATTTCACCCGGATAGCCGCCGTCTTTAAAAAGATTGACGGTCATCGCATGCGCTACCATCATGTGATGGAGGCATTGAATGACTTTTGTGATATCACTTTTAATAGATGGCGGAAAAACCCCGAGTAAATACTGGTTGGTGGCTGTGGGATAAATTTCGTTAAACGTGCTCCAATATCTGATTTCGCTGAATTCTTTAAAGCAAAATTCCGCATAGCTGACAAACGCTTCTATTGCAGCGCGGTTGAGGAAATCTCCCTGATCAAATAATCCTTTCGGTGTATCGAAATGATGCAGCGTGACAAAAGGGGTGACGTTGCGTTTATGGCACTCTGAGAAAATACGATGATAGTAATCAACACCTTCCTGATTGATTTTGCCCGTGCCGTCAGGGAAAATTCTCGTCCAGGCTATAGAAAGGCGGATGCCGTTTATTCCGAATTTTTCACATAGTTTAATATCTTCCGGAAACTGACGGTAAAAATCACTTGCCGGATCAGGGCTGAATCTTCCCTGTTTTTCAAGAAATTCATCCCAGGCTACAGGCCCTTTGCCGCCTTCTTTTGTGGCGCCTTCCGCTTGATATGCCGCAGTCGCCCCGCCGAAAATAAAGTCATTAGGTAATTTGAGCATTACTGAATCCTCCTTCGCCAATGTGTGAATTGGAGTTTGTTAATGTTCGTAATTGTTATCTTTTGTTTAATAGTAAACGCATACATTTTTGTTGTCAATAGCTTCATAAAGAAATAACATCTGTTTTTATAGGGTTTATATAAGTTTTTCGTTGTTTTATATGTTAATTATGTTGTTTGTTAGTGTTTGTTTTTGTTGACCGGATTGCCGCAGTGTGTTAGATTGTGTGTAAAGTTGAGGGGATGATTGAACATGTTAAAAAAAGAGCGTCTTTTAAAAATCATCGATATCGTAAACTCGCGGGGGTTTATTACGGTGAGTGATATTATCGATGAACTGGATGTTTCTGATATGACAGTGAGAAGAGATCTGGACGAGCTGGATAAGGCCGGAAAAATCGTACGTATTCACGGAGGCGCACAGAGCATATCTTATTCCATTGATCACGAATTATCGCATAATGAAAAACTGGGTGTTCAAATGGATGAGAAGGAGAAAATCGCGGAACTCGCAGCTTCATATGTAAATGACGGCGATACCGTTTTTTTAGGGCCCGGCACGACGATTGAACTTTTAGCCAAACACCTGCTGCATAAGCGAATCAGGATTATCACAAACAACTATCCCGTATTTGATATTTTAAAGCATGGTGACACTGCGGATACCATCCTGATTGGCGGCGATTTCCGAAAAAATACCGGTGCCTTCGTCGGGCCCATCGTGAACGGCAATCTGCAGAAATTCAATTTTACGAAAGCTTTCATCAGCGCCAACGGCATACATAATGATGAGATTTCTTCTTACAGCATTGAAGAAGGGGAAGCCCATCAAATCGCGCTGAACAATTCGCGGACGAAATTTTTGCTGGCGGATAATAAAAAATTCAACCGGGAAGATTTTTACGTGTTCTATAACTTACATGATATGGATTATCTGATTACGGATGATAAAGTGATGAAAGATGTTCAAATTCATTACGAGCAATATGTAGATGTCAAAATCGCAAAAAAATAAAAAAGGCGGGCGGTTCGATGAAAGGGGTTATTTTTGATTTCAACGGGACGATGTTTCAAGATTCGCATCTGCACGAAAAAGCATGGTTTTTCATGGTGAAAAAATACGCACCGAAAACCATTTCTGATGAAGACATTTTCGTTAACATTCACGGGAGAACAAACAGTGAAATCCTGACGTATTTTATTTCCGGCGATTTAACAAATGAAGAAATCGAGAAGCTGTCTTTTGAAAAAGAAGCCTACTACAGAGAATTATGCCTTGAAAACAAAGATGAGTTAAAGCTGACGAAGGGACTGACCGGCGTATTGAACCATCTGAAAAAATCAGAAACGCCAATGACCATTGCCACGGCTACGGTAAAGGAAAATGTCGAGTTTTACTTTGACGTCTTTCAGTTGGATCGGTGGTTTGATTTTGACAAAGTCACGTTTGATGACGGGAGCTTCCCCGGAAAACCGGCGCCGGATATTTTTCTCATCGCATCGGAAAAGTTAGGCCTCAGACCTGAAGATTGCTTAGTCATTGAAGATGCCTTTTCGGGGCTCACAGCGGCGAAAAAAGCAGGTGCAGGCAAGATTATGGCCATTGACCCGCTCGGAAAAAACCGCGCGCTATTTGAAGAAAAGCAGCTGGCGGATGACGGGATACTGACAGATTTCACCTCGTTTTTTGAGGTGATTGCCGGACATTCTGTTTGAGAGATCAGCCGGTTTTTTATGCCGATATGGCTGTACAGGCTGCGGACTCCGTTCGCAACACGGGATGTTTTTGTGTTCGGCGGTGTCTGCTTCTCGTGAAGAAAGGGGGTTCGCTTTTTAATCGGAGTCACTTTTAAGACAGGGGTATCCCTGTTTTTTTAAATTCCTCGTATTTACAAACAAGCGCTAAGATGCTTATTGCTGACTGTTTATATGTTTTACGATAAAATCCTGAGCATACAAGAAAACCAGCCATCCTGTAAGTCCAAGCCCTGATGCGGCAATGAAAGACAGTGAATGGCGAAGGGCGATGCCGATAATGACCAGCATAATGACTGTGGAGGGGATGCCGGAAGCCACGCTGAATGCAAAATGACTTAATGTCTCCTTCGTTTCGCCTTGGATGTACAGCCAAACCATGCTCAGCATACTGACAATTGGTAATGCCGCTATAATACCTCCATAACTCGGGCTTCTTCTTGATATTTCAGTGATAATCCCAATAATAGCAGCGGAGACAATGATTTTAACGATCGTAAACATCTTCAGCACGCTCCTTCATCAAACTGAATGCTTTTAAGACAAGTGTTCTTTCTTCATGATTCATGCTGTCAAAAAGAAGCTGTTTAAGCTTTTCTTCATCAAGACCGGAATGCCGGTAAAGGACATCCGCCCCCAAACTGGTAAGTTTTAAAATGACTTTCCGCTCATCCTCAACACTTCTGGTTTTATAAACGTACTTTTTCTGCAGTAACCGCTTTATATGTTCCGAAGCGGTATTATGTGATACTTGAATCGCTTCGGCAATGTCTTTTATTCCGACTGCCTTCTCTTTTTGAATGACTTGCAGAATCCGTACACCTTGGTGAGTGATTTTTTCATGGTGCTGATAACGGAGCCGGTAGTAAATATCTGTCCAGAGGTCATTTAATCGCATGATTTCGTTTGACATCATCATCCACCTTACATCGTTTATTAAGATTATATCTTATATTACGATATATTTTTGCGGATTGAAAGCAATTTTTGAGCATGAGGGAGCAGCATTCGTTCTGTTTTTAGAAGATTGGAAGAGACAAGCGGCCGCAGCTTCAACGAATAAACTTGTTTAATATACCCTCAATAAGTTATTTTCCTTATTTTAGAAACGCCAGCTTAATACCTTCCGCATATAAATAAGAGCACTGACAATATGATAAAGAACCAAAGTATATATTCAAATGCAGTTTTTTTTCAGCTGGGCAGTCCTGTGCTGATTGAAAAAGATACGGGGGATAAAAAGCGGGTAAGAAGATAAGGAAAGGAGAGAGACGGATGGAACTTGATTTTGTGATTCGTCTGGCGGTTGCGGGTCTGCTTGGGGCTCTTATTGGATTAGAGAGAGAATTCAGGGCGAAGGAAGCCGGTTTGAGGACGCATTTTTTAGTGGCCGTCGGCAGCGCCTTGATGATGATCGTTTCTAAATACGGCTTTTTTGATTTGTTATCCAACAGCCATACGTCCTTTGATCCGAGCCGGGTGGCGGCGCAGGTCGTCAGCGGCGTCGGATTTTTAGGAGCCGGCACGATTATTTTGCAGCGGCATGTCGTGCGGGGGCTTACGACGGCCGCGGGGATTTGGGCTACGTCGGGGATCGGGCTGACGATCGGGGCGGGTATGTATGTCATCGGCATCAGCGGCACGATTTTGGCGTTAATCGGGCTTGAACTGTTAAATTTTCTGTTTAAACCGGCGGCGCATTCTTTGTCTGTCAGTTTCAGGATTGAGGAGAAAGCCGTCATGCATGATATTTTAACTTCTCTTGAGGAAAAAGGAATTCTTATTACGTCCTATGAATTGAATAAGGCGGTGCTTGAAGTGAAGGGAAGGGTGAAAAGCAAAAGCGGGAAAGCGGCGGTAATGGAAAAAGTTCAAGCTCTCCCGTATATTCTGTCGGTCAAAGTTGAATAGCAGACAGGAGAAGCCTCCTGTCTGCAGTCATTTCTTTTCAAACATTAATACCAAGGATAGAACGGGATATACGGCCGCGGATAGTATGGATACGGTCTGGGGAAATAATAAGGCGGCCGCGGATAGTATGGATATGGTCTGGGGAAATAATAAGGCGGCCGCGGATAATGATATGGCACCCGTTCGTGGCTCTCAGCTGTGTATTCATGATAGAAAGGATCGTACAAGAGGAAAACCTCCTTTTCAAATGTTGGTTCCGTTTACCTTATTCCTGTATGCCCGGTATGGTGTACGTACAACGGGCAAAAAAAAAGACGCCGGTTATCATCCGGCATCTTTTTTTACACTTTCACATCAATTGAATGTCCGGCAGTCGGGTGCTGGGACGGCAGCATTTTCACTGTTTCTTCCGCCGCAGCCTGTGCATGCTGCATGACCGTTTTTGTTAAAGCGATATTTACATTCTGCGCCAGAGATGCCTGGTGCATAGCGATTGATAACGCAGGGATATCCATAGCTTCCACCTCCTTATCCCTTCATATCGGCGGCGTGCTCCGATTATGAAGGGGACTGGCGGTTTCTTTTTACGGCCCATTCTAAAAGTGCGGCAGCGCATACCCCGAGAGTATAGGCAAAAATGTCACTCCAGACAAATTGCCAGCCGAGGATCAGCCCGCCGAGCGTGCTGCTTCTGATTGCGTCAATCCAAGGCGCATGATACAGCTGGCTGCATTCAATCAGACAGCAAAACGAGAGGCTCAAAAATGCGGCTGTTTCCGTCCGGATGTGCCGAAAGAAAAGCCCGAATCCTGTAAAAATCATTGCCGCCCACAAGGCATCTCCTAAATAAGCGTTTATGATGCCGGGCAATAGGGCGGTGATGTATGCGGTTCTGGACAGCAAACCGAGGGCGATGATAAAAACGGTACATATTCCGTATGTCAATGGATGTCTAATCACTTCACATTGTTCCCCTTTTTTTTGTACTCCCATGTATTGTAAGGAACGACGGAGAAGCTGTCTATGAAAAAAACGGCCCGGGAGGCCGCTTTTTTTGCGTTATCTGGCTTTTAGGTTGACGTGGTCTGCTTTTTGGTCACTGCCGATGACGAAGCGGAGCTCATACTGCCCCGTATGGTAGACGTAATCTGTTTCGCCCGTTTTTGGCACTGTCAGGATTTTGTCAGCGCTGCCGATTTGTTTGCTTAAGACGTCAGGTGTGACGCTTCCGAGGTTTAAGCGCCGCTCGACCCCTGTTCCGAAATAGCGTATTTCCGAGATTTTTCCGTTTTTATGATAGGAAAATCCATAACCGGGGTTTCCCATGTTCCAGCTGTATAAATCAAATGGGTTGCGGCTGTCTGCTTTTTGTTCCGGCTTGCCGATTTTATTGTAAACGTCCAGTCTTGTGCTTTGGTTGATTTTCAGGCCTTTCACATGTTGCGGCATTTCCCCTTTAAACGCCGATTGGTAAAGGCTGTTCACCAGTTCTTGTGCACGTTGGTTTTCCGTTTTTGAAGCGGCTGCGGCATGGACGAGCTGTGTATCTGAAAATGCTTCTGCGCCGAATGCGCATCCCGTGAGCATCACTGCCGATAATCCCGTGGCGAGTGTTTTTTTCTTCAACATATGTGAACGCCTCCTTTTTACCGCTCATACCCGTATGTTTCCTGAGATAAACGAGATGTTTTAGTGAAAGGCCGGTTGGGAATCATAGAGGATGTATAGAGGGGGACAGAAAGGGGAAAAGAAAATGGCTGATACAAAGAAAGTTACAATCAATGGGGTTGAAATGGAAGCGCCGGACGGCCAAACCGTTTTGCAGCTTTTGAACAATAGTTCAATTGACGTGCCGCACGTGTGTTATCATCCGAGTCTCGGGCCGATTGAAACGTGCGATACCTGTATCGTCAATGTTAACGGGGAACTGGTGCGTTCGTGTTCCGCGCAAATAAAGGACGGAGATGTCATCGATACGCTTTCGTCCGATGTAAAAAAAGCGCAGATTATCGGCATGGACAACATTTTGCACAACCATGAATTGTACTGCACGGTCTGTGATTACAACAATGGGAGCTGCGAAGTACATAATACCGTAAAGGAAATGAAAATCAATCATCAAAGCATTCCGTTCGATCAAAAACCGTATCCTAAAGATGAATCAAATCCGTTTTACCGATATGATCCCGACCAGTGCATCCTATGCGGCCGCTGCGTCGAAGCCTGTCAGGACGTACAGGTAACCGAAACCTTAAGCATTGATTGGGAGCGGAAACGCCCGCGGGTCATTTGGGATCAGGATGTGCCGATCAATGAATCATCATGTGTTTCCTGCGGACATTGCTCGACGGTATGTCCGTGCAATGCCATGATGGAAAAAGGCATGGAAGGCGAAGCGGGGTATTTAACAGGCATTAACCAAGAGACGCTTCGGCCGATGATTGACATCACAAAAGGGGTCGAAACCGGGTACGGATCGATTTTGGCCATATCGGACATGGAATCGGCCATGCGGGATGAAAGAATCAAAAAAACGAAAACCGTATGCACTTACTGCGGTGTCGGCTGCAGTTTTGATATATGGACGAAAGGAAGAGACATTTTAAAGGTTGAGCCTCAGGCCGAGGCGCCCGCAAATGGCATTTCGACGTGTGTGAAAGGGAAATTCGGCTGGGATTTCGTCAATAGTGAAAAGCGCCTTACCAAACCGCTTATCCGGGAAGGAGACTCGTTTCGGGAGGCGGAATGGGATGAAGCGCTGCAGCTGATCGCTGATAAATTTACCGATATAAAAGAACATTTCGGCCCGGATGCACTTGCCTTTATCACATCTTCCAAATGCACGAATGAAGAATCATACGTGATGCAGAAGCTTGCAAGAGCTATCATCGGCACAAATAATGTCGATAACTGCTCACGCTACTGCCAGTCTCCCGCCACGGCCGGATTGTTCAGAACGGTCGGATACGGCGGTGATTCAGGGTCGATTACAGATATAGAAAAAGCTGAGCTCGTTCTGATAATCGGTTCAAATACGTCTGAGTCTCACCCCGTCCTGTCCACACGCATTAAACGTTCTCATAAGCTGCACGGACAGAAGCTCGTCGTCGCTGACTTGCGAAAACATGAAATGGCCGAGCGCTCCGATGTGTTTTTCCAGCCGCGTGCCGGATCAGATATTGTCTGGCTGAATGCCGTATCGAAATATCTGCTTGATCACGATTTGGCGGATACTGCATTTCTGAATGAGAGAGTGAACGGATTAGATGAATTCGTGAAAAGTCTTGAACCTTATACAATGGAATATGCGGAAAAACATACCGGTGTGGACAAGGATACCCTAATCAAAGTGGCCCGGATGATTCATGAAGCCGGCAGCGTGTGCGCACTGTGGGCGATGGGGGTCACCCAGCATATCGGAGGAAGTGATACGAGCACGGCCATTTCCAACATGCTCCTTGTGACCGGAAATTACGGCAAGCCCGGCGCAGGCTCATATCCGCTTCGTGGCCATAATAACGTGCAGGGAGCCAGTGATTTCGGCAGTATGCCTGACAGCTTCCCCGGCTATGAAAAAGTAACGGATGAAAAAGCCCGCAAAAAGTATGAACAGGGCTGGGGAACAGACCTGCCGAAAGAAATCGGAATGACAAATCATGAAATGATCGAAGGCATCCACTCAGGAAAACTGAAGTCCATGTACTTAAAAGGAGAAGAAATGGGGCTTGTCGACTCCAATATTAACCATGTTCATGCCGCATTTGAAAAGCTGGATTTCTTCGTTGTGCAGGATATCTTTCTTTCGCGTACGGCCGAGTTCGCCGATGTCGTGCTTCCGGCAAGCCCGAGCCTTGAAAAAGAAGGGACGTTTACGAATACGGAACGAAGGGTGCAGCGCCTTTACGAAGTGTTTGAACCGCTGGGAGATTCAAAGCCTGATTGGCAGATCATTACGGACATCGCCAACCGTCTGGGCGCTGATTGGCACTATGAACATCCGGCAGACATTATGGAAGAAGCGGCAATGCTTTCGCCGCTCTATGCAGGCGTCACTTACGAACGTCTCGAAGGCTACAATTCACTGCAATGGCCGGTTGCAGCGGACGGAACCGATTCACCGCTTTTATTTACGGATAAGTTCCCGTTTTCAGACGGCAAAGCGATTTTATATCCCGTTCAGTGGACCGAGCCGAAAGAATTTGGTGAAGAATATGATATCCATGTGAATAACGGGCGGCTGCTCGAGCATTTTCACGAAGGAAATCTGACTTACCGATCAAAAGGAATATCCGAAAAAACACCGAGTGTGTTCCTTGAGGTCTCGCCCGAACTCGCCGAAGAAAGAGGGCTGGAAGACGGAACGCTTGTCCGTCTAACATCACCGTACGGAAATGTGAAAGTCAAATGCGTCATCACAGACAGGGTAAAAGGCAAACAAGTCTATCTCCCGATGAACGATTCAAAAGACGCCGCCATTAACCTTTTGACAAGCAGCTATGCGGATAAGGATACCGATACACCGGCTTATAAAGAAACATCAGCGAAGATGGAGATTTTGAAAAAAGAAGGCGTTAATCCGCTTCCGAAAATCAATTTCCGTTACGGAAACCCGCAGCCGCAGATCGGTGTCCGGGTTGAGCGGAAATGGACGCGTAAAGATTATGTATTTCCGGGAGACGCCGTAAAAAGGGGGAAACAGCAAAATGGCTAAAGCAATCAGCGGCATCCGAAAACAGACCGTCACAGAAGAAGACAAACGAAAAAAGGACTTAGAAGAGATCGAGACGGCTCTTTTACGAAATAAAGACGCGATTTTGGAATCTCTGCACATTCTTCAGCACATGAACGAGCGCGGCGTTTTGGCGCTTCTGCGCGGGCTCTTCGGCCAGGGAGACAAAGTGATGGATATCCTCGTGAAGAAGGCGAATACTCCGGAAACGGCCAATATGCTGAAAAATCTCCTGCTGTTAAGCGGCGTTCTCGGCATGCTCGATGTAAAACAGCTTGAGCCGTTTATCGTTAAAATCAATGCGGGCGTCACAAAGGCCGTCGAGGAAAAAGACAGCGGCAGGAAGACGGGGTATTTTGATATCGTCCGCGCTTTAAAAGACCCGGAAATCAACAAGGCCGTCACTCTGCTGTTTTCTTTCCTGAAAGGCATGGGCGCTGATACGGACGATATGGAAAGAAATACGCAGCCTCCTGAAGACCAAAAGCAGCACCAGAAACCGCAGACGAATGAGTGAACATATCTCCCGAGCCTGGCCGAAGGCTCGGGTTTTTTGTGCGCTTCTGCTGTTTTCTTGGGAGAAATTTCACCTCCGGATTTATGACTTTTGTTGTGTTATGTTAATAGTTCAGGTTATGAATAGAAAAAAATTGAAAATATGTGCTAGGATAAAATTCAAGGTACGTCAACTATTCAAATATGAAACAATCAGGAGTGATGAAACATGAGTAAGCTGAGGAGCACGAGACAAGCCATCCAAAGAACCCTGATGAAAGGAAAAAACGGCCTGGACGTATACAACCCTTTTCCTTGGTACGAAAAAATGAGACGGGAAAGCCCTATACACTTTGATGAAGAAACGAAGGTTTGGAGTGTGTTTTTATACGATGATGTCAAAAAAGTCATCAGTGATAAAGAGACGTTCTCAAGCCTCATGACTGATGTGAAAAGCTCGATTGCAAAGTCCATGCTGAATATGGACCCGCCGAAGCATACCCAAATCAGATCTGCCGTCAATCGTGCTTTCACTCCCCGCGTCTTGAAGGAATGGGAGCCGCGAATTAAAGACATTACCGATCATCTCCTGAAACAGGCAAAGAACAAAGGGCGGATTGATATCGTTAAAGATCTCTCTTACCCTTTGCCGGTCATGGTGATTTCAGAATTATTAGGCGTTCCGTCCGAACATATGGATCAGTTTAAAAAATGGTCGGACATTCTCGTCAGCATGCCGAAAGATGCGAGTCCTGAAGCGGCGGAGAAAAATCAGCAGGAACGTGACCAATGTGAGGCGGAGCTGGCGGCGTTTTTTGCGGAAATAATAGAAAGCAAACGAAAAAAGCCCGGCCAAGACATTATTTCTATTTTGATAAAAGAGGAAGAAGAGGGAGAGAAGCTCACGGCAGAAGATCTGATCCCGTTTTGCAACCTGCTTTTAGTGGCGGGAAATGAAACAACGACTAATCTCATTTCAAATGCGGTTTACAGCATATTAGAAACGCCCGGCCTTTATGAAGAGCTGAGACAGGACCCTTCTCTCATCGCGCAAACGGTGGAAGAAACGCTGCGTTTTCGCGCTCCCGCTCCGTTTGTCAGAAGGACGGTCCGGCACGACACTGAACTGCGCGGACGCCGCTTGAAAAGCGGGGAGATCGTTCTCTGCTACGTTGCATCTGCCAACCGTGATGAAAACAAATTTGAGAAGGCGGGCGTATTTGATATTCATCGCCAATCGAATCCGCACCTTTCCTTCGGATTCGGCGTACACTTCTGCTTAGGCGCACCGCTTGCCAGACTTGAAGCGGAAGCCGCGCTGAAAGGAATTGTAAAAACCTTTTCACACCTTGAGCCCGTCGGGATTGAGCCGATCCGAAACAGTGTCATGTACGGGCTGG
The DNA here is from genome assembly GCF_042296235.1 of Bacillus sp. A1. Classification (NCBI taxonomy): domain Bacteria; kingdom Bacillati; phylum Bacillota; class Bacilli; order Caryophanales; family Bacillaceae; genus Bacillus; species Bacillus sp. A1. Next base: position 1,243,016 of record NZ_CP141181.1, read on the forward strand.
AGTCTTTAGAAGCGGAGATAAACGAAAGTGAGGGAGAAGAAAAAAGATGAGAAAAACACACATCGCCATTATTAATGTGGCCGCTCACGGTCATGTCAATCCCACGCTGCCTGTAGCCGAGGAACTTGTCAATCGCGGGTATAAAGTGACATTCGCTACGACTGAGGAATTTGAAGCTTCCGTTGCCAAAACGGGCGCCATTCCCGTTTTATACCGCACAAGCATAAAGGCGGACCCGGAGACGATAAAAGAACGGGTAAATAAAAATGACGCGTTTGTGATGTTTCTGGAAGAAGCGGTTGAAGTGCTTCCGCAGTTGGAAGAGCTGTACAAAGACGACCTTCCTGACATCGTCCTGTTTGATTTTTTAGCTCTTGCCGGAAAATTGTTTGCGGATAATGGCGGCATCCCGGCCGTAAAGTTCTGCCCGAGCTATGCAATGAATGAGTATTTTCAATTAGGAAGAGACGAAGAAACACTGGAAGCGGCCAAACAGGCGATAGAAGAATATCAGGAGCAGATTGAAAATGAACAATTGAAACGGATGACAATGGAAGAATTTTTTATGCCTGAAAAACTGAATATTGTCTTTATGCCAAGGGACTTTCAGCCGAAACAGGAAACCTTTGATGAACGATTCTGTTTTGTGGGTCCGTCTCTTGGAGAACGCACAAATACGGGAAGTCTGGAAATTGATGCAGCCGATGACCGTCCGCTTATGCTCATCTCACTGGGAACGGCGTTTAACGCCTGGCCTGAATTTTACCGGATGTGTATTGACGCGTTTCGGGACTCGGACTGGCGGGTTATTATGTCAGTCGGCACAACAATTGATCCGGAAAGTTTTTCGGATGTCCCCGATCACTTTATCATCCGCCAGCACGTTCCTCAGCTTGATGTGCTGGAGAAAGCAAAGCTGTTCGTATCTCACGGCGGGATGAACAGTACAATGGAGGCGATGAATGCGGGTGTCCCGCTCGTTGTCGTTCCGCAAATGCACGAACAAGAGGTCACCGCAAAGCGTGTGGATGAATTGGGGCTTGGCGTGCATCTGCCGCCGAAAGAAGTCACTGCGGCCCGTTTGCAAAAAGACGTTCAGAACGTATACGGCGATAAGAACATCCTCAGCCGCGTGAAAAGCATGCAGCAGAAAATAGAAGAAACCGGCGGCCCCAAACAGGCTGTTTGCGCCATTGAAGAATTTTTGAAAACGGCGGCCGTCGAAAATTGATTGAGAAACAGGCAGCGCACCGGAAGACGGCTGCCTGTTTTGTTATATGTTTTTCTTCATGCCGCATCTCCGGCATTCCCTCAAAAATTTTCCGCCCTTCACTGAACTTTTAAACAGCGTGTAGTCGCAATTGTCACATCGGCCGCTGTGAACATCAGGATATTCATTGAACTCATAAATGACCGAAGTATCGTATCCTTTTGTCTCGAACTCTTTTTTTGTTTCCATGATTGAAAGTCCCTCCGCGAATCAAATCGTTCTGCCCGGTTAATGATACAGCAACTGCACGGGGGATTCAACGGGAGCATAGCTTGATTTTCCCGGCTGATTGCGTAACAATAATAGAAATAAATGACGGCCTGCCATAGGGCGCCCGGCATCTGAAGGGAAGAAGAAAACAGCGATGGGAAAAGGATTGAACGGGAAACGGATTGCCATCGGCGGTTCGCGGAAAACAGAAGAGATCACAAAATTAATAGAAAAGCAGGGCGGAACGGCAGTCGTCCGTTCCCTCCAAGGAACCGTATACCTGGCGGAGGATCAAATTGAACCCGACGTAAGAACATTTGCCGGGCAAAAAGCCGACTGGGTGATATTCACCACAGGCATCGGTACGGAAACGTTATTGTCGGTATCGGAAAAAATCGGTCTGAAAGAAGAATTTTTAGCGGCCGTTCATGAAGCGAAAATCGGCTGCAGAGGCTATAAAACATATGCGGCCTTAAAAAAGCTCGGCATCACGCCGCATGCCTCAGATGAAGACGGTACAACAAGAGGGCTGATCCGCTCCTTGGAACGATTTGACTTTAAAGATAAAAAAGTCATGATACAGCTTCATGGCGAAAAAGCGCCGGTCTTAACGGAGTTCCTTGAGAAAAACGGAGCGGAGGTTTTCCCTGTTCTGCCGTATAAGCATATTCCGCCTGAAAGGGAGACGGTCGATAAACTGCTGGGAGAGCTGTTAAACGGAGAGGTCGATGCCGTATGTTTTACGACAGCCATTCAAGTGCGCTCTCTCTTTGATTATGCAAAAGAAAAAGGGTTCACAAAAGAATTGCAGCAGGCATTCGAAAAACATGTGCTTGCCGCCGCAGTCGGCAAAGTGACGGCTGAAGCGATCCGGGATGAAGGGGTAAAGAGGGTCCTTGCTCCGGACATTGAGCGGATGGGAGCGATGATTATTGAATTATCCCGTTACTATGAATCTCTGACCTTGTCATAAACCATCATTCAGCAGGGAAAAAGCCTACGCTTCCCTGCTGAATTTTTTTAATTGCCAGTGTTTCGTGAAAAGGGAAGGATATGTCAAGGCGCTGAGTATGATACATGTAAGAAGAGCGGAGGCCATCGTTGTAAAAACGATCAGCAGCTGAAAGCGCACCGCCTGTATCGGATCAGCCCCCGCTAAAATCTGCCCCGTCATCATGCCGGGAAGCTGAACCAGACCCAATGTTTTCTGGCTTTCAAGCGTCGGGATCATACTGAGCTTCATACTGGACGTCAATATCTGCCGGACGGCCTGCTTAGGCGTTCCTCCGAGAGAGAGAATCAGCTGGATTTCTTCTTTCCGCAGATCCGCTTCCGAACTGAGCTTGTTTAAAAACAGGCTTGAGAGCACCATGGAGTTTCCGATGACCATGCCGCTTATCGGAATGACATATCTTGAAGTGAACGGAATGATATGCAGGGTCAGTAAAAGTCCCTGCGTCACAACTTCCACGATCGCCAGTGTCAGAAAAACGCGCCAAAATGAGCCGATCCGCATTTTTTTCCGTTTGGAGACATTGTGCGAAGCGGCCGTGAGCATGAGAAGCACCATTAATATGATAAATATCGGGTGATCACCGCGAAAAATCAGCGACAGCACATAGCCGATGATAAGCAGCTGAATGACGGCCCTGACGGTTGCGACGATCATATCCTTTTCGACGCCGGCTTTAAAAGATTTAGACAGGAATAAAGCGATAATGACAAATATACTTGTTAGTAACAGAGAAAGGTAATCCATATCAGCACCCGCTCCCTTGTAAAAGCGCCCGGGCCTTTTCGTGTTTCGGTTCCTTAAAGAACGTTTTCGTTTCCGCGGTCTCTAAAAGCCGTCCCTCAGCCATAAACCATACCGTATCGGATAACCGTTCCGCTTGTTCAAGGTTATGGGTGATCCACAGGATCGTCAGCTGTTTTTGCCGATGGAGTTTCGTAATCAGTTTCTCAATGGTGAGAACGGATGACGGATCCAGCGCCGATGTAATTTCATCAAGCAGCAGGATGGACGGCAGTCCGGCGAGAGTTCGCGCTAATGAGAGCTTCTGCCGCTGACCTCCGGATAATTCTTTTGCATTTCGATCCAGAAGCCCGCGCGGAAGGTCTGTAAAATCTGCGAGCTCTTCAGGGGTATAGTGCTGCGCCCCGTGGAGTTTTTCTGCGAGCAGAAGGTTGTCCCGCACCGTGCCGTCCATGACGGGAGCTGATTGAAATGCAAGGCCCGCGGTTTTTCTGAGCTCTCTGATGTCCCAGTGTCTTATTTCTTTTCCGAATACAAGCACTTCCCCTTCATCAGGTGTATTCATCAGATTGCACAGTGACAGCAATGTGCTTTTTCCCGCGCCGGAAGGCCCTATCAACGCCGTGATAGAACCTTTTTGAATATGTCCGGTTACACGGCTTAGGACATCAAAAGACGTATTGTTTTGTTCAAAGCGTTTGCCGGCTGACAGAAAAGATATTGCCGGAATTTCTTCTTTCATACAGGATGACACCTTTCGTAAAAAAATCAGGAACCGGTGAGATTGGCTGACGTTTGCTCAGCCGTTTTCTGGTCTGTCTGCCGGGAAGCGAATGTATGCATGACCATTCCCGCAATAATAATGAACAGTCCGGCAAATGAAAGAAGTGACGGAAACGCCGCGGATAAAAAGACGATTTCGCCGATCAGTGCAAAAAGAACCTCTCCGGACTGCGTCGCCTCAACAGCAGCGAGCTTCTGCGGCTCATTCCTCACCATATCGGTGGCGCGGAAAAATAATACTGTTGCGATAACGCCAGAACTGAGTGCGACGATAAAGGATTGGAATGTCTGTCCCATTGACGGAAGCCCGTCTCTATGCCAGCCGAAAGCGGCGATCAAAAGCCAAAACGGAAGGCTTGTGAGCGTCATGCCGAGCACCCGCTGAAACGTATCGAGTTTTCCGCCGTATTGTTCCAGCATTTTGCGGTTGCCGAGCGGATAGGCAAAAGCGGCGATGACGACCGGCACCACGCTGAATAGTATCGTGCGGCCGGACAGAGAACCCGCATGCTGAAGCTGAATCAGACCGGCTCCGATCAGGATGATGACGGAAGTAACCAGCGAAATCAGCGGGATCTTTTGTCTGGCGGAAACCGGGCCCGCCGGTGAATGTTTTGTTTCGTAGAAAAACGGCGACAGAAGCACACCCGCGACAATTGTAATCTGCCACGTGCCGGCGATCAGCCAGCCCGGCCCATATGCCGCCGCAAACGTAATCGGGGCATAAAACAGCACGAACCCGGTAAAACTCCACTTCAGCCAAAAAAACGGTTTTTTCCGGATTTCATGCCAGAGCGGCGCCCATTTTCCTTTCGCATAAACGATCAAAAATAAAAACGGAACCATAAAAAGAAAACGCAGGGAAGAGCTCCACATCCAGCTTCCGCCGGAAAGCTCCATCGCCCTGTTTAAAATAAAGGTGACTGCAAAAAACAGAGATGCCAATATTCCGATCACGATGGCTTTCATTAAATCCCTCATTTTGACACATATTTTTTTATACTATACTATTCACCGGCAGGCTTCGCAATGGAATATGAGAAAATAGCGTTTTAACAAATGATGAATGGGAAACAGACATATACGGAGGTGAAAACAGTGCAGAAAGAGGATATTCAAGTGCTTTATTTCGAAGATGACGGCCGCATTCCGAATAACCCGAATCTTCCGCTTGTTATTTATAAAGCGGTATTTAATGAAGAAACGGTACAAAAAGCAGAGTCCGTCCTCCGCCGGCACGATTGGTCGAACAGCTGGACGGGCGGAGTATTTCCGTATCACCATTTTCACAGCACCACGCACGAAGTTCTTGTCGCGGTAAAAGGAAACGCGGTTTTGAGGTTCGGCGGGGAACAAGGAGCGGACGCCGTTCTTCAAATGGGAGACGCAGCGGTCATTCCGGCCGGCACCGGACATAAAAAACTGTCGGGCAGTTCTGATTTTACCGTGATCGGGGCTTATCCGGGCGGCCGGCAGTACGATACAAAAACGGAGAAAAATGATAGAACTTCAGAAGAAATCAGCCGTGTCCCGCTCCCGGAATGCGACCCCTTTACGGGAAAATCGGGCCCGCTTTTAAAATTGTGGGAAAAATGACAGGGGAAAAGCGGATGGTCTGTAAAAAAATAGCCTAAAAGAAACGTTATTACACCCCCGCCATATAAATAATTTCATAAACGAAACAATTCACGTTCAAATTTTGTTCAAAAAGTGTTATTATATAAGAGTAAATCAAATTGGGGTTTTTTATGTTTGCTATTTTCAGAGAGGAAAAAGAAATTTTGACTTATTCAATTGTTTTTGTTGATATAAAAATAATACTGGATATGGCAAAGTGAAAAACTGGGTAGTAAACATTTATTTTTGTAAATGATTGTGCATGAATTCACAATCTTGCTTTTTCATGCTTTTCTGCATGAAGGGGGAAAGGCTACCCTTTCCAAAAAAATCAGCATACTGCTTATAGTAAAGGAGAATCGGATATGCCAGAAACAATCGATCAAACAAATGCATCTGTCAGCCAAGGCCAACGCGATCTTATTGATCAGCTGCTAAAACCTGAAGTTCAAGAATCACTGACTGTTTTAGTGGATCAGCTTCCAAAACTGACTGAGTTAGTAAATATTTTAACGAAGTCTTATGATTTTGCACAGTCTGTAGCGACAGACGAAGTATTGAAGAGCGATACAGTGGGTGCGCTTACAGAAATTCTTGAGCCGGTGAAAGAAACAGCGAAAGAAGTGGCGGCTACTGCGATCGAAGCAAAAGACCGCGCGGATGCAAGCAATGAAACGATCGGACTTTTCGGCCTGCTGCGCATGCTGAAAGATCCTCAAGCTCAAAAGCTGTTCCGTTTTGCTAACAGCTATCTTGAAATCATGAACGAAAAACAAAAATAATCTCAGATTCAAATTGATATAAAGGACGGAGGATATACGATGTCAAAACATATTGTCATTTTAGGCGCTGGTTACGGCGGAGTTCTTTCTGCTTTAACCGTTCGCAAACATTACAGTAAAGATGAAGCACGCGTAACCGTTGTGAACAAATACCCGACTCACCAAATCATTACGGAACTGCACCGCCTTGCAGCAGGCAACGTGTCTGAACAGGCTGTTGCTATGCCGCTTGAAAAACTTCTGAAAGGAAAAGACGTCGACATTAAAATCGCAGAAGTCAATTCTTTCTCAGTTGATAAGAAAGAAGTTGCCCTTTCTGACGGTTCTAAGCTGACTTATGACGCGCTTGTTGTCGGACTTGGTTCTGTTACGGCTTATTTCGGCATTCCTGGACTCGAAGAAAACAGCATGGTGCTGAAATCTGCTGCTGATGCCAACAAAGTATACAAACACGTGGAAGACCGTGTGCGTGAATACGCTAAAACGAAAAACGAAGCTGATGCAACGATCCTTATCGGCGGCGGCGGCTTAACAGGCGTCGAGCTTGTCGGTGAGCTTGCTGACATCATGCCGAACCTTACGAAAAAATACGGCGTAGATCCGAAAGAAATCAAACTGAAATTAGTAGAAGCAGGTCCGAAAATTCTTCCTGTTCTTCCTGATGACCTTATCGAACGCGCGACAAAAAGTCTTGAAAAACGCGGCGTTGAGTTCTTAACAGGTCTTCCTGTTACAAATGTTGAAGGAAACGTTATTGATCTGAAAGACGGTTCAAAAGTCGTTGCCAACACATTTGTATGGACAGGCGGCGTACAAGGCAACCCGTTAGTCGGCGAATCCGGCCTTGAAGTGAACCGCGGCCGTGCGACGGTTAACGATTTCTTACAATCTACTTCTCACGAAGATGTATTCGTTGTCGGAGACAGCGCTGTATACTTTGCGCCGGACGGCCGTCCGTACCCGCCGACAGCGCAAATCGCTTGGCAGATGGGTGAACTTGTCGGTTACAACCTGTTCGCTTACTTAGAAGGAAAAACGCTTGAAACATTCAAGCCTGTAAACTCTGGTACGCTTGCAAGCCTCGGACGTAAAGACGCGGTTGCCATCATCGGAGCGAACTCTACTCCGCTGAAAGGTCTTCCGGCATCTTTAATGAAAGAAGCAAGTAACGTACGTTATTTAACACATATCAAAGGATTATTCAGCCTCGCTTACTAATCCTTAAGATCACACAGAAGACATTGCCGGACTTTCTCGGCAGTGTCTTTTTTTGTATGAAAATGTTAACGGATACAATTTTCTGAAAAATAAAATAAAAATGATTGATATGTGAGAAAGAGGAAGCTAAAATAAAAAAGAACCATTTTGTTAACGTTAACATTTTTAAGAGGGAGGATGAAAGTGTGAAAGCTTTTATGGGTGATGATTTTTTACTGGATAGTAAAACGGCCGTAAAGCTGTACCGGGAATACGCTGAAAACATGCCGATCATTGATTATCACTGTCACTTAAGCCCAAAGGAAATCTATGAAAATAAAACCTTCGCAACCATTACGGAGGCATGGCTTTACGGTGACCACTACAAGTGGCGGATTATGAGGGCCAACGGCATTGAAGAGCGCTGCATTACCGGAAACGCTTCAGATGAAGAGAAGTTTTTCGCCTGGGCAAAAACGGTGCCGATGGCGATAGGCAATCCGCTGTACAGCTGGACGCATTTAGAGCTGCAGCGCTGGTTCGGCATTTATGACGTATTGAATGAAAAAACGGCCGCGGCCATTTGGAAAAAAACGAATGAGCTCCTGCAGGGAGACGGGTTTGGCGCAAGGGATCTCATTCTGAAATCAAATGTCAAAGTCATTTGCACAACCGACGATCCTGCCGATGCGCTGACATACCACGAACTGTTGAAAGAAAGTGATTTTCCGGTTCAAGTGCTGCCCGGATTTCGGCCTGACAAAGGACTGGACATCAGCAGACCGGGTTTTGCCGATTGGGTCCGTTCGCTGGAGAGTGCTTCCGGAATAGCTGTCACCACCTACCAATCGTATTTAGATGCGTTAGAATCCCGCGTCCGCTTTTTTCACAATGCCGGGGGAAGAGTGTCGGATCATGCGTTAGATCAAATGGTTTATGCCGAGACGACCGAAGAGGAAGCGGCCCGGATTTTTGCAGCCGGATTAAGCGGAGAGCATGTGTCTTTTGAAGATGAAAAGAAATTCAAAACACGGACGCTGCAATATCTTTGCGGTCTTTACGCCGAACTGGACTGGGCGATGCAGTTCCATATTAACGCGTTAAGAAATACCAATACAAATAAGTTCAGCAGCCTCGGTCCTGATACAGGATATGACTCAATTAATGATGAACGTATCGCAAAACCGCTTGCCCGGCTGTTAGATTCCGCCGAAAAAAAGCGGCAGTTGCCTAAAACGATTTTGTATTCTTTGAATCCGAATGACAACTATATTATCGCCAGCATGATCAACAGCTTTCAGGATGGGAAAACACCGGGGAAAATTCAATTCGGCACAGCCTGGTGGTTCAATGACACGAAAGATGGGATGCTCCAGCAAATGAAAGCGTTATCAAACATGGGCCTGTTCAGCCGTTTTATCGGGATGCTGACGGATTCAAGAAGTTTCCTGTCCTATCCCCGCCATGAATACTTCAGGCGGCTTGTCTGCACGCTGATCGGCGGCTGGGCGGAACAAGGCGAAGCGCCTTACGATATGGAGCTTTTAGGAAAGATTGTCGAGGGGATTTGTTACCGGAATGCTGAGGAATATTTCCGCTTTTAAAAAATGGAATGAAAGAGGTGGCCTATGAGTAATGTGCCTGTCGTGACAGCACCTGCCGCAAAAGTGAAGGAGCATAAGCTGAGTCTGAAAGAAAAAGTATCCTATGGATTTGGAGATTTTGGGAACGGATTTATGTTTGATCTCGGGCAGATCTATTTGCTGAAGTTTTTCACAGATGTCGCAGGCATTCCGGCAGCGTTCGCCGGCAGTATTTTTTTGGTCAGCAAGCTGTTTGCGGCTGTGACTGATCCGATTGTCGGCTCGGCCATTGACTACAGAAAAAAGATCGGACCCCGGGGGAAATTCAGGCCGTACTTATTATTCGGAAGTATTATTCTTGCGGTCATGACCGTACTGATTTTTGTGTCACCGGACGTGAGCGTCACCTGGAAGCTTGTGTACGCCTATGCTTCTTACATGCTGTGGGGGGTCGCTTATTCTTTCGTCAATATTCCGTACGGCTCCCTCGGCGCGGCCATTACACAGGATGCGGAGGACAGAACGGCGCTTTCTGCATTCCGCCAGATCGGCTCCCTCGGCGCGCTGCTCATTACAAGTGTCATCGTCATCCCGATTCTCGTTCATTTTGATAACGTTCATATCGGCTACCCGGCAGTCATGGGAATGATGGCCGTAATCGGAATCGCGGGATTTATGATCTGCTACCGAAACTGCAAAGAAAGAATTATCGTCCGTGAAGCGCCGAAAGAAAAGCTGTCCGTCATGTCGGTTTTCAAATGCTTTATCGGCAACAAACCGCTTCTGACCGTCGTTTTCATGACGATTTTCTCAATATCGGCATATAACATTAAATCCGCTATGCTTGTTTACTTCGCCCAGTACAATCTCAACAATGCGGAGCTGATGTCCTACATGAGTTTTATCATCATCGGTTCTTCATTTTTAGGTGTTTTGTTTATGCCGAAACTCGTCAAACGCTTCGGAAAAAAGCAAACGGTGATGATCGGTTTTGCCGTCAGCGCCGCGGCTGATGCGCTGAATTTCTGTCTCCCGTCAAATGTATATATCTTTACGGCGTTAGCGAGCATTGCTTTTATCGGGATCAGCATACCAAACGGCATTACGTGGGCGCTTGTGTCGGACATTATTGATTACGGAGAATGGAAGACGGGTGAACGGAAGGAGGCGACGACATATTCGCTTTTCAACTTCTCCAGAAAACTCGCCCAATCTTTATCAGGTTTTCTTTCAGGCATCGGGCTGAGCGTTATCGGCTATATCCCGAATGCATCTCAGACAAAAGGCACGTTAATCGGGATTAAAGGGCTTCTGCTGCTGTACCCGGCTTTCGCTTTAGCGTGCGCCATGCTGATTATCGGTTTGATGTATAAGCTGACGGACCGGCAGCATGCCGAGCTCGTTCAGGACTTACATCATGCAAAACCTCAACTTTAGTGATTTTATGGACTGTCCGTTAATGGTACAATAGAAATAAATGACAGCATACAGAAAGAAAGGAAAAACGATGGTAACCATAAAAGATATCGCAAAACTCGCCAACGTATCCCACACCACCGTATCCCGGGCACTTAACGGCAGCCCCTACATTAAAGAGCATACAAAGCAGAAAATATTAGAGCTCGCTTCACAGCTGAATTACACACCGAATGTAAATGCAAAAAGCCTTGCCATGCAAAAGTCCCATACGATCGGACTGTTTTTTACAAGCATCACAAACGGAACCTCACACAGCTTTTTTTCCGATACCATCAAAGGTGTAAACCGCACAATCAGTGAGGAATACAATTTGTTCGTCCGCGCGATTGACGACCTGAAAAGCTTTGAAACCATTACGCCCATGAGATATGACGGAATCATTTTAATGAGCCAAAGCGACAGTGATAATTCATTTATTTATCATATCCGCGAGAAAAACATCCCGCTCGTCGTGCTGAACCGGGACATTGATGACCGGAGCATCACGAATATCCTGTCAAACGATAAAGAAGGCTCCAGACAGGCGGTCGACTGCCTGATCGCAAACGGACACAGAGATATTGCGATCATTGAGGGAAAGGAAGGATTCAGGTCAACTTCTCAGCGGAAAGAAGGCTATTTGACATCTTTAATTGATCATTCTATCCCGATTAAGCATGAATACAGTGTAAAAGGCCGCTATGATATGGAAAGCGGCAGTCAGGCGATGGAAAAACTCTTGGCGCTTCAATCACCGCCTACGGCTGTTTTTTGTTCAAACGATGATATGGCGATCGGGGCGATGAATGCCATTTTCGCCAAAGGCCTGAACGTTCCGGAAGATATATCCGTTATCGGGTTTGATGACATCGGCATTTCCCAATACATGACGCCGAGGCTTTCGACAGTAAAACGCCCGGTTGAAAACATCAGCATACTCGGCGCAGAGAAGATTTTGGCGCTAATCGCCGACCCGGATACGGCGGCGGAAAAAATATACGAAAACACCGAGGTGATGATAAGAGATTCAATTAAAAAACTCACATAACGGCCCGTCTGATTATCCGGGTTTTCGTACAGAAAAATGTTAACGTGTGCATAAATGCAGAAGGAGGCGGACAGCTTGCGTCAGCTGAATAAAAAGATGTGCGGTGAATACATTCAATATCCTGAAAAAGTCCTTCAGTTCGGCGAAGGCAACTTTTTGCGGGCCTTCGCAGACTGGCAGATCGATCAAATGAATCAATTGACGGATTTTAATGGAAGCGTTGTCGCTGTACAGCCGAGAGGCTCTGAGAAAATCAAACGTTTAAACGAGCAGGACGGTTTGTTTACGCTTTTTTTGCAGGGGATAAAGGACGGAAAACCGGCTGAAGAACACATGATCGTCAAATCTATCAGCCGCGGCATTGATCTTTTTTCTGACTATGATTCCTTTAAACGGCTGGCAGCACAAGAGGAGCTTCGTTTTATCATTTCCAATACGACGGAAGCGGGAATTACGTTTGAGAAAGGCGACCGGCTTGAAGATAGGCCTCAAAAAACATTCCCCGGGAAATTAGCGGCGTTCCTTTATTTCCGCTATAAGGCATTTACGGGTGACGCCGAGAAAGGGTGCATTGTGCTTCCATGTGAACTGGTCGAAGAAAACGGACGGAAACTGAAGGCTGCCGTGCTTCAATATGCCGGGCTGTGGGAGCTGGAGCCTGATTTTACTCAATGGATTCATGACGCGAACATCTTCTGCAATACTCTCGTGGATCGGATTGTTCCTGGATTTCCTGTTGATACCGCGGAAGAACTTACCGATTTTCTCGGATACGAAGACCGTCTGCTTGTGGTCGGTGAGCATTATTATTTGTGGGTGATAGAAGGGCCGGAACAGCTTCAGAATGAGCTTCCTTTTGCTGAGGCCGGGCTGAACGCACTGATCACGTCTGACCTTACGCCTTACAGGACAAAAAAGGTGAGAATCTTAAACGGCGCTCACACGGCATTGGCGCCAGTGGCTTTACTATACGGACTGCAAACCGTCCGGGAAGCGGCTGAGCACGAGGTGACGGGCAGATTCATCGAAGAGCTGATCAATGAAGAAATCCTCCCTGTGCTGCAAATGGAGGGTGTCACCCAATACGCGGCAGATGTGTTACAGCGGTTTAAAAACCCTTATATCCAACATTATCTGCAAAGCATTACCCTTAACGCCGCCGCGAAATTCAAAACAAGAAACCTGCCGACGCTGAAGGCTTATATCGAACAGGAGGGCCGGCTACCTGAGAAGCTGGTATTTTCGTTCAGCGCCATGATCTATTCATACTGGAACGGACCGAACAAACCGGCTGACGGCGAGGAGGTTCTTAACCGTTTTCAAATGGCGCGGTCCCGTTGCAAAGATGATATGTTTCAAGCGGCATCTGCCATATTAGGAGAAGAGCGATTGTGGGGGAAGAATCTGAATCATCTTCCGGGGCTGACTGAACGAACGGCTTTTTTTCTGTCTGTCATTCATAAGCGGGGTATGAAGCATGCGTTACATGAATGCTGCGGCAAAAAGGGGGAAGTAAAATGAAAGAGGTCATAAAAATCCATAAAAACGATAACGTGCTTCTCGCCATGCGCCATTTTAACAAAGGGGAGCGGCTGCATACAGACGGACTGACGATTGAAGTGAAGGACCCTGTAAAGCGGGGGCATAAAATCGCGCTGCAAACCATTGAAGAAAACGGCAGCATCATTAAATACGGTTTTTCGATCGGGCGTGCGACAAGGTGGATTTCGGCCGGCGAGCATATTCATACCCATAATCTGCAAACGAATTTATCCGATGTGCAAGAATACACGTATTCACCGCGCTTCGAGGACAATCCTTTTACAAATGAGAACCGGACATTTAAAGGCTACAGAAGAGAAAACGGTACATCCGGCGTCCGGAATGAACTGTGGATCGTACCTACAGTCGGCTGTGTAAACGGCGTCGCTGAGAAAATCCTGCAGCGCTTCGTAAAAGAGGCGAAAGACATTGCGCCCTTTGACAATGTGCTGGTTTTAAAGCACCAATACGGCTGCTCCCAGCTTGGCGATGATCATGAGAATACGAAACAAATGCTGATAAACGCCATCCGTCATCCAAATGCGGGCGGTGTGCTGGTTTTAGGGCTCGGCTGTGAAAATAATGAGCTGGCGGCGATTAAGGAAACGCTTTCTGAAGTGAACGGAGATCGGGTGAAATTTCTCGAATCACAGGCTGTCACAGATGAAATTGAAGCAGGAACTGCGCTACTTAAAGAGATACACCTTGCGGCAAAGGGAGATAAACGTGAGGAGATTCCGCTGTCAGAATTGAACATCGGATTGAAATGCGGCGGGTCGGACGGTTTTTCCGGCATCACGGCAAACCCTTTATTAGGGAGATTTTCAGATTACTTGATTGCACAGGGAGGGAGCACGGTTTTAACGGAGGTGCCTGAGATGTTCGGCGCTGAGACGATTCTCATGCAGCGTGCGGCGAGCGAAGAAGTGTTTCATAAAACAGTCCGATTGATCAATGATTTCAAGCAATATTTTATGAAGCACGAGCAGCCGATTTATGAAAATCCGTCACCAGGGAATAAGGAAGGCGGCATTTCAACGCTCGAAGACAAGTCGCTCGGCTGCACCCAAAAAGCCGGTCTTGCACCGGTTTCTGATGTGCTGACATACGGTGAAACCCTGAAAACAAAGGGATTGACACTGCTCAGTGCGCCCGGCAATGATTTAATCGCTTCTTCAGCGCTCGCCGCGGCGGGCTGTCACATCGTTTTGTTTACAACCGGAAGAGGCACGCCGTTCGGCACATTTGTCCCGACTGTGAAAGTATCAACAAATACCGATTTATTTCAATCAAAGCCTCATTGGATTGATTACGACGCGGGCAGATTGGCGGAAGACCAAACAACAGAAGATCACATTGTAAGAGATTTTATTCAATACATTATTAAAGTTGCAAGCGGAGAATTCGTCAATAACGAAAAAAACGATTTTCGGGAGCTTGCAATCTTTAAGTCCGGTGTGACGTTATAAGGGAAAAGGCGATCTGACAACAGACCGCCTTTTTTATATTAATTTTATTCCGCTGATTAAAATAATCGCCGCCATCACAAACTGCAGCGGGCGCGGTGAGAATTTCGGCGAAAAGAAGCTGCCGAGAAGCACACCCGGCACAGAGCCGATCAACAGATTCAATACAAGCAGGTAATCGACGCTTCCGAAGCTTGCGTTTAACAGACCGGCAGCAGTTACGAGCAGAAAGGCATGTGCGATATCCGTTCCCACCACTTCTGCCGTTTTCATTCTGAACAGGTATAACATGGCGATCGCAAATAATGAGCCGGACCCAATAGATGTCAGGCCGACGATGAAGCCGAAAATGACGCCGATCAGTATCATGAGTGTCCGCTTTTCTTCAAGCGTTTTTTGCTGCCAGCGGTTCGGCCGCAGTTTTTTATCGAAAAAAAGGCGGGCGATAATGGAAATGGCGACAAGGGTCAGCACGTAGCCGAGCGCCTGTTTGATAATCTGCTCCTGATGCTGGTGAAAAGCGGGAAACAAGTGAAGAACACCGATGGCGGCTGTTGCGCTGGGAATGCTCCCGAGCGCCAAGTAGCCGACAAGTTTAAATTGAACGGTACGCTGCTTCCAATGAGAAACGACACCGAACAGTTTGGTGATGGAGTTATATAAAAGGTCAGTGCCGACGGCGATTGAGGGGTTGATCCCCAAAACGATCAGTAAAGGAGTCAAAAGCGCCGCTCCTCCCACACCCGTCAATCCGACAAGCGTTCCGACAAAGAAACCCATAAACACAATGCTTACAGTCATCTGTGTGCCTCCTGAATAATCCTACTATTTTTATCAGATTATATATGATTAAGAGGCGGTAATCAATTAAATTTTCGGAAAATTTTATACAGTACAAAAAAAATCCGCCAGCCTGCTGTTATGTCGCAGACCGGCGGATGGTCGGATTATGATTTTTGCTGATAAAACGGAAGTTCCGTGTGGCCCATTTCTCTGACATACACGAAAAGGTTGCCTTTATGATGAATTTCATGCTCCATGGCAAGCTGAAGGAGAGCAGCGCCGGTCACTTTTCTGCCGAAAGAGGCGGTCAGGTCAATTTCGCGGTTCAGCTGCTCTTCAGTCAGCTGTGACAGGATGTCTGTCGTTTTTTCAGTACATGCTTCCGCCAGTTTGACGAGGTCTGTTTCCGCTTCTTCTTTCGGTTTGTTCTGGATGGCTGATCCGTTTCCGTCGTTAATGACGTTTGCAAACATAAGAAAAGAATAAACGATGTGTTTTACAAGTTCCTGAGCGGACATTGATGTCTCTGCCGGTTTGTAGTCGTAATGCTCGCGGCTGATTTTTTCCGCCAGTTCAATCGTCACGTTTCGATGTGACAGAAAGTGGCTGACCAATTGATTTTGTGCTGTCATGTGAAAACCCCCATTTAATACAGAATAAAAGCTGCAAGGATATGCTATATCAACGGCACGGAAGAAACAAGCAATAAGCTTGTGACGGAGATAAATCGTTGCGGATATCCGAAATTCGACAATTGCGGTCTTTTTGCGTTCTTCTTTTTCTAGCAAATATGATAAAATATGACATATCTCGGTCATTCCAAAAGGGGGGATTTATTGAGGATGAAGCAGACTATTCCGTCCTCTTTTGTCGGGCTCAAAATTAATGAATGGTATACCCATATCCGGCAGTTTCACGTCCTTGAGGCGGAGCGCGTCAAGCGTGAAGTAGAGAGAGAGATCGAGGATATGGAAGAAGATCAGGATCTGCTGCTGTATTATTCATTAATGGAATTCAGACACCGTGTCATGCTGGATTACATCAAGCCCTTAAAGGAGGACCCTTCTCAGCCTGAGTTTTCAGAATTATTGGAAGACATTGAAGGCAACCAGTATAAACTGACAGGACTGCTTGATTACTACTTTAATTTTTTTCGAGGAATGTACGAATTTAAACAGAAAATGTTCCTAAACGCCATGATGTATTACAAACGGGCTGAAAAAAACCTTGCACTCGTTTCTGATGACATCGAGAAAGCTGAGTTTGCTTTTAAAATGGCCGAGATATTTTACAACCTGAAACAAACCTACGTCTCCATGAGTTATGCCGTTCAAGCCCTTGAAACGTACCAATCGTATGAGACGTACAACGTCCGCAGAATCCAATGTGAATTCGTTATTGCAGGGAATTATGATGACATGCAGTATCCAGAAAGAGCATTGCCCCACTTAGAACTTGCTTTAGATCTTGCAAAACAAGAAGGCAATCCCCGTCTTATCAGTTCAGCCTTATATAATCTCGGAAACTGTTACGAAAAAATGGGAGACCTCTCTAAAGCAGCCGAATATTTTGAGACATCCGTTTCCATTTGCAGGTCAGAAAAGTTCGATAATCTTCCGCATTCTATTTACTCATTAACACAGGTTCTTTATAAACAGAACACTACAGCCGAAGCAGAGAAGCAATACCGCCTCGGGCTCAGTATCGCCCGCGAATACAATGATGAATTGTTTGTGAATCTGTTCCAATTTTTACATGCGTTATACGGCAAGGAAATGGATAACGCATCCGTCAGGCACACGTTTGATTTTCTGGAAGAACACATGCTGTATCCGTATGTGGAAGAATTGGCGCATGATGCTGCCAAATTTTACATGAAACACGGACAGCCTGAAAAAGCGCTCACGTTTTATGAAAAAATGGTGCACGCCCAAAAACAAATCCAGAGAGGAGATTGTCTATATGAAATCTAAACTGTTGTCAGGATTGCTGCTTGTTGCTGTCGGGTTCAGCTTTACACAGGTGATCGGCCATGAAAGCCATTTGGAAAACCAAGCGGACGGCACATTCCATATTGCCGCGCGCAACCAAACATAACATAAAGACCCTTCTTTGGAAGGGTCTTATTTTTTGCATGCGTATCCATTCCATTTTTATCCGAATGCAGGGTCTATATGCTCAAGTTATCTGTCCTACGAATGCCACCTATTGATGAAAAAGGCATAAGGAGAGATGAAGAGTGGGGATTGAAGTGAAAAAACGGCTCGTATCGGCTGATAAATATGCGTTAAAATGTCCGAATCCGATGACGCCGGAGTATATTACCATTCATAACACGGCAAACGACGCATCCGCCGCTAATGAAATCAGCTATATGACGGGAAACAGCGAATCAACGAGCTATCATTTTGCGGTTGATGACAAAGAAGTGATCCAGGGAATTCCGTTGGACCGGAATGCCTGGCATTCGGGAGACGGCACGAACGGTACCGGAAACCGAAAGTCGATTGCTATAGAAATCTGTTACAGCAAGTCAGGCGGCGAACGGTACAGAGCCGCAGAAGAACTGGCGATTGCGTTCGCGGCGCAGCTTTTGAAAGAACGGGGCTGGGGGATTGACAGAATCAGAAAGCATCAGGACTGGAACGGAAAGTACTGCCCGCACCGCATTTTGTCTGAAGGCCGCTGGGATGAAGTGAAGGCGAAGATTGCAAAGAAATTAAGCGGAAGTATGCCGGCGAAAAAAGCCTCTATTTCTTCTTCCGCCTCTGAATACCATGTGAAAAAAGGCGACACCTTATCGGAAATCGCCGCATCGCACGGTGTCAGCGTAAAATCGCTGCAAAGCATCAACCATATCACCGATCCGAATCACATTACAGTCGGACAAGTGATCAAGCTCGCTCAGACGGGTTCTTCTTCAAAAAGTCAGGCTGTGCCTTCCTATCCGCTTCCATCCGGTGTGATCAAAGTGACGAAACCGCTGACGAAAGGGACAAACGTAAAACAAGTGCAAAACGCTTTATCCGCTCTTTATTTTTATCCCGATAAAGGAGCAAAAAATCATGGGGCGGACGGCGTTTACGGTCCGAAAACGGCAAATGCCGTAAAACGTTTTCAATCCGTCAGCGGATTAACGGCAGACGGAATTTACGGCCCGAAAACGAAGGCCAAAATTGAAGAAAAACTGTAATCAATAAAACGGAAGCTCCCCGGGCTTCCGTTTCTTCTTACATACAAACTGCGGCAAGGGCCTTTTGAATATCATAAATGCTTTCATCTTTTTTAAACTGCTTTGAGACAGCGGGAAGTTCCGCTCCTGAAATCCAAATTTTCAGCTCTGAATCAAGGTCAAAGCGGCCGGCGGTTTCTACGCTGAATCTGGAAATGCTCTTGTACGGAATGGATTGAATCTCCGTTTTCTTCCCCGTGAGTCCCTGTTTATCAACAAGAATAAGACGCTTATCCGTAAAGACAATGATATCTCGTACGAGCTTAAACGCGGCGTTGACATTCTCACCTTCCAGCAGAATACGGGCCAGTTCTTCTTTTGCTTCAGCCGTCGATATTGTCGACGCATTGCCCAGCAATCCATTGATGAACCCCATGATATATCCCCCCTGATACGTATTCTATCAAATCATACTATAAAAAGGTTTCCATTCCCAGATGAGTAGAGTAAACTGGTGCTGACTGGAAAAGGAGAGCATGTTACACATGAAAGATAGATATGACAATTTCGCAGCCCTTTCAGCTGCTGAATCGGAATACAGAATTATTTATGAAGAAAAAGAGGGAAGTAAATGTATCGTCCTCGCTCCCCACGGCGGCAGGATTGAGCCGGGAGTCAGTGAGCTGGTGCGGGCATTTTCTGACCAAAGCTCAATTTATTTATTTGAAGGAACGAAGCGGTGCAATAACCGTTCTCTCCACTTGACAAGCACACGCTTTGACGAACCCCTGGCTTTAGAAAAAGTGAACGCCCATCATTACGGATTGGCTTTTCACGGGTATCATGATCTGAAAAAGGCAAATACACTCGTCGGGGGCGCGGATCTGGAAAAAGCAAGACTGATTTGTGATCTGCTGCGTGAAGCGGGGTTTGATGCCGAGCTGACAGAGAAGAACGATCGGCTGGCAGGTGTAAATCCCGGCAACATTGTCAATCGGACAAAAAGGAAAATGGGGCTGCAATTGGAAGTGAGCACGGCGCAGAGACACGCGCTGTTCAGCAATTTTGGCTGCCGGGGAGAAAAATATACGCCAACCGATCTGTTTTTTCGGTATGTAGAAGCCGTGAAGGCCGGTTTTTATGAGTAAAGAAAACGGACTCGCACCGCCTGCCCATTCTTTCATACACTAAGATTGTTTGAAAGAATGGGGGAATAGTATGTTTTATCATATTAAAGAGCTTCAATACCGCGCAAAGCCGTCTTGTCCTGATCCGGCTTACGCGAAAAAGCTTCAAGAAGTACTTGGAGGGCAGTACGGTGAGATCAGCGTCATGATGCAATATTTGTTTCAAGGCTTTAACTGCCGTGCCGATGAAAAATATAGAGATTTGCTGCATGATGTCGGAACGGAAGAGATCGGACATGTGGAAATGCTTGCGACGATGATTTCAAGGCTTTTGGACGATGCGCCGGCTGATGTGCAGGAAAATGCCTATAAAAGTGACCCGGCCGTCGCGGCTGTTATGGGGGGAATGAATCCGCAGCACGCCATTGTTGCAGGTTTAGGCGCAATGGCGGCTGACGCTGAAGGATACCCTTGGAATGCGAAATACATTATTTCCAGCGGGAATTTACTTGCAGATTTTCGGGCAAATTTAAATGCGGAATCCCAGGGACGCCTTCAGGTGACCCGGCTGTATGCGATGACTGACGATCCGGGTGTCAGGGATATGCTGTCCTTTTTAATTGCAAGAGATACGTATCATCAAAATATGTGGTACGCGGCGATAAAAGAGCTGGAAGAAAGAGAACGGGACATTGTCGTGCCTGCGACGTTTCCGCGTGAACTCGAAAAGCAGGAAGTGTCGTATGACCTGTTTAACTTTTCCAGAGGAGATGAGAGTTCACAAGGAAGATGGGCCCGCGGTGAAGCCTTTGACGGACGGGGCGAGTTCAGGTATATTTCGGTCCCGGTCGCGTTCGCATCTGCGCCTCATCTTAAACCGGCGCCAATGTGGCTTCACAATACACTTCTTCCGATGTCAAAATGCTGACACTCTGCCCGCAGAGTGCCGCTAGTTTTCAATAAAATACGGCGTTTTTTCTTCAGCGGCATGCAAGTGTGTCTGTCCGCTTTCATAATACCCATTCGGCCGCTTGTCGGATAACAGACAAGCGAGCCGCTTCTGAAATTGAATACCTGCTTTACGCCGTTCAAACAGCTCCAGCCTTTTTTCCGCAAATGATGCCGTCACCCGGAAAGCGGCTGCGATTAAAATAACGGCATGGCTTCTCCGCTGGGGAAGCTCCATGTTTAACAGCATAAAGGTCGGCACACAGAAGTGGTACATAAAATGGTTGGCCTGAAATTCCTGCAGTTCCCTGAACAGCTTGTTCATATGAAAATGGTTGCCGGTATGCTTCAGCACATGGCACAGTTCGTGCGCAAAATCCTGCCATTGCTCTTCGGGTGACTTTTTTTGATTCAGGACGATGCTGTACATGCCGTCCCGCTTCAGCATCATACTGTGTGTATCTTCAAAATGAATCCAAATGTCAAGCTCCTTGGCAATCATCTGCATATCAATATGGAGAGGGGCGGTCATTCCCATGCGGCAATATAAGTTTTTGACGTATTCCTCAAGATGTGTTAAAAAATCGCCCAATTGAATACACCCTTTCGAACATATGTTCTTTTTTAGCGAGAAAGAAAAGCCCTGATCGGACTTTGAATCAATTCCCTTTTCTTTTAAAAATAAACATTCAGCTTTTATATCGGCTGAACGTTAAGCAGTTTAAAGGAAAAGAGCGGATTATTTATGTTTCGGCCTGCGGTTTTTCTCTTTTTCTTTTAAATAATTAATGAATTCAATGGCCTGCTGCTTGCTTTCCGGCGAAAAGTCCTGCATGTCCCGATATGCTATCTGCAGGTCGGGATCGGCAAACATGTCTTCATCTGAAGGTTCTTTTCCGGTTAACAAATAATCAGTCGACACTTTGAAATAATCCGCAAGCTTTTGCAGCGTGTCGTAATCGGGTTCAGATCGGCCGTTTTCATAATGAGAATATCTGGCGCGCGAGACACCGATATGATTTGCGACTTCTTCCTGCGTTTTCTTTCCTCTGAGACTCTTTAATCTTCCGCCTATCATCCGAATGACCTCTCTTTTTTCAACACCCTAAGTTACTTATGATTATAGATACAAAATGTATCAAAATAAAGAGATGATAAAAAAAGTATCAAAAAGGTCTTGATGATACGAAATGTATCGTATATAATCAACATCATAAGGATACAAAATGTATCAAAATACGATAAGAAATTGATCAGGAGGGTGAGAGATGCAGCCGATAATCATCCGTTTCAGCAGCAATCCGGCTGACCAGAGATGTTTAGGGAAAGCAGGCGGTTCGATATCTTTTACCGCTTGCGGACTTCCGGTATTCCGATTTGATAACCGATTGCAGTATGAACGCTATATAAGTCTGAAGAAAAACGGAGACGTCCAATATGAATCGTAAAAGTTACCCGTTTTTCATCTATTCCGGATTATTGAATTCAGAACATTATGAAAAAATAGGGTCCGCCATATGGCTGTTTTTATGGTTCATCAGCTCAACGACAAAGGAACACGTAAAAGACGGCGTAAAGTGGGGGATCGTCCTCGGTCATAAACCCGTAAAAGCAAAAGAAATGGCCGACGTATTTGCCGTCAGCGAAAAAACCGTCAGACGGTGGCTTGAGGTTTTGGAACAGCATGAATATATCAAAACCGTCCGCGCCCCTTACGGACTCATCGTCTCCGTAAAGCACTCGAAAAGATTCACGCCGAAAAAGACATTGACCCGCCCGGAAGTCACAGACCGGACAATATCGGCGGATCACCGGGACAAAAATGTCCGGAGAGAAATAGATATAACAAAAAATCATACTGCTGAAGAAGCGATTAACGACATTGCCGCCCATTTTATCAGATTAAGGTCTGCACAGGAGGGGCGGAGCGTATACCCCTCGCCGCGGGATTATCAGGCCATCGCCCGTATTGTTTCCCTCGGTGCTTCAGCACAAGAAGCAATCAAATGGCTCGGCGAATGCTTTACCGCTTTTGAACAGCGGCGCACCTCTTCAGCTGAAACGATCAAGGCTTTCAGCTATTGCGCCAAGTATATGGAAGACCGCTTGAATGCACGAATTGCGGGAAGGACAATCACAACAAAAAAAGAGAGGAATACGATACATGACAAAACGAACGATCGAGCAGATACTGGCCGACCTGAAAAACGGAAAACGTCCATTACTGGCGGACAGACCGGAAGAATCAGACGAAAGCCGCTTTGACTGTCCGCTCTGTAAAGATCAGGGCGGTTATCTCAAAAACCAGCTGGGAATGGATGTGTGGGTTAAGTGCCGCTGCGCCGCCAAACGAAAAGCAGAGCGCATCCTCAGCGCAAGTGAGATTACAGATGCCTTTCGGAAGCTGGATTTCAAAGGATTTATCACGCGGGGCAAGCCTCAGGCAGTCGTCGACGCATATGAGTGCGCCCTTGAATATGTTGAAAACTTCGACAAGATTAAAAACTGCCGGAAAAACAGCATTGCCCTTTTAGGGCGTCCGGGATCGGGAAAAACCCATCTTTTGACCGCTCTCAGCAATTATGTCATGAGACAGAAGCAGACACCGGTGCTGTATTTTCCTTTTGTGGAGGGCTTTACGGATTTAAAAAATGATTTTGATCTGCTTGATGCAAAGCTTGGCCGTATGAAACAGGCGGATGTGCTTTTTATTGACGATCTGTTCAAACCGCTGAACGGAAAACCCCGGGCGACCGATTGGCAGATTGAACAAATGTACGCCGTCGTGAATTACCGCTATTTAAATCATAAGCCGGTTCTTATCTCGAGCGAGCTGGCCTGTGACGGACTGGTGCAGGTTGATGAAGCCTTGGGCACAAGAATTTATGAGATGTGCAGCGATTATTTAGTCATCATTAATGGCAATTCATTTGACGTAAACCACAGATTAGAGGGGGCGAGATAATGTGTAAGCTGTGCGGGCCGAAGAAGGTCATTGTGACGGAAACGGGTTTCGGCGCTGTCTTTCACCCTTGCCCGAACTGCAAAACAGGCACTGATTTAACGCCGGTCATTAAACGTCTCGAGCGAATGGTTCAAGACGCAAAAGCGAGGCTTGATGCACGTGTGTAAATATATTAAATGGCTTTTTTGCCTGCTGTTCAGGGCGAAACGGATAGAAAAGCAAATTGAAGCATGGCATGAGGCTGATGGAAAGTGAGGATAACCATTGCAAGAAAAACACAGCCCCGCTCCATGGCGGGCCGTACACAGCGGAGAAGAAAAACCCATTTACATTTATTCCGCTTACAGCGAAGCGGATAAAGAGAAGTTCCCTTATTCAAACGGAAGGCTCATCGCGGCCGTTTTCAACTTAAGTTCATACTCTCAGCAGATCAACGCGGCATTGATGGCGAAAGCCCCGGAACTTTTTGAGGCGGCCGAAACGGCTCTCCGCCTGCTCCGGGGAGAAAGTTCTGAAGAAAAAGAAGCGTTTATAAATCAGCTCGAAAGCCTCATACATGAAGTAAACATCCTGAAAAAGACGGAGGACGTAAAACATGAATCCTAAAAAACTGACCGACATTGAACATACAACATTAAAAAGCCAGCTGGAAGAAGGCAAGGTTCGGGTGATTATTGTAGACGGACTGAGAAAGGAAGCATGGCTCGCCGAAGCGCCGGAGCACGGCAAAACGCTTGTCGAAACGCGAAAAGGGGATCTGGCCCGGGTCGAATATGAAATCGGCTTTAAATTGAATTAAAAACAGAATACGTCCAAGACGGAAAGCCTGCGGACACTGATCAATCGCGCACATGCTGCGCATTGGTTGGTGTCCTTTTTTTGTTCCGAAAAAGAGGAGGATCTACATGGAAGACTTACTATTTGAATATAAACGCACGCTGAAAGAGACGAAAAAGTGGTACAAGCAGCTGGAGGAAGCCGATGAAACGGTGCTTACTTCAGAAGAACTGAAAGATAAAAAAATCATCAGAACAATCATTACAGATGTGGAATATGTCATCGAATGGCTTGAAAAAGGCCGGCAGCCCGGCATAAGAAGAGCGATAGACCGCAGAGACGCTTATCAGAGAATGCTGATTAAAGATCCGAGAATTATAGAAACCTATTCACAGGCGCTGATGTTTGAACCTTCCGCAAATGTGACTGAAGAAGACAGAATCAGACTGCGGGACGCATTAGCCGTTTTAACGGATAGAGAAAAAGAAATGCTGCTGCTCCACAAAGCGGAATGCTTTTCATATGAACGGATCGCCGCCTTGCTGAATGTAAAGAAATCAACCGTACAGACGACGGTCAAACGGGCGCTTCTAAAAATTCAAAAACAGCAAGAACAAAGAAATCAATCGCCTGCTTCATAAGTTGTCATACGTTTGCCACCTAGAAGTGAACAGACGATCACAAAAAGCGGCCCGATTAGAAGCCGCTTTTTATTATAGACAATCATGTCGGAGGTGGCGGTGATGCCGTAGCATGAAAAACGCAAAAAGAGAACAGGCATTTACAATCTATCAGTCTCATCAAGGCCGCATCACAAATCGCGCCCTTGCCGGCAAATCAGGCGTATCCGCAAGAACGATCGGCAGATGGAAAAAAGAAGGGCGCTGGGACGAGGCGCTCCATAAGAACGCGGAAAGCGGCGGAAAAAACAACCCGGGCGAAGGTGATGAGTTAAACGAACGCCAGCGGCTGTTTTGTCTTTATTATGTGAAAAGCTTTAACGCCACCCAATCTGCGATAAAAGCCGGGTATTCACCGGAAAGCGCGCATGTGACGGGAAGCAGGCTGTTAAAAAACGGAAAAGTCGCCAAAGAAATCAGCCGCATGAAAAAGGAAATGGTCAATAAAGTGTTTGTCGAAGCGATGGACGTTCTTCAAGTCTATGTGAAAATCGCTTTCGCCGACATTACCGATTATGTAACCTTCGGAAAAAAAGAGGTTCAGGCCTTCGGAAAATCAGGGCCGCTCTTTGACGAAAATGATAATCCGATTATGCAGGAAATCAGCTACGTTGACGTTAAAGATTCGCACCTTCTGGACGGAACCATCGTCACAGAAGCAAAACTCGGAAAAGAGGGCATTGCAATAAAGCTTGCCGACAAGATGAAGGCTCTTGAAAAGCTGTCCTTGTACTTTGACCTTTTCCCCGATCAATTTAAACAAAAAATCGAAAATGAAAAATTAAAGCTGGCACAGCAGAAGATGGAAAAAACAGAAGACAGCCAAAAGCCGATTGACATTGTCATTACGCGGAAAGAGGAACGGTCATGATTGAAAAAGCGGTCAACCCGCGCTTTGAAGATTATTTGTTCAATTGGAATGAAACGTACCAATTTCTCGTCGGAGGCTACGGCTCGTCAAAAAGCTATCATACCGCGCTGAAAATCATCCTGAAGCTGCTTCGTGAAAAGCGGACGGCGCTTGTCGTGCGGGAAGTTTTCGATACGCACAGAGATTCTACTTTTGCCTTGTTTGAAGATATTATCGGGGAGCTTGAGCTGGGACATGCCGTAAAGGCCGTGTCTTCACCGATGCAGCTGAGATTTTCAAACGGAAGCCGGATTATGTTTAAAGGGATGGACAACCCGGCCAAATTGAAATCCATTCATCATATTTCACTGATTTGGATTGAAGAATGCTCTGAAGTGAAGTATGAAGGCTTTAAGGAGCTGATCGGCCGTCTGCGCCATCCCGAGCTTTCGCTTCATATGATATGCACCACAAATCCCGTCGGCACCTCCAATTGGACGTACCGGCATTTTTTTCGTGATGACCAAAAAAAACGGTTCGTATTGGATGATCAGACGCTGTATGAAAAAGGCACCGTCGTTAAGGGAGATACGTATTACCACCATTCCACAGCGTGCGATAATCTGTTTTTGCCGAAAAGCTATATTAAGCAGCTGGACAGCTTACGGCATTACGATCCCGATTTATACCGGATCGCTCGCAAAGGACAGTTCGGCGTTAACGGCATCCGCGTGTTTCCGCAGTTTCAGGTCATGGAGCACAACGAAGTAACGGAGCGGATTGCTTCCATCAGGCGCCCCCTGTTTCGGACGGGCATGGATTTCGGTTTTGAAGAGTCATACAATGCGGTCATCCGGCTTGCCGTCGATCCGGATCAAAAAGAGCTTTATATTTTCTGGGAGTATTACAAAAACAAAATGACCGATGATCAGACAGCTGAGGAGCTTCAGGAATTGGCGGATCAAAAAGAGCTGATCAAAGCGGATTCGGCTGAGCCGAAAAGCATCCAATATTTTCGCAGGCAGGGCTTTTGCATGGTTGCGGCCAAAAAGTTTCCGGGCTCAAGACTTCAGTATACAAAAAAGCTGAAACGGTTCAAACATATCTATTGCTCAGACAGCTGTCAACATACGATCCGCGAATTGCAGAACTTAACGTACGCAAAAAACAAAAACGGCGTTCTGTCGGAAGATGAGTTTTCAATTGATCCCCACACACTTTCAGCCATTTGGTATGCGCTGGATGACTATGACGCGGCGGATCTGAAAGATGCATCACAAAAACGGAGACGTCCGAATCGGGAAAGGAGGAGGTAGGTGTTGCCGAACTATCAAAACGTTAGAGCGACCGTCTTTAAATCAAAAATGGCCGCGCCGCAGGCAAGGCAGATGAACGAAGATCAATTTGCCGATCTGTACGGCGAAGACATCATTTCACCGCCCTATAATCTCATTGAACTGAAAACAATCGCCGAATATTCGACGATTCTTCAGCAGTGCATTGACGCGTATCGGGTCAATATTACGGGTTTTGGGTTTGATGTGGAATATACCTTTGATGTAAATAGCCCAGATTGCTCTCCGACAAAAAAGGCCCGGGCCGAAAAAAACTGGATGAAGCTGGAGAGCTTTTACAAATGTCTTCATTTTGATGAATCGGCCGAGACGATCCTCGGATATGCGATAGAAGACCGCGAAAAAACGGGCAACGGTTTTCTCGAAGTGCTTCGGGACGGGGCGGGAAAACCGGCGGGGATTGAATATCTGGATGTGAAACATATGCGCGTGTGCGGTGTGACTGATCCCGTTGAAGTTACATTTTCATATGAAGAAAACGGCGCATCCAAAACGATTAAAAGGCAAAAACGGTTTCGTAAATATGTTCAGATACTGAACGGTCGGAAAGTGTTTTTTAAAGAATACGGCGATCCCCGCATGATGGACATGAGAACCGGCGAATACGTAAAGACCCTGTCTGAAGAATATCGGGCAAATGAAGCCATTCACTTAAAAATCGGCAGCGGCACTTACGGAATTCCGCGCTGGGTCGGCAATATTGTCAATCTGTACGGCGCCCGGAAAGCGGAAGAACTGAATTTTATGTATTTCAAGCAGGGCCGTCACGTGCCGGCCGCCATTACGGTTGAAAACGGCATGCTGTCAGAAACCTCGTACAAAGAGCTCCAGGATTATATGAATGACCTGGAAGGGGTGGAAAACGCCCACAAATTTCTGCTGATTGAGGCGGAAGGCATTGCGAAGGAAAAAGACCTTCACGGAGGCGAAGACATTACGCCCGTGTCTGTGGAAATTAAATCACTTGCGGAAATTCTGCAGGATGATGCGCTGTTTCTTGAATATGACGACAAGAGCAGAAATAAACTCCGTTCCGCTTTCCGTCTCCCGCCGCTTTACACGGGCGAGGCGCAGGAATACAACAAAGCCACCGCCGATACGGCACGGAAAATAACGGAGGAGCAGGTGTTTCAGCCGGAGCGGAAAACGCTGATTAATAAGCTCAACACGTTATTTTTGCCTGAACTGGGTCTCCACGATGTACAGCTCACATTAAAAGGGCCTGATTTTCGCGATCCGCTTGAAATTGCGAAGGTGCTTACGCCATTTATTTCCGCCGGCGCGGTCTCTCCTAATGACCTCCGTGATCTGGCCGGAAGAGTGCTCGGGAAGACGCTTGAGGAATGGCCTGAAGAGTACTACAGCCGGCCGGTGCTGAAAGGGAAAAAGGAGCAATCCTGAAAGGGGGTGAAAACATCTCGTGCCGAGAGAATTGAGAAATGCCGTCATCAGTTTTGTGAGCTATGTCGATAAGGCGGCGAACCAAACGGAATTCTTTTTTACAAAATCAGCCGGAGGCCTTCCGTCATTTGAAAAAAAGGTGCAGGTGTTTACAAAAAGCGAATCGGATGAGCAGAAGCTTGTTTACGGCATCGTTTACGAACCGGATGTCCCGGATGCACATGGCGATTATATGACGGCTGAAGAAATTGAAAAGGCCGCTCACGGTTTTTTGGCGGACGCCCGCAACATCGATACAAATCATAATTTTGAAGGCGGGACCGGCGAGGTGGTGGAGTCGTACGTTGCCCCGGATGACTTTGAAATCGGGAATGCTGTGATCCGGAAAGGATCTTGGGTGCTTGTCACCAAAGCTTCCGATGAAGTATGGGATCAGATTAAAGCCGGTATCATTACGGGCTACAGCATGGCGGGAACCGCTGACGTTTACGAAGAGCCGGCAGAAAAGCAAGCCGGCTTATTCGGCGCGGTCAAGCACTTTCTCGACCGTGACCGCAAATCAAGAAACCGCAAGGGAGAGGACTTGAACAAGATGAGAAAAGAAGACGTAAGAGAATCAATTGAACACGCGCTGCACCCGCTTTTAAAGCGGCTTGACAGCTTGGACCAAAACACGGAAGACAAAGACGGGGCGGCTGCGCCGTCTGATGAAGAAAAGCTGAAAACGCTTGTTGAGGACATGCTCGCGCCGATTATTAAACGCATTGAAGCGCTTGAAAAAGTAAGGGGCGCATCAAAGCAGCCGGAAGAAGAGACGGGCGGCCAAGAGCCTGTTAAAAAATCCATTTGGAGCGGACTGCTTTAAGCCCAGTCAGAAGGAGGAACTGTAGAGTGAGAAATCAAGATATCATCAGAAAGGCGGAAATGTCACTTTCCGCTTTAAAAAGCGGCGGTTTAATGAACCCCGCACAAGCTTCAGCATTTATCCGCATGGTGCAGAACACGCCGACCATTTTCAGCGAATCGCGTGTGATTCAAATGGAAAATGACTCGCAGAAATTTGAAAAAATCGGTTTCGGCCAGCGTATTCTGCGTGCCGCTGAGGAAGGAAAAGCCTTAACTGACGATCAGCTGACCGTCCCGGCAACAAGTACGGTGCAGCTGAATACGAAAGAAGTCATTGCGGAAATTAATATCACCTATGACACGCTTGAAAACAATATTGAAAAAGACGGCCTGCAGCAGACGATCATGCAGATTTTGGCGGAGCGGGCGGCAGTCGATATTGAGGAGCTTGTCGTAAACGGCGATACATCTTCTTCTGACCCGTACTTGGCACAGCTTGACGGAATCCGTAAGCAGACTGTATCTCACGTCATTGACGGAAACGGGGAAGAGCTGTCCAGAGCCACATTTAAAAAAGGCTTAAAAGCCATTCCGGCAAAATATTTGCGCCTGCCTCAGGAATTCAGATTTTACACATCTCAAGGCATGGAGATTGAATGGAAAGACCGTGTGGCTGACCGTCAGACCAACCTGGGGGATCTTGCGGTGCAGGGCGGTTTGTCTTCAGCATTCGGCGTTCCGGTCAAAGGAGTGTCCAATCTGCAGCCGTACTCGGTCGGAGAAGGTGACTCCCAGTACGATGCGTCTGACATCATTTTGACTCACCCGAAAAATATCATTCTCGGTTTTTCACGGAATATCCGAATCGAAGTAGATAAAGATATTCGCAGCCGCAAATTTATTATCGTACTGACGGCTAAACTTGACAGCAAATTTGAAGAAGAAGATGCAAGCGCCAAAATCGTAAACGTTAAAGAATAAGACGGGGGTGGCAGTTATGTTAATTCAGCCGTCTGACGTTGTTTCATATTCAGTTTATGATCAAGTCAAAAACAGGCCGGAGCCGCTTCTTATACAGGACATTCTGGAGGCGGAGGCGGAAGCGGCCAGAATGGCGGGGCATTCGTTCACTGACCCTATTTACTCACCGCTTCCCGAAAAGATTAAGCTTGCGTTATTAAAGCTTTCTCAATATTTTGCGCTGATCAACCAGAATGAAGCAGCCGCTTCCGCCTATCAATCTGAAAAGATAGGTGACTATTCCTATACGGTGGCAGGTGAAGGCGGGATCAGAAAACCGGCTGTGCGCCATCTTCTCTGTGAATATATCGCGCCGGGTTATTCCCCGGTTTCTGCAAACGCAAAGGTGAGACCATTATGAGCTACGAACGGCTGCTCACTGACAGATGCGATATTTATCATGAGACGGTGTCAGTTCCGAAGGCCGGACGCTTCGGGATTCCCGCCGAAAAGCTCCAGCCTGTCTTTTCTTATCGGGAAGTTCCCGATGCTGAAGACGTGCCGTGTCTGTTTGTTGAAAAACAGCAGCAGCTTATTCAGCTTGATCCTGATCATAAGGTATATCAGCGGTTTCTCGTTCATTTTCCGAAAGAGGCCATTGTGCGTGTCAATGACAAAATCATTTGGGAAGGACAGGCGTATATTCTGGAAATGC
Source organism: Bacillus sp. A1 (assembly GCF_042296235.1). Classification (NCBI taxonomy): domain Bacteria; kingdom Bacillati; phylum Bacillota; class Bacilli; order Caryophanales; family Bacillaceae; genus Bacillus; species Bacillus sp. A1. The sequence goes on from NZ_CP141181.1 coordinate 1,274,307, forward strand.
CGAAGAAAGCAAGACAGCACCATTGGGAGGTTATCGCTGTGAGAGATGACAGACTATGAGCATAAAAAACCTTGAACAATGGAATCGGTCGCTGCAAAAGGCATCATCCGGAGAATTTGCCCGTCAGGCATGCGAATGGCTGGAGCAGTCAGGGAAGGATTTTCTCGACTTGGTACGGGAGGAGCTTATTCATTCGGGAGGGATTGATACAGAAAACCTGCTGTCTTCTTTCCGAAAAGGAGCGCAGGATCATATATGGATCATTGAAAACGGGGGACTGACCCTTGAAATCGGCACCAATGCAGAGTACGCCTCATTCATAAATGACGGACATTGGACCGTCTCAGATGAAAATGTCAGATGGGTGCCCGGGTATTTTCAAGGCTCCCGGTTCATCTATGATCCGTCAGCTTCAACCGGAATGGCGCTCAAAAAACAGTGGATCAGCGGGAATGGATTTTGGGACAAAGCCCTTCTTTTGTATGAAACACTCTTCGCCGAATCGCTGGACAAGCGTTTCAATCAGTGGCTTAACACGTTGGGGGGAGATATCGGATGAATCGCGAAACCGGTTCAATCGCCGCTTTTTTGTATCAGCAGTGCGGCGTGCCCGTATATGAAAATGAACTGCCTGAACAATTTCAGGTGCCGTCACTATACATTCCGCCCCCATTTGTTTTTGACGAAAATGACACAGTCTCCACTTATAAGAAAACGTACAGTCTGAATGTGAAGCTGTTCCATGCCGACTCGGTGCAGGCGCTCTATGCAGCCGACCGGATCGCCGATGCGGTGAGAGAATCAAGACAGCTGATTCCGCTGCTAACGGAATCAGGGGAGGATACCGGTGATTTCGTCCGCATCAGCCGTATCGAAACAAGAGTCGGAGACAAAGGCGAGGCAGTGATCACAATCCGCTGGACGAGCCGCTACTACTATCAGAAACAAACATCTCCCGCACTGCGGGATGTGGACATTAACAGCGGGGTGAAACAAAAGTGAAACAACATAAAAAGAAAAACGCCGCAGCGGCGGAACGAGCGGTTCTTTATGACACGGCGGATTTAACAAAGCACGCGAAGGAGCTTTTCGGCGTAAAACCTGAGATTCTCCAGGGGGCTTTATTCGGCGTGAAGCAAAAACAAATGACGAAAGCGCAAGCCAAGTCTTACATTGAAGCATTTTTAACCAAGGAGGTCATGCAATAATGAACGGCGGAACATTTACGCAAGGAAAAGAAAAAGAACGTGCCGGAATCTATTTTAACTTTAAAACAACCGCCCAGGAGCGGGTATCGATCGGTGAACGCGGGATTGTCGCCCTTCCCGTCGCATCCGGCTGGGGGGAAGCGAAAACATTCGTTTCCATTTCAAGCATTGAAGATTTGAATAAAAAAGTGGGGCTCAGTATTGAAGATCCGTCACTGATTCTGCTTCGTGAGGCGAAAAAGAAAGCAAAAACCGTTTTGATGTACCGTCTGACAGAGGGAATCAGAGCGAGCGCCGATCTTTCGCAAGGTGTTAAAGCAACCGCTTTGTACGGCGGGTCAAAAGGAAATGACATCATCATACGCATCAGTGAAAACGTCCTTGATCAGACCGCTTTCGATGTGACCACTTACATGGATGAAGCGGAAGTTGACAAACAAACGGTGAAAAAAGCCGAAGAATTAAAAGCAAACGGCTATGTCACATTCACGGGAACGGGCGAACTGTCGGCTTCCATCCCGCTGACAGGCACTGAAGAAGAATCCGGGGAAACGTTAAACCCGCAGGCAGGCATCCGTCTTGCGGGCGGAACTGATAAAGCACCGGTCAACTCAGACTATACGGATTTTTTAGCTGCGGCTGAAACGGAGAATTTCGATGTCATCGCTCTTCCTGTAGCGGAAAACGATCAGCTGAAAGCGACATTTGCCGCATTCATTAAACGCCTTCGCGATGCGCAGGGACAGAAAGTGCAAGGGGTGACCGCCCATTACAGCGGGGATTATGAAGGCATTATCAATGTTACTGAAGGTGTGCTGCTGGAAGACGGAACCGAGATTAAAGCTGAAGATGCGACCGCCTGGGTGGCAGGCGCAAGTGCCAGCGCCGCATTTAATCAATCCTTAACATTCGTTGAATACGAAGGCGCCGTCGATGTGCTGCACCGCCTGACTCATGATGAAGTGATCGAACGTCTTTCCAAAGGTGAATTCCTTTTCTCTTATGATGCCCGTGATAAGTCAGTCAGCGTTGAAAAAGATATCAACTCATTGGTGACATTTACGGCAGAGAAAAACAAAAAGTTCGCGAAAAACAAAATCGTCCGTGTGCTTGATGCGGTGAATAACGATTTGACAAGAGAACTGAAAGCCTTAATTAAATCGAAAAAAGGCACGGGCTGCGATCTTCCTGCGACAAATGACGGCCTTCAATTCGTCAAAACGATGATCATTCAATATTTGACTACGCTTCAGGATGCGGGCGGCATCGCAAATTTTGATTCAGACAAAGACATTACAATCGGGCTGAATGAAGACCGCGACGGCTTTTTAATCGATCTCGCCGTACAGCCTGTGGATGCGGCAGAAAAATTCTACTTTAACGTGGAGGTAAACTAAGATGGCATTAAAAGCGCAAAACACGATTTCAGGAAAAGAAGGCCGTTTATTTCTAGACGGAGAAGAGATGGCGCATATTAAAACGTTTGAAGCAAACGTGGAAAAAAACAAATCAGAAGTAAACATCATGGGCCGCCGCATGACGGGACATAAAACAACAGGCGCCAACGGAACGGGCACGGCAACATTCTACAAGGTCACATCCAAATTCGCCGTCCTTATGATGGATTACGTCAAAAAAGGCAGCGACCCGTATTTTACGCTGCAAGCCGTTCTTGATGACAAATCATCGGGCCGCGGAACAGAACGCGTCACTCTGTATGACGTCAACTTTGATTCTGCAAAAATCGCCGGACTGGACGTAGACTCAGAAGCACTCGAAGAAGAAGTGCCGTTTACCTTTGAAGATTTCGATGTGCCGGAAAAGCTTTCTGAAACGTTTTAATTAAGATCGGTATGAGTGAAACAGGCCTTTTTACAGGCCTGTTTTTTATAAAAAAAAGTAAGGGAGTTTTCATCATGAGCGAAAAAAACGAACAAGTATTTGATCTGTCATTCTTTATGCCGGGTAAAACAGTCGAGGCTGAGGAGATTCGGGTTCCGCTTTCAAAGCGTTTTGTCGATAAAAAAGGAAACATCGTGCCTTTTATTTTTAAAGCCATTACGACTGAGCGCATTGACGAACTGGAGAAGGAAAGCACGACATATAAAAATGTGAAAGGCAGAGGCCGCGTAAAAGACTTAGACAGCCAGCGCTTCTATGCGCGGATCGCGGTTGAATCTACGATTTACCCTGATTTCCGGTCTAAGGAGCTCCGCGACGCTTACAAAACGGCAGATCCGGTCGAGGTGGCAAAACGCGTGCTTTCAGTCGGCGGTGAGTATGCAAATTGGCTGAATAAAGCGATTGAGATCAATGGTTTTGAAGATGAATTAGAAGATCTGGAGCAAGAAGCAAAAAACTGATAAAAGATGGGAATAAGGAAGCCGTGTATCTCTATTACGCGATGCATGAGCTTCATTATTCTCCATCAGAACTGAAAGAGTTATATGAAGCACCGAGACATTTTAAGGCGCTGTTGTACGGTTTAATCGGTTACAAGCTGGACATTCTTGAAAAACAAGCGAAGAAAGGGGGAGCGACATCATGGCAAAGCTGACCGCCCGTTTTGAATTGGAAGATCGGGTTTCAAAGAAAATAAGGAAAATCCAAAATGGCTTCAGAGCGCTTGAGAAATACAGGAAAATGACAAAACGCCAAAGTGAAATTGATATACGCAAGGAGACTAAATCTGTTTTAAGAACAATTGACCGCATCCAGCGCTCTATGAAAAGAAAGCTGGGCGCACAAATGATCTCTATTTCAGCTGAAGACGGAGCCAGTGCCGTCATTCAAAAGGTGCAAGCCCAATTAGCGGGTCTGCCTGCGTCTTTAACCATTAAAATAGGAGCAAAAGACAGCGCGACAGCGGCATTTGAGAGATTGCGGGATCTGGGTGCCGGTTTTAAAGGATTTACCGTTTCACTTTATGCGTCAGACGAAGTGACCCCTGCCATGGAACGTATCAAACGCTATATGCAATCTGCGTTAAAGAACGGGTACTCTGTCACTATACGCGTCATAGATCACGTCATGAAAACAGTCGGCCGAATTTCAGCGGGCATTGATTCGCTGACGGGAAAAAACAATGTCATTCAATTATCGTTAAACGAAAAGGTGACAGCACAGCTGGCTGCAATGCAAAAGAATATGCCGGACGTCGGAAAAGCTTCTGCTTCTGCTGCTCCTGCTTCGCCGAAAAACGATTTTTCAATGCTTGACTCCATTGCAGACACCTTCATGAAAAAAGTCAATGACATCGCATCCAAATTTTATCCGGAAACAATCATAGCGGAACTGGATAAATTCGCTGAAAGCTTTATGAAGAAAGCGGACGAAATCGCAAGCAAATTCAGCCCTGAGACGATATTAGCCGAACTGGACAAGTTCACAACGTCATTCATGGGGAAAGTAGACGAAATCGCGAGCAAATTCAGCCCTGAGACGATATTAGCCGAACTGGATAAGTTCACGACCTCATTCATGGGGAAAGTGGATGAAATCGCAAGCAAATTCAGCCCTGAGACGATATTAGCCGAACTGGATAAGTTCACAACCTCATTCATGGGGAAAGTAGACGAAATCGCGAGCAAATTCAGCCCGGCAACGATATTAACCGAACTGGATAAGTTCACGACCTCATTCATGGGGAAAGTGGACGAAATCGCGAGCAAATTCAGCCCGGCAACAATCTTAGCAGAGCTGGACAAATTCGCTGATTCGTTTATGAAAAAAGTAGACGGGGTCGTGAGTAAATTCAGTCCGGAAGCCATATTGAAAGAACTGGATAAATTCACTGATTCATTTATGAAAAAGATAGATGACGTTGTCAGCAAATTCAGTCCGGAGACCATATTGAAAGAGCTGGATCATTTTACTGATTCGTTTATGAAGAAAGTCGACGACGTTGTCGGTAAATTCAGTCCTGATAAGCTAATCGACCGCGCCGAACAATTTGTAAATGACACGATTGACCGGATTTCTGAGAAATTCGATTTTCTCAATCCGGATAAGATTTTGGAAAAAGTGGAGCAGTTTACATCCTCACTGTTCGGAGGCATTGATAAAAAGTTCGGCAAATTCAGTCCTGATGCGATCATCGAAAAAGCCGAGGCATTTGTTGATAAAATTGTCAGCAAGATTGCCAAGAAATTTGAGAAATTCAGCCCGGACAAAATCATCGAAAAAGCCGGGGAATTAATAGAAAAAATATTTTCAGGAATCGCTGAAAAATTAGGCAAACTCAATATCGGCGGATTATTAGGAGGCGGCACGAAAAAAGAAAAGAGTAAGGGCAGCCTTACTGCCGGCGGCTCCAACAGCCCGAAGCGTCCTGATCTGACAAAAGGTCCGCAGCGCACGGTAACAGCGCCAAAATCTTCAGGAAAGTCAGCCAAAAAAACCGGCGGGGCTTTGGGGGGCTGCTGCTGCTGTACCGGAGTGACGAGGGGCAAAAGCAGTAAAGTCGAAGGGCGAAATAAATCCTCGAAAAGAGGTTCCTCCGTAAAGGAAAGCAAACAGGCATCCGTAAACACGCCGAAAACAAAAGGGGCAGGTAAAGGCATCGGCGCGCTTTTGAAAGGCTTAGGAGATTCAAAGGCGCTAAAAGGCGGTTTGAAAGGGTTAAAAGGTGCCGCTAAAGGAATTCCCGGCATAGGTGAATTGTTATCACTTACTGATTTAGCCGGCATCAATAAAGATAATGCAGGAGAGAAGGTCGGCTCAGCAGGCGGCGGTCTTGCCGGAGCTGCGGCCGGAGCGGCAATCGGCAGCGTTGTTCCCGGAGTGGGCACATTAATCGGCGGCGCGGTAGGCGGCATCGCCGGCAGTTTAGGCGGTTCCAGCTTGGGAGAGGCCTTTGATTCAGGGGCTTTGAAAGACACGTGGAATGATATTTCCAAAGCGGCGCAAAGTGCTTGGACAACAATACAAGATACTTGGGGAAGCGTTTCATCCTGGTTCATGGAAAATGTATGGACGCCGGTTTCAACGGCTGTCGTCGGAGTGGCGACAAGCATTTGGTCAAATATCGTGAATGCGTGGACGACGATTCAAGGGATTTTCAGCACGGTGTCATCCTGGTTCATGGAGAATGTATGGACGCCGGTTTCATCGGCTGTCGTCGGAGTGGCAACCAGCATCTGGTCAAATATCGTGAATGCGTGGACGACGATTCAAGGTGTCTTCAGCACAGTATCCGGCTGGTTTATGAGCACCGTGTGGACCCCCGTAAAATCGGCTGTCGTCGGAGTGGCGACGTCCATTTGGAGTAAAATCACAGGAGCTTGGGATAAAATTAAATCGGTTTTCAGTACGGTTTCCGGCTGGTTCATGGATACTGTCTGGAATCCGGTGAAAGACATGGTGAAAAATGTCGGTAAAGGAATATCAGATGCTTTCCAGACTGCTTTAGATACGGTAAAGGATATATGGAAAGGGTTAAGCGGCTGGTTTGAGAAACATATAAAAGAACCTCTTGTAAAAGTGGGAACGGCCATATCAGATGCTTTTTCTGCAGCATTCGACTGGGTGAAAAAGATTTGGGATAAAACCGGCGGCAAAATGATTTCAGGCATAATGAACTTTGTCACAGGAGGCGGCGGAGATAAAAAGAAAAAAACGGACAAAAACGCCACGGGCGGCTACATTACAAAGCCGACCATTTCCTGGATCGGTGAAGCCGGTAAAGAATTTGTCATCCCCGTCGACAACAATCGCGGCCGCGGGAAGATGCTGCTTTCACAAGCTGCGTCTAAGCTCGGCATGCGTGTTGTCGATGATATGGGCGCGGCTTCGGCTCAGTCTTCTGCTGTGCCGGCGGGAGCGGGCGGTGTTTCTTCTTCTGCATCTGTATCGGCCGCGGCGTCTGTAGAGGCATCCGGACTTGGCGGTACGGCTTCATCACTCGGCAAACAGTTTACTGAAGGCTTTGACAGCGGAATCAGCAAAAAAGCGGTGGATATGGACGGCTGGAAGGAAAAAAACATCGGAACGCCGTTCAATGCCCTCATTTCGTCTTCATCCGGTTACGGAAAGCAAGTCGTTGCGGGCTATGCCAAAGGTCAGAATACTTCGCCGACGGGCACCGATTCATTTTTAAAAACAAAGGTGAAAACACCTTATCAATCGGCGGTTAATCAATCGTCATCATGGGGCGCCGCAACGGTGAAAGGATATTCGGCCGGACAGAATGCAAAAGATACGGGAACGTCGCAATACGTAAGCACACATATCAATAAACCGTTTGTGCAATCAAGAGATTCCGCGAACGGCTGGGGGTCAGGCCTGATCGGACACTTTGTATCAGGGATGACTGCAAAAGGAAGCGAAGTCAAACAGGCGGCCAAAGATATGGCCAAAAAAGTCGAGGACGCATTCAGGGAAGAGCTTGATATTCACTCTCCTTCCCGTGTCATGATGAGTCTCGGACGCTTTGCTTCAGTCGGCGTCGTCAAAGGTCTCGGCTCAGTTGACGTGAAAAAATACGCCGAAAAACAGGCAGGCTCGCTTGCAGCAGCCTTTTCCGGCATGGGTGCAGCGGGAGGAAGCGTCAAAGAGTGGCTTTTGGCCGCAATGAAAGCAACCAATACGCCGATCAGCTGGCTTCCGGGATTAATGACGATCGCACAGCATGAGTCAGGCGGCAACCCTAATTCCATTAATCTATGGGACAGCAACGCCAAAGCCGGACACCCGTCACAGGGGCTTATGCAGACGATTCCGAGCACCTTTGAAGATCACAAAGCGCCGGGCATGAATGATATCAGAAATCCAATTCACAACGCCGCTGCCGCTATCGGCTATATTAAAAGCCGATACGGCTCGATCAGCAATGTCCCCGGGATTAAAAGTATGGCTCATGGAGGCCCTTACGTCGGTTATGCCAATGGGGGTCTGATTACCAAGGAGCAGATCGCCCGTGTCGGCGAAGGGAACAAACGGGAGTGGATCATCCCTGAAGAGCGGGGCATCCGCGGCCGTTATCTGCTGCAAAAAGCGGCTCAAGCGCTCGGCATGGAAGTGTCCGACCCGTCACAGACGGAACCGGCGGCGCTTTCAGCCGGCACGGTTTCCGCAGCCGTTAAAGGCGGCGGACAAACCGTTCAAAAAACGGGAACAAAAGAGATTAAAATCGAATTCAGCGGCGATCAGCATTTCCATAACGGACAGGACGCCGACAGCCTCGCCGCCAAAATCAAACAGGCGCTGATTGATGAACTGCAAAAAGACATGTATACCGGAGCAAAGGGGGCCGTTGCTTTTGACTAAATCTGTTTACGAATTTTGGCTGTCTCAGGGAAAGGACAAGCTCCGGCTTCCCGTTCTCCCTGAAGCGATTGATATCGCAAACAGCGTGCAGAATGATTCCGTGAAAGTCACCGGACTTGGAGAGGTGACGTTTATCGAAGAACCGGGAGCGAAAGAAATTTCGTTCTCTTCTTTTTTTCCGAAACGGTACAGCCCGATTGCCGAATATCAAAGCATCCCTTCGCCGGAAAAAGCCATTTCAGCCATTGAAGCATGGATGAAAGCGAAAAAACCCGTTCAGTTTTTGATTACAGGGACAAAAATCAATGTCACATGCAGCATTGAAAGCTTTAATTACAGCGAAGGTGACAATGAAATCGGCGACCGGAATTTTGATATCGTACTGAAAGAATATAAAACCGCTTCGCCAAGAAAAATCAAACAAAAGAAAAAAACGAAAGCGAAGCGCCCGTCCAAAGCTTCACCCAAAACATATACCGTCAAAAAAGGGGATACGCTTTGGGACATCGCCGGCAAGTTTTACGGAAAACACACGGAGTGGCGGAAAATCTGGAACGCGAATAAAACCGCCATGATTAAGCGCAGCAAACGGAATATCCGGCAGCCGGGGCATTGGATCTTCCCGGGGCAGAAGCTGAAGATACCGCAATGAAACGGGTGAAAAGATGATTGAACTATTTGTCATAAAAGAAACGGAGTGGCTCGAGCTTGTCACAGAAAGCGTCACGCTGGAAGGACACAGATATCAGGCGCCCCGCTCCATCGAAGCGAAGATTGTCGTAAAGCAGGGCAGCCAGACGTATTACGGCGTATCAGAAGGGGACACGGTTTTGTTCAAATGGAACGGAAAAGAGCTGTTCCGCGGCATTGTTTTTGCAAGAACGCCCGATGAGCATACCGTCGCCTTCACCGCATACGATATGCTTCAATACCTTGTGAAAAACCAGGACGTTTACGTGTTTTCCAACAAGCGCGCCGATCAAATATTAAAAAGGATCGCCAGCGATTTTCAAATTCCCGTCACATCCATTGCCAACACAGGCCATACCATTAAATCACTCGTTTTTAAAAATGATACAAGCCTTTACGATATGATGCTAAAAGCTTTAAAGCAGACAAAAAGCCAGACGGGGCGCAATTATCAGCTCTATTCAGAAAAAGGCAGGCTCGGCTTGCGTGAATGGCCGGAGCCGTCTGACATATGGGTGCTGGAAACAGGAGTTAATATCACAGGGTATCAATACAACACCTCAATTGATGACACCGCAACCCGTGTCGTCATGCGGCTGCAAAAAGACGATAAAACCGTGAAGGCTTCCGCCTCAGACAGCGCGGGCATGAAAACATTCGGCGTTTTGCAGTATACCGAAACGGTTTCTGACGACATTAATGAAGCCCAGCTGAAACAGCGCGCAAAAGTGAAGCAGGCTGAGAAAAAAGGCGTTAAGAAAGAGCTGAAAAATATACAGGCGATCGGTATTCCCGGGTTGGAAAGCGGATTGCCTGTCTATATTTCAATTCCGGAAATCGGGCTGAAGAAAACCTATTATGTAGATACGGACCGCCATGAATTCCAAGGAACAAAACATACCATGACGATTGACGTCACGGAGAAAAATTCACTTCCGGAGGGGACATCCTGATGAGATTAAGTGATGCCATTAAACATTTAGCCGTCGGAGCGGTTGACGCCGAAGCGCCGGTAGAGCTGATGCCGGCCGAAGTGACCTCCGTTTCGCCGCTCGAGCTGAAACTGAAAGATCACGACAAACTTTTGATTCCGTCTGATGCACTCATTTTGCCGAAGCGGCTGAGATCCGGAGAAGATGATCAGCTCCAAGCGGGAGATCGGGTGATGACCGCCGCTTTAACAGGAGGACAGTCTTTCTTTGTACTGGACAAAATTTAACCGGCATCCGGACGGAGATGTAAGAGAATATCAGCCTATTAAAGCTGCTTCATCTGCCGAAGAGGGCTTTTTTACATGAACAAATCTAAAAGGAGCGGGTGCAATGGCCCTGACACCGGAAATCGAATTTGAAGATTTGGAGGATGCGAGTGAGGCCGTTGAGACTTCACAAACCTACCGAATTGATTTTGAAAACAACCGGATTACCAATGAACTGATAAACGGACTGGACGCAATCAGACAATTCGTCTATATCGCTCTTCACACAGAACGGTATTCATATTCGGTTTTCAGCCATGATATCGGAAATGAACTGCAGGAAGTGCTTTCAGATCAGAACACGACGGATGCTTATAAAAAAATGGAGATCCCAAGACTGATAGAAGAAGCCTTGCTGTATGATGACCGTATTTTGGCCGTTACCAATTTTGAGATTGAGAAAAAAGATGATGCCTTCATCGTCTCTTTTACCGTTGAAACTGATGAGGGCATGCTTGAGATAGAGGAGGTGCTGGGTGAGGATGTTTGAAGCTCAGACGTTTGACGACATTATGGACAGAATGCTGGCGCGCGTTACGGCGGATATTGATACGAGAGAAGGCAGCGTCATTTACAATGCGCTCGCGCCTGCGGCCGCTGAGCTCGCAAAGTCTTATATTTGGCTTGATACCGTGCTGGAGCTCGTGTTTTCCGATACGGCTCAGGGAGAATTTCTGGACAGGCGTGCTGCTGAAGCGGGAATTGAACGAACACCTGCTACAAAAGCGGTCAGAGCAGGAGAATTCACAGCGGGCATCACCATTCCGCCAGGCTCCCGTTTCTTCGTTGATAACCTGTATTTTCAATATACGGGGGATGGAACGCTTGAATGTGAAACAGCCGGTGAAGCGGGCAATGCCGGCATTTCAGGGCAGAACCTGCTGCCGCTTGATACGATACCCGGGCTTGAGAAAGCAGTCATGCGCGATATATTAATTCCCGGCCGTGAGGAAGAAGATGACAACAGCTTAAGGGCGCGCTATTTTACCCGTGTCCGCCGGGAGGCAGTCAGCGCAAATAAACAGCATTATAAACAATGGGCCGAAGAGGTTGACGGCGTCGGCAGGGCGAAAATCTTCCCGCTTTGGAACGGAGCCGGAACGGTGAAGGTTGTCATCACAAATGCGAATTTGGAACCGGCATCAGATATTCTGATCAAGAAAGTAAAGGATTATATTGATCCGGACGAAGGGCAGGGAGAAGGACAGGCGCCGATCGGAGCGGCAGTAACGGTGGAAAGCGCCCTATGGAAGGAAATCGAAATCTCAGCTTCCGTGCTGCCTGAGCTGAACAGCTCGATCGATGACGTAAAAGCGGAGATTGAAAAAGGCGTCCTGAATTTATTTAAGAAAATGGCCTTCGAAGAAAACACCGTCCGTTTATCACAAATTAACAACATCGTTTATAACTCGGCATCCGTCAGTGACTACGCCGATATCAAAATGAACGGTGCGGCGGAAAACCTCGTGCTCAGTGACGTGGAAATTCCTAAACTCAAAGAGGTGACAATCCTTGAGCAGACTCGATGAGATGACGGCGTACCTCCCGCCGTTTTTAACCCGATTAAAAGAGATGACACAGCTGCTTGAGGCGGAAGCTCCTGAGTTTGAGCGGCAGAATAACGATATTTTCGATTTGACAGATCAGCTCTTTATCACGACGGCGACATGGGGGCTTGACCGCTGGGAAAAAATATTAAAAATACCGCGGGAATCAGGTGACACGGAGGATATGAGACGGCTCAGGCTGATTTCGAAGATGTCGAATATTCCGCCCATCACACATCAAGCGATCGAGCAGGCGCTAAACCGTTTTTTAAAACATCCGTCAGCTTACGTTCGGATGTTTCCGGGGCAGTATCGTTTTTATGCCGATATCGGGCTTGATGACCTGCAGCACATGAACGAGCTGATTGAAACGCTTGAAAAAATCAAACCCGCTCATTTGGCGTATACACTGAGAGCCGCATTAAACGAAACACTGGAAATCAAAGACCGGGTCATTCTCAACAATCGGAGATACCGAAAAGTCAGTGAACTGAAGGTCGGTTATTCCGTCACACTCAACAATAACGAGGTGGTCTTACCATGATATCAGCCGCTTACAGACAGCGTGCCGCAGCCGATCTGAAAAACAGGATCACAAAAGTGCTGTTAAACGGCAAAGAAACTCCGATTGCGGATATTTCCGTAAAAGATGCCGCAGTCACCGTTCTGACACGCAGGGAAGAAGACGTCAAACACATTGAAACCGTGCAGATGCTTGACGAAACAGGAAGCGTTATCACAGAACGAAAAACAAATTTAGATCTCAGCAATAACAGAACGCTTGATTTAAGATTTACCTTTGAGGTGGTGTAACGATGGCTTACGAAGAAAAAACAGACTGGCTTCCGGACGATCCGATTAACGAAGATGACGTCAACCGCTGGGAAAAAGGCATAAAAGACGCCCACACGGATCTGGCGGCCCATAAAAACGACATGAACAACCCGCACAAAACGACAAAGGCCCAAATCGGCCTCGGAAACGTGGACAACGTCCAGCAGGCAGCAAAAAAAGATTTCGACCGGCACAATCAAGATCTGGACCGGCATGTGACGAAGGAAGAGCGCCAGAAGTGGAATAACGGGCAATTAACAAAGCTGACGGATGATTCAGGGAAATATTTAATAAGTATACAAGATGGCTTGGATTTTCATCAAATTGTAGATCAGCTTAATCAATCTTTTTTCTTTTACACAAATAACACGGGAGTTCATACTCCCCCGCTATCCGCCAGAGGTTTATATATCGGATTCAAGTCTTATGGTGAGGCTCTGGCGATGGATTATGAAGGCGGCACATGGAGAAAAACCCTTAAAGCTTCCGGCTGGACTGATTGGGTTCAGTTAGAAACTTCGGAAGGCGCCCAAAAAAAAGTCGATGCCCACACAAAGCAGACTGATATCCATGTAACGAAAGCTGAGAAGGATACATGGAACGCAGGCCAGCTGTTTAAAATCACCGCCGATAATGGCACCCAAAAAATCAATTTAACTTCCGGCTCGTTTTATGACTCGTTAAAAGACGTTGGTTCTGTAACATTTTACGGAACCAATGCAGTAACAGACAACCCGTCAAATACGAGTCTGCGCGGTATGCAGTTAGTGGGGCAGCCGGGAATAGGTAATGGTTATGCTGTAGACGTAAAGGGTAACGCATGGTGGTTTTACTATAACTCTAATCAAACAGCAATCAATTGGTATCCAATTGAATCCATAGCTGGAGCGCAGTCAAAGGTCGATGCACATGCGATAGATTCATCAATTCATATAAGTCCTATCGAAAGAGACAAATGGAACGGCGGCCAGTTGGCGAAATTGACAAAGGATGATGGGAAACGGACACGCTTAGAAAGCGGATCAGACATACTGGCACTGAGCTCGGGATTTTATTATGGAATGGGTGCTCAGCTGAAAAACAATCCGGTTGAAAATGATAATTCCTTTTTTAACTATGATGTGATTGAGAGTGAGTCAGGTAGAAAGTCGATTTTGGCTTGGAGAAGTTACGATAATAATGTATGGATTGCGACTGTTCATACAGACGGTGTTTTTAAGGGGTGGAAACGTCTATTTACTGAAGAAGAATTTAATAAAATGACCTGGTATGATTTAACACTAATTAATGGGCATAAGGCTGGCGCAAGAAATCCTCAGTATGCAGTGTGGGGCAACCAGGTATTCACTCGTGGTGAAGTGGTTCCTCCAGATTTCGACAGCATTTTCGCTGTACTTCCTTCTGAAGCTCACCCTTCAACACAGAAATCAATGGCTGCCCCACTCTTTGGAACAACCGGGATAACAAAATATTATGCCGAACCAACGGGAGAACTGAGAATTAACGGAAAATACGCCAAAATAGAGGGGAATATTACAGGGATTTCAATAGATAATAATTTCACTTTGTAATGGGGGATGAATATGCAAGTCTTTTTGTATGATGAGAATTTTTATTTTCAAAGGCCTGAAATCTTAAACAGTACATCAAGTTCAATGCCGCAAAACTCAACAACCATAAAACCTCCGGACGGCTTATGGAGACCGCAGTTTGATGAAGTAAATAAAATTTGGAACGAATCTGCTGATAAAGAATATAAGGAAAATCAAAAAAACAAGTATCAGGATGTGGTGGAGCCGGATCCCATCGTGGAACAGTTGAAAGAAATCGGACAGCAACTGGCAGATGAAAAACTTGTGAGAAAACAAGCAGAACAAGCTCAAAATGCTTTAGGTGTACAATTGTCTGCCGAAGTGGTGGCAAGGGAGAAAACAGAGATGCTGAATAAAGCTTTAGGTGAACAATTAGTATCTTTAAAATTAGAATTATTAAACATAAAAGGAGAATGAAAAAATGAAGAGACTTAACTTTTGGGTTTACGCTTTGTTTTATAAGTGGGCCTCAATAGAAATGGTAAAACAGGCTATGGGCTATGATGACTGCTCTGCCGAAGATCTGGCGGAAGGTGTGGCCGCGAAGTATATCACGCCTGAGGAATTTCAAGAAATAACGGGTGAAACATACGAAAACTATAAAAATGCTGTGTCATAAGCCGAACGGCTTTTTTTATTTGTCATTTTTAATAAATCAGAACAGGAGGACGGCCGATGAAAAAGCATTCATTTGAATTTCCTGCCGATCAACTTGGCAGACCCGGCGCAGTAAAAGCTTATCGCGGTAACAAAAACGATTATGTCACACCGGTTGCTGATTTGTCCGGAATGACAGAGATTCTTACCAATACGCCGCTAGAAGCGATTGAAGTATACAGCCAATTCGGACAAGACCGTTTAGGAGCCGTCTTAATAGACAGAGCACAGGGGTGGGCTTATTCGGACCGCAGCGGAACTCTTTTTATCGAAGAGAGCGAGGATAACAATTCGTGGACGGCTTCACATTCTGTCGCAGTCAAAGGCGGAGTGCTGACCGCTTCGGGGTGGGTCAGTCTGACAAAAAGATATTACCGGTTCCGTTTTGAAAATGGAAATCAAAAGCAGTCCGAATTTGTTTTATACCAATCTGTCGGTACGGGCGGTGATATGGCGTTTTCATATACAGACGTGATTTTTCATGAAAATGCAGCAGAGGCGGGCGAGGGAAGCATCTTCTCAGCGGGCGCTTGGAAAAAACTTCTCGTCGAAATCACCGGCACGGCTGAGTCGGGCCATATCGCGTTTTGGGGGAGATCCATCTCGGGAAGAAATGTGCCGATCAGAGGAATCAGGTCTGAAGACGGAACATCAGCCGCCGGTACATCAGGCACAGACGAAGTGTGGTCATTTGATATTGCCGGCTTTAAGGAAATCGTCATGGAAATCAAAAGCATTTCCGGCGGGAGCCTTTCTGTCAAAGGCACGGCATTTTCGTAAGAATGAAACTTCCGAAGGGAGGTGAGAACAATGTAAGAGGGGGGAGCGGAAGTGCTTCTGGATGAACAAGCGGTGCAAAAAGAATTCGCAGGCATCAAAGGTGAACATAAGGTGCTTGAACAGCGGGTGGCCGCATTAGAGCGGGTATCCGACCGGCAGGATCAGCAAATCATGACGCTGAATGAAAAACTGAACAAAATTGACGAAAACACAACATGGATTAAGCGGACCATTACAGGAGCGATCGTGACAGCAATCTGCACGGGCGTCATTGGCGGAGCCATCGCCATCATGTACAATCTGCTGCAAAAGTAGGGGGGAAACCGATATGAAATTCGCGGACAAAGGCACGGTCGTCAGGACGGTGCTTCTTTTGCTTGCTTTATTGAATCAAACTTTGCTGATGTTCGGCAAATCGCCGCTGAATATTCAGGAGGACCAGGTCAGCCAGCTTGCAGATACGCTGTATGCCGCCGGGTCGGCCGTTTTTACAATCATAACGACTGCCGCCGCCTGGTTTAAAAACAATTACGTTACAGCAAAAGGGAAAAAACAGCAGGCTTTATTAAAAATAAACAATTTATCGAAATAGGAGAGATGAGAATATGGTAAAAATCACACAGGATTTTATCCCGGCAGGAAACAATAACCGCCCAGGCTATGCAATGACACCGATTTACATTACGGTGCACAATACAGCCAATACCGCAGTCGGAGCTAACGCCAAAAGTCACGCAAGCTATGTGAAAAATCCCGATACACCGACAAGCTGGCATTTCACAGTCGATGATACGGAAATTTATCAGCATCTTCCGCTGAACGAAAACGGCTGGCATGCCGGTGACGGAAACGGGGACGGCAACCGTAAATCCATCGGTATTGAAATTTGTGAAAACGCAGACGGCAACTTTTCACAGGCCGTGGCAAACGCCCAATGGCTCATCCGCACATTAATGACGTCGCACGGCATCCCGCTTGCGAATGTCGTTGCGCACAAGCATTGGTCAGGAAAGCTTTGTCCGAGAAGACTGTTGGATACATGGGATGAGTTTAAAGCGGGAATCGGTTCTGGGGAAAGACAGACGTATACTGTCCAAAAAGGAGATACGCTGTCAGCGATCGCGCGGAAATTCGGCGTCAGCGTGGCCGATCTGCAGAAATGGAATAACATCGCTGACCCGAACCTGATTAAAGTCGGACAAGTACTGATCGTCAGCCCGCCGGTTGAAGCACTGTATTCTCTTCCGGACGAGGTGATTCAGCTGACAGAGCCGTACACGTCCGGTGAAAAAGTATACCAGGTGCAAAACGCGCTCGCCGCGCTTTATTTCTATCCTGAAAAAGGAGCTGTCAATAACGGCATTGACGGTATCTACGGCCCGAAAACCGCAGATGCCGTGGCCCGCTTCCAATCTGTAAACGGACTGACGTCTGACGGCGTCTACGGTCCCGCTGTAAAAGCGAAAATTCTGATGCAGCTTTAACAAAAAAGGCTGAGTCCCGTTCACATTGCGGGATTCAGCCTTTTTTCTTTTTTAACCGGTTCAATAGCCCGAGATTCCTCGCCCGCATCCTCAGCGAATAAGCGGAAAGCCCGAAGCGTCCGTAATCCACAAACTTTACGCGCCTGACAATTTTCTTCACATCATCACCTGTCGCATCTCTTTGTTGGTTTTATTATATGAAAGATAAGGAAAAAAGGAATAAGGACAAGAGCCGTGTCTCCTGTCCTTAGTGTAATCAAGCTTTTTTTTGTTTATACTTGTCAATCAGCCGCTCGTTTTCTTTGAAAATTCTGGCGGTATGAGGGCTGACCTGGTAACTTGCGATACTTGTCATTGAACGTTTTTTAAACATTTTGAACGGTTTCGCTCTTTGTTCCGGCTGCCCGTTTTGAAATGCCTGCTCCATTTAACCGTCACCTTCCTCTTCTATTGGCAGCATTAAATCATAAATGCTCGTTAGCGATGTGAAAAGCAAATAATCGAATTCCGTCAACAGGTTTTCCGACGTGAGTTTGATCACGTAATGGCGGTTCTGGACTGTAAACGGAATAAGCACAAGCCTGCCTTTTTGATCATAGTAGACGTCTTTACGGTTAAGACGGGACTGAACGTCTGCCGCATCAGGCATATGCTCCGTCAAGCGGTCCTTATCCGATTGTGCGGAATAGTCGCACAAGGAAGCCGTGACATTCATTTTTTCGGCATAAGCGGCCAGCAGTCTGCTGATGCCTTCCGCATAAGCTTCTGTACTTCCATAATATACATGGATCGGTTCATTTTTCAACAGATATTGATAGGTTTTCAGTTTTTCAAGATAGGAGTGAAGCATTTCGTTATTTTCTTCTAAAATTTCCCGCGTATCCGTCTCTAATTCATTGCCGGCGAGCTTTTTGATATACGCGCTCAAAAAGATAAACGCATCAATAAGGGCAAAGCAGACGGCAACAATCAAATATTGACTCCATGCGGCAAAGAGCGATTCAGGATCATATGTCCAATAGACCATGGAGCCCAGTACAAATAGTAAATACCACGTTTTACGGATGGCAAACATTTTTTCTTTTACCTTTGCCTCATACCGCCAGGATGCGTACACATATAAAATGAGTGCGGCCGCCATCGTCCACACCATAATCTGAAAAAACAAAAGCATGAGCATCCCTCACAATTTGAAAAATGGTCTGCTATGTTCATTCTATGTCATGACATCATTTTCCTGTCACAAAAAAAACCGCTTCTGTAAAGAAGCGGATGTCATCAGAAAAACAGATCTAAGATGAAAAAGGCGATGGCGCCGAGTGTACCTGCAATCGGCAGGGTGATGACCCATGTAATGAGCATCCGTTTAGCCGTTCCCCAGTTTACGCCTTTTACGCGGTGGGAAGCGCCCACACCGAGAATGGAAGACGAAATGACGTGCGTCGTGCTGACAGGGAGATGAATAAACGTGGCCCCGAAAATAATGGCTGCGCCGGTTAAGTCGGCAGATACGCCGTTTACCGGACGGATTTTCATAATTTTCCCGCCGACGGTTTTAATGATTTTCCAGCCGCCGATGGATGTGCCGAGACCCATTGCCAGGGCACAAGAGAGCTGCACCCAAAAAGGAATGGCATCACTTTTATGTAAATTGGCAGTCATAAGCGCCATCGTAATGATACCCATCGCTTTTTGCGCGTCGTTCGTTCCGTGTGTATAGGACTGAATGGCAGCCGTCAAAATCTGCACTCTGCGGAAGCGTTTATTTGTTTTCGCCAGATTGCTGTCTTTAAAAATCAGCTTCACGATCGAATATACGATAAAGCCGAGAACAAAGGCGATGATCGGTGATAAAATAAGTGCTTCGATAATTTTAATGAACCCTTTATAATTAAGCGTCGCAAAACCTGACGCTGCAATGGCCGCACCGGCGATCGCTCCGATAATCGCATGTGAAGAGCTGCTCGGAATGCCGAAATACCATGTGATCAAGTTCCAGGCGATTGCGGCGAGTAGAGCCGCAAGAATGACAACTGACCCATTGTCTAATGTATAAGGATTCACAATGTCCTTTGTAATGGTTTTCGCCACACCGGTAAATGTCATCGCTCCGAGAAAGTTCATGATGGCGGCCATGACGATTGCGTGCCGCGGCTTCAGCGCTTTTGTCGAAACTGAGGTGGCGATTGCGTTTGCGGTATCGTGAAATCCGTTAATGAAGTCAAATACCAAAGCGCATATGACAATTAATATCGTTAAAAGTAATAGAGTATCCATTATAACCCCTCGTTACGCGTTTTTCATAATAATGGTTTCAAGGTTATTGGCAACGCTTTGGCAAGAGTCGGCAATTTCCTCAAGCGTTTCGTAAATCTCGCGGTACTGAATCACTTTAATCGGATCGGTTTCTGTGCCGAACAGATTTTTTAATGATTTACGGTGCAGGTTATCACAGCTGTGCTCGTATTCCTTAATTTTAATGGCGTGAGGGTGAATGTCCTTCAATCGGTTTTCTGCAAGCAGCTCAATCGTGATTAAAATTTCCTTCGCGCACTCTCTGATGTATCCGCTGAACTTATCGATATGCTCATCGGAAGAAGTGATCGAGAAAATCTCCATCATTGCTGAAAAATGTTCGATTCCGTCAAGCACGTCATCGAGGCTGTTTGTCAGCTCAAGGATGTCTTCACGTTCAATGGGAGTGATAAAAGCTTTGTTCAGCTCTTTAATCATGACATGAACATGATTATCTCCTTTTGTTTCAAACTCTTTTAACGTATCGGCAAATTCCTTTAAAGTCGTCTGGTTCGTCACTTTAAAGTTGACAAAGTATTCTGCGGTTTCGTCTATGTTTTTTGCGATTTCTGTTAAAAGGAGTGAGAACTTATCTTTTTTTCTTTTTATCATTAAAAACCCTCCATTGTTTGAATGAGACAATGCACACATCAAATTATTATATAGCCTTTTGTCGAAAAAAAACAGATAAAGTCGAAAAAAACGCCTCTTGATTTTTTCGTAAAAACGTGTCTCATCCTGTTTTTCTTATGTTACCCACTTCGCCAAAAAAACGTAACATACTTCGAATTCAGACATCTTGCTTAAAAAGTATAACAAAAGATGTGAATTTGCTGTCAACTTTTGCACGTGATTTTGCCAGAAAAAAAACGGCTCCCGTAAAAGGAACCGTTTTTATCAGTTTTTTCTGCCGTTTTTCAGCCAAAAATAAAGCGGCAGCCCGGCGAGGCCGATCAAGAGGGACAGCGCGCAGCTCAGTGTATCTGTAATGATCGTGCTGATCAGCACAAACAGTGAACCCGCGATGGCCAAAACAGGAATGATCGGATACAAAGGCACGCTGTAGGCGCGCGGTTTTCCGCCGCTTTTTTTTCTGAGGATAAACACGGCGAAAAAGGCCATGACGTAAAAAATATAAATCATGAAAATAGAGATTTCAGACAGCTTATCGGGATTGCTGGCGATCATAAAAATAATGGCCAGCGCGATCTGAAATGACACGGCAATCCACGGGGTGCGGAACGTCGGATGAACCCGCGAAATCTGTCCGGCAAACGGCAGCTGTTTCCGTTCCGCCATCGCAAACGAGACACGCGGAAAAGCGAGAATCTTTCCGTTTAAACAGCCGAAGATGCTGACGATGATTCCGACGCTGATCAATTTTCCTCCGATGTCGCCAAACAGCATTCCGGCAGCGGTGCCGGTCGCATTTTCACCGAGTTTGACGATGTCGGTCGCAGGAAGAATGTGCAGCAGCGCAAAGTTAATGAAAAGATAAATGGCGGTGACGACCAGCAGTCCGCCCGTCATCGCTCTCGGGAGCAGCTTTTCCGGATTTTTCATCTCGCCGCCGAGTGCCGCAAGCAGAATCCAGCCGTCATAAGCAAACAAGGTGGCCAGTATGGCAGCGCCGAAATTCATGTCCGACATGCTGCTTGTAACGGCTGTGAAAATATGCTGATCGCCTTTCCAAAGGCCGAACACGATCATGCAGATAATCGGAATCAATTTGCCGACAGTCGTAATTCCCTGTACGATGCCGCCATATTTCGTTCCGATAATATTAATGATGCTTAAAAACAAAACGGCTGAAATCCCGATCAATTTAGACCAGCCGGAATCCCAATTGAACAAGTGCGCCATCAAAGATCCGAAATACAAGCCGATTGCTCCGATAATGGCCGGGCCGTAAATGATAATTTGAACCCATCCGCACAAAAAGCCCCAAAATTCGCCGTACACTTCTTCGAGATATGTATAAAGTCCGCCCGTTTTCGGAATCTGAGTGCCGATTTCCGCAACGGTCAATCCGCCTGCAAGCGTCAAAATACCTCCTAACAGCCACGCGATAAGCGCGGTTTTCGCATCACCGGAGTAGGCAAGCACGGCGCCTGGTTTCATAAATACGCCGGAACCGATGATGGTGCCGATAACAAGTGAGAGGGCGATGGTAAGGCCGATCTCTTTTTTAAGTCCGTTCTCTTCAATCTGCATATCCTTTCCCTCCAGATGTAAAATCGTCATGATGAAAAAACTATTTTCCATATTGTAAACCCTAATTGCTGAAACACGAATAAAATAAATTTTCTGATTTTGTTGTTTTCCCTAAAAGATAAAGGTTTCTGCTTTTGAGAAGGAAAAAATACCGTTTTAAAAGCGAACATTAATGGTTTTTTTATATCAAAGGTTCGTTATTTAGGGAGCGGCAGTCTGCAGACCGTCTGTGAAGCAGATGGGTTGACTTTACGATCCGGATAACATAAATTGTATATATAAATATCTCGAAATCGAGATAATTGACTGGAGGATAACATAATGAAAGTTAATGGAATACACCATGTATCAGCATTGACGGCTGATGCGCAGAAAAATTTAGATTTCTATCGGAACATCCTGGGACTGAAGCTTGTGAAAAAGTCCGTAAACCAAGATGAACCGACGATGTATCATTTGTTTTACGGTGATGAAACAGCCAATCCGGGATCTGAATTGACGTTTTTCGAGATTCCGCGGATTGCGCCGTTTCATGCGGGAACAAACAGTATTTCTTCAATCGGCCTGCGTGTCCCGGATGCACAAGCGCTCCAATATTGGAAAAAACGATTTGAAGAGCATCAGGTCTCTCACAGTGAGATCGTGAAAATAGCGGGCAGGGACACACTCGCTTTTCAGGATCATGAAGGACAGCGGCTTGTGCTGACAGCTGACGAAAAAGGAAAAGACATCGGTGAAGCGGTGAAGCAAAGCGGCATACCGGAAGAATATTCTTTCCGCGGTCTTGGTCCCGTTGAATTGACCGTCCCGTATGCAGAACCGACGCTGCGTGTGTTAACCGATGTGCTGGGCTTCACTGAAATCGGGAAAGAAACGCATGAAGACCGGGGCACGGTTACGGTACTCGAATCCGGAAACGGAGGCGCGCGTACAGAAGTCCATCTCATTGAAAGAAACGATCTTCCGCGCGAGCGTCCTGGAAAAGGCAGCGTGCACCATGTGGCCTTCCGCGTCCAGAATGAAGAGGAGCTTGCTTTATGGCACCGCATCATTACGAAAGAAGGTTTCAGCAACTCAGGCATTGTAGAGCGTTATTATTTCAAAGCGCTGTACTTCCGGGAGCCGAACGGAATTCTGTTTGAATTGTCAACGGACGGTCCGGGATTTATGGTTGATGAAAAACCTGAAGAGCTGGGCAAAACGGTTGCGCTCCCGCCTTATCTCGAACACCGCCGTTCTGAAATAGAAGCACGGCTGAAACCGATTCAGTAAATCAGAAATCATGACAGATGCCTCCCGGCTTGACGGGGGCATCTTTTTTTGCTTTTTTACCCGTTTTGTCATTCTTTTTACCTATTTGTAAACGGCAAAATAATTGTCTTTGTTTATTAATAAATTTTTCACATTTGGTTGTTACACTTGTTCAAAGTTAAACAAAAGGAGTGAAAACACAGGTGAAAATGAAAAAACGCGAGATAGACGCAGTCTTAATTCTCATTTTACTCGCTTCCGCATTCTTGAATATGTACAACATCTGGAATGACGATACGGTGAATCCTTATTACACCGCAGCGGTAACGAGTATGCTTCAAAGCTTTCATAATTTCTTTTACGCTTCATTTGACGCAGCCGGGTTTATCACGGTAGATAAACCGCCTGTTACATACCAGATTCAAACGATCAGCGCGTTGATATTCGGTATGCACGGGTGGAGCGTCATCCTGCCTCAGGCATTGGCGGGTGTAGGTTCAGTTCTATTCATGTACTTATTAATAAAGCCGACGTTCGGAAAAACGGCGGCGCGTATCGCCTCATTTGTCATGGCGTGTACACCGATCGCAGTAGCGGTCGCGCGGACGAACAATGTCGATGCTTTACTGGTCTTTTTCCTCTTGTTCGCCACATGGCTTCTCTTTAAAGCGATCAGAAAGGGCAGACTGATCTGGCTTTTGGCGGCATTTTTTGTCGTCGGAGCAGGCTTTAACACAAAAATGCTTCAGGCTTATATGATTTTGCCGGCCTTCTTGCTGTTCTATATGATTGCGGCAAACACCACGATTAAGAAAAAAATCATTTCATTGGTAAGCGCGTTAGCCGTTTTAGCAGCCGTTTCATTGTCATGGCCGCTCATTGTTGACAATATTCCTGCCAGCAAAAGGCCATATGTCGGAAGCAGCCAGACAAACTCCGTATTGGAATTGGCTTTCGGATATAACGGGATTCAGCGGCTGACAGGGCAAAGTTCCGGCGGCGGCCAGGGCGGGCCGGACGGAAACGCATCGAAAGAGATGTCTTCTTCCGGCGGTTCTTCACAAATGCAAAAACCGCCTGGCCAGTCTTCAAGCAGCAGTTCAGCAAGCGGAGACAAATCACAAAACGGCAGTATGACGGCACCTCCATCTAACGGGAAAATGCCAAGCGGCGGCGAAATGCCAAGCGGCGGTCAAGGAGGCCCTCCAAGCGGCGGAGATGGCGGCGGAGGCGGTCCCGGCGGCGGAGGAAAAAGCGGTACAGGCACCGGCTCGAAAATGCAATCAGGTTCAGGAATGTTCGGTACGGGAACCCCTGGTCCGCTGCGCCTTTTCCAAACGGAATTATCTGATCAGATCAGCTGGCTCCTGCCGTTTGCGATTTTTGGAATGGCCGGTTTATTGATCGCCGGGGTGAGAGAAAGAAGACGATTATCAGCAGAACAGAAGGAAACGATCTTTTGGGCAGCGTGGCTTGTGCCGATTGCCGGATTCTTCAGTGTCGCAGAATTTTTCCACCATTATTATCTCATTATGCTGGCGCCTCCGATCGCGGCACTTGTCGGTGCGGGATGGGTCGCCCTCGTTCATCTGTACCGCAAGCAGGCGGGATGGAAAACTTGGCTATTGCCGGCCGCTATTCTTGTGACAACCGGATTTGAGCTGTTTATCCTCAGAAACTACAATGATCAAATCGGCGCAGGCTGGAGCATCGGAGTAGGCGTTATCGGCGCAGTGGCTGCCATCGCTCTGTTCGTATTCAAACAGCGCCAAAAACCGCTCAGTTACTATGTTTCACTTGCAGCCCTTCTCGTCTTGATGGTCATGCCGATTTATTGGGCGAGCACACCGCTTCTGTACGGAGGCAACAGCTCATTGCCTGAAACAGGCCCTCAGCTCGCTTCAACAAGCGGAAAAGGCATGGGAATGGATAACGCATCTGTCAATACAAAACTGATCAACTATTTAGAGAAACACAACGCCGGAGCGGACTATCTATTTGCAACAACCGATTCCAACACTGCGGCGCCTTACATTATTAAAACGAAAAAAGCGGTCATGGCGATCGGCGGATACAGCGGGTCTGACCCGGCCATTACGCTGACTCAATTTAAAAAGCTCGTAAAAGAAGGGAAAGTAAAATACTTCTTAGCATCCGGAATGGGCAAAGGCGGAAATAACGATATTGTGCAGTGGGTTGAGAAAAACGGAAAGAAAGTATCTTCAGATAAATGGCAATCAAACACAGATCAGAAAACGAAAAATAGTGATGCAGCTGATACAAAAAGCAGCAAGACCTCAGGTGAAAACAGCCGAATGAGCGGCGGGCCGGGCGGAATGAATCAGTCAGCTTCACTATACGAACTTCAATCTGATGAATAGGAGGAAAAAACATGAGCAGACATATTCAATATTCAATAGTCGTCCCGGTTTATAACGAGGAACTCGTCATTCAGACAACCTATCAGCGTCTGAAAGAAGTGATGGATCAAACAAAAGAGCATTATGAATTGATCTTTGTCAATGATGGAAGCAAAGACCGCAGTATTGAGATTTTAAGAGAGCAAAGTCTGATTGATCCGAGAGTGAAAATTATTGATTTTTCCAGAAACTTCGGACATCAGATCGCGATCACAGCGGGTATGGATTATGCAGAGGGGAATGCAATCGCCGTCATTGACGCCGATTTGCAGGACCCTCCTGAATTAATCCTTGATATGATTGAGCAGTGGAAAGAAGGCTACGATGTGGTGTACGCCGTCAGAACGAAACGAAAGGGAGAAACCTTTTTCAAGAAACAGACGGCCTCTATGTTTTACCGGCTGCTGCGGAACGTGACTGATATTGATATTCCGCTCGACACCGGAGATTTCCGCCTGCTGGACAGAAAAGTCTGTGATGAGATGAAAAAATTAAAAGAAAAAAATCCTTTTGTCAGAGGGCTCGTCAGCTGGGTCGGCTTTAAGCAGACTGCTGTAGAATATGAACGAGATGAGCGGCTTGCGGGGGAAACGAAATACCCGCTTAAAAAAATGCTGAAGCTTTCCATGGACGGGATCACAACGTTCTCTCATAAACCGCTCAAGGCGGCAAGTTATGCGGGAATGATCATGTCCGGAGCGGGTTTTCTCTATATGTTTATCGTTTTATACATGAAGCTGTTTACGAACAGCACCATTACGGGCTGGTCCTCTCTGATTGTGATACAGCTGTTATTCAGCGGCATCGTTCTATTAATGCTCGGAATGATCGGCGAATATATCGGAAGGATTTATGACGAAGCAAAAGACCGTCCGCTCTATATCGTGCAAAAAGCGTACGGCATTAAAAACGAAAAGATTTATCGGGACCAGCATATGTCTTAACCGAAGCACCCTGTCCGGCCAGCGGACAGGGTGCTTTTATGTGAAATAAAAGCCGCGGGATGACAGAATGTCCCGCGGCTTTTTTTATTCATCTGCGGCCGGTCTGCGTGTGCAGAGAGCGCATGATCAGTCCGGTTCCCGAAAGGTTCAGTAAAATGCTTGCACTAAGCGTCATTCCCCAAGCAGCGTTTTGCTGAGGAAGCTGAATGCTCAGCTGCAGCAAGATCAGACCGGTAACGACCAGCAAAAGTCCGGTTTGTTTCATGTGTGTGTATCCTCCTTTGTACACTAAGTCATACGGCTGATCCAGGCCTAAAGTTTCATCCGTATATAAAAAATCCAAGGCGGCTGCCTTGGATTTTTGTTAAGAAGATGTTTCTTCTTTTTGAGTCAGTTTCATTTTTTTCGTCATTTCCTTGCCGTTTCTGATAATCTTCACGTCAACGGTGCTGCCGACTTTCGTATTCTTGTAGAGAATATTGCGAAGTTCGCTGCCCGTGTCGGTTTCTTTCCCTTTTAAGCTGATAATGATGTCTTCTGCTTTTAATCCGGCTTTGGCTGCAGGTGAGCCCTGCGCCACTTCGCGAATATAAACGCCTTTATTCAGCTGTTTGCCGAAAAGCCCGAGTGTGCCTTCCTGATAGTTTTGCGGCACTTGTTCCAAGTCGATCATGCTCACGCCGATATAAGGGCGCTCTACCTGTCCTTTCGTGAGAAGCTCTTCGGCGATCGGTTTTACATCGTTGCTCGGGATGGCAAAGCCGATGCCTTCTACATCACTTTCGCTGATTTTCATGCTGTTGATGCCGATGATTTTGCCGTCTGTATTCAAGAGCGGTCCGCCGCTGTTTCCGGGATTGATGGCGGCATCGGTTTGGATGACGTTGATGCTTGACTCACCGGCTGACGTAGAGATCGAGACGGTTCTGTTTAAGCCGCTCACGATGCCCTGTGTGACGGTGCGGGAAAGGTCTTTTCCGAGCGGATCACCGATGGCGATGACGGATTCACCCGTTCTGAGAGCGGATGAGCTGCCGAAGCTTGCCGTTTTTGTCACGTGTTTATCACTGATTTCTAAAACGGCCAAGTCTGTCAGAGAGTCGCTGCCGACGAGTTTAGCTGTTACATCGGTGCCGTCATATAATGACACTTTAAGGGAAGAGGCGCCTTCGACCACGTGGTTATTCGTAATGATATACGCTTTGCCGTTTGCTTTCTTAAAAATAACGCCTGAACCCGATCCCGTTTCCGCATCTTCACCCGATGAATTTGAGTTTGAATCTGAGCTTGATCCGAATCCGAATAAATCGGAACTGCTTTGCTGCTTCTGCAGATTGGTGATTCCGACGATCGCCGGTGAAATGTCTTCCACCATATTCGAAATGCTGCTTGAATTTGCCGATGAGCTGTTTGCCGATTTGCTGCTGCCGGAATCAGAAGATGTCTGCTTGGCGGTTACCGATGACGTTTCCTGAGCGGGAGCCGTATTGGAAGTATCTTGAGTCTGATGGTCTCCAAGCGGCGTAAATGTATAGATGCCGAGGGCGAGCCCTCCGCCGATCACTCCGCCGAGAAGCGGTCTGAACCAGCCGAAGCTTCGTTTTTTCTTGTCCTCGTCCGACGCGGAATATCTGGCCGGCTGCGGGTTTTCTTTTACTAAAAGGACTTCCTGTTCTTTTTGGTCTGTCCGATTTTCATCACGATAGTTATCCATCATGTTCACTCCGTTTCTCTATTTTCATCATAGCATGATTTGCCTATTATTACTGACTCCATCTTAAACAAAAAGTGTGGGATAATAATGAAAAGATTGTGGGAAATTGTGAAAAAGGCGTAATCGGACGGAGGCGCTTTATATTGACAATTTCCATCGGATTTGAAATAATAAATGAGATATTATGTTCAATCCTTCACATGAAAAGATATGAAAAATTCTGTCAAGCTAATGGGGGAAATCTGTTAGCTTTTTCACTTTGTTAAATAGTCAGAAAGGAGTTGTCAAATGAAAGAAAAACATCATTGGATTATTTCTCTGCTCGCTGTGCTGGCGGTCGGGCCGGGGCTGATGTCGAATACCGCACTTTCGGCTGTCCAAAGCCTTGTCCGGCAGACGGTCGGCGGGGAAAACTTTGACTCTTTTCATCCGATTATTATCGGTAATATGGCATTTGCCTTATTCGTGCCGGCGGGGCCGTATTTAAGAAAAAGATTCGGCTCCCGGCCTGTCTATATGATTTCGATGGCCGCGGGTGTCATCGGAGCGCTCCTTGCTGCTGTGACAAATGATATTTATCCGCTCGCCGCGGGCCGTTTTTTACAGGGAGCTGCGGCGGGCACTATGCTGATGATTATGATCCCGATGCTGGTGCTTTCGTTTCCGATTGAGCGCCGGAATTACGCATTATTTGTGTTAATCGGCGGATTTTACGGGTCCGTCATTATGGGGACCGTTTTAGGCACGGCGGCGGCAAGCGCCGGCCATTGGCATTGGCTGTTCGGCATTTTTGGCCTGCTGTCTTTTTTCGGCCTCATTTTCAGTTATATGTGGCTGCGGGATGACGCTCATAAAAATGCTGAAAAATCTCCATTTGACGGCATCGGTTTTCTGTTAGCGGGTGTATCAGCCGTGCTGACCGCCTATACATTTATTCATCTGCCGAAATGGGGCTTTTCATCATGGCAGACATTGGCGGGATTTGGAGGAAGCATCGTCATTCTTCTGATCTTGCTGATCATGCAGTACAGAAACGAACATGCGCTGATTTCGATTAAACTTATGCTGATTCCAAAGCCGATTCTGGGTGTTTTCATGATCGCTGCGGGCAGTATTTCCATAGCGGTCAGTCTTTCTGCATTTCACGGGGAGCTTCAGACCGCATATCATATGTCACAAACTCAACTGATATTCCTATATGCGAGCCTTTTGGGAGGCGTGGCCATCGCCGCTGTCATCAGTGCATTAGCATATGATAAAGTCGGTCCGGGCATGCTCGGCATAACAGGCTCTGTTATACTGGTGTTCGTGAATTTCCAATGGATAACGACAGATCATCATATACCGCTTATTCTATTTGCGGGGCTTTTCGTGATGCTGGCGGCCGGGACAGGGCTTATTGTGGCAGCCGGACTGATGGGAGCCGCGTTAGGCGGACCGCTTCCGGAACTGGTGAAACGCATGACGGCAGTTCAGTTTTTAAGGCTGTTCATTTATATGGGCGCACCTGTTTTAATAGGGTATTTTACGAAAAGAGATGTTTCCGGCATGCTTCGGGGCGCGCGCGGCACACAATCGCCGCATGACCTGCTGATGGGAACATACAGCGATTTGTTTCTTATTGCTTTCATCTTAAGCTTGCTTTTAGTGTGTTTATCATTTGTCATGAATGCGACCGGCATGGGACATAAGCTGGCGCATAAACCGCATGCCGTCCGTAAGCAGGCGGCTGAAGAGCCTTCGCCGCAGGCTCCTGAACCGATCAGGCATCAGGTCATTCCCGATCGTGAATACAGAAGTGCGGTCAGACAGTTTCAGCGTCATCATATAAGCAAAAACGGTATGTAACTTTTTCTATCAGCAAACCCTTTTCCCGGTGAAAAGGGTTTGTTTTTTCCCATAATAGCAGAATGGTATATTGCATGTTTCATCCTTTTTTAATATAATTTGTTAGAATATTCATAATTTAATATCGAAATTTTAAGTAAAAAAGGAGGCATTACATGAAACTGTATCTATCTGTGGATATGGAAGGGATTTCCGGACTGCCTGATGAAACATTTGTCAATTCCCGCATGCACAATTATGAGCGCGGCAGAGTTCTGATGACCGAAGAAGCAAACTGGTGCATCGCAGAAGCGTTTAATAACGGATGCACGGAAGTGACCGTGAATGACAGCCACTCAAAGATGAATAATCTGCTCGCGGAAAAACTTCACCCTGAGGCAGAGCTGATTACGGGGGATGTCAAGCCGTTTTCCATGATGCAGGGGCTTGATGAATCGTATTCAGGTGTGATGTTTATCGGCTATCATGCGAGAGCGTCGATGCCGGGCGTCATGTCGCACAGCATGATATTCGGCGTCCGCCACTTTTACATAAATGATAAGCCGGTCGGTGAACTGGGGTTAAATGCCTATCTCGCCGGATTTTACGATGTCCCGGTCATCATGGCTGCCGGAGATGATTGCGCCGCAAAAGAAGCGGAGGAGCTGATCCCGAATGTGACGACTGCCGCCGTCAAACAAACCATTTCAAGAACCGCGGTCAAATGCCTGTCCCCTCAAAAAGCCGGACGGCTCCTGACGGAAAAAACAGCCTATGCGCTCAAAAATAAAGATAAGGTCAAACCGCTGACTCCGCCTGAAAGACCTGTATTAGGCATTGAATTTGCCAACTACGGACAGGCTGAATGGGCCCATTTAATGCCGGGCACAGAAATCATCCCGGGAACGACAATCGTTCAATTTCAGGCAAAAGACATGCCGGAAGCCTATCAGGCCATGCTCGTCATGACAGAACTCGCCATGAGAACAACATTCTGTTAAAGGGGTGAACGGCATTGCTGCGGTATTTTATCAAACGTTTTATCGCCATGATTATGACCGTCCTCGTCATCACCACTCTGACATTTGTCATGATGAAAGTGATACCCGGCTCGCCTTTTAACGAAGAGCGGGGCACAAACGAAGCGGTCCAGCGAAATCTCGAATCCTACTACCATCTGAACGAACCTCTTATCACTCAATACGCCATCTATCTAAAATCCATTCTTACCTTTGATTTCGGTCCTTCAATTAAAAAACCGTCAGACAGTGTAAACGCCATGCTTGAACGCGGGTTTCCGGTCTCATTTGAGCTTGGGATAACGGCGATCATCATCGCTGTTATTTCCGGGCTCGCGCTCGGCATAATGGCCGCTCTCAGGCGCGGCGGCTTTCTCGATTATGCGGCCATGAGCCTTGCGGTGCTCGGGATTTCTATTCCGAATTTTATTATGGCTACGCTGCTGATTCAGCAATTTGCGGTTCATCTGAAATGGTTTCCGGCAGCTACCTGGACGAGTCCCGTTCACATGGTCCTGCCGACTGTTGCGCTTGCCGTCGGTCCCATGGCCATTATCGCGAGGCTGACAAGATCGAGCATGGCCGAAGTGCTGACTCAGGATTACATCCGCACGGCAAAAGCAAAGGGGCTTTCTCCCGTCAAAATTGTGATCAAACACGCATTAAAAAACGCTCTTATGCCTGTTGTGACAGTACTCGGGACGCTTGCCGCAAGTATTTTAACGGGCAGTTTCGTCATCGAGAAAATTTTTGCCATACCGGGAATGGGCAAATATTTCGTAGAAAGCATCAATCAGCGTGATTACCCGGTCATCATGGGAACGACCGTATTTTACAGTGTGATTCTGATCGTCCTGCTGTTTCTGGTTGATTTGGCATACGGCCTGTTAGACCCGCGCATAAAACTTCATAAGAAAGGGTGATCCTGATGAATCTCCCGCAAGAAACGGTAAAACACACAGAAGTGCCTGATGACTGGTTTCAGCCGGGCGCGGAAAGAAAGGGTGAAACCGAGTCGGTCAAGCGTCCGAGCCTGTCTTACACTCAGGATGCGTGGCGGCGGCTTAAAAAGAACAAATTGGCGATGGCCGGGCTTGTGATTTTATGCTGCCTGTTTCTATCGGCTGTGTTCGGTCCGCTGATATCACCGCACAGCGTGACAAGGCAGACGCTCGCCGAGCAGAATCTTCCGCCGTCTTTTTCACACTGGTTCGGAACCGATGAACTTGGCCGGGACGTGTTTACAAGAACGTGGTACGGAGCGAGGATCTCTTTATTTGTCGGTGTGATGGCGGCGCTGATCGACTTTTTGATCGGCGTTATCTACGGAGGCGTCGCCGGATACAAAGGGGGCCGGACAGACAGCGCCATGATGAGAATCATCGAGGTTCTCTACGGATTGCCGTACCTGCTCGTTGTCATTTTGTTAATGGTGCTGATGGGGCCGGGGCTCAGTTCCATTATCGTCGCTCTGACCGTGACGGGATGGGTCGGCATGGCGCGGATTGTCAGAGGGCAGGTGCTGAGGATGAAGCATGATGAACACGTATTGGCTTCGAAAACGTTTGGAGCGAAAACATTTCGGATCATCAAGAAAAATCTGCTGCCGAATACGATGGGAGCCATTATTGTCCAAATGACGCTTACGGTGCCGGCGGCGATTTTTGCGGAATCATTTTTAAGTTTTCTCGGACTCGGCATTCAGGCGCCGTTTGCAAGCTGGGGCGTCATGGCAAACGACGGGCTGCCGGCGATTTTATCAGGCCATTGGTGGCGGCTGTTTTTTCCCGCTTTTTTCATTTCCTTAACGATGTACGCGTTTAACGTACTTGGAGACGGCTTGCAGGACGCGTTAGACCCGAAACTGAGGAGGTAGGAAAAATGGCGCAGCAAGTTCTTTCCGTTCAAAATCTGCATGTTACTTTTTCAACATACGGAGGCACTGTAAAAGCCGTCAGAGGCGTCAGCTTCGATTTATATAAAGGTGAAACGTTTGCGATCGTCGGTGAATCGGGCTGCGGAAAAAGCGTGACGTCACAAGCCGTGATGGGCCTTCTTCCGAAACATTCGGCAAAGATTGAATCCGGAAGCATACAATTTAAACAGAAAGACCTTTGCCAAATGTCGGATCGGGAAATGCGGGGAATCCGGGGGCGCGATATTTCTATGATCTTTCAGGACCCGATGACGGCGCTCAATCCGACTTTGACCATAGGGAATCAGCTCTCAGAAGCGCTGTTGGAACACCGCGCCATGACAAGAAAACAAGCTGAATCCGAAGTTCTCGCCATGCTGGATCTGGTCGGGATTCCTGATTCGAAATCCCGCCTGAAGCAGTACCCCCACCAATTAAGCGGGGGCATGCGGCAGCGGATCGTGATCGCGATGGCTCTGATCTGCGAGCCGGAAATTATGATCGCCGATGAACCGACAACGGCTCTTGATGTGACGATTCAAGCACAAATCCTTGAATTATTTAAGAAGATTCAAAGAAAAACAGGCGTGTCTATTATTCTGATCACGCACGATCTCGGCGTCGTCGCTCAGACCGCCGACAGAGTCGCCGTCATGTATGCGGGGAAAATCGCCGAAATCGGCACGAGGCATGATATTTTTTACCGTCCGGCTCATCCATACACAAAGGGGCTGCTTCGTTCAGTGCCGCGGCTGGATATGGAGGATATTGAGCTGTCGCCGATTGACGGGACGCCGCCTGATTTATTCGATCCGCCGCCGGGCTGCCCGTTTGCCGCCCGCTGCCCGGACAGGATGATCGTCTGTGAAAAGGTATACCCGGCAGCAACCGTGAAATCCAAAAGCCATATCGTCAACTGCTGGCTTCAGGATCACCGTGCAGAGCGGCTGAAGCAGCAGCTGACGGCAGCAGAGGAAAAAGGGGGATTGAAATGAAAAAGAGATGGGCGATCGGTGTGATTGCTGTTGTTTCGTTTGCTCTGATGGGCTGTACAGCCAATGAACAGGCGGGGACAGAACCCGGCAAAGCAAAAGAACAGGGGGGTGAAACGGTGCTGCGGCTCAATAACGAAAATGAGCCGACCTCACTTGATCCGCCGATCGGATTTAATAATGTTTCCTGGCAGCCGCTGAATAACATCATGGAAGGATTGACGAGGCTCGGAAAAGATAATAAACCCGAACCGGCCATGGCGGAAAGCTGGAAGGTGTCCGCTGATAAGCTGACATATACCTTCAATATCCGTGATAACGCCGAATGGACAAATGGCGATCCCGTTACGGCGGAAGACTTCGTGTACGCCTGGAAACGGATGCTCGATCCGAAAACGGGCGCATCTTCCGCATTTCTCGGCTATATGATCAAAGGCGGGGAGGAATTTAACAGCGGAAAAGGCAAAAGAGAAGACGTGAAAATCACGGCAAAAGATAAAAAAACGCTTGTCGTCACATTGGCGGCACCGCAGGATTATTTTCTGAGCGTCGTGTCCAATCCGGCGTATTTCCCGATTAATGAGAAAGTCGCCAAGGCTGATCCGAAATGGTTCACTGAAGCAAAAACCTTTGTCGGCAACGGGCCGTTCAAACTGACGGAATGGAAGCATGACGACAGCATGACGATGGTCAAAAACGAGACGTATTGGGATAAAAAGACGGTGAAACTGGATAAAGTCACATGGGCGATGGTCAGTGACCGGAATACCGACTATCAGATGTTCCAGTCGGGGGATTTGGATACCGCCTTTGTGCCGGCAGAGCTGAGCGAGCAGCTGATGGGAGGAAAAAATGTCCGCACGTGGGATCAGGCCGGACTCTATTTCTATCGTTTTAACGTAAAAATGGAGCCGTTTCAAAATGAGAAGATCAGAAAAGCGTTCGCGGCAGCGATTGATCAGAAAGAAATCACGGATTATGTGACCAAAAACAGTGAAAAGCCGGCACATGCCTTTGTATCCCCGGGATTTACTCAGCCTGACGGGAAAGATTTCCGCGAAGCGGGCGGCAGTTTATTAAATCCGGATGAGTCAGAAGCCAAAAAACTGCTGGAAAAAGGCATGGCGGAAGAGCATTATGACAAGCTGCCCGCCGTTACATTGACATACAGCACAAAACCGGAGCATAAGAAAATAGCGGAAGCGGTTCAGCAGAAGCTCAAAAGTGTGCTCGGTATAGACGTTAAGCTCGCCAATATGGAATGGAACGTCTTTTTAGAAGAGCAGAAAGGACTGAAGTTCCAGTTCTCTCAAAGCTCATTTTTACCGGATTACGCAGATCCGATCAGTTTTCTTGAGGCTTTCCAAACGGATAATTCCATGAACCGCACCGGATGGGGCAGCGCGGCATACGACGG
Organism: Bacillus sp. A1; assembly: GCF_042296235.1. Lineage (NCBI taxonomy): Bacteria > Bacillati > Bacillota > Bacilli > Caryophanales > Bacillaceae > Bacillus > Bacillus sp. A1. Next base: position 1,309,631 of record NZ_CP141181.1, read on the forward strand.
CTGCATCAAGCAGGCAAAACAGGAGGCCGATGCCAAAAAACGTTTTGCGCTCATGCATAAAGCGGAAAAGCTGCTCATGAATGAGGCTCCGATCATTCCGATTTACTTTTACAATCAGGTGCATCTGCAGAACAGCGGCGTGAAGGGCATTGTCCGGCACCCCGTCGGTTACATTGATCTGAAATGGGCGGAAAAGTCCTGATCTTACAGCGGAAACATATGCCGCTCTTTATCCATTAAAGGAGCGGCGTGTTTCACTTTTCAATCCGGAAAGGAGATTGAAAAAGTTATGAACCATAAACCGAAAGCACTGCAAAAAGGCGACACGGTCGGTGTGATTGCGCCCGCAAGCCCGCCTGAGAGCGGGACGCTGCAAACCGCGCTGCTGTTTTTAGAGAATGAGCTTGGCCTTCATGTGAAACTCGGCCGGGCGCTGAAGACCCGTCACGGCTATTTGGCGGGAGAGGACCGGGCGCGTCTCGATGATCTCCATGACATGTTTAGTGATCAGAATGTCAAAGCGGTGATATGCGCGTGCGGAGGATTCGGCACGGGTCGCATTGCCGCCGACATCGATTTCCGCTTAATCCGCCGCAATCCGAAAATTTTCTGGGGGTACAGTGATATTACGTTTTTACATACCGCCATTCATCAAAATACGGGGCTCGTCACATTTCACGGCCCGATGCTGAGCACGGATGTCGGGCTTGAAGACGCTGATCCCCTGACAAAAGCGTCGTATCATCAGCTTTTTACAGAAACGGAATTCACCTATACGGAGGACATTTCTCCCTTAGAGGTGCTGACAGGCGGAAGGGCCGAGGGAGAGCTTGTGGGCGGCAATCTGTCGCTCATTACGTCCACGCTCGGCACGCCGTTTGAAATCGATACGAAAGACAAATTGCTGTTTATCGAGGATATTGATGAGGAGCCGTATCAAATCGACAAAATGCTGAATCAATTAAAGATGGCAGGAAAACTGTCAGATGCAGCCGGAATCCTGGTCTGTGACTTTCACCAATGCGAACCGAAAAACAAAGAAAAGTCCCTTACCTTAGAGCAAGTGCTGAATGATTACATTGTCAAATCAGGGAAGCCCGCGCTTAAAGGCTTTAAAATCGGCCATTGTTCACCGAGCTTCGCCGTTCCGATCGGAGTCCGCGCGGTTATGGATACGGCGGCCAAAGCGGTAACGATTGAATCGGGGGTTTCCGGAAGGGAGTGATCAGGCGTGAAGATTACAGATATTAAAACGGGACGGATGTCCGTGCCGCTGAAAAAGCCGTTTAAGACCGCTTTGCGCACGGTTTACAATGCTGAATCGGTCATTGTGAAGCTCACTTTTGACAACGGTCTGACCGGCTGGGGGGAGGCGCCGCCGACGGTTGTCATTACAGGCGACAGCACGGCCGGTATTGAAAGCGCCGTCCACGATGTGCTGAAGCCCGTTCTCTTGGGGCGGAGCCTTTTCGGCACGGAAGCTGTTCTGTATGATATCAGCCGGCTGTTGGAAAGAAATCAAAGCGCAAAAGCCGCGGTGGATATGGCTGTATATGACGGATGGGCGCAAATGCACGGACAGCCGCTTTACCGGCTTCTCGGAGGCTATCGGAATACACTGGAAACAGATTTTACCGTCAGCGTCAATAATCCTGAGGAGATGGCGGGGGATGCAGACCGTTATGTGAACAAAGGATTTCATATTTTAAAAATAAAAGTCGGCATAGGTGACATATCGGACGATGTTGCCCGGATTCAGGCGATCAGATCACGTGTCGGCGGAAACGTCAAACTGAGATTGGACGCCAACCAAGGCTGGACGCCGAAAGAAGCCGTGACTGCGATCCGAAAGATGGAAGACGCCGGCCTGGGCATTGAGCTGGTCGAGCAGCCTGTTCATAAAGACGATATCGCCGGGCTGAAGCAGGTCACAGATGCCGTAGACACGCCGATTATGGCGGATGAGAGCGTCTTTACCCCCCGTCAGGCCTTTCACGTGCTGCAGACGAGAAGCGCCGATTTAATCAATATTAAGCTGATGAAAGCGGGCGGCATAAAGCAGGCGGAAACAATCAATGCGATGGCCGAAACGTGCGGCGTGGAATGCATGGTCGGCAGCATGATTGAGACCAAGCTCGGCATCACCGCCGCGGCTCATTTTGCCGCGGGCAAACGGAATGTGACAAGGTTTGATTTTGATGCGCCGCTTATGCTGAAAGATGATTTGATTCAAGGCGGCATCACATACAGCGGCAGTCAGATTACGATTCCCGATGAACCGGGTCTCGGCATTACCGGTGTGTCGATACAAGAGGAGGCGAAAGGATGAGAGCAGCCGTTACAGCGGCGGCAGTCAACGTATGGACGCTGCCGTCATCTCCCCGTTCGGATGATGCGCCGATGCTTGAAAACCCGCCGCAGATCAGAAAATGGTTAGTGTCTATGGGATATAAAGAGCGGCTGCAATTATGCACAGACAACCTTGTCCAAACGCAAGCGCTTTTCGGAGAAGAAGTGATCATTCTCAAAGAGGAAGGGGAATGGGCTTTTGTCGCCGTTCCCGGCCAGCCTTCAAACAAGGACGCGCGCGGATATCCGGGCTGGATGAAAAAAAACCAGCTTTCAAAAGACGGCTTTCATACATCTTCCCCCGCCGTATGGATTACCAAACCGACAGCTTTTTTATATCACACAAACGGCGAACCGGACTTGGAAGTAAGTTTCTTAACGCGTCTTCCGGCTCCAGGACGTGAAAAAGGTTTTTTCCGGGTGGTGACGCCGCTCGGAGAACGGTTCGTAAATGAAGCTGACGCAGACGAGTGCCGGCATACGAAAGGACGGGCGGCCGATGTCATCGAAACGGGCATGATGTTTCTCGGGCTTCCGTATTTATGGGGAGGACTGAGCGGTTTCGGGTTTGACTGTTCCGGGTTTATGTATTCGATATTTAAAGCAAACGGCTATACCCTTCCCCGTGATGCAAAGGACCAAGCAAAAGCCGGATGCGGCGCGGCGGTAAACGATATCCGGCCGGCTGACCTTTTGTTTTTCGCCTATGAAGAAGGAAAAGGCGCGATCCACCATGTCGGTTTGGCGCTGGGAGACGGCCGAATGCTGCACTCCCCGAAAACGGGAAAAACAATCGAAGTGCTGTCTTTGGAAGGAACCGTCTATCAAAAAGAATTATGCACCGTACGCCGCTGTATAAGCGAAAAGGGGGAATAGAAAATGACGGCATCTCCGCTCCTTGAAGTCAGCGGGCTGAAAATGCATTTTGACGCAGGAAGAAAGAAAGCCGTAAAAGCAGTCGACGGTGTCAGTTTTCACATTAAAAGAGGGGAAACATTCGGACTTGTCGGAGAATCGGGATGCGGTAAATCGACGCTCGGAAGAGTTATTCTCCGTCTGTATGACCCGACGGCCGGTTCGGTATCATATGAAGGGACGGATATACACCGTGCCGCGGCAGAACAGCGGTCTGTCTTCTTCCGCAAGCTGCAGATGATTTTCCAAGACCCTTACGCCTCGTTAAATCCGCGCCTGACCGTAAGGGAAATTATTATGGAGCCGATGGAAATCCACAATCTTTACAATACAAGAAAAGCCCGTCTGATGATGGCGGATGAACTGCTTGAAGCTGTCGGGCTCCATCCGGATTTCGGCAGCCGGTATCCTCACGAATTCAGCGGCGGACAGAGGCAGAGAATCGGGATTGCCAGAGCGCTCTCTCTGCATCCCGAATTTATCGTGGCGGATGAGCCGATTTCCGCGCTGGATGTGTCGGTACAGGCTCAGGTCGTCAACCTTTTAAAAAGGCTTCAGAAAGAGAAAGGGCTGACATTTTTATTTATCGCCCACGATTTATCAATGGTCAAGCATATCAGCGACCGGATCGGCGTGATGTATTTGGGCCGCATGATGGAAATTACAGAAAGCGCTGCGCTTTACCGGGAACCGCTTCACCCTTATACGAAGGCGCTTTTATCCTCAATCCCGATTCCTGATCCGCTTCTTGAGGACAAGCGTGAACGGATTATTCTGAAAGGGGAGCTGCCGAGCCCCCTTAACCCGCCGAGCGGCTGTGTATTCAGGACGCGGTGTCCTGAAGCGATGGAGCCCTGCGGTAAGATAACGCCTGAGCTTGAAGAAGTGAAGGCGGGGCGTTTTGTCGCCTGCCATTTATACAAAAAAGAAAGCTGACAATATAAAGTCAGCTTTCTTTTTTGATTAAACCTGATGCAGAAATGACACGCAGACCGGATACGGAACCGGAATGTCAGATTGAAGCAGAGTCAATTTGCCTGTTTCCGGATCACGTTCAAACAAAACCAGATTTCCCGTTTCTTCGTTTGACGCGACAAGGAATGTCTCGGAAGGGTCAAACGCGAAATCACGCGGCCAGTTTCCTTCTGTCGGCACCCATTCAATCAGAGACAATTCACCGGAATATTGGTTGATCTTATAGATGGCGATGCTGTCATGTCCGCGGTTGGCGGCATAAAGAAATCTGCCGTCTTTAGATATGCGGATCGCGCTGCCTTGCGATTTGTCCGTAAAGCCTTCAGGCAAAGCGGAAATGACCTGCAGCTCTCTGAATTCACCTAAGGTCGGGTTGTATTCAAGCGCGATGACTTCATTACTGATTTCCGTCATGACATAGGCGTATTTTTCCGCCGGATGGAAAACGATGTGGCGCGGCCCTGAACCCGGTGTGAAAGAGTGAGTTTTCACCTCTGTGAGCGAACCGTTTTTCATTTGGTAAGTATAAAGCGTATCCGTCCCTAAATCGACGGCTGCAATGTAGTTATGCTCGGGTGTATAGCCTGCGAAATGGGTATGCGGTTTCTCTTGTCTTTCATGAGGACCTGTTCCCGTATGAGCGGCTTCGGCAGCCGGCTCCCGCAGACTTCCGTCCTCATTGACGGGAAAGGCGTGCACTTTTCCGCTGTGGTAATTAGCGGTTAACACATATTCATGTTTATCATCAATGCTGACGTGGCATGGAGACGGGCCTTCAATCAGCTGGTGGTTCACAAAAGTTAATTCCCCGCTGTTCTGATGAATCTGATAGGCTGCGACGCCGCCTTTTCCGTCTGTCTTTTCAATGGAATACAGCATGCTGTTATCAGAATTCGGAGTGACGTATGTCGGGTTGCCGAGCTTTGCTGCCAGCTTCGGCCGGCTGAGCCGTTTCGCTTCTGTATCAAGTTCAAAACAATAAATGCCTTCGCTTCCGCCTTTTGTATATGTTCCCGCGTATCCTATGTACTTAGCCATTCGGTTTCCCCCTTTAGAGTCTTGTCTTCTCTATATTAACGTATCTTGAAGGAAACTGCCTTGTAAATGTTTAAGATGTTCTGACAAGCGGCAAGGTGCAGCAGCGGAAGGAACCGCCTGATTTAATAATTTCGGAAAACTCGGTTTCAATGACCGTATAACCTCTTTTTCTGAGCTCGCGGTTCGTATGACGGTGCTGCGGCAGGCTGATAATTGTCTGATTGCCGATTGACAGGATATTCGGGCCGAGCGTGAATTGCTCTTCTTCAGGCACTTCTATCATCTCAAAACGTTCGGCGAGAAGATCAATTTCTTTCTGCCGCAAGCCATTTTTGCAGTATAGCGCTTCCGTTTCCGAGATCATATTAAATACACAGTCCAAATGTAAGAAATCCTCCTTGAGAGGGATCGGCACAACCGTCATCTCCGGCAGCGCCTCCTGCAGCTCCCGGACAGCCGCTTTATCCGTGCGCTTGCTCAGCCCGGCGTAAACGGTGCCGTCTGCGATCAAGATGTCGCCGCCTTCAATGTTCGCTTTTTTCAGTCGCGTATAAGGGATTTTCTTATTGTCAAGCAGGTCTTGAAACACTTTTTCTTCTCCCTGCCGGACTGAAGCCGCCATGTTTGAAATAAACGCCGTCTCGCCTAAGACAAATCCGATATCCCGGGTGAATACCTGCTCAGGCAATGCGGAATCGGCAGGCAGCAGGACGACTTCAATCTGATGAGATCTTAAAATGTCAATAAACTCACTATGCTGTTTGAGGGCAACGGGTATGTTAATATTTTCTTGTTTGAAATGTTTCTGCGTTCCGTTAATAATATCCTTGATGGCCATGTGTTCCGGCCGGCATAAGATGACTGTCTGCAAAGCATCAAATTCACTGCGGCAAGCCGGTTTCCGCGTGGATTTGGGAATGGATACGTCCATGTGATATCCTCCTATCGGTATTCAATGTGCGTTTATTATTCCCGGATGTGGTGAATAATGAAACATTTCTGAGAGAATATCTAACCAACTTAATATTTAAAATTTTAGACAAAACGGTCAAAGTATTGTTTAATAGGGTACAGATGAATGAGTCAAAACGACCAGACACCAAAGGGGAGTTTAAATAATATGAAGTTGCCAGAATCAAGATTTTGCAAAGAAACAAGGGTTGTTAAAACAAGCAGGGTTTTTCCGCTTGATACGAATAATCACAATACGCTGTTTGGCGGAAAGCTGATGAGCTACATTGATGATATCGCTTCAATTTCCGCGGCCCGCCACTGCCGGTGTGAAACAGTCACGGCTTCAATGGATTCTGTAGATTTTTTGCGCCCCATCGGCCAACAGGATTCCGTATGCCTTGAATCTTACGTCACATGGGTCGGCACATCGTCTATGGAGGTGTTTGTCAAAGTCATTAAAGAGCATCTGATGACGGGCGAACGCGAGCTTGCGGCAACGTCGTTTCTGACCTTTGTCGCGCTTGATTCAAACGGGAAATCGGTACCCGTTCCGCGGATCGTGCCGGAAACCGAGGAAGAAATCATGCTTCACAATACGGCCGTTCAGCGCGCCGGAGAACGAAAAAACCGCTTAAAACACAGCAAAGCCCTGGCCGAGGCGCTCGGAACAGATAAACCTTGGTAATCGTCAAACCGCTTTTTTAAAAAGCGGTTTTTTTATGCTGAGAAAGGACTTTTCCTGCCGGATCCATAATCTATAACAGGGAAAGGAGACGTGGCGTGCATGATGAAACATAAGTCTTCCGGCACCATCCTGACAACCGGGCGTATCCGTCTGCGGACTATGCGGGATGACGATGAAGAAAATTTGTACGGGCTGTTTACCGACAGAGAGGTCATGAAATATTATCCTTCTCTCAAAAGCAGACGGGAAACGAAGGAATGGATTGCCTGGAACAAACGATTGACCACAGGATACGGCGTCAGTCTTTGGATCGCAGAGGATAAAGAGACGGGCGCATTTCTCGGTCAATGCGGAATCGTTCCGCAGACGGTAAACGGAAACACTTTGATGGAAATCGGCTATATGTTTGCCCGCCGCCACTGGGGCTGCGGCTATGCGACAGAGGCGGCGAACGCCTGTCTGGACTACGGTTTTCATATGCAGCAATACGGACGCATAGCGGCGCTGATTGATCCGGAAAACGCTGCCTCCGTCCGTGTCGCGGAAAAAATCGGCATGGTGCCCGGTGAGACCGTTACCAAATGGGAGAGGCAGCTGACGGTTTTTGACATCACATCTGACGTTGAACGTTTCGGCGAAATGTAGTATGATACGAACAGACATGTTTTCTAGGGTTCCGCATGTTCATACATGGCCTGGTCCGAGAGAAAACACATATGCGGACATATCCCGCATATGCACACGGAGGGAAAAAAGCCCGGGAGAGTCAATCTCATGAGAGACGACTATCCGGGCTTTTTTGTATTGTCCGGATACAGAAAGGGTGAAGAACATGAAATGGGGTTTAGTGGTCATAGCGGCCGTATTTGAAGTGGTATGGGTCACCGGCCTGAAACATGCTGATTCAGCACTGGCGTGGAGCGGCACGATTATGGGAATCATCATCAGTTTTTATCTATTAATCAAGGCGACAGACAGCCTGCCCGTAGGAACGGTATACGCGGTCTTTACCGGACTCGGGACAGCGGGCACCGTGCTCAGTGAAATCCTGCTTTTCAAAGAACAGGCCGATCCGGTGAAAATCGTGCTGATCGGCGTTTTGCTGATCGGTGTCATCGGATTAAAGCTGGTCACACAGGATAAGCCTGAGACGAAGGAGGAGAAGGCGTAATGCATTGGATCAGCCTGATAGCCGCGGGTCTTTGTGAAATGCTCGGGGTCATTTTAATGAATCAATTTCAAAAAGAAAAGAAAGTCAAATGGATTCTTTTCATTATCGCCGGATTTGCGGCTTCTTTTTCCCTGCTTTCTTATGCGATGGAGACGATCGCGATGGGCACGGCCTATGCGATCTGGACCGGTATCGGCACAGCGGGCGGCGCATTAGCCGGCATTCTTTTCTACGGCGAGCAGAAGGATGCGAAGCGCATCTTTTTCATTGCGCTTATTTTATGCGCTGCCGTAGGGCTGAAAATTCTTTCGTAAATTGATTTTTATCAAATCTTCAGTATAATCTATTAGTAAGTTACGAATTATGAAGATACGAGGGATTAAAACAGATGAATTCATATATGACACAGCGGCTGAAAGAATACCGCCGCGGGAATGAGGAAAAAGGGCGCCTGCTTGTCAGCTGCCCCGACCAGCCGGGAATTGTATCGGCCGTGTCGGCGTTTTTGTTTGAACATGGCGCAAACATTATTGAATCAAATCAATACACGACTGACCCTGAAGGCGGACGGTTTTTTCTTAGGATCGAATTCGACTGTAAGGGCATTCGTGAGAAAAAAGAGGACTTACAGCAGGCGTTCGCCTCAATCGCCCAGACATTCGGCATGACATGGAGCCTGTCTCTGGCAAGTGAGCTGAAGCGAGTGGCGATCTTTGTATCGAAGGAGCTGCACTGCCTTCATGAACTGATTTGGGAATGGCAAAGCGGCAATATGATGGCCGAAATTGCGGTCGTCATCAGCAACCACGAAGAGGCCAAAGAAGTGGTCGAACCGCTGAATATTCCGTTCCATTACATGAAAGCTAACAAAGACATCCGCGCCGAAGTGGAGCGGCGCCAGCTTGAGCTGCTGGAGCAGTATAAGATTGATGTGATCGTTCTTGCCCGATACATGCAGATTTTGACGTCTGATTTTGTATCTGCCCATCCGAATCGGATTATTAACATCCACCATTCATTTCTGCCGGCCTTTATCGGCGCTAATCCGTATAAACGGGCTTATGAGCGCGGAGTGAAATTAATCGGCGCGACTTCTCACTATGTGACGGACGATCTTGACGAAGGGCCGATTATTGAACAGGATATTGAACGCGTCGATCACAGAGATCACGCAGAGGATCTGAAGAATATCGGCAGAACGATTGAGCGGAGCGTGTTGGCAAGAGCCGTAAAATGGCATCTGGAAGACCGCGTCATCGTTCACGGAAACAAAACGATCGTATTTAATTAATGACGGTCCGCGGGGAGGCGGACTGTTTTTTATGGATGAAAATGTCTTGACAAGAACCTGTTTTCTTTGCATAATATAAAAAAATCATTGAGCGTTGAAGAGGATCAGTACGCAGAACTTTCTGTGACAGAGAGCAAAATGACCCGCTGAAACATTTTGCCGCATGAAACCTGCCGAACCTGCCTTGGAGTCCTGAGGGGAAAACTCAGGCGCGATAACCTGGCGTTACAGGAAAGCGGGACGCGTGAAAAACGCGTTCAAACAAGGTGGTACCACGGAAAGCCCATTTCGTCCTTATTTTTCAGGACGGAATGGGCTTTTTTTATTGACGAGAGCCGGTTTGGATTGATTGCCACGGAGGAGAAATGATGAAAAAACAAAGAATTGTTGTGAAAATCGGGAGCAGCTCGCTCACCAACAGTAACGGAAGTATTGATGAAGCAAAAATCAAGGAACATACGGAAGCCATTTCTTTATTAAAAGAAAACGGGCATGAAGTGATCCTCATTACCTCAGGCGCGGTGGCAGCGGGTTTTTCCGCTCTCGGCTATCCGTCGCGACCCGTTACGATAAAAGGGAAGCAGGCAGCTGCCGCAGTCGGCCAGACGCTTTTAATGCAGCAATATATGAACCATTTAAAAAGATACGGTCTGACGCCGGCACAAATTTTATTAACAAGAAATGATTTCTCAAAAAGAGAGCGGTACAGAAATGCCTATGCCACTGTAATGGAACTGTTGGAGCGGGGAGTCGTGCCGATTATTAATGAGAATGATTCCACATCAGTCGAAGAGCTGACGTTCGGTGATAACGACATGCTGTCGGCGCTTGTAAGCGGGTTGATTCATGCAGACCAATTAATGATTCTCACAGACATTAACGGGCTGTACGATGCCAATCCGAATGAAAACCCGGACGCAAATCGGTTCGACTATCTGAATGACATTACGCCAGAATTGCTCGGGTATGCCGGATCAGCAGGCTCAAAGGTCGGCACCGGAGGCATGAAGTCAAAACTTCTCGCCGCCCAGACCGCATTGTCGCTCGGGGTGAAGGTATTTATCGGAACCGGCTCCGGACGGGAAAAACTGATGGGAATTTTAGACGGAAAAGGCGACGGCACTTATATCGGCGATAAAGACCTGTCCTCAGTGAATAATACACGGCAATGGATCATGTTTCATTCTCCGATATCAGGGGAAATCATCATTGATGGGGGAGCGGAGCAGGCGATGATCCATAACGGGTCAAGTCTCCTCCCGGCCGGTGTCGCCGATGTCTGCGGCAGTTTTCCGAAAGGGGCTGTAGTGGAAGTCAGAGGGCCCGGCGGCATTATCGGCAAAGGGCAGACGCAGTACTCATCCGATGAAATTTTAGAAGCCAAAGGGAAGCGGAGCGACCAGCTTTCAGGAACGAAGCAGGTGGAAGTGATTCACAGAGATGATTGGGTGAATTTATTTGACGAGGGGGAACACAAATGAGTGAAGTATTGCAAAAAGCGGCTTTGGCAAAAGAAGCGGCTGCCGAAATGGTCATGAAAACGACGGCTGAAAAAAACGAAGCGCTCCAATGTATTGCAGACGGACTCAGAAATGAACGCCGGCTGATTTTAACAGAGAATCAGAAAGATATTGAAGCGGGACGGAACAGAGGACTGACACCTGACATTATTGACAGGCTGACTCTTGATGAAAAACGCCTGCTCGATATCGCGGACGCCGTGGAACTATTAATCGGTCTTGAAGATCCCGTCGGTGAATCGCTGGAGACCATTCAAAAAGAGAATGGATTATCTATTGAAAAAATCCGCGTGCCCCTCGGAGTAGTGGGCATGATCTATGAGGCCAGACCGAACGTTACCGTAGACGCGGCCACACTCTGCCTGAAAACCGGAAACGCGGTTGTGCTCAGAGGAAGTTCTTCCGCCATCCACAGCAACATAGCGCTTGTCAGTGTGATGAAACGCGCACTGGGGCTGTCAAAGCTTCCGATTGATGCCGTTCAGCTCATAGAAGATACAAGCAAAGAAACCGCCAAACAGCTCTTTACATTAAATGACGGGCTGGATGTATTGATCCCGCGCGGCGGTAAAAATTTAATTGATCTTGTGGTCAGGGAATCAACCGTACCCGTTTTAGAAACCGGAGCGGGCAATTGCCACGTGTACATAGATGAGTCAGCAGATCCTCAAATGGCAAGCGAGGTCGTCATCAATGCCAAAACACAGCGTCCTTCGGTCTGCAACGCGATTGAATCTCTTTTGATTCATGAAAAATGGGCCGAAGAACACGGACGAAAGCTGCTGAATCAGCTGACAGAAAAAGGGGTGGAGCTCCGAGGAGACCAGGTGATTTGCAGACTGGAGCCTCAAGCGAAACAAGCAGAAGAAGCCGATTGGGGAGCGGAGTACCTGGCGCCGATTCTCAGTGTGAAAACGGTGCAGGACGTACAGGAGGCGGTCCGCCACATTCAGCAGTACGGCACAAACCATTCAGAAGCCATTCTGACGGAGAACGCCGAGCATGCGGCTTACTTCCAGACCGCCGTTGACGCCGCCGCCGTGTATCATAATGCTTCAACCCGGTTTACGGACGGTTTTGAATTCGGATACGGAGCCGAAATCGGCATCAGCACGCAAAAGCTTCACGCGAGAGGGCCAATGGGGCTTCCGGCGTTAACATCTACAAAAATCATCATCAAAGGAAACGGACAAATCCGCGTATAATCTTTTAAGCTTATCCTTCAAAAAGGGTAGGCTTTTTTTATGCGGAAAGATTGACAGTTTCTATTATATTGTGTAAGATTAAATTGCACACAATATAATAGAGGTGAATTCACATGACAAAACCATTATTTACTGCAACCGTATCAGCCGCCGGCGGACGTGAAGGGAAAGTCACGTCTTCTGACGGAGTGCTGAATCTTGATGTTGCCATGCCGGGAACGCCAAGAGCAAAAAAGCTCGAACATGCCACAAACCCTGAGCAGCTGTTTGCCGCAGGATATTCAGCCTGCTTTGACAGCGCTCTTCAGCTCGTAGCGAGAAAAGAGCGTCTGAGTATTGAAACAGAGGTCACTGCGCATGTCAGTCTGCTGAAAGATGAAGCAGACCAAGGATATAAACTAGGCGTTACGCTTGAGGTCAAAGCATCCGGCATTGATAAACAGGAGCTTGAAGCCCTTATTCAAAAAGCGCACGGTGTCTGCCCGTATTCAAAAGCGACAGCGGGAAATATTGAAGTGAAGCTTCTGGCAGCAGAATAAAAATAAGGATGCCCATTCGGGGCATCCTTATTTTTTGCCGTGCAGCGTATTCAAAACCTCATAAAGCGACTGCTTTAACTGCTTTAATTCCTCTTTTGACCGTCCCGTCTGTTCCAGCATGGCAATGGGAATATCCGCCGCTGTTTTCTGCAAGGCCCGTCCTTCATCTGTGAGCCTGATCGTCACGGATCGCTCGTCTTCAGCCGACCGCTTTCTCATGATGATTCCGTGCTGCTCCATCCGTTTCAGCATCGGTGTCAGCGTTCCGGAATCCAGGTACAAAAGCTCACCCATCCGTTTCACATTCAGTTCTTCGTGCTCCCATAATAAAAGCAGTGCCAAATACTGGGGATAAGTTACGTTGAGCTTATCAAGTAGCGGTTTGTACCGTTTCGTCATTTCCCTTGAGCTTGCGTACAGCAAAAAACAAAGCTGATTCTCCAGTTTCATATGTTCAAAATCTTTTTCTGCCATTACTTCTTTCACCAACTCTTTGTTTGTTAACGTTACCCCTATTGTAGCCGAAAAACGGTCCATTTCCTATTCCTCATGTTTAAAAATATGAGCAGGGGCAATATATACAGTAAGTACAATGAGGAGGCTGATAATAATGGCATTATTTACTTCAAAAGCGACCGCAGTCGGCGGACGAGCAGGACATATTAAATCCGAAGACGGGGTGCTGGATTTTGACATCATCATGCCGAATGCAAAAAAAGACGGAGAAACCGGCACAAACCCTGAACAGCTCTTTGCGGCAGGGTATGCTGCCTGCTTCGGGGGAGCGCTTGAGCTCGCCGCCCAAAAACAAAAAATCGACATGACCTCTGAAATTGAAGGACAGGTCAGCCTTTTAAAAGATGAGAGTGACGGAGGTTACAAAATCGGCGTAACGCTCGTCATTGATACAAAAGATCTTGACAAAGAAACGGCGGAGAAGCTAGTGCACGCCGCTCACGAGTTCTGTCCGTATTCAAAAGCAACAAGAGGAAATGTAGACGTCAAACTTGAATTAAAATAAATCAACGAACGAATATCCCGGATTTTATATCCGGGATATTTTATTAACGAAAACATCAGTAATGATCTCTTCTCTCCCGGAATAAGAATACGATATAACACTTTTGCATAATGACACCAAGAGAAAAGAGGGAGAAATCGATGTCTCTTCCAAACATACCGAACATCACCCCCGACATTACACTCTCCAGATGTGAGACCCTGAACCTCCTTCTTTCATCCGTGGCTATGGAAGAAATCGGACTATCCCATATTCTGCAGGCGGAAGCGGAAAGGATTCAAATGTTTCTCGGCGCTTCCGGCGATCCCTCCTTGGAGGAATTGTCATCAATCAATAGAAGCACTGAACGGCTCCTGCGCACCGTCATGAAATCACAACTCCTTTTGCAGACGAAGCTTGAGGACATTATCTTCTTACAGGATTCTGAAGCCTGTATGGACCCGGACGACCCAAGCAATCCGAGTAATCCGGGCGATCCTGATGACCCATGGAATCCGGACGACCCAAGTAATCCGAGTGATCCGGGCGATCCTGATGACCCGTGGAATCCGGACGATCCCAGTGATCCGGATGATCCGGAAGATCCATGCGACCCGTGCTTTCCGAATCCGCATCCTGAAGATCCGTGTGACGGCCTGTTTTACGGCCGCATTGGCTGCTGTGAGTGCGGGGATTGTGAGGACTGCGGTTGGAAGAAAAAAGGCGGGGAGCGTTCATAAAAAAAGAGACGGGTGAAGCATATGCCGTATCCAAGCATCTCAAAAGCGAAACAGACATCTTTTGAAGCCATGCATTGCCTCACGATTGCGCTGTTAAATATATTATCTGTGACCGTGGATAAAAGAAGGGATTCAGATTACAAAGAAGAAATCAGGCTGTTCTCCGCATTGTGCCGCTGGCAGATGGAAACTGGCGGCCGTCTGTTTTTAATGGTCAGCCTGGAAGAAGAGCAGAAGCAGATGTATGAGCGGCACTTTCATGAAATGAAGACAGTTACGGAACGAACGAAAAAATTCATTTTTGAAAGCCCGCGCGAATTCCGGGCGCATCCCATTACGAAGCGGGCTGTCAGGCAGCTTCAGGAATGGGATGCAGAATCAACTGCCGAACCTGCCGTCAGATGGGTGCGGCCTGTCATCATAACGATGAACGGCACTCCTGAACGGCCTTGGTTCAATCAACAACTCCAAAATCGGGAAAGGTGAGAAAATGAGCGGAAATGCTGAATGTAAACTGACTCTTTGCATGATTGTGAAAAACGAGGAGAGATACATCTCCCGTTGTTTATCAAGTGTACAAGACATCGTTGATGAGATCGTCATCGCAGACACCGGATCACAAGATAATACAAAAGATATCTGCAAAAGCTTTCAGGCAAGAGTGTTTGATTTCGAATGGGAGAATGATTTCGCAAAGGCCAGAAATTACGCCCTGCAGCATGCCGAAGGAGATTGGATTTTAATGCTTGACGCGGATGAAGAGCTCGATCAGGAGACGGGCCGCTTTTTAACTTCGCTGCTTCATGACGGATTACCGAGCCGGGGTCTTTTGAAAATCATCAATTATACGGGGAAGCAGCTCGATGAAAACGAAGCGTTTGAAAGTATGCAGCCGAGACTGTTCCGCAATCATAAAGGCCTTCTGTATCAAGGCAGAATTCACGAGAATATCTCGGCTCCCAATGAGGAAGAAAACAATGCTTTTTTCACGCTCCCATGTGTGATTCATCACTACGGCTACTTGGAGCAGGAAGAAAAGATCAAGCAAAAACATAAACGGAATATCAGCATTTTAAATGAAGAGCTTTCAGAGGAAAATCCTGATCCGTGGCTTGTCTATCATTTGGCAAGTGAATGCTACAGAATAAAAGACTATGAAAAAGCATTACATCTTGTCAACGGCTCAATTTTTCAATTTTTAAGCGAAAAACGAATGCCTCCGTCTCTCCTGTATTATTTGAAATATACAATATTGCTTGAGCTCAAACGGTATGAAGAAGCCGAACAAGGGATTGAAAAAGTGCTCAAGCTATATCCTGATTACAGCAATCTTCATTATTATAAAGGCCTTGTATTATATCATTTGGAAAAGTACAGAGCGGCAATCAAAGCATTTGAAAACGGAACGCAGGTTGAAGGAGAAAACGCTGATCACTTAATTTTAAAAGGTGCCGCCGATTTCAGAGCTTTTTATTATATGGCAAAATGCCATGCTGAATTAAACCATGATATGACGGCCATCGCTTACGCCAAAAAATCCGTGAAGTTCAATCCTCAATTTAAACCCGCGCAAGAGCTTCTGTCTCAATTAAAAAAGGATCAGCGGACAAACGCCTGATCCTTTTTTTTGCATGTTTCATTAAGATAATCGAATAATGTTTAAAGCTGCACCGACGCTTCCTCCAAGCAATGTGGCCGCACCCAATAATCCGAACAGCTGAAGCTGGATGGTGCTGCCTGCTGGCAAAGTCACAATAAAGGAGTTATTAAAGTTTGCCAAAGACGCGACCGGGGCGATAATCGAACTTGCAGGAGGAGTGCCGTTGATTAAAATACGCGAACTTACAAGCAAGCCGGCCGTTAAATTAATATGGTAGGAGATATAGTAACGTCCCGCCGGAGCAACGGTGAATACGGTATTTGCGGCATTAACCGTTATATCCGCAGAAAGGTTTTGTTCATTCGGTAAAGAAATGGTCGTGCCGCCGACAATAACTGCGACAACACCGCCGCCCGTATTGCTTGCATAGCCGGAAGTTGCTGTCAGACTTGTTCCGGTGCTTCCGGTCGGTCCGGTGCCGCCAGTAGCGCCAGTGCTTCCAGTCGGTCCGGTGTCGCCAGTAGCGCCGGTAATTCCAGTCGGTCCGGTAACGCCAGTAGCACCGGTAAATCCGGTCGGTCCGGTTTCGCCAATAGCGCCGGTGCTTCCGGTCGGTCCAGTAACGCCAGTAGCGCCGGTGCTTCCGGTCGGTCCGGTGCCGCCAGTAGCGCCGGTAAATCCGGTCGGTCCGATTTCGCCAGTAGCGCCGGTGCTTCCGGTCGGTCCGGTGCCGCCAGTAGCGCCGGTAAATCCGGTCGGTCCGGAAACGCCAGTAGCACCGGTAAATCCGGTCGGTCCGGTGCCGCCAGTAGCGCCGGTGCTTCCGGTCGGTCCGGTACCGCCAGTAGCGCCGGTGATCCCGGTCGGCCCGGAAACGCCAGTAGCACCGGTAAATCCGGTCGGCCCGGTACCGCCAGTAGCGCCAGTGATTCCCGCCGCAGCTAAAAGTGTATAGTCAGCTGAGGCTCCAGGGGTTCCCGCCGGGCTGTTTACGTTTGCGACGTAAGAGCTGCCGTTGAAAGTAACTGGCTGTCCGGCGGTATAGGCAGCGGCGGCGAGGGGATCAAACGGTACGATGCCCTGCAGTCCGGCGCCCGTGACCCCTGTCGGCCCGGTCGGCCCCGCGGCGGCAAGCAGTGTATAATCCGGCGATGTCCCGGGAATGCCTGAAGGGTTATTGATATTTACGACATAAGAAGCACCCTCATACAATACAACCTGCCCCGCTGTATAAAAAGGCGCAGCAGCGGGATCAAAAGCTGTCAATCCTGTCAATCCGGCTCCTGTAGCGCCTGTTGGTCCAATCGGCCCGGTTGATCCTGCGGCAGCTAAAAGCGTATAATCGGCAGACGTATCCGGAATCCCTGCCGGCGAAGGTGTGTTCACGACATAGGAGCTTCCGTTATACAATACAACCTGTCCGGGTGTATAAGTGGGAGCAATCAGCGGATTAAAAGCAACAATCCCTTGAAGACCCGCACCGGTGACCCCCGTCGGCCCGGTCGGTCCGGTTGGCCCCGTCGCTCCGGCCGGGCCGATTGCTCCCGTAGGTCCTGGGGGCCCGCCGGCTGGTCCCGTCGGCCCCGTAGCACCAGTCGGTCCCGCCAGTGTAGGGATATTTGAGATACTGTCCAATTTTGAACCGAGAAGAAGCTCCTGTTTCATTAAGCTGTCAAGCGTATCCCGGACGCTCTCATTCAAGTTCAGAATATCCGCAAGACTTGACGGGGGCCCTGTTAATCCGGGAATCGTTCCGAGCGCGTATTGGATTTTTTCCCCTTCCGCATTCAGAATATGTGCCATTCCCAGCTCTTCCATAGCAATTGACGAAAGAAGAAGGTTAATGGTATCGTCTCTGGAAAGTGTAACGACAGGGGTGATATTAGGCAAATTAGGCTGTGACACAATGTCCCTCCTTATGAGTTGGCTGAAAATCATTTTATTACGAACAAAGTTCCCCGAAATAAGCGTAAGCAGTACTGTATTAGTATATTCACTGACTCTGTCCAAGTTTCTGAACGAATTCCCGCATTAAATTCATCATATATGAAGGAAATACTTTAAATATAGAGAAAATACATCGCACAGCATTCGCAAATCGGTCAAAATGACAGCGGGACATGTGATCGTCTATAAAGCGATGGCTACATATCTTGAGCGTTTCCTGCAAAAACTCTCTTTTTCATTTCGAGTTTTCTGTATAAAAGGGCGAGAAGCATGGATGGGATCGTACAAACAATCATTCCGATAAAGGCATACCGGGGTTCAATTTCATATAAAAAACCTCCGAAAATAGTAAATACCGCAGTGCTCCAGCTGAGAGCAAGCGCTGAATATATGCCTTGGGCTTTCGGGATTTGCGCCGGTGAAATATTCTTAATTAAGTATTTCATAAATGCATAGTGTCCCATCGCGAATGAACAGGCATGCAGCGTCTGCGCAATACAGAAAATGATGACATGCGGAAAGGCAAATACGAGTATCCAGCGTACGGTAGCACCAAGCGCCGCCAGGGCGAGCAAAGAGCCTGCCGTAAATTGATGAAAGTATCGGTCAGCGATTGCAAAGAAGATAATCTCCGCGATAACGGCGATGTTGATGATGATTCCGATGGCATATGCGGGCGCATCGATTTCCTGCAAAAAGAGATAACCGTAATTGTAGTAAGATGCATGTGCCGCCTGCAGTAAGATAACGATTGCGAGCACCAGACCGAAATATTTGATGCGGAATAAGGCAAACATACCCTCTTTTCTTGCGCGGTCTATTTCCGGCCGTTTTGAAAGAACAGCTGGCGCATGCATAAAGCTGAGGCATGCGAATATCAGGGTGCCCAAAAGCAGTGCCCATAAAATCGCTTGATCTCCGAATATACCTGTAAAGACGGACAGGATGACGCCGGCTGAAACAAAACCCGCGGACCCCCACTGGCGGCTTGTCCCATAAGCCTTTAATTCGTTATGCTGTACAAGGACGCCGCAAGCGCTGTCTAAAGCAGGCATTAAAGCAGGGTAAAACACATGCAGCACTAATGTGACAAGAAGCAGGCTTTGAAAAGAATCAGCGGGAATATAACATAAAAGTGCGAGAAGCGTCCCGATTCTGGCGCCGTTTAATAAGGCTTTGCTGCTGAATTTTCCTGATAAATAAGGGAAGAAAAATAATGTGGAAATCCCTCTTGCCGCCAAGCCCAGGCTCATAATGAAACTGGCTTCGGATACGGAAACCCCTTTTATATGCACCATCCATCCCGTCCAATAGGGCAGAAAAACACCCCATGTCATAAAAAAACTAAAAAAATGCAGACTCATCCAGCGATATGCTTTCATTCCCGTTCCTCCTTTAATTGGCATGTTATCATGTAAAGACATAAAGACAATATGAGATATCTCATATTTTTGGGGTGGACGATGGAAATTTATAAAGGCGAGAAAAAGCGGCATCAGTTAGAAAAACACTCAATCGCGCATTTATTCTCTTTCCCCGCTGAAAAGTTTATGGAAGTGCGCGAATATGAGCGGGACGAATGGATGATTCAAGAGGGCAGGAGGCCTGACTTCCTGTTTTACGTGATTGAAGGAAAAGCGAAAATATATGTAACCCATCAAAACGGGAAAGTTTCTTTAATTAATTTTATCAACAAAAATGATTACATCGGAGAGATGGAACTATTACATGAAGTGTATTACACAAAAGGAATTCAAGCCTCAGCGAAGACTGTTTGTTTTGCTCTGCCTATTTACCGCTGCCGCGCGCAATTGCTGCAGGATGCGAAATTCCTGCGTGAGTTGGCTAAGTTTTTAAGTGCTAAGGCAACGCTTATGGCTTCGAAATATTCACAAAGTCTGGCGTTCCCGCTTGAAAACCGGCTTGCTGATTTTATTTTGCAGACGGCTTATGAAGGGGTTTATAAAGAGAAGCACGTAACGGTCTGTGATTATTTGGGTGTATCTTACCGTCATCTCTTGCATGTGCTGACGCAATTCTGCCAAAAAGGGTATTTGCAAAAAGAAGGGCGGGGCTATCAAATTAAGCAGCATGATTCATTATATGAACTTGCAGAAGCGCTGAAGAATAAGTAGCACGCCCAGAAAAAACAGCCACCCGCGATTTGCGGATGGCTGTTTTCATTATACAAGCTGAGCTTGTTTTTTTCGTGCCTGTTTCGCGGCGTCGACCATATTTTTTAATGCCGCAACGGTTTCTTCCTGCTGTCTTGTTTTCAGTCCGCAGTCCGGGTTTACCCAGAAGCGGTCAGTCGGACACACTTCAAGCGCGTCATCAATAATTTGATAGATTTCTTCAGTTGCCGGCACACGCGGGCTGTGAATGTCGTATACACCGAGTCCGAGGCCTTTCACGTAAGGATGTTCTTTCAAGTATTCTAAAAATCCTCCGTGGCTTCTGCTGTGTTCGATTGTAATGACATCCGCGTCAAGATCATTGATCGTATCTACGATATCTTCAAAGTTGCTGTAACACATATGCGTATGAATCTGCGTCTCATTTTGCACAGAAGACGTCGTTAATCGGAATGCTTCTGCGGCCCAAGTTAAATATTCATCCCAATCCTGCGTTTTTAACGGCAGTCCTTCGCGGAGCGCGGGTTCATCCACTTGGATAATCTGAATACCGGCATCTTCAAGCGCTTTTACTTCTTTTCTGAGGGCAAGCCCGATCTGGAAGGCGATTTCTTTTCTTGAAATATCCACACGCGGGAATGACCAGTTTAAGATGGTGACAGGTCCCGTCAGCATGCCTTTCATGTGTTTTTCCGTCAGCGATTGGGCGTAGACCGTATCTTTTACCGTCATCGGTTCGATAAATTCGACATCTCCGAAAATGACAGGCGGACGTACGCAGCGTGAACCGTAAGACTGCACCCATGCATATTTCGTAAAGGCGAATCCGGCCAGTTTTTCACCGAAGTATTCGACCATGTCCGTCCGCTCAAATTCTCCGTGAACGAGCACGTCTAAGCCGATTTCTTCCTGAATGTCAACCCAGCGCTTCGTTTCCGCATTAATAAAGGCTTGGTACTGTTCATCCGTCCAATCTTTTTTCCGCCATTTTTGCCGTGCGCTCCGCACCTCGGCAGATTGAGGGAAGCTTCCGATTGTCGTCGTCGGCAGAAGGGGAAGACCGAGTGATTCATTTTGCAGCGCCAATCGTTCTTCAAAGCTTGCCGGACGGGAGAAATCTTTTTCCGTCAGCTGATTCAGCTCTTCTTTTTGAGCTGAGTTCGCTCCTGTTGCGAATGCTTTTAAAGCCTTAAGTGCCGCTTTTGACTCTTCGATCTGCTCACTGACGGCCGCTTTGCCGGACAGAAGCCCTTCTTTTAAGACGCCGAGTTCCGCCAGTTTTTCTTTAGCGTATGACAGGCCGTTCAGCAAATCCTTTTCGAGGTGCTCGTCAGTGTGTTTTGCCACCGGCACGTGCAGAAGGCTGCTTGAAGGCTGAATCCATAATTCCTCAACGTCAGCGTGGCTGAGGATATCCAGAGCTGCATCAAGGCGTTCTTCAACATCGATTTTCCAAATGTTGCGCCCGTCGATCACACCGGCTGCCAGCACTTTATCTTTCGGGAAGCCGTGCTTTTTCAGCTGCTCAAGGTTTCTGCCTTTATCATGCACAAAGTCAAGCCCGATTCCCTGTACGGGATAAGAAACGAGTTCTTCATATGCATCAACCGAATCAAAGTATGTCTGCAGGAGAACATTCAGTCCTGAAAGCTCTTTTGTGATCGCTTCATAGAGGTCTTTGGCGGCACGGACGTCTTCAGAAGAAGCTGTCACAAGGGCAGGCTCATCAATCTGAACCCATTTGACGCCTTCTGCTTCAAGCTCTTTCAGCAGCTGAACATAAAGAGGAACAAGGCGTTTTTGAATCGCTTTCGCTTCTGATTCTTCGTATCCTTTCGCAAGCGTGACGAATGTGTACGGACCGACGATGACAGGTTTCGTTTCCGCTCCGAATTCTTCTTTGATCCGGCGGTAGTCATCAAGCTGTTTGTTTCTCGTCAGACGGAATTCAATGCTTTCGTCATATTCAGGAACGATGTAATGGTAGTTGGTATTAAACCATTTCGTCATTTCACTGGAAACGGCGTCTTTTACACCGCGGGCAATCGCAAAGTATGTATCAACGGGATCCGTGATGCTGCGGAATCTTTCCGGAATCCAGTTAAAGCTGACGGCTGTATCAAGCACATGGTCATAATGGGTGAAATCAGAGACCGGCACGATATCGATATGCTGGTCAAGCTGTGTTTTGACAGCTGATAAGAATAAACCGTCAAGTTCTTTAAGAAACGTTTCTTTGTCAGTGTTTCCTTTCCAATAAGCCTCAAGCGCTTTTTTCCATTCTCTGTTCAAGCCGATTCTCGGAAAACCGAGGTTCGAAGTTTTGATTGTTGTCATTAAGTTTCCTCCTTTAAGTGAGATGTAACAAAAAAGCCCCTTTCTCATGAGAGAAAGAGGCTTTAACTTCAAAATGTAAGCCTCTCTCATCTCTCAGATCACGTCTGATGGAATTAGCACCGTGCCTTATGAGACAGTCGTCTCGGCGCAAAAATCACGCGCCCCATTTCACAATGGAATTACGGTCGGTTGCTGTTGGGGTCAAAAGGCCAATCCCTCGCCCAACTCTCGATAAGAGAAAGTATTTCAATTTTTTTGAAAAGTTACATCATTTGTTGGTTATCTTATCAGCTTATTCAGATCACTGTCAATAGAAAATCTCACATTTTAAAAATTGGTGATGTGACAAGCTGACCATTCATTATATGAGAAAAATATCAGAAAGACAGCAGCTGTGCCTGTTCGGCTCTTTCCATCAGCACTTCAGGCGCGTCTAAATACAGAAACCCGTTCCCGGCCAATGTTTTGGCGATGTCCAAAGGAAGGGTCCGCCGCACGAGCTGGGCGTAGACTTCAGCCTCAGAAAGCGTCCGCTGAAACGCGTCCTGTTCAAGCCCTTTTATTAAGGCAAGCGCTCCGCTCACATGCGGGGCGGCCATTGAAGTGCCCGTCAGCTTCCCGTATTTATGGTTGGGAAGGGTGGAGAGAATATTTTCTCCCGGAGCCACCAGGTCAATCTCTTTATTGGCGTTTGAAAATTCAGACGATTTACGGGCGATTGAGACTGATCCGACTGCGATCACTTCGTTGTAAGCGGCCGGATACGACAGTTCCTCTGTACGCTCGTCTCCGTCGCCTTCGTTTCCTGCCGCGCAAACGACCAGAACACCTCTTTTTACCGCATTTGCGACGGCTTCTTTCAATTCAGGCACATCGCTTGGCCCGCCGAGTGACATGGAAATGATATCGGCCTTTTGTTCAACGGCGTAGTTGATGCCGTTAATGATCCATTCGTATTTGCCGCTGCCGTTTTGACCGCCGAGAACTTTAACAATTAAGAGGCTTGCTTCCGGCGCGACACCCGAAATTCCGCCGTTTGAATCATTGGCGGCAATCGTTCCGGAAACGTGTGTCCCGTGTCCGTTATAATCGGAAATCGCGTCTTCTTTGCCTCCGTCATCATCGGTGAAGTTTTTCCCGCCGACAATCCGGTCTTTCAAATCAGGATGATTGATGTCGCAGCCTGTGTCAAGCACCGCGATTTTAATATCCTTGCCTTTAAACCCTTTTGCCCACAACTCTGGCGCCTTAATCACTTTAATACCCTCTGGAAGCTCGTTCACATCCATGATCTGTTCATCCGTGACATAAGGAATCAAATGCATTTCACCATTCATAAAAAAGCCCTCCTTTTTTATGCTTGCGAGTGGATACAAGGGTGTTGCTACTATTTTATGGCAGAGCATGCCGGTCGGAAAGAGTCATTTGAAGCATTTTCATAAAAAAGGCGTAATCTATCGTACTAAAAAATTTCAAATAAATGGATAGTTTGACAGCTTTCATTTTCATTCATGACCCGCTGACGCTATAATTGGAAATGGGAAAGGAGAAGAGATATGAAGATAAGTGAAGCGTTATACAGCTATTTTTCAGAACAAGCGGATCAAATTGCGAAAGAGTGGATCGAAACGATGGAAGATTCGGACCCGAATTCGATTTATTCTTTGACAAATCCTGTCATCACAGAAGAACTGACGGAGCAGGATAAAGAATTTTACCGGCATATTAATAAAATGTATATCATGCCGGAAAAAGAATTTTTAGAAGAGTTCGAGCAGTGGGTGATTGAGCTCGCGAAAGACCAGAAGCATCTGGATACACCCGTCCAGTATGTGGTCCGTGAATTCATGAGAAACCGGAGACTATACATCAGTTATTATGATGCGTTTGCCGATAAACATGAATCTTCGTTTGCAGAGGGAGAAAGGAAGAAATGGGAGAATTTAATTGTACGAGTATTTGATTTTACGATTTACACGTTTGTCGATCATGCCGAGCATAACTCGAAAATGCAGCTGAACGCGCAAAGAGAAATGATTTTGGAGTTAAGCTCGCCGGTTATCACGCTGAGCAAACGGACGGCGCTGCTGCCGCTTGTCGGCGATATTGACACGGAGCGCGCCAAATTCATTCTTGAAAATACGCTGAGCACATGTGCAAAACGGCTGATTGAACATCTGTTTATTGACCTGTCGGGTGTAGTGGTTGTCGATACGATGGTGGCGCATCAGATTTTTAAATTAATTGAGGCGCTGAACCTGATCGGCGTCACGTCCACTTTATCCGGAATCAGGCCGGAAATGGCTCAAACCGCCGTACAGCTCGGCATTAATTTCTCAGATATTACGATCAAGTCCAATCTCGCTCAGGCTCTCAATTATCATCAATAACATACATAACAAAACAGGCTGCCGAATCACTCCGGCGGCCTGTTTTTATACAAACAACAATGAAATGAGCCAGCTTGCGCCGAATAACAGAAGCACGAGCAGGAAAAAGCACCAGTCGGCGCGGCGCACAGTAACAGTTCTGTAAAACGTGCGGTTTCGGCTCCCCGTAAAGCCTTTAGATTCCATCGCGATCGCCGTGCGTTCCGCCTTTCTGATTGCGCCTGCCAATAGCGGAATGGTGAAGCGCCTGAAGGCGGAGAGCTTTCCTTTCAGCCCTGAATCAGACGCCGCGCCCCTGATTCTGTGCGCCTGCCGGATGATCAGGATTTCATCTTTCAGAAGAGGGAGAAACCGGAACCCCGCGATAACGCCGTATGCAAGCTTGGGCGGCAGCTTACACTGCTGAATCAGACTGAGCATGAACAGAATCGGATCGGTTGTGAAAAGAAACATCATCGACAAAGCGGAAAAACATAAAATACGAAACGCGATAGAAATCCCGAGCGCCGCGTTATCACTGTTGACGGCAATCGGCCCGAGCTTAAACAGCAGGTTGCTTCCGGTTGTCGGGACGTTTCCGAATACGGCGGCTGTCCATAAAGAACCGAAGGCCAGAATGACAAACGGAATCGTGAACAGCAGCCATTTTTTCAGCGGCACACGCCCCGCCGAGAGGACGCCTCCCGCAATGATGATATAAAACAAAGCAGGGGTGTACGGATTATAAATAAACGACAGCATAATGACGCATAACAATACAGCCGCCGCCTTTATTGACGGGTTAACAGCCTCCAGCCGCAAGTTCATTTCTCCGCCTCCTGTCGTGTTTCATCCATTCATACCGCAGCGGCAAAGCCAAATGCGCCTGCTCGGCGATCCCGGTGTTATCAGAAAATAAAGCGTCGGGAGTTCCCCGGAATACCAGTTTCGTGCCGCAGAGCACAAGGATCGTGTCGGCATAATCTGAGACGAGTTCCATATCGTGTGTCACCATCAAAACAGCCGTTCCTTCCTTTTGAATCTCACGGAGCATTTGCATACACTCCCGCGCCGTTTTGGCATCCTGTCCGAAAGTCGGTTCATCAAGCATCAAAACGTTCACATTGTGCATAAGCATTGTCGCGACGCTGAGCCGGCGTTTTTGTCCTTGGCTTAAAGAAAACGGATGCTGTGAGGCATGGCGTCTCAGGCCGAATCGGGTTAACAGCTGAAGAGCTTTCTCCTTTGCGGCTCTGCTGCTTTCAAAACCGAACATCAGCTCTTGAATGACGGAATCTGTGACAAATTGGTGTTCAGGATTTTGGAAAACATATCCGGTCAGCCGCCGCAGCTCTTTTTCAGAATAGGAATCAATCGGTCTGCCGTCTATTTTGATGTCTCCGCCCAGCGGACGGATGAGCTTGGCCGCGGCAGAAAGGAGCGTGGATTTTCCTGTTCCGTTAGGGCCGGCAATCGCGGTGATTGAACCTTTTTTTACGGAAAAGCTCACATCCTGAAAAATGACGTCTGCTCCTCTTGAGAATGACAGCTCGTGAACGTTCAGCGCGTCTTCTGCCGAAAGCGCGGCGGGCCGGGGTTCGGGCAGAGATGGTACAGGTTCGTGAAACAGCTTTTCTTTACACAATGTAAAAGGAATGCTGACGTGCTCCTGCAATGAGATCACACACGGAATCGGAATGCCGAGCTGCATCAGCTCTTCAATCTTTGTTTCAAAGATAACGTCCGTCTCTCCGTCCATCACCTTCTGACCCATTTCGTCAAGGACAATCGTCCTGTCCATCCACGGCGCCCAATGATCAAGCTGATGTTCGATAACGAGAAGGCCGAAGCCTTTTTTTGCTTGAAGATCTTTGATCAGCCGCACTAATTCACGTGCGGAATATGGATCAAGCTGTGCCGTCGGTTCGTCCAAAATAATGAGTTCCGGTTCCATCGCAATGATACAGGCAAGCGCCACTTTTTGTTTTGAACCGCCTGACAGCGAAGCGATCGTTCGCGTTTTCAGATGAGTGATCTCTAATTTTTCTAAAACGTCATCGATGATTGCGTCCATATCTTCTTTTGTATATTGCAAATTTTCCAAGCCGAAGGCGATTTCATCTTCAACCGTCAGCATGCAAAACTGCTGGTCCGGATCTTGAAACACGACGCCGATGGACCTGGCGGCGGGTTCTGTCAGATGTGAAAGAGGTGTTCCGTATAAAGAAACGGTTCCCGATTGAACCCCATCGCATGCTTCCGGGTACAGACCAGTTAAACAGAGAGCGAGCGAGCTTTTGCCGCATCCGCTCGGCCCGAGCAATAAAGCCCGCTCTCCTTTGCGGAGCTGAAAGGACACGTTTTGAAGAATCGGCTTTTCATCCTGATCATAAGAAAAGGTAAGACAGCCGGCCGATAGAAGGGGCTCAGATGCCTGCATCTTGGTTCACCTGTTTCTTTTTCTTCTTGAATTGTTTTCCGAGCGCCATGCCGTTCAGCACCCCTGTGTAAGCCAGCGCATCACTGATTGCTTTGCCGAGAAGGCCGGCAAGAAGCGCACCTGAGATCAGACGGACAAGAAGCATGACGGCTAATAAACCCGGATTCAAAACAGAGTATCCGGAAACGAACAAGTCATAAATGAAGCTCGTCACAGAAGACCCCATACCGGATAAAAGAAGCACGGGCAGGGTATAAATCCGCCAGCGTGTCGCAAAAAAGACCGCTTCCGCACCGATTCCCTGTGCGATCCCGATCAGAATCACCATCGGTCCTGACGGATTTCCGAGTAAGCACTCCACAAACGCGGCGATGATTTCAGAAACAAGAGCCGCTCCCGGTTTTTGAATAATGTACGCGGCAATTACCGAGACGATAAACCAGATACCGTAAATCGGTTCGTAGCTCATCCGGCCGAAAAACCCTGCCGCTATATTGCTTGCATGAGTTGATACTAAATAAATGACAGCAAATACAACACTGATGACGGACATGACGACAATTTCTCTCATTTTCCAATTTTTCATTGTGATCTCCTGCTTTCTTATCGGATAGTCGTATGTATGAAAGAGTTGATTTTGTTACAGGCGGTTTATATTCAGTTTCATATTGCAGTGTCCTCCCCCGTTTTTGAATGAAAAATAAAAAACTGCATATCCGAGGGAATATGCAGCAGCAGAACGAAAACGCATGGGGAAAAACCCTGCGCTCCGGTCAATCTGCACTTCCCCACGCTGGTATTATCCAGATCGGGTTATAAGGGATCAAAACACGCCTGCCGCATGTTTTATCTCAGCCGATAACAGCACCCCTAGTGCGTTTCCTATACAGTTTTTTATGATGACATCATCATAGTTGATCATGTCTGATTTGTAAACAGCCTTTCTCCAAACAGAGTTTGGAATCGGACCGGATGATCATTCATAAAGATAAGAAGAGCCCTTTTGATCAAAAGGAAACGGAGGACATCTATGTTTGTTCATACAGTGCAGTCTGGCGACTCGTTATTTTCCATCAGCAGAAAGTACGGATACCCTGTTGACAGCATCAGAAGCGTCAACGGGCTTGAGGAAACGAATATCGTTCCGGGGCAGGCGCTTTTAATCCCTCTTAATGAATATACGGTTCAGCCGAATGATACGTATGCCGTTATCGCAGGTAAGGCTTATGTGCCGCAGATGCAGCTGATGCAGGCAAACCCGGATATTCCGCCGAACCGGCTGCGGGCGGGTATGAAAGTGAAGATCCCTGATATCTCTAACTATCTTGCGGGAACCCTGCAATTTTATGTCATTCGGACGCCTGAAGCGGATAGAGAGCTAATTAATGATTTTGCGCCGTATTCTTCGGCGATTTCTTTGTTTGAATATCATTTTGGACCGAACGGAGATATCATTAACGATTTAAACGACAGAACCGCAATAGAAACCACATGGCAGAACAGAGTGCGCCCGCTTGCCGTCATTACGAATCTGACAGAAGGGGGATTCAGTCCGGAGTTAGCCCATCAAGTGCTGCAAAATCCGACGGCAAGAACGAATCTCGTCAACAATATCGTCTCCTTAACCGTAAGAAAGGGATACGGCGGTGTAAATATCGATTTTGAACGGGTCAGAGAAGCTGACAGGGACCTCTTCACAGGATTTCTCCGACAGTTAAAAACCCGGCTTTCAGAGCATCAGCTCGCGTTAACGATATCGGTTCCGGCGAAAACAAGTGATGCAGTGCCGTGGCTGAGGGGATATGATTACGGCGGAATCGGAGCCGTCGTCGATTATATGTTCATTATGGCGTACGACTGGCACCACGCCGGCAGTGAGCCGGGACCCGTGGCGCCTTTGACAGAGGTCAGGCAAACGATCAATTTTGCCATCAGCAGGGTGCCGAGAAGAAAAGTGATTCTCGGTGTTCCGCTGTACGGGTATGATTGGGTGATTCCGTACCGTCCGGGAACGATCGGATCCGCCATCTCCAATCAGCGCGCCATGGAAACGGCCATGAAGCATCAATCAGTGATCCGTTATTCTCAGCAGGAGCGTTCCCCTTACTTCCGGTATACTGATGAAAATGGAAGAACGCATGAAGTGTGGTTTGAGGATGTACGGAGCATGAGTGAAAAAATGGTTCTCATTCGGGAGTTCGGACTGCAGGCGATCGGCGCGTGGCAATTAACGCTCGGTTTCAAACCGGGCCCGTGGCTGCTTAGGAACTTTTTCACGATCCGAAAAATATAGCTGCATGTCCCCCTCCGCAAGTGATTTTTTTTCCTATGATAACGGGTCTTCTTTTGGACAATCTAAAATTGAACAGGAGGTCTGTCATATGAAGAAAAGGGAAGAGCAGTATATCAACGAGGCTGAGTATGTACCGCATCCGACAAAAGAAGGGGAGTACGCGCTCATGCTGCATGAATCCTATCATTTCCTTTCAGAAGAGGATGAAAGCGATTTGCCGGAATAAGGGCTTTATGCCTTTATTCCGTTTATTTTATAGGCATGTGCTGAAATCACAAATTTAAGGTTGACACATTCCTTTTTTTTCTGTAATCTCAGTGTGTCAATTCAAATAAGAACTTCGTTAGGTGAGGCTCCTGTATGGAGATACGCTGCTGCCCAAAAATGTCCAAAGACGCCAATGGGTCAACAGGAATCATCGACATAAGGTGATTCTTAACGCAGCTGGATGGCTGTCCTATGCCATACAGTGCTAAAGCTCTACGATTGGAGGCCCCGCACGTTTATTTGCCGTGCTTGTTTTCGCCTTCATATCGGAAGGTTTTTTTTATGCCTCAAAACGTACACGACTGAGCATGATAAGGAGGTGCGGAGTATGGATTCTCCCCATTCGAGTATGTCAGAAGAAGTACCCATATACAGCCAGATAACCAGTGACGACATGATGAGGAGACAAACCGCCGCACTTCCCTTGACGGACGGCGCGTCTCCGTAAAGGAGGTACGAGTCCCGATGGTCCAAAACATGACCTATGACGAACTCATATTACGCATTATCATTTTATTGCGGGACGGAAAAATAAAAGAATTCCGAAACATGATAGATGAGCTTCAGCCCTATGACATGGCATTTTTGTTTAAAGAAATGCCGGAAAAGCACCGGGCCCGCTATCTGTCATATATGACGGTTGATGACATCACCGACATGATCGGAGAGCTGGAGCGGGAATTTCAGCTTGCCGTTTTGCATAAAGTCGGTAAAACGAAAGCCACTCTCGCAATGAATAAAATGGATAACGACGATCTCGCCGCATTGCTGGAAGAGATGGATGAAGAACTGAAAGAACAGCTTTTATCCAGCATGGAAGCTGAGGAATCAAAGGCCGTACAGCTTTTGATGAACTATCCGCAAGAATCGGCGGGCCGGATGATGACGAACCGCTTCGTCTGGATTCCGCAGCATTATACAGTAAAAGATGCGGTCGTGAAGCTGAAAAGCTTTGCAGAAATCGCAGAATCAATAAATTATTTGTACGTGATTAATGACAGCAAGCAGCTTGTCGGAGTGCTCTCTTACAGAGATTTAATTCTCGGCGAGCCTGACGATAAAGTGCAGGATCTCATGTTTACACGTGTCATCTCGGCCGGGGTGCTCCAAGACCAGGAAGAAGTCGCCCGGCTGATCCAGCGGTATGACTTTTTAGCCATTCCGATCGTGGAAGAAAATCATGTGCTTGTCGGTATTGTCACTGTCGATGATATTATTGACGTCGTGATTAAAGAAGCCGATGAAGATTACGAAAAATTCGCAGCCTCCGGTAAGGCGATTACATTTGATACGAAAGCGTACGTTGCAGCGTACCGCCGTTTGCCGTGGCTCATTCTGCTTTTGTTTATCGGATTGATTTCCGGAAGCATTCTGAATTATTTTGAAGATACATTGCAAAAAGTAGTCGCCCTCGCATTTTTCATGCCGATGATTGCGGGAACAACGGGTAATACAGGCACACAGTCACTCGCCGTCGTCATCAGAGGACTGGCTAAAGAAGAAATGAATAAAAAAACCATCTTTAAACTGATTTTCCGTGAATTAAGAACCGGTATCTATATCGGCATCGTCTGTGCGATCGCGATTACGATTGTCGCAACCGTCTGGCAGAAAGACTTAACGCTCGGTTTTGTCGTCGGTTCATCGCTGCTTGCAACGTTGATTATCGGTACGATGGCCGGAACGATCGTCCCTATTATTCTTCATAAACTGAACATTGACCCGGCGATTGCATCAGGACCGCTGATTACGACGCTGAACGATATTTTGTCCTTATTAATTTATTTCGGCATTGCAACTGCATTTCTTCATGCTTTATAAAAAAAGTCCGTCTCACAGGAGGCGGACTTTTTTGATCAGCGGTTTTTATACTTAAAATGAGCATTAAGCTGTCCTTCCAGCATTTTTTTGCGGAGCTGCGGGTCGTTTTTGAGAGCCTGTTCTTTTTTTCGCATGTCTTTTAAAATCTCAGCCGTCTGCACGCCGTCTTCCCGCTTGTTGGCAATATCCATCAGCCGCTCAACGTCCGCGAAGGAATACTTTCTCGTTCCCCGTGATGAACGCTGCGGGTAGATTAATTTCCGTTCTTCATAGTATCTGATCTGTCTGACTGACAATCCGGTTAATTCGCTTACAATGCCGATCGAGATTACTTTTTTATCTTTGTAAGATTGTTCGTCTGTCGTCATTTTTCCACCCCTGGATGTCTTTTACTCATATTATATAAGAAAAAAAGAGAAAAAACCTGACGCTTGTCAGGTTTTCTGACGCGGAATAGAAAATTTTAGAAAAAAAGCGGCAGAAAAATTGACAAGGTTAATGCATGGTCCTTTGCCCCGTTTTATGCTTACTGTACAGACACAATGAGGAGGAAGGATAGGAATGGAGAAAGAAAAAGCGGTTTCGCTGGCAAAAGAAATCATTGAATTAGATATGAAACGCGATGAAATGCTGGAGGCGTTCATGCAGCTTGCCGGGGAACATGCTTTTCCGCTGCTCAGAGCCGTCCAGAACGGACTTTACCGAAAAACATCATAATCCTACAGAAGTTTTACAATGGCTTTATACGTCTTTGATATAAAAGCGTTATTCTGATCATAGAATAACGGAAAACAAAGGAGGCCGCCATGAGTCGTTTGCTTCAAAATGCATTGGACAAAGAGAGAAACCATTATTCCAAAAAGCTTCTGCAGATCGGAGTCTATACGAAAGAAATACTCAATTCCATGACAATTACGGAGCTGAGAAAGGAATACGCGTATTTTTTTCGGAACATTCCCTATAAAGAACGGAACCCTTATACAAATTAAATGATGTATAAGGGTATTTTTTTATATAAAAAAGAAGGAATTCTGAAAAACGGCACGAATAGAATATAAAACAAAGAACGACTCTTATGAATTGTAAGGGTTTACATTATTTTTTTATAAAAATCTTAAATACGGGGTAGATATGATGAGATTATCATTTAACGAAGAAGAAGTGATGCGTTCGATGAATTTGTACAAAGTTTTTGCAAGGGCTTTCAAGAGTGTGTCTGAACACAGCATCCGCGACAGTAAAGAACACGGTTTTAATCCGACTGAATTTGCCGTTTTGGAGCTGCTCTATACGAGAGGACCGCAAAAGCTTCAGCAAATCGGGTCGCGTCTTTTGCTTGTCAGCGGGAATGTCACCTATGTCATCGACAAGCTTGAAAGAAACGGGTTTTTGGTCAGAGAACAAGACCCGAAGGACAAACGGTCTGTTTACGCCCATTTAACTGATAAAGGAAACGAGTATTTGGATAAAATTTATCCGATTCATTCATTGAGAATTGCGAGAGCGTTTTCAGGACTTATGCCTGAAGAACAGGAACAGCTGATAGCCTTACTGAAAAAAGCGGGAATTCACAGCCAGCATTTGCTTTTCCGTTAAAAGAAAGCGGATACAAACACTCTTCTTCACGAAGAGTGTTTTTTTCTGTTCCGGACAGTAGAGCCTGAAGCGGTTTTTGCATAAGCTGATACAGGTCGGCATCATTATTTACCAATCATAATGTGACATGCCCCATGCCAAAATATGAGGGTGCTTTGAATATAAAGAAGGTGAACATGTGAGAAGCTGTCTGCTGTCTATATGGTACTTACTTGATCCGCTTTATTTCTTCTTTACCCGGCTGACGCTGATTGATAAACGGCAATCGAATGTATTCCGCGTCCGTTTGACAAGATATAAAGGAAAAGAAGTCATCCTGAGCGACGGAACCAGAATTAAAAAAAACGACGTGTTAGTTAAGATTCATCTTCATAATGTCAAACTCCTGAAAGAGCTGCAGCCTATTGAAAGCGCGGTCAGAAGGGGGATTATGCTATATCAGAAGGTATATCAATCCATGCCTCATTTAGCGGATTATATTAACCAGCATAAACGGAAAGACGAGATTAAGGGAGTCGTCGGCATTACAATGCTTCATAAAGGAGCGGCGAGACTCGGTTTTGATGTGATAAAACCGTCCAGCGGCTGCTACAGGCTGTTTAAGAAAGCGGCCCATATTCCGATTTTATACTTTACTGCAAAACAGCTCACCCTCAAAAACATTCCTTACTCCTGCTATTTATTTATTTCCAAAGAAAAATTGATGTGCACGTATCAGACTGAAAAGAGCTGACAAAAAGCGTCAGCTCTTCCTCTTGATTTGCTCAAGCACGATTGAAAGCGGGCCGTCCTGCGGATTCCGGTAAAAATCATAAAACGGATCTCCCTCTGTCCTGACGCGGTTCACTACTGTATCGATCGTATAATCATCAGGTGTTAAAGAGGAGTTGACTTCGCTCCAATAAAGGGGAGCCGCAACCGTTCCCAATTCGTTGCCCCGGGTCGAATAGGGGGCGATAATGGTTTTCCCTTCGGCATGCTGCAAATAATCTAGGTAGAGCCTGCCGTTTCGGTTTTTGATAAACCGCTCTGTCGTAAAAAGATCCGGGCGCGTCCTGACGCAATAATCGGCGATGAGCATTGTGAACGCACGGGTTTCTTCATAGCTGAATGCTTCCGGTGAAAGCGGGATGTAGAGCTGAATGCCTTTATTTCCGGAGAGCTTCGGGAATGACGTAATGCTGAATGAGTCAAACAGCTGTTTCAGCACATGCGCAGCCTCCACTGCCATAGGAAAATCATTCCTTGACGGAGGATCAAGGTCAATGACAATCTCTGCGGGTCTTTCAGAATGCACTGTCTGAAACGGAACGTGAAATTCAAGCGCCAGCTGATTGGCCAGCCATAGAAGTGACGGTATGCTGCTGCATACGATGTGCTCGTGGCTCCCGTCAAACACGCTTGAGACAAAGTCCGGCGTGTAGTCCGGTTTGTTTTTTTGAAAAAAAGATTCGCCAGGCGCGCCGTGCGGATAACGGATCACCGTGACGGCCCGATCTTTAAGAAAGGGCATAAGAAAATCGCTCATTTTCACCATATAACTAAGGAAATCTGCTTTCGTTTTTTCACGTTTTTTAAAAACGATCTTATCCAGGCTTGTGAACTGCAGCTTCGGCGGCAGCGTTTTAGAGCGGAGGGTGAGCTGCTGATACGTGCATTCCGTCCAATCCATTTCAAACTGAAAAGACACAAAAGATACTTCACGCAGCGTGTCCTGCAATATGGTTAAATACTGCACGGTCATGCAGATAGAAGGCTCAAGTGTATACTCGCCGCTTGGCAGTTTTTTTCCGTGGGTCTCCATAATGGTTCTGACGGCGTTTTTTTCTTCCGCCTGCATGCCGTGGGAAACGGAAGCGATCGGGACGACGGTGCCGTCTTTTAAAACAGAGGCTGTTACATACCCGTTTTTCGGATTAAACCCGGTTAATAGCACATGTGCCGTTTTCATATGTTTATACTTTTGCCAGTCGGGAGAGCGTTTATTTTCCGCCCAGCCGCTTGATGCTCTTTTTGCTACGACACCTTCTCCGTCATGGCGGACGACCTTGTCCCAAAGCGCATCAAAGTCAGTGTGTTCCGGAATGTATTGAATCGCTTCTTCCGCTAAGTGATGAGGGCAGGCGGGAAGATTTGCTTCTTTAAACAGTTTGGAAAGGGCGCGCTTCCGTTTCACATACGGTAATGAGACGGTGCCGGCGCCTTCCAGAACGAGGAGATCAAATGCCAGAAAGCGGCACGGCCGTCTATCAGCGGTGCTTTCAATTGCTTCCGTCCGTTTTAAACGTCCGCGGATTTGAAGATGCTCAAAGTCCGCTCTGTACGGATTGATTAAATAGACAAGCTCTCCGTCAAGCGTAATGGGGAACCTGTCTTTCATGTGCTGAAAACACCGGGCCGCAAAAGCCGTGATTTCTGGAAATTGATTCGTCAGCGTCTGTCCGTTTCTGCTGGTTAATGTAACGCCGCTTTCGTCTATGCGGAGAAGACAGCGGAATCCGTCATACTTTACCTCATAGCGCCACTCACTGCCTTCAGGCGGTACAGAGGTCAAAATCGGCTGCATCGTCAGCACCATGATTAAGATGTTCCGGCTTTTTGTCTGGTCGTCTTTTGCTTTTTGCCTCTGCCGCCTGCTGACGCGGCGTCTTTTGTCCGCGCCGGTGCAGCCTGTTCGCGATCCGGCCGCTTCGTCCGGTCAATGCTTGCCTGAAGCGCGCTGACAAGATCAATGACATCTTCGCGCGGGCCGGCAGCAGCCGGTGTCACGCCCGCTTCTTCATGTTCGAGCTTATCGTTAATTTTAGCGAGAAGGGCTTTCCGGTATGTGTCTTCGTATTGTTCCGGGTCAAACTCGGTTGTCAGTTCATTAATTAACGTAATCGCCGTCTGCAGCTCTTTTTCATTAACGGCTGTCTGCTCGGGAACGCCCGGCACATGTCCGGCATTTCTGACTTCATCCGGATAATGAATGGATTCCATCACGATGCAGTTGTCATACACGCGAAGAATCGCAAGCTGCTGTTTAGAGCGGATCGTAATGGAGGCAATCCCGATTTTACCCGTCGTCCTCAGCGCTTCCCGCAGAAGTGTATAGGCTTTTGTGCCGTTATCTCCCGGCCCGACATAATACGACCGGTTAAAATAAATCGGATCAATTTCCTGCAGCTGGACAAAGTCAACAATCTCAACCGCTTTTTCTTCATGTTCCTGTTTTACGTCTTTCAAGTCTTCGTCTGTCATAATGACGTATTTCCCTTTTACATACTCATAGCCTTTCACGATTTCATCAGGTTCCAGACTTTTTTCACATCCGGTGCAGATTTTTTCGTATTTAATCGGCGCATGGTCTTCTTTATGAAGACTGCGGAATTTTATATCTTTATCTTCAGTGGCCGCAAAGAGCTTGACCGGGATATTGACGAGACCGAAACTGATCGAACCCTTCCACATCGTGTGCATGAATAAAAACTCCTTTTTGTCTTTATTGTGGATAAACGGGTCCGTTCCATGTGTAGCAACTTATGGGTGATGCGGCGCTTCATGGAGCGGCTGTTCCATTTCCTCAGGCGGAAATGGTCGGCTGAAAAGCAAATGAATTCTCTATTTACAATCAGTGAATCGGTAAGTTCTTTAAAGCGCTGAAGTCCCTGAAAATCATCAGTGGTAATCAAAAAGATTATACAAAATCATTCCCCGGGAAATGCCCACGCATTCCCATGTAGTGACTGAGAGAATTTCCCGCTCCCATATGAACTGAATCCACGGTCAGCCGCCGCTTACCGCGAAGGGTAACTTTTCCGGAGATCTTCAGTGATGTAAACGCCGCCAGACAAGCAATCAGGAGACAGGCGGGACGTTGTATTGCGCTTATTCCCTCCCGCTATACCGATCTGAAACGACTCACATTTATAACGGGCATGTCTAAAAGATATTTCAGCCTCAAGGTTTTGTGTTAAAATCATTCTTAAGTTTCGGAATATAGACGTAAGCCGGGAGTGATAGATCATCGAAGATTTCATCATATCAATAATAGAGGCGTTTAAAAGCTTATCTTACGCCGGGATTTTTTTGGCGCTCAGTATAGAATTCATCCCGGCGGAAATTGTTCTTCCGCTTGCGGGCTATTGGGTCTCAAAAGGGGATATGACGCTTGCCGGGACCGTGTTTGCCGGTTCGCTCGGCGGTGTTTCAGGTCCGCTTGTCTTATATGGAATCGGCAGGCTGGGCGGTCGGCCGTTTTTGCTGAAATATGGAAAGTATATATGGATAAAACCCGAATCCCTGCAGAAATCAGATGATTTCTTTCAGAAGCACGGAGGTTTGGTCGCGTTCAGCGGCCGTTTTATACCGGGGGTCAGGACGCTGATTTCTTTGCCGTGCGGCATTGCGAAGATGAATGTCTGGGTGTTCTCCCTATATACATATGCAGCGATGCTGCCGATTACATTTGCTTACGTATACCTCGGAATGAAACTCGGGGAAAATTGGAAAAGCGTCGGTTCCATTCTCGATCAATATATGCTGCCGCTCGGTATAATCATTGTGTTGCTTCTCATTCTTTGGATGTCTTTAAAGAGAAGAAAACAGCGGGCCAAAACAGAAAAAATTTCTCAATTTGTTAAAAAAGTTAAGCGTTGACAAATGATGAAACAGGCTTTATCATGAGCGTATAAACAAATATTTCTTGAAATCCCAAAGGGGAGTAGCGTCCGGATATTCCGGAAACAAAGTCGTCAATTCATGGATCATATCCATCGGCTTTGTTGGCATGCCAATCATTCATGTCTAGCAAGACCTTTGCCTTATATCGGCAAAGGTCTTTTTTGCGTAAAAAAACCGCCGGTATAAGCTCGGATGATAGAAAAAAGAAACGGAGGGAATGGATTGGACTTTGCATTATTATTGGAGTATGGACGGGTTCTTCTCGTTTTAATCGGGCTGGAAGGGATTTTGGCGGCGGATAATGCGCTGGTGATGGCTGTGATGGTGAAGCATCTTCCTGAAAAACAAAGGAAGAAGGCTTTATTTTACGGATTGGCGGGCGCATTTATTTTGCGTTTCGGGTCGCTGTTCGCCATTTCTTTTCTGGTGAATGTTTGGCAGGTCCAGGCCGTCGGCGCTTTATATCTGTTTTACATTGCGGTCAGCCATTTGCTGAAGCGGTATGTATTTAAAGATAACGCCGGTCAGAAAACGCAGAAAGAAAGCGGGTTTTGGCAGACTGTCTTGAAAGTGGAGCTCGCGGACATCGCTTTTGCCGTTGACTCCATTTTAGCTGCGGTCGCGCTTGCCGTAACGCTCCCGGGAACAGAGCTTCCTGCCATCGGCGGCTTGGACGGCGGTCAGTTTCTCGTTATTTTAGCTGGCGGCGTAATCGGTTTAATCATTATGCGTTTTGCGGCATCAATGTTCGTATCCTTACTGAAAACCAGGCCGGGCCTTGAAACGGCGGCATTTGTGATTGTCGGATGGGTAGGAGTAAAGCTCGCTCTTTATACATTGGCCCATGAGGAACTCGGTATAATTCCGGCAGATGTCATCCATTCGGCGGCCTGGAAAATCATTTTCTGGGCGGTTCTGGCTGCCATCGCGGTTTGCGGATGGTTTATGTCAGGAGCAAAACAAATAGAGTCTGGCGCGGAATCGGAAAAAAGAGAACACGCGTAAAATGATCAAAAAGGGAGTCTGGCTTTTTAAAAAGCAGGTTCCCTTTTTTGTTTGAAACGCTTACATTTAAGACATATGATAACAATTTTATAACAGCATTGTTACAAAAAACACAGAGAAAACCCCCTTAATTCTGCATGGGGGCACGAAATCATGTATAGTACGTCTTATTGGCTTGTCATAATTGAGACAAATGAAATCGATTTCTCTTTTTCTTCCTTTGCGAATCCCTACTAAATTAGCTATGATTATGAGTAGTTATAGGGAGGAACTGAGGTGAAACCAGTGCTTAGCCTTTTGTTTAAATTGGGAAAAAAGAAGCAAACGCTTGAAACATCTGTTGAAAAAATACAAAAAGGCGACAAAGATCTGCAGAACGATTTAATACAGCAATATAAGCCTTTTATCGCGAAGACGGTTTCATCCGTTTGTAAACGATATATAGATGAAAAAGACGACGAATTCAGCATCGGGCTGATCGCGTTTAACGAAGCCATTGAAAAGTATTCGGCTGAAAAAGGTAATTCGCTGCTTGCATTTGCAGAGCTGATTATAAAAAGAAAAGTGATAGACTATATCAGAAAAGAAGCAAGAACCGCTCAGCATATCAATATGGATGTGCAGGAAGGCGACGACCAGGAATCTTCGCAGAGCCTTATCGAAGCGGAGCTTTCCATTGATGAATACCGCAAACAGATAGAGCAGGAACAGCGCCGGGAAGAAATTCTTTTTTTTCAGAAGCAGCTCAAAGAATACGGGCTGTCTTTTAAAGAGCTGCTGGAACAATCGCCGAAACATACAGATGCGAGGCAGAATGCGATTAAGGTAGCCTACACGCTTGTTGAAAATGAAGAGCTGGCGTCCATTTTGCACCAGAAAAAACAGCTTCCTGTCAAACAGCTGGAGCAGCTCGTGTCGGTCAGCAGAAAAACGATCGAACGGAACCGAAAATATATCATCGCCATGAGTATTATTATTACCGGTGATTATATTTATTTAAAAGATTATCTTAAAGGGGTGTTGCACTCATGAGAAGAGGGATCATAGTAGAGAAAAATAAAAAATTCGTCACGTTGCTAACCCCTGACGGACAATTTTTAAAAACAAAAAATGATCACCGCACTTGTGAAATCGGAGAGGAAATTACGTTTGAAGGCGAAACGCGTATGGGAAGAAGGGCCAGCTTTTTTGATTTTCTGAAACTGCGCCCTTTTAAATTGGGAGTGTTTACGATGACTGCTATTATTTTGTTTATTTTAATTTTGCTCCCGGTTTTTTCGGATAACAAAGCTTACGCGTATATGACGCTTGACATTAATCCCAGTATTGAAATGGCTTTAAACAGCAAATATGAAGTCATTGAACTGACACCGCTGAACCATGACGCCAAACAGGTCATCAGTGACATCGGAGATTGGAAAAGCAGCGATTTTAAGGAAGTCATCAGTAATATTATTACCGATTGCAGCAAGCATGGATATGTAAAGGAATCAAAAGAGATTTTAATTTCCACGGTTTATGAAAATACAGATGACAATACATATAAAAAAGGCGTTAAAAAACAGCTGGCCGACATGACTGAAAAATATAAGGGCACCTACCAGGTCCAATCGCTTGAATCTGATATGGAAACAAGAGAAAAAGCAAAACAGGAAGGGATGTCAACAGGCAGCTACATAAGAAGAAACGAAAAGAAAACAGAAGAAAAACAGCCTGAAAAGCAAACCGACGGCAATGAAACAGATCAAAAAGATACCGAAACAGACGCTGATCAAAGCGAGCAGCCGGACACAGACAAGCCGGCGGCTGATGAAAAGACAGCTCCTGATGAAGAAAAGGCAGCAGAGAAGCCGGGAAACAATG
The DNA here is from genome assembly GCF_042296235.1 of Bacillus sp. A1. NCBI lineage: Bacteria > Bacillati > Bacillota > Bacilli > Caryophanales > Bacillaceae > Bacillus > Bacillus sp. A1. Next base: position 1,350,351 of record NZ_CP141181.1, read on the forward strand.
AAACAACGCCCGGTACGGAAGAAGCGAAGCCGGACAGTCAGGACGGCAATCAGCAAACCGAAAAAAATGCAGCTTCCGGATCAGAGGAAAACACACAGAAGGAACAAGATGGGGAAACAGAGCAGCCCCCAACACAAAATCCTCAGGAAAACGGAAATGACAAAGAGCCTAAGCAAAAGTATTACAATCATTACTGGAATCATGATCGCAATGAACATTGGGAATCCTATCGGCATCATGAAGATTCGTCAGACCGAAGGAATCCGAACGGCTACCGGCACGGAAAGGAGAATGCCGATAAATATCAAAATTCGCCGAGAAGTCCCGGCGAATAAGCTGCATTATTGATTTTTCCCGTTTAATTGTGATTGAGCCTGCTGTACAAGACGTTTTGTCATTTCCCCGCCTACAGAGCCGTTTGCGCGTGCTGCTGTATCAGAGCTAAGGTTCACGCCGAATTCTTGAGCCACTTCGTATTTAAATTGGTCAAGTGCCTGCTCAGCCCCTGGAACTAAGAGTTTATTTCTGCTCGCCATCTTTTTCATCTCCTTTTCTCTGGCAAGATGTGTTTTCGCATTTTAGTTTCAAACGGAACGGTATTGATTATGCTGGCAATTGTTGTACAGCAAAAAAACCCCGGCGCAGACACCGGGGCGAAGAAGCGTTATGAATTATAATAAATGGCTGATCATTTTGTAGGCCGAGGCTTGAATATGGAAAGTCAAAACGGAGAGCACCGTGACGGCGATTATGGATCTGATATTGTTCCATTGTCCGCTTCCGAGTTCTTTAAAGCAGCCTTTGAGCTTGTCCGTCTGCTCTTCGACGAGCTCCTGCAGGCTCGTTTCCTTCATCGGCGGGTTTGCCTTATGATGAAGATAATCAATCACTTGGGCGCAGCTTTCATAGTAGCTGATCGGGCTGATGACGTCGTCTGATCTGTCTGTGATCGTGTTAAAAGCGATTTTTAATATGCCGCGTATATGTTCGAAGTCATAAATTGATTTTAAATCACGTACAATGAGAAGGATGACAGCTTGTTCAATTGTATATTTTTTGCCGAGTAAGGGGTGGCCGATTAAATCTTTAATATCGCGCTTCACCCAGTTTTGGACGGCGGTTGATTTTAAAGACGTCAGCTCGCACAGATTTCCCAGCTCGACAATCTCGTTAGTTGAAAGCCCGTATTCCTTTTTCTCTTTTTTTCGTTCGAATCTCGTCAGAAATTCAGGGATATGCAGACGGCTTTCCGCTTCATCCAAGGTCATATCCGCTGAGTGCAATAAGATTTGGAGAGGAGTTGCGTCTCCTTGGCCTTTTAACGCGTAAAGAAGCCGGACCATATCAGTTCGGGTCAGTTTAAACGTGTTCATGGTTCACCTCTGATTGATTACGTGTTCACTTTTTAATATCACTGAGAATTACATTAACATCATACGTCGAAATTGTTGCATTTTCAAACAGATCATTTATAATTTAAGTAAATAAGTTCTTTTGATCTTAAAAAAGACGGAGGTAATTATGGCGAAAAGAATATTTCTGTTTATTTTAACGAACCTTTTGGTCATTACGACAATCGGAATTGTGCTTACGATTATTACAAGCGTTACCGGTGTCGGCTCGTATATACAAAATGGCCGCATTGATCTGATGGCATTGCTCGTGTTCAGTCTTGTCGTCGGTTTTGTCGGTTCTTTTATTTCTCTCGGAATGTCCAGATGGATGGCCAAAACGATGATGGGCGTCCGGGTGTTAAATCCGAAGAAACAGTCGCTCAGCTATGAAGAACAGCAATTGGTTGACCGTGTGCACAGATTGTCCCGTGCCGCAGGGATGACGAAAATGCCTGAAGTCGGCATTTATCATTCCCCGGAGGTCAATGCTTTTGCGACCGGGCCTTCTAAGCGCCGTTCGCTTGTCGCGGTTTCTTCAGGTTTATTGCAGCAGATGGATGATGCTGCGGTGGAAGGGGTTCTTGCCCATGAAGTCGCACACATCACAAACGGTGATATGGTCACGATGACGCTGCTGCAGGGAATCGTCAATACGTTCGTCGTATTCCTTTCCCGAATCGCGGCATGGGTTGCAAGCCGTTTTGTCAAAGAAGACCTCGCACCGGTCGTGCATTTTATCGCGATGATCGTGTTTCAGATTATCTTTTCCATTCTCGGCAGTCTTGTCGTCTTCGCCTACTCGCGCCACAGAGAGTTTCACGCTGACCGCGGCGGTGCAGACCTTGCCGGCAAGGATAAAATGATTCACGCCCTGCGTACGCTGAAGTCTTATACAGGACATGTGAATGAAGAAGACCAGACGGCAGTGCAGACGTTAAAAATTAACGGCAAAAAGCATTCGTCATTGTTCTCCACACACCCTGATCTCGATGAGCGCATTCGCAGGCTGGAAGCAAAATAATCAACAAAACCTCTGACAATCGTTTCAGAGGTTTTTTGTTTAAAGATCGGCAAATTACATAAGGTAATGAAAAATCTTTCTAAAAAGACCTTTAAAAATTCTCCCAATATCATTAGAATAATTACGTACTACATTTGAGAGGCAGAAGGAACTATCTTATGAAATTAAAACTGAAGAAATTCATACAGATCTTGTCGCCAGCACAGCTGATTGCATTATATTATTTTCTTGCTGTGACGGTGGCATTTATTTTGCTAAGTCTGCCGGCCGCCCACAAACAAGGGGCCAGCTGGTCGTTTATAGACGCGCTGTTTACGGCTGTCAGCTCAGTCAGTGTCACCGGTTTAACGGTCGTCAACACGGCTGATACATTCAGCACGGCCGGGATTGTCATTTTGGCTTTCGTGCTTCAATTCGGCGGAATCGGCATCATGACGCTCGGAACATTCGTCTGGCTCATTATGGGCAAACGGATCGGTCTGCGGGAACGGAAGCTCATCATGGTGGATCAGAATCAATCGCAGTTTTCCGGTATCGTCAACCTGATGAAGCAAGTGCTGTTTTTGATTTTATTAATCGAGTTTTTAGGCGGCATCATCTTAGGAACATATTTTTTAACGTATTATGATTCGTTTGAACAGGCGTACTTGCACGGATTCTTTGCGAGCGTCAGCGCCACGACAAACGGCGGTTTTGATATTACGGGAAATTCACTCGTCCCGTTCAGACATGACTATTTCGTGCAGTTTATTACGATGCTTCTGATTATTTTCGGTGCGATCGGTTTTCCGGTGCTCGTAGAAGTAAAGGACTTTTTGTTTTCAAAACAGCGCAGATATTCATTCACGCTGTTTACGAAAATTACGACCGTTACGTTCGGAATGCTCGTTTTGTTCGGAGCCGTGGGCATTTACGCGCTTGAAGCAAGCCATGTCATGAAGGGGAAAAGCTGGCATGATGTTTTATTTTTATGTCTCTTTCAATCAACCGCTACGCGAAGCGGCGGGCTTGCGACAATTGATATCAGCCAGCTGTCGGCGCCGACATTATTTTTCATCTGCGCCCTCATGTTTATCGGCGCATCACCGAGCTCGGTCGGCGGCGGAATCCGTACGACGACGTTTGCGCTTAACCTTCTTGCTCTGTTTCATTTTGCCCGGGGGAATAAAGCGGTCAAGGTCTTTAAACGCGAGCTTCACCAGGCTGATGTCATGAAGTCGCTGGTCGTTACGATGATGGCGATTCTGCTCGTGTTCGGATCGACGCTGATTCTGGCCGTGACGGAGAAAAATCAGACGCTCCTCGGACTGCTTTTTGAAGTGTGTTCCGCTTTCGGAACGACCGGCCTGTCGCTCGGGATTACTCCGCATTTAAGCGACATCGGAAAATGCGTGATCATGATTGTCATGTTTATCGGCCGGATCGGCATTTTGACGTTCCTTTATTTGATCGGCCGAAAAGAAATCGAAGCAAATTATCACTATCCGAAGGAAAGAATGATTATCGGCTGACACCGCTTTTCAGAAAGCGGTGTTTTTTATTGCCGTAAAATGGATGTGTGGAAACAGTTTCTTTGGAGATTCTACTTGTAAAGAGGTGACGTCATTGTTTGCCGTATTTTGGAAGTCGGTAGTTATGATAGCGGTCGGTACCTTTTTATTGCGGATTGCCGGACGGAAATCAATCAGCCAGCTGTCGGTGACCCAGACAGTCATCATGATTTCGATCGGCTCGATTATTATTCAGCCGTTTATTGAACATAATTTATGGGAAACTATTTTCGCGGCGGCGATTTTTATTGCGGTGTTAATCCTGATGGAATATTTAGAAATCAAATCAAGCTTTTTTGAGTTTTTATTTTCAGGAAAAACCGTCGCCGTTGTCAGAAACGGAAAAATCATCCCGGAAAACTTAAAAAAAATGCGTTTTACCGAAGCTCAGCTGTCAATGAGGATCAGGCAGGAAGGCCTCGGAGACATTCAAGATTTTAAATATGTGCTGCTTGAGCCGAACGGACAGATCGGCTATGAACTCATTGATGAGGCCAAAAACGTGACAGTGCGCGACTTGAAAAAAATGCTTGATGAATTCAAAACAGATTTGCTGACAGAAGGAGGAAATCAAATGAAACGCAAAGCAGCAAAGAATGAAGCTTTAACCAATAACAACACACCGACTGAGAGCATGGACAAAGATGCATACAAAACACAATATGACGGTGATCCCGGACTGAGAGGCGCAAACCGCAAATCAAAACACGGCAAACAAGGAGGCGAGTAACATGACGAAAAAAAACCGCCACAGCAAAGACATGCAAAACCATAAAAAGCCGATGGACCTTAAATTGCTTGAAGAAGAGTTTGCAAGCGAGCTCGGTGATTATAACGCCGGAAAATGGATTGAAACGCTTGAACAGACGAAGCCAAAGAAAAAAGAAGACGGCAAAAAATAAAAAATACCTCTTAGGCGGCAACGCTTAAGAGGTATTTTGCATTATTTCGAATAAGCACCGTTTCTTGTTCCTTTCACCGCTTCAAGCAAGCCGGTTATCCGCAGCTCAATAAACGGCTGTGCGGCCGTTTTCACCGCATTGCTGGAGAGAATGGACGTAAGAGCGGCCGTTAACATTAAGAGTATGACTAAATTCTGATAATCAGACAAGTGATCTTCAAGCCCGATCTGCCGCAGCGTTTTTATAATGAATCCATGCAGCAGATATACGTAAAACGTTCTCGTCCCCCATTTCGTAAAGAAATAACGCTTTTGCGGAACGAGCGCCAAAAAGCTGAAAGTGGCGGCAAAGGCCAAAACATACCAGCCGATGCGCGACAGACCGCTCAACAGCGACACTGTGCCGAATGTGGAATAAGGCTCCGATCCGAACAGCCACGAGTAATCAAAGTCAATGCACCAGCATAACAGGAAAACAATCCCCAGCACGCCCGCGGCAATCTGCCTGCCTCTTTTAGCCCGAAGCAAATCAAAGTGCTGTTTCTTTAAATAAAACCCGACGAGAAACATCGGAAGAAAAACAAACGTCCGTGAAAGACTCAGCGTGCTGCTGATAAAATCAAGATACCCGATCATGACGGCAAGCCCGCAGCTCGCCCCAAGCGCCCACATTTTCGGCAGCTTCGTAAAGGGATAAAGCAGCAGATTCCAAAAGAATAAGCTGACTAAAAACCAGAGAGACCACTGCGGATCAATCGGATTGACGCTTGCCATGCTTTCATCCTGAATCAAATAGTAAAAAACTGAGTAAATGCCCTGAAAAATCAGGTACGGAATAATCAGCTTCACAGCCAGCTTCTTCACATAACCTGTCCGCTTAAAGTTTTTTGCGAAATAGCCGGAAACCAGGATAAAGGCCGGCATATGAAAAGTATAAATGAATTTGTAGAGATGGAGCATAAACTCATTTCCGTTAATAAATGACCGGAGGATATGGCCGAACACCACCAGAAAAATCAAGATAAACTTGGCGTTGTCAAAGTAACTGTCTCGCGATTTTGTCATAGCATCACCTTCTCTTCAAAAATCATCCACTGCATGATTATTTCCTGTTGGTGTTCATTTTAAAATAAAAAACAAAAAATTGAAGGAGGACAAAAGGGATTGTTAGGATGATGTAACGGGGAGGTAAGGATCGTAGAAAAAGACTTTAACTTGTCATATCATTGAAATTTTCTGAAATGTATAGGGCGAATGAAGGAAGATGAGGTATTTTGTAGAAATATTGAAGGATAGGTTTTTGAAGAAGGAGTGTACTGAATGGCTGAAACTCTGGATTTGCAAACAAACGAGTCGCTGAAAGAGCAGCTGAAGCGGATGAAAGAGGAAAATGACCGCCTGAAGAGTGATTTGAACCGGTATCACATGATTATGAATAACACGCTTGATGCCATTTTTATATGCCGTAAGGAAATGAAAATCGTCCAGGCGAACGAGGCTGCGGCCCGGATGATGCAGATTGAGGCAGAGAACCTCATTAACCGCTCCGTCCTGGATTTTTTATATTCCGTGCCTCAGGAAGAACTGAATAAGGCCGTGAAAAAGTTTTTAAAAAAAGGCCATCTGTGGAAAGAGGTGCCGATTAAGCTTGACAGCGGCGCGACGAAATACATTGAATTCCTCGCCAGAGACGGAATTGGGGAGGATTATTTTTTTGTGGTGATGAGGGATATCTCCTCTAAAAAAATATTAGAGCGCGAATTCTCCATGAACGAGCAGCTGTTTAAAGATTTGTTTGACAGGGCTGTCGACGGCATCGTGCTGTTTGATAAGGACGGCGGGTTTATTGATGCGAACCTCTCTTTTTGCAAAAGCTTTGAGATCGGCCAGAATGAATTGTCCCATCTGTCGCTCCGCCATTTTACCGACGGAGAAAACAAAAAGCATCTGAAAGAAATCTGGGAAACCCTCCGCAGAAAAGGAAACGCCAAAGGAGAACTGCCCGTCAAGCTTCGGTCCGGCGAAGAGAAGCTGTTTGAATTTACGATTACGTCCAACTTAATCAGCGGGTTCTACATGTCCATTATGAGAGACATAACAGAGAAACGGCTGATGGAATTGAAACTCTTTAAAAGCGAAGAGCGATTCCGCGAAATTTTTGAAAACGCCATGGACGCGATTGTCATTTGGTCTGATGACGGAAAGATTGCCAAAGCAAACGAATCGGCGTGCCGCATTTTCGAACTGCCGATGGATAAGCTGGTGGAGACGAATTTATGTACGTTTATCGTTGATCCGCAGAAAAAATACAAGCAGATTAAGAAGAAATATGAAAAATACGGGGAAATCCGTGAAGAAATGCTGTTTCAGATGGCAAACGGCCAATTTAAAGAGCTGGAATTCACATCAAAACGAACCATACTTGAAGGTCAGCATTTAACCATTTTAAGAAATGTCAGCGATCGTAAGCGCATGGAAAAAGAATTGCGGGAAAGCGAGCTGAAATTCAGAAAAGTATTCAACGGCTCAATGGACGGCAAGGTCTTATTTGACAACCAATTCCGCATTATTGACGCGAATCCTCTCGCAAGCCGTATACTCGGTATGCCGGATGAGGAGCTGAGAGCGTACACCGTTCCGGATATTCTTTCTTTATTTGATATTGAAAACGCGGGTGTTCCCGCCAGAAAGATTGATTTAGAAGGAATGGATAATGAAATCCCCTTCCTGTTAAGCAGCAGCGACAGCCGCAAACTGGAATTCTCCTTCAAAAGAAATATCATTCAAAATATGAATCTGGCCATCTTTAAAGATGTCACAGAGGCCAAAGAGCTTGAAGAGAGGCTGCGGAAATCCGATACTCTTCATGTTGTAGGGGAGCTGGCGGCGGGCATCGCCCACGAAATCAGAAACCCGATGACGGCGCTGAAAGGGTTCATTCAGCTTCTTCAAGGAAGCATTGAAGGCGAATATTCTCTGTACTTTAACGTCATTACCTCAGAATTAAAACGCATCGAGTCTATCATCACTGAATTTTTAATTTTAGCGAAACCCCAAGCGATACTATATGAAGAAAAAGACGTGACGCAGATTATGAAAGACACGGCTGATCTTTTGAATGCCCAGGCCAATCTTGTCAATGTGCAGATCCATCTGAACCTGACCGGAAACATCCCGCCGATTTACTGTGAACCGAATCAATTAAAACAGGTGTTTATCAATATTTTAAAAAACGCCATTGAAGTCATGCCGGGCGGCGGCAATATCTACGTGACCATTCAGTCTTCTGATCAAGACCACATTTTGATTTCTATTCAAGATGAAGGAACGGGCATTTCCGAAGACAAATTAAAACGTCTGGGTGAACCATTTTACACGACAAAAGACAGGGGAACGGGCCTCGGCCTCATGGTCAGTTATAAAATCATCGAAGAGCATCAGGGCCGCATTCATGTGGAAAGTGAAGAAGGGAAGGGCACCGTTTTTCATTTGACGCTTCCGATCCGGCAGAATACGGAAGAAAGAAGGAGCGGGGAATGATCTGTTTTACAAGTGTAAGAGCGCCGTTTGGAACCGTCATCGTAACAGAGGAAGAGAGCTTTATTACCGGCCTGTTTCTCACCGGGGAAGATTTTGAGGAATGGCGGAAAGACGCGCCCGGCGTAAAGCCGTGCGAAACCGCTTTGCTGTCGGAGGCGAAACAGCAGTTGGCATCATATTTTTCAGGAGAAAGAAAGCAATTCTCTCTGCCTCTGAGACAAAAAGGCACACCCTTTCAGGAAAGGGTGTGGAACGCGCTGACGATGATTCCTTACGGGGAATCCCGAAGCTACGGCGATATGGCTGAAGCGATCGGAAAACCGAAAGCGGTGCGCGCCATCGGACAAGCCAATAAACGAAACCGGCTGCCGATTTTGATCCCGTGCCATCGGGTAATCGGCAAAAACAGCGCCTTAACGGGATACGCAGGCACGAAGACGGATGTAAAAGCGGTGCTGCTGAACATCGAACAAATATCCTATAAAGAAAAATAAAGCGTATGGCACGTTCCGTTTTTTCGCGTCCGACATATCATTTTATTAAGTGAAAAAAGTTGCCCTGATGAAAAAGGAGGACGAAGCCTGATGAAAATGAGCCGTCCGCAAAAGATAGCCGGTTATGCAGAGCTGTTTTTTAAAATGCATCTCATTACAGCCGCCCAAAAAGATGAAGTGATTACATTGTGCAGACAAAAAAACCGCTGACATTGCCTGAGGCAATATCATCAGCGGTTTTTCAGCTCAGCTGGCAGTCAGCGAATAATTGTTCAATTTCTTCCGTGTAAGAACCGGTCACAATTCCTTTCTCGGTTATTATGCCGGAAATCAGGCTGCCCGGTGTGATGTCAAAGGCCGGATTGAAGACCGGAACATCCTCGGGAGCGGTGCGTATGCCGGAGATCTGTCTGACTTCATCCGGATCTCTTTCTTCAATCGGAATCTGATCGCCGTTTTCAATCTGCAAGTCAAATGTCGAAAGCGGTGCGGCCACAAAAAACGGAATTTGAAAGGCGTTTGCCAAAATAGCGAGGCCGTACGTTCCGATTTTGTTGGCCGTATCACCGTTTTTTGCAATTCTGTCAGCGCCGACAATGACCGCAGAAATATGTTTTTCCTTCATTGTATGGGCGGCCATGCTGTCCGTAATGAGCGTGACATCAATTCCGCCCTGCATCAGCTCCCACGCCGTCAGCCGTGATCCTTGAAGAACGGGTCTTGTTTCACATGCGTAGATATGAAGGCCGAGGTCTTTTTGTTTCGCTAAGTAAAAGGGAGCAAGCGCCGTACCGTACCGGCTTGTGGCAATCGAGCCCGCATTGCAGATGGTCATGATCTGATCGCCTTTATTAAAAAGGTGCAGAGCATTTTGGCCGATCATTCGGCATGTTTCTTCATCCTCAATCTGAATTTGAATGGCTTCATGAACGAGCGTTGTCTTCGCTTCATTGATTGAGATCGCATCCCTGATCGAATCCGTAAGTCTGTCAAGCGCCCACGCAAGGTTGACGGCAGTGGGCCTCGAACTGTTTAAATACGCTTTGACATCCGCGAATTGACGTCGGAAATCTGAAAGGTCGCGGGCTTCAAATGACTTGGCGGAGAGCGCGAGTCCGAACGCTGCGGTTATACCGATGGCCGGGGCGCCCCTTACTTTCAGCGTGACAATCGCGTCGAATACATCTTCCTTTGTTTCAAGTTCCGCATATTCAGTGACGTCGGGAAGCTTTTGCTGATTTAAAATGCGGATGTAGGTTTCTTTCCATTCCACAGAACGGGGGATGGCAAATTCATTGGTCATGCTGCATCATTCCTTTACACGGAGCTTAAATTGGTCCAGAACCTCGGTGATATGCTTCAGTTTTTTTCTGTTTTCGATATAATAGGCGCCGATGTCAAGCGCCAGCTTCTTCCGTTCGATTCGTTTGTCAAACGGAGTGATTTCATCTAAGTCAGCCACATGGGCGAGTCCGATCGTGCGCCGGATCAATTCGCATCCCGCAAAACCGACCGCTTCCTCAAATGCGTTTTTCAGTGTGTCTTCCAGCAGGTGTCTGCGGGAAGGCAAGCAGTCTTTCTCCCATGCTTCACTGAATGTTTTCACAAATGTATCCCATACGGCGGCAGTATGGTCATATAACGGCTGTCTGTCGTCACCGTCGCGGCTGAGGGCGTTTAACAGCAGATTGGCGATAAATTGGCCGATGTCAAACCCGATCGGTCCGAAGAAAGCAAACTCGGGATCAATCACCTTTGTTTCATGTTCATCGGCGAAGATGCTTCCCGTGTGCAGATCACCGTGAACCAATGTTTCCGCGGAATTCAGAAAGATGGCTTTCAATTCGTCAGCGCCTTCTTTCAGGCGTGAATTGTTCCAAACTTTTTCTGCGTATGGGCGCAGCTCCTCTTCAAAATCGTTTGTCTCATGGTCGAGAAACGGTTCTGTAAACACAAGCCTTTCTGTAATATTGCAAAGCTCAGGATTTGTAAACTGCTTTGCGAGCTGCTGCTTTACTTTCGCATCAAGCGCATAATCGGATGAGTAAAAAAGCGTTTTCCCTAAAAATTCACCGATATGAACCGATAAGTTCGGATAATGCTGCCCTTCCAGCAGCCCTTTTCTTGAAATCCGCAAATGGGAGAGGTCTTCCATTACCGTGACGGCCATTTCAGTATCGGAATAGTAAACGGCCGGAACGAGGTGCGGCACGTGTTCGCCCTGGCGGATGAGGGCGCTGCTTTCGATTCTCGCCCGGTCAATTGTAAGCGGCCAGCTTTCACCGACGACTTTCGCGTAAGGGATTGCCTGTTTAATAATCAGTCCTTTTTTGTTTTCTTTATCGTAAACATGAAAGACGTAATTTAAATTGCCGTCGCCGATTTCACGGCATGTCAGAGTGCTTTTGCTTTGGAATAAGCCGAGCTTGACGGCTAACGCGGCGGCGGAGCTTTCTGTTAATTGTTCATAAAGACTTGTTTTAGTTGCTGACATGGATTTACCCTCCAATTATGTAGTGGCAGTAAGAGAGCGTGACGGAGAATACGCCCCAAAAAAAGCCTCCTTCTCTGAAAGAGAAGGAGGCTGAAACAGTGCAGTCCGCCTCTTATCTCTCAGATAACATCTGATGGAATTAGCACCGTGCCTTATGAGACAATCGTCTCGGCGCAAAATGTACGCGCCCCATTTCACAATGGAATTACGGTCGGTTGCTGTTGGGGTCAAAAGGCCAATCCCTCGCCCAACTCTCGATAAGAGAAAAAAATATTGATTTGTATCACAATTCGGATTAATCAGTTGATGAAAATATTAGCAGGTGCCGGATATTCTTGTCAACGTTTTTTTGAAAATTAATATAAATCACGCCGCAAGTCTTGGAAAACCGGAATGGTTCCGCGGACGGCCGCGCTTTCTGACACATCGATTTCCGCCCGGACTGCGCCTTCCGTCCGGTCTCCTTCGGCTAAAATCCGGCCCCACGGGTCAATAATCAGGCTGTGGCCGGCAAATTCATTATCGGGATTGGACCCCGTGCAGTTAGAGGCTGCAACAAAACATTGGTTTTCAATTGCTCTGGCGATAAGCAGGCTTCGCCAATGATCAAGGCGGGGCAGAGGCCATTCAGCAGAGATAAACAGGACATTCGCGCCCTGGGACGTATGCTTTCTGATCCATTCGGGGAAACGGATATCATAGCAGATCAGCCCGGCGCACTTGACACCGTCAAGCTCAAAGGAACCGTCACTGTTTCCTGCTGACAAGTAAAGGTGTTCATCCATCAGCTGAAACAGATGTGCTTTCTGATACCGCTTCACGATCTGTCCGCTGTTATCGGCGATGTACATGGTGTTATAGACATTTTCGCCTTCTTTGACCGCAAAAGATCCGGCAACGAGGTGTACGTTGTATGTTTTTGCCGTTTCTTTAAGCCATTGTTCCGAAACTTTGCCGTTTTCATCCGCCAGCTGATCTAGCCGTGTGAGATCATAGCCGGTCGTCCACAACTCAGGAAGCACGATTACATCCGCATGGCGGCTTTCTTGCTCAATCAAAGATTCTGCTTTTTTAAAGTTTTCTGAAGGATTTCCGTATGAAATATCAAATTGCAAACAGGAAACGGTCCATTTCATTTTTTAACACCTCAAGTTTCTCTTTACTTTTTTTATTTAACCATATATGATGATGGACTATCATTTCAAGACATTTTTAGAAGGTGAAAAATATGAACTTTGAAATCTCAGATGTACTCAAACAGCTGCCGGAACAATTTTTCGCATCATTGGTGCAAAAAGTGAATCAAAAGCTGAAAGAAGGCAGAGACGTCATCAATTTAGGGCAGGGAAACCCTGATCAGCCGACGCCTCAGCATATCGTTGAAGAAATGAAGCGCGCCGTCGAAAGGCCGGAAAATCATAAATACTCATCATTCCGGGGCGCTTACAGCTTCAAAAAAGCAGCCGCTGCATTTTATGAAAGGGAGTACGGGGTCACGCTTGATCCGGAAACGGAAGTCGCTGTGCTGTTCGGAGGCAAGGCGGGACTTGTTGAGCTTCCGCAATGTCTTTTAAACCCTGGAGATACCATTCTGGTGCCTGATCCCGGATATCCTGATTACTGGTCAGGCGTCGCCCTTGCGAAAGCGAAAATGGAAATGATGCCGCTGACGGAGGTAAGAGGGTTTCTCCCTGATTACAGCGTAATTCCTGAAAAGGTGCGGAGCGAGGCGAAGCTGCTGTATCTCAATTATCCGAATAATCCGACCGGCGCTGTGGCGACAGAGGCGTTTTTCGAGGAGACGGTCGGTTTTGCGGAACAAAACGGCATTTGTGTCGTTCATGATTTCGCGTACGGAGCCGTCGGTTTTGACGGGCATAAACCGCTGAGCTTTTTGCAGACCGAAGGCGCAAAAGAGACGGGAATCGAAATCTATACCTTGTCTAAAACCTATAATATGGCGGGCTGGCGGGTCGGATTTGCCGTCGGAAACGCTTCTGTCATCGAAGCGATCAACCTTTATCAGGATCATATGTTTGTCAGTTTGTTTCCCGCGGCGCAGCAGGCGGCGGCAGCCGCTCTTTTAGCGGATCAGGCATGCGTCGCAGCGCAAAATGACAGATATGAATCGAGACGCAATGCATGGATTGAAGCCTGCCGCGATATCGGCTGGGATGTGACGGCTCCGGCGGGCTCCTTTTTTGCATGGCTCCCTGTGCCTGACGGTTATACGTCACAGTCGTTTTCAGACTTGCTGCTCGAGAAAGCGGATGTCGCGGTCGCTGCCGGAAACGGGTTCGGAAAATGGGGGGAAGGCTATATAAGAGTCGGTCTTCTGACAAGTGAAGAAAGACTTAAAGAAGCTGCGGAACGGATCGGGAAACTGAATCTTTTCACCCGAAAAAGCATTGACATATCAGGATAACAATGCGATAATTCAAAATACTTTATAAAATCATTATTCTTATCAAGAGCAGGCAGAGGGACGAGCCCGATGAAGCCCGGCAACCGACTGATAAAGCACGGTGCTAATTCTTGCAGCAGGAGCTGAGAGATAAGATTCGGACATAACACGAAGCCTCTTTCTGCTCATACGGAAGAGGTTTTTTTATGTTTTGCGAAAGAAAGAGAGGCGTTCACGCATGAGCGAAGTATTGGCAACATATCTTCTGACAGACACAACGGACAGTGAAAAGCGGGCGGAACAGATTGCGGCGGGGCTGACGGTAGGCTCCTGGACTGACCTGCCCCTGGTGAAGCAGGAACAGCTCAGAAAACATAAAGGGCGGGTCGTAAAAGTTGAGGAGAAAGAAGGAACCTCAGAAAACGAAACACAATCCGTCATCACCATCGCCTATCCCGAGGCGAACTTTTCAAGAGATATTCCGGCCGTCCTGACGACGGTATTCGGAAAGCTGTCACTGGACGGAAAAATAAAATTGACTGATCTTGAATTTTCTGAAGGGTTTAAACGCTCCCTTCCCGGGCCGAAATTCGGTATATACGGCATCCGCAAACTGCTGGGCGAATTTGAAAGACCGCTTCTGATGAGCATATTTAAAGGCGTGATCGGACGGGATCTCGCCGACATTAAAGAACAGCTCAGACAGCAGGCGCTCGGCGGCGTGGATCTTATTAAAGATGACGAAATTTTCTTTGAAAATGAACTGGCTCCGTTTGAAACCCGCATTATCGAAGGAAAACAAGTCCTGAAGGAAACCCGGGAGGAGACGGGGCATAAAACGCTGTATGCCGTAAACCTTACGGGAAGGACCGCTGAATTGCGGGATAAAGCGAGGCGCGCGGCAGAACTCGGGGCGGACGCGCTTTTATTGAATGTGTTCGCTTACGGTTTAGATGTGATGCAGAGCCTTGCTGAAGACAGGGAAATCCCGCTTCCGATCATGGCGCATCCGGCAGTCAGCGGCGCGTTCACATCATCTCCCGTTTACGGCTTGTCGCATGCGCTTTTGCTCGGCAAGCTGAACCGCTATTGCGGCGCTGATTTCAGCTTATTTCCGTCACCTTACGGAACCGTTGCTCTTCCGAAGGAGTCCGCGCTTGCAATCCATGATGAATGTGTAAAAGACGATGTCTTTCATCCGTCGTTTGCCGTCCCGTCAGCAGGCATTCATCCCGGTATGGTGCCATTATTGATGCGCGATTTCGGCATCGATCACATCATCAATGCCGGCGGAGGCATTCACGGCCACCCGAAAGGAGCCGAGGGTGGCGGAAAAGCGTTCCGCGCCGTCATTGATGCGGTGCTTGAAGCGCAGCCGATTGAAGAAAAAGCCGCGTCGTGCAAAGATCTTCAGCTCGCATTAGACAAATGGGGAAGGGTGGAAGCCGTATGACCCGCACACCGCTGATTATTTGTGATTTCGACGGAACGGTCACCATGAACGACAACATTGTCAGCATGATGAAAGAATTCGCACCTCCTGAGTGGCTTGAATTAAAAGACGGTGTTCTGTCTAAAAGCATATCAATCCAAGAAGGAGTCGGCCGGATGTTCGGACTGCTGCCGAGCAGCTTAAAAGAAGAACTGACCGGCTTTATCCTGAAGGATGCGAAAATACGGGACGGCTTTTTGGATTTTGTCTCGTTTGTCCGCTCAAACGACCTCCCGTTTTATATCGTAAGCGGAGGAATGGACTTTTTTGTGCATCCGCTTTTGGAAGGGATCGTAGAAAAGGAGCGGATTTTCTGCAATCATGCATCCTTTGACAATGAATATATTCATATAGACTGGCCGCATGCCTGTGACGGAGACTGTACCAATCAATGCGGCTGCTGCAAACCGTCAGTCATCCGGAAGCTATCCGATCAGCAGAAATTTCTCGTTATGATCGGTGATTCGGTCACGGATGTCGAGGCTGCAAAGTTATCCGATATGTGTTTTGCGAGAGATTATCTTTTGACTGAATGCAAAGAACTCGGCCTCCGGCATCTGCCTTTTCAAGATTTTCATGAGGTGAAAACAGGCATTGAAAACATCGGGGAGGTGCAGGCATGGCTGCAAAAGAAGAACGCTGGCGCGAACTTGCTGAGGTAAAGCGCGAGCTGGCCGAAAGAGACTGGTTCCCGGCAACGAGCGGGAATCTTTCCATCAAAGTATCCGACGGGCCGCTGACTTTTCTCGTTACGGCGAGCGGAAAAGACAAACGAAAAGAAACAGACGAAGATTTTCTCTTAATCGATGAGAACGGGAAGCCCGCTGAGACCGGCCATTCTTTAAAACCCTCAGCGGAAACGCTTCTCCATACTTACTTATACCAAAAGACAGACGCCGGCTGCTGTCTGCATGTCCATACCGTCAATAATAATGTCATCTCAGAGCTTTACGGGGATGAAAAACAAATCACTTTTCAGGGGCAGGAGATGATTAAGGCGCTCGGATTATGGGAGGAAAACGCGTCCGTGACCGTTCCGATCATTGACAATCCGGCGCACATCCCGGCATTGGCCGAAAATTTCGCGCACCATGCGGACGCCGGATCAGGCGCGGTGTTAATCCGCAATCACGGCATTACGGCATGGGGGCGGACCGCATTTGAAGCGAAAAGGGTGCTGGAAGCCTATGAATTTTTATTCAGCTGTCACCTCAAGCTTCTGGCACTTCGTCCGCAGCTGGTAAAATAAAAGGAGGAATAGAAAATGGCGACCATCAGAATTCATGACGAAAAGAATACGATCATTGAACATCAGGAAGAAGTAGCACGCTTCTTAGACGAGCAAGAGGTGATCTATGAGCAGTGGAACATTGAAAAACTTCCGTCTGAGCTTTCGGAAAAATACGATCTAACTGAAGATGAAAAAGAACGGATTCTCGCGGCGTTTGACACGGAGATTCAGGACATTTCAGCCCGGCGCGGATATCAGTCTCAGGATGTCATTTCTTTATCAGATACCACGCCGAATCTTGATGAATTATTAAAAAATTTCCAAAGAGAACATCACCACACGGATGATGAAGTCCGCTTTATCGTCAGCGGACACGGCATCTTCGTCATTCAAGGCAAAGACGGCACATTTTTCGACGTCCGTTTAAATCCGGGAGATTTGATTTCAGTTCCGGAGAACATCCGCCACTACTTTACGCTTCAGGAAGACCGCCGGGTCGTCGCAATCCGAATCTTTGTGACGACTGAGGGCTGGGTGCCGATTTACGAAAATGAAAGTGTGCAAAACTGATAGACGCCCGAACCTCTCATGCACCCACCGGCATGAGAGGTTTTTTATTGTAATATAAAGTCAGCTGTGGCTGTTTTTTAATTCCTGAATATGCCGCATTCTGTTTATATCATTACCCGAATGGGTATTATTCTCGTATTCATGCAAAGATTCCAATATGAAATGAAAAAATAAGTTATTTAGTAAAAAAATGTTTACAAATAAAGTATAATCTGTAATAATGCTCAATAACCCAATCAAACTTGTTTCCTATTCTTTTAGCGGTGAGGGGTGAAGTGAATGGGCAGTTATTCTGAACAAGAAAAATTGCTTGTATCTATTGATAAAAAAAGAAAAATGATGATAGATGCGGCTAACAGGCAAGGGTTTACAGGATATGACACGATCAGGCACAGCCAGGAACTGGACTGTCTGATGAACGCGTATCAGCAGCTGGTAAACCGTGATCGTACACATCACCAAGGAATACAGGGCCTTGTGAAGAAAATAGGCTTGTTCTCCCGCGGTGACGTCATGCCTGCATATGAAGCAAACAAATGATTGATGATAAAACAGATAACGAAGACTGAATGCGCTTCCTGATCAAGCGCCGCATCCGAAAGATGACCGCGTACAGTCAGCAGATTTTTCCGCTGGCACGGCTCACGAAGCGCCTCGTACTATCTGCCGGCTATGATGCCGTTCCTCTGGTATATCCTCTTACACATATTCTTCTTAAGTAAAAAACACCCCGATACAGGGTGTTTTTTCATCGAGAAGCGGCAGGGAGGGCAATGGTGACCTCTGTGCCCTTATCGACTTCGCTTTGAATGTCAATCGAACCGCCGTACATCAGCATGATTCGTTTACATACGACAAGGCCGAGGCCGGTGCCTTTTTCCTTTGACGTTACAAACGGAAGAAAAATGTGCTCAAGCATATCTTCAGAAATGCCCATTCCGTTGTCGGCCACCTTAATGACTGCTTTATGATCGCGTGCTTCTAAATAGATGGACAGCCGGCCGCCTTCCTGCATGGATTCCAGCGCGTTTTTCGCGACATTTAAAATCACCTGTTTAATATGGTCTTTCGTGCAGTTGACCTTGAGCGGCCGATTGACGAGAATCTCCACATTCACTTCCACATTATACAGATTCCCTTCAGAATAAATAATCGGCATAATCTCATCAAGAATATCCTGCAGCGAGTTCACTTCCAACCGTTCAGCAGTGGGTTTTCCAAGCACTAAAAACTCACTGACAATCTGATTGATCCGTTTAATCTCCTGCTCAATAATTGAGAAATACAGCTGATCTTCCTCCGATTTGTATTTTTTCTGCAAAAGCTGAATGAAGCCGCTGATCCCTGTAAGCGGGTTGCGGATTTCATGGGCGGTGCTGGCGGCAAGCGTTCCGATCAGCTCCAATTTCTGCGCTTCATTTTGAGCGCGCTCCAGCTGGGTCTTGCGCTTAAGCAGATAATATTGAACGAGGATGAACAGAATATTCAGCAGCACGGCAATACTGGACATCGGCAGCAGCACGCTTTTGGTCAGCTCGTTCAGCTCAACCGGTTTCGGATAAACATTGATATTCCAATTAATATCATCCAGATAGCCGCTGACCGGTTTCACACCTTCTGATTGATCAGCCCGTCCGCTGGCAAATATCACTTTATTCTGATTGGTTGCCTTGACATAAACGTCAGGGCTCAGCATATTGATCATATTTCTCAAATAATCGACTTGTATGGCGGCTACTAAATAATCCGTGACTTCCCGTTTTGCGTCTAACACCGGCACGCAGATCGTGAAGATGCGCTGGCCTGTAATTCTGCTGGAGTAGTCATTTGTGATGACCGTTTTTTTCGTCTTTTTCGCCTTCGTAAAATACGGTCTGTCGGCCAAATTCACCTTTGATTTCAGATCAGTCGTGCTTGCGATGACATCACCTTTGGAATTCAGCATATACAGACCGCTGAATCTGGGTTCATCCTCAAAAGCCTGATCAAGAATGTCAATGATCTTTTCTTCATTGACAGGCTTATCGACAGCGATCGCAAGTGTTGTCATCCGGGCTTTTGTTTCACCGATTAAATAATTGAGCTTATTGCGGTGAAGGTTGAGCATCATACTGGCTTCCTGTATGTGTTTATCGGCTATTTTCTGCTTTTCTTTTTCATAAATGAAAAAGCTGATAATAAGTGCCGGGATGATCACCAATATGAGATAAAGCTTGATCTTTCCCCGGGCACCTTTAAATGTATTCACTCTGCATCGCTCCAACATTACACTTGAATAGAGGTATTATATCATTTTTATACTTCTTTAATAAGAAAAAATAACCAAAATGATAGAAAAACAAATTATTTTATTAAGGTCAGACAAAAAGAAGAGAAATTTTGGAAACATTTTTGTTGACATTTTTCATTTTGTTTATTAATGTTTCTCTGTAACGGTTTCTTTTGTAAAAGGATGATTGAATGTATGACGGATAAAACAGAAAACTCATTGAAATTATTTATTGTACTGTCACGTGCGTACCGATCTATTAACGACCATATGAATAAACATATTCATAAGCACGGCCTGAACCCGACGGAATTTGCGGTGCTTGAGCTGCTGTACCACAAAGGCAACCAGCCGCTTCAGCAGATCGGCGACAAAATTTTATTAGCGAGCGGAAGTATTACATACGTTGTTGACAAATTAGAGAAAAAAGAACTTCTCATCAGAAAAGCCTCGCCGACTGACAGGAGAGTGACTTTCGCACAGATTTCTGAAAAGGGAATCCGTCTTTTGGACGATATTTTCCCTGATCATGCTGAAGAAATTAAAGAAATGATCAGTGTGCTGAGTGATGAAGAGATAGAAATGTGTACGGAAATGCTGAAAAGAGTGGGATTAAACGCTAAATATTTTCATCAGAAATAAAAAAGGAAGCCATTTGAAAGGCTTCCTTTTTTATATTACTGATTTTGGTCAGTCGCGGCGTTTCTAGGCTGTATCAATACCTCGACGCGCCTGTTTTTGCTGCGCCCTTCAGCGGTTTTGTTCGACACGGCCGGTTTATACTCTCCGAAACCTTTGGCGCTGAAAACTTTTGCGTCAAGTTTCGGGTTTTCTGTCAGAATAGCCATGAAGTTGACGGCCCGCATGACGCTTAAATGCCAGTTAGATTGATATTGTGAGTTTTTAATCGGTACATTGTCCGTATGTCCGCTGATGATAATGTTCCTCGGCGGATTCAGCACAAGGAGATTCGAGATTTCCTTGGCAAGCGGAATATCTTCCTGACGGATATCCGCCCGTCCGGAATCAAAAAAGATACTGTCTTTAATCGTAATTAAGAGTCCTTCTTTAGTCAGCTTTGTTTCAAGCTGAGTTTCAAGCTTTTTATTTTTTATAAATTGATTGACTTGCTTTTGCACGCCTTCAAGTTCTTCGCGGTCGGCTGCTTCTCTTTCTTTCTTTTTCTGTTCTTTATCTTTTTCCTTGTCTTTTTTTAACTGATCAACGCCGTCTTTTTCGTTTTCAGGAGGGGTGAGGCTTGAATATTCAAGAACACCCGTGCCTCCGGTAAACACGGCGTTAAATGATTTAGACAGCATTTGGAATTTCGCCGCATCGACCGAGCTCATGGCGAACAATACAATGAACAGAGCCAAAAGAAGGGTGAGCAAATCCGCGTACGGGATCAGCCAAGACTCATCCACATGCTCGTCATCATGCTTCTTCTTCTTTTTTCTCGCCATTGTTTGCCTCTCCTTCTTGTTCAGCGACTTTTGCGCGTTCATTCGCAGGAAGATACATGAGAAGTTTTTGTTCGATCACTTTCGGAGCCTGTCCTTCAAGCACTGACAGAACGCCTTCGATCATGATTTCACGCAGTTTGACTTCCTGCTTTGATTTGCGTTTCAGTTTGTTGGCGAAGGGATGCCATAGTACATATCCTGTGAAAATCCCGAGAAGGGTGGCGACAAACGCCGCACTGATGGCATGTCCGAGCGCCTCGGTGTTGTTCATGTTGGAAAGAGCGGCGATAAGGCCGATGACCGCACCCAAAACGCCGAGTGTCGGCGCATATGTGCCGGCTTGTGTAAAGATGGCTGCGCCGGCCTGGTGTCTGTCTTCCATCGCTTCAACTTCCTCAGTCATAATATCTCTGATAAATTCTGCGCTTTGTCCGTCAACCGCCATGCTCAGGCCGTTTTTCAAAAATGCGTCATCCACGTCTTCAATGCTTGCTTCCAATGCGAGCAGACCTTCACGTCTGGCGATTTGCGCCCATTGAGAGAACATAGGAATTAATTGCGCAATTGTCAGCTGTTTGTTTTCTTTAAACAGCACTTTAAAAAGGGCAGGCACTTTTTTGATTTCTTTTCCGGGGAATGCGATGATCACCGCAGAAATCGTACCGAACAAAATAATCAGAATAGCTGCCGGGTTAGCGAGTGCGCTTAAGCTGACCCCTTTCAGCACCATGCCCACGCTTAAAGCAATCAAGGCGAGGATGATACCGATAATCGATGTTTTATCCATAGTTTTCACCAAATCCTTTATACTAGCTTTCTATGGTTAATATCGGTGGCAGTGCATGGAACTTTAGGGTGATTGAGAAATTGTTCCCGAATTCTTCACAGTTTCTCCCTTCCGGCATGGAGAAAGAAACAAAAAAGCGGCTCCCCGAAAGGAGGGGACCGCTTTTTTCTTATTGTGCCCGGACTTTGATGCCGTCCTCTTCCATTACGACATGGAAGGCTTTTATTTCGTTGTCATCCAATAAGAGATCTGTCATTTCGTCCTCGATCAATTCTTGGATGGTTCTTCTGAGCGGGCGTGCTCCGAAAGCGGGGTGGTAGCCGATTTCAGCGATTTTTTCTTTCGCATCATCGGTGACGCTCAGGCTGATGCCGCGCTCTTTTAATGTGTCTTCAAGCTCTGTGAGAAGCAGGCTGACGATTTTCACGAGATGTTCTTTTTTCAGGGATTGGAATTCAATAATGCTGTCAAACCGGTTTAAAAACTCCGGTTTGAAGAACGCGCTCAGTGAATCAATCAGCGTTTGTTCTTCCAGGACGCTCTCTTCAGATTGGAATCCGACTTTCACCTGTTTTTCGCCGGTTCCAGCGTTGCTTGTCATAATCAAAACGGTATCTTTGAAGCTGACCGTTCTGCCCTGGCTGTCTGTCAGACGGCCGTCCTCCATAATCTGCAGAAACATATGCTGGACATCAGGGTGGGCTTTTTCAATCTCATCGAGCAGCACGATGCTGTACGGATTGCGGCGCACTTTTTCCGTTAATTGACCGGCTTCATCGTGTCCGACATATCCCGGCGGTGAACCGATGATTTTTGATACGGCGTGTTTTTCCATGTATTCACTCATATCGAGACGGATAATGGAATCTTTTGTACCGAACAGTTCATCTGCGAGTGTCTTTGATAACTCGGTTTTTCCGACTCCGGTCGGTCCGACAAAGAGGAAGGAGCCGACAGGTCTGTTTTTGGATTTTAAGCCGGCGCGGCTTCGTCTGACCGCTTTCGCCACTTTTTTCACGGCTTTTTCCTGACCGATGACACGCTGATGAAGATGCTCTTCAAGTTCCTTCATTTTGACTTGTTCATCAGCCTGGAGTTTTCCGACCGGAATGCCTGTTTTCTGTTCAACGATGGCTTGAATATGCTCCGCACCGATTTCAGGTGAAGAGGCCGGTGTTTCATGCGCCAGCTGCTTTTCCAAAGCCGCTTCTTCATCACGCAGTTTCGCGGCAAGCTCATAATTTTCTTCATGAAGCGCTTTTGTTTTCTCCGCGTCAATTGCTTTGAGTCTCTCAGCCGCATCTTCTTCATTTACGGTATCAAGCTCCAGGTTCGCCTTAGAGCCGGCTTCATCTAATAAGTCGATCGCTTTATCCGGCAGGCGGCGGTCCTGAATGTAACGGGATGAAAGCGTAACACAGGCGTTTATCGCTTCATTGCTGAATGTGACGCCGTGGTATTTCTCGTATTTATCTTTAATGCCTTCCAGAATGCTGATGGCTTGTTCTATTGTAGGCTCGTGAACCATGACAGGCTGGAAGCGTCTTTCAAGCGCCGCATCTTTTTCAATCTGGCGGTACTCTTTCAGCGTTGTCGCCCCGATGACCTGCAGCTCGCCTCTGGCAAGCGCCGGTTTCAGGATGTTCCCGGCATCCATTGATCCCTCGGCAGAGCCGGCGCCTACGAGAAGGTGAATCTCATCAATGAACAAGATGACGTTTTTCCGTTCTTTTAATTCGTTCATTAATTGTTTCATTCTTTCTTCAAACTGGCCTCTGATCCCTGTATTGGCGACGAGAGAAGCGACGTCAAGCAGGTAAAGCTCTTTGTTTTTCAATTTGTTCGGCACATCGCCTTCAGCGATTTTAAGCGCGAGGCCTTCTGCAATAGCCGTTTTACCGACGCCCGGTTCACCGATCAGCACCGGATTGTTTTTATTCCGGCGGTTCAAAATTTCAATTACGCGCGCCACTTCATTATCGCGGCCGATCACAGGGTCAATCAGACCTGCTTTTGCGCCGTTTGTGACGTTTTGAGCGAGCTCGTCGAGCAGGCCTTTTTCAGGGCCGGCCTGCTGTTTATTTTGATTGGGAGCGAAACCTTGCTCAAACGGGAATCCGAATGATTGCGGCCCCATGCTCATAGACGGTTTTCGGGTTAATTCTGTATAACATGTTTCACATAAAACGAATTGTTTTTGAATGGAATTGACTTGCATGTTCAGGCGAATCGTCGCCTCGTTTTTCTGACAATGTTGACAACGCATTTGCCAAAACCTCCTTGGAAAATGTTTGATCATCTTTGACCAAATGGATTAGAAAATAAGGTCTTAACTTTGACCTTCTTTGATTAATAGTATACTTTGACCTTCTTTGACTTTCAAGTGTTTTGTTTCAAACCTCGAAAAATAAATGTTTACAGCATGATAAGTGATATTTGTGAGGTTTGATTATTTTTGACCAATATAGTCAGAAAGGAAATGAAATGCTTTGACCTTTCTTGATGAAGAGTATACGCCGGCCCTTTTTTTCTTTCAATATTTTTGCTTAGAGGAGAGAGCTGAATCTGTTTTCTCCGGGGAAGGACGATTTGCTCGTCTTTTTGGGTGACTTGTCTCATAAGCATATATAAAGGCCTGGACAAATCTGCGCTTAGCCGGAGGGTGAAATGGGACAAACAAAAGGTTCTGCAAGTCAGCTTGCATTTGTATACGTAGGCACGGTTGTAGGAGCCGGTTTTGCCACGGGACGGGAAATCGTTGAGTTTTTTCTGAAGTTTGGCTGGATCGGTCTGTTCGGTATCGTGGTAAGCGGTCTGATGTTTACATATTTAGGCGCCAAAATCATGATCATTTCCAAACGGATTCACGCAGCGTCTTATCAGGAATTGAACACATATTTATTCGGCCAGTCCATCGGCCGTGCCGTAAACATGTTTATGATGTTTATATTGCTGGGAGTGACCTCTGTCATGCTGTCCGGAGCGGGGGCGCTGTTTCATGAACAGCTTGGATGGTCTGCACAAGCGGGGATCCTTTTGACGATCGTACTGAGCTTTGCCGTCATGACAAGCGGTGTTAAAGGTGTGTTCGGCGTCAATATATTGGTTGTACCGCTTTTAATTTCTTTCTCTTTTATCGTGACAGCTGATTCATTTGTATTTACAAGCACGAGAAACGCGGACGAATGGGTATGGCCTGACAAGTGGAACTGGCTTTTGTCCGCCGTCTCTTACGGCGCGTTAAATTTATCGCTCGCCCAAGCCGTCCTTGTGCCGCTTGCGAACGAAATGTCTTCAGAGAAGGTGATCAGAAAGGGGGCTTATTTAGGCGGCGTTCTGTTGACACTGGTGCTTGCCGCGAGCTTTTTATCATTATCGGTGCTGCCGGATGTGCTGGAGTTTGACATTCCGATGGCTCAAGTTGTCTATTCGTATTCGCGTTCGCTTCATATCATTTATTTGTTTATTATTTTCGGGGAAGTGTTTACGTCGGTCATCGGCAATTTATACGGATTGGAAAAACAATTAAACAGTTTTCTTCATATAAAAAGTACATATATTTACGGCGGCATTTTGGCGTTTGCTTTCATTATCAGCCAAATCGGCTACGGACAGCTGATTTCCACCGTTTACCCGGTGTTTGGGTATGTGAGTCTCGCTTTTATCGGCGCATTGATTTGCAAAAAAATCCCGAAAGAAAAATAAGGATATAAGGAAAATGTCTGTATTTTTTGGGAATTCCCCTTCTTTTTTCCTGACATTTCTGTATAATGAATTGGGAAATGATGGGGAGGAGTAAGAGATGAAAGCTCGACGTGTATTATTGGGATTTATTTTTATTTGTATCGGCATTGCGTTTTTTTTACAGAAGGCGGGAGTTATACATATATCCGCAGGTTCGGCGTGGCCGTTTCTTTTCATTATAATGTCCGCAGGGTTTCACGGCGGATTTATTTTTGCGAAAAAAACGCCTGACCAGGCGGGACTGCTCGTTCCGGGCGGTATGTTTCTTGTGCTGGGCTGCCTGTTTTGTTTTGAAACGGCAACGGGATGGACGTATTCAGGCGTGACGTGGCCTGTTTATATATGGGCGCCTGCTCTCGGTCTGTTTGAGCTGTGGTATTTCGGCGGGAGGAAGTTAGGTGTATTGATTCCTGCTTTCATCCTGACTGCCGTGGGAGCACTATGCTTTGCCGGTATGCTGATGCCGGGGCTGTGGCCGCTTTTGATCATCGCAGCCGCGCTTTTGTTTCACGCCGCTGCCTTTATGCAGCCGAAAAAAAGATCGGGCCTTCTTATTCCGGGCGGCATTTTGCTTGTGACGGGCGGCTTGTTATGGTTTGAAACGCTGACGGATTGGACATACGCAAATGTGACATCGCCTGTCTACCTCTTTGCCGTTGCGTTCGGGCTGTTTGAAGCCTGGCTGTTCGGCAGAAGGCAAAGAGGGCTTTTGACTGCTGCGGCGGTTCTGTGCGCCGCGGGCATTTTCGGCATATTCACCAATGCAAATGAAGTCATCAGCGAACGCGGCTGGCCCGCTCTCATTCTTTTGCTGGGCGCCGCTTTTCACATTCCGATTTTCGGTCCGAAACCTGTCAAAAACGCGGGACTTCTCGTACCGGGCGGCATCTTATTGATTACGGGGATCTTGTTTGTCTTTGAAACGGCAACCAATTGGTCCTACTCCGGTGTGACATGGCCTGTTTACCTGCTTGCAACGGCATTCGGTTTATTTGAGCTGTGGCTGTTCGGCGGGAAAGAGAAGGCGCTGCTCATCCCGATTGCGGTGCTGACCTTGACAGCACTTTGCTTTATGATGACGTCTCAGCCGATCATCCCGGTTTCTGTTTTCTGGCCTGCTTTATTTGTTCTGATCGGGATTGTGCTGATGGTATTTCCGGGGAAAAAACGCGGGGCTTAAACCCGCTTTTGCAGCCTGACACAGTGTTCAGGCTGTTTTTTTATTGTCACGGGAAACAACATTATGGTATGATAGCGAAAGTGAAAAAAGAAGAAAATCCGTATGTATGCGGGAGAGGTTCTAGCTACACCCTCTATAAAAAACTAAGGACGAGCTGTATCCTTGGATACGGTTTTTTTATGTTTTTTAGGGCGCCTTCTCCGAAAAAGGCGCTTTTTTTATGGAATGATAGATAAGGGAGAGAAAGACATGAAAAAAGAAAAAGCAGTTGTGGTGTTCAGCGGAGGCCAAGACAGCACGACTTGTTTATTATGGGCTTTGCAAAACTTTGAAGAAGTGGAAACCGTTACATTCCATTATAATCAGCGTCACCAAGAAGAAATCGATGTGGCAAAATCGATTGCCGAAAAGCTCGGTGTCAAAAACCACTTGCTTGATATGTCTCTTTTAAATCAGCTTGCGCCGAATGCGCTGACAAGAGATGATATCGAAATTGAAGCGAAGGACGGGGAATTGCCGACAACCTTTGTGCCGGGACGAAACCTCGTGTTTTTATCCTTTGCTTCTATTCTTGCGTATCAAATCGGCGCGCGCCACATTATCACCGGTGTTTGCGAGACTGATTTCAGCGGCTACCCGGACTGCCGTGACGAGTTTGTCAAATCCTGCAATGTCACCGTCAACTTGGCGATGGAAAAGCCGTTCGTCATTCATACGCCGCTTATGTGGCTGAACAAAGCGGAAACGTGGAAACTTGCTGATGAGCTCGGCGCGCTTGATTTTGTAAAGAATAACACACTGACTTGCTATAACGGCATCATTGCGGACGGATGCGGCGAATGCCCGGCATGCCTGCTCCGCAATAAAGGATATGATGAATATATGAAAATGAAAGGAGAGCGGAACTAATTGCTTTCTCAAATTTACCCGCAGGTTCAGCATCCTTATTCGTTTGAGTTGAATAAGGACATGCACATTTCAGCCGCGCACTTTATTCCCCGCGAAAGCGCCGGAGCGTGCAGCAGAGTCCACGGGCACACGTATACAGTAAATATTACAGTTGCGGGGGATGAACTGGACGATTCAGGCTTTCTCGTGAATTTCAGCGTGCTGAAGAAATTGGTGCACGGCGCTTATGACCATACATTGCTGAATGACCATGACGAATTTTCTGAAGATGACAGATATTCACTGCCGACGACCGAGGTCGTGGCCAAAACGATTTACGATAAGGTGCAGTCCTACCTTGAAACACTGGAGAATCAGCCGGTCTGCGTGCAGATTTTTGTCAGGGAAACCCCGACAAGCTATTGCGTATACCGCCCGAAAAAAGGTGATAGGAATGGCTAAAGGAATTCCGGTTTTAGAAATTTTCGGACCGACGATACAAGGGGAGGGCATGGTTATCGGCCAGAAAACCATGTTTGTCCGCACGGCGGGCTGCGACTACTCCTGCAGCTGGTGCGACTCCGCTTTTACATGGGACGGCTCAGCCAAAAAAGATATCCGCTGGATGACGGCGGAAGACATTTACCGCGAGCTGAGAGAAATCGGCGGAGACGCCTTTTCCCATGTCACCATCTCAGGAGGAAACCCGGCGCTGTTAAAGCAGCTTGACGCGCTGATTCTGCTGCTGAAAGAGCACGGGGTGCGCGCCGCTTTAGAAACGCAGGGAACGGTCTATCAGGATTGGTTCACAATGATTAACGACCTGACGATTTCACCGAAGCCGCCAAGTTCGGGGATGACAACCGATTTTGCAAAGCTCGATCACATTGTGTCTTCGCTTGATGCGGCAGAAAGGCTTAACGCGGTCAGCTTAAAGGTCGTCATTTTTAATGATGAAGATCTGCAATTCGCGAAAACCGTGCACAAGCGGTATCCGAATATCCCGTTTTATCTTCAGGTCGGAAACGATAATGTCCATACGACGGACGACCGGGCATTAATCGCACATCTGCTCGGAAAATACGAAACACTCGTTGATAAGGTTTCAGCCGATTCGGATCTGAATCTCGTCAGAGTCCTGCCTCAGCTGCATACGCTGCTTTGGGGCAATAAACGGGGAGTTTAATAGAAAGGGAGATTTATATGACAAGAAAAGAATCAGAATTAGAAGGAGTTACGCTCCTGGGGAATCAAGGGACAAACTATTTATTTGAATATGCGCCGGAGGTTTTGGAATCATTTCCGAATAAACACGTGAACCGTGATTATTTCGTAAAATTCAACTGCCCGGAATTTACGTCGCTTTGCCCGAAAACGGGACAGCCGGACTTCGCAACCATCTACATCAGCTATATTCCGGACGAAAAAATGGTGGAAAGCAAATCGCTGAAGCTGTATCTTTTCAGCTTCCGCAACCACGGAGATTTCCACGAGGACTGCATGAACATCATCATGAATGACTTGATCGAATTAATGGATCCGCGTTATATCGAAGTATGGGGCAAATTCACGCCAAGAGGCGGAATCTCGATTGACCCGTATACAAACTACGGCAGACCGGGAACAAAATATGAAAAAATGGCCGAACATCGGATGATGAATCATGATATGTATCCGGAGACGATTGATAATCGGTAATTATTCCGTTGTGTGATACGGAGTGTGAAACGAAGTGGAGTCACAGTAAAATCCGAACATTCAGTGCTAATTTTCAGCGGAATTGTGACCCGACTGTGACCCGAAGTGACCGGAGTGTGACCCGCACTAAGCTCAATAAAAGTGTGACCTGAGGTGCAACCTGAACTGTGACTTTTATGCAGTGAAAAATTGATAGTACAGAAGCAGATTAAGGCGTACAATTTGTACGTCTTTTCTTTTTTTATCCGAAAGAAAAAATGCCTATCTAGAGATCATAGGCATTAAATATTATTATCAATATCTTCATTTATTTTTTGGCTAAGTTTCTGAACCTTCTCTTTAACATTTGAAACAGCTCTTTTTTGAATTTCATCAAAGTTCTCCTGAATATATCGATGACACTTCTTATTAGAACTTCACTTTCAAAATTGAATATCTTCATTTATTTCTGACTGTTCTTCATCTGTTAGGTGATGGTATTGAAGTTGTTTAGCATTTACTTCAGCAGCTACATCAATCCTAACTTAGTTGTTCTGGTTGTACAATTTCATATTCACCTTCTGCATACTCTTGCTCCGCATAATGGCCTCCCCATTGACAGAGCTCCTGCAAGATAGGTTTAAGAGATTCTCCAAGTTCAGTGGATGAATATTCAACCTTCGGCGGTACTTGATTATACATCTTTCTGCTCACAAGTCCACTGACTTCAAGCTCTCTAAGTGTTTGAATCAGCATTTTCTGAGTTATATTTGGGATAATGCGCTTTAATTCACTCGTTCTCTTTGGTCCATTCATTAAAAAGTATAATACAAGGCCTTTCCATTTTCCGCCAATAACTTCCTTTGTCACTTCAAAGCCGCAGCTAAATTTTTTCATGTCTAAAGCTCTCCATTCCACATTTATTACTTTTTAGTTACTATATCACAAAAAAGTGGGTACTTCCGATAATGTGCTTACTGAAGGATACTATATCTTGTAAGTTGTTCTTCAAGTACTTAAAGGTACTAGACATAAAATAAAATTAATTCTAAAGGAGTGTTAAGTATGGGTAAATTTGAAGGTAAAATAGCGCTTGTAACGGGTGGAACAAGTGGGATTGGTCTTGCTGCAGCACAAAAATTTGTAAACGAAGGTGCATATGTTTATATCACAGGACGCAGACAAAACGAACTTGATAAAGCTGTTAACCAAATTGGCAAGAACGTAACCGGTGTTCAAGGTGATATTTCTAAGCTTGAAGACTTAGACAAACTATATGACATTATAAAGCAGGAAAAAGGTAAGTTGGACATTCTTTTTGCTAATGCAGGCACCGGCAACTTCCTTCCATTAGGTGAAATTACTGAAGAGCAGGTTGATAGAACGTTCGACATTAACGTTAAAGGAACCATCTTTACTGTTCAAAAAGCGTTATCACTATTCCCGGACAAAGCAGGTTCTATTATTGTAACGGGCTCTACTGCTGGATCAATTGGCAACCCAGCGTTTAGTGTATATGGAGCATCTAAAGCAGCATTAAGAGCACTAGTTCGCAACTGGATTCTTGACCTAAAAGGTACTGAAATCCGTGTAAATGTGGTTAGTCCAGGAGCTATTCTTACACCTGCCTACGATGAGCTTTTTGGTGATGCACTTGAAGAAGTAATGGAAAATAGCAGAAATACTGTTCCAGCTGGAAAAGTTGGGACACCTGAAGAAGTAGCAAACGCTGTATCTTTCCTTGCTTCAGACGAAAGCAGTTACTTGACGGGTGTTGAATTGTTCGTAGATGGCGGGCTAGCACAGGTATAATTTCACTGCGCAGAGATTACAAATAGTCCCCAAAAAAGGTTAAAATCAATCGTTTGGTAAGGTGTGAAATTGGTGTGACTTCATGATTAATGTCTAGAGCAAGTACTTATGGGACAAGACTTTGACCTGCCTTTTCTTCCACGAGGACTGCATGAACATCATCATGAATGATTTGATCGAATTAATGGACCCCGGCTGCATTGAAGTATGGGGCAAATTCACGCCTAGAGGCGGAATCTCCATTGACCCGTATACAAACTACGGCAGACCGGGAACAAAATATGAAAAAATGGCCGAACATCGGATGATGAATCATGATATGTACCCGGAGACGATTGACAACCGTTAATTTTCAGACGGAGTACGGTCTCGGAATATAACCTAAATACCCCCGCCTTTTAAGAGGGGGTATTTTTCATCTGTGCCGCGCCGCCAAAAAGGTGCATGATATTTGCACAGAACTTCTATAAGGAAAAGAGAGATCATTTGGAGAAAAGAAAAAGACGAGTAAACCCGGGGGGAGTGTACTCGCCGCTTCATTACGTGACGGGTGCTGGATGGCAGCTCGTCTGTTTCATTATAAAATAGGGAACGTATGTTTGTAAAGACCTGCGCTGTTTTTTCTCATTCGGAGCGGATCAATTGTAAAGGAATGGTCAGCATGATAGCATGTCCTGTAAAAAGAAGGAGTGTTCGTTATGGAGCCGTTAGAGTTAAACGGTGTAAGGCTGAAAATGTATGATTGTAAAGAAAGTGCGGGCAAAAACGGCCGCATGATTTCATTTGTATTGAAGGTGACCTCTGAAACGTATCATGATATTGCCGTCCTTTTGTATGAAAAAACATTTGACATCAAGGCGCCCGAGCGCGGGCTTGAATTCCGCGGTAAAATAACCAACTACTATACATCCGTCACAAATCTTTACAATAAAGATGAGACCGGTGATTTTTATGTAGAAATGACCGAGATCTGAATTCATTTGAAAAAGCTGCCGGGCGGCAGCTTTTGTGCGGGATATGTAAATGGTTCGGATGTTCGGGGGGGTTTAATAGGAGTCTCTGATGATTTTATAATTCTTATGGTTGACGACAGTGAGGGAATCTAATTCAAGGTCACGATAATTATCCATGATGGTTACATCAACGATGACGGAGTTTTCATTTACTTTTTCAACAATACCGGTTAATCCGTTTTTAAATTCAATGACGTTTCCAACCTTAGCAATTTTCACGAGCTTCCTCTCCTTTATCATAAATCCTGTTTGAAAATATTTTGCAGTATTTTCTTTAAGAAGTAAAGCGATATGGGTATCAGCCCGCTCAATCATTGTCCCGGCGGGGGAAAGATGGTATATTGTTTTTCGGGAAAAAGCCGAGAAAAGGAGGCTGTATTCGTTGCTGCCTGAGGAAATTTCAGAACGTATCAACCAAATGCGCACCGGTGAAATCAAAGAATTCAGGGTGCAGAAAGAACATTTTCTTGCATTTCGAGCGGTTTTGTCGAAGCAGGAAGATTTTAAGCATTTCCGCGGTATTGCCCAGCAGGGCGGAGATGTTATATTTCAGTATTTAGAACAGCCAAGAAGCTGACGGCTCCTCGCACTTGAGGAGTCTTTTTTGGGGTTTCAGTTTCTCATTTCATCTGGCTGTAACAGATGTAAACAAAATGTAAAATCCCTCCGATGGATACTTTTACTGCTATTTGGTTAATGTTGTGAAAATGACGGCTGTTTTCCTGCCAATAACAAGGCTGTTAACGAACTTCTTCCATCATAAAAGCTGATTGGGAGCACTGGAAAATCTTTAACCGTGAATTTGCGCACAGCTCTTGTTAAGGTAGTGAAGTATTTAAGGAGGAAATCGTATGACGACAAAATTTGCTGCCTTGGCTGTCTTTTTTCTATGTTTTATGCCTGCATCAAAAATTGAACATACAGAAGCTCTGTTTACTTTTGCGAAGAAGCCAAAGCAAGAACCCAGCACACTGGTTGCTGATTTAAATAAAAAAAGCTCGGTTCCGAAGCTTTCAAAAACGGATCATAAGCATTCTATTCAACCGATAAAGCTGTCATCTCACCAAGAGAAGGAAGCAAAACCGGAAGAGACGGCTTATCAGCCGCCGAAAAAAACGTATTCCCGCGCTGACAGACAACTTCTGGCACGTCTCGTTCACGCAGAAGCGAAAGGTGAATCTTATAAAGGGAAGGTTGCGGTAGCCAGCGTAGTGCTGAACCGCACTGAAAAAAACGGCTTCCCGGATACCATTCGGGGTGTGATCTATCAAAGGAATGCATTTGAACCGGTAGCAAACGGAAGCATTAATCAAAAGCCGGATAAGGATTCCGTCGCCGCCGCAAATGAGGCGCTTGACCATCCGGGCAGAGAAACGAACGCGGTGTTTTTCTACAATCCGAAAACGGCATCTGACCACTGGATCCGTTCCCGAAAAATTATCGAACGGATCGGCAGACACGTATTTGCGATGTAAGCATAGCGGGATCAAAAATATCCCGGCTATGCTTTTTTCAATTTTGAGAAATCGAAAATATTTTCAGAACTTGTCTCATATGATGATGGAAGAACGAGAGACAAGGAGAGACACCATGAATCGATTTGTGAAAGGGATCATTCTTTTATCCATCGCCGCCTTTTTCGCGGAATGTCTGGAATTTGTCGTGAATATGATACTGGCGCGGGAGCTTGGCGAGCATGGGATGGGGCTTTACATGAGCATTCTGCCCACCATTTTTTTAATTATCGTGATCGCCAGTCTGGAGCTTCCGATCTCCATTTCAAAATTCATCGCGGAATCCAATCAGAAGCTGCATGAAAGCATGCTCCGGCATGCCTTCAGAATGACCGCCGTTTTTACCGCGTTTTCAACCGCGGCCGCAAGCATCGCGCTGCCGTTCATTCCTGTATTCGATACGTATCACCCGTTTATTAAAGGGATTGTCATCGGGCTGATTCCAGTCGTCGCTTTTACATCCATCGCCAGAGGTTATTTTATGGGTGTGCAGCAAATGGGAAAAATCGCGGTTGCGAATGTCTTGAAAAAAATCATTCAAGTGCTTTGTCTGTTTATCTTTTTTCAATGGTACTCTTTTGAAATTGATATGGCCGTGCTCATTTCGTTATTTGTGCTGGTCGCAAGCGATGTTGTGGTGTTCGTTTACTTATATACGCAGTTTATTTTGGCGCGGAGGGCGCTTTCCGGCCATCAGCACATTCATCTTCGCGGGAAAGACGTGCGGAAACGCCTCCTGGCCGTATCCATCCCGACAACGGGACTTCGTATATTTCATGCGGTGACAAACGCCATTGAACCCTTTTTAGTGAAAGGAGCGCTGCTGGCGTCCGGGGCAGCCGGGACCGCCGCGATTGATCAATACGGCATGCTTGCCGGTGTAGCGATGACAATCGGTTCGTTTCCTGCATTTATCGCCCATTCGCTGATGGTCGTCATGATTCCCAGCATTTCAGAAGCGTATGCGCTGTCCCAATATGATATTGTGCTGAAACGGCTGAGACAAGCGATTTTTATTACATTCGGCTACGGCATTCCGGCAGTCTGGGTCATGTTTCAGTTCGCGGGCCCGCTGACCCATTTGTTTTTTCAGTCTCCGGAAGCGCAGTATTATTTGCAGCTTTTGTGGCCGTTTTTTCTTTTTCACCTGTTTGTGATGCCGCTTCAGGCCTGTCTGATCGGCATCGGCCACGTGAAAACGGCGTTTTATCATAACGTATGGAGCAGCATTGTAGGGCTTTCGATGATGTATGTGCTCGGTTCTATGCCGGAATTGCAAATGCTCGGCATTATACTCGGCATGAATACCGGCATGATTCTTCTGACAAGTTTACATTACGCGACGATCTGCAAAGACCTCGGTGTCTCCGTGTTTTTGACGGGCGGCGGAAGAACAGCGCCCCGGATCGAAAGCTGAAAAGGCTGATACATTTCAATAAGGAAGGGCAAGCTATCCGAAACGCGTGAAAGGAAGATCATATGCATAAAAACCGCCTAATTGTATGTGCAGTCCTTTTGATAGCTGCCGCCGTCTGGATGCCTGAAGCAAACGCCTCATCAGAAAAACAGGCAGTTCCCGCCGTGTTTCTGATGAAGACGATTGAAGGAGACGAAATATCGATTCCGAATAAAGGGCAGAAAACGATATTGCATTTTTGGACATCGTGGTGTCCGCCGTGCAAAAAAGAACTGCCGCAGTTCCAAACGTATTATGAACAGCATCAGTCCGATGATGTAAGCCTTGTAACGGTAAATCTGATGAATGCCGAGCGAAACAAAAATACCGTTCAAAACTTTGTCAGTCAGCACCATCTCACTTTCCCGATTGTTCTTGACAAGAAAGGCGAGCTTATGAAGGAATACGATGTCATGACGATTCCCACGTCATTTCTGCTGAATGAAAAAGGAGAAATCGAAAAAAAGATCGTCGGTCCGATGACCGCCTCACAATTAAAAGAATGGTCAGAGAAATAAAAAGGTGCGGGAGGAATTCCTCCCGCACCTTTTTTGCATATAATGAACAGCTGAAGAAACACTAATGATAATTATTATCAAAAAGAAATTAAAACAATTATAATTGAAATCTTCCGCCGGCATGCTATAATAAAGAAAACACTGCGATAACACTGTGAAAATGCTGCCTGTCAGGCGGCTGTTTTGCTTTTATCGGGGAATTGAAGATGATTTGCGTTCTCAATTAGAGAGGAGAATTCATAATGAATGAACAAGTGATGACACAAACTCATTCACAACAGCACATACAAGAAGAGCGGGCCGGAAAAAAGTGGCTCCAGCATGCAGAACTCATTGCGGCGCTCGTATCCGGCGTCCTTATTCTTGCGGCCTGGTTTTTTACCGAAACAAAAGGCCTGTCCGTCACTTTGTATATCCTTGCCTTCCTGATCGGGGGATTTGCAAAAGCGAAAGAGGGAATTGAGGATACCATTGAGACGAAGGCGTTAAATGTGGAACTGCTGATGATTTTTGCGGCTGTCGGCTCCGCCCTGATCGGTTACTGGGCGGAAGGCGCTGTTCTTATCTTTATTTTTTCGTTAAGCGGCGCGCTCGAAACATATACGATGAATAAAAGCAGCCGTGATTTAACCTCTTTGATGAAACTGGAACCGGAGGAAGCGACCCTGCTTGCGGACGGACGGGAAAAGCGGGTGCCCGCTGCTGAACTTAAGATCGGTGACATGATCGTCATTAAGCCGGGCGAACGCGTAGCGGCAGACGGGATCATTGAGTCTGGCGTGACGAGCCTCGATGAATCGGCGCTTACGGGTGAAGCGATGCCGGCGGAAAAAACAGCCGGAGATTCTGTGTTTACAGGAACGGTAAACGGAAACGGCTCCTTAACTGTCCGTGTGACGAAAACAAATGAACAGTCTTTATTCAGAAAAATCATCCGGCTGGTGGAATCAGCCCAAAACAGCGTGTCACCGGCTCAGGCATTTATTGAGCGGTTCGAAAGTGTCTATGTCAAAGGCGTGCTGTTAGCCGTGGCTTTGCTTTTATTCGTTCCTCATTTCGCTTTAGGCTGGAGCTGGAGTGAAACCTTTTACCGGGCGATGGTGTTTATGGTGGTCGCCTCCCCGTGCGCGCTTGTCGCTTCTATTATGCCCGCTGCGCTTTCCCTTATCTCAAATGGGGCCCGCAACGGATTATTGGTTAAAGGAAGTGTGTTTTTAGAGCAGCTGGGAAGCGTACGGATGATCGCTTTTGACAAAACCGGCACGGTCACTAAGGGACAGCCGGCAGTCGCGGCATTTCAAGCTGCGGAAAATGTGAGTGAAGATGAGATCATGCAGGCGGTGTATGCGATAGAAAAGCAATCAAGCCACCCGCTTGCAAAAGCGATAGCTGAATTTGCCGAAAGCCGGGGCGCCGCGCCCGCAGGACATCTATCGATTGACGAGACGTCCGGATTCGGTGTTCAGGCTGAAATAGAAGGCGTCAAATGGATGGTCGGAAAAGCGGGATTTGCAGGTGAAGATGCGACAGATGCTTTTTTGCAGACATCGGGAAAAGAATTAAAGGATAAAGGCTTTACACTGGTCTTTGTCAAGAAAGATGACCGGATTGCGGGCTGCTTTGCCTTAAAGGATCAAATCCGACCTGAAGCGAAAGCCGTGATGGCTGAGCTTGAATCACTGGGCATTAAAACAGCCATGCTCACCGGCGATCAGTCTGAAACTGCGGCTGCCATTGCAAAAGAGGCGGGCATGACGACGGTTGTTGCCGATTGTCTGCCGGACCAAAAGGCAAAAGAAGTGAAGAAGCTGAAAGAAACGTACGGCACAATCGCCATGGTGGGGGACGGCATTAATGACGCGCCCGCTCTGAAAACCGCTGACGTCGGTATTGCGATGGGCGGGGGAACGGACGTGGCTCTTGAAACGGCTGACTTAGTCCTTATGAAAAATGATCTTCACAAGCTTGTGAAAATGTGCAGACTCTCAAGGAAAATGAACCGGATTATTAAGCAGAATATTGTTTTCTCGCTCTCGGTCATCTGCCTTTTGATCTGCGCTAACTTTCTGCAGGTGATGGAACTGCCGTTTGGCGTGATCGGGCATGAGGGGAGCACGATTCTGGTCATATTGAACGGACTGAGATTATTAAAATAAACATGACAGCCGCACACGGGCGGCTGTTTTTTTAATGTTCGTTCACAGCATAAACGCCGGAAAACTGATAGAATGAATAAAGAGTCACTTTGGTAAGGAGGAAAAGCAAAAAATGAACAGATTAAAACGTGTTTCATCTTGGCTGAAAAAAGAAGGACATGATGCGGCGTTTATACATACAAAGGAAAACGTATTTTATTTAACTGATTTTTACACGGATCCGCATGAGCGGTTAATGGGATTGTTCCTGTTTCAGGAACAGGAGCCGTTTTTCGTTTGTCCGGGAATGGAAGCCGGACAAGCCCGAAGCGCCGGGTGGGAGCATGGTATTATCGGCTACGGCGATCACGAAGATCCGTGGGAGCTGATCAAAGCCGAGCTCACAAAACGAAATGTGCGGCTTGATTCCATCGCGGTTGAAAAGGATTCGATCTCTCTTTCCCGCTCAGAACAGCTCAAACAAGCTTCAGGGGGCGCGGCATTTGTTTCGGCAGAAGAAACGCTCAACCAATTCCGTCTCGTAAAAGATGAGAAGGAAATCAGCATTCTCAGGGAAGCGGCAAAACTCGCGGATTACGGAGTTGAAGTCGGTGTCGCGGCGCTTAAAGAGGGTGTGAGTGAAACCGAAGTACTCGCGCAGATTGAGTTTGAGCTGAAGAAAAAAGGCGTGCAGGGCATGTCATTTTCAACGATGGTGCTGTTCGGGGAAAAATCAGGCCAGCCCCATGGAAATCCGGGTGCAGACCGGTTGAAAAAAGGCGATTTCGTTCTGTTTGATCTGGGCGTTATTCTTGACGGCTACTGTTCAGACATTACGAGAACATTCGCATACCAATCAATCAGCCCGAAACAGGAAGAGATTTACGAAACGGTGCTTAAAGCTGAACAGGCGGCGCTTCAATTAAGCAAACCCGGCGTCAGAATCGGCGATCTTGATTTAAAAGCCCGCGGCATTATTGAAAAAGCCGGATACGGAGACTATTTCCCGCACCGCCTCGGCCACGGACTCGGGATTTCGGTTCACGAATATCCATCAATGAGCAGCGCGAACGACACACTCCTCAAAGAAGGCATGGTCTACACGATAGAACCGGGGATTTACGTGCCGGATGTCGGCGGCGTGCGCATTGAAGACGATGTGTTCGTCACAAAAGACGGCGCCGAAGCATTAACGCAGTATCCGAAAGAATTAACGATTCTGAAATAGAAAGCTTTGTGATAAAAAAGGACGGTTCTGGAACGCAGCGTCCTTTTTTATCACCTTTTAAATGAAAAAATCATCAAAATGCTGAAATGGTTTGATGTCATGCTTTTCATTCAGGGGCCGCATGGCAAGGTAACTGCCGCCGACTATGGCCAGACACAAACCGATTAAGCAAAGAATCCCCATCGCTGTTCTTCTCCTTTCAAACGAATAGGCTGTATCTGTTTCTAGCTTACTGTATGAAACGCATTCCAGATCAAGGGAAAAAAAGAAAGGGGGGACGCCATGGCTACGATCAGAGACATTGCCGGCGCTGCCGGGGTTTCCGTTACAACGGTATCAAGAGTGTTAAACGATCATCCTTATGTAAGTAAGGACAAAAGAGAAAGAGTGAAAAAAGCGATGCAATCGCTCGGATATACGCGCAACATTCATGCTGTGCATTTATCCAAAGGTTTTTCCGATATGATCGGCGTTGTGCTTCCGTCGGTGAATCTTCCGTATTTTGCAGACCTTGTTGCAGGTATTGCCGAGGCTGCCGAAACGTCAGGCGTGCATCTTTCTTTATACCAGACAGATTATCAGCAGCAAAAAGAACGTTTTGCCTTATCACAATTACAGGAGCGCCAAGTGGACGGCCTGATTATCTGCTCCAAAGCAATTCCTGATGAGCATCTGCTTACCGTGAAAGAACCGCTCATCCTCTGCCAGTACACTGATGCGGCAGGGCTTTCCTCCATCAGTAATCCGCATCGGGAAGCATTTCGGCACGGTCTGGATTATCTGATAGAAAAGGGACACCGGAAAATAGCGATCAGCCTGGCCAGAAAAAAGGGAAAAAACAGTCAAGTACGCATTGCCGCATACAAAGAGGCGCTGAAGAAGATCGGGCAGCCTTACAGGGAAGAGCTGGTTGTGGAAAAGGCGCTGACGCTGCTTGACGGGAAAGCCCTTTTTCATAGATGGAAGAGCTGGGATGACAAACCGACTGCGCTGTTTGCGGCGAATGATCAAGTATCCGCAGGTCTTTACCTTGAAGCCAAGGCAAACGGGACACGCATCCCGGAAGAGCTTGCGATTTTGAGCATCGACAATCATGATATCAGCAAGATGTTAGGTATTTCCACAATAGATATACAAACAAAAGAAATGGGAAAGCAGGCTTTTCACATGCTTGAGAACCGGATCAGCGGCGGGCCTCCGGCAAGGAAAGTTCTTGATTACCGACTTATTGAACGATCAACCGTCTAAAAAAAGAATTGACGCGCTTTCCGTTCGTTTTGTACGATATGAGGTATTGAATGACAAAGGAGCTGAGGATCATGAAGGGGTCCTTTACAGTTGAAAAGGTATTAAATAACAATGTGCTCATCGCAACACATGATAGATACAGTGAGGTCGTCTTAATCGGAAAAGGGATCGGCTTTGGAAAAAAACAAGCGGATGTCATTGAAGATAAAGGGTATGACAAGATGTTCATCTTAAAGGATGAAAAAGAACAAAAACAATTTAAAAAGCTCCTCGGTTATGTGGACGAGACACTTGTCGACATCTCCAATGACGTCATTTATCATATCAAGAAGCGGACAAGCCAACCGTTAAATGAGCATATCCATATTGCGCTGACTGACCATATCGCCTTTGCGGTAAAGCGGCTGCAGCAGGGCTTTGACATTAAAAACCCGTTTCTTATGGAAACCGAAACGCTTTATCCGGAAGAATTCCAAATTGCCCGTGAAGTCGTCGGCATGATTAATGAAAAGACGGGAATCTGCCTTCCGGAAGGAGAGATCGGCTTTATCGCTCTGCATATCCACTCCGCCCTGACGAATCGGCCCCTTTCAGAGGTCAATCAGCATTCACAGCTGATGTCCCGGCTCGTTCAGGTGATTGAGGAATCTTTCCAGATGAAAGTGAATAAAGAAAGCGTCCACTATTTGCGGCTGATCCGGCATATCAGATTTACCATAGACAGGATTAATCGGGAAGAGCAGACAAAAGAACCAGAAAAGTTAATGTTATTATTGAAAAATGAATACCCGCTATGCTACAATACTGCTTGGAAACTGATAAAAATCTTGCAGCAAATACTGAAAAAACCAGTTCATGAGGCGGAAGCGGTTTATCTCACGCTTCATTTGTACCGATTAACCAATAAAATTTCATAATTTCAGTTGAAACCTTAAAAACGTGTCACTGATTCGATCAGGCATGAGTGATTGAGGGTAAAAAAACGGGAAGAACGATCCCGTTATTTTGCACACCCTTTTTACTCATGCCTTTTTTGTTGTGTAAAAGGGCAAATGTAAACGGTTAAACTGAAGACTTGCGCCAGTGAATTCGTTGTCATGAATTTTCGCTGTAAGGTCACACTAGCTAACAGAGGAGGTACATCTTTTATGTTTAAAGCATTATTCGGCGTTCTCCAGAAAATCGGCCGTGCTCTTATGCTTCCGGTTGCGATTTTACCGGCTGCGGGGATCTTGCTTGCGTTAGGGAATGCCATGCAGAACAAAGATATGATTCAAGTCATGCATTTCTTAAGCAATGATAACGTTCAGCTTGTGGCGAACGTCATGGAAAGCGCCGGCCAAATCGTATTTGACAACCTGCCGCTTCTTTTTGCAGTAGGGGTTGCGATCGGTCTTGCCAACGGAGACGGTGTTGCCGGAATCGCGGCTATTATCGGATACTTGGTCATGAACGTATCCATGAGCGCCGTGCTTATGGCAAACGGCAGTATTCCGTCTGACAAAATTGAACGGGCAAAGTTTTTTGCGGAAAACCATCCGGCCTATATTAACATGCTGGGGATACCCACTTTGGCGACGGGCGTGTTCGGCGGTATTATCGTCGGGGTTCTGGCCGCGTTATTGTTCAACAAGTTTTATAAAATTGAACTTCCGCAGTACCTCGGATTCTTTGCGGGTAAGCGGTTCGTCCCGATTATCACATCAATTTCCGCATTAATTCTCGGTCTTATTATGTTAGTGATCTGGCCTCCGATCCAGCACGGTCTGAATTCCTTCTCCACAGGTCTTGTGGAAGCGAATCCAACCTTGGCGGCCTTTATTTTCGGGATGATTGAGCGGTCATTGATTCCGTTCGGTCTTCATCACATTTTCTACTCGCCGTTCTGGTATGAATTTTTCAGCTATAAAGATGCCGCCGGAGACATCATCCGCGGAGATCAGCGGATTTTCATGGCTCAGATCAAAGACGGCGTGCAGCTGACGGCGGGAACATTTATGACGGGGAAATATCCGTTTATGATGTTCGGTCTTCCGGCGGCAGCGCTTGCAATCTATCATGAAGCGAAGCCTGAAAAGAAAAAACTTGTAGCCGGAATCATGGGTTCTGCCGCTCTGACAAGTTTCTTAACGGGAATTACCGAGCCGCTTGAATTCTCATTCTTGTTTGTGGCTCCTATCCTGTTTGCGATTCACTGCGTATTCGCGGGGCTTTCCTTTATGGTTATGCAGCTGCTGCATGTAAAAATCGGTATGACCTTCTCAGGCGGTCTGATTGACTACTTCCTGTTCGGAATTCTGCCTAACCGGACGGCTTGGTGGCTTGTCATTCCGGTCGGCTTAGGATTAGCCGTCATTTACTACTTCGGTTTCCGGTTTGCGATCAGAAAGTTCAATCTGAAAACGCCGGGCCGTGAAGAAGAGGCTGCGGATGAAGGTGCGGGCGCCTCAGGCGAAGCCGGCGACCTTCCTTATGAAATCCTGCAGGCAATGGGTGATCAGGAAAACATTAAGCACCTTGACGCTTGTATCACGAGACTTCGTGTTACGGTCAACGACCAGAAGAAAGTGGATAAGGCCCGTCTGAAACAGCTTGGCGCATCAGGCGTTCTTGAAGTCGGAAACAACATTCAGGCCATTTTCGGCCCGCGTTCTGACGGTTTAAAAACA
Organism: Bacillus sp. A1; assembly: GCF_042296235.1. Taxonomy (NCBI): domain Bacteria; kingdom Bacillati; phylum Bacillota; class Bacilli; order Caryophanales; family Bacillaceae; genus Bacillus; species Bacillus sp. A1. The sequence continues at coordinate 1,393,043 of NZ_CP141181.1, forward strand.
CAGATGCAGGATATTATCGCCGGACGCACGCCGCGCCCTGAACCGAAAGTATCCGCGCAAGAAGAAGTCAGCCAGCAGGTTGAAGAGGTTATCGCAGATCCGCTCCGAAACGAGCAGGGTGAAGAAGTGTTCGCTTCTCCGATCACCGGCGAAATCCATCCGATTACTGATGTGCCTGACCAGGTGTTCTCAGGAAAAATGATGGGTGACGGTTTTGCGATTCTTCCTGAAGAAGGAATCGTCGTATCGCCTGTCCGCGGAAAAGTGCTGAATGTTTTCCCGACAAAACATGCAATCGGCCTTCAGTCTGACGGCGGAAGAGAGATCCTCATTCATTTCGGAATCGACACAGTCAGCCTGAAAGGCGAAGGATTCACTTCTTTTGTTTCTGAGGGTGACCGGGTTGAACCGGGGCAAAAGCTGCTTGAAGTTGATCTTGAAGCGGTTAAACCTCATGTTCCTTCATTAATGACACCGATTGTCTTTACAAATCTTGCCGAGGGTGAAGCGATTTCCCTTTCGGCCGAAGGTACCGTAAAACGGGAACAAAAAGATATTGTGAAAATCGGAAAATAAGCATATAAATACGCCGTGCTTGTCAGATGACAAGTACGGCTGTATGATATAATATTGTGTAGTAAAATAGCTTTAATTTAAAGGAGAATGATAATCATGGCACAAAAAACATTTAAAGTAACAGCAGATTCCGGAATCCACGCTCGTCCTGCGACAGTTCTTGTACAGACTGCAAGCAAATACGATGCTGACGTAAACTTAGAATATAACGGCAAAACAGTAAACCTTAAGTCAATCATGGGCGTTATGTCTCTAGGTATCGCTAAAGGCGCTGAAATCACAATTTCCGCTTCAGGCGCTGACGAAAACGATGCTCTTAACGCTTTAGAAGAAACAATGAAAAGCGAAGGACTCGGCGAGTAATGCAAGAATTAAAAGGAATAGGCGCTTCAGCCGGAATTGCGATTGCGAAAGCATACCGGCTTGAAGAGCCGGACTTAACGGTTGAAAAGAAAAACATTGCTGATGCTGCGGCTGAAGTAAGCCGTTTTGATGAAGCGATTGTACGTTCTAAAGAAGAGCTTGAAAAAATTAAAGAGCATGCTTTAAAAGAACTGGGACAAGACAAAGCTGACATTTTCTCCGCGCACCTTTTAGTTCTGAGTGATCCTGAGCTGTTGAACCCGGTAAAGGAGAAAATCAGCACCGATTCAGTCAATGCTGAATTCGCTCTGAAAGAAACAGCTTCCATGTTCGTTACTATGTTTGAATCAATGGATAACGAGTACATGAAAGAGCGTGCGGCGGATATCCGTGACGTAACAAAACGTGTGACGGGGCACCTGCTGGGCGTGGAAATTCCGAACCCGAGCATGATCTCAGAAGAGGTTGTTATCGTGGCTGAAGATTTAACACCGTCTGATACGGCGCAATTAAACCGCCAGTTTGTAAAAGGTTTTACAACTGATATCGGCGGACGCACTTCACACTCCGCGATCATGGCCCGTTCGCTTGAAATTCCGGCTGTTGTCGGCACAAAAGCGGCTACAGGGACAATTGAAAACGGTGTTACGGTAATCGTAGACGGCATCGATGGTGATGTGATCATCGATCCTTCCAGTGAAACGTTAAAGAAATATGAAGAAAAGCACAGTGCTTACCTGGCGCAAAAAGCTGAGTGGGCGAAGCTCGTCAATGAACCGACTGTTTCAAAAGACGGCCATCATGTAGAGCTTGCCGCAAACATCGGCACCCCGGATGATGTAAAAGGCGTTCTTGAAAACGGAGGAGAAGCTGTAGGGCTTTACCGTACGGAATTCCTTTACATGGGACGCGACCAGCTTCCGACGGAAGACGAGCAGTTTGACGCTTATAAAACGGTTCTTGAGCGTATGGAAGGAAAATCAGTTGTCGTTCGGACATTGGATATCGGCGGCGACAAAGAGCTTCCTTACCTGCAGCTCCCTAAAGAAATGAACCCGTTCTTAGGCTACAGAGCCATCCGCCTTTGCCTTGAAGAGCAAGAAATCTTCAGAACTCAGCTTCGTGCGCTGCTTCGTGCAAGTACATACGGAAACTTAAAAATCATGTTCCCGATGATTGCGACAGTAAACGAGTTTAAACAGGCGAAAGCGATTCTTCTCGAAGAAAAAGAAAAACTCGTCGAAGCCGGCGTAGCGGTTTCTGACGATATTGAAGTCGGTATGATGGTAGAGATTCCGTCTACAGCCGTTATCGCAGATCAGTTTGCCACAGAAGTTGACTTCTTCAGTATCGGAACAAATGACTTGATCCAATACACGATGGCTGCTGACCGCATGAACGAGCGCGTAGCTTATCTGTATCAGCCATACAATCCGGCGATTCTCCGTCTGGTCACCCTTGTTATTGAAGCCGCTCACAAAGAGGGCAAATGGGTCGGCATGTGCGGAGAAATGGCGGGAGACGAAATTGCGATTCCGATTCTTCTCGGCTTAGGCTTAGATGAGTTCTCAATGAGCGCTACATCCATCCTTCCGGCAAGAACGCAGATCAGCAAGCTTTCTAAAAAAGAAGCTGAATCATTCAAAGAAACAATCTTGTCTATGAGCACGACAGAAGAGGTTGTCGCATTCGTTAAAGAAACATTCAATAAGTAATACAAAAGCCAGACGGTGTAAGCCGTCTGGTTTTTTTCATATTCGGAAAAAAGGGGGGAACAATAACTTTCAACAGGAGGGATTATCATGACAAAATCATTTGCAGCGGGGGATATGGTCTATGTGATTTACCGCAATCCGCATGCCGCCAATGTTGCCCATATTAAAGAGGCGGAGATCGTCCATCACCCGTATCACGAGGGAGAACTGTCTCTGTTTTTATACGAAACCTATCATCCGCTGGCCGAAGATGACGCGGTCTTTTCGACATATGAGGAAGCGGAAGCGCTTTACAGCGAGCTTTTTGAAGAAGACCGGTATCATTGATCAAAGGAAATGTTTACAACGCATATTCACTCTCTTTTGGACGGAAAGTAACAACATGAGAATATGTAAAGGGAGTGTCTGTCTATGCTGAAGCCGTTTGTTCCCCAGCTTGTTTATATAGAACCGAGAGCGCTCGAATACCCGTTAGGACAAGAGCTGAAAAATAAGTTTGAAAACATGGGGCTTGAGATCAGAGAAACGACATCGCATAATCAAGTCCGGAATATTCCGGGAAAAAATCACTTGCAGCAATACCGGAACGCGAAATCAACATTGGTAATCGGCGTCCGGAAAACACTGAAATTCGATTCTTCAAAGCCGTCCGCCGAATATGCCATTCCATTTGCGACGGGCTGTATGGGGCATTGCCACTATTGCTACCTGCAGACGACGATGGGATCAAAGCCTTACATCCGGACATATGTCAATGTGGAAGAGATTCTGGATCAGGCTGATGAGTATATGAAAGAACGGGCGCCGGAATTTACAAGATTTGAAGCCTCTTGTACATCTGATATCGTAGGAATCGATCATCTGACACATACATTAAAAAGAGCCATTGAACATTTCGGACAAAGCGAATTGGGACAGCTCAGATTCGTGACTAAATTTCACCATGTCGATCATTTGCTTGATGCAAAACATAACGGAAAGACTAGGTTCAGATTCAGCATCAATGCGGACTATGTCATTAAAAACTTTGAACCGGGAACTTCTCCGCTCGACAAACGGATAGAAGCCGCCGTCAAAGTCGCTAAAGCGGGCTATCCGCTCGGTTTCATCGTGGCGCCGATTTATATTCACGATGGCTGGGAGGAAGGCTATAAGGAACTGTTTGAGAAACTTGACGCGGCGCTTGATGAAGACGTTCGGCATGACATCACATTTGAACTGATCCAGCACCGTTTTACAAAACCGGCCAAACGGGTGATTGAGAAGAACTATCCGAAAACAAAGCTTGAGCTTGATGAAGAAAAGCGCAGATACAAATGGGGACGCTACGGAATCGGCAAGTATATATACCAAAAAGACGAAGAGCATGCTTTAAGGGAAACACTGGAGTCTTATATCGAAACCTATTTCCCGAAAGCGAAAATCGAATATTTTACGTAAGGCGGAGCTGTCGGCATGACGGCTCTTTTTTTGCTGCGCCAAATGGCGGAAATTTTTGATATTTATTTCAAGGTTTATTCATTTTCTTGGCCGAAAGACCGATATAACTCTCAGGAGGGGATGGTTATGTTTAAAAAAATGCACATCAAAATTGCTGTGTTTGTATCGGCAATGCTTATTGTAACGGTTGTTTTTTTAACGGTTTCTTCATATTTGACATTAAAGCCGATGATGACGGAGGAAGCAAAACGTACGACAGAGAATGTCACCAATTCACTCGGTCAGAACATTGAGCTTCAGCTGAAAAATGATGAGACCGTATTAATGAGATTAGCAGGCGGTGAATTGTCCCGGTCTTTTCTATCAGATGGGAAGAAAGAAACCGCGCGGCTTTTTAACGATGAGTTAAAACAGATCGGACGGAATGACAAATATGTCGCGCTTGCGTATGTCGGAACCGCAAACAAACAAATGTTTACATATCCAAAGGCCGATTTTGCCAAAGACTATGATCCGACAAATAGAACGTGGTATAAGATGGCGGCCGAAAAACCCGATAAGGTTGTCTGGACTGACCCTTATAAAGATGCAGTGACGGGAGACATGATCGTGACGGCGTCAAAAGCCATACAAAACAGCGGAACCGTCGTCGGAGTGGCGAGCTTAGATCTGAAGCTGTCCTCCATTCAGAGCATGGTCAACGAGCAAAAGGTCCCGTATAAAGGATTTGCGTTTTTAGCGGATGAAAACGGTTCTCTGCTGGCGCACCCGGCAAAACAGGGAAAAAATATTTCGGAAGATCAGACGTTAAAAGACATCACTACGGATAAAGAAGGCATCAAAGAGCTGCAGGGGAACATGGTCGTCTACCAAACGGTAAAAGAAACAGGGTGGAAAGTCGGAACGCAGTTTGAAAAAGATCAGCTGATGGGAGTAGCCGACAAAATGAACGCGGTGAGCATTTTTATGTCACTGATCGCCCTTGTGATTACGATCGGACTCAGCTATTTCCTAGCAAAAACGATAACCGGGCCGATTCAGCAGCTGATCGCCAAAACAAATTCAGTCTCAGCCGGAGATTTAACCGTCCGCGCCCAGACGAAATCAAAAGATGAAGTAGGCGAGTTAACAAAAGACTTTAACCAAATGGTTGAAAATATGAAAGAGATGGTCGAACAGGTCAAGGCCTCCTCAGAAAATGTGTCCGATACATCTGACCAGCTAACCGTCATCTCACAGGAGACAAATGAAACGAGCGGACAAATCGCAAAAGCGATAGAGGAAGTCGCCGCCGGAGCGACAGAGCAAGCGTCAGAGGTTGAGACGATTAACGAAAAATCAGAAAATCTCTCGGTCAAAATAAAAGGAATCGCAGATCGCGCGGGCAGCATAAAACAACTCTCAAAATCTTCAGAGGATGCCAGCTACAAAGGACTGGACGCGCTCGGGCAGCTGCTGATGAAGTCAAACGAAGCCAATTCAGAAACGAAAAAAGTAGAGGCAATGCTGAATGACCTGGAAGAACAAACGAAAAACATAGAAGAAGTCGTGACGGCAATATCCGCCATTTCAGACCAGACGAATCTCTTGGCGCTGAATGCGAGTATTGAAGCCGCTAGAGCGGGAGAAAGCGGACGGGGCTTTGCCGTCGTCGCTGAAGAAGTCCGCAAGCTTGCTGAACAATCAGCTCTTTCTTCCGGCCATATCAGTGAGACGGTCCGTCTGATTCAATCTGAGACAAAAGAAGCGTCACACGCGATGATTGAGGCAAGCAGAATGAATGATGAACAAAACAGCGCCATTCATGAAACGGGTGAGGTTCTCAATCTGATTACGACGGAAATGCAGTCTCTCGTTCAAGGTATAGATCATATTTACAATGACATTCAAAAAATGAGTGAAGAACAAGCCGCGATTCAAGAAGCGATTCAAAGCATCTCCGCCATTTCTCAAGAATCTGCGGCAGCGGCGGAAGAAGTGAATGCTTCTACTGATGAACAGCTCGTTACGCTTGAAAAAGTAAAGCAATCGACTGACATGTTAAAGAGCGCGAGCAAAGATCTGATCAGCGCCATTTCTAAATTCACCTTGTAACGCGGTCTCTATCAGCCTATAATATGGTAATATAGACATGAGAGAATGATATTATGAATCGCATCAGGGGAGGAAAGCGCAGTGAACAAAACGGTCGGATTTATCGGTTTGGGCGTCATGGGAAACAGTATGGCATCGCACATTTTAGAAGCGGGCTATCCGGTTTTAGTCTACACGCGGACGAAACAAAAAGCGGAAGAGATTCTGAATAAGGGAGCGGTCTGGCAGGAGACGGTCAAAGACCTTTCAGAGAAAGCTGACATTATTATTACCATGGTCGGCTATCCGAGTGATGTCGAGGAAATCTATCTCGGCGAAAACGGCATTCTCCGGCACGCAAAAGAAGGGGCGTTTGTCATTGACATGACGACATCAAAACCGTCTCTGGCGAAGAAAATAGCGGAGAAAGCCAAAGAAAAGTCCATTCACGCCTTGGATGCACCCGTTTCCGGCGGAGACATCGGCGCGAGGAACGGAACGCTTGCCATTATGGCCGGAGGAGAAAAAGAAGCGTTTGAAGCATGCCTGCCGCTTTTCTCCGTTATGGGGGAAAACATTCAGTATCAAGGGCCGGCTGGCAGCGGCCAGCATACGAAAATGTGCAATCAGATCGCGATTGCAGCGGGAATGGTCGGAGTGGCTGAAGCGATGGCTTACGCTGAAAAATCCGGTCTGAACCCGGAACAAGTGCTGAAAAGCATTACAACCGGAGCGGCTGGCAGCTGGTCATTGTCAAATCTTGCCCCCCGTATGCTGAAAGGCGATTTTGCACCAGGATTCTACGTGAAACACTTTATTAAAGACATGGGAATTGCTCTTGAAGAAGCGGAGCTCATGGGAGAAGAGATGCCCGGATTGGCGCTCGCCAAATCATTATACGACAAGCTTTCCGCGCAAGGTGAAGAAAACAGCGGAACTCAAAGCATTTATAAGCTTTGGGTGAAATAAAAAAGATTGCCCGAACGCGACTATTTTATGGATGCCGAGGAAGCGAATACTTACGGTATTGTTGGTGGTGTTTTGTAAACAATGATCTGCAAACCTTGTATTCTTAGAGCCTTTAATGAAGACAGGAACTTGGCAGGATAATGTATTAATGTGTATCCGTTTATAATATTCTACTGTTTGGAAAATCCCCCTCGTTTGTTTGATGCTGACTGTCTATTGTAAATCAAAAGGGGGATTTCCGAATAATTATAAGGATTAATACAACTTTCCAACAGTAGGATGTATCATGTTTGATTCAACTATGAATTCGAGTAACCCAAATGTACATAGCAATAAATCGAGTTCGTATTCCCGCAATTCAAACCTAATAATTGGGCATCCGAAATTGAAACTCTACAGATTAGCCTTCTAGCAAAACTGAAAAATAAAAGAGGATGTATCGTAAAAAATTCAAGAGATTTACGAAAACATCCTCGATTCAGAGACTTCATCATTACATGTTGTTTTTTAAGAATTCCAGATGAAATCAACGTTAAACCCATTTGTTAATAATATGAATTTTAATGTTGTACAGTAATATAGTGTTTCAGTTCTCCTCTATGGGTTTGATTTCCCCAAGTCAATGCTACCACCACATCATACTTGCCTGCTGGAATATTTTTTGTCAAAAAGCTCACTTTAAAACTGCGAATATTACGGCCATTAACATATATGTCTTTGACTACATCTCTTTTTTTATTGACAAGAAGAACATTAACACCCTCGTTCACCTCATATTTTGTAGGCACAGTACCTGTTACGACAATAGAAGTAGCGTGTTTTGAGTAAGTATTAGCATCTGTTTGGAATTTAATTGCTCCTTTTGAAGTCATGGCTAACGCTTCTGAACTGTTTGAGAAAATCCCGAATGTCAAAAGAGCAACTGTGAATAGTGTCATTACAATTTTTTTCAATTGAAACTTCCTTTCTTCATTTATTTAGAAACCCATTCAATATATTACTAAATTTTGAAAAAATATTCAACGGAAAATAGGTAAATTCTACTTTTTATTAAATAAAGTATTACTAAAGAAGCAAAGGCTAACAAAACCAATTTAATCATCACGTTTAAGATTTTACAAAAAAGCTCCCAGCACTTATGTGCCGGGAGCTTCAAAATTTATAAATTTATAAAGTGTCAGGCCCTTCTTCGCCCGTACGGATGTTGATTGTATTGGGAACTTCGAAAATTAAGATTTTGCCGTCACCGGGTTCACGGGTTTTGAGCACTTTTTGCGCCGTCTCAGCCACTTTTTCGATAGACAAAAGATTGCCCCGCGGGGCAATCTTTTTTGTTTATTTTCCGATGAATTGCTGTGTCCAGATGTTTCCTGATTCTACGTAACCGACACCGATTTGAGTGAACTCAGGATTCATGATGTTCTTTCTGTGGCCTTCACTGTTCATCCAAGCTTTAACGACAGCTTCAGGAGTCGGCTGTCCTTTGGCGATATTTTCACCGGCAGTTTTATAAGTGATTCCGAAAGACTTCATCATATCGAAAGGTGAGCCGTAAGTCGGACTTTGGTGATCGAAATAGTTTTTGTCTTTCATATCTTGTGATTTTGCGTGAGCTGATTTGCTTAATTTTTCATCAATCTGCAGAGGTTTTAAGCCTTGCTTTTGTCTCTCTGCATTTGTCAATTCAACGACTTTCTTTTCGTACGCACTGACAGATGAAGGAGTTTTCTCGCTGCTGTTGTTTGTGTTATCTGTCTGCTTTGCATTGTCAGCCGTCTTGTTTTGATCGGCTTTCGGTTTTTCGGCAGCTGCCGGAGCCGTTTTTGCCGGTGTTTCTTTTTGTACATCCTTAACTGTCATGTCAGAATGCTTTGCGTGTTTTTGCAGCAGCTGTTTCAGTTCTTTCTCATTTTTAACGTTCAGCTGTTTCGCGCTCGTTTTCATATGTAGTTTTTCAACAGCCTCTTGAAGAGTCAGATGCTGTACGGTGTTTCCTTTTTTCACGGTAACGACGTGCTGGCATGACAGCTCTTTGGCAGATGCCTGCTGAATGCCTCCGAATGTAATCAAACTGACTGCCGCGGCGGCAGATAAGAGAAATGCTTTTTTCATAAGTTTATAGCCTCCCAGAGAAGTTGTTTTTTTCTACATGAAAAATCTTATCACAGCTTTTTTGTCATAATGCAGGCAGCCATTTCCTTTGACAACAAACTCTTGTCATAATTGTAATTGAGCACAGAAAAATGGCTTTATATCAGGAAAAACGATCTGTATTTATTTTTTAAAATCCGTTACATCTCTTCAAATTATTTGAAGTGTTAGATATATTTTAAGATAATTTGATCTTGACAGTTTTTTTTACCCGTTTTCGCTGTAACAACTTTTACAAAAATGTTACAATTAAAATCTGTTTATGTAAATATATTCAATGATTTGAGAGGTGTAACAGAAAGTGGCTGAAGTCGCGCGCGAACCAAAGAAAAAAACGAAACGTTACAGAGCGCTGAGAATGAATCTCTATTTTTTGATTGTTTTTCTTCTCTTTACGGCACTGATTTTTAAACTCGGCATCGTCCAGATTGTCGAAGGGGATAAACACCGCCAGGATGCGGAGAAGGCAAATGCAAAAACCGCCTATTATCCGACACCGCGGGGAAAAATGTATGACAAGCGGAACAGGGTGGCGGTTGATAACCAGGCTGTGCCTGAAATTGTATACGTTTCTACCTCAAAAACCTCGGCAAAGGACAAATTGAAAACGGCAAAAAATCTCGCCGCACTGATTCATATTGATACTGAATTTATGAAGGATCGAAATATCATTGATTACTGGCTTGCCGCACATCCGAAGAAGGCGGAAAAGCTTATGAAGGATTCAGAAAACAGCCTGAAATCCCAAGAAGTGTACAAACGCCAGATTGAACGCGTTCCGAAGCAGGAGATTGATGCGATCAAACAAGATAAAAAAGAGCTGCAAATTGCGGCGATTTATACGCGTTTTTCAAGCGGCAACGCCTATCAGCCGCAAGTCGTCAAATCAATGGACCCGAATAAGCTGAACGGAAACGGAAACAGCGGTTCATTGCTTGACGAGCATGAAAACAACAAGCAAAAACCGAAAAGCGATCTGACATATGAAGAAGTTTCCGTCGTATCCGAGCACTTGAAAGAGCTCCCCGGCATTGACGTGATCAATGACTGGACGCGGAAATATCCGTACGACAAAACGCTGTACTCTCTGTTCGGCGGTGTGACGACACCGGAACAGGGATTGTTGGGCGAACGGAAAGATTACTATGTCACAAGAGGCTACTCACTGAATGACCGGGTGGGAAAAAGCTACATCGAATATCAGTATGAGGACTATTTAAACGCGCATAAAGAAAAAGTAGAGTATGTGGAAAACAGCAAAGGTGAGGTCGTCAGCCAAAAGCCCGTCGATGAAGGCAGCAGAGGCTACGATCTGCAACTCTCGCTTGATATGGAATTACAGTCGAAAGTCGAAAAAGTCATTGAAAAAGAGCTGAGAAGAAGCCGCGCCGCAGGCAACTATATGGTTGACAGAGGATTTGCCGTCATGATGGACCCGAACAACGGGGATATTCTCTCAATGGCGGGGAAACGCATCGATCTCGAAACAAATAAAACACAGGATTTTGCGATCGGAGCATTTACGACCCAATATGAGATGGGCTCTTCTGTTAAAGGAGCGACTGTTCTCGCGGGTTACCAAAGCGGCCTCCCGCATTATAAAACGTTTGTCGATGCACCGCTTGTATTTAAAGGCAAAACGAGAAAACAATCGTGGACACAAATGGGAGCCATTACTGAGCTGACCGCGCTGCAAAGAAGTTCAAACGTGTATATGTTTCATGTGGCCATGCATATCGCCGGCATTACCTACAGGCCGTACGGCACGCTGCCTGCCGGATTAGACGATATTAAAAAAATGCGCAACTACTACGCCCAATTCGGTTTGGGTGTGAAGACCGGGATTGATCTTCCGCAGGAATCAGCGGGCATGCAGTCAAATCCGCAAATGGTCGGGGGATTGCTGCTTGACTTTGCGATCGGACAGTTTGATACGTATACGCCGCTTCAAATGGCTCAATATATTTCAGCCATCGCAAACGGCGGGTATCGCGTCCAGCCGCGGATCGTCACAAGCATTCATGAACCGGACAGCAAAAATAAGATTGGAAAAGCGATTGAACAGCGGGATATTAAAATTTTAAACAAAGTAAATAACAGTCCGAGCGATTTTGACCAAGTTCATAAAGGAATGAAATTGGTCACAAGCTCACCTCAAGGAACGGCTTATTCAACATTCCAAGGTTCCGGCGCTGATGTTTCCGGAAAAACGGGAACCGCGGAGACGCACTATTACGGCACGAACAAAAACTGGTGGGGGAAGTACACGTATAACCTGACCTTTGTCGGCTATTATCCGTCAGAACATCCAAGAGTGGCATTCAGCGTCGTCGTTCCGTCTGTTGGAAATGATAAAGATCATGTAAGCAAAAACATTGCTAAGGGAGCAATTGACGCTTACAAAGAACTTGAAAAGAAATACAATAAAAAATAACAAAAGAAAGGGCGGCCGAACATATCGTGCGCCCTTTCTTTCATTCAGGAAAATTGACGTTCACAATAAGAATAGAAGGAGAATGCTCATTTTTTAGCGAATCAATCTAGTGGAATTTCTTTTTATATCAGTCCGTGGCCAGCCTGCAGTGCGAGTATAATGCAAAGGAGGGATTCTGTGGAACAGGATACTCAGCATGTCAAACAGTTTCAATCGAAAACCGATCTTCATGCCGTTTTGACGTCTAACGGGCGTATTATGTATATTTCTGCAAACTGCAAATCGTACTTCAGTTATTCTCAGGAAGAGATGATTGGGTCATTTCTCAAAACGTTCCTGCATGAAGAAGATCAATTTTTGGTTGAAAGTTACTTCTATAATGAGCATCATTTGATGCCTTGCACCTTTCGTCTTATTAAAAAAGATCATACCATCGTATGGCTTGAAGCGGGTGTGGAAATTGTCACACCGCAAATGGAGGGGACGGATCGGGAAATCATCCTCAAAATCAAGGTGCTTGAGGAGAAGACGCCCCGCCGGCCTTATATGTATGAACAAAAGAAGCAAAAGGCAGAACAACAGTCGGAAGATGCGGCTGGAAACGGCGAATTCGAGCGTCTTGTCGAAATGCTGCCGAATCCTTTATATGTCAGCATCAACGGCACAATCGCATACGCCAACAACGCGATGCTTGCCATGCTGGGAGCCGAAAGCAAAGACGAGGTAATCGGCAGGCGCTCTTATGAGTTTATTGAAGAAGAGTATCACGACATTGTGAAAAACCGAATTGTGCGGATGCAAAAAGGAATGGAAGTCGGAATGATCGAACAGACGTGGAGAAGGCTCGACGGCACGCCCGTTCATTTAGAAGTAAAGGCGGCACCGACGACATATAAAAATCAGCGGGCGGAATTGCTGCTTCTGATTGATATTTCTTCACGGAAAAAATTCCAAACGATTCTGCAAAAAAGCAGAGAGCGTTATCAGCTCCTCATTCAGAATTCAATTGATACGATCGCCGTGATTCACAATGATAAATGGGTATTCATGAATGAGTCGGGCATTTCGCTGTTTGAGGCTGAAACATATGAAGATTTAATCGGGAAAAACGTCTATGATCAGCTTCATCCCTGTGATCATGACGGCGTGAAACAGCGGATCCAAAATATTATCAACCGAAAGACCGAGTCAGAAATTATTAAGCAATCGTGGTTTACCTTTAAAAACCGGCTGATCTACACGGAAATGGTCTGCATTCCGACGACGTTTTTCGGAGAAACGGCCGTGCAGGTCATTCTGCGTGATATTTCTGAGCGGAAGCAGACGGAGGAATTAATGCTGAAGTCGGAGAAGCTGTCTATCGCAGGGCAGCTGGCGGCGGGAATCGCTCACGAAATCCGCAATCCGCTGACGGCGATCAAAGGATTTTTACAGCTCATGAAGCCGACGATGGAGGAAAACGAACATTACTTTGAAATTGTGTTTTCTGAACTGAGCAGAATCGAATTAATTTTAAGTGAGCTTTTAATGCTTGCCAAACCTCAGCAAAACGCCGTGAAAGAGCGTGTAAACTTAAAGAAAATTATAAGTGAAGTGACCGCTCTTTTAGAGACGCAGGCAAATCTTAAAGGGATTTTTATCAAAACGGATTATGAACATGACAGCATGTATATTAACGGTGATCAAAATCAGCTGAAACAGGTGTTTATCAATCTGATTAAAAATGCCGTTGAGTCGATGCCGGATGGGGGAACGGTTCACATTCTTATGACAGAAGATGAGTATTCCGTTAATGTGACGGTGAAAGACGAGGGTGACGGGATACCGGAAAACGTGCTGAAACGAATAGGCGAACCGTTTTTGACAACGAAAGAAAAAGGAACCGGCCTGGGGCTGATGGTCACATTCAACCTTATTAAAAACCACCAGGGAGCTATCCAAGTAGACAGCAAACCGGATAGAGGCACGGCCTTTCATATTACATTCCCGAAACAATAAAAAACAACGGCGTTATGCCGTTGTTTAAATAGTCTGCATGGATTCTCTCGTTTTTAAAATAAATGCTTCCAGCCGGTCCAAGCCTTCTCTCAATGTATCCAGTGAATATGCGAATGACAGCCTCACATACCCTTCACCCAACTTTGAAAACGAGCTGCCGGGCACAAGAGCCACACCTGCATCCTCTAAAAGAGCCATACTAAAATCAAACGATGACATTCCGAATGACTTAATGGAAGGGAAGATATAAAATGCGCCTGACGGCTTTACGACGTCAAGCCCCATTGAAACAAGACGGTCATATACATAGTCAAGCCGCTTTTTATACTGTTCTCTCATAATAAGCGCATCATCAACACCGTTTGTCACCGCTTCAAGAGCCGCTTTCTGAGAGATTGAAGACGCGCATGTCACACTGTATTGGTGAACTTTTAAGATGTGCTTGGCAATTTCTTTCGGTGCGAAAATGAAACCGATTCTCCAGCCCGTCATGCTGTGTGATTTTGACAGGCCGTTGATGACGATCGTCTGGTCTCTCAAATAAGACGCGATCGAATAATGCGGTCTGTCATAGGTTAATTCGCTGTAAATCTCATCAGACAGGACAAAAACATTTCTGCCCTTCAGGACGGCTGCGATGTTTTGCAGCTCTTCCTCAGACAATGTCACTCCGGTCGGGTTTGACGGATAAGGAAGAATGACGCATTTTGTTTTTGGTGTCAGCGATTCTTCAATGAGCCGCGCCGTCAGCTTAAATCCGTGTGTCGTCGTATCCACATGGACCGGAACGGCGCCCGACATGCGGATGATCGGTTCGTAGCCCGGATATATCGGTCCGGGGAGAATAACTTCATCGCCCGGAGATAAAATCGTCCGCAAAGACGCGTCAATCGCTTGGCTTGCCCCGGTTGTGACGATGATTTCAGTTTCAGCTTCATAATTCAAGTCAGCTTTTTTCTTCATATAAAGCTGTACGGCCTGTCTCAGCTCAAGTCCGCCCGCGTTCGGAGTATACGCCGTTGCGTTCTCGTCGATTGCCTTTTTGGCAGCCGCTTTGACATGGTGCGGCGTGAAGAAATCCGGCTGACCGATCGTAAGCGAAATGACATTGTCGTGCTGAGCTACAAGATTTGAGAATTTGCGAATTCCTGAAATTTCAATTTCTTTTACATTCGGATTAAGCAAATGTTCCATAATTCATCACCTTATACTATATATTGAGTTTATCCTATTTTACCACTAGCTGAGCATTTGTCATCTTTTTATTGAACTATCCCGAGTATATGTCCGATATGTGAAAACATACCTTCTTTCAGAAAAAAATAAGACAACCAGCTGAAATGATTGTCTTCATTGTATCATGATCTATCTATTGTGATATGTGGCGAATGTCATTAATACCCGTATTCAAAGCTGACGTCTTCCCGCCATAAGATGTATGGAGCGGGCTTGTCGGGACGCTCTTTCGCCTCTTTTTTCATTTGCAGGTAAGCCGTTTTGCTGATATCTTCTAACACTGTCATTTGATCTTGGTCGAATATGACTACTGTACCCATTTATTACACCCTTCTTCCTGAAAAATCCTTGACTATTTTACCACTCGATGTCAAAAAGTCAATGGGATATCAGAAAAAAGCATTTTTTTATAAAGAGTTCATGGCCAGTTGGACCGAATACATTCACTTTTTCCGTTTCCAGCCGATATATACAGTACAATACTGAATGCGGATAGCGAGGGATTGAATTGTCTTTACAACAATACGATATTTTATTGGATTCAGGCACAAACGAATTAGAAATCGTCAAATTTGAAGTAGGCGTCAATACATTTGGCATAAATGTGATGAAAGTCCGGGAAATCATTCAGCCGGTAGATGTCACATCTGTGCCTCAGTCTCATAAAGACGTAGAAGGGATGATTAAGCTGAGAGGCGAAATTCTTCCCGTCATCAGTCTGTATTCCTTTTTCGGCGTTGATGCCGAAGGAGCAAAAGACGATAAATATATCGTAACGGAATTCAACAAACGGAAAATCGTCTTTCACGTCGGTTCCGTTTCACAAATCCACAGGGTGTCCTGGGAGGCGATTGAAAAGCCGACTTCCCTGAACCAGGGCATGGAGCGGCATTTAACGGGAATCATCAAACTGGAAGACACGATGATCTTTCTGCCTGATTATGAAAAGATCATTTACGATATTGAATCGGCATCCGGTGTTGAGACTTACCATGTCCATCAGGAAGGATTTGATGAAAGACGGGCGGGTAAAAAACTGATCATCGTTGAAGATTCGCCGCTTCTGATGCGTCTTTTGACGGATGAGCTGACTGAGGCGGGGTACAGTGAAATCGTTACGTTTGAAAACGGAAAAGAAGCGTATGATTACGTCGTGGAACTGACGGATAACGGAGAAAACCTGTCAGACCATATTGACATGATTATCAGTGACATTGAGATGCCGAAAATGGACGGGCATCGTTTGACGAAGCTCCTTAAGGATAACCCGCAAAGCTCTGATGTGCCGATTATGATTTTCTCGTCCCTGATTACGGACGACCTGCGCCACCGGGGCGAAGTAGTCGGAGCGGATGAACAGATCAGCAAGCCTGAAATCAGCGAGCTCATTAAAAAAGTGGATACGTACGTGATTGAATAGAAAAAAGCCGATGCATGACGCATCGGCTTTTTTGCGGCGGAATTAAAAATAACTCTCACCAAGTTTTTTAAATACGGGTTTATGATAAGCAGGCTGCTGCCTGTTGGCGGCAAGCGGTTTTTCCTTTAAGCCCACATATTTTTGCAATACGTTTTTCGCTTTTGTCAAAGACATTTGTGCTTTAGGATTGCGGTACGATTGATTTAACGTACCTAAATGCGGAAGATGCTGGAAGTCTTCTTTTGTTGGAGGCATGTGAAAATAGTAGTCTCCGATAGAGATAAGTACGTCTGACTGCTGTTGGCTAAACCTGGGATTATTTGAAAAGTGAAGCCCTATTTTTTTCCCTTTGCCTTCTTTCACAAGCTTTTGTAATGCCCGTTTTTTCAGCAGATAAAGGTATTTAGGGTTGGGGGCGGTTTTTGCAT
This sequence comes from Bacillus sp. A1, assembly GCF_042296235.1. Classification (NCBI taxonomy): domain Bacteria; kingdom Bacillati; phylum Bacillota; class Bacilli; order Caryophanales; family Bacillaceae; genus Bacillus; species Bacillus sp. A1. The sequence goes on from NZ_CP141181.1 coordinate 1,409,846, forward strand.
GGCGGTTCACAGTATAAACAGCTTTTGAAAGATTCTCGATGGTTGGCTGCAGCTCTTTCGAATAAGCGTGGTCGTCCATTATTTCTCTCCTTTGCATTGATCAAGTTCATATATAGATTATACTTTTTTAGCGTTGAAATGCAAATATTGATTATAAAAATACGCCTTTTTCTGATGAAAAGGGCGCATCTTTTTCCTTTATTAGACAGGATTCGCATGTTTTTCGGAATCAGCCTTTAATGATTGCTGCACATCGACCTCTGCTGCCTCGGCGCTGTATTTCGGAAGAGCGATAAAATAGAACACAAATACCGCTAAAATCACGATTCCCATGCCGTAATAAAGGTAATCAATATTGGAAACGAATTTCGGAAATAACAGGGCAACCAGTCCGAGTGTAATCGATTGGGCAAACATCATAAAAGGATCCTGCCAGCCGCTGACCCGGCCCATTATTTTCGGATGAACAATTTTCGGCATCCAGCCGCCGATGGCGATATTGACAGGGCCGATGCACATGCCGAGGACGAAAGCCGCCGCATAATAAATCCACAGCTTATCCGTATAGCCGAGGACAAAAATGAGCAGTCCGGCTGCCAAAATAGGAATCGACATCAAATGATGCGGTTTGACTTTTTTCGCGATCATCGTTCCGATCACACTTCCTGCAAGCAGGCCGAAGCCGAGTGCGACGGTGAAGATGGAAGTATGTGATTCGTAATGATCAGGCGCAAGTCCGTATTTCATCGTAAACATCGGCAGTACGGCAAAGCCGCCGTTGACAAAACCGAAGATAAAAAAGCCGAAAATAAGGGAAGCAAGCAATTTGTTTTTAACAATATATACGATCCCTTCCTTAAAATCAGCGACCGAGTCTTTCAGAAACGAATCTCCCCATTTAAAAGGGCCGTTCGGCTGACGGGCTTCTTTCGGAATGCGGCAGGCGCGGATCAGAAATCCTGATACAATAAAGCTGACAAAATCAAGGATAATGGCTCCGTGAATACCGATCGTTTTATACATAAACGCGCCTATACCGACGCCGAATACCATGAAGATGCTGAACAGGATCTGGTTAAGTCCCGCCGCTTTCGCGTAATGCTCCTTAGGCAGAATAGCTTGTACAAGGCTGGCTTCCGCCGGGAAAAAGAACTTGGTCACGGCGCTTCTGATGAACAAAATACAGAACACGAGAGGGATGCTCCCGGTGTATAGTGCGGCAAACAATACGATCGTCAGTCCGGCTCTGATCCAGTCACAATTCTCTGCGACCTTTTTCCTGTCAAGCCGGTCAGCTGCGACACCGACAATCAGAAATACGAAAACTGTCGGCAGTGAATACATCAGCTCAGCCAAAGTCGTGTATGCCGGCTGATTTGAAAAATGGTCCAGCAAGTAAAAAGCGAAAGCCATATTACCTACAGTCGTTCCCATTTGAGAAGCGAGTGCTGCGAAAAAGAGACGGACAAAATTGCGATTTTTAAATATATCCATAAACACGCTCCTTACCCTAAAGGTCCCACTGTAATATATTATCATCAGCTCGTTCCATTAACAAATAAGATCTTTCTATCTTATAATAGTCACCCTTGTTCCATTAGGAACGGCAGCGGCAAGTTTAGTGACGTCCTGATTATACATCCGGATGCATCCTTTTGATACCGCTTTGCCGATGGAGGAAGGATTATTTGTTCCGTGAATGCCGTAATGAATTTTAGAGAGGCTGAGCCAATAAGCGCCGAACGGGCCTCCGGGCTTAGGCTGGCGGTTCACGATGTAAAATTCTCCGGTCGGCGTGGTCGTCAATATTTTTCCGACTGCGATGGGGTACGTACGGATGAGCCTGCCAAGGCGGTATAACTCCAGTTTCTTCGCTCCGATATACACGATGATGGAGTAGGGAATGGTGGATGGGTCAGGAAGATTCGGTATGATAATGTGCTGTCCCGCGTATATGACCGATTGGATTGAGGGATTTGCCTGAAGGAGAGCAGCAGCGCTTATTCTGAAGTCTTGCGCAATGCTGGAGATGGTTTCTCCTTGTTTCACTTGATATGTCAGCAGTTTCATCACCCTCCTTTTTGCTCTTTTCCATATACATATTACGGAGGGGGTGTCTGTGTATCAGGATAAAAGTCTTATTTTTGCTCGGTTTTCAATGTGAACAGCGTGATTTCCGGTCTGGCTAAAAATCGATACGGCAGTCTTGTCGTACCGAGCCCGCGATTGACGTAAACGGCTGTGTCATGAAGCGTATACATGCCGTCGGTATACGTTTTTCCGTAAGGAGGCGTAATGAGAGGGCCGAAAAACGGGAGCTGGACCTGGCCGCCGTGGGTGTGTCCCGACAGCTGGAGGTTTACGGGATATCCGCCTATCTCGAGAGCGGCATCAGGCTCGTGGACGATTAAAATGGAAAACGCATCTTCGGAAAGGCGGGACAGGGTGCCTTCATAATCGGGTTTTCCGAGCATTACATCATCCAAAAACGCGAGTTCAATCCGGCTTCCGTCTGTCAGCTGCACCTGACGATAGCCGTTTCGAAACACTTGAAAATCAGCAGCTTCCATCAGAGCCTTGTACGTGTTCGTACCGTAGCCTCCGTGGTCATGGTTTCCGTAAACACAAAGTTTGCCGAAGGGAGCTTCAAGATTTTGCAGCACGGCGAGTGCATGCTGGTGATCATTAAATAAATGCGGCTTATCAATTAAATCTCCCGTAAAGATGAGCAGATCGGGTTTCAGCTGATTGATCTTTTCCGCTGCTTTATTCAAGTCACCGGATGTAAACCCATCACTGAGATGCGTATCGCTGAATTGAACGATTTTAAAATTGTCAAAGCCGCGGGGGATCAGGCGGTTGGTGATTGTATGCCGGGTGATTTCAATCATGCGCGGTTCAATATACCGGGCATAGCCGTAGCCTCCGCAAGCCGTTGCAAGAGCTGCACCCAAAACACCGAATCCTCTTTTTAAAAATGTTCTTCTGGTCATTTTCTCCATATGTAAAACCAACCTTTGTCAGAGTTGTTCTATTATATCATCAGCTTGGCTGAAAAATCCCTTCTCAGCATGTAATGACGCGGAAAGACATCTGTGATAAAATTATGAATGATTATTCATTCAATAAAAGGGGTGGGTTTGTTATGGATAAGAAAGCGGTAATCATTACAGGCGGTTCAAGCGGCATGGGAAAAGCAATGGCGAAAAAACAGGCTGAATTAGGATGGCACGTCATGGTGACAGGGAGGAACCATGAAGCACTTGAGGAAACAAAAAAAGAAATTGAGACCTTTGAGGGGCAGGTCGCCTGTTTTCAAATGGATGTCCGTTCTGATTCCGCCGCTTCAGACATGATTACAGAAGCGAAAAAAGTCTTTGGCCGGCTCGATGCGCTGATTAACAATGCGGCCGGCAACTTTATTTGCCCGGCAGAGAAGCTGACGCCCAATGGATGGAAAGCTGTTATTGAGATTGTTTTAAACGGCACATTTTTCTGCAGCCAAGCCGCGGCAAGGCATTGGATCGAGCAGGAGCAGAAGGGCGTCATCTTAAATATGGCCGCTACATACGCATGGGGAGCGGGAGCGGGTGTCGTTCATTCCGCTGCAGCCAAAGCGGGGGTATTGTCACTGACAAGAACGCTGGCCGTTGAATGGGGGAGCAAATACGGCATCCGCACAAACGCGATAGCCCCCGGCCCGATTGAACGGACAGGCGGTGCGGAGAAGCTGTTTGAATCGGAAAAAGCGGTGTCCCGCACTATGAACAGTGTGCCGCTCGGCCGGCTGGGCACACCGGAAGAAATCGCCGCGTTGGCAGCGTTTTTGCTATCTGATGAAGCGTCCTATATAAACGGGGATTGTATCACAATGGACGGGGGGCAATGGCTGAATCCTTATCCGTTTTAATTTTTCATATATCGATTATTTTGCAAAACAAGCGAACGTTAAAGCCGCCGTTCGCTTGTTTTATTTTCTATTCGAAATTATGATATAATTTTGAAAGATTAAGGGGCGGTTAATTGAAGAAATTATTAAAATGGTTCGTTGTACTATTTGTAAGCAGTTTAGCTATCATCTTTAATATTTGGTACTTTATTATTTGTGCTTTTACTCCGGAGTATTATCAAAATACCAATCTTACATCTGATGAAATAATCAGATTTGAAAAGCTATATCACATAGATTTTCCTGATGAAACGAAATGTATTAAAGCCAGGGAGTATTTGAGTGGGCTCGGAGGCGATACATCGGCTGTATTATATGTGTCTCTGCCAACCAAGCTGGCGGAAACAATTTTATCTGATTATACGTATATGCCAATAAATCATACTGATCATGCCGGTTCAATGTATGGAGTTGACGTTTCCGAGAGTGTTGGCGGGTTAACAACTCTTACATTTGGCACTTTAGATAAAAAAGGAACTTTCTTTCAGTTGAAACATGATGATGATTGGATATTTAACAGCACTGATTGGAGCCATTATTTTTGGACAGCTGCCGGTTATAATGCTCTTATATTTATCCTTTTATTTGTGATTGTGAAACAAATGAATAACGTCCTTAATTAACCGGTCTGAAGAGTGATCTTAAAAATATCCCCCTTTTATTTTAAGCTGCTGCCATACTGCCTCCTTTTCCCCTAATCTAAACATTTGTGGTGCTGATATAATTGTGTATAATCAGACAAAGATAGAGAAGCAGGTGATAACATGTTGGACCCACTTGATATACTGACGAATATTGATGATGTCATTCCGTATTACCAAGCGATTTTTAACGCTGAAGAACAAAGAGTCGTAGGCTATGAGGTGCTTGGGCGTATTTTGGCAGATGCGGAGATTGAGAGCCTCGGGTCGTTTTTCTTAGATTCCGGCATTCCGGAAGAATATAAGCTTGAGGTCGATGACAGAGTCATCAGGCAGGCGCTGGAGCGGTTTAAAGAAGCTGACCGTGATCTGTTGATTTTTATCAATCAGGATGCGAATGTATTGATGCTTGACCACGGCGAAAGCTTTCTTGAGCTTTTGAAAGAATACGAAGAGCAGGGCATTGAATTGAACCGTATTGTGCTTGAGATCACCGAGCACAATTTCGAAGGCGACATTGAACAGCTGTACCATATGCTTGCCTATTATCGTACATACGGCATTAAAATCGCGGTGGACAATATAGGTAAGGAGAGCAGCAACCTGGACAGAATCGCGCTCCTTTCACCGGACCTTCTGAAAATAGATTTGCAGGCGCTGAAGGTATCTCAGCCGTCACCATCATATGAGCATGTGCTGTACAGCATTTCATTGCTGGCGAGAAAAATCGGCGCCGTGCTGCTGTATGAAGATATAGAAGCTGATTTCCAGCTCCAGTACGCATGGAGAAACGGAGGCCGATTTTTTCAAGGCTATTATCTGCAGGCGCCGAGCGGCGATTTTATAGACCGGAGCCTGTTAAAAGCACGCTTGAAAACGGAGTTTCAGCAATTTATTACGAGAGAAAAAAAGAAGCTGGAAACGGTATATGAACACTCTGAGAATTTTTATAAGCGGGTCAATCAGGCAGTTTCCGAGCTGAAGAAAACCCATCAGGCGGACGATGAGTTTATTAAAAAACTGGCGGAAAACCTGACCGACTGCTGCTTCAGAATTTATATGTGTGATGAAGAAGGCTATCAGCTGACGGGAAATGTGTACAAGCAGTCCGGCGAATGGCTTTATCAGCCTGAATACATGGAGAAAAACTGGAGCTGGCGTCCGTACTTTTTAGAAAACATCATGAAGATGCGGAATTCAAGAAAAGGCTTTTTCAGTGACCTGTACAGTGATATTGAGACGGGTGAGATGATCAGAACCTTTTCATACCCGATGGATGACAATATGTATTTATTTATCGATCTGCCTTACTCTTATTTATATGAACAGGACGGATTACTTTAAAGCGGCTGCTGTATGCCGCTTTTTTTATAAGTGTGAAAAAGTTTTAAAAAACGATTGACAATGATATTGATAATCATTATCATTTAGTTATAGAGAGAAGTTACTCTCTGTTCCCCAACCCCTCTATCAGATCAAGATCCGAAAAAACTTGGCGCTACCCCCGCCAAGTTTTTTTATGCCGTCTGCGCATAAAAAGGCTTCTTCTCACATACATCTGACAATGGCGGCTCAAAAAGCGAAAAATTTTTTTGAAAGGTGTATGACATTCCGAAAAAAGCTTCAAACTATTCGAAAACACGGTTTTCCCGTTTATTTCTTTTTGAAAATCCAGCGGGAAAATGCCATCCCGGTCTACTTTATGGTATGATGCTCTGTAGAACTTGTATTATAATAAATACTTGTTGATTTGAAGTTGTTTTTTGAAAGGAGTCTTTTTTTAGAATGTCACAATTAATGGGTATCATCACGCGGCTGCAAAGTCTGCAAGAAACAGCGGAAGCGGCGAACGAGCCGATGCAGCGTTATTTTGAAGTTAACGGCGAAAAAATTTGCAGTGTTAAATATTTCGAAAAAAATCAAACGTTTGAACTGACGGTTTTCCAAAAAGGTGAAAAACCTAACACATATCCGTTTGATAACATTGACATGATTTCTATTGAAATTTTTGAGCTCCTTCAGTAATTTGATTTGATTTTTCAGGCTGACCAAGCTTCCGGTCTTCCGCAAGCGGAGCTTTATTAAATGATGCAAAGGAACGTGCTTGTTCGTTTGGTTGTAGACTCTGGAAAGAGGAGTGTCCGTACATGGCTGATTCTTTTCTGTTTTATAATCTTTCTGAGGCACAGATGACCTTTCAAGACGTGACGGAGCGGCTGAAACGCTTTGTCAATAAAGACCCCCGTTCAGCATACGTGCTGTCTGTAGGGACTGATTCACAAGTTTACCGCGACTTCACAAAGTTTATTACGGCTATACACTTGCACCGTACAGGCAAGGGAGCTTGGGGCTGTTTGAAAAATCACGATCTTGCAAGACCGATACATAGCCTTCGCGAAAAAATTTCGCTGGAAACCGCGTTCAGCCAGGAGATGGCTGCGCATATCCTCGACGGCCGTCTTATGGAAATGACAGATTTACTCTTGCCTTTTGCGGATGAAGGGGCGGATCTTTCATTTGAAGTGCATCTGGATATCGGTCAAAAAGGGCTGACAAAAGAATTGATACAAGAAATGACCGGCCGCATTACCTCGATGGGCATTGAAGCGAAAATCAAGCCCGATTCCTGCACAGCATTCAGTTATGCCAATCGTTACACAAAATAATATTTCATACAGAATCCGCAAAATGTCGAATTATGCGGTTGACGATTTTTTTCTGTTTACTTATTCTAGCGGTAGAGCTGAAAGCAAATTTCACCTTGCTTTCAGAGGTATTCAGTTAAAAATAGGGGGCCTGATTACGTATGAGTCTTATCAGTGAACGATTTACGGAAGAAGAACAGAAACTTCTGCTGAATATCCTGATCAATCAAGAATATGCCATTGAGCTTTTGACCAGCGAAATCAACGATATAGAAGCAGGGTCAAAAAGCGTTGATGGAACCACTTATAAAAAACTCGTAACGCTCTATGACCGTTTTCGGAATGAAAATTAATCAGCGGCCTATAAATTGATACTCGATTGCAAAGAGTATCTTTTTTATTGACGGAAACTTTTCGACAAAAAATGATAATGTTTATATTATTGCAATATAGGGAATACATGCTTTGATGAAAAATGTAAAGGGGTCGAAGTGACATGATTAGCTTACAATCAGATCAGCTTCTTGATGCAACAGTCGGACAATTTATGATCGAGGCGGATAAAGTGGCGCACGTTCAAGTCGGTAACAACCTTGAGCATGCTCTTTTAGTGCTGACCAAAACCGGCTATACCGCCATTCCCGTCCTCGACGCTTCGTACCGTCTGCACGGTTTGATCGGGACAAATATGATTATGAACAGCATTTTCGGACTTGAACGGATCGAGTTTGAGAAACTGGATCAAATTACGGTTGAGGAAGTCATGCTGAAAGACATTCCCCGTCTCCACATCAATGATCCGATTATCAAAGGGTTCAGCATGGTCATTAACAACGGCTTTGTCTGCGTTGAAAATGATGAAGGCGTCTTTGAAGGCATTTTCACGAGAAGAGTCGTGTTAAAACAGTTGAGCAGCCATATCAGATCATTGAATAAGTAGGCTCGCACGATCAGCCTATTTGTTCTTTTGCATGCCGGAAAAAGAAAACGCATACATATGAGTGGCGCTTGCCTCGGCAGCCTTTATTTTATTAGAATGGTAGATAAGAAATACGAAAAGGCATTGAAAAGGAGGACGACATGCAGCTTCAAGAGCTTCATATGCTCGTAGTTTTGGCTGAGGAATTAAACATGAGGAAGGCTGCCGAACGGTTATTCGTGTCACAGCCGGCTCTGTCCCAGCGATTGCAGACCATTGAAAAAGCCTGGGGAACAAAGATCTTTCTAAGATCTCAAAAAGGACTTACGGTAACGCCGGCAGGAGAAAAAATCATACAATTTGCAAATGACGTCACGGATCGGCAAGAAAGAATCAGAGAAAACATTGATGAACTTGAGGGTGAGATTCACGGCACATTAAAGCTTGCCGTCGCCTCCATTATCGGGCAGCACTGGCTTCCGAAAGTGTTAAAAACATATGTGGAACGATATCCGAATGCAAAGGTCTCTCTCATTACAGGGTGGAGCAGCGAAATGCTGAAAAGTCTGTATGAAGATCAGGTACATATCGGCATTATCCGGGGAAATCCGGAATGGAAAGGCCGGAAAGATTATTTAATGACCGATCATTTATATTTGGTTGATACGGAAATTTCCTGTATTGATGATATTGCCCATACCGATCGGCCGTTTATCCAATTCAAAAGTGACAGTACATATTTTCAGGAAATTCAGCATTGGTGGCATCAAAAATTCAAAACCTCGCCGAAACAGACCATCCTCGTCGATCAGATTGAAACGTGCAAGCAGATGGCGCTGCACGGAATCGGTTATGCCATTCTGCCGTCAGTCACTTTAGAAGAGGAAGACAAAGTAAATAAAATGCCCCTGCTTGATACAAAAGATCATCCGATCGGCCGTGACACATGGCTGCTCGGTTATGAGCCGGCATTTGAATTAAAACAGGTGCAGGCTTTTGTTTCTGTCATTAAAGATATGCTGAAGCAGGAACGCCCATTTTAGAAAGACAGCAATCATGCTGTCTTTTTTTTATTTTTTATTGACAATGAAAATCATTATCATTTAAAGTGTTATATATGTTAATGAAAATCATTATCAATTACGAGGTGATCTTATGCGGAAAGCATTAATGATATACGCAAGCATGTCGGGGAATACAGAGGATATTGCCGGCATTATAAAAGAAACACTGAGCGGGCATCAGATAGCAGTTGACTGTCTCGACATGGATGAGGCAAATGCGGATTCTCTCGAAGCATATGATTATGTTTTTGTCGGCACGTACACATGGGGGGATGGTGATCTTCCTTACGAAGCGGAAGATTTTTACGAAGATATTCTGCACAGCCAGCTCAACGGACTGAAAACGGCCTGTTTCGGTTCAGGCGATCACGCCTACCCGAAGTTTTGCGAAGCGGTCACGCTGTTTTGCGATGCGTTTGAACAGGCCGGAGCCAATTTATATCCGGAAACGCTGAAAATCGAGCTGGCGCCCGAGACGGCTGAGGATCAGGAATGCTGCAAAGAATTTGTCCGCGGTTTTCTTGCATGGGCCGCTCACCACGGAGACCGGTGCCATGTTTCATAAAGGCGCGACGGCTGTCATGGCATCAGTGACCTCAGGATATTTTGTCGCGGTGAAAGACGAAGGTATTTTTCATTTTTCGGCGGAAGAAGGTTGGAAAAGACTGTTCCGAGTGAAAAGCAGGATTCATGTGCTGACTTACATAGGGCCCTACATATTCGCGGCTGGAGAAAAAGGCGCCGTCCTCAGATCAGCCGATCAGGGAAAGACTTGGACGGCCTCCCGATTTCCGACCAGCGCCTCCGTATGGGCCGTTGCCGGGCGGAATGACGGGTTTGTCTGTGCGCACGGCACATATTGCCTCTACTTATCTGATGATTTCGGCGTCACTTGGCATGTGGCTAAGCCCTTTTCACAATTAAAGGAGCCGCCTGTCATCCGTTCGCTTTGTTTACACGGTCAGACGATTTATATCGGCACCCGGATTCATATGAATCATGGCGGCATTTGGGCGTATGATCTGACGGAAGACCGCATCCGGCGTATAAGCCGCGAAAGGCAGCGCATGACGGCTTCAATGATGATGTATCAGAATGACTGGCTCATTGCAGCAAAGGGCGCGGCAAAGGGAGAACGGGGGGAGGTTGCCGTCCGAAACGTGCGGACGCAAGAGGAGTTTGCCATTACAGCCGGGCCCGCCGTACGGGAAAAATCATTTCTCGACGTTTCTGAGGATAACGGGATTATTTATGTTACATCATCACAGGACGAAAACGGATTTTCGCGTATTTATCAAGCTGATCTCGCCGCCGGTGAATTAAAGTGGTTTGATACGATCCGCGGTCACGGATGGCGGGTGGCAAACCGGGAAGAAAACTTTTTTTGCGCGGGCCTTTACGAAAGTAAGTTTGTCAGACCGTATGAGGCGGTACAGCTCGCACATTAGTTTTTATGCAAAAGGAGAGACGAAGATGGGGAATGTATTGCTTGTTTACGCTACAATGTCAGGAAACACCGAGGCGATGGCGGATTTAATTGAAAAAGGGCTGATCGAAGCACAAGCATCCGTAGACAGATATGAAGCGATGGATATTCATGCCGAACTTTTTAATGATTACGAGTATATTTTATTAGGCACATATACGTGGGGAGACGGGGATCTTCCTGATGAAATGCTCGATATTGCTGAAGATATGGAAAACCTGGAGTTCACGGGAAAAACATTTGCTTTGTTCGGTTCCGGAGATACGTCCTATGAGTTTTTTTGCGGAGCAGTTGACGAATTGGAAAAAGTAATCACAGCCCGCGGCGGGCGGGTGGTGCTGCCGTCGGTCAAAATTGAAAACAACCCTGAGGGCAGTGAGGAAGAAGAGCTCCGGGAATTCGGAAGACAGTTTGCCGCGCTGTGCAGCCAGCCGGCAGAATAAAGGCTTGTTCCTTTTTTTCTTGTCTTTGTATCCTTCCTTTGTTACAGTAATGAGGTAGAAAATCAGAGGAGGACAATACATATGAAAATGATGGATGCAAATGAAATTATTTCATTTATTCAAAATAGTACAAAATCAACGCCTGTAAAAGTGTATGTAAAAGGCGATCTCGAAGGAATCAGCTTTGGCGATTCCGCTAAAACATTCCTGAACGGCCAATCCGGCGTCGTTTTTGGCGAGTGGGCTGAAATTAAAAGCGCAATCGAAGAAAACAAAGACAAAATTGAGGATTACGTCATTGAGAATGACCGCCGCAACTCTGCGATCCCGATGCTTGATTTAAAAGATGTTAAAGCGAGAATCGAGCCCGGCGCTATTATCCGCGACCAAGTCGAAATCGGCGACAATGCCGTTATCATGATGGGTGCGTCTATTAATATCGGTTCAGTCATCGGCGAAGGTACGATGATTGATATGAACGTTGTTCTCGGTGGGCGCGCGACTGTCGGCAAAAACTGCCACATCGGAGCGGGTTCTGTATTAGCGGGCGTTATTGAGCCGCCTAGCGCTAAGCCTGTTGTCGTGGAAGACGACGTTGTGATCGGCGCAAATGCGGTTGTGCTTGAAGGCGTAACAATCGGTAAAGGCGCGGTTGTCGCTGCGGGAGCCATCGTTGTGAACGATGTCGAACCATATACCGTTGTAGCGGGAACACCTGCGAAAAAAATCAAAGATATCGATGAAAAAACAAAAGGCAAAACAGAAATCAAACAGGAATTACGCCAGCTGTAAGGAATGGTTTGATAGAATGGGCGTGGATGATAAAATCCACGCCTTATTCTTATCTCAAGGAGGAATACATATGGAAAAAGAGCGGCTCATTGCCATCCGAAGAGATCTGCACCGCATTCCGGAGATCGGCTTTCAGGAATATAAAACCCAGCAGTACCTGCTGAATCTATTGAACCAATATCCGGAGGAAAGAATTGAAATTGAAACTTGGAGAACCGGCATCTTTGTCAAAGTCAACGGCACGGCTCCGGAAAAAATGCTCGCCTACAGAGCGGATATAGACGCTCTGTCGATTGAAGAGCAGACGGGACTTCCGTTTGCATCTGAACACCCCGGTTTTATGCACGCATGCGGCCACGATATGCACATGACCATCGCGCTCGGCATTATTGATCATTTTGTCCATCATCCCGTCAAACATGATCTGCTCTTTTTATTCCAGCCGGCTGAAGAAGGACCGGGCGGAGCGGAACCGATGCTTGAAAGCGATGTGCTAAAAAAATGGACGCCGGATTTGATTACCGCTCTCCATATAGCACCTGAGCTTCCTGTAGGCACAATCTCCACCAAAAGCGGATTGCTGTTTGCCAATACGAGCGAGCTCGTCATCGATCTTGAGGGGAAAGGCGGACATGCGGCATATCCGCATACAGCAGACGACATGGTCGTTGCCGCGAGCACGCTTGTCACGCAGCTGCAAACGGTCATATCCAGAAATACGGACCCGCTTGACAGCGCTGTGATAACTGTCGGAATGATTACCGGGGGCACGGCGCAAAATATCATCGCAGAGCATGCTCATCTGGAGGGAACCATCCGGACGCTTTCCGAGGAATCAATGCGTATGGTGAAAAAGCGGATTGAAGAGCTTGTCAAAGGAATTGAAATCGGCTTCCGATGCAAAGGAAAAGTCACGTATCCGTCCGTTTATCATCAAGTTTATAATACAAGCGGCCTGACCGAAGAATTTATGCAATTTGTCAGCGATCATCAGCTTGCTGACGTGAAAACGGCGAAAGAAGCGATGACCGGAGAAGATTTCGGATATATGCTGAAAAAATATCCCGGCTTTATGTTCTGGCTGGGGGCCGATTCATCCCACGGGCTTCATCACGCAAAGCTGAACCCGGATGAAGATGCGATGGAAACCGCGGTAAATGTCATGGTCGGATATTTTTCGAAGTATGCCAATTAAATCCGAAATGAAGAATAATCTAACAAAAATTGAGCATTCTACATAACGGAGGTGTTCAATATGACGAAAAAAATTGGAATTGAACAATCTTTATCGGATGTAGAACAGGCGTTAAAACAAAAAGGATATGACGTAGTGATGATGAAGACTCCTGAGGATGCGAAGAATTGTGACTGCTGTGTCGTAACCGGACTTGACAGCAATGTCCAAGGAATTGCCGATACGTCAACTCAGGCTCCCGTCATTACGGCTTCCGGAATGACCGCCGACGAAATCTGCAGCGAAGTGGAAAAAAAATTTCATTAAAAAGAAAAAACCGAAGCTTACGCTTCGGTTTTTCTATTCGGCGGAAGCGGCGTTTTTAAAACGGTCGAGCGCGATTTTCATTTCTCTCCGCAGTACGCGTTCAACCCGCCATTGCTCCATATTTTCTGTTTTGGCAATGATTCTGAGCACCATTTCTGACGAGCTTAAATCCTGAACCCCGATGACGTCCGGCCCTTCCTTAATCTGCGGGAGCTCAGCGGCTGCTTTGTCACACGCGGTTTGCAGGATTTGAATGGTTTCATCAAGATTTTTTTCAAGCGGCACTTTAATATCGACAAGCGCCTGCATCGTTCCGCGGGAATGGTTGCTCACATTCGTAATGCCCCGGTTGGGAAGATAGTGAAGCGTGCCGTCAAAGCTCCGGATTTGCGTCGTACGGAGACCGACCTGCTCGACAATGCCGCTGTAGCCGGCAACCGTAATATAATCACCGACGTCGATCTGTTTTTCCAAAAGGATAAAAAATCCGGTGACGATGTCACTGACAAGCCCCTGAGCCCCGAAGCCGACTGCGAGACCGACCACGCCGGCGCCGGCAATGAGAGCGCTCGGATTGTAGTGAAATAAATCCAAAATCATTACGATAAAAACGAAAATCAGGATGTATCCATATACATTAAGCGCGAGGCTTCGCAAAGTATAAGCGCGGCCTGTAGAGAGGTTGTTTTGTTGCTCGAATTTCTGAAACAGATGCTTGATCAGCTTTTTTCCTGCCGTCCGGAAAATAAAATACGCTAAAATAATGAGAGCCAGCTTTATGATGAAAATCCCGGCAGATGTGAGAAGCCCGGCCCAATCAAAGTGTTTTAGATCAATCATAGTGATGTCTTCCTTTCAAGTCTATTGCGGAAAAAGCTAAAAGTGATATACCCGTTTTTAAAATAAAATAAACCTTTTAATAGAAATCAGTTATTTCATTTATGATTTGTTCATATTGCCCGGTTTCAATATCATCATTTTTGTGAAGATATGAACTAAGGAATCGCCACACTCATTTTAACATGGTGATTCAGCCAAATCATATCCTTTGGAGGGAAAACAGGAGAACGTTGCCCGGCGGACTGAAAGCCCCGGCAAAAAACCTTTTTCGTAAGGAGGGAAATAAGATGAAATTACGTCAGCAAATGCCTGAATTGACAGGCGCTAAAGCATGGATTAACAGAGAAGTCACGAAGGAACAGCTGGTCGGCGGAAAGCCGGCACTGATTCACTTCTGGTCCGCCAGCTGCCGCATGTGTAAAGAAGCGATGCCTGAGGTGAACGGGTTTCGTGATAAATATAAAGATCAGCTGAATGTGGTGGCCGTTCACATGCCCCGTTCCGAAGACGATCTTGATCTTGAGAAAATCAAGAAAACAGCGGCTGAACACGATATCTCTCAGCCGATTTACGTCGACAGCGATCATACGCTGACTGAAGCATTTGAAAATGAGTATGTGCCGGCTTATTACGTTTTTGATAAAAGCGGACAGCTCCGCCATTTTCAAGCGGGAGGAAGCGGGATGAAAATGCTTGAAAAACGCGTCAGCCGAGTACTTTCAGAAACGGAGCAGGCTTCTGAGTAATCGGGACAATCTCCGTCGGACTATTGTCTCGGTTCCGCAAACCCTTTGCCGTTTAGGTAACAGGGTTTTTTTGTGCCTATCGGATAAAAAATTCCAATATGACATGTGTGGCTTAAAAAATAAGAGAAACAGCCGTAAACACGCTGTACCGCTTGTTTTATCCATATCATTATCTTTTACATATTATAGTCGAAAATTGTAGATATCACGCTAATTTTCATTAAACAAGTCATTTCAAGTTATATTTTGAAATGGTTGAATAAATTGGAACTTTGTCCAGAATCCCCTATATGATAAGGATTTTTGTATATAAAGTACTATTTTCAGAAAATAAGCAATTTTTCATAGAGTAAATAAAATAGTAAAATGATAAAATAATAGTTGATAAAATTACTTTTGTAATCTAATATCTTAATAAAAGCGTTTAAATTTTTGACAGGGGGTTTTACACATGTTTAATGAAAGAGAAGCGCTGCGCTTACGTTTAGAACAATTAAACGAAGCAGAGGTAAAAGTCATTCGTGAATATCAAATAGAACGTGATAAAATATATGCAAAACTGAGAGAATTAGACAATACAGGCAGCCTGTCCGATACAAAAAAAGAGTTTCGTCCGGAGAAAAAAAGTGACTCTCTCCCGGTGCTTGCAGAGCTTGCAGCACAGGAAATGAGAAGCTATCAAAAGCCGCAGACACAGCCTCAATCCTCCCAGCCGCAGATGCAGTCTATTACGTCTCTTCCCGCCGGCATTCCGGACGGTTCTACAAGAAGAAGAAGAGGGACGGCGAGACCGGGATCAAAAGCGGCAAAACTGCGCGAAGCAGCGATTAAAACGTTGAAACGCCACAATGCAGCGATCAAAAGTTCCGAACTGCAAAAGGAAATTGAAAAGGAAAGCGGCCTTGAAATTCCTAATATGACAACATTTATGCAAAGCTTAATTAAAATGTATCCGGAAGTGAAAAAACCATACCGCGGCCAATATATTCTTGAGGGAGAAATTTCTCAGGAAACAGCAGAAACGGCAAATGATACGGCTGCTGAATAAAACAGTAAAAACTGCTTGCGTTACTCAAGCAGTTTTTTTGCGTTTTCCCGCTTATTCTGCGGAAGTGACGCATCTTTTCCAGGCTTTTTTTCAAGCTTGACGACATATTTTTGGAAAGGCTTTTCGCCGTCAGCACGTTCTTTCAACGCATCCAGTTTTTCATCAAGCGACTGATCGCGGGACTCTGATTGTACAAATTGTTTTTGCAGGGAGATGACTTGTTCGGTAACGGCTTTAAGCAAGTCTTCTGCCTGAACAGTCTCTTTGGAAACAGAAGGGATTTCCAGAGCTTGTTCCGCCGGTTCCGCCGTGCGGCTGTCAATATCAGCAAAATGGCCGGCAATCCAAGCATCACTTTCGTCCAGCTGCCGTTTATACGAAAGAATGGTTTCTTGAAATAACTTTTCTTTCGTTTTTTCTATTTCTACAAGCCGTTCTTTTGTTTCTAGTATTCGATCTCTCATATGATTAATTTCTATTTTAATATGTTTGAGCTGGTATTCTTTTTCTATCATTTGTGTTTGGAGCCGGGTATTTTCGTCTGCAGCGGCATGATAACGCTGTTTCATATCTTCGTGAGAAGTCCGTTCAGTTTGAATGGCGGTCTCAAGTGAGCGGATGCGGGTATGTAAGTTTTTATTTTCTTCTTCAAATTTTACATTTGTAAGATGCAGACGGTGCTTTTCTTCCATCTCATTTTTCCGCCGAAACGTTTCCTGCTGAAGCAGTTCTTGCAGAATGACGATTTTATCGAGCAGCCCGGCTCTGATTTCATGCAAAGAACGTTCCGTGTCACTTGTCTGTTTGTGTTTTTGAGCCATGGCTTCCAATTCGTCAGAAAGCTTGTGAAGCCGCTCTTTAATATTGGCGTTTTCCTCCTGAAGCTTATTATTTTTCTGATGGAAGTAGCTTGCTTCAAATTCTGAAATTAATTTTCTGCATCTGGAAAGTTCGGATTTCAAGTAAAGGTTCTCTTGAGAAGTGTCGTGGAAAAACGGACCGGATATTTTCATAAGAACCATCTCCCTCATGATGTTAACACTACAATATGGGAAAGGATCAACGGCTATTCCTCTTAATTAAACAGACAAGCACCGTAATATTGTATTTCGGCTGAGGCGTTTGCTATGCTTTTATATAGAATGGGAGAGAGATGACATGAAACGGGTGAATGTAATATTAGCGGGGGGAGCTTCCCGAAGATTCGGAGAACCGAAAGCTTTTGCAAAGTGGAAGGGCGGCATGTTTTATGAACAGGCGAAAAAAGCCTTCGGCGGCGGAGAAACGGTAATTATCAGCCGCCCTGAGCATATAAAAAAGTTCTTATCAAACAGGGAGCGGCATGTTTTTGCCGATGAGCCGCGGTTTCGGGGAATGGGCCCGCTGGCCGGCATATATACGGCAATGAAACAAACGGAAGGCGAAACATACACGGTCATATCCTGTGACACGCCGCTCGTGACAAGAAAGACGATGGCTGCACTAGAAATGAAGCTGACCGGAAATCTGGACGCTGTCATACCGGTTTGTGAAAACAGAGAGCATCCCCTCTTGGCGGTTTACCATAAACGGGTGCAGGATGTGCTTTTTGATCAGCTGACACAAAACAAACTGAAAATGACAGACACGCTGAAACGGCTGTCTGTCTGTTATGTGCAGGCTGAAGACATCGGCGCCGGGCCGGAGGAGTTCGCTAATATCAACACACGGGACGATTACACCAGACTTTTGGCGCATGTCGAGTCTTCAAATCAGGACTGATCGGGAAGAAACATGGTATGATGGAAATAAAAATGCAAGGGGACAACACAGATGGAAGAGCGCTATTCGCGGCAGACAAGATTTAAGCCGATAGGGGAAAAAGGGCAGCAGGCGCTGGCTGACAGCAGTGTCCTGATTGTCGGAGCCGGAGCCCTCGGAACAGCCGCGGCAGAGGGTTTGGCAAGAGCCGGAGCGGGCCGTATGGCGATTATTGACCGGGATTATGTGGAATGGAGCAATTTACAAAGACAGCAGCTGTATACAGAAGAAGACGCGAGACAGCGCCTGCCGAAAGCAATGGCGGCCAAGGCGCGTCTTTTGGCGGTAAACAGTGATATACATATCGATGCTTACGCGGCGGAAGGTACGGCGGAAACGCTCGAACCGCTGATCGAACAAGCGGATTGCATCGTGGATGCGACAGATAATTTTGAAACGAGAATGGTCATCAATGATCTGGCGCTGAAAACGAAAACACCTTGGATTTATGGTGCCTGTGTCAGCAGTCAGGGAATGTGCATGACGATTATTCCGGGGGTTACGCCGTGTTTATCCTGCCTGTTTGAGCAAATGCCCGTGGGCGGAGCGACATGTGATACAGCAGGCATCATACCTCCGGCGGTTCATATCGTTTCCGCTTATCAGCAGGCTGAGGCGCTGAAATTGCTGACAGGAAATCATGCGGCGGTAAATCGGCGCTTTTTCACGTTTGACGTGTGGAATAACACCAATATGAGCATAAATGTGGATCAGATCAAACGGGATCATTGCCCTTCCTGCGGCGCGGAGCCCGTATATCCGTATCTGCAGCCTGAAAACAGGCCGAAAGCAAGCGTGCTGTGCGGAAGAGACACCGTTCAAATCAGATCGGAAGCCTTAAAGAGGCTGGATAAAGAAGAGCTTGTCAAACGTCTGAAGCAGATCGGTAAAGTGGAAGCAAATGAATTTCTGCTGCACATGGCGTATGAGCGCTTCAAAATCGTTATTTTTCAGGACGGACGGGCTTTGATTCACGGTACAAACGATATAAAAGAAGCAAATTCAGTTCTGGCCAGAGTGATCGGACTGTAGGAAGGGGAGATATTGCTATGCTTGAAAAAAGAACGCCGATTCAGGTGGACGAAGCAGTCCGCCGGGTGAGCCGGTATAAAAAACAGGGGGATACCGAATGGGTGGCGCTTGAGGACAGTCTCCACCGCTATTTGGCGGAGGATGTTAAGGCGGATCATGATGTGCCGGCCTTTAACCGTTCCCCGTATGACGGGTTTGCCATCAGGGCGAGCGATTCAAAAACGGCTTCCCGTGACAATGCCGTCACCTTTGAAGTCATTGACCATATCGGAGCCGGCGCCGTGTCAGAAAAAGAACTCGGGCCTTATGAAGCGGTCCGCATTATGACGGGTGCGCAGATTCCAAAAGGCGCGGATGCCGTAGTGATGCTTGAACTGACAAAAACGTTTTCTGAAAACGGGACGAATTACATGTCAGTGAAACGCCCTTTTCATGCGGGTGATAATATTTCATATCAAGGAGAAGATGCGAAAAAGGGCAGCTCGCTATTAAAAAAAGGGACGAAAATCACGCCGGGCGTAACCGCTCTTTTAGCAACCTTCGGCTATGCTTCCGTTCCCGTGGTCAGAAAGCCGGTTGTCGGCATTATCGCAACGGGAACCGAGCTTCTTCATGTCAGCGATCCGCTTGAGCCGGGGAAAATCCGCAACAGCAACGCTGCCATGGTGTATGCCCAGGTCATTGAAGCGGGCGCGGTACCGATGAACTTAGGGAAAATTTCCGATGATTTTGATGACAGCTATGCTGCGGTGAAGGAAGCTATGAAAAAAGTTGATTTTCTGATCACGACCGGCGGCGTGTCAGTCGGCGATTTTGATTTTCTTCCAGACATTTATAATAAGCTCGGAGCGGAAGTTCTTTTTAACAAAGTGGCAATGCGCCCGGGGAGCGTGACAACTGTCGCCCGGGCCGATGACATGCTGCTGTTCGGCCTTTCAGGCAATCCGTCCGCATGTTATGTCGGATTCACCCTGTTTGTCAAACCGATGATTCAGACGTGGCTTCTGAATGAAAAACCTCATTCCGGATGGGCGGAAGCCGTGTTAACAAACGACTTTCCGAAGCCGAATCCGTTCACGAGATTTGTGAGAGCATTTGTTTATCATAAGGACGGAAAGATGATGGCGTCACCGGTCGGTCTCGACAAATCAAGCTCAGTCACATCTCTAGCCGAAGCAAACGCGTTTATCCTTCTGCCGGGAGGAACGAGGGGGTATGAAGCGGGCCGGACGGTTCACGTGCTCCTCATCCGTGATGAGAATGGAAGTGAATGGCCGTGGTCAATTCTTTCCCGATCGTCCAGATCGTAGGTTTTCAAAACAGCGGTAAAACAACGTTTATTGAACGTGTGCTGAAAGCGGCGCCGAAAGAGTGCGATATTGGATGTTTAAAACATCACGGACATGGCGGAGAACCGGAACCTTTTTCTGACGGAAAAGACTCGGAGCGTTTTTCAAAAGCCGGAGCCGCGGTTACGGCAGTAGAAGGGGACGGCGTCCTGCAGCTTACGGCGCGAAAAAAATGGGATCTGGCGGGTTTGATCAGTCTGTATGAATGTCTGGGAATTGACGGTCTTCTCATAGAGGGATTTAAACATGCGCCGCATCCGAAAATCATTATGATCAAAGACAGCGAAGATTGGCAAAAGCTCAAACATTTGGAGCGCGTGATCGCGGTTATCAGCAGAAATATGGAGCATATGCCGGCAGATGCAGGCATGCCCGTATTCCATGCGGATGATCCGGCTGCCATTATGTTTGTGCTTTCGCAGCTGAAAGGGGAATCTGCATAAATGGAACGTTTTCAAATTACAAGGGAACCTATCATTGCGGAAAATATCGTAAAAAAAGTTGAAAAGCGTGAAGCCGGCGCCATCACAACGTTTATCGGCACGGTCAGAGAGTGGACTGCAGGACGGCGGACGGTACGGCTCGAATATGAAGCGTATGAACCGATGGCTGTTCAAATGCTTTCTCAAATCGGCGATGAAATCAGTGCGAAATGGGAAGGAGCCGAAGCTGCAATCACACACCGTGTCGGCGTCCTTGATATCGGAGAAGCAGCGGTCGTAATCGCCGTGTCTTCACCGCACAGAAAGGCGGCATATGAGGCGAATGAATATGCAATTGAACGGATAAAACAGATTGTGCCGATATGGAAAAAAGAAATCTGGGAAGACGGAGAAGAATGGATAGGCGATCAGCTGGAAACAACGCCCTATCCGAACGGAGAACCGGATTTGGATAAAGGGGAATCGCGATGATTAAAGTACTATTGTTTGCCGGGCTTGCGGAGCAGGCGGGAACACCGGTCATTGAACTTGACGAAAAAGAGACGGCGGCGTCTGCTGTAAAAACACTGTTAAAGGAACGGTACGGACTTCAGACGATTGACAATGCCATGATCGCAATCAATGAAACATATGTAAAAGACAACAGCATTGTAACAGAAGGTGATACCATTGCCTTTATCCCTCCTGTAAGCGGAGGGTGAAAAAAGAGCCGGATGAGAATCATTGCCATCCGGCTTTTTTGTATATAGGAGCTGAATTACAGAGAATATCTAAATGGGATTTAAAGGGATTTGTGATTGAGACGGTTTTGATTAGATGAATAGGCTGAAGACAGTGCCTTCACAAGGCTTTGAGCCTCCCGTCATACCGGTCTGACAATACTTTTTTTTACATAATTATGGAACGTAAAGCTGAGAATTTGTGTTACAATTTAGCATAAATACGCAAACGGCAAAAAAATTGAAACTTCTCTCAGCCTAAAGCGTACGTATAAACAGAATAATACATAGGAGGCATCAGCAATATGGAACCAAACCTGGAAAAAGGCAATACGGCAGTAACGGAAAAGCCGTCAATTTTCGGCGTCATTACAAGTCCTGTTGTGCAGTTTAAAAGATTAAAAGAAAAGCCGGTCATCGGCATTCCTCTCCTGATTGTCATCATTCTCATCGCGGCCGGCAGTATTTTGCGCGGACTGGGGATGAATTATGAAGAAGTGCTGAACAGCCCATCTCTTGACGGTTTGACGGATGATCAGATTGAAATGACCAAAACCTTCGCTAAATTCGGCACGATGTTCGGAGGAATCTTCGGGGGCATTATCGCTCTGTTTATCGTTCCGCTCATTTACTGGCTGTGCGTCAAAATTTCAGGCGGCGTGACAACTTACAAAAAAATGCTCTCACTCAGCCTGTTTACGGCATTCATTACCAATATCGGCTTAGTTATTAACGGTCTTGTCACTTATTTTACCGGTGCGGGCTCACTGTACGCCGTTACATCTTTGGCGAGTGTCATACCGGCCGGAGACGGCGTCGCGGTCTTTTTAAGCGCGTTCGACATTTTCAGCATCTGGAGCTATATTCTGCTCGCTTTGGGTCTTCGCTATACAGGCGGCATTTCGAAAAAAGCGGCCTGGACTTCCGCGATTGTCCTGTTTGTTATTATGCTTTTGGTTTCGGCAGTCGGAGGACTGTTAAGTTCAGTGACAGCAGGTGTATAACATGAAAAAAATTTGGATCGGAATCGGCATCGCCGTAATTGTTGCAGTATTCATCGGTATCAATATTTATAAGTCTGCCGCTCCCGCGGGCGGCAGCGCCGGGAAAAAAATCGAAACCGGAACCATGGAAAACAGAGAAATCTCCTCTACGGTTATGGTTCCGGGAACACTTAAATTCTCTAAAGAACAGTATGTTTTTTATGAAGCGGATAAAGGAACTCTTGATAAAGTGAAAGTAAAAGAAGGCGACAAAGTAAAAAAAGGGTCGTCGTTAGTCACGTATACAAATGAGCAGCTCAATCTTGATAAAGAACAAAATGAGTTGACAGAACAATCAAAACGGATGCAAATCGAACAAGTTGAAGAAAAACTCAGAGCATTAAACAGCAAGGAACAAGATCTGGCAAAACAAGTTGGAGAAGCTGAAGCCAAAAAACAAATTGAATCCGAACGGACTGATCTGCAGCTTCAGCAAAAAACGGCGGAAATCGAATTAAAGCAATCTGATTTGCAAAAGCAGTCTCTTGAAAATCAAGTGGCGAATCTCAATGTTAAGAGTGAGATGGACGGGACGGTAATCTCGGTAAATCAAGAAGCGGCTTCTAAAAAATCGGATATTCAAGAACCGGTTATACATATAGGAGACCCGGAACACCTGATCGTTGCCGGCAATTTGTCCGAATACGACACGCTGAAAGTGAAAAAGGGCCAAAGCGTTACGATTACCTCAGACGCCATTCCCGGTAAAACGTGGAAAGGGAGAGTGGCGGCTGTCGGCCTCGTTCCTGATCAAAAGTCAAGCGCTGCTTCGGGGGAAAGCACGGAACAGGCCGTGCAGTATCCGTTCCAGGTTAAGCTGATCGGAAACCTTCCGGAGGGCAAGCCGGGGTTTAAATTAATTATGAACATTGAAACCGACAAACGGAAAGCCGATACGCTGCCGTCCTCCGCGGTCAAAAAAGACGGAGATGAGCACTGGGTCTTTACGGTAAAAGACGGGAAGGCCAAACGCGTGAAAGTTAAAGTCGGCGATACCGCAAATCAGCTTACGGAGATAAAAGAGGGGCTTTCAAAGGATGATAAAGTCATTCTGAATCCGGCTGACGGTTTGACTGACGGAACGGATGTGAAAGCATAGATGATTCAGCTTTCAAAGGTGAAAAAAAGCTATCAGATCGGCAAGGAGACGTTTGATGTTCTTCGTTCAATCGACCTGACGATTGAAGAAGGAGAATATGTGTCAATTATGGGACCGTCGGGATCGGGAAAATCTACGATCATGAATATCATCGGCTGTCTGGACAGACCGACGTCCGGCAGTTACAGGCTTGCGGGCGAAGATGTTTCTTCATGTACCGAAAAAGAGCTTGCGGCGGTCCGGAACAAATCAATCGGATTTGTCTTTCAGCAATTTCAGCTGCTGCCGCGATTGAATGCAAGAAAAAATGTCGAACTCCCCATGATCTACGCCGGTATCGGCAAAAAAGAGCGTGAGGAACGGGCTGAGCATGCGCTGGAAAAAGTCGGTTTGGCGGATCGGATGCGTCACATGCCGAATGAGCTGTCAGGCGGCCAGAAGCAGCGTGTCGCGATTGCAAGAGCCATCGTGAACGAACCGAAGCTCATTTTAGCTGATGAACCGACCGGCGCGCTGGATACGAAAACAAGCATTTCTATTATGGAGCAGTTCACAGAGCTTAATGCAGAGGGCGTGACCGTGGTGCTTGTCACTCATGAGCCTGAAGTGGCGGACTGTACAAACAGAGTGATTTTCGTCCGTGACGGCATGATCGTTTCCCGCGATGCTGAGCAGAGGAGAGTGGGAGAATGAGCCTGTTAGAAAATCTCCGGATGGCCCTCAGTTCCGTAAGAGCTCACAAGCTGAGATCGATTCTGACGATGCTCGGAATCATTATCGGCGTCGGTTCAGTAATTGTTGTTGTGGCTGTCGGCCAGGGCGGAGAGCAAATGCTGAAGCAATCCATCAGCGGGCCGGGCAATACGATTGAATTGTTTTACCTTCCGAGTGATGAAGAATTAACAGCCAATCCGAACGCCTTACAGGAAGCGAGTTTTACAGAAGAAGATATTAATGGATTAAAAGGAGTGGACGGCGTAAAGCAGGTTGTCGCTTCCGCGGTAAAATCCATGACGGCCCGTTACCATGAAGAAGACACGGATATTACGTTGAACGGCATTAACAGCGGCTACATGGACGTAAAAAAGCTGGACGTTCAAGATGGACGGACATTTACGGACAATGATTTTCTTTCCGGGAAAAGAGCAGGAATCATCTCGAAAAAAATGGCTGAAAAGCTGTTCGGGAAAACGTCTCCGCTCGGAAAAATCGTCTGGGCCGGAGGACAGCCCGTTGAAGTAATCGGCGTACTGAAAGAAGAGAGCGGTTTTTTATCGTTAGGACTCAGTGAAATGTATGTGCCGTTCAACATGCTGAAAACGTCTTTCGGTACTAACGACTACAGCAACGTTTCCGTTCAGACGGAGTCCGCTGATCAAATCAAAACAACAGGAAAAGAAGCGGCCCGTCTCTTAAATGACAATCACGGTACAAAAGAGGCCTATCAAGTCATGAATATGGAAGAAATCGCGGCGGGAATCGGTCAGGTCACGACCGTCATGACGACGATCATCGGTTCGATCGCCGGTATTTCTCTCATTGTCGGCGGGATCGGGGTCATGAATATTATGCTCGTATCAGTGACGGAACGGACAAGAGAAATCGGCATCCGCAAATCGCTCGGTGCCACGAGAGGACAGATTCTGACACAATTCTTAATTGAATCTGTTGTGCTTACATTAATCGGCGGCTTAATCGGAATCGGTCTCGGCTACGGGGGAGCATCACTCGTTTCCCTTATCGCAGGCTGGCCGTCGCTCGTTTCCTGGCAGGTGGTTTGTATCGGCGTGCTGTTCAGTATGCTGATCGGTGTCATTTTCGGCATGCTGCCCGCCAACAAAGCATCACGCTTAGATCCGATTGAAGCATTAAGGTATGAATAACCGGCACCCCATGCAGTCTGCATGGGGTTTTTTGTGTTTTAATGATTGAATGAATATAATAGACTTTTTTCATTTATGATAAAAAGAAAATGTCATACAATTGTCCCCCTTTTTGTCGAATTTACAGTTTACAAACCCTATGTACATACGTTAATATGAACAAATGTGAAAGATTTTGATAGTTATTGAATGAATTTGAGTGATTTTAGTTGCTTGAAGTAAAAAAAGCGTTTACAATTATCTTGCAGCCGAAATGAATACGTTTTCAAAGGAGGCGGAATATGCTTACTCCTGAAAGGTATCAGCTGATTATGGATCAGATTGAAAAGCGAGATGTGGTGAAGATTCAAGAGCTGATAAGCATGACAAACGCTTCTGAATCAACGATCAGAAGAGATTTATCAACACTTGAAGAGCGCGGGTTTTTAAAGCGCGTTCACGGCGGGGCGTCTAAACTTTCCAACAGCAGGCAAGAACCCGATATGCTTGAAAAATCCTCCAAAAACCTTCAAGATAAACTGAAGATCGCTGAAGAAGCGGCATCTTTATTAGAAGAAGGTGACTGTATTTACCTCGATGCGGGAACAACTACATTGCACATGATTGATTTTATAGATCATACAAAGGACATTGTGGTTGTCACAAACGGAGTTATGCATATCGACGCTTTAATAAGGAAAGGGATTCCTTTTTATCTTCTCGGAGGATATGTGAAGCATAGAACAGGTGCGATGATCGGCGGCGCCTCATTAACGGCGGTCAGCCAGTACCGTTTTGACAAAAGCTTTCTCGGGGTGAACGGCGTGCACATTGAAGCCGGCTTTACAACACCCGATCCGGATGAGGCTCTTCTGAAGACAAAGGCTGTGAGACAGGCGAAAAATGCGTATGTTTTAGCCGATCCTTCTAAATTCGGCGAGATTTCTTTCGCAGCGTTCGCCGCCTTGGGCGATGCAGCTATCATTACCACTGAAGCTGAAGAACTTGCATTCGATAATTACCAAGAAAAAACTGTCGTAAAGGTAGTGAAACCATGATTTACACTGTAACCCTCAATCCTTCTGTTGACTATATCGTTCACGTTGAAGATTTTGCCGTAGGCGGTTTAAACCGTTCCAGCTATGACACGAAGTATCCCGGCGGAAAAGGCATCAACGTTTCGAGATTACTGAAAAGACACCATGTGCCGTCAAAAGCATTGGGGTTTGTCGGCGGATTTACCGGAAATTATATCACGTCATTTTTGCAGCAGGAAGGTCTGGAAACGGCTTTTTCTGAGGTAGATGAAGACACGCGTATAAATGTAAAACTGAAAACGGGCGATGAAACGGAAATTAACGGACAGGGCCCGACGATTTCAGACGAAGTGTTCAATGCCTTTTTAGAACAGTTCTCCGCTCTGGAAGAGGGAGACATCGTCGTTTTAGCGGGAAGCATTCCTTCTTCCCTGCCGCATAACACGTATGAAAAAATTGCTGAGGCATGCAGAAAGCAGAATGCCCGGGTAGTGGTGGACATCTCCGGTGAAGCGCTGATGAAAGCGACAGAAATGAAACCGTTTTTGATGAAGCCGAATCATCATGAGCTTGGGGAAATGTTTAATACGGTCATTGATTCAGCCGAAGCTGCCGTTCCTTACGGTAAAAAATTAATTGAACAAGGCGCTGAACACGCGATTGTTTCGATGGCTGGCGACGGTGCGCTTTTATTTACGAAAGAGGCGGTTTTCCTCGCCAATGTTCCTAAAGGAAAGCTTGTCAATTCGGTAGGCGCGGGTGATTCCGTCGTCGCGGGATTCCTTGCGGGAATTTCAAAACAGCTGCCTTTGGAAGATGCGTTCCGTTTAGGAGTTGCTTCCGGAAGCGCGACGGCATTTTCTGAAGAACTCGGAACTGAAGAGTTTGTACAGCAGCTTCTTCCTGAAGTTAAAGTCACACGTCTATAGAGGAGGAAAGAAAAGTGAAGATAACTGAGCTGTTAACAAGAGATACAATTCATCTCAATATAGAAAGCAAAGAGAAAGAAAACGTTATCGATGAAATGGTGACAGTGCTTGACAAAGCCGGCAGATTAAATGACAGAGAGGCTTACAAAGCAGCCATTTTAAATCGTGAAAGCCAAAGCTCGACGGGAATCGGCGAAGGCATTGCCATTCCTCATGCGAAGACGGCGAGCGTCATTAACCCGGCCATCGCATTCGGCCGTTCAAAAGATGGTGTGGATTATGAATCATTAGACGGTCAGCCGGCACACCTGGTCTTTATGATTGCGGCAACCGAAGGAGCGAATAATACGCACCTTGAGGCATTATCAAGACTTTCAACGCTTCTTATGCGTGAGGAAATCCGCAAACAGCTTCTTGAAGCTGAATCAGAAGATGCGATCATTGACATCATCAATCAGCATGACAAAGATGACGATGAGGAAGAAGAAGAGCAGGAAGAACAGGCAGCGCCGTCAGGAAAAGGCAAAATCCTAGCCGTTACGGCATGTCCGACAGGTATCGCCCATACGTTCATGGCAGCTGACGCACTGAAGGAAAAAGCGAAAGAGCTCGGCGTTGACATTAAAGTCGAGACAAACGGCTCAAGCGGTATCAAACATAAGCTGACGGCTCAAGAAATTGAAGACGCCCCTGCGATTATCGTGGCGGCTGATAAACAGGTTGAAATGGAGCGCTTTAAAGGCAAACATGTTCTTCAAGTGCCTGTAACGGCCGGTATCAGACGTCCTCAGGAGCTGATTGAAAAAGCCGTTAACCAAGATGCGCCGATTTACGAGGGCAGCGGCGGAGGATCTTCCGCTTCAAATGAAGACGGCCCGAAAGAGAAATCAGGCACAAGCATCGGAAGCACTTTCTATAAACACTTAATGAGCGGTGTCAGCAACATGCTGCCATTTGTCGTCGGCGGCGGAATTCTCGTTGCGATTTCATTCTTCTGGGGAATTCATTCAGCTGATCCGAAAGACCCGACATACAACACGTTTGCCGCAGCACTGAACTTTATCGGCAGCGATAATGCGTTAAAACTGATCGTTGCAGTTCTTGCCGGATTCATCGCAATGAGTATTGCGGACCGTCCGGGATTTGCGCCGGGTATGGTCGGCGGATTTATGGCTACGCAGGCGAATGCCGGATTCTTGGGCGGACTGATTGCCGGATTCTTAGCCGGTTATGTCGTAGTCCTTTTGAAAAAGCTGTTTGTCTTTATCCCTCAGACTCTTGACGGATTAAAACCTGTATTGATTTATCCGCTGCTCGGTATTTTTATCACCGGTGTCCTGATGCAGTTTGTCATTAACACACCTGTAGCAGCGTTTATGAATTTCTTAACAAATTGGCTTGAAAGCCTTGGAACTGGAAACCTTGTCTTAATGGGTATTATTTTAGGCGGTATGATGGCTATCGACATGGGCGGCCCGCTCAATAAAGCGGCGTTCACTTTCGGTATCGCGATGATCGATGCCGGAAACTATGCGCCGCATGCGGCCATCATGGCGGGCGGAATGGCTCCGCCGCTTGGAATCGCACTGGCGACAACATTCTTTAAACACAAATTCTCTAAACGTGATCGTGAAGCCGGTATTACGTGCTACTTCATGGGAGCAGCTTTCGTTACAGAAGGCGCCATCCCGTTTGCAGCGGCTGATCCGCTTCGCGTCATCCCTGCAGCCGTTGTCGGTTCTGCGGTAGCGGGCGGACTGACAGAGTTTTTCCGGGTAACGCTTCCTGCACCGCACGGAGGAATATTCGTTGCATTCATTACGAACCATCCGCTGCTTTACTTAATGAGCATCGTGATCGGAGCGATTGTAACGGCGGTTATCTTGGGAATCATCAAAAAACCGGTACTAGAGAAATAAGCGAAAAGCGTCCTTTACGGGCGCTTTTTTCAATCATATGCGCATAGAAGCGTTATGTATTTTGTGATGAGTTGTGATAAAGTAAAGATGGTACATGAACCGAAACAGTGATCGTCTAGGAGGAACCACGTTGACTGAAGAACAAAAACCTACTTCTGAAAAATCGGTAAAAAGAAAATCCAACACGTATTGGGAATGGGGAAAGGCCATCATTATAGCGGTTGCACTTGCGCTGTTAATCCGCCATTTCCTGTTTGAACCGTACTTAGTGGAAGGATCATCAATGTACCCGACATTACATGACGGTGAAAGACTGTTTGTCAACAAAAGCGTCAATTATATCGGAGAAATCGAGCGGGGGGACATCGTCATTATTAACGGCGATACGTCGAAAGTCCATTATGTAAAGCGGCTCATCGGAAAACCTGGAGAAACGGTGGAAATGAAAAATGACACGCTTTATATAAACGGCAAAAAAATCGCAGAACCGTACCTCGCGAGCAATAAAAAAGAAGCGAAAAAACTGGGAGTCAACCTGACGGGAGATTTCGGCCCCGTAAAGGTTCCGAAAGGCAAATACTTCGTCATGGGCGACAATCGGCTGAATTCAATGGACAGCCGGAACGGACTCGGTTTAATTGCCGAAAACCGGATCGTCGGCACCTCGAAGTTTGTGTTCTTCCCGTTTCATGATATGCGTCAGACAAAATAAAAACGCCGCGCTGCCCGATTCGGACAGCAGGCGTTTTTTATTTGGCAAACGAGGCGGCGACGGCGATGAACAATACTGTGGCCAGCACTGATCCGACAATGGCCAGAACGCTGAAAAAAAGATTCACCTGCTTCTTCTCTTTGCCGCGTTTTTCAAGCATCCGTTTTGAAAAGAGATGCGAAAACGTATAAATGAGGGCGATTCCGACGTACAAGCCGATGTCACGTGCCGTAAAGCCTGTGACGGCCAGAAAAACCCCGGTGAAGAAAATCATAAGACAGTATTCTGTGAGTGTTAAAAGCTTCAACTTGTTCCTCCGTGATGAATATGTATATATATCTATTGTATCACAGCGCTCCGGGTTTGACGCCTGCATCTTTTCAAACCCGTATATTCGCAGGGAAACATTTCTCTTCCCCTTTATTCATGGTATACTTTTAATGATGATAGACACGATGGAGGATTCTAAATGATTGCTGTAAATAATGTGAGCTTGCGTTTTGCGGATCGCAAGTTATTTGAAGATGTCAATATTAAATTTACGCCGGGCAACTGCTACGGATTAATAGGCGCAAACGGTGCCGGAAAATCAACATTTTTGAAAATTTTATCCGGTGAGCTGGAGCCGCAGACCGGCGATGTCCATATGAGCCCGGGCGAACGTCTTGCCATTCTGAAGCAGAACCACTTTGAATATGAAGACTGTGAAGTGCTGAAAGTCGTCATCATGGGGCATAAACGTTTATACGAAGTCATGCAGGAAAAAGACGCGATTTATATGAAGCCTGATTTTTCAGATGAAGACGGCATCCGCGCCGCTGAACTTGAAGGAGAGTTTGCGGAATTAAACGGATGGGAAGCTGAAAGTGAAGCCGCTATTTTGTTAAAGGGGCTGGGCATCTCTGAAGACCTGCATACGAAGAAAATGGCCGACTTAGGCGGTTCAGAAAAGGTGAAAGTGCTTTTGGCACAGGCGCTGTTCGGCAAGCCGGACGTTCTGCTGCTTGATGAACCGACCAACCACTTGGATCTGAAAGCGATTCAGTGGCTGGAAGAGTTTTTAATCAACTTTGAGAACACAGTCATCGTCGTATCCCATGACCGTCACTTTTTAAATAAAGTGTGCACGCACATCGCCGATCTTGATTTTAATAAAATTCAAGTGTACGTCGGCAACTATGATTTCTGGTATGAATCAAGCCAGCTTGCTTTAAAGCTTTCTCAGGAAGCCAACAAGAAAAAAGAAGAGCAGATTAAACAGCTTCAGGAGTTCGTGGCCAGATTCAGCGCCAACGCCTCTAAATCAAAGCAGGCGACATCAAGAAAGAAACTCCTTGATAAAATCACGCTTGATGATATCAAACCGTCATCACGCCGTTATCCTTATGTCAATTTCACGCCGGAACGCGAGATCGGAAATGACGTGCTGCGGGTTGAAGGCTTAACAAAAACGATTGACGGGGTTAAGGTGCTTGATAACGTCAGCTTTATTATGAACAGAGAAGACAAAATCGCATTTACGGGCCGCAACGAACTTGCCGTTACGACATTGTTTAAAATCATTTCCGGGGAAATGGAAGCAGACAGCGGCACATTTAAATGGGGCGTGACCACTTCTCAGGCGTACTTCCCTAAAGACAACAGCGAATATTTTGACGGCAGCGATGCGAACCTTGTCGACTGGCTCCGCCAATACTCGCCGCATGACCAAAGCGAAAGCTTTCTGCGCGGTTTCTTAGGACGCATGCTGTTCTCAGGAGAAGAAGTCAACAAAAAATCAAACGTCCTTTCCGGAGGAGAAAAAGTGCGCTGCATGCTTTCAAAAGCGATGCTTTCCGGCGCGAATATCTTAATTCTGGATGAACCGACAAACCACTTAGATTTGGAATCCATTACGGCGCTTAACAACGGCTTAATCAGCTTTAAAGGCGCTATGCTGTTTTCATCTCATGACCATCAATTTGTACAGACAATTGCCAACCGTATCATTGAATTAACGCCTAAAGGCATTGTTGACAAACAAATGTCTTATGACGAATTTCTTGAAAACGCGGATGTGCAGAAAAAGCTTGAAGAGCTATACGCGTAATAAAGAAGCAGGGGAGACTCTGCTTTTTTATTTATGAAAAAAGTTTTCAATCTTCTGACTTCCCGTTACAATAAAGGAATACATAAATTGAAAAGAGACGGAGGAATGCATCATGAAGTTTTTAGTTGTCGGAGCTGGGGGAGTGGGGGGATATATTGGCGCGCGTCTTGCAGAAAAGGGAAATGACGTTACATTTCTCGTCCGTCAGAAGCGGGTGGAACAATTAAAAGAGATGGGATTGACCGTCAAAAGTGCAAATGGTGATGTTTCAATCAAGCCGAAATTAATGATGGCGGGCGAAGAAGGAGCATTTGACGCCGTTATTATCGCTTCAAAAGCGTATTCTTTGCAGGACGTCATTCGGGATGTCAAACCGTTTGTCAAACCTTCGTCGGTCATTATTCCTTTTTTAAACGGATACAGGCACTATAACCAGCTGTTTGAAGCTTTTTCAAAACGGCAGGTGCTGGGCGGCCTCTGCTTTATTGAGAGCGCCCTTAACGACAAAGGGGAAATTCTTCATACGAGCGCTGCCCACCGCTTTGTTTTCGGTGAATGGAACGGGGAACGCACAGAACGTATGAACGAGCTGGAAAACGCATTTGCAGGTGTGAAAGCGGATGTCATCATCAGCCGGGATATTGAAAAGGACATTTGGAAAAAATATATGTTTATTGCCGCGCAGGCGGGAGTGACCACTCTGTTTCAACAGCCGGTCGGACCGATTTTAGAAACAGAAGGCGGCCGTAACACCGCAAAGCGCCTCTTTGCTGAAATCGGAGCCATTTTCAAGGCTGCAGGCATTCCGAAGGACGCTGACCTTGAAGAAGAGAGTTATCGCACATTGACAAGCATGTCTTACCATATGAAATCGTCGATGCTGAGAGATATGGAAAAGGGCAGGGTGACGGAAGGTGATCATTTACACGGATTTTTGCTTGAGAAAGCGAAAGGCTTGTCAGTTGATACACCTGTTTTGGAAACCGTCTGCGCCAACTTGCAAATGTATGAAGCGAAATAAAAAAAGGAGGCCTGATCGCCTCCTTTTTTATTAAAATGCCCAGTTTCCGTTTCTGAAGATCGGTTCTCTTTTGCCGTCCGCCGTAATGCCGTCGATATTCATATCTTTGGAACCGACCATAAAATCTACGTGTGTAATGCTTTCATTTAAGCCCTCTTTGACAAGCTCTTCCCGTGTCATTTGTTTACCGCCCTCAATATTAAAGGCATACGCACTGCCGATCGCCAAGTGGTTAGAGGCGTTTTCATCGTACAGTGTGTTGTAAAATAAAATATTTGATTGTGAAATCGGTGAATCGTACGGCACTAAGGCCACTTCTCCGAGATAGTGTGAGCCTTCATCGGTTTCGACGATGCCTTTTAAAATCTCCTCGCCTTTTTCAGCTTTCACATCGACAATGCGGCCGTTTTCAAAGGTAAGAGTGAAGTTATCAATAATGTTGCCGCCGTAGCTCAGCGGTTTCGTGCTGGAAACCGTGCCGTTCACCCCGTCACGCTGCGGAAGGGTGAAAACCTCTTCTGTCGGCATGTTGGCCATGAATTCGTGCCCGCTCTCATTCACGCTTCCCGCGCCTGCCCATACATGTTTTTTCGGCAGTTCAATGGTTAAGTCTGTTCCTTCAGCCTGATAATGCAGGGCGCTGTAATGTTTTTTGTTCAGGTGTTCCACTTTTTCATGAAGATTTTGATCATGTTTTTTCCATGCTTCCACAGGGTTTTCTTCATTTACGCGGGTCGTTTTGAAAATTTCTTCCCATAAAAGCTGAACGGCTGTTTCTTCCGGCTGATCCGGGAACACTTTTTTCGCCCAGCCTGTTGAAGCCGCTCCGATCACCGTCCAGCTGACCTTATCTGATTGAATATATTGTCTGTATGTATGCAATGCTTTTCCGGCGGCTTTTTGGAACGCTGCAATCCGTTTGCCGTCAGTGCCTTTTAACAGGTCGGGGTCGGATGAGACGACAGAAATAAACGCAGCCCCTTTTTTCGCGAGCTCTTCTTTTCCTTTTGCTTCCCATTCAGGATACTCTTCAAACGCTTCAAACGGTGCCATCTCGTATTTTAATCTGGACAGTTCATCGTCCTGCCAATTTACGGTGACGTTTTTTGCGCCTTTTTCATAAGAATGTTTGGCAAGCAGTCTGACAAGTTCCCTAACATCAGTTGAGGCATTGATTACGACATGCTGTCCTTTTTGGACATTGACGCCGACTTCTACCGCCAGCTGAGCATATGTATGTAACTTTTCAGTAAACGAACTCATCGTTCATTCCTCCTCATCGGTTTTTCTCATCATATCAAATATCGCCTCATAAAGGAAAGAAAGGAGCACAAACGAAAAAGACACAGCTTTTGCTGCGTCTTTACGGGTGATTCAGTTTTACGGCGCCGCCGGCCGGAGAATGGGGCATATTGGCCAGTGAAATGCTCATACCCCCCAAAATAATTCCGCTTAAAATGACGGCTACTGCTACGCGTCTTCCCACATCTCTAAGCATATGCTTCCTCCTTAATGTTTCTCCAGTTCTCACAATATGAGCCGGCCGGAGAAAAAAGAAGCACAATCTTATTATTTAATCGCTTTTTGCAGCTTGTCGATGACGTCTAATGAACGCCCAGTGCCGATAGCCACTGATTCAAGCGGATTTGCCGCCAAATGAACGGGAACGACGATTTCTTCTGTCAGCCATTCTTTCATCCCGTTTAAAAGGGAGCCTCCGCCGGTTAACACGACGCCGCGGTCAACGATATCACCGCTGAGCTCCGGCGGACAATCTTCAAGTGTCGCTCTGATCGCTTCAAGAATATGTAAGAGCGACTCACGCATCGCGTGCTGAATTTCATTAGACTGCAGTCTGATTGTCTTCGGCAGACCGGTTACAAGGTCACGGCCGCGGATTTCCATCGTTTCCGGCACATGTTCAATCAATGCAAAACCGATTTCCATTTTCACTTGTTCTGCCGTACGTTCCCCGATCAGCAGGTTGTATTTTTTTCTGACGAACGAGGCGATATCTTCATCAAGCTGGTCGCCGCCGATTCTGATTGAATGGCAGGATACGACGCCTCCGAATGAGATGATGGCGACTTCAGTCGTACCGCCGCCGATATCTACGACGACGTTTGCGACCGGCTCGTCAACAGGGAGGTCGGCCCCGATTGCAGCGGCTACGGGTTCTTCAATCAAGTGAACGTTTTTCGCTCCGCAGTTTTTGACAGCGTCACTGATGGCGCGGCGTTCAACGGCTGTTGAGCCTGAAGGCGTGCAGACGACGACATTCGGTTTGCGGAAAGTCATTCCGATTTTTTTTCCGGCTTTTTTCATAATGTGTTTTAATAAGTCAGTTGTCATATCATAATCAGCAATGACACCGTCTTTCATCGGCCGTACGGCGACGATTTTCCCCGGCGTCTTTCCGATCATGCTTTTGGCATCCGTTCCGATGGCAAGCACCGCTTTCGTTGTTGTATCTACAGCGACAACGGAAGGTTCGTTTAAAATAATTCCTTTATTTTTACTGTAAACAAGTATATTAGCGGTTCCTAAGTCGATTCCGATCTCAGTTGATTGAAACATGTTTTCACCCAATCCCTATCCTGATTTAATTGATTCTACATTTAAAGTTTCTGAGAAAAACCACGATTTTTGGGGGTTTCCGCCGGGAATGAAATGTTTTTGTAAAAAAGGAGGGAAAGTCTGTATCCCATATTTCAAAAGGATTTTCTTCTGTAAAAAAACATTCAGTTCCGGATGCTGAGAAACTTTTGCTCCGTTCCTTTCGTCTACGTTTATGAAGGATTTTCCTTGGACATAAAGAAGAGACATTAAAGGAAGTAGGGGATTTCTATGAAATCAATTGGTGTAGTAAGAAAAGTAGACGAACTCGGGCGTATTGTCATGCCGATTGAATTGAGAAGAGCATTGGATATCGCTATTAAAGATAGTATTGAATTTTTCGTTGACGGAGACAAAATTGTCTTAAAAAAATACAAGCCGCACGGCATTTGCTTAATGACGGGGGAAATTACCTCCGAAAATCAGGAGTACGGCAACGGCAAAATTATTTTAAGTCCTGAAGGAGCGAAAATGCTGCTTGAGGAAATCGAGGAAGCGTTAAAAGATAGATCATAATCAGCAAAAAGGGCGGAGCAACATTCCGTCCTTTTATTATGAACTTGTGCAAAAACTCACGGGAAAAGTAAGCGAACCTGCTCAATTAATTGGGAATAGTTATCATTTTTTAGTCAATAATGCAGTCAACAATGTTACAATATATGTAGAAATGCTAGCGGCAGGTGGGACTATGGGAAAATATCAAGCGCGTATCATTTCCTTAATCTTGGCAATGATTTTTATTATGTTTTGGGATTATTTATTTTATATGATTGAACGGAATCCGATTAACTGGCCAGTTGACATCACCTTTACCGCCGTCACATTAATCGGCGTCTGGCTGCTGGCTTATTATGTGGACAATAAAAAGCAGCTGCTGGCGGAGCTGAAGGACAGCGAGCAGAAAGCAAAGGCGCTTTCAGATGAGAAAAACCGGATCATGGACAATCTGCAGGAAATCGTTTTTCAGACGGATGCACAAGGGAATATTACATATTTGAATCAGGCCTGGACGGCGATTACGGGCCACTCCATCAGCGAATGTATGGGCACGATGTATAATGATTATTTTATAAAAGAAAAACATATCATTGATTATATTATCTCCCAAATCAAGCAGCAGTCCCCGTCAGGAATGTTTACGGCCAAATATATTAAAAGAGACGGCTCGATCTTTTGGGGAGAAGTCCATTATAAGCTGTATTATGACCGCAGACAGAAATTTGTCGGAAGTCTGGGGACGATGTCTGATATCAGTGAACGGAAAAAAGCGGTCGACGAGCTTCTGGAAACGAACGAACGCCTTGCCATGCAATCTCAAAAGCTGGCCATTGCCGGGGAGCTTGCGGCAGGAATCGCCCATGAAGTAAGAAATCCTTTAACGTCAGTCAGCGGCTTTCTCCAGCTGATGAAAGCCCAGTATCCGGAAAGAACGGATTATTTTGATATTATTTTTTCGGAGATTAAAAGGATTGATCTCGTGCTGGGGGAGCTGCTTCTGCTCGCCAAGCCGCAGACCGTGACGTTTACCGCTCATCATCTCAACCATATTTTAAGGCAGGTGGCGACGCTTCTTGACACGAACGCGGTGCTGTCGAACACTGTGATTGAGAAGGATTTCAGGCAGACTGAGTCCTGTATGGTCAACGGTGACGAAAACCAGTTGAAACAGGTATTTATCAATATTATTAAAAATGCGATTGAAGCGATGCCTGACGGCGGGAATATTCATATTTATACAAAACGGGATGAAGAATACGCGGTGATCAGCATACAGGATGAAGGAAACGGCATGTCGAAAGAAAAGCTTGAAAACATCGGGAAACCGTTTTTCTCAACAAAAGATCAGGGAACGGGTCTCGGTCTTCCGATTTGTTTACGAATTCTGAAGGAGCATAATGGTAAACTTAACATTAAGAGCAAAAATGGAGAAGGCAGTACGTTTCAGGTGATTCTGCCGTTAGAAGCGGCTGCTGTCCAAAAGGAGGAAAAATAACTTGCTTCTTTTTGTATACGGTTTGTTACGGAAGCGTGAAGAAAACCATGAACTGCTGAAAGGCGCTCCGTGTGTGTGCGAGCAGGCCGCGATAAACGGTGTGCTGTACGAAACGGATAAAGGTCAGCCTGCGGCGTCTTTAGCAGAAACAGCTTTTGTGTACGGGGAATTGTATGAAACAGATCATCAGATGATCCGTAAGCTGGATGCGTATTATGCTGATTTTGATCGGAAAGAGGTTGCCGTGACGACGGATGCCGGGAATAAAACCGCCTTCGCATATGTCGTAAAGCCCGGCCAGTGTGCCTCATTCAGCCGTATCAAAAGCGGAGACTGGAAAGAATACCGTTTTATGAAACGGGAGGATGACAGTCCGGTTTATTATTTCGCTTACGGCTCCTGTATGGACAATGCCCGGTTTAAACAGGCGGGGGTCGACCACTTTTTTGCCGAGCCGGTCGGAGGGGCGGTTGTTGAAGGGTATTCGACGAGATTCACGTTAAGGCGTCCTGACGGTTCCAGAGCCGATCTTGTTGAAGACGGGGGACGAACTGAAGGCGTGCTGTACAAGCTCCCGTTTGAAGCGGCAACCTATCTGTACAAAAGAGAAGGTGTTGATAACCACACATACCGTCCAGCATTCATAGAAGTGTGTGCCGGCGGCCGTGTATACAGAGGCGTCCTGACGTTTCTCGTTCTTGATAAAGCTGAGGAAATTGCGCCTCCGGGTCACTATCAGGAAGAAATCGAACGCGGAGCGGACCTGTATTTATCGCCCGCCTTTTCAGAAAAGCTTAAACGCTATATGAACTCATTGCCGAAAATGTGATACTATTCCTATTAGAGATATTGTTTAAAGGAGTACTGTTATGAGAAAAGAGTTTGCCGTTATCGGTCTCGGACGCTTCGGCGGAAGTATTTGCAAAGCATTAAGTGAAGAAGGCCTTGAGGTCATGGCGATGGATATTGATGAAGATAAAGTAAATGAATACGCCAAAATCGCATCACACGCGGTCATCGGCGATTCAACCGATGAATCGGTGCTGAAAAACTTAGGGCTGCGCAACTTTGACCACGTCATTGTGGCAATCGGCGAAAATATACAGGCGAGCATTTTAACGACGCTGATCTTAAAGGAACTCGGCGTGAACACGATCACGGTTAAAGCGCAGAACGATTATCATGAGAAAGTGCTTGCGAAAATCGGGGCCGACCACATCGTCCACCCTGAACGTGACATGGCAAAACGCATCGCCCACAACATCGTATCAAATAATGTGCTTGATTATTTGGAGCTGTCCGACGAACACAGCATTGTGGAGATCGTGGCCAACAGCAGGCTTGCGGGCAACACACTGCTTGACCTGGACATCCGGGCGAAGTACGGCATTAATATCGTGGCCATCAAGAGAGAAAAAGAAGTGATCGTATCTCCGCTGGCGACTGAAATGATCCAAAAAGAAGATATTCTCATCGTTATCGGCTCTCTTACGGACATTTCCCGATTTGAAAAAAGAGTGCTTCATACAAAGTGAAAAGCCGTCCGTAAAAGGGCGGTCTTTTATTATGTCAGAATAGTAAGACATTTATCGTGTAAGCGGTATTTTCTGCGATTTTTATTGACTATGATCAAGCGATCCGATAGCATATTGTACCATATAAAGAAAAAGAGGAGGCCTCATTTTGAACAAAGAAACACTGGCTGAACGGCTGAATGCATCAGCCGGCAGACAAAAAGCCGATACCGTCATTAAAAACGGAAAAATCATGGATGTATTTAACCAGGAATGGATTTCTGCAGATATCGCCATTACGGACGGAGTGATCGTCGGGCTGGGCGAATATGAAGGGGAAGAAGTCATTGATGCAGAAGGCCAAATGATCGTTCCGGGCTTTATTGACGGACATGTTCATATCGAGTCCTCTATGGTTACTCCGATTGAATTTGCTAAAGCCGTCCTCCCACACGGAGTGACTACGGTCATTACTGATCCTCACGAAATTGCGAACGTTTCCGGAGCAAAAGGCATTTCATTTATGATAGAGCAGGCGAAAAAGGCGCCGCTGAACATCCGTTTCATGCTTCCTTCCTGTGTTCCCGCCGCTAGCTTTGAACGCTCAGGAGCCGTATTAAAAGCCGAGGATTTAAAGCCTTTTTATCAGGAGAAAGAGGTGCTCGGACTTGCGGAAGTAATGGATTATGTGTCTGTTGCGGAAGGTCAAGAGGATATGCTTCAGAAACTGCTTGATGCCAAGCGTCACGGAAAACGGATCGACGGGCATTTAGCCGGACTCTCTTCAGATATCATCAATATATATAGAACCGCAATGGTGTCAAATGATCATGAAGTGACGACAAAAGAAGAAGCGCTGGACAGAATCAGACGGGGGATGTATGTCATGCTGCGCGAAGGATCGGTGGCAAAAAATACGCTCAATGTGCTGCCGGCGGTGAATGAAAAAAACGCGCGGCGCTTTTTCTTTTGCACGGATGATAAGCATGTAGATGATCTGCTTTCAGAAGGAAGTGTGAACCACCAAGTCAAAATGGCGATAAAGGCGGGACTTGATCCATTCCTTGCGTATCAGCTCGCCAGCTTAAATGCGGCTGAGTGCTACGGTCTTGAAACAAAAGGGGCGGTAGCGCCGGGTTTTGACGCAGATCTGCTGTTCATTTCAGATGTACGGGAGGCTGCCGTCACGAAGACCATGGTCGCCGGCCGGACCGTTGCCGAGAACGGACGCACGGTTTATGAACAGTCTGCCGGTTCCTATTCGCCGGACCAGGCGCTGTTGGATACAGTGCGGCTGAAAGCGCCGCTGACTGAATCGGATTTTCATATACCGATTCAAGAGGGCAAGAAAATGAACGTAATCGAAATGATACCGAATCATTTGGAGACGAGAAAAAAAGAAGTGCCTGCACCGTCTGCTGACGCGTTTCGTCCTGATACAGAAAATGATTTATTAAAAATCGCCGTCGCAGAGCGGCACAGCGGCGAAAAAATGATAGGACTCGGGATTGTACAAGGGTTCGGGTTAAAAGAAGGCGCCATCGCCACAACCATTTCTCACGATTCCCATAATATCATCGCCGTCGGTACAAACGATGCCGATTTGGCAAAAGCAATCAACAGGCTCCGTGACACCGGAGGAGGATTAACAGCCGTGAAAAACGGAGAATTGCTTCATTCCGTTCCGCTTCCGATCGCCGGGCTTTTGTCTGATAAGTCGGCGGAATGGGTCAATGACAGCTTGGGCGTGCTTCATGAAAAGCTTTCTCTGCTCGGATTCACCGGTGATTTCAATCCGTTTCTCACATTATCGTTTTTAGCGCTTCCGGTGATTCCGGATATTAAAATGACGGCGGCCGGTCTGTTTGATGTCAAAGCCTTTCAGCATATTCCGCTGCAATAAAAAAACTGCACTCGTAATGAGTGCAGTTTTTTTTAGACCTCCATAATGATCGGAAGGATCATCGGGCGGCGTTTTGTTTTTTCGTATAGGAACGGAGCTAGTGTATCGGTAATTTCGTTTTTAATTTCGGACCACTG
Source organism: Bacillus sp. A1 (assembly GCF_042296235.1). Lineage (NCBI taxonomy): Bacteria > Bacillati > Bacillota > Bacilli > Caryophanales > Bacillaceae > Bacillus > Bacillus sp. A1. The sequence continues at coordinate 1,451,137 of NZ_CP141181.1, forward strand.
CGTTGTTTTCCGATCCATTACTTTCTCCAGATGGTTCGAAATGAGCTGCTGCGCGTCATTGATCAAATCACCGGATTCTCTCATGTAAACAAAACCTCTTGAGATTAAATCAGGTCCCGCCGAAACCTTAAAGTCGTCCATATTGATGCTGACAACAACGATAACAAGGCCTTCTTCTGAAAGAATGCGGCGGTCGCGGAGCACGATATTGCCGATATCACCGATTCCGCTTCCGTCAATGTAAACGGAGCCGGACGGAATTTTGCCTGCCACAGCGGCTTCTTCGCCTTTGAGGGCCAGCACTTCGCCATTATCCATGATAAAGCAGTTTTCTTCAGGTATGCCGCAATCAGTCGCGAGTTTGACGTGCATTTTCTGCATTCTGTACTCACCGTGAATCGGCATAAAGAACTTCGGTTTGATCAGGCGGAGCATTAATTTCTGCTCTTCCTGTCCGCCGTGTCCGGATGTATGAATGTCATTCAATGAACCGTGAATGACTTCTGCGCCCGCACGGTACAGCTGGTTGATGGTGCGGCTTACGCTGATTGTGTTTCCGGGAATCGGAGAGGAAGAAAAGACGACCGTATCTCCGGGATTAATGGAAATCTGCCGGTGCGTCCCGTTAGCGATGCGTGATAACGCCGCCATCGGTTCACCTTGGCTTCCCGTACATAAAATTGTTACCTTATTGGCAGGCATACGATTGATTTCGTTATGCTCAATAAACGTATTTTTAGGACAGGTAATGTAACCGAGATTTTGTCCGATTTCAATAGCCGATTCCATACTGCGTCCGAATACGGCAACTTTTCTGCCGTTTAAAACGGCTGCTTCAATCACCTGCTGAAGACGGTGTATATTTGAAGCGAATGTCGCAAATATAATTCTGCCGTCCACTTTTCGGAAAATATCGTGAATGCTTTCGCCTACGCGGCGTTCTGACATGGTGAAATCAGGAACCTCACTGTTTGTACTGTCAGAAAGCAGGCACAGAACGCCTTCTTTCCCGATTTCAGCCATCTTAGTCAAGTTTGCCGGTTCGCCTACCGGTGTGAAATCGAACTTAAAGTCCCCGGTATGTACGATATTGCCCGGCGGTGTTTTGACGACGATTCCGTATGAATCCGGAATGCTGTGTGTCGTTCTGAAGAAGGATACAGACGTCTTGCGGAACTTCACGATGTCGTCTTCACCGATGATGTTTAATTTGGTCTGTCTTAACAGCCCGTGCTCTTCAAGTTTATTCCGAAGTAAGCCGATCGCGAGTTTACCGCCGTAAACGGGAATATTTACTTGTCTGAGCAGGTACGGAATACCGCCGATATGGTCTTCGTGACCGTGGGTGATAAACAGACCTTTAATTTTATCTTCATTTTTTACTAAATACGTGTAATCGGGGATTACGTAATCAATGCCGAGAAGTTCATCTTCCGGGAACTTGATTCCCGCATCAATCAGTACAATTTCATCCTGAAACTGCACCCCGTACGTATTTTTCCCGATCTCGCCCAATCCGCCGAGGGCGAAAACGGCAGTCTGGTCATTTTTTACAAATTTCATTCCGCTCATAACTCCAATACTTTAAAATTTTCGCTCTGCTTCTCATATTCTAAAAAAGCACCGTCCACAGGCTGAACAAATTCAATGTTGTATTTCTGATCTTTCAGTTTCGTTCTGACGTCCCGTTCTGAAACGCCCTCAATGTAAAGTGAATCTGTTTTTTCCCGAACAGGTACTTCGTCAGCCTTCTCTTGATAAAATACCTTATAAATCATCCAAATCTCTCCTTAAATGCCGTATGTTAGACTCGCTTATTCTATTATATTCGAAAACGGATTATAAGGAAAGTCTCGAGCAAAAAAGGGACTTTCAAAAACCGAAAGATCCCTTCTACGCGATGACTTTTTTCCGGAGCATTCCGCCCCACTGTCTTCTGAGTTTCTTCCGTAATCGGCGCAGCATCGTATACCTCCTTTAAAGCCCTTTATAGCAGTAGTATGCGGAAAAAATGAATTTGTTTTCGTGGGTAAAACTGGAATTTCATCAATGCGGTTTTCCGGAAGAAAAACTTTATGTATGATGATATTGAAAAAGACACGACTGATAAACGGGAAAAAGGAGAAATTGACATGAAACCAAAATTGATTTTTTTTGATATTGACGGCACGATCTATGACCATGATAAACATATTCCCGATAGCGCAAGAAACGCCGTGAAGGCGCTTAAAGAGGCTGGTCATCACGTTTTTATCGCCAGCGGAAGGTCCCCGTTTATGGTAAAACCGATTCTGGAAGAGCTTGAGATTGAATCATTTATTTCATACAACGGCCAGTATGTCGTATTTGAAGGTGAGGTCATTTATAAAAATCCGCTTCCTGAAGATGCGGTTGCGCGTTTATTAAAGCAGGCGGCAGAAGGGGAGCACCCCGTCGTATTTATGGCGGAAGACACGATGAAAACGACCGTCCCCGGACATCCGCACGTCTCGGAAGGTATCGGCAGTCTGAAAGCGCCTTATCCCGAAGTTGATGAAACATTTTATAAAGGAAAAGAAATTTATCAGCTGCTTTTATTCTGCCGCGGACATGAAGAAAAAGCATATGCCGCTTTTCCGGAGTTTGATTACGTCCGCTGGCACGAATTGTCAACTGATGTGCTTCCGAAAGGCGGTTCAAAAGCGGAAGGCATTAAAAGAGTGCTTGAGCGGCTTCCGTACGGGGTAAGTGACACTTATGCATTCGGCGACGGATTAAATGACCTTGAGATGATCCGTTTTGTCGGCACCGGGGTGGCGATGGGAAATGCGGTTCCGGAATTAAAAGCTGCCGCTGATTTCGTCACAAAGCCGGTGGATGAGGAAGGAATCAGCTGGGCCGTCAAAGAACTGGGCCTTTTGAAATAGAGAAAACCGGCACTTTGGGAAGTGCCGGTTATTTTTAACGGTCAATGGCAATGGCGTTTTCAGGTTCTTTGAACGGATTTTCTTTATCGATATGGTCGTAAAACATCACGCCGTTCAGATGATCGATTTCGTGCTGAAACACGATGGCCGGAAAACCTTTGAGGCGGATGTCAATCTGTTCTCCTTCAAGCGTCACCGCCTTTACGCGGATGCGGGCGTAGCGCGGCACATAGCCGGGAATGGGTTCGTCTACCGACAGGCAGCCTTCTCCGCTCGTCAAGTAGCTTTTTTCCACTGAGTGGCTGACGATCTTAGGGTTAAAAAGAGCATAGCTGTATAAAGTGCCTTTCGCATCTTCTGCATGGACGGCGATCATCCGTTTTTTTACGTCTGTTTGCGGAGCGGCAAGACCGACGCCCGGACGAAGCTTGTATTTCTCGGCTAATTCAGGATTTTGGCTGTTTTTCACAAACTCAATCATATCAGCAAGATGCTGTTTTTCTTCGTCAGAAGCGGGAAGCTGAACCTCTTCAGCGATCTCTCTGAGCGCGGGATGTCCATCGCGTACAATATTTTCCATAGTAATCAAGAAACTTCACTCCTAAAGCTTAATATGTAAATTATAGCGAATTTCTTTATCGCGGCGCAACGAAACAATTGGCCGGCCATAGCAGGCCGGCCGATGTTCATGGTGTATAAGGTCAGCAGCCGCAGCCTAAATAAGCGGCACCGACGATGATTAATAAGATAAACAATACGACGATTAATGCGAATGTGCGGCCGTATCCCCCGCCGCAGCCGTAACCGTAACCGCCGCCATAACCATATCCGCCGCCGCAGCAACCGCCGCCAAATCCGCCGCCAAATCCATATCCGTACATAAAAAAACCTCCTCTTTTAATTACGCTGACCCTCTGTCAGCAGGGCCGGCGTCTACTATAAACTATGTAAAAGCCAAAAAGATGTATGGTCATCCGCCCTGTTTTCTCAATTTTTTACGCAAGTATTCTTTGACAGCACCGTAAGCGTCTTTTTACCCGGTCATGCCAATTACAGCTCAGCTATTGTCAAAAAGCGTTCGGGCTTCTATAGTGGAAATTGTCAAGATTGGGGGATTTTAAGTGAATATGATTCAAAAAAAGGTATTAGCAGGAATCGGAGCGCTCGGCGCCGCAAGTATGCTGCTTGCCGGCTGCGGGGGAAAAGATCCGGTTGAATCGCTTCATGACTCGATGGAAAAAGCCGTTCAAGCGGAAAAACCGTTTCAAAAAGAGCAGAAAACATTAGAAAAATTGGAGAAAAAAGAGCATAAGCTATACGACAGCGCGGTTAAACTGAATATGGATGATTACCAGAAAATTGTCACACTGTCTGATCAGGCTCTGAGCAATGCAAATCAGCGAAAAAAACATCTGAAAGCAGAAAAAGACAGTATTGATGATTCAAAACAAGCGTTTGAATCCGCAAAAAAAACTTCTCAAGAAATAAAGGATAAGAAAGTAAAAGAAAAAGCCGGGCATGCGGTCGCTTTAATGGAGAAAAGGTATGCATCTTATGACCTTTTGTACAAAAAGTACGAAAAAGCCATTTCACTTGATAAGGACCTTTATAAACTGATTAAAGATAAAAAGCTCACATTAGCGCAGCTGGAAGAGCAAATCAGCAAAGTAAACTCAGTTTACGAAAAGGTGCATAAACAAGCAGATGAGTTCAATCAATTTACTAAAGACTACAACAAAGAGAAAGAACTATTATTCCGCAAATAGTATAGTGAAGGCATATCGGCATGGGCTGATGAACTGATAACAACCGAGTTCAGCCGCCTGTAAAAAGGCGGCTGAAGAATTGGTAAATACGTGTGTTTCCCATTGACAACAAGTAAATCATAGTATAGTATTTATTTAGGGAAATATTCACATAAAACCAATCGTTGTTTCGGCACGTTGGAATGTTTTTATTATATTGATATATATATAAAACAGAATGAAAATGCGATTTTAATTATCAGAAAATTCTATCTATTTATATTTACGGCAATATGATATTTGTACATGCTTTTTGCTTTTAAACCTTTATCCGGCATAAAGGTTTTTTTATTTTGCTTAGTAATGCTTATTAAGTAAGGGTGCTGAAAGTAAACGACAATTTTAAAATTGAAGTGAAAAACGTTTATCAAAATCGGAACGAAAAGAAACGGCAGAAATACGGAACAGGAGGAAAACAAATGCTTGCTTACGTCTTTCCCGGACAGGGAGCGCAGTTTAAAGGAATGGGCAGAGACTTATTCGATGAATTCAGTGAGCTCATTAAAAAGGCAGATCATATTTTAGGATACTCCATAAAGGATTTATGCCTTTCAGACGAAAAAGAGAGGCTGACTGATACGAAGTATACACAACCTGCAATTTATACAGTGAGCGCACTGCAATATTTAAAGGGTTTAAAAGAAGGTCATACACGTCCTGATGCTGTTGCAGGACATAGTCTGGGTGAATATACTGCGCTTTTTGCGGCCGGTGTTTTTAATTTTGAAACAGGTCTCCGGCTGGTTGCTAAAAGAGGCGAGTTAATGAGTGAGGCTTCCGAGGGCGGAATGGCTGCCGTGATCGGACTGGATGAGCACCACATAAAAAAAATACTTCAAAAGTATGAATTCGGCCAAATAGATATCGCCAATTACAATACATCTTCACAAATTGTGATAGCAGGGGCTGCAGAAGAGATAAAGCGGGCAGCCTCTTTTTTTGAAAAAGAAGGGGCGAAAGCTTATATCGTATTGCAGGTCGGCGGGGCTTTTCATTCTCGTTTCATGGAAAGTGCACAGCGTGAATTTGCGGAATTTATCGGGGGGTTTCATTTTTCTGAATTGAATTTCCCGGTCATTTCTAACTATACGGCAAGACCTTATAAACAAGAAGATATCAAACGGAATTTAATTGAACAAATAACAAACTCGGTAAAATGGACTGAAAGCATCAGGTATCTAATGGGACAAGGCGTCACTATGTTTGAAGAGATCGGTCCCGGCAACATTCTGACTAAATTAATTCAAACCATACAAAGAGATGAGGAACCGCTTACTATCAGTGCGCCGGAAGACAGTCTCTTCTTTTCTGAAGGGAATAAGGACAATTCGGAAAGCGGGAAAGAGCATAGCCTCTTGGCCGAAAATATAGAGAGCGGTGCAGCTTCACCGGTGTCCCGATTGGGTGATCAATCTTTCAAAGAAGATTACGGTTTGACATACGCGTATTTGGCAGGTGCGATGCATAGAGGGATCTCTTCCGCTGAAATGCTGATCCGCCTCGGGAAGAAAGGAATGCTGGGGTTCTTTGGCACAGCGGGTTTAACGATAAAGGAAATTGAACAGGCTCTTATTTCTATTAAGAAGACACTCAAAAATGGCCAGCCCTACGGAATGAATCTGCGATTTGAGCCGGATCATCAAGATAGAGAAAAGGAATTGATAGATTTATATATCAAGCATGACGTACGAGTAATAGAAGCGTCTTCGTATCTTTCCGTCAGCGCACCATTAATTTATTACAAAGCGCATCAGTTGAAGATAGACAAAAGCGGCAGCGTCATACCTCATAATCGGATCATTGCCAAAGTTTCACGGCCGGAAGTTGCGGCCGCATTTCTGAGTCCGCCTCCTCAAAGTATCGTAAAGAGAATGTGTCAGAACGGTATGCTGACGGAAGAGCAGGCGGAGTGGCTCAGCCGTATTCCGGCAGCAGACGATATCATTATTGAAGCAGATTGCGGAAGTAATACCGAACAGGGCTCATTGACGGCGATGCTGCCGTTTTTTGTTAACCTGCGGGATGAAATGATGGAAACACACAAATACGCAAGGAAGATAAGGATCGGGGCTGCGGGAGGAATCGGGACTCCCGAGTCTGCCGCGTCTGCTTTTTTAATGGGCGCTGATTTTATTATGACGGGATCCATTAATCAATGTACAGTTGAAGCCGAAACAAGCGGTTTTGTTAAAGAAATGCTGAGTGAGACAGGAATATGCGATACTGCTTATGCGCCTTCGGAGACTCTGTTTGAGTTCGGAACAAAGGTTCAGGTGCTGAAAAAGGGCACGCTGTTTCCGGTCAGGGCAAATAAATTATTTCAAATCTACCAACAATACGAGTCTTTGAGTGAGATAGATGAAAAGACAAAGATTCAGCTCGAAAATGATTATTTTAACAAGACTTTTGATGAAATCTACGAAAGCATAATAGAAAAACAGCCGAACCTGGCCCAAAAAGCTGAGCGCAATCAAAAATATAAGATGCTGTTACTATTTAAGTGGTATTTGCAGAGAGGATGTCTGCTTGCTTTGGAAGGGCAGGAAGAACAAAAGGTGAATTTCCAAGTTCATTGCGGCCCGTCTTTAGGCGCTTTTAATCATTGGGTAAAGGGCACGGATTTGGAATCATGGAGAAACAGACATGTCGATGACATTGGTGAAAAATTGATGAATGAGACCGAAAGTCTGCTGAGGCGCAGATTGGATACGTTATTTCTACACTAAAGAAGGGGCGGGTGGAGGCCAATGGTTCATTTGAATAAACAGAGTGCGGATATCGCGATAATCGGGGTTGCTTGCAGATTCCCCGATGCAGATCATTATCATGAATTCTGGGAAAACATAAATAGCGGCAAAGATTCCATCCGGGAAGTGCCGATTGAACGGTGGGATCCCGATCTTTATTATTCAGCCGATATCAGTATACCGAACAAAACAATCAGCAAGTGGGGAGGTTTTATTCATAAAGCTGACCATTTCGACCATAAGTTTTTTAATATCTCTCCCCGGGAAGCGAAAAACATGGATCCTGAGCAAAGAATCCTTTTAGAAGAAACTTGGCGGTGTATCGAAGATTCCGGGGTCTCTTTGCAGGATCTCCAGCGTAAAACCACTTCTGTTTTTGCGGGTATTATGAATTCTGACTACCGGCAGACAGGTCATGCTGAATCGGAAATCGACAGTTACGCCTGTTTAGGAAGTTTCGAAGCTATGCTTTCCAACCGGCTTTCATACACATTCGGTTTGACCGGAAAAAGCATGTCTGTAAATGCCGCTTGTGCATCATCGCTTGTTGCTTTACATGAAGCGGTTAAGTCATTGCGGACAAAAGAAAGCGAGTATGCAATCGCATCGGGAGTAAACTTGAATTTCCAACCCGGAAAATATATTTCTTTTTCCAAAGCCAGAATGCTGAGTCCTGACGGCAAATGTAAAACCTTTGACGCAGCAGCGAACGGGTACGTTCCCGGAGAAGGGGCAGGCGTTGTATTGCTGCAGCGCCTTGGTGATGCAGTAAAAGCCGGTCACCATATATACGGGATCATAAAAGGGACAGCTGTTAATCATGGCGGTAAATCCCGTTCCATAACCGCTCCCAGAGCAGAAGCGCAGAGCCGGGTCATCTCAGAAGCTTTACACAACGCTGCTGTCGATGCTGCGACGGTTTCTTATGTAGAAGCACATGGCACAGGTACATCTCTGGGCGATCCGATAGAAATAGAAGCATTGACAAAAGCGTATCGGCAATATACTGAGGATACTCAATATTGCAGGATCGGAAGTGTGAAAACAAATATCGGTCATACAGAAGCAGCGGCGGGAATGGCCGGATTGATAAAAGTTCTAATGATGATGAAACACCGGAGGGTGCCGAAAAGCCTGAATGTACATACGGTAAATCCAATTATACAGTTTGAAAAAACACCGTTCAGGCCGGCGCTTGATTCAAGTGATTGGAAGGCGGCAGACGGGGCTCCGCTCAGGGCGGGAATCAGCTCCTTCGGTTTTGGGGGTGTCAACTCTCACGTCATCATCGAAGAATTTATACATACAAAAGACGAATCTGACAGAAAAGGAAGGGTACCCTTCCTTTTTTCCGCTAAAAGTGAAGAAAGCATGAAACAAATGATACATCATTGGAGAACCTTTTCTGACGATTCAGAGGAATTTTGCAAAATATCAAATGAAGTGATCAGCAGCACCCTTTTAACAGGGAGGACATCGTTTGATTACAGGGCTGGTTTATTGGCAGGCAGCAAGGAGGAATTTAAAAATCAGCTTAAAGAGGGATTAAGTTTTCGGAGGAAACAAGATTCTGAATGGGCGCTTGCCATCGGTGACTTCAAATGGGAAAGTTATAAACAATTTGCTGTTTTGAAACGCGTGTTCCCTGATCTGGAAAAGAACGTAAGGCCGGTGCTGAAGGGTATACCAACATTGCACAGTTCATTTAAAAGAAAATGGACGCCTGAGAAAATCCGCTTGTATTCTTTAGTTATCAATACGGAAATCATAAAAAGTATCCTGGCATCCGGTTTTAAGCCAAGCCTCATAACAGGCGCCGGAGACGGATATTACGTCGCTCTTGCAGCAGCGGATATCATCAAAATTGAAAAGGCCATTTCTGTCATCACAGGCGCTGAAAAACCTTCGCACTTATCCTGTGAGCCGCCGTCCATTCCATTTGTCAATCCGTACACTTCAAAAATGTACCCGCCGGTTCGATTAAACGAAGAATATGTAAGGATGCTGCTGAACGGTCTGAGCTTCCCGGCTGATTTTGCAGACCGCCTGTACGGGAAAACACGGCTGCTTCTTGAGCACCAATATACGTTTAAAGGGTTTTTAGAAGAGTGGGATAAAGCGGGAAAGACTCAGGAAATCGAGATTTTATCTTATATTGTGAATCGCACGGCGGATAAAAGAAACGCACTGCCGGCTGATGAGGAAGCGGCGATCATGGCTATCCTTGCCTCTATGAGAAGACTGTATAAGAGATGGGATTTAACAGATTATGATGGATTCTTTAATAATGATTATGTTCTGGAAATATTAAATTTACTTGATGAAGGGATTTTGTCTAAAGAACTTTTTCTGAGCATGTTATTGAAAAAGCAAGACGGAATTAAACAGGCTGTTGCTTGTATGAATGAGCAGCCGGCAGATTTTTATGATAAGGATCGTTTTCCGTTGATGACAGAATACAATCAAATGGATGCCGTGTCTCAGGAGATAGCTGATCATATGCCGCTTCACACGGAAGAAAAGGGAACGGAGCCGGATGTGGTTATTTCTGATTTTTCAGTTTTCCAATTCGGATCGCTCCCTCCATCAGCAAAACTAAACAAAGCGGCTGCTTTTGAAGCGGACAAAGCAGCTGATGAAGCTCTTTATCATTCATTTATGCAACTGTGGCTTTCAGGAGAAGAGATTGAATGGGCGAAACTAGGTGACTATCATAAAAGAAAAGCCCCGCTTCCGCCTTATCCGTTTGAGCGCTGTCAATTTTCTTTAAACCCTCAGCAGGTAAAATCAGACGCGGCTTTTTCAGCAAAGAAGAATCAGGCACTTTATGCGCCGATATGGAAAGAAACCGCACTTGAGAATGAAGCGGACAGCGGACAAGCCTGTACTATTTTGTTGTTCTCCGAGAATAAAGACTATTTTGAAGAGATGAAAAAAAGAGAGAATACGTCCGCATATCTTATTATGCCCGGTGACCGTTTAGAGCAGATAAGCGACAGTGTTTTCACGATCAACAGGCAGCGTCCCGATGATTATCAAAGTGTCATTCGTCTGTTAAAAGAAAAAGGCGCAGCGCCTGATGCAATTTTGCATACGTGGTCTGAAAAACAGCCTGAACTGGAAGAAACACTCGAATCAGGAATTTATTCCGTGTTTTATCTGACTAAGGCTTTAATCAGCGAGAACCTTATAAACAAAGTAACGTTCATTTATACATTCAGCGCAGATCAAAAAGAAAAATTGCCGTATTTTGAAGGTGTGAACGGTTTTTTAAAATCGGTAAAACAAGAATATCCGCAGCTGCATTGTAAGACGGTTTGCTTTGAACATGATTCTGCAGCCGTTTCATTTTCAGAGAAGGCTGCCATTCTTTATAAAGAAATAAACACAGCACCTGATCGGCATATTCATATCACTTACAGAGGCTGCGTAAGATATGCACGGATGTTAGAGAAGCAGAGAGAAACATACACAAAGACCATTCAATACCCTGAAAAAGATAAAGTATATTTAATTACAGGGGGATTTGGGGGGATTGGCAGTAAAGTCGCTGAATATTGCGCGAAAACTGAAAGATCCACCATTATTCTATCGGGGCGATCTGCTTTAACCGGAGATAAGCAGAAACATTTAGAATACCTGAACAGCTTTAAAGCCAAGGTTTATTATATACAGGCGAATATATCCGATAAAGAAGCGGTAAAAAAAATGATTGACGGTATTACCGATCAGCATGCAGGTCTTCATGGCGTCATTCATTGCGCAGGAGTTATCAGAGACTCGCTGCTTTTTCAAAAAACAAAGCAGGAACTTTCAGAGGTGATTGCTCCGAAAGTTCATGGTGCGTTGAATCTTGATCATGCAACGAAGTCGCTGGAATTGGATTTTTTCGCCGTTTTTTCTTCAGTCGTCTCTATTGCAGGGAACGAAGGCCAGTGTGATTATGCATATGCAAACGGCTTTTTAGATCATTTTGCAGAATATCGGGAATGGAAACGGCAAAATTCTCTGCGCAGCGGCCGTACGCTGACAATCAATTGGCCTTTATGGAAAGACATCGGAATGGGGGCGAACCTGTCAGGTCAAGGGCGGACGTCTCTTTTTCATGGTTCCGGGCTCGAAGAACTTCCTGCTGAAGACGGAACGCAATGGTTTTCGCGGATTGTAACTTCGGGTCAGCTGCATAATATTGCAGTCTGCGGTGATCATGAGCGCTTTGAACAATTTATGCGGCAGAGATTTTTGACGGACGAAACAGAGACAGGCAGTGCCATTCCTTTGGCCCAAGGCGATATTTTGGATCAGACAGTTTTGTTTTTAACCAATATCATCTCCTCTGAGGTCGGTGCAGAACGGGAAGAGATCGATCAAGATGTGCATCTGGCTGAATATGGAATGGATTCGGTTATGATTCATCAATGCAACACAAAGCTGGAGCAGTCACTGGGAGCAATTTCGAAAACGCTTTTATTTGAATTTCATACAATCAGAGATTTAGCAGATCATCTTGTAAAGGAATATCCGGATCGGCTGGGGCGTTTATTTTCACGGGAGGAAAAAGGAAAACAGATTCAGAGCATTACCCCCGCCAGGCCGGAACAAAACATCACTGCACCTGCGGCGGAGGAAAAAGAACATCTTGACGGGATAGCGGTAATCGGTATCAGCGGCCGTTATCCCGGGGCTGAAAATATCGAAGAATTGTGGGAACTTCTATCAAAAGAGAGAACCGCAATCACAGAAATTCCGAAAGAACGTTGGAATTATGAGACCTACTATGATCCAGACCCCGCTAAAGCGCATGAGGGGAAAATTTATTGCAAATGGGGCGGATTTTTAAAGAATGCTGAATCATTTGATTCTTTGTTTTTTCAAATATCGCCAAGAGAAGCGGAAGCGATGGATCCTCAGGAACGAATATTTCTCGAAACCGTATGGAAAGCATTTGAAGATTCGGGATATACCATTGAAGGGTTGAGAAAGCAGACCGAAAAACATGTCGGTGTATTTGCGGGAGTGACGACCAATTCTTACAAGCTGCTCGGTGAAAGAATACCGACGGACAAAAACGATGTACTTCCAAATTCGTTCCCATGGTCTCTCGCGAACAGAGTGTCTTACACATTTGACTTTACAGGTCCCAGTGTCCCTGTAGATACGGCTTGCTCTTCATCCTTAACGGCAATTCACATGGCTTGCCAAAGTTTAAAAAAAGGTGAGTGCTCGGTTGCGGTTGCGGGAGGAGTAAATTTGTATCTTCATCCTTCTGACTATTTATACCGATGTCAGATGGGAATGCTTTCAAAATCGGGAAAATGCAGAAGTTTTGGAGAAGGCGGCGACGGTTTCGTACCCGGGGAAGGTGTCGGGGCCGTAATTCTTAAACCGCTTAAAGATGCCATACGTGATAATGATACTGTGTACGCCGTCATTAAAGGAACGGCAATTAATCACGGCGGAAAGACGAATGGCTATACGGTGCCTAATCCTGCCGCACAGGCGGATTTAATCCAAGGAGCTCTTAAAGCGGCCGGTTGGAGCGCCAGAAGTGTCAGCTTTATTGAAGCCCACGGCACGGGAACGCCGCTGGGTGACCCGATTGAAGTCCGCGGCCTGACCAAGGCGTTTAGAGCTTATACCGAAGATGTTTCATATTGCTCTCTCGGATCGATTAAATCTAACATCGGTCATCTCGAAGCGGCTGCGGGTATTGCCGGCCTGACAAAGATTATCTTACAAATGAAGTATAAAAAAATAGCCGCAACACTGCATGCTGAACGGGTGCATCCGGATCTTTATCTGGAAGAGACACCTTTTTGTCTTCAGCAGGAAACCGCCGACTGGATAAAACCCGCGAATGAAAAACATTCTGACAGCAAATATCCGCGGCGTGCGGGATTAAGTTCTTTCGGAGCGGGCGGGGCGAATGCTCATATTCTTGTGGAAGAGTATGAGTCTGCTGCTGACTGTTATACGGATTGTGAGGAAAGTGAGGAACTTATCGTACTCTCAGCCAAGCATTCACTGAGTTTACGGGAATCGGCAAAACAGCTGGTGGAATATCTTCAAAAGGTCCGTCAACAACAGGGCGAGTTTTTGCAGCAAGCGGGAACAAACAAGCCGCTTCACCTTTCTGATATTGCGTATACCCTTCTTGAAGGGCGTGAAGCCATGGCGGAAAGGCTTGCTGTCATTTCAAATAATATCGACGATCTGATGTTGAAATTAAATCACTTTTATAATGGAATTGACGATCACGAAATATTTAGAGGGAAAAAACCGAATCATAAACGCAGACAGCAGCAATCGGATCTTCCGCTCAAATCCGGCAGAACCACATTAGCCGAAATGGCTGAATTCTGGGTATCAGGAGGCAATTTAAGCTGGGAAGATTTCCGCACTGGCAGAAAACCGGCGAAAATTACCCTGCCGACTTACCCTTTCTTAAAAAACAGACTGTGGGTGTCAAATAAGGCGCAATCAAAATCAACAGCTGATAAAGCTCCTTTATTTGATTTTTCTGCAGGTGAGTGCCGATTTTATAAAACGCTTTCAGATTCTGAATATTATGTAAAAGATCATGTTGTGCATGGGAATATGGTTCTGCCAGGAGCGGCAATCATCGAAGCGGCCAGAGAAGCGGGAGAGAGGCTGTACGGAAAATCAGTCATAAAACTGAGTCAGGTTGTATGGGCGGTTCCAATAACCGTTGAGAAAGAAAAGACGGTAATGATAGATCTGCTGCCGAATCAAAAAGACGGCAGATTTGTGGTGAAAACCGATATGCAACCTGAAGCGGCGGTTCATTGCCAAGGAAACATTATCACATGCGGAGATAAAGATGCCTCTCATACAGAGCGTTTTCAATTGGACAGCTGGTTAACCGGACAGAAAAGATTAATCAGCGGCGCTGAGTGTTACAGGGATTTCCGGCAGAGCGGTTTGGACTATGGAACCAGTTTTCAGGTAATAAAACAGCTGTTTATCCATGAAAATGCTGTTCTTGCACGAATATCACTTCCTGAGAGCATTCATAAAAAATCCGGCACGCTGCTGGAACCGTGTTTATTGGATGGCATTTTTCAATCCACAACCGGGTTTACGTCCGGTCAAGAAGGAGATCTCACCGCATATTTGCCTTTTGAATTAGGTGAGCTGGAGATTCTTCATGCACCTTCGGCAAACGGCTATGCTTACATTACAGCTGCCGATGAAAGACAACATGATGATGTCAAAAGGTTTCATATATTATTTATGGATGAAAACGGATCTGTAAGTCTTAAAATAAAAAACTTAGCGTTGAAGGCGTTAAGGGCTGCACCGCAGACTCAGGAGGAGCGGCATTCAGTTAAGTATTACACTGATATGTGGAAGCGGGCCCCTCTGCTTCATCAGCCTGAAGCCAGCGGTTTAAACAGCTGCCTTGTGATTTCACTCCGTCGGGATATATCAGAACCGCTGATCCGCCAGGCATATAAAGATATCGGCTTGAACATGATCTTTGTCCGCCATGGCGGCAATTTTCAAGAAAAAGAAGCTGATTCCTTTGAATTGAACAGCGTCAAACTTGAAGGCTATCAGAAATTGCTGGCGATTCTTAAAGAAAGACAAGTGACAATTGACCGCGTCATTTTAATCGGGATGAGCCCTGAAACGGGAATTGAGCAGAACATTCATGAAAAGCTGGAAGAGGCTGTTTTGCCGGTTTTCAATGTAACGAAAGCTCTGCTAGCAACAATCCCGAGACATAAAATCCTGATATCACATGTGTTTTTCACAAGGGAAAATCAAATCTTACCTTATCAAATGGCAATCAGCGGCTTTTTTAGGTCGCTTCATTTAGAACATCCAATGTTGTCCGGTAAAAATATTGAAATACACAGCGACGAAATTCAGTTACAGCTGAACACCGGTCTGCCTGAATTAAAAAACCTTGTGAAAGAAACAATCATCAGCGATGATACTTCAGAAATCAGATACAGAGATGGAATCAGGCAGGTGAAACACTCTGCAGAAATTGAAAGTGCCGAGCCCCCCGAAAAGATGGAAGTAAAAGAAGGGGGAGTTTACCTCATTACAGGAGGAACGGGCGGTCTGGGACTGATTTTCGCCAGACATCTTGTGCGAAAAGGGAGAATAAAACTTGTCCTTATCGGCAGGTCAGAGCTTTCTGAGGAAGCCGTAAGCAATGTAAAAGAGCTGGAAAAAAACGGATCAGAGGTTTTTTATGTAAGAACCGATATTTCTGATAAGGAAAATGTCAATAACCTGATAAACCTCGTCAAAAACAAATTAGGTCCTGTTAAAGGAATTATTCACAGCGCCGGTGTGATAAAAGATTCATTACTCATCAATAAGCGTGAAGAGGATCTCGATTCAGTCTTGGCCAGCAAGGTTTACGGAACGATATGGCTTGACCGGTATACAGACAGAGAACCTCTGGACTTTTTTGTAATGTTTTCATCTATCAGCGCAATAATCGGGAACGCGGGACAAACCGATTATGCTTATGCAAACCGGTTTATGGATTATTTTGCGGAAATGAGAGCGGCGGAAAATAAACCTGGAAAAACAGTCTCGATTAATTGGCCTTTATGGAAAGAAGGCGGTATGCAAATTGATATTCATTCAGAGAAGTTCCTTTATGACCGTTTCGGAATGCTGCCTCTGGGAAAACGGGAAGGCCTTGCAGCATTTGATCAAGCAATGACAGGGTGTGAACATCAAATAATGGTATTTAGCGGTAATGAATTAAAGCTGGAACGAATGATAACGATTGACAGCGGAAAAAGTGATCCGGCAATCGCCGACGAAAATCACGAACTGAAAGAGCTGTCAATAACTGAATCTTTAAAAAGCACTTTGACGCGCATCATCACCGGCGTATTAAAAATTGAAGAACGGGAATTTGATTTTGAACTGCCGATAAGTGAATACGGATTTGATTCAATTATGTTTACAATGCTGGGCAGCGAATTAAACGAGTCATTAGGAATATCAATGATGCCGTCAGATTTTTTCGGTCTTACTGATTTTAATGAACTTCTTGAGTTTTTAAAGAGTGAGTATTCCGAGGAGCTTCATCTCTGCGGTTCTTTTTCTTCAGATGAATCTGCGGCGAAAGACCGGAGAGAAAATCTGATTGAGGGCATCGCAAAGATGATGTCAAGTATTTTGAAGATTGACAGAAAGGAAATAGAAGAAGAGACTTCATTCGGCGAGTACGGATTTGATTCTATTACGTTTACCAGACTCGGAAATGAAATCAATCAACAATATGGTACGGAATTATTGCCGTCCATTTTCTTTGAATGCAATTCACTGGCTGAAATGACTGATTATGTAATCGAGCAATACGGAGAAATCCTTTTTGCTGAGACAGAATCTTTTTCTGCAGCTGACGAAAAAACATTGTACAGCACGCCTCCGCCGGAATCTTATGAACATTCCCCTGAGCCTGAAAATAAAACTAGGCAAGAGGAAAGACATATAAATGAGCCGGTGGCAATAGTGGGAATAAGCGGCCGTTTCCCCCAAACAGATACGCTGGAAGACTTTTGGGAAGGAATTGAAAAAGGCCGGGATATGATTACAGACATTCCTGAAGACCGTTGGAACTGGAAAGAGTTTGACGGCGATCCGATCAGGGACGTCAATAGAACAAAAATAAAAAAAGGCGGATTTATCAAAGGCGCGGACAGTTTTGATCCGTTGTTTTTCGGGATTTCTCCCGCCGAAGCAGAATTAATGGATCCCCAGCAAAGAATTTTTATGGAGACTGTATGGAAAACAATAGAAGATGCGGGCTATAAGCCGTCTGATTTGGCAGGGACGAAAACCGCGGTGTTTGCAGGGGTCGCCACAACGGATTATGCTGAACGTCTGAATGAAAATGGCGTCTCTGTTCAGGCGCAGACCGCAACCGGTTTAAATCATTGTATATTGGCAAATCGTATTTCTTACCAGCTGAACCTGACGGGTCCGAGCGAACCGATTGACACTGCCTGTTCAAGTTCGTTAGTTGCGCTTCATCGTGCGGCTGAGGGGATTCAAAGAGGCGATTTTGAAATGGCGATTGCAGGCGGAGTGCATATTATGACAAGCCCTACTCTGTTTATAGCTTTTGATAAAGCAGGTATGCTTTCCAAAGACGGAAAGTGCAAAACGTTTGATAAAAGCGCTGACGGCTATGTAAGGAGTGAAGGGGCGGCTGCAGTATTGCTCAAGCCGCTCAGCAAAGCACAGGCAGACGGTGATCATATATATGGTTTGATTAAAGGGTCAGCTGTAAATCACGGCGGCCGCGCCAATTCTTTGACAGCTCCGAATCCGAACGCACAGGCGGACTTATTAACCGAAGCTTGGCGGAAGGCGGGGGTCAGCCCTGCCACTGCGGGATATATAGAAGCGCATGGCACAGGGACAAGTCTTGGCGATCCGATTGAAGTGAACAGCATCATAAAGGCATTTAAAACGTTATATCAAGAATGGGACATTCCTTTTGCGAAACAGAAATGCTGCGGAATCGGGTCTGTGAAAACAAACATCGGCCATCTCGAAACCGCTGCCGGAATAGCCGGAGTGCTGAAAGTGTTACTGGCTTTTAAATATCGCAAACTTCCGGGACTCGCCCATTTTTCAGAACTCAATCCATACATCAAACTGGAAAATACGCCATTTTATATCACAGAAACCGCTCAAAAGTGGAATCCGATAAAAGATGAAGAGAACAACGATCTGCCGAGGAGAGCAGGTGTCAGCTCATTCGGATTCGGCGGTGTGAACGCGCATATTGTTTTAGAGGAATATAGGGAACCTCAAAAAGAAGTGCCGGAAAACAACGGTAACACACATATTTTTGTTTTATCTGCGAAAAGCAAAGATCAATTACTTGAGTATATCCGGCTTATGGTTCAGTACTTGGATCGCGTGATTGCCGGTGACATGACCGTTAATGCCAGTGACATGGAATTTACATTGCAAAACGGCCGGGAAGCAATGAACGAAAGAATTGCCGTATGTGCAGCGAGTCTGACTGAGCTGAGAGATAAATACGTCAGCTTTCTTGATGACAGCAAGGTGCAAAAAGGCGTATTTATAAGCGAAAACACTGAAGAGCGCACAGCTGTTTCTGAATATATGATTCAGGAGGCTCTTCAAAGCGGAAAAGAGGAGCTGCTCGCACAATGGTGGGCCAATGGAGCCGAGTTTGAATGGAAGACAATCGGCAATAAGAAATTGAATAGAGTGCCGATGCCAACTTATCCGTTTGCAAAAGAGAGTTATTGGTTTACTCCGAAAAAGAACAAAAGCGAGGTTAATAGTAAAAGTCTTCACCCATTAATCAGCGAGAATGTCTCAACATTAAAGAAACAAGCATTTAAAACTGTTATTTCCGGAACTGAATTTTTCGTCACTGATCATCTTGTTTCAGGAGACTATGTGCTGCCAGGAGCCGCTTCGCTTGAAATGGCTCTTGTTTGTGCGGAAATAAGCGGAGAAAGTAAAGTATATAAAATAAAAGACGTGATGTGGAACAGACCTATATTATATAAAGGAAAAACGCTGCACATTTATACCGACTTGGAAATGAAACAAGATAAGTTGAACGTAATGATATGTAAAGAGGGTCCGGATGGCGTGCAGCAAATCTGCACACAAAGTGAAACAGTATTCGGAGACATAAACAGCAATCCTGAGTATGTCGATATTGATCAGTTCATACGCAGCAGTGAGCCGGTCATAAGCCGGGAAGAGTGTTATCACCGCTTCAGCCGTATGGGCCTGACATATCATAGCAGTTTTCAAACATTGAAAGCCGTATATCGCGGTGATATGGAGTTAATGGCAGAATTGGAGCTTCCTGCTCATTTAGCGAACGGGTTTTCACATTTTACACTTCATCCTTCATTAATTGACGGCGGTTTTCAAGCGGCGGCATTTTTGTTAAGAGATAATGAGAAAGAGGGCTTATTTGTTCCATATTCACTTAGAGAGCTTCACATTAAGAGGGCGCTTACTGCCCGATGCCATGTCTCGGTGAAAGAAACCGGTTTTTATACGTATAACATTGATTTTATTAACGAGAGCGGCGAAATAGCCGTGAGCATGAAAGACTTTTCTGTCAGAAAAGTGACCGGGGGAGAATTAACCGCAGGACGTAAAAATGAAGATCAGGAAATTCTCTTCTTATTAGAACGATTGAAAAACGGTGAACTTTCTGCTGACCAAGTTTATCAGCTGCTGGAGGGAAAATAGTGCAGATCAAACAAATACTTTCCTTAATTAAAGAACAGCAAATGTCTCCTGATGCAGGACTGGAGCTAATTCGCACTTACAGAAAAGAACAAATGGAAAAAAAGGCGGAGCCGGAATCACAAGCTCCGTCCCCAACCATTTTTTTTAAGAACGAATGGGTAAGGACAAATAACATTGATAGGCCGAATCAGCAGGCACCGGGAAATATGCTGATTTTTGATCAGGATAACCGTCTTTTTCAGCATGCCGAGATGATGAATGGAGAACATAACCGTGTCATTCTCGTAACGCCCGATTCTGATTATAGAATTGAGCGGAATAGATGCACAATCAATCCTTCTGATGAAAATCATGTCGAAATGCTGCTGTCTGATTTGGCTGAAAACGGATTTACACCTGATGTCGTGCTTTATTTATGGAACGGAGAAATCAGAGAATTCACTGAAGAATCCGTTAACGAAACTCTTCGCAGAGGGATAAACTCGCTCTTTTTATTATCAAAAGCTTTAATGCGAAGAAACGAACCTGTTACGTTATTGCATATTTATTGGACAAGCGGTCTGAATCAGCCGTTTCATGAAGCTGTCGGAGGGTTCATGAAAACGGTAAACATGGAAAGCTCCAAGCTTAAAGCGAAAACCATACAGATTCGCCATGAGCATTCTGAGATAAATCCTCCGGTTTCCAAGGTGTGGGATGCTGCAATCAGTGAAATACAGCACTTTCAATCCGATGAATGTGAGGTTTTAATAGACTCACATACCCGTTATGTGAAAGGGCTGCAGCATATTGATAATCCGGAACACGATAACGGATCTGTAACGTATCAAAAAGGCGGCATATATATCATTACCGGAGGAGCGGGAAAACTCGGGCTGCTGTTTGCGGAACACATCGCTAAAGAAAACCAAGCCGTGATTATACTTACAGGCCGTTCTTTTTTAACAGCTGATCAAAAAGAACGGATCAGTAAGCTTAATGAGAGCGGCTCTATTGTTGAATATCAGCGGACGGACATAACAAATCGAACCGAGACAGAGCGATTCATTTTCGGCGTTAAACAGCGGTACGGCAGCATAAACGGGATCATTCATGCTGCCGGCATCCTTCGTGACTCATTTCTTGTAAATAAAAGTCTCAGTGATTTTACGGACGTACTGAACCCGAAAGTTTACGGGACAATCTGGCTGGATGAGCTGACAAAAGACGAAGATCTTGATTTTTTTGTTCTCTTTTCTTCTTTTTCCGCTTACGGAAATGCCGGCCAAAGTGACTATGCGTACGCAAATCATTTTATGGACAGTTTTGCAGTGCTTCGATCTCAGCTCTCCCGAAACGGAAAAACCCTTTCAATCAATTGGCCGTTATTGAAAGATGGCGGGATGAGTCTCGACAGCAATGGAATCATTCAAATAAAAGAAAAATACGGAATGACTCCGATGCGAACTTCCTCTGTTTTGGAAGCGTTTCTGAAAATGCTGCGGTCTTCATTTACCAGCTTAATGCCTGCAGAAGGAGAGCGGGATAAAATGATAAAAGCGCTTTCGATTCAAAGAAATACAGCTGCAGCAGATCAAGATACACTCACGGCGGAACACGATGAAGAAGAGGAATATGCTGCGAAAGAAAAAGTCAATGACTATTTAATCAAGATCATCAGCGGTGTCTTGAAAATCCAATCTCATAAAATAAATGCGAAAGACTCTTTTGAGAAATTCGGAATCAACTCACTTATGATCATGTCACTTATTTCAAAGCTTGAAGATACTTTCGGGGATCTTCCAAAAACAATCTTTTTTGAATATCAGAACATTGAAGAGCTTTCAAACTTCTTCCTAACATCTTTTAAAGAAAAAGTGCTTAAGGCCGCAGGGGCAGCTCCGGTAACAAGAGTGCCGAAGAAAAGAGAAAATCTGAGTAAAAAACAGCACCGGCAGCAGAAGGTTGCATCTGCACCGAGCATGGTTCCGCCGGGTGAGGATATTGCCATTATCGGTGTGAGCGGAAGATATCCGAAATCCGATACTCTTGAGGAGTTCTGGGAAAACATTGCCGGAGGGAAAAACTGTATTATTGAAATCCCCGAGGAACGTTGGGATTTCAGATCGACTTACAGTCCCGACAGAATGGAGAAGGGGAAAATCAACAGTAAGTGGGGCGGTTTTATCAGCGGTGTTGATCAATTCGATCCGCTGTTTTTCCATATTTCTCATAAAGAAGCTGAGCTGATGGACCCTCAGGAGCGAATTTTTCTCGAAACCTCCTGGCATACGTTTGAAGATTCAGGATATACAAAAGAGAAGCTTGACGGTATGAAAGCCGGTGTGTTTGTCGGAGCCATGTACGGACAATACCAATTATTCGGCGCAGAAGAAACTGCGCGGGGCAATCCGATCGCGCTCAGTTCCTTCTTTTCATCTATTGCGAACAGGGTTTCATACTTTTTTAATCTCTCCGGCCCGAGCATTGCACTGGATACGATGTGTTCATCATCGCTGACGGCCATTCACTTGGCATGTGAGAGCATTAAAAGAGGGGAAAGTGAAATTGCGCTTGCGGGCGGCGTTAATGTATCCATACACCCCAGCAAATACCTTTGGCTGAGTCAAGGTAATTTTGTTTCCACCGAAGGATTGTGCAGAAGTTTCGGAGAGGGCGGAGACGGCTATGTGCCGGGAGAAGGTTCGGGAGCCGTCCTGTTGAAACCTCTGGAAAAAGCAATTGCCGATCAGGATCATATATACGGAGTGATTAAAGGAACATCTGTAAATCATGGCGGAAAAACCAATGGATTTACGGTTCCGAATCCGAATGCACAAGCTGAGCTGATTGCTGAAAATTTTAAGAAATCGGGCATCAGTCCGCGATCCGTCAGCTACTTGGAAGCACACGGAACGGGTACCTCGCTCGGAGATCCGATTGAGATCGCAGGATTGACAAAAGCGTTTGAGAAATTTACGGATGATAAACAATTTTGTGCTATAGGTTCAGTGAAGTCTAATATCGGACATTTGGAGTCTGCTGCAGGTATAGCAGCTCTTACAAAAGTTCTTTTACAATTTAAGCATCAGAAATTGGCGCCATCCATTCACTCGGAACAGCTGAACCAAAATATCCGATTTGAAAAGACGCCTTTTTACGTTCAGCGGAAAGAAGAAGAGTGGCGGAAAGAATCAGGCGCCTCCAACAGGAGAGCAGCAATCAGTTCGTTCGGAGCGGGAGGAGCAAATGCCCATGTCATTGTGGAAGAATATCAAAACCATGCGGACACACAAACAATAAGCGGGCCGTTTGCCGCAGTTCTCTCTGCCAAAAATGAAGACAGACTGAAAGAATACGCTCGGCGCCTTCTGCAATTCACAGAGCGGGAGACAAAGGCCTCGGCAGCTGATATCGCTTTTACATTGCAGACATGCAGGGAACCGATGGAAGACAGACTTGCTGTTGTAGCTTCCGATTTGCCGGAGCTTAAGGAGAAGCTGAGAACTTTCTGTACCGAAGGAACAATTGGAGAGGGCGTATACAAAGGCAATGTTACGAAAGATTTTGATAAAGTCTTTATCTTTCATGATCAAAAGATGAAAGATAAATTCCTCGAGGCGATGATGGAGACAAAGGACTTGAATCTTCTTGCAAAATTATGGTCTTTCGGGGCTGATATTCAATGGCGAGAGTTATATGAAGAATATACCCCGCAAAAGGTCAAGCTTCCTTTATATCCATTTGCTGAGGAGTCTTACTGGGTGCCTGGAAGCCAAAGTGCAGTATTTCCGGAAACATTGCCGCAGCAGTCTTCACTGCACCCGCTTCTGGATTCGAATGAATCTACTCTGGAACAGCAGTTTTTTAAAACGACATTAAGAGAAAAAGAGATTTGGTTAAAAGACCACATTGTAAAAAACAAGAGCATTCTCCCGGCAGCTGCTTTTCTTGAAATGGCATGCGCAGCGGGAACGCGGTCATATCGAAAGAAAAAGGTCACTCGTTTAAAAAACGTGATATTTGCCAGACCGGCCATGCTTTTGCAAGAGAGCCTGACCATTTACACTCACATTTCCGTAAAAGACGGCAGCATATTATTTAACATGTCACCTGACGAGGATGCTGCTGTAAGGACTGGATTTGTGACGGGGGAATTAGATTATGATCATCATTACAATGATGATGATATAGAGAACATCGACAGACAAGAGATGATAAACAGAAGTGCTTTTGTCCGTGAACAAGATGAATGTTACGAGTATTTTCGGGAAAACGGGTTCCTGTATGGGCGCGCTTTTCAGCCGATTCAACGTTTATGGGGCGGCGGAACGGAAGCGGTTGCACACTTATTGCTGCCAAAAGAAGCCGCATATGCTCTTGAAAATTATACATTGCATCCGTCTTTAATTGATGGGGCTCTGCAATCTTTGTTCGGAATTACCGACGGAAGAGAAGAGGCATCTGTTTATGTTCCTTTTTCAATAGGAGAGATTACGATTCGGAAAAAAGTTTCAGCAGAATGCTGGGCTTATGCGCGTAAAACAGGCCAAAAAGGTCAATCCGAGCTTATTTACGATATTCAGCTGCTTAATGAACACGGAGAGAGACTTGCAGGTTTGAAGGATGTAACCATTCGTAAAAAAGAAACGTTTTCCGCGGAGACACAGACTCGTGCAACAGCGGATTCCAATGGAAAGAACGAGAGAGTAAAAGAGCTCCTCAGACAATTAAAAGCGGGCGAACTGACTGCGGAGGAAGCAGATTATGCGCTGGAGCGTATGCAGGATTAGTTTATCATTTTGCGGCAGTGCCATTTGTAAAGGGGATGAAGATTTTTATGAAAGAAGCCCGTCATATTAGAAAAAAAGTACTTTCTGACATAGAAAGCGGCATCATTTCTTTGGAAGAAGGAGTAAAGCGGATACAGCAGCTTGGTTCTCATTCCGCAGGGGGTAACGGACAGGCGATATATTATCAGACGGTCTGGCAGCGGACAGATCTCAGCATTCATGTAAAAGGCGGCCGACGTGAGGGCAGCCTTTTATTATTTGATAAAAATGAAATTGTGAGAAATGAACTTGCTGCATTGCATGATACAAGGGTTATTTTGGTTAAGCCGGGGAAAGAGTTTCGAAAAACCGGGGACGGTGTATTTGAAATCGACCCCCGCTCTGAAAGAGATTACATAAACCTGTTAGGATGGCTTATAGAAGAAGAGAAGTCAGATATACGGGAAGCGGTGCATTTATGGTCAGACATGCCGTTTGAAAAGACTGAGAGAGCGATTCGTGAACAATGCGACAGCGGAGTCTATTCTTTGTTTTTACTGCAACAGGCGCTCTTCAAAAATAACTGCCGCAAACCGATCAAGCTGTTATACGGATATTTTTCGCATCTTTCTGGAGAACAGCCTCTTTACGCGGCGGCAAGCGGATTTTTGCGGACATTGCAGCTGGAAAATCCGTTAATCTCAGCAAAAAGCATTGAATTGGAGCAGTCAATAGCAGCCGTTCACGCGGCTGATATCATACGCAATGAGCTGAGTGATTTCCAGCCTTCAGATGTAGAGATCCGTTATAAAGACATGCAGCGTTATGTTAAACAGCTCAAAACGTATGAACCCGAAAAAAATTCCGGAAGCGGAGATGTGCCGCTGAGAGAAAATGGAGTATATATTATCGCAGGAGGCGCGGGCGGATTAGGATTTACCTTTGCAGAATATTTGGCTTTTCAAACAAAATGCTGCCTTGTTTTAACGGGGAGATCTCCGCTTTCAGATCATATAAGAAAACAGCTGAGACGATTAGAGGATGCCGGTTCTTCAGCTGTTTATGTTCAGGCTGATATTACCAATAAGGAAGAAGCCGAATATGTAGTCAAAAAAGCCAAAACTTCTTATGGAAAAGTAAACGGGGTCATTCAGGGCGCGGGAATCATCCGTGATTCTTTCCTTCTTAACAAGTCACGAGAGGAATTCGATCAGGTAATCAGACCGAAAGTATTGGGTACGATGTGGCTGAATGATGCTGTTGAGAAAGAAAATCCTGACTTTTTCATTTGCTTCTCCTCTACTTCCGCAGTGTTGGGAAATGTCGGGCAATCTGATTACGCGTTCGGAAACAGTTATATGGATCATTTCATGAATATGCGTTCTGCCCAGGATTCTGATACGATTTCTCTCTCTCTGAACTGGCCGCTGTGGAAAGAAGTCGGCATGCAAGTGGATGAGCGCACGGTAGAGACAATGAAAAAGGCGGGTTTTTATCCTTTAGAAAAAGAAGAAGGTAAAGAAGCGTTTGCAGTCGCATTGTCCTCCGGTTTTTCGCAATTTACTGTATTTTACGGAGATGAGCAAATTGACAATCATGTTCATCAATTATATGAACGAAAAGACAATATTCAGGCAGATGAAGGAACAGGGAGAAATATCGAATCATTTGATTCAGAGAAACTGACAGCTGAAACATCTGATTTTATTATAAAAATGATTGCTGCAGAATTCAGGATGCCTGCGGACAAAATAGATGCAGAAGAGGCATTGGAAAAATACGGACTTGATTCCGTTATGATTATCAATATGACGAATGAGCTTGAAAAACATTTCGGCGCGCTCTCAAAAACGCTGTTATTCGAATATCAGACTGCGGCAGAATTGTCACAGTATTTCGTTGAGGAGCACAGGGATACTCTTCTTCATAAACTCCGGTTAGGAGAAAACAGGAGCAGCACCCCATCTCAGAAGAAAAAAGACAATAAACAGACAGCCGAAGTTAACGGGAAACAGAAAATCCAGATGAAAAATCAGGTGCAGCAGCAGGAGAAGTATCATGACAATGATATCGCGATTATCGGTATCAGCGGACGTTACCCGATGGCAAATGATCTTGATACTCTGTGGGAAAACTTATTGAACGGTAAAGACTGTATAACTGAGATACCTAAGGATCGGTGGGATTCGGGGCTGCACTATCAGCCCGCAGCGGGCGATGAAGTAAAAAACCAAAGCAAATGGGGGGGATTTATTGACGATGTGTATCATTTTGATCCGTTGTTCTTTAATATTTCTCCTGCCGAAGCTGAATTAATTGATCCGCAGGAGAGACTGTTTTTAGAGACGGTTTGGCACACCATAGAAGATGCGGGGTACGCAAAGAAAACGCTTGAAAGAAAAAACGTCGGTGTTTTTGCAGGGGTTATGTACGGCCAATATCAGCTGTACAGCGTTGGTCACGAAGCGGCCGTTTCTTCCTCATATGCATCAATCGCCAACCGGGTATCCTACTTCTTTAATTTCAGCGGGCCAAGTATTGCTTTGGACACGATGTGTTCCTCATCATTAACGGCTGTTCATTTTGCCTGTGAAAGTTTAATCAGGAATGAATGTGAAATTGCAATTGCAGGAGGCGTCAATTTATCCATTCATCCTCATAAATATGAACTCCTGACTCAAGGCGGATTTTTATCCAGTGATGGCCGGTGCAGAAGCTTCGGTTCAGGAGGAGACGGCTATGTGCCGGGAGAAGGGACAGGTGCCGTGCTGCTGAAACCCGTAAAAAAGGCTATTGCCGACGGTGATCAGATTTATTCAGTGATTAAGGCAACAGCCATCAACCACGGTGCTAAGACGAATGGATATACCGTGCCGAATCCCAAAGCTCAAAGTGAGGTCATTACGAGAGCCTTAAAAAAAGGATTTATTGATCCAAACAGCATCAGCTATATAGAGGCTCACGGAACAGGCACCGCGTTAGGAGATCCGATTGAAATCACCGGTCTGACCAAAGCATTTTCAGGTGCCGAACGCGATAAGAAGACATGCGCGATCGGGTCGATTAAATCAAATATCGGACATCTTGAGGCTGCTGCAGGCATAGCGGGCATTACGAAAGTTATTCTTCAAATGAAACATAAAACAATTGTTCCGTCACTGACTCATTCTGCTGAATTGAATGAAAATATACCGTTTCAAAAAACACCTTTTTATGTACCGGACAGTGCCGAAAAATGGGAGTCATCCGTTCCCAGGCGTGCCGGAATCAGTTCTTTCGGGGCAGGAGGAGCTAATGCCCATGTTATTTTAGAAGAATTTGCGGATGAAGCTATCTCTCCTCTCGCGGCTGAAGAACCTGAACAGCTTTTATTTGTTTTTTCTGCAAAAAATGCCGACAGGCTGGCAGAATATGCAAAACGCGCAAAAGAACATATAGCAGCCAGAGATTATCCATTAGAAACACTTAGAAATACAGCATTTACTTTACAAACCGGCAGAGAAGAAATGCCGCACAGATTGGCTGTTATCGCCTCCACAAGAGATGAATTGCTTAAAGGACTGACAGACTATACCCTCGGAAACGCGATGGATCATATTTTTACAAGCGGCAAAGACACAACAGAAGCAAAAAGGATGAACAAAGCTGAGATTGAAGAAGCAGCCGCAAACAGGGATCTTGTGAAGATTGCTGAATACTGGGTTGCCGGAAACGGGGTAGATTGGCCGTCACTTTATAAAGGTGCCACTCTGAGACGGGTATCAGCACCCGGATATCCATTTGCCAAAGAGCTATGCAGAATAGATGCGCAAAATACGGGAAGCCGCCGGATGAACGGTAATAACGATCTGCATCCTTACATTTCATGCAATATATCTGATTTTAAAGCACAGAAGTTTCTTATCAATGTAAGCGATACCGATTTGTATATAAAAACAAAGTATCAAGACAAGGAAATGTTTCCGTTTCTCAGCCAGATTGAAATGGCGAGAGCTGCCGGAGCAATGGCTTCAGGGAATCCGATTATTAAATTAACAGAGCTCTCCTTTAGAGAACCGATGTTACAAAGCGGAAGCAATGAGCAGATCCGGATTGTATTAACCCCGGATAATCAGGGTGCATCGTATTCTATAGAAAAACAGAGCGACTCATCCATTTATTCCTCAGGGCGGCTCGAATTAGAAGGCGGGGCGTACGAGAACGGAAATATTCATCTTGAGCCGTTCCTGTCTCAGCGCGCAGACCGCATACCGTATGAAGCGTTTTATCAGCGGCTTGCCGAATTCGGATACAGCTGCAGTGACAGTCTGAAAGCCGCAGAGCACTGCGTCAGCAGGAACGGACAGGTACTTTTAAAGATAAAAGCAAAGGCCGGGCCGAAAGGGTGCATAATCAAACCGGAAGTTATTGAGAGCGTATATCAAGCCGTCATATACCTTGCGGGGGAAAATGCCGGCGAGCTCCCGGAAAACATTAAAGAATGTAAGATTTTTGATCATGAGACTGAACCCGTTTATGTATATGCAGAACAAACTGAAGAAAGCGATTCGGCTTATGATGTGTATGTATTAGACAATGCCGGCGGGATTTTGATGGAACTGAGCGGGCTGGTTTTTGGCGGAAAGCCTAATAAAAATGTACGTTTTTATGAGCATAAGTGGGATCAAAAAAAACCTCTGATTAAAATGAAAGATAGGGAGCCAAAAACAATTCTGGTCTTTGCAAAAGATGAAGCATTGGCTGGAGCTCTGAAAAATCAATCAGACAGCCGTGTCATTCTCGTCACGCCGGATCAGCGGCAGACCGATCAAAATCTGCTGACATTCCGTGTAAACCCGGAAGTGACGTCAGATTACATTCGTTTATTCGAAGAATTGGAGAAAAAGGGGTTTTCTCCTGATGTCATCTTGCACACGGGAGAAACATTTTACGCGGGTGACCGCCTTCTCAGCGGCCTGGAATCAATTTTTTATTTATTAAAAGCGCTGAACGCCCGCAGTGACGCCTCTCTTTATCTTCATTCTCTGCTTCTTGTTCACTCTTTTAAAGAAGGCGTGAATGATCCGTATACGGGCGCTCTTGCAGGCTGTTTAAAAACGGCAAATATGTTGGTGCCATCCGCAGAGAATGTGAAGTCAATCGGTTTTTCAGAACGTATATCAATTGAAAAAATGGCTGAATTTTGTCTTAACGAAATGGTTTCAGGCGTGGAACGGCAGGCGGAAGAAGTTAAATATATAAATGACAAGAGGTATGTTAAGACATTAAAGGAGTATGTATTCAATCATACAGAGCACTCTCATCAGCTGAAACAGGAAGGGATTTACCTCATAACGGGCGGTTTGGGCGGTCTGGGCCTGATTTTCGCAAAATATTTAGCCTCTCAGTATCAAGCAAAATTAGTATTGACGGGAAGGTCACCGTTAACAGCTGATAAACGACATAACATTGACCGGCTGCAGGCGCTTGGAGGAGATGCGGTATATTATCAAGCTGATGCCGCAGATCAAAAGACGATGGGACGGGTCATAGAAGAAACGAAACGGACTTGGGGCTCCATTCAAGGTGTTATTCATTCAGCTGGTCATGCCGATGATCGGTTATTTACAGAGATGAATCTGACTGATTTTTCAGAAGGCATGACTGCTAAAATTGAAGGAACGGTATGCTTAGATGAATTAACGAAAGATGAGCCGCTTGATTTCTTTATCGTATTTTCTTCTATTTCTGCGGTCTTCGGAGATTTTGGACAGGTTAACTATGCGTTGGGCAATTATTTTCAAGATCAATATATAAATTGGAGATCCGAACAGAGCCGCCGGCAAGAGAGACAAGGCAAGAGCATTTCGATTAACTGGCCGTTGTGGCGTAAAGGCGGAATGCATTTAAACAAAGAAGCTGAAGAAGCATATCTTTCCGCATCCGGGTTTGATTATTTGGAAACGGAAGAAGGGATAGCGGCTTTTGAGACGATTTTGGCAAGTGACTGTCCGCAAATTTCGGTTGTTACCGGGGATGCCGAAACGACACCAGCAAAAAAAGACCTGCCGCATCAAAAAGTAAATACGCTTCCGGTTCGTCAAGAGGAAATTTCTTATACAGCACCGGCTTATACAGACAATGTCCTGAAAGAACTGAAGCAAATGGTATCGGAATTATTGAAAATTAACATTGAACAGCTGGATACGGCAGAGAATTTCGGCAATCTCGGCTTTGATTCTATCAGTTTGAAAACATTAGCTGTCCGACTGAATAAAAAATACAAGCTTAAGCTGACACCTGCCGTTTTCTTTACTTACAGCCATATTAAGTCTCTTTCAGAATTTCTAAACAGTGAACTGCGTACTGTTGCAAAAGGGAATACAGATGCAGAAAAAAACATTTCTGAAAAAAGGAAAGTAGTGCACGCTGGGAAAACCGCCGGGAAAACC
The DNA here is from genome assembly GCF_042296235.1 of Bacillus sp. A1. NCBI lineage: Bacteria > Bacillati > Bacillota > Bacilli > Caryophanales > Bacillaceae > Bacillus > Bacillus sp. A1. The sequence continues at coordinate 1,482,035 of NZ_CP141181.1, forward strand.
GTGAAGCCGCCGCGAAGTTTTCCGTTTGAAAAAAAGACAACAAGACAGGCTGACCATCATCCAGAGAAGCAGCCAGTTGCCATTATCGGGATGAGTTGTGTTTTTCCGGGATCAAAAAATGCAGATGAGTTTTGGATCAATTTAATCAATGAAAAAGATTTGATTCAGGAAATTCCCCCGGATCGCTGGGATTGGAAAAAATACGCCGAAGGCAAAGGAAGCAGCGAAGTACATTCGAAATGGGGCGGCTTTATCACAGATGCCGATAAATTCGATGAGGCGTTTTTCAATATTAATCCGCGGGAAGCAGAACTCATGGATCCTCAGCACAGAATTTATTTGCAGGAAACCTGGAAAGCGATAGAAGATGCGGGTTACAAAGCTTCAAAGCTGTCTGGAAAAAATATCGGGGTGTTTACGGGCATTCAATTTAATGATTACCGCCAGCTGCTGATGAGGCATTCGGACGGGGCGCATGCGTTTGCGGGAACCGGAAACAGCCAGGCGCTCATCAGCAATCGTGTATCCCACTATTTTAATTTCAGAGGTCCGAGTGAGTCCATTGATACAGCCTGCTCAAGCAGTCTTGCAGCAATCCACAGAGCTGTGCGCTCGATTCAAAATGGCGAAAGTGAGCTGGCGGTAGCAGGCGGGGTTTCGCTGCTCTTAGATCCAGTCACGCATATGTATACTGATAAACTCGGTATTTTGTCTAGGGACGGCCGGTGTAAGACGTTTGATAAACTTGCCGACGGTTATGTCCGCGGTGAAGGTGCAGCTGTTCTGTTATTGAAACCATTGCAAGCGGCAATGAATGACAGAGACAATATTTACGGAGTCCTGAGAGGAACCGGAGAAAATCACGGAGGAAGATCTGCTTCATTGACCGCTCCGAACCCGGAAGCTCAGGCTGAACTGTTAACGTCTGTTTACAAAAATGCCGGTATTCCTGTTGATACGATATCTTATATTGAAGCACACGGAACCGGGACAGAACTGGGAGATCCGATTGAGATTGAAGGCTTGAAAAAAGCGTTTGGATCTTTTGAGCCGCATCCAGGAAAGAATCATGACCAATATTGCGGCATCGGTTCAGTAAAAACGAATATCGGTCATTTAGAGCCCGCCTCTGGAATGCCGGGGCTGATTAAAGTATTACTATCCATGAAGTATAAAACATTGCCTGCCACACTTCATGTCAAGGAGCTGAACCCTTACATTCAATTAAGCGGAACACCGTTTCATATTGTCAATAAAACGATGAAGTGGGCCAGATTAAAAGATCGAAAAGGAAATGAAATTCCGCGCCGTGCCGGAGTCAGTTCCTTCGGATTCGGCGGGGCAAATGCTCATGTCATCGTGGAAGAATTTGAATACGGCCAAGATAAAGCAGTAACTGCCGAGCGGGAACAAATCATTGTTCTATCGGCCAAAACAAAGGAAAGGCTGATGGTTAAAGCCAAAGAGTTAACAACATTTTTACATGAAGAACGATCAGTTCAATTCAGTCAGCAAGAGGTGCAGGAACGTGATTTACAAGAGGCGGTTCGGGAAGCGGCAGCGGGTATCCTGCGTTTAGATACCGCAGATATAGATGCAAAGACACCTCTTTCGGAATTCGGATTTGATCCGTTGGCTTATTCCGAATTAATCTCTTTTATAAACCAAATGTACGGCACAGAAATATCACTTGACATATTTCAGGAATTAAAGACACTGAGCGAGCTGTGCCGCTATATCAGCCGCATCCGGAATCGATCAGCTGATAAACCGCATAACGGCAATTTTAGAGAAAAGTCCGGATTCGGTCTTGAAGAAATAGCATATACGCTGCAAACCGGAAGGGAACCATTTGAATGCCGCCTTGCGATCACTTGCTCGAATACCGGAGATCTTCTTGAAAAATTAAACGGTTACATCCAGGGGAGCAGGCTGCAAGGTGTTTATGAAGGAAATGTAACGGATTTTGATAGTCTGTACGCTCCTTTATTCGGCGGCCCCGAAGGTCATGCATATGTTCAATCACTAATTCAGCAAAACAAGCCGGCCAAACTGGCTCAGTTGTGGACGATCGGTTGTGAAATCAGCTGGGAAGACTTGTATGAGGAGGAACTCAAACCGGTTAAACTGTCTCTTCCTCTTTATCCTTTCAGCAAGAACAGACATTGGATTCATTTAAATAAAGATGAAGCGCAGAAGGCTGAGGCTTTCTCGAACACTGAGCTTCACAACTCAAATAAAGATACAGCAGATGGAGAAATCATGTCGCTTCTTGAAAAAGCACAAACAGGTGAGATGAATACGAAAGAGACGTCAGAGCTGATAGAGGAGTTGCTTTTCCATGAATGAAAAAACGATGCAAATTGAGCAAATCGTGAAAAAGGTGAAAGAACGCAGCCTGACGCCTGAAGAAGGGCTGGAATTCATTAAGAGCTTGGGGAAAACCCATCTATATGAAATGGTATGGGATAGACATGAATTTAAAGGCAGTGAAAAATTCCCGCATACGAAAGAGCCAATTTTATTTTTTTGCGAAGACGACAGCATGTATACCGTAATGAAGAGGCAGCTTGAAGGCTATGAGGCACCTTTCATTTACGTGACTTCCGGCGAGCGTTTCGAAGATTGCCGGAACGGTCGTTTTACAATGAACTTTGCAAAAGGTGAGGATTATGATGCGTTATGCGGGGTTCTGCGTTCTCAAAATATAAGACCCCGTCATATTATTCATTTTTTGGCTGCCGGGCTCTTCAAAAATACAGAAGATGCAATGAGAAAGCAGCTCAATAAAAGTCTGTTTTCCTTGTTTCACATGTTTCAGGCCTTCATGGCGAACAAACTTTGTCCGAAAGCAGAAATTTTGTACCTGTATGAAAATACCGAGGGCGAGGTTCAGCCGATTTATAACGCGGTTGAAAGTTTTCTTAAGACCGTACGGGCCGAAAATCCGAATTTCACATGTAAGGCTGCAGAGCTGAAATCAATGTTTGACGAGCCGTTTACAAAGCAGCATATTGCAGATGTCATCTCTTTTGAATGGAACAATCAATGTAAAACGGACCACTTTACCTGCTATGAGCCGAGGCATTATTATAAAAGGCAGCTTCAAAGAGTAAAAAAAGAAGATGGGGAGAAACATAGTTTCAGTGTAAAAAAGAACGGTGTGTATTTAATTACGGGAGGAGCCGGCGGTCTTGGGTATCTGTTTGCTGAATATCTGGCGAAACAGGCAGAAGTCAAGCTGGTATTAACCGGGCGTTCCCCGGCCTCCAGTGAAACGGCGCAAAAATTGAGCGCTCTTGAAAATCTTGGCGCTGAAGCCTTATATGTCCCGGCAGATATTTCAAAGGAAAAAGAGACGGACGCTTTGATTAAGCACATTAAGCAGACATTCGGAGAATTAAACGGAATTTTGCACAGTGCCGGACTTGTTAAGGATGCATTTATCATAAAAAAAACGAAAGAAAGCATAGAAGAAGTTATAGCGCCTAAAGTATTCGGAACCGTTTGGCTGGATAAAGCAGCTGAAGAAGAGCCTCTTGATTTCTTCGTTATGTTTTCATCCCTTTCGGCCGTTCTGCCTAATGCGGGTCAAAGCGACTACGCCTTCGCTAACGGATGTATGGATGGATTCACTCAGTATCGAAGCATTAAAGGACGTCCCGGGAAAACACTTTCTATTAATTGGCCGTTATGGGATGCGGGCAATATGACAGTCGGGCCGGGAGAGCTGCAAGCTTTAAGACATGCAGGGCTGGAACTTTTATCCGCCCAAGCAGGGCTTGCCGCTTTTCAGGACAGTATGAGCCGCTCTGCTTCTCAGCTGGCTGTTATCAGCGGAGACAAAGATAGAATAAGTGAATTACTCTCAACTGATCATAAAGAAATAGAGACTGTGCCTGAAAACAACAGTAATCTGCCGCAATTAAATGAAAAAGATCTGAAAAAGCAAACGGTCCGTCTTTTGACAGAGATCGTCGGTGCGGAAACGGGAAGACCGGCGGACAGTATTTTACCCGAGGATACGTTTGACCGTTACGGAATTGATTCTCTCACGATTTTAGGTCTTAACTCCCGTCTGGAAAAATATTTTGGAAGAGTGTCTAAGACTCTTTTCTTTGAATACAGCAGTGTTGAAGAGCTGTCAGAGTATTTTCTTGAACACTATCATCATGAGTTGAAGAAGGCGTTTTTACCGGCAGCCGAACAGCGAATTGATCATTCGGCGCCGGCGAAACGGGAGAAGCTTTCCGTTTCCCGCATACCATCCGCACCTTCCGAGGAAGATATTGCAATTATCGGTATAGCCGGCCGCTACCCGATGGCGAAGGATGTGGAACAGTTTTGGGAAAATATTTCTTCCGGAAAAGATTGTATAACGGAAATACCGAAAGAGCGCTGGGATTTTCGGAAATATTATCACACAGGTGACAATGCCCGTCATGACAGCAAATGGGGAGGTTTTATAAAAGACGCTGATAAATTCGATCCGCTGTTCTTCTCAATTTCGCCCCGTGATGCCGAGTTAATTGATCCTCAGGAACGGTTATTTTTAGAGACAGCGTGGCACACGTTTGAAGATGCGGGTTACACAAAGAAAAAGTTGAAACGGCATAAGACAGGTGTATTTGTCGGCGTCACCTACAGCCACTATCAGTTATTTGCAGCCGGTGCTTCAGATGATGAGGAACGTCAGGCGCTCCTGTCTTCTTATTCGTCTATCGCAAACCGGGTATCATATTTCTTTGACCTGCACGGACCCAGCCTTGCAATTGATACAATGTGTTCTTCTTCACTTTCTGCTGTTCATTTTGCATGTGAAAGTTTAAAAAGGGGAGAATCCACCCTCGCTATTGCCGGAGGAGTGAATTTATCGTTACACCCGGATAAATATACTTTACTTTCACAAAATCATTTTGTTTCAAGTGATGGGCGCTGCAGAAGCTTTGGAGCGGGAGGAGACGGTTATGTGCCGGGAGAAGGAGTCGGGGCCGTTCTTTTGAAATCGCTTTCTGCCGCGAAGGCTGACGGGGACAGGATTTACGGTGTGATTAAGGGAACATCTGTAAATCACGGCGGAAAAACAAACGGATACACTGTGCCAAATCCGGGCGAGCAGGCAAACGTCATCAGTGAAACTCTTGATAAGGCGGGGATTGATGCAGACAGCATAAGTTATATTGAAGCGCATGGCACCGGGACATCTTTGGGAGACCCGATTGAAATTTCAGGATTAACCAAAGCTTTGCACAGCTCGAAAAGCGATTATCGTTGTGCAATTGGTTCGGTTAAGTCAAATATCGGACACCTAGAGGCTGCGGCGGGAATTGCTTCTATTACAAAAGTGCTGATGCAAATGAAGTATAAACAGCTTGCTCCTTCCCTTCATTCCGATCACTTAAATCCTAATATTGATTTTGAGGAAACACCGTTTTACGTGCAGTCTGAACTGACCGATTGGGAGACGCCGCAAAATCAAGCCAGAAGGTCAGGCATCAGTTCTTTCGGCGCTGGAGGATCTAATGCCCACATTATCATCGAAGAGTATAAGAATGAAGAAAAGATGGAAACGGTACAGAGCAACAAGACGCAAATTATTCTGCTTTCTGCCAAAAATGAAGAACGGCTCAGACTCTTGATTGATGCATATATAAAAGAACTGGAGCCAAAAACGTCACTAGCTGATGCTGCGTACACCTCGCAGACCGGGAGAAACGCTATGGAAGAGCGGCTCGCTGTTGAGGTTAGCAGCATTGACGATCTTCGCAATAAGCTGACGATGTATTTGCGGTCAGATCATAAGTTAAACGGTTTATATAGGGGAAAGGCCCGCCGAGGCGCTGGTCAAAAGGATGCCATGTCAGCCGCTCACTTTAAAAGTGCAAGAGAAATGGCCATTCACTGGGTGAACGGAGGAGACGTTCAATGGGAAGAGATGTACACTTCAGAATTACCGAAGCTTATCTCTCTTCCTGCATATCCTTTTGAACGGAACAGATATTGGGTGCCTGCCGCAAAAGCTGCACAGAAACAGAAAAAAACAGGCGTATCGCAGAGTTTGCCACACGCACCGACTGACTTATCATTTGATGTATTAAAAAAATCGTGGAAAAAACAAAAGGCTGCGCCTTCCGCTTTTACGAAAGGACAGGTGATGATCCTGGCTAATAGTGAAAGTGAGCGGCTTGCATTCGAATTGTTTGATTCAGATCCTCTGATTGAAGCCGCTGTCATTTGCGCAGATAACTGGGATCATTCGGATGGGGAAGCCAAAAAAACGGCTCTAGCGGTCATAGAAGAAAATCCGGAAATCATCGGCATGATTGACCTGTCAGATTTGCGGAGTGATCAAAACGGGGCACGCACTGGCACAATCGGGAAGCTGACACTACTGCAGGAAATCATAAAGACACGTAAACAGCTTTTCGTTTTACATGTGACCAGAGGGCTGCAGACATTTCTGAATGCCAAGCCGTCGTTAGCCGGAGCCGAAACAGCCGGACTATATAAAATGCTGAGTGCGGAGTATCAAAAGATAAAATCAAAAACAATAGATGTAGACGGGTATGTCGGGACTGCGGCGGAACTGAGACAGATAATCACAGATGAAGCTTGCGCTGACGGGCTGTATAGTGAAATCTGCTACCGGAACGGTGAACGTTATATTCCATACGTCGAGAAATTACATGCAGCGGAAATAAACCGGAAACTATCCGGTCTGCCAGTATGCCGTACGGATCAAACCCTGGTTATTACAGGGGGAACAAGAGGGATCGGAGCAGAACTTGCCAGACATTATGCCGGCAAGGGAGTCAAAAAACTTGTGTTGATGGGAGTAACCGACCTTCCGGAATCTGATAAAATAGCCGGCATGTTAAAAGACACCGATGAAAAGTCACCTCTTTATTCGAAATTACAACTGCTGCATGAGTTGGATCAAAAGGGAGTTCAGGTGGAAGTGTATTCCGGGCCGCTCACGGAAAAAGAAACATTACATCGCTTCTTTTCAGAGGTGAGACTGAAGTTCGGCAAAATCGGCGGGGTGATTCATTGCGCTGGTGCAGCCAATCATTCGAATCCGGCTTTTATTCATAAATCTGATAAAGAAATAAGAGAAGTATTTGAGCCAAAGGTGCAGGGGATGCAGGTACTTCATGACATTTTTATTGATGACGAACTTGATTTCTTCATTTTGTTTTCATCTGTTGCGAGCGCTTTTCCTTTATTAGGCGCCGGAACAAGTGACTATGCCGCGGCGAACGCTTTTATGGATTACTTTGCGGCGTATCAGCATGCAGCCGGCAGAACATATTATCAATCAATTAACTGGCCGAGCTGGAAGGACATTGGGATGGGCGAGGTGACAAGTCCATCATATCAGGCACTTGGTTTACTATCTCACTCAACAGAAACAGGTATTGCCATGCTGGATGAAATGATGACGATAAACGGATACCCCTGCCTTATACCGGCAAAGACACATCCGGAGAAATTCATGCTGCAGCAGCTGCTTCAGACAAGAATTCAAGCTGCTAAAAATAACCCGGATGCTGAGGAAAAAGTGATTTCTGGTCAGGGAGACAATGAATCCATTATCGGGAAGTTAATGGAGATTTTTTCCGCGGAGCTGAAAATACCTTACGGGAATTTAGATCAGGATACGTCTTTTGCGGATTACGGAGTTGATTCAATCTTACTGGTTCAGCTTGTTAAAAAAGCGGAAGATGCATTTCAAATAAAAATTGAACCATCAGCTTTTCTGGAGTATCCGAGTTTTTCACAACTGGCCGTTTATTTAAACGAATTATTTGCAAGTGAGGGGATCAGTCCTCAAATTGATTCAGAAAACATTGAGGTTCGGAATAAAGAGCAACATATAAATCAAAATGCTTCCGAAATACGGGACAACGGATCACAAATACAACAAACCAGTCTGAATCAAATCGCTATTATCGGAATGGGCTGTGAGTTTCCGGATGCTCCGGATACAGAAACGTTTTGGACAAATTTGAAGAAAGGACAAAATAGTGTCCGCGAAGTCCCGGCGTCGCGATGGGATATTTCTTCATACTACTCTGACACCTATGAAAAGGGAAAAAGTATCAGTAAGTGGGGCGGATTTCTTCAAGATATTGAGTCTTTCGATCCCGCGTTTTTTAATATGAACAAAAGTGAGGCATCAGAGCTTGATCCGTTAATCAAAAAATGCCTTGAGGTCAGCGTCCAGACATTGAGAGACGGCGGCTATACAAAAGAAGAAGTATCGAACAAAGAAGTCGGCGTCTTCATCGGTTCGCGGACCGGGACGTTTATGTCCAAAATAGGTTCCCCTTCAAAAAATACGATCGTGGGTATAGGACAAAATTTCATAGGCGCGCATATCTCACACTTTTTTAATCTGAAAGGACCGAATCTGGTTGTAGACACGGCTTGTTCTTCTTCATTGGTCAGCGTCCATCTCGCTTGTCAAAGCCTGATGTCAAAAGAGTCAGATATGGCGATTGCGGGCGGGGTTGACATTTTGCTGGATCAAAAGCCTTACGTCATGCTGAGTGAGGCTCGGGCGCTTTCACTTGAAGGAAAATGTCATACATTTGATGAGAAGGCAGATGGATTTGTACCGGGAGAGGGATGCGGCGCAGTCCTTTTGAAAAGACTTGATGACGCTCTTGCCGAAGGTGACAGAATTTACGCGGTAATTGACTCATCCGCGGTTAATAATGACGGACAGACAATGGGAATGACAACACCTAATCCGAAAGCGCAAAGCGCAGTGATAAAAAAAGCCCTGAAAAAAGGCGGAATTGATGCAGATACTCTCAGTTATGTCGAGACGCATGGCACCGGTACGATGATAGGAGATCCGATTGAATTAAAAGCGCTGACTGAAGTGTTCCGGGAGGTTACGGAAGAAACGCAATTTTGCGGAGTAGGCAGCGTAAAAACGAATTTCGGACATTTAATGAGCGCAGCGGGGATAGCGAGTATTATAAAGGTTGCCTTATCCATAAAAAATCAGATGCTCCCGCCGACATTACATTGTAAAACGCCAAATCCGCGTTTTAAATTTGATCAGTCGCCATTCTTTCCGAACACGTCCTTAAAAGAATGGCGTCCCAGAAAAGGGGTTTTGAGAGCCGGAATCAGTTCTTTTGGATTCGGGGGCACGAACGCACATATGATATTGAGCGACAGCCATCTCACATTAGGATATGGAGAGACAAAAAGACACCCGCTTTCTCCGGTTATATTCAATAAGGAACAATGCTGGATCGACAATGGAGAAACTCCAGAAAAGGAAGAGTCAGAATTGCTGATTCCTTTACTTGATTTCAAAGAATTATAAAGAAAAGAAAAGGAATGAGACAGGTGGCCAGTAATCAAAACTATCAGTTCACATTAACAATTAAACATACGGACTATATTGTCAGGGATCACCGGGTGCATGGCACCCGGATTATACCCGGTGTCACATTTTTAGATATGATATACCGTATGGCGCTGAGCAAAGGTTTGCCTATTGAAGAACTCGAGTGTCAGAATATTTTGTATTTGGAACCTGTAGCAACATCGGATACCTTTGACAGAGAAATCCGCATCCGTTTTCAGGGATTGGAACAGGGATGGGAAATTCAGGCGAAGAGCAGAAAAGTAAAAGATGACTGCATTCTGGATGAAAGCTGGGATGAGAATATGAACTGCAGGCTCATGCCGAAAATCCCGGAAAGCATGAGTTCAATCAATATTGATGAAATCAAACATGCCTCCGTCCGTGAAGCCGATATGGAGATATGTTATGACTATTTAAAAAAGGTTGATATAGAGCATTTTGAATTTATGAAGAGTCTGGGGAAGGTTTATGCGTCTGACCATTCTGTACTTGCAGAGTTGACGCTCAGCCAAATTGCCAATCAATATACCGGCTATTTTCAATTGCATCCCACTTTTCTTGATGCGTCTACCATCATATCGATCCTTTATCAGGCATGTCCCGAATATTTTACACAAGGATCTTCGGCAAGCCGGATGAAAACGTATATTCCCATTCATATTGAATCTTTCCGTATGACGAAGCGCCTGGAAGACAGGTGTTATGTGTACATAGAGAAGCAAGACCAAAATCATGATTCAGGGGATGTCATCCAAGTAAGTTACGGTTTGTACGATGCACACGGGGAGATGATCGCTTATTTTACGCGGCTGTCTGTGAAACATATCCGCTCAAAAGATTTAATTGAAAACCTGAAGCAGACTCGTTTGGAAACTGAAGCGGCTTCTCAGCCAAAAGACAGCCTGATCAGAAAAGATTCAATCATAAATCGAAGCGAAAGCATCGAGACACACCTTAAAGAATTAATATCCGGGGTTTCAAATATAGATCTGCGTGACATAAGGACAGACATTGGTTTTTATGAACAGGGCCTGGATTCAGCTTCTTTGCTTGCCATTGTCAAAGAACTTGAAAACAAAACAGGGGAACAGCTGTATCCTACACTCCTGTTTGAGCAGAAAACGATCCGGGAACTCGCCGCGTATATTAAAGAAAATCAAAAAATGTCCAGTTATTTCTTAACGCGAAATCTATCGGCTGAAAAGCCTGACTTGAAAGAAAGTAAGAACGAAAATCTTTCCGCTCTTATAACAGAAGGAGACATTCAGCAGCTGATCGCAGATATCAAAGGGACTGCTGCCCCTGAAACACTCTCTGTGGTAAAAGGTTTTTATGAACAAGGCCTCGATTCCGTAACACTTATGCAAGCCGTAAAGGCATTGGAAGAGAAAACAGGCAGGGAACTGTACCCTACTTTATTGTTTGAGTATCCGACGATTCAAAAACTTGCAAATTATTTTGCAGAGAGCGGCGAAAAGACTTCCGTTGACAAAGACCGCCCTCTTCATCATGGAGAGAATCATACGGCTCTGACCTATTTAACGCCGCATTGGAGACAAAAGGCTGCCGCTTGGGACCCGAATTGCGGAAATAAAAAGAAAAGAACATGCCTGCTGTTTCAATATGACAGAGAGCTTTTTCATTTTATGCGGGAAAATGCTGAAAATGGATTCGAAAATACACAGATCATTCTCGTTTTATCAGGGAATCGTTTCTCCTATCACGGAGACGGTGTTTATGAGATAGATCACAGGGAGGAAGCTCACTTTGACAGGCTTGCAGCTGATCTGAAAAAAAGGGGGCAAATGCCCGACACCGTGGTTTACGGGTGGCCGGAAGGGTCATTTGCCGGCCCGGAAAAAATAAGTGAACAGCTTTCTAAGGGGGCTTACCCGCTATTCTTTTTCAGCCGGGCATTGATGCGCAGCAAGGCGGAAAAAAAGGTTGTATCGCTTTTCCTTTATCCGGCGGATCATAAAAATGATCAGCCGCTTTATGCTTCAGTCCATGGCGCAGGGCAGTCTATTTTGCTTGAGAACCCGAAACTGGCCCTTAAGACAATCGGGATATCAGTTTCAGACAAGTCATCGTTGCCGGAACTTACAGCTGAAATCATCAGAGTCGAATCTACGGAAGCACATCCGGGAGAAACCGATCTTTATTATGAAGGAAATGTGCGCTGGGTCCGAGCCTTACGGGAAGCGGAACCGTCTCAAAACTCAGGTTTCTCCTTTAAAGAAAACGGAGTATACATGATTACAGGAGGGGCCGGCGGCTTAGGCCTTATATTTGCAGAACATATCGCAGCCCAAACGAAAGCCAATATTATTTTAGCGGGCCGTTCTGAACTTACGGAAGACAAAAAGAACAAAATCAGCCGAATGAAAGCAGGCGGTTCTTCGGTTCAATATATAAGAGGTGATTTTTCAGATAGCCGCGATGCAGAGCGAATCATAAAAACCATAAAAAGGCAATTCGGAGAAATCAACGGTGTGATACACAGTGCCGGTGTGACGCACGACGCTTTATTGATTCAAAAATCAAAAGATGAAATTCAGGAAGTGATCGCTCCGAAAATAAATGGGACGGTCTTATTGGACAGCTTGCTGCAAACCGAACCTTTGGACTTCTTTGTGATGTTTTCATCAAGCAGCTCGATGTACGGGAATATCGGACAGACGGATTACGCATTGGCCAACCGGTTCATTGATCTTTTCGCTGAGTGGCGTGAAGGAATGAGGCGGAAAAAAGAACGCTCCGGCGTCTCAGTAGCCATCGGCTGGCCGCTATGGGAAGACGGCGGCATGAAAGTGGATAAACAAACTGAAAAATGGATGAAACAAAAAATCGGTATGGTTCCCCTTAGTAAAACCAATGGGATCAAAGCTTTTCAAGATTCACTCTCTCTGAACGCATCACAGCTGATCGTGTTTGAAGGTGACAAAGAAAAATTAGAATCTGCACTTCAAGATACCTTCATAGAGGATGAAAACTGCAAGATCCAAATAAATGAGAAAGCTGATACAAGGCATGAGGACATTGCCATTATCGGATTAAGCGGGAAGTATCCGATGGCCGAAGACTTATCTCAATTTTGGGATAATTTAAAGAGCGGAAAAGATTGTATTACAGAAATCCCGCCTGACCGTTGGAATATGGATGATTTCTTCAGCGAAGACAGAGATATGAAAGGGAAGTCTTACAGCAAGTGGGGAGGTTTTATCAGCGGAGCCGATCAATTTGATCCGCTTTTCTTTCATATTTCCCCAAGGGAAGCAGAACTTATGGATCCCCAGGAAAGGCTCTTTTTAGAAACGGCCAAAAATTGTTTTGAAGACTCAGGGTACCCGAGAAACATGCTGGAAAAGATGAAAGTCGGTGTATTTGTCGGTGCAATGTGGGGCCAATATCAACTATTTGAAGGGGAAGAAAATGGAGCGGCTTTCTCGCCGGCGTCCGTCTATTCTTCAATTGCCAATCGGGTGTCTTATTATTTTCATTTAAAAGGTCCGAGTTTGGCTCTGGATACAATGTGCTCTTCATCACTGACCTCTATTCATTACGCATGCCAAAGCATACATTGCGGAGAGAGCGATATGGCATTAGCCGGCGGAGTGAATTTGTCAATACATCCGAATAAATATAAGTTCCTCAGCATGGGACAGTTTCTATCAAGTGACGGCAGATGCCGGAGTTTTGGAAAAGACGGAAGCGGTTATGTTCCCGGTGAGGGAGTCGGAGCCGTATTGTTAAAACCATTGAAAAAAGCAATAGAAGATCAAGATCAAATATACGGTGTGATTAAGGGAAGCGCCGTTAACCACGGAGGAAAGACGAGCGGATATTCCATACCGAATCCGGATGCGCAGGCGGAGGTCATTTCAGAAGCGCTTCGTAAAGCTGACATTGATCCGAACACCGTCAATTATATTGAAGCGCATGGAACAGGGACGTCATTAGGCGATCCGATTGAAATTCAAGGACTGAAAGATTCCTATCAATTGAACCATCCTTGCGCCATCGGTTCGGTGAAATCAAATATCGGACATTTAGAATCTGCGGCAGGAATCGCTGCGGTAACGAAAGTGCTTCTCCAAATGAAGAATAAGCAGCTTGTTCCTTCTCTGCACTCCGATATTGTTAATCCGTTTATAGATTTTGATCAGGTTCCTTTTCAAGTGCAGCGGAAAGCGGCTGAATGGAATATTCCGCAAAACAGCAATGCTGTTCATCCTTTGAGAGCCGGGGTAAGCGCTTTTGGGGCAGGAGGGACAAACGCGCATCTTATATTGGAAGCGTATGAGCCGCCAAAAGCTTTTGATCATCAAAGCGGCCGAGTGATCTTTGTTTTATCGGCTCAAGACAAACAACGGCTGATAAAATATGCAAAGGTTATGGCTAATTTTCTATCAGAAAATGAATCGAAGGATAACAATCATAAACTGCGTCTTCAGGATATTGCCTATACACTTCAGACGGGACGCGATCATATGGAAGAACGGCTGGCGATAGTGGCAGATTCCGGGCAGGTCATTGCTGAAGAGCTTTCAGCTTATATCAGGGGTGAAAAAAGCAGCTTGAGCCATACCGGTCATACATTCGAATCAGAAGTTCACAATGAAATGCCTCACGTTTGTTCAGATTACGCCGAAGCAGCATCCAAATGGGTAAATGGAAGAAAGATAGATTGGGAGACTTTTGAGGTGAATCGGAATGCTCGCAGGATTTCTATTCCGGGACAACCGCTGATCAAACAGCGGTATTGGATAGCGGAAAAAGGGGACGCACTTGTTTCAGCGGATGTGAGTAAGCCGGGTCACCCTTTCTTGGGGAGTAACACGTCCGATTTTAATCAGTTCAGTTTCACGAAAAAAATCAGCCGTAATCATCCGTTTGCACTAAGTCTGTCTGAAGGAAACGTGTCCTTTTTCCCTTATGCATCTTTGGCTGAAATGGCTATCGTCAATGCAGCGGAGGCATTTGGACAACCAGTTCATACATTAACTGATTTATTGTGGACCGAAAGCATGAACGGAATGACTGATATACGGGAACTGATGATTACGCTGACGCCTGAGCGCGACTTTGCGCGATTTGACATATATGCAAACACAAAAAATGAGAATAAAGTACGTCTTGCCAGGGGAAATGCGCATATTGTTAAGCCTGAAAGCGGTATGCTTCCTGAAGCGCTTGATATTGCTGAAGTCAAATCAGAAATGACTGAACATCCTGCTGAATCGCCTTTTGTCATTGAATCAGCGAAAAACAGTGACGGAATGCTGTCGTTTCATTCATTGCCGGATGAGCTTTATGCAAAAAGAGAGAATTTTACGATCTCTCCTGAAGCGCTTGAGTCCGCGATTCAAGCCAGTGCGTTTTTTGTCAGCGGAGAAACCTTCCCGGAATTGATCGGACTGGGAGCGGCGGATGTCTATCAGCCTCTCGCTCAAAATTTTTATGTCTATACTCAAAAAGAGAACCGGCAGAACAGCCGTGATGTAACGTGTCATATGACATTTACAGATGGAAACGGAAACATTCTGGCAGAGTGCAGAGATGTGAGATTCAGATATGGTCATGAAAAAGACACTGTTCAGACGGACGATGAACTCATTCGTCTCCTGCGTCAATTGGAAACCAATGATATTGATCAGAAGGCTGTATTGAAACAATTAATGGGGGAAGAATGATGAACGGAAAACGTGAACAAATCAGCGATATTCTTGATCTGATTCAAACAGGACAAATGTCGGCTGACGAAGGCTATGCCCGTGTGACATCCATTCAGAATCAAAAATCACGGGCATCGAACCATCCGCTTTTATATTACAAGCCGGAATGGACAGAATCGTTCATTCCGAGTAAGAAGAGCGTACCCTTGACGGGATTGCTCCTGATTTTTGCAGAAAATGAACGGCAAATACAAGAATTGAGCGGTTTGTTTAAGGGCTGTACTCTCTTGTTTGTCATCCGCGGAAAAGAATTTGCTGTTTTACATGATGATACGATTTGTATGAACCACGTGAAAAAACACGATTATCTAAAGCTGTTCCGATACATTCATGATCATTATCAGCTGCCCGAAAAGATTCTTCACTTGTGGTCTGATTCTCAGGCTGACATGAGTAAAGGAGGTATACAGAAACAATTGGAAAACGGATTGTTTTCTCTTCTGTATATTACACAGGCGCTGATTGAACTAAAATGGAAAAAGATAATAAAGCTGACGCATATTTTTCAAACAGAGAATAAAGAACAACTGCCGCTGCATCATGCGCTCGGCGGATTGGTGAAAACCGTTCACCAGGAACACCCCAATTTTCACTATCAGATTATCAATATCACGCAATCAGAGGGTGCGGGAGCCGCTCTTCCAGCAATAGCGGACATATATCAGAGAGAGTGTGACGAAAAACGGGATATCCATTTTGAAGTGCGCTATGAAAACGGCAGACGTTTTACGAAAAGCTATAATAAAGCCGGCTCATTCGATTTAACTCAGCCGCTGAAACATCATGGGAATTATCTGATTACAGGAGGCCTGGGCGGTCTCGGTTATATTCTGGCAAAACATCTGTCGGAAAAATGGAAAGCGAATCTCATATTAACGGGGCGTTCTGATTTAACTGAAGAGCAGGAGAAAAAGATCGAATATTTAAGAAGTTCAGGTTCAACAGTTGAATATATCCGATCTGATGTTTCAAAACAAAGTGATGCTGAATGGATATTTGCTTTTGCAAAAGAGCAGTTCGGCACCTTACATGGAGTATTTCACAGTGCCGGCGTACTCCGTGACTCTTTTATCTTAAGAAAGACAAAAGAAGAAATTGATCAAGTCACAGGTTCGAAAGTTTATGGCACGCTGTGGCTGGCGGAAGAAATTAAAAAAATGAAAGTTGAATTACTTGTCTTGTTTTCATCCACATCGGCAGTCTTCGGCTCAGCCGGCCAATGTGACTATGCTTTCGCCAATGCCTTTCTGGATCAGTATGCAGCAGTTATGACCGCAAAAGAGTCTGCCGAAAGGGTAGTGTCAGTCAATTGGCCGCTATGGACTTCCGGCGGGATGAATATTGACGATGAAGGAGTATCCTACATGAAACAGGAACTCGGTCTTGACCCGTTAGATGACAGTGACGGAATACAGGCTCTGGAGAACAGCTTGTGTCAATCATCTGAACAGCTGATTGCCCTGAAAGGCCGTAAAGAAAAGATTGAGGATGTGCTGAAGCGTGCCGGCACAATCAGCTTTCATTCAGAGCAGCAGGAAGATGCTGATTTGCAAAACGATGAATTAAGACAAAATATAATCAGTTATCTGAAAAATATAATGTCAGAGGAATTGAAATTACCGTTCTCACTCATAGATGAAAAACAATATCTGGAGAAATACGGCATTGATTCAGTGATGATCATGCGTCTGACCAAAAAGCTGGAGCAAAGTATCGGCAGATTGTCGAAAACATTATTTTTTGAATATCATTCAATATCGCAGTTAGCCGAATATTTCCTGAGTCATCACAGCGAACGAATGATGAAACTGCTGAACCCGGCCGGCAGATCTGAACTTGTTTCATATCAAAAAAAGCCAAAAAGAAAATCAGTGGAAACAAAAGCGCCGGTACGCTCTGAAGGAGAAGATTCAAAAGAGCACATTGCGGCCGATCCCTTTTCTGCTGATATAGCCATTATCGGTGTCAGCGGCAGATACCCGGGTGCGGAAAACATCAGGGAGTTCCAGAATGTGCTGATGAATGGACGGGATTGCGTAAGCGAAATTCCTGATGACCGGAAGGAAATGCTGGAGGGAAGCTGCTATAAGTGGGGAGGTTTTCTGGAAAATCCAGACCGGTTTGATCCTTTATTTTTCCGGATATCACCGAAAGAAGCGGCTTTTCTTGATCCTCAGGAACGCCTCTTTTTAGAGACAGTGTACAATACCATAGAGGATGCTGGTTATAAACCTTCAGATCTGACCCGCAAAAAGGTCGGAGTATTTGCAGGCGTCACATATGGAAGCTATCAATTTTTCGGCGTTGAAGAATCACTTAAAGGAAATGAACTGGCCGTCGGGTCTCCATTTTCTGCAATAGCAAACAGAATATCATATTTCTTTAACTTTAAGGGGCCGAGTATGGCGGTTGATACAATGTGTTCATCCTCTCTTAACGCCATTCACTTAGCCTGTGAAAGTATACGAAGAGGAGAAAGCACCCTTGCTGTTGCGGGCGGGGTCAATCTTACGCTTCATCCGAATAAATATACATTATTAAATCAAAGCCGCTTCTTTGCAAGTGATGGCCGGTGCCGTACATTCGGCGAGGGCGGTGACGGTTATGTACCGGGAGAAGGAGTGGGATCCGTACTTTTAAAGCCGGCGGCGGAAGCGGTAAGGGACGGAGATCATATTTATGCGCTGATTAAAGCGACAGCGGTCAATCACGGAGGGAGAACAAACGGTTTTACGGTTCCTAATCCGAATGGTCAGTCTGAACTGATACAGGACGCGCTTCAGAAAGCTTGTATTGACCCTCGTACAATTAGTTATATTGAAGCTCACGGAACGGGAACTTCTCTGGGAGACCCGATTGAGATCACCGGATTAACAAAAGCGTTTCGGGAATTTACGGAGCACACTCAATATTGTTCAATCGGTTCTGTCAAATCAAATATCGGCCATCTTGAGGCCGCAGCGGGAATTGCCGGTTTGACAAAGGTTCTTTTGCAAATGAAACTGAAAAAACTGTTTCCCTCCATACATGCGGAGACGTTGAATCCAAATATTGATTTTAAAGCATCTCCCTTTTATGTACAGCGGTCATTGCAAGACTGGAAGAAACCGAAACTGCAGGAAAACGGAAAAACAGTAACTGTTCCGAGAAGAGCGGGGATCAGCTCATTCGGAGCGGGAGGAACGAATGTTCATATCATTATAGAAGAATATGAAGAAACAAACGTCTCAACAGAACATGTTGAGAACGAACCGCATATTGTCCTGTTATCTGCCAAAGACAATGAACGTCTTCTTGAGTATGCCGAAAACATGAAAGATTTTATTCAACGTTCACTAAGTCCTGAAGTAAAGGATAAACAGCCTGATATGAAAGAAAAGGTGTATGAAGTACTCAAACCGTTTGTTTCGGAATTGCTTCATATCCATCCGGAAGAAATTAATATTGCTGATCACCTGAGTGAATTTGGCGTAGGGCCTTTGGAATTAAGCCGGATGGCGGATTTTATTAACGAAATGTTTCATATTGAACTCACGATGTATGAATTAACTGATTGCGCCTCCATTCAAGCGGTTACTGAATACTTATTGAAGGAATATGCCGGAGCGATAAGAAACATGTTCCCGAATGAAGTGATGGAAGCCGGCCAATCGGAAAGCGTCGTTTTACGGGATCTGGCATACACTACACAATCGGGCAGAGAAGCGATGGAGGCCAGAGCGGCGATTACCGGTACCTCTCTTAAAGAAATGAAAGATAAATTATTTGAGTTTTGCCGCGGTGACAAGCAAGTTCCAGGCGTATATGTTAATCAGCAATCAGCAGATGCATTCGCTGAAAAAATGAAGGCGTTAACGGAAGGCAGAGCAGGTGAATTGTTTGTAAAGACCATTATTGAGAACGGTGAAGCGGAAAAGCTGGCTCAATTATGGGTTTGGGGGGCGGATATCGACTGGAAATCCGTTCATCAACATTTACAGCAGCCGGGTAAACGGATCTCAATTCCGACTTATCCGTTTGCAAAAGAACGTTATTGGGTTCCGTCCAGGACTGAGAAGGCAGAGATCCCTCAGCATTCTTTTCAACATCATTTGCAAAAAAAATGGAGGGAGAATCCGTTTGTAAATCCATCCGAAACAAAAGAGTACGGACTGACAGTAGCATTTGTAAATCAAGACACAGAATCAATTGCCCGCACCATTTGTTCGGATATAGATCAGGAGAATCTGATTGTCATAAAACATCACTCTTCATTTATAAAACACTCTGATCAAATGTTTGAGTGTTCTTTATTAGATGAAAACCACGCATACGACGTTATCCGTGAGATCTTCTCGGGCGGTGAGCGGCAGGTCGAAAATATATTTGATTTCTCAGATGTCGGAAACCAGAGTGAAAATCAGAACGGCATCCCATATGGTAAATTCTTATTTATACAAGAAATAATTAAGCGGAGTAAAAAGGAAACACCATTATCCATTTTACAAATCACCAATGGCTTGCAGGTATTTAAAGCGGAAAAACCAAAGCTGACGGGGGCAGAATCAGCGGCTTTTCTGAAAGCCCTTTCTGCGGAATACGGCTTTGCTCATGTGAAAACAATAGATATAGACAGCATGAAAGAAACGCATGAGCTGAAACAAATCTTTGAGAATGAAAGGGCGCAATGTACCGGAGAGAATGAAGTATGCTACCGCAGCGGCGTCAGATATGTTCCGTATTTTGAAGAAGAAAGAATCCATACCGGCGGGCCTGTTTCATTTCCTGCGGATAAAGCCATCGTGATTACCGGCGGGACAGGGGGTATTGGCAGAGCAATAGCTGAAGATTTGGTGAAACGGGGAGTGAAAAAACTCGTGCTGACGGGGACGCGTCCATTACCTTTGCGAAGTGAATGGGATCATTTGCTGAAAGAGGGCAGACAGGACGAAAAGACAGTCAGCAATATCAAACTGTTTCAAAGTTTTGAAGAGAAAGGTGTCAACTATCTGTATTACAGCGGTTCTCTCACAAATGAAGAGAGGCTGCGTTCATTCTTTCACCAAGTAAGCATTGAATTTAAAGATATAAGCGGTGTCATACACTGTGCCGGACTGCACAGCGGCGGAAATCCGGCCTTTATTCATAAAAGAATGAGTGAATTTAAGACGGTGTACGGCCCGAAAGTCACTGGACTTCAGAATTTGGAGCGGATTTTTAATAATAGGCCGCTGGATTTCTTTATTCTATTTTCATCAATTGCTGCACAGTCACCCAAACTGTCGAAAGGAATGACTGATTATGCGTCTGCAAACGCATATATGGACTATTTCGCGGCTTATCATTTTCAAAAGGGGAGAACGTATTTCACGTCCATCAATTGGCCGAGCTGGAAAGAAGTCGGAATGGGTACTGTGACGAGTCCTTTATATGATGAATTGGGATTGGACTCTCTTTCCACACGGGAAGGACTGGCGGTTTTGTATCATGCACTGGAGAAAAAATCGGCCAATATCATTCCTATCGTGAAAAAAGGAACAGTGTTTCATGCAGACAGTCTCCTGAATATCAATAAAACCGGCAAGGCTTCATTTCCAGTGCGAAGACAGGAGACTCCCGACACTTTTGATCATTCAGAAGGGCTTGTCAGTGAACTTTCTGCCGTATTTGCCGAGGAATTGAGCATTCCCCTTGAAAAGCTTAACCCAAATACGGATTTTCAGGAATACGGTGTGGATTCTATACTACTTGTCAGCATTATACATCGTATAGAAG
Source organism: Bacillus sp. A1 (assembly GCF_042296235.1). NCBI lineage: Bacteria > Bacillati > Bacillota > Bacilli > Caryophanales > Bacillaceae > Bacillus > Bacillus sp. A1. The sequence goes on from NZ_CP141181.1 coordinate 1,502,915, forward strand.
CAATGATTCAGAAAAAAATTGACCCTACTGTGCTTCTTGAACACAACACGATTCATGGTCTTGCGGAATATATCGGTAAGACGGCGCCGCCGTTGAAAAAACAAATCGAACAGACTGATTCTCAAAGCAGCAATCAGCATGATATGCAGTCTGTGACGAGCCGAAATACAGAACCGCAGACGGCTTCCTCTGCAAAGATAGCTGTTATCGGAATCGGATGTAAGTTCCCTGGAGCGGCTGATAAAGAGGAATTTTGGGACAATCTGAGAAAAGGGAAGAATCATATTAAAGAAGTACCTGATTCCCGGTGGAATATAGAAGAAAATTACTCTCCGGTGCAGCAAAAGGGAAAAAGCATCAGCAAATGGGGAGGATTTATCAATGGAATCGGCAGCTTCGATCCGGAGTATTTCCGCATGGAAGAGGAGAAAGCCATCCAAACGGACCCGCTGATAAGACATTTCTTAGAAACGAGTGTACAGACTGTACGGGATGCCGGTTATGAAGAAACAGAATTATCGGGAAAAAAAGTCGGCGTATTTGTCGGTTCCAGAATGGGCGGCTACGGTCACAAACTGCCGAAAGAAAGCAACAGCCACATCGTCGGGCTTAGTCAAAACTTTATTGCTTCACACGTGTCGCATTTCTTTAATTTTCACGGCCCAAGCATGGTTTCTGATACCGCTTGTTCTTCTTCATTAGTCAGCATTCATTTAGCCTGCCAAAGCATAAAAAACGGTGATTCAGAGATGGCGCTGGCAGGAGGGGCGGATCTGCTTTTGGATGAAATTCCTTACCTGATGTTAACAGAAGGAGGAGCTCTTTCGCCGGACGGTCAGTGTTTTACTTTTGATGAAAGGGCAAACGGCTTTGTACCCGGAGAGGGTTTTGGCGCTGTTCTGTTAAAACCGCTCGAGAAAGCGAAAGCGGACGGAGATCGGATATACGGTATCATTGAAGCATCAGCTATTAATAACGACGGTGCGACAATGGGAATTACGACCCCGAATCCTAAGCTTCAAGAGCAGGTTATTCAAGATGCATTTGAAAAAGCCGATATCACTCCCGGATCAGTCAGCTACGTCGAAACTCACGGCACAGGCACGATGATTGGAGATCCGATTGAGCTTCAGGCTCTGACAAAAGTATTCCGAAGAGACACAAACAAAACGCAATTTTGCGGAGTAGGAAGTGTAAAAACCAATATCGGACACTTATTAAGCGCTGCCGGAGCGGCAAGTTTCATTAAAGTGATTTTATCAATATGGCATAAGGAAATTCCGCCTACATTGAATTGTGAAACGCCAAATCCCCGCTTTGAATTTGAAAAGTCGCCTTTTTATCCGAATACAGAGCTGAGAAGCTGGAAGGATGGAAAACGGAGGGCGGGCATCAGCGCTTTCGGTTTTGGCGGAACAAACGCCCACCTTTTGGTAAGCGGCCTGGATGATTCATATCATTCCGTCAGAACTCCGCTGCCGCCTGCCGAGTTTGTCAGAAAAGAGTACTGGCCGGATTCAAATCGAAAAAAACAAATCAAACAGAATAAAAAACGGCTTCTTGAAATTATTGATGAAACAGAGTAGCACCTGCTCTGTTTCTTTACTTTGTAAAAGAAGAAAGGTTGTCGAGTTGCATGAGGTTCAGCGTATTAGTCAAACATGACGATTATATTGTTTCAGACCATGTCCTTCATCAAGTGCGTACGATACCCGGCGTAACGTATCTGGATTTAATAACACGATTTTTAGCTGAGAAAGGGATATCCCCCCGAAGTTTTGAAATCAAACATGTTTTATTCCGTGAACCTGTTGCGACGTCAGTCCATTTTGATAAAAAAGTCAGCTTCCAGTTTACGGAACAAGAAAACGGCTGGCTTGTTGAAACAACAAGCAGGAAATGGGTCGCTGAAAAGGCGGAAGGTGAAGCGTCAGTCAACTTGCAGGCGGAAATCATAAGAAAAAATGCGATAAACGAAAAGACAATTTCAATCGAAGAATTAAAGAAAGGAGCCGTCCGGACTTCGGATGCTGAATCCGCCTATCGTAATTTGCGCAGGGGCGGCCTGATTCATAAAGATTTTATGAAATTGGAAGGTACAGTATATGAAGGTGAAAATTATATTCTGGGAGAGGTCAGTTTAAGCGGACTTTCAAAAGAATATACAGATGACTTTTACATGCATCCCGCATTTTTGGATGGGTCTCTCAGCTTGTTGGGAATCCTTACATCAGACTTGCCGGATGAAGGAAAAAATGCGTTTATCCCTATATATATTGAGACATTCCGGGCACTGCATAAAACAACTGGGTCTTGTTTTGTGTATATTGATAAAAACAGTATAACGCAGCCGCCTTCTAAAGACATTTTATATGCGGACATAGAAGTATACAGGCCTGATGGAGAGCTTGCTTTTTATTATGAGCGATTCGGTGTGAAAAGAGTCAGAAATGAAAAATCAATACAAAGGCTGGAGCATTCCCAAAAAGCTAAAGAGGTTGGCAGCGCAACGAACAATAAAGAAATGATCAGAAATAATTTGATCCAAGAGATAGCCGGCATGATTGAAAAACCTGCTGAAACAGTGAAGAATGATATTTCCTTTTACGAGATGGGCTTGGATTCTAAACAATTATTAGACTTATCCAAAAAATTAGAACTGATGTTAGATACAAAGCTGTACCCGACTTTATTATTTGATTACTCCACAATCGGTGAATTGACGGAATATCTGCAGGAGAAATACGGAGCTGACATTACAGACTCTATCTCTGATACAGTTTTGCACCAAGACAGTCAAAAAACATTAACAGATGAGCTGTCATCCATTATTGGAGAGGTTACAAACACACCGCCAAATAAAGCGGACAAACACCAATCTTTTTACGAACTGGGTCTTGACTCAAAACAGCTGCTGCATATATCGAAAATGCTCGAGGAAAGATTGGATACACAATTGTATCCGACATTGCTTTTTGATTATAACAATATTCATGATTTAGCGGCTTATTTAGAAGAAAAATATGATGTGCGTAATACACCGGCTGCAGCTTTTAAAGAAAAAACGCAAACGAAAGAGCCGTCTGAAAAGCCGATGCTTGAATCTTTGTATTTACAAAAAGAATGGATTGAGTCGCCATTAAAGTCCGGAGAAGTGTCTAAGGAAAATACTTTGATTTTCGATTTCGACAGTTCATTGAGTGATGAAATCCGCAACTACACTGGCAGTGAAAATGTTATTTATGCGGAAGCCGCCGCTGAATATGAAATGGTAAATGAAAAGCATTATAAATTTAACCCGGAGCAGTCTGCTCATTACACCAGACTGTTAGATGATCTTAAAAAGTCCGGAGCGTTTCCGTCGTCAATCATTCATTACCTGTCAAAAAAAGCTTATACTGAAGCGGCGTTAGACCTGACTCACAGCTTTTATTCAATCCTTTATTTAAGTAAAGCTTTGATCCGTCAAAAAACAAAAGAAAACATCAACATTCTGTACGTACATGACAAGGATCAATATACAAATCCGGTTTACGCCGCGATTGCAGGCTTTTTTAAAACGCTGAATGCGGAGCAGCCGAATATAAAGTGTAAAACGGTTGAGATTTCTTCAAGACAAACCATTGAAAAAGCACCTTTGCTTCTCAATGAATTAAGTGCCGGACATCATCAGGCTGTGAAATATGACGGCGATCAAAAAAGGTGGGTGACAGCATATAGAGACGCTTCGCTGCAAACAGGACAAAAGGCCGCAAAGTTTGCAAAAAACGGGGTGTATCTCATCATCGGAGGGTTAAGCGGCATCGGCTGGATTATTTCAGCGTTTCTTTATGCAAATCACGGAGCCAGCGTTATCATTGCCGGGCGATCGAAAATGACAGCAGACATGGAAGAAAAATTAGACAGCATCCGATATGACGGGGCAAGCATTTCTTATATCCAGGCTGACATGTCAGATAAGCAGCAGGTCATCAAGTTAGCGGAAAAAATTCGTGCTGATTATTCCGAAATCAACGGGGTCATTTACAGTGCAGGCGTGTTAAAAGACTCTCTCATTATGAATAAAACAGACGCGGAAGCTCAAGCGGTGCTGCAATCAAAGGTCAATGGTGTGATTCATTTGGATGAAGCGCTCAGAGATATGCCTTTAGACTTTTTTGTTTTGTTTTCTTCCATCTCCTCAGAAATCGGAAGTCTGGGTCAAGCCGATTATGCCTACGCCAATCGTTTTCTGGAGCATTTTGCCGAGTGGAGGGAATGTATGAGAAAGGCGGGGGGAAGATCAGGAAAAACCATCGCTGTAAATTGGCCTTTCTGGAAAGACGGAGGCATGACAGTTGATCCCGGCATTCAAGATATTATGAAAAGGGAGTACGGACTTCACCCATTAGAAAATACTGCCGGAATCAAAGCTTTTGAACACTCGCTTCTCGGCCAAGGCCACCAGCTGATCGTGTTATACGGAGAAAAAGAAAAAATACAAAACGATTTCAAGCCGTTATCCGCCCGTTCAGCACCGCCTCTGGTAAGAGATTCAGCGATTGCAGCCGATTTTGATGCTTCGTCAGTCGTTACGGAAGGAGCTGAAAGTCCTTTCCGGATACTCGGCACAGCTTCCAATCGTCATCTCGACGATTATTTGCATTATTGGAGCAGACTGAAGAAAGGAGCCCTTCAGCACGATCAAAGCGATGCCGCAAAAAAACTCATCGCTTTTTACCAGACAGAAGAAACGGAAACCGTTCATTTTCTGGCAAACACAGAAAATGCCCGGCATATGGAGATATTGATGAGCGGTAAGGGCGAAACAATTTTACTGATTTGCGGTTTTGCTACCACTGCTTACATGTGGAAAGAACAAATGAAAGAGTGGGCAGATCAATTTAATGTAATTGTCATACACACACCGGGTTACGGGCTGAGTGAGGGGAGCGCCGATTTTACACTGAGCGGGCTGGCTCAGACTTTTATCGAAGTGCTGAACGAGATAGGGGTTGCGTGGCCGATCCACATTGCGGCAGCTTCTTGGGGAGGCATGATAGGGCAGAGGATAGCCTATGAATACCCTGAAAAAGTAAAAACACTCATTCTTTCCGGAAGTTACACCGAATACGAAGAAGACCCTGAAAGCAGTGTCGAGGAAAAACTGAAAAATGATTTTATAGCTATAGGAAAATCGCATGAATATGAAAGTTTATACAGTAATCAATTTTTAAATGCTTCTATTGAACGTTTTATGAAGATACATCAACAAGAAGGCTATTCTACGATCGGCTTTTTAAAAGACATTCATACAAGAACGCTTATCCTTACGGGTGAGAAGGAAAGCGTAGTTGATCAGAAAGAAACAAAAAGGCTGCAGAAACTGCTGAGCAATGCAGAATTAAAGAAAATTAAGGGAGCGGGGCATCTTCCGAACATCACACATCCGGAAGAATTTAATAAAGCGGTGTCAGAATTCATCAAGAAATCAGTAAGTAAAGGATGAAAACGATACATACAGTACAGGGGGAGAAAACAATGAAACAAACAATAAGCAATCCGGCATTTGATATGAAACAAATTAACGCTCTTAACAGCCATTATCAGACGATGATAGACAATGGAGATCTGCAATGTGCGAGTTATATGATGTCAAGAGGAGGTGAGGTTCTTGCAGCTGAGTCGTTAGGGGAATTTACCGGCGGACAAAACGAAAAGCAAACATTTCAGCTTGATACAATCAGAGAAATCGGTTCTTTGACAAAAGTGTTTACCGCTGTAGCCGTCATGCAGCTCGTCGAAAAAGGTTTGCTCGATCTGAAAATGCCGGTCAAGCTCATTTTGCCTGCGTTTGATAAACCGGGTTTCGGAGAAATTAAAATTTTGCACCTTTTGACTCATACGGCGGGATTAAGTTTTGAGCTGGATATTCAAAAGGCTGAAGGCATTGACTTAACGAATGAGGAAGAATGGATAAACTATCTGGTCAGTACGCCTTTGGAGTACGGAGTGGATGAAGCATGGAACTATTCCAGAACCGGTTTTGTTATACTTGGCATCATTATTTCAAAAGTAACAGGCGTATCCTACGAACAGTATGTAACAAAGCATATTATTGAAGCGCTCGGATTAGAAAGAACGTATTTTTATGTGCCTGATGCTTTAAAAGAAGAAGTTTGTGTGATCAATGAACACGAGTGCGTACAGCTGGAAAAAAGTCATCACCCGTATTTTCCGAATAAAGCGACAAGCGGTCTGTACTCTTCGTTGCGGGATATTTGGAAGTTGGCTGAAATGTTTAGAAATAAAGGCAGATTGAAAGATAAGAAGCTGCTTGGAAGAAAAACAGTCGAGGCCATGCTGAGAAATCAAATAAAGCCCGGTCTTCCTTTTTACTTCTTCGGAGCGCCCAGAGAGGAAGGCGGCTTTGGTTTAGGCGTTAATTTGTGGCCGGCCGGTGACCATTATTTCATGACAGAAGGCACCTTCTCACATCTTGGAATGGGTTGGTGCGGCATGTTTTCTGATCCAGCCGAAGATTTTACGTATGTATTTTTCACTCCGATTTCCGAGTTTCATCCTCATGCCGTGCTGACGCCGCTGAATATCGTGTGGGCGGGTATTGAATAATTAGACAAAAGCATCGTCTCGTCTGTTCGGCAGGCGGGACGATTGCTAACTGCCCGTTTTTATCCCGCGGCATCTTTTCAAAGCCCGCCCCTAAGTTAAATAACTTAATTTACTCTTTGTAATTTTTTTTAATTATAGTACAGTAGAGCATTTTTATAATACAGTTTAAAGTCTTTTATAGTACAGTTTGGCGCAATATGATCTTAAGTTTTATAAGCGGTTTCAAAATGAGGTTATAAATGATTGACGGCTTTGTTTAATTACTGTAAACTATGGTTGTTGATCATATTGTACTAATAAAAAATCTTTTTTTATTAGTACAGTTTAAACGTCATTATCTTTGCTTAAGCGCTATGTGAATTTCTGAATGATTAATTTTAGAATTGCAGAGCATGATAAGACTGTTTTTAATACGGATGGCTAAACGGTATCCTAACCCTGTTAAATCAAAAGAAGAGGTGGTTTAAAAAATGGCTGCAAAGACAAAAACTTCAATTGTTGATAGCAAAAAACAATTTGATGCTATTCATAAGCAGTTTGAAACGTTCCAAATTTTAAATGCTGAAGGAGAAGTCGTAAATAAAGACGCAATGCCTGATCTTTCAGATGATCAGTTAAAGGAATTAATGAGAAGAATGGTGTATATCCGCATTTTAGACCAGCGTTCAATTTCTCTTTCCCGTCAAGGACGTTTAGGTTTCTATGCACCGACAGCGGGCCAGGAAGCTTCTCAAATTGCATCACACTTCGCGCTTGAACAGGACGACTTTATCCTTCCGGGTTATCGTGACGTTCCTCAGCTGATTTGGCACGGGCTTCCTTTACATCAGGCATTCCTGTTCTCAAGAGGCCATTTTAAAGGTAATCAGATGCCTGAGGGAGTAAATGCTTTATCACCTCAAATTATTATCGGTGCTCAAATTATTCAAACCGCAGGTGTAGCTTTAGGTCTTAAAAAGCGCGGTAAAAAAGCGGTAGCTATTACTTACACTGGTGACGGCGGAGCTTCTCAAGGTGACTTCTATGAAGGAATGAACTTTGCCGGAGCATTTAAAGCGCCAGCGATCTTCGTTGTTCAGAATAACCGCTATGCGATTTCAACTCCTGTAGAAAAGCAATCATCCGCACAGACAATTGCCCAAAAAGCAGTTGCCGTCGGTATTACAGGTGTTCAAGTAGACGGAATGGATGCACTTGCCGTTTACGCTGCAACCGCAGAAGCACGCCAGCGCGCAATTAACGGTGAAGGTCCGACTCTGATCGAAACTCTTACATTCCGTTACGGACCTCATACAATGTCCGGTGACGATCCGACTAAATACCGTACGAAAGAAATAGAAAATGAATGGGAGCAAAAAGACCCGCTCGTACGTTTCCGCAAGTTCTTGGAAAACAAAGGACTATGGTCTGAAGAAGAAGAGAACAAAGTGATTGAACAGGCCAAAGAAGAAATCAAACAAGCTATCAAAAAGGCTGACGGCGAATCAAAACCGAAAGTAACAGAGCTGATTGAGAATATGTTTGAAGAGCCGACGTTCAACTTAAAAGAACAACTTGAAATTTACAAAGCGAAGGAGTCGAAGTAAGCCATGGCGCAAATGACAATGATTCAAGCGATCACTGATGCGTTACGCACAGAACTGAAAAACAATGAAAACGTTCTGCTTTTCGGGGAAGATGTAGGCGTTGCCGGAGGCGTATTCCGTGCAACTGAAGGCCTTCAAAAAGAATTCGGTGAGGACCGCGTATTTGACACGCCGCTTGCTGAATCCGGTATCGGTGGTCTCGCTCTCGGTTTAGGCCTGCAAGATTACCGTCCTGTTATGGAAATCCAATTCTTCGGATTCGTATATGAAGTAATGGATTCAATCTCAGGACAAATGGCTCGTCTCCGCTACCGTTCCGGCGGACGCTGGACTTCTCCGGTGACAATCCGTTCTCCATTCGGCGGAGGGGTTCATACACCTGAACTTCACGCTGACAGCTTGGAAGGCCTTATCGCTCAGCAGCCGGGTATTAAAGTTGTTATCCCTTCCACTCCTTACGATGCAAAAGGACTGCTGATTGCCTCTATCAGAGACAATGATCCGGTTGTTTTCTTAGAGCATATGAAACTTTACCGTTCTTTCCGTCAGGAAGTTCCTGAGGAGGAATACACAATCGAACTTGGCAAAGCTGATGTGAAACGCGAAGGTACTGACCTTTCTATCATCACATACGGCGCGATGGTTCATGAGTCGCTTAAGGCTGCTGAAGAGCTTGAAAAAGAAGGCGTTTCTGCTGAAGTTATCGACCTTCGCACTGTAAGTCCGCTTGATATTGATACGATTATTGCTTCTGTTGAAAAAACAGGCCGCGCAATTGTCGTGCAAGAAGCTCAAAAACAAGCCGGCATCGCTGCCAACGTTGTAGCTGAAATCAATGACCGCGCGATTCTGAGCCTGGAAGCTCCGGTTCTGCGTGTTGCGGCGCCTGATACAGTATTTCCTTTCTCGCTTGCTGAGAGCGTATGGCTTCCAAACCATAAAGACGTTCTTGAAACTGCGAAAAAAGTTCTTGAATTTTAATCAGGCATCATAAAAGACGGTAAAGAGAGTCCTTTTCTCTATATGAAGGAGTCTGTTTACTAGGTTCAATGCTTGCGAATGCATAACTAAAATTTGCTTAATCAACTAGGAGGTCGAAAACTGTGGCATTTGAATTTAAACTTCCGGATATCGGGGAAGGTATCCACGAAGGCGAAATCGTAAAATGGTTTGTTAAGCCGAACGACGAGGTAGAAGAAGACGATGTTCTGGCTGAAGTGCAAAATGATAAAGCAGTGGTAGAAATTCCTTCACCTGTTAAAGGAAAAGTATTAGAATTAAAAGTTGAAGAGGGAACAGTTGCAACTGTTGGACAAACGATTATTACGTTTGACGCACCTGGTTACGAAGATCTTCAATTTAAAGGAAGCCATGATTCAGGAGATGCGAAAACTGAAGCTCAAGTTCAGTCGTCTGCTGAAGCAGGGCAGGATATCGCTAAAGAAGAGACTCCTAAAGAGCCTGCAAAAGAAACTGGCGCAGGACAGCAGGACCAAGCGGAAGCTGATCCGAACAAACGCGTGATCGCGATGCCTTCCGTACGCAAATATGCCCGTGAAAAAGGCGTGGATATCCGTAAAGTAACAGGTTCAGGCAATAACGGACGTGTTGTAAAAGAAGATATCGACAGCTTTGCAAATGGAGGAGCGGCTCAAGAAGCGGCACCGCAAGAAACAGCTGCACCTCAGGAAACAGCTAAACCTGCAGCGGCTCAGGCCCCTGAAGGCGAATTCCCTGAAACACGCGAAAAAATGAGCGGTATCCGTAAAGCGATCGCGAAAGCAATGGTGAACTCTAAGCATACTGCACCGCACGTAACTCTTATGGATGAAGTTGACGTAACAAATCTTGTTGCTCACCGCAAACAGTTCAAACAAGTTGCTGCTGATCAAGGCATCAAGCTGACTTATCTGCCTTACGTCGTCAAAGCATTAACATCCGCTTTGAAAAAATTCCCTGTTTTAAACACATCTATTGATGATAAAACAGATGAAGTGATCCAAAAACATTACTTCAACATCGGAATTGCAGCGGATACCGAAAAAGGCCTGCTTGTGCCGGTAGTGAAAAATGCCGACCGTAAAGCCGTTTTCGAAATCTCTGATGAAATCAACAGCCTTGCTACAAAAGCGCGTGAAGGCAAGCTTGCACCTGCGGAAATGAAAGGCGCTTCTTGCACGATCACAAATATCGGTTCTGCCGGAGGCCAATGGTTCACACCGGTTATCAACCACCCAGAGGTTGCGATTCTCGGTATCGGCCGTATTGCTGAAAAAGCGATCGTCCGTGACGGTGAAATTGTAGCTGCTCCTGTCTTAGCTCTTTCTCTCAGCTTTGACCACCGTATGATTGACGGAGCAACTGCACAAAATGCGTTAAACCACATCAAGCGTTTACTGAACGATCCACAACTTATTTTAATGGAGGCGTAATGTTATGGTAGTAGGAGATTTCCCTATTGAAACAGATACTCTTGTGATTGGTGCGGGACCTGGCGGCTATGTAGCTGCCATCCGCGCTGCTCAGCTTGGACAAAAAGTAACAGTCGTTGAAAAAGCAACTCTTGGAGGCGTTTGTCTGAACGTCGGCTGTATTCCTTCAAAAGCGCTCATCAATGCAGGCCATCGTTACGAGAATGCAAAACATTCAGATGACATGGGAATCACTGCTGAGAACGTAACGGTTGACTTTACAAAAGTCCAAGAATGGAAAGCTTCTGTTGTAAATAAGCTTACCGGCGGTGTTGCAGGTCTTTTAAAAGGAAATAAAGTGGACGTTATAAAAGGGGAAGCTTATTTCGTAGACAGCAACTCTGTCCGCGTAATGGATGAGAACTCTGCGCAAACATACACATTTAAAAACGCAATCATTGCTACCGGTTCTCGCCCTATCGAATTGCCAAACTTCAAATATAGCGAACGCGTTCTGAACTCTACAGGCGCACTTGCGCTTAAAGAAATTCCGAAAAAGCTCGTTGTTATCGGCGGCGGATATATCGGTACTGAGCTTGGAACAGCGTATGCGAACTTCGGAACTGAATTGGTTATTTTAGAAGGCGGAGATGAAATTCTTCCTGGCTTCGAAAAACAAATGAGTTCTCTCGTTACCCGCAGACTGAAGAAAAAAGGCAACGTTGAAATCCATACAAGCGCTATGGCTAAAGGCGTTGAAGAAAGACCTGACGGCGTAACAGTTACATTCGAAGTAAAAGGCGAAGAAAAAACGGTTGATGCTGATTACGTATTAATCACTGTCGGACGCCGTCCGAACACTGACGAGCTCGGCCTTGAGCAAGTCGGTATCGAAATGACTGACCGCGGTGTCATTAAAACAGACAAGCAGTGCCGCACAAACGTACCGAACATTTACGCAATCGGTGACATCATTGACGGACCTCCATTGGCTCACAAAGCGTCTTACGAAGGTAAAATCGCTGCGGAAGCTATTTCAGGAGAGCCGGCTGAAATCGATTACCTCGGTATTCCGGCGGTTGTATTCTCTGAGCCTGAACTGGCTTCTGTCGGTTACACTGAAGCACAGGCGAAAGAAGAAGGCATTGAAGTCGTTGCAGCTAAGTTCCCGTTTGCAGCAAACGGACGTGCGCTGTCTCTTAACGAAACTGACGGCTTCATGAAGCTGATCACTCGTAAAGAAGACGGTCTTGTAATCGGTGCGCAAATTGCCGGCGCAAGCGCTTCTGACATGATTTCTGAATTGAGCCTGGCGATCGAAGGCGGAATGACTGCTGAAGATATCGCAATGACAATTCACGCTCACCCGACATTGGGCGAAATCACTATGGAAGCTGCCGAAGTAGCAATCGGAAGCCCGATCCATATCGTAAAATAATAATGTAACAAAGAAACAGCCCCCGTTTGTAAAAGCGGGGGCTGTTTTTATTGTGCAAGCACATGCTGCATAGGTTTGATGATATCCTCTTTTTTCTTTACGGATCCCTCAATCTTCATGACCACATGCCGATGATTGACAACCATCAGCGCAGGGAACGTGTTGATTTCCTCTTCCCATCCCTTTCTGTTGTCATAAACCTTCATTTGATCGACATGATGGGGATATTTCTTTTCTAAATCAAGGATCGCATCATAATAAGGCACTTCTTTATCTATATGATTTTCATCGGAAAAAAACAAGATTTGAGTGTGATGAATGCTGTCGATCCGGTTTTTTTTGAATGGACTGACAGTAGAAACCGAACAGCTTGACAGAACGAACAGCATCAAAAAAAAGGGAATCACCGTACGGTAGCGCATCTATCTTACTCCTCTGTTTTATATAATATATTGGTTCATCCATTTATAAGGACTATATCAAGTGTATCACGAGAGGTGAAAAACCTAAGGCTTGTTACTGAATTGTTATATAATTGAAACCGTTTTTAATGAAGAAATAATACGTGTGACAACTTGCGCAGCCGATGTGTAAAAAAGGCACATTGTTTTTCGTGAGAGCGCTGTTTTTTCGTTATACTGGGGGCAAAACCATATCAGGAGGGATTGTCATGTATAAAGCCGCTGCAGCCGTCGTATGTATGTGCTTACTCGCCGGCTGCCAATCAAATGAAAAAATGCAAACAAACAAACCCCATTCTCAAGCCGCGGCCAATCATGCCAAACGGGAAAACCACCATACAAAAGAGGAAAAACAGAAAAAACAGAAGGCGGAGCCTCGTTACTATATCAATCCTAAAACCTTTTCTGTGGAAAAAATGGATGAACAGAAAGAGAAAAAACCGATCGCATTGGTAACGATCGATGACGCGCCTGATCAGCATGCCGCTGAGATTGCGGACAAACTGCATGATCTCAATGCGTCAGCGATCTTTTTTGTAAACGGACATTTTTTGAAAAAAGATGAAAATAAGAAAGCGCTTAAGCATATTCATGAGTTAGGTTTTATGATCGGAAATCATACAATGACTCATCAAAACTTAAAAGATCTTTCCGAACAAAAACAACGGGAAGAAATCATTGGCGTCAATAAAGCGGTTGAAAAGGTAATAGGAGAGAAACCCGCATTTTTCAGGGCGCCTTTCGGAAGCAATACGGACTACAGTGACAGACTTATAAAAAAAGAAGGCATGGTGAAAATGAACTGGACCTTCGGGTATGATTGGGATCAGAAATATCAATCCAAAAAAGCGCTTACCGATATCACACTGAGCAGTCCTTATCTGCGGGACGGGGCCAACATATTGATGCATGACCGGAAATGGACGGCAGAAGCCATGCCGGACATTGTAAAAGGATTGCGTAATAAAGGATATACTGTGATTGACCCTCGAGCTATAAAAAGACCGTAAAAAATAAATGTGTTATACAATTTATCAGTTGACATATTAAATGTGACATAATAATATAATAACAACAAGTGAAAATTAAGCGTTTTCAAATTCTGAGAAATGGGGAATGACAGATGGGTACAATTGTTTGCCAAGACTGTAACGAAGCGATTCATTACTTTGAGGATGAGAAGGTCACGACGTTATACGGAACATGCTGCGGACAATGCCAGTGTCATCTTGAAGAAGAATAAAAAGCGTAAAAAGGCCCGAAACAATTTCGTTTCGGGCTTCTTTATATTTATTGGATGGCTTTTTGCTCTTTGATGACTCTGATCATTTCAAGCGTTGCATCTTCGGGACCCTGCACAGGAAGGCCGGCGTCCAAGTTTTTAAAAATGTAGCTGATATTTTCTTCAGTAATAATCTCACCCGGAATAAAGATCGGAATTCCCGGCGGGTACACCATGACAAACTCTGCGATGATCCGTCCCGCGGATTCTTTTAACGGAATGACTTCCGTATTTGCGTAAAACGCGTCTCTTGGCGTCATCGCTAACAGAGGAATTTCAGGAAGCAGAACTTCGGTTTGCTGATGAGCATAGTCATTGGCGGAAGCCTGCTTTGAAATGTCTGTAAGCGCGCTTACAAGACGGTCGGCATCTCCTGCTCTGTCTCCGGGGGTGAAAATACATAAAATATTATACAAATCGGACAGCTCGACTTCGATATTATATGATTCGCGGAGCCATTTTTCAACGTCATGACCCGTCAGGCCGAGGTTTTTGACCGAAATGATTAATTTAGTCGGATCATAACTGAAGGCAGCTTTAGACCCTGTGATTTCTTCGCCGACACAGCGGATGCCTTCAATTTGATTGAGGCGTTCCCGTGTCTGATCCGCCAGCAGAATCGTATCTTCAAGAAGATCGCGGCCTTCTGTAGCGAGGCGTTTTCTTGCGACATCCAGTGAAGCGAGAAGCAGATAGGATGTTGACGTTGTCGTCAGCATGCTTAAAATCGACTGTACTCTTTCTTTGGAAACAAGGCCTTCTCTCACATTTAAAATGGAACTCTGCGTCAGGGAGCCTCCCAATTTGTGCACGCTTGTGGCTGCCATATCAGCGCCCGCCTGCATGGCGGACAGAGGAAGCTTATCATGAAAATGAATATGCACGCCGTGCGCTTCATCGACAAGCACAGGCACATTGAAAGAATGCGCGAGCTTTACAATGCTGCTCAAGTCAGCTGCCACACCGAAGTACGTCGGATTTATGACAAGCAGGCCTTTTGCATCAGGGTGCTCCGTCAAAGCCCGCTCGGCGGACTCAAGCGTAATGCCGTGAGAAATTCCGAGCTCATCGTCAATTTCCGGGTGTATAAAAATCGGCACCGCTCCGGAAAATACAATGGCCGACATAATGGATTTATGAACGTTTCTCGGGATGATGATTTTATCTCCGGGTCCGCATACGGCCATGACCATCGTCATAATGGCGCCGCTCGTCCCTTGTACGGAAAAGAAGGTATGGTCTGCGCCGAATGCTCGAGCGGCCAGATCCTGGGCTTCTTTAATTATGCCCTTTGGCGCATGTAAATCATCCAGAGGTTCGATATTAATTAAATCTATGCTTAACGCGTTTTCTCCGATAAATTGTCTGAATTCCGGGTCCATTCCCGCGCCTTTTTTATGGCCCGGAATGTGGAATTGGACAGGCTGTCTGTCCGCGTGCTTTTTCAGTCCGCTGTACAGGGGTGTTTCATGTTGCGGCAATTGTTTTCCCACCTTTATCATAATACCTACGGATTAGTTTGTATTACATTCAGTTTTATTACCCGTTTTTTAAACGTAAAACAAATGAATTATATTATGAACTTGAAAGAAAGTAAAGAACAATTTATGATCTATGGAAGATGCTTATTTTGAGCATGATTATAAAGGAGTGAAGACATTTGGAATATCAATATCCGATGAATGAGGACTGGACGACAGAGGAGGCCGTGGATGTCATTGCTTTTTTTCAGCAGGTGGAAAACGCCTATGAAAAAGGAGCTGACCGAGACAGACTTCTGAATGCGTACCGCCGCTTTAAAGAAATCGTTCCCGGGAAAGCGGAAGAAAAGAAAATCTGCAGCCAATTTGAAGCTGACAGCACCTATTCCCCGTATCGGACTGTGAAACAGGCGAAACAATCAGATCAAGCGATTATCAAAATGTAGACAAAGCGAGCCGGCAATCGGCCCGCTTTTTATGTTATGAGACTTTCTGAGTCAGTGTGTATAAAAAGGAAAGCTTCCTAAAAGCGTCTTCAATGGTTTGCAGGAATTCATTGTTGTTCATGTTGATCACGTCTTCTTTTTGCAGCTGAATGCCGCACAAAAGCTCTGCTTTTTTCACTGTCTGCAGGCGTTCAAATAATGTTTTCAGCTGCTCCTGATCCATGTCGGACTGCTTGTACGCACCTGGCTTCGTATGATCCGGCGACCATACAAAATGACCGGGAATCTGTTTTGTGATGTCCTCCTGCTTCGCTTCCAGCAATCTGCCGTATTCCTCTTTTATCGGAGATTCATAAATGATGGCAAACCATACAAACATATGGGTGTCCCATAAACCGATCTGAAAGTGAGGGAGTTTCTTATACCCGCGTTTGCTGTTGGCAAAGGCAACCCAGCTGTCAGCCGGCGGGTTGACAGATCTTCTCGCGTGCTTGGCGACATGCGGGAACATTTCATCTCCTGTCAATGCTGACAATGTCGGTGCGAAATGCTCTCCTAACAAGGTCAGCTTCGGACGGACTTGTTCTTTTAACACCTCCATGCGCGGATCTAAACCTTCTATTGTAAATGTATCGAAGTCTTCTTTTGTAAAACGCATCTGAGTCATCTTTTTCCTCCTTATCGTAAGTATTCATATTTTACCACAGCCGCCGCCGGCCGCAAAAACATTGAGAACGTTTGAGCCGAGAGGATTGGGGTAAAAAACGAATAGGTAAACACACAATTTTAAGAATGTTGTTACAGCCGAATATAAGTTTCCATACGATATAAGAAGTATCATTAATAAATTGGAAAAATGGGATGCTTTTTTAACAAATGATCTCTGGAAGGGGCGAAAGACAATGAGGCAAGTGGTGAAGGAAGGATTCAGGGAGGAAAAAAATAACCGTGTAGCTGTCTGGAGACTAGAGGTTGATTATGAATTGGCAACCCTGTATGAGGCCATGCAAAAAGAGAATGAAGATCAAATCGATCTCAGCAAAAGAAAACTGGAACGTCTCAGAAAAGAATGGATTCGGCTTAACGGATAAAGAATAGTAAAAACGAACCGCAGGAAATGGTTCGTTTTTACGTGAGAAGGCATTTTTTTCATTTTCCTTGCTTTTTCATCGCCTTTATCAGTATGCTATAGAATAAGCTATACATAGAAAAGAGGTACACGGTATGACAAATTGGACGGAAATTGATGATATCGCAAAAAAATGGGTAAAAGAAGCCGGAACGAGAATCAGACAATCCATGCAGGAAAGCTTGACGATTGAAACAAAATCAAATCCGAATGATTTAGTCACAAATATTGATAAAGAGACGGAACGCTTTTTCATTGACCGTATACAAGGAACTTTTCCCGGACACCGGATTCTCGGAGAAGAAGGGCAGGGGGATAAACTCCGCTCCCTTGACGGAATTGTCTGGATCATTGATCCGATTGACGGAACGATGAATTTTGTCCATCAAAAGCGGCATTTCGCGATCTCCATCGGCATCTTTGAAGACGGAAAAGGCAAAATCGGCTTAATTTATGATGTGATGCAGGACGAACTGTATCACGCATTCAGCGGAAAAGGGGCTTATCTGAACAATACGCCGCTTGCTCCTTTAAAAGAAGCTTCCATTGAAGAAGCCATTATTGCAATCAATGCCACATGGGTGACGGAAAACAGAAGGATTGACCCGAGTATTTTGGCGCCGCTCGTAAAACGGGTCAGAGGAACGCGTTCCTACGGTTCGGCGGCACTTGAGCTGGCCAGTGTTGCGGCCGGCCGCATTGACGCATACATTACGATGAGGCTCGCGCCGTGGGATTACGCTGCCGGCTGCGTGCTGCTGAACGAAGTCGGGGGCATTTACACGACCACAGACGGCGAACCGTTTACGTTTTTAGACAACCACAGCGTGCTTGCGGGCAATCCGGCAATACATAAAATTATCTTTGACGATTATTTACATGCTGACAGGTAGAGATTTTGAAGAAGAAGATCTCGGGTTTCTGGAGCAGCTGGCGGCATCACACCCGGTGTGGAAAAACGAAGAGTTCGGAACAAAAAATGCGGCGGAGTTTATGCTTGCATACTCCATGTACAATGGAACGTGGCTCGTATGGGAGATTGACGGCGCTCCTGCCGTCGTCAGTTTTCATTTGGAATGGGCGCCTTCAAACGGAAAACCGTGGCTCGGAACCGTGGCCGTCGCTCCGGAGGCAAAAGAGAAAGGAATCGGACGCGCGGTCATTGAAGAGATTGCGGGCCGGCTGAGAGGGGAGCATAAAGCGATGTTTTCAGCCGTTCCCCTGGACAGGCAGGAATGGGTTTTGTTTTTAAGCCAATGCGGCTTTGAACAGCTTAAGCTTGAAAAAGACGATCGGGAAAAAACATATATGATCATGGTGAAGCCATTGTGAAATGTTTCAGATATAAAAAAGAGACCGGATTTCTCCGGTCTCTTTTCTTGTTTACAAGCCGACCGCATTCCAGGCCGCTTCTACGCTTGCAGCGTCTTGAGAGCCGTAAAGGTCCCGCGCTGATTGAATCAAAGCTGCTTTTGCATCTTTAAAGCTTGATGACGGAGTGAGATATACCGTCAGTGCACGGTAGTAAATCTGCTCCGCTTTTTTCACACCGATTTTTGTAATCGTGTTGTAAGCGGCTTTGTTCGGAATTCCGCTGTTTGTATGCACGCCGCCGTAGTCGCCGGCATCAGTGTTCGGAAGGTTTCGATAATTTTTGTAATGGTCGGGCTGTCCGTATTTTGTCGGATTGGATAAACTGCGGAGAGCCGGCTGGCTGACCGTAATATCTTCACCGATATCCCAGTCCTCAGTATCATTGAAGTATCCGAATACATCAGAGAAGGATTCGTTTAAAGCGCCCGGCTGATTTTCATAGTTCAGGTTGGCTGTTTCCTGTGTAACACCGTGTGTCATTTCATGGGCCGTTACGTCCATTGAACCGGAAAGAGGCGAGAAGAATGAGCCGTCACCGTCACCGTAAATCATTTGGTCGCCGATCCAGGCCGCGTTATTGTATTTGCTGCCGTAATGAACGGAAGATACGATTTTGCCGCCTTTATTGTCGTAGCTATTGCGTTTAAACGTCTGATAGAAATAATCGTACACTTTGCCGAGATTGTAATGCGCATCAACGGCAGCGCGCTGAGAAGAAGTTGTGAACTGGTTTGTAGTGCTTGATACGAGCGTGCCCGGCAGGTTATATTGTCGGTTTTGCAGATCGTACGTAATAATTTGCGTTCCGGTAGGTTTAGAAAGATCACGCATTACATATTTGCCGCTTTCAGAAGAAATATTTAATGAGACCGTTTTTCCTTTAAGAGTCGTACCTGTTCCGGTTGCAGCGGCATGCTCCACTTTGTTTTGCTTTTTCAGGACTTTCCCTGTTTCCGCATCAACGGTTACTTCCCAGTTAGCTGGTTCCGGTTCGATGTAGCGGATGGTTACATCATAGGCGAGGCGGTATTTACCGTCTTTTGTGGCCGCTGCTTTCAGCTCGGCTTTGTTTTTGTTTGCAACGTTGCCGCTAGAGACGGCTTCAGGTGATTTGCCGATTGCTTTAAAAGCATGATCCAGCGCCTGATTTGCAGATAATTTTTTGCTGTTTGCCGTTTTGGCAGAAGCATCGTTGTTTAATTCACCGTTAATCGCATAGACATTGTTGGATTTATCGACGTGAATAATGACTTGCGAGTCTTTCACAGGCACACCGTTAACGACAGGCACATAACGGAAGTGCTTGTAGCCGAGATCATCGGTCGTGTGGTCAATCAGCTTCAGTCTCTCAGAAGGGTTGCCTTTGAAGACTTTGCCGTTTTGTTTCAAGTATTGCTTGATTGCTTTGTCACTGACTGAAGGCAATTCAGATTGCACCAAAGAATGCTTCGGCACAAAGTTCGTCAGGTTTTCTTTAAGCTGAGGATTCTCAGCGGCCTGAACACCCGGAAGACTGATGGTTAAACTCATAAAGGAAGCGGCGACAGCAACAGACAATTTCTTACCTAAACCCACAATAAATCCCCCTTTTTGAAAATAATGAAAACTTATATTGTTATAATAAACCAGCATTCTCTCATTCTGCAATATAAAACTAGACTCCGCTGATGAATTGATAGAATCGTCCCGGAAAGGCTTCCGGCGGCCAGCATCGGGGGATAAGCCGAGAGGCACGTGTTGAATCAGACATGAGTCGAATGATGCGATTTATTCTGAAAAAAATGACAAATGAAGTCGGGAAAAATGATAGGGGAAAAATGTTCCGATTTGTAAAACTTTTTTTATAGCCGTTTGTCTAAACGGGTGAGGCCTTAATAAACGAAAAGGATTGTTTCAGATGTCAGAGATTTTCAGTCATTTTATTCAGCATTTCGACAGATATTTCATTTTAAGCAGACAGAGCGTGTTGATCATTCAGTGGTCAGCCGTCTGCCTTGCTGTTTTATACGCGCTGACTTTTCATCCGAAAATCAGCCGTGAGAGAGTTTGGTTTTATTCAGGAATTCTGCTCAGGGCCGTATTATTAGCGGGCATAACAGTTGAATTGGTTCATCAGGTGCAGAGTACTCACTTTAGCGCGCACTATTTGATATCGGAAGAAAGCGAGCTTCTGCCGATCGTTCATCTCTTAATGTATGGGTATGTGCTGCTCACCGCGTTTCACTATATCCTCATGCCGCAGGAGCAGAGGGGAAAGGGCATGTTTTATACGTTTGATCTCACTGTGGTGACACTGCCCGTCATTCAGCTGATCTTCAGCTTTTTCGCTTTCTGGAATATCAGTCCCGATGCGATGGCGGGGGAGGATATAGTTTCGATGCTATGTTTTATTACGGTTGTTTTACTTCTGCTGATTTCTATGAATGTTTTATTCTTTAAAATGTATTGGAAACCGAGACCCGTTTTTATCGGCGTGTTTTATGCCGGGGTCATCGGGCTGTTGGTATGGGTGCTCGCTGCGCCCTCGGCCGGTGTAACAAAAGATTACGGCAGACTTCTCCCATTTACGGTGTATTTAACGATGGCCGGTTTTCTGATGACCCATCATTTATTTCATCGGTCAGACAGGATCAGACAGCGGACGAAAAGCTTTCTTGCGGCGGCAACGGCCGCTGGTTTTATTGTCTTTTTGAATCCGGTATACAATGCGGGCGATGCAGCTTTTGCGGTTTCAAAGCCGATAGCTGAAGATTCTGTTGATAATGTGGGTGAACATATCACTTCAGACCAAGCGGAACGGATCCTTACTTCATTTTTTCCGGCTGAGAATCCGATTTATTTAACAGAAACCAATCAGGACCTCCATTACTTTTACCGTTTTAAAACGGAAGATTACGAAGCGGAAGTGGACGAGGTTTCCCGATTGATTACAAATTATCAATATCTTAAAAAACCGGAAGGCCGCACTTTAACAGAAGAGGAATACCGGAAAAAGTCGCTGGATTTCTTGTCGGCGCACGGCCGAAAAATAAAAACACAAGGGATTCAGACAACAGTGAGAAAAGAAGACGGACAGTTTGTCGTGGAGATTGCGCCGAAAAGACAAGGGGCGAAACACGAAGATTCGGGCACAGTATTATACTGGGAAAAAGACACCATTATGGGTTTTTCAGAAGATCCGTCTATTTATCTGCTTGAGTCACTGCCGCAGGTGCATATGAAGGAAAAAGACATAGTGAAAGCATCAAAAGCCGCCTTTCGTACGCTGCAAATGCCTGATCAGACATTTGAAATCACAAATACAGATATAAACAGCCTGATCGGCAGCAGTTTGACCGTAACTGCGAATAACGGAACGGAGCTGATATTTGATGCAGTATCCGGACGTCTTATGAAAATCAGAGTCTCACCTGACAGCACCGTTTTAACAAAAACAGAACTTCAGAAGAAGCTTTTTTCATTGCTGGGTGCGGATACTTCAAAGCTTAGACAGATTGACAAATCGGAAGGCAATCTCGTTTTTGAAAACTCTGAAGGCACATTCGTTTATACGCTCCGGAATGAAGAAGGCATGAAAGAGGCCTCATTCTACGGACAGGTAAGTGCCAAAACATTCCCGCATACATACAGAGACGGGCAAACAGCATTCAAAAAAGTGGCGGCAGCTTATAACGGCATCATTTACAAAAAGCGGGTGAAGCCTGTCATAGCGGTGAAAGACGGCGTAACATATAACGCATGGCTCGTCATTATTCAGCCGTTCGGTTCAAACCGTCATGACGCATATGTAGTGAACGCGGATACTTACGAGGCGGTGAACCTTTATGAACAATAAAGAAAAAAAGGCTGTCTTCTTCGATTTATACGACCTTTATAAGGAAGGAGAACTCGAAGGCGGCACGCTCCAGTGGATGAAAGAACATGAGCCTTTATTCGGAGCTGAGGCGGAAAACAGAAAAGGGCAGAATGAACATGGTTTGAATGCGCCATCCGGCGATATCCGCCAGATTAAATATATGAAATGCCTGACGTATGGATTGTACGGATTCTTCATTGTGCTCTCAATCTGGATGACAGTGTGGTTTTACTTTTAAATGAAAAACAAGATGTCAATTGAACAGCTGTACCGTGAACATTATCAAGATATTATGTATTACCTTTACAGACGCACACAACATGCTGAGACCGCTAAAGACCTCGCTCAGGATACATTTATGAAAGCATTTAACGGGCTTGAGTCGTTTAAGGGCCATTCGTCTATCAGAACGTGGCTCTATGCAATTGCCCATCATACCTTCATCAATTGGTACAGACGTGATAGAAAATATCAATTTTCAGATATCACCCTGAATGAAGGGCTTCAGCAAACAACATATGAACTGCCGGAGCATTACGTCGCCCGGACAGACACTCAGAATGCGCTGACCGGGCAGATTCAGCGTCTGAAAAGCGATCAGCAGACCGTTTTAATTTTAAGGGAATTTCAAGAGCTGTCTTACGAAGAGATTGCTGATGTTTTGGACTGGAGTCTTTCGAAGGTGAAGAGCACCCTGTACAGGGCAAGAATGCAGCTGAAACAGCACTTGGCGGAAAAAAGGAAGGACGGACAGATATGACTTGCTGTTTAGTGAGAGATTTACTCCCTTTATATATTGAAGGCGATTGTGAAACAGAAACGGAGCGGTTTATTTCCCGCCATCTTGAATCATGCGGTAAGTGCGGGAGTTTATATCATATGATGAAGGAGCCGCTTGACCTCGGCAGCCCTGAGATGAAGGCGCCAGCCTGTTATGCAGAAGAAGAAAGGCGGTTTAAGGAACGGTATTACGGGAAGCTGCTGATAAAAGCAGCCTGTTTGTTCGGCGCTGTTTTCTTTATCATGCTGATCCTTAAACTGCTGATTTAAAAAAACGCCCGGCTGAAGGGACTGACCCCTGTTTAGTTTCGTTTGAATACGAATATTGTTATAATAATGAATGTATTCTATGGCAGTGCGTTCTACGATGGTCGTCGTAGTTCGATCAATGCTGTTAAGATAGAACGTTTCAGACTTTAGTGAGGAATGAAACGATTCGATGGAGGCATTATCAGCGGGCGTCCCTTTGCGGGACATGCTCATGGTAATGCCTTTTGTTTTAACAGCTTTCTGATACTCATAAGATGTATAAACAGAACCTTGGTCACTATGTAACACGCAGTTCTCTGGCAGTGCGGGCAGCTGATCAAGTGTGTGTAAGACAAAGTCTGTGTCCTGTCTATCGCCAATTGTAAAAGCAATCACTTCTCCATTGTATAAATCCAATATACTGGAAAGATACAATTGTTTCTGCCCATAAGGCAAATATGTGATATCCGTTACTAGCTTTTCCAGAGGGCGTTCAGACTGAAAGTTTCGATCCAATATATTCTCGGCCACGGCATATGGCTGCCCATCTTTCTTGCGCTTTTTCACCTTAACCCGGCATTGCCACTGATTCTTCTGCATAATGCGCTGAACCGTTTTATGATTCACACGCATTCCCTTTTTTAATATGGCTGTGATTTTCCGATAGCCATATCGAAACTTGTGTTCTCGGCACAACGTGCCGATTTGTTTTTCTAAATGGTATTTAGGGTTATCTTTCATCAGATTCTTCTTCCAACGATAATAAGATGCTCGTGAGATACCTAAATGAATACAGATATCCTGTATGGTCATTGTGCCGCGCAATGCTTCTACAAGCTCGACTGGCGTTTCGCTATCAGCTTCCTTTCCAATTCGTTGCACTTTTTTAAAACTTCATTCTGTTGTCTCAGATAACGATTTTCTGCCTGCAGTTTCTCTAATTCGGAAGAATACTCCGGGCCTTTTCCGTAAGTGTATTGCTTTCCGACAGGCTGTTCGAATCGATGTGTATCCCCAGTCTTATGCCATCTAACCCATGTCTGAACCTGTGTCTTATTCTTAATATTCAATTCCTGCATGATCTCTTTCATAGGCACGCCTGCCAATCTCATTTCTACAGCCTTCTGTTTCACTTCAACCGGATAACTCACTCTTGTCCCCATAGAAAAAACACCTCCAAGTCTAATTTCGGCTAACAATCATCCGTTTTCAAACTTGAAGGTGTTTTTTGTTTGTCTCATCTTATGGGGTCAGTCCCGAATGACCGGGCGTTTTATCCGTTTACTCAGCCGGATGAAAGGCTGTATAAATGCCTTCAAGCAATTCCTGGGGCAGTGAATTAAAGAATCCGGCACACAGCTTTGCTTCTTTTTTTCCTGCTCCTGCTTTTTCAGCAAGGTCCTGATCAAACGTATACTCACCGTCTTCTTCAATCAGCGCAGATTGAAGAATATGAAGACTTTGGGAAAAAGCGGTGAACAGCTGATCAACGATAAGGGCCTCTTTTTCCGTAAAGCCGAGCTCCACCGCTTTTTCTTTATTAAATGTATATTCGCCGTCCGTTTTCTCAATACATTGGGAAAGAACGGTTAAAAATTCGGTTGAACTGTCCCACAGCTTTTGAATGATCTGGGCTTGTTCTTGATCTAATCCCAATTCCACCGCTTTTTCGCTGTCAAAATAATAGACACCGTCTTTTTCGTAAATCGATTGGCTGATGATGTCAATGAGTTTTGCCGCGTCTTCCGGTGTTTTCTCTGCGGAAGCCTGCAGGATATGCGGTTCATTTGCCTGGATCGTTTTTGCGCCGGCAGAATCAAGCGGACTGAATGCAAGCAAGGCGGCTGAGGCGGTTGCGGCGGCAGTTACAGCGGTTTTCTTCAAAAAAGATGTTTTCATTTCGTTCTCTCCTTGTCATGTGTATTTGCTTACAGCCACAAGTATAAAAAGACAATGATGGAATTGAAATAGGAGGTATGGTATTTTCTGCATAACGATGCCGGACTATTTCAGACTGCATATTCTGAGGGAATCTGCTGATGTAACTAGAATGGGAGCTGTCATTTCCGGCTTCCTGACTAGGCGGCGGGGGAGATAAGCCTTACATCTAAAGCCTGTTTTGAGGATGTAAAAAAGCCTGAATCTTTGATTCAGGCTTTATTAGATATTGTGCTTTTCATGTTTACGGAATTTTGCAAAGGGTCATGCTTTTAATCAAGCAGTCCCTGTTCGCGCATTTTTTTCTTTACGGTGAAACCGCTTCCCATCATGGCGATAACGAGAACAATGCTTCCGATGATGCCCCATGCGCTTTTCTCAGCGATTGATACGCCGATCAGCATCATGCTGAAGACTGCTGCGAATGCAAATAATAATAAGAGCCAATTCAATTTTTTCATATTTCCATCCCCTTTAACGTCATACTTTCAGTTTACAGAAAAACGTAACGCTTTTAAAGAGGATGTGTGGTATAATATGAAAGTTATCTAATTTTTTTAGGAGATGAAAATGTGAAACTTCGAAACGATCTTCGCAACATCGCGATTATTGCCCACGTTGACCATGGGAAAACGACTTTGGTAGACCAATTGCTTCACCAAGCCGGAACATTCCGTGCCAACGAAAATATTGCCGAACGCGCAATGGATTCAAACGATCTTGAACGTGAACGCGGTATTACAATTCTTGCGAAAAATACTGCGATTAACTATAAAGATACACGCATTAATATTTTGGACACTCCGGGACACGCCGACTTCGGCGGAGAGGTAGAACGGATTATGAAAATGGTTGACGGCGTTCTGTTAGTCGTTGACGCATATGAAGGCTGCATGCCGCAAACCCGTTTCGTACTGAAAAAAGCCCTTGAGCAGAACTTAAATCCGGTTGTCGTCGTAAACAAAATCGACCGTGATTTCGCCCGTCCGGAAGAAGTCATTGATGAAGTGCTTGATTTGTTCATCGAGCTTGACGCAAACGAAGAACAGCTTGAGTTCCCTGTCGTCTATGCTTCTGCGATTAACGGAACGGCAAGTCTGGATCCGAAAAAGCAGGACGAAAATATGGAATCACTGTATGAAACGATTCTTGAACATGTCCCTGCCCCGGTTGATAACGCCGAAGAGCCTCTTCAATTCCAAGTGGCGCTGCTTGATTACAATGATTATGTCGGCCGTATCGGTATCGGACGCGTTTTCCGCGGCACGATGAAAGTGGGTCAGCAGGTTTCATTGATGAAACTTGACGGAACGGTAAAATCATTCCGCGTAACGAAAATCTTCGGTTTCCAAGGATTGAAACGCGTGGAAATTGAAGAAGCGAGAGCGGGAGACCTCGTTGCCGTTTCGGGCATGGAAGACATCAACGTCGGTGAAACGGTTTGTCCGGCTGAACACCATGAGCCGCTGCCGGTTCTGCGCATTGATGAGCCTACGCTCCAAATGACATTTGTCGTAAACAACAGCCCGTTTGCAGGTCGTGAAGGCAAATATGTCACATCCCGTAAAATTGAAGAGCGTCTGAACGCGCAGCTTCAAACAGATGTCAGTCTCCGTGTCGAACCGACGGCCTCACCTGACGCATGGGTTGTTTCAGGACGCGGTGAGCTTCACCTGTCCATTTTAATTGAAAACATGCGCCGTGAAGGCTATGAGCTTCAAGTGTCTAAGCCTGAAGTTATCATTAAGGAAATCGACGGCGTAAGCTGCGAGCCTGTTGAGCGCGTGCAGATTGACGTGCCTGAAGAGCATACCGGTTCTGTTATGGAATCAATGGGTGCGAGAAAAGGCGAAATGCTTGATATGATTAATAACGGAAACGGCCAGGTCCGCCTGATCTTTACCGTACCTTCACGCGGACTCATCGGCTATTCTACTGAGTTTCTGTCACTGACACGCGGTTTCGGTATCCTGAACCACACGTTTGACAGCTATCAGCCGATGCAAAAAGGCCAAGTCGGAGGCCGCCGTCAGGGTGTGCTCGTTTCCATGGAAAACGGAAAAGCGACATCTTACGGTATTCAAGGTATTGAAGACCGCGGCGTCATCTTCGTTGAGCCTGGAACAGAAGTATATGAAGGCATGATTGTCGGTGAACATAACCGTGACAATGACCTTGTCGTCAATGTCAGCAAAATGAAACAGCAGACAAACGTCCGTTCCGCTACGAAGGATCAAACGACTACGATTAAGAAAGCGCGCATTATGTCGCTTGAAGAATCACTCGAGTACTTAAACGAAGATGAATACTGTGAAGTAACGCCGGAATCCATCCGTTTAAGAAAGAAAATCCTGAATAAAAACGAACGTGAAAAAGCGGCGAAAAAGAAAAAAACAGCAGGAATGTCTTAATCACTTGCAGAATTTGAAAAGGTAGAACCCGAACGGAAAAGGGGAGGGGGATCTTTTTGAATGAAGTAAGTGAACGGCTGTCGTTCTTTGCGGCTCTTTACCAAGTGGATGAGCATCCGCTGACGGGAATGTGGCTGTTATACGGAACGATCGTCGTGCTTTCGGTGATTGTATTTAAACTCGGCTTTGCCAAACGGCTGCCGGTGTTGAAGGCTGCGGCAGTTTATCTCTTTCTCGTGCTCGGCTGCACCGTGCTGACTTTTTTCGGTGTGTTTCTGCCGGTCGGAGAAGGGCTTGTTGTCGCCGCCTTGATTTTGATCGTTTACAAAATCCGTCTGCACCAGTCCAAAAAAAGCCAGTCAGCTAAACCGCAATAAAAAAATGACCTTGCCTTCCGGCGGGTCATTTTTTATTCGGTTTATTTTTTCAGTTTATCTTTTTTCGCTTTTTGTCCGGGATGAAAGGAAAAGTGTCCGGTATTCAGCCGCGCCTCCGTTTTGACTTTGATTCGGTCATGGCATTCCCGGCACATATATGTATGAATCGGACGATTGCGGAGGCGTTTGGCTGTCAGTGTTTCATCATCAATTTGTTCGATTTTGTCGCAAATGGAACATTTTACTCTCATTGATTTTTCACCTCTTTCACTATGACAAGCATTATATCATGGATGCCCCTCCTGCCAAAGGGAAAGAAAGCAGCGCCCTTCCTTTGGAGCGGGCGCTGCTTTTTACCGGCGGTTTTTCATATGATGATCCGATTGATCGTTCTGTTCGTTCTGCAGCTTGTTCTGGTCTCTTTGGTTCAGCTGATCATCATTCGATTGAGTCGGTGATTCTTTTTCATTGTCGGTCACATCATTCGGGACTTCCGGCATGACGCGGCCGACGATGGCGGCAAGTTCGTCCAAAATGCCTGAAACGGGGCGGCCGGCCTTAATGTCGCTGCCCATGCCTCTCAGACGGGAAACCGTATCAGGATCAGCCACGACAACGGCATTGGCGCCGTAAGGATCGTTTTTTAACGCCTGGGCAACCGTGTATTTAATGCTCTCCACTTTGCTTCTTTCTAAATTGTCATCCACATCGATACCGACAACGGAGTATCTTCCGAGTACAACCGCGGTGGCATCTGAAATGCCGGGGATTTTTTCGGTTACCTCGACGAGATGCTCAGCGATGTCTGTCCGGCCGGGATTTTCAGCTGTCTCAGGAGCCGTATTTTTCACATGGATCGGTTTTGCATCGCGCTGATCGGCTGATTCGTTCTGAATATTGCGGCCGCGGCCGTCCTGTACAGCAGTGCAGCCGGTAAGGATAAACAAGGCTTGTATGATAATGAAAAGAATTCGCACGTCAGATTTCCTCCTTGAATGCTTTCATTTATTTTATTGTTGAATTAACCTTCTATCTTTATTCACCAAATCATATATTTTAGCAGGCATCCCCGTTTTTCGCGGAAAGAGAAGCACACGATGGGCTTTGATCCTTATTTCAGGAGGCTGAGACTTGAGTAAAATTTATGTGTTAGATACGAATGTACTTTTGCAGGATCCTAACGCCATTTTTTCCTTTGAAGAAAACGAAGTTGTCATCCCCGCCGTCGTGCTGGAAGAGGTCGATTCAAAAAAGCGGTATATGGACGAGGTCGGGAGAAATGCGAGGCACGTATCTAAGCTGATAGACGGGCTCAGGGAGAAAGGAAGGCTGCACGAGAAAGTTCCGCTTGAAAGCGGAGGAACGCTCAGAATTGAACTGAACCACCGGTCATTTCACCAGCTCCAAGAAATTTTTATCGAAAAAACGAATGATAACCGCATTTTGGCGGTGGCAAAAAATTTAAGCCTTGAGGAGGAAACGAAAGAAAACGGCCGCCTCGTCATCCTGGTCAGCAAAGATGTGCTTGTCAGGGTAAAGGCGGATGCCATCGGGCTTTTGGCGGAGGACTTTTTAAACGACAGAGTCGTTGACCATGATGAAATATATAGCGGGTACAAAGATATATTTATGAATAAAGAGCGGTTTGCCTCGTTTTATAAAAACAAACAAATTTCAGTCAAGGAGCTTCAGCAGCATCAGGTTTATCCGAATCAATTTGTGCTGATGAAAGATGAATTAGGAGGATCTTCGTCTGCGGTCGGCATGGCAGATAAGAAAGGCGAGACCGTAAAAAGACTCGTTTTCGATGATGAGCACGTATGGGGTATCAGGCCGAAGAACGTCCAGCAGACAATGGCGCTTGAACTCCTGCTGAGGGAAGATATCCCGCTTGTCACCCTGATCGGAAAAGCGGGAACGGGAAAAACCTTGCTTGCTCTCGCGGCAGGGCTTCTGCAGACGGAGGATCTCGGTATTTATAAAAAACTGATCGTCGCGCGTCCCATCGTCCCGGTGGGAAAGGATATCGGATATTTGCCGGGCGAAAAAGAGGAAAAGCTCAAGCCGTGGATGCAGCCGATCTTTGATAATCTTGAATTTTTATTCAATGCGAAAAAGCCGGGTGAACTTGAAGCGATTTTGGCAGGAATCGGATCGATTCAGGTGGAGGCGCTGACATACATTCGGGGAAGAAGCATTCCGGATCAATTTATTATTATTGATGAGGCTCAGAATCTGACGAGGCACGAGGTCAAAACGCTTTTGACTCGGGTGGGAGAGGGCAGCAAAATTGTCCTGATGGGCGATCCGGAGCAAATAGATCACCCATACTTAGACAGTTTAAACAACGGACTTGCTTATGTTGTAGAACGGTTTAAAGAACAAACCGTCTCCGGCAGCGTGAAGCTTGTGAAAGGTGAGAGATCCGGCCTTGCACAGCTTGCCGCCGATTTGTTATAAAACTTCGATTTCTGTGACGCCCGTTATTGGTTTTTCAAAGTCTCCGTCCACGTAAAAATGGACCGGGCCGCCGTCTTGAAGGGGTTTCCCCGCATCGCTGAAATGCGCGATTGCG
Source organism: Bacillus sp. A1 (assembly GCF_042296235.1). NCBI lineage: Bacteria > Bacillati > Bacillota > Bacilli > Caryophanales > Bacillaceae > Bacillus > Bacillus sp. A1. Next base: position 1,533,321 of record NZ_CP141181.1, read on the forward strand.
TCCATCGCCTTTTCGAGCGGCACTTCGGTTCTTTCTGATTTTGAAATAAATGCGCACAGGACAGCGCTTTCTTTCGGCTCGGCATTTGCTAAAACAGCGCCGAGCTTCATGGCGAAGCTGCCGTTCATCAGTCTTTCTTTTTCATAACGTTTTTCGCTTTTTAAAGTCGGCGGCGAAATGCGCCCTTCTCTGATCACCCGTTCCGGATCAAGCGTATGCTCCTGGGTTTCTGCAGAGCCGTCCGGATGAACGGGCTGATTTTTTTCAAACGGAAACTTGCGGTCATCGAAAATCCAGACACTCGGATCAATTGTAATCGGGTATGTAACATTGCCTTTTACTTGAATAACGCTCATGGTGAAGCCCCCCTTTACTTAAAGTATAAAAGTTTTCGCATGAATTGTCACTTTGCGTCGCAAATTAGATGTATACAACGGCAGCGAAGTGAGGATGATCGACATGGTATGCCGGCATTACCAAGAGCTGGACGCATTAGTTCAGGAAGCGAAAAAAAGAACCGAAGAAGGCAAAGTGGCAGACTATATTCCAGCTCTGGCTGAATCTGAACAAGACAGCCTTTCGGTCACGATTTATCATGCGGAAAATACATGTCTGTCGGCAGGAGACGCCGACCGGACATTTACGCTGCAGAGCATTTCGAAAGTGCTTTCTCTGGCGCTCGTACTGATGGATTACGGAAAGGAAAAGGTGTTCAGCTGCGTGGGTCAGGAGCCGACCGGCGACCCGTTTAATTCCATGATTAAGCTTGAAACAATGAATCCGGGCAAGCCTTTAAATCCGATGATTAATGCGGGAGCCCTCGTCGTTACGGGTTTAATTAAAGGGCATTCGCCGAAAGACCGCCTGGATTACCTGCTCGGATTCATCAGAAGACTTGCGAATAATCAGGACATTACATATTGCAGCCATGTCGCGGAATCGGAATTCAAATCTTCCATGATTAATCGGGCCATGTGTTATTACATGAAGCAGTATGACATTTTTAAAGGCGATGTTGAAGGGGTCATGGATTTGTATACAAAACAGTGCGCGATTAAGATGAGCAGTCTGGATTTAGCCAAAATCGGCTGTGTATTCGCCCTTGACGGCAAGCATCCGGAAACCGGGGAGCAGGTCATTAAAAAAGATGTGGCGAGAATCTGCAAGACGTTTATGGTGACCTGCGGCATGTACAATGCGAGTGGGGAATTCGCGATTAAGGTCGGCATTCCCGCTAAAAGCGGCGTTTCGGGAGGAATCATGGGCATTTCGCCGTACAACTTCGGAATCGGTATATTCGGCCCGGCGCTTGATGAAAAAGGCAACAGCATCGCGGGTGTGAAGCTTTTGGAAATCATGTCTGAGAAATACAGGCTGAGTATTTTTTGAAACATTTTTTATCATAACATCTGCTTAAATCCTCTTGCAATTTCACCTGATACCCTTTATGATAAATAGAAGAATTAGGTACTCGCCTGGGGAACGGAGGGATACTTTTGGCTTCAGAGATTATAGTTGACCATCAGCAGAAAGCATTCGAGCTGTTGAAGTTAGATGCTGAGAAGATTTTGAAGCTGATCCGAGTACAAATGGATAACTTAACGATGCCTCAATGTCCTCTGTATGAAGAGGTCTTGGATACTCAGATGTTCGGACTGTCGAGGGAAATCGATTTTGCTGTCCGCCTGGGATTAGTTGACGAAAACGACGGCAAAGAGCTGCTGGACAGACTTGAAAGAGAACTGTCTGCTTTGCATGACGCGTTTACAGGAAAATAAATGATCAAACTCAAACTATTCAACGGTTTGGGTTTTTTTATAACCGTAAACCGTTTTTTTGCATCTTCTTTTCGTAAGACGGTCTCTTAATCTGCATTTCATCCGAAAAACTATAAAGAAACTGCGTAAATTGTTTATGAATTATAGTAAAATATAATACGCAATAGGTATTAAACGTAAGCTTTAAGCAGGAAAGAGGATGTTATGTTTAAAAGAATGTTAAAATCTTACGATTATTCATTGATATGCGCTATCATTCTGCTGTGCAGTTTCGGATTGGTCATGGTATACAGCTCAAGCATGATTACCGCCGTTATGCGTTACGGCGTGAGCAGCGACTATTTCTTTAAACGGCAGCTGTTCGCCGTCATCGCGGGGTTTGTGCTGTTTATTATCGCGGCCGTTTTTCCGTACAAAGTGTTCGCTCATCAAAAGATTCAGAAATTCGTACTGCTTGCGTCAGTGGCTGCGCTTTGCGCGCTGTTTGTTTTCGGACATGTTGCCGGAAACGCGCAAAGCTGGTTTAAAATCGGCGGAATGGCCATTCAGCCGGGGGAATTTGTCAAGCTGACCCTGATACTGTACCTTGCCGCGGTATACGCAAAGAAACAAAGCTATATCGATCAGCTTTTGACGGGGGTTGCGCCGCCGGTGATCGTCACCGTAGTCATTTGTGCGCTTATCGCCATTCAGCCTGATTTCGGAACGGCGATGATTATCGGTCTGATCGCGCTTTGCGTCATTATGTGTTCGGGATTCAGCGGAAGGACCCTGCTCAAGCTGGTTCTCATGGCGGGAATCGTATTGCTCCTTGTCAGCCCGATCATCTATCTGAAATGGGACGATATTTTGACACCCGGGCGTATGAGCCGGTTTGAAAGTCTTGAAAATCCCTTTAAATACGCCAGCACATCAGGCCTGCAGATTATAAATTCGTATTATGCGATCGGCTCAGGCGGTTTTTTCGGTCTCGGTCTTGGAGAAAGCATTCAAAAATACGGTTATCTGCCTGAATCGCATACAGACTTTATTATGGCGGTTATTTCAGAGGAGCTCGGCATTTTCGGCGTCCTGTTTGTCATTGTACTGCTGGCTTTTGTCGTGTTAAAAGGTTTTTATATTGCGAGAAAATGTGAAGATCCGTTCGGAAGCCTTTTGGCAATCGGGATATCCAGCATGATTGCGATTCAGACCTTTATCAATCTCGGCGGTGTCAGCGGTTTAATTCCGATCACAGGTGTTCCGCTGCCGTTTATCAGCTACGGAGGCTCATCAATGTTTTTGTTATTAACGAGCGCCGGTATATTGGTGAATGTCAGCATGCATGTCAAGTACTCAGAAAAGAAGAAAAAGAGGGAGCCCGTTCCGTCTAAGGGGGTAAAAAGACGGCAGACGGAAAAATCTGTGTATCTCTAAAAAACAAGTGTATACACAGCACGGATATTCCTTTATTATAAACTACATATTTATTAGGCCAAGGGGGAGAAAAGTTTGTCACAACAATCCATCCAAAAAGTGTTAGTAGCAAACAGGGGAGAAATTGCGATCCGGATTTTCCGGGCGTGCACAGAATTGAACATCAGAACGGTAGCCGTTTATTCAAAAGAAGATTCGGGCTCCTATCATCGCTATAAAGCGGATGAAGCTTATCTTGTGGGAGAAGGCAAAAAACCGATTGACGCGTATCTTGATATTGAAGGGATTATTGAGATCGCAAAAAGAAACGGCGTCGATGCCATTCATCCGGGCTACGGATTTCTCTCTGAAAATATCCAATTTGCGAGACGCTGTGAAGAAGAGGGCATCGTATTTATCGGACCGACGTCAGCGCATTTGGATATGTTCGGAGATAAGGTAAAGGCGAGGGAGCAGGCAGAAAAAGCCGGCATCCCCGTTATTCCGGGGAGTGACGGACCGGCTGAAACATTAAAAGATGTCGAACAATTCGCAAAAGTCCACGGATTTCCGTTTATTATTAAAGCATCGCTCGGAGGCGGAGGCCGCGGAATGAGAATCGTCCGAAGCGAAAGCGAATTGAAAGAATCGTTTGAGCGGGCCAAATCAGAAGCGAAAGCCGCATTCGGAAACGATGAAGTGTATGTTGAAAAACTGATCGAAAATCCTAAGCATATTGAAGTTCAGGTGATCGGAGATAAAGAAGGCAATGTCGTCCATCTGTATGAGCGGGACTGTTCCGTTCAGAGACGCCATCAAAAGGTCATTGAGGTGGCGCCGAGTGTATCTTTGCAGCCTGAATTAAGGGACGAAATCTGTGAAGCGGCTGTGGCGCTTGCGAAAAATGTCGGCTATATCAACGCGGGGACCGTGGAATTTCTCGTAGCGGGCGGTGAATTTTACTTTATTGAAGTGAACCCGCGCGTACAAGTGGAGCATACGATTACGGAAATGATAACGGGGGTTGATATCGTTCAGACGCAAATCCTCGTCGCGCAGGGCCACGGACTGCACAGCCGTGCCGTCAATATTCCTGAGCAGAAAGACATTTTTACAAACGGGTATGCGATCCAATCACGTGTGACCACTGAAGATCCGCTGAATGACTTTATGCCTGACACGGGTAAAATTATGGCTTACCGCTCAGGCGGCGGCTTCGGCGTCCGCCTTGATACGGGAAACAGCTTCCAGGGCGCCGTCATCACGCCTTATTATGATTCACTGCTCGTCAAGCTGTCGACATGGGCGCTGACGTTTGAACAGGCATCAGCGAAAATGGTCCGCAACCTGCAGGAATTCAGGATCAGAGGCATTAAGACCAATATTCCGTTTCTTGAAAACGTGGCAAAGCATGAAAAATTCCTGACGGGCCAATACGACACATCGTTTATCGACACAACGCCTGAGCTGTTCGTTTTCCCAAAACAGAAGGACCGCGGAACAAAAATGCTTTCCTATATCGGCAATGTCACAGTGAACGGTTTTCCGGGAATCGGGAAAAAAGAAAAACCTGCATTTGATAAGCCTCAGACCGTTACGTTAGATATCGGGGAAAAGCCGGCAAGCGGTACGAAACAGATCCTTGATGAAAGAGGCGCCGAGGGGCTTGCAGACTGGGTGAAAGAGCAAAAATCCGTGCTCCTGACCGATACAACGTTCAGGGATGCCCATCAGTCCCTGCTCGCAACACGGATCAGATCCAATGATTTGAAAAAAATCGCGAATCCTACGGCTGCCCTGTGGCCTGAACTGTTCAGCCTTGAAATGTGGGGAGGCGCGACATTTGATGTAGCGTACCGTTTCTTAAAAGAAGACCCTTGGAAACGCCTTGAAGATCTTCGCAAGGAAGTGCCGAACACATTGTTCCAGATGCTGCTTCGTTCATCAAATGCCGTCGGTTATACAAACTATCCGGACAATGTCATCCAAAAATTTGTCCGGCAGTCAGCGGAGTCAGGTATTGACGTATTCCGGATCTTTGACAGCCTGAACTGGGTAAAAGGGATGACGCTGGCCATCGATGCCGTTCGTGAAACCGGAAAAGTGGCGGAGGCTGCGATTTGTTACACGGGAGATATTCTTGATAAGACCCGGACGAAATATGATTTGAAGTATTATCTTTCTATGGCGAAAGAGCTTGAGGCGTCTGGTGCGCACATTCTCGGCATTAAAGACATGGCCGGTCTTTTGAAACCTCAAGCCGCATACGAACTTATCTCAGCGCTGAAGGAAACGATTGATATTCCCGTTCATCTTCACACGCATGATACGAGCGGCAATGGCGTCTTTCTCTATGCCAAAGCTGTTGAAGCGGGTGTGGACATCGTGGATGTCGCCGTCAGCTCAATGGCGGGTCTGACTTCACAGCCGAGCGCAAGCGGATTTTATCATGCCCTTGAAGGAAACAGCCGCCGTCCTGAAATGGATGTCCGCCAGGTGGAAAGACTGTCACAATATTGGGAATCAGTCCGTCAGTATTACAGTGAATTTGAAAGCGGGATGAAGTCTCCGCATACTGAGATTTATAATCATGAAATGCCGGGCGGCCAGTACAGCAATCTGCAGCAGCAGGCAAAAGGAGTCGGCCTCGGTGATCGCTGGAATGAGGTGAAAGACATGTACAGCGTCGTCAACCGCATGTTCGGCGACGTCGTGAAAGTAACACCTTCTTCCAAAGTCGTCGGAGATATGGCGCTTTACATGGTGCAAAACAATTTAACAGAACAAGATGTTTATGATAAAGGCGAAACGCTTGATTTTCCGGATTCAGTCGTTGAGCTCTTTAAAGGGCAGATCGGCCAGCCGCACGGCGGATTTCCGGAAAAACTGCAAAAGCTCGTTCTGAAAGGACAGACGCCGATCACGGTAAGACCGGGTGAGCTGCTTGAACCGGTATCTTTTGAAGGCATTAAAGAAGAATGGAAAGAAACACATCAGATGGAATTGAGTGATCAGGACGCAATCGCGTATGCTCTTTATCCGAAGGTGTTTACAGAATATGTTAAAACGGCTGAACGCTTCGGTGATATTTCCGTATTGGACACACCGACTTTCTTCTACGGCATGACACTCGGTGAAGAAATCGAAGTGGAAATCGAGCGCGGAAAAACGCTGATCGTGAAGCTTGTATCTATCGGTGAACCGCAGCCAGATGCGACACGTGTCGTTTATTTCGAATTGAACGGCCAGCCGCGCGAGGTGGTCATTAAAGATGAAAGCATAAAATCGTCCGTACAGGAAAAATTAAAAGCAGATCGGACAAACCCAAGCCACATTGCGGCATCCATGCCGGGAACCGTCATTAAATTGTTAACGGAAACCGGGGCAAAGGTAAATAAAGGCGATCATCTGATGATTAATGAAGCGATGAAAATGGAGACGACGGTACAGGCGCCGTTCTCCGGGACGATACAGCAGATTCATGTGAAAAACGGTGAACCGATTCAGACAGGTGATTTACTGATCGAAATTGAAAAAGCGTAAAAAATGAATATAAAAAACCTGATCCGCCCCCGTGTGCGATCAGGTTTTTTATATGTAGAAAGACCGAAGCTCTAATGCTTCGGCCTTTTCATGTGCCTCAGATGTTCCGCTGTTTTGATTCATAGCGGAAGCGGGCGATTAATAATAAGAAATAGCATAAGACGCCGAACAGGCCGGCAATAAAGAGCGAATGGGCAAGTGCAAAACCGGTGGCCATTTCTGAATAAACAACCATGATTCCGGACAGCGCCTGTAATAAAACAAAGACAAGAGCCGCTATCCAGCCCCCAAGAATCTGTTTTTGATCTTTGTAGGAGCGCACCGCATGCGCAAAAGCGACAAGAATCCATACGAACAGAAGCAGTGCTGCCGTTCTGTGACCCATCTGCACATATTCCTGAAAATGGGACGGAAGCCCGTGATTCAGCCTGCTGCAAAGCGGAACGTCAGGGCAGGCAAGGCTTGATTTCGTATGGCGTACATAAGCCCCCGTATAAACGACGATATACGTGTAAATCGAAAGACCGATCATATGAAACTGCATTTTTCTGCCGATTCTGAGCGGCTTGACGAGCTTTTTGTCTGATTTATCAGCTTCGAATATGAGCAGCGTCAAAATCAGAACAGAAGCGAAAGAAATCAGCGATATGCCGAAATGAAGCGCCATAACGAGCGCATTTGATCCGAAAACAACCGCTAATGCGCCGAGAAGCGCCTGTAAAAATAAAAAGATAATGGACATAATGGCGAGAAAGGTTGTTTCACGGAAAACAGGCGTGACTTTTCTCCATGCCCAAAAAGCGAGACTCAGCACGAGAACGATTGAGACACCGCTTGCGAGTCTGTGGCTCCATTCAATGATAGAAGCGGCGTTAAGCTCCGGGAAAAACCGGCCGTGGCAAAGCGGCCACTGCCTTCCGCAACCGAGACCCGATCCTGTCTTTGTGACAAGAGCGCCGCCGATCAGCACGACGAGCATAACGAATGTCGTCAGTACGCCGAGCGCTTTCAAAGCTTTATTCATTTTACATTCACCTTCTTAACAAACTGGACAAAATGATATACGTACCAAGTGTAAGCGAATATGTGTTTTGTGGCAATTCTCAATTCTGTTTGTTCACAAAAATATAATAGAATCAGGACTTCTTAGATAATGGGGTTGATTATTCCAGATGGGTCTGATAGAAATAAAGTAACCGCTTTATTAAGAAACCGGCGGATTTGGTAAAATTCATAAAAAGTTCACAAATAAATTCCTGTTTCTCGTTTAATATTTAAGAGAATGTTTTTTTACAGGTCATTATCTTGTATGATAGAGTTGCAGGTCTTAAAAAACCTGCTTTAGGTTTGTAAGGGAGGTTTACGTTATGGCTAATTCCAGAATTTTAAACGATACAGCTATAGACGGACAGATTGAAGAGACGACGGCATGGAAGGATTTCCTTTCGCTTATCAAAATAGGAATCGTCAATTCGAATTTAATTACGACTTTTACCGGCATGTGGCTTGCGTTACATATATCCGGTCTGAGTTTTTTAGGCAATTTAAACACCGTGCTTCTTACATTAATAGGATCTTCTTTGATCATCGCCGGTTCTTGTGCGGTTAACAACTATTACGATCGTGATATTGATCATTTAATGGAACGCACGAAAGTAAGGCCGACGGTAACCGGAAAGATTCAGCCGAATCAAGCGCTGTGGTCAGGAATTTTACTCATTGCTTTAGGACTTATCATGCTTTTGATGACCACCGTGATGGCAGCAGTCATCGGTTTTATCGGCGTGTTTACGTACGTTGTTCTTTATACAATGTGGACGAAACGCCGTTATACGATTAATACGGTTGTCGGAAGTGTATCAGGCGCCGTGCCGCCGTTAATCGGCTGGACAGCGGTTGAAGGGCACATCGGTGTTGTCGCGTGGGTTTTATTCATGATTTTATTCATCTGGCAGATTCCGCACTTTTTAGCGCTTGCGATTAAAAAGACGGAAGATTACAGAGCAGCGAATATTCCGATGCTTCCGGTAGTGCACGGCTTTGAAGTGACGAAAAGACAGATTATCGTCTGGGTAGCATGCCTGCTGCCGCTTCCGTTTTTCCTCGGCAGTCTCGGTCTTCCGATCGTCATTCTCGGCACTTTGCTGAATGTCGGATGGCTTGTTCTCGGACTGATGGGATTCCGCATGAAAAACATCATGAAGTGGGCAACTCTTATGTTTGTCTATTCGCTTAATTACATGACCATTTATTTTGTAGCGATGGTGGTCTTCACGCTGTTTTAATTGAATAATGAGCTTGTTTGATCGCCAAAACAAACAATGACAACTAGTAAACGCCGCCTTGACCTTTTGTTTAATCAGGCGGCTTTGCTTTTATACATAGATGGAATTTTAAGTAAAAAATCTCATATTTTAAGAAATGAGGAAATGAAGTATTTCGGCTGGAAGCAGATTTACTGCTTGTGCATCTCGTACTGATTCAAAAAAGGGGTTGGGTGAAATGTTAAAGCGTTGGCGTCTTTTATCATTATTAGCCTTAGTGCCGCTTTTATTGAGCGGCTGTGGAAAACCGTTTCTGTCCACACTCAAGCCTGCCGGCGAAGTGGCTGATAAACAATATGATCTGACGGTGCTCAGCACACTTATCATGGTTGTCGTCGTTGCGGTCGTAGCAGTTATTTTCTTTTACGTCATTGTGAGGTTCAGACGGTCGCGTGTAGGGGAAGACACGATACCGAAACAGGTGGAGGGGAACCGTTTTTTAGAAATCACCTGGACCGTTATTCCGATCTTGCTTCTGATTATTCTTGTCATTCCGGTTGTCATCGACACATTGGCGCTGGCGGATACGTCGCCGATGGATAAGAAAAACCGTAAAGCAGAGGATGCGCTCGTGATTAATGTAAGGGCGAATTTATACTGGTGGGAATTCGAGTATCCTGATTACGGGTTTGTGACAAGTCAGGAGCTGATCGTTCCCACAGATGAACGCGTCTATTTCAAGCTGAAGTCCTCAGATGTGAAACACTCTTTCTGGATTCCGTCAGCCGGGGGAAAAATCGATACGAATACGGATAATGACAATACTTTCTTTCTGACCTTCGATTCTAAACGCAGCAAAGAAGCGGGAGAATATTTCTTCGGGAAATGCGCAGAGCTGTGCGGACCTTCACATGCGCTGATGGATTTCAAAGTGAAACCGCTGCCGTCAAAAGAATTTAAACAATGGACGAAAGCGATGAAAAATTATAAGCATACAACAGATTCCGGTTTAGCCGCGCAAGGAGAAGAGCTCTTTAAGGAAAAAAACTGCCTGAGCTGTCATGCGGTTGAGCCCAATGATAAACGGGCTGAAGCGGCAAGAACGGCTCCGAACCTCGCTACCTTCGGTGAACGGGTCAAAGTGGCCGGCATTAAGGATGCGAATAAAGAGAATATAAAAGCCTGGCTGAAAAATCCGGACAGCATTAAACCGGGCAATAAAATGACAGGCACTTATCCGAAGCTCTCGGACGCTGAAACGGATGCGCTGTATGAATATTTAAAAGGGCTGAAAGCGGAGAACAAGTGAGGACAGGGAGATATCATGGGGGAGGTCGCAAATGATGAATACGCTTACAGGACAGCAAAGAAAAAGCTCTTTGCTTTGGGATTATTTGACGACGGTTGACCATAAGAAAATCGCGATTTTATATATGATCGCCGGGGGATTTTTCTTCGTCGTCGGCGGACTTGAGGCCATGCTTATCAGGATTCAGCTCTTGAGGCCGGGGAACGATTTTATGGGTGCGCAGCAGTTTAATGAAATTATGACGATGCACGGCACGACAATGATCTTCCTGGCGGCGATGCCGCTGTTATTCGGGCTGATGAACGCGGTTGTGCCGCTGCAGATCGGGGCGCGTGACGTATCATTCCCATTTTTGAATGCGCTCGGATTTTGGCTGTTTTTCTTCGGAGGCATCTTTTTGAATCTGAGCTGGTTTTTAGGGGGCGCTCCTGATGCAGGATGGACGTCGTACGCGTCACTTGCGCTGAATTCGAAAGGGCACGGCATAGACTTTTTCGTGCTCGGCCTGCAAATATCAGGCTTAGGTACGCTGATTGCGGGGATCAATTTTCTCGCCACGATTATTAATATGAGGGCGCCGGGTTTGACGTATATGAGATTGCCGCTGTTTACGTGGACGACATTTGTGGCGTCGGCACTCATTTTATTCGCATTTCCTCCGCTCACCGTCGGTTTGGCGCTGATGATGCTGGATCGTTTGTTCGGAACGAATTTCTTTAATCCTGAATTGGGCGGCAATACGATAATCTGGGAGCATCTGTTTTGGATTTTCGGGCATCCGGAAGTGTACATTTTAATTCTTCCCGCCTTTGGGATTTTTTCAGAAATCATTCCCGTATTTGCGAGGAAACGTCTGTTCGGTTATTCGTCTATGGTCTTTGCGATCGTGCTGATCGGCTTTCTCGGGTTCATGGTTTGGGTTCACCATATGTTTACGACGGGACTCGGACCGATCGCTAATGCGATATTTGCGGTTGCGACGATGGCGATCGCGGTGCCTACGGGCATTAAAATTTTCAACTGGCTTTTGACCATCTGGGGAGGAAATGTCAAATTCACGACGCCTATGCTGTATGCCGTCGCCTTTATTCCTTCTTTCGTACTCGGAGGAGTCACGGGTGTCATGCTGGCGGCCGCAGCGGCAGATTATCAGTTCCATGATACGTATTTTGTCGTAGCGCATTTCCACTACGTCATTATCGGCGGCGTTGTGTTCGGCATCCTGGCGGGCGTGCATTTCTGGTGGCCGAAAATGTTCGGGAAGGTGCTTCATGAAACGATGGGAAAAATTTCGTTCGTCTTATTTTTTATCGGGTTTCATCTTACCTTCTTCATTCAGCATTTCCTCGGCTTGATGGGAATGCCGCGGCGCGTTTACACATATCTGCCCGGCCAGGGGCTTGATACCGGCAACCTGATCAGTTCAATCGGCGCGTTTTTCATGGCGGGCGCGGCAGTTTTACTCGTCGTCAATATTATTTATACCTCAATAAAGGGGAAATACGTCGGGAACGACCCGTGGCTGGACGGTCGTACGCTTGAATGGGCGGTCTCTTCGCCGCCGCCGGAATATAATTTTAAACAGCTTCCGTTTGTCCGGGGACTTGACCCGCTGTGGATTGAAAAGCAGGCCGGAAATGAAGGGATGGCGCCTGCAGAGCCTGTAGAGGACATTCATATGCCGAACGGCTCCATCATGCCGTTTATCATATCTTTCGGGCTGTTTGTCGCAGCGTTTGGGTTTTTATACCACTCCGATTATTCATGGGGGCTTCCGGTTATCTTCATAGGGCTCGGCATCACATTCTTTACCATGCTGCTTCGCTCTGTGGTCGATGATTACGGCTATCATATTCACAAAGAAGATCTGCCGAATGATGATAAAGGGGTGAAGGCGTAATGCAGCTGCAGGAAAAAATGACGGCTGAAACCTTTCCGGCTTCTCCTGAAAAAGCAACGCTGGAGGGGAAAAATAAGTTTTTGGGATTTTGGCTGTTTCTCGGCGGCGAAACGGTTCTGTTCGCCTCGCTATTTGCGACATTTCTTGCTTTACGGGAATCTAAAGCCGGAGGGCCGTCAACGGCTGAGATGTTTGAGCTGCCGATCGTGTTTATCGCGACGATGCTTCTTTTAACGAGCAGCTTAACGAGTGTGTATGCGATGTATCATATGAAAAATTTCTCCTTTAAAAAAATGCAGGTGTGGCTTTTGGTTACCGTTTTATTGGGAGCAGGATTTTTAGGGGTAGAAATCTATGAATTTATGCATTACACTCACGAATTCGGCTTTACCATTACAAGCTCTGCGCTCGGCTCAGCGTTTTACACGCTGGTCGGCACACACGGAGCACACGTGGCGTTCGGGCTGTTGTGGATCAGCGCGCTTATGATCCGGAATGCGAAAAGAGGGCTCAGCCTTTATAATGCGCCGAAATATTATGTGGCCAGCTTATATTGGCATTTTATCGATGTCGTGTGGGTCTTTATCTTTACCGTTGTATATTTGATGGGGATGGTGGGATAACGATGGACGATAACAAAAACAGAGGGACTGTCAGTACGGATCTCGAATATCGGAAAAAGAAAAATGCCGAGGAGATGAAATATCAGGTCATATCCTTCGGTTTGATGATCGGCCTTACGCTTGTCGCGTTTTTGACGGTGGCTGCTGACGGCATTGCCGGATGGTTTACGATGCCGTTTCTGATCCTGCTTGCGGTCATCCAGGTCATCTTTCAGCTGTTTTACTTTATGCATATGAGCCAGAAGGGGCATGAAGCGCCGTCATTATTTCTGTATTCGGGAATATTTGTCGCGTTTATCACCGTGCTTGCATTTGTCACGATTATTTGGTGGTAATCGGGACGGCGGGGAGTGAGAGATTTGATTAATTTGGAAATGTTAGGGTTTCGCGCAATGTGGAGCCCGTATCTGTTTTGTATAACTGCCGTGATAACAGGTATTTACTTTTACTGGTGCAGCCGGCATAAAGGACGTGTGGCCGCTAAGGAGAAGGTGCTGTTTGTGCTTTCCGCGCTATTTTTTTACACGGCTGCGGGAAGTCCGGTTGATTTATTGGGCCATGTGATGTTCAGTGCCCATATGACGCAGATGGCGGTTCTGTTTTTAGTCGTACCGCCGCTGTTGATTTCCGGAATTCCCGGCTGGGCATGGAAAAAACTGATCTTCCGTCCTGTCGTAAAGCCGCTGTTTTCGTTCTTTTCAATGCCGCTTATCGCATTAGTGCTGTTTAACGGTATTTTTTCACTGTATCACATCCCGTTTATATTTGATTTCGTCAAAACGGATTCGCTGTATCACACGCTGATGAACGGACTCATCTTTGTAACGGCGTTTTTTATGTGGTGGCCGCTTGTGCATAAGGTGGACGGTCTGCCCCGTCTCAGCGGTTTAATGAAGCTGGGGTATATTATGGCAGACGGGATTCTGTTAACGCCGGCCTGCGCGCTCATTATGTTCAGCGGGGCGCCCATGTATGCCACGTATACAGATCCGGCGGCTTGGGCCGAAGCAATGAAGCTTTGCGTTCCTTTAGATTTGCTGGAGGAGATTCCTTTATCCGGACCGGAGATGTTTAACACGCTGCCTCCTCTGGAAGATCAGCAGCTTGGGGCAGTGCTGATGAAAATCATTCAAGAGGCGGTCTACGGAACATATTTGGCTGTCATCTTTTTTCAGTGGGTCAGAACGGAACGGGAAAAAGATACGCTGTCAGAGCCGCCGTATATCGAGCATACCGTCTCATAAAAAAAGTACAGCAGAATATGCTGTACTTTTTTATTACATTTGCACTGTTTTTAATGACTCTTCCAATTCAAGCAGTAAAGCTTTGCTTTCAGCGACGACATGTTCCGGAAATTCTTCAGCACTGCCGTATTCTACGCCGTGCGGATAATAATGCTTTCCTAAAAGAGGGGCCTTCAGCTGAATCACGGCCCGGCTGCCGCCGACATCGCCCTCTTTTGCCGTTCCTTGAATCCGCAGATAAAATGTCCCCTCAGGTACTGAAAACTTTTTGTCGTAAGTCACTCTTTCATAATCCCATTGTCCAGCCAGAATGAGCCCTTTACCTTCCATCAGATCATTCAAGCGGCTGAGCTCCGCTGTTACCCCTTCAAGACCGCTGTTTTCAAACTTCAAACCTTCCCCCTCCTTTTAAAAATGCCCTTTCCTGACAATCATAGTATGAAAGCGTTACACTTTCAATGATTCATACGGTGAAAGTATGCAAAAAGAAAAATTTGACGACAATAGTAGCAGAAAAAGGAGGAATTCCGCAATGACAAAGATCAATAAGCTCATGACGTCAGACTTGCAATATTGTACAGTATTAGATAATGTATATGAAGCTGCGGTGAAGATGAAAGACGCGGATGTCGGCGCCATTCCGATAGTGGATGAAGACGGCGCGACCCTTGTCGGGATCGTGACAGACAGAGATCTCGTATTACGGGGAATTGCTTCAAAAAAGCCGAACTCTCAAAAAATAACCGACGCAATGACAGAGCGGGTTATCAGTGCAGAAGAAGACGCCTCTGTGGAGGAGGTGCTCCATTTGATGGCTGAACATCAGCTCAGAAGAATTCCCGTCACAAAGGATAAAAAACTGGTCGGCATTGTTACGCTCGGCGATCTTTCGTTGGCCGAGCAATCAAATGAGCAAGCAGGCCGGGCGCTGTCTGACATTTCTGAAGACGGCGGTCCGGAGGGGTTTATCCATTAAACATAAATCACGGACGATGCAAATAGGCTGTACTGTATAAGAGTAAACAAAAACAGAACGGTTTGAACATATGGGGGTGAGAGGTTGAAAAATATCGCAAGGGCTCTCGTTATCCTTTTGCTTATTTACGGAGCGTATGTTCTGTTTATACAATATGGATCGGCTCCTCAGAAAAAGACGGATCAGGAGGAGCCTCAGGTTTCCAATGAAGAAGAGAGCGGAAAACGGCTGAAAATGCCGTCATCCGGACTGCTTTCTCTCATGGGGAAATCTGCCGCCGATGTGAAAAAGAAACTTGGGGAACCGTCCCGGAAAGATCCTTCTGCCTACGATTACGAGTGGTGGGTGTACAACCAGGGGAAAGACCAATACGTACAAGTCGGTATTTTGAATGATAAAGCCGTGACTTTGTACGCTTCGGGAAGCGGCATCAACGCAAAACCGTTTAAGATCGGCGAATCGACGGGCGAAGTTTTTAAAACGACGCAGGTTTCTCCTTTTGTCAATGTGACTGACAAGGGAAACACGTATCGGTTCGAGTTTTCTGAAGAAGATATCAATACCCGTCCCACCGTCAAGATAGGCGGAATGTATGTTCAGCTGTACATGGACAAATTTGACGGGAATCTGTCAAGCATCAGGGCATTTGATGCGGAAACACTTGTGAAACAAAGGCCGTATGAAGTCATGTACAGAGGAAAGCTGACAGAACCCGAGCCAGTTTCTGATGAAAAATGGAACGACATTGAACGAGCGAGTGAGCAGCAGATTCTCGACATTACAAATGTCATCCGCGTGAAACACGGACTGGCAAGGCTGAAATGGGACGAAGGCGCCGCAAAAGTGGCATTCGGCCACAGCAAGGACATGAAGGATAACAAGTATTTCTCTCACGTCTCAAAGAAATACGGGACTCTGAAGGACCGCTTAGAAAAAGGCGATGTGAAATACCGGGAGGCCGGTGAAAATATTGCCTACAACTATGTGGACGGTCCTGCCGCCGTGGAGGGCTGGCTGAACAGCGAAGGCCACAGAAAGGCGCTGTTAAGCCCGGATTATACGCACCTCGGTGTCGGCGTGGACCGGAAGTATTATACGCAAAACTTCATTAAGCCTTGGCAGTAAAAAACCGCAGAGGGGCGCGTCCCCCGCGGTTTTTTTATGTTTTTTCGCGAGCGGCGCTCCTGCTGAAAAATATATACCTGCTTTTTTTCGCAATTTAGGCGAACATTAAGGCGAATGAACCGATACATTATAGCAGGCAAAACTTTTCGGAGGGGGTGAGAATTGTGGCGAATCAGCAATCACGGCAATCAATCGATGATTTTAAACAATTCGTAAAAAAGCATCCCAAACTGATCCAAAATGTTCGCAAGGAACAAAGGAGCTGGCAGGAAGTCTATGAAAATTGGGTTCTTCTGGGCGAGGATGATCCGATATGGGACCCTTTTAAAGACGAGGCCGTTCAGCCTTCTTCCGACGCGGAAACCAAACAGGAACCAGCTGAAAAAAACGATTTCGTTTCAAAAATGGTCACTGCCGTCAAAAAGATGGATATCAACCAAATGAATGAGCAGATCAATAAAATGAGCCAGTCCATTTCATCATTGCAAAGCCTTTTAAGCCAATTTTCGGGGAGCAGCACGAAGCAGCCCCGGCAAGGCTCCGGACAACATCCTTTTTCGTTCAGAAAGGATTAAAGAAGGGGATCATGTATGCGAAAAGAGGTTCAGGAATTCATATCCGCAGATGAGGAACGGAAACGGTTTATACGGCAGCGTCCCGTCTGGTACCGCAGACTTGCGAGAAAACCGGACGATCTCAATTCCTTTCAGCTTGACATGATGAATTTTTATGAAAAGACGATACCGCATCGGGTAAGCCAATTCTCAAACGGGATTCAAATGGCGCAGATGATGATGCAGATGGTTCACGCCATGCGTTCACAGGATTAAAAAGCGTTTAAACGCCGCATTTTCCAATTGGGTGGTTTCATGGTAAACTAGCAACTGGAGGTGCGTATTTATGTATGCAACAATTGAGTCCGTCAAGCTTCAAAGTGAAGCGGAGCAGCTTGCCGGCATGATTCTGCAGTCTGAGACGGCTGAAAATTACCGCGATTGTTACAAGCGTCTCCGTGAAGATGAAGAGGCAGGGCGGATCATTCGTTCTTTTATGAGCGTTAAAGAGCAGTATGAGGATGTGCAGCGCTTTGGCAAATACCATCCTGATTATAGAGAGATTTCCCGCAAAATGAGAGAAATGAAGCGGGAACTGGATTTAAACGATAAGGTGGCCGAATTTAAAAAAGCGGAGACTGAGCTTCAGTCGCTGCTTGACGAGATCAGCATTGAACTCGGAACGGCCGTCTCGGAGCATGTAAAAGTTCCGACGGGGAATCCTTATTTTGACGGCCTGTCATCCTGCGGCGGCGGGTGCGGTTCCGGCGGCGGCTGCGGATGCAAAGTTTCCTGACGAGACGGCCGTCTCGTCTTTTACATAAAATGAACAGAAAGTCAGGCGGGTGATCATGATGGAAAATAAGCGCCAAGGCATAATCGTATATCTGCATTCTTTAAAACACAGCAAAATGCTGAGAAAATTCGGCAACGTTCATTATGTTTCCAAGCGGCTGAAATACGTTGTGCTGTATTGCGATATGGACCTAATCGAAAAAACAATGGAAAAGATTTCTTCTTATTCATATGTGAAGAAGGTAGAGCCTTCTTATAAACCTTTTTTAAAGCTGGAATTTGAATCAAAGCTTGATAAAGCGAAAGAGTACGATTATAAAATCGGCATATAAAAAAATCCCCGCAGATACCTGCGGGGTCCTTCTATTCCTTAACAAGTTAAGGAGAAGGAAAAGGGAGAGGAGAAACCGGAGGAAGAACTTATGGGGAAACGTAAGTCTTCTCCGCGGTTGGCAACAACATCATTCATTGATGCTGTTACACTTAGTCTTGACAGGAATGTGAATATGTATACACGGTTTCACGTTCATTGTTTGAAAGAATGCTTTATGATAAGATAGGGATTGTTTTGATACATAACGGCTCAGCCGATGAGAAACATCAAAGTTTTCAGAAAAAGTGGTGTGAATAATGAGAGTAATTTCCGGTTCAAGAAAAGGACGAGCCTTAAAGGCTGTGCCGGGCACATCAACAAGGCCGACGACGGATAAAGTAAAAGAGTCTATTTTTAATATGATCGGCCCGTATTTTGACGGAGGAACGGGGCTGGATTTGTTTGCGGGGAGCGGCGGTCTCGGGATTGAAGCGCTGTCGCGCGGATTTGACCGCTGTATCTTTGTGGATCGTGATTTCAAAGCCATCCAAACGGTAAAAGCGAATATCAAAGCGCTTGATCTGCTGTCTTCAGCGGAAGTATACCGCAATGATGCAGAGCGGGCCCTCTATGCCGCGGCGAAACGGGAAAAAGGTTTTGACGGAATTTTCTTAGATCCTCCGTATAAGGAACAAAAGCTGAAAGCGCTTATCGAAATGATTGATGAGCAGAACATGCTGAATGAAGGCGGTTTTGTCGTAGCCGAGCATGATAAAGCCGTTGCGCTTCCTGAAGCCGTCGGCGCGCTTTCCGTAACAAGAAGGGAAATTTACGGGCTTACAGGAGTGACGATATACCGAAATAGGGGGTAATGATGTGGCAAGTATAGCTGTATGTCCCGGAAGTTTTGATCCCGTTACCTACGGACATCTGGACATTATCAGACGGGGGGCAAACGTGTTTGAGCAGGTGTACGTATGCGTGCTCAATAATTCTTCTAAGCAGCCGCTGTTTACAGTTGAGGAACGATGTGAGCTGTTAAGAGAAGTGACAAAAGACATACCGAATGTTACGGTCGAGACGTCACAGGGACTGTTAATCGACTATGCGAAAAAAAAGCGGGCGAAGGCGATTATCAGGGGGCTCAGAGCCGTTTCTGACTTCGAATATGAGATGCAGGGGACTTCCGTCAACCGCGTGCTCGACGAATCAATAGAAACTTTTTTTATGATGACGAACAATCAGTATTCTTTTTTAAGTTCAAGCATCGTAAAAGAAGTCGCAAAATATAACGGGCCTGTTTCAGAGTTTGTTCCTCCGGAAGTTGAACAGGCGCTGAAGCAGAAATTTAAAGGATGAGAAGCGCTGATTGGCGTCTCATCCTTTTTTTGTCCGTGCTGACAGCCTGTAACAATAAATCAATGCGTATACGGCGAGAGCTGTCAGCGTGATGGCGGGTCCGGTTTCAACAAGTGTATTCCATCCGCTGACGGCAGCAGATACCGCTTCCTGATCGCGGAAAGGGAGGAATACGGACTGGTAAGGTTCGTCCAATGCAAGGTAAAGCGGCTTCCACAGTAAGAGAATAAAGAGTGCGGCATAAATGCCCTGAAGGATACGCGCCGCGAAAAATGGTTTAAAGCGGATATCTGTTTCCGATAAAATGCCGGCTACCTGGGCCTGTACGGAAAGGCCGCTGAACCCGAGAATAAAACTCACAATCATGGCTTTCGGCAGCAAGTCGGCATCAGCTTCACTGACCAGTTTGCTCCCAAGTGTAATTTCAAACATCCCGCTGATAAGAGGGATGTCCAGATTTGCCGGAAGATGAAAAAGCGAAAGCAGCGCGTTTGTAAATACAGAAAGCACATCCATGACTTGTACGATTGATAATAACCGGCTGAAAACCGAAAACAATATAATAAAACCGCCCACCATCAGCAAGGTTTGTACAGAAGAGGTGACGGCGTCGCCCAAAATTTTTCCGAGCGGCCGCTTTTCCGAAAGCCGCGCCTTGTGGAGGGCCAGAAATGCTTCCTTCAGAGAAGGGAGAGCGATCGTCTTTTTACCAGTATACGCCGCTTCTTCTTTCCGTCCGTATGAACGCATCGTCAGGCCGACGGCGATGTTTCCGAGATAGTGAGCCGATGCCAGCAGAATGCCGAGAGACGCGTTATGAAAAAAGCCGACTGCCACAGCAGCGAATATAAATAACGGATTGGATGAATTGGTAAAAGAGACGAGGCGTTCAGCCTCTACTCTGGAGATTTGTTTATCCTGGCGCAGCCGTGCAGTCAGCTTCGCGCCGGCCGGATTGCCTGAAGCCATGCCCATAGCCAGTACAAATCCGCCGACCCCGGGCACTCTGAAAATGGGACGCATAAAGGGTTCGAGTAAAAGGCCGACAAACTTGACAATGCCGAATCCGATTAAAAGCTCAGATAGAATAAAAAACGGAAGCAATGAAGGAAAAACTACCTCCCACCACATGGAAAGACCGGTTTTGGAGGCTTCGAATGAGGCCTGAGGGTGTGAAATAACCGTCGCCGTTAAAAAAATGAAAAACAATGAAATCAAAAATGTATGAAACTTAGACAAATTCATTCTTACCTCCCCGATGCTAAAATTGCACACTGACATTTATATCATGATAAAATATAGAACAGACCTTAAAGGCGGCCGGGCAAGTACCTATTTGTCATCCTGTACTAATATACGAGCATAGGGGTTCAATTTAGACCATAGAATTCATGTATAGGATGTCTATTAGGGGGTTCGTCGCGTTGGCCAAACCTACAATCGGGTTAGCGTTAGGTTCGGGAGGGGCAAGAGGCATCGCTCATCTCGGAGTGTTATCCAGTTTACATAAGCATCAGATTCCAATTGATATGATTGCCGGCAGCAGCATGGGAGCATTAGTCGGGAGCTTTTATGCGGCCGGGCATGACGTGGCCACGATGAAAAAAGTCGCTAAAGCATTTAAGCGGCGGCTGTACGCGGATTATACGATGCCGAGGCTTGGTTTTTTAAAAGGAGACCGCATCAGGCAGCTCGTTCATGCCTATACGTACGGCAAGCCGATAGAAGAACTGCGGATCCCGCTCGGCATCGTGGCCTGCGACCTTCAGACCGGCGAAAAACTCGTTTTTACGAAAGGTTCAGTGTCCGAAGCCGTCCGTGCGAGCATCAGCATACCGGGCGTTTTCGTCCCGCAAAAAATGAACGGACGTATGTTAGTCGACGGCGCGGTGGTCGACAGAATCCCGGTTTCCGCCGTAAAAGATATGGGTGCTGATATCGTCATCGCCTCTGACGTATCCCGGGTGAAAAAAACGGAAAAGGCGGCACATATTTTTGATGTAATCATGCAAAGTATGGATATACTGCAAAATGAATTGGTCCGTCACCAGACCATTGCCGCAGACGTCATGATCCGCCCTTCTCTTGAATCATTCAGCTCAAGTTCTTTTGCCAACATTGATCATATGATCACAGCGGGCGAAGAAGCCGCAGACCGGATGATCGGCCGGATTAAACAAGAAATAGAGAACTGGGAGGGCTAACTCATATGAAAGCAAAACATTTTCGCTGGGTGTTTATCATCCTGATCTTATTAATCGCTGTTACATTTATTAAGCTTCCGTATTACATCACACAGCCGGGAGAAGCATCAGAGCTGAGACCGCTGATTAAGGTGGACGGAGGCTATCCTGAAAAAGGAAGCCTTTCCTTGATGACTGTCAAAGTAGGCCCCGCCAATCCGTATACATATCTTTGGGCGAAAGTGCATCCTTACGATGAAATCGTCCCTGACGAAAGCATAAAAGAAGAGGGCGAATCGGACTCGGATTATATGAAGCGCCAGCTGCAAATGATGAAAAGCTCCCAAGAAAACGCGGTCATTGCCGCTTATCAAAAAGCCGGGAAACAGGTGAAATACTCATTTAACGGCATTTATGCCAGCTCAGTCGTCTCTGACATGCCGGCAAAAGGAAAAATAGAGGTCGGTGATAAAATCATCAGCGCGGACGGGAAAACATATGATTCCGCTGAAAAGCTGATTGATTATATCAGCAGCAAAAAAGCGGGGGAAAAAGTAACGTTTCACATTGAACGGGACACGAAAGAAAAGACCGTTGACATTGTGCTGAAATCCTTCCCGGACGACCCGAAAAGAGCGGGAATCGGCGTCGCATTATATACGGACCGGAACGTGAAAGTGAAGCCGGATCTTCATTTCAGCATTGAAAACATCGGCGGGCCTTCTGCGGGTCTCATGATGTCTTTAGAAATTTACAACCAGCTGACAAAACCTGACGAAACAAAAGGCTATAATATAGCCGGAACGGGGACAATCGACGTGGACGGCAAAGTCGGACCGATCGGCGGAATCGATCAGAAAGTCGTCGCCGCAGACAAAGCGGGAAAAGATATTTTCTTTGCGCCGAATCAAAACGGAGCTGAAAATTCTGATTACAAAAATGCGGTAAAAACGGCGAAAGCAATCAAGTCCGATATGAAGATCGTCCCTGTCGACACCATGCAGGACGCACTTGACTATTTGGATCAGCTGAAAGTAAAAAGCACCTGATACAGTCAGGTGCTTTTTTTACGCATTCAAAAAACGCTTTTCGTCTTCATCATAGCGGATCGGGGCTTGTGAAAATTCCTGCTTCTCAAACAATGTGCGTTCAGGTTCTTTTATCGGCAGGCTGTAAACCCGTCCCGCCAGTATGTCCAGATCCAGAGCGGGATGAGAGAAAGAAGAGAGCTTGCTGACGAGAGGTGCGGTAAGCTCTTTTTTCTTTGCCGACAGGTACGCCTGTCCTTTTTTCGTCATTCCGAGAAGACGGATATAAGGAGCGCTTGAAGGCTGCAAGAGCCGATGCATGTCTTCTTTTTTCGTCCGTGTCAGAATGTGCGTGTTCATCCGCTGCAGCCTCGTCCACGTGTATCGTTTTGTTTTCAATCGTTCCATCATTTCGCGATAGGATCGGGCTTGTCTGATGGTGCGCAGAATTCTGTGCTCAAGGCCTTCTTCCACTTCATAGATTCGGCTCAATTCTTCAGCGGAAAGAGTGCTGAGGCTGTATTTTACATATGAAAAATAGTCTTCCGTGCTGTGCCATATTCCGTATGAATTTCTGTATGCCTCCAGCTGACGCGCAGATGCTTCCGGGAGAAAGCTCTTTGCGGCCGCCGTTCCTTTTTCTATCAGCGCTCTCCGGATGCTTGTTGCGCTGGCTATCCGGCTGTTATCTCCGGGAAGCTCGGCGTCATGATATTGGGAAGCGATTCTGGCTGTTGTATAAGGCTTCATAGCGGAACCGGAGGTGTGTATCGCTCTAACGTAGTGAAAACCGAGAATATTGTTCGGCTTGGACAAATCGAGCATGTCCCGCCCTTTGAATATGTGTGAAAAAGCTTTTGAGGCGGCGGCAGGATAGCTGAGACCCTTTTTCAGCTCCTCTTTCAGAATCAGGCTGCAGTCATCTTCCTTTCGGCTGAACGCTTCAGACGCTTCAATAAAGGGTTCGATCCGCCCGTTTTCGCTGCCGAAAAACAAGCTGCTGCATCCTAAATGATGAAGAAGCGAAACGCTGCCGCGCGCGAATAATTCCGCTTTTTGTACGGCATATATATAAGGGAGCTCAATGACGATATCCACGCCGTTTTCCAGCGCCATTTTTGTCCGGGCCCACTTTGAGACGGCGGCCGGTTCCCCGCGCTGCAAAAAAGGGCCGCTCATCACCGCCGCCGCGACGCTGCTGTCCGTTTTGATTTTTGCTTGTTCCGCATGATAGCGGTGTCCGTTATGAAAGGGATTATATTCAACAACCAGGCCGACTGCTTTCATATTTGTCCCGCCTTTCTTGCTATGTTTTGCTTCGTGTGGTACATTTGCAAATGAAGTGCATATTTTAGTCCGTTTCGTTTAGTGTATGCATAGCCTATCCGGCTGTCAACGATTGCATGACGGCGGCATTATGCTGTAAAGAAAAAATATTGACAAAAACATTCTGAAAAGCTATAATCATGTTTGTTGCTTTCCTGAGGTGATACAAATGAAATGGACGATTTATCAGCTTCATCAAATGGCGAAAAAGAGCTTTGAATTTGATGAAACAGTTGAGTTAAATGAGCTGACAAAATTGAATTCTGACATCCGCCGCATTTCTCCTGTCCGGGTGAAGGGCCGCGCGGAGATTGAATCCAAGCAAGTTTCGTTTGACTTTACGATTTCAGGCGAAATGGTTTTGCCGTGCTCAAGAACTTTAGTTGATGTGCCGTATCCATTTACAATCGCGACAAAAGAACTGTTTAGATTTCATAAGTCGGATGATATAGAAGATGAGGACGTTCATATTGCTGAAGACGATATCGTCGACTTAACTCCGATCATAAAAGAAGAGATTCTTTTAGAAATTCCTATGCAAGTCTTTTGTGAAACTGAACAAAAAGAAGGAGCCGCTCCCCAAGTGGGGAAGGATTGGCAAGTGATTTCTGAGGAAGACAAGAAAAATCAAATCGACCCCAGACTTGCGGATCTGAAAAAGCTCTTAACACAAGATGATGAATCTTAACTCTTTAAGGAGGTGGGAATAATGGCTGTACCTTTTAGAAGAACTTCTAAAATGAAAAAAAGATTGCGCCGTACACATTTCAAACTAAATGTACCTGGTATGACAGAATGCCCGTCATGCGGAGAGATGAAATTGTCTCACCGTGTATGTAAAGCATGCGGATCATACAACGGCAAAGACATAAATGTTAAAAGCAATTAATGTATGAAGAAAAGCGCGGGAATCTCGGTTCCTGCGCTTTTCTTTTTTTTTGCCCCTCCGGCCTGCTTCCGCCGAAAAAATTGTGAGCCCCAGTAGTCTATCTAATCTATCAGCGGCATATGTATGAGGTAAATGAGCAAATATGGAGGGAGATACGATTGACGATAACGAGACAAGACGCGTGGACGCAAGATGAAGATTTGCTGCTGGCCGAAGTGGTGCTCAGGCATATTCGGGAAGGCGGGACCCAGCTTTCCGCTTTTGAAGAAGTCGGCAGAGCGCTGACGAGAACGGCTGCCGCCTGCGGGTTCAGATGGAATTCTTATGTCAGAAAACAATATCAGTCAGGGATAGAACTGGCGAAAAAACAGCGGAAGGAATTAAGAAAGCAGATCGGGGTGCATTCCGCCAATATGCCGGGAACCGTCAAACAGCCTCCGATCCGCAGGGCGGAAGGAGAAAAAGAGCTGTCCATTGATGATGTCATTTTGTTTCTGCAGCAATTTAAAGAGTCGCCGGCCGCAGCGGATGTGCGTCATGAAAAAGAAAAACTCACAGAACAGCTGACCGCGCTGCAAAAAGAAGTCGAGGATCTGCGTGAGGAAAATGAAAGCTTGAGAAACAAGCTGGAGATGACGGAAGAAGATTATAAAGCGCTAATTGACATTATGGACAGAGCGAGAAGGATGGTCAATTCAAAAGAAGACGACAGAAAATCGGCGCAGAGCCTGTAAAATGAACCGGCCTGGGGGCGGCGGCCCCGCCGGTTTTTTATTATGCCGTTTCTCCGGATGTCATTTCACCGTCCATATCGGGATGCCAGATATAAGGATTTTCTCCTTTATCACGCGCCATATCATATTTAACGGGCTCAAAATTCATCTTATCCCAGAAATCTGCTGATTTCATGCGTGAATTTGTCCTGATCGGCATTCTGAAGGATTTTGCAAAATCAACAAGCGCTTTTCCGTATCCGTTATTTTGATAGCCCGGAAGAACCTCAAGCTTCCAAAGTTCCAAAAAGTCCTGACGCTGATCAAAATACGGATTCGCACCTCCGTTTACCTGATATAAACTCATTCTCGCCACTAGTTTATCCCCGAAGTAAATCCCGTAAAAAGGCGAGGTGCTGTCATTTTCAATGATATTATCCTGAAGATCTTCAAGCATCGACAGCTCCTGCATCCCGTATTCCTTAAACCTTTTAAATTCTTCGAGTGTCTTAAAGTTGATGAGCAGTCGCTCTATTTTCAACACAAACTCCCCCTTTGTTGTGTTCTACCATTATTGTAAACGCTTTAATTGAAAATTCCAACTATAATATGCTTGCCAGTCTTTTTGCTCAAAACGAAATTGAAGTAATTTGCGGCGGCTTCTGCTATGATAATATGGAAAAATGCAGATATAGGGTGTGACAGTGTGAAAATCGGAATTAT
Organism: Bacillus sp. A1; assembly: GCF_042296235.1. Lineage (NCBI taxonomy): Bacteria > Bacillati > Bacillota > Bacilli > Caryophanales > Bacillaceae > Bacillus > Bacillus sp. A1. The sequence continues at coordinate 1,559,361 of NZ_CP141181.1, forward strand.
CGGCGGCGGAGCGGTAGGCCTTTTATGTGCTTACTACTTATCGTCCCGCCATCAGGTAACGGTCATTACGCGGCGGACGGAGCAGGCTGATGCGATTAACTCAGGCGGTATACGACTTGTGAAAGACGGAATAGAATGTACGGCGGCATGCAGAGCGCAAACGGGCATCACTTCCGGATTCGACCTCTTAATCGCAGCCGTTAAACAGCACCAGCTCAGTGCTGTGCTGCGGGACCTTGAGACGATAAAAGGGACGAATGTGCTGTTTTTGCAAAACGGCATGGGACACATACACGACATGAAAGATTGGCATACGGATCATTCGCTTTATGCCGGCACTGTTGAGCACGGAGCAAAAAAGATATCAGATCATGCCGTTGAACATACGGGAGCGGGAGCCGTAAGATGGAGTGAATTCAGCGCATCCCGGCCGGAAACGCTCAAAAGCATCTTTTCCGGCATGCACCGCGATTTTCCCGTATATGATGAAAACGACTGGTATCGGCTGTTAACGGGAAAACTGATCATAAATGTATGCATCAACCCGTTAACTGCATTGCTGCGCGTGAAAAACGGAGAGCTGTTAAGAAATGACGCTTACAAAAAGTATATGAGAAACGTATTTGAAGAAGCGGAGACAATACTTGGCCTCGCCGATAGAGAAAAAGCGTGGAACAAGGTTTGCGAAGTTTGCAGACTGACGGAAAAAAATCATTCTTCCATGCTCGTCGATATCATGGCAGGCAGGCGGACAGAGGTTGATGCGATTATCGGCTACCTTGTAAAAGAAGCGGAAAGCCGCGGATTGCCGGCCGTTCATCTCACGTTTTTACACCGCAGCATAAAAGCGTTAGAAAGAAACTGAAACAAAGTCTTTTGAGGTTTTCCGGTAACATGCTATACTCATTTCGGAAACCTAACTATTTATTGGAGAAAGGAAGTTCCAGACAGATGCAGCTAACTGAACTTTCCATCAAAAGTCAAAATAAGTTTGTGCAGCACTATATAGATGGAGAAAACATGTCTTCATTTTTTGATTATGATATTCATTCAGAGGACGTATGGCAAAAGCGGCTCCATGACTTGTCTTCGCGGCCGTTTGCCAGAGAGGAATTAGCGGATTATTTATCCTCCTATCACGAAAAATTTCACTCCGCCGCCATGCAGGCCTCCATCGAAAAACTGAGAGATCCAAAAAGCGCAGCGGTTGTAGGCGGCCAGCAGGCCGGTCTTTTAACGGGGCCTCTTTACACCATACATAAAATTATCTCCATTATCGTACTTGCCAGACAGCAGGAAGAGGCGTTACAGATTCCTGTCGTTCCGATTTTCTGGGTGGCGGGTGAAGATCACGATCTGGAAGAAATCAATTTTGTGCATACGTCAACAGAGAATAAAGGTCCGGTGAAACAGAAACTGCCGCAGTCGTACTGGAAAAAAACATCGGCGGCTAAAACCGAGCTTGATCAGGAAAAATGCGCGGCTTGGATTGATGAAGTGTTCGCTGCTTTTGAGGAAACGGATCACACAAACACACTCCTTCAAAACGTGAAGCGATGTTTACGCTCATCAGAGACATTCACGGACTTTTTTGAGCTGTTGATCGCCGACTTGTTTCAAGAAGAAGGCCTTATTCTGTTGAATTCGGGAGATCCGGGGATTAAAAAGCTGGAAACGGGTATGTTTCAGCAGATTTTAAAACACAATCATGAGCTTGCCAAAGCCGTTTCAGACCAGCAGCGTTTTATGCGGGAAGCCGGTTATCACCCGATTATTGAATCGGACAAAGATCAGGCCAATCTGTTTTACGAACATGAGGGAGAGCGTTTCTTAATTGAAAAAGAAAACGGCGTTTTTATGATTAAAGAGCTTGACCTGAAGTGGACGAACGACGAGCTTCATACCCATATGGAAGAAAAACCGGAATGTTTCAGCAATAACGTTGTGACAAGGCCGCTTATGCAGGAGTTTCTCATCCCGACTCTGGCGTTTATCGCGGGACCGGGGGAGATCAATTATTGGGGGGAGCTGAAGCAGGCTTTCTCATTAATGGGCTTTCGCATGACGCCGGTAGTGCCGAGACTGAACATTACGATTCTTGAGCGCCATATTGAAAAGAAGCTTTCAGAACGGAATATCCCGCTTCAGGAAGCGATCGAACACGGCACCGGACACCTGAAAGACAATTATTTTGAAGAGCAGATTCCGGAAGAGTTTTCTTCTGTAATGGAGCAGGCGAAGTCGCAGATTGAAGCTGTCCATAAAAGCGCAAGGGACGAAGCGCTGAAGGTCGATTCAAGCCTTGAGCCGCTCTTACAGAAGAATGCCGCTTTCATTCAAGATCAGCTCTTGTTTTTAGAACGGACGGTAACGAAAAGAATTGAAGAAAAAGAAGGCTTTGTGCTGCGTGACTATGAAAGAATCCAAAACAGCATCAGACCGCTCGGCGCTCCGCAGGAACGGATTTGGAATGTGATGTATTATCTGAACCGCTACGGTCCAAAATTCTTCACAACCTTCAAACATCTGCCATTTTCTTTTCAAAACCAACATCAGATTGTCAAACTTTGAAATAAAGTTTTAAAGAACCCTGAATAGTTCAGGGTTTTTTTTTATGTGTAAACAGTGTAAAATGAGGTTGTGGAGAGAAGTGGCGGATAGTGGTGAGTTTAGGGGAGAAAGTGGGGGTCCTTATCATGTTTATGGGTGAATACCGGCATACTGTTGATGCAAAGGGCCGCATGATCGTACCCGCAAAATTCAGAGAAGGCCTCGGTGAGCAGTTTGTGCTGACCAGAGGACTGGACCAATGCCTTTTCGGCTATCCGATGAATGAATGGAAGCTGATTGAAGAAAAGCTGAAGGCTCTGCCGCTCACCAAAAAAGACGCCCGCGCATTTACCCGATTCTTTTTTTCCGGTGCGACCGAATGCGAACTGGACAAGCAGGGAAGGGTTAATATTGCGTCATCTCTTCTGAATTACGCAAAACTGGAAAAAGAATGTGTTGTCATCGGGGTTTCCAATCGAATTGAATTGTGGAGTAAGGTAATATGGGAACAATACACAGAAGAGCAAGAAGATTCATTCGCTGAAATTGCTGAAAACATGATTGGATTTGATATATAATGGATCTTCGTGCATCACAACAACAACTGACAATTCAATTCATTCCTGATAAAGGTGGGACCGACACAAATGTTTCAGCATAAGACAGTACTTCTTCGTGAAACCGTCGACGGTTTAAATATCAAACCGGACGGAACCTATGTGGACTGCACCCTTGGCGGCGCCGGGCACAGTACATATTTATTGCAGCAATTATCGGAAAAAGGACGCTTGATCGCCTTTGACCAAGATGACACAGCACTTGAAAACGCAAAGAAAACATTGTCCGAATACAAAGGACAGCTTATTCTGGTGAAAAGCAACTTTCGTTATTTAAAAGAGTGTTTACATGAACACGGCATTACGAGTGTTGACGGAATTTTATTTGATTTAGGAGTATCCTCTCCGCAGCTTGATACACCGGAACGGGGATTCAGCTATCATCATGACGCACCGCTGGACATGAGGATGGACCAGTCGGCCGCCCTTACGGCGAAAGAAGTCGTAAATGAATGGCGGTATGAGGACCTTGTGAGGATTTTCTTTAAATACGGAGAAGAAAAATTCAGCAAGCAGATCGCCCGAAAAATTGAAGAGGCTAGAGAAAAATCGCCTATTCAAACAACCGGCCAACTGGTCGATCTAATAAAGGACGCGATACCGGCTCCGGCGAGAAGAAGCGGAGGTCATCCGGCCAAACGTGTATTCCAAGCCATTCGAATCGCCGTAAACGACGAGCTTCAAGTATTTGAAGAGGCCCTCTTGCAAGCGATAGAGGTGCTGAAGCCGGGCGGAAGGGTGTCTGTGATCACTTTTCACTCGCTGGAAGACAGAATGTGCAAGACGACATTCAAGGAAAAATCATCACTTCCCGAACTGCCTCCGGGTCTTCCCGTGATACCGGAAGAATTTGAACCGGAATTAAAACTGATTACGAGAAAGCCCATTACGGCATCAAAAGAGGAGCTTGAAGAAAATAACCGCGCCCGGTCAGCGAAGCTCCGCATTGCGGAGAAACGAAAATAACGGGCAGCAAATGACAACATTAAAGGAGGTCATCAGCCTATGAGCAACTTAGCTTACCAGCAGGAAAAACAACAACGGCCAGTGATAAGTCCCGAAAAAAAGGTGATTGTCAAAAAGAGGGCTTCCATTACACTCGGGGAAAAGGTGCTGCTCGTCCTGTTTGCCATTGCCGTTCTCTCCACATCAATGTTTATCGTATCAAAGGCATACGCGGCGTACCAATCCAATATTGAGGTGCAAAAACTGGAGGAGAAAGTATCTGAGAAGAATAAACAGATCGGTGATCTCGAAAAGACGGCTGCTGACTTAAGCCAGCCGCAGCGCCTGATGGATATCGCCAAAAAGCACGGTTTGAATCTGAAAGATAAAAAAGTGAAAAACATACAGGAATGATAACCCATGCCGAAAAAAAATAAGTTTATGAACAGAGGAGCAGCGATACTCAGTATTTGTTTCGCTCTCTTTTTCTTTGTCATTCTCGGGAGAATGGCGTACATTCAATTAACCGGTAAAGCAAACGGTGTAGAACTTGCAACAAAAGCGACCGAGCAGCACGAAAAAAAGCGGACGATAGAAGCGAGCCGCGGCTCTATTCTTGACCGGAACGGCAAAGTGCTTGCAGAGGACACGGCGACATATAAGCTCATTGCAGTGCTTGATAAAAAGATGACGACCGACAAGAAGCATCCTCAGCATGTCAAAGACAAAGAGAAAACGGCGGAAAAACTGGCGACCGTTATCAATCTTGATAAAAGCAAGATTCTGGACATCTTAAACAGGGATGGCGCGAAGCAGGTGGAATTCGGTTCAGCCGGCCGCGATATCTCTTATGCGAAAAAACAAAAGATCGAAAAAATGAATCTTCCGGGTATTTCTTTCTTAAGAGATACGAAGCGCTACTATCCGAACGGCATATTTTTGTCAAATGTTCTCGGCTATGCCGATGTGAATGAAAAAACAAACGAGATACAAGGCTCTTTAGGGCTTGAAAAAATACTGAATAACTATCTGACGGAACGCGACGGATCCGTCACTTACGAAAGTGATAAATCCGGCTGGAAACTTCCGAACAGCAAAGAAAAAATCACCGCACCTAAAAACGGTGACAATGTATATTTAACCATTGATCAGAAAATTCAAACCTTTTTAGAAGACAGCATGACGAAAGTAGCGGAAAAATATAAACCGAAAAAAATTATGGCGGCTGTCGTAGAACCGAAAACAGGCAAAGTGCTTGCGATGGGGCAGCGTCCGAGTTTCGACCCGAATATCAGAAACGTCACCAATTATTACAACGACTTAGTGTCGTACGCGTATGAACCGGGTTCAACGATGAAGATCTTTACGCTTGCCGCGGCGATTCAGGAAAATGTGTTTTCTGCAAACGAGAAATATAAATCAGGAACATATAAAGTGGGAGGCAAACCTGTTAAAGATTGGAACGAAGGCGCCGGTTGGGGTATGACAAGCTTCCGTGACGGCCTCATGAGGTCATCCAATGTTGCTTTCGCCAAACTGGCCAACGAAAAACTGGGGTTTGACCGGTTTAATGAGTACCTGCACAAATTCGGGCTCTATCAAAAAACAGGGATTGATCTGCCCGGTGAAGTATCAAGTAAAATTAACTACAAATATGATTTTGACAAAGCGTCTACGGCTTACGGCCAAGCATCGGCGATAACGCCGATCCAGCAGCTTCAGGCCGTCACGGCGATTGCCAATAACGGCAAAATGATGAAACCTTACGTCATTGATCATATTGTCGACCCCGATACGAAAAAAGTCGTCAAGCAGACAAAACCAGAGCAAGTAGGCACGCCGATTTCAGCCGATACGGCGAAAAAAGTCCGGAACCTGCTCGGAGAAGTCGTGACGTCAGACATCGGAACGGGAAAACCTTATAAAATTGAAGGATTTGACGTCGCGGGTAAAACGGGAACCGCGCAAATCGCCGGGACGGGCGGATATTTAAAGGGAACGAGCAACTATGTGTTTTCATTCATGGGCATGGCGCCGAAAAATGATCCTAAGCTCGTCATCTATGTAGCCGTGCAGCAGCCGCAATTAAAAGCGGGTCAAAGCAGCTCTGATCCTGTCGCGGAAATCTTTAACCCGACGATGAAAAACAGCCTCCACTACCTGAATATCGAACCGACGGAAAAAACAGATTCCGGTCAGGAAGAAACGAAAAGCCAAAAGATGCCTGACCTGACAGATAAGACGGTCAAGAGCGCTGAGAAGGAAGCGAAAAATGAACATCTCACACCGATTGTCATCGGCAGCGATGTTGCCGTAAAAGAGCAGTATCCGACAGCTGGAGAAGATGTGATCACCAATCAGAAAATCTTCTTAAAAACAGACGGAAAGATGACGATGCCGGATATGTCCGGATGGTCGAGACGGGAAGTGCTTCAATTCAGCAAAGTATCAGGCATTCACATTGATGTGAGCGGTGAAGGTTACGCTTCAAGCCAAAGTGTGAAAAAAGGCAAAGAACTGAAAGAAAATACCGTGATCAAGGTGAAATTTAAAAATCCTGATTAACGGGACAGAGAAGTCCGCGGATGCCCGCGGGCTTCTTTTTTATGCGCCGCCGTTCTATGTGGCCAAGCTGAGGCATAAATTGAAACAAGCCTAAATAAGGAGTGGACGGTCCCTTGCGCGTTTCAAATGTAACGGTTCGAAAACGTTTATTACTGGTTTTGCTTTTTGGCGTAATCATTTTTTTGATCATTGACAGCAGATTAGGCTATGTCCAATTTGTGATGGGAGAAAAGCTGACTTCACTGGCTAAGGATTCCTGGAGCCGGAATTTGCCGTTTGAGCCTGAGCGGGGAGAGATTCTTGACCGAAACGGCGTGAAGCTGGCTACTAATAAAAGCGCGCCGACCGTCTTTGTCGTACCGCGCCAGATCCAAAATCCCATAAAAACGGGCAAGCTTCTCGCGTCAGTTTTAAATATGTCGGAAGAGAAGGTCTACAAACACATTACTAAGAAAACCTCCATAGAAAAAATCTCACCCGAGGGGCGGAAAATTTCCAATAAAAAAGCGAAAGAAATCAAAGCGCTCGACTTAAAAGGGGTTTATGTGGCTGAAGACAGCATCCGCCATTATCCGTACGGAAGCTTTTTGTCCCATGTTCTCGGTTTTGCCGGTATTGATAACCAGGGCCTTCTCGGATTGGAGGCTTATTATGATGATGACTTAAAAGGTGTCAAGGGATCTGTGAAATTTTATACGGATGCCAAGGGAAAGAAAATGCCTGATGAAGCGGATGATTACACCCCTCCGAAAGACGGACTTGATATGAAATTGACGATTGACGCCAAGGTTCAGACGATTATAGAAAGGGAGCTCGACAATGCAGCGGCGAAATATAACCCGGACGGAATGATTGCGGTCGCAATGAATCCGAAAAACGGGGAAGTGCTTGGCATGTCAAGCCGTCCTGATTTTGATCCGGCTGACTATCAATCGGTGGATCCGTCCGTTTACAACCGGAACCTGCCGGTATGGAGCACATATGAACCGGGTTCGACCTTTAAGATTATTACGCTTGCGGCGGCTCTCCAAGAGCAAAAAGTAAACTTGCAAAGAGACCACTTTTATGACAAAGGATTTGCCGAGGTCGACGGCGCCCGCCTCCGATGCTGGAAAAAGGGCGGCCACGGTTCGCAATCTTATCTTGAAGTCGTTCAAAATTCCTGCAACCCCGGGTTTGTACAGCTGGGGGAACGGCTCGGAAAACAAAAGCTGTTTCAATATATTAAGGACTTCGGCTTTGGAAAGAAAACAGGCATTGATCTGCAAGGGGAAGGAACGGGGATCTTATTCCCGCTTGACAGAGTCGGACCGGTCGAACAGGCGACAACCGCTTTCGGACAAGGGGTTTCCGTCACGCCGATTCAGCAGGTGGCAGCCGTTTCCGCGGCAATAAACGGCGGAACGCTTTATACTCCGTTTATCGCCAAAGAGTGGGTTGATCCCGTTACGAAAAAAACCGTTAAGAAACAATCGCCGATTGCGAAAAGGCAAGTTATTTCCCAGGAAACGTCAAAGCAGATCAGATATGCTTTAGAAAGCGTCGTCGCTCAGGGAACGGGGCGGAATGCCTTCGTGGAAGGATATCGCGTCGGCGGAAAAACAGGTACCGCACAAAAGGTTAAAGACGGCAAATATCTCGAAAACAACCATATTGTCTCCTTTATCGGTTTTGCACCGGCTGATGACCCGAGCCTTGTCGTGTATGTCGCGGTTGATAATCCGAAAGGCACGATTCAATTCGGGGGAACCGTCGCCGCGCCGATTGTCGGAAATATGATGAGAGACAGTCTGCCCGAGCTCGGCGTCAAACCGCGAAAAAATCAAATCGAGAAAAAATATCAATGGAACGACACAAAAACAATAGAGGTTCCGAATGTTGTAGGGATGTCTGTCTCTGATCTTGAGTCGCTGCTTGTCAATTTGAATATAGACTCCTCAGGAAAAGGAAGCAAAATTGTGAAACAATCACCTGCAGCCGGAACGAAAGTAAAAGAAGGCTCAAAGATCCGTGTTTACTTGAGTGAAGAATGAGTCTTTTTGAGGCAGCCGATTGTTTTCGGCTGCCTCTTATCATAAAGAGAAAAAAAGAAGATAACTTTTAAGATTAACTGGATGTATCCTTTTATTTACGCTAAAATATGAACTGTATGTTTAAAAGCCATTCTGACTTTTATAAACGGTTATCATGATAAAAGAATGAATAGAATTTCTGAGAGGTTTGATACAATGAAACTTACAAAGCTGCTTACATATTTAATGGCCGAACCTGTTCAAAATGACTTTCATGACCCTGACATAACTTCAATTGAGATGGACTCCAGGGAAGTGAGAAAAGGGAGTCTTTTTGTATGTATAAAAGGGTATACGGTAGACGGACATGATTTCGCCCAAAAAGCCGCAGAAAACGGCGCAGCGGCCATCGTTGCCGAGAAAGAGCTTGACGTCGATGTTCCTGTCATTATCGTCCGCCGGTCACAGCGGGCGCTCAGCGTTCTTTCTGACGCGTTTTACGGGCAGCCGACAAAGCAGCTTCAGCTTATCGGCATCACCGGCACAAACGGCAAAACATCAACGACGCACATGGTTGATGAGATTTTCAAAAAAGCGGGAAGGCAGACCGGTTTAATCGGAACGATGTACATTAAAATCGGGGATGAGACATTCCCGGTCAAAAATACAACGCCCGAAAGCGTCACACTGCAAAAAACGTTCAAGAAAATGAATGATGAGCATGTTGACACAGCTATTATGGAAGTGTCTTCTCACGCTCTGTCACTCGGCAGGGTTCACGGCTGCGATTATGATATCGCCGTATTCACGAACCTGACGCAGGACCATTTAGACTATCACAAGACGATGGAAGACTACAGACAGGCTAAAAGCCTCCTGTTTTCCCAGCTGGGCGGCTCCTTTAACCACGAAAAGCCGAAGCGGGCCGTTTTAAACGCAGATGACAAAGCCAGTGCTTATTTTGAAAAAGTGACGGCGGCGCACATCCTTACATACGGAATCGAGAACGATGCCGATGTCATGGCGAAACAAATCGAGATCTCTGCGCAAGGCACAAGCTTTGAACTCGTTACGCCAAAAGGAACAAAGCAGATCACGGTTTCACTCGTCGGCCGCTTCAACGTGTATAACGTACTGGCTGCAGCGGCGACAGCGATCGCAGCGGGACTGCCGTTTGATACGATCGCAAGCGCTCTTGAAGAGCTTCAAGGTGTCAGAGGCCGGTTTGAACTGGTGAATCATAATCAGCCGTTTCCTGTGGTCGTCGATTACGCGCACACGCCTGACAGTCTGGAAAACGTTCTGAATACATGTAAAGACATGACAGAGGGCAAGCTTTTCGTCGTCGTCGGCTGCGGCGGAGACCGGGACAAAACGAAACGCCCGAAAATGGCCGAAATTGCGGTGCGGATTGCCGACGAACCGATTTTCACTTCAGATAACCCGAGAAGCGAGGACCCGCTGGCCATATTAAGAGATATGGAAAGAGGGGTAGAAGGCACTTACTATCACAGTATCGCAAACCGCGAGCAGGCTATCTTTTTTGCCATTGCCAACGCGAAAAAGGGAGATGTGGTTCTGATTGCCGGGAAAGGGCATGAAACCTATCAGCAGATCGGCAATGAAACATTCGACTTTGATGACGCCGAAGTAGCGGGTAGAGCTATTGTTGAGCTGAATAAAAAGTAAAACAGGAAAGAGTGTTAGAATGAGGGAAATGAAAAGAATTACGGGGACACAATGTGAATATGATAAATACGTATGTCGTTTGAACGAAACGGGAGGAGAAAAGAGCAATGCTTGAGCAAGTGATTTTATTTACAATAATAATGGGATTTTTAATCAGTGTTCTGATATCTCCGATTCTTATCCCGTTTTTAAGACGTTTAAAATTCGGCCAAAGTATCAGGGAAGAGGGGCCGAAATCACATATGAAAAAATCAGGGACGCCGACGATGGGCGGAGTCATGATTATCTTATCCATCGCCATTACGGCGATTGTCATGACGCAGAAATTTTCGCATCTGAGCGCGGAAATGTTTCTTCTGCTGTTTGTCACGATCGGATACGGCCTGCTCGGCTTTCTGGATGACTATATTAAAGTAGTAATGAAACGGAATCTCGGATTGACGTCGAAGCAGAAATTGATCGGCCAGATCATTATTGCCATTGTATTTTACGGAGTATATCATTATTGCCATTTTTCAACCGGCATCAGGGTGCCGGGCACACATCTGTCAATCGATCTCGGCTGGGGATACTTTATCCTCGTTCTCTTTATGCTTGTCGGAGGTTCAAATGCCGTCAACCTGACAGACGGTCTGGACGGTCTCTTGTCCGGTACCGCGGCTATCGCATTCGGCGCTTTCGCCATCCTTGCGTGGAACCAGTCACAATATGACGTTGCGATTTTCTCGGTTGCCGTTGTCGGCGCCGTTCTCGGTTTTCTTGTATTCAACGCCCATCCCGCCAAGGTATTTATGGGGGATACCGGTTCGCTTGCGCTCGGAGGAGCGATCGTGACCGTGGCCATTCTGACGAAGCTTGAAATTCTGCTCGTCATTATCGGCGGAGTATTTGTTATTGAGACCTTATCTGTTATCTTACAAGTCATCAGCTTTAAAACGACAGGAAAACGAATCTTTAAGATGAGTCCGCTTCACCACCATTACGAATTGGTCGGATGGTCTGAATGGAGAGTTGTCGTCACATTCTGGACTGCGGGACTGCTGCTTGCCGTTTTAGGAATTTACATCGAGGTGTGGTTATAAGTGGAAAACGAACTTTTTTTGCAAAAACAAAACTTTCTGGTCCTCGGACTGGCGAAAAGCGGATATGCGGCTGCGTCGATTCTTCATGAAAAAGGCGTTAACGTCGTCGTGAATGATCAAAAAGCCTTTGAAGAGAACGAACCTGCCCAAAGGCTTGCAGAAAGAGGAATTGAGGTCATCTGCGGTGAGCATCCGACGTCACTTTTTGATCAGCATCACATTACCATTCTGATCAAAAATCCCGGAATCCCGTATGAAAATATCATGGTGGAGGAAGCGCAAAGAAGAGGCATCCCGGTCTGGACGGAAATCGAGCTTGCGTATTATATCACCAATGCAAAATTCATCGGCATTACAGGTTCAAACGGGAAAACAACAACGACGACCCTGATTTATGAAATGCTGAAAGCTGACTCGATAAAGGCGCTGATCGCAGGGAATATCGGCACTGTCGCCAGTGAAGTGGCTTATCATGCTGACGGTGATGAATGGATCGTCACAGAGCTTTCTTCGTTCCAGCTTATGGGGACTCATGCGTTCAGACCTGAAATCGGCCTGATTTTAAATGTGTTCGACGCTCATTTGGATTACCATCACAGCCGTGAAAACTATGAAAAAGCCAAGCAGAACGTGTATCTTCATCAGCTTGAGAGTGATACGGCCATCGTGAATCAAAGCGATGAAACAGTCGTGCGGCTTGCCGAAAGCGGAAAAGCCGGCACCGTTCCGTTTTCAGTTCACCAGGAACTGTCAAGCGGCGCATTCATTAAAGACGGAATGCTGATGTTCGGCGATGAAGCGATTCTGCCTGTTGATGACATCGTACTGCCGGGCGCGCACAATTTAGAAAATATATTGGCCGCTGTAGCCGCGGCAAAAACGGCGGGCGCGTCTAATAAAGCGATTCAGAAGGTGCTGACAAGCTTTACCGGTGTCAAACACCGTCTGCAGTATGTAACTGCGATCCAGAATCGTAAATTTTATAATGACAGCAAAGCGACGAATATTTTGGCCACAAGCAAAGCGCTCTCCGCATTCAAAGCACCGGTTATTCTGCTTGCAGGCGGACTGGACCGCGGCAACGGTTTTGACGACCTGAAACCGTATATGGACAATGTCAAAGCGGTCCTGACGTTCGGACAGACAGCGCCGAAGATAGAAAAACTGGGCAATGAGCTGGGAATACAACATGTCAAACGTGTCGATAATGTTGAACAAGCAGTATCTGCGGCGTTTGCGCTCTCAAATGAAGGAGACGTCATCCTCTTGTCACCCGCGTGTGCAAGCTGGGATCAGTTCAAAACATTTGAAGAACGCGGTGACATGTTTATAGATGCCGTGCATATGCTTAAGTAAGGGCTTGTCTCTGTTCATCGGCAGCCCTAAATGACTTATGCTTGGGGTGTCGATTGCTTTGACTACTAAAAAAACAGCGCCTGATTTGTTATTAGTTATCATTACGTTATTGCTTTTAACAATAGGATTAATTATGGTCTACAGTGCAAGTGCGGTATGGGCGGATTATAAATTTGACGACTCGTTTTTCTTCGCGAAACGGCAGCTGCTGTTTGCGGGGATCGGCGTCATTGCCATGTTTTTCATTATGAATGTGGATTATTGGACATGGCGCACATGGTCGAAGCTGCTTCTGATCATTTGTTTTTTTCTGCTTGTGCTTGTGCTGATTCCGGGAGTCGGAATGGTGCGGAACGGTTCAAGAAGCTGGATCGGAGTGGGAGCGTTCAGCATTCAGCCTTCGGAGTTTATGAAACTCGCGATGATCGCGTTTCTGGCTAAATTTCTTTCTGAAAAACAGAAGAATATTACGTCATTCAGACGCGGATTCGTTCCCGCGCTCGGAATCGTGTTTTCTGCATTTATTATTATTATGTGCCAGCCAGATCTGGGAACGGGGACGGTAATGGTGGGCACGTGCATCGTGATGATTTTTGTTTCCGGTGCGCGAATCGCTCATTTTGCGTTTCTCGGACTCATCGGTTTAAGCGGATTTGCGGCACTAGTTCTGTCCGCTCCTTATCGGATTAAACGGATTACCTCTTACTTAAACCCGTGGGAGGATCCGCTTGGAAGCGGATTTCAGATCATTCAGTCGCTCTATGCCGTAGGTCCGGGCGGACTGTTCGGGATGGGGCTGGGTCAAAGCCGGCAAAAGTTTTTTTACCTGCCGGAGCCGCAAACCGATTTCATTTTTGCTATTTTATCTGAGGAACTCGGCTTTATCGGCGGTTCGCTCATATTGCTGCTGTTCAGTATTTTATTATGGCGGGGCGTCAGGATTGCCCTCGGCGCGCCGGATTTATACGGAAGCTTTGTCGCCATCGGTATTATTTCTATGATAGCTATTCAAGTCATGATTAATATCGGCGTTGTGACGGGGCTGATCCCGGTAACAGGAATTACGCTGCCGTTTTTAAGCTACGGAGGCTCATCACTGACGCTGATGCTCGCAGCGGTCGGCGTGCTTTTAAATGTCAGCCGGTACTCGAGGTATTGACCTGTATCTTGCCTCATCACTCATGATTTATTCGTTATCTATAAAAAAACAGACAACATCAATAACCCTGTCCTAAAAAAACAGGGTTATCGCTATGTGATTAAGGGGGACATACGAATGCGTATTGCAGTAAGCGGAGGCGGAACCGGAGGACATATTTATCCGGCCCTGGCCTTTATTAAAGAAGTTCAGCGCCGGCATCCGGATGTGGAATTTTTGTATATCGGAACAGAGAACGGTCTTGAGAAAAAAATTGTTGAACGGGAAAATATTCCGTTTCGCGCCATTGAAATTACAGGTTTCAAACGAAAACTTTCTTTTGAAAATGTAAAAACCGTCATGCGTTTCTTAAAAGGCGTGACGAAAAGCAAATCATATTTAAAAGAGTTTAAACCGGATGCCGTTATCGGTACAGGCGGCTATGTATGCGGTCCGGTTGTATACGCGGCGGCAAAAATGGGGATTCCGACGATCATTCATGAGCAAAACAGCCTGCCCGGCATCACAAATAAGTTTCTCTCGAAATATGTTAATAAGGTGGCAATTTGCTTTGAAGAGGCAAAATCGCATTTTCCTGCTGAAAAAGTTGTGTTTACGGGAAACCCGAGAGCCTCTGAAGTCGTCTCAATTAAGACAGGCCGCTCATTAACTGAGTTCGGGCTGAAAGACAATCAAAAAACGGTGCTCATTTTCGGCGGAAGCAGAGGCGCGGCTCCCATTAACCGTGCCGTTATAGAGATGCAGGAAGAATTGAAAACGAGACCTTACCAAGTCCTTTATATTACCGGGGAAGTGCATTACGAGAAGGTAACGGCTGAGCTGAAAGGCGGAAAAGCCGCTGATAATATGGTGACAAAACCGTTTTTGCACCAAATGCCGGAGTACTTACAATCAATTGATGTCATTGTGGCAAGAGCCGGAGCGACGACGATTGCGGAGATCACCGCTCTCGGCATTCCGAGCGTGCTTATTCCGAGCCCGTATGTGACAGCCAATCACCAGGAGGTCAATGCGAAGGCGCTCAGCCAGCATGAAGCTGCAATCGTACTGAAGGAAACCGAGCTCAGCGGAGAAAAACTGATCGCTGCGCTGGACAAAATCGTCATGAATGAAGAAACCTTAAAAGACATGAGTGAGCGGACAAAATCACTCGGTGTTCCGGATGCGGCAGCCAGACTGTACAGTATCATGGAAGACATAAAAAAATAGAGCAAATGGAATGCGGAGGTTTATGATGGAGAACGTAATTCAGGAATTAAGAGACCGCGAAGTCGGCAAAGTGCTGGAACAAGAACCGCTCGCGAACCATACAACGATGAAAATCGGCGGTCCGGCGGACATTTTGATCATCCCCAACCGTGTGGAAGCGGTCAAAGATATTATGGATATTGTGAAGAAACATGATCTGCCATGGACGGTTATCGGCCGCGGTTCAAATCTGCTCGTGCTTGATGAAGGCATAAGAGGAGTTGTCATCAAACTGGGCGCGGGTCTGGATCATTTGGAGATTGACGGTGATCAAGTGACGGTCGGAGGCGGCTATTCGGTCGTCCGGCTTGCGACTTCCATGAGTAAAAAAGGAATGTCCGGTCTCGAATTTGCAGCGGGCATTCCCGGATCAATCGGCGGAGCCGTCTATATGAATGCCGGGGCGCACGGATCTGATATGAGTGAGATTCTTGTGAAAGCCCGTATCTTATTTGAAGACGGCACAATCGAATGGCTGACAAACGAAGAGATGGATTTCAGCTACAGAACGTCTGTTTTGCAGAAAAAACGCCCCGGCGTCTGTCTCGAGGCAGTTCTTCAGCTTGAGCAGAAGGAACGGGAAGCCATTACGGCGCAAATGCAACAGAACAAAGATTACAGAAAAAATACTCAGCCGTATTCAAGCCCCTGCGCCGGAAGCATATTCAGAAATCCGCTGCCGAATCATGCCGGAAACCTCGTTGAAAAAGCGGGATTAAAAGGACATCAGATCGGCGGAGCGAAAGTATCCGAAATGCACGGGAATTTTATCGTCAATGCCGGCGGAGCGACTGCCAAGGACGTTCTAGACCTGATTGAGTATGTGAAAAAGACAATCCGTGAGCAGTATGATGTTGACATGCATACAGAAGTTGAAATCATCGGAGGGAATCGTTAAAAGGTTCTCTGATTACATGAGCTCATGTGATATACTTTTAACAAATGTCAAACGGCATCACAGCATGCCGTTTGTTTTTCAATCAGACGAATGTCAAGCTGTTTCATTCTTAGTGAGGTGGACAGGCAGTGAACCCAAATCATGAAAGAGAAAAAATCGTAAATATTGAAGAGCGGATTCCGAAAATCAAAGAGCAGCGGAAACAAAAAGCAAACCGCCGGCTGATTTCATTCATTGTGCTCTTTTTTATGATGGTGCTGATCATCGTGTACTTGCAGATGCCGATCAGCAAAGTGTCTTCTGTCACCGTTTCCGGAAACGAAAACGTTTCTGTAAAAGAGATCAACGCGCTTTCTGATATACATAACGGACAAACCGAGTTCTGGAGTCTGAACAAGAAACAAACAGAAGAAAAGATTGAGCAGAATAAGCTGGTGAAAAAGGCGGAACTTTCAAAAGTATTTCCTAACAAAGTCAGCATTCACATTGAAGAATACAAGACGATCGCGTATCTGCAGCGACATGATGTGTATTATGAAGTGCTCGAAAACGGCACTGTGCTGCCGAACGAAGTCACACCGGATGACGCGGGCCCGATTTTGGTTGACTGGACAAACGCGAAAAAGCGGGTCAAAATGGCGGAGCAGCTTGATAAGCTTTCCGGTTCGCTAAAGCAGTCGATTTCTGAAATCTATTATACACCGGTAAAAATGGATCAGGACCGGATCAAGCTGTATATGAACGACGGGTATGTAGTTACCGCTTCTATTAAAACGTTTGCCGGCCGGATGAAGACCTATCCTTCTATCGTTTCCCAGCTGGACGGCGGGAAAAAGGGGATTATCCACTTAGAAGTCGCTACGTATTTTGAAGAATTTAACAAAGGTAAATCCGGCAAGAAAAAAGAAAATGATTAATAGTTCTAAAGAACTAATTTAAAGGTGATTCAAAAGAATCTATTACAATCAGCGGGGCAGCCGATATAACCGATAGCGGAATCATTATGACTATGTTTGTTTTTGCCCGGGATATGGCTGCCGGACAAGCGGAAAATTCTCAATGCAATGGGCGTGTCTTCTGCAATGAGCATTGCATTTGGAATTTTCCTCCTGTTTCTTCTTTTTTTGGATGTTTCTGGCAATATCTATAGCTTTTCTGGAGGTTCATCTTAGTGTAGACTAATGGAAAGCGGGTATATTTGCATCTGGTTTGCACATTATGGCACCGTGACAGGAAATCTTACGGTAAGGTGGGCCGTCTCTAAAAAAAATAAAAAAAATGCGATATAAAAGAGGATATACATAGAATATAACGAATAGTTTCATTAAACATAAATTGTGAGAAATCAGATAAGAATTTGTTGATGCTGTTGTTTTTGTTACACACTTGTAAAGCCACATTCATTGTATTGTTGTTCCGCAAATAATAGAATAGAATTTGATCGAAATGTGAGGAGGTGCCATAGAATGAACAACAATGAACTTTACGTCAGTCTTGACATCGGTACGTCCAATACAAAAGTGATCGTCGGAGAAATGACAGATGATTCCCTTAACATTATCGGAGTGGGAAATGTACCGTCTGAAGGGTTGAAAAAAGGCTCAATCGTTGATATAGATGAAACCGTTCATTCTATAAGAAAAGCGTTTGACCAAGCTGAAAGAATGGTAGGTTTTCCGCTGAAAAAAGCCATTGTCGGCGTTAATGGAAATTATATTCATATTCAAGATACGAACGGCGTTGTCGCTGTTTCCAGTGAAAACAAAGAAATTCACGTTGAAGACGTCCGCAGGGTAATGGAAGCGGCACAGGTCGTGTCAGTTCCGCATGAGCAGCTGATCGTTGACGTCGTTCCTAAACAGTTTATCGTTGACGGAAGAGACGAAATTACCGATCCGAAAAAAATGCTCGGCGTGCGCCTGGAAGTAGAAGGCACGCTGATTACCGGCTCCAAAACGATCTTACATAATTTACTTCGCTGTGTGGAGAGAGCGGGCGTTGAAATTACTGATATCTGCCTGCAGCCGCTTGCGGCCGGTTCGGCGGCTTTGTCAAAAGACGAAAAAAACCTCGGAGTCGCCATGATTGATATCGGAGGCGGCTCGACGACGGTGGCGGTATTTGAACAGGGGCACCTGAAGGAGACAGCCGTCATTCCGCTCGGAGGCGAAAACATCACGAAAGATGTATCGATCGGATTGCGCACTTCCACCGAAGAGGCTGAAAGAGTAAAAAAACAATTCGGACATGCATTCTATGATGAGGCTTCAGAAGATGAAGTATTTGAAGTCACCGTCATAGGAACGAATCAAAAGCAATCTTTTACACAGCAGGAAATTGCCAATATTATTGAAGCAAGAGTGGAAGAGATTCTTGAGATTGCCGCAGCCGAAATTGAGCATATGGGAATTACAGATCTGCCCGGCGGCTTTGTGCTGACCGGCGGACAGGCCGCAATGCCCGGAGTGCTTTCATTGGCACAGGAAGTGCTGAGGCACAATGTAAGGGTTGCAAGCCCGAATTATATCGGTGTAAGAGACCCTCAGTATATGACGGGTGTCGGCTTGATACAATTTGCCTGCCGAAATGCCAGAATTCAGGGAAGAAAAATAGGCTTTCATATGCCGGAAGAAGCCGTGCAGGAAATCGCGGTCTCTCACGAAGAAGAACATCATCAGCGGCCAGAGGCGCAGCAGCGTCCAAAAGCAAAACAAAAAACACAAGCCGAACACAACAAACCGAGCAAAATGAAAAAACTATTAAGCATGTTTTGGGAATAGATTGATAGTCATTCGGCAGATTAGGAGGATTTAGCATGTTGGATTTCGAAACAAACATAGACGGCTTAGCATCAATTAAAGTAATCGGAGTAGGAGGCGGCGGTAATAACGCGGTCAACCGAATGATTGAAAATGAAGTACAGGGTGTAGAGTACATTGCGGTAAACACGGACGCGCAAGCTCTTAACCTGTCAAAAGCGGAAGTGAAAATGCAGATCGGGGAAAAGCTGACCCGCGGTCTCGGAGCGGGTGCGAATCCGGAAGTCGGCAAAAAAGCCGCTGAAGAAAGTAAGGAACAAATCGAAGAAGCGCTAAAAGGCGCTGACATGGTGTTCGTTACAGCCGGAATGGGAGGCGGTACCGGAACGGGAGCCGCACCGGTTATCGCGCAAATCGCAAAGGACTTAGGCGCTTTGACTGTCGGTGTCGTAACAAGACCGTTTACATTTGAAGGAAGAAAACGCCAGCTGCAGGCTGCAGGCGGTATCACGGCAATGAAAGAAGCCGTTGACACACTGATCGTTATTCCGAATGACCGCATTCTTGAAATTGTCGATAAAAACACACCGATGCTTGAAGCATTCCGTGAAGCTGATAACGTGCTTCGCCAAGGGGTGCAAGGTATCTCTGACCTCATCGCAACGCCTGGTTTAATCAACTTGGACTTTGCCGATGTCAAAACCATCATGTCCAACAAAGGTTCAGCATTGATGGGTATCGGGATCGCTACGGGCGAAAGCCGTGCTGCTGAAGCCGCCAAAAAGGCGATCTCCAGTCCGTTACTGGAAGCGGCAATCGACGGAGCGCAAGGTGTTTTGATGAACATTACGGGAGGTACAAACCTGAGCCTCTACGAAGTGCAGGAAGCAGCCGACATCGTCGCTTCTGCATCTGACCCTGATGTCAACATGATTTTCGGTTCAGTTATCAATGAAAATCTGAAAGATGAAATCGTCGTCACCGTTATTGCGACCGGTTTTATCGAACAGGAAAAAGATGACTCAAAACCGCAGCGCCCGACTTTAAACCAAGGATTGAAGTCTCAAAGCCAAAACGCTGCGAAACGTGAGCCGAAACGAGAAGAAACACAGCATCAAAACACGGCGAACCGCCATACATCACAGCCGGCGGATGATGCCCTCGACATTCCTACATTTTTAAGAAACCGCAACAAACGCGGCTGATGTAAAAAAGGACAAGACCACATGGTTTTGTCCTTTTTCTTTTTTGTGCCAGTCTTCCTTCCTATCCCCATGATCTATACAGTGAAAAAAGAAACTTTATACCTATGACGAATTGATTGTTTTTTAGTTTTATACGGCTTTCTACAGAATGTGACAATATCTGGATGGAAGATTGTCTACATTTAACGTACAGCATCGAAAATGACAAACGATTCCAATTATGAAGGAGGGATACACATTTTATAGGGCGTTACCAAATAAGGGGGGATACGATTGAAGAAAAAAACGAGAAACAGATGGACAGGCTCCGTTTTAAGCGCGATTGTCGTCAGTTCACTGTTGTTTCCGGGTGCAGCCGGAGCGAACAGCACACCGGGGGCAGTTTCTTTCACCAAAGATCTTTCTTCCTCTAAGAGCATTCAGCATAAGATTTCCGATTCAGTCAAGAAGCGTTTTGAAAAAAATGATAAAGTCACGTTTCTTATCAAATTTAAAGAGAAAGCCAATACGAAAAAAGCGGTCAAAGAAGCAGAAAAAAACGCCAAGTCTCAATCGCTTTCCGCAGCAAAAACCGAATATCAAAAGCGATCAGCCGTCGTTTCTTCTTTAAAACTGGCGGCTCATGATGCGCAGCAGAATCTGAAAACATATTTGGAAAAACAAAAAAAGAAAGGCAAGGCTGATCACATCCATTCCTATTATATTGTCAACGGAATGGCAGTCACTGCTTCGAAAGAGGTAATGGAAAAAGCCGCCTCATTTCCTGAAGTAGAAAAAGTTCTTCCGAATGAAAAACGTCAGCTTACTCAACGACAATCAAAAGCTCCTTTTCAAATGAAGAAAAAACAAAAAGAGATCAAAGCAAAGGAAGGCATCGAATGGAATATCAGCCAAATTGATGCGCCGCAGGCCTGGGCCTCAGGATACGACGGAACCGGCACGGTTGTCGCCTCCATTGATACGGGAGTTCAGTGGGATCATCCGGCGCTTAAGGAAAAATACCGGGGTTACGATCCTGAAAATCCCGCAGCGCCGAATCATGAAATGAACTGGTATGATGCCGTGTCCCATAAAGACGCTCCCTACGATGATCTTGAACACGGCACTCATGTAACAGGGACCATGACGGGTTCAGAACCTGACGGCTCAAATCAAATCGGTGTGGCTCCGGGGGCGAAATGGATCGCAGTAAAAGCATTTTCAGATGACGGAGGAACCGATGCCGATATTTTGGATGCCGGTGAATGGGTGCTCGCGCCTAAAGATAAAAACGGCACGCCGCATCCCGAGATGGCGCCGGATGTTGTTAATAATTCCTGGGCAGGCGGTTCGGGAATGGACGAGTGGTACCGCGATATGGTGAATGCGTGGAGAGCGGCAGGGATTTTTCCGGAATTCTCTGCGGGAAATGAAGACTTATTTACACCGGGAGGACCGGGTTCAATCGCGAATCCGGCCAATTATCCTGAAGCATTTGCGACAGGTGCGACTGACATCGACAAGAAACTCGCTGATTTCTCACTTCAAGGCCCCTCACCGTATCATGAAACAAAACCGGACATTTCGGCTCCGGGAGTGAATATCCGTTCTTCGATTCCTGGAGGAACATACGAAGGCGGCTGGGACGGAACTTCAATGGCCGGGCCGCATGTGGCGGCGACGGCGGCTTTGTTAAGGCAGGCAAACGCCTCTATTACGGTCGATGAAATGGAAGACGTTTTGACGCGCACCGCGGAAAAGCTGACAGATTCCGTTTTTCCGGAATCACCGAATAACGGTTACGGCCACGGTCTCGTTAACGCTTTTGATGCCGTTTCTGCCGTAACGGACGGAATCGGAAGCGTAGCAGGCAAGGTCTCTTCTGCGGGCGAAGATCACAATCCGCCCAGCTTTCATCATGAATCGGTCTCAGTGGCTTACAAAGGGGCAAACCTTCCGTTAACGGTTACAGCAGAAGACGATGTAAGCGTAACTGAAGTCATCCTTTCCTATCAGTTTGATGAAGGAGAGTGGAAAACGACAGCCGCCGTTCAAAAAAGCGGTGATGAAAAAAAGGGAACATACCAGGCGGAAATTCCGGATGTAACGGGAAGCAAGATAAGTTATAAATGGACCATAAAAGATTTCGGAGGTCATTCTGTAGAATCTGATACGTACCGGGCTGACGTGAAACCGAGCATTACGGCGGGATACAAAGAGGATTTTGAATCACAGCCGGCGGGCTGGTCCAGTTACGGGACACATGACCAATGGGAATGGGGTACCCCGGGTTCAGGGCCCGGCACCGCATTTTCCGGAGATAAAGTGTATGCGACGAATCTGTCCGGCCCTTATGCCGATTCAGCCAACATGAATTTGGTGATGCCTCCGATTCAAGTTCCGGAAACAGGACGGCTGTTTTTACAATTTAAAAGCTGGCACAAGCTCGAAGAATTTTTTGATTACGGGTATGTGTTCGTTCTGCCGGAAGGAAAATCAAATTGGGAGCAGGCGGCCGTTTACAATGGTGATTCAGCAGGATGGAATGATGAAGAGGCAGATTTATCTGTGTATAAAGGCCAAAACATAAAGCTCATGTTTAATATGCAGTCAGACGAAGTACTCAATGAAGACGGATGGTATATCGATGATGTCCGGCTTTCAAGCAGCCCTCTCGGCAAGGCGGCTAAAAAAAGTAAACACAATAGACAAACACCTCCCGGCCACCTGAAGAAAAAAGCCGTCAGTCCGAAACAGGCCAAACCGGCAGTGAAATCACCCGGAAAAAGAGTGAAACGTGAAACAAACCTCCTGCCGCTCAGAGCGCAAATCAGTGTCTCCGAGACGGGGAAATCCGTATATTCCGACCCTGCAAGCGGAAGCTACAGCCTGTCACATAAGGCGGGAAGCTATACGCTGAAAGCCGAGGCTTACGGATTTAAGTCCGCTTCGAAACAAGTTTCTATTCAATCAGACAAAACCGCACAGGCAGACTTTACACTGGAGCAAATGCCGTCCGGCACGCTAAAAGGAACCATCACCAATCAGTCAACAGGTAAACCGGTAAAAGGGGCTGCGCTTTATGTGGCTGAGGATGCCGCAATTAAACCGGCGGTGACAAACGATAAAGGGGAATATTCGCTTAAGGCGTACGAAGGCTCCTACACAATCAAAGTAGCGGCAAAAGGCTTTTACAATAGCGAATTTTCTGTTGACATCAAAGGGGATGCTGAAAAAAACGTCAAGCTTAAGCCGTATATCGGTTATGAAGGGGAAATTGCCTATGATAACGGGACAGAAGAAGCCGCGCTGTCATATTTTAAAGCCGGCAGCAAATCTGCCGTTAAGATGACGCTTAAAGACGGAAAAGAACACGGTATGCTGACGGGAGGCCTTTTTAAATTTTGGGGCGCAGACTGGCCTGATCCGGGAGGTACCGAATTTCAAGCAGAAGTATATGATGCATCCGGCCCTGATGGAGCTCCGGGCAGCAAAATTGCCGGCCCGTTCCAAGCTGAAGCGCTTCGAAACGGAGAATGGACCAAAGTGGATCTCAGCTCAAAAGGAATCGAGGTCGGAAAGGATTTTTATCTTGTGTTCCGCCAGACGAAACCTGACCCTTATACATCTGCCCTGTCATCTGATGACGGCAGTCCGTACTCGAACAGAAACTGGCAATACCTCGACGGCCGCTGGTCTAAAACCGATAAATCAGACGGAAACTTTATGATCAGAGCTTTGGTCGACTACGAAGCTTCTGTGCCTGAGATAACGTCGCCTGAAGACCGATCATTTACAAACAAAAAGTCAATCACGGTGAAAGGAACGGCTTCACCAAAAACCGCTGTCCGTCTTACCAATAACGGTAAAACCGCCGCTGAAACGAAAGCAGATGCAGACGGCAATTTCCAGGCTGATGTCACACTCACTAAAGGTGCCAATCGGCTGACGGCGGCATCTGTGACAGACAGCGGGTCAACCGATGAGTCACGCCCTGTCACGGTCATACTGGATGAGGATAAGCCGGATGTGACGATTGACAGTCCGGCAAACGGTGATAAAACAAATAAAGAAGCAGTGACTGTAAAAGGAAAAGTGCACGACGCCCATTTAAAATGGGTAAAGGTGAACGGAAAAAAAGCTGAAGTAAATAACGGTTCTTATCAAGCGAGAACCCTTCTGGAAAACGGCAGCAATGAGATCAAGGTCACGGCCTCAGATGAAGCGGGTAACAAAACAACGAAAAAGACGGTAATCGATGTCAATTACAATGCTCCCGTCATTTCCGGATTGGTTCCCGGAGCTGATAAGGAATTAAAAGCCGGAGAATCAGTGAAAATCGCTTTTTCAAGCGGAAAGAAATTAGACGCTTCCTTCGTGATCCGTCTGCCTCTGACAAACGCCTGGGCAGGGAGCCAAAACGCAACAGAGCTTCCGCTGAGAGAAATTTCTCCGGGACGATATGAGGGTTACTGGACGGCGACTTCTTCCATCAAAGCAAGCGGAGCAAAAATTGACGTTATCGCAAGAGATGACTACGGAAATGAAACGAGACAGACGGCTAAAGGAAAACTTTATATCAATGAGTAAAAACAGAGCGCTGCCAAATCACGGCAGCGCTTTTTTAGTTGAAGGGGACAATAGGAAATCAACCCTTTCGGCCCTCGACAAATAAAACGGTTATCCCTTAAAAATTGTACTTTACCCTCAACATTAATTGACAGACTTTCCCACAGAGCTTGCTTTATACTTATGAAACAAGAGAGAGAAACAGATAAGTAAGACAAAAGAGGAAAGGGGTCAGATGTGAAAATCTATCTGGATGTCATTTGGCTGTTGAACTTTTGTTTTGATTCTCTTTTGCTTTTATTGACCGCCTTTATTTTAAAACGCCAGGTGAAAAAAAGAAGAGTGGCCGCCGGCGGTTTCATCGGGTCAGCCATTGTGCTTCTGATGTTTACGCCTGTTTCTCCCTTTGTGGAGCATCCGGCGGGAAAAATGGCGTTTTCAGTAGTCATCGTGCTTACGGCTTTTGGCTTTAAACGGTTCCGATACTTTTTTCAAAATTTGTTCGCCTTTTATTTCGCGACTTTTCTCGTCGGCGGGGGAATGATCGGCGTACATTCCCTGCTGCAGACAGAATCAATTGTGCAGCAAGGCGTAATGGTCACAAGCCAGACCGGATTCGGCGACCCGATCAGCTGGATGTTTGTAGTTATCGGATTTCCGGCCATATGGTTTTTTTCGAAAAAGAGAATTGAAGACATCGAGACGAAGTCCATTCAGTACGATGAACTTGTCATGGTGCAGGCGGAATTCAGCGGACAGACAATCCGCGCGAAAGGATTGGTGGATTCCGGGAATCAGCTGTATGATCCGCTGACGAAAACGCCGGTCATGATCCTTTGCATTGACAAATTCGCTCCGATTCTCAGCGAAAAGGAAACGGACCTCATCAAATCCGCCAGTCCGCTTGAAGTGATAGAGCAGCTTGATGATTCGTTCCGCCATGCGGATAAGCTGAGGCTGATTCCGTACAGGGGCGTCGGCCAGGACAATCAATTTTTACTCTGTTTAAAGCCGGATTACGTCACGATTTTAACAAAAGACGAAATGATCGCTTGTGAAAAATGCCTGATCGGCATCAGCACGAAACCATTATCCGCGGACGGTGAATTTGACGGAATCGTTCATCCGAAGATGCTGACAGGGAAGGCTGTAAAACATGTTTCCTGACGAAAAGTCTGTTATTCATCATACTCAAAATGCATTGTATTTAGAAGGGGGAGGAAGATGAAAAAACTTAAGCTGCGTCTGACATATTTGTGGTATAAATGGCTGATGAAACTCGGACTGAAAAGCGATGAAGTATATTACATAGGAGGAAGCGAGGCGCTGCCGCCGCCTTTGTCTAAAGAAGAGGAGCAGGTGCTCTTATTAAAGCTGCCGAGCGGGGATCAGGCGGCGCGGGCCATCCTGATTGAGAGAAACTTACGTCTTGTCGTTTACATTGCCCGCAAATTCGAAAACACCGGCATCAATATCGAGGACTTAATCAGCATCGGCACCATCGGTTTGATCAAAGCGGTAAACACTTTTAATCCGGAAAAGAAAATCAAACTCGCCACCTATGCGTCGCGATGTATCGAAAACGAAATTTTAATGTACTTGCGCCGTAACAACAAAATCCGTTCAGAGGTGTCCTTTGATGAACCGCTGAATATTGATTGGGACGGAAACGAACTGCTGCTTTCGGATGTGCTCGGCACAGATGATGATATTATTACAAAAGACATTGAAGCCAATGTGGATAAAAAACTTCTGAAAAAAGCGCTTGAGCAATTAAACGAAAGAGAAAAGCAGATTATGGAACTGCGTTTCGGGCTTGTCGGAGAAGAAGAAAAAACACAAAAAGATGTAGCCGACATGATGGGGATTTCACAATCTTATATCTCCCGGCTCGAAAAGCGGATTATCAAAAGACTGAGAAAAGAGTTTAACAAAATGGTGTAAAATTTTTTCCATCTGACAGCCCTTACTGCTGCAAGGATTGCCGCAGCCGGATGTTTATTTCTGTAAAATGGCGGTGCATATTTTTCCCACCCGAGGAGATACTTAACGTTGTACAGCAGCTCCTAGTGGGAGGGAAAAACGTGTCAAGAAATAAAGTCGAAATTTGCGGGGTGGATACCTCCAAATTACCGGTGCTCAAGAATGAAGAGATGAGAAAGCTGTTTAGGCAATTACAGGATGAGGGCGATGATTCAGCGAGGGAAAAGCTTGTAAACGGCAATCTGCGCCTTGTCTTAAGCGTCATTCAGAGGTTTAACAACAGAGGAGAGTATGTTGATGACTTATTTCAGGTCGGCTGCATCGGACTAATGAAATCCATTGATAATTTTGACCTAAGCCATAATGTTAAGTTTTCAACATACGCTGTACCGATGATCATCGGAGAAATCCGCAGATATTTGCGGGATAATAATCCGATCCGCGTCTCGAGGTCGCTTCGCGATATCGCATATAAAGCGCTTCAAGTAAGAGAGCGGTTAATCAGTGAGACAAGCAGGGAGCCGACAGCAGAGGAAATCGCCAAAGTTCTTGAAGTGCCCCATGAAGAAATTGTGTTTGCCCTTGACGCCATCCAGGATCCGGTTTCACTGTTTGAGCCGATTTATAATGACGGCGGCGATCCGATTTACGTGATGGACCAGATCAGCGATGAGCGCAACAAGGATACACAATGGATTGAGGAGCTGGCTCTGAAAGAAGGCATGAGAAGACTGAACGAACGGGAAAAAATGATTTTGCGAAAGCGCTTTTTCCAAGGGAAAACCCAAATGGAAGTCGCTGAAGAAATCGGCATATCCCAAGCTCAGGTCTCAAGGCTTGAAAAGGCAGCCATTAAACAAATGAATAAGAATATCCATCAATAACGGAAAAAGCCTTTAAACCTTGTTTAAAGGCTTTTTTCATGCGATGGTTTACGTTTGCAAAGAAGTGATGTATTCTAATGTGTAAAAGTTTTTAGAAAATTTAATAAAGTAAACGGGGGAAACTGCAATGATTTTACAGCTGGACAGTGTGTCATTAAAAAGAAACGGGAAATGGATTTTGAAAGATATCAACTGGCGCGTCGAGAAAAACGAAAATTGGGTGCTGTACGGATTAAACGGAGCCGGGAAAACGGCTTTGCTGAATATGTTATGCTCTTATTACTTCCCCACTTCAGGAGAGATGCAGGTGCTCGGCCATCAATTCGGCAAAACAGAGCTCGGTGACAGGCTCAGAAGGAAAATCGGCCTTGTTTCGGCAGGTCTTCAGCACAAATTATATGCCGCGGACTCCGCTTTTGAAATCGCCCTCAGCGGCGCGTACGCCTCAATCGGGCTGTACGAAACTCCGAGTGAGCAAGTAAGGGAAAAAGCGATCGGTCTTCTGAAGGATTTGGGCGCCATCAGTTACGCCGACAGACGGTATGAAACATTATCACAAGGGGAAAGACAAAGAGCGCTGATTGCGCGGGCGCTTATGGCTGATCCGGAACTGCTGATTTTGGACGAACCCGTGACGGGTCTTGATTTTATGGCAAGGGAGCAGCTGCTGGACACGATTACGTCGATCGCCGAAAAAGAAAATGCGCCGTCCATCCTTTATGTCACCCATCACGCTGAAGAAATTCTGCCGGTATTTGATCAGGCGCTTCTTTTAAAACAGGGCGAGGTGTTCGCCTCCGGGAAAATCAGGGACATGCTTTCTGACGAGCGGCTTACAGCGTTTTTCGATATGCCTGTCAATGTCTTATGGAACAATGGCCGCCCGTTTTTAACACGTGCAAAAGAGGCATCATCCGTAAAATAACATAAATTCACCCTGGGGGTGCTGCCACGCGGCTGAGAGAGACGTTGTCTCAACCCTTAACGGACCTGATCCGGATCATGCCGGCGGAGGGAAGCGGTGAAAAAAGCGGAGGAAGATCCGTTTTTTACCCGTTTCATTTCATGAATGAACGGGTTTTTTGATACAGCCAAAGGGGAGGTTTCCAATGCATCAGATTGATATGCTGTTACACCAGGCGGAGAAACGGCGGCACGACTTCATACATATTGCTGAAAGACTGATAGCCTTTCCCACTCCGGCCCCGCCAGCAAGAAATACGGCAGAAGCCCAAAAGTGGGTGGCCGGCTTTTTAAAAGAAACGGGCTGCTCGGTCGATATGTGGGATGTGTATCCGGAAGACCCGAATGTAGTCGGTGTTTTAGAAGGGACAGATTCAAGCAGGCATCAAAGCCTGATTTTAAACGGACACATTGATGTGGCAGAAGCCGGGGGCGAAGACTGGCACTCTGACCCGTTTCAGCCGCTCGTAAAAGACGGCATGCTGATCGGAAGGGGCGCCGCTGATATGAAAGGGGGATTGGCGTGTGTTCTTTTCTCTCTGAAGCTGATCCATGATGCCGGCATTAAGCTTCCGGGCGACCTCATTGTACAGTCTGTAATCGGAGAAGAAGTCGGTGAGGCGGGGACGCTGGAATGCTGCAAACGCGGCTATCACGCGGATTTTGCGGTTGTCGCGGATACGAGCAGCCTGCATATTCAAGGGCAGGGCGGTGTCATCACCGGCTGGATAGAATTGAAAAGCAAACAAACATTTCATGACGGCATGAGGCGCAATATGATTCATGCAGGCGGAGGCACATTCGGAGCGAGCGCCATCGAAAAAATGGCGAAAATCATTGCTGCCTTGGGAGAGCTGGAGCGCCACTGGGCGGTAACGAAAAGCTATCCCGGCTTTGCGCCCGGCACCAATACGATCAACCCCGCCGTCATTGAAGGCGGAAGACACGCAGCGTTTGTCGCCGATGAATGCCGTTTATGGATCACCGTCCACTTTTATCCGAACGAAACGCACGAACAAGCAGCCGCAGAAATCGAAGACTATATTAATCGTGTCGCTGACAGTGATCTGTGGCTCAAAGAAAACAGGCCGGTGTTCAAATGGGGCGGATCTTCGATGATTGAAGACAGAGGAGAGGTGTTCCCGGCGCTGAAAATCGACCCGGACCATCCGGCAGTTTCTGTCTTGGCTGCATCACACTCAGCCGTCAAAAAACAGGAGCCCGTCATTGATGTTTCCCAAACCGTAACAGACGGAGGGTGGCTTTATCATGCCGGGATTCCGAGCGTCATATACGGCCCCGGCGATTTAAAAAACGCCCACTCCGTAAACGAGGAAGTGTCCGTTGATGAGCTTATGGACTATACGAAAATCATGCTGAGATTTATCCTCGGCTGGTGCAGCCGCAAAAAAGATTGCCCGATGTGACAAGGTTCAGCCCGGCCGTTCATATAATAGGAAAAAGAACGGGCAAAGGGCGTGATACGGATGATCAGCATATCTGAATTTCAAATAAAAGATGTGGTAAACGTGTCGAACGGAAAAAAACTCGGAAGCATCGGTGATATTGATATTAACGTGACAACGGGGAAAATTCAGGCGATTATTTTAGGCGGCAGCGGAAAAGTTCTCGGTTTTTTCGGAAAAGAAGAGGAAATGATCATTCCTTGGCGAAATATAGTTAAAATTGGGGAAGATGTCATCTTAGTGCGTGTAAATGAACCAAAAGGGGGAGCGTAATCCTCCCTTCACTTGTAAAAAGCCGGAAATCTCAATGTTTCCGGCACATTTATTTATCTCATTTTTCAATCAGCCGCTAAACGTATGCTTAAAATTGTGTTAAAATGAGTGGGAAATTACGCTTTTTTAATGTTTGTCGAAAGGTTGGATCTCCATGAATACATATCACCCGTTTAGTCTTACCACCCCCTCGGCACTCATGATAGAAGACTGGAACTGTGTGAATCAGCTTAACACAAAGGTCATCGCCGGATTCACGACGAAAAACGGCGGGGTCAGCAATCCTCCGTATGAGTCATTAAATACCGGATTGCACGTCCGGGACGAAGCTCATGATGTTGTGACAAACCGTGAAGTCATAGCGTCCTTATGCGGTACTGATCTGGATTCCTGGGTGTTCGCCGACCAGACACATGAAAACCGCGTCCGGCGCGTGACAGCCGGGGATAAAGGAAAAGGAGCGAGAGACTATTCTTCCGCATTCCGCGGGACGGACGGGCTCTACACGAAAGATGCGAATCTTTTTTTGGCCCTTTGTTTTGCGGACTGTGTGCCCTTGTATTTTTATGACCCGGTGAAATCCATTATCGGCGCTGCCCATGCCGGATGGAAGGGGACGGTCAAACAAATCGGACGCATCATGACGGAACGCTGGGTAAACGAAGAAGGCTCCCGTTTAACAGATATTCAGGCTGTCATCGGTCCGTCCATCAGCGCGGGAAGCTATACAGTCGACGACCGCGTCATCAATGAAGTGCGGGCGCTGCCTTTTACGGCTGAATCCGCCATATGCGAAACGGAAAAAGGCCAGTATCAGCTTGATTTAAAAGAGGTCAACCGTCTTCTTCTGATACATTGCGGCATTCCGGAAGAAAACATTTCAGTCAGCGGTTTATGCACCGAACGAGAGCGTGAACTATTCTTTTCACACCGCCGCGACAAAGGGAAAACGGGACGCATGATGTCCTTTATCGGAATGAAGGAGGCGTAAGATCTTGCGTGTTGCTGATCAATTACGACATATAAACGAAAGAATAAACGAAGCATGTAACAGATCGGGCCGAAGCCCCGAAGATGTTACCGTCATCGCGGTTACAAAATACGTATCAGCCGAAAGGGCTCAAGAGGCCGTTGATGCCGGTATTACAAGTCTGGGAGAAAACCGGGATGCCGAGCTTATCCGTAAGCAGGAAGTCATCAAAGGCAGCCCGGAGTGGCACTTTATCGGCAGTCTTCAGTCCAGAAAGGTGAAGGCCGTCGTTGACCGTGTATCTTATATTCATTCCTTAGACAGACTGTCATTGGCAAAAGAGATTGAAAAACGGGCGCAGCATACGGTTCGCTGTTTTGTGCAGGTGAATACTTCGCTTGAGCCGTCTAAGCACGGTTTGAAAACAGAGGAGGTCATCCCCTTTATCAGAGAGCTTTCTGAGTTTAGAAACATTTCTGTAGAGGGCCTGATGACGATGGCTCCCCTGACAGACGATACAGAAACGATCAGAGCCTGCTTCCGGCAATTGCGTGATCTGAGGGATCAGGTGCAAAAACTGAATCAGACAAACGCACCGTGCCGGGAACTGTCAATGGGCATGTCAAATGACTATGAAATCGCTGTTGAAGAGGGCGCAACTTTTATCAGAATCGGCTCTTCATTAGTCGGAAATGAACCGGGGGGTGTAAACAAATGAGCATGAAAAATAAACTGAAAAACTTTTTCTCAATGGATGAGGAGGAGTACGAGTACGAATACATTGAAACGGAGCAGGATCATCCGGAAGAGCATGAACAGCAGAAAGATAAACAGCCTGCTTACGCTCAGAAGCCGCAGGGCAAGCAGAACGTAGTAAGCTTGCAAAGTGTTCAGAAATCCTCTAAAGTGGTGTTGAGTGAACCGCGTGTATATGCGGAAGCGCAGGAAATCGCCGATCATTTAAAGAACAGGCGGGCGGTTGTCGTCAATCTGCAGCGCATCCAGCATGATCAGGCGAAAAGAATCGTCGACTTTTTAAGCGGTACCGTCTACGCCATCGGCGGCGACATTCAGAGAATCGGTTCAGATATTTTTCTGTGCACGCCTGATAATGTCGACGTTTCCGGCACGATTTCGGAGCTTATAAATGAAGACGAACATCAGAGGTGGTAAAGCAGGATGATTCTTTATCAAATTTTTTCCGTTCTGAGTTATTTAATTTACATCTACTCGTTTGCCCTGATCATCTATATCTTTATGTCATGGGTGCCGAGTACGAGAGAAACGGCGGTCGGACGGTTTCTCGCAGCGATTTGCGAACCGTATTTAGAGCCGTTCAGAAGGATCATTCCGCCCATTGCCATGCTGGATATATCCCCGATTGTAGCGATTATCGTGCTTCGGTTTGCCACGACGGGACTTTGGGGCCTATACCGCATGATCGCAATGTATACTTGAATGCGACAGTTTGATACGGGCTTGGCACCAGCCAAGCCTCTTTACATAGAAAGGAAAGAACATGAGCGATATTTACCAGCACTTCAGACAAGACGAGCGGCCTTTTATTGATCAGGTGCTTGAATGGAAACAGATTGTCCTGGACCAGTATCGGATGAAGCTGACTGATTTCTTAGATCCCAGAGAACAGGTGATTGTAAAAGCCGTTATCGGCGACGCCTGCGGTCTTGCGTTTTTCGGAGGATATGACAGAGCTGAGCGCAAACGCGCGATTTTATACCCTGAATATATGGAACCTGAACAGGATGATTTTGAGCTTCGGGCTTTTGACGTTCAATACGCTGAAAAATTCGTCAGCATTGACCACCGCTCTCTTCTCGGATCATTAATGGGGATCGGCTTAAAGCGGCAGAAATACGGCGATCTGATTTTCTCAGAGGAAGCCGTGCAGCTCATCGTCTCTGGTGAAATCGCCGATTTTGTCAGCACTCAGCTGACCAAAGCGGGCAAAGCGCCGGTAAAGCTTGAGAAAATCGAGCTTTCCGCTCTTCACATTCCCGCTTCAGATGTCGAAATAAGGGATGACACGGTTTCTTCATTGCGTCTCGACGCCGTCTGCGCTTCAATGAGCAGGCAATCCCGTCAGAAAGCGCAGGCGCTTGTGAAAAACGGGCTCGTTAAGGTGAATTGGAAAGCCATTGAAGATCCGTCTTATCAGGTTGCTGAAGGGGACATGCTCTCGATTCGCGGCTTCGGACGATGCAGTTTGGCAAAAGTTGACGGAAAAACGAAAAAAGACAAATGGAAAGTTACATTTGAACGGCAAAAATGAGTCGTTTTTTCAGTTTTTTTCTCCATCTGCGCCGTATTTGTTTTATAATGTGAACTAGATAACCGTACTGAAATGTAAAAATGGAGGTGGCAATATGCCATTAACGCCGAATGATATCCATAACAAAACGTTTACAAAAGGTTTTCGCGGATATGATGAAGATGAAGTAAATGAATTTTTAATGCAGGTCAGAAAAGATTACGAAATCGCACTCCGTAAAAAAACGGAGCTTGAGGCGAAAGTGAACGAGCTGGACGAAAAAATCGGCCACTTTGCCAATATCGAAGAAACGCTGAATAAATCAATTCTCGTAGCTCAGGAAGCCGCAGAAGACGTAAAGCGCAACTCGCAGAAAGAAGCGAAGCTGATCGTCCGTGAAGCAGAAAAAAATGCTGATCGCATCATCAATGAGTCGCTTTCCAAATCAAGAAAAATCGCAATGGAAATTGAAGAGCTGAAAAAACAGTCTAAAGTCTTCAGAACGCGTTTCCAAATGCTGATTGAGGCGCAGCTCGACCTGCTGAAGAACGATGATTGGGATCATCTGCTGGAATACGAAGTCGACGCGGTTTTTGAGGAAAAAGAATAATTTTCTGATTTTCTTGACATTCTCCGGCCCGTTCGAATATAATACGTTCATAAATTCAGATGAAAAGACGATTGAAAGGGACCGGCATGACTCAAAACAGGCTATAAAGCGACCCGGGGAAGGTGAAAGCCCGGGATGGCCGGAATCATGCAGATCAGCCCTTTAGTTTCCTTTCTGAACCGAGAGTAGGATAGGACGTTCCATCACGTTACGATGTTCGAGAGGAAAAGACGGATGATCCGTTTTTTCTAAAAGGGTGGTACCGCGAGATAAGCTTTCTCGTCCCTTATGGGATGAGAGGGCTTTTTTTATTTTCTGAAAAATGTTGTGGAGGAATGGAAATGGATTACAAAGATACGCTGTTAATGCCGAAAACAGATTTTCCGATGCGCGGAAATCTGCCGAATCGTGAGCCGGACATGCAAAAAGACTGGGAGGAGCAGGACATTTACCGTCTTGTTCAAGAACGGACGAAAGACCGCCCGAAATTCGTGCTGCATGACGGACCTCCTTATGCAAACGGAGACATCCACATGGGCCATGCCCTGAACAAAATCCTGAAAGACTTCATCGTCCGCTATAAATCAATGAGCGGCTACAACGCACCGTACGTGCCGGGCTGGGATACGCACGGACTGCCGATTGAAACAGCTCTGACGAAAAACAAAAAAGTAAACCGGAAAGAAATGTCAGTAGCGGAATTCCGCAAACTATGCGAAGAGTACGCTTGGAAGCAAATCGAGGGACAGCGTGAGCAATTCAAACGTCTTGGTGTCCGCGGTGACTGGGAAAACCCATACGTGACATTAAAACCGGAATACGAAGCGCAGCAAATCCGCGTATTTGGTGAAATGGCAAAACGAGGCTACATTTACAAAGGCCTTAAACCGGTTAACTGGTCACCTTCAAGTGAGTCTGCTCTGGCTGAAGCCGAGATCGAATATCAAGACAAACGTTCAGCATCTATTTACGTCGCTTTTGGTGTAAAAGACGGAAAAGGCGTTCTTGAAAACGGCGAGCGCATCATCATTTGGACAACAACGCCTTGGACAATTCCGGCGAACCTCGGAATCTCAGTGCACCCTGATCTTGAGTACAGCGTGATTGCAGTAGGTGAAGACCGCTTTGTCGTAGCAAGTGCCTTAGTCGAAAGTGTTGCATCAGCATGCGGATTTGATCAGTATGAAGTGACAAGAACGGTCAAAGGAAAAGACCTTGAGAACATTATCGCTGAACACCCGCTATATGGCAGAGACTCTCTCGTTATGCTTGGTGAACACGTAACAACTGATGCCGGAACAGGCTGTGTTCATACAGCGCCAGGACATGGGGAAGATGACTTTATCATTGGCCAAAAATACGGTTTAGATGTGCTTTGCCCAGTCGATGAAAAAGGTGTAATGACAAGCGAAGCCCCTGGGTTTGAAGGCATGTTCTATGATGATGCAAACAAAGCGATCACACAGCAGCTCGATGAAAAAGGCGCACTTGTGAAGCTTGAATTCATTACTCATTCTTATCCGCATGATTGGAGAACAAAAAAACCAACCATTTTCAGAGCGACAGCGCAATGGTTTGCGTCTATTAAAGATTTCAGATCAGACCTGCTGGATGCCATTAAAGAAACCAAATGGGTTCCTGAATGGGGCGAGCAGCGTTTGCACAACATGGTTCGGGACCGCGGAGACTGGTGTATTTCCAGACAGCGTGCGTGGGGTGTGCCGATTCCGGTATTTTACGCTGAAAACGGAGAACCGATTATTACAGATGAAACCATTGAACATGTTTCTGAGTTGTTCAGACAGCACGGATCAAACATTTGGTTTGAAAAAGAAGCAAAGGATCTTCTTCCGGAAGGCTTTACGCATCCTGGCAGCCCGAACGGCACATTTACAAAAGAACAGGATATCATGGATGTTTGGTTTGATTCAGGCTCTTCACATCAAGCAGTGCTTGAAGAACGTGATGACCTCGTTCGCCCGGCTGATTTATACCTAGAGGGATCTGACCAATATCGCGGCTGGTTTAACTCTTCTCTTTCTACAGCAGTAGCCGTAACAGGAAAAGCGCCGTATAAAGGTGTGCTCAGCCATGGGTTCGCACTGGATGGAGAAGGACGCAAGATGAGTAAATCAATCGGTAACGTTGTTGTTCCGGCTAAAGTCATGAAACAGCTTGGTGCCGACATCTTAAGATTATGGGTATCGTCAGTGGATTATCAGGCGGACGTTCGCGTGTCTGACGCCATTCTGAAGCAGGTTGCGGAAGTATACCGGAAAGTCCGCAACACGTTCCGCTTCCTTCACGGCAACCTGTTCGATTTCAATCCAAGTGTCAATGCCGTTGATGTAAAAGATCTCCGCGAAGTGGATCAATATATGCTGATCAAGCTGAATAAGCTGATTGATAAGGTGAAAAAAGCGTACGATGAATATGAATTTGCGGTGGTTTATCACAGCATTCACAATTTCTGTACGATCGAGCTCAGCTCCTTCTATCTTGATTTTGCAAAAGATGTTGTGTACATCGAGCATGCGGATCATCCGGACCGCCGCAGCATGCAGACCGTCTTTTATGAAACGCTGCTGGCGTTAGTGAAGCTGACGGCGCCGATTCTCCCGCATACGGCGGATGAAATGTGGTCTCACTTATCATTTGTTGAAGAAGCAAGCGTGCAGCTGACAGATATGCCGGAAACCATTGCTGTTCCGGACAGTCAAGCGACAAAAGAAAAGTTCGACCGCTTCATGGAGCTTCGAAACGACGTGCTGAAAGCTTTGGAAACAGCCCGTAACGAAAAAATTATCGGAAGATCATTGGAAGCGAGCCTGACTTTGTATCCGAACAAAGAAAACCGCGACCTCTTGTCATCCATTAAAGAAAACATCGCGCAGCTGTTTATCGTCTCAGAACTGACAGTAAAAGACGAAAGTGAAGCGCCTGAAAACGCGCAAAGTTTCACAACAGGAAAAATGACCGTAGAAAAAGCGGAAGGCCAGATGTGTGAACGTTCCCGCGTCATTTCTAAAGATGTCGGAGCCAATCCGAAATATCCGACATTATCACTGCGCAATGCGGAAATCGTTGAAAAATATTATCAAAAATAATAAATGGGAAAGCGCCCGGTGTCAGCCGGGCGCTTTTTTACATGCCAGCAATGTCATCGATTAGAACGACAGGAAAAATCTTATGGGCTTCAAATGGCGCTCTGGGGGCAACAATAAAGCCATAACATCAAGAGCAGGAGTTGTGATGAATGAATGATCAACTGACCGCAATCCACACGGAGCTTCTCATGATGAAAGAAGAACTTCAATCAAGATTATTCGAATATTCTTGCTTTCAAATGTCAGCATCTGTTGAACCTTCAATGAACGACCAAGAAGCAACTCTGATCTATCATATAAAAGAAGAACTTCAGGACGTTCTTCTTGCCCTGTCTAAGTTTGAAAACAATACGTACGGTTATTGTGAAAAAACAGGCGCCCCCATTCCGATTGAAAAACTTGCGGTGTTGCCGACGGCCAGAACCGCTGATGATTTTTATTATCCCGCTCAATTTGAAAAGAAAACCCTTCCATATTGGGAACCCGGAGATTATGCATATGATCAGGCGCTGTATGAGTGACAGCGTCTGTTTGCATGCGCTTATGATCTGCCTTTACTCTGGCATCTTTTACTGATAAAATTCATAAAGGATAAAAGTAACTGTATACTGGAGGAACGTGTGTGCTTTATTATCTTATCGCTCTTTTTATTATTATTGCCGACCAATTGACCAAATGGCTTGTCGTCAGCCATATGGAATTGGGACAAAGCATACCTGTCATCAATCAGGTGCTTTATATCACATCTCATCGCAACACGGGAGCGGCGTGGGGGATTTTAGCCGGCCAAATGTGGTTTTTCTACGTCATTACCATCGCCGTGATTATCGGAATCGTTTATTACATACAGCGTTATGCAAAAGGGCAGATGTTACTCGGAATTTCTCTCGGCTTAATGCTGGGCGGTGCGGCCGGAAACTTTATTGACCGGGCGGCGCGCCAGGAAGTGGTGGATTTTATTCATGTCATCATCGTGGATTATCACTATCCGATTTTTAATATCGCGGACTCCTCACTGTGCGTCGGTGTAATACTTTTATTTATTCATATGCTGTTTGACAGCGGGAAAAAGAAGGAGCAATAACATGAATCAATTTGAGATAACCGTTCAGCCTGAACAAAAGAGCGAACGGATTGATAAATTTTTGGCTTCAACGGGAGAAAACTGGTCACGCACTCAAGTGCAGCAATGGGTAAAAGAGGGACTGGTATCCGTTAACGGCAAATCCGTAAAAGCGAATTATAAAATGCAGCCCGGCGATCAGGTAAACGTCACCATTCCTGAACCGGAAGAATTGGACGTGCTTGCAGAACCGATGGATTTGGACATTTACTATGAAGACCAGGATGTCTTGGTTGTGAACAAACCGCGGGGCATGGTTGTACACCCGGCGCCCGGCCATGTGACAGGGACGCTTGTAAACGGATTGATGGCTCACTGCAACGACCTTTCCGGCATTAACGGCGTCATGCGTCCGGGAATCGTCCACCGTATTGATAAAGATACTTCCGGTCTGTTAATGGTCGCTAAAAACGATATGGCGCATGAATCACTCGTTAATCAGCTTGTCAATAAAACCGTGACCAGAAAGTACACAGCGGTTGTCCACGGGTTGATTTCACATGATGACGGAACGATTGACGCTCCGATCGGAAGAGATAAAAAAGACCGTCAAAGCATGACCGTAACAAGAGAAAGCAGCAAAAACGCCGTCACGCATTTTCACGTGCTTGAGCGTTTTCAAGATTTCACGCTCGTAGAGTGCCGTCTTGAGACCGGAAGAACGCATCAGATCCGTGTTCATATGAAATATATCGGGTTTCCTTTGGCAGGCGATCCGAAATACGGACCGAGAAAAACCGTTGATTTTAACGGTCAGGCGCTTCATGCCGGAATATTAGGTTTTGACCATCCGCGGACGGGCGAATACATTGAGTTTGAAGCGCCCCTTCCTGAAGATATGAAAAAACTCATTGAAGATTTAAGAAATAGCCGTTGACAGCGAGTTTCTTTTCTGAAATAATAAAAACAAGCTGAATAGATTCTTTAACACAGTCCAGAGAGGCTGAGAAGGATAACGGATAGGACAGAAGAGATACACGTGTGTCTTCGTCCTGGAAAGGAACCCCTCTATGCTCTGGCAGGAGGGGTTTTTTCTTCTTATATACGAATGGAGAGGTGTCACGAGTGAATCAAAAAGCTGTTATTCTCGACGAACAGGCGATCAGGCGGGCGCTGACAAGGATAGCCCATGAAATGATCGAACGGAATAAAGGAATGAATGACTGCATTCTTGTAGGAATTAAAACAAGAGGCATTTATTTAGCGAAGCGGCTGGCCGAGCGAATCGAACAGATTGAAGGGAATCCGGTCACCGTCGGGGAAATCGATATCACCCTTTACCGTGACGATCTCACGAAAAAAACGAGCAATGAAGAGCCGCTTGTAAAAGGCGCGGACATTCCGGCCGATATCACAGACCAAAAGGTCATTGTGGTTGATGATGTGCTTTATACCGGCCGGACGGTGAGAGCTGCGATGGATGCCCTCGTTGATGTCGGGCGGCCGTCATCGATACAGCTTGCCGTGCTTGTCGACAGAGGGCACCGGGAACTGCCGATCAGAGCGGACTATATCGGGAAAAACATTCCGACCTCAAAAGCTGAAAAAGTGATGGTTCAGCTGAGCGAAGTTGATCAGACTGATATGGTCGCCATTTATGAAAATGAATAATCACCCTTTTTAAATGCATTCCAGAGAGTTTGCAAAGAGGATTTTAAAACACAAAGCCGGGCGGATCGACGCGGCCGGGTTTTGTATGCCTCTTTGCGCAAAAAGCAAAGAGGTTTTTTTATACCATTTGAAAGTCAACCGGGAGGAAAACGCCATGAGTAAGAAAAAAGTAAACCTGGGAGTCAGGGACGTCCCCAATCCATTGTCCTGGCTGTCATTCAGCCTGCAGCATTTATTCGCCATGTTCGGCTCAACCATACTCGTGCCGAAACTGGTCGGAATGAGCCCGGCAGTGGCGCTTGTCACAAGCGGAATCGGGACACTCGCCTATCTCTTGGTGACAAAAGGCCAGATTCCCGCTTATCTCGGCTCATCATTCGCCTTTATATCACCGATTATCTTGGTGAAGGCGACGGGAGGGCCGGGGGCTGCCATGGTCGGCGCTTTCCTGGCGGGAATTGTGTACGGCCTGATCGCACTTCTCATCAGGCAGCTTGGAACGGGGTGGCTGATGAAGCTGCTGCCCCCGGTGGTCGTCGGGCCGGTCATCATCGTCATCGGCCTCGGACTGGCAAGCACAGCCGTCAATATGGCAATGTATGCTGATCCGAATGCGAAGGAACTCGTCTACAGCCTGAAACATTTCAGTGTAGCCGGCGTCACTTTGGCAATCACCATTATCTGCGCCATCTTTTTACGAGGATTTTTAAGCCTGATTCCGGTATTGATCGGCATTATAGGCGGATATCTGTTTGCGCTGACACAGGGTATCGTCAATTTTCAGCCGGTCATTGATGCAAAATGGTTCGCCGCTCCTGAATTTATCATCCCTTTCAAAGACTATACGCCGTCAGTGACATTGGGCATTGCGGCTGCGATGGTGCCGGTCGCTTTCGTGACGATGTCAGAACATATCGGCCACCAAATGGTGCTGAGTAAAGTCGTCGGACAGGATTTCATTAAAAAGCCGGGACTGCACCGCTCCATAATGGGGGACAGCGTAGCGACGATTATCGCTTCGTTAATCGGCGGCCCGCCGACGACAACATACGGCGAAAACATCGGTGTACTGGCAATTACGAGAGTTTTCAGCGTCTTTGTCATCGGCGGCGCGGGTGTGATTGCGCTATGCTTCGGATTTATCGGAAAAGTATCAGCGCTGATCAGCTCTGTTCCGTCCGCGGTTATGGGAGGCGTTTCCTTCCTGCTCTTCGGAATTATCGCCTCCAGCGGTTTAAGAATGCTGATTGACAACAACATTGATTATGAAAACAAGAGAAATTTAATTATCACATCCGTCATCCTCGTGATCGGCGTCGGAGGGGCTTTTATTCAAGTATCAAAAGGCGGGTTCCAAATATCCGGCATGGCGCTTGCGGCAATCGTCGGAGTCATCCTGAACCTTATCCTGCCGCATGCAAATGAAGAAGACGCGATTGCATCAGAAAAATAAAATCATATGTAAAACCTTTTAAAGAAAGTCCAGAGAGGCTTGGAAGGGTTATAACGGGAAGAAGCTGTACGCTGCTTCTCTCTTTAACCGCACCCCGAGTCTATAGACCGGGGTGTTTTTTACGGCCTTCAAGCGGAAACGGAGGAGAAAAACATGAATCATTTAACGGCGATGTCTGAACTGAGCACGGCTGAAATTACAGAACTGCTGCGTGAGGCAAAAGCGATAAAAGAGGGAACAGTCCGCCCCGATCTCGCGGGAAAATTTGTTGCGAATCTGTTTTTTGAACCGAGCACGAGAACGCGGTTCAGCTTTGAAGTGGCGGAAAAGAAACTCGGTATGAACGTGCTCAGCTTAGACGATACGAGCACAAGCGTCCAAAAAGGCGAGTCCTTATATGACACGGTCAAAACACTGGAATCAATCGGAGCGGACGCCTGCGTCATCCGGCACAGCACGGATGAATATTACAAAGATCTGACCGGCAGAGTCAATATTCCGATCTTAAACGCCGGCGACGGCTGCGGCCAGCACCCGACTCAGTCATTGCTCGATTTAATGACGATTCAAGAGGAATTTGAGACCTTTCAGGGCCTGACGGTTTCCATTCATGGCGATATCAAACACAGCAGGGTGGCAAGGTCGAATGCCGAGGTGCTGACAAGGCTCGGCGCACGTGTGCTGTTTTCTGGTCCGCCGCAATGGCAGGATGAGAAAAACGCCTTCGGCACCTGTGTTCAGACGGATGAAGCCATACAAGCTTCAGATGTCGTCATGCTGCTCCGCATCCAAAATGAAAGGCATCAGACAGAAGCCGACCAAAAAGGCTACCTGGAAGCATACGGGCTGACCGCAAAGCGGGCGGAGAGCATGAAGCGGCATGCCATCATCATGCATCCCGCACCGGTGAACAGAGGAGTCGAAATTGACACAACATTAGTGGAATGCGGAAAATCAAGAATCTTTAAACAAATGGAAAATGGTGTGTATATCAGAATGGCAGTCTTAAAAAGAGCACTGCAAACCAATGTGAAAAGGGGAGAAGCGGCTTATGTCTTATCTCATTAAAAACGGCTGGATGTTAAATGAACAGGGAGAAAAAGTGGCACAGGACATCCGGGTAACGGGTGAATTCATTACGGAAACCGGGCTTCTGACAGCGAAAGACGGAGAAACGGTGATCGACGCTGAGGGACTGTTCGTTTCACCGGGGCTCGTAGACCTTCATGTCCACTTCAGAGAACCGGGCGGCGAGAAAAAAGAAACCATTGAGACGGGCTCTAAAGCCGCGGCGCGGGGCGGCTTTACCACAGTCGCAGCCATGCCGAATACAAGGCCGGTGCCGGATACGAAAGAGCAGATGGAATGGCTGCAAAACCGGATCAAAGAAACCTCATCTGTCAGGGTCCTTCCTTACGCATCCATTACGATCAGACAAACCGGCGAAGAAATGACAGATTTTGAGGCGCTTCATGAAGCGGGCGCATTCGCCTTCACCGATGACGGCGTCGGCGTTCAGACGGCCGGAATGATGTATGAAGCCATGAAACGGGCGGCTTCAATGAATAAAGCGATTGTCGCTCATTGTGAGGATAACTCGCTTATTTACGGAGGAAGCGTGCATGAAGGATCTTTTTCAAAAGCGAACGGCCTGAACGGCATACCTTCCATTTGTGAAGCGGTACATATCGCCCGTGACGTCCTGCTAGCGGAAGCGGCGGACTGCCATTACCATGTGTGTCATATCAGCACGAAAGAATCCGTCAGAGCCGTAAGAGACGCAAAAAAAGCGGGAATCCGCGTGACGGCGGAAGTGTCGCCGCACCACCTGCTGCTTTGTGACGAAGATATCCCGGGACTTGATACCAATTTTAAAATGAATCCGCCGCTTCGCAGCAAAGAGGACAGAGAGGCGCTGATTGAAGGGCTGTTAGACGGTACGATTGATTTCATCGCCACTGACCATGCGCCGCATACAGAAGAAGAGAAAAACACGGATATGAAGCTTGCGCCTTTCGGTATCGTCGGTTTAGAAACAGCCTTTCCGCTTCTGTACACACATTTTGTGAAAAACGGGACGTGGACGCTGAAGCAGCTGGTTGATTTCATGACGGTAAAACCTTGCGAGGCATTCGGTCTTCCGTACGGAACGCTTGCACCGGGGGCGCCGGCTGACATTACCCTGATTGATCTGGAAAAAGAAGCAGCCATTGACAAAGATACATTTTTATCTAAAGGAAAAAATACGCCATTCAACAAGATGAAGTGCTTCGGCTGGCCTGTTGCAACGATGGCTGCCGGTAAGCTTGCATACGAAGAAGGGAGACTCGTCAAATGAAAAGAAGACTAGTGCTGGAAAATGGAGCGGTATTTGAGGGTGAAGCATTCGGGAGCCTGGAACATACCGCGGGTGAAGTCGTATTCAACACGGGAATGACCGGTTATCAGGAAATTTTATCAGACCCTTCTTACTGCGGGCAGATCGTGACGCTGACGTATCCTCTGATCGGCAACTACGGAATTAACAGAGATGACTTTGAATCCATCACTCCTTTTGTAAAAGGGCTGATCGTAAAAGAACTGTGCGAGCTGCCTTCCAACTGG
Source organism: Bacillus sp. A1 (assembly GCF_042296235.1). Taxonomy (NCBI): domain Bacteria; kingdom Bacillati; phylum Bacillota; class Bacilli; order Caryophanales; family Bacillaceae; genus Bacillus; species Bacillus sp. A1. Next base: position 1,603,310 of record NZ_CP141181.1, read on the forward strand.
CGTTCGGCTTACACGCTTGACGAGTATTTGAAAATGAAAAATATCCCCGGCTTACAAGGGATTGACACGAGAAAGCTCACAAGAATGATCCGCACGGCCGGCGCATTAAAAGGAACGTTTGCTTCAAGCGAGGAGAATGTCGGAGAGGTTCTTGCAAGGCTGAAAGAAACGGAACTGCCGAGAAATCAAGTCGCTCAAGTATCTGCGAAAACGGCATATCCGAGTCCGGGCCGCGGCAAACGCATCGTACTCGTCGATTTCGGTATGAAGCACGGCATTTTAAGAGAGTTAAACAAAAGAAAATGCGATGTCATCGTTGTGCCGTACAATGTAACGGCGGAAGAAGTGCTTCAGCTCAAGCCGGACGGCATCATGCTTTCTAACGGACCCGGAGATCCGAAAGATGTGCCGGAAGCCATTGAAATGATAAAAGGCATACTCGGGAAGGTGCCGTTATTCGGAATCTGCCTCGGCCATCAATTATTTGCGCTGGCATCCGGAGCGGAAACGGAAAAAATGAAATTCGGACACAGGGGTTCCAATCATCCGGTTAAAGAGCTTGCGACAGGGAAAGTCGCTTTAACCGCCCAAAACCACGGATATACAGTTTCTTCAATAGATGAGACAGAGCTTGAAGTGACGCACATTGCGATCAATGACCAAACGATCGAAGGACTCAAGCATAAAACATTGCCGGCATTTACGGTTCAGTACCACCCTGAAGCTTCACCGGGGCCGGAAGACGCCAATCATTTATTTGACAGATTCATTGACTTGATCGAAACAACTGAGAAAGAAGGGGAAGCGGTATGCCAAAACGCGTAGATATTAAAAAGATTTTAGTGATCGGATCAGGCCCGATTATTATCGGACAGGCGGCGGAATTTGATTATGCGGGCACACAGGCGTGTCTCGCTTTAAAGGAAGAAGGCTATGAAGTCATTCTCGTCAACTCGAATCCGGCAACGATTATGACGGATACGGAAATGGCTGATCGGGTATACATAGAGCCGCTGACGCCGGAGTTTCTCACGCGTATTATCAGAAAAGAACGGCCGGACGCCATCCTGCCGACTCTGGGAGGACAGACCGGACTGAATCTTGCCGTCGAGCTGTCTGAACTCGGGGTTCTTGAGGAATGCGGGGTGGAAGTGCTCGGCACAAAGCTGTCCGCCATCCAGCAGGCGGAAGACCGCGACTTATTCCGTACGCTGATGAATGAGCTGAATGAACCGGTGCCGGAAAGTGAGATCATCCGCACTTTACAGGAAGCCGAGGAATTTGTCGGCCGGATCGGGTTTCCGGTTATCGTGCGCCCCGCTTACACATTAGGCGGAACGGGCGGCGGCATCTGCTCGAATGAAGCAGAACTGAAAGAGATCGTCGAAAACGGATTAAAACTCAGCCCCGTCCATCAGTGCCTTCTGGAAAAAAGCATTGCCGGTTACAAAGAGATCGAATATGAAGTCATGAGAGACAGCAGAGATCACGCGATCGTCGTTTGCAACATGGAAAATATCGATCCGGTCGGCATCCATACGGGCGACAGCATCGTCGTTGCCCCGAGCCAGACTTTGAGCGACCGGGAATATCAGCTTTTGCGCAATGTTTCATTAAAGCTGATCCGCGCGCTCGGCATTGAAGGCGGCTGTAATGTTCAGCTCGCGCTCGATCCCGACAGCTTCCAATATTACATTATCGAAGTGAATCCGCGGGTGAGCCGCTCATCTGCCCTCGCTTCAAAAGCGACGGGTTACCCGATCGCAAAGCTTGCGGCGAAAATCGCAGTCGGGCTTTCTCTTGATGAAATGATGAATCCCGTAACAGGAAAAACATATGCGGCTTTTGAGCCCGCGCTTGACTATATCGTTTCTAAAATCCCGCGCTGGCCGTTCGACAAATTTGAGTCGGCAAACCGCAGGCTCGGGACGCAAATGAAAGCCACCGGAGAGGTCATGGCCATCGGACGCACCCTTGAAGAATCGCTGTTAAAGGCGGTCCGCTCACTGGAAGCCGATGTCTATCACCTGGAACTGAAGGATGCGGGAGAGATTTCTGACGGACTTTTGGAAAAACGGATCAGAAAAGCCGGGGATGAACGCCTGTTTTATCTTGCTGAAGCGTTCAGAAGAGGCTATACAGTGGAGCAGCTTCATGAGTTTTCCGCAATTGACGTATTCTTTTTGCACAAGCTCTGGAAGCTGGTCGCTTTTGAAACAGAGCTGAAAGCGGAAAAAGGCAGCCTCGCCGTCCTTCAAACAGCGAAGGAACTCGGTTTCTCCGACAAATATATCAGCCGGGAATGGAATATGCCGGAACAAGAGCTGTATCAAATGCGAAAAGAAGCAGACATCAAGCCTGTATATAAAATGGTGGATACATGCGCGGCGGAATTCGAATCAGAAACCCCGTACTTCTACAGCACATATGAGGAAGAGAACGAGTCTGAGGTTACTTCAAGAAAAAGCGTCGTCGTCCTCGGTTCTGGGCCGATCCGTATCGGACAGGGCGTCGAATTTGACTATGCGACCGTTCATTCTGTCTGGGCGATCAAGCAGGCAGGCTATGAAGCGATTATTATCAACAACAATCCTGAGACGGTGTCCACTGATTTCAGCATATCAGACAAACTGTATTTTGAACCGCTGACGGTTGAAGATGTCATGCACATCATTGATTTGGAACAGCCGGAAGGCGTTGTTGTCCAATTCGGCGGGCAGACGGCGATCAATCTTGCGGAAGAATTGAGCGCCCGCGGCGTCAAAATTCTCGGCACATCACTTGAAGATTTAGACCGTGCGGAAGACCGGGATAAGTTCGAGCAGGCGCTTGAGGCGCTGAATGTGCCGCAGCCTCTTGGAAAAACCGCCGTGTCGGTGAACGAAGCTGTCAAAATCGCCGCATCCATCGGCTATCCGGTACTTGTCCGCCCTTCGTATGTGCTCGGCGGCCGGGCGATGGAAATCGTCTATCACGAAGAAGAGCTGCTTCACTATATGAAAAATGCGGTCAAAATCAACCCGCAGCATCCGGTGTTAATCGACCGTTATCTGACGGGGAAAGAAATCGAAGTCGATGCCGTATCTGACGGCGAAACAGTCGTTATTCCGGGAATTATGGAGCATATCGAGCGGGCCGGCGTCCATTCAGGGGATTCAATCGCCGTCTATCCGCCTCAGTCTTTAAGCGAAGACATAAAGAAAAAAATCGAACAATACACTGTAGCCTTGGCAAAAGGCCTTAACATCATCGGGTTGCTGAACATCCAGTTCGTACTTTCGAAAGGTGAGGTGTATGTGCTTGAGGTAAATCCGCGGTCAAGCAGAACCGTGCCGTTCTTAAGCAAAATCACAAAAATCCCAATGGCGAACCTGGCGACAAAGGTCATCCTCGGTCAAAAGCTTGCTGATTTCGGCTATCAAGAGGGGCTGCAGCCTGAACAGCAGGGGGTATTCGTGAAAGCGCCTGTCTTCTCATTCGCGAAGCTGAGAAGAGTGGATATTACGTTAGGCCCTGAAATGAAGTCGACGGGAGAGGTCATGGGCAAAGATTCAACCCTGGAAAAAGCGCTCTATAAAGCGCTGATTGCTTCTGGCATTCAAATCCCGAACTACGGCTCAGTGCTGTTGACTGTTGCCGATAAAGATAAAGAAGAAGGACTGCTGATCGCCAAGCGGTTCCACGCCATCGGCTATAAAATCTTGGCAACGGAAGGAACGGCGGCTTATTTGAAAGACGCTCAGATTCCGGCTCAGGTCGTCGGAAAAATCGGCGAAGAAGGGAAAAATCTGCTCGATGTCATCAGAAACGGCGAAGCGCAATTTGTCATCAATACGCTGACAAAGGGCAAACAGCCGGCCAGAGACGGCTTCAGAATCCGCCGCGAATCCGTTGAGAACGGAGTCGCCTGCCTGACATCTTTAGATACGGCCGAAGCCATTTTGCGGGTACTGGAAAGCATGACATTCCGGGCGGATCATATGCCTGCATCCGAAACCAATCAAAAGGCGGCAGTCACGATATGAAAAAAGCGCATTTGACTGTTCAATCCAACTTAGAGATTGCCGACCGGATTTATAAGATGGTGCTGAAAGGAGAGCTTGTCCGGCACCTTACCGAGCCGGGTCAATTTCTTCATCTGAAGGTCAGTGACGCGGTCACGCCGCTATTAAGAAGACCGCTCAGCATTGCGGACGTCAATTTCGCCGCGAATGAAGTATCCGTTATCTACAGAGCTGACGGTGAGGGAACGCGTCTTTTGTCCGGGAAAAAAGAGGGCGGCAGGATAGACGTTCTCGGCCCTCTCGGCAACGGATTCCCCGTCCGGCGGATTGAACCCGGCAAAACCGCGCTGTTAGTCGGAGGCGGAGTCGGGGTTCCGCCTTTGCAGGAACTGTCAAAGCGCCTGACGGAAAAAGGCGTAAACGTCATTCATGTGCTTGGATTTCAATCAGCAAAGGATGTTTTTTACGAACAGGAATGTCGTGCGTACGGAGACACCTATGTGGCGACGGCTGACGGAACATATGGAGAGAAAGGATTTGTCACCGATGTCATCCGTGAAAAGCAGCTCGAATTCGATGTCCTGCTAAGCTGCGGACCGACACCGATGCTGAAAGCTCTGAAGCAGCAGTACAGCCATAAAGAGGTTTATCTTTCGATGGAAGAGCGGATGGGCTGCGGCATCGGGGCCTGCTTCGCCTGCGTGTGCCGCACGGGTGAAAGCGATACATCCTATGTAAAGGTCTGCCTTGACGGGCCGGTATTTAAAGCTGAGGAGGTGGCGCTGTAATGTTAGAAGTGAATCTGCCGGGTCTCCAATTGAAAAATCCGATCATCCCCGCTTCCGGATGTTTCGGTTTCGGGAAAGAATATGCCGGATTTTACGATTTATCATGCCTCGGAGGCATTATGATTAAAGCCACGACGAACGAAGCCCGCTTCGGAAATCCGACACCGAGAGTGTCGGAGACAAGCGCGGGAATGCTGAATGCCATCGGACTGCAAAATCCCGGCCTTGAGCATGTGCTCAATCACGAGCTGCCTTGGCTCGAACAATTTGACACGCCGATTATCGCAAATGTCGCCGGTTCTCAGGTGGACGACTATAAAGAAGTGGCCGAGCACATCAGCCAAGCGCCGAATGTGCATGCGCTTGAGCTTAACATTTCATGTCCGAATGTCAAAACGGGGGGGATTGCTTTTGGTACTGATCCCGTCATGGCGGCCGAACTGACAAAAGCGGTGAAAGAAGTTTCCGTAGTGCCTGTGTATGTGAAGCTTTCGCCTAATGTCGCAAACATAACCGAAATTGCCAAAGCGATTGAAGCGGCCGGTGCTGACGGTCTGACGATGATTAATACACTCATCGGGATGAGGCTCGATCTCAAGACGGGACGGCCGATCTTAGCAAATAAAACGGGCGGACTGTCAGGCCCGGCGATCAAACCGGTCGCCATCCGGATGGTATACGAAGTCAGCCAGGCCGTTCAAATCCCGATTATCGGGATGGGCGGCGTTCAGACCGCAGAGGATGCATTAGAATTTCTTCTTGCGGGAGCGAGTGCGGTTGCCGTCGGCACGGCGAACTTCGTCAATCCGTTCGTCTGCCCGGAAATCATAGAACAGCTCCCCCGTGTGCTGCGCCAACACGGCTTTCAATCTGTAAGTGAATGCATCGGAAGGAGCTGGAAACATGAAAAACAACCTGCCCATCATCGCGCTTGATTTTGCATCAGGGGAAGAGACTTTAACGTTTTTAGACTTGTTTGAAAAGGAAAGGCTTTTTGTCAAAACGGGGATGGAACTTTTTTATCAGGAAGGCCCCGCCATCATTCACCAATTAAAAGAACGGAACTGTGATATATTTTTAGATTTAAAGCTTCATGATATCCCGACTACGGTCAATAAAGCGATGAGGCGGCTTGCCGGCCTCGGCGTTGATCTCGTCAATGTGCATGCGGCAGGGGGCGCACGCATGATGCGCGCGGCCCTTGAGGGGCTTGAAGAAGGCACGCCGGCAGGCAGAAAACGCCCGTCTTTAATCGCGGTGACTCAGCTGACCAGCACTTCAGAGCAGGTGGCGAAGGAAGAGCTTCTGCTGCATAAGCCGCTGTTAGAAACGGTTGTGCATTACGGCAAAATGGCGGAAGAGTGCGGGCTGGACGGAGTGGTATGTTCGGTACATGAAACAAAAGCCATTTATGAAGCGGTCCGGCCTTCATTTCTGACAGTCACACCGGGCATCCGCATGGCCAGTGACGCAGCTGACGATCAAGTCCGGACGGCGACTCCGTCATTTGCGAAAGAAAACGGGTCGTCAGCCATCGTCGTGGGCCGCTCAATTACAAAAGCGGAAAACCCCGTTAAAGCATATGAAGCAATTAAACTGGAATGGGAGGGCGTTCGCCGATGAAACAGGCTATCGCAAAACATCTATTACACATTGAAGCTGTCTTTTTACGCCCGAATGAGCCGTTTGCGTGGGCGAGCGGCATTTTATCACCGATCTATTGTGACAACCGTCTGACATTGTCGTATCCAAAAGTGAGAAATGATGTGGCGGACGGGCTCGGCAAACTGCTGAAAGAGCATTTCCCCGAGGCGGAGATGATCGCGGGCACTGCAACGGCGGGCATTCCGCATGCTGCGCTTCTCGCAGACCGTACAGGCGCGCCGATGTGCTACGTCAGAAGCAAACCGAAAGCGCACGGCAAAGGAAATCAAATAGAAGGCGCCATTAAGAAAGGACAAAAAACAGTCGTGATTGAAGACTTGATTTCTACCGGGGGCAGCGTGCTTGAAGCTGCGGCGGCCCTTCAAAGAGAGGGCGCGGAAGTCCTCGGCGTCATTTCCATTTTTACATACGGACTGCCGAAAGCAAAAGAAGCCTTTAAAAAAGCGGGTCTTCCTTATTACTCGTTAACGGATTATGACACGCTGATTGAAGTCGCGCTTGCAAACGGAACGATACATTCAGATGACATTGAAAAACTGAAATCATGGAAATTGAATCCCGAGTCAAAAGATTGGTTTAAAAAATAATGACAATAAAAACAGGCCTCAGGGCCTGTTTTATTATTCCTATCAAAAAACTCGGGTTGACTTCTGTTAGAATTGTGCTAAAATTTAGTACAAATCTAAAAAGCTTATCAAGAGCGGCTGAGGGACTGGACCGATGACGCCCGGCAACCTGCGTGTATTGCAAGGTGCCGCATCCAGAAAAATGCACAGCATTTTGAAGATAAGGGCTATACCGGGTCACTGTCTTTCATTCCGCTGGATTGAAAGTTTTTTATATGAAAAAAAGATTGAGGGATAAGACAACCGGCAGAAAACAACAGCTGTTTGATTGTCTCCGGGAGGAGGAAAGAAAAAATGCTAACGTATGACACATGGGAAGAGCCGGCGATTACATTTCCGGAAGACGATTCCTATAAAGGCGCGCTGTCCGTTTTAAAATGGGCATACGGCCACTACGGAGACCAGCTTGTTTACGCGTGCAGCTTCGGGATTGAGGGCATCGTCCTGATCGATTTAATTTCTAAAGTAAAGAAAGACGCGGAAATCGTGTTTCTTGATACGGGTCTTCACTTTAAAGAAACATATGAAACGATCGAAAAAGTGAAAGAGCGTTACCCGGGGCTGAACATTATCCTGAAAAAGCCAAGCCTTACTCTTGAGGAACAGGCCGAGGCTCACGGAGATAAACTGTGGGAAAGAGAACCGAACCAGTGCTGCTACATCAGAAAAATTCTGCCGTTAAGAGAAGCGCTCGCGGGGCATCCGGCATGGCTGTCCGGTCTTCGCCGGGATCAAGGGCCGAGCCGGGCGAATACGAATTTCCTGAATAAAGACGACAAGTTTCAATCGATTAAAGTATGCCCGCTGATCCATTGGACATGGAAAGACATCTGGAGATATACTTCCAAGCATGAGCTGGATTACAATATCCTCCACGATCAGGGGTATCCGAGCATCGGCTGTGAACCGTGCACTTCACCTGCGTTTACCGCGGAAGATTTGCGGAGCGGCAGATGGAACGGCATGGCGAAAACAGAATGCGGACTGCATGAATAAAGGAGCTGCACGATGGAATTAGCCGCTATTTTATTCTGCCTGTTTTTTGCCATGAATATCGGAGCCAGCGGAGCCGCGGCTTCAATGGGAGTCGCTTACGGGTCCGGCGCCGTTAAAAAGAAAACGTATGCGCTGATCATCTGCGCGGCCGGAGTCCTGTCAGGGGCGGTTATCGGCGGCGGTGAAGTTGTTAAGACGATCAGCGGCGGAATCATTCCCGAACAAACCATTACGCTCACCATTGTCTGCATTATTATCGGATCGGCGGCGCTATCGTTATTCACGGCGAATGTGCTCGGCATTCCGCTGTCGACGAGTGAGGTCACTGTCGGGGCGATTGTCGGTGTCGGCGTCGCGTACAAAGTATTGTTTTTACAGCATCTTTTGGTCATCGTGAGTTTTTGGGTGCTTGTACCGTTTGTCGCGTTCTGTTTCACGTTTCTCGTCTCGAAGGTATTCAGTTCTCTGAATATTCGAGTCATTTCGAATCGGAAACAGAAGATTTTAGGGATTGTGCTGCTGATTGCGGGGTTTTGGGAAGCTTTTTCAGCCGGAATGAATAATGTCGCAAATGCAGTGGGCCCTCTGGTTGCTGCGGGCGTGCTCAGCGTGTCCAAAGGAACGCTGTACGGAGGCATCTTTGTCGCTCTCGGCGCTCTGCTTTTAGGACGTAAAGTGCTTGAAACCAACGGGAAAAAGATTACGAGATTTTCAGCCGGAGAAGGCATACTGCTTTCAGGAACCGGCGCGGGGCTTGTCATTATCAGTTCCGTCTTCGGTCTGCCGGTCCCATTGGCGCAAGTCACATCATCATCAATTATCGGTATCGGAATGGCCAAAAACGGGCCGAACGTTTTTCATAAAGAAGTCGTGAAAACGATGCTCAAAGTATGGGTCGTTTCGCCGTTTTTGTCACTATCGATTTCGTATCTGCTTGTCTCCCTGCTGTTAAAAGGAGATTACTATTCCATCTTTATGATGGCCAGCGTGCTTTTGGCAGCTGGCGGAGCCGCCAGTCTGATGAAAGCCATCCGAAAAGAGAAACGCTCTGTCCATGAACAAGGCGGGGGCATTTAACTATTAATCTGAGTTTATTTATCTGTTAACTGGGAGGAATCATGTATTATGAGTTTAGCACCGCACGGAGGAACATTAATTAACCGGGTGAATGAGCAGTATGATCTTACATCCGTCCAAAAAGAAATTGAGCTTGATTTGATTTCGTTCGCTGATTTAGAGCTGATCGGCATCGGGGGGTACAGCCCGATTGAAGGATTTTTCACAGAAAAAGATTACGTGTCAGTCGTTGAAAATATGCGTCTGGCATCCGGGGTTGTCTGGTCCTTGCCGATCACGCTTCCGGTCGATTCAGAAAAAGCGGCTGAGCTTGCCGTCGGCGACACGGTGAAACTGACTTACGGCGGAGAAACATATGGCGTCGTCGACATCGAAGATATTTATACGCCGGATAAACAAAAAGAAGCTGTTCACGTATATAAAACCGATGATGCCGCGCATCCGGGCGTGAAAAAATTATTTTCACGCGGCGATACGTATATCGGCGGGCCGATCACATTAGTTAAAAAAGCGTCAAAGCAGTTTCCCGAGTTTACATTTGAACCTGCCGATACAAGACGAAGCTTCGAAGAAAAGGGCTGGAAAACCATCGTCGGTTTCCAAACGAGAAATCCGGTTCACCGCGCCCACGAATATATCCAAAAAACCGCGCTTGAGACGGTTGACGGCCTGTTTTTGAACCCGCTCGTCGGTGAAACAAAATCAGATGACATTCCGGCGGATGTCAGAATGGAAAGCTACCAGGTGCTGCTCGATCATTATTATCCGAAAGACCGTGTTTTCCTCGGCGTATTTTTGGCGGCAATGCGGTATGCGGGGCCGAGAGAAGCCATTTTCCACGCGCTTGTCCGCAAAAACTACGGCTGCACGCATTTTATCGTCGGCCGCGATCATGCCGGCGTCGGTGATTACTACGGCACATATGAAGCGCAAGAGCTGTTTGATCAATTTACAGCGGATGAACTCGGGATTACACCGATGAAATTCGAGCACAGCTTCTTCTGCCGGAAATGCGGCAACATGGGAACGGCCAAAACATGCCCGCATGACAGAGAAGACCACGTCATTCTGTCAGGAACAAAGGTTAGAGAAATGCTGCGAAGCGGCGTCATGCCGCCGGCGGAATTCAGCCGTCCTGAAGTTGTCGAGGTGTTGATTAAAGGGCTGAAAACGAAAGAAGAAGCAGGCGTTTCTTAAGGAGGAAAATAGAGTGACAAATCGTGATATCGTGTGGCATGAAGCCTCAATAACGAAAGAAGAATACCAGCAGAAAAACAAGCATAAAAGCTCTATCCTCTGGCTGACGGGCTTAAGCGGTTCAGGGAAATCCACGATTGCAAACGCCGCAGCGCGCGAGCTGTTTGAACAAGGCTATCAAGTCATCGTGCTTGATGGTGATAACATCCGCCACGGCTTAAACAAGGACTTAGGTTTTTCCGATGATGACCGCAAGGAAAATATACGCCGAATCGGGGAAGTGGCGAAGCTTTTCGTTCAGCAGGGAACCATCGTCATCACGGCTTTTATTTCTCCGTTCCGTGAGGACAGAGATCAGGTGAGAGAGCTTGTGGCAGAGGGCGAATTTAATGAAATCTATGTGAAATGCGACCTCGATATATGTGAAAAACGCGATCCGAAAGGTTTATATAAAAAAGCAAGAAATGGTGAAATTCCGTTCTTTACGGGGATCGACTCACCGTATGAAGAGCCGAAAGCGCCTGAGCTCGTACTTGATTCAGGCAAATGTGAACGCGAAGAATGCACCGGAAGACTGGTTGACTTTGTGAAAAACAGCTTAGCATAATAGGTCCAAAAAGGCCGCGCAATCAGCCGGATATCCCCCTAATGGCGGGATATGGTAAAATAGCTGAAGTGCGGCCTCGCGGCTGTTCTGGGAAGATTTCAAAACGGATCGGGGAGACATGCTATGGGGAAAGTATTTATCGTTGGAGCCGGTCCGGGAGATCCGGACTTATTAACGGTGAAGGCAATGAAAGCCATACAGAAAGCGGATGTTATATTATATGACAGATTGGTAAGCAAAGAGATTTTACAGTATGCCGGAGAAGAAGCGGATCTGATTTACTGCGGCAAGCTCCCGGATTTTCACATTATGAAACAGGATACGATCAACCGTTTCCTTGTGAAGTATGCGAAAAAAGGAAAAACCGTTGTAAGGCTAAAGGGGGGCGACCCGTTTGTTTTCGGCCGCGGAGGCGAAGAAGCGGAGGCTCTCGCGCAAAACGCCATTCCGTTTGAGATCGTTCCCGGCATTACATCAGGAATCGCTGCTGCTGCTTATGCCGGCATTCCCGTGACGCACAGAGAGGCGAGCTCCAATGTCGCATTCGTTACGGGGCATTATAAACAAGAAGACGACTTTGAAGAAAAATGGAAAGCGCTGGCGACGGGCATTGATACGCTGGTGATTTATATGGGAATTAAAAATATCCGGCAGATAGAAAGAATGCTGCTGGAAAACGGCAGAGACGCCGGCACCCCGGCAGCCTTTATTCATTGGGGAACGACGGACAGGCAAAAAACTGTCGTCTGCACCGTCGGCACGCTTTCAGACACAGTGATAAAAGAAGAAATCAAAAACCCGAGCTTAATTGTTATCGGTGATGTCGTCAATTATCACTGCAAACTGGACTGGTATGCATCTGAACAGAAAAATCTGGATTTGAGCGAGGCGTTGTAAATGAAGCAGGCGATTTTATACATCGGGCACGGAAGCAGGCTGAAAAAAGCGCAGACAGAGTCGGCGGCGTTTTTAAAAGGGTGCATGCCGCACGCTGACGCTCCCATTCAGGAAATCTGTTTTTTAGAACTGCAGGAACCGTCTATTGAAGCGGGATTTGAAGCATGTGTCAGACAAGGCGCCACTCATATTGCGGCCGTGCCTTTGCTGCTGTTGACCGCTGCCCACGCAAAACAAGACATTCCGGCTGAAATCGCCTGTGCGGCGGCCCTGCATCCCGATATAAAAGTGACATATGGTGTTCCGATCGGAGTGGACGATGAAGTCGTAAAAGCGGTGCATCATCGCATTGAAGATACCGGAGTGCCCATTGAGCAGGCGAAAGTGGTGCTGATCGGAAGAGGAAGCACAGATCCGGCAGTTAAAAACGCAGTCAGTGAGATTGCCGGAAAACTTGAGGCGATTACACCTGTTAAAGAAGTCATCCCTTGTTTTTTAACAGCATGTGACCCGCACTATAAAGAAGTGTTTGCCGGCCTTGAAGAGGATGACGGAGCACCCGTTTTTATCGTTCCATATCTTCTGTTTACCGGGCTTTTAATGACTGAGATTGAACGGGAAGTTCAAAAGCTTCAAACGATCAATCAAAATGTTCATCTCGCTTCATACTTAGGTTTTCACCCGCATATTAAGCAGGCGTTTTTGAACCGTGTGTCAGAAGCTGTTCGAAACCCCGGCGGTCAGTTTGATTTTAAGGGGGGACAGTATGCTGCCTCTGCACATTAATTTAAGCGGAAAAAGAATTATCATCGCGGGCGGAGGCAATGTTGCCTTAAGAAGGCTCAAAACGGTGCTTCCGGAAGGCGCGGATATTACTGTAATCAGTCCCGATGCCCTGCCTGAAATGAAACAGCTGGCGGATGAAGGACGTATCCGCTGGGTTTCCCGTAAAATTGAAATGAAGGATCTCGCGCCCGCTTTTTTCATCATTGCCGCGACAAATGACCGCAGCGTGAATCAGGAGATAGCCGCGAGCGCTTCTGAAACGCAGCTGGTCAATTGTGTAAGCGATGCTGAACAGGGCAGCGTGTATATGCCGAAGATCATCCGCAAAGGGCGCATTCAAGTATCCGTATCAACTAGCGGCGCAAGCCCGGCACATACGAAAAGACTGGCTGAGGACATAGAGCCTCTCATTACTGCTGATTTGGCTGAAGAAGTGGATCGATTATTTGAGAAAAGAAGAAGACCATAAAAAACACCTTGTCTGTCATCAGGCAGGGTATTTTTTATACTGTCCTGACAGTCCCCGAATGTGAACAATTCAAAACGAAAGCGGGCAGTTTGAACGGTATATGCCGACAAGCGGTCAGGATTGCGAAGTGATGCGGAATATGTATCTGATCCCGATGCCGCCTGGATTCCGCCCGCATACAAAGGAAAGGTCAGAGACCCGCCCGGATGTGTTCAGGCTCGGCGAGGGAAGGTGACAGTATCCGCCGCCAAATCAGGTGTGACCGTTTTAATCAGAGACGGCCCCGGCGGATCAGACATGACGGGAAACTGATCAGATACTGTAAAGATCGGTTCTGACGGCTGGGAGAGTTTCGTCTCCGTTTATAAGTAATAAAAAACACCTCCAAGCTGAGTGCGGGTTTCAGCTTGGAGGTGGAGGTGCGTTTATTTTTTCAGCCGTATGACAAGGTCGGCATCAGGTGTGACAAATACGGTATGCTGGCTGTCATAGGTGACAAATCCGGGCTTTGCGCCGTTTGGCTTTTTCACGTGTCTGATTTTTGTATAATCAACGGGAACGGAGCCGGAATCTTTCGCCTTGGAAAAATAAGCGGCGATCGCAGCCGCCTCCAGTATGGATTGTTCATCCGGATCGCTGCTTTTAATCACAACGTGGGAACCGGGAATGTCTTTCGTGTGGAACCATAAATCATCCCTTGCGGCAGCTTTTGTCGTTAAGTACTCATTTTGTTTATTGTTTTTGCCGACAAGAATCGTCAATCCCCGTGAAGATTCATATTGCTCCAAAACAGGAACGTGCTGCTTCTGCTTTTTCTGTCCTCGCTGCTGTTTCGGTCGCAGATATTTGCCTTCCACAAGCTCTTCCCTTATTTCGTGAATATCCTTTGTGGAGGCGGAGGAGAGCTGCTGGATCAGCTGATCGAAATAAGCGATTTCCTCCTCGGCCAGACGGATCTGTTCTTTTACCACCTCGACGGAATTCTTCGCCTTTTGATACTTTGTAAAATACATCTGCGCGTTTTCTGACGGTGTTTTATTCGGATTTAAAGGGATGGTCACTGTTTTACTTTCTTCATCATAATAATTGATGACTTCCGCTTCTTTGTCACCTTTTTTCAGCATATACAAATTCGCCGTCAGCAGTTCGCCGTATAGCTGGAATTCCTTCGCGTTCTCTGAGTAGTCGAGCGTCTTTTCCAGCTTTTTTATCTTATTGGCGTTCTTTTTCCGTTCATTTGCGACAAACCGCTCGAGATCCTGAGCCTGCTGTTTGACGCGGTCGCGTTCCGCCTTGCCGAAATAAAACCGGTCCAACAGCTCACTCAGTGAGTGAAAGGTGCGCTCCTCTCCGTTTACATGTGTGAGAGACAGGAGATAAAAGTATTCCTTTCCGCCGGCTGTTGTAATGTTTGGTGTAAACCTGCAATCTTTCACGGCATGGAACATTTCAATCAGCGTCTTCGGCAGCGTTATTTTGTTAGCGAGACCCGCTCTGTGAACGGCTTCTTTTGCAAACAGCGGAGAAACACCGGAGAAATGTCTGACGATCTGCTGGTCAAGCCGTCCTTCCTGAAAACTGAGATAACGCAAAACGTCTTCTTCGTCCGCGGCGAGCGGCGAAATTTTTTCCTGAGCGGGAGGAAGCTTGTAATCATAGCCCGGCAGAACGGTCCGGTAGCTGTTCATCGACGGAGATAAATGTTTCAGCCCGTCGATGATGGCTCCTTCTCCGTCAGTCAGGATAATATTGCTGTGCCGCCCCATAATTTCAACATACAGCGTTCTTACGGTTTCGTCGCCGATTTCATTTCTGCTTTTTATGCGGAATATCATAATCCGGTCTAATCCGGCCTGTTCTATTTTCTCAATAAATCCGCCTTCTATATGCTTTCTGAGCAGCGTACAAAACATCGGCGGCTCGCTCGGATTTTCATAGGCCTGATTCGTCATGTGCACCCGTGAATAGCTCGGATGCGCCGATAATAATAATTTATGGTTTTTTCCGTTAGCGCGGATATGGAATATCACATCGTGCTTAAAAGGCTGATGGACTCTCGTGATCCGGCCTCCGGCAATCCGGCTGTTTAATTCATGTGTCATTCCGTATGTAAACATGCCATCAAAAGACATATAAAACACCCTTTCCTTCTTCCTGCATTCGATAATTATAGCATGAAAAGGGACGAGTCAGAATAAGCTTGTTTACAGAGTGACATCTCTAAAGCGAGGCAGGGGAGTGGACGAGAAGAATGAAGTTTCATGAAATGGGACAAACCGATTTGCTGAAAGCAACAAATACGTCCATTAAACAGGGGTTGACCGAAAAAGAGGTGAAAAAACGCCTTGAAAAGCACGGACCGAACGAGCTTCAGGAGGGCAAGAGGACACCGGCGATCGCCGTGTTTTTCGCCCAATTTAAAGATTTTATGGTGCTCGTGCTGCTGGCGGCAACCTTAATATCCGGGTTTTTAGGCGAATATGTAGATGCCGTAGCGATTATGGCGATTGTATTTGTCAATGGGGTTCTCGGTTTTTTTCAAGAGCGGCGGGCGGAAAAGTCTTTACACGCATTAAAAGAGCTGTCAACGCCGTATGTGTCAGCGTTGCGGGACGGGAGCTGGAAGAAAATTCAGTCCAAGGAGCTCGTTCCCGGCGATATCATGAAATTTTCAAGCGGCGACCGGATTGGCGCGGATGTGCGGATCGTTGAAGCGAAAAGCCTTGAAATTGAGGAATCGGCGCTGACCGGGGAATCAATTCCGGTGGTTAAACAAGCTGATAAACTGAGAAAGCCGGATGTTTCGTTAGGCGACATCAGCAATATGGCGTTTATGGGTACGATCGTAACGCGCGGCAGCGGTATCGGCGTCGTCGTCGGTACAGGAATGAATACGGCAATGGGGAAAATCGCCGATATGCTGGAATCCGCCGGCAGCCTTTCAACACCGCTGCAGCGAAGGCTTGAAGAGCTCGGCAAAATTTTAATTATAGTCGCGCTCCTTTTAACGGTATTGGTCGTTGCAGTCGGCGTCTTACAGGGACATGAGCTTTACAGCATGTTTTTGGCCGGGGTGTCATTGGCCGTCGCCGCGATTCCGGAAGGGCTTCCCGCCATTGTTACGGTGGCATTATCAATCGGCGTCCAGCGCATGATCAAACAAAAATCAATTGTCAGAAAGCTCCCGGCGGTTGAAACATTGGGCTGCGCCTCTGTCATTTGTTCTGATAAAACCGGCACGCTGACACAAAACAAAATGACCGTCACCCATATGTGGTCAGGGGGAAAAACATTTAAAGTGTCAGGCATCGGCTATGAGCCGGAGGGCGTTTTCACCCGCGATGAGCGGGAAATCAAGCTGAAAGATGAGAAGATTCTTGAACAGATGCTGGTTTTCGGCGCGTTGTGCAACACATCCGAAATCGCACTGAAAGACGGCCATTATGTACTCGACGGCGATCCGACAGAAGGAGCGCTGCTGACGGCTGCAAGAAAGGGCGGCTATTCAAACGATTGGCTCAGCGGGCAATACCGCGTGGTTGCCGAGTTTCCGTTTGACTCCGTCCGCAAAATGATGACCGTCATTGTAGAGGATAAGGAAAAAAAGCAGTTCGTCATCACTAAAGGAGCGCCCGATGTGCTGATTGACCGCTCGTCACATCTGATGTACGACGCAAGAAGCGCGCCATTTTCAGGAGAAAAGAAAGCAGAAACGGAAGCGGTTCTGAAAGAGCTGGCGTCGCAAGCTTTGCGTACGATCGCGATTGCTTATAAACCGCTTAAGCCCGGAGAAAAGCCGACAATGGAGCAGGCGGAAAAAAATCTGACGATGCTCGGCTTGTCAGGCATGATTGATCCGCCCCGTCCGGAGGTCAGACAGGCGATTAAAGAATGCCGTGAAGCCGGCATTAAAACGGTTATGATCACAGGGGATCACGTCGAAACGGCAAAGGCCATTGCAAAAGATTTGCGTCTTCTTCCGAAAAAGGGGCGTGTGATGGACGGCAAGACGCTGAATGAGCTTACGGAGAAAGAACTTATCGAAACGGTCGATGATGTCTACGTCTTCGCACGCGTGTCGCCTGAACATAAATTGAAAATCGTCAAAGCGTTCCAGGAAAACGGACACGTCGTCGCCATGACGGGAGACGGGGTTAATGACGCTCCGGCCATAAAGCAGGCAGATATCGGTGTTGCCATGGGGGTGACGGGAACGGATGTGGCAAAGGAAGCCTCTTCTCTCATTCTGGTAGATGATAACTTTGCTACGATTAAATCAGCCATAAAAGAGGGACGGAATATCTATGAAAATATAAGAAAATTCGTCCGGTATTTGCTCGCCTCCAACGTCGGTGAAATTTTAGTGATGCTGTTTGCGATGCTTCTCGCTCTGCCGCTGCCGCTCGTTCCGATTCAGATATTGTGGGTGAACTTAGTCACTGACGGGCTGCCGGCGATGGCCCTCGGTATGGATCAGCCGGAAGGAGATCTGATGAGGCGGAAGCCGCGGCATCCGAAAGAAGGAGTGTTTGCGAGAAAACTGGGCTGGAAAGTCGTATCAAGAGGGTTTTTAATCGGAGCCGCAACCATTTTAGCGTTTATCATCGTCTATCACCGCAATCCTGAAAATCTGCCCTACGCACAGACCGTTGCATTCGCGACTCTTGTCCTGGCTCAGCTTATACACGTGTTTGACTGCCGGAGCGAAACGTCTGTTTTCTCCCGGAATCCGTTTGAAAATATCTATCTGCTCGGCGCCATCATTTCTTCTATCTTCCTGATGGTCATCGTCATCTATTATCCGCCGCTGCAGCCGATTTTCAAAACAGTGCCGATTACGCCGGGCGATTGGATGCTGATTATCGGTATGTCGGGCATACCTACTTTTTTGCTGGCGGGTTCACTTTTGACAAGAAAAAAATAATTCCATATGATATAATCTTAGGGGTAATAGCATGTCTATTGCCCTTTTATTTTGATAACGGGAAAGAATTGGGTGTTTCATATGATACGGAGTATGACAGGCTTCGGCAGCGCAAGCAGCACAAAAGGCGATCTCTCGGCAACCGTTGAATTGAAATCCGTCAATTACCGGTTCAAAGAAGTGAACGCCCGCCTGCCACGGCCTTTGCTATATGTAGAGGATAAGCTGAAACAAACGATATTGCAGCATATACAGCGCGGAAGAGTAGAGCTGTTTCTCACTGTAAACAGTGACGCGCTCATAAAAAGAAGCCTGAACATCGATTGGGAGCTCCTTGATGAATATGTGAGCGCCGCACGCGTCATGAAAGAGCGCTACAGCCTGGCCGCAGAACCCGATGCAATGGATTTCTTTAAATTTGAACATATTGCGCAGATACACGAAGAACAGATGCGTGATGACAAGCTTGAAGAAGTCATCAGGGAAGCCGCTGAGCTGGCTGTAAAGGAACTTTGTGACATGAGGGAAAAAGAAGGACGGCTTTTGGCGGAAGACTGCTTTCTGCACATTGAGCGGCTTGAGACGCTGTCCGAACAGGTGAAAGAGCGCGCTTCGGCCGTTGTTATTCAATACCGCGAGCGTCTTTACGCCCGAATGAAGGAATGGACGGAGGACGCACTCGACGAAAGCAGGCTGATCACGGAATGCGCCATTTTCGCCGACCGTTCTGATATCACGGAAGAAATTACCAGATTGAAGAGCCATTTTGTTCAATTCCGTGATATATTAAAAGAAGGCGGGGCAGTCGGCCGCAAACTTGATTTCCTTGTTCAGGAGCTTAACCGGGAAGCGAACACGATCGGCTCAAAAGCCAATGATCATCAAATCACAAAGCTTGTCGTTGAAATGAAAAGTTCTATTGAAAAATTGAAGGAACAAGTGCAAAATATAGAATAGCGACTGTGCGTATTGTTTACAGACGGTCTCTTCAGGTTACACTAGAGACGTCTATTTTACAGGGGGAACGTAGAAGATGACGATTAAACTGATTAATATCGGATTTGGCAATATCATCTCCGCCAATCGGATGATTTCGATTGTCAGCCCGGAGTCTGCGCCAATAAAGCGAATGATCCAGGATGCAAGAGACCGCGGAATGCTAATAGACGCTACATACGGACGAAGAACCCGTGCAGTTGTCGTCATGGATAGTGATCACATTATCTTATCTGCCGTCCAGCCTGAGACAGTTGCACACAGACTTTCTGTGAAAGAAGAAATTATGGATGAAGGGCAGGGGTAATTGCCGCATGAAAGAAAGAGGGTTATTAATCGTTCTCTCAGGTCCCTCCGGAGTTGGAAAAGGAACGGTTCGGCAAGCAATATTTTCACAACAGGACACAAAATTTGAATACTCAATTTCAGTCACGACGAGAAACCCGAGAGAGGGCGAGGTCGACGGCGTCGATTATTTCTTTAAATCCAGAGATGAATTCGAACGCATGATTGAAAACAACAAACTGCTTGAGTGGGCGGAATATGTCGGCAACTATTACGGAACGCCCGTTGATTATGTCGAACAGACGCTTCAAGAAGGAAAAGACGTCTTCTTAGAGATTGAAGTGCAGGGCGCGCTCCAAGTGCGGAATGCATTTCCGGAAGGCCTGTTTATCTTCTTAGCGCCGCCGAGTCTTTCTGAACTGAAAAACAGAATCGTGACAAGAGGGACTGAAACCGACGATTTAATCGAAAACAGAATGAATGCCGCAAAAGCTGAAATCGAAATGATGGACGCGTATGATTATGTCGTTGAAAACGACGATATCCAAACGGCTTGCGATAAGATTAACGCAATCGTTCTCGCCGAGCACTTAAAACGTGAACGCGTCGCTCCGAGATATAAGAAAATGCTGGAGGTAGAATAACTTATGTTAGATCCGTCAATTGACTCTTTAATGAATAAATTAGATTCTAAATATACGCTGGTGACCGTGTCTGCAAGACGCGCGCGTGAAATGCAGATCAAAAAAGACCAGCAGATTGAACATACCATTTCTCACAAATATGTAGGCAAAGCTTTAGAAGAAATTGACGCGGGCCTGCTTTCGTTTGAAAGAGAAGACAGCGAATAACAAGCACACGTAGCAACCTATCTCTACATAGGTTGTTATTTTTTTCCGTTTGGGATTTGTCCAATGCTTTCATAAAGGGGAGAAGACTTCATGAAAAACCGAAACATTTTGCTATGCGTAAGCGGAGGAATTGCCGTTTATAAAGCTTCCGCACTCACGAGCAAGCTGGTTCAGGCCGGCGCAAACGTCAAAGTGATTATGACTGAGTCCGCGCGTGAGTTTGTTTCTCCGCTGACATTTCAGGCGCTGAGCCGGAATGAAGTGTATACAGATACATTTAATGAACAAAATCCGAAGGTGATTTCTCATATTGATGCCGCTGACTGGGCGGATTTAATTATTGTCGCGCCCGCTACGGCAAATATCATCGGCAAGCTTGCCAACGGAATTGCTGACGATATGCTCACAACGACGGTGCTGGCGGCTGAGGCCCCGGTCTGGGTGGCGCCTGCGATGAATGTCCATATGTATGATCATCCGGCGGTGAAACGGAACATCTCTGTGCTTTATCACGACGGGGTCCGCTTTATCGAGCCGAGTGAAGGCTATTTGGCATGCGGATATGTCGGCAAAGGAAGGCTGGAGGAGCCGGAGCTTATTGTTGAGCGTGTCAGAGAGCATTTTAAGGAGCCTGAAGACGATGCGCCGCTGAAAGGAAAACATATTGTCATTACGGCCGGTCCGACGCGCGAAGCCGTGGACCCTGTCCGCTTCTTCACAAATAAATCCACCGGCAAAATGGGCTACGCCGCTGCTGAAGCCGCCGTCCGTCTCGGGGCGCGGGTGACGCTGATTTCAGGCCCGGTGTCAATAGAGCCGCCAGTCGGACTGTATCAGTTTCTTCCTGTGCAATCGGCAGCCGATATGAGAGAAGCCGTGCTTTCTGTGTTTGATTCATGCGACATGGTGATTAAGACGGCGGCCGTGGCCGATTTTACGCCGGCGGCTGTTTCTGATCACAAAATGAAGAAGAACGACGGTTCGCTCGTGATCGAATTCAACCGTACGGCAGACATACTGAAAGAACTCGGCGAACGGAAAACACACCAGCTGCTGGTCGGATTTGCGGCTGAAACGCAAGACGTCGAACGCTATGCGCGCAGAAAACTCGAACAGAAAAACCTTGATATGATCGTTGCGAATGATGTGAAAGCGGAAGGGGCCGGATTTGGCACGGATACGAATGTCGTCACCTTCTATTTCCGGGACGGAAGAAAACGGGAGCTTGCGCTTATGTCTAAACTTGACGTTTCCTTTGAAATGCTGAAGGAAATGACCGCTTTGAAAGCCGAGGACCGAAAACCGGTATGAATGTAGCAGAAGTCATTGTCGATGTCAGCTCCAAAAACATTGACAGACCCTTTGATTACAAAATTCCCGATCATTTAAAAGGGATGATCGAAGTCGGCATGCGGGTGATTGTCCCGTTTGGCCCGCGCAAGCTTCAAGGATTTGTGACCGGTTTGAAAGATTCGTCTGAATTAAACGGCGGCTCAATGAAGGAAGTCGAGAAGCTTCTTGATTTGACGCCCGTTCTGACTGAGGAACTGATGCAGCTGTCTTCATGGCTTTCTGACAAAACGCTGTCGTTTAAAATCACGGCGCTTCAGGCAATGCTGCCCGCCGCACTGAAGGCGAAGTACGAGAAAGAGCTGAAAGTCGTTGACGAAGAAGCGCTGACACCGGACATCAAACAGCTTTTCAGGAATCAAAAAAGTCTTCTGTACTCGGATATTACCGATGAAAGCATTCTTTCGTCACTTCAGAAATTCGTGCGCAAAGGAAGCATTGATGTCACATATAAAGTCGCCCAAAAAACGAATAAAAAAATGATCCGCATGATCGAAGCGGGGGCAGACAAAGAAGAACTCGCCCGGCACGCAGATTCATTGACAAAGCAGGCTTCTAAACAGCTCGCCGTGCTTACTTATTTTATCGGCGGGGGAGCAAAGATTTCCGCGGCCGAGCTTTGCAAAAAGACCGATTCCAGTTCCGCGACGCTGAAAACGCTTCTTAAAAAGGGGCTTCTTACGGAAAGCTTTGAGGAGGTTTACCGCGATCCTTATCAGGACAGAATGTTCAAAAAAACAGAGCCGCTCTCTCTTACAGAAGAGCAGCAGGCCGCTTTTGAGCCGATTAAACAAGCCGTAGCCGATCATGTCCATCACGTCTTTCTGCTTCACGGCGTCACGGGAAGCGGCAAGACGGAAATTTACCTGCAATCCATTGAAAAAGTGCTGGCAAAAGGACAAGAAGCTATCGTGCTCGTTCCGGAAATCTCGTTGACACCGCAAATGGTCAACCGTTTTAAAGGCCGCTTCGGCTCGCAGGTTGCGGTCATGCACAGCGGATTATCCACAGGTGAAAAATACGATGAATGGCGGAAGATTCAGCGCAAGGAAGTCCGGCTTGTCGTCGGAGCCAGATCGGCCATCTTTGCCCCGTTTGAAAATCTCGGCATGATCATTATTGATGAAGAGCACGAATCTTCCTATAAGCAGGAGGAAATGCCGCGGTATCATGCAAAGGACGTAGCCATCCACCGGGCCGAGCATCACAGCTGTCCGGTCGTCCTCGGGAGCGCCACGCCGACATTGGAATCATTTGCGCGGGCGAAAAAAGGCGTTTATGAGCTGCTTCCGTTAAAACATCGCGTAAATCGCCAGCTCATGCCTGACGTTTCTCTCGTTGATATGAGAGAAGAACTGAGAAACGGCAACAGATCAATGTTTTCAAGAGAGCTGATGGAACAGCTGGAAGAGAAGCTTGCAAAAAAAGAGCAGGCCGTCCTTTTCCTGAATAAACGGGGGTATTCCTCGTTTGTGATGTGCCGGGACTGCGGTTATGTGCCGCAATGTCCGCATTGCGACATTTCAATGACTTATCACCGCTACGGACAAAGGCTGAAATGCCATTACTGCGGCCATGAGGAACCTGTCCCGGGAACATGCCCGGAATGCGGCAGCGAACATATCCGCTTTTTCGGCACGGGCACGCAGCGTGTGGAGGAGGAGCTTACCAAAGTGCTGCCTCAGGCGCGCGTGATCAGGATGGATGTGGACACCACTTCAAGAAAAGGCGCCCATGAAAAACTGTTGTCAGCGTTCGGTGAAGGGAAGGCGGATATCCTGCTCGGTACGCAAATGATCGCAAAAGGGCTTGATTTTCCGAACGTGACGCTCGTCGGAGTATTAAGCGCAGATACGACGCTTCACATCCCTGATTTCAGGGCTGCGGAGAAGACATTCCAGCTGCTGACGCAGGTAAGCGGACGGGCCGGGCGGCATGAAAAGCCGGGAACGGTGGTCATTCAAACGTATACACCGTCTCATTACAGCATTCAGCTGACGAAAACGCACGACTATGAAACTTTTTTTCAGCAGGAAATGGCGCACAGACGGGCCCAGTCATACCCGCCTTATTATTACGTGGCGCTGGTGACCGTTTCTCATGAAGAAGCGGCAAAAGCCGCGGTCACCGCAGAAAAGATTACAAACTATTTAAGAGCGGGATGCGGGCCTGATACGAAAATTCTCGGGCCGGCGGCTTCCCCGATCGCCAGGATCAAAGATAGATATCGCTATCAATGCGTGATAAAATACAGACAGGAAAACGAGTTGCAGATTCAGTTGAAAAAGATACTGGAGCACTATAAACGCGACATTGCGCAAAAGCATGTAATGATTTCAATCGATATGAATCCGTACATGCTGATGTAACATTAGTTTTTGGAGGGCAAAATTTTGGCTGTGAAAAAAATCGTCACACACCCGGCGGAGGTTCTGGAAACACCTGCCGAAGAAGTGACAGTGTTTGATAAAAAATTAAAAAAACTGCTTGATGATATGTACGATACGATGCTCGAAATGGATGGCGTCGGCCTCGCCGCGCCGCAAATCGGCATTTTAAAAAGAGCGGCCGTCGTGGACATCGGTGAAGAAAGCGGCCGGATCGACCTTGTAAATCCGGTTATTCTTGAAAAGAGCGGTGAACAGACCGGAGTCGAGGGCTGCTTAAGCTTTCCCGGGGTTTACGGCGATGTCACCCGCCCGGATTACGTAAAGGTAAAAGCCTATGACCGTAAAGGAAAACCGTTTATTTTAGAAGCGGAGGGTTTTTTGGCCAGAGCCGTTCAGCATGAAATGGATCATTTAGACGGCATTTTATTCACATCAAAAATTACGGCTTACTACACTGAAGAAGAACTGGCAGAAATGGAAGGATGATTGGATGACAAGGATCGTTTTTATGGGAACGCCCGACTTTTCAGTTCCCGTCCTGCGCACGCTTATTGAAGACGGATATGAAGTGGTTGGTGTCGTTACGCAGCCTGACCGCCCGAAAGGCAGAAAAAAAATCATGACGCCCCCTCCTGTAAAGGCTGAAGCTGAACGTCACGGCATTCCCGTGCTTCAGCCCGAAAAAGTAAGGCTCGAAGAAGAAATAGAAAAAGTGCTCAGCCTGAAGCCGGACCTGATTGTTACGGCGGCATTCGGACAGATCCTCCCCAAGCAGCTGCTGGACGGCCCGAAATACGGCTGTATCAACGTACACGCGTCACTATTGCCTGAATTAAGAGGCGGAGCGCCGATACATTATTCGATTCTCCAAGGCAAGAAGAAAACGGGCGTGACGATCATGTATATGGTTGAAAAGCTTGATGCGGGCGATATGATTTCTAAAATCGAAGTGGAAATTGATGAAACGGATAACGTCGGCACGCTTCACGACAAATTAAGCATAGCGGGGGCAAAGCTTTTGTCAGAGACCGTTCCGAACGTCATTTCCGGGAATATTAAACCGATCAAACAGGACGAATCAAAAGCGACTTACGCGCCTAACATTAAGCGTGAGCAGGAGCTGATTGATTGGGCAAAGCCCGGAGAAGAGATTTACAACCAGATCAGAGGTTTAAACCCTTGGCCTGTCGCCTATACAACTTTGAACGGTCAAAATATTAAAGTATGGGCTTCTGAAAAAGTTGCGGCAAAAACTGAAGCTGCGCCCGGAACAGTCATCCGCACGGAGCAAAACGGCATTGTCGTCGCATCAGGAAACAGCACAGCCCTTTTAATCACTGAGCTGCAGCCGGCGGGAAAAAAACGGATGAAGGGCGAAGATTTTGTAAGAGGCAAAAATGTGCAGCTCGGTGACGTGTTAGGAGAAGCAAATGAAGAAAATTAATGTCCGGGAGCTCGCCCTCGAAGCGCTTGAGAAGCTTGAGCAAAATCAGGCATACAGCAACCTGCTTCTTACATCGGTTATCAAAACGAACACGCTCAGCGATCAGGACAGAGGGCTGCTGACAGAGCTTGTCTACGGAACGCTGCAAAATAAAATCGCCTTAGACTTTATGCTGAAGCCTTTTATCCGCAAGCCGAATAAGGTGAAGCCGTGGGTGATTCAGCTGCTTCGTCTGTCCGCGTATCAAATGGAGTATTTAGAAAAAATTCCGGATCGCGCCGCCATCCATGAAGCGGTTGAAATCGCCAAAAAACGCGGGCATAAGGGCATTGCGTCCTTTGTCAACGGCATCCTCCGCTCCCTGCAGCGTGAGGGGGCGCCGTCATTCGCTGAAATTGAAGACCCGGTTCTCCGTCTTTCTACAGAGACAAGCCATCCCGAATGGCTCGTAAAAGAGTGGGTCGAGGCGTACGGCTTTGAGGCGGCTGAAAAGATCTGCCGGATTCATCTCATTCCGCCGAAGCAGACGCTCCGTGTCAATCACATAAAGAGCGACAGGGAAACGGTGCTGAATGAGATGGAGAATGCCGGTCTGGAAGCAGAAGCCGGAGACCTTTCTCCTGATGCGATTAAGCTTTTAAAAGGAAGCATCGCGAACACGGCATTTTTCCAAAACGGCCGGGTATCCATACAGGATGAAAGCTCAATGCTTGTCGCGCGGGCGCTGGACCCGAAGCCGGGCGAAACCGTTTTAGACGCATGCGCCGCACCGGGCGGAAAGTCGGCTCACATTGCGGAACTGATGGAGAACGAGGGGAGCCTCACATCGCTTGATCTTCACCGCCATAAAGTGAAGCTGATTAAAGAGGGCGCAGAACGGCTCGGACTTACGATCATCGACGCACAAACGATGGATGCGCGAAAAGCGGGAGAGGCCTTTGGCGCAGAACGGTTTGACCGTATTCTCGTTGATGCCCCTTGCTCAGGTTTCGGCGTCATCAGAAGAAAACCCGATATGAAATATACGAAGACGCCGGAGGACAGCAGACGGCTGTCAGAAATCCAGCTCGGCATTTTAAGGGAAATCGCCCCATTAGTAAAAAAAGGTGGCACACTCGTATACAGTACGTGTACAATGGACCGGACAGAAAATGAAGAAGTTATGCATGCGTTTATACAAGAACACCCTGAGTTTGAACCCGATTTGTCTCTTGAAAAGCGGCTGCCTGAAAAGGCGAGACCCTTTGTTCAGGATGGAAGCCTTCAAATTCTTCCGCATTATTTCGGAACAGACGGTTTCTTTATTAGCAGCATGAGAAAGAAGGGATAAAAAATGACACAATTAAAAAAGACAAGCGTACGGAAAGAGCTGCGGACTGAGCAGCCGTCCATTTACTCTTTTGAATTAGATGAAATCAAACAATGGCTGACTGAGAATGGCGAAAAGCCGTTCCGCGCGGCACAGATTTTTGAATGGCTCTATGAAAAGCGGGTTTCTTCATTTGATGAAATGACAAACCTCTCAAAAAGCCTGCGTGAAAAACTCGAGAGCCATTTTGTGCTGACAACGCTGAAAACGGCTGTAAAACAGACATCTCAAGACGGCACGATGAAATTTTTATTTGAGCTTCATGACGGTTATACGATCGAAACGGTTTTAATGAGACACGAGTATGGTAATTCTGTATGTGTAACGACACAGGTCGGCTGCCGGATCGGCTGCACATTTTGCGCGTCAACGCTCGGCGGACTGAAACGGAATCTTGAAGCGGGAGAAATCGTCGCTCAAGTCGTGAAAGTGCAAAAGGCGCTTGATGAAACGGATGAACGCGTCAGCTCAGTCGTCATCATGGGAATCGGAGAGCCGTTTGATAATTTCAATGAAATGCTCGCTTTCTTGAAAATCATTAACCACGATAAAGGGCTGAACATCGGAGCGCGTCATATCACAGTTTCCACCAGCGGAATCATTCCGAAGATTTACGATTTCGCCGATCAAAAAATGCAGATCAATTTCGCGATTTCTCTGCATGCTCCGAATACGGAAATCAGAAGCCGTCTGATGCCGATTAACAAAGCCTATAAGCTTCCTGACCTTATGGAGGCCGTCAAATATTACATCGAGAAAACAGGCAGACGGATCAGCTTTGAATACGGGTTGTTCGGCGGCGTAAATGATCAGGTCGAACATGCAGAAGAGCTTGCAGAACTGTTAAAAGACGTGAAATGCCATGTCAATTTAATTCCGGTAAACTATGTGCCTGAACGGGATTACGTCCGCACACCGAGAGATCAGATTTTCGCATTCGAAAAAACGTTAAAATCCCGCGGTGTAAATGTCACGATCAGAAGAGAGCAAGGCCATGACATTGACGCGGCCTGCGGTCAGCTTCGCGCGAAGGAGCGTCAAGACGAGACGAGGTGAAGAGGTTGATTACAGCCTTGAAAACAGATACAGGTAAAGTCCGCCGGCATAATGAAGATGCGGCGGGCATTTTCACAAAAGAAGACGCGGTGCTTGCGGTTGTCGCCGACGGCATGGGCGGTCATCTTGCCGGAGATGTAGCGAGCAGGATGGCGGTTGCGGCGATGGAGGAGCAGTGGAACCGGACCGAAACGGTTCCTTCTCTGCCGTCTGCTTGCGAGGATTGGCTGAAAGACCGGATTCATGAGGCGAATGTCAAAGTACATGACCACGCTAAAGCGAATGAAGAATGCCGGGGAATGGGCACCACCGTTGTTTGCGCCTTATTCACCGGGAAGTTTGTCACTGTGGCTCATATCGGTGACAGCCGATGCTACCTGCTTCAAGATGGGGAATTCACTCAGCTGACTGAAGACCATTCGCTTGTGAATGAGCTGGTCAAGACGGGGG
Source organism: Bacillus sp. A1 (assembly GCF_042296235.1). Taxonomy (NCBI): domain Bacteria; kingdom Bacillati; phylum Bacillota; class Bacilli; order Caryophanales; family Bacillaceae; genus Bacillus; species Bacillus sp. A1. The sequence goes on from NZ_CP141181.1 coordinate 1,631,537, forward strand.
AAATTTCGAAAGAGGACGCCGAGCACCATCCGCGGAAAAATGTATTGACGAGAGCGCTGGGGACAGATGAAACCATCAGTTCCGACGCCCGTTCTTTTGAACTGTCTGACGGCGATCAGCTGCTTTTATGCTCTGACGGACTGTCAAATAAAATAGAAGATCACGAGATCAAACAAATGCTTCAAGCCGAATCTGATCCTCAGGAAAAAGTAGACCTTCTCATCAGCAAAGCGAATCAAAACGGCGGCGAAGATAACATCACGGCTGTGTTGATTGAGTTTTCCGCAGATGCAAAAGAGGGTGAAGACAAGTGCTAACCGGCAAGCGGATCAGCGGGCGTTATCATATCCTCCGGCCCATTGGCGGCGGCGGAATGGCAAACGTTTTTTTAGCTGAGGACATCATTCTCGAACGTGAAGTCGCAATTAAAATTCTGCGGTTTGACTTTGTGAATGACATTGATTTTATCAGGCGTTTCAGAAGAGAAGCACAGTCGGCATCAAGCCTCGATCATCCGAATATCGTCAGTATTTACGATATCGGGGAGGAAGGCGATATTTATTACATTGTCATGGAATATGTGGAAGGCATGACATTAAAGGAATACATAACCGCACACGGACCGCTTCATCCGAAAGAAGCGCTGTCCGTTATGGAGCAGATCGTCTCGGCCATCGCCCATGCCCATCAAAACCATATCGTGCACCGGGATATTAAACCGCACAATATATTGATAGATCATTTAGGGCATATCAAGGTGACGGATTTCGGCATCGCCACAGCACTTACGTCTACGACAATCACACATACGAATTCTGTGCTGGGCTCGGTTCATTATTTGTCTCCGGAGCAGGCGAGAGGCGGTCTGGCAACGAAAAAATCAGATATTTACGCGCTCGGCATCGTGCTGTTTGAGCTTTTAACAGGTAAGATCCCTTTTGACGGAGAATCAGCCGTAAGCATAGCGCTAAAGCATCTGCAAACAGAAACGCCTTCCGCCAGAAAGTGGAACCCTTCCATTCCGCAGAGCGTCGAAAACATTATTTTAAAGGCAACCGCTAAAGACCCGTTTCACCGCTATGAAAGCGCCGAGGACATGGAAGCGGACATCAGAACGGCTTTTGACGCCGGCAGGCTGAATGAACAAAAATTTTCCGTTCAGGATGATGAGGAAATGACAAAAGCCATTCCCGTTATTACTGACGGCGCAAAAGCCGCACCTCAGGCGGAAACGCCGGGGGAGACGGACGATAAGGAACAGCAGCCCGCCAAAAAGAAAAAACGGAAATGGCCGTGGGTTTTGCTGTCCGTTTGTTTCATTTTCATTATGGCGGCTGTTCTTGCTGTCACTGTGTTCCCGTCTTTATTTATGCCTAAAGATGTAAGCGTCCCCGACGTACGGGGCATGAAGTACGAAAAAGCGGAAGCACTGCTTGAAAAGAACGGGCTCCGGGCGGATCCTGATATAACGGACATTGAAGATGACAAAATAGAAGAGGAATTAATGGTCAAAACGGACCCAAAAGCGGGGTCTACCGTTAAAGAAGGCTCTTCTGTAAAACTGTACAAAAGCATCGGAAAACCGAAAACCCAGCTGATCGACGTGAAAGGGCGGCAGATCGGCGACGCAAAAAAAGCGCTGAAGGACAAAGGCTTCAAACATGTCAATGTCAAAGAAGAGAACGATGACAGCGAGGCCGGCACCGTAATTGATCAGGACCCGTCAGCCGGCACCGACATGGTCGGAAGCGACGATGAAGTCAATCTAACGGTCAGCCTCGGCCCGGCGGACGTTACGCTGAGGGACTTAAAGACTTACAGCAAAGAAGCGGCTTCAGGGTATCTTGAAGATAACGGCCTGCAGCTTGTTGAAAAACAAGCCCATTCAGATGACGTGCCAAAAGGACAAGTCATGAAGCAAGAGCCGGCAGCCGGCACTGCGGTTAAGCCGGGAAGTAATGTTGAAGTGACGTTCTCGCTCGGACCTGAAGAAAAACCGGCGAAAACGGTAAAAGAAAAAATCAGCATTCCTTACGAACCCGAACATGAAGGGGACGAGCTTGAAGTGCAAATCGCCATCGATGATAAGGACCACAGCATCTCTGATACGTATGACTCATTTAAAATAAAAGAGCCGACTGAAAAAACAATTGAACTGAAGATTGATCAGGGACAGAAGGGGTATTACCAAGTGATGGTCGATCATAAAGTCGTCAGCTACAAAACGATTGAATACCCGAAAGATAATGACTGACAAGGAGGGACCCTATGCCTGAGGGCAAAATTATAAAAGCGTTAAGCGGATTCTATTATGTCTTGGATGAATCACAGGACAAGATCATTCAATGCAGGGGCCGGGGCATTTTCAGAAAAAATAAAATAACGCCTCTGGTCGGCGATTATGCCGTTTATCAGGCTGAAAATGATAAAGAAGGCTACTTGCTGGAAATCAAAGAACGAACAAACGAGCTGATCAGGCCGCCGATTTCAAATGTCGATCAGGCCGTTCTCGTCTTTTCTGCCGTTCAGCCGGCGTTCAGCACGTCTTTATTGGACCGTTTTCTCGTCCTTGTGGAAGCCAACGGCATTCACCCGATCATCTGCATAACCAAAATGGACTTAGCTGCAGACGGGGAATCGAAAGAGGCGATACTTTCTTACGTGAAAGACTATCAGGGGATCGGTTATGACGTATATGTGACGTCATCAAAAGAAAACAGCGGTTTAACAGGCATTGTGAAACACTTCGAGAACAAAACGACGGTGTTTGCCGGTCAGTCGGGAGTCGGAAAATCTTCGCTTTTAAATGCGATCAGCCCGGAGCTTGAGCTGAAAACAAACGAGATTTCCGCGCATTTGGGACGCGGAAAACATACGACGCGCCATGTGGAGCTCATTCATACATCAGGCGGTCTGGTGGCGGATACTCCGGGGTTCAGTTCGCTTGAATTTACCGGCATTGAGGAAGATGAGCTGGGCAGCACGTTCCCTGAGATCAGAGAAATAAGCGCCTCTTGCAAATTCAGAGGCTGTCTGCATCTTAAGGAGCCGAAATGCGCGGTAAAGCAAGCGGTGGAAGAAGGAGAGATTCAGCCGTACCGCTATGAGCATTACAAAGAATTTATGCAGGAAATAAAAGAGAGAAAGCCGAGGTATTAATATGATTAAGGTTGCGCCATCAATTCTTTCCGCCGATTTTGCTTCACTGGGCGAGGAAATTAAAGACGTGGAAAAAGGAGGGGCGGACTATATCCATATTGATGTCATGGATGGCCATTTCGTCCCTAACATTACAATCGGGCCGCTTATCGTTGAAGCCGTCCGTCCGGTGACTGATCTGCCGCTGGATGTCCATCTTATGATTGAAAACCCGGACCGCTACATACCGGCATTCGCAAAAGCCGGCGCGGACATCCTTTCCGTTCATGCTGAAGCGTGTCCGCATCTTCACCGGACCATTCAATTGATAAAAGAGCAGGGGGTAAAAGCGGGAGTTGTGCTCAATCCGCATACGCCCGTCCAAATGATTGAACATGTGATCGAGGAACTTGACCTTGTGCTGTTAATGACGGTTAACCCCGGTTTTGGCGGCCAGCGCTTCATTCATTCGGTTCTGCCGAAAATCCGTCAGGTCAAACAGCTGGCTGAGGAGAAAGGCCTGTCTGAGCTTTTAATCGAAGTGGACGGAGGCGTTAATAAAGAAACAGCCCCTTTATGCGCTGAAGCGGGCGCCAATCTGCTTGTTGCCGGGTCTGCCGTATATAATCAGCCGGATCGGAAAAAAGCCATCGCTGACATCCGAAACGCGTAATAAACATGCTGAAAAAGAGCCCGGTGAAAGCCGCCGGCTCTTTTCGCGTCTAAGAGAGAGGAAAACATATGAAGACAATCAATATCGTTGCGGGCGGCCCGCGGGAGCTTATTCCCGATCTATCCGAATACACAGACGGAGATACGACGTGGGTCGGAGTCGATAAAGGGACGGTTGCTCTTTTGGAGGCCGGAATCATTCCGCAGGAAGCTTTCGGTGATTTTGACAGCATTACGGAAGAGGAGCTCATGCAGATTCAAAAAGCGGCGCCGGCCCTCCATGTGTATCAGGCGGAAAAAGATTATACCGATCTTGAAATCGCCCTTGACTGGGCTTTACAAAAAGAACCGGAAACCATTCGGATGTTCGGTGTGACGGGCGGAAGAGCCGATCACTTTTTAGGGAACATCCAGCTGCTGTATAAAGCCTTACACAAGAATACCGATGTCGAGCTGATCGACCGGCAGAATGACATTCAGATGTTCGGGCCCGGCCGTTATACAATTGAAGAAAAAGCGCGCAGACGCTATATTTCTTTCATTCCGTTTACGGAAGCGGCAGACGGCCTGACACTCGACGGTTTTAAATATCCCCTTGATAATTGTCATATTCCTCTGGGTTCCACACTATGTATTAGTAACGAACTCATTCATTCACGAGGTACTTTTTCGTTTGCAAAAGGCATATTAATAATGGTAAGGAGCGCGGATTAAAAAGCGGCTTCTGCCATATGCGGAAAAAACCATGAATCCTAAAGTGATGAACGCAGCGGATACGGGACTTATAGGAGGGGACAAAATGAAATTTTATACCATTAAATTGCCGAAGTTTTTAGGAGGAATTGTCCGGGCGATGCTGGGCTCATTTAGAAAAGAGTAAGCCCAAGAAGCTGAAATTGCCCTCTTTGAACGCATAAAAAACGCCTGCCGCATAAAAGGGCAGGCGTTCATTTTTGCTTATACACGCTCAACTTTACCGGATTTTAAAGCCCGGGCAGATACATACACTTTTTTAGGTTTGCCGTCAACGAGGATGCGGACCTTTTGAAGGTTGGCGCCCCAAGTACGCTTAGAAGCGTTCATTGCGTGAGAACGGTTGTTTCCGGCTTTTGTTTTTTTACCTGTAATAAAACATTTACGTGCCATTTGTTTCCCTCCTAACTGCGCGAAACATCTTTTCAAACATAGTTTCTCAGATGCTTTCGTTATACAATACTTTAAATAATTTACCACAGCTAAAAACCGTTTGCAACTATTGTTTCCCTTACTTTCAAGAAAAATCACTTGACATGTAAAACCAATCACATTTCCGCGCTGAAGGCCGCTGTCTGTATCTTTTCTTTTCATAATGGGATACATATAGTAGAATAATGATAACTCTATGCACCTGAAGGAGGAACCTGTGTGTCCATTGAAATGAAGACAAAATACGGACAGATTGATATATCCAACGAAGTCATCGCAATGGTTGCCGGAGGCGCTGCCATTGACTGTTACGGAATAGTGGGGATGGCCTCAAAAAACCAGATTAAAGACGGTTTGTCTGAAATCCTCCGGAGAGAGAACTTCGCAAAAGGCGTACATGTCCGTCAGGAAGCCGAACAAATACATATCGACATGTACATTATTGTCAGCTACGGCACTAAAATATCCGAAGTAGCCCACAATGTTCAGACGAAGGTAAAATACACAGTAAATCAAACAATCGGACTTGCAGTTGATTCTGTAAATATTTATGTCCAAGGCGTACGAGTAACGAACCCGTAGTGAGGAGGATGAGTATTGTCTAGACGAAACTTAGATGGGAGAGCTTTTGCGGCAATGATTCTGGCGGGGGCTGAGACATTGTCTCAAAACGCATCCGCGGTGGATGCGCTGAACGTGTTTCCCGTGCCTGACGGCGATACCGGAACAAATATGAATTTATCGATGTCATCCGGTGCAAGAGAGGTAGAGCACATTGACTCACCCGACATCGGCAAAGTCGGCATCGCCCTGTCAAAAGGCCTGCTTATGGGAGCGAGAGGAAACTCAGGGGTGATCTTGTCCCAATTGTTCAGAGGTTTCACAAAGAGCATTGAAAACAAAAACCAAATAGACGCCCAAGAATTTGCCGCAGCACTCCAAGCGGGAGTGGATATGGCATATAAGGCGGTCATGAAACCGGTTGAAGGAACGATTTTAACCGTGGCTAAGGATGCGGCTAAAAAAGCGGTCGCCTCGGCCAAAGAAGAAACCGATATTATTTCGGTCATGGAGGCCGTTATTGAAGAAGCGGAAGCGTCGCTCAACCGCACGCCGGATCTGCTTCCTGTTTTAAAGGACGTCGGTGTCGTTGACAGCGGCGGAAAAGGTCTGCTTTGTGTATATGAAGGCTTTTTGGCTGCTTTAAAAGGAGAGGCCGTACCGAAAAAAGCGGTTCTTCCGGCACTCGATGATATGGTGAATGCCGAGCATCATAAAAGCGCGCAGAGCATGCTGAGTACAGAAGACATTGAATTCGGATTTTGTACGGAAGTGATGGTGAGGCTGGATCAAGATAAACGGACGTTCAAGGAAGAGACGTTCAGAAACGAACTGAGCCGTTTCGGCGATTCACTGCTGGTCGTGGCTGATGATACGCTGGCGAAAGTCCATATTCATGCCGAAGAACCAGGGAACGTGCTCAATCTCGCACAGCGTTACGGCGATTTGATTAAAATTAAAATTGAAAACATGAGGGAACAGCATACTTCAATCATCAGCCAAGAACATGATGAAAAAAAGCCGGCCGGCGTTATGAAAGAAGCCCGCAAGCCTTTTGGCATCGTGACTGTGGCAATGGGAGAGGGCATTTCTGAATTGTTTACGAGCATCGGCGCTTCACACGTAATCGAAGGCGGTCAGACAATGAATCCGAGCACGGAAGATATTGTTGAAGCCGTTCAGTCTGTCAATGCGGAGACGGTTTTCATTCTTCCGAACAATTCCAATATTGTGATGGCTGCCAATCAGGCGGCGAGCGTGGCTGAAGAAAATGTCATTGTCATTCCGGCAAAAACGGTCCCTCAAGGCATGACCGCCCTGCTTGCGTTTAACCCTGACCAGCCGGCTGACGTAAATGAAGCCAATATGCTTGAGGCCATCCGGAATGTGAAAAGCGGACAGGTGACATATTCAGTCAGAGACACCCATATTGACGGCAAAGATATTAAAAAAGGTGATTTTATCGGCATTTTAAACAGTTCAATTATCGGCAGCGCCGAAGATCGGATAAGTGCGGCGAAATTGCTGCTGGATGAAATGATCGGGGAAGAAGATGAAATTGTCACCATCTTGTACGGAGAGGACGCGCCGGAAGAAGAAGCTGAGAAACTCGCTGAGTATATTGCTAGCGTCTGTGAAGATATCGAGGTTGAAATCCATAACGGCAGACAGCCTCTGTATCCATATATATTTGCGGCAGAATAGAAGGGCTTATCAGGCCCTTCTATTCTTATGTCTTTATTTACCTGCGGCAGTGCGGCAGTGTGCCTGCTTGCCAATTGAGAAATGTTCAATTAGTCTAAAGAAAAGCGCTGAATGAAGTGATGTTAAGGAGGAACAAACCAGCATGAAGTATAGAAGCGTTTTTGATATTATCGGCCCGGTAATGATCGGTCCGTCCAGTTCACATACCGCAGGCGCCGCCCGGATCGGCAGAGTGGCCAGAAGCCTATTCAGGCGGGAGCCCCGCCGGATCATTGTGTCTTTTTACGGATCATTTGCGGAGACGTATAAGGGTCACGGCACTGATGTCGCGATTATCGGCGGCCTGCTTGATTTTGATACATTTGATGAACGGATTAAAACAGCGATTCAAATTGCGGAAGAGAAGGGCATATATGTAGAGTTCCGTACAGAGGATGCCGTGCCCGTTCATCCGAATACGGCGCGTATCGTCATTTCTGATGATGAGGGAGAGCTTGCCCTTACCGGTATTTCCATCGGCGGCGGAAAAATAGAAATCACGGAGCTCAACGGCTTTGAGCTGCGTCTTTCCGGAAACCATCCGGCTATTTTAGTCGTTCACAATGATAAATTCGGCACGATTGCAGGCGTCGCCAATGTGCTGGCGAAATTCTCCATCAACGTCGGACATATGGAAGTGGCGCGTAAGGACGTCGGCCAGCTAGCGCTGATGACGATTGAGGTCGATCAGAATATTGAAGAAGAAGTGCTTGACGAGCTTTCAACACTTCCTAATATTATACAGGTTACTAAGATAGCTGACTAAAAAGTCAGGAGGAAAATGACATGTTTCGTAATGTAAAAGAATTAATAGAAATCACTCAAGAAAAACAAATTCCGATTTCGGAAGTGATGATCACCCAAGAGATGGAAGTGACGCAAAAAACGCGGGAAGAAATCTTTCAAGGAATGGAGCGCAATCTCTCCGTCATGGAAGCAGCTGTTGAAAAAGGGCTGAAGGGCGTCACGAGTCAGACCGGTTTAACAGGAGGGGATGCCGTGAAACTTCAGGCATACATCCAATCGGGAAGAAGCCTGTCGGGCAATCTGATTTTAGACGCCGTTTCTAAAGCTGTCGCGACAAATGAAGTCAATGCGGCCATGGGAACGATCTGCGCTACACCGACCGCCGGTTCTGCGGGGGTTGTGCCGGGAACGTTATTCGCCGTAAAGCATAAGCTGAACCCTACGACAGAACAAATGATCCGTTTTCTGTTTACAGCCGGCGCGTTCGGTTTTGTCGTAGCAAACAATGCGAGTATTTCAGGAGCGGCAGGAGGCTGTCAGGCGGAAGTCGGGTCAGCATCAGGCATGGCAGCGGCTGCGATTGTGGAAATGGCGGGCGGAACGCCTCAGCAATCAGCGGAAGCAATGGCGATTACACTGAAAAATATGCTCGGTCTCGTATGTGACCCGGTCGCCGGATTGGTAGAAGTGCCGTGTGTCAAACGAAACGCAATGGGAGCATCCAACGCAATGATCGCGGCGGATATGGCGCTGGCCGGGATTACAAGCCGCATTCCTTGCGATGAGGTGATTGACGCGATGTACAAAATCGGCCAGACAATGCCGACAGCACTGCGTGAAACGGGACAAGGCGGTTTAGCCGCGACACCGACGGGAAGAGAATTAGAGAAAAAAATTTTCGGAGGAGCGCTGAAATCAAGTGACACACCATCAGCAAACTAGTATAGCGGAAATTAAGGGCATTGGGCCGGAAACAGAAAAAACATTGCACGAACTTGGTATCTATGACATTTCTGATCTTCTGAATTATTTCCCTTACCGTTATGACGACTATGAGCTGAGGGATTTAGAAGAAGTAAAACATGAAGAAAGAGTGACGGTAGAAGGGAAGGTTCATTCAGAACCTTCTCTTACCTATTACGGCAAAAAACGAAACAGGCTGACATTCAGGGTGCTTGTCGGCAATTATTTAATTACTGCGGTCTGCTTTAACCGTCCCTACTTAAAAAAGAAACTGACGTTAGGTTCAGTCGTCACGATATCCGGGAAATGGGATAAACACAGACAGACCGTTTCCGTGCAGGAATTAAAAAACGGTCCTCATCAAGAAGATAAAAGCATTGAGCCTGTTTATTCCGTTAAAGAAAACGTCACCGTAAAAATGATGAGACGGTTTATTAAGGAAGCGCTGCAGCATCATTTGGACAGTGCGGCCGATCCGCTTCCTGAAAAATTGAGAATCCGCTACAAGCTGCCTGATTACAAACATGCCCTGCAGACGATGCATCAGCCTGAAACGAGGGAATCGTTACAGCAGGCCAGGCGTCGGTTTGTTTACGAGGAATTCTTATTATTTCAGCTGAAAATGCAGGCGTTCCGTAAAGCGGAAAGGGAACAGTCAAAAGGCATCAGCCATGTGTTTCCTGCTGAAAAGCTCGCCGCTTTCACAGACAGTCTGCCGTTTTCGCTCACAACCGCACAGACGCGCGTGCTTCGGGAAATTACCGCTGATATGACATCCCCTTACCGAATGAACCGTCTGCTGCAAGGTGATGTCGGTTCAGGGAAAACAGCCGTCGCCGCCATCGCTTTGTACGCTGCGATTCTGTCGGGGTATCAGGGGGCATTAATGGTGCCGACTGAAATTCTGGCCGAACAGCATGCGGATTCTCTCGTATCGTTGTTTGCAAATGAAGATGTAAATATCGCGCTTTTGACGAGTTCTGTAAAAGGAAAGCGGCGCAGGGAGCTTTTGGAGCGGCTTGCTCTCGGAGAGATTGATATTTTAGTAGGGACCCATGCTTTAATCCAGGACGAAGTGGAATTTAAAGCGCTGAGCCTTGTCATTACGGACGAGCAGCACAGGTTCGGAGTCGAACAGCGCAAAAAACTCAAGAATAAAGGTCAGGATCCGGATGTGCTGTTTATGACAGCCACCCCGATTCCGAGAACGTTGGCCATTACCGTCTTCGGAGAAATGGATGTTTCCGTGATAGATGAAATGCCCGCGGGGCGAAAACAAATCGAAACGTATTGGGTGAAACACGACATGCTGGAGCGGATTTTGGCTTTTATAGAAAAAGAGCTGAAACAGGGAAGGCAAGCCTATATTATCTGCCCGCTCATTGAAGAGTCGGATAAACTGGATGTACAGAATGCGATTGACGTATATAACATGCTGTCTGACGTTTACCGCGGTAAATGGAATGTCGGCCTGATGCACGGGAAGCTCCATTCTGATGAAAAAGATCAGGTGATGAGAGAATTCAGCGCCAATCAATGTCAGGTACTTGTGTCAACAACCGTCGTAGAAGTCGGGGTGAACGTGCCGAATGCGACGATTATGGTCATCTATGACGCCGACCGTTTCGGATTATCTCAGCTTCATCAGCTCCGCGGCCGGGTCGGGCGGGGAGACCACCAATCTTTCTGTATCTTGATGGCCGATCCGAAATCCGAAACCGGGAAGGAACGGATGAGAATCATGTCAGAGACAAACGACGGCTTCGAGCTGTCTGAAAAGGACCTTGAACTGCGCGGCCCCGGGGATTTCTTCGGAAAAAAACAGAGCGGTATGCCCGAGTTCAAGGTGGCGGATATGGTTCATGACTACAGAGCTTTGGAGACGGCCCGCCAGGATGCGGCCAATCTGGTGTCTTCAGAGGCTTTTTGGAAAGATGACGAATACCGCATGCTGCGCGGCCAATTACTTTCAAGCGGCGTCCTAGAAGGGGAGAAATTAAGCTGATTCTGTAAAATTCGGCGGCTTTCAAAAAACAATCATTGCATTCCAATCTATGAGATTATATACTACTATTAGTACCTAGTCTTAATTGTCCGGATGGTGTTTACAGATGAGAAGAAGCAAGAAAGAACGCCAAAAATTATTGCAGCAGACGATCAAATCGACACCCTTCATCACAGATGAAGAATTAGCGGGGAAATTCGGCGTCAGCATTCAGACGATCCGTTTAGACCGCTTAGAGCTCTCAATACCGGAGCTGAGGGAAAGAATTAAAAACGTGGCAGAACAAACGCTTGATGATGAAGTGAAATCACTGTCTTTAGACGAAGTGATCGGTGAAATTATTGATCTGGAGCTTGACGGCCAGGCCATTTCCATATTAGAAGTAAGACGCGAACATGTCTTCAGCCGCAATCAAATTGCGCGGGGGCATCATTTGTTTGCGCAGGCGAACTCACTCGCCGTAGCCGTCATTGATGATGAGCTGGCGCTGACCGCAAGCGCAAATATCCGCTTTACAAGACAGGTGAAAGAAGGCGAGCGCGTCGTTGCGAAAGCCAAAGTGACGGCAGTCGAAAAAGAAAAAGGCAGAACGGTAGTTGAAGTCAACAGCTATGTGGGAGAAGAAGTCGTGTTCTCCGGCAGCTTTGACATGTACCGTTCAAAACAATCATAAAGGTGGAGCATGCATGAGAATAGCTGTAGATGCAATGGGAGGCGACAACGCACCCAAAGCTGTTATTGACGGAGTAATGAAGAGTATTGAGGCATTTGACGATCTTCATATTACGCTGGTCGGTGACAAGACAACGATAGAATCACACTTGCCAACAACATCAGACCGCATCACTGTGTTGCACGCCGATGAAGTGATTGAACCGACGGATGAACCGGTCCGCGCCGTACGCAGAAAGAAAAACTCTTCTATGGTGCTGATGGCGCAGGAAGTGGCTGAAAACAGAGCGGACGCCTGCATCTCAGCGGGGAATACAGGCGCACTCATGACAGCGGGACTGTTTATCGTCGGCAGAATTAAAGGAATCGACCGGCCTGCGCTTGCGCCGACGCTTCCGACCGTTTCAGGCGACGGTTTCCTTCTTTTGGACGTGGGAGCCAATGTCGATGCCAAACCGGAGCATCTCGTCCAGTACGGAATTATGGGATCTGTATATGCCCGGCAGGTTCTCGGAATCAGCTCGCCCCGCGTAGGATTGTTAAATGTCGGCACGGAAGAAAAGAAAGGAAACGACCTGACAAAAAAGACGTTTGAATTATTAAAAGAAACAAACGTGAATTTTGTCGGAAACGTTGAGGCGAGAGACTTGCTCGAAGGCGCTGCTGACGTCATCGTCACAGACGGCTTTACGGGCAACGTCACGTTGAAAACATTGGAAGGTTCAGCGTTATCGATTTTCAAAATGTTGAAAGATACACTGACTTCAAGTTTTGTTTCTAAGCTCGCAGCGGGAGTGCTGAAGCCGAAGCTGATGGAAATGAAACTGAAAATGGACTATTCTGAGTACGGCGGGGCGAGTCTTTTCGGTTTGAAAGCGCCCGTCGTTAAAGCGCACGGCTCTTCTGACGCACGCGCTGTTTACCATGCGCTGCGCCAGGCGAGAGAAATGGTCAGCCAAAACGTGGCCGCATTTATAGAAGAAGAAGTAAAAGAAGAAAAAACAGATGAGTAGTCTGGAGGTTACCGCATCATGAGTAAGATTGCATTTTTATTTCCCGGACAGGGATCACAATATATCGGTATGGGAAAAGACCTGTACGAACGCGAAGAAGCGTCAAAACGTATTTTTGATGAAGCGGATGAAACGCTTGAAACAAAGCTGAGCTCGCTCATTTTTGAAGGTGACGCCGAAGAATTGACCCTTACATACAATGCGCAGCCCGCGCTGTTGACAACGAGCATCGCCGTATTGGAAAAGTTTAAAGAATCCGGCATCACCCCTGATTTCACCGCCGGCCACAGCCTCGGAGAATATTCGGCGCTTGTTGCGGCGGGAGCGATGACATTTAAAGATGCCGTTTACACGGTAAGAAAACGGGGAGAATTCATGAATGAAGCCGTGCCGGCCGGAGAAGGCGCCATGGCAGCTATTCTCGGAATGGATGCAGAGTCCTTGAAAAAGGTAACGGATCAAGTGACGGAAAACGGTCATCTCGTACAGCTTGCAAACCTGAACTGCCCCGGCCAGATCGTAATTTCCGGAACGGCAAAAGGCGTGGAGCTGGCTTCAGAAGAAGCGAAAAACAACGGAGCAAAACGGGCAATCCCATTAGAAGTAAGCGGACCGTTCCATTCTGAATTAATGAAGCCGGCAGCGCAAAAACTCGAGGAGGTGCTCAGCGCCTGTGAGTTGAAAAATGCGGCTGTTCCCGTGATTTCAAACGTTTCGGCTGACGTTATGACAGAAAAAGACGATATCAAGAAAAAACTGATCGAACAGCTGTATTCACCTGTTCGCTTTGAAGAAACCATTAACAAACTGATTGACGAAGGTGTCACGACGTTTGTTGAAATCGGGCCCGGAAAAGTGCTTTCAGGCCTTGTGAAAAAAGTGAACCGCCGCCTTAAAACAATCGCGGTTTCTGACCATGAAACCATCGAACTGGCGATTCAAACGCTGAAGGAGGAGAATCAGGATGCTTAATGAAAAAACAGCAGTGGTAACGGGAGCGTCCCGCGGAATCGGGCGGGCGATCGCGCTTGATCTTGCGAAAAACGGCTGTAACGTAGTAGTCAACTACTCCGGGAATGAAGCGAAAGCGAACGAAGTCGTAGATGAAATCAAATCTTTGGGCCGAAACGCGATCGCGGTAAAAGCCGATGTATCAAATTCCGAAGAAGTACAAAACATGATGAAAGAGGCTGTCGCTGCATTTTCTTCAATCGACATTCTCGTGAACAATGCGGGGATCACAAAAGACAATCTTCTGATGAGAATGAAAGAAAATGAATGGGATGATGTCATTAACATTAACCTAAAAGGTGTATTCAACTGCACGAAAGCCGTTACAAGACAGATGATGAAACAGCGCTCCGGCCGGATTATCAACGTATCATCAATCGTCGGCGTCAGCGGAAACCCCGGCCAGGCGAACTACGTGGCGGCAAAAGCCGGTGTAATCGGCTTAACGAAGTCATCAGCCAAAGAGCTTGCGAGCCGCAATATTACGGTTAATGCCATTGCTCCGGGCTTTATTTCCACGGATATGACGGACAAGCTTTCTAAAGAAGTCCAAGATGAAATGCTGAAGCAGATTCCGCTCGCGCGTTTCGGTGATCCTTCCGATATCAGCAGCGTTGTTACGTTCCTTGCTTCTGAAGGATCGCGTTATATGACGGGCCAAACCCTTCATATTGACGGCGGAATGGTGATGTAAAGATTTGTTTTTAAAATTTCATCCTAGTTTCTCTAGTTTTTTAAAAACGAATCCACTATAATACTTGAGGGGAGGTGAATTGCTATGGCAGATACATTAGAGCGTGTAACGAAAATCATCGTAGACCGCCTTGGCGTTGATGAAGCTGACGTCAAACTTGAAGCTTCTTTCAAGGAAGACTTAGGTGCTGATTCCCTAGATGTAGTTGAGCTTGTTATGGAACTTGAAGACGAGTTTGATATGGAGATTTCTGACGAAGATGCTGAAAAGATTGCAACAGTCGGCGACGCTGTGAACTACATACAAAACCAGCAATAAGCTGATGCTAAAAGTCCCGCCTGACAGCGGGGCTTTAGCCCTTTAATCGTTCGGTTACCGGCGTCTGACGCTGTACGCGCTGCCGATTCCGTTTACGGCGGGGAGCGCGGTGAACCTGATGTGCCTATGGAGGTTACTATGTCAAAACACTCACATTTTAAAGATAAAAAAAAGTTCTATAAAAAAATAGAGCAATTTAAAGAGTTCCAAGAACGGATTTCGGTTCATTTTCAAAACGAGAAACTTTTGTATCAAGCATTTACACATTCATCTTATGTGAATGAGCATCGGAAAAAGCCGTATGAAGACAATGAAAGGCTTGAATTTTTAGGTGACGCTGTTTTGGAACTGACGATCTCCCAATTCTTATTTGCCAAATATCCGGCCATGAGTGAAGGAGATTTGACGAAGCTGAGAGCCGCTATCGTATGCGAGCCGTCACTCGTCTCACTTGCCCATGAATTGTCATTCGGCGATCTTGTTCTCTTGGGAAAAGGAGAAGAAATGACGGGCGGCAGAAAGCGTCCTGCGCTTTTAGCGGATGTGTTTGAAGCGTTTATCGGCGCACTGTATCTGGATCAGGGCCTTGACCCGGTTCAGCAATTCCTGAAAGTGTACGTGTTCCCTAAAATAAACGATGGTGCTTTTTCTCATGTGATGGATTTCAAAAGCCAGCTTCAAGAATTTGTACAGCGGGACGGAAAAGGATCGCTTGAGTACAAAATTCTCAATGAAAAAGGGCCTGCCCACAACCGGGAATTCGAGGCGCTTGTCTCTCTTAAAGGTGAGGCGCTCGGTATCGGGAACGGACGTTCCAAAAAAGAAGCCGAGCAGCATGCGGCACAGGAAGCTCTTGCAAAAATGCAAAAACATCATACGAAACAATAAAATCCCCCTGTTTCCCTAGGGGGATTTCAGTATGTCTGCGCCTGATATAAGCGGGTGATTATGATAATATTGAGATACTTATACGATAAGGAGGATCTGGGATGTTCCTCAAACGTTTAGACGTTATAGGATTTAAATCATTTGCAGAACGGATATCCGTTGACTTTGTAAAAGGCGTCACGGCCGTTGTCGGTCCGAACGGCAGCGGAAAGAGCAACATTACCGAAGCCATCCGCTGGGTGCTCGGCGAACAATCAGCCCGCTCGCTTCGGGGCGGAAAAATGGAAGATATCATTTTTGCGGGAAGTGATTCGCGCAAGCGGCTGAACCTTGCCGAAGTCACGTTAACGCTTGATAATGAAGATCATTTTCTCCCGATCGATTACCACGAAGTCAGCGTGACGAGACGGGTGTACCGTTCCGGAGAAAGTGAATTTCTCATCAACAATCAGCAGTGCCGCCTGAAAGATATCATTGACTTATTTATGGACTCCGGGCTCGGGAAAGAAGCATTCTCTATTATCAGCCAGGGGAAAGTCGAAGAGATTCTCAGCAGCAAAGCGGAAGACCGCCGCAGTATTTTTGAAGAAGCGGCCGGCGTGCTGAAATATAAAACAAGAAAGAAAAAAGCGGAAAACAAACTGTTTGAGACGCAGGATAACTTAAACAGGGTGGAAGATATTCTCCACGAGCTTGAAGATCAGGTCGAACCGCTGAAAATCCAGGCTTCAATCGCCAAAGACTACTTAGAAAAAAAGAAAGAGCTTGAGCATGTCGAAATCGCCCTTACCGCCTTTGACATCGAACAACTGCACGGCAGATGGTCGGGTTTAAAAGATAAGGTGCAGGCGGCAAAAGAAGAAGAATTGGCGGAATCATCGGCTCTGTCCGCAAAAGAAGCGGTGATAGAAGAGACGAGAGATAAAATCCACGCGCTTGATGAATCCGTCAACGAACTGCAGCAGGTTCTGCTCGTGACAAGTGAAGAGCTGGAAAAGCTGGAAGGCCGGAAAGAAGTGCTGAAAGAGCGCAAAAAAAACGCCGCGCAAAACCGGGAACAGCTTGAGGAATCCGTTACACATTACACGAACAAAGAAGCCGAACTGAAAGCGGACATTGAAAAACAGTCTGCCGTCTATGATAAGCTGCGTGCGGAAGTGAAGCGGTTAAACGCCCAGGTGAAAGAAAAGCAGCAGGCTCTCAGTCTGCATAATGAAAATGTAGAAGACAAAATCGAACAATTAAAAAGCGATTACTTTGAATTGTTAAACAGCCAGGCGTCGATTCGCAACGAGCTGCAGCTTTTAGATGACCAGATGTCCCAATCTGCGGTCCAGCAGGCGAGACTGACCGCAAACAATGAAAAATATCTTGAAGAACGTAACGATATTGCAGTCCGCAAAGCGGCGTGCGAAGAAGAATTGGCCGCCGTTGAAGAGGATATTCACAATCAGGTCGTCCGCTTTCGTGAAGTCCAGACAGCATATGAACAGAAAAAACGCCAATATGATAAGAAAGAATCTGCGCTGTATCAGGCATATCAATTCGTCCAGCAGGCCAGATCCAAAAAAGATATGCTTGAAACGATGCAAGGCGATTTTTCAGGATTTTACCAAGGCGTAAAAGAAGTGCTGAAACAGAAAGAGCAGCTTGGCGGCATCCGCGGCGCCGTTCTCGAACTGATTGCCACCGAACAAAAATATGAAACGGCGATCGAGATTGCACTCGGCGCAGCGGCGCAGCACGTTGTCACAGACGATGAGCAGGCGGCGCGGAAAGCGATTCAATATTTAAAACAGAATTCCTTCGGCCGCGCGACGTTCCTGCCGCTTACGGTTATGAAACCGCGCCAGCTCCAAACCCGTGATGAACAGACGGCTCAGAAGCATCCGTCTTTCCTCGGCACAGCGAGCGGGCTTGTCACATATGATGCGGCATATCGGAATGTTATTCAAAACCTTCTCGGCACCGTGCTGATCACTGAAGATTTAAAAGGCGCGAATGAACTGGCCAAGCTTCTCGGGCACCGCTACCGCATCGTGACGCTTGAGGGCGATGTCGTCAATCCAGGCGGATCAATGACAGGCGGCGCGGTCAAAAAGAAAAACAATTCTCTGCTCGGCAGAAGCCGTGAGCTTGAGACGGTGACTGCGCGGCTTGCCGAAATGGAAGAAAAAACAGCTCTGCTCGAAAAAGAGGTCAAAACGATGAAGCAGGCCATTCAAGAGCTTGAACATACGCTGAGCGGTCTCCGTGAAGACGGTGAAGCTTTCAGAACAAAGCAGCAGGATGTAAAAGGCAGGCTGTATGAACTCGAAGTCGCTGAAAAGAACATCAATACCCATCTGGAGCTTTACGATCAGGAGAAAGCATCACTGACGGAAAGCAGCCGGGAAAAAGAGACGCGCAAATCAGCTCTGGAAGAACAACTGAGTGAGGCATCCGGCCAGCTGAAAGAGCTTGAGGAAGAGATGGAAAGGCTGACAAAACAAAAGCAGACCCTATCCTCAACAAAAGAAACGCTCTCTCATGAACTGACGGAATGTAAAGTGGCCGCTGCGAAAAAAGAACAGGCGTGCTCGAGTGAAGAAGACAACCTCAAAAGGCTGAAAAAAGAGCTTGAGGAAACGCAGCTCGCTCTGAAAGAAACACGGGAAGATTTAAGCCTCCTGACCTCAGAGATGACGTCCAGCACAAGCGGTGAGGAGCAGCTTGAAGAAGCAGCCCATCACAAGCTTCACGATAAAACGAGAACGATTGAATTGATCGCCAGCCGGCGCGACCAGCGTGTGAAGCTCCAACGGGCTCTTGATACGAACGAACTTGAGCTGAAAGAGATGAAGCGTCTCTACAAGCAAAAAACAGAAATTCTGAAAGATGAAGAGGTAAAACTCGGCCGGATGGAAGTTGAGCTTGATAATCTCTTGCAGTATTTACGCGAGGAATACAGCTTATCCTTTGAAGGGGCAAAAGAACAATATCAGCTCGAACTCGAGCCTGAAGAGGCGAGAAAACGGGTCAAACTGATCAAGCTTTCAATTGAAGAGCTCGGAACGGTCAATCTCGGCAGCATCGATGAATTTGAAAGAGTAAACGAACGGTATCAGTTTTTAACAGAGCAGAAAAATGACCTGACGGAAGCGAAAAACACACTGTTTCAAGTCATTGAAGAAATGGATTCTGAAATGACGAAGCGATTCCATGAAACGTTTATCCAGATCCGTTCTCAATTCAACGACGTGTTCCGTTCTTTATTCGGAGGAGGGCGGGCTGAACTGAAGCTGACTGATCCGAATGATCTTCTTAACTCCGGGGTGGACATTATCGCGCAGCCTCCGGGCAAAAAACTGCAAAACTTAAATCTTTTGTCAGGGGGAGAACGGGCGCTGACTGCCATTGCCCTTTTATTCTCCATTCTGAAAGTAAGGCCCGTGCCGTTCTGCGTCCTTGATGAAGTGGAAGCTGCGCTTGATGAAGCCAATGTATTCAGGTTTGCGCAATATTTAAAAAAATACAGCAGCGACAGCCAGTTTATCGTCATCACCCACAGAAAAGGCACCATGGAAGAAGCGGATGTCCTCTACGGTGTTACGATGCAGGAATCCGGCGTTTCCCGAATGGTTTCGGTCAAACTAGAAGAAACAAAAGAATTCGTTCAGTAACGAGGAAAGAGGTTGAAAGATGAGCTTTTTTAAAAAATTAAAAGAGAAAATCACGAAACAGACAGACTCCGTCTCTGAAAAATTTAAAGATGGTCTTGAAAAAACAAGAAATTCCTTCTCGAATAAAGTGAACGAACTCGTCTCCCGCTACCGGAAAGTCGACGAGGATTTCTTCGAGGAGCTTGAGGAAGTGCTGATTGGCGCTGACGTCGGTTTTACAACCGTCATGGAGCTGATTGATGAGCTCAAAAAAGAAGTGAAGCTGAAAAACATCCAGGATCCTCAGGAAGTGCAGTCCGTCATTTCTGAAAAGCTTGTCGACATTTATAACAGCGGCGACGAACAGATTTCTGAATTAAATATTCAGGACGGGCGCCTGAACGTTATTCTGCTTGTCGGGGTAAACGGCGTCGGAAAAACGACAACGATCGGAAAACTTGCCCATAAGCTGAAGAATGAAGGCAAATCCGTTGTGCTCGCTGCCGGAGACACCTTCAGAGCCGGGGCGATTGAACAGCTTGAAGTGTGGGGGGAGCGTACAGGCGTGCCTGTCATTAAGCAGGCTGCCGGAAGCGACCCTGCGGCGGTTATTTATGATGCCGTACACGCGGCTAAAGCAAGAGGAGCGGATGTGCTGATTTGTGATACGGCCGGCCGCCTTCAGAATAAAGTAAACTTAATGAAAGAGCTTGAAAAAGTCAAACGCGTCATCGAACGCGAAGTGCCTGAGGCTCCGCATGAGGTTCTCCTTGCGCTGGACGCGACGACAGGCCAGAATGCGATGGCGCAGGCGAAAGAATTCTCCAAAGCGACGAATGTGACGGGTATCGCGTTAACGAAGCTTGACGGCACCGCAAAAGGCGGTATCGTCCTGGCGATCCGCAATGAGCTTCACATCCCCGTGAAACTGGTCGGCCTCGGAGAAAAGGTTGACGATCTCCAGCGATTTGATGCAGAATCTTACGTATACGGTCTCTTTTCTGATTTAGTTGAAAAAGCCGAGGATTAATGAATAAAAAACGAGTATAAAATGGACGGTTTTATACTCGTTTTTTTATACGCATTGATAGATCGGAATGGAGGGGGGCAATTGTTGGACAAATGGCTGAAAGCTGAATTGGAAAGTAAGATCGGCGCGATAAACCATATGTCGCTGTTGGGTGAACAGGGAGGCACTTCAACCGTTCGAAAAATAGTGACCGGTCAAGACGCATTTCTGCTGAAAAGTTCTTTTCAACAGAAGTATCGGGAATGGTTAATGAGAGAAGCCTTCGTTTTACAAAAACTGACGGAAACTCGTCGTCTGCCTGTTCCTGTTTATTATGGGATGATACAGGAACAGCATGCCAGCCATATCATCATGTCATTTGAGGATGGAATCACCCTGACTTCGGCTTTAAGAAAAGCAAAAGGGAATACTGAAAAGAAAAAGCTGATCAAAAGTTTCGGCCGGTTTCTGCAACGGCTGCATGAAACCGACATGGTCTCTGGTTTACAGCCGGAAACAGACTGGCTCGATTTGCAAATCAAACGAGCCGGAGAATATGTCAAAAAAGGACAGGCTGAAGGAAGTGCAGAGCTTTTGAAGGAATTGGACAGGTACAGGCCTGTTCCTGTTCAGCAGACAATGATTCACGGTGACTGCACGACTGATAATGTGCTGGTGAAAGACGGAGAGGTCTATCTGTTTATCGATACTGCGGGAATATCGGCGGGAGATCCGCGATATGATGAATCATTAGCGATCAGTCATTTTGTCACAAATGAAGCATGCCTCAATGCTTTTTACGAAGGCTATTGCCGCTACCGTGTATCAAAACAAGAATTCGAGTATTTTAACGACGGTCTATATGAATTTTTTTGAAAAAACTTATGATGTAAAAAGAGCATCATGCTTTGACAAGATAAAAACTTGACACACGCTCTGAAACCATGTAAACTAAGTTTTTGTAAAGGGATTTGACTTAACAAAGGGGAGAGCTCAAATGTCGCTCGAAAAAACGACGAGAATGAACTATTTATTTGACTTCTATCAGTCGTTGCTGACGTCAAAACAAAAGAGCTATATGTCGCTTTATTATCTGGACGATTTCTCCCTTGGTGAAATAGCCGAAGAGTATGACGTTTCAAGGCAAGCCGTTTACGATAACATCAAACGGACTGAAGCGATGCTTGAACAATATGAAGAAAAACTGCTCCTTTTTAAAAAGTTTCAGGAGCGTAAAGAAATGTTTACAAAGCTGAAAGAGCTTGCTTCCGGGTTGCAGGAAGAGGAAAAAATGACGGCTCTGATTGAAGCGCTTGAGAAATTAGATTAGGAGGCGGCAAACAATGGCATTTGAAGGATTAGCCGACCGACTGCAAAAGACGATTTCAAAAATCCGCGGAAAAGGAAAAGTCAGCGAACAAGACGTAAAAGAGATGATGCGTGAAGTTCGTCTTGCGCTTCTTGAGGCTGACGTTAACTTTAAAGTCGTAAAGGATTTTGTGAAAAAAGTAAGTGAACGGGCTGTCGGACAGGACGTTATGCAGAGTCTGACACCCGGTCAGCAGGTTATTAAAGTCGTAAAAGAAGAGCTTACCGAGCTGATGGGCGGCGAAGAAAGCAAAATTGCCGTCGCCAAACGCCCGCCGACCGTTATTATGATGGTCGGGCTCCAAGGTGCCGGTAAAACGACAACCACGGGGAAGCTTGCCAACCTGCTGCGCAAAAAACATAATCGCAAACCGCTGCTCGTGGCTGCGGATATTTATCGCCCCGCCGCGATTAAACAGCTGGAAACCCTGGGGAAACAGCTTGATATGCCGGTCTTTTCGCTTGGCGATCAGGTCAGCCCGGTGGAAATTGCCAGACAGGCGATTGAAAAAGCGAAGGAAGAGCATCATGATTATGTGATTTTAGATACCGCCGGACGACTGCATATCGATCATGAACTGATGGATGAGCTCTCCGGCGTAAAGGAAGTCGCAAATCCTGAGGAAATTTTCCTTGTCGTCGACTCAATGACCGGTCAGGATGCGGTAAACGTCGCCAAAAGCTTTAATGACCAGCTCGGTTTAACGGGTGTCATTTTAACAAAGCTTGACGGGGATACCCGCGGAGGTGCGGCGCTTTCTATCCGCGCGGTCACCGAAACGCCGATTAAATTCGCCGGAATGGGAGAAAAGCTCGATGCTCTTGAAGCGTTCCATCCTGAACGGATGGCATCCCGGATTCTCGGAATGGGTGACGTGCTGACGCTGATTGAAAAAGCTCAGGCGACCGTTGATGAAGACAAAGCCAAAGAGCTTGAGCAGAAAATGAGAACGATGAGCTTCACATTGGATGATTTTCTGGAGCAGCTCGGCCAGGTCCGAAACATGGGGCCTCTTGACGAACTGCTGCAAATGATGCCCGGCGCAGGCAAAATGAAAGGCTTAAAAAACATCCAAGTCGATGAAAAACAGCTGAATCATGTGGAAGCGATCATTAAATCAATGACTGTTCTTGAAAAAGAACAGCCGGATATCATTAACGCCAGCCGGCGGAAGCGGATTGCCAAAGGAAGCGGAACATCCGTTCAGGAAGTCAACCGTCTTTTAAAGCAGTTTGAGGAAATGAAAAAAATGATGAAGCAGATGACCAACATGACAAAAGGGAAGAAAAAAGGCTTTAAATTACCTTTTATGTAATCGGTTATACATGATAAAACCGTTGTTAAGAAAAAACACTTTACAAACACTTTTATCATTGTTAATATACTATCTTGTTGAAATATTTTCGGAGGTGCTAGTAAAATGGCAGTAAAAATTCGTTTAAAACGTATGGGAGCAAAAAAATCTCCTTTCTATCGTATTGTTGTAGCAGATTCTCGTTCACCGCGTGACGGCCGTTTCATCGAAACAGTCGGCACATACAACCCGGTTGCAAAGCCGGCTGAAGTGAAAATCAACGAAGAGCTTGCTCTTAAATGGCTTCAAACAGGAGCTAAACCTTCTGATACAGTCCGCAACTTGTTCTCAAGCCAAGGAATTATGGAAAAATTCCACAACGCTAAACAAGGCAAGTAATGACTGATCAGAACTTGGAAGATTTGATTGTCAGCATTGTGGCTCCGCTTGTCGACCATCCGGAAGACATAACGGTCACAAAGGAAGAGACTGATCAAAAGATTGCGCTGCGCTTATCTGTCAATAAGTCAGATACCGGTAAAATTATCGGAAAGCAAGGCCGGACTGCAAGAGCGATTCGAACCGTCGTTTTTGCAGCTGGCGCACAGTCTTCTAAGAAAGTTCAATTTGAAATATTTGACTGAAAAAGGGAGAGGGCCGGCACCTCCCCTTTTTTTACACGTAAAAAAGGCAAATGAACAGAAATATGTTGGAAGAGTGGGGAGTCTGGTCCTATGCAGATTATTCACAGGGTAACCGTTATGCAGGTTCTGACCGAGCAAAGCAAGGAAAAGCTTTTGGCCTCTTTTGCAGAAAAAAAGCAAACGCTTGAACGAGAATGCAGCCAGCTCTATTTTCAGCTTAGAAAACATGAAAAAGATCAGCAGAATCCCGATGTAGCGGAATCTTTTAAAAAAGCCATTGAAAAAAGACAAGACAAAATCAAAATGATCGATTTCCAAATAAGCCAGACAGAGTCGCTCCCGCTTGGAAGCGAAGTGAAGGAAAAGGAGATCGATGCGCTGCTTTCAATCAACGTCGGTGATAACTGGCATGAAAAAACAGCGGCAAATACCATCGTCATAAAAGACGGGGTAGTAATTGAAATCCGCCCGAGGTGATAATATGACAAACAGATGGTTTAATGTAGGCAAAATTGTAAATACCCACGGCATTAAAGGCGAAGTGCGGGTCATTTCTAAAACGGACTTTGCCGAAGAACGGTACAAGCCCGGCAATACGCTCTATTTGTTTGCGGAAGGGGCTGCGGAGCCAATCAAAGTAACGGTCAGCGCCCACAGGCTTCACAAGCAGTTTCACCTGCTGCAATTCAAAGAAATGCCGAGTCTCAATGAAGTCGAGCACCTGAGAAACATGGTGATCAAAGTCCCTGAAGAAGACTTGGGAGAGCTTGAAGAAGATGAATTTTATTTTCATGAAATCATCGGTTGCGAGGTTGTGTCAGAAGACGGAGAACTGATCGGCACAGTGAAGGAAATTTTGACGCCCGGGGCTAATGACGTATGGGTGGTTCAAAGAAAAGGCAAAAAAGATGCGCTCATTCCGTATATTGCTTCTGTGGTAAAGGATATTAATATAAATGAGAAAAAAATTAAGATTCATGTAATGGAAGGGTTAATAGACGAATGAAAATCGACTTTTTAACACTGTTTCCCGAAATGTTTCAAGGGGTGCTCGGCTCATCCATTCTGCAAAAAGCACAGGAAAAAGAGGCTGTCCGTTTTGACGTCATCAATTTCCGGGCTTTTTCGGATAATAAACACCAAACGGTTGATGATTACCCGTACGGCGGGGGAGCCGGGATGGTGTTAAAGCCGCAGCCCGTATTTGATGCGGTTGAAAAGCTGACAGCCGGTACGGACGCCAAGCCGCGCATTATTCTCGTCTGCCCGCAAGGTGAGCGTTATACGCAGAAGAAAGCCGAGGAGCTGGCGGAAGAGGAACATCTCATGTTTATTTGCGGACATTATGAAGGGTATGATGAACGGATCCGGGAACATCTTGTCACTGATGAAATCTCCATCGGGGATTTTGTGCTGACCGGGGGAGAGCTCCCTGCCATGATGATCGCCGACAGCGTTGTCAGGCTTTTGCCGGGCGTCCTCGGAAAAGAAGCATCCCACGTGGAGGATTCCTTCAGCACGGGGCTTTTAGAGCATCCGCACTATACGAGGCCTGCAGATTATAGAGGCTTAAAAGTGCCTGAGACCCTTCTGTCCGGCAACCATGCCAAAATACAAGAATGGCGCAATAAAGAATCAATCAGAAGAACCTTTTTAAGACGTCCGGATCTTCTTGAAAACTATCCTCTCACTGATGAGCAAAGAAAATGGATTTCCGAGTGGGAAAACGAATAGATTCTATTGCGCAGGCGATGAAGATATGATAAGATACTACTTGTGGCTTAAGGAGGCTTATCCTTCAGAAGCTTGAAAACGATGTTCCGCTGTGCCTTGCAGTTGTGGCCAAGAGCATCTGTTGGAAGGAGTTGAAAACGATGCAAAAACTAATTCAAGATATCACAAAAGAACAGCTTCGCACTGATCTTCCTGCGTTCCGTCCTGGTGACACTTTACGTGTACACGTAAAAGTTGTTGAGGGTAACCGTGAGCGTATCCAGATCTTCGAAGGTGTTGTGATCAAGCGTCGTGGTGGTGGAATCAGCGAAACGTTCACAGTTCGTAAGATTTCTTACGGTGTTGGCGTTGAACGTACATTCCCTGTACACACACCAAAAATCGCGAAAATCGAAGTTGTACGTTACGGTAAAGTACGTCGCGCTAAGCTTTACTACCTGCGTGAACTTCGCGGAAAAGCGGCTCGTATTAAAGAAATCAGACGATAATGATAACGAACGAAAAGAGCTTGTTACCCGTAACAGGCTCTTTTTTTATATGAAATTTGTAAAAGCGGAACAAGCAACGTAAAATACATAAGAGATCATCGGAACATCCGGTTCCGGTAAATAAGGCAGGTGTCGAAGTCACATGACCATTCAATGGTTCCCGGGCCATATGGCTAAAGCGAGACGGGAAGTAACAGAAAAACTGAAATTAATTGATATCGTATACGAATTGGTAGATGCGAGAATCCCGATGTCATCGAGAAATCCGATGATTGAGGAGATTTTAAAAAATAAGCCGCGCATTATGCTTTTAAATAAAGCCGATAAGGCGGATGCGGCTGTGACTGCCCAGTGGAAGGACCACTTTCAGGAACAGGGCATTCCCTCTCTTTCAATAAACTCCGTTAACGGGCAGGGACTGCATCAAATCGTGCCGTCCTCGAAAGAGCTGCTGAAAGATAAGTTCGATAAAATGAAAGCAAAAGGCATTAGGCCAAGAGCAATCCGCGCATTAATCATCGGCATTCCGAATGTCGGCAAATCTACGCTCATTAACCGGCTGGCCAAGAAAAACATTGCCAAGACGGGAGACAGGCCCGGCATTACCACTTCACAGCAGTGGGTAAAGGTAGGCAAGGAATTAGAGCTGCTCGATACACCGGGAATTTTATGGCCTAAATTTGAAGATGAGCTTGTCGGCTTGCGCCTGGCGATCACCGGGGCGATTAAAGATACGATTATCAACCTGCAGGATGTGGCCGTCTTCGGGCTGCGCTTTCTGGAAGAGCATTATCCCGACCGCTTGAAGGAGCGCTACGGACTTCAGGAAATCCCTGAGGATATCGCCGCTCTTTTCGACGCGATCGGTGAAAAACGCGGCTGTTTGATGGGCGGCGGAATGGTTGACTATGATAAAACAACGGAAGTCATCATTCGGGACATCCGGACGGAAAAATTCGGCAGGCTTTCATTTGAAACACCATCAGAATAAAGACGCGCAGCGATGCGGGTCTTTATTTTTTCCGCAGAACACCGATATACATAATGTAAGGGAGAAGAGAACGTGAATTCATTAACCGTAAAAAGCGTAAAAGAACGCCTGCAAGAGGTCAGGGACGAAAGCGACCCCTTCCTTGCCCAATGTGAGAAAGACCCGAGAAAAAGCGTACAGACGCTTTT
The DNA here is from genome assembly GCF_042296235.1 of Bacillus sp. A1. Lineage (NCBI taxonomy): Bacteria > Bacillati > Bacillota > Bacilli > Caryophanales > Bacillaceae > Bacillus > Bacillus sp. A1. The sequence continues at coordinate 1,658,505 of NZ_CP141181.1, forward strand.
AGAGCAATGGCTGAAAAAGCACGCGAAGGAAAAAGCTCTTAAAGAGCAATGGCTGAACATGACGGCATACGAAAGACTGTCATCCAAAAAGGGCTTCCGCCTGATTGCGGGTGTTGACGAAGCCGGAAGAGGGCCGCTTGCCGGACCGGTTGTCGCCGGCGCCGTCATTTTGCCGGCAGAATGCGAGATTCTCGGTCTCACGGACTCGAAGAAATTGTCGGAAAAGAAGCTCGAGGAGTATTACAGCCGGATCACGGAAGAAGCGGCGGCTGTAGGAGTCGGCATTGTCCATGCGGACGTCATTGACCGGATCAACATTTATGAGGCCGCGAGACTGGCGATGGTAAAAGCCGTCAATGCTTTAACGGAAACACCTGATTATCTGCTTGTTGATGCCATGACCCTTCCGCTTGACATTCCGCAGTCATCAGTTATAAAAGGGGATGCCAAAAGCGTGTCAATTGCCGCCGGAGCCTGCATCGCAAAAGTAACGCGGGACCGGCTCATGGCTGAGTACGCCAAAACCTACCCCATGTACGGCTTTGAAAAAAATAAAGGCTACGGAACGAAAGAACATCTTGAAGCTCTTCAGGCATACGGACCGACAACTATTCACCGAAAAACGTTCGCTCCCGTTCAATCTTATTGTTAGAAAAGAGGCTTAAGACATGAACATAAGCGGCGAAATCCAAGCGGCTTTCAGACAGCTGACGGCGGAAATCCCTCCGGACCGGCAAGACGGCGGTAAAGACAGCGGCGCTCAAAGGCTGCTGTTAGGGAAGGTTCTCCGTTTGCTGGACGATCAAAGCGCCCTTATCCAAATCGGCGGCCGGACGATGCAGGGAAAACTTGAAACCGCCCTTCGTCCGCAGGCGTATTACTGGTTTTCTTATGACAAACAGCCGGCGGAAAAAACGGGCCGGCTTCATGTCATTGACCAATTCGAAGGAAGCCCGAAAACCGTTCAGGAAGCGGCGGGAAGACTGTTAAACGCTCTTTCTGTCAAACCGGGCCCTGTGTCTCTGCAGATTGCCGAAACGTTTATGCAGCAGAAGCTGCCGATGACGGAAAACAGCCTCAAAGCCTGCATCCGTTGGGCTGAATCGCTTCCGGCCGCCGAATTGAAAAAAGCGGCGGAAACAATCGTATTTGCGCTGAAACGGGAACTGCCCGCACATCCGGAAGTCTTGTCAGCCATTCATGCCGTTAAATATCCGGTTCCGACCCGGCGCCTCCTCTCAGGACTGCTTCAGGCAATCAATCAGGCTCCGCAATCGGCAAAAGAGCTGTCTGTGCTCAAAGAGGCGGTTTCTGACGTGTTAAACGCGGAAACGGATCTTCATGCAGAACGTCTCTTGAAGAAGCTTGCCGAGGCTGCACGCATGCCGACCCCAGAAACCGGGCTGATGGATGAAGGAGAACGGACGGAATCAAAACAGTCACCATTTGTCCGAGAGACTCGTGAAAACAGAAAGGCAGTCTCAAGCCAACCTTCTCCTCCGAGTGCACGGACAGATCCGGAACTGCCTGAAAAAACGGCAAAACAGATTATAGAGAAATTAATGACCTCGGCAGAAAAAACTGAAAACCGTCCCGTAAAAGTAACGGCGGAGATCATTAAGGCTTTCATTTCTCAAGAAAAAACATTTAAAACAGCACCTGTTCTTCAAAAAGCACATTTGACAGAACAGGAGGCGGCTGTTTTCGAAAAAGCCGTTCAGCTCACCGAATTGAAATATGCGGAAAAACATGATGTATTAAGCCTTTTGCAGAAAATCAAAAAAGGACTGGGCACGCGTGATGAATTATCATTCATTAGAGCGCTTGAAAAAGGCGTGTCTCCGCAGCCGGAGAAACAAGCGCTGAAAACAGCCCTCCAAGCCGTCCGGACGCTTCAAGAAGCGCCCCAATCCGTTAAACAAGAGGCGGAACCGCTTATTCATAAATTAAACGGCCAGCTGTTTATTGAGCAGCATAACCCTTCTTTTACGCAGATGGTGCTGTCATTTCCGCTGGGAGCGTCCGCGTATGAGAATGACATCACAGTTCTCTTTAAAGGACGGAAGAAGCCGGACGGAAAACTCGATCCGTCACATTGCAGGCTCCTGTTTTTGCTGCATCTTGAAACACTGCAAGAAACCGTTGTGGACTGCATCATTCAGCAAAATGTAATGACTATTACGGTTGAGACTGATTTTGAGCTTCAGGCGGCCATCGACCCTCTCGTACCGGCTTTAAAAGAAGCCGTAAAAGAAACGGGCTTCAGTCTGTCAGGCGTCACGGCTAAAAAACGGCGCCCGAAAGACCAGAGCGCTCTTGTGGAAGAGTTTATAGAAAAAGACGGCGGAAGAAAAGTGGATGTGAAAATATGAAAGAGCAAACGCCGTTAAGAAGAGCTGTCGCCCTGCATTACGACCGGCAGAAAGACCAAGTCCCGAAGGTTGTCGCAACAGGCAGGGGGCACGTGGCGGAAAATATTATAAAAGAAGCTGAGAAGGCTGGGGTCCCCATTCAGGAAGACAGAACCCTTGTCGAATTAATGCGCCATTTGACGGTTGACGATCAGATACCGGAGGCGCTTTATGAAACCGTTGCCGAAATTTTTTCATTTGTTTACAGACTGGACGAAACCCTGAAAAACGAAAAATAAGGACCATTCATTTCCCGGACTCCGTTTAAATTTATATTTTCAATAAAATAAAAGTTAGAATGTTTGGAAGGATATAAAGATTTTGTTTTGAACCCTAGACAATTCTTCCAGTATTATATAGAATGAAAGCGCAGTCTATTTTTAGTTTTGCTACATAAGTTAGGAGGATGGGAAATGAATATCCATGAGTACCAGGGAAAAGAAGTCCTCAGAAAATACGGGGTGTCTGTTCCTGAAGGTAAAGTGGCTTTTACAGCAGAGGAAGCAGTTGAAAAAGCAGAGAGCCTGTCAAGCTCGGTTTATGTCGTAAAGGCGCAAATCCATGCTGGCGGCCGCGGCAAAGCTGGTGGGGTAAAGATTGCAAAAACAAAAGATGAAGTGAAAGAGTATGCCGAAGAACTGTTAGGCAAGACGCTCGTCACACATCAAACGGGTCCGGACGGACAAGTAATAAAACGCTTACTTATTGAAGAAGGCTGCGATATTAAAAAGGAATACTATGTCGGGCTTGTACTTGACCGCGCTACTTCAAGAATCGTTTTAATGGCGTCTGAAGAAGGCGGAACGGAGATTGAAGAAGTAGCGGAAAAAACACCTGAAAAAATTAAAAAAGCGGTAATTGATCCGGCTGTCGGCCTTCAGGGCTATCAGGCAAGGGAAATTGCATTCGCAATTAACATCCCGAAAGAGCTTGTCGGCAAAGCCGCTAAATTTATGCTCGGTTTATACAAAGCATTTGTTGAGAAGGACTGCTCCATCGCCGAGATCAACCCTCTCGTCGTTACGGGGGACGGAAACGTCATGGCGCTGGATGCTAAGCTGAACTTCGACAGCAATGCGTTATACAGACAAAAAGACATTATGGAATACAGAGATTTAGATGAAGAAGATCCGAAAGAAATCGAAGCGTCAAAATACGATTTAAGCTACATTTCCCTTGATGGAAATATCGGCTGTATGGTAAACGGCGCGGGTCTTGCAATGTCTACAATGGATATCATTAAACACTACGGCGGAGAACCTGCAAACTTCCTTGATGTCGGGGGCGGCGCAACCGCAGAAAAAGTTACGGAAGCTTTTAAAATCATTCTTTCCGATCAAAACGTAAAAGGAATTTTCGTTAATATTTTCGGAGGCATCATGAAGTGTGATGTCATCGCCGAGGGCGTTGTTGAAGCGACGAGACAAGTCGGATTGACATTGCCGCTGGTCGTGCGCCTTGAAGGGACAAACGTAGATTTAGGAAAGAAAATCCTGAATGAATCAGGCTTAAACATCACATCTGCGGAATCAATGGCAGACGGCGCACAGAAAATCGTATCCTTAGTTTAGGAAAGAATGAAAGGCAGGGGACCAGATAATGAGTGTTTTTATCAATAAAGATACAAGAGTTATTGTACAGGGGATTACAGGTTCTACCGCTTTATTTCATACAAAGCAGATGCTGGAATACGGCACGAATATCGTTGGCGGTGTAACACCTGGAAAAGGCGGAACGGAAGCGGAAGGCGTACCGGTATTCAATACGGTCGCAGAAGCGGTTCATACAACGGGCGCTGATGCGTCAGTTATTTACGTGCCGGCTCCGTTTGCGGCGGACGCAATTATGGAAGCGGTTGACGCGGAAATTGATCTTGTCATTTGTATCACTGAGCACATTCCGGTTTTGGACATGGTGAAGGTGAAGCGCTTTATGGAAGGCAAGAAAACGAGATTAATAGGGCCGAACTGCCCGGGTGTTATTACACCTGAAGAATGCAAGATCGGCATTATGCCGGGATACATTCATAAAAGGGGCCATGTAGGCGTTGTATCCCGTTCAGGAACATTGACATACGAGGCCGTCCATCAGCTTTCAGAAGCCGGCGTAGGCCAATCTACCGCTGTAGGGATCGGCGGCGATCCGGTCAACGGCACGAACTTTATTGACGTGTTAAAAGCGTTCAATGAAGATCCTGAAACACATGCCGTCATCATGATCGGAGAAATCGGCGGCACAGCTGAAGAAGAAGCGGCTGAGTGGGTGAAAGCGAACATGACGAAGCCTGTTGTCGGCTTTATCGGCGGTAAAACCGCGCCTCCGGGAAAACGCATGGGCCACGCGGGCGCCATCATCTCCGGAGGAAAAGGCACGGCAGAAGAAAAAGTCAAAACGATGAACGCCTGCGGAATTGAAGTCGCGGAAACCCCTTCTGTAATGGGTGAAACGTTGATTAAGGTGTTAAAAGAAAAAGGCTTATTTGAAACGTGCAAAACGCACTGATCGAAGCAGGGGCAGCCGTAACGGCTGTTCCTGTTTTTGCTGAAAAAAGAGGAGGTTGCCAGATTTGGATCAAGCATCGCGCTGTTTAATGGTCTGCAGTATTAATCAAATCATTTCCCCGTCTCTTCTATTAAAATGGTGGAAAGCTGACCACTCTCTGTCTTTTTTACCGGATCCGCATCCATTAACTGTTTTATCAGAAGGGAAAACAGCCCCGGAAGCAATTTTTCGGGAAATAGAGCGCAAGGAACCGGAACTTGATGAAGTTCTGTCCGATTACCGCCGCAAAGGCATTACTGTCATTCCGATTTCATCAAGCCGCTATCCAACATGGCTTAAAGCGATTTATGATCCGCCGGCTGTCTTGTATGCAAAAGGGAACACGCTGCTTCTTGAAAAAGGCAGAAAAATCGGGATTGTAGGAACGCGGAAACCGACGGAAGACGGAATAAAAGCGGCTGGGCATCTTTCCGCCGAACTCTCAAAAAAAGGCTGGGTCATTGTAAGCGGGCTTGCATCCGGTATAGACGGATTGTCTCATAAGGCGAGCATCAGGGCAAAAGGGCTTACGATCGGCGTGATAGCCGGAGGATTCCATCATATCTATCCCCGGGAAAATCTCCTGTTAGCAGAATACATGGCTGAACACCATCTCCTACTCTCAGAACATCCTCCTGAAACAAAGCCGAAAAAATGGCACTTTCCGATGAGAAACCGCATAATCAGCGGACTAAGTGAAGGAATTGTGGTCGTGCAGGGAAAAGAAAAAAGCGGTTCATTAATCACAGCTTACCAGGCTCTCGATCAAGGCAGAGAGGTATTTGCCGTTCCGGGTTCCATATTTAATCCATATTCCGGAGGACCTATAAAACTCATTCAAGAAGGGGCGAAAGCTGTATTATGCGCAGAGGATATTGACGGAGAGCTGACCGCCCGATGCGTTCAGTATACGGAACCCTTTTGAAATATCGTTTGACAAACGGTATTGTAATATTTAATAATAGTGAGGATTTAAAGTTGCACATTATTTTCATGTATAAAATGACGTTCATCATAAAGAATGAAATGTTGAAAGCCATAAAAAGGCAGCTCTAAAATGAATTGATACTTGAAAAGAGAGAGAACACCTCTTGAGGGGGATGAAAATGTCTGATTATCTAGTCATCGTGGAATCGCCGGCAAAGGCGAAAACGATTGAACGTTATTTAGGGAAGAAATATAAAGTCAAAGCTTCAATGGGACATGTCCGGGATCTTCCGAAAAGTCAAATGGGAGTTGACATCGAACAGAACTTTGAACCGAAATATATTACGATCCGCGGAAAAGGCCCTGTTTTAAAAGAATTAAAAACAGCGGCAAAGAAAGCAAAAAAAGTCTATCTCGCGGCTGACCCCGACAGAGAAGGGGAAGCGATTGCATGGCATCTCGCACACAGCCTTGATCTGGATCTCAGCTCGGACTGCCGGGTCGTCTTTAATGAAATAACGAAAGACGCCATTAAAGAATCATTTAAACATCCGCGCATGATTAATATGGATCTTGTCGATGCGCAGCAGGCGCGCCGCATACTAGACAGACTCGTCGGATACAAAATCAGCCCGATTCTTTGGAAAAAAGTAAAAAAAGGCCTCAGTGCGGGCCGTGTGCAATCCGTTGCGCTCCGGCTGATCATCGACCGGGAAAAGGAAATCAACGACTTTAAACCTGAAGAGTACTGGACGATTACCGGCTCATTTTTAAAGGGAAAAGAGACGTTTGAAGCCGGATTTTTCGGGAAAAGCGGCAAAAAGCTTCCTTTAAAAAGCGAAGAAGACGTAAAAGCCGTTCTTGCTCAGCTGAAAGGCAATAAGTATACAGTTGACAAGGTTACGAAAAAAGAGCGCAAACGAAATCCCGCTCTGCCGTTTACAACGTCCACTCTGCAGCAGGAGGCTGCCAGGAAGCTGAATTTCAGAGCGAAGAAAACGATGATGATCGCTCAGCAATTATATGAAGGAATTGATCTCGGCAAAGAAGGGACAGTCGGGCTCATCACGTATATGAGAACGGACTCAACGCGGATTTCCAATACAGCCGTTGAAGAAGCGTCAGCTTTTATTGATCAGGCGTACGGAAAAGAGTACTTAGCGGGAAAACGGAAACCGGCAAAGAAAAATGAAAACGCTCAAGATGCCCACGAAGCGATCCGCCCGACTTCGGTGCTCAGAAAACCTGCCGACTTAAAAGCGGTGCTTGGAAGAGACCAGCTCAGATTATACAAGCTGATTTGGGAGCGCTTTGTTGCAAGCCAGATGGCGCCTGCAGTCCTAGATACGATGAGCGTCGATCTCAGCAATAACGGATTGACATTCCGGGCAAACGGAAGTAAAGTCAAATTCGCCGGCTTCATGAAAGTCTATGTAGAGGGTAAAGACGATCAGCTGGAAGAAAAAGACCGCATGCTTCCGGACCTTAAAGAGGGAGACACGGTTTTATCGAAAGATATTGAGCCTGAGCAGCACTTTACTCAGCCGCCTCCGCGTTATACAGAGGCGCGCCTGGTTAAAACACTTGAAGAACTGGGGATCGGCCGTCCTTCGACATATGCGCCGACTCTTGACACCATCCAGCGCCGCGGTTACGTGGGATTAGACAATAAACGGTTTGTGCCGACTGAGCTTGGGCAGATCGTGCTGGATCTTATCATGGAGTTTTTCCCGGAAATCATCAACGTTGAATTCACGGCTAAAATGGAAAGAGACCTTGACCATGTTGAAGATGGCCAGACAGAATGGGTTCAAATCATTGACAGCTTCTACACCGACTTCGAAAAACGCGTGAAAAAAGCGGAAGCCGAAATGAAAGAAGTGGAAATTGAACCTGAATACGCAGATGAAGATTGTGAGTTATGCGGCTCCCGGATGGTTTATAAAATGGGCCGATACGGCAAATTTATGGCGTGCTCCAACTTCCCTGACTGCCGGAACACAAAACCGATTGTCAAACAAATCGGCGTAAAATGTCCTAAGTGCCATGAAGGAAACATTGTCGAACGAAAATCAAAAAAGAAACGCGTCTTTTACGGCTGTGACCGTTATCCTGAATGCGACTTCGTATCTTGGGACAAACCGATTGAACGAAAATGCCCGAAATGTGAAAATATGCTCGTAGAGAAAAAGCTTAAAAAAGGCATACAAGTCCAATGCGTCGAATGCGATTATAAGGAAGAACCACAGAAGTAGCGGTGAGCAGAGCCTTGCTCACCTTCTTTGTGTGGAAGGGACAAACAACAGGAGATGAAAAGAAATGAACCAGCAAACAGTTAATGTAATCGGAGCAGGCCTTGCCGGAAGTGAAGCGGCATGGCAGCTTGCAAAACGAGGAATTCAAGTGAAACTATATGAAATGCGGCCCGTCAGGCAGACGGCAGCCCATCATACTGATAAATTCGCCGAACTGGTATGCAGCAACTCCCTCCGTTCAAATACACTCGCCAATGCGGTAGGCGTATTAAAAGAAGAAATGCGGGCCCTTGACTCGGCAATCATTCAATCTGCTGATAAATGCTCGGTTCCGGCAGGGGGAGCGCTTGCCGTTGACCGTCATGAATTTGCGCAAAGCGTGACGGATCTCGTGAAAAACCATCCGAACGTAACGGTTCTTACTGAGGAAGTAACAGAGATTCCGGAAGGCCCGACTGTTATCGCGACCGGACCGCTTACGTCAGAATCGCTTTCACAGCAGCTGAAAGAGCTCACGGGAGAAGAGTATCTGTATTTTTATGACGCGGCGGCGCCGATTGTCGAAAAAGACAGCCTTGATATGGAGAAAGTGTACTTAAAATCCCGTTATGACAAGGGAGAAGCGGCGTACTTAAACTGCCCGATGACAGAGGAAGAGTTCGACCGTTTCTATGAAGCATTGACGACGGCTGAGACGGTACCTTTAAAAGAATTCGAGAAAGAAATCTTCTTTGAAGGCTGCATGCCGATTGAAGTCATGGCGAAAAGAGGCAAGAAAACGATGCTGTTCGGACCGATGAAACCGGTCGGACTGGAAGATCCGAAAACAGGCAAGCGCCCTTATGCAGTCGTTCAGCTCAGACAGGATGATGCGGCGGGAACGCTTTATAATATTGTAGGTTTTCAGACACATTTAAAATGGGGAGACCAAAAAGAAGTGCTTAAACTGATCCCCGGCCTTGAAAATGTTGATATCGTCAGATACGGCGTCATGCACAGAAACACATTTATCAACTCGCCGAGCCTTTTGAACCCGACATATCAATTTAAACAGCGTAACGATCTGTTTTTCGCGGGCCAAATGACCGGCGTAGAGGGTTATGTTGAATCTGCCGCTTCAGGTCTTGTAGCGGGAATCAATGCCGCCAAACTTGTGCTCGGTCAGGATCTTGTGACATTCCCGCAGGAGACGGCGATCGGAAGTATGGCTCACTACATTACGACGACAAATCAGAAGAACTTCCAGCCGATGAATGCAAACTTCGGCCTCTTAAAAGAATTGCCTGTAAAAATTAAAAACAAAAAAGAACGAAATGAAGAATACGCTAAACGCGCAATTGAGACTATTCAAACTATTTCGAAAACGATATAGCTTTTCATTGCAACTTCGATGCATTATATGATACCATTTAAAAGCCCTTCGGAGAGGGAGGTCTTCATAATGACTGAGAATGTTAACTTTTTTTTAAAGTTATTCGTTGAATATTTACAAATTGAAAAAAATTATTCACAATATACTATTGTGAATTATGTTAATTCGATTGAAGAATTTGGGATGTTTCTGCATGCTCAAAATATAAATGGAATGAAAGAAGCTGCATATCATGATGTGAGAATATTTTTGACAGAGGCTTATGAAAAAGGCCTGTCAAGAAAAACAATCAGCAAGAAAATTTCAGCTTTGAGAAGCTTCTATAAATTTTTAATGAGGGAAAAGCTTGTTGAAGAGAATCCGTTTCAGCTTGTTCATCTGCCGAAACAAGAGAAACGGATTCCGAAGTTTCTTTATGAAAAAGAACTTGAGGAACTATTCGCTGTTTCAGACAGAAGTCAGCCGTCAGGGATGCGCGATCAGGCCCTGCTTGAGCTTCTTTATGCGACCGGAATGAGGGTCAGTGAGTGCTGTACGCTTACTGTCGGCGATCTTGACCTGTTCATGGATACGGTGCTCGTTCACGGGAAAGGCAAGAAGCAGCGCTATATCCCGTTCGGCTCATATGCCCGTGATGCGCTGGAGCTGTATATCAACAGCGGAAGGCAGTGCCTGCTTGAAAAAGCAAAAGAGCCTCATGATGTGCTGTTTGTCAATCAAAGAGGCGGCCCGCTGACCGCCAGAGGAATCCGGTATATTTTAAGCGGGCTTGTAAAAAAAGCATCCGGCACTTTACATATACACCCGCATATGCTTCGGCACACGTTTGCGACTCATCTGCTGAATGAAGGGGCTGATTTAAGAAGCGTCCAGGAGCTTTTGGGCCATTCCAATCTGTCTTCTACGCAGATATACACGCATGTATCGAAGGAAATGCTGAGAAACACATATATGTCCCACCACCCGAGAGCTTTTAAAGAAAATTAAAAGGAGGCCCTTCTCATGTCATCTTTTCATGCGACAACGATTTTTGCCGTCCGGCATAACGGGAAAAGCGCTATGTCAGGAGACGGCCAGGTCACATTCGGTCAGGCTGTAGTCATGAAACATACCGCGAGAAAAGTGAGAAAGCTGTTTAACGGAAAGGTTCTGGCCGGATTTGCGGGATCTGTTGCAGACGCTTTCACACTTTTTGAAATGTTTGAGGCGAAGCTTGAAGAATACAACGGCAATTTAAAACGTGCGTCGGTTGAGCTTGCGAAAGAATGGCGCAGCGATAAAGTGCTGCGTAAGCTGGAAGCCATGCTGATTGTCATGAACCAGGATACCTTGCTTCTCGTATCGGGAACAGGTGAAGTGATTGAGCCGGATGACGGCATTTTGGCAATCGGCTCCGGCGGAAACTACGCCCTGTCAGCAGGAAGAGCGCTGAAAACCTATGCCGGAGAGAATCTGTCCGCCAAAGATATTGCAAAAGCCGCTTTGAAAATCGCGGGCGAGATTTGTGTGTACACAAACGATCAGATCATTTTGGAAGAACTTGAATAGAAAGGACTTGAGGCGCATGGAAAACAAACCGTTAACACCGAGACAAATCGTAGATCGGTTGGATCAATACATTGTAGGACAGCAGGATGCGAAAAAAGCTGTCGCCGTGGCATTAAGAAACCGCTATCGCAGAAGTCTTCTTGATGAAAAACTGAGAGACGAGATCGTTCCCAAAAACATCCTGATGATGGGCCCGACCGGGGTGGGGAAAACAGAGATCGCCAGACGGATCGCCAAGCTTACCGGTGCGCCATTTATAAAAATTGAAGCGACAAAATTTACAGAAGTCGGCTATGTAGGCAGAGATGTTGAATCAATGGTCAGAGACCTCGTTGAGACATCCGTGCGGCTCATTAAAGAAGAAAAAATCAGCGAAGTGAAAGAACAGGCTGAAGAAAATGCAAACAAACGTATAGTGCGGCTTCTCGTTCCGGGAAAGAAAAAACAAGCGGGTGTGAAAAATCCGTTTGAAATGCTTTTCGGAGGAAGCCAGGTAGCAAATGATGATGAAGCCGACCAGCAGGAAGAAGCAAGCCTTGAAGAAAAAAGAAAACGCATGGCGCATCAGCTCGCATTGGGAGAGCTCGAAGACCATTACGTCTCCGTAGAGGTGGAAGAGCAGCAGCCGTCGATGTTTGACATGCTGCAAGGCTCCGGGATGGAGCAGATGGGCATGAATATGCAGGATGCGCTGAGCAATCTGGTGCCAAAAAAGAAAAAACGCCGCAAAATGACGGTCAGAGAAGCAAGGAAGGTTCTGACCAATGAAGAGGCAGGCAAATTAATCGATATGGATGAAGTCGGCCAAGAGGCCGTGTTAAGAGCTGAAGAGGGCGGCATTATCTTTATTGACGAAATAGATAAAATCGCAAAAAATGGAGGGGCTTCTTCCTCAGCAGATGTATCGAGAGAAGGCGTTCAAAGAGATATCCTTCCGATTGTCGAAGGATCTACCGTCGTCACGAAATACGGCTCCGTCAAAACAGATCACGTGCTGTTTATCGCAGCCGGGGCATTCCATATGGCCAAACCGTCTGATCTGATTCCGGAGCTGCAGGGCCGCTTTCCGATTCGTGTAGAATTGAGCAAACTGACGGTAGATGATTTTGTGAAGATTCTCGTCGAACCCGATAACGCGCTGTTAAAACAATATCAGGCTTTATTGCAGACAGAAGGTATATCTCTTGAATTTTCTGACGAAGCTATTCGTAAGATCGCCGAAGTGGCTTATCATGTGAATCAGGATACGGATAACATCGGAGCGAGAAGGCTTCACACGATATTGGAACGTCTCTTGGAAGACCTGTCGTTTGAAGCGCCGGACGTAACGATGGAAAAAGTAGCCATCACGCCGCAATACGTTGAAGAAAAGCTCGGAACGATTGCAAACAACAAAGATCTAAGTCAATTTATATTGTGAAAATTTAATAAGAGGAATTCTAGGAGGATTATTTATCATGGCTTTACTACAAAAAACACGAATTATTAACAGCATGCTGCAGGCTGCGGCAGGCAAACCCGTAAACTTTAAAGAAATGGCTGAAACGCTTCGTGACGTCATTGATTCTAATATTTTCGTCGTCAGCCGCAGAGGAAAGCTTTTGGGCTACTCTATTAATCAGCAGATTGAAAATGACCGCATGAAAAAAATGCTTGAAGACCGCCAGTTCCCGGAAGAGTACACGAGAAATCTGTTCAATGTTCCGGAGACGTCTTCAAACCTTGATATCAACAGCGAATACACGGCGTTTCCTGTGGAAAACAGAGACCTGTTCCAAGCGGGCTTAACAACGATCGTGCCGATCATCGGCGGAGGAGAGAGACTGGGCACGCTGATTCTGTCCCGTCTGCAGGATCAATTTGAAGATGATGATCTCATTCTTGCTGAATACGGAGCAACCGTTGTAGGAATGGAGATTTTAAGAGAAAAAGCGGAAGAAATCGAAGAAGAGGCGCGAAGCAAAGCAGTTGTTCAAATGGCGATCAGTTCTCTGTCTTACAGTGAACTTGAAGCGATTGAGCATATCTTTGAAGAGCTTGACGGAAACGAAGGCTTGCTTGTGGCAAGTAAGATTGCGGACCGTGTCGGCATTACGCGTTCAGTCATCGTTAACGCGCTGAGAAAACTGGAAAGCGCAGGCGTCATTGAATCCAGATCACTGGGAATGAAGGGGACGTACATTAAAGTTCTGAACAACAAATTCCTTATTGAATTGGAAAACCTTAAATCTCATTAAGAAAAAAGCAGGATCCCTGAAAATGGGGGTCCTGCTTTTTTTATGGACAATAGGTGAAAAGTTGCAGTTTAAAGTTGCTTATTGGAATCTGATCTGAGATAATCCATCTTGCTGTGTGAAAAAAGGAGGAAGATACAGAAATTCTGCTATTTTCAGTCTTATATTAAACAAATCCTTGTAGTACAAATATTCTAGGACTTAATACCTACATGTAAAATAGATATAATTGAGCACTTTTTTTTAGCCTAACTTCATAGACTTTAAGCCTGTTATTTCTTACAATAAGCATATGGTTTTACAATTCTCGACAAGGATTTTTAGGAGAAAAATATCTGAAATGGAGGTAAGTGGATTTGGACTTATTTTCTGGAACTATACAAAATCTTGAGAATGCCTTGGGGAGAGCGGACATTAAGCAAAAAGTCTTAACTAATAATATCGCCAATATAGATACACCGAACTATAAGGCAAAAAAAGTCTCTTTCCGAAATTTGTTAGATCAGGAAACATCCAATCTTGAGGCTGTAAAAACCGACTATCGGCACGTTGACTTTACGGGTTCGGGGGACGATTATTCTATCGTGTCCAGCAGTGATACATCGTACCAGCAAAACGGAAACAATGTCGATATCGACAAAGAAATGACAGATTTAGCCGAAAACCAAATTAATTATCAGGCTTTGGTTGAAAGAATGAGCGGCAAATTCAATTCTCTGAAAACCGTCTTGACAGGAGGAAAATAATGAGTGGCTTTCAAAGCTTAAATATTTCGGGTTCCGCTTTAACTGCACAGCGTGTCCGGATGGACGTCGTATCGTCCAATCTGGCCAATATGGATACAACGAGAGCGAAGCAGGTAAATGGCGAATGGGTGCCTTATAGAAGAAAGCTGGTATCTCTCCAATCCGGAGGCGAATCATTTTCGTCCCTTTTACATTCCAAGATGAACGGAACAGGGAGCGCGGGAAATGGCGTAAAGGTATCTGGTGTTACGGAAGACCCGTCCGCTTTTAATCTCGTTTATGATCCGGAGAATCCTGATGCGAATAAAGACGGATATGTACAAAAACCAAATGTAGATCCATTAAAGGAAATGGTGGATCTTGTCAGCAGCACGAGATCATATGAAGCAAACGTAACTGCATTAAACGCCTCCAAAGGCATGCTTTTGAAGGCTTTAGAAATCGGAAAGTAAGGTGATGTAAGTGGTTAACGCTATTACTCCTTTTCAGCTTCAACAAACCCAAAACACTCAAAACGTAACGAATCAATTAAACCAAACTCAAAAAACTGATTCTTCAAACCAAACAAGCTTTTCGGAGCTTTTAAAAAACTCTATTGATTCGTTAAATGAGTCACAAGTGAAATCTGACCAAATATCGAACGAACTGGCTGCAGGAAAGGATGTAAACCTTGACGAGGTCATGATCGCTGCCCAAAAAGCAAATATTTCTCTGACGGCCGCTACCGAATTCCGCAATAAAGCCGTGGAAGCCTATCAGGAGATCATGAGAATGCAGATGTAGTGGTCAGATTGAAGAGAATGACTGGAATGACCGGGGGTTAACATGAATCGTACTCTAATGCAAATGAAAACCAAAACGGCAGCGTTTTGGAACAACAGATCAAAAACACAGAAGATACTCATGGTAAGCGGCTTGGCCGCATTCATTATTTTACTCATCGTCGTTATTATTTTTACTTCGTCTGAAAAGATGGTGCCTCTTTATAAAGATTTGTCCGCGGAAGAAGCGGGGAAGATTAAAGAAGAGCTCGATACGAAAAAGGTGTCTTCTGAACTTGCTGACGGCGGCACGGTCATTAAGGTTCCTGAGAGCCAAGTGGATTCGCTTAAAGTCCAGCTTGCCGCAGAAGGCCTGCCGAAAACGGGATCAATTGATTATTCGTTTTTCGGACAAAATGCGGGCTTCGGCCTGACGGATAATGAGTTTGACGTTTTAAAGGTTGAGGCGACTCAGACCGAATTGTCAAACCTGATAAATGAAATGGACGGTATTAAAAGCTCGAAGGTCATGATCAATATGCCGAAAGAAGCCGTGTTCGTCGGTGAAGATCAGCCGGCAGCGTCCGCATCAATCGTTTTGCAGATGAAACCGGGCTACTCGCTTGATCAAAACCAGATCAACGGGCTGTACCATCTCGTTTCTAAAAGTGTTCCGAACTTAAAAGAAGATAATATCGTCATAATGGATCAAAATTCTACATATTATGACAAAAGTGACAGCGGTGCAGGGTCCGTTTCTGACAGTTATGCTTCTCAGCAAGGTATTAAGTCGCAGGTCGAAAAGGACGTTCAAAAACATGTTCAGTCACTGCTCGGCACAATGATGGGGCAGGATAAGGTCGTTGTTTCCGTGACGGCGGATATTGACTTCACGAAGGAAAAACGCACTGAAGACACTGTCAAACCTGTCGATAAAGATAACATGGAAGGCATAGCGGTAAGCGCCGAAAAAGTTGCGGAAACGTATAAAGGCGACGGCGCGGCCAACGGCGGCACGGCCGGAACGGGAAGCAATGACACCGCGAACTATGCCGAGACAAACGGCGGTTCAAACAGCGGCGACTACGAAAAAAGCAGCAATAAAATCAACTATGAAGTCAACCGCATTCATAAAGAAATCGCTGAAAGCCCGTATAAAGTGCGTGATTTAGGCATTCAGGTCATGGTGGAGCCGCCTAATCCGAAAAATGCCGCTTCCTTATCAGCGCAGAGACAGGCTGATATACAGAAGATTTTAGGAACGGTCGTCAGAACGTCTCTTGATAAAAACGAAACGCAAAATCAAAACCTGACAGACAATGATATCAACAATAAAATCGTTGTATCCGTTCAGCCGTTTGACGGAAAAACAAGCCTGAACACAGATTCGGCACAATCTTCAGGTCTTCCGATCTGGGTATACATTACAGGCGGCGTACTGCTTGCGGCCATTATTCTGCTTATTATTCTCCTTATCAGAAAGAAACGCTCACAAGAGGATGAATACGAAGAATATGAATATGAAACACCGCCGGAGCCGGTTCGATTGCCTGATATCAACGAAGAGAAAATTGAAACGGAAGAAACAGTCAGACGAAAACAGCTTGAAAAAATGGCTAAAGAAAAACCGGAAGACTTTGCTAAATTGCTTCGAAGCTGGCTGGACGAGGATTAGGGGGAATGGAAAATGGCGAAACGTGATCAGAACAAGCTTACAGGAAAACAAAAAGCAGCCATCCTCATGATTTCCTTAGGCCTTGATGTATCAGCTTCTGTGTACAAGCATTTGTCTGAAGAAGAAATTGAAAGATTGACACTCGAGATTTCGGGAGTCAGAAGCGTCGATCATCAAAGAAAAGATGAAATCATTGAAGAATTTCATAATATCGCAATCGCTCAGGACTATATTTCACAAGGCGGTTTAAATTACGCCCGCCAAGTGCTTGAAAAAGCGCTCGGAGAAGACAAAGCGGTAAGCATTTTAAACAGGCTCACCTCTTCTTTGCAGGTAAAGCCGTTTGATTTCGCGAGAAAAGCGGAGCCCGAACAGATTTTAAATTTCATTCAGCAGGAACATCCGCAAACGATGGCGCTGATTTTATCCTACCTTGACCCGGTGCAGGCCGGACAGATTTTGTCTGAGCTGAACCCGGACGTTCAGGCTGAGGTGGCAAGAAGGATTGCGGTTATGGACAGAACGTCTCCTGAAATCATAAATGAAGTGGAGCGGGTCCTTGAACAAAAGCTGTCCTCCTCCTTTACGCAGGACTATACGCAGACCGGCGGCATAGAAGCCGTTGTTGAAGTGTTAAACGGCGTAGACAGAGGAACGGAAAAAACGATTCTTGATTCATTAGAAATCCAAGATCCTGAGTTGGCGGATGAAATCAAAAAACGGATGTTTGTCTTTGAAGATATTGTCACCCTTGATAACCGTGCGATTCAGCGCGTGATCAGAGACGTTGAAAACGACGACCTCCTGCTTTCGTTGAAGGTTGCAAGCGAGGAAGTCAAAGAAATCGTCTTCAGCAATATGTCACAGCGCATGGTTGAAACGTTTAAAGAGGAAATGGAAATTATGGGGCCTGTGCGTTTGCGTGATGTGGAAGAGGCGCAATCAAGAATCGTGGGCGTCGTCCGCAAGCTGGAAGAAGCCGGAGAAATTGTAATCGCGCGAGGCGGAGGAGACGATATTATTGTCTAATATCATTAAACAGCAATCATCATTTTCTCCTGAACAAAAACGGCGCAAGCTTTCCTTGCAGGAAGTCAGGAAAACACATTCCCAGCCAGACCGGGAGGAACCCGAAAATCCAGAGGCTCTCATGGCTTTTGCCAAAGCAGAAGCCGACAGGGTGTCTGAAGAAGCGAAAAATCAATTTGAGCACACTCTTCGTCAGATTGAAGAAGAGAAACACCGCTGGGCGGAAGAAAAACAAAGATTGATAGAAGAAGCAAAGGCAGAAGGATATGAAGAAGGCATGGCATTGGGAAAAGCCGAGGCTCAAGCTGAATACGCCAATCTCATCAGCCGGGCCAATGCCGTTATGGAAATGGCGAGACAGTCAGTCGAGGAAAAACTGGAAAGCGCTGAGGAAGAAATCATTGAGCTTTCCGTTGCGCTCGCTAAAAAAGTATGGCGGCAAAAAAGTGATGATAAAGAGGCTTTCCTTCTGCTGGTCAAACAGGTAGTAGCCGAAGTAAAAGATTATGATGACATCTCCATCTATGTGGACCCTGAATATTATGAGACGGTTCATCAGCATATGGACGAAATTCAGCAGCTGTTATACAAAGAATGCAGATTAAGCTTATATGCCGATGAAAAAGCCGCGAAGGGAACGTGCTCGATAGAAACTCCGTTCGGACGTGTCGATGCAGGCATAGATACCCAGCTGATGCAATTAAAGCAAAAACTTTTAACGGCGCTTGAGGCGGGAGCGGAGCAATGAAGACACAGTATTTAATAGACTCAATTGAAACAGCGGATCCGTACAAGCGCTACGGCAAGGTTAAACGGGTCATCGGGCTGATGATTGAATCAAAAGGGCCCGAAAGCTCAATCGGAGATGTTTGTCTCATTTATCCGAAAGGCCATGCGAAAAAAGCGATTAAAGCTGAGGTTGTAGGCTTCCAGGATGAAAACATTCTGTTAATGCCTTATCTGGAAGCGGCCAGCATCGCGCCGGGCAGCATTGTGGAGGCCACTGGCGAGTCGCTCCGCATCAAAGTAGGCGCGGGTTTAATCGGACAAGTTGTCGACGCGTTCGGCGAACCTCTTGACGGCCGGGCGCTTCCGAAAGGTTTGTCCCCCGTTTCGACGGAACAGCCGCCTCCAAACCCGATGAAACGCCCGCCGATACGGGAAAAGATGGGTGTCGGCGTCAGATCGATTGACAGTCTGCTGACGGTAGGAAAAGGGCAGAGAATCGGGATTTTTGCCGGAAGCGGGGTCGGAAAAAGCACCCTGATGGGAATGATCGCGAAGCAGACTGAAGCTGATTTAAACATTATCGCACTCGTCGGTGAACGGGGGCGCGAGGTGCGTGAATTCATCGAGAAGGATTTAGGCGAAGAAGGCCTGAAACGCTCGATCGTCGTAGTCGCGACCTCTGATCAGCCCGCCTTAATGCGTTTGAAAGCGGCGTATACGGCCACCGCCATTGCAGAGTATTTCCGCGATAAAGGCCGGAATGTGATGTTCATGATGGACTCCGTCACGAGGGTCGCGATGGCTCAGCGGGAAATCGGCCTGGCAGCGGGAGAACCGCCGACAACAAAAGGATATACACCTTCCGTGTTCGCTATTTTGCCCCGTTTGCTGGAAAGAACGGGCGCGAATGAACAAGGAACGATAACCGCTTTTTATACGGTTCTCGTTGACGGAGATGATATGAACGAACCGATTGCCGATACGGTGCGCGGAATATTAGACGGGCATATCGTTCTCGATCGGGCGCTTGCCAACAAAGGGCAGTTCCCGGCCGTGAATATCCTGAAAAGCATCAGCAGGGTCATGTCTAATATTTCAGACACATCGCATATAGAGGCGGCCAACAAATTCCGCGATCTTCTGTCAACTTATCAAAACTCTGAAGATCTCATTAATATCGGAGCTTACAAAAGAGGGTCATCAAGAGAAATTGATGAAGCGATTCAGTTTTATCCGCAGCTTATTCAATTTTTAAAACAAGGAACGGAAGAACCTGCTCAATTGGAAGACAGCATTGCGGCATTGACGAGTCTGACAGGAAAAGAGGAATAAACATCGTGGCATACCAATTCAGATTTCAAAAGCTGCTGGAATTAAAAGAAAATGAAAAAGACCAAACATTGACTGAATACAGACAATCGGTTTCTGAATTTGAGACAGTGGCTGAAAAACTATATGAAAATATGAGCAAAAAAGAATTGCTCGAAAAAGACAAAGAATCAAAGCTGAAATGCGGGATGAGCGTTCAGGAAATGAGACATTATCAGCAATTCGTTTCCAATCTTGAGAACACCATCTATCATTATCAAAAGCTTGTCATCATGAAACGAAATGAAATGAATGAGAAGCAGGAACAGCTCACCGAAAAAAACATTGAAGTAAAGAAATTTGAAAAAATGCGGGAAAAACAATTTAATATGTTCGCACTTGAAGACAAAGCTGCAGAGATGAGGGAAATGGACGACATTTCAATCAAGCAGTTTATGATTCAGGGGCATTAGGAGCGAATGAAATGGCCGATAAAGAAAAGAGATCTGGAAAGTTCGGTTCAATCCTGCTTTTTATCATGATCCCGCTGATTTTTCTGATCATCGTCGCAAGCATCATCCTTTGGGCTGCCGGCGTTGATGTGATGAAGCCGATTCAGGAAACAGCCGCTAAAACGCCTGTTTTAAAAGAATTGGTTCCCGAAACGAAAGAAATGAAAAGTGCGGCGGAAAAGCAGAAGGAAGACAGAACGGCTTCTCTTGAAAAGACCATAAAGGAACAAAAAAGTGAAATTAACATTTTGAATAAAGATTTAGACACAAGCAAGTCCGAAATCGATAATCTGAATCAGAAAATCCGTTCACTGAAACAGGAAGCTGAACAGCAGCAGAAAACGAAGACGGATGAAACGAAAAAAGACGCTTCGGATTCAGCCGGAAAAGATAAAATGATCAACATCTATAAAAGTATGGACAGCGGTAAAGCGGCAAGCATTATCGTAAAGCTGAAAGAAAAAGAAGCCCTCGATATTTTAAACGGATTAAGTAAAAAGCAGCTTGCTGAAATCTTGACGAAAATGACTCCTGAACAAGCGGCTAAATATACAGAAAAACTATCCGCTGACGGAAATAAGGAGTGATGTAAGTTGAAGCTGCTTGAATTAACGGGTAATCGTACGCAGACTGCGCAAAACAGCAATGTGAAGATGAATGTAAACAGCTTAGGTCTATTTCAGAACTGGCTCCTATCGGAAATCACTTCTCCCCGGCAGCCCGGAGATGAAACAAAAACAAGTGACGCTGAGCTGAATGATGCCCTATCGAAAATCGGTGATTGGCTGAAAGCCGGCCCGGAAGATAAAGAATTGCAGCTAAAACAGCTGCTTGAGGCGGTAAAAGCTCTTGAAGGAAAGCAGACGGCTGAAACAGCTCTTCCTTTATTGAAACAGCTTGCCGAATCTGTTGAAGACATGTTAGCGGGAAAACAGCATGGGGGGAAGCCTGAAACGGATGAGCCGGATTCTTCCGCAAAAGACGGGGATTCCGTCAAGGATGCGCTTGAGAAGGGGCTGCTGTTCATTCAAGAAGCCGTATCCCAGCTCTTCACATCTCAGCAGGAACTGCCTGACAGCGCGCAGGCAAAGGCGGTTTACCAGGAAGGCGCCCGTTTATTAGAGGCATTGAAAAAACAAGGTGTCCCGGACCGCGTGATTCAAGACCTGCGGCAGACATTTTTTCCGAAAAACGAATCTGCATCTAAACTTTACTCCATGACAGCCGCTGAGCTGAAGAGCTTTCAAAGCGTCACGGAGCAGCTTGCGGGCCTTTCTCAAAAGGGAACAAAGGATTGGGATATGGCTGAAACTGAGCTGAAAGCTTTTGTGTTATCTCAATCATCTGAATCATTCCAAGAGTCAGCCGGGAAAACAGAACAGCAAAACGGCGGCACGGTTTCTCACGCAAAGGAGCCTGACAGCAAATTGTCTGCACATATACTGTTTTCGGGAACGAGAAGCCTTGCCGGCATTCAGCAAACGTCCGCAGGGGAACAGCAGCCGGCAGAAAATAAACCGTTAACGGATCAGGTCATCAGCGGCTGGAAACAGATGAAATACACGCCTTTCGGGAAAACAACCGGAAGCTTTACGATTCGTCTTAATCCCGAGAACCTCGGATTTGTCACAATTAAGGTGACAAACGAAAACGGGATGTTTCAAAGCAAAATAATCGCATCCAGCCAGTCTGCGAAAGAGCTGCTGGAACAGCATCTTCCTCAGCTGAAACAGTCGCTTCCGAATATGGCGGTCCAAGTCGACCGTTTTACAGTCCCGCTTCAAAGCGGGGATCAGCAGCCTGTTTACGGACAGACGGCCGATCACAATAAACAGCAGCATCAGGGACAGAGAGAGCAGAAGAACCAGCAGCAGTCAGGCGATTTCGGAGATATGCTGGAGGAGCTTTCTCTCAATGAAATGGAGGAAGAATAGTTGACATCAGTAAACTCGGATTATGCCGCGGCGGGCGCTTCAACCACATCAAGCGCGAAGAGCACCTCCGCAGTAAACAGCAGCACGAATTTAGGGAAAGACGAATTCCTGAAGATCTTAATGACACAGGTTCAAAACCAGGACCCGCTCAATCCGGTTGATGACAAAGAATTCATCAGCCAGATGGCGACATTTTCTTCATTGGAGCAAATGATGAATATGAATACGACGATGACTAAATTTGTAGAAAATCAAGATCCGTTTACGATGTATGTGAACTGGATCGGCAAAAATGTTACATTCAGCGACAGCGACGGGAAGGATCAGACAAGCCCGGTCAATTCAGTCAAGCATTCAAACGGCAATTACGTGCTCGTGCTTGAAAATGGCAAAGAGGTCAGTCCGTGGAATGTCACGGCCGTCAGCGAAACATCTAAATAAAAAGAAACCCAGGGGGAATTTAACATGTTACGTTCATTATATTCCGGTATCAGCGGCATGAAAAACTTTCAGACAAAACTAGATGTAATCGGCAATAACATCGCCAACGTCAACACAGTGGGATTTAAGAAAAGCCGCGTTACATTTAAAGATATGATCAGCCAGACAGTCGCCGGCGGTTCAAACGTGACCAATTCAAAACAAATCGGCTTGGGTGCCGCGACTTCTTCCATTGATGTCGTTCATTCAACCGGCGCCCCGCAGGCTACACAGAATAAAACCGACCTAGCCATTGACGGAGACGGCTACTTTCAGATTAATACAGGTGCGGGAATTGTTTACACACGTGCGGGGAATTTCGGAAAGGACAATCAAGGGAACCTTGTTACGACTGACGGGTACTACCTTGAAAAAATCGGCGGCGGCAAAATCAATATTCCGACTGATGCGAAAGATTACAGCATCGGTGCAGACGGAACCGTTACATACACTGATGCAGGGGATGAGGTTCATGATGCCGGACAAATCGGTCTGGTCACGTTCCCTAACAGCGCCGGTCTGGAAAAAATCGGAGGCAACCTTTACAGAGAATCATTAAGTTCAGGAGCTGCGAGCGCAGTCACCACGCCGGGCGAAAACGGAACGGGTAAGCTTTTGGCAGGCTATCTTGAAATGTCAAACGTAGATCTGACAGATGAATTTACCGAAATGATCGTTGCTCAGCGGGGTTTCCAATCAAACTCAAAAATCATTACGACTTCAGATGAAATCCTTCAGGAGCTGGTTAATCTGAAACGGTAAGGAGGGAGGAGAGGCGGTTAAGCCGCTTCTCCGGATTGCATGATTCAAGTCACCCGTTTAAACGGCCAGCCTTTTACGCTGAACGCGCTGTTTATCGAACAGATTGAGTGCTTCCCCGACACGACGATTACACTGTCCAACGGCAAAAAGTTCGTAGTGAAAGAACCGGAAGAAGCAGTTCTCAAAAAAGTCATATCGTTTTACCATAGCATACAAATATTTTCACTGGATCAGGGAATAGAGGAAGAAGAATGAAGAAAAAATTAGTCATCATTTTGCTGATTATTTTAATTGTCATCGCCGGCCTCGGAACGGCAGCATATTTTGTCGTCAGCGGAAATTCCGGCAAAGATAAAAAGCCGACAATTGACGAAGTCGTTGCAGCCACTGTGTCTGTCGACGATATTACGACAAACTTAAAGTCTGACAGCATCATCCGTATCGGCATCAAGCTTGAAACCGACTCGGCTAAAGCGAAGGAAGAACTTGAAAAACGCGATTTTCAGGTGAAAGACAACATCATTTCCATTTTAGCCGACACAAGCGCCGGAGAGATTGAGGGAGATAAAGGAAGAGAAGCGTTTAAACAATCATTAAAAGAGAAAGTAAACAGCTATCTCCAAGAAGGAAAAGTTCAGAAAGTGTACATTACCTCCTTTAATCTGCAATAAAAACAAATTTGACAGAATACGGAGGTGAAGAAAATGTCAGGAGAAGTTCTCTCCCAAAATGAAATAGACGCACTGCTTTCCGCCATTTCCACGGGTGAGGCGGATGCGGAAGAGCTGAAAAAGGAAGTAAAAGAGAAAAAAGTAAAGGTATATGATTTTAAACGGGCTCTCAGATTCTCGAAAGATCAGATACGCAGTTTAACCCGGATACATGATAACTTTGCGAGGCTTCTCACAACACACTTTTCCGCCAAGCTCAGAACGTATATTCATATATCCGTCAGCTCAGTTGATCAGGTGCCGTATGAAGAATTTATCCGTTCCATACCGAACATGACGATTTTAAATTTATTCGATGTCCATCCGATGGAAGGCAGAATCATGATGGAGGTTAATCCCACCATCGCATACGCAATGCTTGACCGCGTCATGGGAGGCATCGGCATCACTCATAACAAAGCTGACAGCCTTACGGAAATTGAAACGAATATTATTTCTAACTTATTTGAAAATGCACTGGGCAACTACAAAGAAGCGTGGCAATCGATTGCTGATATTGACCCTGAAATGACTGAATTTGAAGTGAATCCTCAGTTTGTACAGATGGTTTCCCCAAATGAAACAGTCGTTGTCATTTCTCTCAATACGCAGATAGGTGAAATCAGCGGTGTCATTAATCTTTGTATTCCCCATGTCGTACTTGAGCCGATTATCCCTAAGCTTTCCGTACATTATTGGATGCAATCAGACCGGAATGAAGCGAAGCCCGAAGAAACGAAGTTGCTTGAAAAGCGCATCATGACGGCTCAAATTCCCGTTGTGGCTCTCTTGGGCGCTTCTGAACTGACAATAGAAGAATTTTTAAGTTTGGAAGTCGGGGACTGTATAACTCTGGACAAATCAGTGACTGATCCTCTTACTGTATTGGTCGGAAACAAACCGAAGTTTTTAGGGCAGGCCGGCCGGGTGAATCGAAGACAGGCAGTGCAAATTTTAGATCACGACATAAGAGGTGAACAAGATGAACAATAGATTATCTCAAGATGAAATCGATGCTCTTCTTAACGGCACAAGCAGTCAATCAGAGGATACAGAACAGCCTCAAGAGGCGAACTTGTCTGAACTTGAGCGCGATGCGATCGGAGAAATCGGGAATATTTCGTTCGGCAGCTCGGCTACGGCGCTGTCCACTCTTTTAAATCAAAAAGTGGACATTACGACGCCGAGTGTGACCGTCATTTCAAAAAGCAAAATCAGTGATGAATTTCCTCATCCGTATGTTGCCATTGAAGTGAACTACACAGAAGGCTTTGACGGCAGCAATTTGCTCGTCGTCGAACAAAGCGACGCGGCCATCATCGCGGATTTGATGATCGGCGGGGACGGCCTGGGCGCCGATCCGTCACTCGGTGAAATCCACCTGAGCGCCGTTCAGGAAGCAATGAATCAAATGATGGGCTCGGCTGCGACGTCAATGTCGACCGTGTTCAGTAAAAAGATTGACATTTCTCCGCCAAGGGTTGAACTTCTGGATGTGACGGAAGAAAAAGGGACCGACAGAATACCTGAGGATGACCTGCTCGTAAAAGTGTCATTCCGTCTGAAAGTCGGCGAATTAATCGATTCGAGCATCATGCAGCTTTATCCGATTACGTTTGCGAAAGATCTGATCGCAGAACTGATGACTGCAGACCAGCATGAGTCAGAGGCCGCAGAAACCGTATCAGAACCACAGGAAACATACGAAACGCCGCAGCCGGAACCTGCCATGCAGCCGGAGCCGCAGGCAAAACCCGAGCTTCCGAAGAGACAGGGAACCGCCAAAAAAGCTGCTCCTGTTCAAGTCGCTCCGGTGGAATTCCAGGCGTTTGATCATAACGAAGCGGCGCAAGGATCAAGGAATAACCTTGATATGCTGATGGATATTCCGCTTTCCGTTACGGTTGAGCTCGGCAGAACGAAGAGAAGCGTCAAAGAAATCCTTGAATTTTCTGCGGGAAGCATTATTGAGCTTGACAAGCTGGCTGGTGAACCTGTTGACATCCTGGTCAACCAGCGGATCGTGGCAAAAGGCGAGGTCGTCGTCATAGAAGAAAACTTCGGCGTGAGAGTCACTGATATTTTAAGTCAGGCAGACCGCCTTAACAATTTAAAATAAGCGAACATAGAGGAGAGAAACAGATTATGGCACACAGAATTTTAATTGTAGACGATGCAGCATTTATGAGAATGATGATCAAAGATATTTTAGTGAAGAACGGTTTTGACGTTGTAGCTGAAGCTTCAGACGGAGCGCAGGCGGTCGAAAAATTCAAAGAGCATTCCCCCGACCTTGTGACAATGGATATTACAATGCCTGAAATGGACGGGATTACAGCTTTAAAGGAAATTAAACAAATCGATCCGCAGGCGAAAATCATCATGTGTTCGGCTATGGGCCAGCAGTCAATGGTTATTGACGCGATTCAAGCCGGCGCAAAAGACTTTATCGTGAAACCGTTCCAAGCGGACCGCGTGCTTGAAGCCATTAATAAAACATTAAGCTAAAGGGTGTACGACTGTTGAAAAAGAGTCATGGTTTACTAGCTTTGATTTGTTGTTTCGTTTTACTCAATGTACATCCGTTCCCTGCTTTTGCGGCGGAGTCTGACAATTCCACCGTCAACGAATGGTTTGACAAACAATCAACAAACAAAACAGAGAAAAAAAGCGATACATCGAAACAAACGGCTGATCAAGAGATAGGGGATGCTTCTGCATCTTCTGTCTCCGCTTTTGATTTTGTAAAGATGATTGGGGCGTTATTATTCGTCATTCTGCTGATCTATGGATTTGTCAAACTGATGAATAGAAGAAACCGTCTGCTGAAGCCGTTTCAATATGTAGAAAATATCGGCGGAACGTCAGTCGGCCAAAACCGTTCCGTGCAGCTGATTAAAGTGGGAAACAGCGTTCTCGTAGTCGGTGTGGGCGAAACGATACAGCTTTTAAAAGAAATTGAAGATGAAAAAGAGCGCGAGGCGATTCTGAGCCAATACGAAGAGTCGATGTCTTCAAAAGTGGAATGGATCAAGCTCGTAAATCCGCGTAAGGATGGAGAAAAAAAGCCGCAAACGATGCTTCCGTCGTTTTCAAAAGCGCTGAAAGAACAGCTGAACGAGCTGAAACAAAGCCGTTCTGAAGGAAAGAAGAAAGGCCCTTATCATCATGAATGAATTCATTAATCTTTTTAATTCAAGCAGTCCGACCGAAGTCAGCTCCACTGTTAAATTACTGCTGCTTTTGACTGTCTTTTCAGTAGCGCCGGGGATTCTGATTTTGATGACCTGCTTTACGAGAATCGTCATCGTTCTGTCTTTTGTGAGAACCTCACTGGCGACGCAGAACATGCCTCCCAACCAGGTTTTAATCGGCCTTGCGCTGTTCTTGACGTTTTTTATTATGGCGCCGACTTTTTCAGAGATTAATAAGGAAGCCTTAACGCCGCTGATGGACAACAAAATCAGTCTCGATGAAGCATATACAAAAGCCGAGAAGCCGATTAAAGAGTATATGAGCAAGCATACAAGACAGAAGGATCTGGCGCTGTTTATGAACTATGCCAAAATGAAAAAACCTGAATCGATTCAGGATATTCCTTTGACGACGATGGTCCCCGCTTATGCGATATCAGAACTCAAAACCGCTTTTCAAATGGGCTTTATGATTTTTATTCCGTTTTTAATTATCGATATGGTCGTGGCGAGCGTCTTAATGTCAATGGGAATGATGATGCTTCCGCCGGTTATGATCTCTCTGCCCTTTAAAATATTGCTTTTCGTTTTGGTCGATGGATGGTATTTAATCGTGAAATCTTTGCTTGACAGCTTTTAGGGTAGGTGCTAATTGTGAGTTCAGAATTTGTAATTTCCATGGCGGAAAAAGCCGTATATGTAACACTAATGATCAGCGGGCCGCTGCTTGCGATCGCGCTGATCGTCGGTTTGCTCGTCAGTATCTTTCAAGCGACAACTCAAATCCAGGAACAGACGCTAGCGTTCATTCCGAAAATCGTGGCGGTGATGCTTGGACTGATCTTTTTCGGTCCTTGGATGCTGTCGACGATTCTTTCGTTCACAACTGATCTGTTCTCTCATCTGAACCGATTTGCAGGGTAGAATCAAATGAATTCCATCATTGATTTATTTCCCGCTTTTTTATTGGTCTTTATCAGAATCTCTGCTTTTTTTGTAACGGTGCCGGTGTTCGGACATCGGAATCTGCCGGCGGTTCACCGGATCGGCTTTGCTTTTTTTCTTTCGGTGATCTGCTTCAGCACGCTGAAACATGCGCCGGAAATAGAAATAGGGGAACAGTATATGCTGCTTGTCATAAAAGAGGCCGTTGTGGGCTTGAGCCTCGGGCTGATTGCTTTCATGATGATGACAGCCATTCAGATAGCGGGTTCCTTTATTGATTTTCAGATGGGCTTTTCCATCGCCAATGTCATTGATCCGCAATCAGGAACGCAAAGCCCGCTGATCGGACAATTCGTTTATACGCTGGCGCTGTTATTTATGCTCAGCGTAAACGCCCATTATCTTTTATTGGACGGGATTTATTACAGCTTTCAGTATATCCCGCTTGATCAGGCATTTCCGTCGTTTGGAAATGATCACTTTGGACTTTTTATCACAAAAAGCTTCAATGCCATGTTCATTATCGCTTTTCAAATGTCTGCGCCGGTTGTGGCCAGTCTGTTTTTAGTTGATTTGGCGCTCGGTATTGTGGCAAGAACGGTGCCGCAGCTGAATGTTTTCGTTGTCGGGCTTCCTCTGAAAATAGCCGTGAGCTTTATTATGCTGATCGTTTGTATGTCGGTGATGTTTGTCGTCGTCCGCAACATCTTCAGCCTTACCGTTGAAACCATGCGGAATCTATTGGCATTGGTCGGTGTGACATGATGAGACTCAGACTGAATCTGCAATTCTTTGCCGGTGAAAAAACGGAGAAAGCCACTCCGAAAAAACGGAAGGATACAAGAAAGAAAGGACAGGTCGCGAAAAGTACGGATGTGAATACAGCCGTTTCTTTACTGATTATCTTTCTTTCGCTGATCGCGCTCGGTCCTTATATGCGGGACAGGCTGCTGTCCTTTATTAAAACGTTTTATACGAAATCGATAACATTACACCTGTCAGCATCTGCCGTGCATGAACTGTTCGTGGATACGGTGAAAGATATCAGCCTCATCCTCGCGCCGATTATGCTGGTCGCGCTTGTGGCAGGTGTCGTGAGCAATTACATGCAGGTGGGTTTTCTGTTTTCTGCGGAAGTCCTCAAGCCTGACTTGAATAAGCTCAGCCCGCTGAAAGGTTTTAAGCGGATTTACAGCATGAGGGCGATTGTTGAACTGGTCAAATCTATTTTGAAGATTACTGTGGTCGGTTTTGCCGCCTTTATGGTGCTCTGGCTTCATTATGGCGATATTCTTCGCCTTCCGCTTTTAACGCCTGCGGAAGTGCTCACTTTCGTTTCTAAGCTCACGCTTTGGATGGGGCTTGCGGGATCAGGGGCTTTAATGCTGCTGGCCGGGCTTGATTATTTATATCAGCGTTTTGACTATGAGAAAAATATCAGAATGTCAAAGCAGGATATAAAAGATGAATACAAAAAATCGGAGGGTGATCCGATAATCAAGTCCAAAATTAAGCAGAAGCAGCGGGAAATGGCGATGAGGCGGATGATGCAGGAAGTGCCGAAAGCGGATGTCATCATTACCAACCCGACCCATTATGCGATAGCTTTAAAATATGATGAAAAGAAAATGGACGCCCCTTACATTGTTGCCAAAGGGGTCGACCATCTCGCATTAAAAATCAGGCAGATCGCCAAAGAACATGATGTCATGACGATTGAAAACAGGCCGCTCGCGCGTGCGTTATATGATCAGGTTGACATTGACCAGGCTGTGCCGGAAGAGTTTTTCAAAGTCATTGCGGAAATTTTGGCTTATGTATATAAAACGAAACAAAAAGTATAGTGAATTTCAGATTCAAAAGGAGAGAAAAACAGCATGTCAACAAGAGATTTATCGGTTTTAATAAGTGTTGTCCTCATTGTGGCAATGCTGGTGATTCCATTCCCTCCATGGTTGTTAAGTATTTTGATCATCATTAATATCTCTCTTGCGTTGATCGTGCTTCTCACCACAATGAATATGCAAGAACCGCTGCAATTCTCGATATTCCCGTCATTGCTGCTGTTATTGACGCTGTTTCGGCTTTCGCTCAATGTGTCGACGACACGTTCGATTCTTTCTCACGGAGAAGGGGGAAAGGTTGTTGAGACATTCGGGAATTTCGTTGTCGGCGGAAATGTGCTGGTAGGGCTTGTTGTCTTCATTATCTTGATTATTATTCAGTTTATTGTCATTACAAAAGGCGCCGAGCGGGTATCGGAAGTGGCGGCGAGATTTACGCTCGATGCGATGCCCGGAAAGCAAATGAGTATTGACGCGGATTTAAATGCCGGCATGATTACGGAGCAGGATGCAAAGCACAGACGTGAAAAAGTCGCCCGGGAAGCCGATTTTTACGGCGCCATGGACGGTGCGAGCAAATTCGTCAAAGGGGATGCCATCGCGGGTATCATCATCGTGATGATCAATATTATTTTCGGAATCGTAATCGGCATGCTGCAGCAGGGGATGAGCATACAAGAAGCTGCGTCTCACTTTACAATGCTGACGGTCGGTGACGGTATCGTTTCTCAAATGCCGGCCTTGCTTATTTCAACGGCTACAGGGATTGTCGTGACGAGAGCGGCATCTGAAGGAAACCTCGGTCATGATATTACAGGCCAGCTGTTTGCTTATCCGAAGCTCTTGTATGTAGCCGCGGGAACTGTACTTTTGCTCGGTCTTCTTACACCGATCGGCATTCTGCTGACGGGGCCGATCGCCGGTCTGCTTGCATTCGGCGCTTACATGCTGTCCAAAACGGATAAGCCGAGCGAAGAAGAGGAAGAAATTCTTGAAGAAGAGGCTCAGGCGGATGAACTGAAAAGCCCGGAAAGCGTTGTGCAGCTTTTACATATTGATCCGATTGAATTTGAGTTCGGATACGGACTCGTGCCGCTTGCAGACGCGGGGCAGGGCGGTGATCTTCTTGACCGCATCGTCATGATCAGACGTCAGCTTGCGCTTGAATTGGGACTTGTCATTCCGGTTGTGCGCATCAGGGATAACATCGCGCTCCAGCCGAATGAATACAGATTGAAAATTAAAGGCAATGAAGTCGCTAAAGGAGAGCTCCTGCTGGATCATTACTTAGCGATGTCACCGACGC
Organism: Bacillus sp. A1; assembly: GCF_042296235.1. Classification (NCBI taxonomy): domain Bacteria; kingdom Bacillati; phylum Bacillota; class Bacilli; order Caryophanales; family Bacillaceae; genus Bacillus; species Bacillus sp. A1. The sequence goes on from NZ_CP141181.1 coordinate 1,689,728, forward strand.
CTGAAGATGACGTCATTGAAGGAATTGAAACGATTGAACCGTCGTTCGGACTTCCCGCAAAATGGATCAGCGAAGCTGCGAAAGATGAAGCAGACATGCTGGGGTATACAGTTGTTGATCCGGCGTCAGTCGTATCTACGCATATTACAGAAAAAATTAAGCAGCATGCCCATGAACTGGTCGGCAGACAGGAAACAAAGCAGCTGATCGATCATCTGAAGGAAAATTATCCTGTGCTTGTTGAGGAAGTCACGCCAAACCCTCTTTCTGTCGGCGATATTCAAAAGGTGCTTGCCAAATTGCTGAGAGAAAAAGTGTCAATCAGAAACTTGGTGACCATTTTTGAAACTCTTGCCGATTACGGAAGATTAACGACAGATTCAGATCTTTTGACAGAATACGCGAGACAGTCGCTTGCCAAACAAATCACGGCACAATATGCGAGAGAGCATGAAACGCTGAAGGTCATCACATGCTCAGGCCGGGTGGAAAAAGCGATTGCAGACGGGGTACAGCAGACTGAACAGGGCAATTACCTGTCACTCGACCCTGAGGTTTCAGACAGCATCATCCGTTCTGTCGCTAAAGAGGCCGAGCAGCTTTCCATCCGTCAGGAGTCAGCGATTCTTCTTTGCTCGCCTGCTGTCAGAATGTATGTTAAACAGCTGTTAGAACGGTATTTCCCTGATCTTCCGGTTCTTTCTTATAATGAGCTGGAAGCAAATGTTGAAGTACAGAGCATTGGAGTGGTGGATATTTAATGAAAATAAAAAAATTTACAGCCGCTTCAATGCAGGATGCCGCGAAGCAAATCAAAAAGGAACTCGGCAATGATGCCGTTATTTTACATTCCAAACAAGTAAAGAAACGAAAATGGCTGGGGCTGCGGTCGCAGCAGGCCGTTGAAGTGATAGCGGTTTTAGATCGTGACGTCAGGGAAGCGAGAAAAACGCCGCCGGCTGCCGCTGAAGAAATGAAAAAGACGGAAACGGCGGAGAAAGCTGAGCCTGTTCAGCCGCCGCGTCTTCCGGATCAAAGTATTTCCGGCGAACTGGCGCATTATAAAGAAGTGCTCCCTGAACCATTAAAAAAAGCCGAGAGACTATTGAAGCAAGCTGGGCTTCCTGATCATACGCAAAACGCCGTACTCAGTGAATTGCTCCGTTCTTCAATTGTTTCCGGAGATTTAACTGAAGATAATGTCAGCTCAAAACTGCAGGATTTGTTAGTGAAAAAACTCCCTTCGGAAGACAAGTGGCAGGAAGGGATTCAATCAAAATACGTCGTGCTTTTCGGTTCAACCGGGGCCGGCAAAACGACTACACTTGCGAAACTCGCGGCCTCATCAATGCTGACAGAGCATAAAAAAATTGCCTTTATGACGACGGATACTTACCGGATTGCCGCGGTCGAGCAGCTGAAGACATATGCGGAGCTGCTTCAGGCTCCTCTTGAAGTATGCTATTCAAAGGAAGAATGTCTGAAGGCACTGGAAAAATTCGCTGAATATGACCATGTTTTCATTGATACAGCCGGTAGAAACTTTAAAGAAGAGCAGTATATTACGGAATTACAAGAGATGATTCCGTTTGAATCAGGCTTACAATCCTTTCTCGTATTATCAGCATCTGCAAAATATGAAGATATGAAACAGGTGCTGAAACGTTTTTCCGGTGTGCCGGTCAATCAATTCATTTTCACGAAAACGGATGAAACCGCCTCACTCGGCTCCGTGTTTCAAGTGCTGTCGGAATCAAGAATCGGCGCCGCCTATTTGACAAATGGACAGGATGTGCCTGAGGACATCCTATCGGCTTCACCAAAAGAGTTTGTAAGGATGCTTTTGACATGAAACCCGATCAGGCAGAGTCATTAAGAAGGAAAATGAGAGAGCGGCAAATGATCAAGCCGGAGCTTTATGAGAAAAAAGCGAAGACATTAGCTGTCATCAGCGGTAAAGGCGGCGTCGGAAAATCTAATTTAACATTAAACATGGCAGTTGCCCTGCAGGAAAAAGGAAAAAAAGCACTCATCATTGATCTTGACATCGGAATGGGCAACATTGATGTGCTGATCGGCGCTGCTTCTTCCCGCACCATTATTGATGTGATGGAGAATCGGCACGCATTGGCGCAATCACTGTCCTCCGGTCCGAAAGGCCTTCGGTACATATCCGGAGGAACGGGGCTTGAGGCGATCTATCAAGCTGACGGAGAGAAGTGGGCGGCTTTTATGAATGGTCTTTCCGCTGTATTAAGCGATTTTGATTACGTTCTGTTTGATATGGGAGCGGGACTTTCAAAAGAACAGCTGCCGTTTATTTTATCGGCGGAAGACATTCTCGCCGTGACAACGCCTGAGCCGACGGCCATTATGGATGCCTACAGCGCGATCAAACATCTTTTGCTCGCGGATGAACGGCTGACCGTAAACATTGCCGTCAATCGCGCCCGCTCCCAAAAACAGGCGCTGGACACGTACAACCGCCTTTCTCATGCGATTCACACGTTTTTAGGCGCGGAAGTGCGTTTCGCCGGCTCCATACCCGATGACCCGCTAGTAAGTCAAGCCGTCATTGACCAGGTGCCTTTTTTAATAAAAAGTCCTCAAGCAAAAGCCAGCAGGTCCGTCCGTCTTCTGACGGATGTCTTGTTTCAAACGGAAGAAAACAAACCAAGAGAAGAGAAACCGGCATTTATTGAGAGATTATCTTCTTTTTTATTGAGGAGGACTTTACAGTGATTCGTGTGCTTGTCGTTGATGACTCAGCTTTTATGAGAAAGATGATTACCGATTTTCTGGCTGCGGAAGTGCAGATAGAAGTCATCGGGACAGCCAGAAACGGGGAAGAGGCGCTGAAGAAAATAGAGCTTCTCAAACCGGATGTTGTCACGCTTGATATTGAAATGCCGGTCATGAACGGAACGGATACATTGCGGAAGATCATCAGCATATATAAACTTCCCGTAATCATGGTATCGAGCCAGACACAACAAGGGAAGGACCGAACGATCAACTGCCTGGAAATGGGCGCTTTTGATTTTATCACCAAGCCTTCCGGAGCGATTTCACTTGATCTTTATAAAATTAAAGAGCAGCTGATTGAGAGGGTGATTGCAGCCGGGCTGTCCCGCGCACAAAAACCTGAGGCGGCAGTGAAAGAGTCTTCTATCCCGGAACGTCCGGCTTTAGCGGGATTTGAAAGACCGAAAGCAAAATCCGCCAAGCAGGCCGTATTCATCGCGACCTCTACAGGCGGACCGCGGGCTCTGCAAAAGGTGATTCCGAAACTGCCGAAGGATTTAAAGGCGCCTGTATTTGTCGTTCAGCACATGCCTGAAGGCTTCACCGCTTCACTTGCAGACAGACTCAACCATTTGTCAGATATTCAGGTCAAAGAAGCGGAAAACGGTGAAGAAGCGAAAGACGGATGGGTGTACATCGCGCCCGGCGGAAAAAATATGACGGTTGCAGAGGAAGGCGGAAGGCTCCGCATCATTCTTGACGTTCATGATACGGAAAGCCGGCATAAACCGTCAGCCGATTATTTGTTTCGGTCGGCAAGCCGCTTATCCGATTACGAAAAGGTAGCCGTCATTATGACCGGCATGGGCAGCGACGGAACCGAAGGCGTAAAAGAAATGCTCAGAACAGGCGGCGTTAAAACGATTGCGGAATCGGACGAATCCTGTGTTGTGTTCGGAATGCCGAAGTCAGCGATAAAGGCGGGCCTCATTCATGAGATTAAACATGTGGAAGATATCGCGGCATCCATCACCGGATGTGTGAAAAAAGAGAGGGTGTGAATCAATTGGATATGAATCAATATTTAGATGTCTTTATTGATGAAAGTAAAGAGCACTTACAGACATGTAACGAAAAGCTGCTGCTGTTGGAAAAAGATCCGGCAGACCTTCAGCTTGTGCATGACATCTTCAGAGCTGCCCATACGCTGAAAGGCATGAGCGCAACGATGGGATATACAGATCTGGCGCATTTAACCCACCTGATGGAAAATGTGCTGGACGCCATCCGCAACGGAGAAATGCCCGTTACATCAGATTGGCTGGATGTGCTGTTTGAAGCGCTTGATCATCTTGAAGAGATGGTGCAGTCCATTATTGACGGAGGAGACGGCAAACGTGATATTTCTGAAGTGAGTGCGAAGCTCGACGTAAATGCGGTGCATGAGACTGCGGCTTCAGCCGAAACAGCAGAACCGCCGGCTTCAAAACAACAGGCTTCAACTGAATGGAATTATGATGAGTTCGAACGAACTGTTATTGAAGAGGCGGAAGAGCAAGGATTCAGCCGCTATGAAATAACGGTTTCCCTGAATGAAAGCTGCATGCTCAAAGCCGTGCGCGTGTACATGATTTTTGAAAAGCTGAATGAAGCCGGAGAAGTCGCAAAAACGATACCTGCCGCGGAAGTGCTTGAGACGGAAGATTTCGGAACGGATTTTCAGGTGTGTTTCTTGACAAAGCAGCCTGCTGAAGAAATTAAAGAACTCATCAGCCGCATTTCAGAAGTGGAGAATGTCGAAATTTCTGCCGGTGCGCCGTTAAAAACGGCCGAAAAACCGCAAGCGGCTGAACCGGTGAAGGAAGCTCCGGTTAAAAAGGCTGAGAAACAGCCAAAGCCGCAAGCGAAAACGGAAGAACAGCCGAAGCATCACAGCGGCTCGAAAACGATTCGCGTCAACATTGAAAGACTGGATTCTTCAATGAACCTTTTTGAAGAACTTGTCATTGACCGCGGACGTCTTGAGCAGATCGCCAAGGAGCTTGACCACAATGAGCTGACTGAAACCGTTGAACGCCTGACCAGAATCTCGGGCGACCTTCAGTCTATTATTCTTAATATGCGGATGGTGCCGGTAGAAACCGTCTTTAACCGTTTCCCGAGAATGATCCGCCAGCTTCAAAAGGAATTAAACAAGAAAATCGAATTGTCCATCATCGGAGCTGAAACGGAGCTGGACCGTACGGTGATTGATGAAATCGGCGATCCGCTTGTCCATTTAATCAGAAACAGCATCGATCACGGCATTGAATCGCCTGAAGTGCGGGTGAATAAAGGAAAATCGGAATCAGGTCATGTCGTGCTTAAGGCATATCACAGCGGCAATCACGTCTTTATTGAGGTTGAAGATGACGGGGCCGGCTTGAACAGAAAGAAAATTCTTGAAAAAGCGCTCGAACGGAGTGTAATCACCGAACGTGATGCTGAAACGCTTGAAGATAATGAGATTTACGAGCTTATTTTTGCTCCGGGCTTCTCGACTGCCGATCAAATTTCTGACATTTCAGGGCGGGGCGTCGGTCTGGATGTTGTAAAAAATAAACTCGAATCACTCGGCGGCTCTGTCAGTGTCAAATCTGCGGAAGGCCAAGGTTCTCTTTTCAGTATCCAGCTTCCGCTGACACTTTCAATTATATCTGTTCTTCTCATTAAACTGGAAGAAGAGACGTTTGCGATACCGATTTCTTCTATTATAGAGACGGCTGTTATTGATAAGAAAGATATCCTGCAGACGCATGACAGAGAAGTGATTGATTTCAGAGGCCAAATCGTTCCGATCGTCTATCTGAAAAAAGAATTCGGCATTACGGATTCAAATCAGGATGCCGATCAGTTCCATGTAATCGTCGTGAAAAAGGGCGATAAATCCACTGCTTTTGTCGTGGACTCTTTTATCGGACAGCAGGAAGTCGTACTGAAATCACTCGGCGACTATTTGACGAACGTCTTTGCGATTTCCGGCGCTACGATTCTCGGAAACGGAGAAGTGGCGCTGATTATTGATTGTAATGCGCTGATCTACTAAACGACACGAGGAGGTGCCCGAATGACTGCTGAAATCAAAACAGGTGAAAAAATGATTGTGTTTATGATAAACGGGAAAGAATACGCTATCTCAGTTTCCCAGGTGAAATCAATTGAAAAGTGGCAAAAACCGACGAGGGTCCCGGGTGTGGAATCTTATATCCGCGGCGTTATTAATCTGCGCGGAGTGATTACCCCGGTTCTTGATTTAAGAAAACGTCTGAACCAGCCTGAACAGGACATCACAGAAGAGACTCGGATTATCATCATTTCTTATCGTGACGCTGATGTCGGATGGGTCGTGGATGAGGCCAATGACGTCATCACCGTGCATGAAAATGAAATCGAATCCGCGCCTGAAAGCCAGACAAAGGAAACGGATGTGTGGATTAAACAGATCGTTAAGCAAGATAACAGGCTCCTCAATATTATCGATGCGCATGCGGTGCTGGATAAAGGTGCTTCGGCATCTGCGTCCGGAGAGCCTAATGCTTAAAGGGGAAAAGACAACATGAGTAAGTTTGAAGCGATCAAAGAAGAGCAGATGGATATTTTGCGGGAAGTCGGAAATATCGGGGCGGGTCACTCGGCTTCTGCAATGGCTCAGCTGCTGAACAGAAAGATAGACATGGAAGTGCCGTTTGCGACTTTATTGACATTTGATGAGCTCGCTGATTTTTTCGGCGGGGCTGAAACGCCGGTCGCCAGTATCTTTTTAAGAATGGAAGGCGACATGACCGGCTCTATCTTTCTCATCATGCCTTTTGATCAGGCGGAACAGTTTATCAGAGAGCTGATCGGAAATCCGGATTTTGATATTGACCAGCTGGGCGAAGATCATTTGAGTTCTTCTGCTTTACATGAGTTCGGCAATATTTTAGCTGGTTCCTATTTAACGGCATTGGCTGATTTGACAAAGCTTGAGATTTACCCGAGCGTGCCGGAAATCTCACTTGATATGTTCGGCGCAGTTATCAGTGAAGGGCTGATGGAGCTCAGTCAAGTCGGAGAGCATGCCATTGTCGTGGATACTTCTATTTTTGACCAGGGCAGCCGGCAGGAGCTCAAAGCCCACATGTTTATGCTCCCGGACTATGATTCTTTTGAAAAGCTCTTCGTCTCATTGGGTGCGGCTTTATGAGCCGTGCGGAAGCCGCAGTCGTTAAAGTGGGGATTGCGGATGTTCAAGTCGCGCGTTACCCGGATAAAATCCGGACCTCGGGACTCGGTTCATGCGTGGGGCTGGTTTTATACGATAAAGACAAACAAACGGCAGGACTCGTTCATGTCATGCTGCCGGACTCCGGTTTATCAAAAACGGCGGAGCTCAACCGTGCAAAATACGCGGACACCGCCGTTAAGATGACGATTGATATGCTTTTGAAAGCCGGCTGCCGCAAGTTTGCCCTGAAGGCAAAACTCGCCGGGGGAGCGGAGATGTTTAAGTTTAAAATGACAAACGACCTGATGAAAATCGGTCCGAGGAATGTAGCGGCCATCAAAGAGCAGCTTTCATTGTATAACATTCCGGTCATCAGTGAAGATACGGGCGGCTCAAGCGGCCGGACGATTGAATTTGAGCCAAAGTCCTGCATGCTGCACATTCGAACTGTTAAACAAGGTGAAACAACGATTTAATAAAGGTATGAGGTAGGGGGATAACAATGCAATCCTTGAATTATGAAGATCAGGTGCTTTGGTCGCGCTGGAAAGAGTGGAAAGATCCTAAAGCCGGTGATGATTTAATGCGCCGTTACATGCCGCTGGTCACATATCATGTCGGCAGAATTTCCGTCGGACTGCCGAAATCGGTGCATAAAGACGATCTAATGAGCCTTGGTATGCTTGGTTTATATGATGCCCTAGAAAAATTTGACCCCGGCCGGGATTTAAAATTTGATACCTATGCCTCGTTTAGAATTCGCGGTGCAATCATCGACGGGCTGCGTAAAGAAGATTGGCTGCCCAGAACTTCACGGGAGAAGACAAAAAAAGTCGAAGCGGCGATCGAAAAACTTGAACAGCGCTACCTTCGGAATGTGACGCCTTCAGAGATCGCAGAAGAGCTGGGGATGACGGAGCAGGACGTAGTATCAACGATGAATGAAGGGTTTTTTGCCAATCTCTTATCAATTGATGAAAAGCTTCACGACCAGGATGACGGTGAGAATATTCAAGTGATGATCAGAGATGACAAAAATGTGCCGCCGGAAGAAAAAATCATGAAGGACGAGCTGATCGCTCAGCTTGCGGGCAAAATTCATGAGCTCTCTGAAAAAGAGCAGCTTGTCGTCAGTTTATTCTATAAAGAAGAACTGACTTTGACCGAAATCGGACAAGTCCTGAACCTTTCGACGTCGCGGATTTCACAGATTCATTCAAAGGCGCTGTTCAAATTAAAGCACCTGCTTGAAAAAGTAATTCAATAATGAACTCATGGTTAGCGAGTGAAAAACATGTCAACACTATTATGGCTTTTAAGCTTTGTGCTTCACGGCGTACTGCTTTATGCCGTCATTATTCTGTACACGAGGTTTTCAGCCCTCAAGGAGACGGAGCGCCAGCAGAAGAAGATTCTTGAAGAGACGGAAAACACCCTTGCAGCGTTTCTGCTTGAGCTGAAAGAAGAAAATGAAAGACTCGAAGACGCAAAAAGCCGTCAAGCGCCGGACGCAGAAGACGCCGAACCCCGGCCGGAACCGAAAGAAGAGCCTGATATTCCGGACCACATGGAAAAGCTCATCAGTGCAACGGAACGGGCTGAAAGTGACGAAAACAGCGGCGCGCATTCGTTTGAAGAACGTGTTTCAGAATTATATGAACAAGGGCTCACCCCCGCGGAAATTGCCAAACGGATGCAGAGCGGAAAGACAGAAATCGAGCTGTTTTTAAAATTTCGCGGCAAAGCTGTAAAGGATTCTTGATTGTCGCATAAAGCTGTGTTATATTATTTCTTGGTGTTAAATACACACGCTTAACGATTTATGCAGAGGGTGCTGCAAACGGCAGTTCTGCACAAAAATGACCTAAGCGGAGGAAAAAAACCATTTTATTAGGAGGAAATCACATGTCAGTTATTTCTATGAAACAATTGCTTGAAGCTGGTGTTCACTTCGGCCACCAAACACGCCGCTGGAACCCAAAAATGAAGCGTTACATTTTCACGGAGCGTAACGGAATCTACATCATTGACCTTCAAAAAACAGTGAAAAAAGTAGAGGAAGCTTACAACTTCACGAAAAACCTTGCTGCTGAAGGCGGAAAAATCCTTTTCGTCGGCACAAAAAAACAAGCTCAGGATTCTGTTAAAGAAGAAGCTGTACGCTCTGGCATGTACTATGTCAACCAACGCTGGTTGGGCGGTACACTGACAAACTTCGAAACAATCCAAAAACGCATTAAGCGTCTGAAAGACATCGAGAAAATGCAAGAAAACGGTACATTTGAAGTACTTCCGAAAAAAGAAGTTGTTCAATTGAAAAAAGAATTAGAGCGTCTTGAAAAATTCCTCGGCGGAATTAAAGACATGAAGGATCTTCCTGATGCATTATTCATTATCGATCCTCGCAAAGAGCGCATCGCTGTTGCGGAAGCTCGCAAATTGAACATTCCTATCATCGGAATCGTAGATACAAACTGTGATCCTGATGAAATTGATGTCGTAATCCCTGCAAACGATGACGCAATCCGCGCTGTTAAACTTCTTACTTCTAAAATGGCAGATGCTATTCTTGAAGCGAAGCAAGGCGAAGAAGAAGCGGAAGCTGCTGAAGAGACTGCACCTGAAACAGAAACGACAACTGCGTAACCTAATCAAAAGGTGATAGAAGGGACTGCCTTTTATCACCTTTTTTCAAGAAAAATGTATCTATACATATCTTGTTTACACATATAAGGAGGAATTCAAATGGCTATTACTGCACAGCAGGTAAAAGAACTGCGTCAAAAAACAGGCGCTGGTATGATGGACTGTAAAAAAGCATTGACTGAAACTGACGGAGATATGGACAAAGCAATCGACCTTCTGAGAGAAAAAGGAATTGCGAAAGCGGCTAAAAAAGCTGACCGTATCGCTGCTGAAGGTTCTACTCTTATTAAAACTGACGGCAACAAAGGCGTTATCTTAGAAGTAAACTCTGAAACTGATTTCGTTGCGAAAAACGAAGGCTTCAAAGAGCTTCTGAACACGCTTGCTGACCACCTTCTTGCAAACGCTCCTGCTGATCTTGAAGAAGCAATGGGTCAAAAGATGGAAAACGGTTCTACTGTTGAAGAATACATCACAAGCAACGTTGCTAAAATCGGAGAGAAAATCACTCTTCGCCGTTTTGCTGTTATTACAAAAGAAGACAGCGAAGCGTTCGGTGCTTACCTTCACATGGGAGGCCGCATCGGCGTATTATCCGTTCTTAGCGGAACAACTGACGAAGATCTTGCAAAAGACATCGCGATGCATGTTGCAGCGGTAAATCCTCGTTACATTTCCCGCGACCAAGTGTCTGAAGAAGAAGCAAACCATGAGCGTCAGATCCTGACTCAGCAAGCTCTTCAAGAAGGCAAACCGGAAAACATCGTAGCTAAAATGGTTGAAGGCCGTCTGAACAAATTCTTCGAAGAAATTTGCTTATTAGACCAAGCTTTCGTTAAAAACCCAGACGAAAAAGTGAAACAAGTTGTGGCTGCGAAAAACGCATCTGTTAAAACTTACGTCCGCTACGAAGTTGGAGAAGGTATTGAAAAACGCCAAGAAAACTTTGCTGAAGAAGTTATGAACCAAGTGAAAAAATAATGGCGGAAAGCCTTGGCGAATCTTTCGCGGCTTTTCAGGCAGTATAGGGGACACTACTTGTGTTCCCTATTTTTAAAACTATATTTACAAACCTTTTTTTCTCTTGCATAATAGGAAACGGCAATGTTTACACTTGGAGGTTATTATGGAAAAACCAAAATACAATCGTATCGTTTTAAAGCTTAGCGGAGAAGCATTGGCAGGAGAGCAGGGAAATGGCATTAATCCGACTGTCATCCAATCCATCGCTAAACAGGTAAAAGAAATCGCTGAGCTTGACGTCGAAGTGGCCGTAGTCGTAGGCGGCGGCAACTTATGGCGCGGAAAAACAGGCAGTGACTTAGGAATGGACCGTGCGACGGCCGATTATATGGGCATGCTTGCTACTGTCATGAACTCACTTGCCCTGCAGGACAGCCTGGAAACGCTCGGAATTCAGTCCAGAGTGCAGACATCAATTGAAATGCGTCAGGTCGCTGAGCCTTACATCAGAAGAAAAGCCATCCGCCACCTGGAGAAAAAACGCGTTGTTATTTTTGCCGCGGGAACAGGAAACCCTTATTTCTCTACGGACACAACCGCAGCGCTGCGTGCCGCTGAAATCGAAGCGGATGTGATTTTAATGGCGAAAAATAATGTCGACGGTGTGTATAATGCTGATCCGAGAAAAGATGAGTCAGCCGTTAAATACGAAAAATTATCTTATCTCGATGTGTTAAAAGACGGGCTGGAAGTCATGGATTCTACGGCTTCTTCACTATGTATGGATAATGATATTCCGCTGATCGTCTTTTCTATTATGGAAGAAGGAAATATTAAGCGTGCCGTAATCGGCGAATCAATCGGAACGATCGTAAGGGGGAAATAACGTTGTCAAACGAAGTATTAACACAAACAAAAGAACGCATGGAAAAAGCGGTTGCCGCTTATTCACGCGAATTGGCGTCAGTCCGCGCAGGACGTGCCAACCCATCTCTATTGGATAAAGTGACAGTAGAATACTACGGTGCCCAAACACCTTTAAACCAGCTGTCTTCCATCAATGTGCCTGAAGCGCGTATGCTTGTTGTCACACCGTATGACAAAACGGCAATCGGCGATATTGAAAAAGCGATCCTGAAAGCTGATCTTGGCGTAACGCCGACAAGTGACGGCACCATTATCCGTATCGCGATCCCGGCTTTGACGGAAGAAAGACGTAAAGAACTTGTCAAAGTCGTGAAAAAATACGCGGAAGAAGCGAAAGTAGCAGTCCGTAATGTCCGCCGTGACAGCAACGATGACCTCAAAAAACTTGAGAAAAACGGAGACATTACAGAAGACGAGCTTCGTGCTTCCAGTGAAGACGTTCAAAAGCTGACAGACGAATATGTGTCAAAAATTGACAGTGTCACAAAGGACAAAGAAAAAGAAATCATGGAAGTTTAATGAAAAACTATGTACAATAGATAATGTGAAAAGACCCTCTCATGTTTACAGGGGGTTTTTTTGTTAATACTGTTGATTACATTGATCATCAGCAACGCAACCTTTTTGGGTGACGGAGGAATCTCATGCTCAACATACTCAAAAATTGGAAGAATCAGCAGAATGCGGCTTCCAACTTAGAACGGTATACAAAAGAAGACATACTGAAGGGTGAAATTCCCGCACACATTGCCATTATTATGGACGGAAACGGACGCTGGGCGAAGAAGCGCTCACTCCCTCGGATTGCCGGACATCATGAAGGAATGAAAGTGGTAAAAAGGGTGACAAAGCTCGCAAGTCAGCTCGGCGTTAAAGTTCTGACTCTTTATGCGTTTTCAACGGAGAACTGGAAGCGCCCGAAGATGGAAGTCGACTTTTTGATGAAGCTTCCGGAAGAGTTCCTGAATACGTATCTTCCTGAATTGATAGAGGAAAATGTACAGGTGAAAATTATCGGAGATGAATCCGCGCTCCCTTCTCATACGTACAGGGCGATTGAGAAAGCCGTAAAAGATACAGAACAAAATGACGGGATGATTCTCAATTTCGCTTTGAACTACGGCGGACGCACGGAAATCGTCAATGCGGCAAAAGCACTGGCCGAACAGGTGAAAAGCGGCACGCTGAATATCGAAGACATTGATGAAGCGCTCTTTTCCGGGCATTTAATGACAGAATCAATCCAGGACCCGGAGCTGCTCATCAGAACGAGCGGAGAAATCAGATTGAGCAACTTTATGCTTTGGCAGGTGGCTTACAGTGAATTTGTTTTTACAGATGTCCTGTGGCCCGATTTTAAAGAAGATCACTTTCTGCAGGCAGTGGGAGAATTTCAGCAGCGGGGCCGGAGGTTTGGCGGAATTTAGAGGATGGTGGAAATGAAACAAAGATTGTTAACAGGTGTTCTGGCAGCGGCACTATTTTTATTTTTGGTTATTTTCGGAGGATTGCCGTTCACCGTATTTGTTTACGTGATGGGAAGTATAGCGCTTTTTGAGCTTTTGCGGATGAAAAAGCTCAGATTTTTTTCTTTTCCGGGTCTGATCAGCCTCTTGTTGTTATGGCTGTATATGATGCCGGACAAGTATCATTTTTTCGATGCGAAAATGGAAGTAACGATTTTCGCCGTATTGATTCTGCTCAGCTACACGGTGCTCGTGAAAAACACCTTTACGTTTGACGAAGTCGGGTTTATCGTTCTCGCGACGGTATATATCGGACTGTGTTTTCATTATTTTATTGAAATCAGAAACATTGAAACAAACGGGCTTTTGTATATCTTTTATGCCTGCGTTGTCATATGGTCAACGGACTCAGGCGCATATTTCGTCGGAAAGTCGCTCGGGAAGCGGAAGCTGTGGCCCGAAATCAGTCCCAACAAAACAGTGGAAGGGTTTCTCGGCGGTATTGTCATCGCCCTTATTTTTACGGCTGTTTTTCAGCTGTTTGCGCACCTTCCGATTTCATACCCGGTTCTTTTGGTCATCACGCTTGTTCTGTCTGTGTTCGGACAGATCGGGGATTTGGTTGAATCAGCGCTTAAGCGGCACTATGATGTGAAGGATTCGGGAAAAATCCTTCCCGGGCACGGCGGCATTTTAGATCGATTTGACAGCTTTTTGTTTGTCATGCCGTTCTTATACTTTCTGCTTGCGCTTTTTTCATGAGAAAGGCTAATATGAAAATAAGACCGATCTGGACGCATAGAATGGGAGTGGCATTTTGAAGAATATTTGTCTTTTAGGAGCAACAGGATCAATAGGGGAGCAGACGTTAGACGTATTGCGCATGCATCAAGATCAGTTCCGTCTCGTCTCGATGACTTTCGGTAAAAACGCCGAGAAAGCGATCCCGTTGATCAGAACGTTTCAGCCGAAATATGTAGCAGTCGGCGACATGGATACATACCAAAAAGTGAAAGAAGCGTCTTTTTCTCATGAATGTCAAATCGGCATCGGAGAAGAAGGCCTGATTGAAGCGGCAGTCATGGACGAAGTGGATATCGTGGTCAATGCGCTGCTTGGAAGCGTCGGTTTAATCCCGACTTTGAAAGCGATTGAACAGAAAAAAACAATTGCGCTTGCAAATAAGGAAACTCTTGTCACTGCCGGGCATATAGTGAAAGGACACGCAAAACGATACGGTGTTCCTCTTCTTCCGGTCGACAGCGAACATTCCGCTATTTTTCAGGCGCTGCAAGGCGAACAGAGCAAAAATATCGAGCGCCTGATCATTACGGCATCCGGCGGCAGTTTCAGAGATAAATCGCGGCAGGAGCTTGAGTCTGTAACGATTGCCGACGCCCTTAACCACCCGAACTGGTCGATGGGCGCAAAAATTACGATTGACTCGGCTACAATGATGAATAAAGGACTTGAAGTTATTGAGGCGCATTGGCTATTTGACATTCCGTATGAACAGATTGACGTTGTATTACATAAGGAGAGCATCATTCATTCGATGGTTGAATTTCACGACAGAAGCGTCATCGCCCAGCTCGGAAATCCGGACATGAGGGTGCCGATTCAATATGCGCTGACATATCCGGACCGGCTGCCTCTGCCTGAAACAAAAAGGCTTGAATTATGGGAGATCGGAAGCCTTCATTTTGCGAAAGCTGACTTTGAAAGGTTCCGCTGCTTACAATTTGCCTTTGAATCAGGTAAAATAGGGGGAACGATGCCGACGGTTTTAAATGCGGCCAACGAAGAAGCCGTTGCCGCTTTTCTTGCCGGACGGATTTCATTCTTATCGATTGAGGACCTGATTGAAAAAGCATTGGACCGCCACAGCGTAATTCAGGATCCGAGTCTTGCGGATATCCAAGAAGTGGACAAAGACACCCGGGGATACGTTAATTCAATACTCACATAAGGTGGTATGTTCGTGAATACAGTTATCGCGTTTATTATTATTTTCGGAACGCTCGTTTTTTTCCATGAGCTCGGGCATTTATTGCTCGCCCAAAGAGCGGGAATCCTTTGCCGTGAATTTGCGATCGGCTTCGGCCCTAAAATCTTTTCATTTAAAAAGAATGAAACCGTGTATACGATCAGACTCCTTCCGGTCGGCGGGTTCGTCCGTATGGCCGGTGAAGACCCGGAGATGATCGAAGTCAAACCCGGTTATACCGTCGGGCTTCTTTTTAATAAAGATGACGAAGTGGAAAAAGTCATCATTAATCAAAAGGAAAAATATCCTGACGCTTTAATTATCGAGGTGGAGACGGCTGATCTTGAGCACGAAATGAAGATTACCGGGTACGAGCAGGGGAAAGAAGATGAACTGGCGGGCTTTACTGTCAGTCAGACCTCTTTTTTTATCGTAGACGGAGAAGAAGTGCAGATTGCGCCTTACAATCGACAATTCGGGTCTAAACCCGTATGGAAGCGGATTAAGGCGATTGCTGCCGGTCCGATAATGAACTTCATCTTAGCGTATGTCATTCTCGTCATGCTTGGATTCATTCAAGGCGTGCCTTCAAATCAGCCTGAGCTCGGGAAGCTGACAGACAATGGACGCGCAGCGGCTGCCGGTCTAAAAGAAGGCGACTATATCCAGAGCATTAACGGTGAAAAAATGAGGTCATGGACCGACATCGTGACAGCGGTAAAAGAAAATCCCGGAAAAAAAATCGATGTCGCCGTCAAACGGGACGGCAAATCGTTTCATATCTCGGTTACACCTGAAGCTGTAAAAGATGAAAATAAAAAAACAATCGGCCGCTTCGGCTCTTATGCGCCGACTGAAAAAGGCGCGCTTGCAGCGATCGCCTACGGCGCGACATCTACCGTTGATGTCACAAAAGCGATTCTGACCAATCTGGGCAAAATTGTGACAGGCCAGTTTAAGCTTGATATGCTTTCGGGTCCTGTCGGCATTTATGATATGACGGATCAAGTTGCAAAAACCGGTATTATCAACCTATTCCAGTTTGCGGCGTTTTTAAGCATCAACCTGGGAATCGTCAACCTGCTGCCGATACCGGCGCTTGACGGCGGGCGGCTGCTGTTTTTATTCATTGAAGCAATCCGCGGCAAGCCGATAAACCGTGACAAGGAAGCATTTGTCGTATTTATCGGCGTAGCTTTCTTAATGCTTCTTATGCTGGTTGTCACTTGGAACGATATCCAGCGTTTATTCTTATAATTGACTAGTAAAAAATCAGAGGTGCGAAGACATGAGACAAAGTTTGACGCTTATTCCGACCCTGAGAGAAGTGCCGGCTGATGCTGAAGCAAAAAGCCATAAGCTTCTGCTGAGAGCGGGATTTATCAGACAAAATACGAGCGGGGTTTACAGCTACATGCCCCTGGCTTACAGGGTCATTCAAAACATTCAGAAGATCGTGCGTGAAGAAATGGAAAAAATCAACGCGGTGGAAATGCTGATGCCGGCCCTTCAGCAGGCTGAAACATGGCAGGAATCAGGCAGATGGTATACGTACGGGCCTGAATTAATGCGTCTGAAAGACCGCCACGGCCGCGAATTTGCTTTAGGCGCGACACATGAAGAAGTCATTACTTCTCTCGTGCGCGATGAGGTGAAATCTTATAAGCGTCTGCCGCTCACTCTTTACCAGATCCAGTCTAAATTCAGAGATGAAAAACGCCCGCGTTTCGGGTTATTGCGCGGACGCGAATTCATCATGAAAGATGCGTATTCTTTCCATGCTTCTGAAGAAAGTCTGGAGGAAACATACCAAAACATGTACGGCGCATACAGCAGCATTTTCGCACGCTGTGAATTAAACGTCCGTCCCGTTATTGCCGACTCGGGCGCGATGGGCGGAAAAGATACGCATGAATTTATGGCTCTTTCTGAAATAGGGGAAGATACCATCGCTTATTCCGATGGATCCTCTTACGCAGCCAATACGGAAATGGCGGAAGTTGTCATGAACAGCGAGCCGTCAGATGAAACACCCGAGGCATTGGAGAAAATTGATACGCCGAATGTCAAAAGCATTGAAGAACTCGCTTCGTTCTTGCAGATCGAGCCGAGCGCCTGCATCAAATCAATGCTGTTTAAAGCTGATGACCGATTTGTTCTCGTGTTAGTAAGAGGCGATCATGAGGTCAATGACGTGAAAGTGAAAAACCTTCTGAACGCGGAAGTGGTTGAGCTTGCGTCTCATGAAGAAGTAGCGGAGAAACTTGGCACGGAGCCGGGATTTGCGGGGCCGATCGGCGCTGCCGGCGACATTGAGATTTATGCCGACCAAGCCGTGAAAGTCATGGTAAACGCTGTTAGCGGCGCGAATGAAAAAGACCGTTATTACCGAAACGTAAACATCGAACGTGACGCGTCAGTAAAAGCATATGCCGATCTTCGAATCATTCAGGAAGGCGATCCGTCACCTGACGGAAAAGGCACGATCCGTTTCGCTGAAGGGATTGAGGTCGGACAAGTCTTTAAACTCGGCACGCGTTACTCTGAAGCGATGAATGCGACATACCTTGATGAAAACGGGCGTGCGCAGCCGATGCTGATGGGATGTTACGGAATCGGCGTGTCCAGAACGCTTTCAGCCATCGCTGAACAGCATCACGACGAAAAAGGCTTGATCTGGCCGAAAAGCGTTGCTCCGTATGATCTTCATATTTTGGCGCTGAATATGAAAAACGAAGCGCAAAAAGAGCTTGCTGAACAGCTTTACGGCAAATTCCAGGCGGAAGGTTATGAGGTATTATACGATGACCGCGCTGAACGCGCAGGCGTGAAGTTTGCTGATTCTGATCTGATCGGCCTTCCGATCCGCATCACTGTCGGAAAACGTGCCGACGAGGGCATCGTAGAAGTGAAAATCCGCAAAACCGGTGAATCTGCCGAAGTTTCAGTGGATGAGCTTTCTGAATTTATCAAGACGAAGTAATCACCATAACGAATCATACAAAATCATGTTAAAATAGAGAAAAAAGAAGGTACCTCATCACCTGCGGAGGTACCTTCACTTATGATGTTTTAAGGGAGGGATACTGTCTGAATGGAACAGTTATCAGTAAACAGAAGACAGTTTCAGATTCTTCTGCAGCAGCTTAATATGACAGATGATACCTTCATGACATACTTTGAAGACGGAGAGATTGATAAACTGACAATCCATAAAGCAGAAAAAGCCTGGCATTTCCAATTTCGCTTTAAGGCTCTTTTGCCGTATCAAATATATGATTCATTCATGATGAGGTTAACACAATCGTTTGCTCACATCGCACGTGTCACATCGTCTGTTCAGGTCATTGACCCTACAGTGACAGAGGAGCTTGTACAGGATTATTGGACACGCTGTATTGAAGAGCTTGAAGGAACCTCGCCGCCGATGGTGGCTCTTTTGAATCAGCAGAAGCCGAAGCTCAAGGGAAACAAGCTGATCGTGAAAACAAAAACAGATACAGAAGCGTCTGCGCTCAAAAATAAATACAGCGCACTGATTCAGCACAGCTATCGCCAATTCGGCTTTCCGGAACTGCAGCTGGATACCGAAATTTTCGTATCTGACCAAGAAGTCCAGAAATTCCGCGAGCAAAAGCTTGCTGAAGATCAGGAGCGGGCGATGCAGGCGCTTATCGAGATGGAGAAGAAGGAAAAAGAGGGCGATGAGGATCAGGCACCGTCCGGACCGCTTGTCATCGGCTATCAAATTAAAGAGAACGAAGAAATCCGGACGCTTGACAGCATCATGGATGAAGAAAGAAGAATTACAGTGCAGGGGTTTGTGTTTGATGCTGAAACACGCGAGCTGAAAAGCGGACGCACGCTCTGCATTTTCAAAATCACGGACTATACAAACAGCATTTTAGTAAAAATGTTCGCCCGAGAAAAAGAAGACGCCGCTTTGATGAAAACGCTGAAAAAAGGCATGTGGGTGAAGGCGCGGGGAAGCATTCAAAACGATACATTCGTCAGAGACCTCGTCATGATTGCAAATGACGTGAATGAAATAAAAGCCAAAACCCGTGAAGACACCGCTCCTGAAGGCGAAAAACGGGTTGAGCTTCATCTGCATTCTCCGATGAGCCAAATGGATGCTGTAACGGGCATCGGAAAGCTTGTCGAACAGGCGAAAAAATGGGGACATGAAGCGATTGCGTTAACTGATCATGCCGTTGTGCAGTCTTTCCCGGATGCCTATTCCGCCGCGAAAAAACACGGCATTAAAATGATTTACGGAATGGAAGCCAATATCGTAGATGACGGCGTTCCGATCGCATACAATCCAGCTCACCGTCTCCTGGAAGAAGACACATACGTCGTCTTTGACGTTGAAACGACAGGTCTGTCCGCAGTGTATGACACCATCATTGAGCTTGCCGCAGTCAAAATAAGAGGCGGAGAAATCATCGATAAATTCGAAGCGTTCGCCAATCCGCACCATCCGCTGTCAGCAACGACGATAGAGCTTACCGGGATTACGGATGACATGGTCCGCGACGCTCCCGATGTCGTTGACGTCGTCCGGGATTTTAAAGAATGGATCGGCGATGACGTGCTTGTGGCTCATAACGCCAGCTTTGATATGGGATTTTTAAATGTGGCGTACAAGCGTCTTTTGAAAACGGAAAAAGCGAAAAATCCGGTCATTGATACGCTGGAACTCGCGCGTTTCCTGTATCCTGAGTTTAAAAATCACCGCTTAAATACGTTATGTAAGAAGTTTGATATCGAATTAACCCAGCATCACCGAGCGGTCTTTGACGCTGAAGCAACGGGCTACCTGCTGTTGAAAATGCTCAAAGATGCCGCTGAAAAAGACATTTTTTATCATGATCAGCTGAATGAGAATATGGGACAATCCAATGCTTATCAAAGATCAAGGCCTTATCACGCTACATTGCTTGCCGTAAATGAGACCGGCCTTAAAAATCTGTTTAAGCTCGTGTCCATTTCTCATATTCAATATTTCTACAGAGTGCCGCGCATTCCGAGGTCGCAGCTTAATAAATACAGAGAAGGTCTGTTAATCGGTTCTGCCTGTGACAGGGGAGAGGTCTTTGAAGGCATGATGCAAAAATCTCCTGAAGAGGTTGAAGATATCGCATCCTTCTATGATTATCTTGAAGTGCAGCCGCCGGAAGTATACAGACACCTTCTGCAGCTTGAGCTCGTCCGGGATGAAAAAGCGCTGAAAGAAATCATCGCCAACATTACGAAGCTCGGAGAAAAATTGAATAAGCCGGTCGTGGCTACGGGAAATGTCCACTATTTAAACGATGAGGATAAAATTTACCGGAAGATCTTAATATCTTCCCAAGGCGGCGCCAACCCGTTAAACAGACACGAACTGCCTAAAGTGCACTTCAGAACGACAGATGAAATGCTGGAGGCTTTCTCCTTCCTCGGTGCGGAAAAAGCGAAAGAAATCGTGGTTGACAATACGCAGAAAGTCGCTTCGATGATCGATGAGATCAAACCGATCAAAGACGATCTGTACACGCCGAAAATTGACGGGGCTGATGAAGAAATCCGTGAAATGAGCTATCAGCGCGCCAAAAGCATTTACGGTGAAGAGCTTCCTGAAATTGTGGAAGCGAGAATAGAAAAAGAATTAAAAAGCATCATCGGCCATGGATTCGCCGTTATTTATCTCATCTCTCATAAGCTTGTAAAACGGTCTCTGGATGACGGTTATCTCGTCGGCTCCCGGGGGTCCGTCGGTTCATCGCTTGTGGCGACCTTAACGGAAATCACTGAAGTGAACCCGCTCGCTCCGCACTATGTGTGCCCGAGCTGCCGATATTCCGAATTCTTTAATGACGGATCAGTCGGTTCCGGTTTTGACCTTCCGGATAAAACCTGCCCGTCTTGCGGTACGCCTTTGAAAAAGGACGGGCATGATATCCCGTTTGAAACGTTCTTAGGCTTTAAAGGTGACAAAGTACCCGATATCGACTTGAACTTCTCAGGTGAGTATCAGCCGCATGCCCATAACTACACGAAAGTATTGTTCGGTGAAGATAACGTGTATCGCGCGGGAACGATCGGCACCGTCGCGGAAAAGACGGCTTACGGATATGTGAAAGGCTATGCGGGCGATCACAACCTACACATGCGCGGCGCGGAGATCGACCGTCTGGTGCAAGGCTGCACCGGCGTTAAGAGAACGACCGGCCAGCACCCGGGGGGGATTATCGTTGTCCCGGATTACATGGATATTTACGATTTTTCACCGATACAATTCCCGGCAGATGCGACGGGGTCTGAATGGAAAACGACTCATTTTGACTTCCACTCCATTCATGACAACCTGCTGAAGCTTGATATATTGGGGCACGATGATCCGACAGTCATCCGGATGCTTCAGGATTTAAGCGGAATTGATCCGAAGACGATTCCGACAGATGATCCGGAAGTTATGAAGATTTTCCAAGGTACAGAATCGCTCGGCGTCACTGAAGAGCAGATCGGTTGTAAAACGGGGACGCTCGGCATTCCTGAATTCGGGACGCGATTTGTGCGGCAGATGCTTGAGGATACGAAGCCGACGACGTTCTCCGAGCTTGTCCAGATTTCCGGGCTTTCCCACGGAACGGACGTATGGCTCGGCAATGCGCAGGAACTGATACACAACAATACGTGTGAACTGAGCGAAGTGATCGGCTGCCGTGATGACATTATGGTTTACTTGATCTATCAGGGCCTTGAGCCTTCACTGGCCTTTAAAATCATGGAATTCGTCCGTAAAGGCAAAGGCCTGACGCCGGAATGGGAAGAAGAAATGAAAAAGAACAATGTGCCGAACTGGTATATTGATTCATGCAAAAAAATCAAATACATGTTCCCGAAAGCCCACGCCGCCGCATACGTGCTGATGGCGGTGCGGATTGCATACTTTAAAGTGCATCACGCGCTTTTATATTATGCTGCGTATTTTACCGTCCGCGCAGATGACTTTGACATTGATACAATGATTAAAGGCTCGACCGCTATCAGAGCGGTGATGGATGATATCAGCTCTAAAGGGCTTGATGCTTCGCCGAAGGAGAAAAACCTCCTTACCGTGTTAGAGCTTGCGCTTGAAATGTGTGAGCGCGGCTATTCCTTCCAGAAGGTCGATCTATACCGTTCGAGCGCTTCGGAATTTATCATTGACGGCAACAGTCTCATCCCGCCGTTCAACTCAATTCCGGGACTCGGAACCAACGCCGCTCTCAATATTGTGAAAGCGCGGGAAGAAGGGGAGTTCCTTTCAAAAGAAGATCTTCAAAAACGCGGAAAAGTGTCAAAAACCATTTTAGAGTATTTAGACCGTCACGGCTGTCTTGAGTCCCTTCCGGACCAAAATCAGCTGTCTCTGTTTTAAGCTTTGTGCACAGCCGCCGAGCGGAGTTTGATTTGCATTAAATATATGGTTATGGTATAGTTTTATTGGAAATGCTAACGATTACCGAGGCAAAGAGTGGGGAAACCCGCTCTTTTGTATTGAACAGGCAATTTTGCCTCGACATGTCCATCGTTTTCTCAATGCCCCTGCTCTTTTGAAGCAGGGTTTTTATGCAGAGGAACGGCTGATATGATATCGACAGCACAAGGAGGAAAAACATGAGCAAAAAAGTGACTGATACCGTTCAAGAAATGGCTCAGCCCATACTGGATGACCTTCACCTTGAACTCGTAGACATTGAATTTGTCAAAGAGGGTCAAAACTGGTTCCTTCGCGTGTTTATTGATTCCGAGAACGGTGTTGATATTGAGGAGTGCGCCAAAGTCAGTGAAGCGTTAAGCGAAAAGCTGGATGAGGCCGATCCGATCACCCAGAACTACTTTCTTGAAGTATCTTCTCCTGGAGCCGAGCGTCCATTAAAGAAAAAAGCCGACTTCGAAAAATCACTGGGCAAAAATGTGTACATGAAAACGTACGAACCGATTGACGGTTTAAAAGTGTTTGAAGGCAAATTGGCTGAATTTGATGGACAAACTGTTACAATAGAGATGACGGTCAAAACAAGAAAGAAACGGGTCAATATTCCGTATGAAAAAATAGCTAACGCAAGATTAGCTGTAACATTTTAATGAATGAAGTATTAGTGTTTAAGGGGGGAGACCGCTAACATGAGCAGTGAACTATTAGATGCTCTCACTATTCTTGAAAAAGAAAAAGGCATCAGTAAAGACATTATCATCGAAGCAATTGAAGCTGCCTTAATTTCCGCGTATAAGCGAAATTTTAACCAGGCGCAAAACGTACGGGTCGATCTGAACCGTGAGACGGGCACGATCCGCGTGTTCGCAAGAAAGGATGTCGTAGACGAGGTATACGATTCAAGACTTGAAATCTCGCTTGACGACGCCCAGCACATCCATCCGAACTACCTTGTCGGAGATGTCGTTGAAATAGAAGTAACGCCGAAAGACTTCGGCCGCATTGCTGCGCAGACGGCGAAACAAGTGGTGACGCAGCGTGTCCGTGAAGCTGAGCGCGGCGTGATTTACTCAGAATTTATCGATCGTGAAGAAGACATTATGACGGGAATTGTACAGCGCTTAGACAGCAAGTTTATTTACGTGTCTCTCGGCAAGATTGAAGCGCTGCTGCCCGTCAATGAACAAATGCCGAATGAGAGCTATAAACCGCACGATCGGATTAAAGTATTTATCACAAAAGTCGAAAAAACGACAAAAGGGCCGCAGATCTATGTATCAAGAACGCATCCTGGTCTGTTGAAGCGTCTTTTTGAAATCGAAGTGCCGGAAATTTATGACGGAACGGTCGAACTGAAATCCGTTGCCAGAGAAGCGGGCGACCGCTCTAAAATTTCCGTCCGCACTGATGATCCTGACGTTGATCCGGTCGGCTCATGCGTGGGTCCCAAAGGCCAGCGCGTGCAGGCGATCGTCAATGAACTGAAAGGCGAAAAAATTGATATCGTTAACTGGTCTGATGATCCGGTTGAATTTGTTGCCAATGCGCTCAGCCCGTCTAAAGTGCTGGATGTCATCGTCAGCGAAGAAGAAAAAGCCACGACTGTCATCGTTCCTGATTACCAGCTTTCTCTGGCAATCGGAAAAAGAGGGCAAAACGCCCGCTTAGCTGCGAAACTGACAGGCTGGAAAATCGATATCAAAAGTGAAACGGATGCAAGAGACCTTGGCATCTATCCGAGAGAGCATGAAGAAGATGACGATTTAGAGCCGCTCTTTATGGAGCCTGAAACAGCCGAATCGGATGAATAAGAGGTGACTTTAGGTGAATAAGCGAAAAAAAATTCCTCTGCGCAAATGCGTGGTAACGGGGGAAATGAAGCCTAAAAAGGAACTGATCCGAATTGTCCGTTCTAAAGAAGGAGAGATTTCAGTCGATCCGACCGGAAAGAAGAACGGGCGGGGTGCCTATATCACCCTTGAGAAAGAATGCATCTTAGCTGCGAAAAAGAAAAACACATTGCAAAATCAATTTCAATCACAAATCGATGACCAGATTTTCGAAGAATTGCTGGAACTGGCGGAAAAGGTGAAAAAATAACATGTCTGGAATGGAATGGTTTCCCTTGCTGGGTCTGGCCAATCGAGCTCGTAAGGTCGTGTCGGGCGAGGACTTGGTTATAAAAGAAATTAGAAATGCGCGTGCAAAACTTGTTCTGCTGACAGAAGATGCATCTGCGAATACTGCAAAAAAAGTATCCGATAAATGCAATTATTATAAAGTGCCTTATAAAAAAGTCGAAAGCCGCGCGGATCTCGGCCGCTCTATCGGCAAGGAATCACGTGTCGTTGTCGCCGTCACTGACCAAGGTTTTGCGAATAAGCTGATCAGCTTGCTCGATTAATATTTTTGGGGGTGAACGAATGGCTAAAATGAGAGTTTACGAATATGCAAAAGCCATCAATGTTTCAAGCAAGGAAATTTTGACTGCGCTGAAAAACATGGATATAGTAGTAAATAACCATATGGCAATGCTTGAAGAAAAGACCATTAAGCAGCTTGATGCGAAATTTAAAAAAGGCGGCGCCGGCGTTACATCTCAGAAGCCTGCGGAAACGAACAAAAACAAGCCGCAAGGGATTAATCAGCAGCCTGCTGGGAATCAACCAAACAAAATTCGAGACGGAAAGAAGAATGACGTGCAGAATAATCAATTTAACAAAAACAAGAAGAATAACAACAACAACAAAAACAAAAACAAACGCAATCATAACAACAAAAATCAGTATCAGCAAAAACCGCTGAAGCCGAAAAAAGAGCTTCCTGAGAAAATTACGTTTTCCGGCTCTTTAACAGTCGGAGCTTTAGCCGAGGAACTGGGCAAAGAGCCGTCTGAACTCATTAAAAAACTGATGCTTCTGGGCGTAATGGCTACAATTAACCAGGAGCTTGACAAAGACACAATCGAACTGATCGCATCTGAATACGGTGTAGAAACAGAAGAAGTGATTGTGCTTGAAGAAACTGAGCTTGAAAAATATGAAGAGGCTGACAAAGAAGAAGATCTTCAAATCCGTCCGCCTGTCGTGACGATCATGGGCCACGTTGACCACGGGAAAACGACCCTCCTTGACAGCATCAGAAAAACAAAAGTTGTTGAAGGAGAAGCCGGCGGAATCACCCAGCATATCGGGGCTTACCAGATCGAAGAAAACGGCAAAAAAATCACGTTCTTAGATACTCCGGGACACGCGGCGTTTACAACAATGCGGGCGCGCGGTGCGGAAGTAACTGATATTACCATTTTAGTCGTAGCGGCCGATGACGGCGTTATGCCGCAGACAGTCGAAGCCATCAACCATGCGAAAGCGGCTGAGGTTCCGATTATCGTTGCCGTGAATAAAGTGGATAAAGAAAGCGCGAACCCTGACCGTGTCATGCAGGAGCTGACTGAATACGGACTCGTTCCTGAAGCATGGGGAGGAGAAACGATTTTCGTTCCTCTGTCCGCTCTTACAGGCAAGGGAATTGACGAGCTTGTCGAAATGATTCTGCTTGTCAGTGAAGTGGAAGAGCTGAAAGCCAATCCGAACCGTCAGGCAAAAGGAACGGTTATTGAAGCTGAGCTCGATAAAGGAAGAGGATCTGTCGCGACACTTCTCGTTCAAACGGGAACATTGAATGTCGGAGATCCGATCGTTGTCGGAAATACATTCGGCCGCGTGCGGGCCATGGTTAATGATCTCGGCCGCCGCGTGAAAACAGCCGGACCGTCCACACCTGTAGAAATCACGGGCTTAAACGACGTACCGCAGGCTGGCGATCAATTCCTCGTCTTTAAAGACGAAAAAACAGCCCGTTCTGTCGGTGAAGCACGCGCTTCCAAGCAACTGGAAGAACAGCGCAGCGACAAAGCGAAGCTGAGCCTCGATGATCTGTTTGAACAAATTAAACAAGGCGATGTCAAAGACATCAATTTAATCGTAAAAGCTGACGTTCAAGGTTCAGCCGAAGCGTTAACAGCCGCTCTTCAAAAAATTGAAGTAGAAGGCGTAAAAGTGAAAATCATTCACACAGGCGTCGGTGCGATTACGGAATCAGACATCATTCTCGCATCTGCTTCAAATGCAATCGTTATCGGGTTTAATGTGCGCCCAGACGGAAATGCTAAGAGCACGGCTGAAGCTGAAAATGTAGATATCCGTCTTCACCGTATCATTTACAAAGTCATCGAAGAAATTGAAGCGGCGATGAAAGGAATGCTTGATCCTGAATACGAAGAAAAAGTCATCGGCCAGGTTGAAGTGCGCCAAACATTCAAAGTGTCGAAAATCGGCACGATTGCCGGCGGATATGTAACAGACGGCCACATTACACGTGACAGCGGACTCCGCCTGATCCGTGACGGCGTGGTCATCTTCGAAGGGGAAGTAGACGTTCTGAAACGCTTCAAAGATGATGTGAAAGAAGTTTCACAAGGATATGAATGTGGTATTACAATTAAGAAATACAATGACATTCGCGAAGGCGACATCCTTGAAGCGTATGTCATGCAGGAAATCGAAAGAAAGTGATCGGATTTGCGGAATGTGAATGCATCATTTATGATGCGGGATCATTAAAGGAGAAACGAGCCGTTCTGAAGCGGATTATAACGAGGGTTCAGAATAAGTTCAACGTGTCGGCCGCAGAAATCGGCTATCAGGACACTTGGCAGCGGACCAGCTTCGGAATCGCCGTCGTCTCCTCCTCTCACGTTCAGGCGGAAAAGGAGATCCAGCGCGTACTCGCGTTTATTGACTCCTTTCCCGAAATAGAACGGACGATCACTAGAACAGAGTGGTTTTAACTTAGAGGTGATTGAATTGAGTATGAGAGCAAACCGTGTCGGCGAGCAGATGAAAAAAGAGCTCGGGGATATTATCAGCCGAAAGCTGAAAGACCCGAGAATCGGATTTCTCACTGTAACAGACGTACGTGTTTCAGGTGATTTACAAATAGCGAAGGTGTATATCTCCGTTCTCGGCGGAGAGAAAAAGAAAGAGGAGGCGCTGAAAGGGCTTGAGAAAGCGAAAGGATTTATCCGTTCCGAAATCGGCAGCCGAATCAGACTCCGCAAAACGCCTGAGCTTGAATTTGAATTTGATGAATCAATTGAGTACGGCAACCGTATCGAAACATTGATTCACGAACTGCATTCAGATAAACCGTCTGAATAACAAGGAAAGAGGATGGGCGAGTGTCGTCTGTCCTCTTTTCTGCGTTTTACGGGATACAATTGATAACAAAGGAGCGAAAGACAGATGGTTAACGGAGTTCTCCTTTTACATAAACCGGTCGGCATGACTTCTCACGACTGTGTAATGAAAATAAGAAAACTGTTAAAAACAAAGAAAGTCGGACATACGGGAACGCTTGATCCGGAAGTGTCAGGCGTACTGCCGATCTGTGTCGGACGGGCCACAAAGATCGTTGAGTACGTCACCGACAAGTCAAAAACGTACGATGCTGAGATTACTCTCGGCTTCTCCACATCGACCGAAGACCAGACTGGAGAAACGGTCAGCGTAAAACCTGTCAAGGAGCCGCTGAAAGAAGCGGATATCAAAGCCGTTTTAGACGAACTGAAGGGACCGCAGGAGCAAGTGCCGCCGATGTATTCCGCTGTAAAGGTCAACGGAAAAAAGCTCTATGAATACGCCAGGGCGGGTATTGAAGTGGAGCGGCCGAAGCGGAATATCACGATTGAAGATATCGCGCTCACTTCCCCTGTCACTTATAACGAAGACACAGCATCATTCCGCTTTACAGTCACGTGCTCAAAGGGCACTTACGTCAGAACATTGGCGGTGACAATCGGTGAAAAACTCGGCTATCCCGCGCATATGTCTCATCTCATCCGCACCGCTTCCGGCGATTTCAGCCTTGATGAGTGTTTCACGTTTGAGGAACTTGAACAGCAGGTTTCAGACGGAACGGTTGCAGAGCATACCGTGCCGATTGAAAGAGCGCTCAATCATTTGCCGAAATGGGTCATAAGTGATACATTAGCTAAGAAAGCTGAAAACGGGTCAGTGTTTGACATCCCGGCGGAATTTTCTGCAATGACAGCTGACGCCCGTATAGCGGTCTGTACTGAAGACGGAGAATGTGTGGCCATTTATATGCCGCATCCTTCAAAAAAAGGACTGCTGAAACCGGCTAAAGTGCTCATGCAAAAAAGCGAACAATAAGAAAAAAGGTGACCGTTCTGTGAAGACGATACATATTTCTCATCCGCATCATTTACAAAAAGAAGAGCAGCCGGCGTCTGTCATGGCGCTCGGCTACTTTGACGGCGTTCATTTGGGACACCGGAAAGTAATCGGAACAGCCAGACAAATTGCCGAAGAAAAAGGCCTGTCGCTGGCCGTTATGACGTTTCATCCTCACCCTTCCCATGTGTTGGGCAGGGACAAAGAGCCAAAGGATCTGATTACGCCGCTTGAAGATAAAATCAGCCAGATCGGACGTTTAGGCGCTGATGTGCTGTATGTCGTAAAGTTTGATGAAGCGTTTGCGGCTCTGTCTCCAAAACAGTTTGCCGAGGAGTATATTTTAGGGTTAAACGCGCGGCACGCTGTGGGAGGCTTCGATTTTACGTACGGAAAATACGGAAAAGGCACGATGGAGACGCTGCCGGACGATTTAAACGGCAAGGCCGGATGCACGACTGTCGAGAAACTGACCGAGCAGGACAGAAAGATCAGCTCTACTTATATCCGGTCAGCGTTGCAGGATGGTGACGTTGAACTTGCGCACACTCTTCTCGGCCAGCCGTATTTTATCCGGGGCACTGTGATTCACGGAGACAAAAGAGGCCGCACCATCGGTTTTCCGACCGCGAATGTCGGCCTGCACAACAGCTATATCGTGCCGCCGACAGGCGTGTATGCAGTGAAAGCCGAAATAAAAGGCGAGGTGTATGAAGGCGTCTGCAACATCGGCTACAAACCGACCTTTTATGAAAAGCGTCCCGATCAGCCGTCAATTGAAGTGCATTTGTTTAATTTTCAGCAGGATGTATACGGAGAAGACGTTAAAATCGAGTGGTACAAACGAATTCGAAGCGAACGGAAGTTTAACGGCATCGATGAACTGACGGCTCAGATCGGGAAAGACAAACAAGAAGCGATCCGTTTTTTCAGCAAATAACGGAAAAAACATCAAAAGTACACAAATTTTCTTCTAAAAGATTTGCATATGGGCGCGATTTTTAGTATCATATGTTTCGTAGTCTTAAAACCATTGCTTGGCAATCCGAAGTCACCGACGGTTGCTAGGTAACTGGGGCTAATTATGATATGGAGGTGAAACAGGATGGCAATTACTCAAGAGCGTAAAAATCAACTCATCAGTGAGTTCAAAACACACGAATCTGATACTGGATCTCCAGAAGTTCAGATCGCTATCCTAACAGACTCAATTAACAACTTGAACGAGCATTTGCGTACTCACAAGAAAGATCACCACTCACGTCGCGGTCTTCTTAAAATGGTAGGTAAACGTCGTAATCTTCTTACGTATCTGCGTAATAAAGACGTAACTCGTTACCGTGAGTTAATTAACAAACTAGGCTTACGTCGATAATCGTAAAAAGCGGGAGGATTCCCGCTTTTTTATCGTATTAAAGCGAAAAAAATAATGATAAAAAAACAATGAAATCCTTTTACATACTACTTTGACATTGATATGTTCAATTCATTTCGTTCATAATAGGAGTAATTGATTATTTCACACATTAAGAGAGGAGCTCGTAATCGAATGGGACAAGAGAAACATGTCTTTACCATAGATTGGGCCGGCAGACAGCTTACAGTAGAAGCCGGCCAGCTTGCCAAACAGGCAAACGGCGCTGTCATGGTCCGCTACGGCGATACTGCAGTGCTCAGCACAGCAACCGCATCAAAAGAACCGAAACCGCTAGATTTTTTCCCGCTTACCGTTAACTATGAAGAAAGATTATACGCAGTAGGTAAAATTCCGGGCGGTTTTATTAAAAGAGAAGGCCGTCCAAGTGAAAAGGCCGTTTTAGCCAGCCGTCTGATCGACCGTCCGATCCGCCCGCTTTTCGCAGACGGATTCCGTAACGAAGTACAGGTCATCAGCATTGTCATGAGTGTTGATCAGGACTGCTCATCTGAAATGGCTGCAATGTTCGGTTCATCACTCGCTCTTTGCGTTTCCGATATCCCGTTTGAAGGCCCGATCGCGGGTGTGACGGTAGGCCGCATTGACGGGAAATTCGTTATCAATCCGACGGTTGACCAGCTTGAAAAAAGTGATATCAACCTCATCGTTGCAGGCACAAAAGACGCCATCAACATGGTGGAAGCCGGAGCAGATGAAGTTCCTGAAGAAATCATGCTTGAGGCGATTATGTTCGGTCACGAAGAAATTAAGCGCCTGATCGCATTCCAAGAAGAAATCGTCGCAGCAGTCGGCAAAGAAAAAACAGAAATCGAACTGTATGAAATTGACGAAGAGCTCAGCGAAAAAGTAAAAAGCCTTGCGGAGCCGGATCTTCTCAGCGCCATTCAGGTTCACGAAAAACATGCTCGCGAAGACGCGATCAATGAAGTGAAAAATGCAGTTGTCGCGAAATTCGAAGAAGAAGAGCATGATGAAGATACGATTAAAAAAGTGAAACAGACACTGTCTAAACTCGTGAAAAACGAAGTGCGCCGTTTGATCACAGAAGAAAAAGTCCGTCCGGACGGCCGCGGCGTTGATCAAATCCGCCCGCTTTCTTCAGAAGTCGGCCTTCTGCCGAGAACGCATGGCTCCGGGCTGTTTACGAGAGGACAGACGCAGGCGCTCAGCGTTTGTACATTAGGCGCCCTTGGGGACGTTCAGATTCTTGACGGTTTAGGCGTGGAAGAATCAAAACGTTTTATGCATCATTATAACTTCCCGCAGTTCAGCGTAGGGGAGACAGGCCCGATGCGCGGACCGGGACGCCGTGAGATCGGTCACGGCGCTCTTGGAGAGCGTGCGCTTGAGCCGGTCATTCCGAATGAAAAAGACTTCCCGTATACGGTCCGCCTCGTATCCGAAGTGCTTGAATCAAACGGTTCCACTTCACAGGCCAGCATTTGCGCGAGCACGCTTGCCATGATGGACGCAGGTGTTCCGATTAAAGCCCCTGTTGCAGGTATCGCGATGGGACTTGTGAAATCAGGCGAGTACTATACGGTATTAACGGATATTCAAGGGATGGAAGACGCCCTCGGTGACATGGACTTTAAAGTAGCCGGCACGGAAAAAGGCGTGACAGCGCTGCAAATGGACATTAAAATTGAAGGCCTTTCAAGAGAAATTCTTGAAGAAGCGCTTCAGCAGGCGAAAAAAGGAAGAATGGAAATCTTGAACAGCATGCTCAGCACGCTTGGTGAATCAAGAAAAGAACTTTCTCAATATGCGCCGAAAATTTTAACGATGAACATTAATCCGGATAAAATCCGTGACGTTATCGGACCGAGCGGTAAACAAATCAACAAAATCATTGAAGATACCGGTGTTAAAATTGACATTGAACAAGACGGCACCATCTTTATTTCTTCTACTGATGAAAGCAGCAACCAAAAAGCGAAAAAAATCATCGAAGATCTTGTCAGAGAAGTCGAAGTCGGCCAGCTTTACCTCGGTAAAGTCAAACGGATTGAGAAATTCGGCGCTTTCGTTGAAATCTTCAGCGGAAAAGACGGTCTCGTTCACATCTCTGAACTAGCGCTCGAACGGGTCGGCAAGGTTGAGGATGTTGTGAAAATCGGTGACGAAATCCTTGTGAAGGTAACCGAAATTGACAAACAGGGACGAGTGAATCTGTCGCGTAAAGCAGTGCTGCGCGAAGAGAAAGAAAAAGAACAGGAACAACAACAATCTTAAATGAAAACCTAACAAGGAGCCTGGGAGACCCGGCTTCTTTATTTTGAGAAAGACAACAGACGGGTTCTACCTTGTCCTCCTCATACATAATGTGTGATGAGGGGGGGAAGGACATGTTGAAAAAATTCGTGCCGTTTGCCGTTTTTTTATTTCTTTTTTTTGTTTCGTTTGAAATGTTAAAAAATCCGTATACAGTTGATTACATAGACGCAATGAAAAAAGACGCTGTAACTGTGTCAGCATCAAAAGATCCGCTCTATGAAGAATTACTGCAAAAAGCGTCAGAGTATGAAGTGAAGCCGCAAGACGCGCGGATTGATAAAATATGGAAGAGTATACCGGGATATAACGGTTTAAAAGTCAATGTGGAAAAATCCTATAAGCAAATGAAAAAGGACGGAGAATTTCACGAAGACGGCCTTGTCTATGAGCAGGTGAAACCGAAAGTCCATCTTGATTCTCTCGCGCCCGAACCCATTTATAAAGGAAATCCCGACAAACCGATGGTCGCTTTCCTGATAAATGTCGCCTGGGGAAACGAATACGTGGAGCAAATGCTGCCTATTCTGAAGCAGCACCAGGTCAAAGCAACTTTCTTTCTTGAAGGGAAATGGCTGAAAAACAATCAGGAACTTGGGAAAAAAATAGCGGCAGACGGACATGAAATCGGAAATCATTCATACAATCACCCTGATATGAGCAAACTGACTTCAGGAAGCATTTCCGAACAGCTTGACAAAACCAATGCACAAATCAGCGAGACGCTCGGCATGAAGCCGAAATGGTTTGCGCCGCCAAGCGGCAGCTTCAGAAAAGCGGTGGTCGACCTTGCGGCGGAAAAAGGAATGGGCACCATCATGTGGACCGTTGACACCATTGACTGGCAAAAACCGTCTCCGGCTGTTTTACAAACAAGGGTGTTGAGCAAAATACATAACGGAGCCATGATTTTAATGCATCCGACTGATCCGACTGCGAAAAGCCTGGATACACTGATTGCAAAAATCAAAGAAAAAGGCTACGCGCTCGGCTCAGTGTCTGACTTAATGGATGAAAACAGGCTGATGAAGTAGCAGGCGGCAGTTTGCCTGTCTTTGAATAGGAGGAACAGACTTGATAAAACGCTATACATGCCAAAACGGTGTAAGAGTTGTGCTTGAAAATAATCCAACGGTGCGGTCTGTGGCAATCGGCGTCTGGATCGGGACGGGGTCACGTCATGAAACGCCGGAGACAAACGGTATTTCGCACTTTCTTGAGCATATGTTTTTTAAAGGAACAAATACCAGGTCCGCACGGGAAATCGCAGAATCCTTCGATCGGATAGGCGGCCAAGTGAATGCCTTCACTTCAAAAGAATATACGTGCTATTACGCCAAAGTTCTGGATGAGCATGCAAACTACGCACTTGATGTGCTGGCTGATATGTTCTTTCATTCTGCTTTTGACGAAGATGAGCTCAAAAAAGAAAAGAACGTCGTATATGAAGAAATCAAAATGTATGAAGACGCGCCGGATGACATTGTCCACGATCTGCTGAGCAAAGCGACATACGGCAATCATTCGCTCGGCTACCCGATTCTCGGGACGGAGGAAACGCTTTCGTCATTTAACGGCGATTCTCTCAGACAGCATATGGATGACTTTTACACGCCGGACCGCGTCGTCATTTCTGTCGCCGGAAATGTAACAGAACAATTCATTAAAGACGTGGAGAAATGGTTCGGTACATACGAAGCGAAGGGCAAAGCAAGCGGCATCAGCGAGCCTGAGTTTCATTATGAAAAGCTGACCAGAAAAAAAGACACCGAACAGGCGCATCTCTGTCTCGGTTTCAAAGGCCTGAAAGTCGGAGATGCGGACATTTACGATTTGATCGTCTTAAAC
Organism: Bacillus sp. A1; assembly: GCF_042296235.1. Classification (NCBI taxonomy): domain Bacteria; kingdom Bacillati; phylum Bacillota; class Bacilli; order Caryophanales; family Bacillaceae; genus Bacillus; species Bacillus sp. A1. Next base: position 1,723,990 of record NZ_CP141181.1, read on the forward strand.
AACGTGCTGGGCGGAAGCATGAGCAGCCGTCTTTTCCAGGATGTGCGCGAAGATAAAGGACTGGCCTATTCTGTATACAGCTATCACAGTTCCTATGAAGACAGCGGTATGCTGACGATTTACGGAGGCACCGGCGCGAATCAGCTCGGACTTCTGTCTGAAACCATTCAGGAAACGTTATCGGTTCTAAAACGTGACGGTATCACCCCGAAAGAGCTGGAAAACAGCAAAGAGCAAATGAAGGGGAGCTTAATGCTCAGCTTAGAGAGCACAAACAGCAAAATGAGCCGGAACGGGAAAAACGAACTCCTGCTCGGAAAGCATAAGACCATGGATGAAATTATCACTGAATTAAATGCGGTCAGCCTGGAAAGCGTCAACGGCCTCAGCCGCCGCTTATTTACGGATGATTACGCACTATCGCTCATCAGCCCGACCGGCAATATGCCGGCTTCATCTTAAGCAGAAAAGCAGTCTGCCTCTATACGGGGCAGGCATTTTTTTTTGCTCCGGGTCATATAGTACAAGGGGGTGGCTATCATGAGGCTCAGTGAACTGTCAGGTAAAGAAATTGTGGACATTAAACGTGCAGAGCGGCTCGGCGTGCTCGGCCAGACCGATTTGGAAATTAATGAACAGGACGGACAAATTACCGCGCTGTTGATACCGACGGTAAAATGGTTCGGATTGCGAAAACAAGGCCACGACATCCGCGTCCCCTGGAACCATATCCAAAAAATCGGGTCAGACATGATCATTTTAGACGTTCCGGGGGAGATCACGCCTCCCGAAGAGTAGATCTTATTCAATTGTTGCAAGCACCGGCTCATACAGCCGGTGCTTTTTTTATGAAAAAGACGCTGTACATTCACCGCCCTTTCTCTTCGCACATACGATGAAGAGGAGGATGACACTTAAAAGATCCAGTAACTGTAAAGAAGGTGAACGTTTCAGATGTTAACCGGATTGACAATTGCGATCATTGGCGGTGACGCAAGACAGCTTGAGATTATAAGAAAGCTGACAGAACAGCATGCCGATATTTATCTTGCAGGGTTTGACCAATTGGATGACGGTTTTACAGGAACCGTCAAATGCAAAATCGATGAGATTCCCTTTCAAAAAATAGACAGTATCATCCTGCCCGTATCGGCAACGACCGGAGAAGGCGTTGTTTCCACGGTTTTTTCAAATGAAGAAGTGGTATTAAAGCAGAGCTATCTTGAGCGGACACCGGAGCATTGCGTCATTTATTCAGGCATCTCCAACGCGTATCTTGAGGGGATCGCCAGCGAAGCGGGCCGCAAACTTGTGAAATTATTTGAACGGGACGATATCGCGATATTCAACTCGATTCCCACTGTTGAAGGAACAATCATGATGGCGATTCAGCATACGGATTATACCATTCACGGATCAAATGTCGCCGTTCTCGGCATGGGGCGCACCGGTATGACGATCGCCCGGACGTTTGCGGCGTTAGGGGCGAAGGTAAAAGTGGGCGCGCGGAGTTCGGCTCATTTGGCCCGTATAACGGAAATGGGGCTTTCTCCTTTTCAACTTGAAGAGCTTACTGAACATGTAAATGATATTGATATCTGCATTAACACCGTACCGAGCTTGATTCTGAATCAAAGCGTTTTATCGCGCATGACGCCGAAGACCTTGATTTTGGATTTAGCATCCCGCCCGGGCGGAACGGATTTCAAATATGCTGAAAAACAAGGCATTAAAGCGCTGCTTGCCCCGGGTCTTCCGGGAATTGTGGCCCCGAAAACAGCCGGACAGATTATTGCGAACGTATTGAGCAAGCTTTTGGCAGACTTAAAGAAAGAGGGGGAATAACCATGTCTCTGAAAGGGAAAAGAATCGGATTCGGATTAACCGGCTCGCACTGCACATATGAGGAAGTTTTTCCGCAAATAGAGGCGCTTATCAGTCAAGGAGCTGAAGTCCGGCCGGTCGTGACGTCAACCGTTCAATCGACCGATACCCGCTTTGGGGAGGGGGGAGATTGGGTCAGAAAAATTGAAGAAACAACAGGCTTTGAGGCGATTGATTCCATCGTAAAAGCGGAGCCTCTCGGGCCGAAACTTCCGCTCGACTGCATGGTCATCGCCCCTTTAACCGGAAATTCAATGAGCAAACTCGCAAATGCGATGACTGACAGCCCCGTCCTTATGGCTGCGAAAGCCACGATCCGCAACGGCCGCCCGGTCGTGCTCGGAATTTCGACAAACGACGGACTCGGTTTAAACGGAACGAATTTAATGAGGCTGATGTCCGCAAAAAACATATATTTCATCCCGTTCGGCCAGGATGACCACGTGAAAAAACCGACATCGCTCGTCGCAAGAATGGATCTTCTTCCGATTACGGTAGAAAAAGCTCTTTTGCACCAGCAGGTTCAGCCGGTGCTCGTACACCATCATGAATGATGACAGAAAATCATTCCGGAATAAAAAAATTCGGTCAATCCGTGACTATTCTATGGTAAAATAAAACGTAAAATGCAAAGTCAATTCAATAAATGATGCTTAATTGGCGGAAGGAGTTTTACAGATGGGAAGAGGATTACACGTAGCAGTTGTCGGAGCGACGGGAGCCGTAGGACAGCAAATGCTGAAAACACTGGAAGACAGAAACTTTGAAATCGAAACACTCACACTACTATCCTCAAAGCGTTCTGCTGGTACGAAAGTAATGTTTAAAGGCGAAGAATATACAGTGCAGGAAGCTGTTCCTGAAAGCTTCGAAGGCGTTCATATCGCGTTATTCAGCGCCGGCGGAAGCGTATCACAAAGCTTGGCGCCTGAGGCTGTAAAACGGGGAGCCATCGTGATTGACAATACCAGCGCATTCCGGATGGACGAAAATACACCGCTCGTGGTGCCTGAGGTGAACGAAGGTGATCTGCACAAACATAACGGCATTATCGCCAACCCTAACTGTTCAACGATTCAGATGGTGGCTGCGCTTGAACCGATCCGCAAAGCGTACGGTTTGAAAAAAGTCATTGTATCTACTTACCAAGCTGTGTCCGGGGCCGGCAATGAAGCGGCGAAAGAATTGTACAGCCAGACAAAGGCGATTTTAAACAATGAACCCGCAGAACCGTCTATTATGCCGGTTAAAGGTGACAAAAAGCATTATCAAATCGCATTTAACGCCATTCCGCAAATTGATAAATTCCAAGACAACGGCTATACGTTTGAGGAAATGAAAATGATTAATGAAACGAAAAAAATCATGCATATGCCGAAGCTGGAAGTGGCTGCGACATGTGTCAGACTGCCGATTGAAACAGGGCACTCAGAATCTGTTTACATTGAGCTTGACCGTGATGACGCAACCGTTGAAGATATGAAACAGCTTTTGAAAGAAGCTCCGGGTGTTACGCTTCAGGATGATCCGGCGGAGCAGCTTTACCCGATGCCTGCTGATTGCGTCGGCAAACGCGATGTATTTGTAGGAAGAATCCGGAAAGATTTGGACAGAGCAAACGGTTTTCATTTGTGGGTTGTTTCTGATAACCTGTTAAAAGGCGCCGCTTGGAACTCAGTCCAAATCGCGGAAAGCCTGCAAAAACTGAACCTCGTATAAAACAAACGTATTTTCTATAGGCGAATAGAAGAGAGTAAGGCTCTGCCTGCTCTCTTCTGTTACGTCAGACTAATTTGGAGTGAAAATAGTGAAGATCATTGTTCAAAAATTCGGCGGAACATCCGTAAAAGATGACAAAGGCCGCAAGCTTGCGCTAGCACACATTAAAGATGCCATCAGTGAAGGTTATAAAGTTGTCGTTGTCGTATCAGCGATGGGAAGAAAAGGAGACCCGTACGCGACAGATTCTTTAATCGGGCTCCTTTACGGCAGCCAGTCCGACATTTCTCCGAGAGAGCAGGATATGCTTCTGTCTTGCGGAGAAACGATTTCGTCCGTTGTTTTTTCCAGCATGCTGAAGGAAAACGGCATAAAAGCCGCAGCTTTAACAGGAGCCCAAGCCGGCTTTTTAACCAATGCCCAGCATACTGACGCCAAAATTATAGAAATGAAAACAGAGCGGCTTTTCGCTGCACTCGCCAGCCATGACGCTGTCGTTGTCGCAGGATTTCAGGGAGCGACTGAAAAAGGCGACACGACGACGATCGGCAGAGGAGGAAGCGATACTTCAGCAGCGGCGCTCGGCGCGGCGGTAGATGCTGAGTTTATCGACATTTTTACGGACGTGGAAGGCGTTATGACAGCCGATCCGAGAATCGTGGAAAATGCTAAGCCGCTTCCGAACGTCACATATACGGAAATCTGCAACCTTGCCTATCAAGGCGCGAAAGTCATTCATCCGCGCGCGGTGGAAATCGCCATGCAGGCAAAGGTGCCGATCCGCGTGCGCTCCACTTATTCAAAAGACAAAGGCACTTTGGTGACGTCCCATCATTCGTCTAACATCGGCAGCGATGTATTCGAACGGCTGATTACGGGGATCGCCCATGTGAAAGATGTGACGCAATTTAAGGTTCCCGCCAAAATGGGGCAATACAACGTTCAGACTGAAGTCTTTAAAGCAATGGCAAATGCCGGAATCAGCGTAGATTTCTTTAACATTACGCCGAGTGAAATCGTATATACCGTAGCCGGCAGTAAAACGGAAGCCGCGCGCAGCATCTTGGCTGAATTAGGGTATGAGCCGACAGTGACGGAGAGCTGTGCGAAAGTGTCAGCGGTCGGCGCCGGGATAATGGGTGTTCCGGGTGTCACGTCAAAAATCGTCTCCGCACTTTCTGATAAAGGCATTCCGATTCTGCAATCTGCCGACAGCCATACGACGATCTGGGTGCTCGTTCATGAAAAAGATATGGTAACGGCCGTAAATGCGCTGCATGAAGTGTTTGAACTTTCAAAGTAAATGTGATTGAATCATGATGAGGTGAAAAAAATGAATGTCGGAAATATATCTACAGCGATGATTACCCCCTTTGACAGTAAAGGGAATGTAGACTTTCAAAAACTGTCTACATTAATCGACTATTTGTTGAAAAACGGCACGGATTCTTTAGTCGTCGCAGGCACGACCGGCGAATCTCCGACACTTTCAACGGAAGAAAAAATTGCACTCTTTGAATTTACAGTCAAAGAAGTGAACGGACGCGTGCCTGTCATTGCGGGTACGGGAAGCAACAATACGAAAGACTCCATTAAACTGACAAAAAAAGCTGAAGAAGCCGGCGTCGATTGCGTTATGCTTGTCACGCCGTATTATAATAAGCCTTCCCAAGAGGGCATGTACCGTCATTTTAAAGCCATTGCGGAAGAAACGTCTCTTCCTGTGATGCTTTACAACGTGCCGGGCAGAACGGTCGCTTCGCTTGCGCCGGAAACGGCCATCAGACTTGCGGAGATTCCGAATATCTCTGCAATTAAAGAAGCGAGCGGCGATCTTGATGCCATTACGAAAATCATTGCCGAAACACCGGAAGATTTTTACGTCTATTCAGGTGATGACGGGTTAACGCTTCCTATTCTCGCAGTCGGCGGAAGAGGAGTCGTGTCAGTGGCCAGCCATATCGTAGGTTCTGACATGCAGCAGATGATTAAAAACTATACGAACGGGCAGACGGCAACCGCGGCACTGATTCATCAGAAGCTTCAGCCGATCATGAAGGAGCTCTTTAAAGCGCCTAATCCGGCTCCGGTCAAAACGGCGCTACAGCTGAAAGGCCTTGATGTCGGATCTGTGCGTCTTCCTCTTATCCCGCTGAATGAAGATGAACGTCTGAGCCTGAGCAGCGTCATCAGCGAACTGTAAGAAAAAATTTATACAGTTAAAATACGCGGTCATTCTCATTTTTATCGTGAGTTTGACCGTTTTGTATACATATTGGTTTTCCCTAAACCTTCCGCTTCTTCTTGTTTTCTAAAATTGATATCAGTTATAATAGGAACAAGTGATGATGGACGGGTATGAGACTAGGAGGATACAGATTTTGAAAAAGAAAAATACAGAAAACGTCAGAATTATCGCCCTTGGCGGCGTCGGAGAAATTGGGAAGAACCTATATGTCATTGAAATTGACTCAGACATATTTGTAGTGGATGCAGGGCTGATGCACCCTGAAAATGAAATGCTCGGTATTGATGTCGTCATTCCGGATATTTCCTACTTAGTAGAACGGGCTGACCGCGTGAAGGCCATCTTTCTGACACACGGGCACGATGAAAACATCGGAGGCGTCTTTTATTTATTGAACAAGCTGTCGGTGCCGGTATACGGAACGAAGCTTACTCTTGCATTACTGAGAGAAAAACTCAAGCAGTACGGGCATAATCGAAAAGCTGATTTGCGTGAAGTTCACTCTAAATCAGTCATTACATTTGAATCAACGAAAGTATCGTTCTTTAAAACAATTCACAGTATTCCGGATTCAGTGGGAGTCAGCTTCAAAACATCACTTGGCTCTATTGTATGCACGGGAGACTTTAAATTTGACCAGACGCCTGCTTATCACCAATCATGTGATATTGGCGAAATTGCCAAAATCGGAAACAGCGGCGTGCTCGCCCTGCTTTCTGACAGCGCCAATGCGGAGCGCCCGGGGTATACTCCGTCAGAAGCATATGTAAGCGGTGAAATTTCCGATGCGATGAACAGTTCAGAAAACCGTGTCATCATTGCTGTATTCGCGTCTAATATCAACCGGATCCAGCAAGTGATACAGGCTGCCGTCCAGAACGGCCGCAAACTTGCAATCGCCGGAAAAAATCTGCAAAACGTGCTTCAGCTTGGGCGCAAGCTCGGCTATATTGAAGCCGAAGATGAAATGTTTATTCCTGTGCAGGATGTGAAAAAATATCCGAAGCGGGAAGTTGCAATTGTTACAGCCGGAAGCCATGGTGAGCCGCTGGCCGCTCTTACGCGGATGGCCAAGCAGGCGCACAAGCAGCTTAACATTGAAGAAGGAGACACCGTTGTCATTGCATCAACACCGATTCCGGGGCATGAATTGATATATTCCAAAACCGTCAACCTGCTTGCCCGCGCCGGCGCTCAAGTCATTTTCGCCCAAAAACGCGTGCATGTGTCCGGTCACGGTTCGCAGGAAGAATTGAAACTCATGCTTAATTTGCTGAAACCGAAATATTTAATTCCGGTTAACGGTGAATTCAGAATGCAAAAAGCGCATTCCAAAATCGCAGAAGAGATCGGCATGAAACGCAGCGACATTTTCTTGATTGAAAAAGGTGACGTCGTTGAATTCCGCGGTCAGAATGTGAAAATCGGGGATAAAGTCACGTACGGAAACGTTCTGATTGACGGCCTCGGAGTCGGCGACATCGGCAACATCGTGCTGAGAGACCGCCGCTTATTATCACAAGACGGCATTCTCATCGTCGTGATCTCACTCGATAAGCAGAAAAAGAACCTCGTATCAGGTCCTGAGATCATTACGCGCGGTTTCGTGTATGTCAGAGAATCAGAAGGTTTAATTGTACAAGCTACTGAGCTCGTCCGCTCTATCGTGACTGAAGCGACGGAAACATCTGCCGTAGAATGGTCCACGCTGAAACAAGCAATGCGTGATGCGCTGAATCAATTCCTTTATGAAAAAACAAAACGCAAGCCGATGATCATTCCGATCATTATGGAAGTATAATGTATACAAAGCCGGAGCGCATGATGCTCCGGCTTTGTTTTTGTTCATGTCCCGGATGGAAATCATCATCTTTGTTCATAATACAAAGAGACATTCGGAAAGGGTGAAAGATAAAATGGATCATCGTATGGAAAACACCGAAGAACAGCAGCCCGAAAAATCAGATGCGAAAGACAGCATTATGAGCAAAATTCAGCAGCTGGGAGAGACATCTCTGCCGCAAATGTCCCAAGATACCAATATTCACTGCCTGACGATCATCGGCCAAATTGAGGGGCACGTCCAGCTCCCGCCGCAAAATAAAACAACCAAATATGAACACGTCATTCCGCAAATCGTCGCGATTGAGCAAAATCCGAAAATCGAAGGACTTCTGATCATCTTAAACACCGTCGGAGGCGATGTGGAAGCGGGGCTTGCGATTGCGGAAATGCTCGCATCCTTATCAAAACCGACCGTCTCAATCGTACTCGGCGGGGGCCACTCGATAGGTGTGCCGATCGCCGTGTCATGTGATCATAGTTTTATCGCGGAGACAGCGACAATGACCATTCACCCCGTTCGGCTTACAGGTCTGGTTATCGGGGTTCCGCAAACGTTTGAATACTTGGATAAAATGCAGGAGCGGGTCGTCAACTTTGTGACCCATCATTCAAATATTTCTGAAGAAAAATTCAAAGAGCTGATGTTTTCAAAAGGAAACTTAACCAGGGACATCGGGACGAACGTAGTCGGGAAAGATGCGGCTGATTACGGATTAATTGATGCCGTGGGCGGCGTCGGACAGGCGATAAAAAAGCTGAATCAGCTGATTGAGGAACGAAAGGGCGAGGAAGGAAGGATGATTCAATGATCCTTTATACCGTCATGCCCCAAGAAGTCGTTTATGGTCAGGATATAGAGCAAAGCGTGCATGAACAGGTAGATTACGCCGGCGTGCCGCTGCTAGTTGAGATGAAGGGAAATGAAGCTGAAGTCGTACAGATTTTAAGTACGAACCCGATGGATTTTCTGAATCCGGACATCGCTCCGGGACAAAAAATCAAGCTGAAAATCTAACCGGCATTCAGTCCGTTTCTCGGGGGCAAAATATGCTATAATAGGGGAATCCTACAGAAAAATGCAGCCGGCAAAAGGCTGCTTTTCTTCATGATGTATGATTTTACATTTTTTAACGCAGTAAGGTGATGAGTGTGGCAAAGAAAAAACGGAAATCTAAAAAGAAACAAGAGAGTAAGCTCAATCTAAAATACGAACTAAGCGGACTGCTCTGTGTTGCAATCTCAATTATTGCTGTTTTGCAGCTCGGCGTTGTGGGACAGACATTTGTGTACTTGTTCCGTTTTTTTGCCGGAGAGTGGTTTACTTTATGCTTAATTGCGCTCTTCCTTCTCGGAATTTCGCTGTTTTGGAAAAAGAAGAGTCCAAGCCTTTTAACGAGAAGAAAGGCAGGGTTGTACTGTATTATCGCCAGTATATTGCTGCTGTCTCACGTGCAGCTCTTTAAAAATCTGTCTCATCACGGGTCGATTCGTTCGGCAAGTGTCATCGGCAACACGTGGGAGCTGTTTATGATTGACATGAAACAGCAGGCTGCTTCCCCTGATTTGGGCGGCGGCATGATCGGCGCGGTACTGTTTGCAGCTTCCCACTTTCTATTTGCATCAACGGGTTCACAAATCATGGCGATCGTGCTGATCTTAATGGGGCTGATTCTTGTAACGGGCCGTTCACTGCAGGAAACGCTCAAAAAGTGGACGAGCCCCGTCGGCCGGTTTATCCGCGGCCAGTGGCAGGCATTTCTTGAGGATATGAAGACGGTCAGAACGAATATGTCTTCGCCGAAAACAAAAACAAAATCGGGCAAAAAACTAAAACGGGTTCAAAAGAAAAAAGAAGAGCCTGAACCGGAGGAAGAGGATGAGGAAATCATTTCGCCGATCATCCATTCAGAGCCGATTATTTCAAGCTTTTCAGACCGTCAGGAAGAGCCCGCCGAACCGCTGATTCCGGAAAAAACGCAGGAGGCTGCACAAGCGGCAAAAGTTGAGCCTTCCGGCGGCGCTCAAGACAGTGGCGAAACGGCTGCGGCTCCGCCGATGACGTTTACAGAGCTTGAAAATAAAGATTATCAAATGCCTTCATTGGACATACTGGCTGACCCGAAACATACAGGCCAGCAGACCGATAAGAAAAACATTTACGAGAATGCAAGAAAACTCGAACGGACTTTTCAAAGCTTCGGCGTAAAGGCGAAAGTGACGCAGGTTCATCTCGGTCCGGCGGTCACAAAATATGAGGTGTATCCGGACGTCGGGGTCAAAGTCAGTAAAATCGTGAATCTGAGCGATGACCTCGCGCTCGCGCTTGCCGCGAAGGATATCCGGATCGAAGCGCCGATTCCGGGCAAATCGGCAATCGGCATCGAGGTGCCCAATGCTGAAGTGGCGATGGTTTCGTTAAAAGAAGTGCTTGAATCCAAGCTCAATGACAAGCCGGACGCGAAGCTTCTGATCGGCTTGGGACGAAATATTTCCGGGGAAGCCGTGCTTGCCGAACTGAACAAAATGCCCCACCTGCTCGTAGCGGGGGCAACGGGAAGCGGAAAAAGCGTCTGTGTCAACGGTATTATTACGAGCATTCTGATGAGGGCTAAACCGCATGAAGTGAAGATGATGATGATTGACCCGAAAATGGTTGAACTGAATGTGTATAACGGCATTCCTCATCTGCTTGCGCCGGTCGTGACAGATCCGAAAAAGGCCTCGCAGGCTTTGAAAAAGGTCGTCAATGAGATGGAGCGCCGCTATGAGCTGTTCTCCCATACGGGTACGAGAAATATAGAAGGCTATAACGACCATATTAAGCGGTCAAATGCCGAAGAAGAAGTCAAGCAGCCTGAGCTGCCATACATCGTCGTCATCGTTGACGAGCTTGCCGATCTGATGATGGTCGCTTCTTCCGACGTGGAAGATTCAATTACGAGACTTTCACAGATGGCGCGAGCGGCGGGAATTCATTTGATTATCGCGACACAGAGGCCTTCAGTCGACGTTATTACCGGTGTTATTAAAGCCAACATCCCGTCAAGAATCGCTTTCAGTGTCTCATCTCAGACCGATTCACGGACGATTTTAGACATGGGCGGCGCTGAAAAGCTTCTGGGGCGCGGAGACATGCTGTTTCTGCCTGTGGGCGCAAATAAGCCGGTGCGTGTGCAAGGGGCATTCTTATCCGATGAAGAGGTTGAGCATGTCGTCGATCATGTCATTACGCAGCAAAAAGCGCAGTATCAAGAAGAGATGATTCCGGAAGAAGTTTCGGAAACACACAGTGAAGTAACGGATGACCTCTATGACGAAGCGGTCGATTTGATTATCGGCATGCAGACGGCATCAGTCTCCATGCTTCAAAGGCGGTTCAGAATCGGATATACGAGAGCTGCCCGTCTGATTGACGCAATGGAGGAACGGGGCGTCGTCGGGCCGTATGAAGGAAGCAAACCGAGGGAAGTACTATTATCTAAGGAACAATATGATGAGCTCTCTTCTTAAAAAGGAGAGAGTTTTCACTGAAAATGATATCACCAAAATCATTCCTATTTATTTTTTTATCAAAACATGATATAGTTGTCCCAATTGTTCAATAATTTATGAAAGTGGTTTACGGAGGGGAAACATGTCTACAAAAGCTGACAATCGTCACTTGTATCTAAAAGTGATTGAGCGAATCAAAGAGGATATACAAAACGGAATTTACACCGAAAAGGAAAAGCTTCCTTCTGAATTTGAGCTTTCAAAATCAATGGGTGTCAGCCGGGCAACTCTGCGTGAAGCTTTGCGTATCCTTGAAGAGGAGCATGTGATTATCAGAAGGCACGGTGTGGGCACTTTCGTCCATACAAAACCGCTGTTTCTTTCAGGTATTGAACAGCTCAACAGCGTGACGAAAACGATTCAGCAGGCGAACATGGTGCCGGGTACGATTTTTTTGTCGTCTCAGGTCATCACGCCGTCTGATGAAGATATCGCTAGATTCCGGCTTGAGCCTGAGCAGGAGCTTTTTTATTTGGAACGCGTGAGAACGGCAAGCGGCACTCCGGTCGTTTACTGTTTAGATACGATTCCGATGCACATTCTGCCGAATTCTTTCTGTCATGAACAGGAGTCTATTTTTGATCTTTTGGAAAAAAACTCCGGGTCTGTGATCAGCTATGCCGTTGCTGATATCGAACCGATCGGATATCACGATACGATTTCACCGGTTTTGGAATGCGAGCCGGAGACGGCGCTTTTATTGCTGAAGCAAACCCACTATAATCAGAATGATGAACCTGTGCTGTATTCATTAAATTATTTCCGGGCTGATAAGTTCAGTTTTCATGTTGTAAGAAAACGTTTTTAAGACAGACGCGTCATGTGTCTGTTTTTTTATTTGCCGTTTCAGTACATACTTTGTTTTCTGCAAGGCACAATAAAACAGGAAACAACCAAGTATAGTGAATGGGTGAATAAGTTGAGTAAGAAGAAAAATGGAACGAAAAATATCATTGCTCTGGCTTCTGTACCGCTCGTGATGACACTCGGGAATTCCATGCTGATTCCTGTGCTTCCGATGATTGAAAAGAAGCTGTCCATATCGTCTTTTCAAGTATCGTTAATTATAACGGTCTATTCGATTGTGGCGATTATTTGTATTCCGATTGCCGGATATCTGTCCGATAAATTCGGAAGAAAAAAGGTTCTTCTGCCTTGTCTTCTCATAGCCGGTGCGGGCGGAGCGCTTGCCGCGATAGCTTCCACCGCGTTCAAGCATCCTTATCCCATTATCTTGGCGGGGCGGGTGCTGCAGGGAATCGGTTCGGCAGGGGCGGCTCCTGTAGTGATGCCGTTTATCGGTGATTTATTCAAAGGGGATGATGAGCGGATTACCGCGGGGCTCGGCGACATTGAGACGTCAAACACAGCCGGGAAAGTAATAAGCCCGATTCTCGGGTCGCTCTTGGCTGCATGGTTTTGGTTTATGCCGTTTTGGTTCATTCCGTTTTTTTCGCTCATCAGTTTTTTTCTCGTATTGTTTTTGGTGGCAAAGCCGGAGGAACAAAAAGAAGCGCCTTCTATTTCCGAATTTGTGAAAAATGTCGGCCGCATATTTAAGCGTGACGGACGCTGGCTCTTTACGGTTTTTATCATCGGCTGCGTGATTATGTTTTTGCTGTTCGGGGTTCTTTTTTATTTATCAGACTCACTGGAGAAGAAATACGGAATTGACGGTGTGGCTAAAGGAGCGCTTTTGGCAATCCCGCTTTTATTTCTATCCGTCAGTTCATATATATCAGGCCGAAAAATCGGAAAAGACCAAGGCAAAATGAAGTTTTGCATCGTTTTCGGAATGAGTGCCGTGACACTGTCGTTTATCGGCCTATGGTGGAATCACAGTTTTTATTTATTATTTATCTTTTTGTGTGTCAGCGGTATCGGTATCGGAATGGCATTGCCGGCTTTAGACGCTGTCATCACAGAAGGCGTAGACAACGAGGAATCGGGAACCATCACCTCATTTTATAACAGCATGCGGTTTATCGGAGTAGCGGCGGGACCGCCGATCTTTGCTGCCCTGATGTCAAATGCAGGCTGGCTGATTTTTATTTTATCCGCTTTTTGCGGCATTGTATCTGTATTTTTAGCGCTGTTAAATATCTCATCACAAGCAAAAGAAAAGAAGGAATCATTAAAGACGGTGTAATCTGCACTGTCTTTTTTTATTTTATTTTGAAGATTGACATGATACCGTCAAGTCGTTATTCTTTTTAATAGTTAAACATATTAACTATCGGAAGGAGGGGGAAAAGGTGCATGAAGAAAAAGTAAAGCAGCTGATTCAGCGTTATTCCGATGTATACCTGCACGTCTTAAAAAAAATTGACAGTATTATCGCTGAAAAAGTGAACAAAGAACTGACATTGGATCAATATTATATCCTCCGCTATATTATGCTCAATCCCGATTGCAAATCAATTGAACTGGCCGCGGTGTGCCACGTCAATAAAAGCGCCATTACATCTATGACGAACCGCCTGTATGAAAAAGGCTACATCAATAGAGAACGCAGCCAAAGCGACCGCCGGAGCATACTTTTAAATGTCACGGAAAAGGGGACGGAAGTATTTCACCGTGTGGAGCGGCGGATTGAGGAACTCGTCCGTTCATATATTATGTATTTTGATGAAGACGAGGCGGAGATGTTCGTGAATACATATGAAAAATTATATCGATTGATGATGACAGAGGAGGATCAGCAGACATAATGAAAAACATTATCCGAGCCCGCTGGATCATCGCCGCGGTATGGGTCGCCGCAACGGTGATATTTATGCTTACAGCGCCTGATATGGCTGAATTGACACGGGAGAAAGGGCAGATCTCCGTACCGGACGGATATTCCTCTTCTTACGCCCATGAATTGCTTGATGAAATGTCTGATTCAGATGCACCGTCTTCTTCTGCCGTCATCGTATTTCACGAAAAAGGCTTAATGACAGACAAAAAAGATCGTCTGGAAGAAGCCGTCAGCACTTTGTCTGAACATAAAAAAGCGCTTCAGATTAAAACGGTGACTTCATACTTCGGGGAGAAAAATGACGACATCAAAAAACAGCTGCTGTCAAAAGACAGACAAACGATGCTCGTTCAGCTGCAGCTTGATACATCCAAAAACGATATCATCGAAATAAAAAATAAAATTGATAAAGAGCTGAAACCGTACGGCGTATCATACGGCATTACAGGCCAATCGCTGATCGACGAAGATGTGTTAAAAAGCTCACAGGACGGCTTGAAAAAGACTGAATATATAACGGTCGCTTTTATCCTGATCGTGCTGATTCTTGTATTTCGGTCAGTGGTCGCTCCGTTCGTGCCGCTTTTATCAGTATTGATATCTTATTTAGTCAGCCAGTCGATTGTCGCATTTTTAGTCGATCAGCTGAATTTTCCGCTCTCAACTTTTACTCAGATTTTTATGGTTGCGATTATGTTCGGAATCGGCACAGACTACTGCATTCTGCTTCTCAGCCGGTTTAAAGAAGAACTGTCGCATGGCGCTGATATAAGAGAAGCGATCGTCGTGACTTACAAAACGGCCGGAAAGACGGTTTTGTACAGCGGCGGTGCGGTGCTGATCGGATTTGCCTGCATCGGATTTGCGACATTTAAGCTGTATCAGTCGGCAGCCGCCGTTGCGGTCGGTGTCGCGGTGCTGCTGCTTGCGCTCATGACGATCGTGCCGTTTTTTATGGCTGTTTTAGGAAAAAGACTGTTTTGGCCTGTTAAGGGCGATATTTCCCATCCTCAAAGCAAAGCATGGGAAACGTCAGGGCGGTTTTCATTTAAAAGGCCGCTCATCAGTCTTGCAATCGTTGCGGTATTCACCGTCCCGCCTATCCTTCTTTACAAAGGGTCGCTATCTTACAACAGTCTTGACGAAATCGGGGATAAATATGAATCCGTCCGCGCGTTTAATACGATTTCAGACGCATTTGGCCCGGGAGAACTTCTTCCGGCCACAGTCGTCATCAAAAATGATGAGACTCTAAATACCGAAAAACACCTGATTGATATCGAAAAAATCAGCAGAGAACTTGAAAAAACAGAGGGTGTAAAAACGGTCAGAAGCGCCACGCGCCCTGCTGGAAACGGATTGAATCAATTATTTGTCACAAATCAGGCAAAGCAGCTTCAAGAAGGGCTTGATAAAGGCAATACAGGACTTGAAAAAATTACGGACGGATTAGGGCATGCCGCAAAGTCGTTAGCTGATTCACAGCCGCAGATCGAAGAGTCGGGGAAAAGCGTCAATCAGCTTATTGACGGAACATTGTCTCTGAAATCCGGGCTTTCTGATATAGGAGAAAACCTGAATAAACTGCAGGCTGGCGTGAACGAGAATAAAGCCGGCGTCGCCCAGATGAGAAAGCAGATTGAAGAGCAAAAACAAATGCTGACTTCACAGCTCAGCCAAAACAGCGGTCTTGCTTCAGAAACGCAAAACGCTTTAAAATTGGTAAAAACCGTCCTGCCGATGAAAGATGAAGCCAGCAGACAGCTTGCCGATTTGAACAAGCAGCTTGCCCGGCTGCCGTTTGCAAAATTGGAAGCGTCAATACCGTCAGTCAAAACCGATCCCTCTTACCAAGAAATCAAATCGGCCTTTACGGGTGTACAGTCAGCCGTTTCCAAGGCAAACGCGGATGCAGAAGCTTTTTCTAAACAGGTCGACAGTCAAAAGGATCATCTGCAGCAAGCGGAAAAACAATTTGCCCGGCTGGCAGCCGCTCAGAAGAAGATTGACACTCAAATTAACGCAATGATCAACGGTTTGACCAGTATTGAAAACGGTCTGCAGCAAGTGTCAGACGGACAGGGGGCTCTCGCAGGACAAATGCCGCGCCTTGAATCGGCGGCAGGACAGCTCGCGGAGGGCCAGAAAAAAATGAAGAGCGGTCTCGGTGATTTTTCTTCCCGGCTCAGCGATCTTTCTTCCGGCCTTAACGACAGTGTAAAAGGGCTTAAGAAAGTATCAAGCGGCATGATGGGGGCTAATGATTACCTGGGTGAGCTTCACAAGGCGTCAGACAAAGAAATGACAGGCTGGTTTGTGCCGAAAGACGCGTTGACAAACAGTGATTTCACAAGCGTGTTTAATACGTACATGTCAGATGACAGAAAAACGACAGAATTGACCGTCGTTCTTGATAACAATCCTTACTCAAATACGGCCATTCAAGATATTCAAGCGATCAAAGCGAGCGTAAAAAGGGCCATTCCGAACACGGATCTGAAGAATGCTTCCTTCGGCGTTTCGGGAGTCTCCAGCATGAATGCCGATCTGAAGGAAGTATCGGATTCAGACTTCAAACGGACGGCAATGTTTATGCTGGCGGGAATTTTTCTGATTCTCATCGTGATGCTGCGCTCCCTCATTATGCCTGTTTATTTAGTGGCGTCGCTCGTACTGACGTATTTCGCATCCATCGGCGTGACGGAATACATCTTTACACACTTCTTCGGGTATCCGGGCGTAAACTGGGCCGTGCCGTTCTTCGGCTTTGTCATTTTGATGGCTCTTGGCGTGGATTATTCCATCTTTTTAATGGACCGCTTTAATGAGCTGAAAAAAGAAGGAACGGAACCCGCAATGATCAGCAGTATGAAAAATATGGGTTCCGTCATCATTTCTGCGGCCATTATTTTAGCGGGAACCTTTGCGGCCATGCTGCCGTCAGGCGTTCTTTCCTTATTACAGATTGCAACCGTGGTATTAACAGGCCTTCTCATGTACGCAATTGTCGTCCTTCCGTTTTTTGTACCGGTCATGGTGAAAATATTCGGAAGAGCCAACTGGTGGCCTTTCAATTTGAAAAAATAACGTTCGATGCCTCTGCCTGTTTTCGGGCAGAGGTTTTTTGTTTCCTTATAAATCCTCCAGTTGATATAATTACATCTGCGTACTCTTTTTTGCGAATGCTGAAATTTGGTCATAATACATACTATGAAAGAATGAACGAAGGAGGTTTCACATGACTTACGTAAATGAAATGAAGTCAAAGCACGGCGGGATCACCGCCCACATCGTAAAGACCGAGAAATTTAAAACCGTTTCGCTGACGTTTAAAATGCTGGCTCCTTTAACGAAAGAGCTCGTAACAAAAAGGGCGCTGTTTCCGCATGTGCTTCTGCGCGGAACAGAAAGCCGCCCGAAAACCGCTGATCTGCGGTCTTATTTTGATGAGCTGTACGGCACATCCGTTTCAGCTGATCTGACAAAAAAGGGAGAACGTCATGTCATTACGTTCAGACTTGAGATTCCTAATGAAAAGTATCTGAAGGACCGCACACCGTTATTGGAAAAAGGTCTTCAGCTTTTATCAGAGCTTGTCTTTTCGCCCGCTTTGGAAAACGGCGCCTTCCTGCCCCTTTATGTCACGCAGGAAAAACGGACGCTGAAACAGCGGATTCAAGCCGTATATGATGATAAGATGAGATATTCTAATCTGCGTCTCGTTCAGGAAATGTGCAAAAGCGAACCGTATGCGCTTCACGTCAACGGCGAGTTCGATGATGTTGAACACATTACACCGCAAGATTTGTATGAAGCCTATCAAAAAGCCATACGCGAAGACCAGCTGGACCTGTACGTCATCGGCGATGTTGATACAGATCAAGTGAAAACGGCCGTTGATACGTATTTTAAAACGGAAGAACGGGAGCTGCAGCCTTTTGAAAGAAGCGCGGCGAATGAACAGCCCGATCCGAAGGAAGTCATTGATGAAGAGGACGTCAAGCAGGGCAAGCTGAATATCGGATTCCGGACCAATACGACATATACAGATCCGGATTATCCGGCATTGCAGGTGTTTAACGGGCTGTTTGGAGGTTTCTCTCATTCAAAGCTGTTTATAAATGTCCGTGAAAAAGCGAGCCTCGCCTATTATGCAGCCTCAAGGGTGGAAAGCTTCAAAGGGCTTTTGATGGTCATGTCGGGCATTGAGGTGAAAAATTACAAGCAGGCCGTCACCATCATTGAAGAACAGTTTCAGGCTATGCAAAACGGTGACTTTTCAGAAGATGATATCGCCCAAACGAAAGCCGTTATTAAAAATCAAGTATTAGAAACGATTGATACGGCATACGGTTTAGCGGAATTTCTGTATCAGCAGGCCTCGGCCCAAGTAGAGATACCGATCGAAAGATTCCTTGACAATATCGAGAAAGTGACAAAAGAGGACATTATCAATGTCGGAAAGAACATTAAGCTGGATACGACTTATTTCTTAAAAGGGACGGGGGGAGCATCTTGACTAAACCGATAAACTTCGAACAGCTTCAGGAAACGCTGTTTCATGAAAAAATGGCAAACGGCCTTGATGTCTATGTGCTGCCGAAACAGGGCTTTAATAAAACATACGCCGTGTTTACGACAAAGTACGGTTCCATTGACAATCAATTCGTTCCTTTAAATAAGGAAGAAATGGTACACGTCCCTGACGGAATCGCGCATTTTCTGGAGCATAAACTGTTTGAAAAAGCGGACGGCGACGTGTTTCAGGACTTCAGTAAGCAGGGGGCGTCGGCAAATGCCTTTACATCATTTACACGAACCGCTTATCTGTTCTCCAGCACTTCTAATGTGGAGAAAAACCTGGAAACACTCGTGGATTTTGTTCAGGACCCGTATTTCACGGAAAAATCAGTTGAAAAAGAAAAAGGCATCATCGGCCAGGAAATTAATATGTATGATGATAATCCGGATTGGCGGCTGTTTTTCGGCCTTATCGAAAATATGTATAAAGACCACCCCGTGAAAATTGACATTGCCGGAACGGTGGAGAGCATCTCACATATTACGAAAGATCTGCTGTATGAGTGCTACGAAACGTTTTATCACCCGAGCAATATGCTGCTCTTTATCGTCGGTCCCGCAGATCCTGAAGCGGTCATCAGCCAGGTGCGGAAAAACCAGGAGAAAAAGCCTTTTACAGACCAGCCCGAAATCAAACGTGAAGAAGTTCAGGAGCAGGAAGCGGTTTTCCGCCGGGAGCAGGAGTTAAAAATGAACGTGCAAGGCTCAAAATGTCTTGTCGGCTTAAAGGCGAAAGACCCTTATAAAACGGGGCAGGAGCTGTTGAAGCACGAGCTCAGCATGAACCTCATGCTTGAATGTCTCTTCGGAAAAAGCTCACCGCATTACGGTGACTTGTACGACAAAGGCTACATTGATGAAACCTTCAGCTTTGATTACACGGCTGAATACGGATTCGGTTTTGCCTCTGTCGGAGGAGATACACCGGAGCCGGATAAGCTCGCTGACGAATTAAAACACATGCTGCTTGATGCGGAATCAGCCGTGACTGCGGAAAAACTTGATCTTGCGAGAAAAAAGAAGATCGGGTCATTTTTAAAAGCGCTCAATTCGCCTGAATATATCGCCAACCAATTTACACGCTACGCCTTTTTAGATATGAGTCTGTTTGATGTCGTAACCGTACTGGAGCAGATTACGCTAGAAGACGTAAAGCGGGTCATTAAAGAAGAAATATCAGAAGACAGGCTGACAGTCTGCAAAGTCGTGCCAAAATCATAACAAAAACATCCCTCACGCCCTGAGGGATGTTTTTCTGGGGAAAGAAGGAGTATTGATTGATGAAACAGACAGCGCTCGTAACCGGAGCAAGCGGCGGAATCGGACAAAGTATAAGTGAAGTCCTCGCAAAAAACGGATATGACGTCCTTTTGCATTATCATTCTAATAAGGAAGCCGCACACAGGCTTGCGGAAAGGCTGAGCGCATCATTCGGCGTAAAAGCCTCCGTTATTCAGGCGGATCTGTCCTCACCGGATGGCGCGGAGACACTCAGCCGTTCCGTTAAGCAGCCTGTGGACGCCCTGATACTAAACAGCGGCAAAAGTCATTTCGGCCTGATTACGGACGTTACGGATGACATGGCGCGGGAGATGGTGCAGCTGCATGTGACGAGTCCGTTTCTTTTGGCGCGTAATCTGGTGCCCGGCATGATCCGGGAAAAAAGCGGGGGCATCGTCGCGATCGGTTCCGTCTGGGGAGAAACAGGCGCATCGTGCGAGGTATTATACAGCATGGTCAAGGGAGCGCAGCATTCGTTCGTCAAAGCGCTTGCCAAAGAGCTTGCTCCGAGCGGCGTCCGCGTGAATGCAGTCTCGCCGGGTGCCGTTGATACAAATATGCTTGATCAGTTCACGTCTGATGAAAAAGAAGCGTTGGCAGAGGAAATTCCCGCGGGCCGGCTGGCAAAGCCGGAGGAAATCGCCGAAGCGGCGGCCTTTTTATTATCGGACAAGGCTTCCTATATTACGGGGCATATATTATCCGTAAACGGCGGCTGGCACTGCTGAAAAAAATGTGTGTATAGTTTGCATCTGCACGGACAAAATAATTTTGTAACAACAGATGAAATGGAGGAACCCAACATGTCAGTATTAGAAAACTGGGATAATTGGAAGAATTTCCTTGGCGACAGATTGAACTATGCGCAGGAAAAAGGGATGAGTGATGAAACGATCACTGACCTCGCTACAGAAATCGGCGGTTACCTTGCGAACGAAGTCGACTCGAAAAACCATCAGGAAAAAGTGCTTGCTGATCTTTGGAGCGTTGCTTCTGAAGATGAACAGCGCGCCATCGCAAATATGATGGTGAAGCTTGTTGAAAATAACAGCACTCATTAAGAGGGGGGGATTTCTCCTCTCTTTTTTTATGTTTTCCTCTATAGAGCAACATTCTTCTTTCTAATTAGAGAAAAATGTTTTATGATAAAGGAAGGTAAAAATTTGCCACAATGGAGGGGGTATATCATTTGGCAAAGCTCGAATGGTATTTTGAATATGAAATTCAAGTGAACCGCCCCGGCCTGCTCGGGGATATTTCATCTCTTCTCGGGATGCTGTCAATTAATATTGTCACAATTAACGGTGTCGACCTTTCCAGAAGGGGAATGCTGCTCAGATGCCGGCATATAGATCAAATTAAACGATTGGAATCAATTTTAAAAACAATGGAGACCATTAAAGTAACGAAGCTGAGAGAACCGAGGCTTCGCGACCGTCTCGCAGTCCGTCACGGAAGATACATTCAGCGTGATGCCGATGACAAAAAAACCTTCCGTTTTGAAAGGGACGAGCTCGGTCTTCTGGTTGACTTTATGGCCGAGCTGTTTAAAAAAGAAGGGCACAAACTGATCGGAATCCGAGGAATGCCGAGGGTCGGAAAAACGGAGTCCATCGTTGCGTCAAGCGTTTGTGCCAGCAAAAGATGGCTTTTCGTATCATCAACGCTGCTAAAACAAACGATCCGGAGCCAGCTGGTTGCCGATGAATACAGCACGGAAAACGTGTTTATCCTCGACGGCATCGTTTCGACAAGACGGGGATCTGAGCGCCATCTTCAGCTCGTCAGTGAAATTATGCGGCTTCCGGCGACAAAGGTCGTGGAGCACCCCGATATTTTTGTTCAAAATTCGGAGTATACGCTCGATGATTTCGATTATATTATCGAACTCAGAAATGATCCTGACGAAGTCATTACATATGAACATGCAGAAGAACCGCAAATGTTTGATCAGACCGGTTTTTCAAGCTTTGATTTTTAATATTGGAAGGTGTTTGTTGTGACAGAATTAGCAATCCGGCTTAAAGAAGCCAGAGAGGAAAAAGGGATGTCATTGGATGAACTCCAGGCGGCGACGAAAATTCAGAAAAGATACTTAACCGCTCTGGAAGAAGGCAATTATGACGTCATTCCCGGCAATTTTTATGTGCGGGCGTTTATCAAGCAATACGCTGAAGCTGTCGGGCTTGATTCAGATCAGTTATTTGAAGAATATAAAAAAGACATCCCTAACACGTACCATGACGATGTGTCGGAAAAAATCTCCGGTCTCGCCATGCAAAGGGAGCTTCCTAAGTCCGCTTCAAAGGCGGCGGAATGGCTTCCGACCGTCCTTGTCGTCATCGGTGTCATTATCGTCATCGCGATCATTTATGCGATTATTCAGCTCGGAATGAGCAAATCCGGGCAGACAGACGGAGATAAAGCCGTCACCCAAAGTGAGAGCAAGTATGAGATTCCTAAGGATTCTGCGCTGAAAAACGACGGCAATACAAATGACGAAGCGCAATCTGACAGCAAAAAAGACAAAAAGGACACAAAAGCGTCAGAGCAGAAAAAGAAAGAAAAAAGCAGTGAAAAGACGGAGATCAAAGCGGCCGGAACGGAAGGCTCAGCTTCTTCATACAACGTCTCCGGGGCAGATAAGTATAAGCTTGAACTGATTGCTTCTGACAGCGCATGGATCCGCGTCCGTGATGACAGCGGCGGTTCTTTAAAAGAAGGAACGCTGCAAAAGGGCGAAACTTTTAAAAAAGACGTCACGGATCAAAAGCAGATTGAAATCCGCACGGGCTATGCCCCTAACCTGAAAATTAAAATCAACGGAGAGGTTCTGTCCTATGAACTCAATCCGCATGATGTGATGGCGCAGACCATCACAATCAAGATGAAAAAATAAAAGGGGAAAAGTCATCTGAACGATTAAGATGACTTTTTCTTCACGTCCGAGTACATATTATTGGAGGGGCTTTATGTTTAACTTACCGAATAAAATCACACTGGCAAGAATCGCTTTAATTCCTGTATTTATGATTATCATGCTTGTTCCTTTTCAGTGGGGCAGCGTTCATATAGGGGATGAATCGATTCCGGTCGCGCATCTTACGGGAGCTGTTTTATTCATTATCGCATCAACGACTGACTGGGTGGATGGCTACTACGCCAGAAAACTGAACCTCGTGACAAACTTCGGGAAATTTTTAGATCCGCTGGCTGACAAACTGCTGGTATCCGCGGCATTAATTACGCTTGTGCAGTTTGACCTTGCGCCGGCGTGGATGGTCATCATCATCATCAGCCGCGAATTTGCCGTAACGGGATTAAGACTTGTGCTGGCGGGAACGGGGGAAGTTGTAGCCGCCAATATGCTGGGGAAAATTAAAACATGGGCTCAGATCATCGCTGTTGCCGCGCTTTTGCTGCATAATCTTCCGTTTGAGCTCGTTTCTTTCCCGTTCGGCGATATCGCTTTATGGGTGGCTGTGCTCTTCACAGTCATTTCCGGCTGGGATTATTTTGCGAAGAACTGGGATGCGTTAAAAACATCTAACTAAGAAAGAAGGACTTAAAGATGGAAATAGCAAAAAAAGCAGAGATCATTGCAGTCGGCTCGGAGCTTCTGCTCGGCCAGATCGCCAATACGAACGCGCAGTTTATCAGTAAAGAGCTGGCGGAAATCGGTGTAAACGTGTTTTATCATACCGCTGTCGGTGACAATCCGGAGCGGCTTAAGCAAGTCATCCGCATTGCCGAAGAGCGCTCAGACCTGATTATTTTTTCAGGCGGCCTCGGGCCGACCAAGGACGATTTAACGAAAGAAACCATTGCAAACACACTGGGGCGCCCGCTCGTTCTGAATGACGAAGCATTCCGGTCGATCGAAGAATATTTCGTGAAAACAAAACGGACCATGTCGCCGAATAACCGCAAACAGGCGCTCGTCATTGAGGGCTCAGACGTTTTGGCGAATCATTTCGGCATGGCGCCGGGAATGCTTGCAGAGCACGGCTCAAGGCTTTATATGCTGCTTCCCGGGCCGCCGAGCGAGCTGCGTCCGATGTTTGAAAATGAAGCGAAGCCGCTGCTTCTTAAAAAGCTCGGTTCTAATGAGAAAATCGTTTCAACCGTGCTGCGGTTTTTCGGAATCGGTGAATCCCAGCTTGAAGCTGATTTAGAAGATATCATTGACGCGCAGACGAACCCGACGATTGCGCCGCTCGCTGCTGACGGTGAGGTCACGCTGCGTTTAACGGCGAAACATGCCGACGAAAAAGAAACAGAACGGCTTTTAAAAGAAACGGAAGCCGCCATTTTAGAACGTGTCGGTGAATTTTTCTACGGATATGATGATACGTCTCTGGTGAAGGAGCTTTCAAAAGCATGCAGACAAAACAAAATCACGATTTCTTCTGCCGAAAGCTTTACAGGCGGCCTGTTTTCAGAGTGGGTGACTGATTTAAGAGGTGCGTCTCAACTATTTGCAGGGGGCGTTGTCTGTTATTCCGACAGCGTGAAACAGCATGTGCTCGGCGTGAAAGCTGAGACGCTCGCAGAAAGCGGAGCGGTCAGCAAAGAGTGTGCGAAAGAGCTTGCAGCCGGTGTGAGAAAGCTGACCGGAAGCGATATCGGCATCAGCTTTACCGGGGTTGCGGGTCCCGACCCGCAGGAAGGGCATGCTCCGGGCCGCGTCTTTATCGGCATTTCAGCGGAAGGAAAAGAAGAGGTGCACGAATTTAACTTTGCCGGCTCAAGAACCGGAATCAGAAAGCGCGCCGCTAAATACGGCTGCCATCTCATTTTAAAAATGCTGGATCAAAAATAAAGTTTTAAAGAGGCATTTTCTCTGATTTTTAAGTTTCACAAGGGAAATTATGCTCTTTTGCAGAAAAGCGAACGCGGAAAAAATCCGAATATGCGTTCGCTTTTTTCTTGGCAAATGCCAGTAAACAAGGTATAGTATATGTAGTGGCAAGATAAAGGAGGAAAAAATAAATGAGTGATCGTCAGGCAGCCTTAGATATGGCTCTTAAGCAAATAGAAAAACAATTCGGCAAAGGTTCCATCATGAAGCTCGGAGAAAAAACAGATACAAGAATTTCAACGGTGCCAAGCGGTTCCCTTGCACTTGATACCGCTCTCGGAATAGGCGGATACCCGCGCGGACGGATTATTGAAGTATACGGACCTGAAAGCTCAGGTAAAACGACTGTAGCGCTTCACGCAATCGCTGAGGTTCAGGAAAAAGGCGGACAGGCAGCATTTATTGATGCTGAGCATGCTCTTGATCCTGTTTACGCGCAAAAGCTCGGTGTCAATATCGAAGAGCTTCTGCTTTCTCAGCCGGATACGGGAGAGCAGGCGCTAGAGATTGCTGAAGCGCTGGTGCGAAGCGGAGCTGTTGATATCGTAGTCGTTGACTCTGTTGCGGCGCTTGTTCCAAAAGCTGAAATTGAAGGTGACATGGGTGATTCACACGTCGGTTTACAGGCGCGTCTCATGTCTCAGGCGCTCCGTAAGCTTTCCGGCGCCATCAATAAATCTAAAACAATCGCAATCTTTATTAACCAGATTCGTGAAAAAGTCGGCGTTATGTTCGGAAATCCGGAGACGACACCGGGGGGCCGCGCGCTGAAATTCTATTCTTCCGTGCGCCTTGAAGTGCGCCGTGCCGAGCAATTAAAGCAGGGCAACGACGTCATGGGGAATAAAACGAGAATTAAAGTCGTAAAAAACAAAGTCGCTCCTCCGTTCCGTACGGCTGAAGTGGACATTATGTACGGTGAAGGAATCTCCAAAGAAGGGGAAATCATCGACCTTGGAACTGAACTGGATATCGTCCAAAAAAGCGGTTCATGGTATTCTTATGAAGAAGAACGCCTCGGCCAGGGCCGTGAAAACGCCAAGCAGTTCTTAAAAGAAAATAAAGACATCATGCTGATGATTCAGGAGCAAATCCGTGAATATTACGGTTTGGACAATAACGGTGTAACGGACAAAGCGGAAGAAGTTCAGGAAGAGATGGAATTAGAAGAATAAAAACACGATCAAAAGAGCGGAATAAGCAATTTCCGCTCTTTTTTTGTGTGTTTCAAAAAACACTGGCTGTTTCGGAAAATTTTATCTGGAATGTTACAACTTTTTTCACCCTTCACTCGTCTAACATCATGGCGAAAGTTGAAATTATATCTGAGGAGGAAAAAAGATGACGAGCCCCCGCCGCACAAGAATAAATAAAAAAAGAAAGAAGAAGCTGATGAAAACGGGAGGGCTGTTTCTTTTTCTGCTGCTTGTCACTGTTTTTATTATGATCTGGACCGTCACAGCGCATCACCGGGAGAAGGAATCCGTTAAAAGCGCTCCCGCCGCTCAATCTGATACTTCAAAAGACCAGACTCAACAGAAAAAAGAAAAGACGCAAAAAGAGAAAACACCTAAATCAATCGATCACAATAAACAGATCAGCAATTACTTGCAACAGATCGGGTTCAGCGGCACAGCAATGATCGTAAAAGATGGAAAAGTTGTGCTGAAAAAAGGCTTTGGCTATGCGGACCGAAAACAAAAAATTAAAAACAATCCGGAGACATCATATTATATCGGTTCTTCACAAAAAGCGTTAATCGCGACGGCTGTCCTGCAGCTTGAAGAAAAAGGGCTGCTGCAGACGAGTGACCCCGTCAGTACATACTTGCCGAATTTTCCTAACGGCACGCGCATTACATTGAAAAACCTGCTCAATCATACGTCCGGCATAAACGGGCATATTGAGGGTCAGGGACCGATTTCTCCAATTGATTTAATCAAGGATATAGAAAACCGCGGAATTAAACGGCAGCCCGGGGTTTGGGATTACAGGGATTCCAACTATTCAGTGCTTGCTTATATCGTATCTCAGGTCAGCGGGGAGCCTTATGAACAATATATAAAAGAACACGTGTTCAAACCGGCCGGAATGAAGCATGCCGGATTTTACAAAACATTTGCCAAAGCCAAATATCCTGCCGTCGGCTACAAAGTCGATGAGAGCGGCAGTCTTGTAACGCCGCACCTTTTGGACTTATCGCAGCTGTACGGGGCAGGCGACATGTATATGAGCGCTGAAGATCTCTATAAATTTGATAAAGCGATCGTAAACAACACGCTCCTTTCAAAAGCAAGCTTCACAAAAATGTTTACAGCAGGAAGCAGTGCCGCTTACGGCATGGGGTTTTACATTGATCCGGGAAGCTATTCCAATCACGGTGTTATGCCCGGTTACAACATTTTGAACAGCTTCAGCCATTCGGCAAGCAAATATGTCATATTACTGTCAAACATTCAGAATAACGCCAAATTGGGACAGGTAAACAATAGAATTTATCAATTGCTTAACCAGGCGGACTGACAGAGCCGTCATTCACGAAAAGCAGATCTAGGTATGGTATGATATATACATGGCGAAGATTCCGAGCTGAAGGCGAATCGTTAAGCTGGCAAGCTTGACAAGTATTTCCGACACAATTACAATGAAGTTGTAACATTTGTTTTTTTAACATGATTGTTAAACCATTTAAACTTGACAAGGGCATGAGAGACTCATTCCCTGTGAAGGTTCTGTATGTTGAGAAAATCAAACAATGTACATGCCGGCACTTATTTAAGCAAAAACCAAGTTCATAGCAAGAGGAGGTGAAAGTATGACCCCAATGACGGTTCTCATCTCCATTTTGCTGACTCTGCTCGGTTTAGTTGTTGGCTACTATGTTCGTAAAACCATTGCCGAAGCAAAGATTGCGGGCGCACGCGGTGCTGCCGAGCAAATCCTTGAAGATGCAAAGCGTGATGCTGAAGCACTGAAAAAAGAAGCTCTGCTTGAAGCAAAGGACGAAATCCATACACTTCGAATAGATGCTGAACAGGAAGTTCGTGAAAGACGAAATGAGCTTCAAAAACAAGAAAACCGTTTACTTCAAAAAGAAGAAAATCTTGACCGTAAACATGAAGGAATTGATAAACGGGAAGCGATGTTGGAGAAGAAAGATCATTCTCTGAATGAACGACAACAACATATTGAAGAGATGGAAAGCAAAGTGGATGAGATGATTCGTATGCAGCAGTCAGAACTCGAACGCATTTCGAGCCTGACACGGGATGAAGCGAAACAAATCATTCTTGACCGGGTTGAAAATGAGCTTTCACATGACATCGCCATCATGACAAAAGAAACCGAAAACCGTGCGAAAGAAGAGGCAGATAAAAAGGCGAAAAACATTCTGTCGCTTGCTTTGCAGCGCTGTGCAGCAGATCATGTTGCCGAAACGACGGTATCGGTCGTCAATCTTCCGAATGATGAGATGAAAGGACGTATCATCGGCCGTGAAGGGCGTAACATTCGTACGCTTGAAACGCTTACAGGTATTGACCTGATTATTGATGACACACCTGAAGCAGTCATTCTTTCCGGATTTGATCCGATCAGACGGGAGACGGCAAGAATCGCTCTTGATAAACTCGTTCAGGATGGCCGTATTCACCCGGCGCGCATTGAAGAAATGGTTGAAAAATCCCGCCGTGAGGTTGATGACTATATCCGGGAAATGGGTGAGCAGACGACGTTTGAAGTCGGCGTTCACGGACTCCACCCGGATCTGATCAAGATCCTCGGCCGGTTGAAATTCCGTACAAGCTACGGGCAGAACGTACTGAAACATTCTATGGAAGTTGCGTTTTTAGCCGGTTTAATGGCTTCCGAGCTTGGAGAAGATGCAAAGCTTGCCAAGCGGGCCGGTCTTCTGCATGACATCGGAAAAGCAATTGACCATGAAGTGGAAGGAAGCCACGTGGAAATCGGAGTGGAGCTTGCGACCAAATATAAAGAGCATCCAGTCGTCATTAACAGTATTGCGTCACACCACGGAGACGAAGAGCCGACTTCCATTATCGCCGTTCTGGTCGCTGCCGCTGATGCACTGTCAGCCGCAAGACCGGGCGCGAGAAGTGAAACGCTCGAAAACTATATCCGCAGACTTGAAAAGCTTGAAGAAATCTCCGAGTCTTACGAAGGTGTTGAAAAATCATTTGCGATTCAGGCCGGCCGTGAAGTTCGCATCATGGTGAAGCCGGACTCCATTAATGATTTAGAAGCCCATCGTTTGGCACGTGATATCCGTAAACGAATTGAGGACGAGCTTGATTATCCGGGCCACATTAAAGTGACCGTAATCAGAGAAACTCGAGCCGTAGAGTATGCAAAATAAAGTGATGCTTAGCGCATCACTTTATTTTTTTGAGTCCCTGAAAAGGAAGGAATGGAATGTATGAGAATTTTATTTATCGGAGATGTTGTCGGTTCCCCGGGCCGCGACATGGTAAAAGAATATGTCCCGAAACTGAAAGCGAAACATAAACCGCATTTTACAATTATTAACGGAGAAAATGCAGCACACGGAAAAGGACTGACAGAAAAGATCTACCACAGCCTGATGGAAGCGGGAGCCGATGCCATTACAATGGGAAACCATACGTGGGATAAAAGAGAGATCTTCGACTTTATTGATGATGTGCCGCATCTTGTCCGCCCGGCGAACTTCCCGGAAGGTACACCGGGCAAAGGCATTACCTATATTAAATCGAACGGAAAAGAGCTTGCCGTCATTAATTTACAGGGGCGGACGTTTCTTCCGCCGCTTGATGATCCGTTTGCTAAAGCGGATGAATTAATAGAAGAAGCGAAAAAGCGCACGCCGTACATTTTTATTGATTTTCACGCCGAAGCGACAAGCGAAAAAATTGCGATCGGCTGGTACACAGACGGAAGAGCCTCTGCCGTGGTAGGCACCCATACACACGTGCAAACGGCAGATAACCGCATTTTACCGAAAGGAACGGCATATATTACTGATGTAGGCATGACGGGTCCGTACGACGGAATTCTCGGTATGGACAGAGAAACGGTCATCAAGCGGTTTAAAACCAATCTTCCCGTCCGGTTTACGGTGGCGGAAGGTAAAACTACGCTGAGCGGAGTGCTCATTGACATCGACGATCAAACGAAAAAGGCCGTAAATATCGAACGGATATTAATCAATGATGACCATATGTTCTTTGAATAGGTGATCATGTGTTTATTTTATAAAAATATTAAAAGGAAAAGCAGGAATATAGCAACTTCTTAGTGAATATAGTAGAAATGGAAGGTAGCCCGCTATTTTTGAAAAGCATTGTGGGGATGGCTTTTTGGATAGCAACATCTAATAATGATTGTTCTAATGAACACTCACTTATCCATTGTAAAACTAAGGGGGAGCAGAAATGGAAATCTTAAAAGTTTCAGCAAAATCAAGTCCAAATTCAGTAGCAGGCGCGCTTGCCGGTGTATTGAGGGAACGCGGAGCCGCCGAAATTCAAGCAATTGGGGCGGGTGCCTTAAACCAGGCTGTTAAAGCGGTTGCGATTGCCAGAGGCTTTGTCGCGCCAAGCGGCGTAGATTTGATTTGTATTCCGGCTTTTACAGATATACAGATTGACGGAGAAGAAAGAACGGCGATTAAGTTAATCGTCGAACCCCGTTAAAAACAAAAACACGACATTCTCAACCTGCTTGCGTAAGGCGAGCGGGTTGTTTTTATTGTTGTCATATTTTCTCACAATATTATATTGATAGTACGAAGAGATGATAAATGGCTTTATTCATATAATATTCAAAAAAAATCCCGCCCATTTTTCCGGACGGAAGCAGTTGTTTTCATGGAGTGGACACTGGTATTTACCTCCTTTTTATCTCGTGTTACAATCCAGTTATTACAGTGTTTTTTCGAGGAGGAGTGTACATGTTGGGAGGAAAGATGAAAGCTATCGTCAAAAATGAAAACGCTTTCGGAGCAACTCTGAAAGAAATTCCCATACCTTCCATTAATGAGAATGAAGTTCTCATTAAAGTACAGGCCGCATCTATATGCGGTACAGATGTGCATATTTATAATTGGGATCAATGGGCGCAGAAACGAATCAAAACACCTCAAGTATTCGGACATGAATTCAGCGGTATCGTAGCGGAAACGGGCAAGCACGTCACAAATGTCAAAATAGGTGACTACGTTTCGGCTGAAACCCACTTCGTCTGCGGTACTTGTGTCCCTTGTTTAACAGGAAAACATCATGTGTGCACCCATACAAAGATCCTCGGCGTAGATACAGCCGGTTCCTTCGCTGAATATGTCAAAGTGCCGGCTCGAAATGTTTGGAAAAATCCCGCTGATATGGACCCCGCCGTCGCTTCTGTTCAAGAGCCGCTTGGCAACGCGGTGCATACGGTGCTGGAAAACAGCCAGCTTGCGGGCGGTTCTGCTGCAATTATCGGTTGCGGACCGATCGGACTGATGGCGGTGGCGGTGGCTAAAGCGGCCGGTGCGTCCCGTATTGCGGCCATTGATAAAAATGATTACAGGCTGGCTCTTGCGAAGAAATTGGGAGCCACGATCACCATTTCAGCTGATAAGGAAGATCCGCTTGAGGTGATCGACACCTTAACAGGCGGAGAAGGGATCGACCTTGTCTGCGAAATGTCAGGCCACCCGGCAGCTATCGCACAAGGATTAAAGATGGCGGCCAACGGGGGAAGGTTCCATATGCTGAGTCTGCCGGAACGTCCGGTGACGGTTGACCTGACAAATGACGTGGTGTTTAAAGGACTTACCGTCCAAGGCATCACAGGCAGAAAAATGTTTGAAACATGGCGGCAGGTATCGCACCTGCTTGAATCCGGCCTTATTGATCTGACGCCGGTGATCACGCATCAGTTTCCGCTTGAAGACTTTGAAAAAGGGTTTGACCTGATGAGAAAGGGCCAGTGCGGCAAAGTCATTTTGATTCCATAAGGGGAGGGTTCTATAATGAAAGAATTTGAATTTCTAAAAGCCGAGCTTGATAAAATGAAAGAAAATAAAACGTGGCAGCAAATGAAACAAATTGAAACGAAGCAGGGTCCGTCGGTGGAAGTCAAAGGGGAAAACGTGATACAGCTTTCATCGAACAATTATCTCGGTTTGACGTCGCATCCAAGGCTTGTCGAAGCGGCCAAACGCGCCGCGGAAGAATTCGGAGCGGGTACGGGGTCCGTCCGGACAATCGCCGGAACATTCACAATGCACAATGAGCTGGAGAAAAAATTGGCAAACTTTAAAAAAACAGAAGCGGCACTTGTTTTTCAATCGGGGTTCACAACGAATCAGGGCGTCCTATCAAGCATTCTTACAAAAGAGGATATCGTGATCTCTGACGAACTGAACCATGCTTCCATTATTGACGGAATCAGGCTCACAAAAGCAGATAAAAAGGTGTACCGCCATGTTGATATGGACGATTTGGAAAGGGTGCTGAAAAAATCAATGAATTACCGCATGCGCCTGATCGTCACCGACGGCGTATTCTCAATGGACGGCAACATCGCTCCTTTGCCTGACATCGTCAAACTTGCAGAGTCGTACGATGCCTTTGTGATGGTCGACGACGCGCATGCTTCCGGCGTACTCGGAAAAAACGGAAGGGGAACGGTTAATCACTTCGGGCTTGACGGAAGAGTCCACATACAGGTGGGCACATTAAGCAAAGCCATCGGAGTGCTTGGCGGTTACGCCGCAGGGTCGCAGGTTCTGATCGATTACCTGCGCCATAAAGGGCGTCCTTTCTTATTCAGCACTTCTCATCCGCCTGCGGTAACGGCCGCATGCATAGAAGCCATTGACGTCCTGCTGGAAGAGCCGGAGCATATGGAAAAGCTATGGGAGAACACGGCGTATTTCAAAGACAAACTGGTTCAAATGGGGCTGACCCTCACAAAAAGCGAAACACCGATCGTGCCGATATTAATAGGGGAGGAAGAAAAAGCCCAGGCATTATCAGACCTTTTATTGACCCGCGGCGTGTTTGCACAAAGCATCGTGTATCCGACGGTCGCCCAAGGAAAAGCGAGAATCCGCACCATTATTACGGCGGAGCATACAAAAGAGGAGCTTGACCGGGCCTTGGAAGTTATCCGTTCAGCCGCAAAAGAGCTTCAGCTTGTGTAAGGGGGAAATGATTCCCTCTTTTTTATTTCTTATTGATTCTTATTCTCAATAAGGTGTACAATAATAGGCTGGCGGTTGTGCCAAACGCTTTTAACCAGTATACTTGAGGGTGGAAGTTTCGGTTGAAAGGAGACATTCGAACATGAATGAAAAGCAAAAGCAGGAAAGCGGACAAGTGAATCCGGCGGACAAAAAATCCGAAAAGGATTACAGCAAGTATTTTGAAGCCGTATATATTCCGCCTTCTTTAAAAGATGCGAAAAAACGGGGCAAAGAATCCGTTCAATATCATAACGATTTTAAAATCTCAGAAGAATTTAAAGGCCTCGGTGAAGGCAGGAAATTTTATATCCGCACGTACGGATGCCAAATGAACGAGCATGATACGGAAGTCATGGCGGGTATTTTTATGGCGCTCGGTTATGAAGCGACAAATTCGGTTGATGACGCGAACGTTATTTTATTAAACACTTGCGCTATCCGGGAAAACGCTGAAAACAAAGTGTTCGGCGAGCTCGGCCATTTAAAGGCGCTCAAAAAAAATAATCCGGACCTGATTCTGGGTGTCTGCGGCTGTATGTCACAGGAAGAATCAGTCGTAAACCGCATCCTTAAGAAGCACCCGTTTGTCGATATGATTTTCGGCACGCACAACATCCACCGTCTGCCGGAACTTTTATCAGAGGCATATTTATCAAAAGAGATGGTCATTGAAGTGTGGTCGAAGGAAGGGGATGTCATTGAGAACCTTCCGAAAGTCCGCAACGGAAAAATTAAAGGCTGGGTCAACATTATGTACGGCTGTGACAAGTTCTGCACATACTGCATCGTACCGTATACCCGCGGAAAAGAACGAAGCCGCCGTCCTGAGGAAATTATCCAGGAAGTCAGAAGACTTGCAAGCGAAGGCTATAAAGAAATCACGCTGCTCGGTCAAAACGTGAATGCGTACGGAAAAGATTTTGAGGATATGACGTACGGTCTCGGTGATTTAATGGACGAACTGCGTAAAATTGATATTCCGAGAATCCGATTCACGACGAGTCATCCGCGTGACTTTGATGATCATCTGATCGAAGTGCTCGCCAAAGGCGGCAACCTTCTTGACCATATTCATCTTCCGGTTCAATCAGGAAGCTCAGCGATGTTAAAAATGATGGCACGCAAATATGACAGAGAACGCTATCTGGAGCTTGTCGGAAAAATTAAAGCGGCGATGCCGAACGCTTCACTGACGACCGATATTATTGTCGGTTTCCCGAATGAAACCGATGAACAGTTTGAAGAAACGCTTTCGTTATATCGAGAAGTGGAATTTGACAGCGCATATACGTTTATTTACTCTCCTCGTGAAGGCACGCCGGCAGCGAAGATGAAAGACAATGTTCCGATGAGGGTCAAGAAAGAACGTCTTCAGCGCCTCAATGATTTGGTGAAAGAAATTTCAGCCAAAAAAATGAAGGAATATGAAGGCAGGACTGTCGAAGTATTAGTTGAGGGAGAAAGCAAAAATAACCCTGACATTCTTGCCGGCTATACGGAAAAAAGCAAGCTCGTCAACTTCAAAGGGCCGAAAGACGCCATCGGCAAGATTGTACGCGTCAAAATCGAACAGGCGAAAACATGGTCGCTTGACGGTGTGATGGCAGGAGAAGCAATCGAGGTGAAATAATAATGACGCTTTACTCTAAGAAAGACATTGTACAGCAGGCTAGGAACCTTGCGAAAATGATTTCTGAAACAGAAGAAGTTGATTTTTTCAAACGCGCTGAGGCGCAGATTAACGAAAATGAAAAAGTCTCTGCGATTATTAATCAGATTAAAACCCTGCAAAAGCAAGCCGTTAACCTGAAGCACTACGAAAAGCTTGAAGCGCTGAAACAAGTGGAAAGTAAAATTGACGCCCTGCAGGAAGAGCTTGAAGGGATTCCGATCATTCAGGAATTCAGAGATTCCCAGATTGAGGTCAATGACCTTCTTCAGCTTGTCGCACATACGATCTCAAATCAGGTGACAAACGAAATCATTACATCTACCGGAGGCAACCTGCTGACGGGAGAAACCGGTTCAAAAGTAAAACATTCGAATAACAGCTGTTCTATTTAAACACGGGGCCTTCATCGGCCCGTGTTTTTTTGCTGTTTTAGAACTAATTGTAATATGTACTAAATTTTCATCGGCTCACCGTTTTGTCCCATTTTACTGGGAAGTTTTATCATACTTAAAAGTAAAGTTTCTGGGCAGGGCTGCATACAATGAAACAGAAACTTTGTATTTTTATATTTTTATTATAAAAATGCACATGAGACAAATGCCCAGCATAAGATAACACGAAGAAGAACAAGGAGGCCTGCCGGAATGTCTGAATACAGGGAAATTATTACGAAAGCGGTAGTTGCGAAAGGAAGAAAATTCACCCAATGCACCAACACGATCTCACCTGGAGAAAAACCGTCAAGTATATTGGGCGGCTGGATTATCAACCACAAGTACGATGCCGAAAAGATCGGGAAGACTGTAGAAATTGAAGGGTATTATGATATAAACGTCTGGTACTCTTACGCCGATAATACAAAAACGGAAGTTGTAACCGAGAGAGTAAAGTATGTCGATGTGATTAAACTCAGATACAGAGACACAAATTACTTAGATGACGAACACGAAGTCATTGCCAAAGTGCTGCAGCAGCCGAATTGTCTTGAAGTCACCATTTCTCCTAACGGAAATAAAATCGTGGTTCAGGCAGAGAGAGAATTTTTAGCAGAAGTGGTCGGTGAAACGAAAGTCGTCGTCGAAGTCAATCCTGACTGGGAAGAAGACGATGATGATGATTGGGAAGACGATCTTGATGAAGAATTAGAGGACATTAACCCTGAATTTTTAGTCGGAGATCCTGAAGAATAAGTTGAGGCTAGGGGAGTTTAACACCCCAAGTCTCTTTTTTATATATAAAGATATCACTCTTTTGTTTATGTTATAATGGGATTCGGATAAGAGAAGATACATAGTGAGGGATTAAATGATGGCTAGTTACACGCCTATGATACAGCAATACTTGAAGATAAAGGCAGAGCACCAAGATGCCTTTTTATTTTTTCGGCTTGGTGACTTTTATGAAATGTTTTTTGAAGATGCAAAAAAAGCGTCACAAGAGCTTGAAATTACACTGACAAGCAGAGACGGAGGTTCGGCTGATAAAATTCCGATGTGCGGCGTGCCGTATCATTCCGCGGCGGCTTATATTGAACAGCTGATTAAAAAGGGCTATAAAGTGGCGATCTGTGAGCAGACGGAAGATCCGAAGGCGGCTAAAGGCGTTGTGAAAAGAGAAGTCGTCCAGCTGATCACACCGGGAACCGTGATGGATGGAAAAGGCATCCACGAGTCGGAAAACAACTTTATCGCTTCCGTTTCCGAATTCCGTGACGGATACGGTCTCGCTTTATCGGACTTAACGACCGGAGAAAACCTGGCCGTATTTATTGAGCGGATTGAGGATGTCATGTCAGAAATTTACTCAGTCGGCGCAAGGGAAATTGTCGTATCGAGCAAGTTTAACGAACATACAGCTGCTCAGCTGAAAGAACGGTGCGGCGCCACGATTTCCATCGAAGACGGGGAAATAACAGAACGCATTGAAATCGCAAAGCACTTGCCGGGCGAAGAGCTGACAGAGACGTTTATGCGTTTATATACGTATTTGCAGAAAACGCAAAAACGGAGCCTGGATCATCTGCAGCCGGTTCAAGTATATGAATTGGAAGAAGCGATGAAAATTGACCTGTATTCAAAACGGAATCTTGAGCTGACGGAAACGATCCGTTCGAAAAGCAAAAAAGGGTCATTGCTTTGGCTTTTAGACGAGACGAAAACAGCAATGGGCGGCCGGCTTCTCAAACAATGGATTGACCGCCCGCTGATTAGGGCATCCCAAATCGAAGAACGCCAGGAAATGGTCGAGACGCTGATCAATCATCTGTTTGAGCGTGAAGATCTGCGCGAGCGCCTGAAGGAAGTATACGATTTAGAACGTCTGGCGGGCCGGGTCGCATTCGGAAACGTCAACGCAAGGGATTTAATCCAGCTGAAAGAATCTTTAAAACAAGTGCCGAGCATCAAAGAGCTTGTAGGGTCTCTTAACCATAAAAAAGCAAAAGAACGCGCCGGCTTGATTGATCCGTGCGGAGATTTGCTTGACCTGTTAGAAGAAGCCCTTCATGAAAACCCGCCGTTATCGTTAAAAGAAGGCAATTTAATTAAAGACGGCTATCATCAGAAGCTCGATGAGTACCGTGACGCCAGCAAAAACGGTAAAGACTGGATTGCCAGACTGGAGCAGCAGGAACGCGCTTATACGGGCATCCGTTCATTAAAAGTCGGTTTCAATAAAGTGTTCGGCTATTATATTGAAGTCACAAAAGCAAACCTTCATCTGCTTGAAGACGGACGGTATGAGCGGAAGCAGACCCTCACAAACGCCGAACGGTACATTACGCCGGAATTGAAGGAAAAAGAAGCGCTTATTTTAGAAGCGGAAAATAACATCTGCGAGCTGGAATATGAGCTTTTTGCCGGACTGCGTGAAAAGGTGAAACAATTTATTCCGCGTCTGCAGCGTCTTGCCAAACAAATGAGTGAGCTGGACGCACTGCAATGCTTTGCTACGATCAGTGAAAACAGGCATTACACAAAGCCCGTCTTTTCTGATAATGAAGTAAAAGTCATTGAAGGGAGACACCCCGTCGTTGAAAAGGTGATGGACAGTCAAGAATACGTCCCGAACAACTGCCTGATGGGCGATTCGCGGGAAATGCTCCTGATTACGGGTCCGAATATGTCAGGTAAAAGCACGTACATGAGACAGATCGCACTTCTATCGATCATGGCCCAGATCGGCTGTTTTGTGCCCGCAAAAGAAGCGGTTCTGCCGATTTTTGATCAAATCTTCACGAGAATCGGGGCAGCGGATGATTTGATTTCCGGACAAAGCACCTTTATGGTGGAAATGCTGGAAGCGAAAAACGCGATTGTGAACGCCACAAAAGACAGCCTGATCCTGTTTGATGAAATCGGCCGCGGGACATCAACGTACGACGGAATGGCGCTGGCACAGGCGATTATTGAATATGTTCACGATCATATCGGCGCTAAAACACTGTTCAGCACGCATTATCATGAGCTGACGGTGCTTGAAGATAAGCTTCCTCAGCTGAAAAACGTTCATGTGCGCGCAGAGGAATATAACGGAACGGTCGTGTTTCTCCATCAAATCAAAGAAGGAGCCGCAGATAAAAGTTACGGCATTCATGTCGCCCAGCTTGCCGAGCTCCCGGATGATCTGATCAGCCGCGCGCAGGAGATCTTAAAACAGCTTGAGCAGTCAGGAGATAAACCGGAGCTTCCGGCGGTATCTGAGAAAAAGTCCGCCGTCAGAGAAGAACCGGCACAGCTGTCCTTTTTTGCTGACGGTGAAAAAGAACAGAAGGCACCGGCTGTTTCTAATAAAGAAAAACAAGTGCTTGAAGCCTTTAAGTCAATCAATATTCTCGATATGACGCCGCTTGAAGCGATGAACGAAATGTACAAGCTGCAAAAAAAATTAAAATAGAAAGAGGTGACGGACTTGGCAAAAGTCATCCAGCTCTCAGATGAACTTTCAAATAAAATAGCGGCCGGCGAGGTAGTCGAACGGCCTGCCTCAGTCGTTAAAGAATTGGTGGAAAACGCCATCGACGCAAACAGTACAGTCATTGAAATCGACATAGAGGAAGCGGGGCTTTCGTCGATTCGGGTGCTCGATAACGGCGAAGGGATGGAAACCGATGATTGCAAGCGGGCTTTCCGCCGCCACGCGACCAGTAAAATCAAAGATGAAAACGACCTGTTCCGGGTGAGAACACTCGGTTTCCGCGGAGAAGCTTTGCCAAGTATCGCGTCTGTTTCTCATCTGGAAATCAAAACGAGCATCGGCGAGGGAGCGGGCACCCATCTCATTCTTCAGGGCGGGAATATCATTTCTGAACAGAAATCCTCCAGCAGAAAAGGAACGGAGATTATCGTTACCAACCTGTTTTTCAATACACCCGCCAGATTGAAATATATGAAAACCGTGCATACGGAGCTCGGCAATATTACGGATGTTGTTAACCGGATCGCTCTTGCGCATCCGGAAGTATCGATCCGTCTCCGTCATCAGGGGAAAAATCTGCTGCAGACAAACGGTAACGGGGACGTGCGCCATGTGCTGGCCGCAATTTACGGGACGGCGGTTGCGAAAAAAATGATACCGCTCCATGTCAGCTCGCTTGATTTTGAAGTCAAGGGCTACATTGCGCTTCCGGAAATCACGCGTGCATCCAGAAACTACATGTCATCTGTCATTAACGGAAGATACATTAAGAATTTCCCGCTTGTAAAAGCGGTGCATGAGGGCTATCACACACTTCTGCCGATCGGCCGCCATCCGATTACGTTTATCGAAATTACGATGGACCCGATTTTGGTCGATGTCAATGTACATCCCTCAAAGCTTGAAGTCCGCCTCAGCAAAGAGACGGAGCTGCATGAGCTGATCCGTGACGGGATAAAGGAAGTGTTTCAAAAGCAGCGGCTTATTCCGAGCGCCCAGCTCCCGAAAAAATCAGCGCCGGCACCGGCCAAAAACGAACAGCAATTTATGACATTCGAGGAAAGCGCGCCTGAGCGGAAACTTCCTGAAAAAACGCCGGAGCCGTCTTACTCACCAATGAAGCTGAGTTCGGTCGTAAAAGAGCCTGAGCCGGTAATAATAGAAGAAGAGATTCTCCCGAATGAAGCGGATCACGAAGTGCCGCCGGAGCTCGGCATGCCGGAAACGGCAGCGCCTGTTTCCGATACTCCGGAACCGGAAGCTGTCTCTGAAGAAATACGTGAAGAAAGAGTTCCGGTGATGTATCCGATCGGCCAAATGCACGGGACATATATTTTAGCCCAAAACGAAAACGGCTTGTATATCATTGACCAGCATGCGGCACAAGAACGGATTAAATACGAATATTTCCGGGAGAAAGTCGGGCAGGTCGAGCCTGAAGTACAGGACATGATCGTGCCGCTCACCTTTCATTACGCGGCAAATGAAGCGCTGATCATTGACCAGCATCAGCATGAGCTTGAAAGCGTCGGAGTGTTTTTAGAAGCATTCGGCACGAACAGCTACATCGTCCGCTGCCATCCGGCCTGGTTTCCAAAAGGGGAAGAAGCTGAACTGATTGAAGAAATCATTCAGCAGGTGCTTGACGCCAAACAGATCGATATTAAAAAACTGCGGGAGGAAGCGGCCATTATGATGAGCTGCAAAGGCTCAATCAAAGCGAACCGCCATTTGCGAAACGATGAAATCAAAGCGCTCTTGGACGACCTGCGCCGAACGACAGACCCGTTCACATGCCCGCACGGCCGGCCGATCATTATCCACCACAGCACGTATGAGATGGAGAAGATGTTTAAGCGTGTGATGTAGAAGGGTTCTGTGTGGGATGTACCCCTCGTGCCCACATTTTGCCCACTGATTTTTAGCTGTTTAGGTATTTATCAAACCGATTAATGCTGAATATCTTTTCAAAAGCCGCGAAGGGATCAACAAGCCTATTTCCCGGTCGATGGCCTATAAAATTTTAAGGGCTGCCGCTGAGTATGTCGGTTTGGATGATATAGGCACACACACGCTGAGGAAAACATTCGGATACCATTTTTACAGGCAAACAAAAGACGTTGCCATGCTGCAGGAGATTTTCAACCACTCTGACCAGCGGACAACCCTTCGATACATTGGAATTAACCAGGATGCCATGAACAACGCCATGAAGAAATTTAAAATATAAGCAGGCTCATCTCATAAACAAGATGAGTCTTTTTTTCTGCATATTTTTATTAATTCTCTTCAAAAAGCATACGTGGAATTCATTTTAGGGATATTGCTTGAAAACAAGGGTGGCAAGGGCTGACGGAACTCGGGCAGTTGCACAGTCTATAAGTTATGATTAATTGGAAAAATGTTATAATTGATTTTTATAGGGGGGTAAACATGTGGATGATATAAGTTTTTGGCAACCATTTATAACTTCTGTAGGAACTTTACTTTCTGCAGGCTTGGGCGGGTTTTTAGCACACTTCTTTTTTAATAGGAGAGAGAGCTCTGCTTCTAAAAGGAATACATATGAAAAACTATATTCGCCTATTCTTTATAAGATCTTTAGTTTTTATGAATACAATTCTTTATTTAGACGTGATATTTCAGCAGAACAAATTTATAAACATTGGTTAGAAGATATATACTTCCATACAAGAAATAATTTGAAATATGCGACGCCTAAAATACTTTCAATCTGTGAGTCAATAGAAAGCGTGAAATTTATAGAGGACGGAAAAGGATCATTGAAAGAAGAAAGATTGCTTGAATTAGTTGAAGAACTGTTAAATTCAGTTTTAAAACTTAAGATAATAGATGATAATGAAAGTAAAAGAGTACTAGAAAGATATAGAGCATTTTATTTTATATGGCGCATTTTGGCAACTTGCTATGGTCCAAGTACGGAAATAATGGATAGATTAAGATTAACTTTTGTATTAGAAAATATGGAGATTAAACCTAAAAGGTATAAAAAAGCCTATAGGTTTTACTCAGAAACTCCTCACAATATTGGTTGGGACGAGGTTATGGGTAGTACTCTTAAAAAGATAGGGATTAAGAAAGAGGATCGCGATACTATTCTGAATAGCGTTAAGGAAGATAATAGTTGTTGTTAGCTAATTAGAGTTAAGAATTTAAGAATAGTATTTAGAATGAGAAAAATGGCACGATTATGGCACGATAACGGCACACCATTTTGTTTTAGATGAGGTGTATGTGCTGCATTTTCCTGTTGGTCCGACGACGAAAGTTGCGGAGTTGAAATCAAAAAGGGCCCTCTCTTTATGAGGACCCTAATCCGATTTATCTCCATCTCCAATTTATTTCGTTATCTTCTTCATAGATTCCGGGCAGGGAAATTCCTACTCTTTTTTGCTCATCGTCAACAATAAACCAATTATCATCGTCTAATAGATTATCGTCAAACTTCTCAATTGCAGAGGGGTCATCTTCATCTACTACAGCTCTAAAGAAGTCCTTGAAGTTTTCCATCTTGTCATTAGGGATAATCTTGCCATAAGCCCAAGGCCCTTCTACTGCAACCCCTTCAATTTTACCTAAACACTCATTTTGATAGTAAAGAAACATAAGCGTCACTCCTTAGAAAACATTTTGAAGCATTCTTTTGGTATCTCACCTTTAACAAAATACTCAGTATCTCTATTTGTCCATTTGAGGGCTTTATTTTTCCAATTGTCTGTTTGTCTCGTATCGTTTTTTATAAGTCTCTCAATTTGTTTAGGGTTAAGGATGGCAACTCCTTTTAGCTTACCAGAGCGTATTGCTTTTCGAAGAGAGGATATGTCCAATTCAATAGTATGTTCCCCGTAACCTTTTGCAATCTTTTTGTTGACTGTAAAGCTGGTATATGGGCTATTTGATTTTCTGCCTCTTCTACATCCTCCTAAAATATGTTCTGTTACAGTTACCTGACGACCTTTATACAGTCCACTTTTGTTAGCAGGTATTAAGTTTCCGGTTTCAGGTGATATATAAGATTTGCTGATGCCATTTCCCTTTTTGCAGCATAGGGGAAATTTTCTCCTCTGAACAGGTTAGAAGGTTTTCCTGTTCCAGCGTTTTCCTTTAAGACTTTTCCCGTCCCAATCATACCTATAGGGCTGATTGCAGCCAATGCTTGATGGAATCCGTTTTCCCGTCTAAAATATATGAGCAAGATCAGGGGGAACCAAGATTTAAACTTGTTTTAATGTTTCCTCCAATGTTTAAAGGGTCAAATGATTAATCGGAAAGCTACATGATTATCATGGGTTATACGAGTACCTCCTCTTACAAATTCACAGGGAGATGGGGGAAGAATTTAAATCAAATTGGAATTTAGTGAGATGACAATGTGCAAGTCAAAGGGGACTAGTAATTAGCCCCCCTTACATTTAGTTCTTCCTGCGGTTTTTTCTGTTTTTGATCAAACTGAAAACCACTAAGAGAACCACACCGACAGCAACGATATAAAATGAAATTTCTGCTGCTGCGGTATTAATATTCTTAAGAACAAGGATAAGTCCTATTAAAACTATAGGAATGATGCAAGTTAGAATTTTTATAGCTTTTGGGCTCGGTTCAGCGTTTCTTTTATTTTCCATAATTACCTCCCGTCTAAAGCTTAACACAGGTTAAATTTGATAATCACCAACAATAGTCCCGTTTAAAGAGGAAACATAAGAGTTTAAGTAATCCATCAAGCGGCGTACGTG
Organism: Bacillus sp. A1; assembly: GCF_042296235.1. NCBI lineage: Bacteria > Bacillati > Bacillota > Bacilli > Caryophanales > Bacillaceae > Bacillus > Bacillus sp. A1. The sequence goes on from NZ_CP141181.1 coordinate 1,767,272, forward strand.
CCGTTTGGTCCAGAAGATGCTTTATCTCTAGCATAAAAGATTACTCAGGGGAGAATGCTCCGGCTGTTCCAAGAAAGTGAAGTGAGGAAACAACATCTTGTGTGTGAATTACGTCGTATTTTTCTAATTCGGAATTGTGCGTTAATGCCAACTCATAAGCATAACATTTAAATTCGGGTAAGGAGCTAAGGTATTCTGATATATTTTGGGGAAGCCGTATCGGTTTAGGTTATCTTGAAGAAAAGGATTGAAATAAGAATCTAGATTGAATGTCATTTAAAGACTGATTATCCTCTCAGGCTACTTCGACAATTGCTTTTCAAAACAAAAGCTCAATTTGTTTTCTTTTTATCCGAAACCCATATTCATCCTTCATTTTCTGAATAAAATCTCCTAAAGTATTCATGTAAATGAATAATCTTATTTCCTTATATATTACGATAACAAATTTTAAAAACCGGAGGCTCGTTCTTTTGGTTGATTTGAGCAGTTTTTTATCTTTACCGGAAAATCCATGGAAAAACGTGGTGTCATCTGGTAAAGTGGTTACAGTCGGCTGGGCGGCGGCAGCAGTCTGCCCGGATCTTTTAAATGGGAATGGTGACAATGGTTCATACATATGAAGTGCATCAAATCAAAACTTATCACCAGATGTGGTCCAACTATTGTTATATTATCGCAAACCGCTCAAAAAAATCTGCGATAGCGGTGGACCCGTCCTGGGAAATCGATAAAATAACCGATAAACTGCATGAATTGGATGTTGATTTATCAGCTATTTTATTAACACATTCGCATTATGACCATGTAAACTTGGCGGAGCCGCTTCAGCAAATCTATCATTCTGATATATACATGTCGTCGGCGGAAATCGATTTCTATCAATTCCGGTGCAGAAACTTAATAGCGCTTGAAGACGGCCAAACCTTTGCGGCCGGAGGGTTTATCATCAGAAGTATACTGACCCCGGGACATACGGCCGGGGGAATGTGCTATTTGCTATCTGATCATCTTTTTACCGGTGACACCGTGTTTACAGAAGGGTGCGGTATATGTGAGGACAGGGGCAGCTCAGCTGAAGATATGTTTCACAGTATACAGAGGATCAAAGCCTCCATTCCGCCGCATGTGCGTGTGTATCCGGGGCACTCCTTCGGGGAGAAGCCGGGTCAAAAAATGGAGAGTCTTTTGAAAAACAATATTTACTTTCAGATTGAAAAAAAAGAACATTTCGTGAATTTTCGCAACAGAAAAAATCAAAAAGGGCTGTTTCATTTTAAGTAATGAGTAATTTAGTTCTATCTAACTAGCTTTCCTTTTGAGGCAAGGAACTTCTGAAATGGAATGGTAGTTATTACTAGATTTCTGGTGATGAATAGCTGAGTAACGGGAGTTTGCGGAAGAGAACGCCGGGCAGGCCGGATGGGACATTCTGCTTACGCCTGTTCCGAAAGCCCTGAGCCCGACTTCCGGCAGGGAAAAATAGGCATTATTCAGGAGTTCGCATAGGATAAATTAACTTGACATGGTATTTTTGTGAAGTTACTATCAACTTGAACATGCTTCTTATCTGAATCCGAGAAAGGATGGCTGAGAAAATGATCACATACTTATTCCCCGGACAAGGTTCTCAAAAGCAGGGAATGGGGAGCTCATTGTTTGATGAATTTAAAGACTTAACGGAGCAGGCTGATGAAACACTCGGATATTCCATGAAACGGCTTTGTCTTGAGAATCCGTATTCCAATCTTCACAAGACGCAGTTCACTCAGCCTGCTTTATATGTTGTAAACGCGTTAAGCTATTTGAAAAAAATCCAAGACAATGACATAAAGCCGGATTATGTGGCCGGCCACAGTTTGGGAGAATATAATGCGCTGTTTGCAGCAGGTGCTTTTGATTTTATTACCGGCCTGCAGCTTGTCCGTAAAAGAGGCGAATTAATGAGTATGGCCACTGACGGAAAAATGGCCGCCGTTATGGGGTTAACTGCAGCTCAAGTGTCAGACGCCCTTCAAACGCACGGATTACATACGATTGATATTGCCAATATGAATTCTCCTCACCAAGTTGTCATATCCGGACGCAAAGAAGACATTGAAAGAGCCAAAACCGTATTCGAAGGATTAAAAGACGTTACGATGTTTCATCCGTTAAACGTAAGCGGCGCTTTTCACTCGAGGTATATGAGTGAAGCAAAACAAGAGTTCGAAAAATTTTTACAGTCATTTCATTTTTCTGCTATATCAATTCCCGTCATTTCTAATGTGCATGCCAGACCTTATGAGCAAGACGGAATCCACTCCGTTCTGGCCGATCAGATCGACCATTCAGTGCGATGGAACGACAGCATCCGCTATCTGCTGGACAAAGGGCGGATGGAATTTGAAGAAATCGGCCCGGGCCATGTGCTGACAGGGCTTATTCACCGCATCAAAAAAGAAACTGAAGCTTCACCCGCCATGTAGCGGAACGCAAGTCAAAATTCTTATCTCACACAATAGTGCCAGCCATACAACATCACGACCACTTCACCTGCACACGACATCACGAAAAACTCACAAATCAATATTTTAAAAAAATAAGCAGCAAAAAGGAGAACAAATGAACCAGCCAATTGTTTTCATGTTTTCTGGACAGGGTTCCCAATACTATCAAATGGGGAAAGAGCTGTTTGCACATAACGCCGCTTTTCGGCAGAAAATGCTTGACTTGGACGATTTTGCAGTCAGCCGTTTCGGTTACTCTGTCCTTAAAGAGATGTATCATACAGGCAATCGTCTGTCTGATCCATTTGACCGCCTTCTTTTCAGCCATCCTGCCATTTTTATGGCTGAGTACGCACTTGCATATGCTTTGGAGAAAAGAGGCATACGTCCCGATTATGTGATCGGAGCAAGCCTCGGAGAGTATGCAGCGGCCGCTGTGTCGGGCGTGCTGAGCGCCGAGGATGCTTTAGATTGCGTGCTGGAACAGGCCCGAATCGTTACGGAAACTTGCCGTAACGGCAGCATGCTTGCGATACTGGGTGATCCGGCTTTATATCAAGATGATCCGCTGCTCGGCGAACATAGTGAATTGGCATCTGTAAACTATCATTCTCACTTTGTCATCTCGGGAGAGCGGGAACATATCAAAAGGATCATGGACGATCTGAGAGAAAAGCAGATTCCTCATCAGCTATTGCCGGTATCTTACGGGTTTCACTCAGCGCTGGTTGATCAGGCGGAACAGCCGTACAAGCGCTTTTTAGCTCAGAAATCAATCCGGACTCCATTTATACCGTACATCTCCAGTGCGACCGGAGAGGCTGAGACCGATATACAAGCGGACTTTTTCTGGGATATCGTAAGAAAGCCGATTCGATTCCGTGAAGCGCTTCAATTCGCAGACAGCCGCCAAAAAGGATTGTATATCGATGCCGGGCCTTCCGGAACATTGGCCGCATTTGCCAAACAGATTCTTCCTGCGGGATCGGCTGAACGCATCCATGCCATTATGACGCCGTTTCATAAAGAACAAACACATTTGCAGCAAATAGAAGACAGCATTTTATCACCGCCCGGAAGGAGACTGTAAGATGATCAGCTTTGTTTTTCCAGGCCAAGGCTCGCAAAAAATCGGGATGGGAGAGGACCTGTTCGGCCGCTATCCTGAATTAACCGCAAAGGCCGATCACATTCTCGGATATTCCATTCAGGAGCTGTGCCGGGACGGAGAACGTCTCAATCAGACTCAGTTCACTCAGCCGGCGCTCTATGTCGTCAATGCCCTCAGTTATTTGAAAAAAACAGAAGAAACCGGCTTGAAACCGGATTTTACCGCCGGACACAGTTTGGGCGAATATAACGCGTTATACGCTTCGGGAGCCTTTGATTTTGAAGAAGGCTTACAGCTGGTCAAAAAAAGGGGCGAACTGATGAGCCGCGCAAAAGGAGGCGGCATGGCAGCGGTGATCGGCCTGACTCATGAGCAGGTGACGGATGTTTTAAGAGAAAATCACTTGGATATGATTGATATCGCCAACATGAACACACCGCAGCAAATTGTCATTTCCGGCTATAAAGAAGATATTGAAAAAGCCGCATCCGTTTTTGAAGCCGTAAACGGCGTAAAAATGGTTCACCGCTTAAATGTCAGCGGCGCCTTTCATTCCAGATACATGCTGGAAGCGAAGGAGGAATTTTCACGGTTTATCGAGTCTTTCCATTTTAAGCCGCTGTCCATTCCGGTCATTTCAAATGTGACGGCAAGACCCTATGAGCAGAGAGAGTTGAAAGAGACACTCACCGGACAAATAACGGGATCGGTGAACTGGACTGACAGTATCCGTTTCTTAATGGGAAGAAAGAACATGAGCTTTGAGGAAATCGGTCCCGGAAAAGTGCTGACGGGGCTGATTCAAAGAATTACGGCTGAAGCGGATCCGATAACAGATGAAATCAAAGTCCCGGCTGAGACTGGAAAAAGCTCAATTACGGCGGTGTCTTTAGGAAATGAAGAGTTTAAGCGCGATTATCAATTGAAATACGCCTACTTGGCCGGCGGCATGTACCGCGGAATTTCTTCGAAGGAAATGGTCGTCAAACTGGCCGAAAAAGGAATGATGGGCTTTTTCGGAACGGGCGGTTTGAACATCGCGCACGTCGAGGACGCCATTTTGTCAATTCAGCATGAGCTTCGTGACGGCGGTTCCTTCGGCATAAATATTGTACATAACATGAAGCATACAGATTCAGAAGAAAAAATGATTGATCTTTTATTGAAGCATGGGGTTCAGAACTTGGAAGCATCAGCGTTTTTAACGGTTACTCCCGCTTTAGTAAGGTTTCGCGCTAAGGGGTTAAAACGCGGTGCCGGCGGACAAATAATAGCGCGTCAGCGGATTATCGCCAAGCTGTCCCGTCCGGAAGTAGCGGAAGCGTTTCTCAGCCCGGCGCCTGATCACATTCTGCAGAAACTTGCAGCCGAAAACAAAATTACCCCTGAAGAAGCAAGTCTGATGAGAGAAATACCCGTTGCGCATGACATCTGCGTAGAGGCTGATTCAGGCGGCCACACTGACGGCGGAGTTGCTTACAGTCTCATGCCGGCGATCATCCGTTTACGAGATGACATGATGAAAAAATACCGATACGGCAAAACCGTCCGCGTCGGAGCCGCAGGGGGAATCGGAACGCCCGAGGCTGCCATGGCCGCATTTATGCTTGGCGCTGATTTTATTGTGACCGGATCTATTAACCAATGCACCGTTGAGGCAGCGACGAGCGGCCTCGTAAAGGACCTCCTGCAGCAGATGAATGTACAGGATACGGCCTACGCGCCGGCCGGCGATATGTTTGAATCAGGCAGCAAGGTGCAGGTATTAAAGAAAGGGCTGTTCTTTCCGACCCGCGCCTCTAAGCTGCATGAACTGTATCAGCGTCACCGCTCAATTGAAGAAATTGATGAAAAGACACTCAGACAAATAGAAGAGAAGTATTTTAAGGCAAGTGTAAGCAGTATTTATGACAAAGTGAAGGCTCATTATTCGAATGAAGACATTTCAAAAGCCGAACGGAATCCGAAACAGAAAATGGCGCTCATATTCAAATGGTATTTCAGGCAAAGTTCTGCTTCGGCGATTAAAGGAGACCCGGATGCCAAGGTAGACTTCCAGATTCATTGCGGCCCGGCATTAGGCGCCTTTAATCAATGGGTGAAAGGTACGGAGCTTGAGTCCTGGAAAAACCGCCATGCCGATGATATCGGCATGCGGCTTATGGAAGAGACGGCCTCGCTTTTGAATCAGAAGTTAGGTTCATTTTTGCAAACGTGTTGACAAGACGAAATGATAGATTGAAAACATGGAATATTCATAAAAGATGAAACAGGGAGGAACTGACAATGAGTAAAGAAAAAATCTTTGAATTGCTGCAGAACACAATCTACGAGGTTTTGCCTGATTTAGAAGGCGAACAGCTTTCACAGGAAGACCGGTTAGTTGATCTGGGGGCGGATTCAGTGGACCGCGCCGAAATTATCACGATGATGCTTGAAGAATTATCACTGCAGATCCCGCGTGTTGAGCTGACGGGAGTGTCAAACATCGGCGAATTGGCAGCAAAGCTTTATGAAAAGGTACAGGCTGTCTGATAAAACGGTGAAATAATCGGAAACTCAAAATTCATATTGGAGGCGAAGTTCATGGCGGCTGCCGGAATAGAAGCGATAAATGTGTTTGGCGGGACAGCATACCTTGATGTCATGCAGCTGGCGGAGTACAGAAACTTAGACCCTGCCAGATTTGAGAATTTACTGATGAAAGAAAAAGCGGTGGCGCTTCCGTACGAAGACCCCGTCACATTCGGCGTTAACGCGGCAAAGCCGATTATCGACCGATTGACAGAGGCTGAAAAAGACAGAATCGAGCTGCTGATTACCTGCTCGGAGTCCGGCATCGACTTCGGAAAATCACTCAGTACATATATTCATGATTACTTAGGCCTCAACCGGAACTGCCGTTTATTTGAACTGAAGCAAGCCTGTTATTCAGGAACGGCGGGTTTGCAGATGGCGCTTAACTTTATTTTGTCGCAGACATCTCCCGGAGCGAAGGCGCTTGTCGTCGCGACGGATATTTCCCGGTTTTTAATTGCCGAAGGCGGCGATGCGTTAAGCGAGGATTGGTCTTACGCAGAACCGAGCGCCGGAGCGGGTGCCGTCGCCTTATTGATCGGTGAAAATCCAATCGTATTTCAGGCGGATGCGGGCGCCAACGGCTATTACGGCTATGAGGTGATGGATACATGCCGTCCGATCCCGGACAGTGAAGCCGGTGACGCCGACTTGTCATTGATGTCTTATCTCGATTGCTGTGAACAGACTTTTCGCGAGTACAAAAACCGTGTGCCGGGCGCTGACTACAAAGAGACGTTTCACTATCTTGCCTTCCATACACCGTTTGGCGGCATGGTCAAAGGGGCCCACCGGACGATGATGCGCAAGCTTGCAAAAGCGAAAAACGCTGAAATTGAACAGGATTTTCAAACCAGAGTAGAGCCGGGGCTCCGCTACTGCCAAAGAGTCGGAAACATTATGGGAGCAGCCTCTTTACTGGCTCTTGCAAGCACGATTGACCAAGGGGCATTCGACACTTCTAAGCGGATCGGCTGTTTTTCGTACGGCTCCGGGTGCTGTTCAGAATTTTACAGCGGCGTTGTGACGCCTGAAGGACAAACGCGGCAGCATTCTTTCAAAATAGAAGAGCACCTGAACAACAGGTACAGGCTGTCCATGGAGGAGTATGAAGAATTGTTTAAAGGCAGCGGTCTGGTGAAGTTCGGAACCCGGAATGTCAAATTGGATATGAATATGATTCCGAACATTTTAGACCATCATGCCGGAAGCCCTCGTTTGTATTTGGAAGAAATCACGGAATTTCATCGGAAATACAGGTGGATATCGTGACCTATGAAACGATAAACGTCCGTTTTCAGCAAAATGTCTGCTTCATCACCTTTGATCGGCCTGAAGCCAACAATACGATTAATGAGCGTTTAGTGGAGGAATGCCTGCACGTTCTTTCTGAATGTGAAGACTCCGTGACCTCCGTAGTGCTTGAAGGGCAGCCGGAGGTATTTTGTTTCGGGGCGGATTTTGATGAGATGTACCGGAAAATGAGGCAGGGAATGCAGCATGCTGAATCGCAGGAGCCGCTTTACCGTTTGTGGCTGGCATTAAAATCCGGGCCGTACATCACAATCGCCCGCGTCCGCGGAAAAGTAAATGCGGGAGGTGTCGGTTTTGCCGCCGCGTGCGATATCGTCATTGCAGAGGAGAGTGCTTCGTTCAGTTTATCTGAACTGTTATTCGGACTTTATCCGGCCTGCGTTCTGCCGTTTTTAATTCAAAGAATCGGATTTCAAAAGGCGCATTATATGACGATTATGACAAAGCCCGTGCCGGCACGCCAGGCGCTTGAATGGGGACTTTGTGACGTATGCGTCCCGGACTCAGCAACAGAGCTGAGAAAGCATTTGCTGCGCCTTCGTCCGCTGTCGAAAAAAGCAGTCATCCGCTATAAAAAATACATAGATTCCTTAAACGACCTTGTTCATCGTTCGAAATCCATTGCTCTAGCCGAAAATCAAGCGATGTTTTCAGATCCGGATAACCAATCAGCCATCTTCCGTTATGCAGAAACGGGGCGGCTTCCTTGGGAAACGGAGAACAGTTAGGAGGATATCATGCCGAACGCCGCAGTTGAACTGCTCGAAATTGAACCGGATATTATCCAAGTGACAATGCAGGATAAAGCCCATAAAAACGCCTTCTCCAAAGAACTGACGGATGGATTGATGGAAGCATTCACCCGTATAAAAAAATCGTCAGTCTATAAAGCTGTGATTTTAACAGGATACGGCCATTACTTTGCTTCCGGAGGCACACAGGAAGGCCTGCTCAGGATTCAGCAGGGCATCACGAAGTTTACGGAAGACCGCATGTACTCTTTGGCGCTGGAATGTGATATTCCCGTCATTTCCGCCATGCAGGGCCACGGAATCGGAGGCGGGTTTGTCATGGGGCTTTTCAGTGATTTTGTCATTTTAAGCAAAGAAAGCGTGTATACCGCAAACTTTATGAAATACGGTTTCACCCCCGGAATGGGCGCTACCTTTATCGTTCCGGAGAAGCTTGGGGCAAGCCTCGGCCATGAAATGCTGTTAAACGGCGGCCACTACCGCGGCGGTGACCTGGAGAAAAGAGGGGTGCCTTTTCCGGTGCTTCCGCGGCAGGAAGTACTAGACTATGCGCAGGAATTGGCCCGTGAGCTTGCGGAAAAACCGAGAAACTCTTTAATTACATTGAAAAGGCACTTGGTGACGCCGTTTCGCGAGCAGCTTCCGGCCGTCATTGAGAAGGAGTTAATCATGCACGATGAGACGTTTCATGATGATGAAGTGAAAAAACGAATCACGACGATGTACGGAGTATAAGACATACATCTTACATACAGATGAAATGGAGGCAGCTCTATGAAAAGTGATATGAAGGCAAGCGGGTTACTCAAGCCATCTGTCAGCTATGGAAAATCATTGCGGCTTTCAGCGGATCAGCCGATGACGATTCCTGAAATCCTGCACAAAACCGCCGCGGCAGCGGGAGATCGAAAGGGCATCACATATATTCAGCCTGACGGCACCAAAGTGTACCAGACTTACAGCGGCCTGAAAAAGATCGCTCTTTCGATTGTGAAAGGGCTCCGCCAATCAGGAGTGAAGGCTCAGGATGAAGTCATATTACAGCTCAGTGACAATTCCCAGCTGATTCCTGCTTTTTGGGGCTGTGTTTTTTTAGGAGCGATCCCGGTTCCGCTTGCGGCCGCTCCGGCTTATACAGAAATGAACAGCGGGACGCAAAAACTGAAAGATGCCTGGATGCTGTTGAATCAGCCGTATGTCATCACAAGCCGTGACGTGCTGCCGGAGATGACTGAATGGGCGGAGGAGCAGGAGCTTTCCGGGTTTTGCGCTTTGGCGGCAGAAGATCTCAGTGCGCACGAAATGGATACGGACTGTCATCATCCCCGTCCGGAAGATTTGGCGATGCTGCTTTTGACCTCGGGAAGCACGGGCACGCCGAAAGCCGTGATGCTCAGCCATGAAAACATCGTCTGCATGGTCAAAGGAAATATTCAGATGCAGGGCTATACAAGTGAGGATGTCACGTTTAACTGGATGCCTTTTGACCATGTCGGCGGCATCGGAATGCTTCATCTGCGTGATGTTTATCTCGGATGTGAGGAAATCAACATACCGAGCGAATCCATTTTGATGGACCCTTTAAAATGGCTCGACCTGATTGATCATTACCGCGCTTCGGTCACGTGGGCCCCCAACTTTGCCTTTGGACTGCTTGCCGATTTTGCAGAAGAGATTCAAACGCGGAAATGGGACTTATCTTCCATGCGTTACATGCTGAACGGCGGGGAGGCCGCGGTTGCGAAAGTCGGACGCAGAATTATGGAGCTTTTAGAGCCGCACGGTCTGCCGGCTAATGCCATCCGTCCCGCATGGGGAATGTCCGAAACGTCTTCGGGCGTTATTTTCTCAGATGAGTTTACACTGGAAAACACGAGTGACGACGATCGTTTCGTCGAGATCGGTCTGCCGATCCCGGGATTTAATATGAGAATTACGGATGACCGCAATCAAGTGGTGGAAGAAGGAGAAATCGGCCGCTTCCAAGTGTCCGGTCTGACTGTAACGAGCGGATATTATGAGCGCCCGGACTTAAATGAGAGTGTCTTTACAGAAGACGGCTGGTTTGAAACGGGAGATCTCGGATTTCTGCGTGAAGGCCGCCTGACGATAACGGGGCGCACGAAAGATGCCATCATTATCAACGGTGTGAATTATTACAGCCATGCCATTGAATCAGCCGTTGAGGAATTGCCAGAAATTGAAACGTCTTATACAGCGGCATGCGCCGTCCGGCCGAATCAAAGCACGACAGATGAGCTGGCGATTTTCTTTGTGACATCTGTTCCGTTGGATGAGAACCGCATGACGAAGCTTCTTCATCACATTCACCAGCACGTGACACAGAGAATCGGCGTTACCCCTGATTATCTGCTTCCGGTCGCAAAAGAAGACATTCCTAAGACGGCGATCGGGAAAATCCAGCGCACTCAGCTGAAACATTCATTCGAACAAGGGCAATTTGATTCATTACATAATAGCAGGCAAGAAGGCGGCAATTCAGACACGGCTTCTGCAGAGAAAGATATTGAACGGGATTTTATCCGTTTTCTGAAAGAGGAACTTTCCATCGCAGATGAGCTCGTTGATCCAAATACGCCGTTTCAAAGTCTTGGCGTCAATTCCATCAAGATGATGAAACTCGCCAGATCAATTGAAAAAACGTATCACATCCGGCTGACGGCAAGAGAGCTGCACAAAAACCCGACGATTGGCGCTTTAGCGGCTTATACTGCAGAAAAAGCGGCAAACATGTCAGCGGAGCATCATCCCCAAAAAGCCGAACCGCCGGCAGAACGGGAGAGACGGCAAATGGCGCCAGCGCTTTCAGAAGTCCAAAAAGGGCTGTGGACATTGCAGAAAATGTCGCCTGAAACGACTGCATACCATGTCCCGCTCTGTTTCCGATTCACAACCGGAATCGACAAAGAGAAACTGAAACAGGCGTTTCAGCTCGTATTAAAGCAGCATCCGATGCTCAAAAGCGCCGTGAATGAAACAGACGGCGGGTTTTATTTCAGAGAATCGGCAGATCCTTTTGTATTCTCGGAGGAAGATATTTCTGACGTCAATGAATCACAAATCTCCGCTCTGATACGGAAAAAAGTGAAAGAGCCGTTTGTCAAAGAAGGCGGGCCTTTGCTGCGCGTGCAGCTGCTTTCAAAATCCGCCGCGGAACATTATCTTTTGACGGTGATTCACCACATCGTGTTTGACGGTATTTCATCCATTACATTTATTCACAGTCTGCTGGATCATTATCAGGCGCTGCTGGAGGGAAAAGAAGAGTTTGCGGCCGCCGTTCCCGGCATTCATCCCGATTTCGCGGCTTGGGAAAAGCGGTATTTAGCGGGTGAAGAAAGCAAAGCTGCCCGCGCTTACTGGATGAAACAGCTCGGGGGCGATCTGCCTGACCTTCAGCTTCCGTCGATGCGCACGGACAGCAGCGTTCCGGAGTTTACAGAAGATACGCTGACACGCCGTCTTTCCGAACGGCTGCTGAATAATCTAACGGCGTTTGCCGCATCCCGTTCGATTCATTTGTCTACCGTTATGCTGAGCTGCTATATGGTGCTTTTAAGCAAATATACGGATAAGGAAGATATTGTGACAGGCATGCCTGCAATGGTCAGACCTGAAGAACGCTTTGACGGAGTGGTCGGCCATTTCCTCAACATGCTTCCTATACGGAGCAGAGCCGGACGAAAAGAAACATTTGCTGACTTTGTTCAAAAGGTGCAGGATGCCGTTCTGGACGGACTGGATCACTCCTTTTATCCGTTTCCGAAAATGGTGCGTGATGTGCGTGCGAAACCCCTGCAGAACGGTTCGCCTGTTTTCAGCAATGCCTTTTTCTATCAGAACTTTCTGCAGCATTCAAGCTATCAATCGATGCTGGATGAATACAAGGAATTCTCCTGTGAGTTTGTAAAAGACATTCATCAGGAGGGGGAATATGATCTTGTATTTGAAATGTGGGAAGAAGCATCAGGCATGGATCTTACGATTAAATACAGCACCGAATTATTCGACGAAGCAGGGGCGGCCAGACTTTTCAGCCAATTTGTACAGGCCGCTGAAGCTTTGACGGCGAATCCGGATATGCCGCTTGAGAACGTTTCTCTCATGACAAAAAGAGAGGAGCACATGATTCTTAAGACTTGGAATGAGACAAGCCGTGAATATCCGGATGCCTGCTTCCATGAATTATTTGAACGTCAGGCGGCAGAAACGCCGGACGCTTGTGCGGTCGTGTATGAACAGCAAAAGCTGACGTACCGTGAGCTTGATGAAAAAAGCACGAAGCTGGCGCTCTATTTGCAGGCGCACGGTGCAGGCCCTGATGATCTCATCGGCATTTATACAGACCGTTCATTGCATATGGCTGTCGGCCTTCTCGGCATTTTAAAAGCCGGGGGAGCGTATGTGCCGCTTGATCCTTCTTATCCCGCTGACAGATTGGAATATATGATCGCCGACAGCAGGATTTCAATGTGCCTGACGACAGCTGATTTAGAGCACTCCTTGAACTGGGGAGGCGTGCAGACAACTGCCATTGACCGCGATTGGTCTCGTATTGAAAGCACAGCCGCGGAAAGAACGTCGCTGAAGCGGTTAGTGACACCTGACGATCTGGCGTATGTCATTTACACGTCGGGCAGCACGGGCAAACCGAAAGGCGTGATGATTCCGCACCGGGCCCTGACCAATTTCTTAATCTCGATGGCATATGAACCGGGGCTTTCGTCCGAAGACAAACTGCTTGCCGTCACGACATATTGCTTTGATATCGCGGCACTGGAGCTTTACCTTCCTTTAATCAAAGGAGCAGAGTGCAACATCTGTAAGACAGAAGTCACAAAAGACGCACGGAAGCTGAAAGAGCTGATTCAAGAGTACAAACCGACGATCATGCAGGCGACGCCGTTTACGTGGAAAATGCTCTTTCATTCCGGATGGTCAAATGAAGAAAAAGTGAAAATCCTTTGCGGCGGAGAGGCGCTTAGCGAACAATTGAAGCAGCAGTTTCTCGATACGAAAAGTGAGGCTTGGAATATGTTCGGGCCGACAGAGACGACAATCTGGTCCGCGGTGCAGCGTATAACGGAAAATGAGAGCGCGCTTACGATCGGGCGCCCGGTCGCCAATACCCGTGTGTATATTATGGATTCCGGTCTCAACCCTGTTTTAGAAGGGGTGCCGGGAGAACTTTGTATTGCGGGAGACGGATTGGCAAGAGGGTATTTCAACAAGCCTGAGCTGACAGATAAAGTTTTCGTCAGCCACCGGCTCGAACTGGGATCAAAGCTTTATAAAACAGGTGATATGGCGCGTTTTCTTCCCGGCGGCCGCATTGAATACATGGGACGGATGGACACCCAAGTCAAAATCCGCGGCTACCGGATTGAACCCGGAGATATTGAGAGCCGGCTGAATGCCCATCCGGCCGTACAGGAAAGCGTAGTGGTTGTGAACAATCACTCCGGAAATGAGAAGCTTTGCGCGTTTTATATCCTGAAAAACGGAGAGCCGCTTCCATCTGCAAAGGAATTGCGCAATCATTTGAAACAAGCGCTGCCGTCCTATATGACGCCAGCTTCGTTTATCCGTCTTGAAGAGCTGCCGCTCACACCGAACGGAAAAGTGGACCGCAAGCTTCTTGCTGCCCGCGACCTGACGGAAAAGCAGCCGGACACACAAACATTTTCATCATCTCATATCCAGCAGGCGGTGCTGGCGATTTGGCAGGATGTATTGAATAGCAAAGATATAGAGCTTGATGACCGCTTTTTTGATGCGGGGGGAGATTCGCTTCTTGCCGTGACTGTCACTGAGCGGATGACGCAGGAACTGGATTGTGAATTCAGTGTAACGGAGCTGTTTGAATACGCGACGGTAAAAGACATCAGCCGGTACATCATAGAACAAAAACCGAAAGAAGCCGTTTTGGCTCCTGTGCCGCAAAAGAAAGTGAATACAGAAGACCGGGAACACCCGGCGGGAGAATTTCCCGATTATTATGAGGACAGCCTTGCGGTTATCGGTATATCCTGTGAGTTTCCGGGAGCGAAAGATCATTATGAATTTTGGAATAACATCAAAGAAGGCAAAGAAAGCATCACCTTCTTTTCAAAAGAGGAGCTCCGCCGATTCGGTATTTCTGAAGAACTGGCTGATCATCCCGGCTTCGTTCCGGCTAAATCAGTTTTAGAGGGGAAAGAAATGTTTGATCCCGGTTTCTTCGGCTTTTCACCGAAAGATGCGGAATATATGGACCCTCAGCTGAGAATGCTTTTGCTCCATTCATGGAAGGCAATCGAGGATGCGGGATATATCTCCAAAGAAATTCCGGAAACAAGCGTGTATATGTCTGCCAGCACGAACTCTTACCGCAGCCTGCTGCCGGAGGAGACGACAGCACAGCTGGAAACGCCGGATGGCTACGTGTCATGGGTGCTTGCCCAAAGCGGTACGATTCCGACGATGATTTCTCATAAACTCGGGTTGAAAGGGCCGAGCTATTTTGTCCATGCCAACTGCTCATCTTCGTTAATCGGCCTGCATTCGGCTTTTCAAAGCCTGCAGTCCGGCGAAGCCAAGTACGCCCTTGTCGGCGGTGCGACCCATCATACGGAATCAAGCGCCGGATATGTTCATCAGCCGGGGCTGAATTTTTCGAGCGACGGGCATATTAAAGCGTTTGACGCGGCTGCTGACGGAATGATCGGCGGTGAAGGGGCCGGCGCCGTGCTCTTGAAAAAAGCGTCTGATGCCGTTAAGGACGGCGACCATATTTATGCGCTGCTGCGCGGAATCGGCGTCAATAACGACGGAGCGGATAAGGTCGGATTTTATGCGCCGAGCGTCAAAGGACAGGCTGAGGTCATTCAGAAGGTCATTGATCAGACGGGCATCCATCCCGAAACGATCGCGTACGTCGAAGCTCACGGCACAGGAACAAAACTCGGCGATCCGATCGAACTGTCCGCACTTCAATCGGTGTACGGCCGATATACAGATAAAAAACAATACTGCGGCATCGGTTCAGTCAAAACAAATCTCGGGCATTTGGATACAGCGGCCGGAATGGCGGGCTGCATCAAGGTTGTCATGAGCTTATATCATCAGGAAATCGCGCCGAGCATCAATTACAAAGAGCCGAACCCGAATCTTCATTTAGAAGACTCTCCGTTTTACGTAGCGGAAGAAAAGAAAGAGTTAACCCGTGAGAACAGAGCGCACCGCATGGCTTTAAGCTCTTTCGGTCTTGGCGGAACAAACACACACGCGATTTTTGAACAATATCCGGATGCATCCGAAGCAGCAGACGCTGCAGGTCCGTTCATCATTCCGTTGTCTGCCAGAAAAAAAGATCGCCTGAAGGAGTACGCAAAACAGCTGCTGGCTTTTCTGGAAAGAAAAACGGACGCCGACCTCGCTGATCTTGCCTACACGTTCCAAGTCGGAAGGGAAGCGATGGAAGAGCGCGCGGCCTTTATCACAAGCGGCACTGCGGAGCTGAAGCGGCAGCTTGCCGATTTTATCAATGATAAGCCGGCTGTAACAGGCTGCTTCAGAGGAGAAAAACAGCAGGCGAAAGATATTGCCTGGCTTTCTGATGATGATGACAGCGCTGAACTCATTGAGAAATGGCTTGCGAAAGGAAAAGGACCGAAGCTCTGTGAAATGTGGAGTAAAGGTGTCGCCATCAATTGGCACAAGCTTTACAAAGACAAGCATCCGAAACGAATCAGCGTGCCGGTCTACCCGTTTGCAAAGGAGCCGTACTGGCCGAAAAAAGCAGAAAAGAAAACATCTGCCGCACACACCGGAGTCTCAGTTTTACACCCGCTCGTGCAGCAAAATACGTCAGATTTAACCCTTCAGCGGTTCAGCTCACGGTTTACAGGCTCAGAATTTTTCCTGAAGGATCATGTGGTCAGGGAAAAAGCTGTGCTGCCGGGAGCGGCATATTTGGAAATGTCTTATGAAGCGGTAAAACGGGCGCTTGGCGGCTTATTAAAAGACCAAGACAGAATAACGCTCCATCATACCGTCTGGATGAAGCCGATCGTCGTTCACGAACAAGAGCGCCAGGTCCATATTGCGCTGTTCCCTGAAGAGGACGGCATCATCTCATATGACATTTACAGCATAAACGCTGACGATGAAGAAGTGCTGCACAGCCAAGGGCGTGCCGAAATCATAAAGGCTGAACGAGAGCCTGAGAGAGGCCTTTCTGCCATACAAAACAGATGCACAGCGGACATTCTTGATCCGGCGGTCTTTTATCGGGAAGGCCGGAGCAGGGGGATGTTCCACGGAAAAGCCTTCCAAGGCATTAAGTCCGCCTTTATCGGCGAGAAAGAAGTGCTTTCGGACATACAGCTTCCGGATTCTGTTTCTCATACGAACGGACAATTTACGCTTCATCCGAGCATCATTGATTCGGCTATTCAGACGGCGACGATCTGCATTATGCAGGAGTTTTCCGGACAAAAACTGATTCTGCCGTTTGCGCTGGAATATCTTGAAGTCGTCAAAGCATGCACGCCGATTATGCGGGCGCATGCACGCTTCAATGAAGGATATCAAACCGGTGATTCCGTGCAGAAAGCCGACATTGACCTGTTCGACGAAACAGGAGCGCTTTGCGTGAAGGTGAGAGGATTCTCTACGAGAGTGCTTGAAGGCGATGCAGAATCGGCTCAGCGGCTATCAGGCTCGGAAAAGGTCTTGTTTGCACCGGTCTGGAAAGAAGCTGCCGCATCCGAGAAAGCTTCTGTCCATGCTGATGAGCATTTGATCATACTTTGTGAAGATGCCTGCCGTATAAAAGATGAAGCGGCATCCGGCCTGAAAGACGCCGAACTGCTGATTGCAGAAGGTGAGGGTGAAACAGCCGCTGAACGCTTCCAAAGCTACGCGCAGACAATCGCCGAACACATCCGGCGGATCATCAGCGAAAAAAGGCAGGGCCGCATTCTGATTCAGACCGTTATTTCAGCAGACGGCAGCCAGCAATTGTTTGCGGGGTTAACAGGTTTGTTAAAAACAGCAGAGCTGGAATACGGAAAACTTGACTGTCAGCTCATCGAGATGGAATCAATCGGCGAAATGCCGGCTGTCGCTCAAAAACTGAAAAACGACAGTCATCGGCCGCATGATAAACATATCCGTTATACAGGAGAAAAACGGTATGTGAAGGCTTGGGAAGAAATGCATCCTGCAGGTGGCGGCGCCGTCTGGAAGGACGAAGGCGTATATCTGATTACCGGAGGCGCAGGAAGCCTGGGGTTGATGTTCGCAAAAGAAATCGCAGGTCGCGTTAAACACCCGAAAATCATTCTGACCGGCCGTTCAAATCTGACAGAAGCCAAACAGCGTGAGCTTGCTATGCTTCAGGACTCAGGCGCAAATGTCGTCTACAAAAAGCTGAATGCGGCAGACCGACGGGAAAATGAAGCGCTGATAAAAGAGATTACGGCGGAATTCGGGGAGCTTAACGGAATTATTCACGCAGCGGGAGTGATACAAGACCGTTTCCTGCTGCAAAAAACGAAGGAAGAGTTCAGGGAAGTGCTTGATCCGAAAGTGATCGGCACCGCTTATTTAGATGAAGCCAGCAAAGACTGCAATCTTGACTTTTTCGTATTGTTCTCCAGTGTTTCCGGCGTTCTCGGCAATGTCGGGCAGGCTGATTATGCCGCCGGCAACGCGTTTATGGATGCATACGCCGCTTACAGGCAATCCCTTACGGAGAATGGCCTGCGGCACGGAAAAACGATCGCCTTTAACTGGACGCTGTGGAAAGATGGCGGTATGCAGGCGGGAGACGAGACGGAAAGAATGATGAAAAAAGCTTTCGGTATGGTTCCGCTTCAAAAGGCGTCAGGCCTGGCTGCATTTTATGAAGGAATGGCTCAGGAAAGGCCGCAGCTTTTAGCAGCTGAAGGAGACGCAGCAAAATTAAAACAGTCGTTCCTGTCCGTTTCTGAAACTGAAAAGCCGCAGGTGGAGAAAATAGAGCCTGTATCCGCCGTTTCGGGAGACAAATGGCACGGTGCGCTTATCCGATTGGTCAGTTCAATTTTAAAAGTCGGCCAAGACGAGATTGATATTGATACGGAACTGAGTGAATACGGTTTTGATTCGGTATCCTTTACCGTCTTTACGAATCAATTAAATGAAGCGTATCAGCTGGAACTGGCGCCGACGATCTTCTTCGAACACGGGACGATCCGCAGTTTAGCAGAGTATTTGACGGATGAGGCAGAAGCCGGCCTTCCTTCTCAGCCGGAAGAAAAACACGATGCAGAAGAATCTCTTCAAACGCTTCAGACCGCTTTGACAGACATGGTAAGCGGCATTTTAAAAGTAGACCGTGAGGACATTGAGACAGATACGGAATTGAGTGAATACGGTTTTGATTCCGTATCGTTTACCGTCTTTACGAATCAATTAAATGAAGCGTATCAGCTGGAGCTGGCGCCGACGATTTTCTTTGAGTACGGAACGATCAGCGGTCTCGCCGGATATTTGGCAAAAGAGCATCCGGGCCGTTTCGGCGAAAAGAAGAAAGAGTCTCCGAAAAAAGAGCAGCCAAAAGCCCAAAAATCGAAAATGCAGCGGAAAAAGCGCTTCGCAACGGTAATGAACGCTGCGGCAGCGACACAAGAGCCGCGCCGCTTGGATACGGTTGCCATTGTCGGAATCAGCGGCCGATTCCCGGGCGCGAAGGATATAGAGGAATTTTGGCGCAATTTGAAAGAAGGAAAGGATTCGATCACAACCATTCCGAAAGAACGCTGGGATTGGCAAGCGTTTGATGGCGACCCGAATCTTGAAGGGAACAAAACGAATATCAAGTGGGGCGGCTTTATCGACGGAATAGCTGAATTTGATCCGCTGTTCTTTGGGATTTCACCGCGGGAAGCCCAATATTTAGATCCGCAGCAGCGGCTGTTATTGACTTATGCATGGCGGGCGATAGAAGATGCGGGCTGTAAGCCGGAAAGCCTTTCCGGCACAAATACGGGCGTCTTTATCGGCACCGGAAATACCGGTTATAAAGATTTGTTCACAAGGGCAGGTCTTGCGCCGGAAGGACATGCGGCGACAGGCAGCATGATTCCTTCCATAGGTCCGAACCGTTTGAGCTATTTGTTAAATCTTCACGGGCCAAGTGAGCCGATTGAAACGGCATGTTCAAGCTCGCTTGTGGCGATTCACCGGGCGGTATCCGCTATAGAAAACGGAGAATGCGACATGGCGATTGCCGGGGGAATCAACACGATTCTGACGGAAGAAGCGCATATCAGCTACAGCAAAGCAGGCATGCTCAGCAAAGACGGAAAATGCAAAACCTTCTCCAAAGATGCCAACGGGTATGTCAGAGGAGAAGGCGCGGGAATTCTGATGCTGAAGAAACTGACAGATGCAGAACGTGACGGCAATCCGATTTACGGCGTGATCCGCGGTACGGCTGAAAACCACGGCGGCCGGGCGAATACGTTAACCTCGCCGAATCCGAAACTGCAGGCTGATTTATTGGTGAAAGCATACCGGAAAGCGGGAGTGGACCCGAGCACCGTCACTTATATTGAAGCGCACGGTACAGGAACGGAATTGGGCGACCCGATTGAAATAAACGGTTTGAAAGCGGCGTTTCACGAGCTGGCGAAAACAAATCAAGAGCCTGAAGTCTTCGGTCACCGCTGCGGCATCGGTTCGGTCAAAAGCAATATCGGCCATTTAGAGCTTGCCGCGGGAGTATCAGGCGTCATGAAAGTGCTTTTGCAAATGAAGCACAAAACGCTGGTGAAAAGCCTGCATTGCGAGACGATCAATCCGTACATTCAGCTCGATGACAGTCCTTTCTACATCGTGCGGGAAAATCAGGAATGGACGGCAGCAAAAGATAGAAACGGAAATGCCATTCCGCGCCGGGCCGGGGTCAGCTCATTTGGCATCGGCGGGGTCAACGCCCATATCGTCATTGAAGAGTATGTCCCGAAAGCAGCCGCTCAGCCTGAGCACAGCCCGGAAAATCCGGCAATCATCGTTTTGTCCGCCAAATCAAAAGAAAAACTGTTTGAACAGGCGCGGCAGCTGCAAAAAGCGATCCGTCAAACGCCGTATACAGATCAAGACTTGGCGGGCGTCGCTTATACGCTGCAAACCGGAAGGGACGAAATGGAAGAGCGCTTGGCCATTCTTGCAGCGACGATGGCGGAATTGGAAACAAAGCTGGAAGCATTTACGAAAAATGAGAAAAACATCGCCGGGCTGTATACCGGCCAGTCTCACCGCAATAAAGATACGTTTGCCTTGTTCACCGCAGATGAAGATATGGACATCGTCATTGACGCCTGGATTAAAAAAGGAAAATTCGCCAAGCTGGCAGAGGTATGGGTGAAAGGCGGCGTATTGAATTGGAACCGGCTGTATGAAAAGGGTACGCCGCGTTTACTCAGTCTTCCGTCTTATCCGTTCGCAAAAGACACGTATTGGGTGCCTGAGAATCCTGACAAAAAGAAGGTCCATACAGAGGAACGGATGAAACGTATTCTGACGAAACAATGGGAACCGAGCCCGCTCGAACTGGGTGAACCGTGCGCACGTTCCGTTGCGATTTTGACAGGCGGGGACACGATCAATCTCGCAGAAGAGATCGCAGCGCATATGCCGAATCACCGTATCATCACAGGATCAGACCTTGCCGGTGAATATGACTGGCAGGCGTTTGGCGGCGTCATCGACCTTCTCGGCGCAGCGAAAGAAGAAGCTTCTGAAGATATGACCGGTATCAAATGGCTTCAGCAATTGATTGAGCATGGGCATAAAGAAGGGATGACACTGCTTTGTGTCACGAAAGACCTTGAGTCATTAAATAAAGAGGCCAATCAAACAACAGGAGCAAAACGGGCCGGTCTGTACAGAATGCTGGCGTGCGAGTACGGTCATCTGTCTTCAAGGCATCTCGACCTTGAAGGAGGGCTTTCTGATGACAAACTGGCGAAGCAGATTGCCGATGAGTTTCATGCCCGCACTGATGACGCGGAAGTTTGCCGGAGGAACGGCTTGCGTTACCGCGCTGTATTAAGCGGCTCAGAAAACATGGATATGAAAGGCGAGAGAATTGATTTTCCGGACAACCATGTGCTTCTGATCACCGGGGGGACGAGGGGGATCGGCCTTTTATGCGCACGCCATTTTGCCGAACATTACGGAGTGAAAAAACTGGTGCTTACAGGCCGTGAGACCCTTCCGCCGCGAAGTGAGTGGACGGGCGGACTGAATGGGGTGACGGCTTCTGTAAAAGCGAAAATTGAAGCTGTTCTCGACTTGGAATCCAAAGGTGTACAAGTGAAGGTTTTGTCAGTCCCGTTAGCTGATGAAGCCGGGCTGAGACAGGAACTGAGTCAGATAAAACAGACGCTCGGACCTATCGGCGGCGTGATTCACTGCGCGGGTGTGACCGATAAAGAGACGCTCGCATTCATCAGAAAAACCGATGAAGACATACAGCGCGTGCTCGAGCCGAAAGTAGACGGGCTTCAGGCGTTATACAGTGTGCTCAGCGAAGAGCCGCTGAAGTTTTTCGTCTTGTTCTCTTCCGTGTCAGCTGCGATACCGGCGCTTTCGGCAGGACAGGCCGACTATGCCATGGCCAATGCGTATATGGACTATTTTGCAAACTCATACAAAGAGCAGCTGCCGATCGTAAGCATTCAGTGGCCGAACTGGAAAGAAACCGGAATGGGCGAAGTAACAAACAAAGCTTATAAAGAGAGCGGGCTATACAGCATCACGAATGCAGAAGGATTACAGCTCCTTGACGGCATACTTCTTGAATCAGCAAGGGGCCCGGTGCTGCCGGCCGTTCTGAATCCTGAGCTGTGGAAGCCGGAGCGATTCCTGCGGCGGAGCAGGCAGGATCAGCCAATAAGTCCGGCTATGGTAAAACCGGCGGAAAAAAACGCTGACACTGCCGCAGACAACGCTCAATTAACAAGGAAAACAGAAGAATGGCTGATAGAATTATTTTCTGAAGAGCTGCGGATTGACCAGGATCAGCTTGAGACAGACGTATTATTCCAAGATTACGGAGTGGACTCCATTATCCTTGCTCAGCTTCTGCAGCGGATCAACCGGAATCTCTCGGCATCGCTTGACCCGTCCATTCTGTATGAATATCCGACGATTCAATCTTTCGCAAATTGGCTTCTCGAAGGATATACAGAAGTTTTGTCAGAACGGTTTGATTTGGCGGCGGAGCCTGTTATGAAGAAGCCGGCTGAGCCGGTGATTGAAACACAAGCCGTTAAGGTGCAAGAAGAGGCGGCCGGAAAACAGATTCACCGGGAAGATATCGCGGTCGTCGGCATGTCCTGCCGGTTTCCGGGGGCGGCTTCCTTAGAGGCGTACTGGTCGCTTTTGGCTGAAGGCCGTTCGGCTATCGGTCCTGTTCCGGCTGAGCGATGGGGGTTGAAGACGCCTTATTACGCGGGAATGCTTGATGGAATTCATCAATTTGATCCGGACTTCTTTTTACTGGCAGAAGAAGATGTAAAGGCAATGGACCCTCAAGCTTTGGCCGCTCTGGAAGAATGCCTTAACCTGTGGTATCACGCTGGCTATACGCCGGATGAGATAAAGGGAGAAGCAATAGGTGTGTATCTCGGCGGACGCAGCCGTCACAAACCGGGTGAAGAGAAACTGCTGGATGCGAAAAACCCGATCGTCGCGCTGGGCCAGAATTATTTGGCCGCAAATCTCTCTCAATATTTTGATATGCGCGGCCCGAGTGTTGTCCTCGATACGGCTTGTTCTTCTGCTTTAGTCGGCATGAATATGGCCGTGCAGGCTCTTGTAACAGGAGAAATAAAAGCGGCCGTCGTCGGCGGCGTGAGCCTATTTGAATCAGAAGAAACCCATAAATTATTTGAACAGCGCGGCATATTAAGTAAAGCGCAGTCGTTCCATGTATTTGACGAACGCGCCGATGGAGTCGTGCTGGGCGAGGGTGTCGGAATGGTTCTATTAAAAACCGTGTCTCAGGCCATTGAAGACGGAGATTCTATTTATGCCGTAGTGAAGGCGGCATCCGTCAATAATGACGGAAGAACGGCAGGCCCGGCTACGCCGAGTCTGGAAGCGCAAAAATCCGTCATGAAGAAGGCTCTTGAAAAAAGCGGAAAACAGCCGGAAGACATTACTCATATTGAAGCGAACGGTTCAGGCACGGTCGTGACGGATCTGTTAGAACTGAAGGCCATTCAATCCGTCTACCGTTCAAAAGACGCCGGCCCGCTCGGAATCGGATCTGTGAAACCGAACATCGGGCACCCGCTTTGCGCGGAAGGAATTGCAAGTTTCATAAAAGTTGTTCTCATGCTGAAAGAAAAGAGCTTTATCCCGTTTTTATCAGGCGAGCATGAAAATACACATTTTGATAGAGAAAAGGCCAATATTCAGTTCAGCCGCACTCTGGCAGACTGGCCGTCACCAATACCGGCGGCAGGAATTAACTGTTTTGCCGACGGCGGAACAAACGCCCACGTCATTGTGGAAGCGTGGCAGGAAGACGAAGGGCGCCCAATCAAGCGCCATCCTTTAACACCGCCTGCATTAAATAAGCGGCTGATTTCGCCGGACAGCAAAGAAGAAACGAACGAAAAAGCTGCGGCAAACATCTGGGATACCTATGAAGTGGAGGTTTAACGTGAAGAACTTCAATAAGCAAATCACTTTATCGCTGAAAAATCCGTTTATTTTACATCATGACGTTTACGGACAAAAAGTCCTTCCGGGATTGGCTTATATTGATATGTTTTATCAGATTTTCAAAGAGCGCGGCTATTCATACGACGGGCTTCAGCTGCGCCATTTATCCATATATCAGCCGCTTATTGCGAAAGAAGACAGCGCCGTCAAGCTTACGGTTGAATGTACAAAGGTAAAAGAAGGGCGCTGGAAACTTACCGTAAAAGGGGCTGAGGTCAGCGGCGGACGAGTCCAGCCGGAAGAACGCATTTACGTCAAAGCGGAAATGCACGAGACGGGACCCGCAGTTTTCAGTGACACGATTGATCTTGACTCTGTCAAACGCGAGGCGGAACGCACCATCGATTTAAATGAGCTGTATGCACAATGCAGAAGCCAGGAATTGGTTCACAGCGGATATATGAAAGCAGAAGGAGAAGTGTTTGAGGAGCGGGACGGCGTCACCTTTGATGTATCGCTCGGAAAAGACGCGATGGGACAGGCCGGGGGGTTTTTGTTCCATCCGACTCTTCTTGACGGAAGCGGCGTCGGCGCAAACCTATTGATCTCATCGCTGTTAAATGGGGAAAAGAGGCTGTTTCTGCCTCTTTTCTACGAATCTTTTACAGCTTCCGAACCTTTGCAGGCCGGCTGCATCACGAGAATCAAACGTTCGTCGCTTCGGCAGGAAAAGGAGCTCATTTACATTACAATGGAGTTTTTTAACGCTTCCGGCCGGAAAGTAGCCGAGCTGAAAGATTTCACAAGCAAGCTCGTGCGGGATGCCGAGCTGATCAATACAGACCGTAAGCCTGCTGAGAAGTCTCCTGAAAAAGCCGGTTTACCGGAAGTTGCGGCATCGCTTGAAGGCGGACACCCGCATGAGGAAGCAGAGCGGTATGTCATGAATCTGATGGCGGAAAAAATCGGCAAGCCGCTTGAACAGATTGATTCTCAAGTCGGCTACTATGAAATGGGGCTGACATCGTCCGGATTGCTTGATGTCGTCGAAACGATCAGCGAAAAAATCGGCGAAACCCTTTCTCCGACTTTGCTGTTTGAATATACGACAGCAGCAGAGCTGGCAGCTTTCCTGACTGAGCAGTACGAGAGCCATTTCAGCGCGCCTCCGGCAAAAATGGAGAAGCCGGTTGAGCCGCAAACAGAGAGAAGACGGAAAAGCAGTGTTCCGCAAGATGAAGATATCGCCATTATCGGCATGGCCGGCCGCTATCCGCAGGCCGAAAATATTCATGAATTCTGGGAAAACCTGAAAGAAGGAAAAAACTGTGTCACCGAAATTCCGGAGTCTCGCTGGGACTGGCGCCGGTTTGAAAATGTAAAGTCGCCTTCCGGAAAGAGCATTTCAAAATGGGGCGGATTTATTGATGATCCGGATTGCTTTGATCCCCAATTTTTCCGGATTACGCCGCGGGAAGCTGAAACAATGGACCCTCAGGAACGGCTGTTTTTACAAACATGCTGGGAAACGATTGAGGATGCCGGATATACGCCGAAGTCGCTCGCAGAGGCGCGCGGACGGAATAAGAGACAGCGCGTTGGCGTCTTCGCAGGGGTGATGCATAAGGATTATACGTTGGTCGGGGCTGAAGCTTCTTCTGAAGATCATGTATTCCCGCTTTCTCTTAATTATGCGCAAATCGCAAACAGAGTTTCATATTTTTGCAATTTTCACGGGCCGAGCATGGCGGTCGATACGGTCTGTTCATCTTCGCTGACTGCGGTTCACCTTGCTGCGGAAAGCATTCGGCGCGGGGAATGTGAATCGGCAGTTGCCGGAGGCGTCAACTTGTCGCTGCATCCGAATAAATATCTGACATACGGTTTATGGGACATGTTTTCAACAGACGGGGTTTGTCATACATTCGGGAAAGACGGAGACGGCTATGTACCGGCTGAAGGAATCGGTGCCGTTTTATTAAAACCGCTGCGAGAGGCGGTAAAAGACGGAGACCGGATTTATGCGGTGATAAAGGGCAGTGCCGTCAATCACGTGGGGACAGTGAGCGGAATTTCCGTGCCGAGCCCTGTCGCGCAGGCCGATTTGATTGAAGAATGCCTGGACAAAGCGGGCATCGATCCGCGCACGGTCAGTTATATTGAGGCGCACGGGACGGGAACTTCTCTCGGCGATCCGATTGAGGTTCAAGGCCTTGTCAAGGCGTTCCGGCAGTACACACAGGACAAACAGTTCTGTTCGATCGGATCAGTGAAGTCCAATATCGGCCATGCGGAATCGGCGGCGGGCATCAGCGGCTTAAGCAAGGTTGCCCTGCAGCTTCACCATAAAACTTTGGTGCCGTCTCTTCATTCCGAGGAGCTGAATCCGTATTTAGATTTTGAACAATCACCGTTTTACGTCCAGCATCATACCGAAGAATGGCATCAGCCCTCAGTGACGGAAAACGGAAATGAGACCGTATATCCCCGGCGTGCAGGCATCAGTTCTTTCGGGGCGACAGGTTCAAACGTGCATCTCATTCTGGAGGAATTTATCCCTGAAGAATCACACGGAACAGTGGCTGAACCGGCAGAAGAACAGACATTCATTTTTCCGGTTTCAGCCCGGAATGAAGAACGGCTAAAAGAGTATGTTGCGAAGCTGTCTGCATTTATTCATCCCGGCCTGCCGCTTGAGGATGCGGCGTATACACTTCAGATCGGCCGTGAACAGATGGAGGAGCGGGTTGCGTTTACCGCTCAGAATATGACACAGCTCAAAGAGCGGCTGAAGGGCTTTCTGGCGGGTAAAACGGTCAGCGGGTGCTGGCGGAACCGAGCCGATAAAAGCAAACAGGCAGAGCTTGCTCCGGACTTGATACATAAATGGCTTTCTTCCGGGAGTCTGGGGATGATTGCCGAAAAGTGGGCCGGCGGAGGAACGATGGATTGGAATCTCTTGTACGGTGAAAACAAACCGAATCGGATCAGCCTGCCGACATATCCGTTTGAAAAAATCCGGTATTGGGTGCCGAAGGCGGAGAAAAGAGAATCGCTGCCGCAAAAAAGGGCAGGCATGCTGCATCCGCTCCTTCGTGAAAATGTATCAAACATGTCAGGCGTCCGTTTTCGGTCCTCTTTTAGCGGCGGAGAATTTTTCCTGAAAGATCACGTCGTCAAAAACGAGCGGACGTTACCGGGCGCGGCTTATCTGGAAATGGTTCGGGCGGCCGTGGAACACGCGGCAGAAACGAAGGAAGAAGGAACAGTCCGGCTGAAACATGTCGTATGGATACGTCCGTTTACAGCGGCGGATGAGTCCGCAGAACTGTATCTCCGCCTTTATGACGAAGAAAATGGGGAGATGGGATTTACGGTTTACAGTGAATCGGCTTCCTCGGAAGAAGAGCCCGTTCTCTATGCGCAAGGAAGCGCGGCATTTGTCCGAGCGGGCGAACCGGCCAAAATCGAGATTGACAAATTAAGAGAGTCACGCCGTCTGATCACACCTGACGCTTGCTATCAGGCATACAAACAGATGGGGATTGAATACGGGGATGCTCACAAAGCGGTCACGGAAATCTATGCAAACGACAGCAAAGTGCTCGCAAAGCTCTCACTCCCGTCATCTATTTCTCATACAAAAGATCAGTTTGTCCTCCATCCGAGCCTTTTGGATGCGGCCTTCCACGCGACAATCGGGTTAATGCTTGACAGAGACGGGACTGACATACGGCCGATGCTGCCGTTTGCTCTCGAACAGATCGATGTGTTGAAAAGCTGTAAAAGTGATATGTGGGTATCCATTGCGTACAGCGGCGAAAGCAAGCCTGAAGATGCTGTGCAGAAGCTGGATATTGATTTGTGTGACGAACAAGGCAATGTATGTGTGAAAATGACTGGTTATTCCGCACGGGAAATTGAAACGGATAAAACAGATACACTATTTTTTGAACACGTATGGGAAGAGAAGGCCGCTGTACATGAAAAAGCGCCGATCCATTTCAAAGCCCGTCACGTGATGATATCTGACCGGTTTACGGACCAAATGAACAGCATACAGACAGACTTCAGCTGTCATGTGCTCCGTGATCAGCATAAGAGTGAAGACGAACGGTTTGAAGCTTGTGCGCTTCAGGCGTTCGAAGAAGTGAAGAAAATCCTCGCTTCAAATTCCGGCGGGCGCGAGCTCATTCAGATTGTCGTGCCTCAAGAAGCGGATACGCAGCTCCTTTGCGGCTTAACGGGGCTTTTGAAAACAGCGGCGCTTGAAAACCCGAACCTGACCGGCCAGCTGATTGAAGCGGAACCGGACGTCAAGGCAGACACGCTGTCCCGATATGTAAAAGAATGCAGCGCTCATCCTGATGACAAGCATATTCGCTATGAAAACGGCAAGCGCTATACGGCACAATGGCAGGAAATAGGGCTGGAACAGTTCGGCGCCGAAAAGCCGTGGAAGGATAAAGGTGTTTATCTGATCACAGGCGGTGCTGGCGGACTCGGATTTTTATTCGCCAAAGAAATCGCCCGGCATGCAAAAGACGCCGTTCTTATTTTAACGGGGCGTTCTCTGTTGGATA
The DNA here is from genome assembly GCF_042296235.1 of Bacillus sp. A1. NCBI lineage: Bacteria > Bacillati > Bacillota > Bacilli > Caryophanales > Bacillaceae > Bacillus > Bacillus sp. A1. The sequence goes on from NZ_CP141181.1 coordinate 1,795,827, forward strand.
ACCGTAAAAAAACCCAGCTTCAAGAACTGTCCGATCTCGGCGCGCAAGCTGTGTACAAACAAACGGACATGACGGAAAAACAAGAAGTTCAATCGCTCACAGCGGACATCTGTCGGCAGTACGGCGGATTAAACGGTATCATACACAGCGCCGGAACGATAAAAGACAACTATATTCTGAAAAAGCACAAAGATGAGATCCGTGATGTACTGGCGCCGAAAGTCTCCGGACTGGTTCATCTGGATGAAGCGGCAAAGGACATTGAGCTGGATTTTCTGATTCTTTTCTCTTCCGGAGCCGGAAGCGCCGGAAGCGCGGGTCAGGCTGATTATGCGATGGCCAATGCGTTTATGAACGCCTTCAGTGAAAAAAGAAACCGTAAAAAAGCCCGAAATGAACGCTATGGACACACCCTTTCAATCTGCTGGCCGCTTTGGAAAGACGGCGGCATGACGGTTGATGCTGAAACGGAAGCCATGCTGACAAAAGAAAGCGGCATGGTCCCTATGCAAACAGAAAACGGCATTCAGGCTTTGTACCGCGGGTGGGCGGCAAACACATCCCAAGTCATGGTGACGGAAGGCTACGCCGCAAAAATCCGGGCGTTTCTGAAAAAATCAGCGGATCAGCCGGATAAGGGCAGCGAAACCGAAGAAACGGCAGGTCTTACAGCGGGCGGAGAGAACATGCTTGCAGAAAAAACGGAGCATTTCTTGAAACAAGTGCTTTCGGAAGTGACCAAACTTCCTGTCGGCAAAATTGACACCAAGGCGCCTATGGAAGATTACGGTATTGATTCGATTATGATTATGCATTTGACGGGCCGGCTGGAAAAGAGCTTCGGTTCATTGTCAAAAACATTGTTTTTCGAGTATCAGAATATCGAATCGCTGGCGCAGTATTTTATGAAAGCACACCGGGACACGCTGCTGGAAGTGACCGAGATGAAAACAGAAGAAACCCCTGCAGCCAAACCGGCGCTGTCTGAGAAAGCGAAAGTAAAGCCCGTTTTCAAACGGAATGAAGGCAAAAAAGGCTTTGCGCAAGTCCGTCTAGACACGCGGGAAAATCCAGTGACGGAGCGTGAAGATATCGCGATTATCGGTATGTCAGGACGATATCCGCAGGCCGAAAATCTTCAGGAATTTTGGAAGAACTTGAGTGAAGGCACTGACTGCATAACCGAAATTCCAAACGATCGCTGGGATCACAGTCTTTATTACGACGCTGATAAAGATAAAGAAGGCAAGACGTACGGAAAATGGGGAGGATTTTTGAAAGACGTGGACAAATTTGATCCGCAATTCTTCTCTATTTCGCCCCGGGATGCAAAATTGATGGACCCGCAGGAGCGGTTATTCCTGCAGTGTGTCTACGAAACGATGGAAGATGCCGGTTACACGCGCAAAAAGCTCACGGAAAAATCGGGTGATTTGCTTGGCGCCAATGTCGGTGTTTACGTCGGCGTCATGTATGAGGAATATCAGCTTTACGGAGCAGAAGAACAGGCGCGCGGAAAATCGCTTGCGCTGACCGGAAATCCGTCATCAATTGCGAACAGGGCTTCCTATGTATTCGGTTTTAACGGCCCGAGCATGGCTCTGGATACGATGTGCTCTTCTTCTTTAACAGCCATTCATCTGGCATGCCAAAGCTTGCGGAACGGGGAATGCGAAGCAGCATTTGCCGGGGGCGTCAATGTATCCGTTCATCCGAATAAATATTTGATGCTCGGCCAGAACAGATTTTTATCAAGCAAAGGCAGATGTGAAAGTTTCGGAGAAGGCGGGGACGGTTATGTGCCCGGTGAAGGAGTGGGAGCCGTACTCCTTAAGCCGCTTTCTAAAGCAAAAGCGGACGGTGATCATATTTACGGCCTGATCAAAGGAACGGCCGTGAACCATGATGGAAAAACAAACGGGTATTCCGTACCGAATCCGAACGCCCAAGCCGCGGTGATCAAACAGGCGTTAAAAGACGCGGGAACCGATCCGAGGGCGGTCAGCTACATCGAAGCCCACGGCACCGGAACTTCACTCGGCGATCCGATTGAAATCACGGGTCTGACAAAAGCCTTTTCAGAACAAACACAAGATAAACAATTTTGTGCCATCGGCTCAGCGAAATCCAATATCGGGCACTGTGAAAGCGCGGCGGGCATCGCGGGTCTGACGAAGGTGCTCCTGCAAATGAAACATAAGCAGCTTGCACCGTCACTGCATTCCCGGACGCTTAACCCGAATATTGATTTTCTCGCTACGCCGTTTAAAGTGCAGCAGACGCTTGAAGAGTGGAAAAGACCGGTCATAAATGAAAACGGAATAAATAAAGAATTGCCGAGAACCGCGGGGCTTTCCTCATTCGGAGCCGGCGGCGTCAACGCTCATATCGTCATCGAAGAATATTCCGCTGATGAGGATAAGGAGACGGCTTTTGCCGCGCCTCATCCGTCGATGATCGTCCTTTCCGCGAAAAATGAGAAACGGCTTCAAAAACGGGCGGAACGTCTTCTTGATGCACTGCGGAGCGGGCGTTACCGGGAAGCGGATCTGAGCCGGATCGCATACACGCTTCAAATCGGCCGTGAACCGATGGAAGAGCGTCTCGGAATGATTGTCAGCAATTTGCGCGAGCTTGAAGAGAAGCTTGACGAATTTACGGGCGGCAAGGAGTCAATTGACCAGCTCTACCGCGGACAAGTCAAACAGAATAAAGACACGATGGCGCTGTTTGCGGCTGATGAGGACATGGAAAAAACCATTGAGGCATGGCTTGAAAAAGGCAAAGCCGCAAAGGTATTAGAGCTTTGGGTGAAGGGCCTTCCGCTGAATTGGGATAAGTTGTATCAAATGGGCAGACCGCAAAAAATCAGTCTCCCGGCCTACCCGTTTGCAAAAGACCGTTATTGGATCGACATATCAGCAGATGCAGCTGTCAAAAAACCGGCCGAAACACAGTCTGCGCCGATCGCACCGGCGGCCGCACCCGAACCGGTCATTGAAGTAACAACTCTTCATGAGGAGACTGCCAAAGAAAAACCGTCAAACATTTCATTGCAGCCTTTGAGCGGCGCGAAACCGAAAATAACCCAGTCTGTTTCCCGTCCGGCGGTTTCCGCTGAGAAAGTAAGTGCCGTATTGACCGAAAGTTTGGCAGACATTTTATATATGGATGCCGACGATATCGACGCAGACGACACATTTATTGATATCGGCATGGATTCAATTACCGGTCTTGAATGGATAAAGGCTGTTAATAAAACGTACGGCACGTCCCTTACGGTGACGAAAGTATATGATTATCCGACAATTCGCCAGTTTGCGGCTTTCTTGCAAAAAAAGCTCGGGACAGAACCGATCCTTGAGGAAGCAACCGAACCGCAGAAAACAGAGGCCGTGAAAAAACCGTCAAACATACTGCTGCAGCCTTTAAACGCTCATAAGCAGCATGTGATACAAGCAGAAGCGGATATTCTGGAGGCGATGTCTGAAACGGCAGCTTCCGCCGAACCGGAAGAACCGATTGAAGCGGTGCATGACGAGTTATCAAAAGCACTGGCTGATGTATTGTACATGGAGCGGCATGAAGTAGATATTGATGAGGCCTTTATTGACTTGGGTATGGATTCGATTACCGGTCTTGAATGGATAAAGGCCGTCAATAAACGGTACGGCACGGACTGTAACGTAACGAAAGTGTATGATTATCCGACAATCCGCCAATTTGCCGATTTTCTGCGTACGCAGCCGTCCGTCCGCGGAAGAAAAAAACAGGCGGTTCCCGTACGTCCAAAGCCGCTTACGCAGCAACACGCCCTGCAGAAGAAAACACCTGCCGAGCCTGAGAGATTAACGGTTCAAAAGGAACCTGAACCGGTGCAGGCCAAACGGGAGCCTAAAGACGAGATAGCGGACGCGATAGCCATCGTCGGCATGTCGGGCAAGTACCCGGATGCGCCGGACCTAAAGACGTATTGGGACAACTTAGCCCGTGCGAAAAATGCCATTCGCGACATCCCGCTTTCCCGCTGGGATGTAGACAAATACTATGATCCGGCCTTAAACAAGAAGGGCAAAGTATACTGCAGATCAATCGGTATGCTTGACGGCATTGAAGAATTTGATCCGCTGTTCTTTAATATTTCTCCGTCTGAAGCGGAACTTATGGACCCGCAGCACCGGATATTTTTACAGGAAGGTTTTAAAGCCTTTGAAGATGCGGGTTACAGCTCAAAAGAATTAAACGGGAAAAATTGCGGCGTTTATTTGGGGATTATGAACAATGAATACGGCATGATGTTAAACAAACATCAGACAGGAGGAAGCGCGACGGGCAACAGTTTCAGCATCGCGGCGGCCCGCCTGCCTTATTATCTCAATTTGAAAGGGCCGGCCATTCCGGTTGATACGGCATGCTCTTCATCTCTCGTCGGGACTCATTTGGCGCGTCAGGCGCTGTTGAATCATGAAATTGACATGGCGCTTGTCGGCGGCGTGACCTTGTATTTAACGCCTGAATCATACATCAGCATGTGTGAAGCCGGAATGCTGTCTCCTGACGGCCAATGTAAAGCATTTGATAACAGTGCGAACGGATTTGTGCCCGGCGAAGGCGCGGGGGCGCTCGTTTTGAAGAGGCTGAAAGATGCGGAAGCCGATCAAGACCATATTTACGGAGTCATTATCGGATCTGGAATTAACCAGGACGGAAAAACCAACGGCATTACCGCACCAAGCGCGAAAAGCCAAATGGATTTAGAGCGCCAAGTGTATGAAGCGCACAACATCCACCCTGAGAGCATCACCTATGCGGAAATGCACGGCACCGGCACAAAGCAGGGGGATCCGGTTGAATTAGAAGCCCTGTCTTCTGTATTTAAGGAAAAAACGGACCGCAAACAATTTTGCGCCATCGGTTCGGTTAAATCGAATATTGGGCATACGTCGGCGGCGGCAGGTGTAGCAAGCGTCCAGAAGGTTCTGCTGTCGATGAAGCATCAGCAGCTTGTGCCGACCCTTCATTTCAGCACGCCGAATGAACATTTTGATTTCGATGACTCGCCTTTATTTGTCAATACCGAACTCAAACCTTGGGAAACAGGCGGAGCACCGCGGCGGGCCTGTGTCAGCTCATTCGGCTACAGCGGCACAAACGCTCATCTCGTTATCGAAGAGTATCAGCCGAAAGACAGGGGAAGCCGTAAGTCTGATGAGACAAACATTTTTGTGCTGTCGGCGAAAAAAGCGCCGCAGGTAAAAACCTATGCCGAGTCTGTGATCGAATTTGCAAAAGCCAATCAGAATATCAATCTTTCAGATATGGCGTACACGCTTCAAACCGGGCGTGATGCGATGGATTACCGTCTTGCGGTTACAGCCGGTTCGAGAGAAGAACTGATCAGCCGTTTAACCGATTTTGTAAACGGAAATACGGGTGAAGGGATATATGAAGCCCATATCAAAACGGCTAAAAAAGAACTCAAAGCATTTGAAACGGACGATGATCTGAAGCAGCTTGTCAGGTCATGGTTCGATAAGAAAAAATACGCCAAAATAGCGGAATTGTGGGCCAAAGGCCTTCAGATGGACTGGGAAAGACTCTATCAAGGCGAAAAACCCCGCAGAATCAGTCTTCCGGCTTACCCATTTGCGAAGGAGCCGTACTGGCTGCCTGAGCCGAAAGCCGCATCGCAGGAAACAGAAGACCGGCGCGAGGCTGTGCTTTTAGAAAAGCAATGGGTTCCGTGTGAGATCGATTCGGCCGGTGAGAAAAGCGGCAGGACGGTCATGATTCTGGCTGATGAAAGAACAGCGGAGCTAGCCGAAGAGACTGCGAAGCATTTCACTGACTCGTTCATTCTCCCGGTCGATTCTGCTGATACTGCAGCTAGCGATTGGAATCACATAGATGGCGCAATCGATCTGACGGGATGCGGAGACGAAGACCCTTCACTGAAAGGGATCAGCCGGCTCCAGACTCTGATTGATACAAGCCGCCGGCAAGCGCGGCCGCTGACGCTGCTATATGTAACAAAAGGATTGGAGCCATTTCAGCAGAAAACGATTCATCTTGCAGGAGCGGCAAAAAGCGGCCTGTACAGAATGCTTCAAAATGAGTATCAAAACGTGACGTCAAGACACATGGATGCCGATACAGATACGGATCAGCAGACGCTTGCCAAACAGATTGCAGATGAATTTTCGGCGGACAGCACAGAACCGGAAATCTGCCGCCGAAACGGACAGAGATACCGTGCTTTATTCAGGGAGATTCCAAGCGGGAAGCGGGCAGAACATAAGCCCGCACCGTTTCCTGAAGACCATGTGCTTTTCATTACCGGAGGCACGAGGGGACTGGGTCTCTTATGCGCCCGCCATTTCACAGAAAAACACGGCGTGAAAAAAGTAGTGCTGACAGGCAGGGAGCCGATTCCTCCCCGCCATGAACGGTCAGCCGTTAATACGAGGCTGAAAGAGAAGATACGGGCGATTGAAGAGATTGAAGCAAAAGGAGTGCAAGTGGCGGTGATCAGTCTGAAATTGTCTGATCATGATGCGGCGGCAGCGGAAATTGAAACGATCCGGCGCACGATGGGACCGATCGGCGGCGTCATTCACTGTGCGGGATCGGTTAATTCAGTAAATCCGGCGTTTATCAGAAAGACTGCCGACGATATACAAGAAGTGCTGGAACCGAAAGTCGCAGGGCTTCAAACATTAAGCAGCCTTTTCACAAATGATCCTTTGCAATTTTTTGTCTTATTTTCTTCAGTATCTGCAGTCGTTCCGGCGCTCGCGGCGGGACAGTCGGATTATGCGATGGCAAATGCGTACATGGATTATTTCGCGGCGGCTCATCAGCATCAATATCCGTTAGTCAGCATTCAATGGCCGAACTGGAAGGAAACCGGATTGGGTGAAGTCCGCACAGAAAGCCTGAAGCAGACCGGGCTGCTGGGACTGTCCAACGCGGAAGGCCTTGACTTGCTGGACCGCATTTTATCTGAAAACATCCGCCCGTCCGTTCTGCCGGCTATCATTGATCGGAGCGAATGGCATCCTGACAGGCTGCTCTGTCTAGAGAAAACACAAAAAGCCGTAATAACCGGCAAAGCCGCGGAAAAACATTCAGACAGAGAACTGCTTCTTGATACGAAGGCGTGGCTTGTGAAATTGTTTTCCGATGAGCTGAAAATCGCTCCGGAAGAACTGGAAACAGACGAACCGTTTCAGGATTACGGGGTTGATTCGATCATTTTAGCGCAGCTTTTACAGCAAATGAATCAAGCGCTCAAAGAGGACTTAGACCCATCTGTTTTATATGAACATCCGACGATTGACGCGTTTGCCGAATGGCTTGTATCCAATGGGCAGCCGCTGCTTGCAGAAAGAGAGGAACCTGATACAGAAATCTTGGTTCCGGCTGCCGTACAAACGGTTCACACTGAACAAAAGCGTGATGCCGTAACTGAAGACATTGCCGTCGTCGGAATGAGCTGCCGTTTTCCGGGAGCGGAATCGTTAGACCAATATTGGGACTTGCTGAGAAGCGGCAGGTCCGCAATCGGCTCCGTCCCGGCGGAACGTTTCGGATATGCAAATCAATACGTTGCGGGATTGATTGACAATATGGATCACTTTGATTCCGAATTCTTTTTCATTCCGGAAAACGACGCGAAAGCGATGGACCCTCAGGCGTTGGCGGTGTTGGAAGAGAGCTTGAAACTTTGGTGCCATGCCGGCTATACCCGTGAAGAAATCAAGGGCATAGAAGCCGGTGTGTATATCGGAGGCCGCAGCCAGCATCAGCCTGATCCTGAAAGTCTTGCGAATACCCGCAACCCGATCGTTGTTGGCGGGCAGAATTATTTAGCGGCAAACGTTTCGCAATTTTTTGATCTGCGCGGGCCGAGCATCGTGCTTGATACGGCTTGTTCATCGGCTTTGACAGGAATGAACATGGCCGTTCAGGCACTGAGAAGCGGCGATATCAAAGCGGCGGTAGTTGGCGGCGTCAGCCTGCTGAACACGGATGCGGCGCACCGGATGTTCCAAGAGCGCGGACTGTTAAACGAAAAACCGGCATTTCACGTATTTGACAAGCGTTCAGGCGGAGTTGTCCTCGGTGAAGGCGTCGGCATGGTGCTGTTAAAAACAGTAAGCCAGGCGCAAAAAGACGGCGACACGATACACGCAGTCATTAAGGCCGCCGCCATGAACAATGACGGCAGAACGGCAGGCCCGTCAGCCCCTAATATGCAGGCGCAAAAAGACGTTATGCAAAGCGCGCTTTTCAAAAGCGGCAAAAAGCCGGAAGACATCACTTATATCGAAGCAAACGGATCGGGTTCCGCGGTGACTGATTTGCTTGAGCTGAAGGCGATTCAATCCGTATACCGCTCAGGTCAGCATGTTCCGCTCGGCATCGGGTCAATTAAGCCGAACATCGGGCATCCGCTTTGCGCAGAAGGCATCGCTAGCTTCATTAAAGTCGTATTAATGCTGAAGCATAAACAAACGGTTCCGTTTCTCTCAGGAGACGAACCGATGCCGCATTTTGATATAACAAAGACAGATTTTCACTTTCATAAAACAGCTGGCGAATGGGATGCAGCCAGACCGTCAGCATCCATCAACTGCTTTGCCGACGGCGGAACGAACGCCCACGTCATTCTGGAAGCTTGGGAAGAAAAAGATACCCGAATGAAAAGAAAGCCGCTGCCGGTACCGTCATTAAGACGTAAGGCTCTGGTAAAAGAACCTGACGTACGAGCGGAGAAACAAGAGCTTCCTGCGAAAAAAATGTTTTGGAAAGCATTTAAATGAGAGAGGAGTGGGAAGGAATGATATCGGAAAAAATCAATATCTCACTGGATCATCCCATCATGAAGGGCCATATGGTCTTTGGTGAAGCGGTATTGCCCGGTCTTGCTTATATCGATTTGATTTATCAGGTTTTTCAGGAACACGGTTATGTATACAATGAGCTCGAATTGAAGCACGTTACGATTTATCAGCCTTTAACCGTCAGTGAAACGGCTGCAATCATTCTGACCATTCAATGTTCTGATAGCGGAGATGGAAAGTGGCTCATCTCCCTTTCGGGGCAGAAACAGCAAGGTGATGAGCTGTCAGACAATATACAATATGCGACGGCTGAAATGGTGAAAAGAGACGCTGTCACATTTGACGAAACCATTGATTTCGGCGATGTGAAGCAGTCAGCCAGGTCTCTGAATCTTGATGACATGTATAACCGCTGTCTGGATCATGACTTGGTTCATTCCGGGATGATGAAATCGAACGGACGATTGTACGAAACAGAAGGCGGCATGCTGGCTGAGCTTTCTTGCGAAGAAGGAAAAGATTTCTTTTTATTCCATCCGGCCCTTTTGGATGCGAGCGGAATCGGGGCGAGCGGTTTGCTTTCTGAAACAAACCGGCTTCACCTGCCTTTATATTATGAATCGTTCACGGCCGCCGACAGGCTGCAATCAGAGTGCACGGCGCGTATCGCCGCTTCCGGCGTCCGTCAGGAAAAAGAACTCACAACGATGACGATCGAGTACTTCAGCCGATCCGGACAAAAGGTGGCGGAGCTTAAAAACATTACGGGAAAAGCGGTTCGGCTCGAAGAAGACGCGAATACAGCCGAACAGAATCAACAGGCTGCAGCTGAGACGGAAAGCGCAGATGAAAAAGACATCATTCTGTTTTTAAAGAAGCTTTTGGCTGATAAGCTTGGTCAGCCTTGGGAGACGCTGGACGTTCTTGCAGGCTACTATGAGCTTGGGCTGGATTCATCTTCTTTGCTTGAGATTGTACAGGATATCAGTAAAAAGACGGGTGCGGACCTCGCGCCCACTCTTCTCTTTGAATATACAAATATAAAAGAACTCGCAGCCTTTTTGAAAAAGACCGTTTCATTTGAATGTGCGGAACGTGCAGCCGAACCATCACGGTCTGAAGCTGAAGCACCGGACGCGCCAGAACATCATAAAAACACCGGAGACATCGCGATTATCGGAATGGCCGGCCGCTATCCGAAAGCGAAAAGTGTGGAGGAGTTTTGGGAAAACCTGAAGGCAGGCACGGATTGTATCACTGAAGTTCCGAAGTCCCGATGGGATTGGCAAACATATAAAAACGTAACGTCCCCGTCAGGAAAAACAGTATCAAAATGGGGCGGTTTCATTGACGATGCCGACTGCTTTGATCCGCAGTTTTTCAGAATCTCACCGCGTGAGGCGGAAACGATGGACCCGCAGGAGCGCCTGTTTTTAGAAACATGCTGGGAAACGATTGAAGATGCGGGGTATACGCCTGAAACGCTGGGAAATAAAGGGGAGAAACAGCATCCGATCGGCGTATTTGCAGGGGTGATGCATAAAGATTATTCCTTAATCGGCGCAGAACAATTATCTGAAACTGATCCTTTTCCGGTTTCACTGAATTATGCGCAGATCGCCAACAGAGTGTCCTATTATTGTGATTTCCACGGGCCGAGCATCGCGGTGGATACCGTTTGTTCCTCATCATTGACCGCCGTTCATCTGGCCATTGAAAGCATCCGCCGCGGCGAATGTGAAGCCGCGCTTGCGGGAGGGGTGAACTTGTCGCTGCACCCGGCGAAATATCTCAGCTACGGAAGCGTGGGCATGCACTCAAGTGACGGCCGCTGCCGTACATTCGGCGAGGGCGGGGACGGCTACGTTTCCGGAGAAGGAGTCGGTGCGGTATTGCTCAAGCCGCTGGAAAAAGCCGAACAAGACGGCGACCGCATTTACGCGGTCATTAAAGGAAGCGCCGTTAACCACGTAGGGAAAGTAAGCGGAATTACCGTCCCGAGTCCTGCTGCACAGGCAGAAGTCATTAAGGCCTGTCTGAAAAAAGCAGGTATCAGCCCGCGGACCGTCAGTTATGTGGAAGCCCATGGCACGGGTACCTCGTTAGGAGACCCGATTGAAATTGAAGGTCTGTCAAAAGCGTTCAGCCAAGGGACGCAGGATCAGCAATTTTGTTCCATCGGTTCGGTCAAATCAAATATCGGCCACGCAGAATCAGCGGCGGGGATCAGCGGGTTAACCAAAGCGGCGCTGCAGCTTCATCACAAAACGCTTGTCAAATCACTGCATTCTGCGGAATTAAATCCTTACCTGAAATTTGAGGGATCTCCTTTTTACGTACAGCAGCAGACTTCTCCGTGGAAGCAGCCGGCAGCCGAAGAAAACGGTAAAGTCACACATTATCCGCGCCGGGCCGGACTCAGTTCCTTCGGTGCATCAGGTTCGAATGCCCATATCATTTTAGAAGAATACATTCAGCCTGAACAAAAAGCGACTGCACCTGAGAGCGATGCAGCAAAACTCATCCCGCTGTCAGCAAGAAATAAAGACAGGCTTCTCGCCTATGCGGAAAAACTAGCCCGGTCGCTTTCAGAAAAGACGGTGCTGTCTGAACTGGCTTATACACTTCAGACAGGACGTGAAGCAATGGAGGAGAGAGCTGTCTTCCTTGTAAATGACACCCGCGACTTGAAAGAAAAGCTGAATGATTTTGTAAAAGGAAACGAAAACATCTCCGGTCTTTGGCGCGGACAAGCTGAGCTGCCGGAACTGAGCGAAGCCGCTCCTGAGACGGACGATCCGAAACGGCTTGCCGAGTTATGGGCAGAAGGGAAAATAATAGATTGGAATAAGCTGTACGGTTCATATAAACCGCGTAAAACAAGCGTTCCGACGTATCCGTTTGCAAAAGAACGCTATTGGATTCCGCAGCAGAAAAAACCGGAGAAAAGCCCGTCAGGCACAGTGCTGCATCCGCTTTTACAAGAAAATACGTCAGATTTTTCGCAGCAGCGCTTCACGTCTCTTTTTACGGGAGATGAATTTTTCCTATCTGACCATGTCGTCAACGGACAAAAAATACTGCCGGGCGTCGCCTATTTGGAAATGGCCGCAGAGGCGGTCAAAAAGGCCGCTGCCGTGACGGAAAAAGGCCATAGCGTCACACTCAGACAGGTTGTTTGGGTCCGTCCGGTCATGATTGAAGACAAACCGAAAGAAATACATATTGCCCTTTACCCAGAAGATAATGGTGAGATTACCTATGAAATATACAGTGAGGCAGAAAACGGCGAAGATCCGGTTATTCACAGCCAGGGTGAAGCGGTCATTACCGAACCGGGCAGCGCCCAGATAGATATCGAGTCTGTCAAAGCTTCCTGCAATTCAGGGACCGTGACTGCGGAAGAATGTTACGGTGCTTTTGAGAAGATCGGTCTGGATTACGGAGAGGCATACAGGGGCGTACAGCAATTGCTGATCGGAGAAGACCGATTAACAGCCCGTATTTCACTCCCGGCTGCCGTACATGACAAAAAAGAACAGTATACGCTTCACCCGAGTATGATGGACGCCGCTTTTCACGCCTCCGTCGGTCTGCTTGTCCGGTCGATACATGACGATGCAGACAGCCACGAGCTTTCTTTGCCGTTTGCGATGCAGGAAGTGGAAGTGTTCGGACCGTGTCCTGAACATATCTGGTCATATATCCGGTACACAGAAGGAAGCAAAGCAGATGACAGCGTAAGAAAATTTGACATTGATATGTGTGATGATGCCGGTACGGTTTATGTCCGGATGAAAGGCGCGTCCGTCCGGGCGCTTGACACAGGCCAAACAGCGGGCGGAGAAACCTCGGAGGCGCCTGTCGGCCATACGATGCTGATTCCGGCTTGGGAGCCTGTTGCGCTTGAAAAAGCCGGGGAAGCAGCGGTGGATAAGCAGACGGCAGTATTCGGCGGAACGGATTCGAGACATACGCGCATAAAAGAACATCTGCCGAACGCTTCCTATTATCCGATCAGAAGCACGGATGATATCGCATCTCTTACGCACATGCTTGAAGGACAAAAAGAACTGGAGCAAATCATTTGGCTTGCTCCGCAGGCTGAGAGTGCGGACACCCTCAAGGAACAGGAAAGGAACGTTCTTCATGTGTTCAAGCTGATGAAAGCATTACTTGCCTTAGGGTACGGAGAAAAACGTTTGGACTGGTGCATCGTCACAGCAAATGCCCAGCCGTTTTCGGATCAAGACAGCGCCGACCCGTCACAAGCCGCAGTCAGCGGACTTGCCGGAACAATGGCGAAAGAATATCCGCATTGGCATATCCGCATGATTGACACAGAAACGGACGGCAGCTGGCCGATCGAAGAGGCGCTCAGTCTTTCTGCCGGAAAAAACGGTCAAATTTGGGCGTACCGCAATCAGCAGCTGTTTGAGCGGCAGCTGATACCGCTTGACAATATGCCGAAAAACGGCACGCTCTACCAAACAGGCGGGGTTTATGCCGTGATCGGAGGCGCCGGATATCTTGGCGAGGCATGGAGTGAATACATGATCCGCCGCTACAAAGCACGCATCATTTGGATCGGAAGAAGCACACTGAATGATTCCATACAGGCGAAACTCGACCGGCTCAGCGCATTCGGCCCGGCGCCTGAATATGTTTCCGCCGATGCCGCCGACAGTTCTTCCTTAGAGCGGGCTTATCAGTTCATAAAAGAGCGCCACACAAAAATGAACGGAATCATCCACTCGGCAATGGATCTGTCTGAGCAAAGCTTAAATAATATGAAGACAGAAGAGTTCAAATCGGTGCTGCGGGCAAAAGCCGATGTAAGTGTGTCCATGGCGGAGGTATTTGGACGGGAGCCGCTTGACTTTGCGCTCTTCTTCTCCTCGCTTGTGGCATTTATCCATAACGTGAAACAAAGCCATTATGCCGCAGGATGCGCTTTCAGTGACGCATTTGCGAAGGAACTTGATCAGACATGGAATTGTCCGGTCAAAGTGATGAACTGGGGCTATTGGGGCAACAGCGAAGCGGCTGAAGACGGTGATTTTATTCAGCTGATGGATCAGATCGGATTGGGATTGATCGAACCGGACGCTGCAATGGAGGCGCTTGAAACCCTTATGACGCTGCCGATTGATCAGGCGGCCTTCATTCATACGACCAAACCGGTCGCAGTCGAAGGGATGAATGAAAGAGAAAAGATTTCCGTTTATCCGCCTCAGCCGCTTGTCTTTTCACAACAGCCGAAGGTCGCTCCGCCCGGCGCACTTCTTGTTAGAGAGGCTGACCATCAGGAGCTCGATGATTTGCTGTATCAGCTTTTGATCGCCCAGCTTAAAGAAGCGGACTTGCTGACGCCGCAAAGCCTTAAAGCGTATGAGCCCGAACACGAATACTTTAAAAAATGGCTCAATCAAACGATCGCTTTCCTTCTGGAACATGGCTATCTGGAAGGGAATGCGGATTCATATAAACTGTCGGCGCAAGCCGAAAACACAACCGCCTCGCTATGGCAAAAATGGGAGCGGGAAAAAGAGGAATGGCTCAATAACGCCGATACAAAAGCGATGACTGTTTTAGCCGAGACGATGCTTAAAGCACTGCCGGACATTCTGCGGGAAGAAGTGCCGGCGACAGACATCATGTTCCCGCACTCTTCAATGGAACTTGTTGAAGGAATTTATAAGCACAATCAAGTCGCGGATTACTTTAACAGCGCCCTGTCAGATACATTAACGGCTTATGTGAAAGAAAACATCAGCAAACATTCAAAAGCCGAGATCCGCATACTGGAAATCGGAGCGGGCACAGGCGGCACAAGCGCAGGCATATTTGAAAAGCTTAGGCCGTATCAAAACCATATAAAGGAATACTGTTACACCGATGTATCAAAAGCTTTTCTCGTGCATGCGGAGACGGAATACGGCAAACGGAATCCTTATCTGACGTATCAGCTTTTCAACGCAGAAGCGCCGCTTGCCGGCCAGGACATAGAGCCGGGCGCATACGACATCGTCGTTGCGGCCAATGTGCTCCACGCGACGAAAGACATCCGCCAGACGCTGAGAAACGCCAAAGCCGTTTTAAAAGACAACGGTTTGCTGCTCTTAAATGAAATGGCGGGAAACAGCCTGTTCCCGCATATTACTTTCGGACTGCTTGAAGGCTGGTGGCTGCATGAAGATTCCGCCCTTCGTATTCCGGGGTGCCCGGGCTTGTATCCGGAAAGCTGGAAGCGCGTGTTAGAAAGTGAGGGCTGGCATTCTGTCTTCTTCCCGGCAGAAGCGGCACATGAATTAAGCCATCAGATTATAGCGGCAACAAGCAACGGCATTGTTCGCCAAAAAACGCTTAAATCAGGGGCCGAAAAACGGACCGCACCGCCAAAAGCAGCGCAAGCGCCGGAACTTCAGGCGCAAACAACGGTGCAAAAAGGCGACACGTCTTTAACAGAAAAAAGCACCGAGTACTTGAAAACGTTAATCGGAGAAACATTAAAAATTCCGCCGGCTCAAATTGATCCGAAAGCGCCGCTTGAAAAATACGGAATTGATTCTATCGTCGTCGTACAGCTGACAAACGCGTTACGAAATGTATTGGACCAAGTCAGCAGCACTTTATTTTTTGAATATCAGACGATTGAGGCGCTCGTCGCTCACTTAATCAAAACGAAAAAAGACGCGATGATCAAACTGACGGGACAAACGCCTGTTCAGGAAGAACGGAAGGCATCACCAGAACCGCAGGCTGTACAGCCGGCTAAGCCGCTTCGCACTGACTGGCGGCGGAGGGAAAAACGGGCAGCCAAAGAGACCGTCCGGCAAAGTTCGGTTCGCGACGTGGCCATCATCGGTGTTTCAGGACGCTACCCGCAGGCAAAAACAGCGGCTGAGCTTTGGGCTAATATTAAAAAAGGAAAAAACTGCATAGAAGAAATCCCGCGGGAACGCTGGAACTGGCAGGATTACTATGATGAAGAGAAAGGTAAAGAAGGCTCTATTTATACGAAATGGGGCGGCTTCATTGAGGATATGGACAAGTTTGATCCGCTGTTCTTTCAGATTTCTCCTTTGGAAGCAGAGCGAATGGACCCGCAGGAGCGATTATTTTTAGAAACGGCGTATGCGAGTATCGAGGATGCCGGCTATACGCCTGACAACCTGTGCCAAAGCAGAAAAATCGGTGTTTTTGCCGGCGCGATGAACAAAAACTACCCGACAGGCTACGGCTATTGGTCCATTGCCAACAGGGTATCTTACCTTTTTGATTTCCAAGGGCCGAGCATTGCCGTTGATACAGCCTGCTCTTCTTCTTTGACGGCCATTCACCTGGCGCTTGAGAGCATATACAGCGGTTCAAGCGAATGCGCGATTGCCGGGGGCGTAAACATAGTGACCGATCCGATCCATTATATGAATCTGTCAGTCATGAACATGCTTTCCGCAGGTGACACGTGCAAATCGTTCGGAGACCGCGCGGATGGTTTTGTCGACGGAGAAGGGGTGGGCGCGGTCGTGTTAAAGCCGTTAGACCGAGCGATTGCCGACAACGATCACATTTACGGTGTGATTAAAGGAAGCACCATTAACAGCGGAGGCAAAACGAACGGATACACGGTTCCGAATCCGAATGCGCAGGCCGCCTTAATAAAAGAAGCTTTCGAAAGGGCAAACGTTCCGGCGCGCACCGTCAGTTATATTGAAGCCCACGGTACGGGCACCGCATTAGGAGATCCGATTGAAATCGCCGGATTAACGAAAGCATTTGAAGAGGATACAACAGACAAACAGTTTTGCGCCATCGGCTCCGCAAAATCAAATATCGGTCATTGTGAAAGCGCCGCGGGCATTGCGGGTCTGACAAAAATACTATTCCAGCTCAAAGACCGCCAAATTGCGCCGTCCCTGCACGCGGAACAGCTGAATCCGAATATTGATTTCGCGTATACGCCGTTTGCCGTTCAGCAGGAGCTCGGTGAGTGGAAACGTCCCGTCATCGGCGGCAGAGAGCTTCCGAGAAGGGCGGGGTTAAGCAGCTTCGGCGCGGGAGGAGCAAACGCCCACCTCGTCATAGAAGAATATACGGCAGACAAAGAGCCTGATGAAACGCCGGCAGATCAGTCCGCCATCATCGTCCTGTCCGCGAAAAACAGCGAACGGCTCACTGAAAAAGCAAAACAGCTCAGAGACGCCATCCGTGAAAAAAGATACAGCGGCAGCGACCTTATGAGCATAGCCTTTACTCTCCAGACTGGCCGGGTGCCGATGGAAGAGCGTCTCGGCTTTATCGTTCATTCACTTCATGAACTTGAGGAAAAACTGAATGGATTTATCGCCGGACAAAACAGCGCCGGACTGCACCGTGACGGCACGGAAGAAAACAAACGGATGCTTGCCGTATTTTCGGCGGATGATGATATGGAAACAATCATAGACGCTTGGATCAGCAAACGGAAATATTCTAAGCTGCTTGAGCTTTGGGTAAAAGGATTGGACATCGATTGGGCGAAATTATACGGAGACCGTCCTCCGGCCCGCATCAGCCTGCCTGCTTATCCGTTTGCGAAAGAACGCTTCTGGCATCAGCAGCCTGTACAAAGCAAGGCCGCGCCCGTTAACGCGCCGGCTGACGAAAATGATCCGGCGGAACAATTTGAAGTAATGACTTTTAGAGAAGTTCTTAAAGAACAGGCTCTGCCGGCAGCCGGAGAAAAGCAAGTCAAAACGGTGATTTCTTTCTTATCTGATCAGAAGAAGCAGCAGGAAGCCGTCTCTGTGGTCAAATCGTATGACAGTGACATTGACGTTATTTTTATCGCTCAGGGAGACCGGTATGAGGCTCTGTCCGCCGGCCGCTGCCAAGTGGTGCGGGAAGATCCACAATCATATGTGAACGCTTTTGCGGATATTCAAAAAGAGTACGGTGAGGCTTCTGCCATTTTGTATTTATGGGCGCTTGAAGATAAAAGCTGCATCGAAGATTATTCATGTATCGTCCATATTCTCAAAGCAATGGCTGAGACCGGTCTGCAGCCGGAAAGGCTGTTATTGGCGGGGGAATATGCATCCGGTCTGGAAAGGTGCTACTTGGAATCATGGATCGGCTTTGAGCGTTCGCTCGGCATTGTTCTCCCGAAAACAAGTGTTACCGGCCACTTCAGAAAAGCCGGTGCGGCCATAACGGACTGGATGAGAACCATTTGGGACGAGCTGAAAGCTGAAACAGACCATACTGTTTTCTTGGAAGAGGGAAAACGATATGTCTATCACACCGAACCAACCGGACTAACGAAAGAAAACAGCAGGATCAGAACCGGCGGAACATATCTCATTACAGGCGGATTAGGAGGGCTCGGCTACTTATTTGCCCGCCATCTCGCCCGGAACTACCAGGCAAATGTCATTCTCACGGGGCGGTCGCCGATCAATGAAGAAAAGAAAGAAAAAATGAAAGACCTGGAAAATCTCGGTGCGGGTGTTCTTTACGCCGAAGCCGATGTTTGTGATCCGATCGGAATGGGCGACTGCATCAAGCGCGCGAAAGAACGATTCGGAGCCATTCACGGCGTCATTCATGCGGCGGGCATCGAAAGCAGAACATCCGTCTTTGAAAATGAAATCGGGAATTTCCGCAGTACGCTTGAACCGAAAATAAACGGAAGCCTGCTTCTTGACGAGTGGCTGAAAAACGAAACGCCTGATTTCATCTGCTACTTTTCATCCACATCGGCTGTTTTAGGGGATTTCGGCTGCTGTGATTACGCGGTCGCGAACAGGTTCCAAATGGCGTATGCCCGCTATAAAAACGAACAATCCGAAAGCGGAAACGCTTTTGTCATAAACTGGCCGGTCTGGAAAAACGGCGGAATGGCCGTCGGCGGTGAAGAGACGACGGGCATGTACTTGAAATCAAGCGGCCAGCGCCTTTTAGAAACAGATGAAGGCATTGAGCTTTTTGAGCGCATCATTTCTCAAGACAACACCCAGTGCCTTGTCATTGCCGGCGAGAGAAGCCGTGCCGAACGATTTTTAGGCATACGGCGGGACGATTCATCAAAACCGGATGCGCTTTTGGAAACCGTGAGCCGCCGCATCCCGGAAGAAAGCGCGGAAAAACGGCTCGAAGCGGATTTGAAAGAGCTGATACACAGTCTGCTGAAAATATCCAAAGATAAACTCGTCCTGCATAAAAACTGGGCGGAATTCGGATTTGATTCCATCTACTTAGCCAAATTTGCCGCTCTTTTGTCGAGTCATTACGGCATTGAAGTCACTCCGGCGTTATTTTACAGCTATGCCACGCTCGGAGACGTCATCAGCTATTACCTGACAGAACATAAAGAAGCGATCGAAACGTTTTACCGAACGGAAGAAACCGAAACAGAAATCGCCGCTCCGGATAACAAGGAGTATACGGATCAGGAGATCATCGCCATGATGAAACAGGTCTCTGAGGGGACATTAGATTTTAAAAGAGTGCAAGACATCATAGAAGGGAGTAAGACCTATGAATCATAAAGAACTTCTCGATGCCTACAGATCAGGAACGCTCACCATCGCTGAAGTAGAACAAAAGCTTCAGGCTTTCAAGCGGACAACTGCAAAACGTCCGCTTTCTGAAGGCCAGAAAGGTTTGTGGATGCTTCAGAAAATGTTTCCGGAGATGAGCGCATATAACATTCCGTTATGCTTTCGTTTTCAAAAGCTGGATGTCGAGACATTCAAAAACGCCCTTTTGTCCGTGCAGCGCCAGCACCCTATTTTGACCAGTGTGATAAAAGAGGAAAACGGCCTTCCGTATCAGATAGAAGATACGGATCGGCATTTTCCGATTGAAGAAATGGATCTTTCCGAATTAAGCGGGCGTGACGCTCTTTCGTTTATTAAAGAAAAAGCAAAAGAACCGTTCTCGCTTGAAACCGGGCCGCTCCTGCGTGTTCAAGTATTCCGGCGGGCGAAGCGGGAGCCGATTGTGTTAATTACCATTCACCATATCATTTTTGACGGCGTCTCTCTTATGACGTTTATGTCGGCGCTGCTGGACGCTTATGTAAAAGCAAGTGAAGGCAAAGAACCTGTCATGCTTCAGCAGGCCGCAGATTATCATGACTTTGTGAAATGGGAAAAAGAGCTGCTGGAAAGCGAAGCGGGAAAAACGCATCTGTCTTATTGGAAAAAGCAGCTAAAAGGACCGCTGCCGGTGCTTGAGCTTCCGTCGGATTATCCGAGATCATCGGTTCAAACTTGCAGGGGGCAGGCGTATCAGCGCTTGCTTCCTGATGAACTGAACCGGCAGATTAAAGTTTGCGCCCAAAAAAATAATGTCAATGAATCCGTTGTGTATCTCGCTATTTTCAAAGGACTGCTCTATCAATATACGAATCAGGAAGATGTCATCGTCGGCATGCCGACGATGGGGCGTTCTGAGGCTCAATTTGAATCTGTCATCGGATACTTTATTAATATGATCGCGGTCAGAAGCAGGGAGACGGGCGCCAAATCTTTTACGTCGTTTTTGAAGGAGCTGCAGCTGACACTGGCAGAAGGGCTGGACCATGCCGCGTATCCGTTTCCCGCGCTTGTCAAAGAATTGAAGACGGAACGCTCGCCTGCGGTGTCGCCTGTTTTTCAAACCGCGTTTTTCTATCAAAACTTCTTCCGCACAGAAGGAGCGGAAAAGCTGGCGGAACTATATCAATCACTCGGCATTGAAATGATAGAAGACATTCATCAGGAAGGCGAATTTGAGCTTGCGCTTGAAGTCTATAAAAAAGAAACGGGAACCGTCCTGCAATTTCTGTACAACCCGGATGTCTACAGCCCTTCTTTCATCGAACGAATGGCGGAGCATTATATGAAACTGGCAGAAAAGGTGCTTTCTGATCCGGAGATCGCTTTTGAAGCATGTTCCGGCCTGCTTAATCAAAAACGTGAAGCAAGCCGTTCATCCCATCAGCCGAATGAGCGCTGCATTCATGAAGTGTTTGCAGAAAAAGCCGGACGCCACCCTGACAGAGAAGCCGTCACATTCGGTGAAAACAGTCTTACATATCGCGAATTAGATGAACGAAGCACGGCGCTCGCTGTGTACCTGCAAGAAAAGGGCGTCACACCGGAATGCCCGGTCGGCATTTGTACGGAGCGTTCTTTTGAGATGGTCATCGGCATCCTCGCCATTTTAAAAGCGGGAGGCGCGTATGTGACGCTGGACCCGGCTTTTCCAAACGAACGGATGGCGCACGTGTTGACTGACAGCGGCGTTTCGATCGTATTAACGCAAGCAAAGACGCGCGGCATGATTGAACAGTTGGCCATCGGCGGTGTGAGCACGGTGGAAATTGAAAACAGCGGACGTTCTGTCAGCGGGGCAAAACTGACGCCGCGTTCAAAACCGCATCATCTCGCTTATATTCTATATACGTCCGGAAGCACGGGAAAACCGAAAGGCGTCATGGTTGAGCACAGAGCCATCATGAATACGCTGCAGTTTTTGGAAGCTGAGTATCCGGTCGCACAAGAGGATGCCTATTTGTTAAAAACGAATTACGTATTTGACGTTTCGATTTCTGAATTATTCGGCTGGTTTATCGGAAACGGACGGCTTGTCATTTTGCCGCCTGGTGCAGAAAAAAATCCGCAGCTTTGCATGGAATACATCCAAACCCACCAGGTCACGCATCTGAATTTTGCGCCCGCCGTGTTTAATGTATTTCTGGAAACGGTAAAGCGGCATACGGCATTTACAGAAGACGGCCCTGTGAAATATGTGATGGTGGCCGGTGAGGCGTTTCCGAAAGATTTAGTTAAAAAGTCAGTTTCCATCTTCAAACATGCCAGAATTGAAAACATATACGGCCCGACGGAAACATCCATTTATGCCGCTTACTACAGCTGCGGCCAAAAGGAAATCACAAGCAGGAATACGCCGATCGGGAAACCGATTCACAATACGCGGCTTTATATCGTCGATGAAAAGCTCAGCCCCGTCCCTGACGGTGTGGCCGGGGAGCTTTGCGTGGCCGGCGCCGGTCTGGCCAGAGGTTATTACAATCAGCCTGAGCTGACGGCGGCATCATTTATTGATAATCCGTTTAGTGAAGGAGAAAAACTTTACAAAACAGGTGATTTGGCCAGATGGCTGCCTGACGGAAATATAGAATATGCCGGCCGGATTGACAGTCAGGTGAAAATCCGCGGCTTCCGCATCGAATTGGGAGCGATTGAAACGAAATTGAGCGAACATCCGGATATCCTTGATCAGGCGGTAGTTGTTCAGGAAAAGAACGGACATAAAAAGCTGATTGCTTATTATACGGCCCGCGCCGGTCATACGGCAGATGAAAAAGCGCTCCGCAACCATCTTTTATCGAGTCTGCCGGATTATATGGCGCCTGCCCATTTTATCCGTCTGGATGCGCTGCCGTTAACACCGAGCGGAAAAGTGAACCGCAAAGACCTAAAACAGCGCAAGGTAATCGTTCACCGGTCTGAAAAGACGGGCAGACTGCCGTTATCAGAAGCGGAAGCGAAAGTGACCGCAATATGGGAAGACCTGCTGAATACGGCGGGCATCAAAATCGAAGACGGCTTTTTCGATGTGGGAGGCGACTCGCTTCTGGCTGTTGCGGCGGCAGAACGCATTAAACAGGAGCTGGAATGCGATTTTACCGTCACGGATTTATTCGAACACTCTACTATTCAGGCGATCAGCCGATTTATTGTTGAAACAAAACAGGCGGCTGAATCAGAGGTGTCCGGCCGAGATGAAAGAGAAAAAGAACATACACCGCAAAACGGGATGCCGTCTTACTTTGAAGACAGTGTGGCGATAGTGGGGATTTCCTGCCAGTTCCCCGGCGCGAAAAATCATCATGAGTTTTGGAAGCAGTTAAGAGAAGGAAAAGAAAGCGTCCGTTTCTACTCGAAAGAAGAACTTCGGGAAGCCGGTGTGCCTGAGGATTTGATCGAAAATCCCGACTATGTGCCGGCATTATCGACGATAGAAGGAAAAGATCTCTTTGACCCTGAGTTCTTTCACATTTCTCCGAAAGACGCAGAATTTATGGATCCTCAGCTGCGGCTTCTGCTGCTTCATTCTTGGAAAGCCGTCGAGGACGCGGGATATGTATCGAAAGAGATTCCGAAGACAAGCGTATATATGTCGGCAAGCAATAATTCGTATCGGTCGCTTTTGCCGGAAAAAACGACAGAAGGCCATGAATCTCCCGACGGCTATGTGTCATGGGTGTTAGCGCAGAGCGGCACGATTCCGACGATGGTTTCCCATAAGCTCGGATTAAAAGGGCCAAGCTATTTCGTTCATTCCAATTGCTCATCATCATTAGTCGGTCTTTATTCAGCCTACAAAAGCATAACGAGCGGAGAATCGGAATACGCGCTCGTCGGCGGAGCAACTCTGCATGCAGCGACCGGCATCGGCTATGTGCACCAAAACGGATTGAATTTTTCAAGCGACGGGCATGTCAAGGCATTTGACGCTTCAGCCGACGGTATGGCGGGCGGAGAAGGAGCGGCCGTCATTCTGCTGAAAAAGGCGTCACAAGCCGTTCAGGACGGAGATCACATATACGCCATGCTCAGAGGCATCGGTCTGAACAATGACGGAGCGGATAAAGTCGGTTTTTACGCACCGAGTGTAAAAGGCCAGACTGACGTCATCCAGCATGTTTTAGACAGCACGAATATTCACCCGGAGACGATTTCCTATATCGAAGCGCACGGCACAGGAACGACATTGGGTGATCCGATTGAAATGTCCGCGCTGCAGCAAGTGTATAAACGTTACACGGACCGGGAGCAGTATTGCGGGATCGGCTCCGTAAAAACGAATATCGGACATTTGGATACAGCAGCAGGTCTGGCCGGGTGCATCAAAGTCGCCATGAGTTTATATCACCGGGAGTTGGCGCCTACCATTAATTACACCTCACCGAATCCGAATATCAAATTCAGCGGTTCGCCGTTTTATGTGGCGGATAAGCGAAAACCGCTTCCGGAGAGAGAGACGCCGCACCGCGCAGCGTTAAGCTCATTCGGACTCGGAGGAACAAACGCACACGCCATTTTTGAACAGTACGAAAACAAAACGATCAGCGGATCAAAGGACGGACAGCCGCCTTTTATCGTTCCGCTGTCAGCGAGAAATAAGCAGCGTCTTACTGCCTATGCATCTTGTTTATCCGGCTTTCTGGATGAAGCCGAAAACGATGTTTCCTTGCATGATCTGGCATTTACGTATCAGACCGGACGTGAAGCGATGGAAGAGAGAGCCGTTTTTATCAGTCATGATCGTCACGATTTGAAGCGTCAGCTGCAGGATTTTATCAACGGCAATGACCAAAACATCTTACGGGGCGAAAAAGTGAGAAGCAGAGAAGTGTCAGCTCAGGAGATGGAAGAGCTTGCGTCATGTCAGACACGGGATGAAAAGCTGAAAGCACTCGCGGCGCTCTGGGTTGAAGGAGCGCGTGTCGATTGGGGCTTATTGTATCAGGATTCCGCGCCGCGAAGAATCAGTGCGCCGACCTACCCGTTCGCAGAGGAGCGCTTCTGGCCGGAGGAAACTGTGAAGCAAACGGATACCAAACTTTTGCATCCGCTGGTACATCAGAATACATCCGTCTTGCAGGAGCAGCGGTTCAGTTCGGAATTCACGGGAAAAGAGTATTTTATTGCCGAGCATATCATTAAAGGAATGGCGATCGTGCCGGCTGCCGTTACTCTTGAGATGGCACGGGCCGCGGCGGAGAAAAGCATCGGCGGGGCAACAGAGGAATCTCTGGGCCTGCGCTTAAAGAATATCGTATGGGTCCGCCCGGTGATAGCCGATCAGGAGGCTGTCCGTGTCCATATCCGACTTTATGAAGAAGAGGACGGACAGATTCATTACAGAATGTACGGGGGTAACGATTCTATCGGTGAAGAAGCTCCTCTTTATAATCAGGGCATCGCTGAAATCATCCGGAAGGAACCGGAGGAAGCGGCGGATATTGAGCAGCTGAAGCGCCGGTGCACACAGGGAACAATCGAATCTCAAGCGTTTTACAAAGGAATGATCGGTGCTGATTACGGGCCCGGATACAAAGGGGTGCAGCTTGTATACAAAGGCGAAGACCGGCTGCTTGCTAAATTGAAGCTTCCTGAATCCGTCTCTCATACAAAAGCTGATTATATCCTTCATCCGAGTATGATGGACGGTGCGCTTCAGGCCGCCGAATATTTGCAAAACGTGACGAGAGCGCTGCTTACAGAAAGCGGGGAACCATTCAAAGCCGCATTGCCGTTTGCTTTAGAGGAGCTGGACGTTCTGAATCCGTGCGCTGATGATATGTGGGTGCACGTCACATTCAGTGCGAACAATAAAGCCGGCGATCCTATCCAAAAAGCCGATATTGATCTATATGACAATAACGGCGGGCTTTGTGTGCGGATGAGAGGTTTCTCAACGCGGATCATGGAAGAAAACACGGGTGCCGGCATTTCGGTCAGCCGTACGGACACATTGCTCGCTGAACCGGTCTGGAAAGAGCAGCCGGAACCGGCGGCCCACGAGCCTTCGTATGAAGAGCATATCATTTTCCTTTGTGAGTACGATGAAGCTGTAAAACAGGCCGTGGAAGCAAAGCTTGAACATGCAAGCGTCATTATCTTGGACGATCGTCCCGCATCTATTGCAGAGCGGTATCATTCTTATGCGGGTCAGATGTTTGACCATATCAAAACCATAATGAAAAGCAAGCCGATGGGCCGCATTCTTCTTCAGGCTGTTACGCGGTCAGCAGGCTTACAGCAGGTGTTCTCAGGCATTACCGGACTCTTCAAAACCGCATGCCTTGAACATTCCAAGCTGATCTGTCAAATGATCGAAGCCGAGGAGGAAGAAAGTGCTGAAGGCATAGCGGAAAAAGCGTCCGAAAACCGTATGCATGCCGAAAGCGTCCATGTGAAATATGAAAACGGCAAGCGCTTTGCCGCTGGTTGGGGAGAAATGGATATACCTCGAGCGGAGCCGGACATTCCGTGGAAAGACGAAGGCGTTTATCTCATTACAGGAGGTGCGGGAGGTTTAGGTCTGATCTTTGCAAAAGAGATCGCAAACCGTACAAAAGATGCCGTCATCATACTAACCGGCCGGTCCGCTCTCAGAGAAAAGCAGAAAGACATGCTGGAAACAGTACGTGCTGCCGGCGCTTCTGTTTTCTACGAGCAGACCGATGTCACGGACGAAGCAGAAGTATACCGATTGATCCGCAATATCCGCAAACGGCACGGCAGGCTGGACGGGATTGTTCACAGTGCCGGCATTATAAAAGACAACTACATGGTGAAGAAGACGGCAGAGGAATACCAAGATGTTCTCGCTCCGAAAGTGAAGGGCCTTGTGTATCTTGATGAAGCGTCACAACATGAGAAATTAGATGTCTTTATTGTCTTCTCATCCTTATCAGGTGTGCTTGGAAGCGTCGGCCAGGCTGATTATGCGTCTGCAAATGTCTTTATGGAGATGTATGCCGAGTACCGCCGTTCTTTACAAGCCGCAGGACAAAGATACGGAAAGACGCTTTCTGTCAGCTGGCCGTTATGGAAAGAAGGCGGAATGCAGGCAGGAAAGCAGACGGAAGATATGCTGATGCAGGAGGCGGGAATCGCACCGCTCGGCACAGATGCCGGCATCAAGGCTTTATATCAAGGCTTGATGAGCGGGACAGCCCGGATGACGGTTCTTGAAGGAGATGTGAAACACATGAAAGCAAAACTGTTCCGCAAAGAGAATGATCATCCGGAAACAGAGACCGGCGTACGTCATGACATTGATGCTGACAGCCTGCTTGAAAAAGTGAAGCATCTGTTAAAACAGCAGACGGCCTCATTGTTAAAAGTAAACATTGACAAAATTGATCCTCATGAAGAAATGACAAAATACGGGCTGGATTCTATCTCGATGACTGAGTTTACGAACCAGTTAAACAAAACGTACCGGCTTACGTTAACGCCGACGATTTTCTTTGATCATCCGACAATCCATGAATTTGCCGTTCATTTAATCAGTGAATACGAAGAGGAATTTGCCGGACGGTTTGCGGTAAATACAAAAACGGTTCAATCGGCAAGACCGGTAAAAGAGACTCAAATCACGCGCCCGGCCGTTAAGCGACGCCGCACTCTGCCTGAGACACTTCCGCAGACAGTGCAGCGGGACCAAGGGCCGGAACCGATCGCAATCGTAGGCATCAGCGGGATTTTCCCGATGGCAGAAGACATTGAAGCTTACTGGCAGAACCTGAAAGAAGGCAAAGACTGCATGACCGAGATTCCGAAAGACCGCTGGGACTGGCGGGACTATTACGGGGATCCCGCAAAAGAAGCCAATAAAACAAACGTCAACCAAGGCGGGTTTATTGACGGAATTGCTGAATTTGATCCATTGTTTTTCGGGATTTCACCGCGGGAAGCGGAGCAAATGGACCCTCAGCAGCGACTCTTGCTGACGCACGCGTGGAAAGCGATTGAAGATGCCGGATATGCGTCAAAGAGTCTCTCAGGCACAAAAACAGGTGTGTTTATCGGGACCGGAAATACCGGCTACGGTTCTCTTTTAGCCAATGCCGATGCGGAGATTGAAGGGTCATCCGCGGCGAATACAAGTCCGTCTGTCGGACCGAACCGTGTCAGCTATACGCTCAATCTGCACGGGCCGAGCGAACCGATTGATACCGCCTGCTCAAGCTCGCTCGTTGCCATACACCATGCCGTTTCTTCAATTGAAGAAGGAACGTGCGACATGGCTTTGGCGGGAGGAATCAATACGATTGTTCTTCCGGATGTGTATATCAGTTTTGACAAAGCGGGCGCGCTGAGTAAAGAAGGAAGATGCAAAACGTTCTCTGATCAGGCTGACGGTTTTGCCCATGGTGAAGGAGCCGGTCTCTTTTTCCTCAAAAAGCTGAAAGCCGCTGAGGCGGATGGGGACCACATTTACGGCGTCATTAAAGGAAGCGCGGTGAATCACGGCGGCCGCGCGGCATCTTTAACAACGCCTAACCCTAAACAACAGGCGGAAGTCATTAAAGCCGCATACAAAAAAGCGGGCATTGATCCGAAAACAGTCTCTTATATCGAAGCGCACGGCACCGGAACAGAACTGGGAGATCCCGTTGAAATTAACGGCCTGAAACAAGCGTTCAGCTCGTTTGCAGACGGAAAAGAGAAAGCGGCCGGCTATTGCGGCTTAGGGTCGGTCAAAACGAATATCGGCCATTTATCCCTTGCCGCGGGAGCAGCGGGCATTATTAAAATTTTGCTGCAGATGAAGCATCGGACACTAGTAAAAAGTCTCCACTGTGAGACTGTAAATCCGTACATTCAGCTTGAAGACAGCCCGTTTTATCTGGTGCGGGAGACGATGGAATGGAAGACGCAGACGGACGAACGCGGAAACGAACAGCCGCGCCGCGCGGGCATCAGCTCATTCGGCATCGGAGGCGTAAATGCCCACGTCGTCATCGAAGAATACATTCCAGAAGACAGAGAGGAAGCAGATGATTTTCATATCGATCCATGTCTTTTCGTTCTGTCCGCCAAAAATGAAAAACGCCTGAAAGAACAGGCAAAACAGCTGAAACGTGCGCTTACTGAAAAACGGTACGATCAATCCTCCCTCGTTTCTATGGCATATACCCTCCAAATCGGAAGGGACGCCATGGAAGAACGCCTGGCGGTTATTGCCGGATCCGCAGAAGAACTGCAGGAAAAACTGTCACAGTTTATCACTGGAGATAAGCACGCGGACTTGTACAGAGGAAGAATAGACAAAGGCACGCTGCAAATGCTGACGGAAGATGAAGAAATTCAAGAAGCCGTTGAAAAATGGATGGCCCGCGGCAAATACGCGAAGCTGCTTGAATTGTGGGTCAAAGGGCTGAACGTCGATTGGGCGAAGCTGTATGGAGACCGGCCGCCTAAACGCATGAGCCTGCCGTCGTATCCTTTTGCAAAAGACCGCTATTGGGCGGCGAAAAGCACCGGAAAACACGAAAAAACAAGCACTGTATCTGCCGGAAAACAAGACGCGCTTCATCCGCTTCTGCACAGAAATACTTCAAACCTTGCAGAACAGCGGTTCAGTTCAATCTATACAGGAGAAGAATTTTACCTTGCGGACCATGTTGTAAAAGGCGTGCCGATTTTACCGGGAGTGGCACATCTTGAAATGGCGCGCGCAGCAATGGAACAGGCATCTGAAGTTCCGGCCGGACTAGGAAGCGTCAAGCTTAAGAATACGGTTTGGGTGCGGCCGATCACCATTGAAGACGAGCCGGTTCATGTCAACATCCGTCTCATTCCTGAAACGGCAAATGACGTTCAATTCGACATTTACAGCGGCCGGGACACAGATCAGCCGTCCGTTTACAGCCAAGGGGCAGTATCAGTCCGCCCTGACGCAAAGGCACCGGTCATTGATCTCCAAAAGCTGAGATCACAATCCGCCGAGACACCGTTTTCTGCAGATGAAGTATACGATATGTACCGCAAAATCGGTTTTGATTACGGCCCGGCTTTCCGGGGTGTCAAAGCGATTTATACAGGTGATGATTTCGTATTGGGCAGACTGTCACTTGATGCGGCTTGTGCGGACACGGTACAGGAGTATGTCATGCATCCGGGCTTAATGGACTCTGCATTGCAGGCATCAAGCATATTAACCGGAACAAATGATGAAAAACTGATGCTTCCGTTTGCGGTTCAGGAGCTTGAAGTATTCAGCGCATGCGCTGCTGAGATGTGGGTTTACGCCAGACTTTCTGAAGACCACAGAGCCGGCCAGATTGAAAAGCGCGATCTTGATATTTGTGATGAAAACGGCAAGGTTTGCGTAAGGCTGAAAGGTTTGTCATTCAGAACGGCTGAAAAAGAACCTGAGAAAAAAGAAAAAGCTCCGGAAACGCTCATGCTTGAGCCGGTATGGACCCGAAGCGATGAAACCGCCGTTCAAACGGAACCGGTTTTTGCCCGGCATATCGTGTTGCTTTGTGACACAGACGCCGGATTGAAACAAGCCGTTGAAGCCGCGGGAGCTGAATGTATTGAAATGACCTCCCCGCACGGGAAAGCGGCGGCGCGCTTCCGTGATTATACAGGACGGATATCGGAGACGCTGCAAAAACTGCTGAAGGAAGAGACGGATGGAGACGTCCTCATCCAGACGGTTCTCTCTAAAACAGATAAGCATCAGCTGCTCTCAGGGATTTCAGCTCTGTTAAAAACAGCCGGCCTGGAACATAAAAAACTGAAAACCCAGCTGATTGAAATAGAACCGGCGGAAAACGGAAGAATCACAGACATCATCAGAGAGAATAAAATACGGGCTGCTGATGACAGCCATATTAAATATGAAAACGGCATCCGATACAGCGCAGATGTCAAAGAAACGGCCGTGTCCGGCGGCAAAATACGCATTCCGTGGAACGACGGAGGCATTTATCTCATTACCGGAGGAGCCGGGGGCTTAGGCTTTATTTTCGCGAAAGAAATCGCCCGCAAAGTCAAAGAGCCGACACTGATTTTGACAGGCCGTTCCGCTTTAAGCGAGAAACAGCGGATGCAGCTGCAATCGCTTGAATCAACCGGAGCAAAAGCGGAATACAAGCAGGCTGACGTAACAAACGCTCAAACTGCGGCAGACCTGGTCAAAACAATTGAGACGGAATATGGCGGCCTTCACGGCATCATTCATAGCGCGGGTGTGATGAAAGATCAGTATATCGCAAAGAAAACAACCGAAGAGTTTTACAGTGTATTGGCTCCTAAAACGGACGGATTTGTCAACCTTGATGAAGCAACCGAGCATTTAGCGCTGGACTTTTTCATTGTTTTCTCATCCATTTCCGGCGTCACCGGGAATGCGGGACAGGCGGATTATGCGGCGGCAAACGCATTTATGGACAGCTATGCGGCATACCGCAACGCACTGGTTACCGCAATGTACCGCCACGGTCACACATTGTCGGTCAATTGGCCGCTTTGGAAAGACGGCGGAATGCAAGTCAATGAAGAAATGGCGAAGCTCACCGAAAAAAGAACCGGTGTAACGCCGATGCGCACTGAAACCGGAATAGAAGCTCTTTACAAAGCATGGAGCACGGGGAAAACAAGCGTGCTCGTCATGGAAGGAAACCGCGCCGTAATGCGGGAAAAGCTGCTTCAAAAGACTCCTGCAGCCGCTTTTGCACCGGTTAAGAAAACGGATGAAACGCCTGCGCCGAAAGACCTGACGGCAAAACTTCAGGAATTGCTGGCAAAAGAGGTTTCTGGGCTTCTGAAAATAAACATTGAAGAAATCGATATCGAATTGGAGTTTAATCAATACGGATTTGATTCCATTACGCTGACGGAATTCGCCAACAAGCTGAATGACACTTATCAGCTTGATCTGACACCGACCGTATTTTTTGAATATGCGACGATTCAAGCCCTGGCGCATCATTTAGCAGAAGACTATCAAACACAATTTGCCGGCAGCACACAGCCGAAAGAAGAAAAACAAAGCGGCGTAACTGATGATGGCGGCATCAGACTGGCAGGGAACAAACGATTTGCAAAAACTGCCGTACAGCCTGTTCAGACTGCGGCTGAACATAAACCGGAACCGATCGCTATTGTCGGCATGAGCGGAGTGTTTCCGAAGGCCGCAAATATTGATGAGTATTGGCGCAACTTAGAAGAGGGAAAAGATTGTATAACAGAGGTTCCGGCGGATCGCTGGGACTGGCGTGAGTATTACGGTGACCCGCTTAATGAAGCCAACAAAACAAATGTAAAGTGGGGCGGATTTATTGACGGAGTTGCGGATTTTGATCCGCTGTTCTTCGGAATTTCACCGCTGGAAGCCGAACAGATGGATCCCCAGCAGCGCTTGTTAATGATGTATGCGTGGAAAGCGATAGAAGATGCGGGATATTCCGCTAAAAGCCTTTCCGGCACGAAAACAGGCCTGTATATCGGCACGGGGAATACCGGATACGGCTCACTGTTTTCCGACCTGGATATCGGCGGTGCGTCAGCCGCAAATATGAGTCCGTCAGCGGGGCCGAACCGCGTCAGCTATATGCTTAATCTGCACGGGCCGAGTGAACCGATCGACACGGCTTGTTCCAGCTCGCTGGTCGCGATTCATCACGCCGTATGCGCCATTGAAAACGGGAACTGCGATATGGCGATCGCCGGCGGCGTGAATACTGTCGTCACACCGCAAGGCCACATCGCTTATGACAAAGCCGGCGCTCTGAGCAAAGAAGGGAAATGTAAAACGTTCTCCGACAGGGCGGACGGATTTGCCGTCAGTGAAGGTGCCGGAATTCTGTTTTTGAAAAAGCTGTCAGAAGCGGAAAAAGCGGGAGATCATATCTACGGTGTCATTAAAGGCAGCGCGGTCAACCACGGCGGACGCGCGAACTCCTTGACGACACCGAACCCGAAAGCCCAGGCGGAAGTCGTCAGAACGGCTTATGACAAAGCAGGCATTGATCCGAGAACAGTCACTTATATAGAAGCGCACGGAACCGGAACGGAGCTTGGTGATCCGGTCGAAATCAACGGCCTGAAATCCGCCTTTCAAAAGCTGTACGAAAAAACAGGCGATTCCGCCGTTTACGCGAGTCACTGCGGTCTGGGATCGGCTAAAACCAATATCGGCCACCTGTCACTGGCAGCCGGTGTCGCGGGTGTGATCAAAGTGCTGATGCAGATGAAGCATAAAACACTTGCAAAAAGCCTCCACAGCGAGGTCATCAACCCGTATATCAAGCTGAAAGACAGTCCGTTTTACATCGTACAGGAAAAAAGAGAATGGACGGCATTGAAAGACGAAAACGGCAATCATCTGCCGCGCCGTGCGGGAATCAGTTCTTTCGGCATCGGCGGCGTAAACGCCCATGTCGTCATTGAAGAATATATCCCGAAGGAAGAAAGAAAAACAGCTGTTTTCGCACACCCTCAAATCTTTGTGCTGTCGGCTAAAGAGGAAGAGCGTCTGCAGGAACAGGCGCAGCAGCTGGCGCAAGCTTCTTTTACGGATGCGGATCTTGCGGATGTTGCTTACACGCTTCAGCAGGGACGTGATGCGATGGAAGAAAGAGCGGCCATTATCGCTTCCTCGGCCGAAGAACTGCGGGACAAGCTAAAGAGCTGTGCGAAAGGACGTTATGATATAGCGGGCATTTATAAAGGAAAAGCGGGTAAAACCTCCCTGAAATCCATTCTGGCAGGCGCAAACGGCGAAGCGGATATCGAAGAGCTGATAAGCCGCCGGGAGAATGACAAGCTTGCGGAATTATGGGTGCAGGGCGCGGATATCAAATGGGACGGCTTATATTCTGATATCAAGCCCCAACGGATGAGTCTTCCTGCTTACCCGTTTGCGAAAGAGCGGTACTGGATCACGGACAACCGGCCGAAAGCAGAAAAACCGCAAGCTGTGCCGACGGCGCGGGTGCTGCACCCGCTGCTTCACGAGAATGTATCGGATTTAACAGAGCAGCGGTACCGATCCGAATTTACGGGACAAGAGACGATTTTCACCGATCATCTTATTAAAGGCAAGCCGGTCATGCCGGGCGTTGCCTACTTGGAAATGGCCAGGGCGGCGGTTGCTCAGGCAGTCAAAGGGCAAAAGGAACGTCCTTCTGTCACCCGCCTGAAAAACATCGTTTGGGTTCGGCCGATCGAAGCGGGAAACCGCCCGATTGAAGCGCAAATCAGCCTGAACCCGAGGGAAAACGGTGAAATCGTGTATGACATTTACACCGATTCACAAACAGAAGCAAGCGGCAGGCAGATACACTGTCAGGGGGCTGCCGGCATTCTCAGCGCCGGTGAGGCTCCGCACCGTGATATAGGCGCACTGAAAGCTCAATGCGGCCGCAGCATGCTGACTTCTGAGCAGTGTTACGGTTTATTCAGCAAAATCGGCATTGACTACGGTCCCGGACAACAAGGAATTCAGCACATTCATATCGGAAGCAATCAAGCATTAGCTGAGCTCCGTCTGCCTTCCTTCCTCGAAGAAACGGCAGATCAATACGTTCTTCACCCGTGTATGCTTGATTCAGCTCTGCAAGCGACAATCGGACTGAAGCTGCATGCAGATGATAACCAGCTGTCACTGCCGTTCGCCCTTGAGAAACTGGACATTTTCAGCCCGTGCACGACAAGTATGTGGGCGTATGTCAGCTCCCGGGGAACGGATGAAAAAATACAGCGGCTGGACATTGACTTATGCGATGAGACAGGCCGGGTCTGTATCAGGATTAAAGGGATTTCTTCCAGAATGATGGAAGGCCCGGCGCCGGAAACATCATTAAATGGAGCAAACCTTCTGGCTCCGGTATGGGATCTTGCGGAATTCCGTGCCCAAAGCCCGGCATCTAAGACGGAAGAGGTTGTCTTTATCGCAGGGGATGAGGAAAGCGCGGCTTTTCAATTGCATCATCCTTCTGCGAAACGGCTTCATATCAACCCGGAGGATGAAATAGAGGCTGTTGCGGCTGAGCTGAAAGCAAGAGGGTCTTTCGGGCATATCGTATGGATCGCTCCTTTTCACAGCGCTGATGACATGGTGAAAGCTCAAGATGCGGGCGTCATCCAGATGTACAGAGTGATTAAGGCGATGCTTGCTTTAGGATACGGAGGCAAGCGAATCAGCTTGACTGCAGTCACAATAAAAACACAGTCCGTACAGCCGGCGGACATCATTGATCCGGCTCATGCAGGCATTCACGGTTTGATCGGTTCGCTCGCAAAAGAGTATCCGAACTGGCAAACACGGCTGATTGATGCCGGATGTCCGGAAGATGTTTCAAAGGCGGAGCTGTTCTCAGCGCCGTTTGATGAGCAAGGAAATACATGGGCGTACCGCAACAATCACTGGTACAAACAGCGCCTTATTCCTGTACAGCAGCCGGTGTCAAGCCGGACCGCTTACCAAAAAGGCGGCGTTTATGTCGTCATCGGCGGCGCGGGGGGCATCGGCGAGGCATGGAGCGAATATGCCGTGAAAACGTATCAGGCGCGAGTCGTTTGGATCGGCAGACGAAAACATAACAGCGCCATCCAGGAAAAAATCGACAGACTCAGCCAATTCGGGCCGGCGCCGATTTATATTGAAGCTGACGCGGCAAACCCGGATGAGCTCACACGGGCGTATGAAACGATTAAACGCACGCACCCGCAAATTAACGGAATCATCCATTCCGCAATTGTTTTAGAGGATCAGAGCCTGGCGAATATGCCGGAAAGCCGTTTGAAAAGCGTGCTCGCTGCAAAAGTCAATGTCAGCGTGAATATGGCCCGCGTGTTCCAAAATGAGCCGCTGGACTTTGCTTTGTTCTTCTCATCTGTTCAATCATTTGCACGAGCGGCCGGACAAAGCAATTATGCTGCCGGGTGCAGTTTCAAAGATGCCTTTGCCGCTCATTTGGCTCAAGTCCGGCCGTATTCGGCGGCAGTGATGAATTGGAGCTATTGGGGCAGTGTCGGAATCGTATCATCTGCCGAATATCAAGAACGGATGAAACAGGCGGGAGTCGGATCAATTGAAGCGCCCGAAGCAATGGCGGCGCTTGAACGATTGCTCGGCGGCCCATTGAATCAGTTCGTCATGATGAAACAGGCGGAAGAGCCGGAGGAAAAACCGGAAGAAATGATAGAAGTATACCCTGAACATCACGGCTCGGCGATGCAAAAACTGCGAAGCTATCAGCCTAAAGTAACAAGACATGTACAACAATTGAGTTAAGGAGGGGACGGCTTTGCAAAACACTGAAGATCTTCTTTACAAACTATTGGCAGGCCAGCTGAAATCTGTCGGATTTTTTACGGAAAACGAAACGCAGCCTGTCATGCAGGGGTTTTACGGCAGGTGGCTGGAAGAAAGCATCTCCATCTTGGTGCAAAAAGGCTTTTTGAAACAGTCTGGCAGTACGTATGTGTTAACGGGTCCGATAGAGCGTGCGGACGTTCTGTGGCAAGAATGGGATGAAAAGAAAGCTCCTTTACTCAAGGACAGCAGCAAACAGGCGATGATCACCTTAGTGGAGACCGCTCTCAGAGCTTTGCCGGATATTTTATCCGGCAGAGTTTCTGCCACTGATGTTCTGTTTCCTGATTCCTCAATGGAATTGGTTGAAGGAATCTATAAAAACAATGAAACGGCAGACTACTTTAATGAGGTGCTCGCTGACACATTGACGGCTTTCATTGAAGAACGCCTGAAAGAAGACCCGAACGCGGAAATCCGGATATTAGAGATCGGAGCGGGGACGGGCGGGACGAGCGCGGCCGTTTTCAAAAGATTAAAAGAGGTCAAACCTCATGTGAAAGAATATTGCTACACCGATCTGTCAAAGGCCTTTTTCATGCATGCTGAAAAAGAATACGGTCCCGACAATCCGTATTTGACTTATAAGCGGTTTAATGTGGAAGAGCCCCCGGCTTTGCAGGGTATAGAGGCGGGTGCATATGACGCGGTAATTGCGGCAAATGTGCTTCACGCGACAAAAAATATTCGGCGGACACTTCGCAATGCCAAAGCGGTGCTTAAAAAGAATGGGATTTTGCTATTAAATGAGATCAGCAGCCATTCGGTTTATTCTCATCTGACATTCGGTCTTTTGGAAGGCTGGTGGCTGTATGAAGACGCCAAACTGCGTATTCCCGGATGCCCTGGGCTGTATCCTGAAGCGTGGCAGTCTGCGCTGGAAAGCGAGGGATATCGGTACGTTACATTTATGGCGGAATCGTCACATCACCTCGGCCAGCAGATCGTGGCGGCAGAAAGCGACGGCGTCATCAGGCAAAAGCAGCCGGACGCGACGGCGGTTGAAGAAATTGCGGCTTCCAAAGAGCCGGCTGATTTCACAGAACCGTCTTTCTCAGTCACAGACCGGACTGTGCATTTCATAAAAGAAACGTTAGCCAAGTCCATAAAGCTTGCTCCCGAGCGCATTCAGCCGGAAACCAGCTTTGAAAAATACGGCATCGACTCCATTTTGCAGGTGAATTTTATCCGTGAACTGGAAACATTGACGGGCGAGCTGCCGAAAACGGTCTTATTTGAACACACGAATACGAAAGAACTTGCCGAGTATTTGCTGGAAACTTACCCGGATAAGCTGCAACAGGCATTCGGAGCCGAACAAGCGCCTCCTGAAACGGAGCATCCGGAACCTGCAATGAATGAACCGGTGCCGCTTGTCACGGAAACGCGGCGATTTATCACTGAACAAAAAGAGCCAAAAGCGCCAAAGCCGGAAACAGAAACCGTCACCGTTAATCGTTCTGATCGTGACGACATTGCCATTATCGGCATCAGCGGCCGCTATCCCGAGTCTGAAACCCTCGATGAGCTGTGGGAGCATTTAAAAGCCGGAGACAGCTGTATTACGGAAGCTCCGGAAAACAGATGGAAATCCGGTCTTCTGAAAACAATGGCAAAAGAAACACGAAAAGAAGAACGCAAAACACGGTACGGCGGATTTCTGCAGCATATTGACGCTTTTGACCATCACTTGTTTGACATCCGGGAAGACCATGTGATGGAGATGACGCCTGAGCTCCGTCTAAGCTTAGAAACCGTATGGGAAACATTTGAAACCGGCGGTTACTCGTTAGAAAGAGTAAACGAATGGCAGGAATCAGACAGCGGCATCGGTGTATTTATGGGAAGTATGTACAATCAATATTTCTGGAATATCCCGTCGTTGGAAAAAGCTGCGCTCAGCTCTAACGGAGGGGATTGGCATATCGCCAACCGCATTTCCCACTTTTTCAATTTAACGGGCCCGAGCATGGGCGTTACGACCGCATGCTCCAGCTCACTGAGCGCCATTCATCTCGCCTGTGAAAGCCTGAAGCTTAACAGTTGTTCCATGGCGATTGCCGGAGGGGTCAATCTCACGCTTGAACCGTCTAAATATGATGCGCTCGAACGGGCGAATTTGCTTGAACAGGGAAGTGAAAGCAAAAGCTTCGGAACCGGCACGGGCCTGATGCCGGGAGAAGGAGTCGGGGCGGTGCTCTTGAAGCCGCTCTCCAAAGCGGTTGCCGACAAAGACCATATTTACGGGGTCATTAAAAGCAGCGCGTTGTGTCATAGCGGCGGAAGGCAGATGTACACGGCTCCGGATCCGAAACAGCAGGCGAAGCTCATGGCGGCTTCCATCGACAAGGCCGGAATCAATCCGGAAACAATCAGTTATGTTGAATCAGCGGCAAACGGCTCTGTATTGGGAGATCCGATTGAGGTCATTGCCCTGACAAATGCGTTCGCGCAATATACTGATAAAAAACGTTTTTGCGCGCTTGGATCCGTCAAGTCAAATCTCGGGCATTTAGAGGCGGCCTCCGGCATGTCCCAGCTCGCGAAAGTGCTGCTGCAAATGGAGCGGGAAACATTAGTTCCGACCATTAATGCAAAACCGCAAAATCCGAATATCGCGCTTGAACAAACGGCTTTTTACCTGCAGGAGAAAACCGAGTATTGGGAGCGTATAAGGGATGCCGAGACGGGAGACATCATACCGCGGAGAAGCATGATCAATTCCTTCGGGGCAGGCGGGGCATATGCAAATCTCATCGTAGAAGAATATATCAGCCCGAATTCCGATCAGGCCCGTCACGGCGATGAGGAATACATTTTCCCTGTGTCAGCGAAAACAAAATGGAGTTTTGAAGCCTATCTTGAGAGACTGGCGGCCTTCTTAGAAAAGACGCCATCTCTTCATCCGGCCGCCATCGCATCCGCGCTGCAAAAAAGAACGCATCATTCGGAGTATCGTGCGGCATTTACGGCTTCCTCCGTTCTGGAACTGCTGGAAAAGCTGGCCGCTTACCGCATGGATCAGCGGAATCTCAATTTCTCCGATTCTGATATTGGCCGGCGTGCGCGGCAATGGGAAAAAGGAGAGAATATCGCGTTTGATCAGTTGCAGCAGGAGCACGCCGTTCATCTGCCGGCCTACGCTTTTGACCACGGGACTTCTTTTCAATTCGGTGAATCAGAAAACGCTGCCGGCGTTCAGGCGGTATACAGTGATGACGATCCATACGTGAAAGGGCATCAATTCAGCGGAGAACCGGTACTCGTCGGCGCTACATATAACAGTCTGGCAGTCGATCGTTTTTGTGATCTTTTTCCTGAAGCGGAAGGAGGACAAATTAAAAAACTGAATTACGTCAGCCCCATTACCGTAAAAAAAGGCGATCGCATCGAGCTGAAAACAGAATCGAAACAAAACGGGGATGGATTTGAACTGAGCATAATGCACCGCAGCCTCACGTCTCCCGGTTGGAGCATAGCGGCGTATGCCGAGTGCAGCCCGTATCCGTTTCAAAAGCAGCACGCGGATCTGGCGGCCATTCAGCGCTCTTACCGGGAAGTGGGCCGGATAGATGAGTTATACGGAGACGGAACGGGAACTGTCGTGTGGGGAGAAGAATTTAAAACGATCACCCGCCTGTACAAAGGCTCTGATGCCGTTTTAGCGAAAGTGAACCTGAACAATAGCGACTCACAACAAGCACATCATTATGCCGTAAATCCGTTAATCGCCAACAGTGCTTACTTGGCCTCGCTTTCTTTATTGGACCAAACGGAGGCGGAAAGCTATCTGCCGTTCGGCATTAATTCCGTCACCTTCAGCAGCCCGGAAGATCTTACCGATTGCTGGCTGCACATCAAGCTGGCCAAACAAACGGGGGAAATGATTCTGATTAACGCAGATGTCATCAGCAGCCGATCGGAAGTGGTGATGCGTTTTGAAGGCTATGCCCTGAAACGGTTCCGCCCGAAAACCGAACAGATGAATCAGCCGGCCCGAACGGCTGTTAAGAATGCGGGAGCACCGATTTCTTCCGGCAGTCTGACAGATGATATCCGCAGCTACGTCCTTGGCAAGCTCGCCAAGATGATGGATGAACCCGCGCCATCTCTCCCGTCTGACGCGAATATCATGGAATTGGGACTTGATTCAGCGAGCCTGATCGGGCTGACAAAAGAGATCGGCCAAGAGGCGGACATCGATGTGAATCCAACATTGTTTTTCGAGTATCCGACCGCGGAGGAGCTGACCCGCCACTTCGCGTCAGCATATAAGAGCAAGTTTTCTCAACTGCTTGCCGATCATAAGCATTCAGAAGAGGCCAGGGTCACGGAAACAGAAGAGCGCACTTTACCGAAGAAACAGCATCCGCCTTGTGATAACGCCGATATCAAGCAAGGAATCGCGATTATCGGTATGTCAGCTCAGTTTCCGCAATCCCCGGATATCCAGTCTTTTTGGGAGCACATCGTAAACGGGGATCACTGTATTACCGAAATTCCGGCGGACCGCTGGGACTGGCGCCGTTACGCCGGTGATGAGAATGACACGAGTCTCAGATGGGGCGGTTTTATTGACGGTGTCGGCGAATTTGACCCGCTCTTTTTCGGAATTTCCCCTAAAGAGGCATCACAAATGGGGCCGGAGCAATTTCTGCTTTTGATGCATACATGGAAGGCAATGGAGGATGCGGGCCTGACAAATAAGGCGTTATCAAGCAGACCGACAGGCGTTTTCGTTGCCGCGGGCAACAGCGATCCGAACAATGGAACAGCCATCCCGTCCATCATTCCGAACAGAATATCATATGCCTTGAATTTACAAGGACCGAGTGAATATTACGAGGCTGCCTGCACGTCAACGCTGGTGGCATTGCACAGGGCGGTTCAATCAATCCGTCATAACGAATGTGAGCAGGCTGTCGTGGGGGCCGCCAATATTCTGCAATCGCCGAAGGGCTTTATCGGTTTTGACTCAATGGGATATTTAAGCAAAAACGGCCGGGCGAAATCGTTCCAAAAAGATGCCGATGGCTTTGTCAGAAGCGAAGGGGCGGGCGTGATCATCATCAAACCGCTTGAGGCGGCAATTGAAGACGGCGATCATATTCACATGGTCATTAAAGGAACAGGAGTGTCTCACGGCGGTAAAGGCATGTCGCTTCACGCACCGAATCCGGCGGGAATGAAGGCCGCGATGAAAAAAGCGTACGAAGACACCGATATTGATCCGCAAACCGTCACTTATATTGAAGCGCACGGCATTGCCTCCGAAATGGCAGATGCGCTGGAGTTTAATGCAATCAAAGCGGGTTACGGCGAGTCTGCAAATCAAGAGGAAAGCGCGCCTTGTTATATCAGCACCGTGAAACCTTGCATCGGGCACGGCGAACTCGCTTCCGGACTGGCCGCCCTTATAAAAGTAGTGATGGCCATGAAGCATCATACCATCCCGGGCATTCCCGGATTTACAGCTGCAAATGAGCAAATGGCCATTCAGAAAAGCCGCTTCCGTTTCACCGAAGACAATCAGGAATGGACACAGCTCACCGACCATACGGGCAGACCGATTCCGCGCCGGGCCGCAATTAACAGCTATGGCTTCGGCGGCATGAATGCGCATGTCGTCTTGGAACAGTACAGCCCGAGCCATAAAGACAAAGAATCTGCGTGTGAACCGCAGCTTATCGTGCTTTCTGCTAAGAGCGAAGGACGTCTTAAGGCGGCCGCAGGTCAGCTGGCTGATTTTGTGCAAACTGGAGATACTCCGTCATTGCGGGATATTGCTTATACGCTTCAGACCGGCCGTGAGGCGATGAACTGCCGCCTGGCACTCGTTGCCCGCAATCAAGATGAATTGCTGGAAAAACTGAAAGAGTACAGAGCATTTTCCGAAGAAAGCAATGGAATGAAAAGCTTCTTTACAGGCAGTCAGCAGACTGGATCAGGAGATATCGGCGTTTTACTGGAAGGGACTCTCGGTACAGTCGTCACGGAGACGCTGTTGGCTGAAAACAATCTGGAAAAACTTGCATTTTGCTGGGTGAAAGGTGCGGATATACCGTGGGACAGACTCCACCAAGGCAAATCTGTTCAAAGAGTGCCGCTTCCGACATATCCTTTTGAAAACCATAAGTATTGGAACGGCGGTCAGTCAGAAGACATCAGCCTTGCACCGGTATCACAGAATCCTCAGATCCGCTGCGAGAGCGCGGCTGACATTGTGGCAGACATCTTGGGGATGGAGCCAGCGGAAATGGATCAAAATAAGCCGCTGACTGAATACGGCTTCGATTCAATCTCCTCTATTCAGCTGTTGAAGAAACTTGAGGACGGAGACAGCCGCATCAGTCTGGAGGCTCTTCAGAAATGCAGCACTGTTCAGGAGATTAGCATGCTGTTAAAAACGAACCAATCGCAGGAGGCGGGCCGAAATTTTCCAGAACTCGTCAAGCTGAATGATAGAGAAAAAGGCCGTCCTGTTTTTTGGTTTCACGGCGGAACGGGAGGCGTTGAAGCATACCAGCCATTCGCCAAAAAGAGTCAGCGACCTTTTTACGGCATCCAGGCAAGAGGTTTGACAGGGAAAGAGCCGCTGCAAGGAATCGAAGAGACGGCCGCTTCTTATATGAGAATCATCCAAGCGGTACAGCCGAAAGGGCCTTATGACCTCGGCGGATATTCCTTGGGCGGAATGCTTGCATATGAAACCGCGCGCCTCTTGCAGGAGGAAGGTCATACGGTAAAAAGCGCCGTCATGATCGACACCCCGTACAGTGAAAAATGGAAAGAAAGAAAACCATCTGTTAAGTCGGTCATGCTGCAAACGATCAATACGATGCTTACAGCATATCTTAAGCCTGAAAACCTTGAAGAGGCATTAATCAGCAGAGAAGACATTACCGTCCAGGCTGAGGAAGAAGAAGTATTGAAAGAATTGACCGGCCTTGCCAAAAAGCGCGGTCTGCCAAAATCCGAAGAAGCGATCCGGATGCAGCTGGAGCAAATGATGAAGACGCAGCTCGCTTACGGAATGGAAGAGTATGACATGAAGCCGCTGCCTCATCCGGAAGCGCTGCAATGCTACTACTTCCGTAATAAAAGCGGTTTGTTCCTCGGAGATCTTGAACGTTATCTGACAGCAGAGGAAGAACAAATCCCGTTAGACCATGATGCGTATTGGAAAGAATGGGAACGCCAGATGAAACAGTTTCACCTGCTGGACGTTCACTCTTCCAATCATGTCACAATGCTGTCGGAACCAAAGCCGCAAAACGCCATTAAGGCATTCTGCGAAAAACTGTACGCAAACAAAGGAACGATCAGCGCAAATTTCCTTAAATCTTTCAGAAAAAAGCTGGACGAAACAAATGAGCTGGTAAAACGGTAATAGAGAACGGCCGGAGCAATCCGGCCGCTTTTTTTATCTATATAGAACTAAATTCACTATGTACTAAATTTTCATTGTCATATTGATTTCAGTTTATAAGACATTAAAAAAACCCCCAATAACAGGGGGACGATATTAAAATCTGACAGGCAATGTTTCAAGCCCTCTCAAAAACACATTTTTTCTCCATGTTACATTCTCGGGCGCGCCTTTCAGCTCTATATTCGGAAACCGTTTTAAAAGCGCGGTAAAGGCAATGGATGCTTCCATCCGGGCGAGCGGAGCCCCGAGACAAAAATGAATGCCGAATCCAAAAGAAATATGACGGTTCGGTGTTCTCGCTATATTTAATGTATCAGGATCATCAAAATATTCCGGGTCCCGATTGGCTGAACCGATGCCGATAAATATCATATCACCTTTTTTAATAGAAACATCTTTATAAGTGAAATCTTCAATCGCCCATCGATTCGCCATCATGATGACGGGAGAGGTATAACGCAAAAGCTCTTCGACTGCCGTCTGGATATCTTCGGGCTGCCGCTTTATCTTCTCCATCTGGTCTTTGTGCAGAAGAAGCGCCAGGGTGCCGGAGCCGAGAAGGTTAACCGTTGTTTCAAGCCCGGCAACGACTAACAAAAACAGCATGGAATACAGCTCTGATTCACTCAGCTTTTGGCCGTCCTCTTCAGCGTAAATAAGCTTGCTTGTCAGATCTTCAGCCGGATGTTTTCTTTTTTCTTCGATCAGTGTTTTCATATATTGTTTAAATTCTTTGAGAGCCTGGTTGGTCGCATCTTGTCCGCTTTCTGACGTGTCGACCATTGCGTTTGTCCACACTTGAAATTTGGCGCGGTCCTCTTTCGGAATCCCGAGCAGTTCGGAAATGACGATAAACGGAAGCGGTGCGGCGAAATCTCTCATGATATCAGGGTCTGCTTTTGTTTCCATTTCATCCAGCAGCTCTTCTGTGATCTGCTCTATCCCGGTGCGAAGCTGCTCAATCATCCGGGGAGTGAACCCCTGATGCACCAAAGATCGAAGACGTGAATGATCCGGAGGGTCTTTTGCCAGCATATGCTCTGAGACAAAATCGATATCTTCACTGACATTCAGCTTCGCGATCAGCTCCTTCGGCATGACCCGTTTTACATCTCTCGTAATTCTGCCGTCTTTTAAAAACGCCATACAATCATCATAACGCGTGATGAGCCAAGCCGGAAAGGTGCCTCCGAAACGCTGCAGTTCGAATTTATGTATGGGGTCCTGCTCTCTGAATCTGCTTAAAACCGCAAAAGGGTTTTCGTGAAACTCGGGTGAGTGTGGGTGAAACATTGTTTTTTCCATCTGGATTTCCCCGCCTTCATGTTTTTGAAAAGACATAACAAACAGCCGGTGCCTGCCGACCGGACGGCATTCCTCCTTTTATCTGCCGAAGACACTGATCACAACGGCTCATAAGTATGACTAAAATATATAAGGAAACAGAAGCCGGTTCAATAGACAAATCGTAAAGCCGCCATTTTCGTTGATTATCAACAAAACAGCAAACTTTTTTTTCCATTTCATCATGTGTGTTAAATCCGGCTAATATACATATTTACGCTTCATATCAACTTCTTAAGGAGGATGTGAATGAATGCGTTTATGAAATGGGCGGCAAGTCTGCTTTTGGTGATCTCTCTTCAGGTCGGCCTTACGGGCGCCGGCATCCATTCGGACAGTGCTGCTCGTGCCGCATCCCGATACGATCAGGTGCTGTATTTCCCGCTGTCAAAATATCCGGAGACGGGAAATCATATAAAAGACGCC
This sequence comes from Bacillus sp. A1, assembly GCF_042296235.1. Lineage (NCBI taxonomy): Bacteria > Bacillati > Bacillota > Bacilli > Caryophanales > Bacillaceae > Bacillus > Bacillus sp. A1. The sequence continues at coordinate 1,840,782 of NZ_CP141181.1, forward strand.
ATTTCGGCAGGTCATTCTGAGATTTGTACAATTGATCGGGGCGGAGCGGAGAATAGAAGGAAAGAATCATTGAAAGGAATTCCGACAAAGCCCGGGTTTGACCGTGATGAATGGCCCATGGCAGTCTGCACAGAAGGCGGGGCGGGGGCTGATATCAGATATGTAACCCCGTCGGATAACCGCGGGGCCGGTTCATGGGTTGGAAATCAAATGAGCGGATACTCCGACGGCACGAGAGTACTATTTATCGTTCAGTAGCTTCTCCGGTTCGCCGGAGTTTTTTTATGCTCTGAAAAAGCGGCACGCCGGCTGGACATATGAAATGGCAAAGAGTAAACTTATATGTTGGAATCAGCATGAGAAAGGATTGGATCACATTGACAGTGACTACATACCGAAATATTGCACTTTTACTTCTTTGTTTAACAGCGGGAATTGTGGATGTGATCGGTTATTTAAGCCTGGGACATATCTTTACCGCCAATATGACGGGGAACATCGTTCTGTTCGGCCTGGCGATCGGCAACTCATGGCACCTTGCCGTACTCAAATCGTTAACCTCGTTAATCGGATTTATTGCCGGCGTTATTGCCGCGGCCCTGCTTGTGGGCAATAAAAAGAAATCATTCTGGCCCCCTGCGGTAACTGCAGCTTTAGCTATTGAAGGAGCTGTTTTGCTGCTGTTTGCTTTGTTCTCTTGCTTTTTTGCAGACGCAATTTCTGTTTATGTGCTGATTATGCTGCTCAGCTTCGCAATGGGAATGCAGACGACAGCCGCGAGAAAACTTGGTGTAGCGGGGATTTCCACGACCGTATTAACGGGAACGCTCGCTAATTTTTTTGAAGATCTCACCGCAAGGTTTTACAAAGCGGACAAGCGGAAGCAGTTTACGAGAGATGTTGTTTTGCGCGCGCTTGCCTTGGTTCTGTATTGCTTTGGGGCGGTCATCGGCGCTTTTGCCGAACCGGATTATAAGTTTGCCGTGATCTGGCTTCCGATTATCATTATTTTAGGCATTATGCTTTGCGCATTCACGATGTTCCACGGATATTCTGAAGAAAAAAACCAATAAAAAAACGCCGCTGGTTCAGGGCGTTTTTTCTTTTTATTGCTCTTTCCGGGTCCCGATTGTATACACGGCCCGATCTGTATGTACCTTTAATCCGTCTTGCTCCTTTTGGATGGTAATATCGCCGAGCAGAGGGATTTCATACGCATCTTGAGGAAGCGGGACATTTCCTTCCTCCGTATAGGTTGTGCCGTGCCCTTTTAAGACGAGCTCTTCGTCCGCTACATAGTCATCGGGATGGTTTGTCCGGCGGACGAGAACATCATCAAGGTGAAGCATGATCTGGTCCATATCAGAAATCTCGTTTCGGCTGTCTGTCAGCTCTCCTTTTCTGATATCAAGCGTTTGTCCGATCTGTTTTTGCAGCCATTCAGACAATTCGGTGTTTGTAAGTGCCATTGTGATTCCTCCTTTTATCTACACCATACTTATTCCCTATTTTTATAGAAATACACTGCCTTGATTGATCTTTTTTTCTGACAGCCGGTTCTGAAGCATTCCGAGTTCCTTCATTATAAATGTTTCATCTGTTCACCTGAAAAACGGAGTCATCTGCAGGTTTAGACGACCCCGTTCTCATGATAAAAAGGTTACTCTTTCGGCACGGCGTTTTCAGCGTTTACTGCGCCCGCTCCGTAAATGTTCGGATCTTCATTTGTCCATTGATCCGGACTTTGTTTGATCAATGTTTTCACTTCGTCAGGCGAAAGCTGCGGGTTCTGCTGAAGGATTAAGGCGGCAATGCCAGCACAGATCGGAGTGGCCATGGACGTGCCCGACAGACTGAAATACAAGGAGCCTACCCGGTTTGATTTCTGTAATTTGTCAAGATATGAACGCGGAGAACGGAGAGATACGATATCGACCCCGGGCGCAAGAATGTCAGGCTTCTCTTTTCCGTACACCGTCGGGCCGCGGCTTGAGAATGAAGCGACCGTATCGTCCTCATTGCCGGCCGTATTATTGTCATCATAGGCGCCTACCGTGATGACCTTCTCGCTGACACCGGGGCTTGAAATCGTTTGAGCTTCCGGACCGGAGTTGCCCGCGGCGACGCAGACGACGATTCCTTCATTCCATGCCTCTTCAACGGCCTTGACGAGCGGATCGTCCGTTTCTTTATCATATCTGAGCGCATCTCCGCCCAGTGACATGCTGATGATTCTGATCGGATTCTTCGTGTGTTCTTTATTATATTGTATGCACCATTCCACACCTTCAATGATATCAGCCAAGGTTCCTGATCCTGATTTGTTTAAAACCTTGACTCCGATCAGATCGGCTTCCGGCGCCGGCCCCTGATATTTACCGGAAGATGAAGCGCCGCTGCTTGCAATATCACCGGCGCAATGGGTGCCGTGCCCGTTGTCGTCATACGGTTCTGTCTTTTGGTTGACGAAGTCCGCAAATCCGATAACTCTGCCTTCTAAATCGGGATGCTGATAGATTCCGGTATCAATAACGGCGACGGTTACGCCTTTTCCTGTTAATACGGTGCCGTTACGGGTCACTTCTTTTGCATGAGACGATTCAGCTGCCGTATCAAGGAGCGCTTTTACTTCACGGTTTAAATAGATTTTACGGATATCCCGGCATTGCGAAAGAAGCATGTGAAGGGCGGACGGAGTGACTTCGGCGCTGCAGCAATTGATTGTTTGAAACTGCTTTTTTATGGTGCAGCGTTTTTCTTTTAATAAGACCTGTCCTGTGCTGTGAAAACCGGATTCATGGCAGCCCTCTTCAAATTCAATGATGACTGACATTTTCTTTCTGTTTTTCACCTTTTTTTCGAAAAACTTGTGCAAAAAGCAAGGTGTCCATTTGAAAGGTTTATATAACTGTAAGACGTTTTCTCTGAGCGGCCAGTCCAGCTTATGAGCATTTGACCGCACCATTTGTACCATTGAGTAACCAAACATATATACTTTTCCTCCCATTCTGGCGATTCTCTCTATACCATATGAACAGGCCGTATGTTCGGTCAGTTTGTTTGTCCTTCAGGAGAGCTGGTTACTTGCGGCTTTTTCAGGAGAAGAAATCGATTTGAAACGGAACGTTTGTTCGTTTATAATGAAGCCGGCGGAAGGAGGTATATACATGAACATAATATTGAGACATTCCTTGGAAAAACAGCTTCCGATTGATATTATATATATGAAAAAAGACGGCTCCATTTCAAAACGGACCATTATTATAAAAAAAGGGGATGAGCGGGCTGAAACGGCATTTTGCTGTACAAAAAGGCAGATGAGAACTTTTTTGACGGGCTCCATTCTGTCCTGCGCATTTGCTTCGGGAGGCGGATATTCATTTTTAAAAGCGTATTCTTGATGCCGTCCGTTTCCGGCCGTGAATCTCCCGCCCCTGAAAATTCGGGCGTTCCTCCCTTTTTTTTTGCCCTCTCTCAACCTTTTTTCACTGATGCCCGGCATTTGAGCGCTTGAACCGTGACAATCCATTGATTTTTCGAAACCGGGAAGTTTTTCACTGATGATAATGTTAATAGAATGTTAAGATAAGACCTATTGACAAAAATCCATATAATGAACATGTCATTTTTCAGAAAGGAGCAAAGAAGGAGAGCTGATGAAAAGAATTTTACTTAATGTCATCATTATCGTAGCAATGGTCTTACTAATAAGATGTGCTCATTATGCGTCAGACCCTGATCCCTCGAATTCTTCTGATACATACACAGATTTTAAAGATCTGGCTGAACACGAAGACCCCGATGATTATCATATATCGTACAATAAGCGAAAGGGGAGCCCCGTATTGATCATGTCGCCGCACGGAGGGAGAATTGAGGGCGGGGTGAGCGAGATCGTCCGCTCTTTCAGGGATGATTATTCAACCTACCTGTTTGAGGGATTAAAAGCGCATGATAACCAGACTCTTCATATTACGAGCACCAAGTTCGATGAGCCTTCAGCAGTCGAAAGTATTAAGCAGCACCATTATGTTATCGCAGTTCACGGTTATAAAGGCGACGAGAAAAATACTCTTGTCGGAGGAAGCGACCGGAAGCGGGCGAAAAAATTGGTGAGAGCTCTCGAACGAAACGGATTTTCTGCAGAATTGGCAACCTCAAAAACCGGTCTGGCCGGGGTTGACACCGAAAATATCAATAACCAGGCGCAAACCGGGCTGAGCATACAGCTTGAGATCAGCAGAAAACAGCGGGAAGCGTTTTTTGATAATTTTGATTACCGCGAAAGGGAATTCACAAAAACGGAGGAATTTTACCGGTTTGTCCGTACGATAAAAAGAGTGATCAATCAAGAGTATTCGTGAGCTTAAAAAAAGACAAACCAGTGAAAGATGAGTAAACTGAAAAAAAGGAGGTTTGTCCCTTGGCAAAACATCACTTTTATTTAAAAGCAAATTGGCCCGGAAATCGCAACGACGTCGGCGATATTAAAAGCGGCCGGCTGGAGACGGCTGTGTCCATTCCTAAGGAAATGGACGGACCCGGAGAAGGCACAAATCCTGATGAAATGCTGCTTGGAGCGGCCGCGACCTGTTATATTATAACGCTTGCGGCGATGATGGAAAGAAGCGGCCTGGATAAAGAAGATCTACATATGGAATCTGAAGGAATTGTAGACGTCACGAACGGTGTGTTCACGTACCAGAAAATCATTCACCGCCCGTTTATATTATTAAAGCCGGATGCAGCCGAAACGGATTTTACGCTCGCCAGGAAGTTAGCGCAAAAAGCGGAGTCCTCATGTATGATTTCACGAGCGGTCCAAGGAAACGTGGAGATGGAGCTTGAGGTTGAAGTAAAAGCTGCCCGCGCTTGACGAGTTCAAACGGTCAGCTCCGGGCCGTTTGATTTTTTTTAGCTTTTTGGGACTTGGAACGGTTCAGCAGGATGACGCCCGTGATGACCAAAACAAGCCCGATCATCATTTTGACTGTCATGGCCTCCTTAAAAACAAAAAAGCCGACAATTGCCGTTAAAGCTGTGCCGACACCTGACCATGTCGCGTATGCGGCGGATAAATCAAGGCTTTTCAATGAGAAGCTCAAAAACATAAAAGAGGCTCCGATTCCGGCAATGACGCCGAGAGCGGGCCACAGGTGCGTAAAACCGTCCGACAGCTTCAGCATCGTACTCCCGAACACTTCTGATACAATGGCTAATGCCAGGCAGAGTAATCCTTTCATCAGCATGCCTCTCCTTTCTACCAATTCATCAAAATGACACCGGCCAATAAGAAAAAGAGTCCGATGACGGCCTGCTTGTCCAGTTTTTCATGAAACCATTTCGCTCCGATAATGGATGCGAGCACCGTTCCGGCTCCGCTCCATGTTGCATAGGATAAGCTGAGCGGAATGAGATTCAGTGTCAGTGAAAGCATATAAAAGGCCAATGAATAGCCTGCCACTACAAGCGCGCTCGGCAAAAACCGCGTAAATCCGCGGGAGACTTTCAGCATGGCCGCGCCGATTGACTCTGATAAAATAGCAATTGTGAGGAAGATATAACCCAGAATCATATCAAATCCCCCTCTCATCATAATCCTTATGCCTTTTGTTTAAGGCAGTAAAATAAAATAATATCCGAACTTTGCCCGCCAAGTCAAGACATTAGGCCTATACAAAAAGGCCCCCGGGGAGGAGCCTTTTTGATTCGTCAATAGAAATACGGATAGCCGTAGCCGTAACCCCCGTACAAGTACGGATTGAATAAAGCGCTTCCGACAAGCCCCCCGACAAGCCCTCCGAAAAACGGTCCGCCGTAAAAACCAAACGGCCGTCCGAATCCATAACCAAACCAAGGCCGGCCAAATCCAAAACCCGGCCGTCCGAATCCAAATCCAAAACCCGGCCGTCCGAACCCAAATCCAGGCCGCCCAAACGGTCTCATATCACTATCTACTGCGTATGTGTATTCTTCATTCATAATTAAGGTACCTCCAAGAATAAATTTGAGATGATAACAGAGTATTCAGCCCACCAATTTTTGATTGGGCGTTTATCAAAAAAATAAAGGAGTGAGCTTTTGTGGGTCTGTATCAGTCCGATTGGTCAAAAAAACCTCCGCACACACACGCATACCGGGCGGTTACGGATGTAGTGCAGGGGCATTACCATTTGATCGAAGGCTTTTCGCAGCCGGAGAACGGCAGCAATACAGATGAGCATACACATTTCTATACGGGCATCACCTCGTTTGAAAACGGCCATTTTCATAGGTATTACGGCATTTCCGGCCCTGCCATCCCGAGGGTTGACGGAACACATTACCATGAGCTTTCAGAGACCACCTTTGCCGCCTACAATGAGCCGATTCAGATCCAGCACGGCGGCGTCGTTTACGATCCGCGGGAGGAAGGACGGAAAACGCACCGCCATACACTCGAAGGAAAAACGAGAGAGGTTGTCGGAAACGAGCCGATCGGGTGGTAGTGGACGTTTAGCGCTCAGGAAAAAGGGCAAAATGGATAGGTGCCTGAAGAAATGAATGCTATAATTAGGGGGAGATTTATAAAAGAGAGTGATACATATTGAAAAATAAAAAACAGCCTGTCGTCATACTCGTCGGACCGACGGCAGTCGGAAAAACAAAACTAAGCATCGGACTCGCGAAAATGCTGAATGCGGAAATCATCAGCGGAGATTCCATGCAGGTATATAAAGGGATGGACATCGGAACGGCCAAAGTCACCGAAGAAGAGACAGAAGGCGTGCCGCATCACCTGATTGATATTTTGGAGCCGTCCGACACTTTTTCAACGGCGGATTATCAAAAAATGGTGAGAAGAAAAATCACCGAGATTGCCGATAGAGGAAAGCTGCCGATGATTGTCGGGGGGACGGGTCTGTACATTCAGTCCGTGCTGTATGACTATACGTTCACGGAAAACTCCGGCGACCCTGTATTCCGGGAGCACATGGAGAAACTGGCAGCTGAAGAAGGGGCGGAAGCGCTTCATGCCAATCTTGCGGCAGCCGACCCGGAAGCGGCGGCAGCCATTCATCAAAACAATACGCGAAGAGTCATCCGCGCGCTCGAAATCCTGCATGTATCGGGAAAAACAATGTCAGAGCATCTTAAAACCCAAAAACGGGAGCTGCTTTACAATGCGGTTCTTATCGGTCTTACAATGGACAGAGAAGTGCTATACGGCCGGATTAACGAGCGCGTTGACCTGATGCTGGAAACCGGCCTTCTTGACGAAGTAAAGCGGCTGTATGATATGAATATCCGGGACAGCCAATCGATTCAGGCGATCGGCTATAAAGAGCTGTATGAATATCTTGATGGAAAAGTGCCGCTCCCTCAGGCTGTGGAGCAATTAAAACAAAATTCTAGGCGATATGCGAAACGCCAGCTGACCTGGTTTCGCAATAAAATGCCCGTTTCATGGACAGATATGACGCCGCCTGTTGATATTGAGCAGAAAAAAAAGGAAATTTTCGAGTGCATAGCAGGAAAACTGGAAATTTAATCGAAACAGTATTGTATTGAGAACCAAGGAGGACGAAACATGAAACCGATTAATATTCAAGATCAGTTTTTGAATCAAATCCGAAAAGACAATACGTTCGTCACGGTGTTTTTACTCAACGGCTTCCAGCTTCGCGGCCAGGTAAAAGGCTTTGACAACTTTACCGTTTTGCTCGAAACGGAGGGGAAGCAGCAGCTTATTTATAAACATGCCATCTCCACGTTCGCCCCGCAAAAAAACGTCCAGCTTGAGCTTGAATAGACTTTTTGAAAAAGACCATGAACAATGGTCTTTTTCTATGCGCATCTGTATATTGCAGGCTGTATATCGGAAACATAAAAGGGGGTTCGGAAAATCGTGTTCGAAAGTGAAAATGAACTGAGAAGAATCAGGATTACGCTCGTTTGGATCGCTGTTTTTTTGCTGTTTGGAGCTTGCAGCAATCATGAGACGGTGGTGACGGATGATGACGGCGGCTTGGCGGATACTGAACCGCAGACAGAAGGCATGGTGCAGCTGGAACATAATCGTTTCGGCATCGTTGAGGACGGTTACTTAAAAATATACCGCTATGATGAAAAAACGAATAAAATCGAACTGAAAAAAGAAACGGCGCTGGATGAGCTTGAATAAATTTCACAAGCGTTCGAATTTACAAAGCGGGCCGCACAAGCTACACTAAGTACTGACATTGATCATGCAGAGGGTGAGACGATTGAAACACAAGGTGATAATCAACCATTGGGAAGAAACTTGTGAAGATGATTCCTGCTATGAATATGGAACCAGCATCATCGTTGACGGCAAAGAACTGATCAGAGAGGCTTCCATCACAAGCGCTCTGAAAGCCGTGCTGAAAGAAATCGGTGCTGATGTGGAGATTGAAGAAACCGTTGAAAGCGAAAAAAAATGTGATTCTTACAAAAAATAAGAATAAAAGTCTAGACTACTAAGCAGTTTTTTTTCATGTTATGATAGACATCGGCTTACACATGACACCTTGAGTAGGATGAGAGATGATTCTCGTTCTGCTCTCTTTTTTGGGCGTTAATCGGGCCAGAGCCAAAGTCCGCTCTTTCAAAAATATGAATTTTTTATAAATCGATCTCAATATGTTGTGTTTTTCTGAGAGGTTAGTATACTATATATAGTGTTAAGAGATTCATTATTTTTGATAGGTCGTGATAAGGATGGTTCAAATCATATTTGATTCAAAGACAGGGAATGTTCAGCGTTTTGTGAATAAAACAGACTTTCAGCTGATCCGCAAGGTGGGCGAAACGGACCACGTGGACACTCCGTTTGTTTTGGTCACCTACACGACAAACTTCGGCCAGGTACCGGCATCAACACAATCATTTCTCGAAAAATACGCCCATCTCTTATTAGGAGTCGCTGCGAGCGGCAACAAAGTATGGGGCGATAACTTTGCAAAAAGCGCCGATACCATTTCAAGACAATATCAGGTGCCGATCTTGCACAAATTTGAACTCAGCGGCACATCTAAAGACGTTGAATTGTTTACTCAGGAGGTAGAAAGACTTGTCACAAAATCAAGTGCCAAAATGGATCCAGTTAAATAACGAAATCATGATCCAACAAGATGGAAAATTCCAGTTTGATAAAGATAAAGAGGCTGTACATAGCTATTTTGTTGACTATATCAATCAAAACACAGTTTACTTTCACGATTTAAAAGAGAAGCTGGATTATTTGATTGAAAACCAATACTACGAAGAGGAATTCTTAAGCCTTTACTCTTTTGAAGACATTAAAGAAGTGTTTAAGACCGCTTACGCAAAGAAGTTTCGTTTTCCTTCCTTCATGAGTGCGTTTAAATTTTATAATGACTATGCTTTGAAAACGAATGACAAGAAAAGAATTCTCGAGCGTTATGAGGACCGAATCTCAATCGTCGCGCTGTTCTTCGCAAACGGCGACACTGAGAAAGCAAAAGAATATGTAAACCTGATGATCAACCAGGAATATCAGCCGAGTACACCGACATTTTTGAATGCCGGCAGAAAACGCCGCGGAGAACTGGTGAGCTGCTTCTTGCTCGAAGTCAATGATTCCTTAAACGATATTTCACGGGCGATCGATATTTCCATGCAGCTGTCTAAATTGGGCGGCGGGGTTTCTCTTAATCTGTCCAAGCTTCGCGCGAAAGGCGAAGCGATTAAAGATGTTGAAAACGCCACAAAAGGTGTTGTAGGCGTCATGAAGCTTCTTGATAATGCGTTCCGTTACGCTGACCAAATGGGCCAAAGACAAGGCTCAGGCGCGGCGTATTTAAATATTTTCCACCGCGATATCAATGATTTTCTTGATACGAAAAAGATTTCTGCGGATGAAGATGTGCGCGTCAAAACGCTTTCTATCGGTGTCGTCATTCCGGATAAGTTCGTTGAGCTTGCACGTGAGGATAAAGCGGCTTATGTATTCTATCCGCATACGATTTATAAAGAATACGGCCAGCATATGGACGAAATGGACATGACGGCGATGTATGAAGAGCTTGTCGACAACCCGCGTGTCAAAAAAGAAAAAGTGAATGCGCGCAAACTGCTTGAAAAGCTTGCCGTTCTCCGTTCTGAGTCAGGTTATCCGTACATTATGTTCCAGGATAACGTAAACAAAGAGCACGCGAATAACCACGTATCAAAAGTGAAATTCTCGAACCTTTGCTCTGAAGTGCTTCAGGCGTCACAGGTTTCGGCTTACACAGATTATGACGAGGAAGACGAAATCGGCTTGGACATTTCCTGCAACCTTGGTTCATTAAATATTTTGAATGTCATGAAACATAAATCGATTGAGCGCACGGTGAAACTCGCGACGGATTCCCTGACTCATGTATCTGAGACGACGGATATCCGCAACGCGCCGGCAGTCAGACGCGCGAACAAAGCGATGAAGTCAATCGGTTTAGGCGCCATGAACCTTCACGGCTACCTGGCCCAAAACGGCATCGCGTATGAAAGCCCGGAAGCAAGAGATTTCGCGAATACGTTCTTTATGATGGTGAACTTTTATTCCATCCAGCGTTCAGCTGAGCTTGCGAAAGAAAAAGGCGAAACGTTTGAGCATTATGAAGGCTCCACTTATGCAACGGGAGAATATTTCAATAAATACATCGAAAAAGAGTTCTCACCGGCATACGAAAAAATCGCTGCGCTCTTTGAAGGCATGCACATTCCGACAATCGAAGACTGGAAAGAGCTGAAGGCGTTTGTCGCTGAAAACGGCATGTACCACAGCTACAGACTGTGCATCGCGCCGACAGGCTCCATTTCCTACGTCCAATCCAGCACGGCGTCCGTTATGCCGATCATGGAACGGATCGAAGAAAGAACATACGGAAATTCAAAAACGTATTACCCGATGCCGGGGTTAGCGTCTAATAACTGGTTCTTCTACAAAGAAGCTTATGATATGGACATGTTCAAAGTGGTGGATATGATCGCGACAATCCAGCAGCATATCGATCAGGGAATCAGCTTTACCCTGTTTTTGAAAGATACGATGACAACTCGTGATCTGAACCGTATTGATCTGTATGCCCACCATAGAGGCATCAAAACCATTTACTATGCAAGAACGAAAGATACCGGGCAGGACAGCTGTCTTTCTTGTGTCGTTTGATTAAAGGAGAGTTTACAGTGACAAAAATTTATGACGCAGCAAACTGGTCAAAGCATGAAGATGATTTCACCCAAATGTTTTACAACCAAAACGTAAAGCAGTTTTGGCTTCCGGAAGAGATCGCATTAAACGGCGATCTTCTCACTTGGAAGTATTTGGGTAAAAATGAGCAGGATACGTACATGAAGGTGCTCGCCGGCCTGACACTGCTTGATACAGAGCAGGGGAACACGGGCATGCCGATTGTGGCCGAGCACGTCGAAGGCCATCAGCGAAAAGCGGTTCTTAATTTCATGGCGATGATGGAAAACGCGGTGCACGCAAAATCATATTCAAATATTTTTATGACGCTTGCTCCGACTGAAACGATTAATGAAGTATTTGAATGGGTTAAACAAAATAAATATTTGCAGAAAAAAGCGCAAATGATTGTCGGGCTTTACAAAGCCATTCAAAAAGATGATGAAATTTCACTGTTCAAAGCGATGGTTGCTTCCGTCTATCTGGAAAGCTTCCTTTTCTACAGCGGTTTCTATTATCCGTTATATTTCTACGGGCAAGGAAAACTGATGCAAAGCGGTGAGATCATTAACCTGATCCTTCGTGACGAAGCGATTCACGGCGTGTATGTCGGTCTCCTTGCTCAGGAAATTTATAATAAACAGACAGAAGAGAAAAAAGCAGAGCTTCGTGAATTTGCGATTGACCTTCTGAATCAGTTATATGAAAATGAGCTTGAATATACAGAGGACTTGTACGATCAAGTCGGACTCTCACACGATGTAAAGAAATTCATCCGCTATAACGCCAATAAAGCTTTGATGAACTTAGGGTTCGATCCTTACTTTGAAGAAGAGGATATTAATCCGATCGTATTAAACGGATTAAACACCAAAACAAAATCACATGATTTCTTCTCCATGAAAGGGAACGGCTACAAAAAAGCGACGGTAGAACCGATTAAGGACGAAGATTTTTATTTTGGCCAAGATGAAGAGCAGATATAATATCTGCTCTTTTGGCTTGAATGGAGAGGTAAGACAGGAGGAACGGGCATGAATAAAATGGATGAAATCATCTTGGCTGCACCGCGGAGTGACGTCTTTCAAAACGAAATGCTGACATTTCAGGGAGTCAACAGCGAGGATGAACGTATCGTAAACATTATGGCTCAAATTGAGGCGCATTTTTTTGAAATCAGAAGAGGCGACGCGGAAGAGGACCCGCGATTTAAACAGCCGATTCCGTATGTCGTCATCCGCCGCGATGATGAGGTGTTTGTGTATGAACGGCTCGCGGGCGGAGGGGAATCGCGCCTCCATAATAAGCTTTCTCTCGGTTTCGGCGGACACATGAACCCTATGGAAGGGGCGGCTTCATTTTCGGAAGTGCTGAAACAGAATACCAACCGGGAGCTGGCGGAAGAACTGTACATTCGCGAGGAGGACAAACAAAACATTGTCACACTCGGCCTGATCAATGATGATGAAAACGATGTAGGGAAGGTGCATATCGGCATCCTTTCTGCGCTCCAGTTAGCGTCTGCGGCACAAGTCGAAGTGAAAGAAAAAGATCAAATCGCCGGGCGCTGGATGAAACTGAGCGAACTGAAAGAGGAAAATGTGTATCAGCGTCTTGAAGCTTGGTCTCAGTTTGTCGCCGATATACTTCAATAACAAAAAACCCCCGTTCGTCCCAAAAAAGGGAGAGCAGGGGTTTTTTCATTTAGTCTTGCACAATGAAGGCATCAAATCCGGCTTTTTCGGCCCGTGCTGCCAACGCTTCAGCATTATCTTTGGAAGAGAATGCGCCGATCTGCACTTTAAATAAGCCGCCTTTTGGAAGCACAATCGCGTCAAAACCTTTAGACACCGCATCGGCGGCAAGCGCATCAGCATTTGCTTTCACTTTGAATACACCGATTTGCACTTTATATAAGTCAGCCTTTTTTTTTAGACCGAAAGCTTGCTCCAAGCCCTTGGCATGTCCTCTTGCAAGGCTTTCAATAAAACTGGCTGTTTTCAGTTTGTTTGCATCAGCTGACGTATCAACAAAACCATTCTCCGTCAAAATCGCCGGCATACTTGTCTCCCGCAGTACATGGAAGTTAGCTGTTTTTTTTCCTCGGTCATTAAAACCTGATGCTTGAATCACTTGCGTGTGGACGGCTGATTGGTAAGTCGAGGTCGGCGCTCCGACACCGGGGTAAATATAGCTTTCGAATCCGGTTCCGCCTCCTGAGTTAATATGAATGGATAAAAAATAATCTGCGCCCCAGCTGTTGGCGGCATCCGTTCTTTCCGTCAGGCTGACCGTCTTATCGCTTGTCCTGCTCATCGTGACAGAAACTCCTTCATACTCATTCGTCAGAATCGTGCGCAAAGCCAGCGCGATCTCCAGCGTGACCGCTTTTTCTTGAAGTCCGTTTCCGGTTGCACCTGAATCAGTTCCGCCATGACCGGGGTCTATAAAAATTTTAACCATTCTCCATCACCTCATTACAGCATATGATGATATTCAAAAGGTGCTTGTACGGCTGTCATTCATGAAAAAAATGAGAAATATACCCAACATTTCCCGGAAAATAAAAATAAATGGTTTGTCCTCCCGTTTCTGCTGAATACAATAAGAAATGAAAAATATTTCTCGGGAAAGCGCAGGATTCAACATCATTCCCGAAGAGAACGGAAAAAGTGACAGATAAAGAGGAAAACGGGTCTCATGATGATAGGCGGATGTCACGGAACCGCTTCATCATGAGTAAGATAAAGAGAGAACAGAGAGGTGAGCATGTTGGAGCGCGCTGTAACCTATAAAAATAACGGACAAATTAACATTATTCTTAATGGCCAAAAGCAAGTGCTGACAAATGCGGAAGCTGAGGCGGAATATCAGGCCGCCCTGCAAAAAAATGAAGCCAAGCACAGCATTCTGAAAGAAATTGAAAAAGAAATGAACACATTAGTGGGTATGGAAGAAATGAAACGCAACATTAAAGAAATTTACGCGTGGATATTCGTCAACCAAAAACGGGCCGAACAAGGGCTGAAAGTCGGAAAACAAGCTCTTCATATGATGTTCAAAGGGAACCCCGGCACCGGGAAAACCACCGTCGCGAGACTGATCGGCAAGCTTTTCTTCGAAATGAACGTGCTTTCCAAAGGACATCTGATCGAAGCGGAACGTGCCGATCTGGTCGGTGAATACATCGGACACACGGCGCAAAAAACGAGAGATCTGATTAAAAAATCGCTCGGCGGCATTTTATTCATTGATGAAGCATACTCACTTGCAAGGGGCGGAGAAAAGGATTTCGGTAAAGAGGCGATTGATACGCTTGTCAAGCATATGGAAGACAAACAGCATGAATTTATTCTGATCCTGGCAGGGTACTCGAGAGAAATGACACATTTCCTGTCATTAAATCCCGGCCTGCAATCGCGTTTCCCTATCAGCATCGATTTTCCGGATTACTCTGTCACTCAGCTGATGGACATCGCAAAGCGCATGATAGCAGAGCGGGAGTATCAATTAAGCCAGGAAGCCGAGTGGAAGTTAAAAGATTACTTAATGACAGTGAAAAGCACGACAAGCCCCATTAAATTCAGCAACGGGCGCTTTGTCAGAAACGTGATTGAAAAATCGATCCGCGCTCAGGCTATGAGACTTTTAATGGGAGACCAATATTTAAAAAACGATTTAATGACGATCAAGAGCCAGGATTTACTTATAAAAGATGAGGCGGCAGCTCACGAATAGACCTCTCAGCCGGTCTGAGGGGTCTCTTTTTTATTTCTCTCTTTAAAACCCGCCGGATGTGTGGTATACGCCCTGCGGGTTTGGTATGATAGTACTACTGCCCAATACGACACAGAAAGGAACATCCATTTGAACGAACAGGAAGGAAAAAAAGAAACGGTCATTTTGGTCGGCTGCCAGCTTCCGCACATGACAGATGAGCACTTTGAACATTCCATGGAAGAGCTTGCTTCATTGACAAAAACGGCTGACGGAACGGTGCTGACCCGGATTACGCAAAAACGGAACAGAGCGGATGCCGCTACATATATAGGCAAGGGGAAAGTAGACGAGCTGAAGGCGCTGTGTGAAGAGCTTGAAGCGGATCTGGTCATTTTTAATGATGAACTGTCACCGAGCCAGCTTAAATCACTCGCCACTGCAATTGAAGCGAAGATCATCGACCGCACGCAGCTTATTTTGGATATTTTCGCAAAAAGGGCGAAGACGAGAGAAGGAAAGCTTCAGATCGAATTGGCCCAGCTTCAATACGCGCTGCCGCGTCTGAGCGGACAAGGAATCAATCTCTCAAGACAAGGCGGCGGAATCGGGACGAGAGGGCCCGGTGAGACAAAGCTTGAAACAGACCGGCGCCACATTAGAAACCGCATACACGAAATTAACGTGCAGCTTTCAACGGTTATCCGCCACAGAAGCCGTTATCGGGAGAGACGAAAAAAGAACGGCGTGCTTCAGGCTGCACTCGTCGGGTATACCAATGCCGGAAAATCAACATGGTTCAATCAATTAACGAGCTCAGACAGCTATGAAGAAGATCTGCTGTTTGCAACACTTGATCCGATGACGAGAAAGATGGCGCTCCCAAGCGGCTACAGCGTCCTTTTGTCTGATACGGTCGGCTTCATTCAGGATCTGCCGACGACGCTGATTGCCGCTTTCCGCTCAACGCTTGAGGAAGTGAAGGAAGCAGACTTGATCATTCATGTCATTGATTCATCCAATGAAGATTATGCCGGACATGAACAGACGGTCCTCGGTCTGTTAAAAGAGCTTGAGGCAGATGATATTCCGGTGCTGACCGCTTATAACAAACGTGATGAGACACTTCCTGACTTCATCCCGACAGCGGGAGAAGGCCACATCATGATCAGCGCCAGAATCGCCGGGGATGAAGCAAAACTAAAAGCGGAAATCGAATCTTATTTGCGCCGGGAGCTGATGACGCCGTATGAAGTTCATGTGCCTGCCGCCGAAGGCAAATTGATGTCACGCATCAAATCAGAGACCATGATCGACAGCCTTTATTTTAATGAAGAAAATGAACGCTACGAAGTCTCAGGTTATGTACAGGAAGAACAAAGCATACTCGGAGAACTGATGAAATTCATGTAAGGAAGGTATACACAACATGTTTGACACACTGACCCACGGCGCTCTTTTACAAAAAACCGCCGAAGAAACAGAAGCGGAAATCTCCGCCGTTCATAAAAGAATAGAAGAAATCAGTGAACGGAATGAATGGAGAGTCCTGCAAAGCTACAGAAAACATAAAGTAAGCGATACGCATTTTACGCCTTCAACCGGATACGGTTATGACGATATCGGACGAGATACACTGGAGAAGATCTATGCTGATGTGTTCGGAGGAGAGGCGGGACTCGTGCGGCCTCAAATCATTTCCGGAACGCATGCGATTTCAATCGCGCTTTTCGGTGTGCTGAGACCCGGGGACGAATTGCTTTATATTACAGGCAAGCCTTACGATACACTTGAGGAAATCGTCGGAGTAAGAGGCGGGGAGTATTCAGGCTCGCTTAAGGAATTTCAAATCGGATACAATGCAGTCGATTTAACATCAGAAGGCAGAGTGGACTTTGAAGCGGTCCGGGCTGCAATCCGGCCGAATACAAAAGTGATCGGCATCCAGCGTTCAAAAGGATATGCGAATCGTCCGTCTTTCAGAATAAATGAAATTGAAGAGATGATTCGTTTCGTAAAGGAAATCAAAGAAGATGTCATTGTTTTTGTGGACAATTGCTACGGAGAATTTGCAGAAGAGCGGGAACCCTGCCACGTCGGAGCGGATCTTATGGCCGGCTCCCTGATTAAAAACCCGGGCGGCGGCCTTGCTAAAACGGGCGGCTATCTTGTAGGGAAAGCCAAGTGGATTGAGGCCTGCTCTTACCGGATGACCTCCCCGGGAATCGGAAGTGAAGCCGGGGCTTCGCTTTATTCACTGCAGGAAATGTATCAAGGTTTCTTTCTCGCTCCGCATGTAGTGGCGCAAAGCTTGAAGGGAGCGGTATTTACCGCCCGTTTTCTTGAAAAGCTCGGCTTTACGTCAAACCCTGCATGGAATGCGCCGAGAACGGATCTGATTCAATCAGTTGAGTTTCAGGACCCTGAAAAGATGATCGCTTTTTGCCAGGCGATACAATATGCTTCACCGATTAATGCGCATGTGACGCCTTATCCGAGCTATATGCCGGGATATGAAGACGATGTCATTATGGCAGCGGGCACTTTCGTACAGGGAGCAAGCATTGAATTATCAGCAGATGGACCTATCAGACCGCCTTATGTTGCGTATGTCCAAGGAGGATTAACCTACGCGCACGTGAAAAATGCGATTTGCAGCGCCGTAAATGCTTTAATGGAAAAAGAACTGATCTAGGCCGTTTGCAATTTTCAAAGAATTTGATGTTAAGATTCCTCACATTGTGTTGACACAAAATATAACATCACCTATAATGAGACTAAGATAAGAAAAGGAGGAAATTGAGATGAGTGATAACATTCGCCGCTCAATGCCTTTATTTCCAATTGGGATTGTCATGCAGTTAACAGAACTTTCTGCCCGGCAAATTCGATATTATGAGGAAAATGGATTGATATTTCCAGCGAGAAGCGAAGGAAATAGACGATTATTTTCATTCCATGATGTAGATAAACTGTTAGAAATTAAAAATCTGATTGAACAAGGCGTCAATATGGCGGGGATCAAACAAATTCTGGATAAGGCATCTGCCGAACCGGAAGAAAAATCCGAAAAAACCGCCAAACCGATGAAGCACGATCTGTCTGATGACGAACTCAGAAAGCTTCTGAAAAACGAACTGATGCAGGCAGGCCGTTTCCAGCGGGGAAATACTTTCCGCCAAGGTGACATGTCCCGATTCTTTCATTAATCCGTTAGCAACTGTTTTGCTATATACATTTACCTTTTAGAGGAGGAGTTTTACGAAATGGCAAAGTACACAAGAGAAGACATCGTAAAATTAGTAAATGAGGAAAACGTAAAGTATATCCGCCTTCAGTTCACAGACATTCTCGGAACGATTAAAAACGTGGAAATTCCTGTGAGCCAGCTTGAAAAAGCACTTGATAATAAATGCATGTTCGACGGTTCTTCCATCGAAGGTTTTGTCCGTATCGAAGAGTCTGATATGTACTTATATCCTGATCTGAACACATTTGTAATCTTCCCATGGACTGCTGAAAAAGGTAAAGTAGCACGCTTCATCTGTGACATTTACAATCCGGACGGCACGCCGTTCGAAGGTGACCCGCGTAACAACCTCAAACGGATTCTGAAAGAAATGAAAGAACTCGGTTTCAGCGATTTCAATCTTGGACCTGAGCCTGAATTCTTCCTGTTTAAATTAGATGAAAAAGGCGAACCGACGCTTGAATTGAACGATAAAGGCGGATACTTCGACCTGGCTCCGACTGACTTGGGAGAAAACTGCCGCCGCGATATCGTGCTTGAGCTTGAAGAAATGGGCTTTGAAATCGAAGCATCTCACCATGAAGTTGCTCCGGGTCAGCACGAAATCGATTTTAAATATGCCGGTGCCATCCGTTCTTGTGACGACATCCAAACTTTCAAACTGGTTGTCAAAACGATCGCCCGCAAACACGGTCTGCATGCGACATTCATGCCAAAACCGCTGTTCGGCGTAAACGGTTCCGGTATGCACTGCAACCTATCACTCTTTAAAGATAGCGTTAACGCATTCTTTGATAAAGACGCTGATCTTCAGCTGAGTGAAACAGCAAAACATTTCATTGCCGGTATCGTAAAACACGCGACAAGCTTTACGGCTGTTACAAACCCGACAGTGAACTCTTACAAACGCCTTGTTCCGGGCTATGAAGCACCTTGCTACGTGGCATGGAGCGCGCAAAACAGAAGCCCGCTGATCCGTATCCCGGCTTCCCGCGGCATCAGCACGCGTGTTGAAGTCCGCAGCGTAGACCCGGCGGCAAACCCGTACCTGGCGTTAAGCGTATTGCTTGCAGCAGGCCTTGACGGAATCAAAAACAAACTTGAAGCACCGGCTCCGATTGACCGTAACATCTACGTCATGAGCAAAGAAGAGCGCATGGAAAACGGCATCGTAGATCTTCCGGCGACACTGGCGGAAGCTCTCGACGAATTCAAATCAAACGAAGTCATGGTTGCAGCGCTCGGCGAGCACCTGTTCGAACACTTCATCGAAGCAAAAGAAATCGAATGGGATATGTTCCGCACACAGGTTCATCCGTGGGAGCGCGAACAGTATATGTCTCAGTATTAATCTCTCAATCCCTTGGCACTATTGGTGTCAGGGGATTTTTTGATTTTGGTCATATTTTGGTCCTTGACCAAAATATGACCAAAAAAATTTGAAGTTATGAATCTAACTCCACAATTGAGGACACGTATTTCTCGTAATCCTTTATTCGGTTTTGGTCAAGCTTCTTACTAATATGTGAATAAACATCGGCAGTTACCATTATGCTTTTATGCCTAAACGTTCTTGATGTATTTCATATAAGCGCCTGACTCTAAAAGTAAAACTGTATGTGTATGGTGTAATACATGGATCGGCATTTTATTGATATTAACACGTTTTAGCACTATTGGGGTCCTGGAAAACTACTGGATACAAAAAGCCGATTTTCCTTACGCCAAGGAGTTAATCAGCTTTTCCTTTTGAATTTAACATTTGTATATTGCTTCATACAGTCTGGTGACGCCTTCTTTTATTTCTTCATTATTCAGATGCCCATAACCCAAAATAATTTGATTATGATGTTTTCCTTTTTCAATTGTATGACCTTCTACCGGGTATACTTTAACTCCTGATTGTTCGATTTGTTTAAGTGATTCTTTTGAAAAATCGAAGTCTTTCAATTCAACAATTAGGTGCAATCCTGTCGAATAACCAAAAATATTAACCTCATTCGAAAATGTTGTTTTAATACAGTGAATAAGAAAATCTCTCCGTTTTTTATAAATCTTTTTCATCTTGGTAATATGTCGTTCCAAATAACCTTCATCAATAAAACGTGCAAGGATAATCTGATCTAAGGAAGGGGTATGCAGATCCGAAAACCATTTAAGCCTGCGGCATTTTTCAATAAGATGTGAAGGAAGTATTAAATATCCCATTCTAAGGGCTGGTGATAAGATTTTACTAAACGAACCAATGTATAACACTCGTTCTGGATCCAATCCTTGTAATGAACTTACAGGTGGACCTTCATATCGAAACTCACTGTCATAATCATCTTCAACAAGATAACAATTTGTTTTTCTCGAATAGTTAATCAATTGAATTCGTCTTTGAATCGGTAACGTTCCTCCTAACGGGAACTGATGTGAAGGGGTGATAAAGACAAACTTCGGACTTTTATTTAATGGCAGCAAAGATGACTTCATACCATATTCATCAACGGGTATAGGGTAAAGGGAAGAACCTGGAGTTTTAAAAATGGTTTGAATATCATTCGTTATTGGGTCTTCAATTATCACCATGTCATTCGGAGATAAGAGTAATTTAGAAACAAGCGTTAAAGCTTGAGTTGCACCAGAAGTAATCACAATTTGTTCTGGATGACAATCCACACCTCGTGTTTTCGCTAAATAACGTGATAAAACTTGCCTTAATTCAAGGACGTCCTTCAGGAATATCATACCCAAACGCAGAAGTTGATGTATCATTCCATACGGCGTGAGACAATTTTGCCCATGTCTTACGCGGAAATAAATCCAATGCGGGTATCCCCGAACGAAAGTTGATGATGTGCTTATTTTTGTTTTTATCCTCATCCCAATTTAAAGAATAAAATAAAGGCATCTTTTTATTTTGTTCTAAAAAAGTCCCTTTTGCAACAAATGTCCCTGCACCCATCCGTGAAACTAAAAACCCTTCAGACGATAATTGATCATAAGCTTCTAAAATCACATTCCTAGACACTTTTAACTCAGAAGATAGTTCACGTGTAGATGGTAGTTTCTCTCCTGATTGTAAGCCGCCATTTAAAATTCGTTCCCGTATTTGCTGATAAACTTGTCTTATTAAAGGTATATCCAACGATCGATCAATGGGTATCCAAAGCATATTACATTTTCCCCTTAAATAAAATTGGTACCATCAAAAATTATAATGAATGGTACTAATATAAACCATTTTATCATGATAAAGTTAATTCAAATAGTAAAAAGGAGATGTATGATGATGATTAGTCCAGAAGTCCAATTCGCCCAAGAACTTAAATCGATTGCACGAAATAAACATATTAAATCCTACATTCAACAATCCAATGAACTCTATCCCTTATTATTACAAGCTGCACAACGATTTGTCACCGGGGAACATAGGCAGGATGGGATTGTAACTGCAAAAGAACTAATCCTAAGAGGTTATTCTATTTCAATGGAATACATAGGGGAAAATACAACTGATTTAGAAGAATGCCGAAAAGCAAAAAATGAGTTTTTGAATCTTATTGAAGAAATGGGTTCTCTGTCTATGAAGCAAACTGTCTCGCTTGATTTATCACATATCGGGTTATCTGTGGATTCAGAAACAGCTTATATTCATTTGCTGGAGGTAGCCGAGAAAGCAAATTTGTACGGGATTACACTTATGATAAGCATGGAAGAATCATCGAAAACAAATGACATTCTTGATATCTATAAAAAAACAACGGAGAAGTACCCTAATGTTGGGATAACGATACAGGCTCACTTATACCGATCTAACAATGATATTCAGGAACTCGTTCATTATCCTGGGAAGGTACGAGTTGTCAAAGGAGCTTATCAAGAATCTGTCGATATTTCTATGCCCAGATCAAAGGAATTAAATAACCGTTATCTTAAACTTGTACAACATGTAATACAAGCTAATCACTCAGTATCCATAGCTACACATGATGAGATGCTTATTCAAGAAATGGAACACCGACAATATTTTAATCATCCCCGCGTAGAAATGGAAATGCTCTACGGAATCCGTCCCGATTTGTTAAGGAATTTAAAAAGTAAAGGGTACAACTGTAAAGCATATTTGACTTACGGAAAAGAGTGGTACTTGTATTTATGCCATCGAATAGCTGAATATCCGGAAAATTTATTTGGTGTAGTAACGGATATGATCAATCCATCTTTATCAGAGAGAAGTAAACTGTATTGAACGAACAGGTTTGAAAATCAGTTTGGCCATGATTATTGTGGGAAGTTCAGTTGTAGTAGGTAAACTAATCGTTCAAAGTTTTTCAGTGTTCTTATCACTAAGATTTCGTGCTGCAGTATTATTCTAGTTCCATTATTGATAAAATTTGAAGGGTATCCTTACTATTAGTAAGGGAGATTTATTGATCCTGTTTTTATAAGCACTATCTGGTGTATTTTTATGTTATATGGACTTACAATAACAACCACAGCAATTGAAGGTGGAATTATTACAAGTACAATTTCAGAAGTCACAGGGGGGCTTGCCGTCCTTTTCCTTAAGGAGGAATTAACAAAAAATATAATGTTGGGAATTTTGCTAGCAGTTTTAGGGACATTAATAATTAAATTTTCATTACCTGTTTCATCCGTTAAGTCTGTTTCAAAAAGATAATGAAAAAAGGAGAAAACTTGAATTTGTGATGGACGGAATAAGAAATAATACAGATCAAAAGCGATCTTACAAGCTGTTTCTTAAACACCTGAGGCACCGTATTGCATTGGACCAGGTTTGATAGGTGAACATAAGAATTAAAAAATGAAAATCAAGTATTTAAAAAAGACCTCCAACATTCAGAGGTCTTTTTCTTATTCGACTTAAAGAGTTATTGATATACGGATATTGGTTAAGATTTATGTTTTCTATACATTTTGTTACAGACATATATGATTAAAATAAACAGAGCATTATACAAAATAGTAGTGGTGAGATATTGAGTTCCTGTGACACCCTTATAACTCCACTCAGGGTCTTTTTTTATATCAAATATATATCCTTTGTCATCTGCTGTTTGAAGTGTGATATATGTATCGCTGCCCTTGGATTTTGTAATATTCACCCCGTAATCAATGAAGTTTGTATCATTATAATGAATGGGTAGGGAAGAATAATCAGCAAATAATTGTTTTATTAGATTAGAAGGCACAGAAATATAAAGTTTTATCGAATCATCGCCTCCTAGACTCGTTAGATATTCTTCTGCTTTTATAAAGCGGGTTTTTTCTGGAAAATGTATATTGAAATTTCTTTGAAATTTTGCAATATCAGAAGAAGAAATGTTGTTTTTTTGATAATATTCCGGAGCGCCAAAGGAATTAAAGAGATGCCAACCATTAAAAACTAAAAAAGCAGTACCTATAAAAATAAATAAAAAAACCTTGAAGAGCTTTTTCACTCTATTCACCTCTTAAGAATTGTAACATATTCTTGTTTTGATTTTTGTAAACCAATAATAAGATAGAGTCCCCCTTCAAAATAAAAGAAAGAAAGGGGATAGGTATTTAATTTGTTGCTTATTAACAGTGCCATCAGCATTTCTGGTAACCGTTGTGCTTTCTTTAACTGTTTGATTGAAGCATTTGAGATGTTTTTGGTAAGTGTCAATAAAGCAGAAGCATCAATATTGGTCTTTAAATTAAGGGAATTAAGCTTTTTCTCTAAAGATTTAATTTGCTGATTTAACTGTTCGACAGCTTTTGAAGATGTATCAGCTTTGGGTGTGAGTATGATCTTTAAATCTTGACTCAAATATAGGTCACATCCTTTCGAATAGGGGAGAGTGATTTTTAGGGCATATAAAAAAGCCACTCATTATTGAGCGACTTTGTTTGCTTTCCGTATTGCTATCTCCATAATCCCTTGCCATATTTCAGCATTTGATAAAGCATCCTTAACTTTTGGATCATCCTGTTTAAACCCTTTAACATTCTCTAGTCCAAATTCATCTTTACTCGGCAGGAAATTAAATCTGTAAATAGGGGAGGAGAAATCATCGAGCTTTAATTTCAAATCAATTTTTTTGAAATACTTTGTTTCTGTCTTATTGGAAGTCAGCCCGCCAACTAAAGCTCCAATACTGCCTGCGGCTAATCCACCTACAACAGCGCCTGTTATTTGACTTCCTTTGGACACTTTTGTAATTGTACTATCATCAATTGAAACCTCGGCTTCAATGATTTTTTCAAAGGGGATAATTGTTTCTTCAAGTGTTCCATATTGATTGAATTTGTGAATCATAAATTTATCTTCCGGTTCAATCAATGTAAGCTTTGCATTTTTATCTGGATTAATAATCGACTTGCAATTAGAAGGGAAGTTCCCAACCATCTCAATCTCGTTTGCCCTTTTTTTATCTATTTCTTTTTGCTTATCCGATGCTAAAACCCCAATAATAATGAAAGAGCCGACAATTAAAATTAGAATGATAGCCCATATCATCCAATCACCGCCAGTATTATTTTCCTACATTATAGCATGATTTCCAAAAGTGTAGAACTAACAATATGAAATAAAGCGAGTGATTACTTACCATCTCTTAGGTAATAACTCTACATTAAAGAAAATTTATTTATCTGACTTAAGCTCTTCGAGCAAATCTTTAAAATAAGCTGCTGTATTTGAAATTTTAATATCCTTTCTGGCAGAATTATATATAATCTTACTTATTATCATAGCAACAATACCGTACAATAAAAAATTTATATAGTTTTCGTCTGTAATTTTTGCAAGGTTTACTTTAAATAAGATTTGTAAAACAACAAGCATTGTACCAATAAGTACAGCGGCAACAGTCCATAATTTGGTATGGTCAAATTTCCGTTGAATTCTAGCCAGTCGGGCTATCGCAGCCGATAAGTCTGTTTTAGATAATGTTTTCAGCACTTCAATTTTTTTTCGGTGAAGATCATGATCATATTCCACTTCTTCTGGAAATTCTCTTTTAATAAATTCTATAAGTTCTGAACTTCTTAATTTAATTAAGCTCTCTTCCAAATATTTTTTGTAATATGCTTCATTGTCCAAAATGTTCACCTCAAGGTGATTATCGGACACAAATGGAAATTTTAAAGAAGAAAGGTGACTACAAAGCTTATTTCATACATAAGCAAAACCCCTCAATTGAAGGATCTTGATTCTGCATAAAAGAGGGATTTCATAAAGAGTGCTGCCTAAAGCAAATCAATTGATATGTCTCCCAACAGGCTTTTCTTAATCTTTCCGTATTCAAGTTTACCGGTGCTTGCGTTGTAAACAAGAACTTTACCATCACTGATTTTGGATTCATCAATCTGTTTAGACCCGAATTGATTCTTATCTGCTTTAGTATCAAGCAGCCTAGTTAATTCAGCAACAGCTTCGGCCAATTCATCAATTTGCTGTTGCATTTTCTCAATTGAACTTTGGTGAGGATTGAAGAGACTCATAATGTTTACGAGAAGATTTGATTCTTTTCTTCTTTAAAATCACGAAGGTCGTAATGCTTAATTGTTGTAGACACGTTATTATGCTGTGCAACATATTTACTCACGAGCTCAATCTTAATTTTCTTGACTTCAAGAAGGTAGGTAATACAGGAGGCTTAAAAGAGGTGAGGGTTAATGCGGCGGCCGAGGATATCAGAAAGAACATCAGAACAAAAATAGTCAGCCCAACCCTCTGACATTTGTCTTGGTTGACCACCGTACTGTGTAGTAAATAGATATTCATGGTCATATCCCCGTTGTTCATGCCAAAGCTTCAAATATTCCAGAGCTTCTGTGTTAATCATGTAGTCGAGGGGTTTTCCTTCGCCTTTTCCTTTTCCAAGAACTTTGTGAGCCATGACATAAGATTGTCTCTTTTAAATTGAATGATTTCAGCTCTTCTGGCACCTACATTATAAACCGTTTTTGGACACAGAAAACCGCGTATGACAAGTGAAATAGCACAACAGCTTGAATCAAAAGGACATACAATGGAGGTGTTGCTGCAGAGAGTCAATCATATTATTTCAGACCGATTCAAATTCTCTGAAAAAAGAGTTGAAAAAGCAGAAAAGATTTTATAATATGAAATCAAGTTAGTTTGTTTGGTCAACAAACTAATAAAACCCGCTTTAATTATCCATCATGTAAAGATCTTAAATGGGAGGGGGATAAGAGGCTCGATTTAATTGGAGGTATATAAAAAGCGAAAGCCAAGCTTTTATCCTGTTCACTGCTATCTGATCACCATTTGGATGTTGAAAATGCTCTGTGAAAGTAAACCGCTGTCATTTTTGAAAGCGCTTTTATACGCCGCTCACCGGCTGATAATTTTAAAGAAATGTTATACCATTTCATCATGTTCCTTATGTAAAGGATCGAAAAGGGGAGAAATCATGCTCAGTGAAAATGTAAAGAAGATCAGCATGGTTGAAAAAGTTGGATATGCGTCTGGAGATTTTGCTTGTAATTTAATTTATGCAACAGTGTCTACGTATCTTTTGTTCTTTTATACAGATGTTTTTGGTTTATCGGCAGCAGCAGCCGGTACGATGTTTTTAGTGGTTAGAATCATCGACGCTCTCGCTGATCCTTTTATCGGAACAATAGTTGACAGAACAAATAGCAGGTTTGGCCGCTTTAGACCGTATCTTTTATTCGGAGCTTTTCCCTTTGTCATATTGGCAATACTCTGTTTTACAACCCCGGATTTTTCGGATATGGGGAAATTAATATATGCCTATATCACCTATGTCGGCTTGTCGCTTACATACACCATGATAAACGTGCCATATGGCGCGTTAACATCTGCAATGACCAGAAATAATCAAGAAGTTGTTAGTATAACGTCTGTCCGTATGTTATTTGCGAATCTTGGGGGACTTGTCGTTGCATTTTTTGTTCCCTTACTGGCTGCTTATTTAAGCGATACTTCCGGCAGCGAATCTCTTGGCTGGCAGCTAACCATGGGTATTATGGGAGTTATAGGCGGGTGCCTTTTAATCTTTTGTTTTAAAAGCACAAAAGAGCGTGTCACGCTTCAAAAATCCGAAGAAAAAATTAAATTTTCGGATATATTTGAGCAATTTCGTGTGAATCGGCCTCTAGTTGTATTAAGTATTTTCTTTATTATTATTTTTGGAGTGAATTCAATCAGTAATTCGGTTGGCATCTATTACGTAACATATAATTTAGAAAGAGCGGATTTAGTGAAGTGGTACGGTTTGTTGGGAAGTTTGCCTGCTTTGGTCATTTTACCGTTTATTCCAAAGCTTCATCAATTATTAGGGAAGAAGAAATTACTAAACTATGCATTATTACTGAATATGATCGGCCTCTTAGCTTTACTTTTCGTTCCGTCAAGTAATGTATTCCTCATACTTTCCTTTCGATTACTGGCCGCTGCCGGAAGTCTCACTGCCGGGGGATATATGTGGGCGCTTATTCCTGAAACAATAGAATATGGAGAGTATAAGACCGGGAAAAGAATGGGCGGTCTCATATACGCTATTATCGGATTTTTCTTTAAATTCGGTATGGCTTTGGGAGGGGTTGTACCGGGTTTGGTTCTAGATCAGTTTGGATATGTGGCAAATCAGGTGCAAACGCCGGAGGCATTGACGGGAATTTTAATTACAACAACCATTATTCCCGTGTTCTTACTGGTTCTGGCCATGATTGATATTAATTTCTATAACTTAGATGAGAAAAAATATAAAAGCATGGTTCGAGAATTAGAGAATAGAGACAAAGTTTATTTGGATCATATTGACGATTTCAAAGCTTAAAACATGATGAGTCAACAGAAAATAGCTGAGGAGGAGTTCAAAATGAAGATTATCAATCCAGTACTTAAAGGATTCAACCCCGATCCGAGTATTTGCAGGGTTGGAGAGGATTATTATATCGCTGTATCTACATTTGAGTGGTTTCCGGGAGTCCAGATACACCACTCAAAAGATTTAGTCAATTGGCACTTAGTTGCACATCCATTACAGAGAGTATCGCAATTAGACATGAAAGGAAATCCTAATTCAGGCGGGGTCTGGGCGCCATGTTTAAGTTACAGTGACGGAAAGTTTTGGCTGATCTATACGGATGTTAAGGTCGTAGATGGCGCCTGGAAAGATTGTCACAATTATTTAGTGACTTGTGACACGATTAATGGTGAGTGGGGGGAGCCGATACCATTAAACAGCTCGGGTTTTGATGCTTCTTTGTTCCATGATACGGATGGAAAAAAATATTTATTAAATATGTTATGGGATCAGCGTATTGATCGGCACTCCTTTGGAGGCATTGTCATGCAGGAATATTCTGATAAGGAGCAAAAACTAATCGGTAAACCGAAAGTGATATTTAAAGGAACTGAAAGAAAGCTGACAGAAGCGCCGCACCTTTACCGTATCGGGAACTATTATTATTTATTAACCGCAGAAGGAGGAACGCGGTTCGAACATGCTGCTACAATTGCCCGTTCTGCAAATATTGAGGGTCCATATGAAGTTCATCCTGATAATCCTATCTTAACGTCATGGCATACGCCGGAAAATCCGCTGCAAAAATGCGGACATGCATCCATTGTACAAACACATACAGGTGAGTGGTATTTAGCTCATTTAACGGGACGTCCCATTCATCCGGACAATGATTCAATTTTTCAGCAGAGAGGATATTGTCCTCTAGGCAGAGAAACAGCTATTCAAAAGCTCTATTGGAAAGATGAATGGCCTTATGTAGCAGGCGGAAAAGAAGGGAGCTTGGAGGTGGATGCGCCTTCTATACCCGAAACCATGTTTGAAGCAACGTACCCGGAAGTTGATGAATTTGAGGATGCAACATTAAATATTAATTTTCAAACGTTAAGAATTCCGTTTACGGAGAAATTAGGATCATTAACTCAAGTGCCAAATCATTTACGATTATACGGCCGTGAATCCTTAACTTCGACATTTACTCAGGCATTTGTAGCCAGACGCTGGCAAAGTCTCCATTTTGAAGCCGAAACGGCTGTTGCGTTTTATCCGGAACATTTTCAGCAAGCCGCTGGATTGGTGAACTATTACAATACAGAGAACTGGACGGCTCTTCAAGTCACGTATGATGAAGAACTTGGCCGTATTCTTGAATTAACGATATGTGATAACTTCTCTTTTTCAAAACCGTTAAAAAATAAAATTGTGATTCCTCGTGAAGTCAAGTATGTCTATTTAAAAGTGAATATTGAAAACGAAAAATATTATTATTTCTATTCATTTAACAACGAAGATTGGCACAAAATTGACATTGCATTGGAATCGAAAAAATTATCAGATGATTACATCCGCGGTGGGGGATTCTTTACAGGAGCTTTTGTGGGGATGCAATGCCAAGATACGAGCGGTCATCATATTCCGGCCGACTTCAGATATTTTCGTTATAAAGAAAAATAATTAGCACATGAAAAAGGAGATTTCTATTTTAGAACTCCTTTTTCATATAAGAAAGTGTCCTATGTCAGTATTGATTCAGAAATACTCCTAGAATAAAAAAACCCATCTTTAAAGATGAGCGTAAAACATAGAAGTATGTACATTTCAGTTATGAACCATGTCGAGAAAATGATCAATCACAATAGAGGACATTCCTAAAGCGGGTGCATTTTTTCCTAGGATAGATGGTAATAATTCATAGCTATTGTCTAAATGGGAATAAACCCTGGATGACACTTCACTTTTAATTGAATGTAAAACCATAGGATGCGATTCAATGATGCTGTTTCTTAAAATGATGGCTTGCGGATTAAATGTATTTAGAATATTGGTCAGGCCTATTCCTAAATAGAAACCAAAATTTTGTAATGCCTGTAAAGTTCCAACATCATTCAGATGGGCGAGGTCTATGATATCTTGGCTGGACACTTTTTTCTCTTTCGTCTGAAGAGATGTTACTAAAGCCTTCTCTGAAGCATACAATTCCCAGCAGCCTCGGTTTCCGCAGCTGCATTTAGGACCCTTAAAGTCTATTGTCATATGTCCCATTTCTCCAGAAAATCCGCCAACCCCTCTATATAAATGATTGTTGATTATAACGCCGATCCCTATTCCTGTACCGATACTTGCATAAATCATGTTATCGTGATTTTTTGCAGCTCCAAATACTTTCTCTCCATATGCGCCGGCATTTGCCTCATTTTCAATAAAAACGGGCACATTGAACTTCTCTCGGATGAAAGATTTTAAGTCAAT
Organism: Bacillus sp. A1; assembly: GCF_042296235.1. Classification (NCBI taxonomy): domain Bacteria; kingdom Bacillati; phylum Bacillota; class Bacilli; order Caryophanales; family Bacillaceae; genus Bacillus; species Bacillus sp. A1. Next base: position 1,871,191 of record NZ_CP141181.1, read on the forward strand.
ATCTCTCCAGTTGGAGTTCGGAGTGAAAACAATTTTTTGATTTTTGTCAATCAGCCCGGGCACGCAAATACCTATACCAATAAGCCCGTACGGAGATTGGGGCATATGCGTAATAAAGTGATGAATCATCTCAATTAAAATATCTTTAGTGATTTCTGGAGAATTGCATTCCAAACGATGGTGTTGATCAAGGACGATCGTCCCTTCAAGATCTGTTAAAATGCCATTAACATAATCCACGCCAACATCTATTCCTACGGAGTATCCTGCTTTTTTATTAAAAACAAGCATGACAGGTCTTCTGCCGCCGCTGGATTGTCCCTGACCTATTTCAAATACGAGGTTTTCTTTCATTAATGTGTTTACCTGTGACGAAACAGTTGATTTATTTAATCCGGTCATTTCAGATAATTTTGCTCTTGAAATAGGAGAATTCTTAAGTATTTCGTTTAGTAATAACTTTTGGTTAACTTTTTTGACAAAGGCTTGATCAGCGATATCCACTTCATCCACTCCATTTGTATAATCTTTAAATTAAGTTGAACGTTCTGTGTTATCGTGCGAAACGCAGTACATAGCGAATCCAACCTTTATTATATCTAATGTGTTCGTAAAAAACTAAAAAAAATATTGAAAATACTGATGAGGTTATATAAGATGAAAATAAGTTAGTTTGTTTAGGCAACAAACTAATATATACATGTCATAAAAGCATTTGTATTTGAATGATCATGTTTAGAATTTATTTTTAAGGGGGAAATCACACATGGCTCACTCTCATTCCGGTTCAGTCAACTATTTTGAAAGCGTAAACAAAGTGATTTACGAAGGGAAAGAATCCACGAATCCTTTAGCATTTAAATACTATAATTCTCAAGAAGTAATTGGCGGAAAAACGATGAAAGAGCATTTGCGATTTTCTATTGCCTATTGGCATACATTTACCGCTGACGGCACAGACATTTTTGGCGCAGCTACGATGCAGAGACCGTGGGATCACTATAAAGGCATGGATCTGGCGAGAGCGAGGGTAGATGCAGCGTTTGAGCTGTTTGAAAAACTGGATGCGCCATTTTTTGCTTTTCATGACCGGGATATCGCACCTGAAGGAAGTACGTTAAAAGAGACAAATCAAAATCTGGATATAATCGTGGACATGATAAAAGACTACATGAGAACCAGCGGCGTTAAGTTATTATGGAATACTGCAAACATGTTTACGAATCCCCGTTTCGTCCATGGTGCGGCGACTTCTTGTAACGCAGATGTATTTGCGTATGCCGCAGCCCAAGTAAAAAAAGGATTAGAAACAGCAAAAGAGCTTGGCGCCGAGAACTATGTATTTTGGGGCGGACGTGAAGGGTACGAAACTTTGTTAAATACCGATTTAAAATTTGAGCTTGATAATATGGCCAGATTTATGCATATGGCAGTGGATTATGCGAAGGAAATCGGGTATACAGGGCAGTTTTTGATTGAACCAAAACCAAAAGAGCCGACCACCCATCAATATGATACGGACGCAGCAACAACCATTGCCTTTTTAAAGCAATATGGCTTAGACAATCATTTTAAATTAAATCTCGAAGCCAACCATGCCACATTAGCCGGGCATACATTCGAACATGAATTACGCATGGCGAGAGTGCATGGTCTGCTTGGCTCTGTTGACGCGAATCAGGGTGATCCCCTTTTAGGCTGGGACACAGATGAATTTCCGACAGATTTATATTCTGCGACATTAGCAATGTACGAAATCCTGCAAAATGGCGGTCTTGGAAGCGGCGGATTAAACTTTGACGCAAAGGTCAGAAGATCTTCTTTTGAGCCTGATGATTTACTATATGCCCATGTTGCAGGGATGGATACATTTGCAAGAGGGTTGAAAGCCGCCCACAAATTAATCGAAGATCGTGTGTTTGAAGATGTGATTCAACACCGTTACCGCAGTTTTACTGAAGGGATTGGTCTTGAAATTGCAGAAGGAAGAGCTGATTTTAAGACACTTGAGCAATATGCGCTGAACAATCAGCCAATTAAAAACGAATCAGGGAGACAGGAGCGGTTAAAAGCGATATTAAACCAATACATTTTACAGGTATAATGAAAAAAGAAGCTCCAGATCCCGCTGTAAAAAGATGCAGGCAGCCAAGTTCCCGGAATTGCCCGTCATGAAGTTACTGTTATGGCGGGTCATTTCAATGGGGATCTATTTAGAGAGGAAGGAGTGAAAAAATGAAGTATGTCATTGGAATAGATCTTGGAACGAGTGCCGTTAAAACCATTTTAGTCAATCAAAACGGCAAGGTTTGTGCAGAAACGTCCAAAAGTTACCCGCTCATCCAAGAGAAGGCGGGATATAGTGAGCAAAATCCTGAAGACTGGGTGCAGCATACAATTGAAGCATTGGCTGAATTGATTTCGATATCCAACGTTCAAGCCGGGGATATTGACGGGATTAGCTATTCAGGACAAATGCATGGGTTAGTACTGCTTGACCAAGATCGGCGGGTGCTGCGTCATGCGATTCTTTGGAATGATACCAGAACGACGCCTCAATGTAGCAGGATAACCGAGACATTTGGCGATCATCTGCTTGATATCACAAAAAACCGTGTTCTTGAAGGGTTTACATTACCTAAAATGTTATGGGTGAAGGAACATGAGCCTGAACTTTTTAACAAAACCGCTGTTTTTTTGCTTCCGAAAGACTATGTGAGATTCCGCATGACTGGCGCCATTCACACCGAATACTCCGATGCGGCGGGAACGTTACTTTTACATATGACCCGCAAAGAGTGGAGCGATGAGATTTGCAATCAATTTGGTATTTCAGCGGAAATTTGTCCTCCGCTTGTTGAATCCCATGACTGTGTAGGATCGCTGCTTCCGAGCGTTGCGGCGAAGACAGGGCTGTTGGAAAAAACAAAAGTGTACGCCGGGGGAGCAGATAATGCTTGCGGTGCTGTCGGAGCCGGTATTCTTTCTTCCGGAAAAACGTTATGCAGCATTGGGACGTCAGGAGTCATACTTTCCTGTGAGGAAGACAAAGAAAGAGATTTTAAAGGGAAAGTGCACTTTTTTAATCATGGAAAGAAGGATTCTTTTTATACGATGGGGGTCACGCTCGCTGCAGGGTACAGCTTGGACTGGTTTAAAAAAACGTTTGCGCCAAACGAATCGTTTGAACAATTATTGCGGGGAGTGGAATCTGTTCCGATAGGAGCAAATGGACTGCTGTACACTCCTTACTTAGTCGGTGAAAGAACGCCGCATGCTGATTCATCTATTCGGGGAAGCTTGATCGGAATGGACGGAGCCCATAAAAGAGAGCACTTTTTGAGGGCGATAATGGAAGGCATCACATTCTCTTTATATGAATCAATTGAGCTATTCCGCGAAGCGGGAAAATCAGTTGATACGGTTGTCTCTATTGGCGGGGGAGCTAAAAATGAAACGTGGCTTCAAATGCAAGCTGATATTTTCAATACGAGGGTGGTTAAGTTAGAGAATGAACAAGGTCCCGCCATGGGGGCTGCGATGTTAGCTGCCTTCGGAAGCGGGTGGTATGACTCTCTTGAAGAATGTGCAGAGCAGTTCATTCATGAAGCAGCTGCATTTTATCCAAAAGAACAAAATGTTCGAAAATATAAAACACTATTCGAGTTGTATAAGAACATTTACGTTCACACAAAAGATCTCAATACAGCTTTAAAGAGCTTTAGACAAAAATGAAGAAAGAACCTCGCCAAATTGGCCAGGTTCTTTTTATATTGCACAAAAACAGACACGGTGATATAATCAAAACACGTGCGCTTTCTGTGTGAAAAGTCATAGATATCCATCTTATATTATGATTATATCATGCTGAAAAGCTCTTGTCAAATTTTTTTGAAGGGGAGATATAGAATGAGTTCTTTGGTTCTCGGCATTCACGAAATTGAAAAAACACAGCCTTTGCTCGTTGGAGGAAAAGGGTTACATTTAGGGGAATTATCAAAAATTCAAGGAATACAAGTACCGGAAGGATTTTGTGTCACAACCGCAGGATATCAAAAAGCCATTGAACAAAATGAAACATTACAAGCGCTGTTGGATCAACTGACCATGCTGAAAGTGGAGAATCGGGATCAAATTGGTGAAGTCAGCAAAAAAATCCGGCAAACCATTATGGAAACAGAAATTCCTTCAGATGTAGTCAAAGCAGTTGCTTGCCATCTCTCCCGGTTCGGCGAAGAACATGCCTATGCCGTACGTTCCAGTGCGACAGCTGAGGATTTACCGCATGCCTCTTTTGCCGGTCAACAAGACACCTATTTAAATATTACCGGCGTCGATGCGATCTTGCAGCATATCAGTAAATGTTGGGCGTCCCTATTTACGGATCGCGCGGTCATTTACCGTATGCAAAATGGATTTGATCACAGCCAAGTTTATTTATCCGTTATCATCCAAAGGATGGTGTTCCCTCAGGCTTCGGGAATTTTATTTACCGCTGATCCGATAACCGGAAACCGAAAGCTGCTGTCCATCGATGCCGGTTTTGGACTTGGTGAAACACTTGTCTCCGGCTTAGTCTCTGCCGATTGTTATAAAGTACAGGACGGGCAAATCGTCGATAAGAGAATAGAAACTAAAAAATTGGCTATCTATGGACGAAAAGAAGGCGGAACAGAAACACAGGAGATCGCTCTTGATCAGCAAAAGATTCAAACACTGACTGATGAACAAATTTTACAGCTGGCACGTATCGGGAGACAGATCGAAGCTCATTTCGGCCAGTCGCAAGATATCGAATGGTGTTTGGACCGCGATACTTTTTATATTGTCCAAAGTCGTCCGATCACAACGTTATACCCCGTTCCTGAAGCGAACGATCAAGAAAATCACGTCTATATCTCTGTTGGTCATCAGCAAATGATGACGGATCCCATAAAACCCCTTGGATTGTCTTTTTTTCTGTTGACGACTGCTGCACCCATGCGTAAAGCCGGCGGAAGGCTATTCGTTGATGTCACACATCAACTGGCATCTCCTAATGTCAGAGAAGTTTTCTTAAAAGGCATGGGGCAGCACGATCCGCTCTTAAAAGACGCACTTATGACCATAATAGAGCGAGATGATTTCATTAAGCCGGTACCTGATAAAACGGCACCGATTCCCGGCAAAGGCAATGCAGATATGCCGGAACAAGCTGAAAACGATCCGGCAATTGTTTCTGATTTGATTAAGAGCAGTCAGGCATCGATAGAAGAGTTAAAACAAAACATCCAGACGAAATCAGGATCTGATTTATTTCGTTTTATTTTGGAAGATATCCAGGAATTAAAGAAGATTCTATTTAACCCGAAAAGTTCGGTGTTGATTCGAACTGCAATGGATGCTTCATCATGGATTAACGAAAAAATGAACGAGTGGTTAGGTGAAAAAAACGCAGCAGATACGCTTTCTCAATCTGTACCCCATAATATTACCTCAGAAATGGGGCTTGCGCTATTGGACGTCGCCGATGTGATCCGCCCTTATCCAGAAGTAATTGCCTATTTAGAGAATGTAAAAGATGATCACTTTTTGGATGGGCTGGTGACGTTTGAAGGCGGGCGGGAAACCCGTGACGCTATCTATGCTTATCTCAGCAAGTACGGAATGCGATGTGCCGGAGAAATTGATATGACAAGAACTCGATGGAGCGAAAAACCAACTGCACTTGTCCCTATGATTCTTAATAATCTCAAAAACTTTGAGCCAAATGCCAGCCAGCGGAAATTTGAGCAAGGGCGGCAGGAGGCGTTGAAGAAAGAACAAGAGTTATTAGACCGATTGAAGCAATTACCGGATGGTGAACAAAAAGCCAAAGAAACCAAACGAATGATCCGCATCATCCGGAACTTCAGCGGGTTCAGAGAATATCCAAAATACGGCATGATCAGCCGCTACTTCGTTTATAAGCAGGCTTTACTGAAAGAAGCCGAACAACTCGCAGAAGCGGGCGTTATTCATGAAAAAGAAGACATATACTATCTCACTTTTGAAGAACTTCAGGAAGTCGTACGCACACATAAATTGGATTACCAAATCATCAGCACACGAAAAGGCGAGTACAAAGTATATGAAAAACTATCTCCGCCGCGTGTTATCACATCTGACGGTGAAATCGTTACAGGCGAGTACAAACGAGAAAATCTCCCGGCCGGTGCGATTGCAGGGCTGCCCGTTTCCTCGGGAGTCATAGAAGGGCGGGCACGGGTTATTTTAAACATGGAAGATGCCGATTTGGAAGATGGAGATATATTAGTTACCTCCTATACTGATCCCAGCTGGACGCCATTGTTTGTATCCATAAAAGGCCTGGTCACTGAAGTTGGCGGACTGATGACCCATGGAGCGGTTATCGCGCGTGAATACGGCTTACCTGCAGTTGTTGGAGTTGAAAATGCAACCCAATTGATAAAAGATGGGCAGCGAATCCGCGTTCATGGAACAGAAGGCTCTATTGAAATATTATAATAGCGGGGGTGTGCAGCACGTCACCAGATATTTCCTGCATTTTACTAAGAAAAGCCGGAACCTCTTAAAGGAGGAATCCGGCTTTTTTTATGTGAAAGCCATTTTGCTTAACAATTATTTATATGAATGGTAGCGTTTTATTAAAGAGAGAAGGTGATTTATGAGATGGTCTGTTTGATATGTAGTATTGGTGCCGGATGACAATTATTTTTTTACAAAGGGGTTATTTTCATGAACAAGTCTTGTGTTAAAGATGAAGACAAGTCTGGTGTCTTTGAGACAGAAAAGTCTGCAGAAGATAAAACGGGCTCATCATCAAACATGATGAGTGCTAAGGGTTGGACTGGATGTGTATTAGATTGTTTATGCGATAAGAATATTAGCCAATGGGCAATCACTGGTTTAACTATTTTATGTGGAACTGCTTGCTATGCTTGTATAAATACTGCAGGTATTATTGGTGTCAATGCAAGCTTTGATTGGGAGAAATGTAAATGATTAATATTTTAAGTAAGATACTATTTATTTTGTCTGGTTGCGCATTGTTGATCTTTGGGATCATTTTAAAGAATGGATCAATGGCTTTTGGATTGTTCGCCTTAATCTTCATAGCAGCAATATTAGTCCGAGTATTTCATAAAAGATCTGAAAAGGATTAGCAGCCGTAGGCAGGGGAAGAAACTCTCCTGCTTATGAAAAAACTTCAGAGTAAAAATAAAATGTTTATTTTAAATGGATTTGTTTTTCAAAAGTAAAAACGCCATAAAACTTCTTATGGCGTCTGTCCGAACTAAGGGATGCAATGATTGGGAGACGAATATAAATCGTCAATGTGCTAGAAAAGGAATGCAGCACCTACAATGATTAACAAAATGAACAGCACAACGATCAATACGAAAGAGCTTCCACCGTAATTTCCACCGTAGTTCCCCATATTATTGCCACCTCCTGTTGTTAGGATAGTACATAATATGCCGGACGATAAATTTCGACATAGATTTAAGTCTAAATAAGAAAAAATGGATGTTATGTCTAAAATGAAGAGCTTCTAAGACAATAAATAATAGAGGAGGGATATGGCTAAACATGCAATAAAACTGTGTATGAAAGTGGTGAGCTATGAAGTTACTTCATCATGCAGAGCCACATACGAAGAGATACAGGGAAATTATAGTTAACGAAAATATTCATCATTTCCCGGGCAAGCGCAGTATACGACAAATCAAAACAAATCACAAAAGGACGGAAGGTACGATACAAGGAGGCTGCTTGCGGGTTTGTGGTGCAGATAAAGTTATAGGCAACGATGACCGGGGCGGCTGCGGATCAACTGAAACGAAGTATATTCCCAGGCAAGGAGTATTTCTTTAACCTGAAACTTTTATAAAGCATTAACGTATTACTTTATAAAGGTAAGTAAGGAGGCTTCTGGATGGGATTAAAAAATTTCTTTAATACTGAGTTAAAATGCTCTATCTGCGGAAAAACATTAAAATCTGGGGATGAGATAACAGCTTATCTTACACTTCCGAGTGAGAAGAAGATGCCTGTGGGGAGAATGGACAAAGTGTTAAGCAAACACTCTGATAAGGTCTGCTGTAAAAAGTGCAGTGAGTAGGTTTTTAGTGTTATGAGGAACCTCTGGCGGGTTTCCTCATAACAAATATCAACCAATTAAATTAGAAAAAAGCGAAATTGTGATGATTAAAGTAGATAAAGAACTGAGGGATACTAAAGGGATCATTTTTCGTTTACTTTGTTTTTTTGAAGGTTTGTTTAGCTCGTGGATCACTGCACCCCATAAAAGCATGGATGCTAAAATGATAAGACTCATATGTAACAACACTCCTTTGTTTGTTTTTATAAATTTTACCATATATATCACAAGGATGTCGATTGAACGAACATCTCTTCTAAAATTGTTGAGAGATTCAGTGAACTATTATGTAGATTAATTGGGCCTCAAATTACTCAGTGAAGATGAAGCTGTATACATAAGCAAAGGTTTAACAGGCGTTTTATTGAATATCAGATGAAGCGATAGAAGGGTTTATCGGGGTTGCAAAGTATAAAGCATATGGTATTCGCGTATTATGCGGTTAGGTGGAAAAATTAAGCTTTCTGCATGGTTTCTTGAAGTGACAGGAGGTGAGCGGCATAAATGTGTCAAAGCCAAAAGAGCACTTCCAACCCTAATAAGGAAGGAATTGAGAATTGAAATTAGAACGTTTGTTATCAATCATATTCAAGCTCTTACATAATGAAATTTTATCTGCCTCCAGTTTAGCTGATGAATTTCAAGTATCAACGCGGACAATTTATAGAGACATCGAAGCGATTTGTGCAGCTGGAATACCAGTCGTTTCATACCAAGGGGCTAACGGCGGTTTTGGGATAATGAGAGGATACAAATTTGATAAAAGTTTAATCGGTTCTCATGATGTATTGAATTTAATTACAGTATTAAGCAGTTTGTCGAGTGTTTTTGAAGATAAGGAAGTTGAACACACGATAGATAGATTAAAATCTCTGGAAACAAGCGAAAGCAGCAGGACTTTGTATGTTAACTTGGAAAGCCTTACAACAGAACCGAATTCATTAATCCGGCTGCGAAAAGCTATACAGGAAAAAAAGGCAGTACGCTTTGATTATGTCAGTAATAAAAATGAATTTACATCACGTGAAGTAGAACCTATCCACCTTCATTATAAGTTTCGTAATTGGTATGTATATGGCTTCTGCAGAGAACGTCAAGATGATAGAGAATTTAGAGTATCACGTATGATGAATATAACGCTTACTCAAGAAGAGTTTTTGCGCAGTCACAAAGTGAAAGATGAACCATCTTATTCAGAATCCGACCTGGGAGGGTTTGCGGATGTAGTCATTTGGGTTAATCCTAATTCCATAGCTAAAGTATTAGATCAATTTCAGAACGCTTCAAAAGTCATGAACAGCGATGGAAGTATGACGTTTACAATCTCTGTGTATCGGCCTCAGCATGCCGGATGGCTTAAATCAATTCTTTTGAGCTTTGGCAGTGGCGCTAAAATTATAAAACCGGTGGAACTGCAATCAATTTTAATAGATGAAGCTGAAAAAATAATGAAAATTTATAAAGATGTATGACAATCTGCTGTCATATATCTTTTTTTATAATCACAAGTATCAACTTTAAAGGAGAGATGTGAAATGAACCATGTGAAAAACATGTATCAGTACCATGTTTGGGCGAATAAAGCGTTATTAGAAAGAATAAAGGAATTACCAAGTAATGTCCTTTATGAAGAGGTTCATAGTTCATATCCTACAATTGCTCAAACGTTCAGTCACATTTGCGCGGTGGATGTTATGTGGCTGCAAGTACTTAAAGGAATAGACATGCAGGAAGCATTGGAAGGTTCTATGGCTTATGCAGAAAAGGCTCATTTATATTCTGCAGATGAATTTGCGGCGTCTTATGAAGAACTGGCTTCACAGTTTGAAGAATGGATGAATAGCCAAACAGATTTAGAACAAAAAATGAACTTAAATAATCCTTGGTTAGGTTACAGAGAAACTGCTTACTCAGAAATTTTATTCCATGTTGCCAATCACGGAACTTATCATCGGGGCAGCATAACAACTATGTTAAGACAGCAGGGCTACGCTTCGGCAATGAATGACTTTGTATTATATTGGTATCAGGATTAGTTCAGAGAATACTTGCAAAATGAATAACCGCCGAATAGTCTGTAAAATTTCTTTCTGAACTAAATGACAAAGTCTCATTCAGTCTGGGTGGGGCGCTGAGCAAGAATCGAGATCAAAGGCTGCCGTATCATTCCCGGCAGCCTTAAGATTAGGAAGTAAAATCGATAACCATGCGGCCGGTCACTTTACCTTGCTCCATTTCTTCAAAAATATCATTCACATCTTCAATCGGGCGCTTTGTCACTTTAGGTACAACTTTACCGTCTGCGGCAAATTGAAAAGCTTCCTTCAAATCTTCTCTGGTACCTACTAATGAACCTACTACCTGAATCCCATCTAACACGAGACGGGGAATATCTAAATCCATTTTGTCCACCGGTAAACCGACAGCGACTACACGGGCTCCTGCTTTTACAACATCAATCGCTTGATTGAAAGGGGTTTTAGAGACAGCCGTGATGACCACAGCATCAAGCCCTGAATCGTTAGTCACTTCTTTTGCCTTAGCGACGGGGTCTGCGTTTAAACTGTTTACAACCGCATCAGCGCCTAAGCTCTTAGCAAAATTCAATTTTTCATCGCTAATGTCGAAAGCAATCACTTTAGCGTTAAAGACATTTTTTGCATATTGAACAGCCAAGTTGCCTAAACCGCCGACTCCAAATACACCGATCCATTGACCTGGCTTAATTTCACTGACTTTAACGGCTTTATAAGTTGTTACACCTGCACAAGTAATGCTGCTTGCTGCTGCAGGGTCTAAGTTTTCCGGCACCTTTATTGCATAATCAACCGCTACGATTGCTTCTTCAGCCATTGCGCCGTCAACTGTATAGCCGGCATTTTTTACATCGCGGCACAAGGTTTCACGGCCAGTTAGGCAATATTCACAGCAGCCGCAGCTTTCAAACATCCAGGCAATAGAGACGCGGTCGCCCTTTTTCAGGCTTGTTACACCTTCACCAATCTCAGTTACAATGCCGATTCCCTCATGACCTAAAGTGACGCCTGTAACATCCCCGAAATCAGCATTTTTAACATGTAAGTCAGTATGACATACACCGCAGTATTCCATCTTAACTTTGGCTTCACCATGTCGCAAAGGACGTAATTCTTTTTGTACGATCGCTATACTTTTGTCTTTTGTTGCTACTACTGCTTTCAAATCATACACCCCTTTCAAATATTAGCAGAAAATTTTCACTTATCTTACAATTTAGCACACTGCTCTTCTTTTGAAAACCCTTACATTTTTGCGGACAAGTGTCTCTACAAAAGTTGAGGCAGTATGCAGGGAGAATTCTATAGATCATTTGTTATCTCCAAATGCACAGAATTTACATAGTATACATAAATAGATACGTTTCAAAGGAGGCCTTTTTTGAGCGATAAAAAGCTGACGGGAGATAAATTTGACAATCACCGGCTCACTAAGTTTGCGCCCTTTATCAGCTTATATCGGAAACAATGTAAGTGTCGGACATGATGCTCTCATTCATGGCCCTCTTGGAAATCACACGTTCATCGGTTTTAAGGCAATCGTATACAATGCAATTATAGGAAAAGGATCATTTATTTCATACAATGCTGTTATCACAAATGGTGTACGAATTGCACCGAATCGGTTCGTTCCTCCAGGTGCCGACATAGATACACAAAAAAATCTGACAGACTCAGACGAGTGACAGAAGAGGAACGTGAATTTACATTGGAAGTGCAGCGCGTAAATCAAGAATTCCCCGCTTCTTATAAAGCGCTATTCAGCTAACGGAAAAGCAAAATACGAATATCCTGGATTAATTAAATTGATGCATGAGAATTGGCGCTCCACGATGCAAAGGCCAGATAAGTTTTGGGAAGAGTCAGATTTCACACAGGGATTCACAAAGGGAAGAGGTGAAAGCTGTTCATCTGGATATTTATTTGTGGGGAAGCTGCAAGAAGGTTCGAAGGTGAGCAGGGCGGCGGATTAAAACTAATCTTCCCGCAAATTTATCCCAGCAGGACTGACAGGAGGATACAATCATAAAAATAAAATGATAAAGCTTCGCGAATGAGCCTAAAATCGGCTCTTTTATAATTTTCCTTTAGCGCTTTAATGGAGAAATGCAACACTCGTGGTTCTGCTGGAACAGACAACTTTTCTTATACAATTAGCATATTACAGTTACTTATTTTTACATAACTGTTGGAAATCGTCTTTCCATCTGAGATAATAAAATTTATATTGATTGATACATGGGGAGTAAGGATGGGCTGTTTTTATCAAGCGGCAGGCAAACCATTTTACAAACAAATTCCTCAAGCGGTTTTTATAACCGAAGAAATCAGTGCTTTGGATAAACGCTGTAAGAAAGACTTTCTGTTTAAATAAACGAGGTGAAAATCAATGAATGGTATAGAATTCTTAGAATCTGTGTCGCGACTTGGACAACTCATTTTGGTGTTTTCCTGCTACGCCGTTTATTGGAAATTGGGTAAAACGAAAAGGGAGCGAAGACTTACAAAATTCGAAGCTTTGCTTAGGTTCTTTGTAATGTTTGGTCTATCTGCATGGGGGCTGTCGTTTCTTGCTTTGAATTTGTGGTCATAATCTTTCTGCCGATATTTGAGCTTAAACTGCAGAGAATTACACTGGCAGGAGGTGATTTTACCCTTAGTGAAAAGAATTTCACGGGTAATCATTTGAACTTGAGCGCGGCTGATAAGGTGAAGGAGCCGGCTGCGGAGATGTGTGGATTAAAGGCTTTTACGGATTCGAACACGATGAACCGGATGCAGATTGGTGAGCGATACAGTCAAGGTATTTCCTTGACCTTTTTTAATGGCAATAAAATTTCTGGATATTAAGATAGTGAATTGATGATTTGCCAAAAAACATAGATCTTTTTAAAGTGATGGATATATATTGATTTTAAACAGTAGGAAAAAATGAGAAATGTATTTTGATAAAAAGCAGGTGAACTATATGGAAGCAGCGTCTTGGAGCAAAAGTCAAAGCTGTACCTACACATTGGCTTTTTCAAGTTTGTCGTATGGTTTGATCTTCGGGCTATATATGTTTGTATACTCGGGTTTTGTGCCATTTGCATTGGTTACTGTGGTTATCATTGCTTTTTACGCATTCATTACTTACCTTTTGTTTGCTGTTCCTGTGCAACTATGGCTAAGAAAGAAGCCTAAAAAGTTTAGTTTGGTTCATCTTTTCATTTATACAGCAGTCGCTTTTTTAGCTGTGTTCTTGTTCTGGTACATAGATAATCCGCCAATTGATTTCTCAGTTTTTAGAACTTTCATTTATTACATAATGAGCATTGTTGCTGCGTTCATATATTGGTTCTGGGACTCTATATTTCTGAGAAATTAAAATTACAATACTCACCAGAAGTAAAGCTGATGTTCTAAAAAAGACCGACTAGCGCCATGTCCAGTCTGCATTGTTCAAATTGAAATTCATGTGTTGAACCCAGAAAGCGGGTGAGGAAAAAATGGAATACATTGAGTTGACTAGGGACAATATTGATGACAATCATATTTGCTGTGCATTAGGTACGAAACAATATGAGGATGCGGTAAATGAAAAGAAGAGCTGGCTCAAAGATCGAATGAGTGATGGTTTGGTGTTCTATCGCCTAAACGAGCGGGCAAAAGTTTTTATTGAATATTTACCTGCAGAAGAAGCATGGGTTCCGGTAAGCGCACCTAATTTTATGTTTATTAATTGTCTTTGGGTCTCAGGTAAATATAAGAATAACGGGCATGCGAAACACTTGTTAGAAAGATGTGTGTCAGATGCAAAATCCCGCGGTATGGATGGGATAGTTCATATAGTGGGGAAGAAAAAACTCCCTTATTTAAGTGATAAGCATTTCTTCGAGCATATGGGATTTGCTGTGCAAGATGAAGCAGAACCCTATTTTCAGTTGGTGTCACTGACGTGGAATGAACATGCACATCCTCCTGTATTTAAAAAACAGGTGAAAAGTAATTCCGTTAATGATGAGGGAATCACAATATTTTATACATCTCAATGCCCATTTGCAGTCGGATTGTTAAAGGATGTAAAGGAACTGACTGAAAAGAAAGGACTTCATTTTCAGGCCCGGCGAATAACGTCAAAAGATATGGCGCAAAAATCCCCGGCAGTTTGGACGACTTTCAGCGTGTTTTATAATGGGACATTTCTCACTCATGAGATGATGAGCGTGAATAAGTTTGAAAAAATACTCAATAGCTTAATTTAAACTATCTTAAGAATAACTTCGAGGGAAATGAATTCTGTAATGACCTTTACTGCGCTGTTAGCTGTTTATGGCATAAATAATATTGGGTTGTCACATATGAAGGCATCTAGGTGTACTCGTTATCTCACTTCCCTGCATTTAAGACTGGGATCCATACTCTTTATAACCATCAGCCGATGCATTTTCCCCGATTTGACTTGCGGGAGAAAACATCAGTTTGATGGTTATTTTTATGAACGGAGAAAGTTCAACGCAACAAAAAAGAAGTTCTTCAGGTATTATATCCTATGGTAAAATTTAGACAGAAAGAAGCAGAAAGGAGACGTAAATGAAAGTATTTGAAGCATCTTCGTTCATTTCAGCAGCGGAAAAGCGGGCAAAAGAATATGATCAGGTTAGAGAACAATTTATCAATCTCAGAAAAGCGTTTCAGGAAATGGCTGACTTAGACGACAGTGAGTTTTCAGGCAAAGGCGCCGACAATATCAAAGCCTTTTTCCAGGACCACGCCAGCGTCACGGACAGCTGGCTTGATCTGATCGATATGAAGATTGCTTTTCTTAACAGTATTTCAGGAAAAGTAGCTGATGCCGGATTAGCCGATTCGTTTGTGGAAGAGTCATTTTTAGAACATGAGTTGATTCATGCGAAGAATACATCACAAGCTATCATGCAAGAGCAGCGGAATGAAATGGGATATTCTTAATGAGATAAGTGATATTGTTCATCTTGATGTTTTCTCTACAGAGGATGTCGATCAAAAGCTGGATTCAGCAGACAAGAAACGGGACAATACCATACACAAGCTCGGAAAGCTCGATCATGATCTAACGAAGGAATATGCAGAAACCGAGGCAAATGAACATTTCATTCAGGCAGATTTTCAACAGCTCCAAAACGCAACAGGCCAAGGGAAAAATGCAACACCACTTCACTATAACGCTAAAGCTTACAGGGAAAGTGACATACATAAGAAAAAAGGCGAGATTACAAGACACTCAGACGCTTATCTGACGATTAAGAAGGAAGAAGCGAAAGAGCGGGAAATCAAGGATCTCAAGAAAAAGCTCGCCGACGGTGTGACCGATCCGGATGAATATTTGGAAATGGCGAAGAAGATCGGGTACGAGAACCTTGACCCTTCTCAACAGCAATATGTCATTCAGCTTGAACAAGCACAACAGCTGAAAGAAGCCGGAGAAGTGACTTGGGATATATTAAAAGGAGCCGGTGTCGGCCTTTATGATGTCGGGAAAGACACGGTAACCGGTCTATGGGACTTCATAACCGATCCGGGGGAAACGCTGTCAGCACTGGGGAATGCAGTACTTCATCCTGTTAAAACATATGATGCTGTTAAAGCGGCAATTGAAGAGTCGTATCAAAAGGATATGGTGAACGGAGATGCTTACTCCAGATCAAGATGGGTGACATATGCGGTCGGTTCAGTGGCTGTGGCTGTCGTCGGAACAAAAGGCGCAGGAGCCGTTAACAAAGCTGATGCGGCGGGGAAGGTCATAAACAAGGCAGGACAGGCAGGTCAGAAAATTAAGGACATTAAGATTTCAGATTTGCTTCCTTATAACTCTAAGTATGATCTTGCTCTGGCTGATAACGTACCATACAATGTGGTTAACAGCCAAAACCTTAAAAATGGACTTTTGTCCAATGCAAAGAAATTGGATGAAAGCAGAAAGCCATTTACTGGTCAGAAAGTAAATGTCCCTTGGTTAAATAAAGAGAAGTATGAGGCCTATGAAATAGACGGCAAGGTAAAAGTTAAAGGAGAGCCTAGAGATGTAAGCCGTAGAGTATACACAATGAAAGATATTGAGCTTAATCAAAAAAATCGTAAAGGCTTTACGAATCTTCAACTGATGAAAAATGGTAATGCTCCTTTTGCTAAAGATGGCACGCAAATAAATTTACATCACTTAATTCAAGAAGAGCCTGGTACTATGCTGGAGATACCTGAAAGCTGGCATAATAAGTACAGTGATGTTTTGCATGGATTAAAAGGGAATGGACAGAGTTTTAGAAATGCTCCTGTGCTTGATAAACAATATAAAAGTTTCAGAAGAAGGTATTGGAGATGGAGAGCTCAGCAATTTGAGAATCAAGAATAAGAGGTGAAAGTTTAATGGATTATTCGAAAATAAAAACTTTCTTTGATGAAAATAAAGAAAATTCAATTCTCACGGGGGGAGTCACTGAAGATCAGATTAGAGAAATAGAAGAGGATCTCAATGTAACTCTTCCAGACAGCTATAAATGGTTTTTAACTGAGTATGGTTCAGGGGGAGCATATGGAACAATGATTCTCGGATATGACTCTCACGGCGCTGAAGTTGTCGAGCAGACCAATGAATATAAAAAATATTATAACCTTTCCGATGGTCTTGTAGTGATCGAATATGTAGATGAATTTTCTTATTGTCTTGACACTAACAAGATGATAGATGGAGAATGCCCAGTCATTCTTTGGGATAACCAAGAGGGATATGGTAAACAAGTTGGTAGTACATTCCTTGAGTTTTTAATAGAAGAACTTGAAGAAGCGAAAGACGACTGGATCGATGATGAGGACTGGGACGATTAAAACTAAAAAGAAGGTCTATAACTTGTTTTTCCATAGCATATCAAGGAGTATTAAAATGAGCTTCACAAAGATCGAACAAAAGTTGAAAGAGTTTACGATTGATGCTAGCACAGATCCTAGCATTAATACAAATGAACAACTCAAAGAGCTTGAAATGAACATAGGAAATCAATTACCTTCCGACTATAAGGATTTTTTGAAGGGATATGGAGGCTGTTATTTAGATAGTAAAAAAACAACAGATGAAGTTGAGTATGACGTTTGCTACAAACCATTAGAGAAAGATCCTTGGATGGGCAAGGAAGATGATACACAATTATTAGAGAACTTCTATGGTTTAGCTAACGATCATAACAGTCTCCAAGAAGCAATCAATACTTAAGTTCCATTTATATGTCGTTAAAAACAATATACAGTTACCAAAACGAAAAGAACCTTGTTAGAGACAGGTTCTTTTTGTATTTGAGTTGAATTTATCAATAGAATTACCGATAAATAACGTGAGAAATAATACCAGGTAGTTACAGAATTGAAAAATGCTTAGGTGTGTAATACTTGCACTAGCTGTCACTTTGATACAGAAGCTGCTGAAGCTTCAGTCTTCAGATTCTTCCGTTACATCTTAAAGGCCCCTTTATGGGCTCAAATTCAACCGTCATTAAAGCCAAAGGCGGAAGGAATTTGTTATACAAAGGTGAAGCAAACATATACAAATATGATGCTATACTTGGGCAAAACAGGGTAGTGATAGACATTGAAGTTACAATGAACGAACTTCCTTCAAATGAGATTCAAGTTGAAGGACTTGGAAAAAATGAAAATCATTTATAGTAACGTTGTAAAATTTGAGAGAGGGTGAATGCTATGGAAGGTCTAAATAACTCTTACAATTGAGAAATCAAGCAATTCACGCTTATAAAACATCTATTTAATTTTAAATCGGCGTTTCAGGTGAACTTTATATCATTTCTGTTTTAGTAAACATATTTAAAAACGAAATAAGAATTAAAATATGCAGACAAAGCGGCGAAGCATATCGCATAAAGGTGTTATCAGATGTATGACCGTGCCTAAAAATAAAACTTATGAAGAAAGGAACTCTAACTTGAAATCAAATTTAGTTTCGTTTCTATTAGCATTGTCAGGATTTATATTCAGTATTTATATGCAGTCAATGGCTTACTGGAGCAATGACTCTATGTTGTGGTATTGGGTCGGTGCGGTTTTGTCGTATCTATTTGCTGCAGGATCAGTGGTTACTCTGATTCTTAACAAAAACAAAGACTCAATTCTAACAATAAGTTGTCTCTTTTTAATGATTGTAACCGTTATGCTTATTTTAGTCACAACTTTTTGGACGACTTTTATCATTATTGCATGGCAATCTGGGATGTGAGGCTAAGGGGAATATGATCTTCTTAGTATTTTTTTATTCCTGGGATTAGAATCCCTTTTTATTATTCTTTCAAATTAAATGTAACAATTCTAATATTCATACGTTCTAAATGATAAAGGCGGGATGTCATGAAAAAACGTAAAGTCATTAAAACATTGCTGGTTATTATCACTGTTCTCATAATAGCAGCCGGATGTGCACTGTTTTCTTTAATTTCAGGAGAAAAAGTTAAATATATCGGCTATAGCCAAAGCAAGACGTGGGAAGCGTCAATCGAAAAATCAGGCAAGACCTCTATCGGCCCTAACTATTTCTTGAATTTGTATTACAGAGGTAATAAAGTGAATGAAAAGAACACGGTGATTAAGAGATTAACATTATTTGTTGACGGCCGGAAATATGGTGAAGATAAAGACTATCATCTTTCAGAATACACCGGAGAGAAATTAGAAGGCGGCGGAACGGGAGAAGACCATATTCAGACGTTTGAATATATGCCGGAAAATGAAGTGATCGGTCATGAAATCACTGTTGAAGCAGTATGGAAAACCGATCATGAGTCCTATTCAGAAAAATTACAACCTGAAAAGAACGCATTGGTATGACTGAAAGAATAAAAAGAGGGCGGTATAACCCTCTTTTTGACCAGAGCCTTTATTTTTGTTTGTTTTTCCTCGATTTGCTGAAGTCGATAAAAGAGGCATTGGAGCCGATAAAATTACTTACTAAGACATACATAAAGAAACCATTAAAAGCTCCCTGCCGGCGTCCGTTAAAAAGAATGGATAATGAGATAAGCAATACAGCCGTAAGCAAGTCTGCAGCCAGACTTATTTTACGGTGAGACCGGAAATATTCTCTTAATCTTCTGATGTTGTTCAAAGCGGACACCTCTTGATGCTTATGTATAAGAAAATAATACCATTGAAATATATGTAATATCAATGAATAAGGTTGGAAACGGAGGGGTTCAAAGTTGGGGCGATCTTGTGTAAAAGAAAGGATCAGGATGAATGTGACCAGCATCCACCCTGATCAATGGGGTTCACAGTGTTCTATTTCATTGTATTCCAATCGGAATAATATTACAAGGGTGAAAAAGAAAAAAGCGGAATGTTCTCGGCTCCTTCTGCTTCTGGAGCGGAAACGGAAAGTGAGATGTTTGTATGAAAATAAATGATTATCTGAAGGAAAGGTTTCCGACTTTAAAATTAGTGCCCGGCATTTATCATCAATGGGACGTTGGAATTCATTTTTCTCTCGGCGGCAATATGTATCAATTTAATGAAAGCGGTGCTTTGAATCTTGAGTATTTTCAGCTTGTTCATCATCAAACCGCCGCACTTTTCAATGAGCTGTTTGAACATAGCGATGACATGTTCCTTGTTGCCAACGTGTATAAGCACAAATCTCAAGGTAATCACGCGAGAAAATTAAAGGTTTATCAGCCGTTTCTGAAGTGTAAGGATGATTTATATCGGATTCAAGTGAAGACCTGTCAATGCCCGGTCGAAGAAGAATATGAAATGCAGCAGTTTTCTTTATTATGTAAACGGAAAGATCTGCGTATCCCCCAATTACTTAAGGCAGCCGTCCACGAAGATTTTCCGCTGAAGCCAAGGTTCGGGGGCTGTTCTGTTGGGTATCCTGATGTTTTCTTTGTGAATATGACAAAAGATATTATTTTCTTTCTGTATGATGACAGAGGGTGTGAAGTCATTGCTCTTGATGCCGGAAGAATACGAAAGCTTTATGATCAATATCACGATTGGATTGAATTGGACTGAAAATGAACACATGAATTCGAATCCGCTTGTGCCGGCTTTGTTCTTGCTTAGTCGGGCTGCATGAGTGTAATGGGCAGAATTGAAGGGCGCCAGAAACTTTTTTTCCTCTCATACCGACCTTCTGCATGTTAAGCTACTGTATTTATTTTGAACGAATTCCTATTTGTAAAACGGCTGAATAGAATAACATAAAAGCTATTTTACACAGTGCAGGAGGAGAGAAATGTGAGGGCTGAACACCGTGATTGTATGGAAATTGGAATTTATTCATTTGCAGAATTATATCCTGATCCTCTGACAGGGAAAACAGTCAGCGCAAAGCAGCGGATAGATGAATTGATGAAGCTGGCGAAACTGGCTGACGACGCAGGGCTTGATGTATTCGGTGTAGGCGAGCATCATCGTCTTGATTATGCGGTATCTTCGCCGCCGGCCATCTTATCAGCGATTTCACAGATCACTGAAAATATTAAGCTGACCAGTGCCACGACTGTATTATCCACTGCAGATCCCGTCCGTTTATTTGAGGATTTTGCAACGCTTGATCTGATTTCAGACGGCCGGGCGGAAATCATTGCGGGACGGGGCGCATTTTTAGACTCGTTTCCTCTTTTCGGTTATGACGTAGGCCATTATAAAGAACTGTTTGAAGAACACATTGACCTTTTTTTAAAATTAAATTCCGGGGAAGAATCGGTTACCTGGAAAGGACGTTACCGGCCGCCGCTGCGAGAGGCAGAAATTTCTCCTCGGCCTTTTCGCGGAAGCATTCCGCTATGGTTAGGTGTTTCGGGGACTCCGGAAAGCGCAGAACGGGCCGGGCGTGCAGGTTCGGGTTTGGCATTAGCTGTACTGAGCGGTGATCCGGTGTCATCTAAGCCGCTTGTTGACAAATACCGGGAAGCGGCTTCTAAAGCCGGTCATCCTCCGGAAAATGTGAAGGTTGCCGTAACCGGACATATGTTCATTTCAAAAACGAATGAACAGGCAATACAAGAATTTTACCCGTATCATTCAAATTACTGGTCTCATGTTCATTCATATCACGGGATCGATGAGCCTTTAACGAAGGAAGATTTTGAACGGGCGTCCGGAAAAGAAACTGCTTTATTTGTGGGAAGCTCACAGCAGATCATTGAAAAAATCATGCATCAATACGAGTTATTCGGACATCAGCGATTTCTCGCGCAAATCGATATAGGAGGTATGCCGTTTAAAAAAGCCGCGGAAAACATCGAACGATTAGCAGCGGAAGTAGCACCGGTTATCCGAAAAGAAACCGGCAAATCCAGCGAATGAAGTTCTGAGCAAAAGGGGCGGGCCGGTTTTTGGCAATCGCGGATTCGACAACAGAATCGGCCCGGCTTTTTCTTTATGATTATAAAAAACAAAGGGAAAAGCGCGAACCTCATTGCTTTTTCCTATCAAGAAAAGGAAGGTCATTTCATCCTCCATCGTGAAGTGTATATACCGAAAGGTTTTTATTAACAAAAGAGGGAGGATGATGCAGTAATGAAGGGTTTAGTCAAAGCTGCAGTTTTAACTGTTACTCTTGGTATTGGAGGCGCTTTCTATTCAAGTGATGCATCTGCGCACGGGTATATAAAAGAGCCCGTCAGCAGAGCGTACATGGGGGCATTAGAGAAACAAACATTGGGCTGGACGGCCGCTGCGCAGAAATATGGCTCCGTCATTGATAATCCTCAGTCTGTAGAAGGGCCGAAAGGGTTTCCGGCTGCAGGTCCGCCGGATGGAAGAATTGCGTCTGCAAATGGGGGATCGGGACAAATTGACTTCGGTTTAGACAAGCAGACTGCAGATTATTGGGTAAAACAAAACATCCGCGGCGGTTTTAACACCTTTACTTGGTACTACACGGCCCCTCATGCGACATCAAAGTGGCACTATTATATCACCAAGAAAAACTGGAATCCGAATAAACCTTTGTCAAGAGATGAATTCGAATTAATCGGAACGGTAAACCACGACGGTTCCAAGGCAGATACGAATCTGACTCATAAGATTTTTGTGCCGACTGATCGAAGCGGGTATCATGTCATTTTAGGGGTATGGGACGTTGCGGATACTTCCAATGCCTTCTATAACGTCATCGATGTAAACCTTACACAATAATCTATGAATTACTGATCGGCTGCATGTTGATACATCGGCCGATCTTTTTAGTTTTTATGTGTGAATGAAAAGGGGAAAAACAGCAGAGCGCCATAAACATTTCATTTATGGCGCCGTACGATCATGGAGGTGCTGCTGACATGGATGCGGAGGTAAGAGGATTCTTAATAACCGCCGAGGAAAGAAGCCCCAACGATGATTAATAAAATGAATAGCACCACGATTAACGCAAAGGAGCTACCATAACCACCTGAGAATCCCATATAATCTCACCTCCTAAAGAGGATTAATACATATTATGCCGAAATGTAAAGTTTGATAGGGATGCTAGTTTACTTTTTGAAAAAAGGGTTTTAGTCTGCATATATTTTCTTCTCGCATTTCTTTTAAAGGGGGACCGTAAATGCTTCCTGTAATAGAAACGGACAGACTTATTCTTAGAGAAGTTGAAAAGAAAGATACAAAGCAAATATTTGCTTGTTTTTCAAATACAAATGTAACACGCTATTATGGTTTGGAACCTTTTGATTCAATGGAACAGGCTGAAAAAATGATTGGCTGGTTTAAAGATCAATATCATGATAAAAAGGGAATGCGATGGGGAATCGAGAGGAAAGATGCGAAGGGAATAATCGGAACTATTGGTTTTAACTCTTGGGTGCCCAAGCATAAGCGGGCGGAGATCGGTTATGAGATTCATCCGAATTATTGGAGGAATGGCTATGCTTTTGAAGCGTTGGAGAATGTTCTTTCTTTTGGGTTTGAAAAGCTTGGGCTGCATCGTATAGGCGCTGTTGTTTTCATTGAGAATGCAGCGTCTCATCAATTACTGATAAAGGCGGGGTTTCAATCTGAAGGAATTTTGAGAAGATATATGTATCAAAACGGACTGCTCCATGATACACGTGTATATTCTATACTGAATGAGATCGTTAACGAATAAATTGAAAATTCGTCGTTTTGTCAGGTGTTCTGTGGTTTAAAAAAGCCGGTGAAGGCTTATTGCAGAACTTTAAAATTGATTAGAAGCCATAAAGCATTCTTTCCGCTGCGCTTTCTGCAGACGGAGTTTGATTGAAAGAAACGATTCCGATAATCACTAACAAGATGATGAACACCAATATGCTCCACAACATTATTTTTAAAGACTTTGACATGGCATACCCTCACTTTGAAAGACTTTACCGGGGCTGCGATCGGAGCCCGCACTTCAAGTATAGTCGTTATAACGGTGAAAAATGTGCAGTATCCCGTTATCAAAATAAAAACTTGCGGGCGCTGCCGCAAGTTTTCTCCGTATTAAGGTCTGTGGAATTCAATATGCTGATTATCACGATCGAACCACCCTCTGAATGCCCAATTGATCCAGCCCCCGTCCCCTTTGTTATCGAAGGACCCGTCTTCGAAGACCCAGATTCCGTAAGTAATGCCGTCATAAACGGCTGATCCGTAAAACTGAACGCCGTTAAAGCGGTCTTCATATTCTTGATTTAAATTGAACACCATGACGTTGTACTTCTGTCCTGATGCGTAAAATGTTGTTTCCATAACATTTTTTACCCAGCCGGTTCGGTTTTGATCTGACTTAACCGCTTCAGCAATGCGATCTGAGATTCCGAGAACATCTACGTTTACGTTCAGCCCGGCATCAACACCTGCTGCTTTTACGTTTTGGTCTGCTGTTTGGGATAATTTACTTTCTAACGGATTTGCAACAGGTGAAACGTGAGGCGCGTTTGCGTGTTCAGACTGACTGGCTGCTGAGGCACTGGCTGTGAAAGGAATTGTTAGAGATAAAGCTAAGCATGATCCGACTACCGTTCTGGCGATTTTCATGGCTATGACCTCCTGAGGAAATTTTTAAAAATTGCTGCAAATTCATGGTATCGCAGAAAAATTGACCAAGCAAAGAGTAGATTTTCTCAAAAGTCATGTCATTCTATTTGTGTTGTTTTCTGTAAATGAAAACCTTTTAATTAGGCGAAAAGGGAAGAAAATAATAGAGTCTTTTTATGTATTGTGTTAGGATGACCGGATTTTGGGTGAAAATAGCCCGGAGAAACGCCATATAATAAGAAAAACACCCGGAGTTTACCGGGTGTAAAAAGTGTTGATATGTCAAGTTAGCAGCATTTTTTACATTTTTTTGCATTTTCTTTTATAAACAACGATGTAATCATAATCAAGATGCTTTTTATCTTGTTTCTTCTTTTTTTGTTTAGGCTGCTTTGGGTGGTGATCATAATGTCCGTTCATATCCATACCCATATCCATACTCATATTCCTCCTTTTTTCATCTGACGGTAGTATTCTATGACAGAAAGCATGGGTGGCTTGGACAAATGAAACGGTATGCTGAAAAAGAGGCATCTCATTCGGTATAAAAAACAGGATCATACCCGCCCGATAGAAAAGAGAGGAGATGATCCTGATATTGAGTCCCTATTTGATAACCGCAATTGCAATGCCGTACCCTTTTTCAGAACTGTACAAGGCCGTCAGTTTCAATACCTTCCAGCCTTCCGCGGCTTTAGTCCCGATTCCGTTATGGGCCGTGATATAATCTCCCGGGCTGACCGTACCGTCGACCCGTACGTAATGCCGGCCGTTGAGTCCGACAATGTGCCATTCGTCTCTGGCCGCGCGTGCTTCATAGTCAGCTTCAAGAGCCGGACTGCAGTCTGGGTTTTGTTTCGGCACGCGTACCGTTTCTCCTGTTTCTTCGTCAGTCACATTTTCGTATATGAAACCGCCGAACTCGTTTGTCAAAAAGCGGCTTTGCCATCCGAAGCTTGCCGCTCCTGAGATAAAAGCGGCTGTTTCTGAAATGACGCCGAGCATGTAATCTCCGACGTGAGCCGATTCAATTTTTTCGCCTTTCACTGTGACGATCGTCCCGGCGGGAATTGTCTGGCCGGTTACACTTTCAAAATATTCTCCGTACCCTGACAGGGAAGAGGTGACAGCTCCGGCGAACGTACCGTGGCCGCCCGCTGAATCCAGTTTCCATTTGATGGACTGATGCCCTCCGGCAACCGTGTATGGTTCTTCCAATGTAATGCTTTCTGATGACAGAATCGTTCTGGAGACTTTGCTGCCCGTAATATGGACATTGTTTGAAGCGGCGATAAATGCCCTTGAACCTTCAGAACTTGAACCTCCGGAAGAGCTGATGATCGCATTTCTGTCACCTCTGGCCGTAATATCGCCTGTTCCCGCAATAACGGCGCTTGTCGGGTTGAATGCAAAACCGGAGCTGGTCGCGAGCTGTGCGCCTCCCTTTAAATTGACGGGGATCTGCTCATAAGTCTGTCCTTTTATAGATGCGGCCGCGCTGTAACCTTCCGCTTGCACCCCGAGAATGACGGCCTGACTGTTAGGGGACGTAATTCCGACGGAACCGCCGTCTCCGATCATCGTACCGTTCATAATATTTACGTTATATTGGCCTCCGCCGATTGAGATGCCTTTAGGAGAAGACTTGTATATATCAAAATTTGAAATTTTAACATAATCGGTTTTATTTGATCCGCCGGATATATTGATGTCAACACCGGCTTGTGTAAAGCCGCGTATTTTAATGCCGTTAATCGTAATATTTTGACTGCGGTATTGAAGAGCCACGACTGGATTCCCGCCATAGTCGTATGAGGGATCACCAATAGCTGTGAATCCGTTTACATTAACGTTTTTATAGGCAGAGATGACCAGCGCCCTCGGGGTCACACCGTCATAGAGAGCATTGAATACCGGTTCAATCGCGGTGCAATCGGTTAAAGTAACATCATAAGCCGTCGTGCTTTCGGGGTCTGAGGCCTGATGATGGCCGATATGACGAATATCAAATGAACGTACATCACGATACGAAACATGACCGATAATATGAACATTTTGAGAAGCCGGCCACAGGCTGTGCGCCTTTACCTCAATCCCGCGGATATTTCCGCTCGTATAGTTATTTAAAAGCCATACATGTTTAGAGCCGTCGTCAATTTCAATGCCGTTCGAGTTTGCGCTGCCCTCAGCATGCTCTGTGCCGCGGGGGTTTCCGGAATGGCAGTTGGAAATGAAAATATACTCGCTGTAATGGGTGGTAATGCCGTCGTCTCCGGCGCCGTATGCCACACAGTTATCAATCCATATATATCGGCAGCCGTCTTTCGTCCATTCTGTTTCAGGCAAATGATCGTAAGTCGGAGATGTAATATCAATACCATGGAGACCCGCGTTAACCGTTTCAACATTCTTAATCCAGCCGTATTGCACATTAGCAAACGTTAAACAGCTGGAAAACTGTCCTCCGGGGTTCCTGACCCCGCATTGACGATCAGGATTCCAGTCTAAAGTCATGTTCTGGACAAAAATATTACGGTTTCCATTATCGTAATCATCGTTAGTAATGACCCATTCGTATGCGGGAGTGTCCTCATGAAGCTTAAGCACGGTAATCCCTTGTCCCTCACCGGAAATGGTAGTCCATGAGGGGAGTTTTATCCCTTGAACCAAAAATTCTCCTGCGGGAACATTTACTTTGACCCGGCCGTTCCCGATCGCTCTCCGAAAGGCTTCCGTATTGTCCCGGCCGTCAGGGACCGCTCCGTAGTCCTCCACATTCACTTCCCGGGTGATTTTATTCTTAAGCATTTCGTATTCTGTATCAAGCCGTTCTTTTAAAAGTGAGGTGACCATTCCTTCCGCCGTCACCCGGGCATCTGCGATCTCAAGATTATCATCCGTTGCGGAATGCTTAATAAAATTCTGCATCCTTGCTTTGAGATGCTCCAATTCAGAGGGCTGTGCAGGGCGAGACTGCAATGGGGCGTTTAAAGACGGATCAGGAAAGTTTTTAAATTGAACCATTCTAAAGACACCTCTTTCTTTTGATATAAGCGCCTGAGGCAGGGGACAGAAAAGAGTCGCGCACCCTTAAAGCGCTTATTCTTCAAATTCTTTATTCAGAACGAAATTCCTTTTGAAACCAAGGTGAAATTTTAAAAAAGCTCTGTTGAAAGAACGGATATAAAGCTTTGCATTATTGTAATTGAAGCTGTCATGTGAAATGGAGGAAAAAACTGATAGGAGGGGCCCTCATTTTATGTTTATTCTCATTGACTTCGCAGTGCTTCCTCTTCGGCTGCATATACACCAAAATCAACATTCTTATCAGTTAAATGGTATAATGGGGCACGGATTGGTCATCAATACGACTGAAATAGGGAAGCAAAAGGAGCAGCGAACATGACTTTACAAATCAAAATTAAATATTCAGATGATATGCAAACGAGAATCAGTAAAATTGAACAGGGCGATTGGATTGATCTGCGGGCAGCTGAAGATATAACAATCAAAAAAGGTGAATTCAAACTTATCCCGCTTGGAGTTGCGATGGAACTGCCGGAAGGATATGAGGCCCATGTCGTTCCGCGTTCAAGTACATATAAGCATTTCGGTATCATTCAGACAAATTCAATGGGAGTCATTGATGAATCTTATAAAGGCGACAATGACTTCTGGTTTTTTCCTGCACTCGCGCTTCGGGATACCGACATTTCCAAGGGGGAGCGGATCTGCCAATTCAGAATCATGAAGAAAATGCCTGAAGTGGAGCTGATCGAAGTAGACAAGCTCGGGAACAATGACCGCGGCGGACTGGGATCAACAGGCACGAAATAAAACGAAAAAAGACTGCTTAACAGCAGTCTTTTTTTTATGGAAACAGCAGTTACATTCAATTTGTTTCGGGATTCTTGAATTGGGAAATCATACGTCACGTTCGAATTTGACTTCGAAATAAGCGGCCGCTCCGTAACCGTCTATGCCGGGAGCACATATTTAAGCCTTCCGTCTCTTTGAACAGAAAGACTTTTTTAGGTTAAAGGATAGAAGTTGTTTTGATGTTTTTATTCTTCAAGATGAACGGAGGTTTTGTCCAACGTATATAATATTGTGACAAAAGTGTAAACAAAAGAAAGGAAGATGTTATGGCAAAAAGGGTTAGAAGAGTAGACCGTAAAGCAGCTGGCAAAGAGGCAGAGCAGAAGAAACCGTCCAAAGTCACCCTGTTCTGCCGTTCGCTTCAAAGGCTGAAGCATTTGTATTGTAACATAAACATACAAATGCCATCAATAACCAAAAAAGGAATTTTAGTTTTGATTTTACCGTTTTTGCTTCTGCCGTTCTTTCGGGCTAATGCCGCTTCAGATATTTACGGCAGTTTCGAGGAATTAAAGCTGAATGAAAATCCTTCCGATTTTTCCATTTCAACGCGAGAGCATAACCCTTCTGTCCTCATATTAGCTATACACGGCGGAGGCATAGAGCCGGGGACCAGTGAGTTAGCCAGAGAAATTGCCGAAAACCGGAGTTTATATTTATTTGAAGGGTTAAAATCAGCCGGTAATGCGGCTCTGCATTTGACAAGTTCGCATTTCGATGAACCTAAGGCCGTGCAAATGGTGAAAGAGCACTCAAATGTCATTTCATTGCACGGTTACGGCAGTGATGATAAAAAGATAAAAATCGGCGGTACAGACAGAGAACGGGCCGAACTTTTGACCGATGTGCTGAAACGGCACGGGTATCCTGCCGTTCTTCTTGGCATAAATGATAAATATGCAGGCGTCAGTCCGAACAACCTTGCCAATCAATCTTCATCCGGATTGAGTATTCAAATCGAAATGAGCACCGGCTTCAGAAAATCACTATTTGACACTTTTACGCTGAAAAGCAGAGCATCCACACAAAACGGGACCTTTTATCAATTCACAAAAACGATTTCTGATTTTATCAGTGACAATTATGAATAAGCACGCCTATTTTGTCGGCGGGGCTTTTTCTTTTGAAATTTATGAAACTTTAAGTTCTTAAGATCGTATACATAATTGACAGGATGAAAGAAAAGAGGTGGGCAAATGAAAGTGATGATCGGGTCTATCATTCTTCTTGTCATCATCGGATTCGGTTTATGGCTGATGCTTAGTCCAATCTTTAAACAAGTGGGAAGCAGAGCCAAAAAATTCAAAAAGTCATGGGAGGAAGAAGATCAGCATGAGCGAAAATAAGCGCGGAAACACAAAAAAAATTCTCGGCGGTGTGATTATAGGTGCAGCCCTTTTAATTGCGGGCGTTACAGCGTCACTATTCATTGAAAAAATACCGAACGGTTATGTCGGGGTTGTATACTCACCGAATGGCGGGGTAAAATCCGACACATTGGACCAAGGCTGGCACTTAGTCGGTTTATTTAATAAAGTAACGGAATATCCGGTGCGTATGCAGACAGTGAATAATGAAAATATAAAAGTGGCAACCTCAGACGGTAAAAATATAGAAATGGATATCGCTTACAACTATGTCGTGCAGCCTGATAAAGTAGTCGATCTGTTTAACAAATTCGGCGCGGTAAACGTTGAAACGATTGAAAATACATATTTAAAAACAAGGCTGTGGGATGCGGCGCGAAAATCAATCAGCAAATACTCGGTTATTGACACATACGGGCAAAAATCTGCAGAAGCCGCTGCCGATGTTCAAAAGAGATTTGCTGATGATATGAAGAGTCTTGGATTTTTAATTGATGATCTCACGCTTGGCGTACCGAAGCCGGATAAAGCCACACAGGAAGCTATCGATGCAAGGGTGAAGTCTTCACAGGAACTTGAACGGACACAAACTGAAATTAAAATAGCCGAAGCCGAAGCGAAAAAGAAAAAAATTGAAGCGGAAGGGATCGCTGATTACAACCAAATCATAAAGAAATCAATGTCCGATGAAATGATCAAATATAAATGGATTGAAAAATGGGACGGAAAAACGCCGAAAGCGACAGGCACAGACTCGCTGCTGCAGCTGCCGCTGGACGATCAGAAGCAAAAATAAAAAGAGAAGGAGGCGATTGCCTCCTTTTTATGTTTTTTCCTGAGGGTCTTTTTCCGGCACTAATTCTTCAGACGCCTCGGTTTGATAGCTCCATAGCGTGCTATCCGTCTCTGTTGTGTCCTGATAATCTTCGGGAAGTACATATTGCTGCAAATACCGGTGAAAAAATGCCTCGAAAACAGAAATGCAAAGTGCAGAGATAACCGATGCCGCGGCAGGCGAGACATTAAATCCGCCAATGTTCATAAGGAATATCCATAATACAATGAATGAAATTCCGAAATCAGCTGCAACGGCTGTGAAATTGCTTGTTCTCGGCAGAATCATGCAATCACCCGCAAAATAAGTAATTAAACTTAAGATCACTGTAATAAACAGAACGTTTAAAAAGGTTACTTGGTACATAAGATCCAGAACAATGTACAGTAAAGCAAGTGTGAGCGCCGTTTTAGAAGCGAAAGCAATTACGTGTTTCATTTGAACCACCTTCGTTATTTCGTTTAGTCTTCATTGTAAGCAATCCGCAAATTTTTAAACTGGTATATAGTGGTTATAAAGTATACGTTTTAATAAAATGTGAATAGACATCACAGGATTCACAAGTTAAAATATGTAAAAAGGGGGATGCAAATGAAAAAATACTGGATTTGTATTGCTGTTTTTTTATTATGTTTTAGCGGAATACACTCAGCTAAAGCGGCTACCACTGAATTCGGATCAAAAACAAGCTTCACTTTGGAGGGAAATGCAAAAGAGTTTCATATTGAAAATCCTGGGGCTGTAGCTGCCGACGATTACTTTTTAGGATATAAGTTCACCATCATGAACAACTCTTCGTGCGGTTTAAGCATGAAACTCCAGCGGATGGCGCTGAACGGAAATTTTTATACATTAAGTTCTAAAAACTACAGCGGCAGCTGGTTAAACCTCAGTGCCCAGGATAAAAAATCAATTGATCCGTATCACAAATACAGAATTCTGGTTGAAAGTTCTTCAAACGTCTGTGGCCCCGCCTATATTAAAGGGTTATACGGTGTAGAATATTATCATTTTGATTGAAAATAGATACTCGCTAAAGGCAGCGGGTTTTTTTATATTTAAATATAACCTATTGTACTATGTACTAAATATTCATATATAAATTTTGATCGCCCGCCCAAAAGAAAAGATAGACAAAAACAAATTCATCACGCACAAATATACAAAGTTGAAAAATGGATGAAAAGTTTCTTTAGGGAAACATTATTAGTTGACTTCAAAAGTGTGATGTCGGATAATAAGAATGTAAGTTTTTCCTCCTTAGCAGATTCGTTTCTTAAGCCAGGGCGAATCTGCTTTTTTTATGCAAAAAAACCCCTCTGTAAGGGGTTTTTTACGATAAATGAAGTTTAATAGAATTAATGTACGGCTCTGAATACGCCGATAACTTTCCCCAAAATGCTTACGTTTTGCAGGATAATCGGCTCCATCGTCGGATTTTCCGGCTGCAGCCGCACATAATTGTCTTCTTTATAGAAGCGCTTAACCGTCGCTTCATCATCTTCGGTCATAGCTACGACGATTTCTCCGTTATTGGCCGTGTTCTGCTGTTTGACGATGACGTAATCTTTGTCAAAAATGCCGGCGTCAATCATACTTTCTCCCATGATTTCTAACATAAAGACATGTTCGCCCGGAGGAACCATCCGGTCAGGAAGCGGAAAATACTCGTCGATATTTTCAACAGCCGTAATCGGAATACCCGCCGTCACTTTCCCGATGACCGGAACGTTTACGACCTGGCTTTTCGGAATTTGGACTTCTTCTTCATCCAATACCTCAATCGCTCTCGGTTTAGTAGGGTCCCGTCTGATCAGGCCTTTTGTCTCCAGCCGCGCCAAATGGCCGTGCACGGTTGAACTGGAAGCCAGTCCTACTGCTTCTCCTATCTCTCTTACAGAAGGCGGATATCCTTTCGTTTTTACCTCTTCTTTAATAAAACGCAGGATATCAAGCTGCCTTTTTGATAGCTTCGTCATATTTCGCACCTCAAAACGTCGATTTTAAGTAGATTATAGCATGATTTTCCTGACAGTACAAACATAGGTTCGAAAAAAACGATTGACAGAAACGTTTGTTCGTATATACTGAAAGGTATAAAAAGCGAACAAACATTCTTATTGGAGGTTGTTTACATGGCGAAAGAATCTATCATATTTGTCGGACTGTTTACTGCGATTTTAAGTGCCGCTATTTTACTTGTCTCATGTGCGGGAAATGATCAGTCCCTCAGCCAATATGTTAAAATAAAGGTTCAGGACGGCGATACACTCTGGTCACTTGCGGATCATGTAGCAGAAAAGAAACACATTAATAAAGAAGATTTCATTGAGTGGGTGACGGAGAATAACCATCTCCAAACTGCTGATATAAAGCCCGGAGACGAACTTATTCTTCCGGTTAAGAAGAAGCATCCGGCCGTATATCAGCTGGCCATTGTCAATTAGAGAGGAAAGAGAGAAATGAAGGCGCTCATTTATGCCCGCGTAAGCACAAACAAAGAACAGCAGCAAACGTCATTAAAAAGACAGGAAGAGGAGCTCAGTGAGATCGCTGCTGCAAACGGCATGGAAGTCGTGAAAGTCATTTCTGAGAAAGCCAGCGGTTACGAAATGGACCGCGACGGAGTATTTGAAATGCTTGATGAAATTAAAAAATCACATATTGACGCGATATTGGTGCAGGACGAAACGAGATTGGGAAGAGGAAACGCCAAGATTGCGCTTTTGCATTGCATTTACAGGGAGAACGTAAAGATATATACGACGGCTCATAAAGGTGAACTGGAGCTTTCCGAAGCTGATACGATGGTACTTGAAATCGTCAGTATTGTTGAGGAATATCAAAGGAAAATTCACAATATGAAAATCCGGCGGGGAATGAAAAGAGCCGTGAAAAACGGTTACAAACCTGAACGGAATCTGAAAAACAGGCATGAAAACAGCGGAAAAGAAAAAAAAGAGGTTCCGGTTTCGGAAATTATCAGGCTGAGAGCCAACAAGCTTACCTTTGCAGAAATCGCAGCGACCTTAAGAGGATTCGGCTATGATGTGTCCAAAGCCACGGTTCACCGGCGGTTTCAGGAATATACCGCAGACACAGAAGGCAGCTGACGCGCATCAGTTGTAAAAAAGACTGCGTTTTAGTAGTATATAATCAACACGCACCAAAGGAGCTTATTATGATTTCTAAAGAAAAAATCGCAAGAATTAACGAATTGGCTCAAAAAGCTAAATCAAACACAATAACGGATGAGGAAAAAGCTGAACAGCAAAAGCTTCGCCAGGAATATTTGAAAGGATTCCGCTCCTCAATGAAAAATACGTTAAAGAGCGTAAAAGTGATTGATCCGGAAGGCAACGATGTCACCCCTGAAAAATTAAAAAGAGAACAACAGAAAAATAATCTTCATTAAACAGAAAGAATACGGCAATACGTATTCTTTTTTCGTATATACTAATATCAGGATGTGCTTTACGACAATTTTCAACAAGTTTATCTCAAATTTAAGCTGAAAGAGTTGAGAAAAAGTCAGCATCGCTTTATGATGAAAAGGTACAACAATAAGGAAGGGGATTATAATGGATACAATTGAAAAGAAATCAGTTGCCACCATTCGTACACTATCTATAGACGCAATTGAAAAAGCGAATTCCGGACATCCGGGCATGCCGATGGGAGCCGCTCCGATGGCATATACATTGTGGACGAAATTTATGAATGTAAATCCGCAGAATCCGGGCTGGTTTAACCGCGACCGCTTTGTTTTATCAGCAGGCCACGGTTCAATGCTTTTATACAGCATGCTGCATTTAAGCGGATATGACCTCAGCATTGAAGACTTGAAACAGTTCCGTCAATGGGGAAGCAAAACACCGGGACATCCGGAGTTCGGGCACACAGCCGGAGTAGACGCTACGACCGGACCGCTTGGACAGGGTATTGCAATGGCAGTGGGAATGGCAATTGCAGAACGCCATCTGGCTGAGACATATAACCGTGATTCATTCAACGTAGTTGATCATTATACATACAGTATTTGCGGAGACGGCGATTTAATGGAAGGCATTTCTTCCGAAGCAGCTTCTCTTGCAGGCCATCTTGAATTAGGCCGTCTGATCGTATTATACGATTCTAATGACATTTCCTTAGACGGCGATTTAGACCGTTCTTTCTCTGAAAATGTAAAGCAGCGTTTTGAAGCAATGAACTGGGAAGTTCTTTATGTTGAGGACGGAAACAACATCGCTGAATTGACGGCTGCAATTGAAAAAGCGCGCCAGAATGATAAAAAACCGACATTGATCGAAGTGAAAACGACAATCGGTTTCGGTTCTCCAAACCGCGCGGGCACATCCGGCGTTCACGGCGCTCCGTTAGGACAAGAAGAGAGCAAGCTGACAAAAGAAGCGTATGCTTGGACGTTTGAAGAAGATTTTTATGTTCCGGAAGAAGTATACGGGCATTTCAATCAAGCTGTAAAAGAAGCCGGCTCGAAAAAAGAACAGGAATGGAATGAACTGTTCGCGGCTTATAAAGAAAAATATCCTGAGCTTGCTGAACAGCTGTCACTCGGCATGAAAGGCGAGCTTCCTAAAGACTGGGATCAGGAAGTTCCCGTTTATGAAAAAGGCAGCAGCCTTGCTTCCCGTGCATCTTCAGGTGAGGTGCTGAACGGGATCGCCAAGAAAATTCCTTTCTTTGTCGGGGGATCTGCTGACCTTGCGGGTTCAAATAAAACGACAATCAAAAATGGAGGAGACTTCACGGCAAAAGACTACGCCGGGAAAAACTTCTGGTTCGGTGTCCGTGAATTTGCGATGGGCGCTGCATTAAACGGAATGGCGCTTCACGGCGGCCTCCGCGTATTCGGCGGCACATTCTTTGTGTTCTCTGATTATTTAAGACCTGCCATTCGTCTGGCGTCATTGATGGGTCTTCCCGTCACTTATGTATTCACACATGACAGTATTGCCGTAGGAGAGGACGGGCCGACTCACGAACCGATTGAGCAGCTTGCTTCTTTACGCGCACTTCCTAACCTTTCTGTGATCAGACCTGCTGACGGAAATGAAACCGCAGCTGCATGGAAGGTTGCCGTTCAAAGCCAAGATCATCCGACAGCTCTTGTATTGACACGCCAAAACCTGCCGACGATTGATCAGCAGGCTGAAGAAGCGTATGCGGGCGTGGATAAAGGGGCTTATATCGTTTCCAAAGCCCAAACAGAATCACCGGCCGCTCTTCTTTTAGCGACAGGTTCTGAAGTCGGACTTGCGATCGAAGCTCAAGCGAAACTGGCTGAAGAAAACATTCACGTATCTGTAGTCAGCATGCCGAGCTGGGACCGCTTTGAAAAACAATCGGCCGAGTACAAAAACAGCGTGCTTCCTCCGAATGTGACGAAACGTCTTGCGATCGAAATGGGTTCAAGCTTCGGATGGGGCAAATTTACCGGTCTTGAAGGAGACGTTCTCGCAATTGACCGTTTCGGTGCTTCAGCTCCGGGAGAAACAATTATGAAAGAATACGGGTTTACTGCAGAAAACGTGGTTGACCGCGTGAAAAAACTTTTAAACAAATAACGAGACAAAAGAGGATGAGTCAAATCATCCTCTTTTTCCTGTTTATGCGACAAAAATAGAAGGGGCGGCGCAACAGTAATAGACAATTCTTTCTTTTCTCCTTTTGTATAATAGAAAGCAATAACGAAGCGCTGTAAAAGGGGATGAGGAAATGGAACGTCATTACTATACGCACCTGATAAAGGATGAGTTTGCGAACCACTACTTCGGGCGGGAAACGGCTATGTTTGAGTTGTTTCGAGACTATCATTGGACAGATCTGACACCCCAGGAATATCAAATGACAGAAAAGCAAGTTCAATATATAACGGAACCGATTCCGGTGATACATATGCATCAGCGTCTCCAGCTGCATTTAAACCGAATGAGTTACAGCCGTTTGGATTCCATTTACCGGCTTACACTGCCCGGAGAAAAGGGTTGCGCCACCTTCATGATGAAAGACAGTTTAATTGAGATTGCAGCTTCGGGAGATTATGAGGCGGAAACGATTTTCTTTGAGATTCTGCGTAAAATCAGCCCCTGTTTTCTTGCAATGGATTTCAAGACACGGCGCTACGGGTGGTTAAATCCGGTCAGAGAAAGAAATTTTGTCTAAAAACGAGGAAAAAGAGATGTAAATGTTGTATAATAGCCTTTGGTTTAGTACACTTTAAACTAGACAACATGAAGGAGGAAATAAAATGACTTTATGGGTTGGCATCCTAGTGGGCGTTGTCGCATTGCTCATAGGTGTTGCACTCGGGTTTTTTATTGCTCGTAAATATATGATGAGCTATTTGAAAAAGAATCCGCCTATTAATGAACAAATGTTACGCATGATGATGATGCAAATGGGAATGAAACCTTCTCAAAAGAAAATTAATCAAATGATGAAAGCCATGAATAATCAAGCGAAATAATACGTACAGATTATGATATAGAGATACATGGTTATAAAAATAAAAAACCCGGAGAGGGTTTTTTATTTTGGCGTCATGTTTCACCCCAACTGCCGGTGTGCAGTTCTTTTTGATATTGTATGAGAAGGTGGTCAAGCTCCTGGCTGAGTTCTATCGTAATGTTTGATGTCATTCCGTTTGTCATGACGATTTTAAGCAGCTCTGCCCGTTTTTTTTCAATTTCATTTAATAGATGCTCTCTAATCACAGGGATATATCCTTTCATACATAAATCTTTCACCTGAGTCGCTATTATTATATCCACATTTATACTGTTTTTCAAATAAGAAGGAGTATAATATCTCGATGTCAAATTAAATTATATAAGCTTTTTCTATAAAAAGTAATCCTTCTCGGGAAAGTGTTAAAAAAATGAAATGATTTTGTCATAACTCGAAGGGAGTGTGTCATCGTGAGTTTTAATTACTTTCTGACGTTTGGGGCCGGATTTCTGTCTTTCATTTCTCCATGCTGTCTGCCGTTGTACCCCGCCTTTTTATCTTACATAACTGGTGTCAGTATGGACGAGGTGAAAACAGAAAAGGTGATGCTGCAAAAGCGCGGCCTCGTGCATACACTTTGTTTTTTGCTTGGTTTCTCCGTGATTTTTATCGCATTGGGATATGGAACTTCATTTATCGGCAGTTTTTTCACCCAATATCATGAAGCGATCCGCCAGTTTGGCGCTATCATGCTGATCCTTTTCGGGCTGATTACTGCCGGTGTGTTTCAGCCGAAATTCATGATGAAAGAGCGGCGCATTCACTTTAAGCGCCGTCCGGAGGGGTTTATCGGTTCGGTTCTGATCGGTCTTGCGTTTGCAGCCGGCTGGTCGCCGTGCAGCGGGCCCATTTTAGGAGCGGTATTTTCGCTGGCCAATACAAATCCTTCTTCAGCAGTGCCGTATATGTTTTTATATGTTCTCGGATTTGCGATTCCTTTTCTTGTTCTTTCATTTTTTATTACCAGAATGAATTGGATTCGCAAGCATCAGCTGCTTATCATGAAAATCGGCGGCATTCTTATGATTCTGATCGGGGTTATGCTGTTTTTTAACTGGATGAGCTACATTCTGATCGTTCTGTCAAATCTTTTCGGAGGATTTACGGGTCTGTAACGGATTAATAACTTTTGAACTATTATATACCCTTTCGTTTTTGGTACAATAAGACTAGTTAATATGTGGAGGGGAATATGACACGAGTTTTAGTTGTAGATGACGCCAAGTTCATGAGGGTGAAAATCAGAGAGATTCTGGAATCGGCGAATTACACAGTGGCCGGGGAAGCGGCTGACGGTGAGGAAGCTCTGGCAGTATATCAAAAAATCCGTCCCGACCTGGTGACAATGGATATTACCATGCCGGTCAAAAACGGTATACAGGCGCTGCAGGATATTTTAGCTTTTGACCCGAAAGCCCGGATCATCATGTGCACCGCCATGCGGCAGCAGCGGATCGTTCTGGAAGCGATTGAATTAGGCGCTAAAGACTTTATCGTTAAACCGTTTGAAGCATCTAAAGTGCTGGAAGCCGTAGGGCGGGTAACGGGAACGTAAACGTGTTCTCTTTTCAAATTGGTTTTTTTTATGTTTTTGGAGTATAGTATATAGTATCAAACTCCGTGCAAGCAAAGGAATGATAAAGATGATGATTATAATTTCATCCGTTATTGCAGCGGCCATGGCAATTTCCGTGATGATCGTCAGGATTAAATCCTCCGACAAGCCCGCTTCACCTAAAAAAATAATTCTCCCGCCGATTTTCATGAGTACGGGAGCGCTTATGTTCCTTTTTCCGATTTTCAGAGTGACGGGCGAAGAATTTTTGGAGGCCATTACGCTGGGCGTAATCTTCTCTATTTTTCTGATTAAAACATCTAAATTTGAGATTAAAAATAATGAGATCTATTTAAAACGGTCAAAAGCGTTTGTGTTTATCCTGATTGGTTTGCTGGTTATCAGAATCGCTATGAAATCCATTTTGAGCACGACGATTGATTACGGAGCTTTAAGCGGGATGTTTTGGATTCTTGCTTTCGGAATGATTGTCCCGTGGCGCATCGCGATGTTTTTGTCTTACCGCAAACTTTCGAATGAACTGAAGACCGCTGATATTCAGATGAATTAAAACCTTTCCGTCCGCCGGAAAGGTTTTTTATTTGAGCAGGGCTTGATAAGGAGTAAGATCAATCTGTTTTTCACGGAGATGCTTTTTTAAAAATTGATGATCACGCTTAGGAGTGGCCAGTATGTAACCTCTGATGATTAAATCACGGTTTATTTGTTCAGCTTCCTCCGCTAAGGAAAGTTCACCGATTTTTCCGGCGATTTTCGCTTTGGCTACATCCCGGAAGAGCTCCGGCACGGGGGCGACCAGTTCATCCAAAAACGCCTTGTCACCCTCATTCCATAAGTGCCTGCTTTTTTCAATATAATAGTCCTGCCAATCCAGTTCTGACCGGCCGTCTTCTTTCGGTAAGCGTTTTAAAAATTTTCGAAACATAAAAAACCCGCCGATAGACAGCAATCCGATCATCACGATGACCCAAAATAAAATAAACCACATAAACCAGCCTTCCAGCATTGTTCTATCTCCTCCTTACTTTAACCATATTGTAAACGAAGACAGAATAGAAGAACACATGAAAAAAAGAATAGAAAAAATGATAGATGTCCAGTCATTCCGGTTGCTAGAACATATTCTATCGTATAGTGATTCTGCTATTTGGCCATGGGAGATTCACTTTGAGGGTATATGACTGATATGACCGGACAAAAAAGCCGCTTCCATTGAGGGATGAAAGCGGCTTTTTTATGTTATAGAGGAAATTGAAAGGAAAAAGAGGCAGGAGTCTCATTTGGCTCCTTGTTCATGGAGACGGTCAGAATATGGTTGGTGAAATCAGTGAAAATATGTTTGTCGTTCAGATAAAAAGGAAGCATCATTTGTTTGTTTAACGTCCGTTCAAGCGTTTTAACAGAGAGCATAAACTCATTTCCCGAAAGAGTGACGGTTATCGCTTGCACCTGCTTCAGCGCCGTCAGGTCGGCTTCAATGATATATTGACGGCTTGTTTCATATAGATCGATCGGCAGCGTCTCGTCATACCAAGCATACGGGTCCTCGTAAAACTGCCGCAGCCATTCTTCCGTATCATCAAATTCTTCAGCGTTTTTTGAGTGATTCATGGAAGCATCCCTCCATATTAAAAAGCCTTGCTATAACGTATGCAGAAGCTTTGAATGGGTGAATGGCACAAAAAAACAGACACCGGGGTCTGTTTTACATATCGTGGCTTGTATTATGTTTTTGTCTTGTATGGTTGCGGTTTTTCACTTTTTTGCTTCCGCTCAGCGGTTCCGGCTGGCCGGGGTTATGGCCCTTCGGAGCATTTTTATGCATATCTTTACTCGTATTTTTATTTGTCATGTTAAAGCCTCCTTTTTAAGGTGTTCCGGCTATTGGTTTGTTTTTCTTTTTTTATTGTTCTGCCGTTCTTCTTCCGTCAGGACGAGCTGGTCATTTTCTATATAACCCGCGCCTTTGCCTTGGCTTTTCGCATCATTCATGCCGTTAATCACATGATTGGCTTTCCGTTTTACCATGATCATCACCTCAACATTAATATGGCTCTTTACAGCCCGTTGTATGAGGCGGAAAATCGGACAAAATTTACCGAAAATCATACTGATAAGACGATCTTATTGTATTTAATAAAAACATTGATATTTACTTATGTATGATTTTATACTAAGATGAAATTGTGAGAAAATTGTGATG
Source organism: Bacillus sp. A1 (assembly GCF_042296235.1). NCBI lineage: Bacteria > Bacillati > Bacillota > Bacilli > Caryophanales > Bacillaceae > Bacillus > Bacillus sp. A1. Next base: position 1,911,774 of record NZ_CP141181.1, read on the forward strand.
GAATGTGAACATTCATCTAAAGAACGATCTTGATCATTGAAGGGGGATTTTGGAGAATGACAAATCAGCAAAAAGTCGCAACACAAGACGTTTTCCAAGCAAGAAAAACATTTTCTTCAAATGGGAAAACATACAACTACTATTCATTAAAAGCATTGGAAGACGCAGGGGTCGGCAATGTTTCAAAACTTCCTTATTCTATTAAGGTTCTTTTGGAATCTGTTTTGCGTCAGGTAGACGGACGTGTCATTACAAAAGAACATGTTGAAAATTTAGCAAGATGGGGTACTGCTGAATTAAAAGATATCGATGTGCCGTTTAAACCGTCACGGGTTATTCTACAGGACTTTACCGGCGTTCCGGCCGTAGTTGACCTGGCATCTTTAAGAAAAGCCATGGCCTCTGTCGGCGGAGACCCTGATAAAATCAATCCTGAAATTCCGGTTGACTTGGTCATTGACCACTCCGTACAAGTCGACAAAGCCGGTACGGAAGACGCGTTAGCCATTAATATGGACTTAGAATTCGAAAGAAATGCAGAACGTTATAAATTTTTAAGCTGGGCAAAGAAAGCGTTTAACAATTATCAGGCTGTTCCGCCTGCAACAGGTATCGTTCACCAGGTAAACCTTGAGTTTTTGGCAAGTGTCGTTCATACGAAAGAGGAAGACGGAGAACTTGTGACATATCCTGATACATTGGTGGGAACAGATTCCCATACAACAATGATTAACGGAATCGGCGTCCTCGGCTGGGGTGTCGGCGGTATTGAGGCGGAAGCGGGAATGCTCGGCCAGCCTTCATATTTCCCTGTTCCTGAGGTCATCGGCGCGAAACTTGTCGGAAAATTGCCTAACGGAACGACGGCGACTGACTTGGCGCTGAAAGTCACTCAAGTGCTGCGCGAAAAAGGCGTAGTCAATAAATTTGTTGAATTCTTCGGTCCTGGTGTTGCTGAGCTTCCGCTTGCGGATCGTGCGACTATTGCCAATATGGCGCCGGAATACGGAGCGACTTGCGGATTCTTCCCGGTTGACGAGGAAGCACTTTCTTACCTGCGTCTGACCGGCCGTGAAGAAGAGCAGATCGATATTGTGGAAGCATACTGCCGCAACAATGGTTTATTCTATACGCCTGACGCGGAAGAGCCGATTTTTACAGACGTTGTGGAAATTGATCTGTCAAAAATCGAAGCGAACCTTTCAGGACCGAAACGTCCGCAGGATTTAATCCCGCTTTCCGTTATGCAGGAAACGTTTAAAAAACATCTTGTCAGCCCGGCCGGCAACCAAGGATTCGGAGCGGATGCTGCTGAAGAGAACAAAGAAATTTCATTTAAACTTAACAGCGGCGAAGATGCGGTTATGAAAACAGGGGCGATTGCAATCGCTGCTATTACAAGCTGTACGAATACATCAAACCCTTATGTATTAATCGGTGCCGGATTGGTAGCCAAAAAAGCGGTAGAATTAGGCTTGAAAGTGCCGAATTATGTTAAAACGTCACTTGCACCGGGGTCTAAGGTTGTTACTGGATACTTAGTCAACTCAGGCCTGCTTCCTTACATGAAGGAGCTCGGCTTTAACCTCGTAGGGTATGGCTGTACGACATGTATCGGGAACTCCGGCCCGCTTTCTCCAGAGATTGAAGAAGCGGTTGCTAAAAATGATCTCTTGATCACTTCTGTCTTGTCGGGTAACAGAAACTTTGAAGGCCGGATCCATCCGCTTGTCAAAGGAAACTACCTTGCGTCACCTCCGCTTGTTGTCGCATACGCATTAGCAGGCACTGTGAATATCAACCTGAAAACGGATCCGATCGGTGTCGGAAATGACGGACAAAATGTTTATTTCGATGACATCTGGCCGTCCATGGATGAAATCAATTCTCTCGTCAAACAGACTGTTACGCCGGAATTATTCCGCAAAGAGTATGAAACGGTATTTGACGACAACCAGCGCTGGAACGAAATCGAAACGACGGATGAAGCGCTGTATAAGTGGGATCAGGATTCCACTTACATTCAAAACCCGCCGTTCTTTGAGGAAATGTCTGTAGAGCCGGGAAAAGTTGAGCCTTTAAGAGGACTTCGCGTTGTCGGCAAATTCGGCGATTCCGTGACGACTGACCACATTTCTCCGGCCGGAGCGATCGGAAAAGACACACCGGCGGGCAAATACCTGCAGGAAAAAGGCGTTTCTCCTCGTGACTTTAACTCTTACGGCTCACGCCGCGGAAACCATGAAGTCATGATGAGAGGAACATTCGCCAATATCCGCATTAAAAACCAAATCGCACCGGGTACAGAAGGCGGATACACAACACATTGGCCTACCGGGAAAGTGACATCTATTTATGATGCCTGCATGCGGTATAAAGAAGATAAAACGGGTCTTGTCGTCCTGGCCGGAAAAGATTACGGAATGGGCTCTTCACGTGACTGGGCTGCAAAAGGAACAAACCTGCTCGGCATCAGAACAGTCATTGCCGAAAGCTTTGAAAGAATTCACAGAAGCAACCTCGTCTTCATGGGTGTGCTGCCGCTTCAGTTCAAACAGGGTGAAAACGCGGATACACTCGGCTTAACCGGTAAGGAAGTCATCGAGGTGGATGTTGATGAATCTGTACGTCCGCGCGACTTGCTGACTGTCAGAGCAATCAGTGAAGACGGTACGGTAAAAACATTTGAAGTTGTTGTCCGTTTTGACAGTGAAGTGGAAATTGATTACTATCGCCACGGCGGCATTTTACAAATGGTGCTTCGCGATAAAATGAAACAGTAGCAGAATGAACAAAGGAGAGAAAGCAGTCTGCTTTCTCTCTTTTTATGCGGGAGGCCTTGAGATGCTTGCGAAATGGCTGGGCGGAATATTACTTATCGGGTTGTTAGTGTATGCGGGCTGGAACATTTATTCTGTACAAAAAAGTCCGAAAGAAGGGACAGAAGAAGGGATGAAAGCCCCTGACTTTACACTTGATACATTGTCAGGAAAAAGCATCTCCCTTTCTGATTATAAAGGAAAAAAAGTGCTCCTCAATTTCTGGGCGACGTGGTGCAAGCCGTGCCGAATGGAAATGCCCGATATGCAGGAGCTGCAGAAAGAATATCCTGATATTGCGGTAGCAGCCGTTAATTTTACGTCCTCTGAAAAAAATATACAGGCTGTGAAATCATTTGCTGATCATTATCAGCTGACATTTCCTATTCTGATTGACAAAAGCGGAATTAACGGAGATTTCAACGTGCTTTCTTATCCGACAACATACATATTAGACGAAAAAGGAACCATTCAGCACATTCGCGTAGGCACGATGACAAAAAAAGAAATGAAAGAAAAACTGGATCTCAAATAGAGGTTCAGTTTTTTTATTGTGAAGGGCTTAGGTTTTGAAAAATTGGAAAAAATGAATGAAAACACGGAGGTGAGAAGATTGAAAAAAATGCGAAAACGTTCTTTTCATGAATTGGTTATGGAAAATAAACGTGAGCTGATGACCAATACGGAATATTTGAATCAGCTTGAAGAAAAGCTGGAGCAGCGGTTCAAACAAAAATAACCTTTAATTTGCAGTCATGTTTGCACCTCCTTTTGCAAAATATACTCTTAAGGAGGGATGAACATGGGCATAAACAAGAAAGACGGCCAGCCGCAATACGCTCCGAGCCACTTAGGGACAAAACCCGTTAAATATAAACGCAACAAAGGGGAAAAGTTTCATGACAAGTCAAACGGACATCCGATTGTCATGCAGACGAAAGGCGAATAACATCATCAAAGGAGAGCAGACATTATGACAAACAATTATCAAAAACCGAATCCGGATGACCGTTCCGATAACGTTGAAAAGCTGCAGGATATGGTGCAGAATACAATTGAAAATATAGAAGAAGCCAAAGAATCAATGGAATTTGCGACAGATGAGGAAAGACAGCGCATTCAAGAGAAGAATGCCAGACGCAATGAAAGCATTGAATCGTTCCGCAGTGAAATCCAGGATGAATCGGCTGCAAGAGAAAACGGCTATCAATCATAATAAAAACCAGGGAAACCTGGTTTTTTTCTCTTTCCGGCTCGTTGTGATAAAATGGGGCTAATCTGATAATAAGGGAGCAGAGAACGTTGCATGTGTCAAAAAAAGAAATAGAAGTGCGTTATGCGGAAACAGATCAAATGGGCATCGTCTATCATGCCAATTACTTAGTCTGGATGGAGGTCGGCAGAACGGCGCTGATTAAGGAACTCGGATTCCTTTACAAGGATATGGAAGATAGAGGTGTGCTGTCCCCTGTATTGGATATCAGCATTTCTTATAAAAAGCCGCTCCGCTACGGAGAAACGGCTGTCGTACATACTTGGATTGAAGAATATAACGGATTTAAAACCGTTTACGGCTACCACATCTATAATCCGGATCAAGAACTTGCCATCAAAGCGACATCCTCTCATATATGCGTTGATAAAGAGAGCTTCAAACCGATTCAGTTTCGCAAGGCTTTTCCTGATTGGCATGCCGCTTACGAAAAGGCAAAAAAATAAGGAGCGGCTGCAGTTATGGCATTTGGAATTACGCGTAAGGAACTGGAAAGATGGAAGCGGGATGTATCGGAAGGGAAAATCGCTTTTTTAACGCATTACTGGCTGGACGACCGCTTTCCGGAGGCTAAGACCGTGACGAAGGCCGGTTCAAGCGATCTCAATAAACTGATCAGATGGGGAGCGGAGTACGGGCTGAAGCCGGAGTGGATTCACCATAAAAATGAATTTCCCCACTTTGACCTGCTCGGTGATACGCAAAGAAGCATATTAGAAAAAGAACATCTGACTGATCATCTCAAAAGGTTCAGGCTGTAAAAAAAAAGAACGCATCCGCTGCGTTCTTTTTTTTTACACATAATCAAATACCGGCTCTTCTGCCTGATCTGAATATGTGACTGACAAATCGTGATTATCAAAGTACCATAAGTCGCTTTCTTCAATAAAAAAGGTAATGCCTTCAACTTCCGTGCTGGTGCCGATGTTCATCGGCCGGTCTTTTAAAATGCCGAGAGAAAAGCCTTTCTGAACGTTGCTGCATCCCCCGTAACGGACAAAGAAGCGGACATGGTCGCCTGTTTCCAGATCGAGCTCTTCTTTGTACCAATCCAGCGCGCCTTTCGTTACTTTCATGTTCATCCGGAACACTCCCTTTTTGTTTCTCATATAAAGAAATTATCTCTATTATAAACGCATATGGCATTTTGATGTCAAAATTGAAGTTTCATCAAAACCATTTGATCTTCGGTTCTGTTTTGTTTATAATCCGTTTGATGTTTGCCCTGTGTCTGTAGATAACAAACGCGGTCAAGAGCGTCACTACGATTAATAAATAAGGGTCTTTTACAAACAGACAGTAAATAATCGTATAAATCCCTGTTAACATTGAAGACAGAGAAACAAATTTCGTAAGGAATAAAAATACGAAAAATACTGCAACCATCGTAACGAATAACAGCGGAGCATAAAACAGCAGGACGCCCCCTGATGTGGCTACGGCTTTGCCTCCCTTAAACTTTGCGAACACGGGGAATACATGGCCGATCACTGCTGCCACCCCTGCGAGAAGAGGATGAATGGGGACGTGCAGCAAATATGGGAGCGCCGCGGCCAAGGTGCCTTTTAAAATATCGGCTGCGATGACAACAGATCCCGCTTTAACGCCAAGCGTGCGAAAAGCATTTGTGGCGCCCAAATTGCCGCTTCCGTGTTCTCTAATATCGATCCCTTTCGCAAGTTTGCCTACGATTAAACCTGACGGGATGCTGCCTATTACATAGGCCAAAATAATCAATAAAGCAATCAACATCTACATTTCTCCTTTTCAATGTCCCTTCACTCTATTTTAACACGAGTTGTTACCGTCTGATGACAAGTTTTTTGAGAATTAAGCTGACAAAGCGCTTTTTTTGATTCCGGCGAAGCGGTCATGTACAATATATCAAAAGGAGATGGTAAAGATGCAAAATCCTTCAAAATCAGAGATTAAAGAAATTCTGGACCGGAGCAAACGGATCGCAGTCGTCGGGCTGTCAGACCGTCCCGACCGGACTTCTTACATGGTTTCCAAAGCGATGCAGGATGAAGGGTATGAAATTATTCCCGTCAATCCAACGATTGATGAGGCGCTTGGCGTTAAAGCCGTCGCTTCATTAAAAGACGTGGAAGGACCGATTGATATCGTGAATGTGTTCAGACGCTCTGAGCAGCTTCCCGGCGTCGCTGAAGAATTTTTACAGACGGACGCTCCCGTTTTTTGGGCGCAGCAGGGTCTTGCAAATGAAGAAGCGTATCGCATGATTACAGACAAAGGACGGACGGCTGTTATGGATTTATGTATAAAAGTCGCCCGCGCTGTTATAAAATAGGAACAAAAAAGGCAAAAATCCTTGGCAAATCAGGGGTTTTTGCTTTTTTATTGAAAGAATACTCTTTGCGTATGATGATGAAACAGATACAATAAAGCATGAACAGCTTTTTTAGAAACCCCTTTATACGGGGGTTTACAGTCTGTTTGCGATGGCCGGCATAAAGCTATATAATAGAAAGCGAACTCATGTTCTTATCCGCCGAAAAGGGCACCAAAAAGATGAAAAGCCGTTCGAATGTATGTCTTGCGGCCTAAAAAACGAGCCATTCGCTTAAATATGTTGCGAAATCAAGCATATTGGTTATAATTGTGAGTCCGAGGAGAATTGGACCGAAGCTTGCGCATACTGAAAAACAAAGACATGAAAACATTTAAAAAAGAGAATGATTAAGAGCAGGTTTTTTGAAAGGGGTTTGTACGTTTGGCTAGAAAACAGCAATTTGATTACAACGAAGATGCCATACAGGTGCTTGAAGGCCTGGAAGCCGTCAGAAAACGACCGGGAATGTACATCGGTTCGACGGACGCACGAGGCCTGCACCATCTGGTATATGAGATCGTCGACAATTCCGTCGATGAAGTTCTTGCCGGCTACGGAGATCATATTATCGTAACGATACATAAGGACAACAGCATCTCCGTACAGGACAGAGGACGCGGAATGCCGACCGGGATGCATAAGCTCGGAAAGCCGACGCCGGAAGTTATTTTCACCGTGCTGCATGCCGGGGGGAAATTCGGACAGGGCGGCTATAAAACAAGCGGCGGTCTGCATGGTGTCGGCGCATCTGTCGTAAACGCGTTATCGGAGTGGCTGACAGTTACTATTGAGCGTGACGGATATGTTTATAAACAGCGGTTTGAAAACGGCGGCAAGCCCGTGACTTCACTTGAAAAAATCGGAACCACCAAAAAAACGGGAACGCTTACCCATTTTAAACCTGATCCGTCAATGTTCAGCGCAACGGTTTATAATTTTGACACGCTGTCAGAACGTCTGCGCGAATCGGCTTTCTTGTTAAAAGGTTTGAAAATAGAATTAATTGATGAACGGAACGGCGTAAAAGAAGTATTTTATTATGAGAACGGAATTGAAGCATTTGTCGCTTATTTAAACGAGGAAAAAGACGCTTTATGCGAAGTGGTTTCCTTTGAAGGCGAGCATCATGACATTGAAGTCGATTTCGCGTTTCAGTTTAATGACGGGTATTCAGAAAATATGCTGTCATTCGTTAATAACGTCAGAACAAAGGACGGCGGCACCCACGAATCAGGAGCCAAAACGGCAATGACAAGAGCGTTTAACGAGTATGCGCGAAAGGTCGCCCTTTTAAAAGAGAAAGACAAGAACCTTGAAGGCGCCGATATCAGGGAAGGTTTGTCCGCAATCATTTCCGTGCGTATCCCGGAGGAACTGCTGCAATTTGAAGGCCAGACGAAAGGGAAGCTTGGCACAAGTGAGGCGAGATCCGCCGCGGATGCCGTCATTTCCGAGAATCTTGCTTATTTCTTGGAAGAAAACCGCGATACGGCGACCCTGCTTGTCAAAAAAGCGATTAAAGCAAGCCAGGCCCGTGAAGCGGCCCGTAAAGCGAGAGAAGAAGCGAGAAGCGGCAAAAAGCGAAAAAAATCAGAAGCGACGCTGAGCGGAAAACTCACACCGGCCGGTTCCAGAAATCCGGCGAAGAATGAATTGTATCTGGTGGAGGGAGACTCTGCGGGAGGTTCTGCAAAACAGGGAAGAGACCGGAAATTCCAAGCCGTGCTGCCCCTTCGCGGAAAGGTCATCAACACAGAGAAAGCAAAGCTTGCAGACATCTTCAAAAATGAAGAAATCAATACGATTATTCATGCGATCGGAGGCGGTGTCGGCGCAGATTTTGATATAGACGACATCAACTATGACAAGATCATCATCATGACGGACGCGGATACCGACGGCGCGCACATTCAAGTCTTGCTGTTAACGTTTTTCTACCGCTATATGAAACCTTTAATCGAGCACGGAAAAGTCTTCATCGCCCTTCCGCCTCTTTACAAAGTGAGCAAAGGGAGCGGTAAGAAAGAGATTATTGAATATGCCTGGTCCGACGAAGAAATGGACGGCGTTTTAAAGAAAGTCGGCAAAGGGTATACCATCCAGCGCTATAAAGGTCTGGGAGAAATGAACGCAGACCAGCTCTGGGAAACGACGATGAATCCCGAATCGCGAACGCTCGTCAGAGTCAAGATCGACGATGCGGCACGGGTAGAGCGCCGCGTAACGACATTAATGGGAGACAAAGTAGAACCGAGAAGAAAATGGATTGAAAAGAATGTTGCCTTCGGATTAGATGAGGAAAGCAATATTTTAGAAAATGAAAACTTGTCGGTCGCTGAGGAGGTTTAATAGTGGCACAGCCAGAATTATTTCATGATTTACCGTTAGAAGAAGTAATCGGCGACCGTTTCGGACGCTACAGTAAATACATTATTCAAGACAGGGCGCTGCCCGACGCTCGTGACGGTTTAAAGCCGGTGCAGCGGAGAATTTTATACGCCATGCACGCAGACGGAAATACATTCGATAAAAATTTCCGTAAAGCGGCGAAAACGGTCGGAAACGTTATCGGTAATTATCATCCGCACGGTGACAGCTCCGTTTATGAAGCGATGGTGCGGATGAGCCAGGATTGGAAAGTGCGGAATGTGCTGATTGAGATGCACGGCAACAATGGAAGCATTGACGGTGATCCGCCGGCTGCCATGCGTTATACGGAAGCGAGATTATCTTCTATCGCGTCAGAGCTTTTGCGTGATATTGATAAAAATACGGTTGAATTCGTTCCGAACTTTGATGACACTAGTAAAGAACCGGTTGTTTTGCCCGCCATGTTCCCTAACTTGCTTGTCAACGGATCAACCGGGATTTCGGCGGGCTATGCGACTGATATTCCCCCTCATCATCTGGGTGAGGTCATTGATGCCGTCATTAAACGGATTGAATCTCCGGATTGCACCGTCGATGACTTGATGCAGGTGATTAAAGGGCCTGACTTTCCGACAGGAGGCATTATTCAAGGAGTCGACGGCATTCGGAAGGCTTATGAAACCGGGAAAGGCAAAATTATTATCCGCGGCAAGGCTGAAGTGGAATCCGTAAGAGGCGGACGGGAGCAGATCGTCATTACAGAAATTCCGTTTGAAGTAAACAAAGCCAATCTCGTAAAGAAAATGGACGAATACCGCATAGACAAAAAAGTCGAAGGCATTTCTGAAGTCCGGGATGAAACTGACCGCACGGGGCTTCGGGTGGTCGTTGAGTTAAAGAAAGAAGCCGATGCAAAAGGCATCTTGAATTTCTTATATAAAAACACTGATCTGCAGACAACATATAACTTTAATATGGTCGCCATACATAACCGCCGGCCGATGCTGATGAGTCTTACAGCCATCCTGGATGCGTATATTTCCCACCAGAAGGAAGTAGTGACAAACCGCTCCGTCTTTGAATTGCAAAAAGCAAAAGAGCGGCATCACATCGTTGAAGGACTGATGAAGGCACTGTCTGTGTTAGATGAGGTCATAGCGGTCATCCGGGCAAGCAGCGACAAGAAAGATGCGAAACAAAACTTAATGTCTAAATTCGCATTTACGGAGCCGCAGGCTGAAGCGATCGTATCCTTGCAGCTGTATCGTCTGACAAACACGGATATTACGGCGCTAAAAGAGGAAGCGGAAGAGCTCAGCAAGAAAATTCAGGAGCTCGAAGCCATTTTAAGTCATGATAAAAAGCTGTTAAAAGTCATTACAAGCAGCCTGAAAAAAATGAAAAAGACCTATGCTGACAGCAGACGGTCTGTCATTGAAGAAAAGATTGAGGAAATTAAAATCAATCTTGAAGTCATGGTAGCCTCTGAGGACGTATATGTGACAGTCACAAAAGACGGCTATGTAAAACGAACAAGCCAGCGGTCATTTGCCGCTTCTAACGGTCAGGATTTCGGTATGAAGGATACTGACAGGCTGATTCACCAATTTGAAATGAATACAACGGATGTTCTCCTGCTCTTTACCAATAAGGGAAGCTATGTTTATTGTCCGGTTCACCAGCTTCCTGATATCAGGTGGAAAGACATGGGGCAGCACGTAACGAACATCATCACGATTGACCGTGATGAAACCATCGTGAAAGCTATACCGGTAAAAGAGTTTGATCCATCTTCATATTTATTGTTTATGACGAAAAACGGCATGGTGAAAAGAACTGAAATGACGCATTACAAAGCGCAGCGTTACTCGAAAGCGCTTGTTGCCCTTAATCTGAAAGGGGACGACGAGCTGATTGATGTTCATGTCACAGACGGCGGCAGCCAGCTGTTTATCGCCACCCGCCTCGGGTACGGTTTATGGTTCGGTGAAGATGAAGTAAATGTAGTCGGTGCCCGTGCGGCCGGCGTAAAGGGTATAAATTTAAAAGACGGTGATACCGTCGTATCAGGACAAATCCTGCATGAGACAGATTCGCTTATCCTTGTCACACAGCGGGGAGCAATCAAGCGGATGAACCTATCTGAATTCGAAAAAACATCCAGAGCGAAGCGCGGCGTCATCATGCTGCGTGAGCTTAAAAAGAACCCGCATCGCACAGTCGGCGTATTCGCATGCGCTTTGGCCGACATGATCGCTGCGGAAACAGAAAAAGGCGAGAGAATCGAAATCGCCGTGAAGTCCTTGCGGGCGAATGACCGATACAGCAACGGTTCCTTCTTTACCGATGAAGCTGAGACAGGGCCGGTAACAGATGTATGGCGTATCCCCGCGTCTGATGTTTAAGTTTAAGAGTAAAAATAAAATAAAAAAAAACCTCCGCTCATTGAGCGGAGGTTTTACTATTTAGCTTTCGTGGCTGCCGAATAAGTCAGTGATAGCGTGAATGACTTCGATTCCCTGCCATACAAATAAATTCAATGCAGTGAATGAAAACAACCCTAAAATCACCATTCGTAAGATAAACAACATGTTTAACAACCTCCTCATTTTATGTTACATAGATAGGCGATGTTGAACATGAAGCTCATCGAAATACGAGGACTGATAAAATTTAGCGATTAAAAAGCTTTTCTTTCGCTGTCTTCTCCGGGAAGCGGGGCGTCTTCTGTCTGATATCACGATCAGTGAGACAGAAGCGGCAAAAAGCGCCGTCAAGATATATGAGCCCGTCAGCGATTTTTTCTCATCATCAGCATTTTGGCCGGCCTTCATTTCGTGCATTTCCTGCTGGTCGGCTACCGCTTTAAAATGATGAGCAGTATCAAACGCATGGGGAATGGAGAGCAAATGAAAGCTTGCAATCGCTAAAAATAAAATAGAAGCTTTTAAAAACAAGATTTTTTTCAAATGTTCTCCCCCCCTTCATAATTCTGAATATTTTTATTATAATACCCTAATTTAAATGTAAAGTAAACACATTTATTAAATTTAAAAAATTATTATCCTGGTTAAGTATATACCATTTCATCCATCTTTTCATCTCTTTTTTCTTAAAGACCTATTTGTTATGATATGCACGCATTCCTTATGACGTGACAACATTTTTCGGGCTGTAAGATAAAAAACGGGGCATGACAGCAAAAGACGTGATGAAGAAACCGAAACATTTTCTTAAAAAAACTTCTCAACCACGGTCGTTGTGATATAATAATACTCGTTGTGTTAAAAGATCTAACATATGCAGCAAAAATGACAGTAAAAGATACGTAAAAGGGAGGTTAAACATGGAGGCTTTCATCAGTGAAATCATAAATGTTCCAAATGATTTTATTTGGAAGTATCTTGTTTATATTTTAGTCGGGATCGGATTGTACTTTACGTTCCGTTTTCGCTTTATTCAATTCCAATACTTTATTGAAATGTTCAGAATCGTCGGGGAGAAGCCGCAAGGAAATAAAGGAGTGTCTTCAATGCAGGCATTCTTTATCTCAGCCGCTTCTCGTGTCGGAACCGGAAACTTGACCGGCGTCGCGCTGGCGATTGCAACAGGCGGTCCCGGCGCAGTATTTTGGATGTGGATCGTAGCGATTGTCGGTATGGCTTCCAGCTTTGTGGAAAGCACCTTGGCGCAGCTGTATAAAGTGCGTTCCGGTGACGAATTCCGCGGCGGTCCGGCATATTACATGGCAAAGGGACTGGGCGCCCGCTGGCTCGGTATTTTATTCGCCGTATTGATTACCGTTTCTTTCGGACTTATCTTTAACGCCGTGCAGTCAAATACGATTTCTGTCGCGTTTGACGAAGCATTCCATGTGAATAAAACAGTTATCGCAATCATTTTAGCTGTATTAACGGCTTTCATTATATTCGGCGGTCTGAAACGTGTTGTTTCCGTTTCGCAATTAATCGTTCCGGTCATGGCGGGTATGTACATTCTGATCGCACTGTATGTCGTGATTGTAAATATTACAGCGGTACCTGAGCTGTTTGTTACGATTGTGAAAAATGCGTTCGGTCTTGAACAGATCGTCGGCGGAAGCTTAGGAAGCATCATTATTATCGGTGCGCAGCGCGGCCTGTTTTCAAACGAAGCGGGTATGGGAAGCGCGCCGAATGCCGCAGCGGCTGCACATGTGTCGCATCCGGCTAAGCAGGGATTAATTCAGACCCTCGGTGTGTTTTTTGATACATTTATCGTTTGTACATCGACTGCCTTTATCATTTTATTGTACAGCTTTACGCCTAAAGGCGACGGCATCCAAGTGACGCAAGCCGCACTGCAGCACCACCTCGGCGGATGGGCGCCGACATTTATTGCGATTGCGATGTTTTTATTCGCATTCAGTTCTGTCGTCGGCAACTATTACTATGGTGAAACGAATATTGAATTTATTAAAACAAGCAAAACATGGCTTAATATTTACCGCGTATTCGTCGTAGTGATGGTGGTATACGGATGTTTGGCTGACTTCCAGATCGTCTGGGACATGGCAAACTTGTTTATGGGACTCTTGGCTCTCATTAACTTAGTGGCAATCTTATTGCTGAGTAATGTAGCCTACAAGATCTATAAGGATTATGCCGCTCAGCGCAAAAAAGGTCTTGATCCCGTATTCAAAGCCGAGAATACTCCGGAGCTCAGGCATATTGAAACATGGGCGGAAGAAGAAGGTACAAACCCCGAACGTAAGACTGCTAACTGAGGAAACATGCATACAATTTTCAAAAAACCCCTTACATTTTGTTGTGAGGGGTTTTTTTATGCGAAAAATCGGGTTATTTTTACTGAAAACAGTTTTTTTTGAATTTGTTGTATTTTTCTCTTGTGTGTGTAAGGGCTTTCATATAAAGTTTAACTAAACCGGTTTACCAAACCGATTTAGTCTTAAAGGAAAGGAGTATTGATGTGGCTTCTGATTATGGCATTTTTACGATCGGTGATGCGATGATCACCTTAAATCCCGCAAGCACAGGGCCTTTGCGTTTTGTTACCCATTTTGAACGAAAAGCAGGAGGAGCTGAACTGAATTTTGCGATTGCATGCGCCAGATTGAATCTGCACTCAAAGTGGGTCAGCAGACTGGGGAAGGATGAGTTCGGCAGAGTGATTTATCAGTTTGCCAAAGGAGAAGGAATTGATGTGACTGACGTCTCCTATGTTGAAGGCTTTCCTACATCTTTAAATGTCAAAGAGATCAGAAATGACGGTTCAGGTAAGACGTTTTATTACCGTTTCAATTCACCAATTCTGACTCTTGCACCGGAAGATATAACAGAGAATATGTTTGCCGGCATTCACATCGTTCATCTTACCGGTGTGTTCCTCGCGCTTGATAAGAAAAACCTTGAAATTGCTGAAAGGGTGCTTTCCATCGCCAAAGCAAGGGGGATTCCCGTATCTTTTGATCCGAATATCAGGCTGAAGCTGTGGACGATTGAGGAGGCGCGTGCGGCATTTCATCAAATCTTTCCGCATACTGATATTCTTCTGGCGGGCCGGGACGAAATGAAACAGCTGACAGGTCTAGGGGAAAATGAAGCATTAGCCCGGTTTGCAGAGACCTATTCAATCAGTCAGCTTGTCATAAAAGACGGTGAAGCAGGTTCTGCGCTGTATCATGATCATAAGTGGGTTCACAAAGAGGCTTTCCCGGTTGCGCCTGTTGACACGGTAGGAGCGGGTGACGGCTTTAATGCCGGTTACCTGTACGGTTATCTGCATGGTTTTGAACCGGAAAAACGTCTGGAGCTTGCCAATGCGGTCGGTGCGCTCGTCACCACAGTTTCCGGTGACAATGAAGGGCTTCCCTATCTAGAAGAGGTTCTGTCATTTGTAAACAAAGAGACTGTGATTGAACGTTAGCAAGCACAACTTAAAAAGCGGGTGAGAAAATGAAAGCGGTTCTAGTACGGAAAGCTTTTGATCTGGTGGTGACGGAATGTGAGAAACCGTCTGTTGTCCATGCGGATGATGTTCTTGTCAAGGTGAAGCGGGTCGGAATTTGCGGATCAGATTTGCATATTTATCATGGGACAAATCCGTTAGCGTCCCTGCCGAGAGTAATCGGTCATGAAGTCACAGGGGAAGTCGCAAAGACCGGTTCTCTTGTCCGGCGTTTCAAGCCGGGTGACCGGGTAGTGATTGAACCGATATCTTATTGCGGAACATGCTATGCCTGCCGGAAAGGACGTCCGAACGTCTGCAAAGCGCTTTCGGTGTTCGGCGTTCATGAAGATGGCGGGATGCGGGAATATATCGTGCTTCCGGAAAAGCAGCTGCATGCCGTTTCGCCCGATCTGCCCTGGGAGGAAGCGGTCATGGCAGAACCATATACGATTGGCGCCCAGGCCGTTTGGAGAGGCAGAGTCGAGAAGGAAGATACCGTTTTGATTCAGGGGGCGGGGCCGATCGGAATCTGCATATTAAAAATGGCAAAGCTCAAAGGCGCTTCCGTCATGATAACCGACTTGAATGATGAACGCTTGGCATTCGCTGAAAAAAACGGTGCGGACGTTACCGTCAACGCGCAAAAAGAAGATCCCGTTTTGCGGGTGAACGAATGGACCAAAAATGAAGGCGCCAATGCCGTCATTGATGCCGTCTGTCTCCCCTCAACGTTTGAAACGTCCATTGACGCGGTGTCTCCGGCCGGTCATGTGGTTGTGCTTGGTTTTGATGAGAGGACTGCCGGCATTTCTCAGCTTCCGATCACAAAAAAGGAAGTCACGATAACCGGTTCAAGATTGCAGACGAATCAGTTTCCGTACATTACAGACTTACTGAATAAAGGCCTGTTAACGCACGGCGGTCTTATTACACATACATTTTCAGCAGATGACGTCCATCAAGCATTTCAGTTGATCGAACAGCACCCGGGCAAGGTGGGAAAAGCAATCATTACGTTTGATTAAAGGAGGAGCGAGAATGCTGCCTAAGTACGCTATTTACGAAAAACTTCTGCATGCACAAGTGGTGGCTGTCATAAGGGGACAAAACAGCCAAGAGGCGCTTGAAGTTTCAAGAGCGGCCATTTCAGGAGGTATCAGCGCCATTGAGCTTACATACACAACTCCTGAAGTGGAAGATGTCTTTAAGGAACTCCGGCATCAAGATATTCTTCTTGGAGCCGGCTCTGTAATGGATACAGAAACGGCGAGACACGCCATTTTATCAGGCGCCTCATTTATCGTCAGCTCTCATTTTGTAAAAGAGATAGCATCTCTATGCAACCAGTACAGCGTACCGTATCTTCCGGGATGCATGAGCGTGTCTGATATGGCTTTGGCGCTCGAAGCCGGATGTGATGTGGTAAAGCTGTTCCCCGCTAATTCGTTTGACCCTTCATTTATCAAGTCGGTCAACGGTCCTCTGCCGAATGTCCGCATTATGCCGACCGGGGGTATCTCATTAAACAGCATGAATGACTGGCTCTCTGCCGGAGCGGTCGCGGTGGGTGTGGGAAGCGACTTGACAAAAGCATATCAAAAGGGCGGCTATGAAGCTGCCGTATCCCTCAGCAAAGAATACGTCTGCCGAAAAAACGAATATACGGGGGTGTAACATGAATATCACGTTTCGCTGGTATGGCCAAGGTAATGATACGGTGACTCTTGAACATGTCAGACAAATTCCCGGGGTCAAAGGCATCGTCTGGGCTCTTCACCAGAAGCCCGCGGGCGAAGTATGGGAAAAGGAGGACATTGAAGCGGAAGTCAGAGTCATTCAATCCTATGGGTTTCATGCAGAGGTCGTGGAAAGCGTGAATGTTCATGAAGCCATTAAACTCGGTCATGAAGAACGCGGACAATATATTGAGCACTATAAACAGACCATTCGCAATCTGTCCGAATTCGGTGTGAAAGTCATCTGTTACAATTTCATGCCGATATTTGACTGGACGCGTACCGATATGTTCCGCGCGCTGGAGGATGGGTCAACCGCTTTGTTTTTTGAAAAAGCGAAAGTGGAAAGTCTCCCTCCGGAGGAACTGATCCGCACGGTTGAAGAATCTTCTGAATTGACGCTTCCCGGGTGGGAGCCGGAGAAAATGGCCCGGATCAAGGAACTGTTTGAGGCCTATCAAACGGTTGATGAAAAACAGCTTTGGGCCAATCTTGAGTTCTTTTTACATGAAATTCTTCCTGTAGCGGAGGAACACGGCATTCAAATGGCCATTCATCCGGATGATCCGCCCTGGTCAATTTTTGGCCTGCCCCGTATTATCACCGGTGAGAAAAGTTATGAAAAGCTGCGAGAGATTTCACATTCACCCGCCAACTGTATTACGTTATGCACGGGTTCGATGGGAGCGGATCCCGCCAATGATATGGTGAAGATCGCCAAACACTATGCGGGAGCTGCGCCGTTTGCCCATATACGAAATGTGAAAATCTGCGATAACGGTGATTTTACGGAAACTTCGCATCTTACCAGTGATGGGTCCATTGATATTACCGGTGTGGTAAAAGAATTGCACGGCCAAGACTATAAAGGATATGTACGGCCTGATCACGGCCGTCATATCTGGGGCGAACAATGCCGGCCGGGTTATGGTTTATATGATCGCGCCTTAGGAATTATGTACTTGAACGGACTGTGGGATGCGTTCTCGTCTCATGAGAAAGGGGTGAAGAGATGAGACCGATTCATGAATGTTTATCAGGAAGAACCGCTGTCATAACAGGCGGGAGCGGTGTTCTCTGTTCAGCAATGGCAAAGGAGCTTTCACGGCAGGGGATGAAAATTGCGATCGTCAGCCGGAATGCTGATAAAGCAGAGCGTGCGGCGGGCGAGATTGCTGACGCTGGAGGAACCGCGGTTTCTGTACCGGCTGATGTTTCAGCCCGTGATTCGCTTGAAAAGGCAAAAGACGAGATTATCAGCCGGTTCGGTTCTGTCAATCTTTTAATTAACGGAGCCGGGGGAAATCACCCTGATGCGATCACTGCCAGTGAGACGTATGAAGAGGATGAGCAGGGCACATCATTTTTTGATATGGACGAAACGGGGTTTTCCAGCGTTTTTTCAACCAACTTTACCGGTGCATTTCTGGCATCGCAAGTGTTTGGAAAAGACCTTTTGAAGGCGGAATGTCCCGCGATTATTAATATTTCTTCTATGAGTGCGTATACACCGATGACAAAGGTGCCTGCCTACAGCGCGGCCAAGGCGGCGATTCAGAATTTTACGATGTGGATGGCTGTTCATTTCGCAAAAAAAGGGCTGCGGGTGAATGCCATCGCTCCGGGTTTCTTTTTGACAGCGCAAAACCGTGAGTTGTTATTACAGGAAGATGGAAGTCTGACAGACCGATCCAATAAGATTATGGCACATACACCGATGAAACGTTTCGGGAAACCGGAAGACCTTCTGGGAACGCTCCTGTGGCTTTCGGATGATTCATGCTCAGGCTTTGTCACAGGGGTCACCGTTCCCGTCGACGGAGGTTTTATGGCTTATTCCGGAGTGTGACAGAACCCATGTCCCTGTCAGATTGTAAACTATTTACTTCTGACTTATACTAGTGAAAAATGAAGACAGACGGGGATGAGTCTATGAAAACCATTACAATTTCTGATGTGGCGAAATATGCAAACGTATCTAAAAGCACCGTATCTCAATTTTTAAATCAGCGCTATGACTATATGAGCGAGAAAACGAAACAAAAAATAGAAGCGGCCATTCAAGAGCTGAACTATCAGCCGAATTTCGTCGCCCGCAGCTTAAAACAGAAATCAACATTTACAGTAGGTGTGGTGGTGGCTAATATTCTTCACACCTTTTCCACTCAGGTCATCAGGGCGGTGGAAGACTATTTTCATGAACAAGGATTTCATATTATTGTCTGCAATGCGGATGATGAACCGGAAAAAGAAAAGAAATATATTGAAATGCTGCGGGCCAAGCAGGTGGACGGAATTATTATTTTTCCGACGGGCGAAAATCTCTCTTTATATGAAAAGATGAAACGCGATACGTTTCCGGTCGTGTTTATGGACAGAACCATTGAAGAACTCGGGATTCCGACAGTGATGCTTGATAATCATCATGCAGCCGGTCTTGCCGTTGACCGGTTTATCGAAAGCGGCATAAAGAGAATCGCGATTATTACGACGTCCATTATTCGGGAAATCAGTCCGAGGGTAGAAAGGATTGAAGGGTATAAGAAGGCGCTTGACCGCCACGGAATGTTGGTGCGGAACGAATATATCAAAACAGCCGATGCGGCTGATATTTCCAATGTTTTGTCAGAGCTGTTCTCACTTCAGGAGCCTCCGAAAGCGATATTGGCGGCAAACGATATCGTTCTTGTTGAGGTGCTGAAGTATATGAAGGAGCATGATATGACAATTCCGGATAAGGCAGCCGTCATCGGAATTGATGAAGTTCCTTTTGCGGGTTTTTTTACTCCTCCGATTACGACGATCGTTCAGCCTGCGGCAGAAATGGCGCGAAAAGCGGGAAGCCTTCTTCTTCGCCAGATACAAGAAAAAGATGGCGGTGAAAAACGGATTCACCGCTATAAACCGGCGCTGCTCGTAAGGCAATCCGGATAACCGGTTTCATTGCATAAACCGGTTTACTCCGGCAATTTTAATATCTGAATATTATGAAATAAGAGGGAGGGATTTTATGTTCTCAAAGGATAGATTCCCTATTATTCTTCTTTTATTTTCAGCCGGGGTGATTAACTATTTAGACCGCTCAGCGCTGTCTATTGCAGCGCCGTTCATACAGCAGGATCTCACATTGTCAGCAACCCAAATGGGGCTAATTTTCAGCAGTTTCTCTGTCGGATACGCTGTGTTTAACTTTCTCGGCGGTGTTGCATCTGACCGGTACGGGGCTAAATTGACATTGTGTACGGCGATGATCGTTTGGTCTCTTTTCAGCGGAGCGGTTGCGCTTGCTTTCGGATTTGTAAGTCTTTTGATTATCCGTGTTTTATTCGGTATGGGGGAGGGGCCGCTGTCGGCTGCCATAAGCAAAATGGTCAACAATTGGTTTCCTCCGTCTCAGCGCGCCACGGTCATCGGCCTGACAAACAGCGGAACGCCGCTCGGCGGAGCGATCTCCGGCCCGATTGTCGGGATGATTGCTGTGGCGTTCAGCTGGAAGGTTTCCTTTGTCCTGATCATGATCATCGGTTTAGTCTGGGCGCTCATCTGGTTTAAATTTGTCAAAGAACGGCCGGCGCCGACGGAAGACGTCCCGGCAATGAAAGCAGCGATTCAATCGCATGAGCAGCATATCCCGATGACCTTTTATTTGAAACAAAAAACGGTTCTCTTCACGGCTTTTGCCTTTTTCGCCTACAACTACATTTTATTTTTCTTCTTAACATGGTTTCCGAGCTATCTGGTGAAAGAACGCGGTTTAAGTGTTGAATTTATGAGCGTGGTGACTGTTATCCCCTGGATTCTTGGATTTATCGGTTTGGCGGCAGGCGGAATGATTTCTGATTATGTATACAAAAAAACCGCCGGAAAAGGGGTTTTGTTCTCACGGAAAGTCATTCTTGTCACTTGCCTGTTCGCTTCCGCTGTACTGATCGGATTTGCCGGACTTGTTACCACTGCCGTAAGTGCCGTTATTCTCGTTGCTTTATCAGTCTTCTTTTTATATATAACGGGCTCTATCTATTGGGCGGTCATTCATGATGTGATTGATCAAAGGAATGTCGGGTCAGTCGGCGGCTTTATGCATTTTCTTGCAAACACGGCCGGTATTATCGGGCCTGCTTTAACCGGCTTTATCGCGGATAAAAGCGGATCATTCTCGGGGGCGTTTTTGCTTGCAGGCGGATTAGCTGTTTTGGCCTCGGCTGCGGTAATCCGTTTCGTGCGTCCGATAATCATTCAAACAGTTTCTGAAGATAAAAAAGACACGATACCTTATTCATAAGTCATCAAAGCCACTGAGGCTGTCCTGCCGATAACGGGATGGCCTTTTCGTTCTCCTGCTTGATCTGTTCCTATGATAATATAGGAATTGTTTACAAAAGAAGGGAAGAGGAGGGGGCATGAAACAGAAGCCGATATATGTCGAAATCAATATTGCATCTGATATAGAAACGCTTTGGGAATATACGCAAAACCCGCATCTTCATAAGGAATGGGATCTGCGTTTTTCTGACATTACATATCTTCATAGGCTGCCATATGAACCGCAGAGATTTCTATATGAAACACGAATCGGTTTTGGGCTGAAGGTATCCGGCACAGGCGAATCAATAGGTGACATAAGGCCTCGCTCGTCAGAAAGAGTGTCTTCGCTCGCTTTTGTCTCTGATCATCCGCTGTCACTTATAAAAGAAGGCAGGGGCTACTGGAAGTATATAGAGCGGGATAACGGACAAGCCTCATTTTTGACTCAATATCAATATGAAACGGCCCGCGGTCTGCCGGGAAGTTGGATAGACCGTTTTTTATTTCGTCCTCTGCTAAGCTGGGCTACCGCATGGAGCTTTGATGCGTTGCGGCTTTGGATAGAACAAAACAGACATCCGAAGATATCAGTCCGTTTCGGATTTGTCTATGTCTGTATGTGTCTCATATTCAGTCTGTATTGGTTTTTTCAAGGCTTTCATGATGGCTGTGCCGATGCAGAGATCGTGAGGGGAGCCCTGGAGACAGGGTTAGGGGTATTATGGCTGCTTCCCATGCGGAGAAAGTGGCTGATTCACGCCGGGCAGTCAGCCTTCTTTTGTGTAACGGCACTGTTATATTCCGGTGACGGATTCTTGATCTCATTAGGAGTCCTTACGATAGCCGGCATGATTCTTAAGCTCAAGCTGCCGAGCGCCTGGCATACAAAACGAAAGAGAGAAGTGAAATGACGGATTCAATGTATGAAAAAGCGATTACTCATTATCAATCACTGCACCCGATGCTGCAGAAACGGTACAGATTTGACGGATCACGCACGTTTTGCGGAGAAGGCGTTATGACAGAAATAAAGGGAGGTTCTTTTCTTGTCAGAATGCTTTTAAAGACAGGTGTTTTTTTCAGATGTTTTTTCTCAGAGAGGGGAAACGATATCCCTTTCACTATCGAAAACAAAAACAGGCAAAATGGCGTGGAATGGAATCGTACCTTTTTCTTTAAAGGCAAAACGCGTTTTTTTGATGCGGTCATGGAATATGATGAGCGGGAAAACAGAATTCTTGATTACTTCGGCAAACCTCACATCCTACTGTCTGAACTGCATTTAGAAGCGTCTTCAGACGGAGGGCTTGTTATTACATCCGGAAGGCAGTGGCTCCTGATAGGCGGAAAGAAAATCCCGATTCCGGCATGGATGTGCGGCAGTTCAACCGTTTATGAGGCTTATGATGAGGAAATGAATTGCTTCAGCATAAAGGTTCATGTGAACAATCGGATACTCGGCACGCTTTTCTCTTACCGGGGGACTTTCCGGGAAACAGAGGGAGAAACATGCTGAAGCGTCATCTTATGATAAGCGTGATTTGCTTTTTGGGATTTGCGGCGGCTGAAGCTCCGCATATATCAGCTGCTGAGACGTTTGTTTTATTTTCCGTACTTTTTTTCGTTCCTGCTGTATTCGATTTTGCTTTTCGGCCGTCAAAGACCTTAGAGAATGTGTTGTTACGGAGTTATCCTGTTGCCGCTATATGTGCGGTGCTTGCGCTTGTCACAGACTTCAGTTTTTTTGCCTTTGTGTGGCTCATTTATACGCTTGGGCTGGCACTGTATGCTGTCCGGCGGCTGATGAAAACAAATATTCACAGAACAGAAGAGATATCTGTTATGGCGGGTTTCATTTATTTGGCCGGGGGCGGATTCTGGTTCTTCGCATATGTCCTTGAGATTCCCGTCATGAATTTCGGCCCGCTTATCGTTCTGCTGACGGCGGTGCACTTTCACTATTCCGCTTTCCTCATTCCGATCTTTAACGGATTGCTCGGCAGGATCATACGGGAGAAACGCGAACTTTACCAGTGGAGTACGGTCATTATTTTGATTTCGCCGATCCTTATTGCCTTGGGGATTACATTTTCAAAGACACTTGATGTGATTGCTGTCGCTCTGTATCTGGCGGGTCTGTATGTAAATGCATATCTCGTCTTTAAGGCGCCGTTTGTTACGAAAACAGGCAGGGTCTTGATCAGGAGTTCATCGGCTGTGTTAATGATCACAATTGCTTTTTCTTTGATATATTCGTACGGTGTCTACCGCGAGGAGGCAACGCTCACGATCAGCCAGATGATTTGGATTCACGGGGCCGTCAATGCATTCGGCGTTATCCTGCCGGCTTTGGCGGGGTGGAAGTTGGAAAATCCGAGACCGTTTGATGAGGACAGTGAAAGAACATTCAGCCGTATTTACGGGAAGAGAACGATAGGCAAAGAATTTTTGACAGATATTCATGCAGCAAATGACATCCATTATAACGGCCTTCTGGATCAGCTGAGAGAACTGCATTCTGAAGACTTTTCAACTGAAAAACTGGCGCCGGCCGTTATTTCCTTTTATGAAGAGACAATTGATTATGACATCATGGCAAAAGTGACGTGGAGCAGATGGTTTCGTCCGTTCGCGCGCGTGTACGAGCCGTTCAGCAGAAGAGCGGGGCAGATTCACCTATCCATGAATCCGGATTGGTATATTATGCACAGTGATATTATAGGAGTTGACTCTGACAAAGACGGCAGAAAAAATGTCCGTGCGTGGATCAGAACAAATGAAAAGCAGGAAACCGTTTTTACTGCGCTGTATTCAGCGTACAGGTCAAAAGGGGAAGGATACATGAATATCTCTCTTCCGCTGCCGTACGGCCAAATGACGGGCATTTTAAAACCTTATGCGCGTAAGCAGAATCTTGTTTTGACAAGCAGACGGCGAAAAAGCGGAGCGGGTGATGAAGGGATTTATCTGCAGACGAAATGGGGGGCGTGTCATCTTCCGCTGGCAGAGACATTTCTTATTTCAGCCCAGAGCGAAACAAGCCTGAAGGCCGTTCATCATATGTGGCTGTTCGGACTGAAATTTTTAACTGTGCATTATCGGATCACTCATGCTTCCGCAGGTAACCGAAGCAAATAACAAGCTGCAGAGCCGTCTGTTCATCAGGCGGCTTTTTCTCATCTACATGGGGTATATTCACCATTTTATTTGCGAGCTATTTTGCGGCGGATGACACGAAAGGAGTCATCCGCTGGATCTCATTTATTCTCGTGTTAGCTCAGCTGTCAGGAATGGGTATGAGCGGTTATGTTGTCAGTGAATGAGGATGGGACGCGGCATTTTTGGATCGGGAGCGGCCTCGGTCTTTGCCTGTCTTTCATGATTCGCGAAATGAAAACGACCGCAATGTTTGGCTTCACAACGGCGAGAAAGAAATCAGCTTGTTGTCTTTTCGTTTATGACTATGCACGCACTGGCTTTGCTAGTGATAAGAACTTTAGTTCGCAGGTGCGGAAACAGGTAACATTAAAGCTGTTTTATTTACTCACAGCCGTTTTTATTTTTATCATTCCTTTTACCGTCAGCCCGCTGGCGCTTTATCTGGTTCAGGTTTTAATAGGTTTTTCACTCGGCATTATTTTTCCTTTGCTGCTTGGAATGTCGATTGAGTCTGTTTCGGCAGACATGAGAGCAACATCGACGGGGCATACCAGGCGCTTTATGAACTCGGTATTTTCGGAGGACCTTTGGCCGAGGGATTTTTTAATGATTGGCTGGGGCTCAGAGCCGGATTTTATTTTGCAGGGGTGCTCGGGCTGGCGGCTGTCATACTTGCTTATATGTGGGGAGCCGATGCGAAAAAATCGTCGGAGTATTACCAGACATGATTTTATTTTTGTGTACGCTTTCAAAAAAGAAGAGATCTTATTCGGATAAAATTCATTCCAATATATGTATTTTTAGTGAAAGTAAGTATCCGATCTGCAAAATATGACAAATTCCCTTTGTACAAGATGGTAAAATCAGATTACCTGCTAAGTGAGAAAGCAGCAGGCAATAAATCATAAGGGGGCAATATTAATGTTAAAAAGTAAAATTAAAAAAATAGCCGGTGTGGCTGTAATTGCTGGAGCATTATTAGTTTCTGTGTCGCCAGCAAAAGCAGAAACTCTTCCGGGATTGATCTGGGTCATGGACAAATATACTGACGCTTTTAAATTCGACATGTTTATTAAAAACGGAAATGAAAAATGGGTTTATGTTTACACAAGATTATCCGATGGCAAAGTTGATGTGGAAGAAGTAAAGTGTGAAACAATTTATAAAGATCGATGCTATGTAAAGCAGTAAGAAATAAATACAAATCGTAATACATCCTATTTTTTTAATTCTGTCTCACCAACTAAGTATACTTAAGATAACGAGACAGAATTTTCATTAAAGATTTAACTTCCTAGAATATATATTATGTAAACTAGATAAAATGAAATTCATATCCAATAATCTATCTTCATCATTTTAATACCAAAACCTCTACCTCCTCAATAAATTAAATTGGTCATAGAGGTTTTTGAATTAATGAGCTACCATGAGGACGAAACTGAAAATCTATTCTTTCTCTTTAAATTATATTCACCCATAATAGATTAACATGGATAAAAATAAACCGAACCTGCAGAAATCTTTGAATTAATCATAAAATCTTTGTTCTCTAAAGCTTTTTTAATTTGGTCTTTTTTATAAGGAATATGAATAGTTGGTACCTTTAGCATAGAGTCTTTAAAAACAGGGACTCGACTCCATAAATTCACCACTTCTGATCTGAAAACCTTTGTAGTGCAGTCGATGATGTCACTCTTTTCGGAAAGTTCAGGGTATACAACGATAACTGGTAGCCCCTTCACATTAATACCGTAATCAATTTCTTCTCGCAAAGCTTTGCTGTTTTCAGTATGCTTACTTAAAAAAAAGATTATATTTTTTGATTGATCTAATCTTTTTCTTAATCTTGGCTTTAATGTTTTCTCCCAATCACTACCGTCCCGTACATTGTATGTTTTATCGTGGGAGTCATTAAATGGGTAGTTATTATCTTTTCCTTTCCATGCTCTTAACATGTTATACGACACAAAATCCTTGGTTGCATTAGCCCCTAAACTACTTTCACTAAACGGTTCACTGACATAGAAAGCAGCATAATTTCCATTCCTATAACCCATTCTTCTCAAACTCCTTTAACTTATAAAAATTGATCTTCTTGTGATCATTTTTGTACAAAAGAATTGTAACTTTGGCTGGTTCTCTAAACTTTACTTTACTGATCTGAAATGTCCACAACATTATATGTAATAGTTCATTGACTCCAACATCAGAATCCACATGTCTTGTTATTCCAGAACCTAATAAGGGGATAAACACTTCTTTGCTTGCATGTAATGTATTGATTTCATTCCATACATTAAGCATGCAGCTTGCATATTCATTTAGTTTTAATTGGGCACGATTTTCCCTATCAAACTTCGAAAAAGCAACTAGAAAAAAATCCATATCTTTAAAGACTGATCCCAAGCTGTAACGTGTTGTTTTTCCTCCAAAAGGTCTTTCAACATTTTTTTCTTCAATTTTAAGTTTTACGTCATCTTTAATTTTCTGATCCAACTCAGTGATATCTTGATGTGAATAATAACGCTTTATATATTGACCATTTAATGTTTCGCGGGCGATTATTACGTCATCTACTTGAGTGTCAAAATACTCATTAAATGCAATGACTTTATAATTATTTCTTGGCACTTCAAAAATATCACCTTTTTTAATTTCAACTTCGGAACCATTGAGATTAAGAGTGATATTATTCATAAAAAGTAGTCTAATGAATTGAACAATTATTATGACTAGCGACAACCCTACTAATATAAGTAAAATAATTAATCTACAACGAGCATCCAAGTCTAGAAATGAAATGAATGTACTCACACTAGTTGGAATAGTCAGAATTATACTCAGAGCCCACCTTCTAAATGTCTTATCTCTTATTAATTCTTTAAACTTCCACATAAAACCTCCAATGTTAGTATTGCGATCACTACCTATTATATTCATATTTTCAATTTATTACAATGAAAATATGAATATAGAACCATGACATAAATCTTGTGTAATGATTATGTCTTATCTAATAATGAAGAGCGCCTTTGACTAGGCCCTCTTCATTATTAGATTTAAATTGAACATTTGTTCAGTGAATCATATCTACTCCTGGGCTTTCTTGAGATTGCTAACAACATTTGTACAGGCCCATATACTGTTTCAGAGTTTCATCCGCCACGTAAACCTCCTTGTATTGCTGTTAAGATGATAAAAGCGGACATCGTTGCTGATGTCCGCCTAAAGCTTAACTAATTGGGTTCTGTTCCCCAAATCAGTTTTCCTTGATGATATAATGTGATTTTTTTCGTTGTTTTAAACGTATTTGATTGGAAAAAGGAATAATCGCCGCTTTGTGCATAATTGCTCCAGTCATCGTTGTGAAGACGAAGCTGAATATTCCCTGTGCTTGCTCCCGGTGACAGTGTTCCTGTTTTAAACCCCAGTTCCAGATAGGTATCTGCACCTTGCTTAGGTTTATGCAGCGTCACAAATTTGTGGGTCAGATTGCCGCATCCAATCTGCGCGTAGTCACAGTCAAAGTTTTGGCCTTTGTTTTTCGCGTTATACCAGTAACGGGCAGTGACACCTTTTAAATCCACCGTCGCATTGCCGTTATTTTTTATGTGAAGCTGCGGGCGGATTTGATTGCTGTTCACACGCCCATCCCCTGCTTTGTATTGTACAGAAATGCCTTTTTCCTGTGTGGGGTTATCTTGTGCTGGCGTTTCAGGGCGTTCTTTCGTTGAATCTTTGTAGCTGCAAATGTTTTCTCTTACGAATGTTCCTGAAGCAGTTAAATCTGTAAGCGGCCAGCCGCCTGTTTTAGATGCTCCCGGCTTTAAAGCCGAGGATGATTCCTGCTTATCAGAAAGATTCCAGTTCACCCAGCTGATGTTCTTGCTGTCGAGATAATTCAGCCATTCCCGCGACTGGCCAAGGAATACACCGCCATTTCCAGACGCATCGCTTGTTCCCCATTCCGTCACGAAAATAGGCGCTCCTTTGCTGAGTGCGTAGTTTGCTTTATCCCGTAAAGATTGGCCGTGTGTGCCGGCATAAAAATGAAGCGCGTACATGACGTTTGCATCTTTTAGCTGATCATCTGCAGCATCATTCACATCCTGGCTCCACGTACCGGTTCCGAAAATGATGATGTTGTCTGGATCATTTTTGCGGATAACGGAAATCACTTCTTCCGCATACGGTTTAATATCACGCTTCCAGTTCACGTCACCGTTTGGTTCGTTTGCAATTTCATAAATGACGTTTGGTGTGTTTCCGTAAAGACTTGACATCTCCTTGAAAAATTCTTTTGCCTTCTCTTTATTTTGGTTTGGGTTGCCGTCATTTAAGATATGCCAGTCAATGATGACATATATCCCAAGTTCTTTTGCCGCTTCAACCGCTTCTTTTACTTTATTTTTCACGGACGGGTTGTCAATATAACCGCCATCTGCCGTATACATCGCCGCGCGGAAAACGGTGATGCCCCAATCGTCTCTCAGCCATTTTAAGCTGTCTTTATTGACGAAATCGCCATACCATTGCAATCCATGTGAACTGATCCCTTTCAGTTGTACCGTTTTGCCGTCGCGGTTTACGAGTTGTGTACCTTTTATGCTAAGCTGACCATTCTTGGCTACTGGCGTTTTTGTCCCTGCTGCAGATGCCGGCGAAGGCAGCAAGCCGCCCATTGTCAATACCGCAATCAATAAACACGTAATAAAAATAGAAATTGACCGTTTCATATCTGATCTTTTCCTCCTTCGCATCATTTTGGCTCTTCACTTCTTATGAGCTCGAACTCATTGTAAAAATCTTTCTCATGATTGTCTATCAACCTAATTTCTTGTTTTTGAGAGGTGTAAAAGCCTGTCAATTTGCTCTATCTCTATTGAATAAGACATACCTGACACATATAGAACAAAGAAAACCGGACTGAAACGGGACTTTACACGTCATTTTTCAATCGAATCCAACGTAGACACGCTGAATGTGATGAGTCTCAATATGGCATTGAATCTTATGATTGCTGTAAGAAGACGAGCCCTTGCCCGTCCTTGTTAATGTAAGGTTGATGTAAGGTTTGGATTAATACGGGTTAAGGTTGGAGTTGTACAATAAGATTGTACTTCAGTGAGGGATTCAGCCAGAAGAATTCCCCTTCAATAAATCATAGAGGTGAAAAGGTTTGAGAGAAAATAAAATTTTGTCTTCATTATGTTACTTCAGTATATTTTTTGCGCCGTTTCTGTTTCCGATTATCGTCTATTTCTTAGGACAGGACGATGTGAAATATCATGCGAAAAAATCTTTGTGGACGCATCTGATTCCTTATTTGATTTTTGGAATTGGCATCATCGCTTCAGGTTTACTTGGTATGAATGACATCAGGCACGCCGGGCCTTTCCTGCTTGCGACGTATGCTGTTACATTCCTTGTGGCGATCTATTTTTTCATTTGGAACATTGTCAAAGGAATCAAAGTATTTTCGGAGCAATAGGAAAAAACGGTTCTGTTATTAATCAGCAGAACCGTTTTTTTGTATAGTCATTATGATAATTGTATATCTATCGTTGTCCCTTCTCCCGCGGTGCTGTGAATGGTGATGTCCCCTCCGTGCTTTTGGATAATATCCTTTGCTATGGCCATTCCAAGACCAGAGCCTGCATGCGTCGTTCCTGTATTTGTCCCCCTGTAATAGCGATCAAACACTTTTTCCAGCTCCTCTTCTTCTATCCCTTTGCCATTGTCCTTAATTGTCACATGAGTCCGTTCTTTTTGTTCAAGCCGTACAACGATCTTCACATCAGGATCATTGTGAACGAGGGCATTTAAAATGAGATTCGTGACCGCTCTCCGAATCAATATCGCATCAAGATTCAGCATCAGCTTTTCCAGGTTCGTTTGAAGCTCAATGGACTTATCCGCATATCTAGAATCGTTTAACATATCAATTAACGTTTCCCGCAGCAGCGATACAAGGTTTACCCGCTCTGTATGTAACATCACATCGTTGTTTTTCAGCCTTGTCGTTAAATTTAAATCTTCCATCACATCTTTCATATAGAGGGATTTACTCTCAATGATCTGGGCGTACTCTCTGATCTGTTCGACTGTTAGATGATAATTTGGATCTTGGATGATTTCTGCATAGCCTTGAATAGATGCTAATGGTGTTTTAATGTCATGAGAAATATGACTGATCCACTCTTCACGCATTTGCTCTAATTTATCTTTTTCTTTTTTGCTTGAAGATAGTTGTTCCGATAAATGATTGACATTATAGAAGACATCTTTATAAATGCCTTTGGTTTTCATTTTGATCGTATAATCTCCATTAGCTAACCGCTGGATTCCTTGAATGACACGGCCGAGCGGTTTTGTGAGCTGCCGGCTGAATAGATAGCCAATGAGTAACGCGATCAATGCATCTATTGATAATAATATGATGGTCCCTGCATTGAACTTCGTCACAAATTCCTTGGTATCATATGAGAGGACATACTTTCCGAGAGAGGGATTTTTAAACCCTATAAAATAACTGTACTCCTTGCCGTTCACTTTTTTTCCGCCGGCGTAAATGGTTGATAATAATTGTTCATCCTTATATTTATGTAAATTTACAATTTCAATAGGCGTATATTTTTTCTTCAGTCCTTTAGGTTCTCTATCATGATAAACATCCTGTCCGTTTTCATCTAATATTTGAATCCATGCATTCTGCTCTTTTAAAGCTTTTTGGCCCTCTTTGTTTACTGTGATACCATTGTTCGATAACGTGACATATTGTCGGAATGATCTTGTGAAAGTTTCCGGTGTACTTTCTTCGTCATGTTGGGTGTTCGCCTGGAAAACGAGCCAAAACATAAAAATAAATAAATTAATGAAGACTGTAATGATGGTCACTATGATGACAGATACCATGTATCTGCCTGTTAATCGCCAATTCATCCTTACGCATCCTTTACAACAAATTTGTAGCCTAACCCTTTCACAGTGACGAGAAAGTCTGGTTTTGATGGGGTGTTTTCTATTTTCTCACGGAGCCTGCGTATATGAACCATCACCGTGTTGTCAGAACCGAAGAAATCTTCTCCCCATACCGCTTGATAGAGTGTTTCTTTACTGATCACCCGATTGGGATGCTGCAGAAAATAGGTCATAAGCATAAGTTCTTTAGGTGTTAACTCAATAGCCGCTCCATTTTTGGTGAGCTCGGCTTGTTGTTGGTTTAATTCAAACGGCCCTTTTTTTATTACGGTTCCGGTTTGAGAAGGCTGTAAGTAAGAGACCCGTCTCAGCTGCGCTTTGACTCGATATGCAACTTCCTTAGGGCTGAAGGGTTTTGTAATGTAGTCGTCCCCGCCGATGGCAAGTCCTACAATTTTATCCGTTTCCTCCCCGCCGATGGCAAGTCCTACAATTTTATCCGTTTCCTCCCCCTTTGCAGACAAAAAGATAATAGGAACGTGTGAAATGTCTCTTATTTGCTTGCAGATATCATAGCCTTCACCGTCTGGCAGCATGATATCCAATATCACCAGATCGGGATTTTCTTGATGAAATTGAGCCAATCCGTCACGGGCAGTCGAAGCGGTCACTACGCGATCAATGCCTTCTCTTATTAATACGGTTTTGATCAGTTCCAAAATTTCTTTTTCATCGTCTATGATTAATACTTTGCTGTGAAGCCGTGACATATATTGATCACTCCTTGAAGTCATTGTCATTATTATACCCAATGTCCGTGTATCGTTAAAAAAATCAACACTTCTCTCCCACAGAAAATAAGCCAATTTTCTTTTTCGAGTAAGAAAATTGGCTTATTGCAATGCTGATGCCTTTAACGCTTTACAACAAATGTTGTCACGCTTTGAGCCGGAAGATGGGCCCAAAAATGATTGTCCGTTACTTTGAGATCCGTTCCAGATTGAAGATTGCTGCTGCTGCTCGTGATCCATCTGGATACTTGCGAAGCAGTTCCATTCTGCAGTACAAAGTTTTGGTTGACCCCTGTGTTATTTTTATTAATGGCAACAATCACGACTTTATTGTCTCCTTTATAGGCTGACACGTAAACATTCGGTTCAGGATTTTTCGTTGCATCAATCCTTACATAGCCAGGGCGCACAAATTTTGAGAAATGAGCCATATTGTATCCGCGTTTGCTGATCATCCCATCTTCTTTCATAGGGCCGTATGATCTGCGGATGTACCACCACACATAAGCTTGAAAATCTCCCTCTACCATTGAATGATGAATATGCTCTGAAACACCTAAAGCTTCAGGCCAGCGATCCGCTGAATTGTTGTCACTATTCGGATAGTATACCTCCGTCATCCATAGCTCTTTCCCTCCTCCTTTTTGTTTGAAAAGAGGATAAGGGAATTGGCTGACCTGAGTGCCGTACAGGTGGGTTCCGAGGATATCCATATTCCTAAGCGCCTGCGGATCGTTCAAAATGGGGTCCGATATATTTTTCAGGTATTGAAATGATTCTGGCGCAATCACACGGGCATTAATCGAACCGGCATTCTCTCTCATGAAACGCAGGATTTCTTGGGGCGTCCACCATGTCCATTCGTGAGCGTAATCAGGTTCGTTTTGCATAGAAATCGCATACAGATTCACACCATTACTCTTCATGAAATTAACGAAATCGTTAAGATGCTGCGCGTATGCGGCGTACTTATCGTTCCTCAGCCGCTTAGCTGATGTGTCACCATTATGATTGAAAGTCTCAACCATATCGTTTGGCGGATTCCAAGGGGAAGCAAAAACGATTGCTCCATGTTTGATCGCACTCTTTGCAGTCTCCACTTCCTTGTACCAATTATTTCTATTTTCATCTACATGAATTCTTAAGACCGAAAAACCTAACTGATTCTGTCCATTGCCAAAAGCGGTCTCCCGTTGAGGCGCAGTCAAATCTCCAATCCAAGCCGGGTGGTTCATTCCTCCAAAACCGCGAATCACTTGTCTATCTGCAGATATATTAACTGTTGCATCACTTGCTGCTGAAACTTCAGTAACTCCCGGTCCTAAGAGCATGACGGACAGCATTGTGAAACATACCAATAATACACAAATTGATTTTTTTACGCTCGACATCATTTTTCCCTCTCCTTCATATGTCGTTTATGGACAAAGAAAACGTACCTTTGTCTCCCTTTGCTTATCTTTGTGTAAACTGCCAGTAATCAACATTAAACAAGTTTCCTGTACCAGTTCCGGTAAATACAAAGAATACGTTGTGAACACCGGATGCGCCGCTTACCGCAGTTTCTATTTCTCTCCAGGATTGCGTTCCGCCTGTCGAAGGGACATTCAAGGTTCCGACAAGCTTACCGTTTGCACTGTCTAGCCGCACTTCTATTTTTCCGCCAAGAGCGGACGCTACATTTGCTTTGAACGTCTTGGCACCGCCTGACCCGAAGTCTGCATTTCCAACAGCAATCCAGTCTCCGTTATGAATGTTTGTGACATGTTGATTATTGACCGGCCCGCCGGGTGCTGAGGATGCCTCTGTCAAAATCCGTCCGTTCCAGGCAAACGTTTCCGCTTCTACCCGGTGATACGGATTCAAGTTGGATAGCTGTTTGACACCTGCAAAATTTGCCGCTACCTCTTGCAGGGAGCCATCTGGATTATGCACAAGCTTATTAATATGGGGAGAACGGTATCCTTTGCCGGCCCCGTAAAGAGCGGAGCTGACAGTTTGAGTATGATACACCACATACCACTCGTTTTTAAAATTGAAAACAGCATGGTGATTGTTCCCGCCGCCTCCGAAAAATGCTCTCGGATTTTTCAGAAAGTGCCCTCTATACGAAAAAGAATCCATAGGACTTGAGCTGGTCATATAGCCGATCTCACCTGGAGGTTTATCGGCCGGGTGAGCGCCCCCGAAATTGATACAATAGGAATAGTAATATTTTCCGTTATACTTATGCATTCCCGAATCTTCAAACATAAAAGGCGCATCAATGGTCGATGCACTTCCGGCAACACTCGTCATATCAGGCCCTAATTTCATGACTCTTGCTGTTTTAGGATTGGCCCATTGCCCCTGTGCGGGATTTGAACCGCCCGGAACGCCTCCGCCGGCATATAGGTAACCGGTACCGTCATCATCTACGAATACTGCCGGATCAAAAAGCCATACAACACCGGACATTCCTGGCGTATTTGGCGTTACCAGCGCTTTTCCGATCGGATCTGTCCATGGGCCGGTCGGGCTGTCTGCGGTGAGAACCCCGATACCTCCGCCGCCGTTTGCGAAATAAAGGAAAAATTTATCCTTACCATTGATCTTTTTCACCGCGGCTGACGGGGCCCATGATGCTCCTGCCCATTTGGCAATCCCCCGGCCGCCATTCGCCCCATTGGCACCCGCTGCGGGAATCGCTCCGTGATCTGTCCAGTTCACCATATCCGCTGAAGATATGACGGATATTTTATTCAAATTGGCAAATGAATTATCCTTAATCGTGCCGTCGCTATTATATTCATAGTCATCGCTTGACATATAGATATAGACTCTTCCGTTATAGGTCAGCGCAAACGGATCTGCGCCCAGATGATGGTCGATAAGCGGATTTGAATTCCCGGCATGTTTTGCAATTGGAGTGCTTACCGCATTCGCATATTCCCCAGGTAAACAGCTCAATAATAAAGCAAGAATCAATAAACATACGCTGCACTTTTTCATCAGCTTAACATCCTCCTGTTTCCGCATATTAGGTTTTTAAAAAATATGATAACAACAGGTCATGAAGAATGCGTAAAATGAATGATTTTTAGAGTGAAAACGCTGCAAATATCTGACCCTCTTTTATGAAAAATGCCGCCGATTGCAGTCAGCGGCATTTTTCCCTGGATCATTTACATTTTGTCAAACTTCGTGTCGCCGGCAAACGATCCTATTGACAGTTGTTCTTCAAGAACAAGTCCGTGATGATGCCGTTCTTCAATTCTTTTGATAATAGATCGAATTGCATCGGTATTTTCTTCGATATTGTGAGGGTCAAAGATCGTCACATGGTCTCCTTTTAATTTGTACTCAAGGTAATGCTGTGCGGTTGATTGCGTCCATCCTCTATCGGTCAACTCGCCGCATTGAAAATGATGAATGTTGGCGTTCACCGCGCCGGAATTGATCAGTTTATTGTGATATGTGAGATAGCTTCTGATTTTATCCTTAATGGAAGGAATGGTTAATAATTCTCTATAATAATCCGGAATGATATCCAGATTCCGATGAATGATCTCTTCGGTTTCCTCTTCCGAAAAATAATTCACCGAAACGGCTCTTTTAGAATCAAGCATCATAATGTCCGATACGATGCGTCCGCGCTTCTCCAAGGCTTTGGCAACCTCAAAAGCCAAATTCGATCCCGAGGAGTAACCGAGTAAAACAAAGGGCCCTTGTTCCTGAATGCCTATCATGCTTTCTGCATACCGGTCAACGATCTCTTGCTCGTAAGACGGCTCTTCTAGGAAATCAGCGGCATAGACGGTGCAGCGGCCGTCAAGTCTTTTCGCCATTTCATTATAGACCAGCCCGTACCCGATTAAAGGCGGGAAACAGAACACAGGGATTGAACCGTTCTGATTCATCTTGACGAATACGTTATCCGTCTTGGACTCGAAAACTGCCGCTTGAATGGCGCGTGCCATTGTTTCGATGGTAGGAAAATCGTATACGGCTTGATAATGCATTTTGATTCCCATACGGTCGTTGATTTGATGAATAACTTGCAATACTTTGAGCGAATGGCCGCCAACGTCAAAGAAGTTATCTTTAATTCCCGGGTCGCTGAGTGCTAAAATGTTCTTCCATATCTCGGCCAGCTGCTTTTCAATTAACGTTCCGGGCGCTTCGTATTCGGTTCCGGTGAGCCTATTTCCCTCAGGAGCCGGCAAAGCTTTTCGATCGATTTTTCCATTTGCGGTTATCGGCATCTTCTCCATTTGTACAAAGTAAGCCGGTATCATATAAGCGGGCAGTTTGTTCAGTAAATGACGCTTCAGCTGCGCCGTATTTAATGAATCGTCTCCTGACAAGTAGGCGCACAGCTGCTTTGAGCCCTCTTCTTCAATCGCGATGACGACCGATTCTTTGACAGATTCCAGTTGCAATAAAGCCGCTTCGACCTCGCCAATTTCAATCCGGTAGCCCCGGATTTTCACCTGATGATCAATTCTTCCCAAATACTCGATATTGCCGTCAGGCAGCCACCGGGCGACATCTCCCGTTTTGTACATTTTTTCGCCTGCGGCAAACGGGTGTTCAACAAATTTCTCAGCCGTTAATTCCGGGCGGTTCAAATATCCTCTGGCCAGTCCCTCTCCTGCCACATAGAGCTCGCCCGGTATGCCCATTACCTGAATGCGCTGATATTCGTCCAAAATATACGCTTGCAGAGTAGGAATAGGTTGTCCGATGTTGCTTCTGCCCTCGTCGATTTCCCGTTCCGTGATTTCTTTATATGTGACATGAACGGTGGTTTCGGTGATGCCGTACATATTGATTAATTGGGTTAAAGGATATTTAAGCTTCCAGTCTTTCAAGAAGGATGGATTTAACGCCTCTCCGCCAAATATGATTTTTCGGATGTTTAAATTGGATTCGGGATCTTCTCTCTCCTCCTGCATCAGTTGATAGAAATAACTCGGCGTTTGATTTAAAATGGTCACAGCTTCCGATTTTAACAATTGCAAATACCTTTCCGGGTTTTTTGCTATTTGTTTTGGAACAATCACTAATTTGCCCCCATACAGCAGCGCTCCGTACATTTCCCATACTGAAAAATCAAAGCAGAAGGAATGAAACAAAGTCCAAGTGTCCGATGCGTTAAAATCAAAAACATTTTTGTTGTTAAATAACAGACGAACCACGTTTTTATGTTCAATGAGCGTGCCTTTCGGATTCCCCGTTGTTCCTGATGTATAAATAACGTAGGCTAATTGATTTGGCATCACGTTCAGATTGAGATTAGATGCTTCGGCGCCGTATGATGACGGATCGTCAAGGAAGACAGTATGACTTTGATAATCGGTATCTTCCAGAAGATGATGCTGCAATAATAAGATAGAGACGTTAGAATCCTCAAGCATATAATGGATGCGTTCTTTCGGATAATCCGGATCGATCGGTACGTAAACGCCCCCGGCTTTCAAAATAGCAAGGATGCCTATCACCATCTCCGGTGAACGTTCCGCCATAATGCCGACAAGATCCTCGGCCTGAAGTCCTTTGGCAACCAAGGTTCGGGCCAGCTGATTGGCGCGTTCATTTACTACCCGATACGTCAGCTTCTTATCTTCAAAAACAATCGCCACGTGCTCCGGCGTTCGCTCCGCTTGTTCTTCAAACAATTGATGAATCGTCTTTTCCTTTGGATACTCCGCCGCCGTATCGTTGAACTTGTCTATCAGGAGCGAACGTTCATCCGCTGTTACGATATCAAGGTCTTGTACGCGAATTTCCTGATCGTCCGCCATTTGCTTCATAATTTGCATGAAATGCGTCTGCATCCGTTCGACACTTGCTTGATCATAAACATCGCGATTGTATACAAAACGAATGTCAATTTCTCCATCCGGCATCACGATAAAAGTAAAATCGTAATGTGTATGTTCTTCCATATGAAAATCGAGAATGTCTAATGCGTTGTCATCCTGCTTCATATGTTCTATTTGTTTCTCAACCGGGTAATTCTCAAATACCATAATATGATTGATCAACTGCTGCTTTTGCTCAGTTTGAGCCTGAATGTCATACAGCGGAAATGTATCATATTTTTGAGAAGCCAGTGCCCGCTCCTGATTCATTTTCAATACTTGTGCAGCTGTCATTTCAGGCTGCGTATGAATACGTACGGGAATAGTATTGATAAATAAACCGACCATGGTTTCAATTCCCGGAATTTCTGCCGGTCTGCCGGATACGACCGTGCCGAAGACGACATCCTGACTCCCGTTGTATCTTTGCAGCAATAAGCCCCATGCGGTTTGTATCCATGTATTGACGGTGACTTGCTGGCGGCTTGCGGCCTGTTTGATTTCGTCTGTGAGCCGCTTTCCTAAACGAAACTCATGCTCACCTTTTTCGTATCCTTTCGCTTGGCCGGAAGATTGTTCTTGTAACAAAACAGTTTGCCCTTCATAACCTTCTAAATAGTTACGCCAATAGGCTGACGCCTGCTTGTGGTCTTGTTGATCCAGCCATTCGATATATCGGCTGTATGGAGTGACGGTTCCCCGCTTCGGCTGCCTTTGCTCGAGTATCGCATAATAGGTTTCAAACACTTCTTTCGTAACAAGAGGCAAACACCAGCCGTCCATTAAAATATGATGAAAGCTCCATATCAATCGCGCTTGGTCTTCCTCTGTCCGCAGGATCGATACGCGCATTAAAGCATCCCGGGTGAGATTGAATCCCCGCGCCTTATCTCTTCTTGCAAAATCGGCAATAAACTCGCTGCGCTGGTGACTGTTCATGCTGCGAATATCTTCAACGGCCGTTTCAATCGGCTTTTGCCGGAATACAATCTGTAAAGGCTGATCTTTCCATTCTGTATAAAAAAGAGTCCGAAGAATGTCATATTTTTCGGCAAGATGCGCCAAACTCATCCTGAATGCATCGATATCCAAGAATCCTTTCAGATCAAAAGCGGCTTGTTCAAAGTAAGCTTCGGAAGCCGAATCGATCAAGCTGTGGAACAACATTCCTTTCTGCATCGGGGTTAATGGGTATATATTTTCAATGTCACCGAGATGACTCGTTTGCTGCACAAATTGATCCAATTCACCGATCGTTATACCTTTTAACGAAATATCGCTTGGCGTCAGGTGAATTTGATCTTGAGCATCACAATGTGCGATGACTTGCTGCAGGCTGTTTTTTAAGAGATCGGCACAGGCTTCCATTGTTTCTCTCTGATATTGTTTGCCGCAATAGCTGATGGCCAGCGACAATCGGCCGTCTGAAATCATGCCGTTGATATCAAGTGTATAGGTCAAGGGACGGTTGTCACTGGCTGTTTTCCCGCTT
Source organism: Bacillus sp. A1 (assembly GCF_042296235.1). Classification (NCBI taxonomy): domain Bacteria; kingdom Bacillati; phylum Bacillota; class Bacilli; order Caryophanales; family Bacillaceae; genus Bacillus; species Bacillus sp. A1. Next base: position 1,950,791 of record NZ_CP141181.1, read on the forward strand.
GAGTAAGGGGATACCTCCATCTTGCCGTTCCGGACATCTTGATCAAATTGACCCAAATAATTGAAACGTATTTCCGGATGTCCGGTCCATTCATGTGCCTTCGGGTGATCGGATAAATATTTGATCAGGCCGTAACCTATTCCTTTTTGGGGGATCTGACGCAAATTTTCTTTCACTGTTTTAATCCGCCCAGGGATATCCTGATCAGCTTTGATTTGAAGCGAAACCGGATATAGGCTTGTGAACCATCCCACCGTACGCGAAATATCGAGATCCGGGATGATAGACTCTCTGCCGTGTCCTTCAAGATCAATGAGAATGTCTTCATGTCCGGTCCAACGATGAATAGCAATTCCCAGACCGGTCAGTAATAAATCATTCATATCGGTCGAATAAGCCCGGTGAGCGTTTTTTAATAAACGTTCGGTTTCCTCAACGGTCCATTGAACGATGACCGTTTCCCGGTCTTTGGCCAGACCGATCTCCTGTTCATTGTCCTTTGGCAATGTATGCTGCGGATTATGTTTCTGTCTGAACCAGTATTGATTTTCCGCTTCGAATTCCTGACTTTCTGCATAACGATTCAACTGTTCAGCCCATAACAGGTAAGAGTCCGTTTTCTTCGGAAGCCGGATCGCTTCGCCGTTTTGGAGCTGCTCATAAGCTGCCGCTATATCCTCAAGTAAAATCCTCCACGATACGCCGTCGATGACCAGATGATGAACCGCAATCAGCAAATGATCTCCCTCTTGACACCGGAACAATCCTAGTTTCATGAGCGGTCCTTCGGCTAATTGAATGGATTGCTGAATCTCATTGGAAATGGTTTCTATCGTCTGGGACACATTTTTTTCTTCGCGTAATGAGATCACTTCAAGGCTGAACAGATCACCTTCTTCGATCCCCCGATTTCGGGCTTCATATCCATCTTCTGTCGGAACATAGACCATGCGCAAAGCATCGTGATGCTCTGTGATCTTCTTCATGACGTCCCGAAGCTTTGATTCATTCAGTCCCTCTTTCCAATAAAGCATAACCGCTTGATTATAATGGTGTAATTCCGGGTATTTCAGGTCAAAAAACCAATGCTGAATCGGTGTCAGCAGCGCCCGGCCTTTAATTTCTCCTTGTTCTGCGATTCGGGTTACCGGCTCTACGTATGGAACAAGCTCGGAGATCGTTGGGTATTTAAACAAGTGTTTGATTTCAAACTTATACCCGGCTTGGTATAATCTTGAGGACACTTGAATCGACTTAATGGAATCGCCCCCCAATTCGAAGAAATGATCTGAGATTCCGACCCGTTCTAAGCCTAAGACCGACTCCCACACCGCGGCCAGTATTTTTTCCAGTTCTGTTCGAGGAGCTTCATAGTTCATGCCTGTAAGATTCTCTCTTGGAGAAGGAAGGGATTTACGGTCTATTTTCCCGTTGAAAGTAAGCGGCATCTCTTCCAGCTGAACGAAATACGCAGGTATCATATAGGATGGAAGCTGCCGGGACAGCTCTTCACGGAGTTCGCCTGCAGTTAAAGCATGTTGTGCGGTATAATAGGCGCACAAGGATGTTTCCCCATCGATTTCCCGGGCGATAACGATGGCTTCTTTGATCGCCGGCAGCTGAAAAAAAGCGCCTTCGACTTCGCCGATTTCAATGCGGTAACCTCGGATTTTCACCTGGTGATCAATCCGGCCCAAATACTCGATATTGCCGTCCGGCAGCCATCTTGCCAAGTCTCCCGTCCGGTATATCCGTTCTCCTGCTGCAATCGGATGGTTTACAAACTTCTCGGCCGTCAGTTCGGGACGATTCAAGTAGCCCCTTGCAAGCCCATCGCCCGCTATACACAGTTCTCCCGCCACACCGGTCGGCTGCATATGTTCCAAATCAGCATGTAATATATACAATTGAATGTTGGAAATCGGTTTGCCTATCGGAATCGATGCATACGTTTCTTCCGTCTGGCAATCAAAGTATGATACATCAATTGTTGCCTCAGTCGGTCCGTACAAGTTGATGATTTGAGCCTGGCTCACCGACGTGATGATGCGTTTGAAGCCTGCGACATGTACAGGCTTCAAAGCCTCACCGCTTGCAAACACATGTCTTAATGACGCTAATTTTTGTTTCAACATCCCGGTTGGCTTCTGATCCATGGATTCCAAGAAGGCATGCAGCATCGCCGGTACAAAATGCATTGTGCTGACACCTTTTTGTGCAATTGTATCTAAAATCAGCTCGGGATTCTTTTCTCCTCCGCTTGGCAGCAGCACCAGTTTAGAACCTGCCATCGTCCACCAGAACAGTTCCCACACTGATACATCAAAGGTGATCGCAGTTTTTTGCAGAATCGCATCCCGCTCATCGAGAGGGTATTTTTCCTGCATCCACACCAGCCGATTGATGACCGACCGGTGCTCAACCATAACCCCTTTCGGCTTCCCCGTTGAACCCGATGTATAAATAACATAGGCCAGATGATCCGGACCAGCAGCCGGCTCTACATCCGACCTGTCTTCACAAAAGTTTTGCGGATCTTTCATATCCAGCACTTTTCCCGTAAAAGGTACTCTCTCTTGCGATTGATTCTGCACGAGTAACAACTTCGTATCCGAATCCTCCAATATGTATCGAACCCGTTCCTCGGGATAGCCCGGGTCAATCGGTACATACGCCCCGCCGGCTTTCAAGATCCCGAAGATCCCTACAATCATATCCAGGGAGCGTTCGGCCATAATCCCGACCGGCTGATCCGGATGCACGCCTTCAGATTGCAGTGTCCGAGCGAGTTGATTCGCCCTTTCATTCAATTCACGGTACGTCAGACGGCTATCCTCGTAGACAACAGCCGTTTGATCAGGGGTACGTCCCGCTTGTTCCTCCAAAAATTGATGAATCGTTTTTTCTCTTGGATACTCTGCAGCCGTTTGATTATAGGCGATGAGTTGATTTGTCTCTGAGTCTGACAGAATATTAAGCTGGCGGATCATAAGGTCGGGTTGGAATAACAAGATCGAAAAAATCCGGTTTACATGTTCGATCACTTGCATCATATACTGGAGATCATAAGCTTGTTCATTATAAGTTAACTTTAAATGAATCAAATCATTTTCTATGGAAAACTGAAATAACGTATCAGCAGCGGCCGTTTCTATAAAACGAATGGGGTGAAGCTGATCTAGTGATACGATCGTGTGGATCATTGGCAAATGATTTGAATCGTAGTTCAGATTTAATGGACCGGCCATTTTATCGAAAGGAACGTGCTGATGTAAGATGGCTCCGTTCAGCGTATGTTTAAATTCATTAAATATGGATTTAAACGTGCCATCCGCATTTATGTTTTGTTTGATTAACATGACTTGATCTAAACGAAGGTCTTCATCGGTTTCGTCTTCAAAGGTCGGAACACCTACAATAACGCCCTCTTCCCCCGTATATTTGTACAAAAGACACTCGATTCCGACCAGGAGAACCATATAAACGGCCATTGGCGATTTATTCGTCATCTTCATGATGCGCAGGGATACATCGGAGCTCAATGAACTGTGAATACGGTTGGGTGCACTCGGCGCATCGTGCTCTATTGTTGAGTCCGACATTTGAAACGAAGGGATTGCACTGGGACGATCTTCCGCATCGAACATGCTGCTCCAGAACAACTCCTGTTGCTTAAATTCTGACATTAATATCCCTCCAGTAAGTTTTAGCCGGCTGATGGCTGTCCTCGTAAAAACACCATGCCGGGGACAGCCGGTACCGGCCGTTTTTAGAAATTCAATTCGATTTCGCTTGCAAAGTGTTCACTTTTGTTTACTTTCTCACTTAATTGAATTTCTTTTAAAGGAATCGATGGGTCTTTTATGATCGCCGACAGAATCATGGCGTAATCCTTGCTCAGCGTAGCGATGGTTTTCTGTTTGAACAGCTTCGTGCAGTACTCAAAGCTTCCTTGTATCTCGTGCGGATTCATCACGAAGGTCAGCTGTAAATCAAATTTGGCCGCCGTATTTGTTTGTTCATATGGTCTGACCGCGAGAGAGTCCAATTCGATATCCGTTTGTTCCGTATTTTGCAGAACAAACATCGTATCGAATAACGGACTACGGCTTAAGTCCCGTTTCACTCCCAGTTTCTCAACTAATTCTTCAAAAGGATATTCTTGATTTTCATAAGCTTTCAGCATCGTTTCTTTTGTTTCCGTTACATAGTCCATAAAGGTCTTTTCTCCAGCCGGGGCCGTACGGATGGCCAGCGTATTCACAAACATCCCGATAATATGCTGTAAATCTTCATGCATTCTTCCCGCAATAGGCGTACCGACGACGATATCTTCCTGACCGCTGTATTTGGCCAGCAGTATGTTATAGGCTGACAGCAAGATCATGTAAGCGGTCGATCCGGTCAATTCTTCCATCTGTTTTATCCCCTGGACCACGGTCTCATCGAGAGCGAAATTGTATCGCTTGCCTTCAAAGCTTCGAATTCTCGGTCTGGCAAAATCTTTCGGCAGCTCAAATGGCGGGAGTTCCTCATGAAATACGTTCAGCCAATAGTTCTCCTGCCTCTTGATGCGTTCCCTCTGCTCCGCCTGCTGCTGCCATACAGTGTAATCTTTGTATTGAATCCGGAGCGGGGTTAATTCTTTGCCGTCATACAATTGAATCAGTTCTTCAACAAAAATATTCATAGAAGCGCCGTCTGAAACGATATGATGCATGTCAAACATGAAAACATGTCTGTCCTGTTCTAATTCGATGAGTCCGGCCCGAAGCAACGGAGCCTGACTGAGATCGAAAGGCCGCACGAAATTGCGGAACAGCTCCTCGACCTGCTCATCAGCTGCTTTGTACCTTTCTATAGAGAAATCCGCCTGCGGCTTGATCACCTGCACCAGCTCTCCGCGGACCATTTCAAATCCGGTTTGTAGCGATTCATGGCGCTGGATCAGACTTTGGAACGCAGATTGTAAACGATTCATGTCGATCCTGCCTTCCAATGTCAAAATCCCCGGCATGTTGTAACTTAGTTCTCCGCCTTCAATTTGTGTAGACAGGTAAACCATCTTTTGTACAGAAGATACAGGATAAACATCTTTGGCTTCTGCAACAGGGATTTCATCCGGTCCGCTGGTTTCCGCGCCTGCAATGACCCTCGCCATTTCTTCAATCGTCGGGTATTGAAACACTTCTCTCAATGAAATACTTTTGTCGAATTGCTTATGGATCTTGGTAACGAGCGTCATCCCCCGTAACGAATGCCCGCCGAGATCGAAAAAGTTATCTTTTACGCCGACTTGTTCTACCTTCAATACTTCTTTCCAGATGTGAACCAGCTGCTCTTCCGGTTTTGTCCTTGGAGCAACATAGTCAATCCCGGTCTGCAAGCCTGCTTCAGGCAGCGGTAACGCGCTGCGATTCACTTTTCCATTGGAGGTTAACGGCATTTGCTCCAGCTGCATCAAGTATGAAGGAACCATGTAGCCTGGTATTTGATCGGAGAGTTTTTCTTTAAGCTGATTGATCGGCAGTGACTTCTCCCCTGTATAATAGGCATACAAATCGCTTTGCCCCTCTGCATTTTCTCTGGCCAGGATCACCGCTTCTTGTACATGCTCGATGTTGAGAAGAGCGGCTTCCACCTCGCCAAGTTCGATCCGGTAACCGCGAATTTTAACCTGATGATCCTTTCTTCCGGCATATTCAATGTTTCCATCCGGCAGGTAACGGGCAAGATCGCCTGTTTTATACATCCGCTCTCCGATTACAAACGGATCGGCCACAAACTTTTCACCCGTTAATTCAGGCAAGTTCAGATACCCTCGTCCTACTCCGTCTCCGGCGATGCACAGCTCACCCTTTACACCTATAGGCAGCATTTGATCATGGGAATCAACAATATACACACGGTTGTTGCCCAGCGGTTTGCCGATCGGCACGTAACCGCCGTCGTCAGCGGATGCCAATGTCCCCGGTACGATATGAAAGACCGATGCATCCACACAGGTTTCCGTCGGACCGTATACATTGGTTATGAGCGGCATTGATGACCCGTTCGAAGCGAACAATTCAAGCAATTGCGCCGCCGTCGCCTGCGGGAGCGCCTCTCCTCCAATAAGCATGTGCCGGATCGTTATCCCATGAAGGCTGTCTGCAGCGATAAGCAATTGCAAATGTGACGGTGTTCCGTCTGTTACGTCAATGCGGTGGGTGCGATAATAGTTTGACAAGGTATAACCGTCTGATACTGATGCTTTAGGGACGATATACAGTGCATGTCCCCCTAACAGTGCCGCGAAAATTTGCTTGACCGATGCGTCGAAATAGTACGGTGCCAACAGAGACACACGCAATCCCGAATCATAAGCACCGTACACTTGTCCGCGGAGCCCCTCCATCAAATGAAGGACCTGGCGATGCTCAATCAGCGTGCCTTTTGGCTTGCCGGTTGTGCCTGATGTGTAGATCACATACGCCAAGTGATCCGGTCCGGCTGCCGTCACCAGATTCGAGCCGTCCCCGCTGTTCATTCGTTCGTCATTCAGCAGTAAAATCTCTCCGGCAAAGGATACACGATCTTGTAAATGGGGCTGTGCCAGCAGAACCTTTGCTCCTGAATCCTCCAGAATATAGCGGATGCGTTCCTGCGGACTGTCCGGATCCATCGGCACATACGCGCCCCCGGCTTTCAGGATCGCCATAATCCCCACGATCATTTCCAGAGAACGTTCTGCCAGAATACCCACAGGCTGGTCAGGCTGCACGCCTTCGCTTCTTAAAATCCGCGCCAGGCGGTTGGCCCGCTCATTCAGCTCACGGTATGTGAATCGGCTTTTCTCGTAAACTGCGGCCGTATGTTCCGGCGTGCGCTCCGCCTGCTCCTCGAACAATTGGTGAATTGTTTTGTCCCTTGGGCAGTCTATCGCCGGTTGGCCCCATCTCTCCACAATCTGTTCTTTCTCCTTCGCGATGATCATCTCCAGCGATGAAAGCGGCGCCTGCGGATCATTCGCAATCGCCTCGATCAATTGGATAAAGTGCTTTGCCATGCGTTCCGCAGTTTCCTGCTTGTACAGCGCTGCCGCGTAACTGATCATACCTGTAATTCCGTCTTCATTTTCTGCCGCTTGGAACGTCAGGTCGAACTTCGCCATCGCATGGTTGTCCGGATAAGGGGTAAAACGCACATCATCGAGGCTCAATTCTCCCCGTTCTGTGTTTTGCCATATGAACATCGTGTCAAACAGCGGATGGCGGCTGAAATCCCGGGACACATTCAGCTTGTCCACCAGTTCGTCGAATGGATACTCCTGGTTTTCGTATGCTTTTAATGTATGTTCTTTGACTTCCTGCACGTACTCCCGGAATGTTTTTTCCCCGACCGGATTCGTTCGTATCGCCAGTGTGCCCACGAACATGCCGATTAAGCTTTCCAAATCCGAATGGGTTCTTCCGGCAATCGGGCTGCCTACTACGATGTCTTCTTGCCCGCTGTATTTGGCCAGCATGGTCGTATAAGCAGCCAGCAGCACCATGTACAGCGTGCTTTCGCTCTTCACCGCCAAGCCTTTCAGCTGTTCCGTCAACTCCGGTCCGATGACAAACTCGATTTGTCCTCCTTCAAAGCTCCGCGCAGCCGGTCTTCCGTAGTCGGTTGGCATATCCAGCACCGGAACCTCTCCGCTGAACACATCCAGCCAGTACGCTTCCTGTTTCTTCATCCGTTCGCTTTGCATATCCGACAGCTGCCACGCCGCATAATCTTTATACTGAACCCTTAATGGCGGCAATTCTTTTCCTTCATATAATGAAACGAACTCTTCAATCAAATTCTTGATAGATACGCCGTCGGAAATGATATGATGCATGTCAAACAGCAGCAAATGGCGGTCTTTTGCAAGCTCGATCAGTCCTACCCGCAGCAGCGGCGCTTTCTCCAAGTCAAATGCCCGCACAAACCCATGAACGAGGGCTTCCGCCTGTTCTTCTTTCGCCTGAGTGAATTCCACTGCAAATGGGACGTCGTCATAAATCCGCTGCACCGGTTCTCCATCTATCAGTTCAAAGCCGGTACGCAGCGTTTCATGGCGCTGAATCAGCTTGCGGATCGCCTTCTCGACAAGTTCCCGATCCAGAGCTCCATCGGCTCTCATGACACTCGGCATGTTGTAGCTCAGCTCTCCGCCTTTCAGCTGATTCAAAATATACAGCCGTTTTTGCGCCGAGGAGACGGCATAGTATTCTTTTGCGTCAACGGTCGGGATAGATGTATATGCTGTGTGTTTCATTCCGGTAATCGTTTCTGCCATTTCTTCAATTGTTGGCGATCGAAACACTTCCCGCAGCGGCAGGCTGACCCCCATCTCTTTGTGCAGCTTCGCCGTCAGCGTCGTTGCCCGCAGCGAGTGACCGCCGATGTCGAAGAAGTTGTCTTTCACGCCGATACGCGGAAGTCCAAGCACCTCTTTCCAGATATGCGCCAGCTGCGCTTCCGCCGCTGTACGGGGAGCAACGTATTCGATCCCTGTTTGCACGCCTCCTTCTGGTGCCGGCAATGCTTTGCGGTCGACTTTTCCGTTTGCCGTTAACGGCAAACGCTCCAGTTGGATAAAGTACGACGGGATCATATACCCCGGCAGTTCCTGCGACAGCGCTATTCGCAGCTCGCTCACCATCAGCTCGGTGTTCGCTGAAAAGTATGCGCATAGCTGCTTTTCTCCGTCTCCGTCTTCAAGAGCGGTGACTACTGCTTCCTGTACCGACCCTATCTTTAAGAGCTGAGCTTCCACCTCGCCGAGTTCGATCCTGTATCCTCGAATTTTCACCTGATGATCGATCCGTCCCAAATATTCGATGTTACCGTCCGGCAGCCATCTCGCCAGATCGCCCGTCCGGTACATCCGTTTGCCGGGTTCGAACGGATGATCCACGAACTTCTCCGCAGTCAGCTCCGGACGGTTCAGGTACCCCCTCGCCAGTCCGTCGCCTGCGATGCAAAGCTCTCCCGGTACTCCGACTGGCTGTAGACGCATTGATCCCGGTGCCATCATATACAGCTGTATATTCGAGATCGGCTTGCCGATCGGTACTGATGCATACGCTTGGTTCGCTTCGCAGTTAAAGTACGAGACATCGACCGTTGCTTCCGTCGGGCCGTACAGGTTGATCAGTCGGGCACCGTTCACAGGCGTAATAAGGCGATGAAATCTTGCCGTATGTGCCGGCATTAATGCCTCGCCGCTTGCAAACACTTGCCGCAACGTACGCAGCTTGCTTGTCTGTCCGCTCGCCGTCTGTGTTTCCGCAAACTTCAGGAAGGCGTGCAGCATCGCCGGGACGAAATGCATTGTCGTGATACTTTGCTCTTCTATTGTGTTCCAAATCACCTCAGGGTCTTTCTCTCCGCCGAGCGGAAGCAGGCACACCTTCGCACCGGTCAAAGCCCACCAGAACAGCTCCCATACCGAGACGTCGAAGGTGATCGCTGTCTTTTGTAAAATCGTATCGCCGCAGCCGATCGGATAAGCCTTTTGCATCCACATCAACCGGTTTATAACCGGACGATGTTCAACCATAACCCCCTTGGGCTTGCCGGTCGATCCGGACGTGTAAATTACATATGCCCTATCGCCCGCACCGGACAGCGGCTCCAAGTTAGAAACGTCATCATCATAAACGGAAGTATCATCGAGATCGATGACCGTTCCTGCAAAAGCAACCCGTTCTTTCACGTGACGCTGTGACAGCAGCAGGGTCGCTCCTGAATCTTCAAGGATGTAGCGGATGCGTTCCTCCGGGTAATCCGGGTCGATTGGCACATAAGCGCCTCCCGCTTTCAGGATTGCATAAATCCCGACCATCATTTCTAGAGAACGCTCAGCCATGATCGCAACAAGCTGGTCGGCCTGTAGGCCTTCAGCTCGTAAAGTGCGTGCTAGTTGATTGGCCCGTTCATTTAACTCAAGGTAAGTCATACGCTGCTCCTCGAATATAACCGCCTCATGGTCCGGCGTCCGGAGTGCTTGTTCCTCGAACAGCTGATGAATCGTTTGTTCACGTGGGTAATGCATTTCGTTAGACTGAAAACGGCTGTGCAGCTGTTCTTTTTCTTGCTGCGTCAGAAGTTCCATTTCTTCTATTTTGACAGACGGCTGCTGCAAAATTTGGTGAATGAGCTGTTCAAAATGTCCGCGAATCCGCTCTGCCTCTGATTGTCCATATTCATTTTGGTTGAAATCAAAATGAATGGTGAGTTGTTCGCCAGGGATGACAACTACATTAAAATCGTAATGAGTATGTTCTTCTATATGGAAATTCACGATATTTAAATCCGCAGCATCATGACCCTCTTCGACTTGCTGCCCTATCGGATAATTTTCAAAGATCATGATATGATCAATTAAGTTTTGCTTTTGTTCCGTTTGGGCCTGAATTTCGTATAAAGGATAGGTATCGTACGATTGGGAAGCCAGCGCGTTTTGTTGAACCATTTGCATCGTATCAGCAAAAGTGCTGTCTTCATCGCAGCGGATGCGAACCGGAATGGTATTGATGAACAGGCCGATCATCTGTTCCACATCAGGAATTTCCGCCGGCCTTCCCGACACAACACTGCCGAAGACAACGTCTGCGGACCCGCTGTATTTCTGTAATAAAACTGCCCATAACGTTTGGATCAACGTATTTAATGTAACCTGATGCTGATTTGCGATCTGCTGTAATTGTTTTGTCTGTTCGTGATTAAATCGGCAGATCACATTGGCATAGGCGTATTCTTTTTGTTCATGCTGCTCTATTTTATGAAGAAGCGTGGTTTCACCTTTATATCCTTCAAGATACCCGCTCCAGTACCGCTTTGCCGCTCCCTGATCTTGGCGGTCAAGCCACTCGATATAGTCGCTGTAAGGAGCTGCCGATGACGGTTCTGGTTCCCTGCCTTCCTGTAAGGCGCTATAATGATCAAACACTTCCTTCGTGATAAGAGACAGGCACCAGCCATCCATCACAATATGATGGAAGCTCCAAATCAAATGATATTTGCGGTCTTCCATACGGAAAATCGCTATGCGCATCAGCCGATCCTGAGCCAAGTCAAATCCTTTTGCCTTATCTTCTCTTTGATAGGCTGCGATTGCATCCTCTCTCAGGTGCTCCTCTCTATCACGCAAATCTGCAAAATGAATTTGCGGTGTTTGCGTTTTATAGACAATTTGTAAAGGAGTATCGTTCCAGCCGCTGTAAAAACGGGTTCTGAGCACGGCGTATGTTTCAAATAATCGTTCAAGGCTTGCTTTAAACCAATCAATCTTTAACTCTCCCTGCAAATCGAACGATGCTTGTTCAAAATAAGAACTTGAGGCCTCGTCCAGCAGGCTGTGGAAGAGCATTCCTTTCTGCATCGGAGTGAGCGGATACACGTTTTCAACCTCACCTGCATGCGGCAGTTGAATGAGGAGCTGATCCAATTCGTCAATGGACATGCCTTTTAACAAAATATCGCTTGGCGTCAGTTCCGATTGTTCTTTATGAACGCAATGCGTAATGATGGTCCGCAGGCGGCTTTGAATCGTTTCCGATAACCGCATGATCGTTTCTTTTGCGTACTGTTTGCTGCTGTAGCTGATCGTAAGCTTCAGCCGGCCCTCGGTGATCATTCCGTTTATATTCAATACATACGGTCTTTCTTGATTTCCGCTTGAGTCTGAACCGCAAGAATAAGAAGATAATTGAACCCCATGCTGCTGTAAATCTTGGTCAAACTGTCCCAGGTAGTTAAAGCTGATCTCAGGATTGAGTTTCGATGGCATTCCGCCGCTTAAGTACCTTGCTATTCCATATCCGATCCCTTTATGCGGAATTTGACGCAATCCTTCTTTGGTCGTCTTGATATAATCAGAGATTTCTTTGCCCGGCTGCGCGTGCAGCACAACCGGATACAGACTTGTAAACCACCCGGCCGTGCGGGAGATATCTATATCCTGTATAATCTGTTCTCGGCCGTGTCCCTCTAAATGAATCGGAATTTGTTCCAGTCCTGACCAATGCGATATGGAAAGACCCAGAGAAGTTAAGAGCAAATCGTTTATTTCCGTGTTATAAGCGCGATTCGCTTGTTTTAATAAGAGCTCCGTTTCCTCTTTCGTCCATTCCACAGCTGCTGTTTCACTGTCTTTTGCAGTTGTATGGGTTTCATGAAAATCTTTAGGCAGCGGTTTGACTTCGGTTTGTTCGATCTTTGTCCAATATTCCTGTTCTTGTTTTATGGTTTCACTTTGCGCGTATTCTGACAGTCTCTTAGCCCATAATTGGAAAGAGTCTGTTTTTTGCGGCAGTTGAATCACTCGCCCGTTCTCGGCTTGCTTGTAGCCGCTAACGATATCTTCCAGTAAGATGCGCCATGAAATCCCGTCTATAATCAAATGATGGATGGCAATGAGCAGATGATCTCCATTTGCGCATTGAAACAACCCGGCTTTCATTAACGGCCCATCACTTAAACGCATACTGCTTTGTATCTCATCAGCCTTGGCTTCAATTGTCCGTCCCGGATCGGAATCTTCTTTCAGATTCAGGACTTCTAAGCGGTACAGTCCGCTTTGGGCGATTTCTTCATTCTGTGCCTCACAGCCATTTTCTGTAGTCCGGAACGTCATGCGGAGCGCATCGTGATGTTCAGCAAGCTTTTGCAGGGTTTGACGAAGCTGCGTTTCCTGAAAACCTTCCGGCGCATGCAGCATGACGGCTTGATTGTAATAATGCTGATCTGTCGTTATGTGATCAAAGAACCAATGCTGAATAGGAGTCAGGCTGACTTTTCCTTTGACTTCACCTTGATCGGCTATACGCAGATTCTGCTTGATATGCGGACTCAATTCTGCAATTGTTGCATATTGAAACAAGTCTTTGATTTCCATTTTGTATCCTTGCTGATTTAATCTGGAGGATACTTGAATGGATTTAATGGAATCTCCGCCAAGGTCAAAGAAATTATCAAGAATACTGACGTTTTCAGCGCCTAATACCGATTCCCAGGCAGAAACTAATATTTCTTCCGCTTTTGTTCGGGGAGCTTTATACTCTGCTCTGTCCTGCAGCTCGAAATCCGGAGCAGGCAGCCCTTTTTTGTTTATTTTTCCGTTAGAAGTTAAAGGCATTTCATCAAGCTCGATAAAATAAGCCGGAACCATATAACTTGCAAGGGTTTGAGACAATTGTTTCCGGAGCCGGGCTGCCGTTGTTTGTCCGCCGCTCACGTAATATGCACACAATTGTTTAAATCCGTGGACGTCCTCTCTGGCTGTAACGACAGCTTCCTTGATCGCTTCTTCTTGAAGCAGTGCCGCCTCGATCTCGCCTAATTCGATACGATAGCCTCTGATTTTCACTTGTTCATCTATTCTGCCCGCATATTCAATGTTTCCGTCCGCCAGCCACTTCGCCAAATCTCCGGTCTTATACATCTTCGCTCCGGGCTCAAACGGGTCATCGACAAATTTCTCTGCCGTTAATTCGGGACGGTTCAAATATCCTCTTGCCACACCGGCGCCGCTGATATAGATTTCTCCCGGGACACCGATCGGTGCGGGTTTCATATTTTCATCAAGAACGTAAATGCTCGTGTTTGCCGCAGCGGTTCCGATCGGTACCGATTCCCGCCTGTCCTTTGCGGCATCGTAACGGTAAATCATGCAGCCGACAACGGTTTCCGTCGGTCCGTACTCATTGCATATTTCAATCCGGCCCTCGAACTGTTCATGAATGCTGCGGGCTAACCGGGTGCTTAAGTTTTCCCCGCCCACAATCATTCTACGGACAGCCGTTTGATCGGCAATGTTCATTTCTTTCAAAACCTGCAAATGGGCCGGGGTCAATTTAATGATATCCACCCTCGGGTCCCGCACAATCGATTCAAGCAGAGCTGTTTTATCCTCTCCGTCATAGACGATGATTGCATTGCCTGTGACAAGCGGCATGAAAATAGAAGTCACCGTCAGATCAAAAGAAATTGACGAATACAATGGGAAGTTGGCTTTCTCGCCTTTTACATAAACCTCTTTCGCCCACCAAATATAATTGGACAAGCCTCGGTGCTCGATTAGTACGCCTTTGGGCCGGCCTGTGGAACCTGACGTATAAATGACATATGCCAAATGGCTCGCATCATTTATCGGAGCAAGGTCAGAGCCATCTTGGTGATAAGAACTTTCATCATCAAGTAAAACCGTGACGCCTTCATAGGCAAGCTGTTTCCTGACATCCCGCTGCATTAAAACGATTCCGGCTTGGGAGTCATCCAGCATATACCGGATGCGGTCTTGCGGATATTCCGGATCTATAGGGACATAGGCTCCGCCTGATTTTAAAACGGCAAGGATTCCGACCACCGATTCGATGCTGTTTCTTGTGATGATGGCTACAGGCTGATCCGTCTGCACTCCTTTCGCTCTTAACGTTCGCGCCAGGCGGTTGGCCCGCTTATTGAGCTCTCCGTACGTGAGCTGCCTATCCTTATCAATGACGGCTGCTTGATCGGGCGTACGCTGCGATTGCTCTTCAAATAATTGATGAACCGGCGTCTGCGGAAACGGCGCGGCCGTGTCGTTAAGCGTCTGCAGAAGGGTTTTTCTTTCGCCTTCCGTTAACAATTCCACTTGATCCACCCGGATATCCGCATCTGTCACGACTTGATGCAGGATTTGCATGAAATGTTCCCGAACCCGCTCTATGCTTGCCCGCTCATACACATTTGCATTGTATTCAAAAGAGATGTTCATCTCGTCGCCCGGTATAACGGTCAAATTAAAATCGTAGTTGGTCTGTTCTTCCATTTGTACGTTGGAAATTTTGATGGATGTTCCGTTCTGGCGGCCTATACTTTCCATATACTGATCAACCGGATAATTTTCGAATATCATTAAATGTGTAATTAAATCTTGCTTTTGCGTTGTACGCGCTTGAATATCGTACAGCGGGTGCGTCTCAAATTGTTGAGACGCTACAGCCCTTTCCTGCGCCTCTTTCATAAGCCCGGCAAACGTTGTCCCTGCTTCACACCGGAACCGGACGGGAATGGTGTTAATGAATAAGCCGATCATGGTTTCCACGTTTGGAATTCCAGCAGGTCTTCCGGATACAACACTTCCAAACACAACGTCCCGGCTTCGGTTATATTTCTGCAGCAAAACCGCCCATGCTGTCTGCAGCAGCGTGTTCAGCGTGACATGATGCTTGCCTGCCGTCCGCTTCATTTTCGAAGTGAGATCGGAGCTTATGTCACACGCCACTTTTTCAGGAACGTATCGTCCGTCTTCCGCTGCATGGTGATCCTTAGGAAGGCCAGTTTGCTCCTCATATCCCTCCAAGTACTGATCCCAATAAGCCGTGGCCTCTTTCGCATCTTGCCGGCCGAGCCATTCAATATATTGACTGTACGGAGTAATTGATGATTGTTCAGGCTGCTTTTGCTGAAGCAAGGCAAAGTAATTCTCGAATATTTCTTTTGTAATCAGCGGCAGGCACCAGCCGTCCATCAAAATATGGTGGAAACTCCAGATAAAACGGTATGTTTTTTCATCCGTACGAAGGATGAATAACCGCATTAACGCGCCTTTTTCTAAGTCGAACCCCCGCATCTTATCTTCTCTGGCATACTGCTGAATCATCGCTTCTTTTTGTGATTCCTTCATCTCTCGTAAGTCATTGAATTGAAAACCGATTTTTTTCGTTTTGAATATGATTTGGAGCGGCTGATCCTTCCAGCCTCTGTAAAAATTCGTGCGGAAAATGTCATATTTTTGCGATAAGCCGTCCAAGCTTTTTGAAAATGAATCAATCTCCAGATCTCCATGCAGATCAAACATCGTTTGCTGAAAATAAGCACCTGAATTCGGATCAAATAAGCTGTGAAACAGCATGCCCTTCTGCATCGGCGTTAATGGATAAATATTTTCCGCTTCGCCTAATTCACGCGTCTGCTCCAAAAGCTGTTCCAGTTCGTCGATTGAGATATCTTTTAACAGGATGTCACTTGGTGTGAGAGAAGTCTGCTGCCGGCTTACGCAATGCGCAATGACTTCTTGCAGACTTTCTTTCAACCCCCGGGCAAATTGCGCCATAGTAGATCTTTCGTATTGTTTGCTGCTGTAGCTCAGTGTCAGTGATAATGTCCCTTCGGCAATCATGCCGTTCAAATCAAGCACGGCCGTTCTCTCTTGGTTTTCGTTCATTGATAACCCTGTGGAAAAAGGCGAGATGCGCAAAGCCTGATGCTTCAGGTCTTGGTCAAATTGTCCCAAATAGTTAAACGATATCTCCGGATTCAGCCGCAGGCTGTCGGCTTCCGGATGCCCGGATATATATTTGATGATGCTGTAATTCATTCCTTTGTCAGGGATACGGCGCAGCCCTTCTTTTACGATCTTGATCCGCTGCGACAGGTTTTTTCCGGCTTCCATCCTCAGGACGACAGGGTACTGGCTTGTGAACCATCCTATCGTGCGGGAAATGTCAGCATCCGGAATAATCGGTTCTCTCCCGTGGCCTTCCAAATTCACGACAATGTCTTCCGTGCCTGTCCACTTGTGAACAGCCAGCCCTAACGAAGTCAGCAGCAGATCGTTGATATCCGTGTTGTAGGCGCGGTTCGCATGTTTTAATAATTGCTCCGTTTCCTCTTTTGTCCATTGAATCGTCACTTCTTCGCTGTCTCTTAATAACGATCTTTCGCTGATAGTGTCCTTAGGCAATGGCTGAGGCTTTATACTTGAAAGCTCAGTCCAATACGCAATCTCCTCTTCCATATCGGTTTCCGCCGCATATTTGGACAATTGATCGGCCCAGAATGGAAACGAATCTGTTTTTTGCGGGAGCTGGATCGTTTGTCCGCGTTCTGCCTGTTCATAACCGCTTGCAAAATCTTCGAGTAAAATACGCCAGGATACTCCGTCAATCAGCAAATGATGAATTGCAATCAGCAAATGATCTCCGTCCGGACATTGGAACAAACCGAGCTTCATCAATGGCCCTTTGTCTAATACCATGCTGCTTTGAATCTCATTCGCTTTATCGGCAATCGCTTGAGCCGGTTCGGTTTCCCCTTTATAATTCATCACTTCCAGATGGTATAGTTCACTTTCATCTGTTCCTGTAATTCGCGGAGCGTATCCATCCGGCGTTTTTTCAAAAATCATCCTCAAGGCATCGTGATGCGACGCGATCCGTTCCATCGTCCGGCGAAGCGGAGCCTCTTGAAAGCCTTCCGCCGAATATAACATGACGGCCTGATTGTAATGGTGTGCATGCGGCATTTTTTGCTCAAAAAACCAATGCTGTATCGGGGTCAGCTTGGTTCCGCCATTCACTTCTCCTTGATCAGCCACCCTGCTGACCGGCGCTACAAACTGACTAAGTTCAGCAATCGAGGGGTGTTTAAACAAATGCTTCATATCAACCTTGTATCCGGCTTGATACAATCTGGATGACACCTGAATTGATTTAATCGAATCTCCGCCAAAATCAAAGAAATTATCCAGAATTCCTATACGTTCTGCCCCTAATACTTCTTGCCAGATGGACGCCAGCAGTTCTTCTATTGTGTTCCGCGGGGGTATGTATTCGTTTTCCGTCCGCGTATTTTCGTCAGCAGCAGGCAAAGCTTTCAGATCAATCTTTCCATTGGAAGTGAGCGGAATGCGTTCCAAAGGGATAAAACGGGAGGGAATCATATAATTCGGCAGTTCCCGGGATAAGTCTTCTCTGAACTGCGCAGCGGTCAGAGAAGACTCGCCGACATAATAGGCATACAATTGTTTGGCCCCGTCTGCGCCTTCCCGCGCGACGACTGCGGCTTCACGAACGTTTTCCAGGTTGAACATAGCTGCCTCTACCTCGCCGGTCTCAATCCGGTAGCCGCGAATTTTCACTTGATGATCAATCCGCCCTAAATATTCAATCCGTCCATCTGGCATCCATCTGGCGAGATCCCCCGTTTTATACATCTTTTGACCAGGGACATGCAGATGCTCCACAAATTTTTCCTCCGTCAATTCAGGCCGATTGAGGTAGCCGCGGGCCACTCCCGCTCCTCCGACATACAGCTCTCCCGGTACGCCGATCGGCTGGATTTGATGGTGCGCTCCTAAAATATAAGCTTGATGGTTGGCCACCGGGCTGCCGATTGTGATCTGTTCATCAGCGGACTGAACAGGGTGAAATGTAGATACCACGCTGTTTTCTGTCGGTCCGTATTCATTATTGATCCGAATGCGAGGCTGCAGAGAATGCAGCTTCTCAACTGTATCTGTTTCCAGCTGCTCACCGCCTACAACAACATGCTGAACATGGATGAAATCCTCTCTGTTCATCTGTTCGATCATCGTTTTCAGAAGACGGGGAGAAGTTGAGAAATGAGTAATTCTCTCTTGTTTTATGGCATTTTGAATGGCGAAAGTTTCTTTATTCTCTTCATTAGGCAAAAGGTGCAAAGTTGCTCCCGAGATGAGCGGGCCGAAGAAATTTAAAATGAACGCATCAAAAACATACGGGTACAAGACAAGCACGCGATCCGCCGGAGAATGCTTAAAAAACGCCTTCTTCCATTGGAGCGAGTTTACAATGCCGCCGTGTTCAACCATGACCCCTTTCGGCTTTCCTGTAGTACCCGACGTATAAATGACATAGGCTAAATGGCTGTGTTCCGCTACTGGTGATAACAATGAGCAATCGGCATGGTATGATGTTTCATCATTCAAATCGATCACCGGTCCGTCAAAGGCGAGACTGTTTTTTAAATGATGCTGAACAAGGAGAACGTCTGCATCCGCATCATGAAGCAAATATTGAAGCCGCTCTTTTGGATAGTCAGGATCCAGGGGCACATAAGCGCCCCCTGCCTTCCAAACGGCTATAATGGATACGATCATCTCTAATGAACGATCAGCGAGAATGGCGACTAACGTATCGGGTTGAACCCCGCAATTACGCAATGTTCTTGCCAAACGGTTCGCCTTCTCATTCAGTTCCCTGTACGTCAAATGGTCGTTTTTAAACTTGACGGCCGTATGCTCAGGCGTTCTTTCTGCCTGCTCTTCAAATAATTGATAGACTGTTCTGCTCCCGGAGAAATCTCTGACGGTGTCGTTAAAATCAAACAATAGCTTCTGTTTTTCCGCTTCCGGTAAGATCTCTGCCGTATGGATCGCGGCTTGAGGCTGAAACAGGATCACAGACAGCAGCTGATCCAAATGGGATACAATTTGATTGATATAGTGCTCATCGTACAGATTGCCGTTATAAAAAAGCTTCAAATGAATCCCGTTGTTCTCCAAATCAAAGTGAAACAGCGTATCGGCTGCAGTATCTTCTTTAAATTGCAAGGAATGAATTTCGTTAAGCGAAACGACGGTATGAATCAAAGGCATATGCTCGTCATTGTATTGCACGCTCAGATGCCGGACCATTTTTCTAAACGGCAGGTTTTGATTTTTCAGAGAATCATTAACGGCTTCTTTCAGCTGCCCGAATACGGTTTTAAATGTGCTCTCGTTTGAAAGCGTATTTTTTAAGAGGACAATGTTGTTAACGGCTGACTGGTCGGCTTTTTGCTTCGATACCGTCGGAATGCCAAGAATCAGGCTCGTTTGATCCGTATATTTATACAACAAGCATTCAATACCCGCCAATAAAATCAGATAGGCGGCCATATCGGAATGATTCGCCATTGTCATGATTCTTTGAGATACTTCCGGAGATAAGGAACGGCAGATGCATTTTTCCTGGTAGCCGGTACGGGCCAACGATGCTTTATCCGCTGCTTTAAAGTAAGGGAATGCGCTTAGGCCGTCTTCTTCATCAAACAGGTTTTCCCAGTACGTTTCTTGGTTTTTAAATACCGACATTGGAGCACCTCATTTTATATAATTTAAAGAAATAATGCTTTTCCCTAAAAGTTCAATTGAATAGAATCAAGCGCGTTCTCTTCTTCCTCATTGCTGCCGCTCAATCCGATATGTTCGATTAGAATGCTAGGCTGTTCCAAAATCGCCGATAGGATGTGTAAGTAGTCGTTTGATAAAACCTCGATTCTGCTTTTCTTAAACAGTTTTTTCGAATATTCAAACAGTCCGTGATAGTTGTCGCGGTCCGCCTGAATCGACAAGGTCAAATCGAATTTGGCAACCGGATGATGAAATGGATACGGCTTGAGTTGAAGGGAATCGAAAGTCAATTCAGCATGATCAAGATTTTGCAGCACAAACATCGTATCGAATAAAGGATTACGGCTTGAATCTTTTGGAAGATGCAGATGCTGAATTAATTCTTCCAATGGATAGTCTTGATTTTTATAGGCGTTCAGCATGTTTTCTTTTACTTCGTTTAAGTAGGCATCAAATGTTTTACGGCCCGCCGGGTGATTGCGAATGACTAACGTATTGACGAACATTCCCACGACCGGCTCTACATCCAAATGAGTCCGCCCGGCAGATGGCGTTCCTACGATAATATCTTCTTGTCCGCTGTATTTGGATAAAAGAATCGTATAGGCTGCCAATAAAATCATATACAGTGTTGCTCCTGTGTCTTCTTCCATTTGGCTTAAACGCTGTTTCAAGTGTTCGGGTATAAGAAATTCAAATGATTCGCCTTCGTAATCGCGTATGGCAGGCCGCTCATAATCCGCAGGCATATCCAGTACAGGAATATCACCGTGAAACTGATCCAGCCAATACGCTTCCTGGCTCTTGATGTTCCGTTTCTGAATGTCCGATTGCTGCCAAACTGCAAAGTCTTTATATTGAATAGAGAGCGGGTCCGGTTCGTTCCCCTCGTAGATTCGGCTTAAATCTTTCATCAGAATATTGACGGACACGCCGTCAGAAATGATATGATGCATATCAACCACAAGCACGTGCCGCGCAGGTTCAATTTCAATCAGTCCGGCCCGCATCAGGGGCGGTTTGGCTAAGTCAAACGCTTTGATGAAATCAAGCACACGGTCTTCCGCTTCTTCTTCGCTTGCTTGAATTCGTTCTATCGTAAAGTCGACGTTCTGATGAATACGCTGTGCCGGCTCGCCTTCATATAAATCAAAGCTGGTCCGCAACGCTTCATGACGCGCGATTAATTTTCGGAAAGCGGCGTTTAACCGTTCGGGATCGATCGTCCCTTCCACATTCATGGCACCCGTCATATTGTAAGTCAGCTCGCCGCCTTCTGTGTGACTTAACAAATACATCCGCCTCTGAGCTGAAGAAACCGGATAATATGGCATTTCCTTTGCAGCCGGAATCGGTACATATCGATTTTTGTCCATGTGTAACGCCTTGTCAGCCAATTGTTCAATGGTAGGAAACTTGAATATGTCTTTGAGAGACAGATTCACATCCAGCTCTTTGTGAATTCTGGCGGCTAAGGCAGCAGCTCGGATGGAGTTGCCTCCGAGATCAAAGAAATTATGTTTGATCCCCGCATGGCTTATTCCGAGCACTTCCTTCCATAAATCTGTCAGTTTGGACTCCGTCTCATTACCCGGCGGAACATATTCAGCTGTCTGCTGCAGACTCGCTTCTGGTGCAGGCAGTGCCTTACGGTTTATTTTCCCGTTGGATGTTAACGGCATATGCTCCAGATGGACAAAATAGGACGGAACCATGTAGTCCGGAAGCTGCGATGACAATTGTTCCCTAAGCTGCGCAGCCGCTATAGGCTTGTCGCTTACGTAATACGCGCATAATTGTTTTAAGCCGTCTTCTTCTTCTTTCACTGTAACCGCGGCTTTTTGCACCGCTTCCGCGTTATGCATTGCCGCTTCAATTTCACCAAGCTCGATTCGGTGTCCCCTGATTTTGACCTGTTCATCAACGCGCCCAATATATACAAGATTTCCGTCCTTCAATCGCTTAGCCAAATCCCCTGATTTGTACATCTTCGCTCCCGGGACATACGGGTTTTCAACAAATTTCTCTGCCGTTAAATCCGGGCGGTTCCAATACCCTCTGGCAACACCCGGTCCGCTGATATATATTTCGCCGATTACCCCGAACGGAACCAGGTTTCTGCTTGCATCGGCCACATAAATATCCGTGTTGGCAGCCGGAGTGCCGATCGGGACAAATTCCCGCTTGTCCCGTTCTGCGTCGAAGTGATAAATCATACATCCGACGACAGCTTCCGTCGGTCCGTATTCATTGAAAATGTCCAGCCGGCCTTTAAACTGCTCGCTGACACTTTTGGCCAGACGGGTGCTTAAATTTTCTCCGCCGACAATCATTTTCCGTATTGCGGTGCCGCCAGCGATGTTCATCTCCTTGATAACGTGCAGATGTGCCGGAGTCAATTTGATCATGTCTATTCTTGAGTCCCGCATAATCTCTGAAAGCACAGCGCTTTTATCTTCGCCGGCAAAGACAATGATGGTATTTCCCGTAACCAGCGGTGTAAATATCGAGGTCACAGTCAGATCGAAAGAGATGGAAGAGTATAATGGGAAGTTGGTTTTCTCACCTCTTACATAAACCTCTTTCGCCCACCAAATATAATTAGCCAGCCCCTGATGCTCAATGAGTACACCTTTTGGATTTCCCGTGGAACCTGACGTATAGATCATGTAGGCCAAATCATGCGCATCGCTGCCCGATTCAAGATTCGAGTGATCCTCATGGTATGAGTTTTCCTCATCCAAAAGCACAATGTCGCCATCATACGGTAATTGATCCAGCAGGCTGCGCTGTGTCAACACAACCTCCGCTCTTGAATCTCTCAGCATATATTGAATCCGATCTTCCGGATATTCAGGATCAATGGGCACGTATGCGCCGCCTGCTTTCAGAACAGCCAAAATTCCGACAATCAGCTCGATCCGATGCGGGCAGATGATGGCAACGAATTGATCCGCTTGTACGCCTTTTGTCCGTAACGTCCGCGCCAATCGGTTCGCCCGTTCATTGAGCTGTCTGTACGTATACCGCTCATTGCCAAAAATAACGGCTTCATGATCGGGACTCTGTTCCGCCTGCATTTCAAACCACCGATATACCGTTTCCTTATGCGGATACGGCGTCTTTGTGCCATTACACTCCGTCAGCAGTTGATGCCGTTCGGTTTCAGACAGCATAGGAACGGAAGACAATGTCATCTCCGGCTGCTCAACAAGGCTGTTTAAAATGCCGGTATAGTGTCTGGTGATCTGTTCAATGGTGTCTTTTGTGAATCGTCCCGGTTTATAATCAAAATGCATCTCTATCTGTTGACCGGCATCTTCGATCGTGAGCATCAAATCATATAAAGAGACCCCTGGATTTCGTTCTTTCACTTTAAATGTACATTCATTGTGCCGGATTTCATGAAATTCAATGTTTTGAAACACAAACATCGTGTTAAACAGAGACTTTCCGGTTGTTTCCCGCTGTACATTTAATTTTTCCACAAGCCGGTCGAATGGATAGTCTTGGTTTTCGAAAGCGTCAAGCGTCTGCCGCTTTACTTCTTCCAGATAATCCGTAAACGTTCTATTGGCGTGCGGCTTCGTCCGGATTCCAATGGTTTGTATGAAAATACCGATGATCTTTTCGATATCCGGATGATTTCTTCCTGATGCAGGCGTGCCAACGACAATGTCTTCTTGTCCTGTATATTTATGAAGCAGCACATTATAGGCGGCCAGAAGCACCGTATAGAGAGTCGTTTCCGCCTTTTGTGCCAAGTCTTGAAGCGAACGGATGACATCCGGCTGTAAGGAGCATGTCACACGCTGTCCCTCAGAAGACCGTTCTGCCGCTTTTGAACCGTCTGTCGGCAGGTCAAGGATGGGAATTTCGTCTTGAAATTGTTCCAGCCAATATGTCTCCTGCCGCTTCATGGCATCGTCATTCAGCCGTTGGTTTTGCCATTCTGCGAAATCTTTATATTCAAATTCAATGTCCGGTAATGGTTTCTGATGATATAAAGCCAGCAATTCATTTGTAAGGATGTTGACGGAATAACCGTCCGAAATGATATGATGCATATCGATGAGCAGTTCTGCCTGCTCGTTTTCAATCTTGATCAGCTCCGCACGAACTAACGGAGCTTGGTCCAGGCGGAACGGTTTTACAAACCCTTCTGAATAGGCATCAAATTCGTCCCGGCTCATTGTCCGGACATGAACGTTAAAATCAACTTCGTTTTCAAGTTTCTGAACGATATCGCCATCTATAATGTCGAAATACGTGCGAAACGCTTCGTGCCGCTGCATCACTTGTTGAAGAGATGAGATCAGGGCTTGCTCATCGTACTTCCCTGTTATTGAGATGTGGCCGAACATATTTTGCGCCAGCTGATCCGGTTCCAGTTGGTGCAGGAAATATACTCTTTGCTGCGCCGGCGATGTCGGGTAATACGCTTTTTTCTCGGCAGCCTTCATCGGGAGGTGCACGACTTTCGTTTCGTTCTGAATGAAACGTGCTAATTCCTTAACAGTCTGGTGATTAAAAAATTGTCCGATGGAAACCTTTTGATGAAATGTCTTCTGAACTTTGGAAAGCATAAGCGTCGCCTGGAGTGAGTTTCCTCCCAGAGCCAGGAAGCGATCTGATCTGCCGACCCGTTCAAGGCCGAAAAGTTCCTCCCAAATCCGCGCCAGCTGCCGCTCCGTTTCATTTACCGGCGCCTCATAGACTTCAGTA
This sequence comes from Bacillus sp. A1, assembly GCF_042296235.1. Lineage (NCBI taxonomy): Bacteria > Bacillati > Bacillota > Bacilli > Caryophanales > Bacillaceae > Bacillus > Bacillus sp. A1. Next base: position 1,975,449 of record NZ_CP141181.1, read on the forward strand.
AAATTTGCCGTATTGCTTCCTATTGAAGAGACCCGCTTCTGGTGTTCGGCGTAAAGTGCTTGTAAATCATGCTGTTCTTCATCGGAAAACATCATCATGGCGCCAAGAGGGATTGAATCTCCCTCAACCATTTTTTGCAGCAATTTTGTAAAACCCGCTCCCCACTTTTTCATGATTTCCGGACTGATGACGTTCGTATTAAAGTCGAAATCAAGAACATATTCTTGATGCGCGTCAGTTATGTTAAGAAATAAATCGTACAGGGTGCATTTTACCGGGTATGCAACGGGCTCCGCCTCCGCCTTTCCGAAATGCAGCTTTCGAAAAGGCCTGTCTAAATTAAAGATAATACGCATATCCGGCACTTGATCGTGCGGAAGCTCTCTGGCCACCAATGTCATCGGGACGGCTTGGTGCCGCATTGCAAGATTCACGCTTTCTTTCATATTGCCAAGATAACCGGATAAAGTGCTTTCTGAAGAAGACGTGTTCTTCACCGGAATCATATTGACGCAATTTCCAATCAGAGCATGCTGTTTCATATGCGATTGACCTGCTGCGGGGATCCCGATCACAAGGCCTGACTGTTTGGTAAGCCGGTGCAGAAAAAGATGAAATGCGCCCAGCATCGTCACAAATACGCTATTTTTCATCTGAATGCTTAATGACCTTAAAGCCTCGCTCAATGGCCGTCCAAGCCTGACGGTACACCGGTCTCCCTCATACCCGTTCGGATAACGGACAGAAGCTGTGCTTGGCAGAATTGGCTGCTGTATCGGTTCAGAGAAATGACGCCGCCAATAACGGACCCCTTCTTCATAATGGCCGCTGTCAATCTGTGCCTGCTGCCAGTCTAAGTATTGGCGAAACGAAACATCTGCCTCTTTCGGCGAAATCGGTTTTCCTTGTACTATTGCCGCGTAGTTGCTCTCCAGTTCTTGAACAAAAACGGCGATTGACCATCCATCGGCAATGATATGATGGAACGTGAGCACAATCAGATGTTCATTGTGAGCCGATGTAAGCACATGGATTCTAAACAAAGGCTTTTGTTCATGGAAATGAAACGGCCGCTTGGCATCTTCTGTCAGCCATTTTTGGATTTCCGGCCCCCGATGTTCATGCGGGAGGCCGGTAAAATCAATGACAGGTATATCTATATTCATCCGTTCCTGCACTTGCTGTACCTCGTCATCGGGATGAATCACCGTACGTAAAGCTTCATGACGGTCAACGATATGCCGGACGGCTTGTTTTAATGGTGTATGCTGCAGTTCGCCCTTCACTTTCAGCATAATGGACTGGTTTAAAGCGGCGGAAGCTTCATTCCCGTAATGGGATGCCATAACCAACTGCTTTTGTTCAGGTGAAAGCTCGCGCGTCCCGGACTTTTTACGGCCTCCGCCATCAGGGGAATCCGGACCTTCCGGAATAAATCCGCCTCGGCGAAGATCCTCCACCGTGTCTTTCACCGCTTGAATAATATTTTCGATATCATCCGTGGTATGCGCCGCAGACAAGAAGCAGTTGCGTCCCTCCCATACATAGACCCCTTTATAGTTGAGATGGTAAAAGAACAAGTCATTATCAAGCGATGAGACAAACCGGAATAAAGAACCGAATCGAACCATGCGGATAGGCACTTGCGCTTGTTCGAAGCAGCGATTCAGCTCATCGACCAGGTAGGCTGTTTTTTGATTAAGCTGCTCATACAGATGTTCTCCTTCGGTTTGTAAATGGCGAAGGACGGCTAATGACATCCTCATGGTAAGCGGGTGAGTATTGAAGGTGCCGGCCACAAACGTGCGTTTCGCCTCGTCTTGCGGGTAGGAATCGTCCCCATACTGCCAGGTACCCCCGTCGATCGCATTCATGAACTCAGCTTTTCCGGCAACTACCCCTAACGGCTGTCCGCCGCCGATGATTTTTCCGTAGGTCACTAAATCAGCCTGAATGCCGAACCATTCCTGTGCGCCGCCGAGACCGATCCGAAATCCGGTAATAATTTCATCCATAATCAGAGCTGTTCCGGATTGCCGCGTGATCGCCCGCAATTCTTTCAAAAATGCCTGCGGCTGCAAATCCGGTCTGCGGCTTTGTACCGGTTCCACCAGTACGGCTGCCAATTCATCACCAAGACTGCGGATCACATCCAGCGAATCGGGATTGTTGTAATGTAAAATAATCAAATCATCCATAAAGCTCTGCAATATGCCCGGAGCCAGCGGATTCGCAGACGCAGCCCCGCCTTTTGTGCCAGCAACCCCTAATACGCCGTCAAACGTCCCGTGATAAGATCCTGAGAACGCCACGACTTTCTTTCTTCCTGTTGCCGCCCGCGCCAAACGCAGGGCAACCATGACGGCCTCTGTTCCGGAATTATAGAAAGCGACCCTTTCCACTCCGGTACATGTGCGGATCCGGTCGGCAACTTCACCGGCGACATCTGACATCGGGCCCAGCGGAGGCAATGATGAACGGGTTGAATCATCGATAACCTGTGTAATAAAGGAAGGATGATGCCCGAAAAGGTTAACCCCGAATCCCATGGTGATATCGATATATTCATTTCCGTCAATATCCCACATTTTAGAACCGTCAGAACGTTCGGCGATAATCGGGTATACGATTTCTTTCCAATACGAACGGAAGCTGGACAAATTGCGGTTGTTTGCATGAGCAAATCGGGTGTTGTCCGTATATTGTTTGGAACCTTTCGTTTTATCTGCGTATTTCTTGATGAAATCTTCTAAGTATTGTTTTTGCCGTGCGGTATAGTGTCCCTGATCATTCAGGTTCTGAGGCTGGAAAGGAACATAGGGTTTCGCTTCTTGAGCCGCTTTCTGTTCTGCATTGACGGTCGGAGGCCCCTGCTTGACAGAAGGAATTGATTTCTCTTGCGCTTTAGCGTATTCTTTCTCGTCGGAATGATGTCCGCTGTTTCTCAGCAAATTAAAGCTATTTAATTGAGCTTGCAAGGCATCCTGAATTAATTGATTCTGAGATGCGATTATTTTTTCGAGCGTATACTCTTGATGACCATCTCTGCGATCCGATTCAGGCTGCGCTTCTGAAATGACCTGTTTTTCCTGCGCCGGAACATTCTCTTGAGGCGGAGCGGATGCAAAGGACGATGGAACGGTATCAGCCAAGTAATCTATGACACTTTGAAGGTTGGTCAACGTATCAAAAAAACGATCCATCGGGATATCTACCCCAAATTCGTCCGCGATGGCTTTTTTGACCTGTGACAGCATGATAGAATCCATTCCGAGCCCGATAAAATGAGCATTCAGATCGAGTTCCTCTCCCCTGATCCCTGAAGCGTTGCTGATTACAGTTTTCAGGAAGGATTCAATGTGCGCTTTCGATTGATTGATATTCAATGCTGCTCCTCCTTTCTTTTCGCCCTCGTTTAAGCGCAATTGGTCAGCTTCAGCCCAGCATCGGCTCCGTTCAAACGGATACAGGGGCAATGGCGTCTTTTGTACAGTTTCACCGGAATAAAGCGCGCGCCAATCGATAACGGCTCCTTGCACAAATAATTCGGCTGCGCGATGCAGCCATGTGATCCGTTCATCTTGCGTACGTAAACGCTGCTTAATCAGAGCGGCTGCTTGTTGATTCAGCTCTTCTTTATGGGCAGGCAGCATTTCCTTCATATTCTTGTAACCGATGTATACACCGGGAAGGTTTCTGTCTCCCTGAATCAGGCGGGTCAGCTTATCCGATAATTCTTGCTTACCGGATACAATCATGGCAATGCCATGATCCAAATGAGCCCTGCCCGTACTTGCTGTATAGCAAATGGACTTTAATGAAGCTTGGCTGTCACCCGATACATATTGCAAGTACTGCTGTGCGAGTTCATAGAGTGATTTTTCAGTATGAGCGGATAAAACAAACAGGTGCGGCCCATGTTCATCCTCGGGTGCATACTCACTTTGAGAAATATATTCTTCCAATACCACATGAGCGTTTGTTCCGCTAAAACCAAATGAGCTGACTCCTCCTCGCAGCGGCTCATCACCGGATGTGAACGCTGCAGCTTCCTGGTTTACGTAAAATGGTGAAGAGTGAAAATGAATGAGCGGATTAGGTTCATTAAAGTGCGCTAACGGCGGATTTTTCTTGTGATTCAGCATGAGGACAGATTTGATCAGCCCGACGATGCCTGCCGCTTCAAACAAATGACCGATGTTTGATTTAACAGAACCAATCGCACAAAATTGTTTTTTTGCCGTATACTTTTCAAACGCTTTACAAAGCCCGTTAAATTCAACCGGATCGCCGAGCTTCGTTCCGGTGCCATGCGCTTCGATGAAAGACAGTGTTTCAGGGGCAATGCCCGCGTCTTTCCAAGCCGTTTCAATGACCTCAGTCTGAGCTGCCGGATTCGGTGCTGTAATCCCGGCGGTTGTTCCGTCTTGATTCAGCGCGCTTCCCTTGATTACGCCGTAAATATGGTCTCCGTCGCGAACAGCATCCTGCAAAGGTTTTAGCAAGACTGCGGCCGCGCCTTCACCTGTGCCCGTGCCGTCTGAATCTTTGCTGAACGTTTTCGTGTACCCGTCCGAAGATTCCATATCAAGTCCGATACAGATCGGCAAGAGCGATGTTCGGATACCTCCGGCAAGGGCCATTTCACAATCGCCGGATATTAAAGATTTACATGCCATATGAACGGCGGCAAGCGATGAGGAGCATGCCGTATCCACTGTGACCGCCGGCCCTTTTAAATTTAAGAAATAAGCGATTCGGCTGGCTAGCACGGAAGGGAGATTGCCCACGATATATTGATGAAGTTCCTCCGGATAATTCGCAGAAAGGAGACGTTCATAATCGTAGCCCACCTTCGAGTACCCCGCATATACCCCGACACGGCTCCCGTTCATGCTGCCGCCGGCATAGCCCGCATCTTCAATCGCATGCCATGCAGACTGCAAAAACAGTCTTTGGTTAGGGTCCATAAACTGAGCCGCTTTAGGGGCTAAACCGAAGAACGAATAATCAAAGCGGTCGATTTCATCTAAATAGCCGCCCTTCACAAACTGACTCTCATTGAACTCGCTTTGGATGGATTTTAAATAATCCGCCGCATCTTTCAGCCGGGATTCGGGGTATTCTCGAATGCTGTGCTCACCTTTTTCAAGCAGATTCCAAAAATCACTTTTCGTTGACGCTCCCGGGACATTGAGCGACATCCCGATAATGGCGATATCTTTCGGTGTCACATGGCTTGGTTTCGCGGCCGCGTCCTGCTTGATTTCAGCCCGGCTTTCAGACAGATATGCCGCTAAATCAGTGATAGAAGGATACGTAAAGAGATCTGAAACGGCAAGCTCGCGTCCGAATTTCTGTTCTATGCGCTCGGCAATCTGCGATAACTGTAATGAATTTGCTCCCATATCAAAATAACTGTCAGCGAGGTGAACCTTTTTCCCGTTGAGCACATCGGAAAAGATAGACAGCAATTCCGTTTCTATCTCATGAATGGGTGTCTGTCCGGATGTTTCCGGGCTGCTCTCCAAACATTCATTGATGGCGGCAGACTCTGTTGAAAAATTCCCTGCCTCATACTGTCTGGCAAGTTCGTAGCGTTTAACCTTTCCGCTGGTTGTTTTAGGGAGTTTTCGGATCGGAAGGACTTCTTTTATGCTCCAGCCGCCCCGCTTGTACAAATGCTTTTTTATCTCTTTGACAAGCGGTGCGAATTTTTCAGGTGATTTTTTGTAAACAACAAAGAGCACGATTTCTCCGCTTTGCGTCTTTTGATCATATACACCGCAGGCGGCAACCCTTCCTAAGTCAACCTCTTCCATTTCAATCGCGACCCGTTCAATATCGTGCGGGTAGATATTTTTTCCGTTCACGAAAATAATGTCCTTTTCTCTTCCGGTTACGACTAAGTTACCCCTTTCACTAATGAATCCGAGGTCTCCCGTTTTTACCCAGCCGTCAGAAGTCAGCGCTTTTTCCGTACTCTCTGGGTTGTTATAATACCCTTGCGTCACATTGTCTCCTTTGATGTGGATATGGCCGATGATTCCGTCTTCTACTCTTTCATTTGTTTCATCGGAGATCCGAAGCTGACAATAGTCAATAGGTTGTCCCACCTCGACGAATGAAGCGCAATTTTGGTCCTCTTTGCTGACTTTTACAGCTCTTTCACCAAGATTTAAATAGTCACGATGCAAATAAACGGGAACGAATTCTTCACCTAATTTAGAGAATGCTGCGCCGACCGACGCTTCCGCTAAACCGTAAACATTCAAAATGGCGGATCTTTTCAGATTGAATGCTGCGCATCTTTTCAAAAATTCGTCACAGAGCTCCGGCAATATCGGTTCTGCACCGTTTGCGATGACCTTGATGTGGGATAAATCCCAGTCTGGTTCGTTTTTCAGAAATTTAAGGAAGTAGTTGTATCCGAAATTAGGAGAGGATAGAATACTGGCTTTATGTTCATGAGCTTTTTTCATCCAAAGAATAGGTCTGCGAATAAATAACTCTGTAGGCATCAGATTTTGATTGATTCCGGTTATGAAGGGAACAAGGTGGCAGGCGATGAGCCCCATATCATGCGTTAAGGGCATCCATGATAAGAAAGAGTCTTTCGAATGAACGTGTAGGGCAGTCCCAATGGCACACGTGTTATGTATTAAGTTGTGATGCGTTAACATGACTCCTTTTGGATCTCCTGTCGATCCGGAAGAAAATTGGATAAAGGCGAGTTCATCCGCATCAGGTTCATAAAATGAAGCGGGGTAATCGTAGGTTTGATCTTGAATGACGTCAGATTTTTCGTTTAATTGATGATGGAAATCCTGTAAATCGTGTTCTGCAGCGTATTTCTTTATTTTGTCCAATACTTTTTCAGAGGCAATCAGAAAGGGATGATTTAATATATTCCAAATGCGCCAGACCTTCAGTTTATGGTCATCATCTTCTCCGATACTGACCGGAACCGGGATCATTCCTCCTAATATACAAGCCCAAAAAGCAACGACAAATGATTTGTTTTCTTGGATTTGAAATACAATTTCCTGCTTCGGCTTAATGCCGAGATGCTGTAAATAGCCAAGATACCCTTGCGCCTCTTCAAACAATTGGCGATAAGAGACAACCGTCTCGTTTTTATCGGATTCGATAAAACGGATCCCGCGATCAGAGATATTGCTTCTTTCCCGAATGACATCTACTAAGGTTTGGAATTGACTGGTATACATAGGTCCCCTCCTGGGCGCTTTATTTTAAAATCCGCAATTCTTCCCAATCCGGAAGCTGTTTAGCCTCGCAAATTAATTTGCATAAATGGATCGAATGTTCGAGTTCTTGTTCTGAAAGCACGTCTTCATGCCTTTTCATTCTCTCTTTCAGCTCTTGGATTTGCGTAAATAATGGCGTCGTCATATTGGAATAAGCCGCTGAATCCTTGTTGTAATTTCGCGCAATGACGGATTGAATCATCAATTTATTCAGTTGTTTTTTGCGTAAACGGACAATATGTTTCTTTCTTTCCGCTGAATTGGAAAGCAAGTGAACATCAGATGTCTGTCCTAAGGGATAAGGTACAATGTGATTCGTTGTTTTTCTCAGCAGACCGGCTAAGACATTGTTCGGACCCATTTCGATAACTTCTGTGACTCCATGTAAAAGCAAATAATGCATCGATTCTGTCCATCTAACCGGCATCGTCATGTGCTGCTTGAGATGTTCGCTGATCGAATTTCCGCTGCTGTAAGGGCGCGCGGTGACATTTGAAATGATCGGCCATGCGGCATCCCGGAAAGAATACCGGTGTAAAACAGTCTGGAATTGTTCGGAGGCTGATCGTATCATCGAACTGTGAAAAGGCGCACTGACATTCAAATAAGTGTATGCCGCACCCTTTTCCTCCGCCATCTTGATGACACGTTCCACAGCTTGCCGGTGTCCGGAAATCACATGCTGCTGTTCTGAATTCATGCAGGCTACACCTGCCGGAAAGTCTTCCGTCGATACTTTCGAACATATTTCCTGCAACGTTTGGAGAGAGAGCTGTGTCACGGCGGCCATCGTCCCCTGCTGATGGGGATCCGCATTTTGCATAAGAATTCCCCGCTCCCTTACAAGTGTAACGGCATCCTGAAAAGAAAGGGCGCCGGCACAGACAAGCGCTGAATATTCGCCTAAGCTATGGCCTGCCAGGAAGCGGGGCTCCACCCCTATTTCCTGCATATACACTTGAAAAGCAATCACACTGACCGTTAAAATAGCGGGCTGCGCGTTCATTGTCTTTGTCAATTCATTCATATCTCCGTTAAAACACAGTTTTTTTACATCCAAGGAGATCGCATCGCTCGCTTCTTCAAACAATCTCTTTGCGAGCACAAAATCATTCCAAAATTGTTTGCCCATTCCTACAAATTGAGACCCTTGTCCAGGAAATAAAAAGGCAAGATTGTTCATGAGATTCCTCCGATCATATTGAGCAAAAATACAATATCCTACAAATTATCCCTTTATCTAACATCCTAGCATGATTATAACAAATGTGTATAGAATACTTTCGGAGGAGTTATTGTTCGTTTTCACAAACGAATTAGATATATTTATTCATAAAATAAAACATGGGGATTTCACCGAAAATCAGTCTTAAAGAGAGATGATGAAAGCCGGGGTGGAGCCTGTTACCGGCTCTTCTTCACTTAGGTCGCGCTCTTCATGTTTCATATGTTTTAGGGCTATTGGCATTATTGTGTCAGAAATTACATATTTTCTGTTTATTGTAAAAATCCATTTGTATATCTGTGAAGGATTGTAAACTGATTGCGCTTGATTATAAATGCGGTGCAAGAGATGGATCTGGATGGGGAAAATCCGCAAGGACGAAATACGCCGCAGAACATGCGAATGACCCTGCCCGGATACCGATTGACGCAGTAAATTGGCCTTTTGACTGAACAAGGTTTTCAGGCATAAAAAAACAGCCGTTCAGAGCGGCTGTTTTTAAAAAAATATAAGAACTATTGAGCGGTATACCCGCCATCCATGACTACGGCCTGACCTGTGACCCCTTTTGCTTTGTCGCTGGCCAAAAATACGGCGTAATCAGCGATTTCTTTCACTGACAGCAGCCGTTGTTGGGGAACGAGCGGAAAGATGACGTCCTCAAGCACCCGTTCGTACGGTCCATTCCTTGTTGCGGAAATGTCCTTTAACTGATTGCGGACAAGCTGAGTGTCCACATATCCCGGACAAAGCGCATTGACGGTAATGCCGTCAGCCGCGCCTTCAAGTGCGCCGACTTTCGTTAAACCGATGACGCCGTGCTTGGCGCTGTTATATGCCGCTTTCCCGTGAAAACCGATCAGTCCGTTGACAGACGCCATATTAATGATTCGACCGAATTGCTGTTTTTTCATAATGGGAAATGCATGCTTCATTGCAATAAATGGCGCAGTCAGCATGAGACGAATGAGCCGTTCAAACTGTTCGGTGGGAAATTCCTCGATGGGCGCAACATGCTGAATGCCCGCATTATTCACAAGGATATCGAGACGTCCGAATTGTTTCTCAACCGTCTGCAGCATATCGGCCACTTGTCTTTCATTTGTTACATCGCATGTGATGCTGACTGCTTCACAGCCTTCTTCTTTCAGTCTTGCCGCCGCTTCTTTCCCCGCTTGTTCGTTTATATCAGAGATGATGACGGCTGCTCCTTCACGGGCGAATTCTTTTGCGATTTCAAGCCCGATTCCTCCGGCTGCTCCTGTTACAACGGCTGTTTTTTCAATAAGCAATGAATGCATGACGGCACCTCCTTATTTTGGTCTGACCCCGTCTTTTAACGACTGGCTGACAGTAAAATGACCTTCTGTTTTCTCAAAGACCTCCTCCATTGTTACACCTTCCTGCAGTTCGGTGAGCGTCATACGGCCATCATGAAAATCGAATACAGCCAAATCTGTGATCAGCCGATCGACCACCTGCCTGCCGGTTAAAGGCAGCGTACATTCCGTTCTCACTTTAGATTCCCCATATTTATTAACGTGCTCCATAATGACAATAATCCGTTTTGCTCCGTGGACCAAGTCCATGGCGCCGCCCATTCCTTTGATCATTTTTCCTGGGATCATCCAGTTCGCCAAATCTCCCCGTTCGGACACTTCCATCCCGCCGAGGATCGCTACATCAATGTGGCCGCCGCGAATCATGGCAAAGGATTCGGCACTGTCAAAATACGAGGCTCCCTTTACTTCGGTGATGGTTTCTTTTCCCGCGTTGATCAGATCGGGGTCCTCCGTTCCTTCCGCCGGATAAGGCCCGATCCCGAGCAAGCCGTTTTCAGACTGAAGCAGGACGTTATAATCATTCGGTATCTCATTGGCTACAAGCGTCGGCATCCCTATCCCCAAGTTCACATTCATTCCGTCCTTAATTTCTTTTACAGCCCGTTTGATCATTCGTTTTCTGCTATCTCTCATTCTGTCAGCCTCCTTTATCATGCTTGCCGGACGGTGCGGCGCTCAATCCGTTTTTCATGAATCCCGCCGAGCAGCACGTGCTGCACAAAAATACCCGGCGTATGAATTTGATCCGGATCAAGCTCTCCGGCATCGACGATTTCTTCAGCCTCTGCAATCGTCACTTTGCCTGCCATTGCAGCGAGCGGATTGAAATTTCTCGCCGTCTTTCTGAACATCAGGTTGCCCAGAGGATCGGCTTTCCAGGCCTTTACGATGGCGGTGTTCCCTGTAATTCCCTTCTCCAGAAGATAGGTGCGTCCGTCAAATGTCTTATGTTCTTTTCCCTCGGCTACTGATGTTCCGACGCCCGCAGGTGTGTAAAACGCCGGAATGCCCGCCCCTCCCGCGCGAATTCTTTCTGCGAGCGTTCCTTGGGGCACCAATTCGACTTCCAGCTCTCCGCTTAAAAACTGCCGTTCAAAGGTTTTGTTTTCTCCCACATAGGATGCGACCATTTTTTTGATCTGCCGGTTTGCAAGCAAGAGGCCTAACCCCCAATCATCAACACCGCAGTTATTACTGACAACGGTCAAGTTTTTTACGCCGCTGTCCCTGATCGCGAGAATTAATTGTTCCGGAATGCCGCACAGGCCGAAGCCTCCTGCGATGAGGGTGTCTCCGTCCTTGATCAGTGCAGCAGCATCTTGATAAGAGTCCATCACTTTTCCTTTTCCCATATTCGTTTCCCCTTTCTGTTTTGGCTACACAAGGCCCGTCAGACTGTAAATGGCGATGATGACAAACACAGCGGCTGTTTTAATGACGGTAATGGCAAAGATATCCCTGTAAGATTGGCGGTGGGTCAACCCGGTGACCGCGAGCAGCGTAATGACGGCGCCATTATGCGGAAGAGTGTCCATCCCGCCGGAGGCCATCGAAATTACCCGGTGCATGACCTCCGGCGGGATGTGGAATGTATTGATTGCTTCTGTATACGCTGCTGACATCGTGCTTAAAGCGATGCCCATTCCTCCTGATGCCGATCCTGTAATCCCGGCAAGCGCAGTGGTCGTCACCGCTCCGTTGACGAGCGGATCAGTAAACGTCTGCGATATGCCGCTGCTGACCATTTTAAAGCCGGGAAGCGCCGCAATGATGCCGCCAAATCCGTATTCGGCTCCTGTATTCATCGACGCCAGCAAGGCGCCCCCGATGCCCTCATTCAGTCCTTCTTTCAAATTGAAGAGGACTTTTTTCCAATCGAACAAAATCGTTGTCATGATTCCGATGAACAGTGCGAGTTCTACTGACCAGATCGCAGTGACAGAGGAAAGGTCAATCTTCCCGAACGCTTCTAAACCGAGCGGCGCAAAATCAAATCCGTCAGGGTACCAATGCGGGAGCCACATCGTGAAGCATTTGTTCATGACTCCCACAAGGATAAGCGGAACAAAGGCGAGCACTTGCCGCGCGGGGCTGGATTCTGCCTCCCGAGGTAAAACAGGCGTATGTTTTTCATTAGCCAGACCTGAGGATTCCTCTGCAGCGGAAACTTCAGATTGAAATCCAGCATAGCCTTCTCCGGCATTGGCCGCTTTTTTGCGCCGGGATTCTAAATAAATCATTCCGGCCGTAAGCACAAATGCTGCACCAATCAGTCCGAGCCAGGGAGCGGCATAAATGTTTGTTTTAAAAAATGCTGTCGGAATGACATTTTGAATTTGCGGTGTGCCGGGAAGCGCATCCATTGTAAATGTAAAGGCGCCCAATGCAATCGTACCGGGTATCAGACGCTTGGGAATATCAGCTTTCATAAATAGGTTTTTAGCAAACGGATAAATGGCAAACACCGCTACGAAGAGACTGACGCCGCTGTACGTTAAAATCGCACCCATTAAGACGATGGCGAGAATGGCTCTTTTTGCTCCCACAAGCTTGACGATTGTTTTTGCAATCGACTCGGCGAGGCCGGATATTTCAACAACCTTGCCAAAAACGGCCCCTAAAAGAAATACGGGAAAATACAGCTTAATAAATCCTACCATCTTCTCCATAAATATATTCGAGAAGAAAGGAAGTACGAAGCTTGGATCTGTCAGGAGCACAGCAAACAGCGCGCAAATCGGGGCGAATAAAATGACTGAAAAGCCCCGGTAAGCCGCAAACATCAGCATGCCTAATGCCAATAAAATAATAACAATGTCCACAAATCCCCCTCTTTTCTGCTCATATTAGTAAGCGCTTACAAAAAATCGAGAAAATAAAGCAATAAACATGCCGGTTTTGCACAGTTTCTGAGGCTGAAAAAATGTGCATCATGGTGAATTCTCCGTTAGGGCAAAAGAAAAGGAGACCCTTGCTGCATTATATTGATTGGCTGAGCAGTGAGTTTTTTAGGGATAGTGAGATGGATCAGAGAGGATTTTTGCTTTATAAATATGTATTCTTTTTTCTTTCATTTATTTCCTGCAAGAGGAACCGATAAAATCCGGCCCTCCTGCATGGTCATTCAGCCAATGACAACCGGAAGCTCTTTGAGCGACCTAAAACCAATGAGCTTGCGGTATTCAAGGCGGTGTGCGGCCAGCCGAAGCTTAGGCATCCGCTCAAACAGTGTGAGAATTGCAATTTGTGCTTCGATACGCGCTAATGAGGAGCCTATACAAAAATGGGCGTTCTTTCCGAATGCAAGATGCGGATTCGGCCTTCTTTGGATATCCATTTTGTGAGGTTGATCGAATATGCTTGGATCGCGATTGGCTGCTCCTAAAAGGATATATACCTGCTCTCCTTTTTTTATGGTCTTCCCATTTATTTCACAGTCTTCTGAAGCGGTGCGTGCCGTCAGCTGCGCGGGGCTGTCGTAGCGCAAACATTCCTCAACTGCAGTTTCAATAAGCGAGGGGTTTTCTCTCAGTGCGCTAAGCTGTTCAGGGTGTTTCAATAAAGTAAACACACCGTTGCACATGAGGTTTACCGTCGTCTCGTGTCCGGCTATGACAAGTAAGATACATGTCGCGAGCACTTCCTCTTTTGAAAGCTGTTCCTCCATAATAAACCTGCTGATCAAGTCTTGCTGAGGGTGAGCTTTCCGCTTGTGAATCAAATCTCTGAAGTATGACGTCAGCCTGCCTGCGGTGTCGCTGGCTCTGACTAACGTCTTTCTTGATCGGGTAAGATCAATGGCCTGAATGACGTCTGCCGTCCATTGTCTGAATTGATATCTCTCCTCTTTCGGCACTCCGAGTATCTCCGCAATGATAAGGCTTGCCAATGGAAAGGCAAACTCTGAAACAAGGTCAGCGTTTTTTTTGATTTGGACTTGATCCAACAAGTCATGAACCGTTTCTTTTATACAAGGGCGAAGTGATTCCGCCGTCTTTGCGGTAAATTCTTTACCGATAAGCATCCGCATCCGCTTATGGTCTGATTGATTTTTAAATAACAGCATATCGTGCTGGATATGCGATAGATTTTGATATTTCGTTGAAGCTTCCGGAAGAGGAATGCGGTTTTTAAATCGGGTGTCTTTCAGAATCGCTGCCGCCTCTTTGTACCCGGTGACATACCAGCCCGGATATTTTAATACGGTCCCTTTATAAACAGGATCAATGGATCGCAGTTTTTCATAAAACGGGTAAGGGTCATTCCAAAAATCCGAATCCGCATGGAGAGACGGATGTGCAATCGATAGGCCCGCCGTCATCTTATACCTCCGTATTGCAGGCGGATTGCAGGCCGGCTTTCATTTCTTCAACGGATTCGACTTCAAAACCTAAATCATGGAGCATTTGATGATCCTCTGTTTCTTGCTGCCCTGCTGTCGTTAAGTAATCTCCGACGAAAATCGAATTTGCGGCATAAAGTCCCAGCGGCTGCAGCGAACGAAGGTTGACTTCCCGGCCTCCTGAGATACGGATTTCTTTTGACGGATTGATAAAACGGAACAAGGCGAGCACTTTCAGGCAATACACCGGATGTAATTCGCTTACCCCTTCTAACGGAGTTCCGTCAATCGCATGCAGAAAATTAACCGGGATGCTGTCGGCGTCAAGCGCTTTTAAGCTGTTCGCCATATCAATGACGTCCTGTTTCGTCTCTTTCATGCCGACGATGACACCAGAACAAGGTGACATCCCCGATTGTTTCGCCGTTTCCACTGTGTTGACCCTGTCGTCATACGTGTGGGAGGTCGTAATGTTTGAGTGATTCCTTTGTGATGTATTGATGTTATGATTGTACCGGTCTACTCCTGCCTGTTTCAGCCGCTCTGCCTGTTCCGGCTTCAGCAGACCGAGGCATGCGCAGATTTTTAAACCGTACGTTTCTTTAATTTCTTTGACAGCATCAACAACTTGATCTACTTCTCTGTTTGACGGTCCCCGCCCGCTGGCGACGATACAGTATGTCCCTATATTCAGGTCGTGGGCGCGTTTTGCCCCCTTCAGCAATATATGCTTATCCACCATCCGATAAGACTCGATCGGCGCTTTTGATATTGAAGATTGTGAACAGTACCCGCAATTTTCCGGACACAGGCCTGATTTTGCATTCATAATCATATTCAGCTTTACTTTTTTTCCGTAAAATCGTTTTCTGATATGAAAAGCGGCATGCATCAGCAATAAAAGATCCTCATCAGGACAATTTAAAATGGCCAGCGCTTCTTGATTCGTTACTTCCGCCCCGTCCAGCACTCTCTCTGCAAGATCCATCCATTGATTCATGTTTATCTCCCCATTTGTGTCAGATTCATGAAAGAGGAAACATCTATATGTTTCTCAATCATGTGTTGAATGTTTTCCGGTGAAACGTGATCCAGCTTCGGTGTGATTCCCAAAATCGGAACTTTGCATAATGTTTCAATCATGCTCGGGTTCGTCTTTTCGTCCAGCCCCGGCCTGCTCCTTACGCCGTTGATAATAATGCCGAGAACCTCTATCCCCATGTTTTTCGCATATTCAACGGTTAAATATGTGTGGTTGATGGTTCCGAGATCAGGCCTGGTGACAATCACTGCCGGCAATTCCAAGGCTTTTATCAGATCACTGACTAAGTAATTTTCACCAAGCGGGACGGAAATGCCGCCTGCCCCCTCGATGATGAAACACTCATGACGATTTTTGATCTTACTCCAGTGGGCCATGACTTCATCCATACTCACGGATTTCCCCTCAAGCATGGCGGCCGTGTACGGCGCAAGCGGCTCTTTCCATTCAAATGGCGTAATTTCTTCATGAGACAGTGCGGTTTGTGACATGTCTTTCAACAGCGAGGTGTCACTTTCCGGATGAGTCCGCGGCACGCCGCTTAAAAACGGCTTAAACACTCCGATATCCGCCTGTTTCTGCCGGAATGCCGCGGCAAGTCCGCAAGAAACGATGGTTTTTCCGACGCCGGTATCTGTTCCTGTGACAAAAAAACTTCTCATTTGTTTATATTCAGCTCTTTTCTAATGGAATCAAATGCTTCTGTCAGCTCGTCTATGTCCTGTAAGCTGCGATCCGCCGTAACGGTCAGCCTGATTCTGCTTTCGCCTTCCGGAACGGCGGGCGGGCGGATGGCCGGGGCGCAGATTCCCTTTTTCTCCAGCAGCGCAGCGGCTGAAACCGCTGTTTTTGCATCACCGATGATAACGGGGATAATCGGTGTATCTCCGCCTCTTACGGTAAAGCCCATATCGGCCAGACGCGTTTTTATCGTTTTGACAGACGACTGCAGCTCACGGCGCGTATCGTGCATATCTGATATGATGTCAAGTGCCGTATGCGAAGCTGCACAAATTGACGGCGGGAGGGCCGTCTGAAAAATAAACGTCCGCGCCTGATTCAGCAAAAAATCAATGAAAATGTTTGATCCCGCGGCAAAACCGCCTTCCGTTCCTACAGCTTTGCTTAATGTGCCGATGACAACATCAGGACAAACACCGAAATAGTCACTGGTTCCTCCGCCGTTTTCCCCGAGTACACCGGTTGCATGCGCGTCATCTGCTATCACAAATGCCTGGTACTGCTTTGCAAGCGCCATTATGCGGTCAAGAGGCGCAATTGTGCCGTCCATGCTGAAGACGCCGTCTGTGACGATAAAGCGGCGGTTCCGAGCCTGGACGGAGGCAAGTTTTTTCTCAAGATCAGCCATATCAATATGGCGGTACACGATGGTTTCCGCTTTTGATAAACGGCAGCCGTCAACAATGCTCGCATGGTTCAGTTGATCGCTTAAAATGACATCGCCTTTTTGAGGCAGTGAGGCAAGCACGCCGATATTCGCCAAGTAACCGCTTGAAAACAATAAAGCCGCTTCCGTCTGTTTAAAGTCCGCGATTGTTTGTTCAAGTTTTTCGTGCCACACAGTATTTCCTGTCGTTAACCGTGAGCCCCCGCTTCCCGCTCCGAACCGGCTCAGCGCCGTTTGCGCGGCTGTGATCAGCCGCTCATCTTTTGACAGGCCTAAATAGTCATTGGACGCCCAGGTCTGCCGCTTTTGCCCCTTGGTTTTGAGAGCGGATTCCTGTGTTCGCAGCGTTCGATACAGCCCGTCTCTTTTCACCGCATCGAGCCTTTTGAGGAGCCATCCGTCAAAATCCACGGCCGGTCACCTCGGCTATCGCTTCTTTCATAATGGAGATCATGGCTTGTAACTGATCGGTTGTGCTGGCAAGCGGCGGCAGAAAGGCGATGACGTCTCCGAGCGGCCGTGTCAGCATACCAAGCTCTCTCATTTTCAAGGACACCTTGTATCCCATCCGCTTTTCAGGCGTATAAGGCTGTTTTGTCCCCTTATCCTGCACAAGCTCTATGCCGCACATGAAACCGAGCTGGCGGACATCGCCGACATGAGGAAGCTGCTTCAGATCATGAAGAAATTTCGCTGCCGTTTTTGATTTTTCGGCGACTTGTTCAACGATGCGCTCTGATTCGAATAAACGCAGATTTTCAATTGCCGCGGCACAGCCAAGCTGATTTCCTGTATAGGAATGGCCGTGGAAAAATGTTTTCATTTTGTCGTAGTCATCGTAGAAGGCTTCATAAATGGCTTCTGTGGCAAACGTCACAGCGATCGGCAAATAGCCTCCCGTAATGCCTTTCCCTGCCGCCATCAAGTCCGGCTGGACATTTTCATGCTCACAGGCAAACATTTTTCCGGTGCGGCCGAATCCCGTCGCCACTTCGTCAACGATCATTAACACATCATATGCCGTACACAGCTTTCGTACGCCTGCCAGAAAGCCTTCAGGCATGACGATCATCCCGGATGCGCCTTGCACCATCGATTCAATCGTAAGTGCGGCAATCTCTTCGTGGTGCTTTGCAAGCAGCTGTTCGAGCGCGTGAAGGCATTCATCCCGGCACTGTACGGGGTCGCCGCTTTCAGATCTGTATACATACGGAATCGGGGCTTTGTAGCTTTCAAACATCAGCGGGCCGTACACATGGTGGAAGAGTTCAATGGAGCCGACGCTGACGGCTCCGATCGTATCGCCGTGATAGCCGTTCTGCATAGAAATAAACGTCTGTTTCTCGGGTCTCCCTATGTTTTTCCAGTATTGAAAGGCCATTTTCAGAGCGATTTCCATTGCTTCCGCTCCGCTGTCGGAGTAAAAAACGCGTGTCAGCTTTTCCGGTGTGATGCCTGTCAGCATCTCGGCAAGTTCTGTTGCGGGAACGTTTGTCATACCCAGCAAGGTCGAATGAGCGATTTTTTCAAGCTGTTTTTGAATCGCTTCATCCATTTCTTTTTTGCGGTGGCCGTGTACATTGAGCCATACTGAAGAAAAGCCGTCATAATATTCTTTGCCGCTGATGTCTTTCAGCATGATCCCGTTTCCGCTTTCAATGATTAACGGATCTTCATCGTAATCTTTCATTTGTGTGAAAGGCAGCCAAAGATGCTGTTTGCTTTTTTCAATCATTGATTGTTTCATCATTTCTCCTCCCGCTGAATGAATACAGGCTGCTTCTCTAAAAAATGGATACAGCTCTCTGTATCTATGGAGCCATCTGTAAAGAAAATCCGGCAGCCGCTTTCATCTCCGGCATTTTTCATCTTGGCAATCCGCTGATATCCCAGCTTCTTTGCGGCAACGTAGCCTGTTATGTAATCAGGGTCATCCGACCAGCACAATTCAGCAATAATCCCCGGATATGCGCAAACTTTTGCCGCGATGGCATGTGCTTCTTTTATTCGTGAATTTTCCGGCATGTTGTGAGTAAAAGCCCATTTTTGAAAATCATGTGACGGCCAATCCACTCGGGATACCCGCACACCTCTATTTCCTCTGCCGTCAATGCGTTTTCCTGCCCGGATATCAAACAGGACCGCTCCTCTTGCGTCTGCATATTCCGCAATGTTTTCGTACGCTTTCTCTATCATGTGCGGGGGAATCCCCGCCTTTTGCAGAAGCTTGCGGGCGATCGCTTGTCCTTTTTCCGGCGTGTCTGTTTGATGGAAAGCAACCGGCAAAGGGCGGATCGTTTCGATCGGTTCATTAACGCTTTCAAGCTGAATTTGCATAAAATCAGGTATCCCTCTTGAGTGCGAGAAGCCTTTATGTAATAAGCCATCTACCGCTTCCTGTAAACCGCCGTAAGTGATGAGCCGTTCTCCGCCGGAAATGTGTTTTCCGCCCTGCTCATGGGGGGCGTTTCGGGAAGCTCTCATTCTGACGCTGTAATAGGTTTCTTCCCGCATATATTCCCCTCCTTTCTCTTACTTTGAAAATTAATGTTAACCAAAATAATTAAAGGTTAACACTTATACAGAATATTAGTGCCCCTCACGGAATATGTCAACCTAAACTATCAAACTGTTAACTTAATGAGTTTTGCAAAGCCTCATTACGTTTTCATGTTTTGTTCATATTTTAGTAATTGTTTATTCAACACTGTCCGTTAAAGTAATCCATATCAACAAATAGGACAGCGATCCGCATCTTACTTATGAAGGGAGGTCAAAGCCGGATGCCGTTATGCTGAAAGAAAAAGTAAAGACAGCAGGCCGTTTTTGCACTGTAGGCGTCGGCAATACGCTGATTGATTTTGGTGTCTTCTTTCTTCTCGCCGCTTGTCATGTCCCCTATCTTCCGGCGCAGATCTGCTCCTATTCGGCAGGGATCATCAACAGCTATGTATGGAACCGGAAGTGGACGTTTCGTGTAAAACGCAAGGCTGACGGGAAAGAGATCATGCGATTTCTCATGATTAATCTTGCCGCGTCGGGAATCACCTTTTTGCTGCTTTACGCGTTTCAAAAAGGCGGCTGTTCGCTATTGGTGAGTAAGTTAGCCGCCACTATCGGCGGAATGATGATGAATTTTATCGGAAACCGAATCTGGGTATTTGGAGATTCGCTGAAAAACATACAGGATCAGGAGTGAGGATAATGAGAAAAAAAGTGAGAAAAGCGGTCATTCCCGCAGCAGGTTTAGGAACGAGATTTCTGCCGGCGACAAAGGCGCAGCCGAAAGAAATGCTGCCGATTGTCGACAAACCGGCCATCCAATATATTGTCGAAGAGGCCGCAGCGTCAGGAATTGAAGATATACTGATTATTACAGGGAGAAACAAACGCTCGATTGAAGATCATTTTGACCGGTCGGCGGAATTGGAATTCAATCTGCGGGAAAAAGGCAAGACGGAGACGCTGAAGGAGATGCAGCAGATCGCCGATTTGGCCAATATTCATTACATCCGTCAGAAAGAACCGCTCGGACTAGGCCATGCCGTGCTGTGTGCGGAGCATTTTATCGGAGATGAGCCTTTTGCCGTTCTATTAGGTGATGATATTATGGTATCTGACACTCCCGCTCTTTCACAGCTCATAGACGTCTATAACCAACACGGCACAGAAACGATCGGCGTACAGCCCGTCGATCCTGCTGATGTCAGCAAATATGGTATTATACAGACGGGGCGGCAGAGCGGTCATGTGTACCAGGTTGAGGATCTGATTGAGAAACCGGCTGTTGAAAAGGCGCCCTCTCATATTGCCGTGATGGGCCGCTACATATTAACCCCTGCCATTTTTAAAACGCTGAAGACGATCGGAAGAGGCGCGGGCAACGAAATCCAATTGACAGACGCGCTGCGCGAAGTGTGCCGCACCCGAAGCATTTATGCGCGGGAGCTTGAAGGAAGCCGGTTTGATATAGGAGATAAGTTCGGCTGTTTTAAGGCCGGCACGGAGATCGGGCTTCTGCGGGAAGAAATGAGACCGAAACTTTTAGCTTATTTAGAAGAGGTGTTAAAAAGAGAATCTGAAGAAATCGTGCGCTAAAAAATAATTTGTAACCATTTTGCTTGTCAATCAGTCATATAATTGGGTAAAAAGATAAAGAGGTTGTGAACAGTGTGGGCAATTTTATTAGTGAAATATTATCCTGGCTGACAAGTATGGGCTATTTAGGGATTGCGCTCGGATTAATGATCGAAATCATTCCGAGTGAAATCGTTCTGGCTTACGGAGGCTATATGGTGTCAGAAGGCACGATCAGCTTTATCGGCGCCATTGTCGCCGGTGTGATCGGGGGAACGATCGCGCAGTGCTTTATTTACTGGATCGCCCGTTATGGGGGCCGGCCGTTTTTGGACAAGTACGGCAAGTACTTACTTCTGAAAAAGCATCATGTTGATGTTGCGGAAAACTGGTTTCGCCGTTACGGCGCCGGCGTTGTGTTTTCGGCGCGGTTTATCCCGGTCGTCAGACATGCGATTTCCATCCCGGCCGGCCTTGCGAAAATGCCTCTTTCCAAGTTTGTCATATTGACGACGCTTGCCATTATTCCGTGGTCTGTCATTTTCGTTTATCTCGGGTATCAGCTCGGGGGACAGTGGAAAGACGTAGACAGCTATGCCGGAATGTATACAACTCCGATCATTATCTTGGCTCTCGTATTTATTGTTGTTTATTTTGTTGTGAAGAAAATGAGATCAAGACTGTGAAAAAAGACTGCATAAGAACGGCTGTGAGCCGGATCTATGCAGTCTTTTTTTTATTTATACCGGGTATACGGGGTGTTTCCGGTGTGTGAATGTCAGTTGTTTGGACATGTAAGCAGTGAGACGTTTATTGAGTTCTTCCCGCAAGGAATCAGCAGGAACAATGCCGTCAATCACCATTTCAGAGGCAAGCCGGTAAAGGTTAATGTCTTCCTTATATTCATCACGCTTTTCTTGAATAAAAGCCGGCCTTTCTTCAGGGGCTAGCTCGCTGATTTTCTTTGCGTAGACCGCATTCACCGCTGCTTCAGGACCCATTACGGCAATTTGCGCAGTCGGAAGCGCTAAACAGCAGTCCGGTTCAAAAGCAGGCCCCGCCATCGCGTATAATCCGGCACCGTAGGCTTTTCTGACGATAACGGAAAGCTTCGGAACAGTCGCTTCCGCCATTGCGGAGATCATTTTTGCGCCATGCCTGATGATGCCCGCCTGCTCAACCTTCGTTCCGATCATGAATCCGGGAATGTCTGCTAAAAACAGAAGCGGAATATGGAATGCGTCGCACAAAGCGATAAATTTTGCGGCTTTATCCGCCGAATCGAGAAATAAAACCCCGCCTTTGACACGCGGCTGATTGGCGATAATGCCGACCGGCTGTCCGTGAATCCGCGCAAGCCCCGTTATTAATTCCTGCGCAAATAACGGTTTAATCTCAAAAAATGAGTCTTCATCAATGACACGTTCAATTAAATCCATCATGTTGAACGGTGCGTTTTGATGTGCCGGGATGACATCTGAGAGCGGTTTTTCAAAAGCTTTCGGGTTCTTAGATTTGTTGACGGGCGCTTTTTCAGTATAATTTGCCGGAAAGTAGCTGAGATATGTCTGCGCCATCATGATTGCTTCCTGTTCCGTCGGGGCGAGGAGATCACCGCAGCCTGATACGGAACAATGCATACGGGCGCCGCCCATTTCTTCAAGCGATACTTTCTCGCCGATCACCATTTCCGCCATGCGCGGGGAACCTAAGTACATGGATGCATTGCCTTCGACCATAATGACAATGTCGCAAAAGGCCGGAATATAAGCGCCGCCCGCAGCGGAAGGGCCGAACAATAAACAGATTTGCGGAATGCGGCCCGACAGCTTTACTTGATTATAAAAGATGCGGCCGGCTCCCCTTCTGCCCGGGAACATGTCGACCTGATCCGTAATTCTCGCACCTGCGGAATCGACTAAGTACAAGAGCGGACACTGAAGCTTTTCCGCCGTCTCCTGAATGCGGATGATTTTTTCCACCGTTTTCGCGCCCCACGAGCCCGCCTTTACGGTTGAGTCGTTTGCCATCACACAAACGGTTCTGCCGCCGATGGTTCCGATCCCGGTAACGACCCCGTCAGCCGGCAGTCCGTCTGACATGCACTCGGCGAAAAAAGCGTCTTCAACGGATATGCCGTCATCGAATAAAAGCTTCAGCCTGTCTCTTACAAAAAGTTTTCCCTTCTTTTCGTTGCTTGCGTGATATTTCGCGGCTCCTCCCTTTTCAATCGTTTTGCTGCGTGTCTGCCGTTCTTTTTCGTAATCCATCCGAGTCCCTCCATGTTTTATTTTCCTTTGTATTCAGGGGGTCTTTTTTCTTTAAAAGCGCGCAGGCCCTCTTCTCTGTCAAGTGTGGGGATGACTTGTTCATATGCTTTTCGTTCGATTTCGAGCCCTGTATTGAGATCTGTCTCCAGACCCTTGTTTATCGCGGATTTTGCTTGTCTGACGGCGATCGGCCCATTAGCGGCGATGCGGCCGGCCAGTGCTTTTGCTTTTTCCATAAGTTCATCGGCTTCACAAACATGCTCGATCAGCTTCATGTCTTTTCCCTCTTCGGCAGAAAGCCTTCGGCCGGTATAGATCAATTCTTTTGCCGCGCCGGGGCCGATAAGCCGGGGCAGTCTCTGCGTTCCGCCCGCTCCGGGAATGATCGCAAGCCCTGTTTCAGGAAGGCCGAGGCCCGCCCGGCTGACGGCTGTTCTGATATCACAGGCGAGAGCGAGTTCAAGGCCTCCTCCGACAGCGGTTCCGTTCAGCGCTGCAATGACCGGCTGCGGGAGAGCTTCAATGGATGCGGCCGTTTCACCGATACGCCTGACGCTTTGTTTGACTTGTTCATGGTCCATCCCCGCTCTTTCTTTTAAATCAGCACCGGCGCAAAATGTGTTCCCGGTGCCGGTGAGAATGACACAACGAATGGATGGCGAGTTTTTGATGTCTTCAATCACACGCTGTAAATGATCAATCATTTCTGAAGACAGCGAGTTGGCCGCATGCGGGCGGTTCAGCGTGATCAGACCGATTGTTTCTTGACAGACGGAATACAAGACGCAATCTCCCATGGCTTCTCCTTTCTCATTTCGTTCTGAATGCCTGCAGGTTTCTGCTTGGCAGGTCTTTGCCTATTTTATCCGCGATCCAGCCGGCGGCATAAAGAAGTTTATTCATGTCCGTCCCGGTATCAATCCCCATTTGTTCGAGCATATAAATGACGTCTTCTGTGGCAGCGTTGCCTGCTGATCCAGGGGCGTACGGGCAGCCGCCAAGCCCGCCTGAGGAAGTATCAAAGGATGTGATGCCCATATCAAGAGCGGGAATGATATTCGCTAGAGCCGTTCCTCTTGTATCATGAAAATGGAGTGCGATTTTTGAGGCGGGAATTCTCGGCAAAAGGGCTTCAAGCACGGCTATGACCTGCAAGGGGTTTGCCGCGCCGATCGTGTCGCCGAGCGATATTTCATCAACACCCATTTCGAGCAGGGTGTCTGACAGGCGGATGACTTGTTCGACCGGCACGTTCTGTTCGTACGGACAGCCGAACACAGTGGACAGATAAGCTCTCGTCGCCATTTTTTCAGCTTTTGCTTCAGTAATAACCCGCCTGAGCTCTTGAACGGTCCGGTCAATCGGTTTGTTTACGTTTTTTTGGTTATGGGTTTCGCTTGCAGATAAAAATACACATGCCTGATCGATTCCGCCTTCTGCCGCATGCTCCAGTCCGATGAGGTTCGGAACGAGAGCCGCGTAGACCGTATGTTCAGATCTGGCAATGCCTTTTGCGACGTCCAGGCTGTCACGAAGAGCCGGAATCCATCTCGGATGCACGAATGATGTCACTTCGATATAGGAAAGGCCTGTTTTTGACAGCATATTGATCCACTCAATCTTATCTTCTGTATCCACCCACGCCGATTCATTCTGCAAGCCGTCACGCGGTCCTACTTCATTGATGCGGACATGTTTCGGACAGTTCATGCTGCACCTCCCGTTTTATTGAAGTTCAATCAGGACCTCTCCTTCATCAGTGAAATCACCTTCTGATTTTTTCACTTCTTTCACCGTACCCGCTGCATCAGCGATAATCGGAATTTCCATTTTCATAGATTCCAAGATGGCCACTTCCTGTCCTTCTTCAATGACATCACCCGGCTTCACATGAATTTTCCACAGGTTTCCCGCCATCTGAATTTTTATGACGCTCATTTTGACGCCCCCTCGTTCATTGTTTGTAAAAAGCCGGTTGTCGCCTCACCCTTTTCAAACACTTCTGAATGGGCAATTTTTGTCAGCAGCGGAATGTTGGTTTTAATCCCTTCTACATGATATTCGCCAAGGGCGGTTTTCAGTTGTTCAATGGCTTGTTTTCTCGTATTCGCCGTGACGATCATTTTGGCAATCATCGGATCGTAAAACGGAGAAATGACGCTTCCCTTTTCGACGGCGCATTCGTGTCGCACTGACGGGTGTCTTAAAACGGAAAAAGACGAGATGGTACCGGGTGACGGGTAAAAGGTGACCGGATCTTCCGCATAGATCCGCACTTCTATCGCATGACCGCGGTGGTTGATATCTTTCTGCGAGAAAGTCAGCGCCTGCCCAGCGGCAATTTTCAGCTGTTCTTCCACAAGATCCAGTTCTGTAATTTCTTCTGTCACCGGATGCTCCACCTGCAGTCTTGTGTTCATCTCTAAAAAATAGATTTGTTTCTTTTGGTCGACGAGAAATTCTATTGTGCCTGCATTTTGGTAGCCGATCGATTTTGCGGCTTTAACGGCGGTTTCACCGAGTCTTTGTCTTAATTCATCGTCAACAAACGGTGACGGCGCTTCTTCTATCACTTTTTGGTGGCGCCTTTGGACTGAACAGTCACGTTCAAACAGATGAACGGTGTTGCCGAAAGAATCTGCGAGTATCTGAATTTCAATATGACGGGCATTTTCAATGACCTTTTCCATGTACATTGCGCCGTCTCCGAAAAAGGACGCGGCCCGCTTTTGATTGCCTTCGAACGCTTTGGCCAGCTCTTCTTCTGAATGTACGATCTGCATGCCGATTCCGCCGCCACCTGCGGACGCTTTCAGCATGACCGGAAAACCGATGGCACGGGCTTCGGCTAAGGCGGAGTGAACATCGGGCAATGGCTCTGAAACACCGGGAACGATCGGGACCTTTGCTTTTTGCATCGTTTTTCGGGCTTCTATCTTGCTGCCCATCTTGGCGATGATATCACCGGGCGGACCGATAAATGTGATTTGTTCCTTCCGGCAGCGTTCGGCGAACAGGCTGTTTTCTGACAGCAGCCCGTAGCCCGGATGAATGGCGTCCGCTCCGGCGGATTTAGCGGCTTCTATGATTCTGTCGATATGTAAATAGCTTTCATTTACTCTCGATTTACCGATCGGATAGGCCTCATCAGCAGCTTTTACATGCAGCGCGTCCCGGTCGGCTTCTGAATACACAGCTGCCGAGGGGATGCCGAGACGTTTGCAGGTGCGGATAATTCTTAAGGCGATTTCTCCTCTGTTGGCAATCAGGACTTTTTTAAACAAATGTGAAGCACTCCTTTTTCATTAAGTTAACTTGAGCTCTTCAATCGTTTTTTCCCGCAGCTTGAATTTCTGAATTTTTCCGGAGGCTGTCATTGGATATTCATCTGTAAACAAAACATACCTGGGGACTTTATAGCGGGCGATATGTTCTTTGCAAAAGGCTCTGATGTCTTCTGCGGAAGCGGTTTGTCCGTCTTTGAGCCTGATCCACGCCGCGGCCTCTTCTCCGTATTTCGGATCAGGCACGCCGACGACCTGAACGTCTGCTACCGCGGGATGCCGATATAACATTTCCTCAATCTCGCGCGGATAGATATTTTCGCCGCCCCTGATCAGCATGTCTTTCAGACGGCCCGTGATTTTGCAGTATCCGTCCTCGTCCATGACCGCTAAATCACCGGTATGCAGCCAGCCGTCTTTGTCTATCGCTTCTTCGGTCGCTTCTTGATTTTTATAATAGCCTTTCATGACATGATATCCGCGGGTGCAGAGCTCTCCTTGTTCGCCCCGGGCGGCTTCTTGGGATGTTCCGGGCCGAACGATTCTGACTTCGATATGGGGAAGCGCGCGCCCCGCTGTTTCCACTCTTCTTTCAAATGAATCATCCGTTCTTGTCTGCGTAATAACAGGTGATGCTTCGGTCTGTCCGTAGGCAATTGTAATGTCGGTCATCCCCATTTTGCC
The DNA here is from genome assembly GCF_042296235.1 of Bacillus sp. A1. Classification (NCBI taxonomy): domain Bacteria; kingdom Bacillati; phylum Bacillota; class Bacilli; order Caryophanales; family Bacillaceae; genus Bacillus; species Bacillus sp. A1. The sequence continues at coordinate 2,002,392 of NZ_CP141181.1, forward strand.
GATCACTTCTCTCATGACTTCCGCCGGGCATGGCGAGCCTGCCATAATCCCGGTTCGGACGTGGGAAAGATCATATTCAGAAAAACGGCTGTCATTTAGGAGGGCGATAAACATCGTCGGTACACCGTGCAGAGCCGTGCAGGCTTCTTTCTCCACCGTTTTCAGAACGGCCGGCGGAGAAAACTGTTCGATCGGAATCATCGCCGTACCCGCGGAAACACATGCCAGCACGCCGAGCACACACCCAAAGCAGTGGAAAAACGGAACGGGAATACATAAACGGTCACATGAAGTAAGCTTCATGCATTCTGCGATATTGGCCGCGTTATTTACGATATTAAAATGTGAGAGCATGACGCCTTTCGGAAATCCGGTCGTACCTGATGTATATTGCATATGAATGCAATCACCCTTTTCCAGGCTGTCCATCCTTCCGTCAAGCTCTGCATCCGTTACAGACTCGGCATCCTTCAGCAAAGAATCCCAACGGTGCATCCCGGGCGGGCTTTTATCACCGATATATAACACCGTCCGTAAAAATGGATAACGTTTCGAACGCAGCCTGCCGCGCTCACACGTTTTCAGCTCCGGAATCAGCTTATTCACCATCTCAACATAAGATGTCTGCCGGTAGGAATCCATGATTATCAGGGACGAGACATCTGAATGTGCCAGCAGGTAATCGAGCTCTGCGATTTGAAAATTGGTATTAATGGTGACCAGAACGGCGCCGATTTTCGCCGTTGCAAATTGCGCCGCGAGCCATTCCGGAATGTTGGATGCCCATATGGCCACATGATCTCCTTTTTCAACTCCCAGCTTCATCAGCCCTTTTGCGGTTTGCCGGCATAACCGGTCAAACTCGGCATACGTATAACGAAGGCTGCGCTCAGGGTAAACAACCGCTTCATGATCCGGAAAAAGCTTCGCGGTCCGCTCAAGCAGCTTTCCGGCTGTTAAATGGATAAGTTCAGCCATATGACCTGCCCCCTTCCATCCCTGTCTTGGTAAACGTTTTCATTTCACTTCAAAAGCTGTCTTGCGATGACCATTCTTTGAATTTCTGACGTTCCTTCGCCAATCTCCATCAGCTTTGCGTCACGAAGCATACGTTCGACACCGCATTCCTTCATATAACCGGAACCGCCATGAATTTGGATGGCCTGAAGGCACGTTCTGACGGCCATTTCTGAAGCATAAAGCTTGGCGAATGCCGCTTCTTTCGTAAATGGCAGGTTTTGATCCTTCAGCCATGCCGCTTTAAGCACCATCTGTCTGGCAAGGTCAATTTCCATCGCCATATCGGCCAGCTTAAATTGAATGGCTTGAAATGACGATATCGGACTGCCGAACTGCTTGCGTTCCTTCGCATATGACAGCGACGCCTCCAGCGCGCCTTGAGCGATACCGACAGCCAGTGCCGCAATCGAGATCCGCCCGCCGTCTAATGTATATAAAAATTGTTTAAAACCTTTTTCAGGATCACCGAGCAGGTTATCGGCAGGCACCCTGACATCCTCAAGCACAAGCTCGGCCGTATCCGACCCTCTCACACCCATCTTGTCGTACGGATTTGTGATCGTAAATCCCGGTGTGTCTGTGGGGACGATGAGAGCTGAAATGATCGGTTTTCCGGCGGAGTTTTTTCCCGTAACGGCGGTGACAATGACCGTGCGGGCGTAATTTGCGTTTGTGATCCAGCATTTCTCTCCGTTTATCACATAGTCATCGCCCTTTTTCTCGGCTCTTGTCTGGGTGCCGCCGGCATCTGAACCGGCATTCGGCTCTGTCAGCCCGAATGATCCGAGCGCTTTTCCCGAAGCAAGCGGAATAAGATGTTCTTGCTTTTGCTGTTCAGTACCGAAATAGTATAATGGGCTTGCGCCGAGTGACACGGCTGCCGCGTAGCTCAGCCCCGTGCTGCCGCAGGCTTTTCCGATTTCTTCGACCGCTGCTGCATATGAAATGGTATCACCGCCCGCCCCGCCGTATTCTTCCGGAAACGGAATTCCGAGCAGCCCGAGTTCGCCTATTTTTTTAAATGTGTCGATCGGGAAGACGGCTGATTGATCAACCTCATGGGCTTTCGGGGCAATTTCATTTTTGGCGAAATCTCTGACCATTTCGCGCACCATCTGCTGTTCTTTTGTCAGTTGAAAATTCATTAACCTTCCTCCTTCTGCTGCTTTCTACATTTTATTAATGGGGGTCTTTATTCATTCCATCCAAATGAAGTCTGAACATTCGGACTCATCCGCCGCAAAAAAACTGACAGCGCCGCAACTGTCAGTTTTATTAATAATGGCTATTTAATCGTCCGTTTTGCGGAGGGACGGCTCTCATGGTGTAGCCTGTCAACGGAAGTAACGATATAGGTGCAGGCTTCTTCCGCCCGAATATCAGTATCTGAAAATGTCTGCGTCCGTGACGATGTTTTTCTGACTGTATCCACTAAATAAGGCTGCTTTCCCTTTTCTGCGCGGTAAATGGCGTAATAAGCCGTTTTTTTACCGTTGAATTTCGCATCTTCAATATAGAGTGTATGGCCTGAATCGTTCTTCTCCGCCCGTTTGACAGCCGGTTTTTTTAAAGCGGAATGTCCGAGCCAAGGCATCTCGGGAATTAATGCGGGCCGGCTGTACATGTCTTTGATCAAACGGTTTTTCACATCGAGCGGATTACGGTTTAAATCCTTTAAACTGAAATGCATGCTGCCTTTTATCCATGCTGATCCCCTGTTAAGAGCAATCTGTCTTCCGTATTCCCCCGGGTCGGCCCAGGCCGGATCAGCATTGTTGTTGATTTTATAAGCTGCCTGCCCGATATATAAATGCACCGGCCGATTGTTCACTTCTTTTCCCCACCAATCCGCTAAGACGTCATATGCCGCCGCTTTAAATCCGATGCTCCAGTAAATTTGCGGTGCGATGTAATCAATGTATCCTTTTTGGATCCATTCTCTCGTATCAGCATATAAATCATCGTAGTTCCGCACCCCGGCGGCCGTTTCGGAGCCTGTCGGGTCATCTGCGGCATTTCTCCATACGCCGAACGGGCTGATTCCGAATTTGACATAAGGTTTTTCTCGTTTGATGGTTTGGTTGATTTCTTTTACAAGCCGGTTGACGTTATCCCTGCGCCAGTCATCAACTGATGCAAAGTGAGCTTTTCCGTACCGTTCGTATTCCGCCTGATCGGGGAATTCCTGTCCGGCAATTTTATAAGGATAAAAATAATCATCCATATGAACCGCATCAATGTCATAACGGCTGACCACCTCTTTGATTCCATCCGTTATAAATTGTCTTACTTCCGGAATGCCCGGATTATAGTACAGCTGTTTTCCGTATGCAGCGACCCAGTCCGGATGGGAACGCGCGGGATGATCGTCTGAAAGCGCATTCAAATTTGTGTGGTTCATCGTGATCCGGTAAGGATTGAACCAAGCGTGAAATTCAAGATTCCGTTTATGTGTCTCTTCAACTAAAAAAGCAAGCGGATCGTAGCCGGGATTTTTGCCTTGTGTTCCTGTCAGATACTCTGACCAAGGCCCGTAATCTGATGGATAAAAAGCATCAGCCGCAGGCTTAATTTGGACGATAACGGCGTTCATCCCCATCTCCTGAACGTCATCCAGCAGCTTGCTGTATTCTCTTTTTTGCTCTTCCGGTGACAGCCCTTTTTTAGAGGGCCAGTCGATATTGGTGACAGACGCGATCCAGACGGCTCTCATTTCTCTCTCCGGCTGAGTGCCGCTTGCTTGTGCGGATGCTGAGAATGTAAAGATGCCGGCTGTCAGTACAACGGCCAAAAACCATATCATGCTAAAACGGCAGCTTTTCATGTTTTTCCCCCTCTCTGCTTTACGGTATTCCGAAGCATTCCGGGCGGTGAATCAGAAAGCCTGCTTTGCTCCTCTCAGCCTAAAAGGGAAAGAAAAAAGTCCTAAAGCGAATAAAACGCTTCAGGACTTTTTATGTTTCATGGCGGCGAGCACGTCAATGATCTTCGTTCCGACGCCGACACAAGTTTCAAGAATGGCCTGCGCTCCGGCGATGGACAAAATGAAAATAACCGGATGTGCATAGCGGGGCCAGACCAAATAGCAGATGCCGATCAATATGGCGCACCAGACACCCGCACACCAATAACATTGCAGCATATAACCGAATGCGGAGGAAGGGACTTTTTTTTGGACGGCGCGCCCGTTTTGATCGACGGTTTTTTCTTGCTTTATAAAGGGTTTTCTTATGAATTCCGTAATCTTATCAAATACGATCAAATGGGTCAGCCGGTAGCTGGCAAGAATAATCATTACATACGTAAGCCAAGATAGGTTCGTCATGTCAAAGCCTCCAAAAAAACTGAGTTTGATTCCCCTATCTTGCCCTTTGTCTTCTTCAGCCATTCTGCCGGATGTTACAGATTCCGCTCCAAGCGTCTTCCGCTGTTTGCAATGATGTCCAGTATGACCTCAGCATTTTGCTGTGCAAAGGCGGGTTCAAACATATCTTTATGGGCGCCCCCGCCTTGATATTCCTGATAGAGTCCCGTTGTGGCGCCTTCCCATTTCATCGGCTCGGTCTTATCACTGTGCTCTTCCTTTATGCCGGCCTCGATAAAATGGAGGTTTGCAGCGATTTGGCCGTCATTTATCAGTTCCGCCCAGTACGTTTGATAGCGCTCTGTCTTTTTGATGACTGCTTCTCTGACGGCTTCCGGGACGTTGTCGGCTGTTGCGTTTGTTGGCTGCGGCGGCAGTGCGTCAAGCTTTCTGTACGCGTCTGCGATAATGACGTCACTGATTTCTAAGCCGCGCTTTTCCATCGCTTTTGCCGCCTCGAATGCCGTATTGCCGCCTGCCGAATATCCGAAGAGGATATAAGGGCCTTCCGGCTGGATTTCCAGCATTTTATCAATGTATTGTTCCATTCTGCTGTCTTCTTCAATAAAGTTAAAACCGTACACAGCAGCCCGTCCATTTAATGCCGCCGCAAGATCTTTAAAGAAAATGCCGAAACCTGAGATAGGCGGAAAACAGAAAAGATTGCGGCCTTTCGGCTGGTTCAGTCTGCTGATATGCTGCTCTGCAGCTTCTGACAGTGTGCTGGAATATAGCTTTTCAGCCAATTGTTCAATTGTCGGATATTCAAATATCATTTCAATCGGCACATCCATCTGCTGCCTGGTCTTCAGCTGATGAATCACTTGCAATGCTTTCAAAGAATGGCCGCCCAGCTCAAAGAAGTCATCCTGTATGCCCAGCTCCCCGCAGCCGAGGATCGGCGTCCAAATGTCGATCAGCTCACGCTCCACCCAGTTTCGTGGCGGAACGGCTTTTGATGACGTTTTTTTCCGTTCTGGCGCAGGCAGCCCGCGGCGGTCCACTTTGCCGTTTGCGGTAAGCGGCATACGGTCAAGCTTAATCACATACTGAGGAATCATATAGTCGGGAAGCGACCTGGCCAATAGAGATCGAATGGTTTTTTCTTCAACATGCGCGCCCGTATAATACGCACAAAGGATTGCTTCTTGTCCTTCTTTTGCTACGATGACTGCCGATTCCCTGATTCCATCTATTTCAGTCAAGCGTGCTTCAATTTCGGCCGGCTCAATCCGCTTCCCGCGAATCTTGAATTGACGGTCAATACGGCTGATGTATCCGATGCTTCCATCAGGCAGCCAGTGTGCCAAGTCGCCTGTTTTGTAGATCTTTTCTTCAGGATGAATCGGGTGGCTGACAAATGCTTCACTTGTTAAGTCAGGCCTGTTTAAATAGCCTTTGGCAACCCCGTCACCGCCGACACAAAGCTCACCGGGCACGCCGATCGGCGCAAGTCCGCCGTTTTTATCAATGATATACGCGGTTGAATTGCTGATCGGTTTTCCGATTGGGATCGGCTGAGAAAAATCGTGCCTGATTTCGTAAAAGGTAGAAAATGTCGTATTTTCCGTCGGTCCGTATATGTTATAAAGGCTGAGATTCGGACAGCGGTGTCTGACCTTATTGATGAGCGCCGGGGACAATGCTTCTCCGCCGACATATAAGGTGTGCAATCCAGAAAACATCTCCGGATCTGCCTGGGCAAACTGGTTAAAGAGCGCTGTCGTCAAAAACAAAATCGTAATCCGGTTGGATGAAAGATAATTGCCGAACCTCTCAGGCGCAAGCATTGTCGAGCGGTCAACCACATGAAGGCATGCTCCGTTCAAAAGCGCACCGAAGATTTCAAACGTCACTGCGTCGAAACCGATGGACCCTGTCAGAATGAGACGGTCCGACATGCCGGCCGACGTATAATTGCTGTTTGACACGAGCGATACGACGTTTCGGTTGGAAATCATCACGCCCTTCGGTTTTCCTGTTGAACCGGATGTATACATAATATAGGCAAGGTCATCAGGTGCTGTATCGGTATTCAGTTTTCCCGCATCAGCGGTTTGTTTTTCAGCTGCAGCCGGGATAGAGATGATGTGAGAAAAGTCAAAGTCAGTCTCAATCCCTTTTTGCACCGTTAACAGCTGTGCTCCGCTCTCAGTGAGCATATCGGCGATCCTGTCGGTTGGCAGTTCTGCATCAAGAGGAAGGTACGTCCCTCCCGCTTTCAATACAGCGAGAACAGCGATGATAAATTCCGGTGAGCGTTCGGCCAGAATCCCGGCAATTCCCTTTGGCGCCAAACCGTTTTCCAGCAGGGTGCGGGCGAATGCAGTTGACCGTTCATCGAGCTCCCGGTATGTCATCGTCAGCCCGCCGGCGTGAAGCGCTTGATGGTCCGGGGTTTTCTTCACCTGTCGGCTGAACAGGCTGATGATGCTTTCGTCTCTTTCATAAGTTGTTTTCGTGTCATTAAATTCGCCGATTATTCTTGATTTTTCCTTTTGTCCGAGCATCGGAAGCCGATCAGCGGGGACATCGGGATTGAAGGCGGCGCCGCGCAGAGCTTCTTCCAAGTGTCCTTTTACGCTCTCTATCCATACTTCGTCATAAACGTTCGCATTGTAGCTGAATTTGATGAGCAGCTCATCGCCGGGCGCTATGATGAGGTTAAAATCGTAGCCCGATTGTTCCGACACGTTGACATTCCCGATCCGGAACGGTGCATCCGATTCCTTTTCCGCGTCTTTCATCTGCTGCTGGATCGGATAATTTTCAAACACGATGATATGGTCGATTAAATCCTGTTTCAGCTCAGTCTGAGATTGGATGTCAGCAAGCGGATGATAGCTGAACGCCTCTGAATCAAGCATTTCTTTCTGGCAGCGGCCCAGCAGTTCTCTAAAGCTTTCATCACCCGTTTTAATGCGTACCGGCACGGTATTGATAAACAGCCCGATCATGCTTTCCACGCCGTCAATGACGGAAGGCCGCCCTGATACGACGGCGCCGAATACGGCATCGTCCGTCCGGTTGTAGCTCTGCAGCATCAGGCCCCATACAGTCTGCATAAGAACCGCGAGCGTAGCGCCCTCTTCTTTGGCGATGGTTTTCAGCCTGTCTGTCAGATTTTGATCTAAAGAAAACAGCAGCTCTTTCTTACGGTAGCCTTTTTCCTGAGGACGGGCCGATATTTTCGGAAGTCCTGAGGGTGTCTCGCAGCCTGCTAAATATCCTTTCCAATACTCAGAAGCCGCGTCTTTGTCCTGATCAGTCAGCCATGTAATATAAGTGCTGTAAGGCTTTGCGGGCGCCAGTGTGACGGGTGAGCCTGATTCAATCGCCCGGTACATATACATGAATTCCTGAAGGACGATGCCGAGGCACCAGCCGTCCATAAGGATGTGATGGTGGCTCCAGACGCATACATATTCCTCGTCTGCCGTTTTAAACAAAGAAACACGCATCAGCATATCCTTTTGCAAGTCAAAGCCTTTTAAGCGGTCACGTTCCTTAAATCGCTGTAAATAGGCGCTCTGTCCCGCTTCGTCCAAATGTGTAAGATCTTCGCGGTGCAGCCGGAATTCCCGCTCACGCAGCACAACTTGGCGGGGGCCGTTCAGCTGAGCGACATGAGGTAAAAAAACCGTTCTGAAAATATCGTGGCGGCTGATGACAGACTGTACGCTTTGCTCAAACAATTCCGGACGAAGCCGGCCTTTTATGGTGAAGACGGATTGCTCGATATATGCAGCCCCCTCCTTTTGCAGAAAGGAATGAAAAAGCATTCCTTCCTGCATTCGGCTGAGGGGATAAATGTTTTGGATATTTTTCGTTTTGTCCATGTGTTCCTCCCGCTCGGTTTAGTGGAAGCTGAGTAAGTCGGCAATATCCTGCAATGCTTCCTCAGTCAGCTCCCGATCATCAAAGTCACTGACGGTCTTCTCCGTATCGGTTTTGCTGAGGCAGTGTTCCGACAGTTTCAGGAGATAATACCGGCAGCTTTCGGACAGCCGTTCGATCGTATCTTGCCGGAAGCGCTCCGTTTCATAGGAAATGCTGACGGTCATCCGGCCTTTTGCCGCAATCGCGCTGATTTCAAGTGACTGCTCCCGTTTCCATGTATCTGTCACATCATCTCCGCCTCCCAAAGGAGAAAACTGAAACGCGTCAGGCTGTTCCGTTTCTGCCGGATTCCCGCCGGGCGCATCGAATTGTCCGAGATAATTAAAGCTGATCTCCGGTGCTTTCCCGAAAGTCATCCCGGCAAGCTTCGGCGGTGTTAAATATTTGAGGACGCCGTATCCGTTCCCTTTATCCGGAATGCGCCGCAATGTGTCTTTGACGGTTTTCAATGTGCGAATTTCATATTCTTCATGAGGTTCATAAACTCCGCTCCGGAAAAGCACCGGGTAAATGGAAGTGAACCACCCCACCGTCCTGCTGATGTCCGTACCTGCCTGCTCCGATTGGCGTCCGTGTCCTTCAAGGGCGATTTTCAAAGCGTGCCGCGGCGACCACTTTTGAACGGCAAGCACGGCGGAAGCCAAAAGCACATCTTGCGTATCCGTATTGTAGGCGCTGTGCACATCTTTCAACAGGGCGTCCGTTTCACTTTCTGTCAGAGTGAAGGATACCGTGTTCCGTTTTTTTGCAGGAGTTTGAGATAAATCTGCCTGCTCGTAAGGAAGACTTTCTGTTTCATAGTGTTCAATCTCCCGCCAATACTCCGCCTGCTGAAGAAGCTGTCTGCTTTCGGCATAATCGGCCAGCTGCTCCGTATATGTTTTGAATGACATGGTTTTCGGAGGGAGTTTGATTTCCTGTCCAGAGACGGCCTGCTCATAAGCAGAAGCCAAGTCTTCCAATAAAATCCGCCATGATATCCCGTCGACAGCGAGATGATGGACCGTCAGAAACAAGTAATCTTCTGCTTCGGAGCGGAACAGCCCCGCCTGTACAAGCGGGCCGTTCTCCAAATCCATGTTTCTCTGAAGCTCTGCGACGCGGCGTTTTACAAAACGGTCCTTCTCATGCTCATCGCCTTCCGTTTCTAAAATGGTCAGGCTGTAAAGCTGCTCATCTGCGAGGTCAGCCGGTCTGTTGAAGAGGAGAAGACCTTTCTCTTCGTCTTTTTTGCAGACAAGGCGCAAGGCATCATGATGAACGGTAATGGCTTTTAACGTTTTCCTCAGGGCCTCTTCATCTATTGAATTTGTTCTCGTCAGCATGACGGACTGGTTAAAATGGTTTGCTTCCTTCATGTCTTGTGTGAAGAACCATTTGTGAACCGGCGACCACTTCACTTCTCCTTCTGCAGGAGCTTGGCTGACCGGCTGCCGCTCTGTACGGACATAAGGCGCCAGCTCTCTAATTGTCGGCCGGCTGAAAATATCTTTTACGGCGATCTGTTTTCCTGCCTGATGTAATCGGGCTGATACTTGCAGGGCTTTGATGGAATCGCCGCCCAGTTCAAAAAATGATTGATCCGCGGCAATATTTTCAGTCCCGAGCACTTCGCTCCAAATCGCGGAAAGCTCTTTTTCCATGTCGCTTTCAGGCTCGGTAAATGCCCGTCCGGTGTGCGCTTTTTTCTGCGGCTCAGGAAGCGCGCGGCGGTCAAGCTTCCCGTTCGGTGTGACAGGCAGGGCTTCAAGTGTTTCAAAGAACGCCGGCACCATATAAGCGGGCATTTCATTTCTGAGCGCCTGCTGCACGGTTTCACTTTCTGTTCCTTCTTCTGTCACGATATAAGCGCATAGTTCCGTTTGGCCTGCTGATGCGGGCAGAGCGGTGACGGCTGCTTCTTTGACACCTTTTATGCCTGTTAAGGCGGATTCAATTTCTTTCAGTTCCACCCGGTAGCCTCTGATTTTGACTTGCTCGTCCATTCGGCCGATATATTGCAGCGTGCCGTCCGGCAGCCATTTTGCCAGGTCGCCCGTGCGGTACATGCGCCGGTTCTTCCGGAACGGGTCTTGGACAAAGGCTTGGGTCGTTTGCTGAGGAAGATTGCGGTACCCTCTTGCAAGGGCGGAACCCGAGATGCAAAGTTCTCCCGTTACGCCGATCGGCTGCGGGTGATCTCCGTTTAAAATATAAACGTGTGAATGCTCAATCGGACGGCCGATCGTGATGTTCTCACTTTGTTCTATATGTCTTGCCGCTGTAGTGGCGACGCTGTTTTCCGTCGGGCCGTACTCATTGGCAAGCTCAGTGTGTGGACAAACTGATAAACTGCGGCTGATAACGTTTTGGTCGACGGCTTCTCCCGCTAATGTGACAATCCGGAGAGACTCGGCATCACCCGGCTCCAGTACGTCAAGCAGTGTGCGATACAGCACGGGTACAATGATCATGTGAGTGATGCGGTAAGATGCAAGATAGTGTTTAATAGCAAGAATATCTCTTGCTTCATCTTCGGCTAAAACGGCCGCTTTCGCACCGGAAATCAGCGGTGTGAACATACTTGTTACAAAACCGTCAAATGAAAATGAAAAGAGCTGAAGAATCGTATCTTTCTCATTCAGATCATAAAATCCGCTCCGCCATTGAAGGGTTTGGCTGACGGAACGATGTTCGACCATAACCCCTTTCGGCCTGCCTGTCGTCCCGGACGTGTAAATGATGTAAGCCAAATCTTCCGGTGCTGATAATGACTGAACCGGTGATGCGTCTTGTTCTTGGATATCCTCCAGTGCGAGCACTTCACCTTTAAAATGATCAGGCACTTGATCTATTGCGCCGTGTACGGTAAGGAGAAGCGCTGTGCCGCTGTCTGAGATGATATATTGCTTGCGTTCCTCCGGATATTCAGGATCTATCGGGACGTAGGCGCCCCCGGCTTTCCAAACCCCGAAGACTGCCGCGACTTGTTCCGGTGATCTTGGTATCACAATGCCGACGGCGGCATCCGGTCCGATCTGCCGTTTTTGCAGAGCTCTGGCGATTTTATTCGACCATTCATCTAATTCTTTATATGTGATTAAAGTTTCCCTGCTGATAAGGGCTGCCGCATCCGGTGTTTTTCGCGCCTGGGTGATGAACAGTTCATGAACTGTTTTTTCAGGCAGCTGTTGATCCGCCATGCCGTTAAAGTCCGAAAGAATCCGGTCCCGTTCCGGAGCAGTCAGCATGCTGATCGCTTGTAAAGAAGTTTCCGGTTCACGGACAATGTGTTCAAGCATCGTCATAAAGTGGGAAGCCCAGCGCTGCATCGTTTCTTTCCGGAATAAAGACGCCGCATATTCAAACAGAAAATGAATCTGTCCCCCGCCTTCAGAAGCCTGCAAAGTGACATCAAATTTGGAAACCGGACGGGACACGTCCGCAGGCTGAATATGCAAACCGTCCAACAGCAGTTCCTCATGCTCCATATTCTGAACGACAAGCATGGCGTCAAACAGCGGATTGCGGCTTGTGTCCCGCTGCACGCCGAGCCGTTCCACAAGCTCTTCAAACGGGTAGTCCTGATGCTCATACGCTTCAAGCGCGGCCTGGCGGACTTCCGCCAAATAATCGGTAAACCGTTTGTCTCCTTTCGGCTCCGTTCTGATGGCCAGCGTGTTGACGAACATGCCGAGAATCGGTTCAAGGTCTTTGTGCGGACGCCCGGCAATTGGCGAGCCGACGATGATGTCTTCCTGACCGCTCAATCTCGCGAGTAACGCATTGTACGCGGCGAGAAGCACCATATACAAAGTGGAGCCGTGATCCCGGGCGATGCGGTGAAGGCCGGATGCGGTTTCAGCGTCAAGCGTGCACGATACGCTGCCGCCCGCAAAGCTTCTGACAGCCGGACGGGGCTTGTCAGCCGGAAGCTCAAGCACCGGAAGCTCTCCTTCTAGCCGCTTCAGCCAATACGCTTCCTGCTTCTGATATCCTTCTTTCTCCTGAAACGACCGCTGCCAGACGGCATAGTCTTTATATTGAAGGCGCATCGGCGCAAGCGAACGGCCTGCGTACAGCTCGCCGAATTCTTTAATCAAGGTGTTGACGGACACACCGTCAGAAATAATATGATGCATATCCGTTAATAAAAGATGACGTTCGTCTGATTCTTTCACGAGGGCCGCACGGAAGAGCGGCGCTTCCTCCAGACAAAACGGCCGGACGAATGCGTCAGCTGACTCGGCCTCATCCAGCTGAAACGGTACGCTGTCATGGATGCGCTGCACCGGTTCGCCGTCAGGCCCCGTTTCAAAGGACGTTCTGAGCGACTCATGCCGCTCCACAAGCTGCCGGAACGTCTCCTCCAGCCGGCCGCGGTCAAGCGGGCCCGTCAGTTCCAGCACAGCCGGCATATTGTAGCCGACACCGCCGTCTTCAAGCTGCTGGAGCACATACATCCGTTTCTGCGCCGAAGACACCGGGTAGGTGTCCTGTGTTTGCGCAGGCTGAATCGCTTCATACGGGCTCTCTTCCAAGTCCTGAATGACCGAAGCGAGCTCTTCCACCGTCGGCCGGGCGAAGATGTCCTGTAACGGCACCTGAACACCGAACTCTTTGGCGATGCGGGAGACGAGAGCCGTCGCTTTTAACGAATGGCCGCCCCGCTCAAAAAAGTGATCCCGGATGCCGACGGGGCCGTTTTTCAGCACCTCTTCCCAAAGGGCGCAAAGCTTCATTTCCGTGACGTTCCGCGGGGCGGTGTACACCCGTCTGTCTGCCGCTCCGCCGGGAGCCGGCAGCGCGCGGCGGTCAAGTTTTCCGCTCGGCGTGACCGGCCATTCGCTCATCTCTATGAACTGAGCCGGCATCATGTAGGCCGGAAGGCGTGTCGCAAGCTCCGCCCGCACGTCATCGCTTTCCCGTCCTTCGATATAGGCGTAAAGCGCGGTTTCGCCGTGCTCGGTCCGGGCGGTGACCGCCGCCTCACGAATGCCGTCGATGCGCCGGATCGCCGCTTCGATTTCTCCCGGTTCAATCCGGTAGCCGCGGACTTTCACCTGTCCGTCTGAACGGCCGAGCCATTCGACAAGGCCGTCTTCTGTCCAGCGTGCGATATCTCCCGTCTGATACATGCGTTCTCCCGGATAAAACGGATCATCGAGAAAACGCTCCTCCGTCAGCTCAGGCCGGTTCAGATAGCCGCGGGCCACCCCTGTCCCCGCGATGTACAGCTCTCCGATACAGCCCGGCGGCAGAAGCTGTTTCTTTTGATTTAAAATATACAGCCGCATGTTATGTCCGGAAATGCCGATCGGAACATTGTGAAATTCTTTTCCTTGCGGCAAATCAAAGTACGCCGCTTCTACTGTCGCTTCCGTCGGACCGTAGGAATTTGTCAATTCCGTTCCCGGCAGAAGGTCATAAAAACGGGAAGCCAGGTGCGGGCCCAATTGTTCGCCGCCGGCAAAAACCCTTTTTAAGCAGGTCTTTTTGATCGGCTGTTTTCTGGAATTTATATATTCCAAGAAAGCATGAAGCATGGATGGCACAAAATGGGCCGCCGTTATGCGGTTATTCTCCAATGCGTTCAGTATCATTTCAGGGTCTTTCTCGCCGCCTTGCGGAAGGAGGAAAACAGAAGCTCCCGCGATCGGCCACCAAAACAGCTCCCAAATCGAAGCGTCGAAAGAATATGATGTTTTATGCAAAATGATGTCAGAATCACTTAATCCATAACGCGTTTGCAGTGAGTATAAAAAGTTTACGGCTGACCGATGTTCAACCTGCACGCCTTTTGGGCGTCCCGTAGAACCGGATGTATAGATGATATAAGCCAATGAATCAGGTTTTACCGGAACGTTAGGGTTGGCCGCAGCTTCCGGGTTTCCTGTTTGTCCGCTTTTCAGAGAGATCATTTCTCCCTCAAAAAGATCTGCGGCCAAAAGTTCTGGTTCTGCCAGTAAGAATCTCACGCCGCTGTCTTTCAGTAAAAAACGAATCCGCTCTTTGGGGTAATCCGGATCAATCGGCAGATATGCACCGCCTGCTTTTAAGACAGCGTAAATGCCGATCAGCATGTCAGGAGAACGCCGGCCCATAATGGCAGTTTTATCCTCCAGCCTTATCCCCCGCTTGATCAGCTGATGCGCAAGCTCGTTTGCCCTTTCGTTCAGTTCCTGATACGTAATCGAAATGTCATCAGTTAAAATCGCCGGACGGTCCGGCGTTTTTTCCGCCTGCTGTTCCAGCAGATCATGAAGAGACTGATGAAGCGGAAACGCTGTTTTCTGCAAGGGGCTGAAATCTTGAAGCAGAGACACTTCTTCTTTTTCTGTCAAAACAGAAATATCGTCTAATTCCAAGCCCGGATCAGCCGCGGCGTTTTCGGCAAGTGTCGTAAAAAATTCGGCCCATTTTTGAATCGTTTTTCTCTTAAACAAATCGGTGCTGTATTCAAACTGGCAGTACAATTCACCGGCGTTTTCAGAGATGTACAGCGATAAGTCAAATTTAGAAATCGGCAGGCTGACGTCTGCCGGCTGCAGTTCAAGTCCGGCTGCCCTAAGCTTCTGCTGTTCCATATTTTGCAGCGCAAATGTTGTGTCAAACAGCGGATTTCGGGACATGTCCCGCGGCACACCGAGCTTATCGACGAGCTCTTCTAACGGGTAATCCTGATGTTCGTAAGCCTCAAGCGCTGTTTGGCGAATTTCCTTTAAATATTCTTTGAATGTCATGCTTCCGTCGGGACGCGTCCTGAAAGCAAGCGTATTGACAAACATGCCCAGAACGGCGTCAAGGTCGGCATGAGGCCTTCCTGCAATCGGAGACCCGACAATCATATCTTCCTGTCCGCTTAAACGGGCTAACAGAACCGTGTACACACCAAGCAGCGTCATATACAGTGTGCATTTGTTTTCTTTCGCCAGCTTTTTCAACTGTGCTGTATGTTTTTCGCTGATGACAAATGACACCCGGTCACCGGAAAAGCTCCGCACGGGGGGACGCGGCTTATCAGCCGGCAATTCAAGCACGGGAATCTCACCGGCAAGCCGGTTCAGCCAGTACTCCTCTTGTTTCCGATATGCGGCGCCCGCCATAAATGATTGCTGCCAGACGGCATAATCTTTGTATTGAATCCGTAACGGCGGCAGACTTCTCTCAGCATACAGCTCACTGAATTCACGTATCAAAAGATTGACGGATACGCCGTCTGAAATAATATGATGCATGTCAGCTAAAAGCAGATGCCGGTCTTTTTCTATTTGGACAAATCCCGCCCGGAAAAGGGGCGCTTTGCCGAGATCGAACGGCCGGATAAACGCTTCGGCTGATTGTTCTTTTGTAAATGCAAACGGCACGTCGTCATGAATCCTCTGCACGGGCAGGCCGTTTTTTTCTTCAAAGGACGTTCTGAGCGGTTCATGCCGCCCGATCAATTCCTTGAACACGGCTTCCATCCTATCTCGGTCAAACGGCCCCCTCACCTCTAAAACGGCTGGAATGTTATAGCTGACACCGCCATTTTCAAGCTGGTGAAGGACGTACATCCGTTTTTGGGCGGATGAGACAGGATATGTTTCTTTCGTTTCTGTCTTTTCTATGGATGCGAACGGGTTCTCTTCTGCTTCACTGATGATTTTAGCGAGTTCTTCTACAGTCGGATGGCTGAAGACATCGCTCAGCGGGATTTGCACACTGCACTCTTTAGCTATTTTTGCAACGAGTGCCGTCGCCTTTAATGAATGGCCGCCAAGCTCGAAAAAGTGATCGTGAACGCCGATCGGGCCGGTTTGAAGCACTTCTTCCCATATGCGGGTAAGCTTCAGCTCCGTCACATTCCGGGGAGCTGTATATCGACGGCCCGCTGCGTACGCCGAAGCTTCTGGAAGGGCCCGCTGATCGACTTTTCCGTTCGTAGTGAGCGGAATCGAGTCAACGAAAGCCCATTTGACCGGAATCATATACTCAGGCAGCTCTTTAGCCAAATCTCTCCGCAGCTGAGAAGGATCAGTCGCTTGTGAGACGCTGCAGTAAGCGCATAATTCATTTTCGCCCGACTCATTCGTTTGAATCAGAACGGCAGCTTCTTTCACGGCATGATGATTTGCCAGGACAGTTTCAATTTCCTTCGGTTCAATCCGGTACCCTCTGATCTTCACTTGATCATCTGTCCGGCCGATGTATTCAATTTGGCCGTCCGCACGCAGTCTTGCCAAATCTCCGGTCCGGTACATGACGGCGTCCGTTCTGAACGGATCGGGCAAAAATTTCTCTTCGGTCAGCGCCGGATTGTTCACATAGCCTCTTCCTGTATTCGCTCCGGAAATATACAATTCTCCCGCAATTCCGAGAGGCTGAAGCTGCCTATTTTTGCTGAGAATATACATCTTGTTATGATGGATCGGTTTCCCGATCGGCGGATGTTCAGGTATGTCATCTCCCGCAGAAATCGTATACGTTGAAACCACATGAGTTTCTGACGGGCCGTAATGATTATGCAGATGCATACCGTGTGAACGGAGCGTCTGCCTGAACAAACGCGAAACGGTCAGCTGCTCCCCGGCCGTAATGACATGCTTCACACAGCGGGGAAAAGACTGTGCATAACCTTCTTCATTGAAAAGCATCTTGACAAACGCAGTCGGGAAAAACACCACTTCCGTGTTGTGCTGATCAATAAACGAAAACAGCTGAGAAACATCCCGTTTGATTGATTCGGGCACGATACAGAGGGTGCCGCCGCTCAAGAGTACTGAAAATAACTCCTGATAGCAGACGTCAAACGCCAAAGATGCGTACTGCAGCACATTTGTGCAAAAATCAATGTCTGTGTTCGTCAATTGGTGAGAAAGCAGGTTGGCCATATTTTTATGTTCGAGCAGCACGCCCTTCGGTTTCCCTGTCGTACCGGATGTATAAATCATATAAAGGAGGTCGTCCGCCGTATTAATGGATTGCACATTGCTTCCGTCCGCTTCCGTCCCGGCCTCTTCTATGTATGTAACTTGCAGCGTTTGTTCCGCGGGGACTGACTGATGCCGCTCTGTTACAACATGGACGCAGCCGCTGTTTTCAATGACATATCGGATACGCTCCTTTGGACTGCCCGGATCTATCGGGACAAAGGCGCCGCCCGCTTTTAAAATACCGAGAACAGCCGCCGCTAAAGAAGGGGAACGGCCGAGCATGACGCCTACCGGCTCCTCCCGCTTTAAACCGCGTTTTTTCAGCAGGCGTGCCAGCTTATTAGCCGATTCGTTCAGCTCTTTGTACGTCACTGACTCACCTTCATACCGAATCGCGATTTGATCCGGCGTTTTTGCGGCCTGCCGTTCAAACATTGCATGAACCGTGTCATATTCAGGCTTTTCGGCCTCTTCAGAAATCGGCGCAAGCAGCTGCGCTTTTTCCTCTGGAGTGATGATTTCAAGCTTGTCCGACGTGGTGTCCGGTTTGTCGAGAACCTGGGAGACGATGTGTGCCAAATGGCCTTTGATATTTTCAATAAATTGGCGGTCATACACGCTTGAATCGTATCTCATTTTCAAGTGAATCTCGTCACCCGGCGCCACCATCAGGTAAAAACTGTAGTTGGTTTCGTCTTCCATGCTGAAATCATGGATGTGAAAAAGGTCTTTCGTGTCCCCCTTGCTGTTCAGCACATCAAGCTCCTGTTCAACCGGATAATTCTCAAAGACAAGAATGTGGTCAATTAAGCCTTGTTTTACCTGTGAATTCGCCTGTATGTCATAAAGCGGATGATAGCTGTAAGCCTGTCCTTTCAAAGCGTCCTTTTGCACGTTTTTGATCAGCTTTTGAAACGGGATGTCCGCCCCGCTGATCCGGACAGGCACGGTATTAATGAACAGGCCGATCATTCGCTCGATGCCTTCGATTTCAGACGGCCTTCCGGAAATGACAGAACCAAAAACCGCATCTTCTGTCTGGTTATACGCCTGAAGCAAAATGCCCCAGAGCGTGTGGAAAATGGTGCTCAGCGTGACCTCTTCTTTTACGGCCAGCTCTTTCAGGTTAGCCGTGTCCTCTTTTGAAAAGGAAAACGTCACTTCCTCTTGTCTGCTTTCGCCGGCTTTTTTCTGCTTCGGCAGAACAGTCTGCTGTTCAAAGCCTTCAAGATACCGCTCCCAGTACGAAGCGGCTTTTTCTTTATCTTGCTCCATCAGCCACTTGATGTAGGTCCTGTACGGTACAGCGGGCTCAAGCGTTAACGGTGTCCGGCGGAGCCGCGAGGCGTATATCTGGAAGAACTCTTTCAGCACGATTCCGAGACACCAGCCATCCATAATAATGTGATGGAAACTCCATATGCACGTATATTCACATTCACCGGTTTGAAGCAGCGTCACCCGCATCAGCATGTCTTTTTGCAGATGAAACCCTTTCTCACGGTCTCTTCGTTTGGCTTCTTCGATATACTTGATTTGATCAGCCTTATTTAAATTAGTGAGATTTTCCTCAATAATGCTGACGTTCCGCTCTTTTAATACGACCTGCTGCGGCACGGACACGTTCTGGCTGATAAAGATCGTTCTGAAAATATCATGTCTTTCGAAAAGGGCATGAACGCTCTCTTCAAACACGCGGGTGTCAACCTTCCCCGTTATTGAAAAGGAGGCCTGCTCGGCGTAAGCCTGTGATTCCTTTTGCAGGAGGGAATGAAAAAGCATTCCTTCCTGCATATAAGACAGCGGATAAATATCCTGAATTGCATTCTTTTTTGTCATGTTATAATCTCCCCGTCGCCTTTTTCTACAGTTCCTCGACAAAACTCGCTATGCTGTCCAAATCATCAGATGTTAACGTTTTGCTGCTAAAATCACTAACGGTTTTTTCTGATTCCTCTTTGCCGGTGCAGTGCGCCATAATATCACGCAAATATTGCTGTAAGGTTTGCAGCAGCTGTTCCATCGTTTCTTTGGAGAAGCGGCTCGGCGGATAGCTCAAACTGAAGTGAAGTTTGTTTTGTGCGGCCATCGCGCTCATTTCCACCGCTTGTTCCCGCTGCCATGTCGGCGTGATGTCGTGCCCGCTCGCGAGACCGGACAGACTGAACGTGTGCTGATCTTCTGTATCATTGAATTGCCCTAAATAGTTAAAGCTGATTTCAGGCGCTTGTCTGAAGCGGATTGTTTTTTGTTCAGGCGGTGTCATGTATTTTAAAATGCCGTAGCCTATTCCTTTATCCGGTATTCTTCCGAGTGTGTCTTTGACCGTTTTTACCGCCGTCCCAAGTTCTGAGCCTGCTGTATTCAAGTCAATGAGCACCGGATACATGGAGGTAAACCAGCCTACGGTGCGGCTGATGTCAAGCTCCGGCACGATGTGCTCTCTCCCGTGCCCTTCCATCGCGATGCGCAGTCTGCCGCCCCCTGTCCAGTCCCGTAAAGCCAAAGCTGCGGCAGTCAGAAGAATATCTTGCGTATCGGTATGGTAGGCCCGGTTGACCTGCTGAAGCAAAACGGACGTTTCTTCTTCTGTAAGCGTAAAGCTTACCGTTTGCCGAATGCTGTCGGCTCCCGTCTGATGCTGCGGTTTTTCATAAGGAAGTTCGGCGGCTGTTTCTTCTTCAATAAAACGCCAATATTCTTCTTCACGCATCAGCTTGCTGCTTTTTGCGTATTCCGAAAGCCTTTCAGCGTATTGCTTAAACGAATCGGTCTTTGGCGGAAGCTGGACCGGCTGACCTTTTACGGCTTGAGTGTAAGCGGCAGATAAATCCTCCAGCAGAATACGCCATGACACTCCGTCAACCGCCAGGTGATGTACGGTGATGAATAAATAATCCCCGGACCGGGTTTTGAACCAGCCGGCTTTTAATAACGGCCCTTTTTCAATATCCATCCGCTGTTGGAGCGCAGCCACTTCAGTTTCTATTTCTCTTTCCCAAGTATCTGTCTCAGACATATCCCAAATGTCCAAGGTGTACAGTTCAGCTTTTTGAATACCGTGATTGATTTGTCTGATACTTTCGTTTTCTTCACTGACGGTGATCCGGAGTGCATCATGATGAATGACAAGGTGCTCCAAGGCTTCTTTGAGCGGCTGTTTTTGCAATGCGTCAGAGCTGAACATCATGACGGACTGATTGAAATGATTTCTGTTTTCCATCCGCTGTGATAAAAACCAGTGCTGAACGGGTGTCCAAGGTATGTCTCCTTCCACCGGCCGCTGATCGATGACTCTTTCCGCTTTCCGGATAAGAGGCGCGAGTTCCTTAATGGACGGATGCCGGAATAAGTCACTTGCCGTCATTTTCCGCCCATAGCGTCCGAGCCGTGCGGAAACTTGCAGCGCTTTGATTGAATCGCCGCCCAACTCAAAAAATGAGTCTTCAATCCCGACTTGTTTTGTGCCGAGCACTTCCTGCCAAATCACGGAAAGCTGTTCTTCAAGCTCATTGCGGGGAGCTGTGTACGCGGTTTGAAGCGCGAGCTCCGGTTCGGGCAGATTTTTCCGATCCAATTTACCGTTCGGCGTAAGCGGCAGCTTCTCAAGTTCCATCATATAGGCCGGAATCATGTAATTCGGCAGTTGCTGAGAAAGTGAAGAACGCACTTTTTCTGTATCCATGTCCGCCTGCAGACTCATATATGCGATCAGTTCTTTATTGCCGGACTGCCCGGTTCTGACTGACACGGCAGCTTCTTTCACACCGTCCAGGCTCCTCAGTGCGGCTTCAATCTCTCCCAGCTCGACCCGATAACCGCGGATTTTCACTTGATCATCCATCCGCCCGGCATATTCGATCGCTCCGTCCGGCAGCCAGCGGGCTAAATCTCCGGTGCGGTACATCCGTTCTCCGGGAACAAAAGGATTAGGGACAAATTTTTCTTCCGTCAGCTCAGGGCGGCCGAAATATCCTCTTGCCATACCGTCTCCGCCTGTGCACAATTCGCCGATGACGCCGATCGGCTGCGGTGTTCCCCTGCTGTTTATGATATATGCGGTTGAATTTCCGACAGGGCGCCCGATCGGTATTGAATGATCGTATGATTGTTCAATCAAAAAGCAAGTCGAGAACGTCGTGTTTTCAGTCGGTCCGTATCCATTCCATACTGAGAGATGCGGCAGCGCATTCCGAACCCGGTTTACATGGCTCGGGGACAGTGCTTCCCCGCCGATAATCAATCGGGATAATCCGGAAAACACGTCTTTATTTTGTTCTGATAAATGGTTGAACAGAGACGATGTCAGCCACAGTGTCGTAATGCCGTTTTGCTGTATAAATGTTTCCAGAACATCAGAGTCGAGATAGGTTTCCTGGTCACTTACATATAAAGAAGCGCCGTTTAAAAGCGGACCGAATATTTCAAATGTCGTAACGTCAAATCCTAATGATGAAGTAAACAACAGTCTGTCTTCCGGCGTAAAATCAATATAATTGCTGTTTTTCACAAGGCGGATCACGCTTCGCTGTTCAATCATGACGCCTTTTGGCGCACCTGTTGACCCGGACGTATAAATCATGTAGGCCAACGATTCAGGTCCGCCGAGCGGTTCGGGATTTTCCGAACTCAAGCCGGCCTTTGTTTGAATATCCTCTATGAATAAACGTTTTCCTGAAAGCGGCAGACCGTCAAGTTTATCAGATTGGAGAAGAATATCAGCTTTACAGTCTTTAAGCATCCATTCAGCCCGTTCCCGCGGCACATCGTCACCGATAGGCAAGTAGGCGCCCCCCGCTTTTAATATTCCGAGGATTCCGGAAGCAAGCTCTGTTGTGCGGCCGGTTAATAAGGCGACAACGCTTTCCGGACCGACGCCATTTGATCGGAGAGCCGCCGCTATTCTGTTAGCCCGTTCGTTCAGCTCACGGTATGTCAAGATTTGTCCATCATATACAACTGCCCGGGCATCGGGGGTTTCTTTTGCCTGCCGCTCAAATAAACGGCTGATGGTTTCGTGTCTTGGGTAATCGCTTTTCGTCTGATTAAACTGATAAATGACGCGATTTGTTTCAGCATCATCCAGTACGTGAATGTCACCAAGCGGTATCGCTTGGTTTTCAATTACTTTTGTAAGAATACGGGTAAAATAAGAAAGCCATTTTTCAATTGTCTGTTTTTGATAGATATCTGTATTGAATTCAAAATCAAAGCTGATGGAACCGTCAGACCCTTCTGACGCGTAAAGCGTGGCATCAAACTTTGCGGTTTTATGACTTGTATCCGCAGCTTGAGTCAAATGCAGCTTATTTAACACCAGGGATTCACGCTCCATGTTTTGGAGCACAAACATAACGTCAAACAGCGGATTGCGGCTCATGTCCCGCTGCACGCCGAGCCGTTCCACAAGCTCCTCAAACGGATAGTCCTGATGCTCATACGCCTCAAGCGCCGCCTGGCGGACTTCCGCCAAATAATCGGTAAACCGTTTGTCTCCTTTCGGCTCCGTTCTGATGGCCAGCGTGTTGACGAACATGCCGAGAATCGGTTCAAGGTCTTTGTGCGGGCGCCCGGCAATCGGCGAGCCGACGATGATGTCTTCCTGCCCGCTCAATCGCGCGAGTAACGTATTGTACGCGGCGAGAAGCACCATATACAAAGTGGAGCCGTGATCCCGGGCGATGCGGTGAAGGCCGGATGCGGTTTCAGCGTCAAGCGTGCATGATACGCTGCCGCCCGCAAAGCTTCTGACAGCCGGACGGGGCTTGTCAGCCGGAAGCTCAAGCACCGGCAGCTCTCCTTCTAGCCGCTTCAGCCAATAGGCTTCCTGCTTCTGGTATCCTTCTTTCTCCTGAAACGACCGCTGCCAGACGGCATAGTCTTTATATTGAAGGCGCATCGGCGCAAGCGAACGGCCTGCGTACAGCTCGCCGAATTCTTTAATCAAGGTGTTGACGGACACACCGTCAGAAATAATATGATGCATATCCGTTAATAAAAGATGACGTTCATCCGATTCTTTCACGAGGGCCGCACGGAAGAGCGGCCCTTCCTCCAGACAAAACGGCCGGACGAATGCGTCAGCTGACTCGGCCTCATCCAGCTGAAACGGCACGCTGTCATGGATGCGCTGCACCGGTTCGCCGTCAGGCCCCGTTTCAAAGGACGTTCTGAGCGACTCGTGCCGCTCCACAAGCTGCCGGAATGTCTCCTCCAGCCGGCCGCGGTCAAGCGGGCCCGTCAGTTCCAGCACAGCCGGCATATTGTAGCCGACACCGCCGTCTTCAAGCTGCTGGAGCACATACATCCGTTTCTGCGCTGAAGACACCGGGTAGGTGTCCTGTTTTTGCGCAGGCTGAATCGCTTCATACGGGCTCTCTTCCAAGTCCTGAATGACCGAAGCGAGCTCTTCCACCGTCGGCCGGGCGAAGATGTCCTGTAACGGCACCTGAACACCGAACTCTTTGGCGATGCGGGAGACGAGAGCCGTCGCTTTTAACGAATGGCCGCCCCGCTCAAAAAAGTGATCCCGGATGCCGACGGGGCCGTTTTTCAGCACCTCTTCCCAGAGGGCGCAAAGCTTCATTTCCGTGACGTTCCGCGGGGCGGTGTACGCCTGTCTGTCTGCCGCTCCGTCGGGAGCCGGCAGCGCGCGGCGGTCAAGCTTTCCGCTCGGCGTGACCGGCCATTCGCTCATCTCTATAAACTGAGCCGGCATCATGTAGGCAGGAAGGCGTGCCGCAAGCTCCGCCCGCACGTCATCGCTTTCCCGTCCTTCGATATAGGCATAAAGCGCGGTTTCGCCGTGTTCGGTCCGGGCGGTGACCGCCGCCTCACGAATGCCGTCGATGCGCCGGATCGCCGCTTCGATTTCTCCCGGTTCAATCCGGTAGCCGCGGACTTTCACCTGTCCGTCTGAACGCCCGAGCCATTCGACAAGGCCGTCTTCTGTCCAGCGTGCGATATCGCCTGTCTGATACATGCGCTCGCCCGGATAAAACGGATCATCGAGAAAACGCTCCTCCGTCAGCTCAGGCCGGTTCAGATAGCCCCGGGCCACCCCTGTCCCTGCGATGTACAGCTCTCCTGCCACACCCGCAGGCTGGATGGTTCCTCCGCTATCTAATACATACAGACGGGCACCAGGAACGGGTTTTCCGATCGGAAGCCTTGTCCGTCCGCTGTCCCGTTTTCGGTCACAGACGTAAAACGCCGCATCAACCGTCGCTTCCGTCGGCCCGTAGCCGTGAATGAGCACGGTTTCCGGCAACAGATCGGCAAACCGGGCAGCTGTAAGCGGGGAAAGAGCTTCCCCTCCGGCAAACATGCGTGTCAGTGTTCTGCCGAGGCGTGTTCTTGTTTCCGCAGGCTCTGTTTCCAGCGCGTCTAAAAAGCTGTTGACCATCGCCGGAATAAAATGCGCGGTCGTCACCTTTTCTGAGGCAAACGCTTCAATCATCCGCACAGGATCTTTCTCCCATCCGGCAGGAAGCAGATACACGGAAGCGCCGGACATCGTCCACCAAAACAATTGCCAGATGGAGGCGTCGAATGAAAAGGATGATTTCAGCACGATGATGTCCTCTTCCGTTAACGGGAACTGCCCTTGCATCCCTGATAAAAAGGCGGCAGCTTGACGGTGTTCAACAGCCACTCCCTTCGGTGTTCCCGTCGAACCGGACGTATAAATGATATAAGCGAGCGAATCAGCATCCGCTTCTTCAGAGACAGCCCCTGTCTCCGTCTCGCCTGTCAGAGCAGAAAGAGACACTTCTAGCGTCTCGCCGGAAAAACCGGAAAGGGATAACCCCGGCTGTGCAAGCAGGAGACAAGCGCCGCAGTCATCGAGCATATAGCGCAGCCTGTCCTCAGGATACTCAGGGTCAAGCGGCACGTAGGCGCCGCCCGCTTTTAACACGGCAAGCACTGAAACCACCATCTCCGGCGAGCGTTCGGCGAGTACGCCGACCATGCTTTCTTTGCGGACGCCTTTTTGTCGGAGCCAAACGGCCAGCCTGTCTGTGTACTGGTCAAGCTCGGCGTACGTCAGCATGCCGCCCGGAAAACGGAGCGCCGGACGATGCGGCGAAAGCGCGGCACGGCGGGCAAACAGCCCGTGAAGCGTCGGAGCCGGCGGTTCAACCGCTTCTGTACGGTTAAACGCATCCAGCATATTTCTGGCTTCACACGCATCCAGCAATGCGATCTCGGAGGCGCTCATTTCAGGGTCGGAAATGACTGACTTCATCATATGCCGTAAAAATGTTTCAATATTCTTCATAAAAACACGATCGTATATACCGGTATCAAAGTTTAAGCGGATATAAAGAGAACTTCCCGGAATCACCTTTATGCTGCATCCGTAGTTTGTGACTTCCTCCATCGTGAAATCTTCTACCGCAAAATCAAATGAACCGGCCTGACTCACATTTTCAATTTCACGCTGGGCCGGCACATTTTCAAACACGATAATGTGGTCAAACAGCGCTTGCTTCAAAGGGCTTTGCGCCTGAATGTCATACAGCGGATAATAGCTGTACGCTTCTGCTTGCAGCGTCTCCTGCTGCAAATGCCTGACGAGCTCCAGAAAAGAAAATGAACCGCTTTTCACCCGCACGGGAATCGTATTAATAAACAGTCCCACCATTTTTTCCACGCCTGCGAGATCCGACGGCCGGCCGGAAACGACTGAACCGAAAACGGCGTCATCACAGCGGCTGACACGCTGCAGCAAAATGCCCCACAGTGCCTGGAACACTGTATTCAGCGTTGCTCCCGCCCTTGCCGCAATGTTCTTCAGCTCATTTGTCTGCTCTTCAGAAATGGTGAAAACCGCCTGCTCAAGTTCGCCATTTGGTTCCGCGGATTTTTTCGGAAGAGACGCCGATTGCTCAAGATCGGCAAGTCTCGTTTTCCAAAAAATCTCGGCTTCTTTACGATCCTGCTTCATGAGCCATTTAATATACTTTCCATATGGCTGAACAGGCTCGAGAGACGGAAGCCGTCCGTCTCCGAGAGATTGATAGATCATCAGAAATTCCTTCATGACAATTCCGAAGCACCAGCCGTCCATGACGATATGATGATGGCTCCATATACAAACATAGCGTTCGGGCGCTTTTTTCAAAATGGAGACTCTCATGAGAGGGTCTGATTGCAAATCAAAGCCTTTATCTTTATCTTCTTTTCTGAACCGGTCGGCATATTTGTCTTGTGCCTTCTCGTCCAAATGAGAAATATCATGAAACTGAACGCGGCTCGGCCTGTTTTTCAACACGACTTGGCGGGGCTTCGCCACATTCTTATGAATAAATGTCGTACGGAAAATATCGTATCGTTCAAAAACAGCATCTAAACTTTTTTGGAATCGTTCCCGGTCAAGCTGTCCGTTGATCGTAAACACCGCTTGTTCGAAGTAGGCTCTTGAGTCATGATCCAACAGAGAATGAAAAAGCATGCCCTCCTGCATAAAAGATAAAGGATATAT
Source organism: Bacillus sp. A1 (assembly GCF_042296235.1). NCBI lineage: Bacteria > Bacillati > Bacillota > Bacilli > Caryophanales > Bacillaceae > Bacillus > Bacillus sp. A1. The sequence continues at coordinate 2,029,057 of NZ_CP141181.1, forward strand.
ATCTTGTATTTCCGGTTGCTGCCCCATTGCGCCACTCCTTTTCTATAGTTTGTTGACGGCTCCCATAATGTCACTCAGATCTTCCAGCGTTAACTCCTCGTCACTGAAATCAGCGGCGCTCCATTCACGCTCCTCTTTGCCTGTGCAATGCGTGATGATCTGCTTGAGAAAGGCATGAAAATGTCCCGTCAAAACTTCAATCGTTTCTTTTTGATACTGAAAACGGTTGTACACAACATGCATGCTGAGACATTCCGACGATACGGAGCCGCTGATATCAAGTGTGTACGGACGTTCCCAGTCCGGGCTGATTTCATTTCCCGCTTTTACGGGAGAAACACCAAAGCCGCTGGAACGGATCTCCCTGTCAAACTGCCCCAGATAGTTAAAACTGATTTCAGGAGAATCAGATTCAGTCTCTTCCCAGAGTTTGCTTATATACTTCAGCACCCCGTATCCCGCTCCTTTATGCGGAATGCGGCGCATCATGTCTTTTGTCCGTTTAATGTGATAGCCGAGCCGCTCGCCGTCATCAGCCTGATCTTGAAAACTTGCGTCAACCAATACCGGATAAATTGACGTAAACCAGCCGATGGTTCTGCTGATATCAAGATGTTCCAAGTGCTCTTCCCTTCCGTGGCCTTCCAAGCTGATTTTGAATGTCTCGTTTCCGGTCCATCTGTTCAGCGCAAGGCTTAACGCGGCAAGCAATAATTCGCCCGTCTCTGTTGTGTATGCTCTGTTTGCTTCCGTTAACAGCTGCTCAGTCTCCTGTTTTGTCAATGTAACGGTCATCACATCTGTATCTTTCAGAAGATTGGAAGAGGTGCGGGCATCTTTCGGAAGCGGTTTGACCGCCGCTTTTTCTCTTTCGGACCAGTAGTCTGCTTCCTGTAACAGCCGGCGGCTTTTTGCATAATCAGAGATTTGCTTCGCGTAAGTCTGATAGGAATCGGTTTTTGCCGGAAGCGCGGTTTCTTTTCCTTCGAGCGCCTGCCTGTAGCACGCGGTGAGATCCTCAAATAAAATCCGCCATGATACACCGTCAATGACAAGGTGATGAATGGAAAGCAGCAGATGATCGCCATCATTAGCGTGAAATAATCCGACAGCTACGAGCGGCCCCGTCTCCAGCCGAATGGAAGTTTGAATACGGGCGGCCGCCTGTTCAATTGCGGCGTGCTCCTCTTGTAATGAACCTTTCTCTCTCACGTCATGCGTTTCAAACGTAAAGAGTTCTTCTTCAGAAAGGTCTGCCGCCCTGTTGTATTGAATCACCGATCCGTTTTGCGTGCCGCATATCATCCGTAATGCGTCATGATGAACCGCGAGCTGTGCCAGCGCCTTTCTCATGGCGATTTCATTGATTCTGTCCGCACTGCGGAGCATAACGGACTGATTAAAATGATCGTGCGGCAATGATTGCGACAAGAACCAGTGCTGGATCGGCATCAGCGGCACGTCTCCCGTGACGGGAGCCTGATCAATCACGCGGCGGACTTTCCGAAGCCGCATCGATACTTCTCCCAGTGTCTGATGCTCGAACAGCTCGCGGACGGTCGTTTCATAGCCCTGCTGTTTCAGCCTCGCACATACTTGCAGCGCTTTAATCGAATCCCCGCCGAGATGGAAGAAATGAGCATTGGGACCGAGGCCTTCAACACCTAAGAGTTCTTCCCAAATGTCAGCCATCATTTCTTCAGTTTCATTTCTCAGGCTGATATCATCTCCAAGGCTATCATTTAATTCAGGCTGCGGGAGCGCCTTCTCGTCCAGCTTCCCATTCGCCGTCAAAGGCAGTTCATCAAGCTCTATCAAGCGGGCGGGAATCATATATTCCGGCAGAAAAGCTCTGAGAGAGGCCTGAATCTCTGCTTCTTTTATCTTTTCGTTTCCGTGTAAGACCGCGTATGCGTAAATGGAGTGCTGACCGTGCTGATCAGCACGTGTGATCACGGCGGCCTCTTTCACGAAGGAAAGCTCCTGCAGCGCTGATTTAATTTCTCCCAGCTCAATTCTGTGGCCTCTGACTTTTACTTGCGCATCTTTCCGCCCGACATATTCCAGCTCGCCATTTGAGAGCCTTTTGGCGATATCGCCCGTCCGGTAGAGCCGCATGCCGTGCGGATTCGTGATGAAACGGGAGGCGGTTAAATCATCCCTGTTTACATACCCCCTCGCGACGCCTTCCCCGCCGATATAAAGCTCACCGGGAATTCCGATCGGCTGCGGATTCATATAAGCGTCCATGACAAAAGCATGAAGGGTTTCCAACGGTCTGCCGATATTGCTTTTGTTTCTCTCAATATCATCCATATTCAGTTTTTTGCATGTGACGTGAACCGTGGTTTCCGTAATACCGTACATATTAACAAGCTCCGTCTCCGGGTACTTCTCTTTCCAGCTTTTCAGCATGCCGGGCTGAAGCGCCTCTCCGCCGAAAATGACATATCGAAGCTTCAGCTTGTCCGTATGCCCGGCTTCTTCATGAATGAGTCCGGAAAAAGCCGTCGGCGTTTGGTTCAGCACCGTTACGCCTTCACTTTGCAGCAGCTGCCGGTACAAATGCGGATCACGGGCTGTGTCTTTCGGCACGATAACTACCTTTCCGCCGTATAAGAGCGCGCCGAATATTTCCCAGACAGAAAAATCAAAGCAATAGGAATGGAACAGCGTCCAGACGTCTTCAGAGCCGAAATCAAACGGCAGTCCTTTATGTGTGATAAGGCTGATGACATTGCGGTGTTCCGTCATAACGCCTTTCGGTTTTCCGGTTGTACCCGATGTGTAAATCACGTAAGCCGGCTGTTCAGGCGTTATCATTTCTTTCGTTCTGTCTGCTGAAACGGATTCAGGCTTATCGATGTATAATACCGGCAGCCCGTCCATTCCGGATATCCCAAGATCCGATTGCGTCAACAGAGCACGCGCGCCGCTGTCAGTCAGCATAAATGAAATCCGCTCGTCCGGATAGTCAGGATCAATCGGCAGATAAGCTCCTCCCGCTTTTAAAATACCGAGAATCCCAATCAGCATATCCGGAGATCGTTCGGTCATAATTCCGACAATCTGTCCGGAGCGGATGCCGTTTTCCGACAGCATATCGGCGATTCGATCCGCCTTTTCATTGAGCTCGCGGTAGGTGAGACGCTCATGAGACATGACGGCTGCAATTTGATCCGGCATTTTTTCCGCCTGTGCTTCAAATAAACTGACAATCGTTTCATGCCTCGGATACTCCGCCGTTTGATTTTCCGCTTGAAGAAGCATCTGCCGCTCGTTTATGCCCAGCAAATGAATGTCAGACAGCTTCCGTTCGTAATCCGCTGCGATTTGTCCTAAAAGCTCTTTAAAATGACCGGCCCACCGTTCGATCGTATCTTTTTCAAACAACGCGGTACTGTATTCAAAATGAAAATCCAGTGAGCCATCCGGCCGTTCCTCGGCATGAAGCGTCAAGTCGAATTTTGAAATGTCATGTTTCACTGCATGTGAAGAAACGGCTAAGCCCGGAAGGTTCACTTCGAAATCATCACTGTTTTGCAAAACGAGCATGGCATCAAACAGCGGATTGCGATTGACTTCCCGGTGTGTATCAAGCTTTTGGGCAAGTTCTTCAAACGGGAAGTCCTGATGTTCGGCCGCGCCGAGGGCGAGCATTTTCACCTCTTCTAAATAAGCGCGGAATGTCTTATCCCCTTTCGGCCTGCTTCTCATTGCCACGGTATTTATAAACATGCCGATGACCCCGTCAAGCTCAGCGCGGCTTCTGCCGGCCGCAGGTGAACCGACGACAATGTCTTCCTGCCCGCTCAATTTAGAAAGGAACAAGGAGTAGCTTGCCAAAAGAATCATATACAGCGTCGAACCCGTCTCATCCATGAGCCGGCGTAAATTCTCCGCCGTTTCCTTTTGAAGGCGCGTTCGAACAACGGACCCGCTGAAATCAGGAAGCTGCGGGCGCTTTTTATCGAGCGGCAGATCAAGTACGGGAATGTTTTCCCCGATCGTCTCCAGCCAATAACGCTCATGTCTTTTGAATTCTTCAGCGGCAAACCGCTCATGCTGCCAGACGGAAAAATCTTTGTATTGGAGTTTTAACGGCCGCAACTCTTTTCCTCTGTATAAATCCGTCAATTCTTGAATCAGAACGCTCATTGACACACCGTCTGCGATAAGATGATGCATATCAAGCAGCAGAAAATGACGTTCTTCAGTGACTTTGGCTAAAGTCACTCTCAAAAGCGGCGCTTTTTCCACGTCAAACGGTTTGACGAAAGTTTCCATCACCTCTTGAAGAAGGTTCCCGGATGGCATGTGAATCTCTGTGAGGTCAAGATCGACATGTGAATGTATGTGCTGCATCGGCTCCCCGTTTCGTAAAACAAATGATGTGCGTAACGCTTCATGCCTTTGTAACAGCGCTGAAAAGGCTTCGTGCAGACGATCCCGGTTGAGTCTGCCGCTCAGTTCCAGACAAGCGGGCATATGATAGCCCGTGCTGTCCGCCGCAAGCTGGTGAAGGGCATAGAGCCTTTTTTGCGCAAAAGATAGCGGGTACATGTCCTTTGCCACAGCAGGCGTGATTTCTGCATATTCTCCTCTTTTCCTCTGTTCAAGGAAGCGGGCCATGCTCTCGATTGTCGGATGTTCAAAAACATGGCGGACGGCAAGCTCAATTTGCAGCCGTTTATGTATGTTTGAAACAAGCGACGCGGCTTTCAGCGACTGTCCGCCGATTTGGAAGAAATCATCTCTCGTACTGATGTGTTCCCGTTTCAGCACTTCTTGCCAAATAGACAGCAGCTCAGTCTCAAGCATTGTGCGCGGAGCTTGATAATCACCGGTTCTCTCGGCTTCTTTCGGCTCAGGAAGTGCGGCCCGATCAAGTTTTCCGCTCACAGAAAGCGGCATCTCCGTTAATTTGGTAAAGCTTCCCGGTATCATATAAGCAGGTAATCTCCCGGCCAATTCGGCATGAGGGTCAAATGTCACACCCGCGTTTTCCAGTACGACATAAGCTGCAAGCTCCTGTTCCCCGTCCGCCGCTTTGCGCACGGTGACTGCCGCCTCTTTTACCCCGGACAGACTTCTGAGTGCCGTTTCGATTTCTCCTAATTCAATTCTGTAACCTCTTATCTTCACCTGATCGTCAAAGCGTCCCATATATTCAATCGTTCCATCCGGTAAAAATCGGGCTGCATCTCCCGTTCTGTACAGCCGTTCACCTTCACGAAACGGATGAGGGGTAAAGACTTTGTCCGTCAGCTCTTTTTGCTGAAAATATCCGTCCGCCAGACCTTTTCCGGAAATACACAGTTCACCGACGGCTCCGACCGGCTGCATCCGATCTCCGTGCATCATATAGACAGAAGTGTTGGCAATCGGGCGCCCGATCGTAATCCGGCTGCTTTTTTGAAGGTTGCGCAGAATCGTCGTGGCCACACTGTTTTCCGTCGGACCGTATTCATTCAGCAGCTCGGCATTCGGGCATATGCCGCGGCTCGCTTCCACGATATCAGGAGTGGCCGCTTCCCCGGCAAATGTCACCGCCCGAAGCGTCTGCGCATCCTTTTTCGTCAGCGAATCAAGCAGAACGCGATAAAGAGACGGAACGATCAGAAGATGGCTCACCCCGTGGCGGGTGATTTTCTGTTTTATTGAAAGGACGTCTTTCGCATCATCTTCATCAGTTAACAATACACAGGCGCCCGACAGAAGCGGAGTGAAAAGACTCGTTAATGACCCGTCAAATACGTATGAAAAAAGATGAAGCGCTACGTCCCCTTCTGTCATCCCGTATTCTTCACGCCGCCATTGCAATGTATTGCTGATCGCTTTGTGTTGTACAAGCACCCCTTTCGGCCGGCCTGTCGTTCCGGAGGTGTAAATGACATACGCCCAATTTCCGCTGTCAGATACCGGCGGAAGCGGTGCGGTCTGCTGGGAAACCGTTTCCTCCATGATGACGACGCTGCCCTTGAAATGCGGCGGAATGAGGGGGAGCAGGTCTTTTTCAGTCACGAGCAGTGAGGCTTCACTGTCTCTCAGTAAAAATGAAATCCGTTCAGGCGGAAATTCCGCATCAATCGGCATATAGGCGCTGCCCGACTTCCAAATTCCGAGCAGAGCGGCAACCGTACTAATTGATCGGCGCAGCATAACAGCGGTGATCTGGTCGGGGCGTGCGCCTTTTTCCCTTAACGCATGCGCAATCTGATTCGCCCGCTGATTTAATTTCTTGTAGCTCCAGCTTACCCCGTTATATCTCAACGCCTCTTGATCAGGCGTTTTTGCCGCCTGTTCTTCAAACAGCCCATGAACGGTTGTCTCAGGGTACGGACGGTTCGTTTCGTTAAACGAATGAATCAGGGCTTCTTCCTCCGGAGGCACGAGACTGATGCTTGATAAAAGCCTGTCCGGATCTTCCGTTACACAGGAGATGACCTCCAGAATGTGCCCTTTGATCCGTTTCATGTCTTCCCGATCGTAGATGCCCGCATTGTAGCTGAATTTCACATAAAACTCTTCTCCCGGAACGATGACGACGTTAAGATCGTAATTGGTTTCTTCCGCCATCGAAAAGTTTTCAAGTGAGAGCGCACTGCTTTCCGTTTGCTGCCAGCCGTTTACCGCAGCCTGCATTTGAACCGGATAATTTTCAAAGACAAGGATATGGTTCAAGAGATCTTTTTGCAGACCGCTCTCGTTTTGAATGTCATAAAGCGGATAATAGCTGTGCTCTTCCGCAGCAAGTGACTCTTTTTGCACCTTTTTGAGAAGAGAAGAAAAAGTCATATCACCAGCCGCGCGCACCCTTACCGGCACGGTATTGATAAACAGTCCGGCCATGGATTCGATGCCGGCGATAGCTGACGGCCTGCCGGAAACAACTGAACCGAATACCGCATCTTCAGTGCCGTTGTAACGATGGAGAAGCAGTCCCCAAATGCTCGTAAACAAAGTATTCAGCGTGACCCCGGTGCTTCGGGCAATGTCTGTCAGCTTTTGCACGGTTTCAGACTCAAGGAAAAATTGAAAATGCTCAGATGCATAACCGTTTTGCGCCGGCTTATTCTTCGTTTGCGGGACGGAAACGACATCTCCGTAATCTTCCAAGCAACGCGACCAGAACGCTGACGTTTCTTCTTTATTCCGGCTTCGGAGCCATTTGATATAAGAGCTGTAAGGAGCCGGACTGCCGAGGTTTACAGGCCGCCCGTTTCGGATCGCATAATACATGCTGAAGAAATCTTTCAGCACAATGCCCAAGCTCCAGCCGTCCATCATAATGTGATGATGAGTCCAAACGCATGTATGGCGGTTTTCTCCTGTTTGAAAAAGAGTCAGGCGCATTAAGGGGCCTTTTTGCAGATCGAACCCCTTATGCCGGTCGGTTTCCTTGAATTTGTCAATGATGCTTTGCTGCCGTTTTTCCGAATAGTCTGAAATGTTCTCAGTCTGTACGGCTGTGTCACGGCGTGAAAGGACAACCTGCTGCGGACCTTCAAGGTCAGGCACTTCTTTTATGAAAATCGTTCTGAAAATATCATAGCGGCTGACAAGCATATCCAGACTTTTTTGGAATGTATCAATGCATAAATCCCCGCTGACTGTAAATGAAATCTGCTCGACATATGCGTTTGATCCGGAATCCAGAAGCGAATGAAACAGCATGCCTTCCTGCATATATGATAAAGGGTAAATATCTTGAATTTCTGTCGCTTGTGTCACGAATGCCACACACCTTTTTATGAAATTAAAGTCCTTTTACGAGATCTTCAATGCTTGATAGTGCTTGAGCGGTCAATTCTGTATGGCTGTAATCCGTTAATGTTTTTTCCCGCTCTTTCTTGCCGGAACAGTGGGCGATGATGTCCTCGAGGTGAGTATGGAAACGATTCATGAAGAACTCGATTGCCCCCGGTGCAAATACATTTGTATAAACGGCTTTTACCTCCAGTTGCCCGGCCGCCACCATCGCGTTAATATCCAGATCAAACTCGCGGATGCGCCCGGCCGCTATATCATGCTGCGGCTTGAACGGTGACATCTTCAGCGTTCCCTCAAGACCGTCAAACGCACCGAGATAGTTAAAGCTTATTTCTGGGTCTTTATAAAGAATGTTCCGCGAATATCTCAGCAGCCCGTAGCCGGTTCCGTGATGAGGAACCCGTCGCATCATGTCTTTTACCGTCTTTATGCGGTGAGCGGTCTTTTCACCTGAGCCGCCCGGCACTCTCATATCCAAAAGCACCGGGTAAACAGATGTAAACCATCCTGCCGTTCTTGACATATCAATGTCAGGAATATGCCCCTGGCGACCGTGCCCCTCAGTGCTGATAAGGATCTGTTCAGAACCCGTCCACTCATGAAGCGCCATTCCAAGCGCCGTTAAAAGCAATTCATGAACATCCGTTCCGTATGCCTGCTGTGTTTCCAACAGCAGCTGTTTCGTGACTTCGCTGCTTAATATCCACGATGCAGTGCGGGCGTTTTCCTGCAATCGTCCGGCGTTTTCATCAGTTATTTTCGGCAGCGGCGCTGTTTCACTAGACATCACGCTGTCCCAGTATGCGGCTTCCTCCAGCAATACTTTGCTCTTGGAAATGTCAAAAAGCTCTTCGGCATACTTTATATAAGAATCGCTTTTCGGCGGCAGTTCGATTTGTTTGCCTTCTAATGCCTGCTGATAAGCTGTCTGCAGATCTTCAAGCAATATCCTCCATGACACGCCGTCCACGATAAGATGATGAATCGTTATAAGAAGATGGTCGGCTTCCTTCTGCCGGAACACTCCGAGATGAAGCAGAGGGCCTTGATCAAGGCGCATAGCCTGCTGTATTTCTTCTTCCTCAGCGGCTATCCGTTTTTCGGGCTGCGTTTCTTCTGAAATATCTATGACGTTAAGCGTAAATATTTCTTCATGCTGCTTTGTGATTCCGCGATTATATTGAACGGCTTCCCCATGCTCATTTTCAGTGAAAGTCATTCGCAGCGCATCATGATGTTCTGTCAGCGCGCAAACCGCCTGGTACAGCGCATCTATTTCGAGGCTGTCTTCAGTGCACAGCATGACTGATTGGTTATAATGAAGCTCAAACGCACCCGGCTCCTCAAAAAATCTCTGCTGGATCGGTGTCAGCGGAGCGCTTCCTTCTATCGGCCCCTGATCAGCCGTTGCAACAGCCGGCGTGAGGTGCTTCGCGAGTTCTGCAATCGTCGGGAACTGAAACAAATCGCGGATCGACATGTTCCAGCCTTCTCCGGCGAGTCGGGCTGACACTTGAAGCGCCTTAATGGAATCTCCCCCAAGCTCAAAAAAAGAGTGATGAATTCCCGCTTTCTGAATATGAAGCACATCTTCCCAAATCCGGCATAACATCGCCTGTTTTTCATCGCCGGGCGCGACAAATGCCTGTGATGAATGTATCTGTTCTGCCGGTAATGCCGATTTATCAAGTTTGCCGTTCAGTGTCAGGGGCATGCTGTCTAAACCGATAATATGAGACGGCATCATATAAGCCGGAAGCTCCTGCATAAGAGACTGGCGGAGTGATGAGATATCGGCCTCTTTAGGAACGATGTATGCCGCTAATCGGGCTTGTCCTTCGGCATCTTTCATCACGGTAACAGCCGCTTCTTTGACTTGATCGTGTTTCAAAAGCACACTTTCTATTTCTCCCGTCTCAATTCTGTAGCCTCTGATCTTCACCTGCTTATCAATCCGCCCTTGAAAGCGAAGAGTTCCATCCGGCAGCCAGCAAGCCTGATCTCCGGTTCTGTAAAGCGTTTCTCCCGTTTGTAACGGGTCACTGAATGCGCCCTCTGTCAGCTCAGGCTGTCCCCAATATCCTTTGGCGACGCCGGCGCCCCCGATATACAGCTCTCCGAAAACGCCGATCGGCTGGACCTGTTTGTCTTTGTTTAAGACGTACATTTGTACATTCGGAAGCGGAACACCGATCGGCACATCATCTTCCCGCGGCTCTTCGCTCATTTTAGCTTCATAATACGAAGAATCAATTGTCGCTTCTGTTACACCGTAGCTGTTAATGATCCGCATTTCTTTTCCGAAGCGTTCTTGAAGCGTATAAAAATCCTGCGACTTGATCATATCTGAACCCAGTACAAGTATTTTTACACTTTGCAGCGCGAGCTTCCGGCGATATATATATTCCATAAACGGAACAATCAGCGCGGGTGTCGACTCCATAAACGTGATACGGTGCTGATCAATGAGCCGATAAAGCTGTTGTGGCTCAAGCCGGACGTCATCCGGACAAATGACAAGCGTTCCCCCGTTTAGCAGGGCGCGTGCAAGATCCCCTGAAAATACATCAAATGAGAAACTCGCCATCTGCAGCACTCTGACCGGTATAAGATCAAGCTCATAAATCCTGCGCCATGCAAGTGCTGCATGCGTAAAGCTGCGATTTCTGACTTCGACTCCCTTCGGCGTTCCCGTTGTTCCCGAAGTATATATGATATATGCAGTATCATCCGGTGACGCTGCCGGCTGAATATTCTTTGCACAAATATCGTATTGATCTTCATGATCAAGCTGAATGAGAAATAAATTGTTATCCGTCAGCTGTGAAGCAAGTTCTTTGTATTCTGACTGCACCATCAAGACGGATGCCGCGCTGTCTTTTAATAAATAGCGAATCCGTTCCTCGGGATAATGGGAGTCAACCGGTATATACGCCCCTCCCGATTTCATGACGGCGAGAACACTGACGATCGCTTCAATCGAACGGTTTGCCAATATGGCGGCTCTTTTTCCCGGACCGAATCCATTTTTGTGTAATGTTCGCGCAAGCCGATTTGCCCGCTCATTAAGCAGCGAATAGCTGATCTGCTGTGCTCCTTCAATAACAGCGGTCTGATGAGGCGTTTCTTCTGCTTTCTCTTCAAACAACTGGTGAAACAGTTTGTGTTTTTCCATGAATTCGGTTTGTGTGTTATTAAACTCAATCAGTAACTTTTGTTTTTCTTCTTCATCCAAAATGTCAGCTTTCGATAGTATGACTTCCGGTTCGGCGGCAACATGGCGCAAGAGATTCAGTAAGTGGCCCATCCATCGTTCAATCGTTTCTTTCATAAAAAGCTCGGTGCTGAATTCCATTTCAAAGCGGATGTTTCCATCGGATTCAGCCGCTGATAAGGTCAGGTCAAAACTTGATACATCATGTTCGGTATGCTCTGATCGTGACGCCTTCAGACCGGCCAGATTTATCTCCTCTCGCTCCATATTCTGAAGAATAAACATCGCATCAAACAGCGGATTGCGGCTCATGTCCCGCTGCACGCCGAGCCGCTCCACAAGCTCTTCAAACGGGTAGTCCTGATGCTCATACGCCTCAAGCGCCGCCTGGCGGACTTCCGCCAAATAATCGGTAAACCGTTTGTCTCCTTTCGGCTCCGTTCTGATGGCCAGCGTGTTGACGAACATGCCGAGAATCGGTTCAAGGTCTTTGTGCGGACGCCCGGCAATCGGCGAGCCGACGATGATGTCTTCCTGCCCGCTCAATCTCGCGAGTAACGTATTGTACGCGGCGAGAAGCACCATATACAAAGTGGAGCCGTGATCCCGGGCGATGCGGTGAAGGCCGGATGCCGTTTCAGCGTCAAGCGTGCACGATACGCTGCCGCCCGCAAAGCTTCTGACAGCCGGACGGGGCTTGTCAGCCGGAAGCTCAAGCACCGGAAGCTCTCCTTCTAGCCGCTTCAGCCAATACGCTTCCTGCTTCTGATATCCTTCTTTCTCCTGAAACGACCGCTGCCAGACGGCATAGTCTTTATATTGAAGGCGCATCGGCGCAAGCGAACGGCCTGCGTACAGCTCGCCGAATTCTTTAATCAAGGTGTTGACGGACACACCGTCAGAAATAATATGATGCATATCCGTTAATAAAAGATGACGTTCATCCGATTCTTTCACGAGGGCCGCACGGAAGAGCGGCGCTTCCTCCAGACAAAACGGCCGGACGAATGCGTCAGGTGACTCGGCCTCATCGAGCTGAAACGGCACGCTGTCATGGATGCGCTGCACCGGTTCGCCGTCAGGCCCCGTTTCAAAGGACGTTCTGAGCGACTCATGCCGCTCCACAAGCTGCCGGAACGTCTCCTCCAGCCGGCCGCGGTCAAGCGGGCCCGTCAGTTCCAGCACAGCCGGCATATTGTAGCCGACACCGCCGTCTTCAAGCTGTTGGAGCACATACATCCGTTTCTGCGCTGAAGACACCGGGTAGGTGTCCTGTTTTTGCGCAGGCTGAATCGCTTCATACGGGCTCTCTTCCAAGTCCTGAATGACCGAAGCGAGCTCTTCCACCGTCGGCCGGGCGAAGATGTCCTGTAACGGCACCTGAACACCGAACTCTTTGGCGATGCGGGAGACGAGAGCCGTCGCTTTTAACGAATGGCCGCCCCGCTCAAAAAAGTGATCCCGGATGCCGACGGGGCCGTTTTTCAGCACCTCTTCCCAGAGGGCGCAAAGCTTCATTTCCGTGACGTTCCGCGGGGCGGTGTACGCCTGTCTGTCTGCCGCTCCGTCGGGAGCCGGCAGCGCGCGGCGGTCAAGCTTTCCGCTCGGCGTGACCGGCCATTCGCTCATCTCTATAAACTGAGCCGGCATCATGTAGGCAGGAAGGCGTGCCGCAAGCTCCGCCCGCACGTCATCGCTTTCCCGTCCTTCGATATAGGCATAAAGCGCGGTTTCGCCGTGTTCGGTCCGGGCGGTGACTGCCGCCTCACGAATGCCGTCGATGCGCCGGATCGCCGCTTCGATTTCCCCCGGTTCAATCCGGTAGCCTCGGACTTTCACTTGTCCGTCTGAACGGCCGAGCCATTCGACAAGGCCATCTTCTGTCCAGCGTGCGATATCGCCCGTCTGATACATGCGCTCGCCCGGATAAAACGGATCATCGAGAAAACGCTCCTCCGTCAGCTCAGGCCGGTTCAGATAGCCCCGGGCCACCCCTGTCCCTGCGATGTAAAGCTCTCCTGCCACACCCGCAGGCTGGATGGTTCCTCCGCTATCTAATACATACAGACGGGCACCAGGAACGGGTTTTCCGATCGGAAGCCTTGTCCGTCCGCTGTCCCGTTTTCGGTCACAGACGTAAAACGCCGCATCAACCGTCGCTTCTGTCGGTCCATAGCCGTGAATAAGCATGGTCTCCGGCAACAGATCGGCAAACCGGGCAGCCGTAAGCGGGGAAAGAGCTTCCCCTCCGGCAAACACGCGTGTCAGTGTTCTGCCGAGGCGTGTTCTTGTTTCTGCAGGCTCTGTTTCCAGCGCGTCTAAAAAGCTGTTGACCATCGCCGGAATAAAATGCGCGGTCGTCACCTTTTCTGAGGCAAACGCTTCAATCATCCGCACAGGATCTTTCTCCCATCCGGCAGGAAGCAGATACACGGAAGCGCCGGACATCGTCCACCAAAACAATTGCCAGATGGAAGCATCGAATGAAAAGGATGATTTCAGCACGATGATGTCCTCTTCCGTTAACGGGAACTGCCCTTGCATCCCTGATAAAAAGGCGGCGGCTTGACGGTGTTCAACAGCCACTCCCTTCGGTGTTCCCGTCGAACCGGACGTATAAATGATATAAGCGAGCGAATCAGCATCCGCTTCTTCAGAGACATCCCCTGTCTCCGTCTCACTTGTCAGAGCAGAAAGAGACACTTCTAGCGTTTCTCCGGAAAAATCGGGAACGGATAATCCCGGCTGTGCAAGCAGAAGACAAGCGGCACAGTCATTGAGCATATAGCGCAGCCTGTCCTCAGGATACTCCGGGTCAAGCGGCACATAGGCGCCGCCCGCTTTTAACACGGCAAGCACAGAAACCACCATCTCCGGCGAGCGTTCAGCGAGTACGCCGACCATGCTTTCTTTGCGGACGCCTTTTTGGCGGAGCCAAACGGCGAGCCTGTCTGTGTACTGATCGAGCTCAGCGTACGTCAGCATACCGCCCGGAAAACGGAGCGCCGGACGATGCGGCGAAAGCGCGGCGCGGCGGGTGAACAGCCCGTGAAGCGTCGGAGCCGGCGGTTCAACCGCTTCTGTACGGTTAAACGCAGTTAACACCCGTTTCTTTTCATTTTCATCCGCCATATCAATATGCCGAATCAGCTGGTTTGGATTTCTAACGGCATTTTCAACGATCGTCAGCAAATGAGTTTGAATTCGTTTAATCGATGTTTTAGTAAATAAAGCGGATTGATAATCAAAATTCAGCTCAATCAATCCCGTATCTGTCCGCTCCTTAATTAAAATGGACAGCTCATTTGCCGTATGTCCGCTGAAAAACATCGCCGTTTCATAATCGAAACCTTCTGCCTGACGCCACGCGAGAGGCTGGTATTGCATCGAAATCCCGATGATATTTTGCAGGTCGTGATGAGTCTGCCTTAATTCATTCACAAAAAGATTGTAAGGATATTTCTGGTGCCGCATAACAGACAGCTGCTCTTTTCCTACGCTGCGGACAAAGGACAGGAACTCCGCATCAGGATCTGCCGTCATTCTGATCGGCAGTGTGCTGACGAACATGCCGAGCATATCCTTTTCGAGCCTGGAGCCCCGGTTTCCGTAATAAGTGCCGATGGCAATATCCTTTTTAGCCGTCAGACGGCTGATGCATATGTATAACGAAGCCATAAACAGAGAGATGATGCTGATATTATTTTCTTTGCAAAAACGCCGGATAGATTGTTCTAAGGAGTGAGAAAGAGTGATTGTATCTCTGGAAGCCGCAGTGCTTTGTCTAAGATGAGAGGTTCGTTCCGCCAGTGAAAGGTGTTCCGGAACGGTTCGGTATGTTTCAGTCCAAAATGAACGGTCTTTTTGAAAACGGGAAGACTGTAAGTATTGCTGTTCTTTTTCCATGTAGCTGAGATAGGAAGGTCTGTGATGTTCAGCTAAATCCTCGCCCCGCATGATCTTTTGGTAGATATCAATGAGCTGGTTGCCGAGCAGGTTGAGCGAGATGCCGTCCATGATAATATGGTGAAATTTTGAATAAAGCCAAACTTCTTCGTCTGACATGACAAGCAGAGTAAATTGATACAGAGGTGAATGAAACAGCTTGAACGGAACACGGGTCTGCGTGTCAATCCATGCGTCCCGCTCTGCCTGATCAGTATGAGTAAAATCAACAGTCTCTAGAGAAATCGGCCGATGCCCCGCCAGATACAGCTGGGGTTCTGATCCGTCCCCTTCTGTCAGTTGAAACCTGAGTGAATCATTTTGCGAGATAGAAAAATCTAAAGCATGGCGCAGTACGTCAAAATCGATGTCCCCCCTGAATTTGACGCACGCCGCGAGATTGCAGATACTTGTGCCCGGCTCGAGCAGCTCTGTAAACCAGACTCTTCTTTGGGCGTGAGTTAAAGAATAAACAGTGTTCTTCAATGGAATCCCTCCATTTCAATTTAAGAGGATAAGAAAGTGAAATAATTACAATTAAATTTCGACAGCATATGACTAAATCATCCATATAAGCATTATTTTAAAACATATTTTAGAAATCACAATAAAAAATTAAATTTTCTCTAACATTTTTTAGAATATAGTATATATTCCTCACTTCATTTCTTCATTTCTATAATCTTTATACCATGTAAAACGGTATGTATGCACACTACAAACTGGTTCTTAAACACTATAATAAGGAATAAAATGTATAATTAATTGCGCTTTTAAAAAGGTTTTGCCTCCTTAAAAGAAGTTTTACGTTAAAAAATGAAAAATCGGTGAACAAGTAAGAAAGTATCATGTAAAAAAAAGGAAGGATATTGCCGATATTACTTTTTGAAAAGATTGATTCATAATCGCAATATAATGTTTTACAGACATCAAAAAAGCCGAATCCTCTAAGGATTCGGCCCTTCTTATTGATTTGCCAGCACGACTGCAATTTTGTCTTCAATGTCTTTTCCGTCATCTTCGTCAAGCAGCCCGTTTTGAAGCACGGAAAAAATAAGCGTATCTCCTGTTTTTGTGTCTGCATAGCCGGCAATCGAACTGACTGATGTTAGTGACCCGGTTTTCGCTTTAATTTTGCCCTCCGCCGGGGTGCCCTTCAGCCGGTTCCGAAGGGTTCCTCCCGTCATTCTGTCGCTTGCACCGGCGACAGGGAGCGACCGAAGGAAAGCCGGGTACCACTTTTCTTTCTGAACCGCATACAAAAGCTCTCCGATTTGGCCGGCGGATATGCCGTTAATATGAGAAACGCCGGATCCGTCTCTTGCAATCAATTCATCCGGATTCAGCCCGAACGATTTGAGCTCCGATTTCATCACGTCCAAGCCCTTTTCCCAGCTGCCCTCTCCTTTTTTCACTTTTCCCATTTCCTTGATCAGAATTTCGGCGTGCCCGTTGTTGCTCAGTTTCATAAACGGGATCAATAATTCTGAAAGAGGCATGGATGTCCGTGATGTGACAAGTTGGGTGCGGTGCGGCATTCGCCCTGTTCTGATTTTCCCTTTTACAGTTATACCCTGTTTAGTAAGCGCTTGTTTCCATAAATCTAAAGCATAGGACGACGGATCCCACACCGCCGCCCATTCTCTTGCCTGTGCCGAGCCGACAGGTATGGTTCCCTTTATCGTAATCACATTGCCACCGTGCTCCCGTTCAACCGTCAATTCTTTCTTTTCATCAGAAGCGACGGTTTTCACTTCATTTTTCACACGAACGACGTCCGTATGGGGAGAAATCGAAATGCGCGGCTTTTTACCGGGCTGTTTTGCCGGGCTGATTTCCGCAATCACCGTTCCGGTATCATAATCCTCATTTGGGGAAGCGGTAAGAGCTGATACTTGCGCACCATAATATTGGCCTTCATCGCTCCACGGAAGATCAACTGAATGCCTGGTATCGTCATACCACGAGTCATCCCCGACCAGATCTCCTTTAATGACATGGATGCCTCTGGCTTTGACCTGTTTAGCCATCTTCTCAAAATCAGAACCCAATAGGGTCGGATCGCCTTTTCCCCTGAGATAAAGGTTTCCGCGCAGCTGTTTTCCTTTCACGGCGCCGTCTGCCCGTACTTCTGTCTTAAAGGTGTAATCTTCTCCGAGAACGGAAAGCGCCGCAGATGCCGTCAGCAGCTTCATCAGTGATGCAGGCCTCAGCCGCATATCTTCCCGGCTGCCGAACAGCACCTCCCCTGTTTTTGCTGACCGGACACTGACTCCCGCTGAAGCCCCCTTTAAAGCAGGTTCTTCATCCAGAATGTGTTCCAGCTCTTTTTGCAAAGTATTTTTTTGTTCAGCCGCCTTAGCCGCATCATCAATATAAGGAACTGCGGCAATGATCAAAAGCAGAATCACCGCGCTCAAGCGTTTCACATATATTTTCAATGTTATCCCGCCTCTTTCCTATTCTTCGTCATGCAAAATGGTGATCCTGGATGACGCAGCCGCTTCTTCGCCCGGTTTCAGAATCTGAAGCCCTGTCAGTGATGCAGGCTGATTCAGATTAAATGCATCTGTAACGGAAGTATAAGGCTCAAGACTGACAAACCCCTGCTTTCCGTCACCGTTATATACCACCCAATGCTTGAAAGACGTGTCTGCCTGATACAAAACGGATAATTTCTCATCCGGATGAGAAATAACAGCTTCGTTATTGCCGCCGTTCCGTCCGGAAGAAAGAAAAACATCGTCAAACTGTTTATTTTTCAAAGACATCCCATGACGGAACGCTTCTTTATCAGGCACATCCAATAAACGGCCCGTCGGCACGAAACGTTCATTTAATTCCCACATGCGGTCAGCCGTCAGAAAAAGACGGGATCGCTCTTCATTGAAAACAAATGTGGAATGATAGCCGAGCCCCCAAGGAAAAGCCTCCGTTCCCTTGTTGGTAATCAGCGCCCGCTGCGTAAACACATTGTCTTTTAATGTATAGGTCATCCGGACAATGACATCGTGCGGAAATTGTTTATGAACACGGGGAATCTTTGAAAGATCAATTTCTGTTTCGACTGTCATTCCATCCCCCTCTTCTTTCGCTGCCGCCGCTTTCCAATGCTGATTGTGAAGAAAGCCGTGAATATGATTATGTTTATCCTCTTCGTTTATCTCGAATTGATACGCGCGGCCGTCAAAACGAAACGTCCCGTCCGTAATCCGGTTCGGCGGGAATAAAACGGGAATGCCGTACAGCATCGGTTTTGCGCGGAATTGCTCCGCAGTTTCCGGTTCTCTGAGAAGCCGCATACCGGTTCTTTTATCCCGAAGCGATATGACATTTGATCCCCACTCCGGCACAATGATGCATTCAGCCTGATCAGTCTCCGCTTTTATGGCTGAAACCCCTAAATAAGTCGTATGTTCAATCGTCATAAGCACCTGCCCTTTCCTTGTTTTCTAGCATGTATAGGAATTCCATTTTCTAAACTCATTTTCCTGCTCTAAAAAAACATCGCCCGTATGAACTGAGCGATGTGCGGTAAAACCTTATTGAATCAGCCGGGTAATCTGTTTTTTCTTCCATACAAACCGGTAATATCCGTATTGCAGCAGCAGGCTGACGACAAAAGCCGCCGGATAACCGACCCAAATGCCGAGAATGCCGAGATTCGTATAATGAGAAAGAATAAAGGCCACAGGCACTTCAATTCCCCAAATCGCAAAAATGCTGATAATCGTCGGCCATAACACCGTACCGCTCGCCCGCATTGTTGCTGAAACGATCTGAGCGTGACCGAAAATCAAATAGCTCCAAAGGGTAATCATAATCAGATTGCGGGCAATGTGGAGTGTATCCTGATCTGTTAAAAACAAAGCCAGTATCTGCCGGGAGAAGGTGTAAATCAGCAGGATCAACACCCCGCCGATCAAATAATTCAGGCCGATGCCGACTTTGATGACCTGTTTCAGCCGGCCGAATTGATTGGCGCCAATGGATTGGGCGGCAAAAATTGAAACGGCGATACCGAGGCTTACCGCCGGCATCTGCACATAACTCGCCACTTGGTTGACGACCCCGTAAGCAGCCGTCGCGTTTGATCCGTAATGATTGACAAATGAAATGACCGCAATTTCAGAAAGTGACACGAGAATCATATTGATGCTCGACGGAATACCGAGACGGAGTAAAAGCGCGAGCAGCTTTTTGTCCATTTTAAGAGAACGGAGCGCAGTCCGGTCAAATGCCAATGGATGTTTTCTTTTCCGTAAATAAACCATGAGTACGATAAATGTCACGATGTTTGAAATCACGGTTGCATACGCCGAACCGTAAATGCCGAACTTCGGAAGTCCGAAAAGCCCGAGAATCAATAAGGGCAAGAGCCCGATGTTTATGACTGTACTGACGATTAACGTATAAAACGGGGTCTTTGAATCTCCCGTTCCGCGTAAAAATGTCGTATACGCAAAATATAAAAACATCAGCGGCATTGCGCAAAACAAAATGCGCGCATATCGGACACTGACATCTATTACGTTTTCCGGCGTTCCCATCAGCCGCAGAATATCAAGCGTAAACACACTGCCGACAACTGCCAGAACAACACCGAGCATAAAGGTAAAAGTCAGTGTAGTGCCGACAATCGCCTTCATCCTCTCTTCGTTTTTCGCGCCGTAAGCCTGCCCGATCAGAATGGAACTTCCCGAACCGATTCCGATCGTAAAGGAGATCAGCAGAAAAAACAGCGGAAAAAAAGACGATACAGCGGCAAGCGCATCAACTCCGAGCCACCTTCCGACAAATACCATTCCGACCAATTGGCCGACAGATTGCAATACATTGCTTAAAAGCAGCGGCACTAAAAACAGTGACATCGATCGCCAGACAGACTGGCCGCGGCCTTCCGCTGTTTCTAAATGATCTTGTACTTCCATATGTAGGACTCCTTTTTTGATTTTCTTCCATTTTATTATTCAGCAGACAGCTTGTAAAAACCTTTTGTTCAATGAAACTCTTTATCTTTTTCTCACGTCTTACATGGAAATAAACCATAAAAATAAAAAGTCCGGAAAATATTTCTGAAAAGGTATTGTAATCTTACCGTAATTATTGTAACATTTGTAACATAAGAGAAAGAGATTGATTGAAGGAGAGATTATATCATGAAAAAATGGCTATTATTCCTCACTACTATTACATTGATTCTGTCATTGGGCACTGCGGCGACCGCAAAAAATGCACCTAATGACCTTACACAAAAACAAGCGCTTCAGCTGGCCCTGTCAGCGAGAGAACATTTCTGGAACACGATGAGCGGCGGTGCGCTTAAATCAAACGCAAATTGCACTTCTGAACCGTTTGAATATCAAAATCTGCAATATGTATTTATGTGCAAAGACCTCGGAACAAAAGCAAAAGCCGTAAAATATCTGACACCCGCTTTTACAAAGCAAGCGATTGACAAAGGGCTCAAAGATTACCACTTCACTGTAAAAGACGGCAAATTGGCTGTTCCGGTCGGCGACGGAGATAACCTCCTGAATTGGAAAAAAGCAAAAATGACTCTTCTTTCTAAAAAAGGAAGCGTCCAAACATACCGCTTCACTGTACCGACTCTTGACGGTTCTCCGTCAGCAAAACGCGATGTAACATTCGTAAAAGAAAACAACGTTTGGAAAGTCAATCAATTTGATGCTGTCATATAAGAAAAAGCCCGCTTACTTACAGCGGGCTTTTTTCACATCATTTCCACCAGGTTCTCACAAAATATTCAAAACAGAAACCCCCTTGTATAACAAGGGGGTTTCTGTTTTGCCGACATTATTAATCCGTGTCTATCTTATACAAAAAACGCTCTAGGAGAGATTCGAACTCCCGACCTGCAGTTTAGGAAACTGCTGCACTATCCGCTGTGCTACTAGAGCCTGCTTCTATTATAGTAACGCTGGCGGCCGTTTTTTTCAAGTCTACAGCCCTCCGAACACCTTATAGGCGGCTCTCGTTGTATCTTCATCTATTCCGATATAACGCATTGTAATAGACGGAGAAGAATGATTCAAAATCCTCTGCAGTTCAGCAATGTCTTTTGTCCTCTGATAAAAATGATACCCGAACGTCTTTCTAAGCGTATGCGTCCCGATTTCCTCCAACCCGCAAGCGGCAGCCGCTTCCTTTAATATTCTGTATGCCTGAATCCGGGATATGGGCTTATTCGTCCGTTTTGATTTAAACAAATAGTCATCCTCTTTCATGTCTTTTGTATAAGCGTATATGTCGGCCTTTAAAGACTCCAGTATCAGAATTTTTCTTTTCTTTCTCGTTTTGCTTTCGGTTGCCCACACATGGTCTTTGTTCCTTACATCCCTCACGCGAAGCGGCAGAACATCTGAAATCCGCAGTGCGCTGTTCATGCCGAAAATAAATAAAAAATAATCACGATCACTTTTTTTCATTAAATACTGTTTGACTTCCTGGATCTTCTCCAAACTTCGGATCGGCTGTACGATATGCATCAAAAAACCCCTTATAATTGGTAAAGTAACATATTGAGCATTATGTTACTATTATAACCGAAACCCGTTGAATGATAAAGGATAAAGGGTCTTATGTAACATAATATACATAGTGTTACATAAGGTGAATCAGATAAGCAGTTTCAACGAATTCCTCAAAAACATCATTTTCAGCCCGTTGACAAGCTTTTAAACAAATAGATACTCAAGGTATTAAAAAATGAAAACGGCGGCCTTAAAACGAAATCTGAGCATCCGTTTTTTTGTGAGCAACCGAAAAAAATGCAAAAAAAGACACAATATGAAATTGTGTCCTAATCTTCATCTTTTACATCAATGTCCTCAGGAAGCGGCTCATTTAAAAACTCTTGAATCATTTCCTTATATTTTTCCAGCTGCTCGAGATGTGTTTGAAATTGTTCCTTGTTGATTAAATATTGCTGTCCGTCATGGACGGCTCTTATTTTATTCGTCAAAACAAGATTGTGCACATATTCTTCAGGAAGACTGGTAAACTCAGCTGTCTCTTTGATCGTTAAATACATGGCTCACGTTCCTTTCATATGTCATGTGAGTGAATTCTGTTTTGTTTATTGTAGCTTATTTTTTGTCTTTATGCTTGTTTCACAGCTTTTTCAGTCCGGTTTCCCATTTAGCCTATTTGCGACTGATTACATTCACACAGAAACCCCAACTTTTTGACACCGGACTATTCCGTTTGTCACTTGTGAAAACAGCACATTTTACTTACTCTATAATTGTAAGCGGAAAACAAAGGAGGCAGACTATGAAAAAGAAAAAGTTTATGAATCTCTGTTTTATCGTTCTGCTCAGTACTTTGCTCGCGGCCGGAAGCATCCCTTATCACGCTCAGGCTAAGAAACACCCGTTTTCCTATGACGACTACAAACAGGTAGATGTCGGCAAAGACGGCATGGTTGCCACCGCCCATCCTCTCGCTTCACAAATCGGTGCCGACGTGCTGAAAAAAGGCGGCAATGCAATTGACGCCGCGGTTGCCATTCAATTCGCATTAAACGTAACTGAACCTATGATGTCAGGAATCGGCGGCGGCGGATTTATGATGGTTTATGATGCGAAGACGAAAGACACCACCATTATCGACAGCAGGGAACGCGCACCGGCAGGCGCAACACCGGATATGTTCCTTGACGAAAACGGCAAAGCCATTCCTTTCTCCGAACGCGTTACGAAAGGGACTGCAGTCGGTGTTCCGGGAACATTAAAAGGACTTGAAAAAGCGCTAGACAAATGGGGCACACGCTCCATGAAACAACTCATCACCCCTTCCATTAAACTTGCCTCAAAAGGCTTTCCGATCGATTCGGTTTTAGCTGATGCCATCTCAGATTATAAAGACAAATTATCACACACTGCTGCAAAAGACGTGTTTCTTCCGAACGGAGAACCTCTGAAAGAAGGAGACACACTCATCCAAAAAGACTTAGCCAAAACATTTACAGCTATTAAGTACAAAGGCACAAAAGCATTCTATGACGGTGCATTCTCCAAAAAGCTTGCAGAAACAGTGCAGGAATTCGGCGGCTCAATGACAGAAAAAGACATTAAAAACTTCAATGTGACGATTGACGAACCGATCTGGGGAGATTACCAGGGCTATCATATCGCAACTGCTCCTCCTCCAAGCTCGGGCGGTGTTTTCCTGTTGCAAATGCTGAACCTCCTGGATGATTTTAAGCTTTCTCAATATGATATCCGTTCTTGGCAAAAATATCAGCTTCTCGCAGAAACGATGCATTTGGCTTATGCTGACCGCGCCGCATTTGCCGGGGACCCAGAATTCGTCAACGTCCCTCTCAAAGGTCTCTTGAATCCAGATTATATCAATGCCCGCAGACAGCTGATAGATATTGATAAAGTCAATAAAAAACCGAAAGCCGGCGATCCTTGGGCCTATCAGGAAGGTTCTGCAAACTATAAACAAGTGGAGCAGCCGACTGACAAACAGGAAGGTCAAACGACTCACTTCACGGTAACCGACCGCTTCGGCAATGTCGTATCTTATACGACAACAATTGAACAGCTGTTCGGTTCCGGCATTATGGTTCCCGGATACGGCGTTGTGCTGAATAATGAGTTAACAGACTTCGATGCGGTGCCTGGCGGCGCAAATGAAGTGCAGCCGAATAAACGTCCGCTCAGCAGCATGACTCCGACTATTTTATTCAAAAATAACGAACCTGTCCTGACTGTCGGCTCCCCCGGCGGAGCAACGATTATTTCTTCCGTCCTGCAAACGATCCTGAACAAAGTTGAGTACGGCATGGATCTGAAAGCGGCAGTCGAAGAGCCGAGAATTTACACAAACAGCATGACATCCTATCGATATGAAAAAGGAGTGCCGGAAGAAGCCCGCACAAAACTGAACGAAATGGGGCATAAATTCGGCAGCAGCCCGGTTGATATCGGTAATGTGCAAAGCATCCTGATCGACCGTGAAAACGGCACCTTCACCGGAGTTGCCGACTCAAGCCGAAACGGAGCCGCAATCGGCGTAAACTTGAAAAATTATAAAAAATAACAAGACAAAAAGCCTCGTTTCTCAAGCTGAGAAATGAGGCTTTTGTTTATTCTGCACTGTATTCAGATGAGGTTTTTTCAGACGTTAATGATGCAAGCGAAAGCACGCCGCACATCGCGATGACAACACCCGCTGATCCGATCCATGTCACTGACGCAAGAGACAGATGAGTGACAACAATGCCCCCGATGCCCGCCCCGGCTGCCATAGCCAGCTGCATCACAGACTGGTTGAGGCCAAGTAATACACCCGATGATTCAGGCTCCATCGTTGCCAAATGATACTGCTGAGCAGGCCCAGATGACCAGGCGGCGAAGGACCAAAAAATAAGCACTGCCGCCGCTCCGAAAGCAGAATGTGTGACAAACGGCAATAACATGAGCATGATAGCATGAAGCGCCATTCCGCCGGTTAATGTCATACGCGCCCCCCATTTGTCTGCGCTGAAACCGCCTGCTTTAGAACCGGCAAGACTTGCAACACCGAAAATAAGCAGCAATGTACTCAGTATTCCGCTGCCGATATGAGTGACGTTCAGTAAATACGGAGAAAGGTACGTATACGCAACCGAATAGCCTCCGAGCCAAAAAAACGTAATGGCCAGCCCGACAGCCACCTTTCGTTTCTTCAAAAGAGAAAATTGCTGAATGAGCGGCACCGGTTTATCTCCTTTTATCTCAGGCAGCGCGAAACGTATAATAAGCATGGCAATGATTCCGATTGCCGCAATTCCGGCGAAAACCACCTTCCAGCCGAAAGCTTCAGACACGGTTCTTCCGATCGGAACACCGATAATGAGCGCCGCCGTAAACCCCATAATGACGGTTGCGAGAGAACTTGCCTGTTTTCCCGGGGGAGCGATTTTTGCTGCGATCGTAAGCGCGGTGACCACCACAGTTCCTGCTCCAAGCGCCATGATCACCCGTGCTCCCGCAAATAAGCCGAATCCCTGCACAAGGAAAGAAATGATATTCCCGATAACAAACAGCCCCAGAGCATAGATCATGAGCTTCCTTCTGTCCAGTTTTGCTGTAAGGGCCATCATGACAGGCGTTCCGATTGCATAAACAAGTGAAAAAATCGTAATCAGCTGCCCTGCCGCTGCCACAGTAACTCCCAAGGAACCTGCAATTTTATCAAGCATCCCAGATATCACATATTCAGACGTCCCCACTAAAAAACTGATAATTGCCAAAATGTAAATCTTCCAGGTATTTTGCACCTGACACACTCCTTCATTGATGATTTATATAAAGATATATTGTGATATATCGATATAAAGAGTTGAACAAACAGAAACAAATCGCAATATGTCGATGTGTAGTCGGAAAAAGAAACTGAATCCCTCTTCTAAAGGATTCAGCCCTACATTTCGCGCTGAAAATAATCGGCCATCGCCTTTATCGCTTCTTCATCTCTTTTATAATAGGTGTATTTGCCAATCCGTTTTGTTTGGATAAGGCCCGCCCGCTGAAGAATGGAAAGATATTGAGACGCCGTTGACTGTGTCATCTGAAGCTTATCGGTGATCTGGCTGACACATACTCCGATCTCATTCATATCAATGCCATCATGCGGGGCGAAGTGACGGTCCGGCTCTTTCAGCCATTGTAAAATCTCAAGCCGTGACTCATTAGACAACGCTTTAAAAACATCAATAGGTTTCATACGCTTTATTATATCGTGATTTTACGATATGTCAATGTTGTTTTTCTTCAATCTCTATTTTTTGTTTTGCCTCTCTTATGATCCGGGACATAAAATCACTCACATTCTCTTCAAATGTGTCTTCCCGCCCGTATTGCCGTACATGTACAGATTGATGGCGGCACTCTTGATCCCCCACAACCGCAATATACGGTATTTTTTTCATTTGTGCTTCTCTGATTTTATAGCCGAGTTTTTCATCGCGCTGATCGAGCTCAGCCCGGATACCCGCTTTCTTCTGAGAAAAACCAGAACGAAAAAAATTGGCGTACACAGCTGTCCTGTTTTCTCATCTTCCGTTCGGTAATGCTTTTAATCCATTCAGCAGTTCTTCAAACGCCGATGTCAAAAATAAATCACTCCGGTAGATGAATGATATATTCATATCCCGAAAATGTTCAGGGAGCTCATGAAGAAAAAGATTTTTCCTGTTTTGAAAATAACGGACGGCTGATGCAGGCAGAAAGGAAACCCCCATCCCCGCCTGCACCGCCCCAATAATGGCTTCCAACGTACCGAATTCAATGATTTTATGTGCGGGCACTGCCTCTTCTTTCAGTATGTTTTTTATTTTGCGGCGGTGCGAACAGCCCGCGGCAAAATACAGAATCGGATCTCGCAACAAGTCTTGCAAACTGCCTTCCCGCTTATTTGAGACCAAGACCAATTCTTCTTGAAATACAGCGACTTGCTCAAGATCTTCGTATTCGACCGGTCCATAAACAAAAGCGCCGTCCAGCTCATAGTGTAAGACGCGCTGCACTAAGGTATGTGTATCACCGGTTGACAGAGACAGCTGTACTTTCGCGTAACGGCTGCAATACTCCGTGAAAAATTGAGGGAGATGGACGGCTGCCGCCGTTTCAAGAGAACCGATTCGAAGCGGGCCGTTCGGATCGCCTGCCTCTTGCGCCGTTTTTTGCGCCTCATGCAGCAATTGAAGGATTCTGTCTGCGTCTTTCAATAAGTTTTCACCTGCGGGCGTCAGCGTCATCCCCCGATTTGTGCGGTAAAAAAGCTGTGTTTGTAATAGCCGTTCCAGCTGCTGAATCCGGTTTGTCACATTTGATTGAACATAATGCAGGCTTTCTGCCGCCTTTGAAATACTTCCTTTGCGGGCGACAGCCTGAAAAATCTTTAAGTCTCCGCTTTCCATGTAAGGACACCTTCTTGCTATGATTTTTATTGATAGCCGGCTATCAATTTTCATTTATTTACTGCAGCTGATACAGCCTGTAAAATCTTTCTCATCAATTATAAAGGAGAGAAGAATGATGAATGCTCTTATCATACACGAAAATGGCTTTGATTTCAGGCAGGCACCTGACAAACGGCCGGGAAACGGCGAAGTAAAAATAAAGCTGAAAACAGCGGGATTAAACCATCGCGATTTGTTTTTAATGAAAGACCACGAAACCGGAAACCATGAATTTACTCTCGGTTCAGACGGCGCGGGAATCGTAACCGAAATAGGACATGGCGTCCGGTCTCATTTACTGCATGCAGAAGTCATCATCAACCCGGTGCTGAATTGGAAGACTGTTGAGGACGTACCAGCCGTCCCTGATATTTTAGGAGGTCCGAGCGACGGAACATTTTCACCTTATGTCATTGTTCCTGCGGAAAATGCCGTTTTAAAACCGGAACACCTGACTTGGGAGGAAGCGGGCGTGCTGCCGTTATCAGCATTAACCGCTTATCGCGCCTTATTTACAAAAGGACAATTAAAAAAAGGCGAACACCTTATCCTTCCGGGCATCGGAAGCGGCGTGGCAACTTACGCCTTATTAATGGCAAAAGCTATCGGAGCGACAGTCAGCGTCACTTCCCGCAGCGAAAACAAAAAACAAACCGCACTGTCATACGGTGCAGACCGGGCGATTGACAGCTACGGTGACTGGAATGAGGCGCTGAATGGCGAAAAAGCAGATATCATACTTGACGGTGTAGGCCCCGCCTTGTTTCAACACTATCTTGACATTATGAAACCGAATGGCCGGATCGTAACATTTGGCGCCAGTTCAGGCGATCAGCTCGGATTTCCTATTCGCTCGCTGTTTTTTCCGCAGATTCATATTCTCGGTACATCAATGGGAAGCAATGAGGAATTCGCGGATATGCTGGAATTGGTAAACCGCTGCGGCATCCGTCCCATTATCGACCGCATGTACCCTCTCAGTGAAGCAGCTGCCGCTTTTAACAGAATGCGGGAAGGACGGCAGTTCGGCAATATCGGCTTTCGTATAGATGTCTAAAAAAGAGGAGCGGACCCGTCCGTTTCCTTATTTGTTTATGAGTTTTTCCGCTCTGACATACTCTTGATAGGCTTCTTTCAAATAAACAAAAAAGTGTTTACCCCCGGCTTTTAAAACTTTTCGATGATAGAGCCACACGACGGGTAAAGTGCCCGTCAATAAAATAAAGCGGGAAAACACAGCACACGTATTGGTGATCTTTAAGCGGCGCCGGCCGAACTTGTGCAGTGCTTCCGCTTGAAATTCAATATGTTTTTCTTCATCAATTAAAATCTGCCCGCAAATTGATCGCAGACACACAGAGCCCGTCACGTTTTTTAAGGCGTCATAATAAACGGCGGCGATGATTTCCGCCGTCAGCAGCACCGTGATCGATTGCTCAAGGCTTGCAAATCGTCTCAGTCTGCGGAAGACTTGATCAACCCAATGCTTTTTCAGCTTTGGGATATTGTGCCGGTTCATGAATATTTCCAATTCACCCGCATGCCTTTGTTCTTCCTGAATAAATAAAATCAGCGCTTCCAGATAACTTTTGTCAGCACAATCCTTTAAGAAACGTTTTGCAGCAGCTATCAAAAACAGACCTTCTGAACTTTCGCCGATTTGAAACTGCTGAACTGAAGAACAAATAACGCGGCGCTCAGTTTCAGAAAGCTGATCATATTTACAGTTCAGTTCCTTGACTGCTGATTGATTTCTACGAAAATAATCTCTCCACCCTGTAAAACAAAATTCCATTTGTTATCCTCCATTCGCATCACGTTACCCTTATATGACCAATACAGGAAGAAGGAGGTTTCATTTCAATACGAAAAACCGGCTGATCCCAGCCGGTTTTATAAATAAACCCCTTTATTTACGGTAAAACAGTGCTCCCCATTAAATAACTGTCGACTTCGCGCGCTGCTTCCCGGCCTTCATTAATCGCCCATACAATCAGGCTTTGGCCCCTTCTCGCATCCCCTGCGGCGAAAACACCGTCAACATTCGTTTTATAATCCCCATATGCCGCCTGAATTTTATGATTTGCCGAATCGACACCGAACTGTTTCAATAATGGCTGTTCCGTCCCTTCAAAACCGATGGCGATGAACACCAGCTGAGCAGGCCATACTTTTTCTGTACCGGGCAGTTCATGAAATTCATACTTTCCGAATTCGTTTCTGACTTTTTCCATTTGAATGGTGTGAATCTCTTGTAAGCGGCCCTGCTTATCGGCCACCATTTTTGTTGTCTGAATTGAATATTCTCTCGGGTCTTTGCCGAACTTTGCCTGCGCTTCTTCATAGGCGTATTCAAGGGTAAAGACGTGCGGCTGTTCAGGCCACATATTGTCGTTCGTGCGCGTTTGAGGAAGTTTAGGATGTTTCCCGAACTGATGCACGCTGCGCGCTTTTTGACGCAGCGCGGTTGCCACGCAATCAGCTCCTGTGTCTCCTCCGCCGATTACGATGACGTCTTTCCCTTTAGCGTCTATAAATTGTTTGTCTTTGAAGTTGGAATCTAAATAGCTTTTCGTCGCCAGTGTTAAATAGTCCATCGCATAATGGACGCCTTTTGCTTCCCGGCCTTCAATCAGCAGATTGCGCTGCTTTTGGGCGCCTGTGCACAAAATGACGGCATCAAATTGTTCTTTCAGCTCATCTGCTGTTATGTCAACGCCGATTTCGGTATTTGTCACAAAATCTATACCTTCCTGCGTCAAAAGCTTTATACGGCGTTCGACGACATTTTTCTCAAGCTTCATGCTCGGAATGCCGTACATCAGCAGGCCGCCGGCTCTGTCGGCACGCTCATAGACTGTTACGGAATGACCGGCTTGATTCAGCTGATCAGCGCTTGCCAAACCTGCCGGGCCTGAACCGACGACAGCGACTTTTTTACCTGTGCGTTTCGCTGGAATTCTCGGCTGAATCCATCCGTTTTCAAACCCTTTGTCAATGATCGTCCGCTCGATGTTTTTAATTGAAACAGCCGGATCTGAAATGGCCAGCGTACAAGATCCTTCACAAGGAGCGGGACAGACCCGCCCTGTGAATTCAGGAAAGTTATTCGTTTTCAGAAGGCGCTCCAAGGCTTCTTTCCAGCGCCCCCGATAGACGAGGTCATTCCACTCCGGTATCAGATTATAAATCGGGCAGCCGGAGGTAAAACCGTTGATATCAGCGCCGATTTGGCAAAACGGTGTGCCGCAATCCATACACCGCGCCCCCTGCCGCTTTGACGCTTCATCTGAAAATGGAGCCGAATACTCTTTCCAATCCTTTAAGCGAGTGAGAGGGTCCCGCTCAGCCGGTTTTTCTCGTTTTTCTTCCATGAATCCAGTTGGTTTCCCCATGTTCCTCTCCCCTTTCTTACTGTACTACCGCTTGTTTATGGTCTTTGGCAGGCGTTTGGTGAACCTTTGTATTGGCTTCAAAAGCATACATAATTGCGTCTTCTTCTGATAAACCCGCCGCTTTTTGTTCTTCGATGCTGAGGAGCATTTGTTTATAGTTTTTCGGAATGACTTTGATAAAGGTTTCTGCGGCTTTTTCCCAATTGTCCAGGAGATCTGCGGCTTTTTTGCTGTTTGTCAGCGCCGCGTGCCGTTTGACCATTTCTTGCACTTCTTTGATCTCAGCCTCATCCGTCAGCTTTTCAAATGAAATCATTTCCATGTTGCATTTGCGTTTAAATGCTTTGGCATCATCACTCAGGACGTATGCGATACCGCCTGACATTCCCGCCCCGAAGTTTTTGCCGACTTCGCCGAGGACGACAACCCGGCCGCCTGTCATGTATTCACAGCCGTGGTCTCCGATACCTTCTACAACGACATTGACTCCGCTGTTACGGACTGCAAAACGTTCACCGGCGCGCCCGTTAATGTACGCTTCCCCGCTTGTTGCTCCGTAAAATGCGACGTTCCCGATAATAACGTTATCGTGTGTTTCACAATTGAAGGCATCAGGCGCTTTCACGATGATTTTTCCGCCTGAAAGCCCTTTGCCTACGTAGTCATTTGAATCGCCGTTCAAATGAAGCGTCATCCCTTTAGGGACAAATGCTCCGAAACTCTGTCCGGCTGATCCGGTAAAATGAAGTCTGATTGTATCATCCGGCAGGCCTTCAGCTCCGTAGCGTTTAGAAATTTCACTTCCCGTCACGGTTCCGGCTACACGATTTGTATTATTGATCTTGATTTCAGCTTCCGCTTCCTGACCGGCTTCAATTGCAGCCTGAACCGCCGGAAGAATAACCGTCATATCAAGCGACTCGTCGATTTTATGGTTTTGCGCCGTACGGAAAGTACGTACGCCTTCAGGCTGGTACAGCAGTGTGGATAAATCAAGCTGGCCCGCTTTCCAATGCGCTTTTGCACGTTCACTGACATGAAGAACGTCTGTCCGTCCGATCATTTCATCAAGCGTCTTAAAGCCTAACTCTGCCATATATTCACGCACTTCTTCTGCGACAAACAGCATGTAATTTACGATATGGTCAGGATCGCCCATGAATTTCTTGCGGAGCTCCGGATTTTGCGTCGCGACACCTACAGGACATGTATCTAAATGGCAGGCGCGCATCATGACACAGCCGAGAACGACAAGCGGCGCTGTAGCAAAGCCGAATTCCTCCGCACCGAGCAAGGCGGCCATCACGACATCTCGGCCTGTCATCAGCTTACCGTCCGTTTCCAATACCACGCGATCCCGTAAACCGTTCAGCATCAGCGTTTGGTGAGCTTCTGCAAGACCAAGCTCCCACGGAAGACCCGTATGTTTAATACTCGTTTTCGGCGACGCGCCCGTTCCGCCATCGTAGCCGCTGATGACGATGACATCCGCAGTGCCTTTTGCCACACCGGCCGCAATCGTGCCGACACCGGCTTTTGACACGAGCTTGACGCTGATTCGCGCGCTTCGATTTGCATTTTTCAAATCATGGATCAGCTGCGCCAAATCTTCAATTGAATAAATATCATGGTGAGGAGGCGGTGAGATCAGCCCTACACCTGGTGTAGAACCGCGGACATCCGCGACCCAAGGATATACTTTGTTGCCCGGAAGCTGACCGCCTTCTCCCGGCTTCGCCCCTTGCGCCATTTTGATCTGCAATTCATCCGCATTGACGAGATAATGGCTCTTTACGCCGAAACGGCCGGAAGCGATCTGTTTAATCGCACTTCTTCTGTCGTCGCCATTTTCATCCGGAACGAAACGTTTCGGGTCCTCGCCGCCTTCTCCGCTGTTGCTTTTTCCGCCAAGCCTGTTCATCGCTATCGCTAAAGCCTCATGGGCTTCCTTGCTTAATGAACCGAATGACATCGCTCCTGTTTTAAAACGTTTCACAATGGACGCAGCTGATTCAACTTCCTCTAATTTTAAAGGCTTGCGGTCTTCTTTGAAGGCGAACAGATTGCGTAAAAATCCGATTCGTTCTTCATCCGCTGCATGAGAATACTGCTTAAACAGGCCGTAATCATTTTTGCGGCACGCCCATTGCAGAGTATGGATGGTTTTCGGATTGAAAGCGTGGTGCTCTCCCCCGTTTCGCCATTGGAATTCACTACCCGGCTCAAGGGTTTGGCTGTAATCATCCTTGTACGCCGCTTGGTGGCGCTTCTTCGCTTCTTGCGCAATCGTTTCGATATCGATTCCGCCAAGCTGAGATGCAGTACCGGTAAAGTATTTGGCGATAACGTCTTCACCGATGCCGACCGCTTCAAAAATTTGGGCGCCCCTGTAACTTTGCACAGTTGAAATTCCCATTTTTGACATCACTTTCACGACGCCTTCTGTTACGCTCTTTCCGTATTTGCTGACAGCTTCTTCATACGGAATATCAAGCCGGCCTTCATCGATTTCCTGCTTATACGTAGCGTAAGTCAAATACGGATTGACAGCATCGGCACCATATCCGATGAGAGCCGCAAAGTGATGAACTTCACGCGCTTCCCCGGATTCAACGATAATGCTTGCTTTTGTTCGCAGACCTTGGCGGATCAAATGCTGATGCAGCGCACTGACGGCCAAAAGCGGCGGAATCGGCGTCAACTCTTTACTCATTGCCCTGTCAGATAAAATTAACAGAGATACGCCTTCCTTGATCGCTTTTTCCGCCTGCTGAAACAAATCCTTCAGGCCTTTTTCTAGGTCATCGGAAAACAGCGTGCGGATGTTCTGGCTCTTAATGTCAGGGTGCACAAGTGTTTTCAGCGCATAAAACTGTTCGTTTGATAATACAGGAGTATACAATTTTATGCGGCGTGCATTTCTTTCACTCGGATGCAGCAGATCGCCTTCAGCTCCGAGCCATGTCACCGTGGAGGTCACAAGCTGCTCGCGGATCGCGTCAATCGGCGGGTTTGTGACTTGCGCAAACAGCTGTTTAAAGTAATGAAACAGTGATTGGGCGCGATCGGATAAAACGGCGAGCGGCGAATCATTTCCCATAGAGCCGAGCGGGTCCTTGCCTTCTTTAATAACAGGAATTAAATACTTCTGAATATCTTCATACGTATAGCCAAACGCTTTTTGACGGACGAGAAGATCATCGAATTGTTCCTCTTCCCGGATTTCCGGGTCAGGATTCACTTGAACCAATTCTTCTTCAAGCCATTTTTGATAAGGGAATTCATTGGCAATTTCTGTTTTCACTTCTTCATCTGAAATAATCCGGCCTTCCTCTAAGTCAATGAGCAGCATTTTTCCGGGCTCCAGACGTTTTTTATGAAGAATGTTCTCCTGCTCTACTTCAATAACGCCGACCTCAGATGAGAAAATAATATGGTCATCTTTTGTCACATAGTAACGTGCCGGACGCAGGCCGTTACGGTCAAGGATGGCGCCGATTTGTTTTCCGTCCGTAAACGAAATGGCGGTCGGCCCGTCCCACGGCTCCATTAAAGAGCTGTGATATTCATAAAAAGCCCGTTTCGCTTTAGACATGTGAGTGTTTTCCGTCCATGGTTCCGGAATCAGCATCATTGCCGTATGTGCCGGTTTCCGCCCCGCCATCACGAAAAATTCAAACGCATTATCAAGAATGGATGAGTCACTTCCCTCAGCATTTAAAATCGGCAGTACTTTGTGAAGATCGTCTCCGAAGCTTTCTGAAACGAACTGCTGCTCCCTCGCTCTCATCCAATTGATGTTGCCCCGGAGCGTATTGATTTCTCCGTTATGAATCAGATAGCGGTTCGGATGGGCACGTTCCCAAGTAGGAAAGGTATTTGTGCTGAATCTTGAATGCACGAGTGAAAATGCAGATACGAAGGTTTCATCCTGCAAATCCAAATAAAAAGCGTCAACCTGCTCAGGCGTTAACAATCCTTTATAAACAATAGTCTGGCTTGACAAGCTTGCGAAGTAAAAATCAAGCTGTTCTTGAACGCCCCAATTTTCCGCCTGCTTCCGGATGACATACAGTTTGCGTTCAAAAGCAAGGCTGTCTTTCAAATCGTTTGCGGCGCCGATGAATACTTGACGCACATACGGGCAAGTACTTTGTGCCACTGTTCCGATTTTTCCGACATTTACAGGGACGGTTCTCCAGCCGAGAACGATCTGTCCTTCCTGCTCAATGAATGCATTCACCTGTTTTTCGATCTTTTTTCTTTCCTCTTCATTTTGCGAGAAAAAGACCATTCCTACCCCGTAACGGCCTTTTTCCGGCAGTCTCATTTCTCCGCACTCTTTCTTAAAAAAAGCATCAGGGATCTGAACCATCAGGCCGGCGCCGTCACCCGTATTCGGATCACTGCCCTGTCCTCCTCTGTGATCCAGCTGGCAAAGCATCTTCAGTCCTTTTTTGACAATGTCATGTGAAGGTTTCCCTTTTAAATGGGCATACAAGCCGATTCCGCATGCATCGTGCTCAAATTCCGGACGGTAGAGACCTTGTGCTTTCGGCATTTGATTGTAAGTCATAATTCCTCTCCCCCGATCAGTTTCCGTTAATTATCGGTCATAAAATCTGACAACTTTAAATTAATTGTAAGTTTTCAAAACAATATAAACAATATATAATTTAGATCAAATACATCTCAATATGAGATAGATGGGTGTGAACGCAATGGAATTACGCCAGCTTCGGTATTTTATGGAGGTAGCAGAACGGGAACATGTGTCAGAAGCGGCTGATCATCTGCATGTCGCACAATCCGCCATCAGCAGGCAGATTGCAAATCTTGAAGAAGAGCTGAAAGTCACTTTATTTGAACGGGAAGGCAGAAATATTAAATTAACGCCGATCGGCAAGCAATTTTTAGAACATGTTAAAACGGCGATGAAAGCAATTGATTACGCGAAGGAACAAATTGATGAATATCTTGATCCGAATCGCGGAACCGTCAAAATAGGATTTCCGACGAGCCTTGCAAGCCAGCTTTTGCCGACGGTGATTTCGGCATTTAAAGAGGAATACCCGAACGTTGAGTTTTTGCTCCGTCAGGGGTCTTATAAGTTTTTAATTGAAGCCGTAAGAAACAGGGATATAGATGCGGCGCTGCTCGGCCCCGTTCCGACGGAATTCCCCGACATAACAGGCCATATCTTATTCACGGAAAAGATTTACGCGCTTGTTCCGCTGCATCATCCGCTTGCCAAACAGAAAAATATTCATTTAATTGATCTGCGCGGCGACCAATTCGTTTTATTTCCTGAAGGGTTTATTCTCCGAAACATGGCGATTGACGCTTGCAGACAGGCCGGCTTTGCGCCGCTTGTATCGACGGAGGGCGAGGATTTAGATGCCATTAAAGGATTAGTCTCCGCGGGGATGGGAGTGACTTTATTACCTGAAAGCACCTTTGCAGAAACCACACCCCGGTTCACGGTCAAAATTCCGATTGAATTTCCTCAAGTGAAGCGCACCGTAGGCATTATTAAACCAAAAGGAAGGGAACTGGCTCCGTCTGCAAATGATTTCTATCATTTTGTCATTCAATTTTTCTCCAAACTTGAACAATATCAATAAAAAACAAACCCGAGCTTCAAAACGAAGCCTCGGGCTTTTTCATATTTTTATAGATCTTTCTCAGCCGATCGGAATGGATAGTTCAACGTGACAGACAAATGCTTCCGGATCAATGACTGATTGATCGGCCTGTTTATGCGGCGTTTCTTTAAATGTCTTCAGCTGGGCTGAGGAATAGTTGACGATGCCGAGTCCGAGCTCTTCTCCCTGCTGATCAAGCAGCCTGACAACCGCTCCGCAGCTGAATCTGCCCTTAATCTGCTCGATGTCCTGCGGTGACAGCTCCATATTTCCGTTCGCGACATCACGGCTGCTTTCTTTTTCCATCACAATTTCACCTTCTGGACCGGAATTAAACGCAAGCCATTGTTCTTTGTGGTTTAACGGCAGGGTTCCTTCCGCTTCAAAATAAGTTCCTTCAGCAGCCTCATCTACCGCTTGAAGCAGAATGTCCGGAATGTTAGCCTGCCCGAGAAAGCCTTTAATACCCGAGGCCATCACAATTTTAAAAGCATCCAGTTTCGAACGCATTCCGCCTGTTCCCATCTCACTCCCGGCATCTCCCGCGCTCGCTTCTATTTCCGGGGTAATGTCACTTACATGTCTGATTCTTTTCGCCTTCGGGTTGCTGCGCGGATTATCATCATATAAACCGTCAATGTCTGATAAAATCACAAGCATGTCGGCATCAATTAAACCTGCCACCTTCGCTGCGAGTGTATCGTTATCTCCGAATTTCAGCCGGTTGACTGTGACCGTGTCATTTTCATTAATAATCGGAATAATGCCCCGTTCCAAAAGGACGTTCATCGTATTGCGCACATTATGGTAGCGGTATTCATCGGAAAAGTCGCTTCTTGTAATTAAAATTTGTGATGCGACATAACCGTGCGCTAAAAACAGCTTTGAATAAGCCTCCATTAATAATCCCTGCCCGATGGAAGCAGAAGCCTGTTTTTCAGGGAGGCTTTCCGGTTTCTGAATAAATCCGAGCTTCCGATAACCTGCCGCCACTGCGCCGGAAGATACTAAAATCACTTCATAGCCGCTGTCTTTCAGCTGTGCGATTTGATCCACCAATGCTTCCAGCTTTCTTCTGCTGATTTCCCCGTGCAGGCTCGTCAGTGAGCTGCTGCCGATTTTCACCGCGACTCTTTTGATCTTCGTCCGAGACGTCACTGTATCACTCCTGTTTTTTAACGATTATAGTGCTGCCGTTTTTTCAATTGTTTTGCTGATCTCAATAGAACGTTCGGTCGCGTGTTTAATGGCTTTGGCAATGGCTTCTCCGCCGCCTTCTGACCTGAGCGCATCGAGGCCGGCTTCCGTCGTGCCGTTTGGAGAGGTGATGTTTTCCCGAAGCACATCCGGTTTTTCACCCGTTTCCATCAGCATTTTAGCGGCGCCCAATAACGTTTGCGCGCCGATTTTGCGGGACAGCCGTTTGTCTAAGCCGGCTTCTTCACCTGCTTTTTCAATAAACTCCATTAAATAATAAAAGTACGCCGGTCCGCTGCCTGCGATGCCGGTGAAAATGTCCATCTGATCTTCTTTGATCACGTACACTTCCCCGAGGCATTCCAAAAGGGATAGAGCGGTTTTTGCTGAACCGTAAGAAACATGGTCTCCGAAAGCCGCAGCTGTTGCCGATTCGCCGATCATGCTGGATGTGTTCGGCATCACTCTTACAACCGGCTGACGGTCATGTAATGATTGTTGTATAAATGAGGTTGTTATGCCTGCCAGAACAGACAGGATGATTTGATGAGGTTGAATACGCCGTTTCAGCGTAGCAAGAGCGATTTCAGCATCCTTCGGTTTCATGGCTAAAATAAAGACATCAATGTCTTCGGTTTTCATGCTGTCAAAAGCAATGCCTTGAATTCCGTATTGATGTTCCAATTCAGCGAGTCGCTCTGTATTGCGGCGGTTTGTCACGCAGATGTTTTGGTTGGGAATTTTTTTTGCGCGGACCATGCCTGATATCATTCCTTCAGCCATTGATCCTGCTCCGATAAAAGCAACTTTCTTTTGATCTAAGATCGGTAACATCTCCCTTGTTCGTATTTTGTTCGTATTTTTCACACGTTTTTTATGTTACCACTTCAGGAGTCGATGTCAAGTTTGAAGGTTTTATTGATGTGTATTGTTCCGAGCCTGTTATTATGTATAATGAATCACAGAACAAACCTTACAAATCTTTTGAGCCCGGGAGGCCGGGTGCGTTCCGGCCGGATTTAAAAATTATCTGAAATGGCTTTTTCTATCAGCTTTTTGCAGCGGTCAAGCTCTGTCTTCAGCTGTTTTTTGTAAAGCTTCGCAGCTTCATAGTCTTTAAATTGATAGAGAACGACTTCCTGGAGTTTGGCTCCCTCTTTTTTCACTTTCACTTGCTTTAAAATCCCGTCATCCAAAAGTTCGTGAAGTGAACGGTACACCTCGGTATGATTCGGCTTAAAACCGATGGGTTTAAATTCCGAACGCAGCACCTCGAGAAGCTTCAGTCCGTAAAGCCGTTCCTGCTCTGTCATTGTAATCATGTAAAGCTTTAAAAAAGCTCTTTGTTTCACTAAAAAACCGGTTGAACTTCTTTTTTCTTCTTTCAATATGTGCACACCCTTCCTTCTAACAAATTATTCCATGTACTAAATATTCTCTTTATTTTCCGTTTCCCCTTTTATCGTTCGGACAGTTTGGTTTGTATTGATTTGTTTTTTGGAGGCGGGGAAAAATAATTTTAATGAACATTTGGTACATAGTTTATTTAGTTTAATTATAACTGATATCGGTTTCTTTTTCACTCTTTTTTCTGCAAAAACGGATCTTTATGCCTATTTATTCGGGTTGCGGAAACAAAAAAAGACCCGTCACGAAGACAGGTCCCCTTTTGTTTAAGGATTAGTTGACCACAAACCGGCAGTTTTGATGAAAATGCGCGGATGTAATTTCAATTGAGCAACCATATATTCTGCAAGATCCTCAGGCTGCATGACTTTTTCCGGATTGCCGTCTGTCAGATTTAATTCAATAGACATGTCGCTGGCAACCGTGCTCGGCGTCATTGCGCTGACACGGATATTGTGTTTTCTGACTTCCTGCATGAGAGATTCGGTCAGACCGAGAACGGCAAATTTAGAAGCGCTGTACGCACTTGTCGCCGCGGCGCCTCTTTGGCCCGCCGTAGAAGAAATATTAATGATATCTCCTGATTTTCTCTCAATCATTTCAGGAAGAACGGCGCGTGTCACGTGGTATACACCCATTACATTAACTTGAATGATGTCTTCCCACTCTTCAGGCGTAAGATCCAAAAATCCGCCGAATTTGCTGATTCCGGCATTGTTAATCAAGATGTCAATCTCACCGAGTTCTTCTTTAATAGAGGAGACGGCTTGCTCAACCTCTTTTTGGTTTTTTACATCGGCAGCAGCGAATGATGCCTTTACACCAAGGGCTTTCACTTCTTCCGCAACCTTTTCGACATTTGCTTCTGTGCGGCCGATTAAACCGATATTGACTCCTTCTTTGGCTAAAGCGATAGCGGCGGCGCGGCCGATTCCTCTGCCCGCACCCGTGATAAGAGCCGTTTTGTTTTGTAAGCTTTCCACGTCTTTCACCCTTTCTGAATGTCCTTATGTACGATTTCACATTATAAGCAGAAAAAAAACAATTAGCAAATAAAATGATTCAACACGATCCGTAAAGGGTATCAACTGAAAAAAAGGAGTGAAAAGAAGATGATCATCATTTTGTATATCAGTGCTGCCGTTGCGGCTGCCGCATTAATTTATGCAGCCGTATCCGCCGTGCATTTTAAAAGAAACACAGCGCCTGATATAAAGAAAATTAACGCCGCGACAGCGTCCATGCAGACGGCCGTTGATGAAATCAAAACAGAAACCGATCTGTTATCGCAAAAGCAAAAAGAACTGCAGGAAGATTTTCTCACTAAAAAAACAGCCGTGCAAACGACGGCGGCCGAAGTTAAAGGAACGCCTCACGTCTTAAAAATGCTCTGGAACGCCGGTAAAAGTGATGTATGAGCCTGCATGTCATCCGACGTTTTTGATGACACTAAGAGAAACCGGCGGATTCAAGGAGGCATAACATGATTTGCGATCGTGAGCGGCTTGCGCGTTTTTTGCAGCAGCTTAAA
This sequence comes from Bacillus sp. A1, assembly GCF_042296235.1. Taxonomy (NCBI): domain Bacteria; kingdom Bacillati; phylum Bacillota; class Bacilli; order Caryophanales; family Bacillaceae; genus Bacillus; species Bacillus sp. A1. The sequence continues at coordinate 2,069,141 of NZ_CP141181.1, forward strand.
TCACCATCTTCTTCGGGAGGGTTTACAAAATCGGATTTGCTGACTCCGGCTTTCCATTTAGCCAAGGACGGAGATCTGGATTTGTATTATTCGCCTCATAATGAATATATTAACCCTCATGCAGTCGTTGCCATTTCCGGAATCACACCCGGTTTTTTTCAAATGCAGCTGGCTTACAAAAAAGCGGCACAGCTTTTAAAAAATGGCGAAACTCTTGAAACGATAGCGTATGAAACAAAAAAAGCGGCCGGACTTTCCGGTTCAATGAGACAGAACATCATCGAAATGCTTAATGAATGCGGTCTGCCGGCCGCGCTTCACGTTGAGGATTCATCCCGATTATTTGATTCAAAACGGGAGCTTCTTCATACAACGTCCGTTATCAAACACCCTGTTTTTTATAAACAGAAAAACTATACGGGACATCGGCCGGCAATCAGCAGATCAGCTCTTCTCAGCCGTTACGCGCTGACATGTTTTCCGGATGAAATAGAAATGATAGAAAAGGACATTCTGCTTATCCCTCTCGGTAAAGCAGCAGAATCAGCCTGCCGCATGCTGAAGAAGAACGGCAGAATGGGTCATGCGGTCATTCTGGAAGGCTTCCCGCATCCGTCCGGAGCAAACGGACATCGTTTCAAACAATTTCACGAAAACAAACAATCGTTACGTGAACAAATTCAGCGCTTTGCCGGGTTTCTTCAGCAGCTGTAAAAAACGCCCCGAATTTTCGGGGCGCTGCTGTTAAGAAGCGTATTCAGGCAATGCTTTATTGTGTTTTGCCGTTTTCTCTTCAGGTATTTTGATTTGATTTGTCAAGATTGCACTTACGAAATAGAGCGCTGCGAAAATCCATACAACGCCTTGTGCGCCGACAAGTCCGATGAACGCCCAGGCAAGCGCGGGGCCGACAAATGCCGACAGTCCCGCAGCCAGATTTAACACAGACATGGCAGCACCTTTATCGCTGCCGGCCGCCGTCGGCACGATAGCCCCGACCGGAACGAACCCGGCGAGGAGCCCTCCCCATATAAAACCGACAATGCTGACGAAAAGCAAGTTCCCATGTGATACAACAGGTGCATAATATAATAAAAGAGTAAAAATGCCGCAGCCCACTCCCCCGAACCACATGACAGTCTTTTTCCAGCCGAAGGCATCGCCGACTGCGCCGAAGATTAAGTTAAAGACGATATTTCCGAGAAAGATCGTTCCCCAAATTTGAAGCCATACATTTGTAGAAATGCCGTGCTGCGCCATATGCATCGGGAGGAATACCGGAAATCCGTATGTTCCGATGCTGTTAATGATCCGAATGATCCCCCCAGAGAGCACGCGCGGATTTACAGCAAGGATGGTGATTCCCTTCATTAATTCCTGCGCCTTTTCCCGCTTATCTGCCTTTTTCTTTTCAAAGCGGTCCCTATTTAAAATCAAAGCAAAAAACGCGCCGAGGCAGACCCAGAAAATTGAACTCCACAGTGTATTCAAATAGCCGAAGGATTTGATGGCCCAGCTTGAATACCAAGCACCGAATACAAACATCCCGCAGCAATATGCAATCCAGAACCAGCCGACCGCCGTACTGAGCCTGTTTTTCGGCGACCGGTAAATCACCCATGTCAAAAATGAATAGGCAAACAGCGGATAACCCAGCCCTTTAATAAAATACGTGACATACATCACCGGCAAATTAAGATTTTCAAATCCGTATGCGATAAACGCGGCTGTTCCGATCACGTAAAACAACAGCCCCATAAACATCGTCCGCTTTGCGCCGAAGGCTTCGAGGCAGACCCCTGAAAACCAAGACGCCACAGCGAGAGAAATACCGTAAACCGTAAACAGGGATGCTGATTGCTGTACCGTCAAGCCGTTTTCAACTAAAAACGGGCTGAGCCAGCCTTGTTCAAGGCCGTCCCCCATCATAAACAGCACGACCCCCAAAAATCCCCAGGCGAGCTGTTTCGGAATTCCTATTTTATTAAGCATTTTTGTTCCTCCTCAGCAATCTTTCATGTTGTCATCTCATCCCCAAGTCAGGCTTTCACCGCCGGCTGAAAATGAGTAAATAATTCTTGCGTATGTTTCCATTCTTCATATAGGAAGAGATCCGTCTGATCCGCTTCCGGCTCAATTACCTTTGTGCTGCTCGAAAGCTCTGCTTTCACACCGAGAGCTTCGTTGCAAATCATCGCCGCTCCCATTGCGGATGCCTGGCTGAACCCCTCTCTCTTATAGATTTTCTTTTGCAGAAGGTTAGCAAGAAACTGCGTCAAAGCATCACTTTGGAAACCGCCGCCGCACACCTTCACATAATCTTGTGAAAAGGAAGCCACCTCTGTTAACGCCTCATAGTTCCATTTGATTGAAAAAGCGATTTCCAGCAGTGCGGCTTTGACAAAATGGGCTCTGCTTAAGTTTTGGGACAGCGGAGCGTCAAAAATAAATCCGCCTTTTGCCAGTGCGTTTTTCTCAGGCGATAAATAGGAGCCTAACGCAGAAATACAAGCATGATCGTGTTTCGGCAGACTTGCGATTTCCCGTTCCATGACGCCGTAGGATTCATTCGGATAAAAAATGGATTTTAATTTTTGATAATTGAGTCCTGTTACACCCGGATTCGTTTCAAGAAGCCATTGACCTTCTTCTGTATGGCAATTCAGCCATGCATTCTTTATACTTTCGGTTCCGGTCTCCGCTGTTATCTTTGTAATCGGCGTCGTCGTGCCGGATACGATGACGATATCTCCCGGCTTTGCATCTGCACTTTTGATGGCAAGCTGTGTGTCTCCCCCGCCTGCAATCACAGGCACTCTTTCAGATAGACCGAGAACCGCCGCTTTCTTAAACGTTAACATTCCGACAACCGTCCCAGATCGGACGAGTGAAGGAAGAATGGCAGAAGGCACACTGAAGATGTTGCATAATGTCTCTGACCACGCCTTTTTCCTTACGTCAAACAGCAGTGTTTCAGCAGCCTGTGACGGTTCATAGCTTAAAATACCGCTCAGCTCAAATGTCACCCAGTCACTGATGCTTGTGATGTACTTCACTTCTTTCCATAAAGACGGCTGTCTAGCTTTTAATCCGACAAGTTTCATGGCGGAAAATAAAGCGCTCGGAAGACGTCCGGTTTGCTGATGCACTTCTTCTTTTGCCTCAATCCCGTCTTTCCATTCACGGCCTCTGTTATCAATGTTGGGCAGACCGAGAAATGCCTTTTTATCTTTATTGATCAGAACAATTCCCTGCCTCTGGCTTGTTGAGGTGATTCCGATTAATGTAATATGAGGGCTTTTGGCAATAACCTTCCTTGCCATAGCGCTGATTTGCGTCCATAGCCCTTCCGGTGAGAAATATCGTCCGTCCGGATAAAGCGGATCCGTCACATATTCAATGTCTTCCCTTTCAAGCGCGGTCACTTCACCGCCGGCTGTCACGACCGCGACTCGCGCATTCCCCGTTCCGATGTCAAATACAAGGTAGCCTTTTTGTTCAGCCATTACAGCCTCCTCCTTCCGTTTCAAGTTCTCTTTTGTTATAAAGTTCACGTATTGAACAGGTTTGATCTTGTTTCCATTTGAAAAGCGCTCCATTTAAAACCTTCACATGATGATCCTCCACTTCAAACGTTGCGCCCGCTAAATGGGGAGTCGCTAACACATTCGGCAAAGAGATCAATTCATAATCAGAAGATTCAGGCGGTTCGTGATAAAACACGTCAAGGATCGCTCCCTTAATCCGCCGTTCTTTCAGCACCCGCAGCAGCTCTTCCCTGTCTGTAACCGCCGCTCTTGACGTATTGACAAAAACAGCTTCCTGTTTCATCAATTGAAAGTGCCGGGCGCCGATAAGGCCGATGGTTTCTTCTGTGCGCGGCAAGTGAACGGAAACAATATCACTTTCAGAAAATACCCGTTCAATCGTCGTTTTTTCATACTCCCGGTTTTCATGACGGACAAATGGGTCATAGTAAAGCACCTTGCAGTCAAAAGCGGCCAATAGCCGGGCGATTCTCTGTCCGACAGCTCCGAAACCGATAATACCGACTGTTTTCCCCGTCAGCTCATTTCCTCTGAATTTGACGTAAGCCTGCAAATAATCACCATTCCACTTCCCGTCCTTCAGCCACTGATGTGAAGAATACGTATGACGCAAAAATGAAATCACATTTCCGATAAACATTTCAGCAACAGCCTGGGCATTGCGGGCCGGTGTAAAGAAAACGGGGATTTTTCTTTTAGTCGCCGCCGCAATATTCACATTAGACGGCATTCCTCGGCAGACACCGATAAAAGCGGTATCGGGCAATATGTCAATAACACGCTCAGACACCTCATCAAGTTCAGTAATAAGCCCCGACGCGTTTGTCTCTTGAATCATTCGGATCAATTCATCTTCCCGATAGGCCCGGCCGTGCTTCTTCCACGGCCGGTGCACAGTCCGGCCGAACAGCTCAGTCAGCTCCTTCAGCCCCTCGTCGTGATATGGTGCGGTAATTAAAACCGTCATGGTGCAAAACATCCTTTTCACATAAATTTTTTCATAAAAAAATCTCTTTCCCCAAAGAAGGAAAGAGATTCATATACCGTCTTTATGCGCTTGAAGCGCACAAATATGTATAGATCATCCTTTCCTATCTTTCAAGCATACGCTTGCTGGAATTGGCACAATAAATGTTGCCGAGGTTTCGTAGGGCCAGTCCCTCCACCTCTCTGGATAGAAAATAAAATGATGAAATTGTCAGGCTGTTTAAAAGAATAAACTCATCATAGAAAAGTCTTTCCGTGATGTCAACACTTTTTTCTGAATTGACGTTCGATTTTGAAATGTTATAATGCTTACAATATAAACAAAGAGGAGAAATGGGCTATGAATTCTGCTGCAACACAGCCGAACGGGGTATTTAAGTCGGTATGCTCACTAGACTGTCCCGATCAATGCGGCTTGCTTGTGACAAAAAAAGACGGAAAAATCGTTAACATTCAGGGAGACCCCGATCACCCGGTCACATCAGGGAATATTTGCAACAAAGTCAGACACATGGCTGAGCGTATTTATGATGAGAAGCGCGTAACCGTTCCGTTAAAACGGATCGGTAAAAAAGGTGAAGCCGCGTTTGCGCCTATTTCCTGGGAGGAAGCGATCAATACGATCAGTGCGCGCTGGAAAGAGCTTATTGCCGAAGAAGGAGAGGAAAGCATTCTTCCGTACAGCTTTTACGGCAATATGGGAAAACTGGCGGCAGAGGGAATGGACCGCCGTTTTTTCCATCGTCTGGGAGCGAGTCATCTCGAACGGACGATCTGCAGCAAAGCCGGTTCTGAAGGCTATAACTATACAATGGGTGAAGGAGCGGGTACTGATCCGGAGGAGACCATACATGCAAAGCTCTTTATTTTTTGGGGGATCAATGCCGTCAGCACGAATATGCATCAAGTCATGATTGCTCAAAAAGCCCGGAAAAAAGGAGCTAAAATTGTCGTTATCGATGTACATAAGAACCAAACCGGCCGGCTTGCCGATTGGTTTATTTCCATTCGCCCCGGCACAGATGCCGCACTCGCCCTCGGTATCATGCATGTCTTATTCGACGAAAACCTTCACGATGAAGCATTTCTCACAGAATACACCGAAGGCAGTGACGAATTAAAAGCGCATGTTAAACACTATGATCCGGAAACGGTTTCTGCTATTACAGGCGTTAAAGCCGGCGATATCAGACGTCTTGCGAGAATGTACGGGGAAACCTCCCCTTCCCTTATCAGGATCGGAAACGGCATTCAGCACCATGACAACGGCGGAATGATCGTCCGCACCGTCGCCTGCCTTCCGGCTGTTACAGGACAGTGGCTCAACACCGGAGGAGGCGCAATCAAGCACAACAGCGCGGTATTAAACTATAACAGACAAGCGCTCCAGCGGCCTGATCTGCTTTACGGCAGGAAGCCGCGATCATTTAATATGAACAGGCTCGGAAGCGTTCTTTTAGAAACAAAACCGCCCGTACGCTCCCTGTTTATTTACGGTACGAATCCTGCAGTGGTTGCGCCGGAAGCGAATAAAGTCAGAAAAGGCCTGCTGCGGGAGGATTTATTTACAGTCGTTCACGATCTATTTTTAACGGAAACCGCCAAATATGCGGATATCGTGCTCCCTGCTTCATCCGCATTTGAAAACACAGATTTTTACACGTCTTACTGGCATCATTTTATTCAGCTGCAAAAACCGGTGATCGAACCCTACGGGGACAGCAAATCGAATACGGAAGTGTTCCGTTTGCTTGCCGGAGCAATGGGATTTACCGAGCAGGAGCTTCAGGATTCCGATGAAGAGTTGATCAGACAGGCGCTGGACTTTCCCGACAATCCGTATATCGAGGATATTGATTACGAAGCGCTCTCACGCCATTCCTTCATGAAAGCCAAACGGAAAAAACCGCTTTTTCCGGGAAAGCTCAAGACACCGAGCGGAAGAATTGAATTATATTCGGAAAAGATGAAACAGGACGGTTATCCGGCGCTGCCGACACACATCCCTCTTGAGAGCGATGACGATTTTCCGCTTTTATTTGTCCCGGGACCGAATCATAATTTTTTAAATTCAACATTTTCGAATAATGAAAAACACGTAAAATTAGAAAAAGCGCCAAAGCTTTTTATTCATACAGAAGATGCTGTACGCCAGAACATAGAAGACGGGGAAACCGTTAGAGTTTGGAATCACCGCGGCGAGTGTGAATTAACAGCTTCGGTCGGCGAACAGGTGCTTCCCGGCGTTGCAGTCAGCCAAGGTCTTTGGGCCGATATGGATGATAAAAAACAGCTTGTCAACTCGCTCACGCCCGATCGGCTGGCGGATATGGGCGGAGGCGCTGTTTTCTTCTCCGGAAAGGTGCAGGTGGAAAAGCTCAGCAATCAAAACCGCCCGCAATAAACGCCGGGCGGTTTTGATGAAGGCTGAATCCTTTCAGCCGGCTTCACCGTATAAAAAGTGATAACGTTTATTGGAGGTTTGCTGTATGGATATCATTACCGGCATCGGAATCGCTTTAGCCGGATATTTCATCGGAGACGGATTGAAAAACTTTAAATCACCTGATCCTCATGAACACACTGACCACATTCTCATTAAAGAAAAAGATCTGCACTTCTATATTGGTTATTATTTAGGAGTTACGAAGGAAGAAGCAAAACAAATCGTGCCCGACACCTCTGACATTCCGCATATCACGAGAAACGGAAAGCGGTATGTGCAGAAGAATACATTAAGAGAATGGCTGACTTCTATGCTGGAAAAAGAATAACAGCTGCCATGAAAAGCGGGAAGAGTTTTTCTCTTCCCGTTCATCAAGATACGCCGCCCTGCCTCTCTTCAACCCCAAACATACGACAGATATCGTTCTTACTTAACGAAACATCCCCTTCTTTAGATTTCAAATAAAACCCTTTCTTATATAACCGTATGACTTCCTCATATGTAAGCTCATGACGAAGGAGCGCCATTAAACGCCCGTCTTTTTTATCCTGTTTATTGAACCATTCATACTGTTCTGACCAGTTCACTTTCTGCATGTCAAACACCTTCTCACTTTGGATTAATGCCCTTTTCGCATTTATTATACTTATTTCCCCTTTTGTAAACACTCCGACTGCCTGTGACATTTTTGCATCCGCACCCACTACTATTAGTCACCATGTTGACTTATTTTCCATTTCGATGTATATTGTAATTGTCAACATGGTGACAATTCAGATAGGAGATACCTTATGGATATTAATTTACTAATGAAGGAACTGCATGTTATGCAACAAAGTTACGCATCATTATTTTCGGTTGTCAATAAAGTGCAGGCTCGGGGGGACGAATACTTAGAACTGTTGACTTCCCGACAGCACATGACTCTTATTGCTATTGCCCATTTACCGACGGAAGATACCACACTTATGAATATCGCTAAAAAGCTGGGCACAACAAAACAAACCGCTAACAAATTAATTTCAAGCCTCGCGAAAAAAGGATATGTTCACACTGTGCCAAGCAAACTGGATAAACGTGCAATCAATATTGAGATTACCGCTGAAGGAAAAAAAGCGTTAATTTCCTGTTCAGAAAAATCCACCTATTTTTTAGCGGATATGTTTCAAGACTTCACAACTGATGAAATTGAAACATTCTGGAGGCTATTGCAAAAACTTTATCGTTTTGATGGTGAAGAACAGGATGGTTTTGAAGAAAAAGCACATTTAAAAGTTGAAGATCAGGCACAATTCATCTCAGATGACTATGAAGAAAAAATCATGGCTGAATTTTCAAAACGGCGATATGGGGGTGCAGACGATGAATAATATGCTTTATCGAAAAGTAAAAGAAACAGAGGATAAGATGAAGGAAAAATGCTATGAGCTGAAAGATAAAATTGATCAATTTATTTCTCATGCTAAATATAAAATTCATTGCAAACGTAAACTGGACCGAGCCGGCAATTATATATCAATTGCCATCGGACTCTTTATCCTAACTGCCTCATGGCTGACCGCAACGCAATGGCTGCTTTGGATAGGCGCGGCGAGTATTTTGAGTAATGCCTGTTTGCTCATTATAAAGCCTGTTAAAAATTGAAAATCTGAAAAAAGCTCTCTAAAAGAGAGCTTTCTTTTATTAATCGTCCCAGTCTTCATCTTCTTCCCAGTCATCTTTCGCTTCCTGAATCTTATTATAAAAAAATTCGATAAAGCTTTCTGCAGCGATATCTTGATAGCCAATTATCCTATCCCATTCCACTACAGGGCATTCTCCGTCTTTCATTTTATTCGTATCTAGACAGTAAGCAAAAAAATCAACATCTTCTATGACAACAAGACCATCAGCAAGTCCATAATGTTGTTTATATTCTTTAGTTTTATCTGCAACTGACGCATGATCGAAGTTATAGCCTAAAACTAAAACCCCGAATAAACCACCAGCACCGTATTTTTCTAAGAACCATTTATAGCTAATAGGAAGTTCGCATTGGAGGATTTCTTCAATGCGAGTTATGTTTTCATGGCTTGCACCCTCTGTGAATATAGCATTTTGCTTGTTTTCATTAATAAAGTTTTCAACCTTTGAATAAATCATTTAATTTAAACACCTCAATTCTCATTCTCAAATTGTTTCGCTCTCCACTTCCAATATCTCTTTCGAAAGCTTTCATATTGTGCTTTTAAAACCTTATCATTTCTAAAACTTTCACCATCAGTCTTAAGCTTATGAATAACATCACTATATTTTGTATGTAAACTGTTTGGGATTTCAAGCATTGGGCCAGGTTCTTCTTGAATCAAGTGATGTAAATTAATCTGTGTGCCATCTTTTGCATAAGGAGCATTACCGTTTTTCATAAGCTGAAGATTTGTTACGCCAAATTCTGTTTTTTGGTTCATATCAATATCTTTCATAGTATACACTCTGCGGCTTATGTCTTTAACTTTTCCCTTTGCTTTTACCTTGCCCTTAACCTCAAAGGCACCATACTTTTCTTTATTTAACCAAGGAAGGTTTATTTCTTGACCAGTAAACGGCTTTCTCGTTCCATCCGGGATTTTCTTTGCATTGGTCAAAAGTTCATTTTTAAGGTTTTGGCTGTCAACCACATTGTATGGTACGTTATCGGCCAGAGCAAGATCATACTTAGAGTTATAAGGAAGCAGATCTGGAAGTTTAACGTCTTTAATTTTCTTCCCTGCCTGTCCTGCCTTGTTTATGACCTTCCCCGCCGCATCAGCTTTGTTAACGGCTCCTGCGCCTTTCGTTCCGACGACAGCCACAGCCACTGAACCGACCGCATATGTCACCCATCTTGATCTGGAGTAAGCATCTCCGTTCACCATATCCTTTTGATACGACTCTTCAATTGCCGCTTTAACAGCATCATATGTTTTAACAGGATGAAGTACTGCATTCCCCAGTGCTGACAGCGTTTCCCCCGGATCGGTTATGAAGTCCCATAGACCGGTCACCGTGTCTTTCCCGACATCATATAAACCAACGCCGGCTCCTTTTAAAATATCCCAAGTCACTTCTCCGGCTTCTTCCATCTGTTTTGCTTGTTCAAGCTGGATCACATATTGCTGCTGGGAAGGTTCAAGATTCTCGTAACCGATCTTCTTCGCAATTTCCAAGTATTCATCCGGATCGGTCACACCGTCAGCCAGCTTTTTCTTTAGATCCTTGATTTCCCGCTCTTTCGCTTCTTCCTTCTTAAACGTTAAATATGTGTCTGAGTGTCTTGCAATCTCGCCTTTTTTCTTATGTATGTCACTTTCTCTGTACGCCTTGGCGTTATAGTGAAGTGGTGTTACATTTTTCCCTTTGCCTGTAGCATTTTGGAGCTGCTGAAAATCTGCCTGAATGAAATGTTCATTTGCCTCGGTTTCTGCGTATTCTTTCGTTAGATCGTGATCAAGCTTTCCGAGTTTATGTATGGTCTTATCCCGTTTTTTGTCTGCTGAATCCAGCTTTTGATCGACATCTTCTGTAGAGAAAACATCAAGATGAATGATATCACTGATTTCATCAAGGATACCTTTCATTTCATTGCGCTGCTCCTGCATGATAGCTTGTGATGTATTCTTCGCATGTATCAACTCATGTTCTAAAAATGACTCTTCCACAAACGAATCGGCCAATCCGGCATCAGCTACTTTTCCTGAAATACTGTTAAGAAACGCAATCTTCATATCGATCAGATTAAGCCAGCTGTCTGTGACACCGGCGTGATCTTGAAAAAAAGCTTTAATGTTGTCAGCGCCTTTACCTGAAAACTCACTGTCATCCAAGTCAGCCATTCCCTGAAAAGCTTTCCTGAGATTGATAAATTGTTCTCTAATCTGATCGTATTCTTTTGCTCGTTTCTCCGCTGCTGAAATGAACGAGGATGCTTCAAATACCTTCATTTACGTCTCCTTTCCGCTTCTTTCTGTCTAAATTTTACCATAGGATATAAGATTAGATGAATCTCTTGCATTTGTCGAACTGCTTTATTTAAGATCATAAAATTTCAAACAAAACCTTACACGAAAGAATCTGGGATCGGCAAAACAAAGCCAAATATAACATATGTTGAAAAATCTCTTGCATTTCCACACCCGCCATGCTATATTGATATAGCGATGAGCTGAATTGTGTAAGCCGATGCACATGCCCTTGCGGCACACACGAATGTGGCGTGTGGTGTATCGCCTCAATACGCAAAAGACGTTTGCTTCTGCAAACGTCTTTTTTTATTATCCGATTTTCGTTCCGTTCGGTACTGTCTGCTCTGGCGTAAGCAGGACAACATCTCCTTTTTCCGGGATGCCGCCGAGAACGAGAACTTCTGACTTAAATCCGGCGATCCGCCGCGGCGGAAAGTTGACAATAGCGGTAACCTGTCTGCCCGTCAGATCACCCGGTTCGTACCGTTTTGTAATCTGGGCGCTTGATTGTTTCATGCCGATCTCTTCGCCGAAATCTATTGTCATCTTAATGGCCGGCACCTTTGCTTCCGGGAATACTTCCGCTTTTACGACCGTTCCTATTCTAAGATCAAGCTTGATAAAATCTTCGATGACTGCCATATCAAAAACTCCTTTTTTACAATCATGATACCAAAAAAAGAAGCAGTTTATTTAACCGATTTTCAGGATTATTTATCAGATTGAAAGGTGTTTCGGAAGACGCGCGGCGTTATTCCCTTATGTCTGACAAACCATCTGGTAAAGGAAGACAAATTTTGAAAGCCGACCTCCTGACTGATGTCTGTCAGCCGGCATTTTGTTTCAATAAGCATTTGTTCCGCTTTCTTCATACGGAGCTCAGCAATATAAGCTTGCGGGCTTTTTCCCGTCTGCTTTTTAAACCAGTCGGAATAATACGCCGGGTGGTAATGTTCCATTGCGGCGAGCTCTTTAATTGTAAAAGTCTTTGAGAGATTTCGGCGGATATACGCAATTGAATCATTCGTACGGTTTTCTTGTATCTTTTCAGCAATATATTCTGCAAGCAGACTCAATGAATGAGCCGACTGCTGCTTTGTCTCTTCTGTCAGCAGAAACCGAATCGATGTCCAAAAAGGATCAAGCTTATTCAGAACGCCGGGGTCAAAGGAACCTTTGAAAAAATATGCCGGTATGTCGAGAACGAGACATTCATTTCGCTCCAAAGAACGGAACCGATGTTCATGCCCGGGCGGAATATACAGCATTTGATCAGGTTTTAATCTGATTTCACGTCTTTCTGTCTCCAGGTCCAGCTGTCCTTCGAGCGGAAAGAGCATTTGGCAGTATGTGTGTGCATGAGAATCAAAAATATGTGAATAGGTGCGCCGCTCACAAATGATATGTTGTAATGAATCCATTTGTCCCTCCTTTTTACATGATGTGTCTTTTATTTAGTTTACATAATAATATTATTGTCCCCCATCTGCAAACCTCTTAGGAAAGCAACAACTGCAAACTTCCGGCTTTCCTTAATTGATTCAGTTAATTCAAAAGCACTCTGTTTTCTCAACACGGCAAATCCGTGAAGAAGGCTCCTCAGTCCTCTCGCAGCATGAATCGCAGTGTCAGACTGTGCATAACCGTTCGCTGTCAGCTGCCTGACAACAAGCTCTACAAGCAGGTTTGACAGATTCTCAATCCGGCCGTCTTTTATCTTTTGAAATGTTGCGTCATATAATCCGGGATTGGCTTCGGCGAAATTGATATAGGCATCGGCAAGAGCAAGCAATGCCGTTTCGCCCGTCAGTCGTTCTGCAGAGGCCGCCATTTTTTCATATAACATAGTTAAACCGGAGACAGCCAGCTCTGTTTTAATTCCTTGAAGGCCATTGACAAAATTGTAAAGGGAAGGCGGTTTTACGTTTAAAGACTTTGCAACAGCCGCAAGCGTCACTTCGTTCAGCCCTTTTTCGTCAGCGATGCCTGCTGCGGCTCTCAATATCATGTCAAGGCTCATTCCGACTCTCGGTGACATTATGATCGGCCTCCTGGCAGGCTTCGTTCGGCTTCCTCAGCAGCCTCAGCCATCATTTCAACGGGATTGCAGAGAACATTTCCATGTCCGGCGGCCAGACTACTTGGTTGATGAGCGATAAGCGTTCTTGCTGTTTTTACAGCTTCTTCTTTATTCCACGTAGCAAAAGCCGGAAACGGAAATTTCCATTTCAGCTTCCCTGAAACAGCAAGGCCGCCCCGTACTTGAAAGGCATCTCCGACGATCAGCATATCATTTCTCATATCTTTAAAAGCGAGGCTTCCCGGCGTATGACCGGGAGCGGGAATGACAAGTAAAGATCCGATCCGCTCGCCGCCTTTCAGCAGGCGATCAGGTTCGGTCTGAACATTTTTCGGCACTCCCCCCTTTATCGGCGTTTGTGCTTCATGCTCAAATAATGAAGTGTCACCTTTCAGCAAGAAAGAATCCCGCTCAGAAATACAGACGGAAGCATCCGGAAATTCCGCAGCTAATGAGTCAAGCGAACCGATGTGATCCCCGTGCGCGTGGGTGAGTAATATGTCATTCAGCGGCTTCCCAAGCTGCCGCAATGCTTGTTTGATTCCTTTATGACTGTTAGGCAGTCCGGCGTCAATCAGGGTTACTCCTTCTTCTTCTTCAACCAAATAACAATTCACCGGGAAAAGCGCTGGAAAAAAAGTCAGCTGCCAAACGGTTCCGTATTGTAAGATTCTCATCAACATCCCCCTAAAACTAATATCATTAGTTTTATTATAACTAATACCGTTAGTTTATCAAGAGTTTTCTGACTAAATCCTGAAAAAGGCGCGGGCGCTTCTCTTATGCAAAAAAAAGAAACGCGCATACTGTGATAAAAGATGCTTTCAGCCTGCGAATAAATCACACTACTAAAACCAGCCGGATAAGCATACACTACTCAACGGAGGGGGAGTTCTACACCATGCATATCACACTTCAAAGCATCTGCCCTGTCTTAATGATTGCCTTTTTCCTGTATAAAAAGGTGAAACGATCCGTCGGCTTTCAGCCTTTGAAACCCCGCTGGCTTTATACAAGAATGATTTTGTTTTCATTGCTGGCCGCAGCTCTGGCGTTTTTCAGCATCACACACCCGGCTTTATACGGCCATCTTATATTCGGCACTTTTTGCGGCTGGCTTCTGGTCCTGTTTGCTAAACGGAACATTTCTTTTGAAGAACGCCGCGGAAAAATGTATTTTCGCACTCACCTGTGGATTGAACTTATTCTATTAACGTTATTCCTATCGAGATTTATTTATCGCGTTATTGAAATTTACCGGGTCACAGCGGACTTTACCCATCCGGAGGCATACAGCCAAACGGTCGGCGCCGATCCGCTGACCATCAGTATCTTTTATTTCATCGCAGTGTATTACAGCGGCTTCTCTTTTTATGTTTTAAAAACGAGCAGAGACCAAACCAATAACAGTCAGTACGGCTGACATCCCTGTCTAAAAAGCAGGGATGTTTTTTAATCGTGCCGCGTATGGTGAATCATTTGCTGAAGCACATCTAACACATGTTCATCCTCAGGAGAATAATAGATGGATGTTCCTTCTCTGCGTGATTTGACGAGGCGCAGATTTTTAAGAAAACGCAGCTGATGAGAAACGGTAGACTGCAGCAAATTCAGCTTTTCTGCGATATCATTTACCGCGTGCTCACCCTGTGACAGCAAATGGAGAATTCTGATTCTGGTCGGATCAGACAGCGCCTTAAAAGTCTGGGCAACCAAAAATAAAGTTTCCTCATCTAAATCGACAGCGGGGTCATTCGTGTTTCCGGATTCGTGAAATTCAGTCATATACCTCACCCTTCTTTTCTCAAGTAGCCCAATTATACCAAATGTCAATTGATGCAGATACATCCTGCGCCTGACAAAAGAACCGTTATTTTAAATTTATGTTTCAAATACGGGTTTCCGCTTGGTTTCGCGCATTCATCTGTGTCATAATGAAAAAGTCATAATGCTCCTGAAATTGAGGGTGAAACACAGTGGAGAAAAAGAAAAAAGGCTGTTTCGCTGCCGCGGGTCTTATGATGATATGTGTTTTTGTCATGGTTTCCTTCTTCCTCATTCTGTTATTTTCAAATAATGAATGGCTCAAAAGTCTTCCGTTTGATGTCAAACCGATCGTCCTTGAACGGCTGACAGATTACAAACCGCTTGTTGAAGACGAGCTGGATGAAAAAGGACTCACCAAATATACATCGCTTGTACTCGGCATGATATATCAGGAGTCAAAAGGAAGAGGAAATGATCCCATGCAGTCTTCAGAATCTCTGGGTTTAAAACGAAATGAGATTAAAAACCCTCATACCAGTATCAAACAGGGAATCAAACAATTCACTCTCATGTACCAAACAGGCAAGAAAAAGGGCGTAGACTTGGATACGATTATACAAAGCTACAACATGGGAGCCGGCTATATTGATTTTGTGGCTGAACATGGAGGATCACATACTGAGGAACTGGCAAAACAATACTCCGAGCAGCAGGTCAAAAAGAATCCGAAACTTTACACTTGCGGAGGGAACAAAGACAATTTCCGTTATCCCTACTGCTATGGTGATTACACGTACGCAGAAAAAGTAAAAGCAAAAACAAAAACCGTTGAACAATCCTTAAATGTAACAACACTTGAAACGCTTGAAGAGTAAAAGGCGCCCTGATGAGGCGCCTTTTTCAATCAATAGAAAAAAGCCGCGCAGAGCACGGCTTTTTTTAATAATACGGCGATATCATTAAGTATACAATGACACCCGTCAGACTGACATACAGCCAGAGCGGCATCGTCCATCTGGCGATTTTTTTGTGGCGCTCCACCTGCATACTGAATCCTCTGATCAGCGTAAACAGCGCAAGCGGCACGATGATGAAGGAAAGGCAAATATGCGTAATTAAAATAAAGAAGTAAATCCCGCGCATGATGCCGTGGCCGCCGAATAAAGTATTCTCAGCTATCGAGTGGTACACGACATAGCAGATCAAAAACAGCAAAGTCGTCGTAAACGCCGCTAAAATAAAACGTTTATGCGCTTGAATGTTTTTTTGCTTAATCATAAAGAGCGCTGCCAGCAAAAAGATAAAAGTAAAGCTGTTAAAAATGGCATTTAACATCGGCAGAATATGAATATTGGCAATGCTGACCTGTCCCGATTTCGGCATAAAAAACAGCACCGCAATTAACCCGTTGATCAGAACGGTCAATGTCAGCACGATACCGGTATAACTTTTAGGTTTGTTTTCTGTCTGATTCATCTTATGACCTCTCTCAATTTTACTGACTATCCAAATGGTATGAGAATTCAGCTTTGATGTCAACGGTTTCGTCCGCTTCGTCAGAAATTAGACAAACTTAAGCCCTAAAAAGACCGGGTGTTTGAGACCCGGCCTTTCGTCATATTATGCTTCCTTCAACAGTTCTTCTATCACCTTATGCTCGTTTTCATTCAACAGATTTTTTGGAATGATCCGATCTATCGGTTTATTCATATGCTGATCAAGAATATCGGCTGTTTCTTTGTCCCCTGCGATTACGAGACGCTCCCATTGGTGTGAAGCGGCCTTTTGATCAAGGTTTGAAGCCAATCGTTTATACAGCCTGTTTTGGTTTTCTTCGACGTGGGCTTTGGCGGCGTCTTCGTCCATTGAGGCGGAGCTTTCGCTTACATCCTGCGGTTTCCACGATTCATTGATGACGTCGTATTGATAATGCTCCACCCCTTCAATTTTTCCGAGTACGGTTTCTATAATCTTCACTTCATTCTGCTGGGTGAGAATAAAAGCCGTGCTCGGAAATTGTTCACGGAGAAGTTCTAATTGATCAAGGACAGCCGTTTCTTCCCAATAAAATCGTGTTTCGACAGGCACCTGCAATTCAATCGTCTCCCAAATACCGCCTTCTCCCGATGCAAAAAATACGAGACTTCGCGGCATCTCTTTACCAAGCCCATCGATATATTGATAGACACGTTCCATGATGCGGACGAGAGATTTTTCTTCTTCCGGATCACTGGCAGACAGATACTCTTTTAATCTCCGAAAACCGGTTTTCAAGGCGATTTTCCACTCTCCCCCCTGCTGATCCGGATTTCTCATATCCGTATTTACATATAAGGAAAGCATTTTATCAGGAGATTCCGTCATTACGTACTTCAATTTGCCGATGAGTGAGTCAATTGCCATTATAGATTCCTCCT
Organism: Bacillus sp. A1; assembly: GCF_042296235.1. NCBI lineage: Bacteria > Bacillati > Bacillota > Bacilli > Caryophanales > Bacillaceae > Bacillus > Bacillus sp. A1. The sequence goes on from NZ_CP141181.1 coordinate 2,086,366, forward strand.
TTTTCCGCTGCTCACTGTTCCTTTCCCTATCCGCACCGCCTTAAAAACGTCAATCCACATATAAACGGCAGACTTTTCTAAAAAAGTTTTTGCAAAACCCATTTACAAACCAAGACATCATTTACTACAATGGATACTTGTGTTTAACTAAGACTTTTACGCTGTGAAAGGAGTATGATTTTGTTTACTGCAGAAGAAAGAGATCAGAAAGAGCTGGAAAAAGAGCTTCATAAACTTGAATTTCAGATTTTCAGAATGCGGGAAAATCTGATAGATGTATCAAAAGACGCGCGAGTGCTTGGTATTGATCAATCGAACAATGACGATTGGATCATTGTTTCCTCGATTGATGATGGCCAAACATGTAAGATTATGCTGACTGATTGTGAGTCAGCCTACCGGGGAAGAGGCTGTTTTTCACTGATCGCCTCTTATTATGACAATGCCATTCATATCGGGGACATTAAAGGTCCGCCGAACCACGGCTACGGCTCGATCTGCATGAAATTTTTAAAACATATCGCCAGAGAGCAGAATATCCCGAAAGTGACGGGCGACATCGCTAAGCGTGATTGGGATCATGTCGACAGACTCGTTCATTTTTATGAAAAGCATCAATTTGATGTCTGGATTGACAATGAGACGCAATCAGGCGGCATTAAATGGGTCGACTTGTAAAAAAATAATAGAGAAACCCTCTTTTATATGGTGTAATAGATTAAACCATATAAGGAGGGTTTTTTTGTATCCGGAAAAATTGAAAAAAGGTGACGGCATTCGTATTGTGTCTCCGGCCACAAGCATGTCCGTTATGTCAGATGAAAATATAAATGCCGCAAAGTCAAAATTGGAGGAGCTCGGCTTTCGTGTCTCTTTTTCAGAGCATGCGAAAGAAATAAATGAATTTGATTCATCATCCATTGAATCGCGTGTACAGGATCTGCACGAAGCTTTCGCTGATCCTGACATCAAAGCGATTTTGACGACACTCGGCGGGTTCCAATCAAATCAGCTGCTTCGCTATCTTGATTATGAAAACATCAAGCGGCATCCGAAAATCCTTTGCGGCTATTCAGATATTACCGCTCTCGGCCATGCCATATATCAAAAAACCGGCCTTATTACATATTCCGGTCCCCATTTTTCTTCATTTGCCATGAAAAAAGGGCTGGACTATACGATTAACTCTTTCTTGGCCTGCTGTGCTTCTGACAACCCGTATGAGATAAAGCCTTCATCCGAGTGGAGTGATGATAAATGGTATTTGAACCAGGAGGACAGACGTTTTTATCGGAATCCGGGACCGCTCGTTATTCACCCCGGATATGCGGAAGGAACACTGATCGGAGGAAATCTATGCACGCTGAATCTTCTGCAGGGCACGGAATACTTTCCGGAGATGGAACAAGTGATTCTGTTTATAGAAGATGATCATATGTCGGACGTTCATATGTTTGACCGGGATTTGCAGTCACTCATCCACCTTCCCGCTTTTTCAGCTGTGAAGGGAATTGTCATCGGACGTTTCCAGAATGCTTCAAATGTGTCTGAGGAGGCTCTGCGTGCCGTCATCCGTACAAAAGAAGAACTGTCATCCATGCCTGTTATCGCAAATGCTGATTTCGGCCATACCTCCCCTTTGATGACATTCCCGATCGGAGGAACATGCAGAATAGAAGCCGGCTCAGAAGGCGTAAGGATATGGATCGATCGGCATTAATACATAAAGACGGGAAAACCGCCCCGTCTTTTTATTTTGACGCCTTATGCCGCGGCGTGCGCGGAGCGATCATAATTCGTCCGCCAGCCGCTGCCGTCACCCATACGGAAGCTCCTTCATAAAAACGGCTGATCTCTTCATTATATACGGCATGTGTCAGTTCACGTTTATCATGCGTTCCGTCTTGGTTTTTTACGTTTAAAATAAGCACAAGCTCGTGCCTGCCATTCTTCATCACACCAGTACGTCTCACCTTTTCAATAACGGCTGGCCTTCCTCTCCCTCTGTCAAGCGCCTGAAACAGCCTGACAGCCGGCATAGACAGTCCGATAACGATCACAATGGCCAAAGCGGTACAGATACATGCTTGAAACACCGGTGATTCTGTGAAGGCATTCCATAAACATATAAATTCCGGCTCCATCAGATTCATACACCCCTTCTGATTCCGTTTTCACATCCATTCCTTCTATATAATATTAGAGAAACGCTTTTTCTTTTTCCGCATATAACGATTATATACAGTCAAAAAAGGGAAGAAAAAAAGAACACAAAGCATTTCGCCTTGTGTTCTTCATCTCTATATGAAACTAGTCTAATACTTTAACATTTACTGTTCTGACGCCCCAGTTGTTAGCGTCACTTTTCTTTGCAACAAATACGTCAATTTTATTTCCTTTAATTGCGCCGCCTGTATCTGCTGCTGTTGCCACTCCGTAACCTTCAACATAAACCTTAGAGCCAAGCGGAATGACACTAGGGTCTACCGCGATGACTTTTGCATCAGGGTTTTTGTTTAAGTCAACACCGGTTGCCGTTACACCGGAAATGCCGCCGTCGTTAGCAGAGTAAGCAGTTGCAGTCATTGTCAGCTGCTTTTTAGGCTCTTGTTGGTTTGTATTTGATTGAACAGGCTGCTGTTTTGCTTCGACAGCCTTCGCTTCTTGTTTAGGTTGTTGTTCTTGAACAGGTTCTTGTTTAGGCTGCTCGTTTTTGACAGCTTCTTGTTTCGGCTGTTCTGTCTCAGCAGCTGGTTTTTGTTCAGTTTGCGGCTGGCTGGCTTCTTGAGCCGGCTGTGCAGCCTGAGCCTGACCTTTCACATTTAACGTTGTGCCTGCGTAAATTATATCTGATTGCAAGTTATTCAAGCTTTTCAGATTGCCGACTGATGTTCCGAATTTCTGAGCAATTTTCCAGAGGCTGTCGCCCTGCTTCACTGTGTACTGCCCAGATGTGGTTGTTTCTACTGAAGAAATAGTCAGTTTCTCTCCTTCAATGATTAAATCAGAAGATAACTGATTCCATTCTTTTAAGTCCTTTAGGTTCACTCCGTTTTTTTGCGAGATCCCCCAGAGCGTGTCACCCTTTTGCACCGTGATTTCTTTAGCAGAAGCGTGAGCTCCAAATGCAGTTGTTGAAATTGCTGCAACTGCGACAAAGGACATAATCGTCTTCTTCATAAGTAAATCCTCCCTTGTTAGCTTTTTATTGGCGGCTAACAGGTGATATCGTAACATATGAAAATGTCAGTTCAATAACAAAACGATTTGAATTAGATTACAGTTCCTTTACATGAAACATTTCTCTCGCTTGGTAAGTCTTGCTGAAACCTTGATACAGCAAGGGTTTTCAAGCTTATGATTTTTCCGGCTCCAATGAAAAACACAATGTGCAAATTTCTAAAAAAACTTTTTTTCACTCTGTTTCTCTTACATAATTTCGGATTTCTTCTAAAAAAACCGCTCCGTATTTCAATCTTTTTTGTTCCCCGACCCCTTTTACGGAAAGAAGATCCTGATCCGTTTTCGGAAGTTTCGCTGACATTTCTTTTAACGTCTGATCCGAGAACACGACAAATGGAGGCACACCCTGTTCAGCTGCAATCCCTTTGCGGAGACGCCGGAGAAGCTCAAATAATTCATCATTTTCAGTAACGGCAGCGGCCTGTAAGGCTTCTTTTCTCGAGATTGCGCTTTTTCCGAGCAGAACGTCCCTGCCTTTTTGGGTAACCATAAGCGTCGGAAATGTGCCGTCTGCCATTCTGATATATTCATCTGAAATAAGGAATTCGATAAAATCACTGATTTCCGCTGCGGATTGATGCTTCATAATGCCGTAAGTGGACAGGCTGCTGAAGCCGTTTTCCAGCACTTTTTTATTTTTTGAGCCGCTAAGCACCTGCGCCACCATCGTTTTTCCGAAGCGCTCATTCATTCTGATGATGCATGACAATACCATCTGCGCTTCTTTTGTGACGTCATGGGCGGTCCTTGTATCAGTGCAATTGCCGCATGCTTCGCAAGCTTCCGCCTCATTCTCGCCGAAATACTTCAGAATAAACCGCTGCAGGCAATCTTCCGTATGACAGTAATCCACCATCTGTCTCAGTTTTTTGAGATCCTGCTTTTGTTTTTCTTCTCCGGCGGCCGATTGGTCTATTAAAAAACGCTGCACCATAATATCCTGCGGCGAAAATAAGAGCACACACTCGCTGTTAAGACCATCGCGCCCGGCCCGTCCGGCTTCCTGGTAATAGCTCTCCATATCTTTCGGAATCTGCGCGTGCAAAACGAACCTGATGTTGCTCTTATCGATTCCCATTCCGAAAGCGGACGTAGCTACCATCACTTGTATCTGATCGTTAAGAAACCGCTCCTGCTGGTCTTTTCTGTCATCATCCGCCAATCCGCCGTGATAACGGCCGGCATTGATGCCGCTGCGCTTTAATTTCTCATATAAACGGTCGGTTTCTTTTCTTGTCGCTGTATATATAATGCCGGCTTCGTGTTTATTTTTTTCCAGATACCGCTCGATAAACCGGTCTTTGTTTTCGCCCTTTACTACTTTAAACGTTAAATTCTCTCTGGCAAAACCGGTATATACAGTTTGTTCTTTCTTAATATGAAGCTGCTTGCAGATATCATCATGAACCTCAGGCGTAGCCGTCGCCGTTAATGCGATGATGACGGGCGGTTCTTTTAATTCATTAAAAAGGATTTCGATATTCCGGTAACTCGGCCTGAAATCATGTCCCCATTGCGATATACAGTGAGCTTCGTCAATGGCGACAAGAGGAACCGTAATATTCTGCAGGATGTGAATGAATTCAGAAGAAGTCAAACGCTCCGGTGTAATGTAAAAGAGCCGGTAAGCCCCTTGTTTCAAACCGGTCAGGCGCTCATGAATGTCACGGCTTGTCTGGGTGCTGTTAATATAAGCTGCCGCGATACCCGCTTCTTCAAGCGCGTCGACTTGATCTTTCATTAAGGAAATAAGAGGGGAAATAACGATTGTGGTTCCTTCAAACAGCAGTGCGGGAATCTGATAGCAGATTGATTTTCCGCCCCCCGTCGGCATAATGCAGACCGTGTTTTTTCTCTCCTCTGCAACTGATTGTATCGCCTGCTTTTGGCCCGCGCGTAGACTGTCGTAACCAAAATAATGCGCCAGAAGGGATTGGGCTTTATCCAGCATAAGTTGTAAAACCTCACTTTGTCTTTGATTCTTTCATTTTATCATACAGATAAAGTACGCTGCTCAAGGGCAATTCAAAATAAAAAGCCATCTCCGCAAGGGAAATGGCTTTCGCTACGTATGCCGTACGCAAGTAAGAAAGTTTTAAACCACCACTCCTCAAAGTGGGTGTTTGCAGAAGCGTTCCTGTCGTCCTCTGCAATGGAGGCATGACATTCCGGCTTCGATATAAAACTCCCTATTACAGCTTAAAGGTTAAAACTTAATTAACAATACGAACAATGTAGCTTCTCTTATATCCTACACCATCAGTCGTATTTTGGCAAGAGGGTTAATTCTTTTACAGAAAACCTTTTTTCTTTGTGAAAAATGCTTTATTCTACATAAAAATTGTTTTTTCGACAAAATATCAATATATCAATATAAGATCAGATCGAAAGCTGCCGCCAGTTTCTTCTATAATATAAAAAACTCTCACACCCTGTATGGGCGCAAGAGTTAATGGAAATTAGAATTTTGCAGCCAGATCTTTCGCTTCTTGCAGTCCTTTTTCAATGATCGCTTGAGCGTTATCCGGTGCAGCATTATGGCCTTCAACGACAACAGTATGAAGATCTTGGACACCCCAGAAACCGAGAACGGTTTTCATGAAGTTTAATGACATTTCAAGAGATGCCATCGGTCCTTCAGAATATACGCCGCCGCGTGCGTTTAAGAGCGCTACTTTTTTATCTCCCATCAGACCTTTAGGGCCTTCAGGCGTGTATGTGAAAGTAACTCCTGCGCGAGACAGGTAATCAACATAAGTATGAAGCACAGCAGGCACTGTGAAGTTCCAAAGTGGGAATGCAAACACGACTTTGTCAGCTTTGACGAATTGATTTAAGTAAATGTCAGCAGTTGACGCTTGTTTTTTCTCTTCGTCTGTCATTTCAATTCCTTTTGAAGCTTTGAATGTTCCGTTAATCATATCTCTTCCGAGGTAAGGAAGGTTTTCTTTATGAAGATCAAGTTCGATCACTTCATCATTCGGATTGTTTTCTTTATAAGCAGCCAGAAACGCTTCGTATAATTTTACGGATACGCCTTCTTCAGCCGTACGATCACTTGATTTTACAAATAATACTTGAGACATTCTAAATTCCTCCCGGTAATCTTTTAATATTTACTTACAAATAGTATGTTACTTTCTTTTTTATATAAAGTCAATGATTTTATTTCGATTCTGAGATTTTTTATGGAATAAAAAAACAGGTACATATGAATGTACCTGCTGCTATTATTGTGAATCCTGCTCGCGATCCAGGATTTCGTAAGTTTGTGAGCTTTTTTGATCAACGGTTTCTTTATTTGAGAGGTCTTTCACCTGCTCGTGAAATTCCCTTTCATATGACGGAGCGTCTGTTTTCACATCCCCTTCTGTTTCTCGCTGCGCTTCGACGGTCATTCTGGCGTACGGCACAGCTTCAAGTCTTTCATAAGGAATTTCTTTTCCCGTTTTCTCGCAAATCCCGTATGTTCCTTTATCCATTCGTTCAAGCGCGGCGTGCACCTCATCTAAAAGATTCTGATCGACACCGTCCAGCGTCTGATTCGTGACCCTGTCCAAATAAATGCTTCCGTGATCAGCTAAGTGATTATCTACTCCGTTCGACAGTTCTCCTGTGTCTTCGCTCATTGAATGATTTTCTTTTGATTCTCCCTGAAGACTTTCCTTTAAATCGATTAATTTATGATAAAGGCTGTCCTGCTGTTCTTTTGATAATGACATATTCATCATCTCCTTTTTCGTCTGTATTCTTCGCTGCATCTGTTAATACATACCCTCGAAAAAGGAGGATGAAACAACGGGGTCAATGCTTTCTCCCCCTGATGGTGACATTGGGTGTCTGCTGCTTTGTCTGTCTTTTTTCTTTCGCAGCATCATTTTGCGGGTTGTCCCGACATTCTTCAGCGCAGGCTTGTTTAAGCCTGTGCACCGGTGTATGGTAAGTGGCGCCGATATTCAGCATACCGCTCAGCTCTTCTATACTCAGCTTTTCAAAATCAATATTGTATTCAACCTTGTCCACTTTGACATGCTCAATATGGACATATGTTTTTTCCCCTTCAACCGTTTGCGGCTCAAAATGACACTTATCCTGAAGCTCATCAAGCTGTTGTTCCACTTTCTTAAGCCGGTCTAATTCTTCTTCACACACTTTTTTGAAAATCTCTTTCATTATTTTTTTCAAAAAAAATCACTTCTTTCCCCGTCACTCTTGGAAAGTTCTATGCGTCCCGCATTGCGAATATATAAACATGATATACAAAAAGGAGGCGAATCATGATGTTTTTTCCGTCCGTTATCAACTTTGAGTATATAAAAATGAACGGAATCAGCAGCGGAGCAGCTTTTAACACCGGCTCTTCCGTTATGGTGAGAAACACAGCAGCCAATAAAAGAAATGAAGGGTACGGTGAACAAAACGGTGATTGCACCGTTGTCGTCATCCCTATCATGAGTATCAATGATTCAGATCTGATAGACGGCACCGCGAACAAGATCAGCCTTCGATAATGATCTGGCTTGCATCTCCCAGATGTTTAGCAATCGATATATATAAAATCCCGTCTTTGAATACCGCCTGCATTCCCTTCGTTCCTTGAGCGGAATGCGGAAGGTCGAGTTTTTTTTCAAAATCGCCGTATTTTCCGGTCTTCTGTTTAAAATCCTGTTCATTAAAAAAGGATTTTCTCGTGCCTTTTACGACGATATATTCTCCGTAGGACAGCAGCTGAACATCTTGTTTCCGGTAGCCGGGCAGATACAGTAAAAATTGGAGCTCATCATGGGTTTCCACAATATCTATAAGAGGAAAAGCATTCTCATTTCTTCTCATTTGCCCATCTCCCTGTTGAAAGGGAAAATGAGAATGGCCGTTTTGAAATGATTTCAGTTGTTCATCATCAAAAACGTTTTTCCAAAAGTCGCCGCCGGACATGTTTTGCGCCATTTCCATCCACTGCTTCATCTTATCGAAATCCATTTTTATCGCCCCCTGTCTAAGCATACGGTCATAACAGCCGGCATACACCTGTATTAAAGGAGGTTTGCCTGTGGTTCAACCAACTCCATATATCAATATTAATATTTTCATGTTGAAAATTAATTCCTTTGAAAATGCTTCAGCGGTGAATGTCGGACAAAATTTACTGGCGGAATGGCAGAATTCTGATAAAAAGAATCAGGGATACGGACAGAACTTCGGAGATGCAAGCGGCTTCATCGGCACGAACGGCAAAGTGGATGACCGGGATCAAATTGATTCTCCATCTGCCTTTGAGTCTGCATGCGATAAAATCCCTGCCGGAAAAGGAGGCCCATTATGATGTTTTCGCCGGTTTTGGTAAATGTAGGAGGCTTTAAAGTAAATGCAGTCGACCGCGGTTCTTCCATTACGATCGGCCCGTATCAGCAAATCGATTATTTTTTATCCAATAAGATCAACTACGGATTCGGTGAAGAAAATGGTGATTTGGCGCCGATTTATATCCCCATCAGTTCTATTGCTGATCCGGATCTCATTGATTCGAACTCCGGAAAAACAAGCATTATATAATAAAAAGGCCATCCGCATGCATTCGGATGGCTTTTATGTGATATTTAACTGCATAAGTATTTTGTTAAGATGGCTTGAACCTCAGTCAAGTCCGTTTCTTTTGCAAATTCCAATTCGAAAGTTTTTCCCCTTGTCATTAATACAAGCCCGGTATCGGGATCAAACATCCCTGCTTCTTGAATGGCGAAGCTTTCAATTGTTTTATATGGAAGAAATACGCGCACTTTCTTTTTGGAGAACATTTTATTATCAAAGAAAATCACTCGTTTATTCGTAAAGCATATTTGGTCAACCCGCAGTTTATAAATCGTTTCGATCCGTTCTCCCTCAACGAGCAAAGCCTCCAGCTTTTTTGTGTCGGTTGATCTGCTGACAGAAAAAATTCCCAATGAAGAACCCCACTTTCTGCTTCTATACTATTGTTTTATTACAATCATAAAAAAATAAGTTCTTTATCCCTATATAAGAATACGACATAGACGGCATTTAAACCATTACGAACAGATTACATTTTTAGAACGTTCATCAAAAAAGCCCTTCGCGAAAGGTGCCGCTGTTATGAAGTAATACGGTTCAGCGGAAGAAAAGGTTTCAAGAAAACGATATTTTTTTCGAAAAGTCAGTTTTTTATTTTCGCCATAAAAAACCGCGGCTTCTTCAATGCCGCGGTTTCAACAAAACATCAACGATCCGTATCTTCAATTGTTCCTTCTTTATAGGTATCTGAAATTTGTTCCATCGTCGTGTCGGTGCCTTCTTCAGGTTGCACTTGCTGAAGCTGATCTGATGTTTTATTTTGTTTGTCTTGCTCTGTTTTTTTCATTTTGCAACCACCCTTTATATGTAGTCTTTTTTAGTATGGCTCAGGCAAAATAAATTCATTCAGCTTTAAACTTCTTCAAAATACTCTTTGTAGAAGCCTCCGACTTTGTTTGTATTGTCTACAACAAAAATGAATTCTTCTGTTTCATTTTTGACTTTATACTCTTTACCCGGCGTCAGCACATTTTTGACAATGTATTTTTTCGCATCTGTATGTACGCATTTGACCTTTTTGACGCTTTCTTTTGTCTGCCAATTATTATGAATCATTTATAAAACTCCTTTTCTTAATCGATAAGCTTATTGTAGCCGTTTTTTCTTGTGAATTGCAATAACGGTTATCGATTGATTTTACCGGAGGTGTTATTATAGAATGACTGTATGCGCTTACTTTGCGCGGACATCAAGATGCTCAAAACAGACCATAAAAAAATTTCGGGAGGTTTGTTACGAATGAGTTCTTTAACGATGCAGATCACAAAAAGGCTGGAAACATTTTTACAGGGCACGAAGAAGCTTTATATTGACGGAAAATTTGTTCCGAGCGCTTCAGGATCAACATTTGTCACACCGAATCCGGCAACCGGGGAAACGCTGATGACGCTTTACGAGGCACAGTCAGAAGACATTGACAGTGCAGTGAAAGCGGCACGCAAAGCCTTTGATCACGGCGAATGGCGCACTATGCCGGCCGCTTCCAGAAGCAGGCTGATGTATAAGCTTGCCGATTTAATGGAAGAGCACAAAACGGAACTCGCGCAGCTTGAAACACTTGATAATGGAAAACCGATTAATGAAACGACGAATGGGGATATCCCGCTCGCAATTGAGCATATGCGTTATTATGCCGGGTGGTCTACAAAGATAACCGGACAAACGATTCCGGTCGCCGGCTCATATTTTAATTACACCCGCCATGAGCCTGTCGGCGTCGTGGGGCAGATCATCCCTTGGAACTTCCCGCTCCTTATGGCGATGTGGAAAATGGGCGCCGCCCTTGCCACAGGCTGCACAATCGTTTTGAAACCGGCGGAGCAGACACCGCTGACTGCCCTCTATTTAGCGGAATTAATAGATCAGGCGGGCTTCCCTGACGGCGTCATCAATATTGTCCCAGGGTTCGGCGAAACGGCCGGGGAAGCGCTGACCAACCATGACGATGTCGATAAACTCGCTTTTACCGGTTCTACACAAATCGGCAAAAAAATCATGGAAAAAGCCGCAAAAAAAATTAAACGCGTGACACTGGAGCTTGGCGGAAAGTCACCTAACATCATTTTGCCTGACGCCAATTTGAAGAAAGCCATTCCCGGCGCTTTAAACGGGGTCATGTTTAATCAGGGGCAGGTATGCTGCGCAGGCTCCCGTGTCTTCATTCACAAAGACAAATATGATGAGGTCGTCAGCGAAATGGTTTCATATGCGAAATCGCTTCAGCAAGGCGCCGGCCTTCACCAGGATACACAAATCGGCCCGCTCGTCAGTCAGGAACAGCATGAGCGCGTGCTTTCATATATTGAAAAAGGAAAAGCGGAAGGAGCCAAAGCTGTCGCGGGCGGCAGCTGCCCGTTTGAAGAAGGGTATTTTGTCTCCCCGACTGTATTTGCGGATGTGGATGACAGCATGACCATCGCAAAAGAAGAAATTTTCGGCCCGGTTTTAGCCGCCATTCCGTATGATACGGTAGATGAAGTGATTGAGCGGGCGAACCGCTCGGAATACGGCCTTGCAGCCGGACTTTGGACTGAGAATGTGAAAAACGCCCATTACATTGCTGACCGTCTCCAAGCCGGCACCGTTTGGGTCAACTGCTACAATGTTTTCGATGCGGCATCTCCTTTCGGCGGCTATAAGCAATCCGGCCTCGGGCGGGAAATGGGCTCTTACGCTCTGGATAATTATACAGAAGTGAAAAGCGTCTGGATCAATCTGGAAGATTAATCAAACAAGAAACTGCTGCCTGTCAGCAGTTTCTTTCTTTTGTCATGCCGCCTTTTACATATGAATATATATGCTTCTGAAGGAGTTGAGCGAGTGTGAGCACAATTCATGAAAACGTCAGAAGCCGCCAAAAGAAAACCATCTCCCTATTAAGAGAAACGCAAAATGCGGACGGCTCATGGTCATTTTGTTTTGAAGGACCGATTTTGACAAACGCCTTTCTGATCCTCCTCCTCACTTCTCTTGGAGACAATGATAAAGAACTGATCGCTGAGCTTGCAGAAGGCATTCGCGCTAAACAGCGCCCGGACGGAACTTTTGCCAACTATCCTGATGACCGGAAAGGAAATGTGACCGCCACTGTACAGGGCTATGCCGGCTTGCTGGCTTCCGGTTTATATAGCCGTTCTGAGGCGCATATGATTCAGGCCGAACGCTTTATCATCTCAAATGGCGGCTTGCGCAACGTACACTTCATGACAAAGTGGATGCTTGCGGCAAACGGCCTTTATCCATGGCCCGCGCTGCATCTGCCATTATCTTTCTTAGTCATTCCCCCATCCTTCCCGCTGCATTTTTACCAGTTCAGTACATACGCCCGTATTCATTTTGTACCGATGGCCGTGACACTTAACAAAAGATTTTCGCTGAAAAATCCCAACGTTCCGTCTCTCGCGCATTTAGATCGGCATATGACTAAAAATCCGTTTACATGGCTTCGTTCCGATCAGGATGAGAACAGAGACCTCTCTTCTCTTTTCGCGCACTGGAAGCGGCTTTTGCAGATTCCTGCCGCTTTTCACCAGCTCGGTCTGCGTACGGCCAAAACGTATATGCTTGACCGGATTGAAGAAGACGGCACATTATACAGCTATGCGAGCGCCACTATTTTTATGGTGTACGGCCTGCTCGCTCTCGGTGTATCGCGCCACTCCCCCGTTATTAAAAAAGCGCTTGCCGGCACGAAAGCTTTGCTCACGTCTTGCGGCAATATACCGTACCTGGAAAATTCAACGTCGACCGTTTGGGATACGGCGCTTCTCAGCTATGCGCTTATGAAAAGCGGCATCCCAGATAACGATCAGATGATAACCAGCGCCGCCCGGTTTCTGCGTGAACGGCAGCAGACTAAAGTCGCTGATTGGGCCGTTCACAACCCGCATGCTGAACCGGGAGGATGGGGTTTTTCAAACATCAATACAAATAATCCTGATTGTGATGACACAGCCGCAGTGCTCAAAGCCATTCCGCGAAAACTTTATCCCGCCTCATGGGAACGCGGACTGAGCTGGCTTTTGTCCATGCAAAACAGTGACGGCGGCTTCTCTGCTTTTGAGAAAAATGTCAATCATCCGCTGGTCCGCCTGCTGCCGCTGGAATCGGCTGAGGAAGCTGCCATCGATCCTTCAACAAGCGACTTAACCGGACGGGTGCTGCACTGTTTAGGAGAAGCGGGGCTTTCTTCTGATCACCCTCAGATTGAAAAAGCCGTCCAATGGCTGATCCGCCATCAAGAAGAGAACGGATCGTGGTACGGCAGATGGGGTGTCTGCTATATTTACGGCACATGGGCGGCGCTGACAGGGATGAATGCTTGCGGCGTGAGCCAAAACCACCCGGCCGTGAAAAAAGCGATCCGCTGGCTGAAGTCCATTCAAAACGAGGACGGAAGCTGGGGGGAATCCTGTAAAAGTGCAGAAGAGAAAACCTATGTTCCGCTTTCTTACGGGACGCTTATACAGACGGCTTGGGCGGCCGAAGCTTTGCTGCAATACGAAAAACCTCATCATCAAGCCGTCACAAAAGGCATATCTTTTCTTATTGAAAACCGGCATTACGAAGGAGCCGCTTTCAGCTATCCGACCGGAATCGGCCTGCCGAAACAGTTTTACATCAGGTATCACAGCTACCCGTATGTGTTTTCTTTGTTTGCGCTCAGCACTTTTATGAAAGTGAGTGAAAAGGAGGTAGAAAAATGAAACGGCACGCTTATCAAACCGAAATGCTGAATTGGTGTGAAACTTTGAAGGAACAAGTCATTCAGCAAGGTCGGTTCGATCGCTTCGCGGCACAAATCGACCGGATTTTTCACACCCTTCAGGATGATGGATTAACGGAGGCGGAATGGTACGAACAGGCATCAGCACTTTACCGGGACATTACCGAACCGGATGAGCCGGATGAGCGCAGAGCCTATGTGCCGATCGGCAAGCATGTCCTCCCTAAACTGCCATACAGTTATTCCGCACTGGAACCGTATATTTCAAGAGAGATTATGAAACTCCATCATACAAAACACCATCAGAGCTATGTTGACGGTCTGAATAAAGCAGAACTCGAGCTCAAAAAAGCGAGACAAACGAAACAGTACGACTTAGTGGCGCATTGGGAGCGGCAATTGGCATTTCACGGGGCGGGCCATTATTTGCACAGTATTTTCTGGTTTTCCATGAATCCAAATGGAAAAAGACGGCCGACGGGTGCGCTCTTTCAAATGATTGATGTGTCATTCGGAAGCTATTCTGCTTTTAAAGAGCAATTTTCTCAAGCGGCGAAAAAAGTCGAAGGAGTCGGCTGGGCTATCCTAGTCTGGGCGCCGCGCGCCGGGCGGCTGGAGATTTTGGCCGCTGAGAAGCATCAGCTCTACAGCCAGTGGGACATCATTCCTTTGCTTCCGCTGGATGTGTGGGAACACGCTTATTATTTACAATATAAAAACGACCGCGCGGCTTACGTGGATCAATGGTGGAATGTCGTTGATTGGCGGGAGGCGGAGAAACGGTTCGAACAAGCGCACCGCGTGATATGGCCGCTTTATTAAAAAAGGCCCCCGTCTTGAACGGGGGCCTGCTTCTTTTGGTCTAAAAAATACCAAGCACGTGCAGAAAAACGATAATAATGGCTACAGGAGCCACATAACGGATTAATAGGAGCCAGACTGCAAACCACTTTCGTTTTATACCGGAACCGCTTTTCAGTTCGTCAAACAGCATCTGTTTCGGAATTTTCAGCGGTACGAAAACGGCAATTAAAAGCGCGCCCAGCGGCATTAAGACATTGCTGACCAGAAAATCCGCAGCGTCAAAAATACTGCGGTGAAAAATAGAAACATCACTCAAAATTCCGTACGACAGCGCCGAAGGAACCCCGACAATAAATATAGCAAGTCCCCCGATCCATGCATACCGCTTCCGTTTTGCCGAATCGCCTTTTGACAAAACAGCAACTAAAATTTCAAGCATTGAAAAAGCCGATGTCAGCGTCGCAAATAAAAACAGCAGCAAAAAGGCGAGTAAAAACACGATGCCCAACGGCATTTGGTTAAAGACTGTCGGCAGCACGTTAAATAAAAGCTGCGGACCTTGATCCGGCTTGAGGCCGAATGCAAATACCGCCGGAAAAATCGCCACTCCTGCCATCACGGCAACAAGGACATTTAATACCGTCACCGATACGGCGGATTGAACAATATTTTCTTCTTTTTCTAAATATGCGCTGTATGTAACCATTACGGACACTCCGACGCTTAACGAGAAAAATGATTGACCCATCGCATATAAAATGGTATTGGCATCCATCGCGCCAAAATCAGGCATGAAGAAGAATTTTAATCCCTTCGCTGCATCATGCAGCGTAACGGAACGGATCATTAAAAGAATAAACAGAATAAACAGAGCCGGCATCAGCACCTGGCTTACCTTTTCGATGCCGCTGCTCACCCCTTTTGCCACAACTAAAATCGTCAGCACGATAAACAGCAGCTGACCGAAAACCGCTGCATAAGGGTTGGAAATGGTATCGATAAATAACGTATCAAATCCCGAAGAAAGCGATAAACCGCCTGTAAAGCCTTTTATAATGTAGATTAATATCCATCCCCCCACTACGCTGTAGAAGGATAATAGAATAAAACACGTAATGATTCCGAGATATCCGATCCAGTGCCACTTTTTCCCCGGCGCCAGCGCCTTATAGGATTCAACGGCGTTTCTTTGTGTTTTTCTGCCGATAATAAATTCAGCAATCAAAAGCGGCAGTCCGATTAAAACAGTAAATAAAATAAAAACAAGCAGAAAAGCGCCGCCTCCGCTGGTTCCCGCTACGTAAGGGAACTTCCATATTGCGCCGAGCCCGATTGCAGAGCCGGCCGTAGCTAAAATAAATCCCAGCTTAGATGACCATTGATTAGCTTCTTTCACTTCAGCACTCCCAATTCATTTCAGTATAAAAATCAATTGTAAGAATATATGTCTGAATAGTCAAGAAGATATTAGTTTACATAATAATTTTATCGAAAACTTATATTTAATATTGAATTATTCAGAATATTATTTATAATGGAGTACAGAAAAGTCAGTCATATTTTCTGACTGATTGATTGGATATAAAAGGAGCTGTGTTTATGGATTGGCTGAAAAAAATAAGCGAGTTTGCGGGCCAAACCTTTGGCTTGTGGGTTATCGTCTTTGCCGGTTTGGGATTCGCCTGCCCTGATTTGTTTTCTTGGATCAGTTCTTATATGACGATTTTCCTTGGTATTATTATGTTTGGGATGGGGCTTACTCTTCAAGCAGACGATTTTAAAGAATTAATCAGAAAGCCTTGGCATGTCGTGATCGGGGTCGCTGCCCAGTTTACGATTATGCCGCTTACGGCTTTCTGTTTATCAATCGGGCTCCGCCTCCCCGCAGAAATCGCCGCGGGCGTCATTCTGGTCGGATGCTGTCCGGGCGGTACGGCATCAAATGTCATGACGTTTTTGGCGAAAGGCAATACGGCACTTTCTGTTGCGGTCACCACGATCTCAACATTGCTTGCTCCTATTGTAACGCCGGCACTTATTATGCTGTTTGCGAAAGAGTGGCTTCCCGTTTCTTTCGGTTCACTGTTTGTTTCCATTATGCAAGCCGTGCTTTTGCCGATCGTCCTCGGGGTGATTGTGAAGCTGTTCTTCAAAAAACAGGTCGGACAAGCCGTGCACGCGCTTCCTCTCGTATCGGTAATCGGCATCGTAGCGATTGTATCCTCTGTCGTCAGCGTAAATCGTGAGCATCTGCTTCAATCAGGACTGCTGATTGTGTCTGTGGTCATCTTACATAACGGAATCGGATATTTGTTAGGATTCCTGACTGCAAAGCTGTTCAAAATGGATTATACTTCACAAAAAGCGATTGCGATCGAAGTCGGAATGCAAAACTCCGGACTGGGTGCAGCGCTTGCGACAGCGCATTTCTCCCCTTTGTCAGCCGTGCCGAGCGCAATTTTCAGCATATGGCACAATCTGTCGGGGTCTGTTCTTGCCACCTACTGGTCTAAGAAAAAAGAGAAAAACAGCACCGAAGAAGAAGAAACGGCAAAGATTCCGTTTTCATAACTGAACAAGGATAGGATAGGCTGGCCGCTCCTATCCTTTTTTATTCTGCAGATCACGAACCAGACGCAAAAGCGCTTTTTTCACATCCCCCTGAAATAGACCTCCATGATAACAAATCAATTGGCGGATATCGTAATCGAGCAGCCGCCGCACAGAACGGACCGCATCATCCATATGTAACGTATAGCTAGGATTAGCAAGGTTCAGCTTTCCGCCTTCAATGACGACCGCATCACCTGTGACCATAGTTTTTTCGGCAGGCAGATAAAGACTGATATGGCCGGGTGTATGACCCGGCGTGGCTACAACGCGAATGCCTCCGCACCAAGGCAGCAGCTCGCCGTCAGTAACTGTCCGGTGAACTGGAGCCGATTCGACTGATTGAAGCGAGCGGATGAACTGTTTTGCATAAGGCTTTGCATCCTCTGGCAATGAACAAAACGTTGATTCAGCCTGCTCAAGCCGTAAAGATTTTTTAGAGCCGTCAATATACGGCGCTTCACGCTCATGTGCTGTCACGCTGACATCCGGATGCAAACGGTATAATGCAGCGAGTGAGCCGATATGGTCTATGTCGTGATGAGTTACAATAATTTTTGTCAATGAATGAAGCGACATTCCATGCCGGGCAGCAGCATGTTGAAGATGGTTTGTAAAACCGGGATATCCGCAGTCTATTAATATCGTGTCATGTTCGTCTTGCAGAAGAACCGGAGTGATAGAATGCAACTCTTCATTATATTCAAATTCGATCTCAAGCGGATAACAGCTTTTCATATAAATTCTCCCCTTCTCTCAATAAAAAAAGCACACTGCTTGTAAGGGGACTGACCCCATAAGATGAGACAAACAAAAAACACCTTCAAGTTTGAAAACGGATGATTGTTAGCCGAAATTAGACTTGGAGGTGTTTTTTCTATGGGGACAAGAGTGAGTTATCCGGTTGAAGTGAAACAGAAGGCTGTAGAAATGAGATTGGCAGGCGTGCCTATGAAAGAGATCATGCAGGAATTGAATATTAAGAATAAGACACAGGTTCAGACATGGGTTAGATGGCATAAGACTGGGGATACACATCGATTCGAACAGCCTGTCGGAAAGCAATACACTTACGGAAAAGGCCCGGAGTATTCTTCCGAATTAGAGAAACTGCAGGCAGAAAATCGTTATCTGAGACAACAGAATGAAGTTTTAAAAAAGTGCAACGAATTGGAAAGGAAGCTGATAGCGAAACGCCAGTCGAGCTTGTAGAAGCATTGCGCGGCACAATGACCATACAGGATATCTGTATTCATTTAGGTATCTCACGAGCATCTTATTATCGTTGGAAGAAGAATCTGATGAAAGATAACCCTAAATACCATTTAGAAAAACAAATCGGCACGTTGTGCCGAGAACACAAGTTTCGATATGGCTATCGGAAAATCACAGCCATATTAAAAAAGGGAATGCGTGTGAATCATAAAACGGTTCAGCGCATTATGCAGAAGAATCAGTGGCAATGCCGGGTTAAGGTGAAAAAGCGCAAGAAAGATGGGCAGCCATATGCCGTGGCCGAGAATATATTGGATCGAAACTTTCAGTCTGAACGCCCTCTGGAAAAGCTAGTAACGGATATCACATATTTGCCTTATGGGCAGAAACAATTGTATCTTTCCAGTATATTGGATTTATACAATGGAGAAGTGATTGCTTTTACAATTGGCGATAGACAGGACACAGACTTTGTCTTACACACACTTGATCAGCTGCCCGCACTGCCAGAGAACTGCGTGTTACATAGTGACCAAGGTTCTGTTTATACATCTTATGAGTATCAGAAAGCTGTTAAAACAAAAGGCATTACCATGAGCATGTCCCGCAAAGGGACGCCCGCTGATAATGCCTCCATCGAATCGTTTCATTCCTCACTAAAGTCTGAAACGTTCTATCTTAACAGCATTGATCGAACTACGACGACCATCGTAGAACGCACTGCCATAGAATACATTCATTATTATAACAATATTCGTATTCAAACGAAACTAAACAGCCAATCGCCGATACAATATCGGCAATTGGCTGTATGAAGGTGTTTTGATCCCTGTCTCAAAAACAGGGGTCAGTCCCTAAGGGCAGTGTACTTTTTGTCTGTCTCAAATTATCCTTCCAGCAACAGCTGTTCCGGATCTTCAAGCAGGTTTTTAATGGTGACAAGGAATCCGACCGCTTCTTTACCATCTACAATTCTGTGATCATATGATAAAGCGATGTACATCATCGGACGGTTTTCAGAGCGCTCCGCATCAATCGCTACTGGGCGCAGCTGAATTTTGTGCATACCTAAGATCCCAACCTGAGGGCTGTTTAGGATCGGTGTTGACATAAGCGATCCGAATGTACCTCCGTTTGTGATCGTGAAGGAGCCTCCTTGCAGCTCACCTAATGTTAATTTATTGTTTCGCGCTTTTTTCGCAAGTTCGCCGATCTCTCTTTCAATGCCGGCAAACGTCAGGCGGTCAGCGTCACGCACGACTGGGACGACAAGCCCTTCTTCAGCCGCGACAGCGATACCGATGTCATAGAATTTTTTCACGATCAGCTCATCGCCTTGAATTTCAGCGTTAAGGAGCGGGAATTTTTTCAATGCAGCCACGACGGCTTTTGTAAAGAACGACATGAAACCGAGTTTTACATCGTTTTGCTCAAGGAATTGGTCTTTACGGCGTTTTCTTAGATTCATAACGGCCGTCATGTCAACTTCGTTAAATGTAGTCAGCATCGCAGAAGTCTGCTGCACTTCAACCAATCGTTTCGCGATCGTCTGTCTGCGGCGGGACATTTTTTGCACTTCGACAGGTTTGTCAAAGCTTTGCTGTGTTTTTTGAGCCTGCTGTTTCGGCTGTGCCGCAGGTTTTGAAGCCGGTTTTTCATAAGCTTCCACATCTTGTTTGCGCACGCGGCCGAGCGGGTCCCCCGTCGGAATTTGTGATAGATCAATCCCTTTTTCCCTTGCCAGCTTGCGTGCAGCCGGAGACGCTATCGTTCTGGATTTCGCTTCTGATTGTGCTTCCTGGCTGACTTCTTGTGCAGCAGGTTCAGCTTTTGCTTCCTCTTTCGTTTGTTCATTGGCTGGAGCACTTTCTGAAGGGGCGGGTGCAGAACTTTCGCCAGCGCCTTCTGTAATGGTACCGATAATTTCTCCTACTTGGACGGTATCACCCGAATCTTTCAATACCTCTTTTAGAACACCCGATTCTTCTGCTGTCAATTCAACATTTACTTTGTCCGTCTCCAGTTCAAGCAAGTACTCACCCTGTTCTACATAATCACCGGGCTGCTTTAACCATTGGGCTATCGTTCCTTCTGAGATTGATTCTGCTAATTCAGGTACCTTAATTTCCGCCATTTTTTCATTTCCCCCTTAGTTTTTGCGAGTCAAGCTATCAGATACAATGCGTTCCTGTTCTTTTTTGTGGACTGTCGGATCTCCTTCTGCGGGACTGGATCGTCTTCTTCGGCCGATGTATTGGACATTTACTCCTTTTGGCGCGATTTCCGTCAGATACGGGCTGATATAACTCCATGCCCCCATGTTCTGCGGCTCTTCCTGAACCCAAACGATCTCTTGCAGGTTCGGCAGTTTGGCGAAAAGCTCCTTCGTATCTTTTGCCGGGAACGGATACAGCTGTTCGATTCTGGCAATATGAAGCCAATCCTTATCGCCTTCCATTTTGTTGAAGTGATCGCTGATATCAATTGACACTTTTCCGCTTGATAATACGACGCGAGTCACTTTTTCGTAAGCATGGGAAAGTCCGGACTGCTCATAGACAGGCTTGAATCGGCTTTCGCTCAGTTCCTGCACTTCAGATACCGTATTCGGGTTACGCAGCAGGCTCTTTGGCGTCATGATCACAAGCGGGCGGATTTCCTCACGAAGCAGCATTTTCGCTTGTCTTCTTAAAATGTGGAAATACTGAGCCGCACTTGTCAGGTTGGCCACCGTCCAGTTGTTTTCCGCCGCCAGCTGCAGGAACCGCTCGACGCGGCCGCTGGAGTGTTCAGGGCCCTGCCCTTCGTAACCGTGAGGCAGCAGCATGACCAGGCCTGATTTTTGTCCCCATTTTGCCCGTCCTGCAGATATGAATTGATCAAAATAGACTTGAGCCGCATTGGCAAAGTCCCCGTACTGCGCCTCCCACATCACAAGCGTTTCAGGCGAATACACGTTGTATCCATATTCAAAGCCGAGAACCGATCCTTCAGAGAGCGGGCTGTTATGCACCGTAAATGAAGCAGCGCAGTCGTCTAAGTGATGGAGGGCAACAAATTCTTCTCCTGTTTCGCTGTCATGCAGCACAAGGTTTCTTTGAGCGAACGTTCCGCGCTCTGAATCCTGTCCGGTCAGCCGGATCGGCGTGCCGTCTTTCAAAATGGAAGCAAACGCAAGCGATTCAGCCAATGACCATTCAACTTTACGGTCATCATCAAACGCTTTTGCACGTCTTTCCAGGATTCTTTTCAGCTTGCCGAACACGTTAAAAGATTCCGGCCAGTTGATAAGTTCGCCGTTCAGCTTGCGGAGAACATCAAAATCAATGGCTGTGTCAACGTCTGGAAAACCGTTGGACACCGGTTCCGGCAATTCAATTTCCCGTACGGCGTCTTCTTTTTTGGCGGGCACCTTTTTATAGGCGTCTTCAATACGTTTTGTCACTGCCGTTTCGATGTTTTGCGCTTGTTCCTCGCTGATCAGTCCTTCACTTACGAGTTTTTCCGCAAAGATCCGCTTGACAGTCGGGTGTTTTCTGACGGCGTCATACAGCATCGGCTGTGTCGTTGACGGCTCATCCATTTCATTGTGGCCGTACCGTCTGTACCCGATTAAATCGATTAAGAAATCTTTATTGAACCGCTTCCGGTATTCAACCGCAAATTTAACGGCTGACAGGCATGCTTCCGGATCATCCGCGTTGACGTGAACGATCGGGATTTCGTAGCCCTTCGCCAAATCACTGGCATATTTCGTGGACCGTGATTCATCGCTTTCTGTTGTAAAGCCGATCATATTATTGGCGATGATATGAATGGCCCCGCCGACCTGATAGCCTTTCAGAGAGCTTAAGTTCAGCGTCTCGGCGACAATGCCTTCTCCCGGAAACGCTGCGTCACCGTGAATTAAAATGGCGAGCGATTTTGTTTCGTCTTGAACCGGATACCCCTTTTGCGTTCTTGTTTCCTGTGCCGCCCGCGTGCTTCCTTCCACAATCGGATTGATGAATTCCAAGTGGCTCGGGTTATTTGCAAGCGTAATCCGCGCGCTTTTGGTTTCAGCATCCTGAAGCTGTCTGTCTGCACCGAGGTGATATTTTACATCGCCCGTCCAGCCGTAGCTGATGCCGGTCGATCCTTCAGACGGCACAAGGTCTTTATTCGGCGCGTGCTGGAATTCTGAGAAAATAATCTCATACGGTTTGCCGAGCACATGCGCAAGCACATTTAAACGGCCTCTGTGCGCCATCCCGATATTGACATTGGTTGTGCCCGCTTTCACAGACTGGGCGATAATGTCGTCAAGAACCGGCACAAGCGCGTCTAATCCCTCAATTGAGAAACGCTTCTGACCGACGAATGTCCGGTGTAAAAATTGTTCAAATCCTTCTACTTCCGTCAGTCTTTCTAAAACGGCTGACAGTTTTTCCGGTGAATTTTTCCGGAACAGTTCTCCGGATTCGACCATTTTTGTAATCCATGCGCGCTCTTCGAAATCATGCACATGGTCAAACTCGAAGGAGATGGTTCTTTTATAGGTATTGCGTAAATGCTGGATGGCTTCTAAGCCGTTTGTTATATTGGCAGGTGCGTCTTTACAGATGACAGACACGGGTATTGCTTTCATTTCTTCTTCTGTAAGCCCGTACTCGGATAACGGAAAGAGCTCGCTCTTTTTCGGATCCTTTCTGAGCGGATTGACGGAAGCGTTCAGATGGCCATAGGTTCGAATATCTTCTGCAAGTTTAACTGCTGCTGCGATCTTTTGAATCAGATCTGCGGTGACGCGTCCCTGTTCCTTTGTTCCCGATGCCTCTTTTATTTGGCTTGGCGGAGCGCCGAGTTCGTCAAACATGTCTTTCAGATCCGGATCAATGCTGTCTGGATCTTCAGCATATTGGTCGTACAGCTCCAGTGCGTAGCCGAGGTTCGGTCCGTAAAAATCTTCCCAATTCATTCTTTGTTTCATATTATTTTGAAACATTTGAATATTACCCCCAACCTAGATAATCAAGTGATCAATTCACTATCTTGAAATAACTTTTGAACGCTGTGCCCAAAATTATGTAATAAAAACGCTTCCAAGGATATTTTACCACTGATTGCGTTTGGATTCTACCTTGATTGTTCACAAAATAGTAAAAAAAACAGATCAATACCGAAAAAATTAAATCATTTTAAAATAAAAAGCGAAAAAGCATAGGAAAAAGCCTATCCTATGCTTTTATGAAGCAGTTTTTTCAAGAGCGGATACAGCACATCGGGCAGCTGATCGACATCCGGAACAAAAATACTGTACTTTCCGTACATATCCTGAATGGTTTTCATCTGTGATTCTTCTATTGCAGTATTGGACAGAAAAACATTTATGACTTCTATCCCTTTTTTTCTCGCTTCGATGACAGCCTCGCTCGTATCGACGATGCCGTTTTGTTCGTATCCGAATGCTGCCGGCTCTCCGTCTGAAAACACGATTAAAAATTTTTGCGCCTCACTCCGCCGCATCAGCTGTTTCGTCATTTGTCTGATGGCGTACCCGTCTCTGTTATCTTCTTCAGGCGCAAGCTGCATGATCAGCGGACCCGCCGCCTGCAGCAGCGACTCTTCAAACGGAATGACGGTATTGAAGAAATTCGGCTGGCTCGTTTCGGTCGCTTCGTTCGTATCCTCCCAAAATCCGACGATCTGGTGCGGTACGGACACTGATTTCAAGGCTTCATGAAAAAGAACGATCCCTCTTTTTGTTTCATCCATTTTGTCGAACATGCTGGCCGAACAATCGACAAGCAATGTAAAAACGGCGTCAATGTCTGAAGATGGGTCCTGCTTTTTATAGAAAAGGCGCGGGTTCCGCTCCGTAAAATAACGGATCAGTTTGCGATTCAGCCGGCCTGCGTGAAGGTCGGTCCGCGGGAGCGTTTTTTTGTGCTCAAGTGTTTTTTGTATCATCTGCTTCAGGCGTTTTTGATATGATTCTATCGTTTTTGCCTGTTCTTTATAAGACTGCTCCTCTTCAGGAGACGCTTTATGAGGCGTTTGATAAACCGGGAAGGCAAATTTGTTTTCTTTTCCGTCAGCCAGCCCCGCGCCCTTATGTTCATCCTGAATGGATTCAAGCGCTTCCAGTTTGGAGTAATCCTCTCTTTTCGTCTGACGTGCGGAGCCTTGAACGGAGCCGAGCGCCTGGTCACCGTCATCGCCTTCTCTGGCCGCGTCTTTCCCAAGATCTGATTTCGCGCCGTGCTCAATATCAAATTGAAGGAAACTTTTTGACGGCGCTTCGGTTTCCCGGTGCCACGTATTCATTTTCTCTTCAAGGATTTCTTCATCTCCGTCGGAAGACTCAGGGAGCGTGAGATCGTCACTTAACGAAGGCGCTTTTTTTACGCTTTCGAATAAAGGCTCTTCAGCCGCTTTTTCGTAATCAAGTTCCGGCAGAAAAAAGTACGTGTTCAGCATATCTTTCTCAAGCACTTCATCAAGGCCTTCCATGAGGTCTTCCGTTATTCTTGCGATTTGTTCCGTAGAATCCGCCTCATACACCCGGATGAGCTGACGTTCAATATACGGTATCATCATATCAATATGTTCATGCATGGAAGGAATGCCTTCAAGCGGAGACTCAGCCGTCAGCTTGACAAACATCGCGCAATACAAAGCGTCGGTGAAAATGCTCCGTTCTAAATTCAATGTCAGCTGCGTCGTGAAATATTTCCTGTACATCTCCCTCCGCTTCTGAAAAACACGTTTCGTTCCCGGCCGTTCTTTTTTGATCAGCTCTTCAATTCTGATATCCTCAAGCAGCATAAACAGCTGCTTGGCAAAGCTTTGGCGGGTAAAGTGCCGGTGAACGTCATTTAAAAACCCCGCAAATTCCCGAAATGAGCTGCTGCGTGTTCCGACAGCGCGCAAATAGACATCGCTTTTCAGGCCGGCTTCCATATCCCCGGCTGAGCGGTCTTTCCAAAAGTGGCTCATGTAAATTTTCTTTTCAAAGGGATTGTAGTAAGACTGCACGCCGTATTCCACTTCAACTTCACTGCTTCTGGTCAGTGTTTTGGCCAGATCAGTCAGCATCATGAACAAAAACGAATCAATCGTGCTGTCGTTAAATTTGATAAACTTCATTGTATGTCCCTCATTCGAACAGCGTTTCTGCAATATTTCTGACAGCGGCTTTTTCCCTGTCGTCGTCAAGTTTTTCTACGATGCCTCTTTCAATCGCCCGTTTCGGCGGGATGTACGCAGCCAAGTCGCACGTATCAATGAGAGCCCTGATGGACGCCGCTTCTTCTGACACTTGTCCGTTATGCGCTTGTGCGATTAAATCAGAAGACAGCGTCATAAAGCGTTCAATTAATTTCTCATCTTTTAAGACAGACTGAGAGGTCAGCACCTGTTTCAGGAGGCTTCCTTTAATATACGGAACATCAATGATGACAAAACGGTTTTTAAGGGCTTCGTTCAGCGGAACGGTGCCGACGTAGCCTTCATTAATCGCGGCGATAACACCGAATCCTTCGCTTGCCTTAATCACTTCTCCTGTAAAGGGATTTGTCATCATTTTTCTGTAATCAAGCACGCCGTTTAGAATCGGAAGGGTTTCAGGCTTTGCCATATTGATTTCGTCAATGTATAAAAAATGTCCCTCGTTCATTGCGGTTGTTACAGGTCCGGGAACGAATTCAATTGTCGCCTGTCCCTGTTCATTTTCAATCGTTTTATAGCCGACAAGCGCTTCTGCATCAAGGTCTACGGAGCAGTTGACGCTGTGCATCGGTTTATGAAAATAGTTCGAAAGCGTTTCCGCCAATTTTGTTTTCCCTGAGCCCGTCGGTCCTTTTAATAAGATATTTTTTCCCATTGTCAAAGCGATGACGGCATCGAATACAATCGCTTTATCTTCGGCCTCATAGCCTGATGATCCGATTAAATCCCGGAATTCTTGGGAAACGGGATGATTTTGATAAGCCTGCAGTTTGTTTTGTATATCTTCCGGAAGTGATAGGTGCTGTAATTCTGAAGTCATAGGTGATGTTTCCTTTCCATTTGTATTCCATAACCGAGTATACTAAAAAAGCCCTTGTATACTCAATACAAAAGGGCTCATTCCCTGCGGGCGCTTTTTGTCAGGGGAGCGCAGGCGATTCTGGCTCCGGAATTTCCGCTTGGGTTTGTTAAATAATCGTCCGTATGTTCATGAATGACGAACGCACTTCCGTCCCGGTCGAGCAGGCTGAGTCTGCTCCCTTCTTTTAATGAAGTTTGCGGCGCGTTCATAATGACATCCACTTTACCGTCAGCCCCCACTTCAAGATTGGGGAGATCCCCGGCGTGATGACCCATCGGATTGTTGAAGCCGTGTTCTTTGTTCAAAGGGTTGAACGGTCCCCCGGCTGATTCGAAATCAGGTGCCTGACAAGTCCCTTTTTCATAAATATGAAATCCGAGAGAAGTGCCGGGCGGCAGATGCCCCGCTGATATATGAATGTCTGACCCTTCATCATCAGATTCCCTCACTTCGATATATCCGATCGTTTTTCCGTTTTGATTGATGAGTCCGGCATGCTCACGGTATGCAGATGCTTCCAATGCGCGGCTTTCCTCATGTTTTTTGGGCGGAACGGGAGCGGGTCTCCCCCCGCAGCCGCAAAGCGTAATTGATGCGAGCATGAGAAAAAGCAAGAGACGATGCATGCTTCCTCCCCCTTGTTTTTTTACCCATCAGTCTTGTCAAAACGTGAAAATGGTAAACAAAAAAAAGCCCCGAAAGGCTTTTTTTAAAAATAACTGCGCGCTCCTAAATACGCTTTTTTCCAATACGGATTGCTTAAGTTTGAAACTTCAACCCCGGAGGAGCTTGCGTGAATAAAATCTCCTCCGCCCAAATACATTCCCATATGAGAAGGGCCCGCTTTATATGTCGTAAAGAAGACGAAGTCGCCAGCTGACGGCTGGCTGATATGTTTCATCGTATTCCAATATCCGGCCGTGCTCAGACGGGAAACAGAGCTTACCTTATTTAAAAGGTAATAGATGTAACCGCTGCAATCGAAGCCCGCAGGCGTATTGCCTCCCCAGCGGTAAGGCACGCCGACATGTTTTTTCGCCTCGCCTATCATTCTGTCAATCTTTGACCCTGTCACCGGAGGTTCGGGAGTATTCGGCTTGTTTGGCTTTGCCGGTTTGTTATCCGGCTGCCGCACAGGATCTTCTGTTTTTCCCGTTCCGTTAATCACCAGAACTTGTCCGATTTGAAGCACATCAGTTGTCAATTTATTTTTTTCTCTGATGAGCTGAGCTGTGATGCCGAACCGATTAGCAATTTTCCAGAGGGAATCGCCTGCTTTTACTTTGTAAGTGGATGGCTTCTCAGAAGGGTTTGAATGAGATGGCGGTGTTGTGCCGCTGTTTCCGTTATGTGAAGAACCTTTGATCTTTAACACTTGATTCGGATAAAGCATGTCTGATGTTAATTGATTCAGCTTTTTCAGTTCGGCGATGGTGACGCCGGTTTGATTGGCGATTTTCCACAGCGAGTCACCCGGCTTCACAGTGTAAGCCCCTGATGCGCCTTTATCAGGCTTTGTCTGTCTGCCGCCTCCGTCCGTGCCGCCGGCAGACCCTTTAATTTTCAGTTTCTGGCCGGGATAGATGACATCTGAACTCAAACGGTTCAGGCTTCTCAGCTCAGAAACGCTCATTTTGTATTTTTTTGCGATCACCCATAATGAGTCTCCGTATGTAACTGTGTAAGCACCCGTACTTCGTTTTCCTTTTTGACCCGTTTTATGTGTGCCGCTGCCGTCAGGAATGTGCAGCCGCTGTCCTGGGTGGAGTATCGTTGATTTCAGTTTATTTTCCGCCTGCAGGGCTGAAATACTTGTATGATATTGCCGGGAAAGCTTCCAAAGAGAGTCGCCGCTTTTTACTTGAATGGTTTTTGCTTCAGCTGGATGCACGGCGAAGGTTGAAGTCATTACTGCAGATACAGCCAGACCGGCTGCGATTTTTTTCTTCATATAACGAAAAACCTCCTATTTATCATTGCTGAAAGGGACGTTCCTTTTCTTTGGACGCCGCCTGTTATGCAGGATTCATTCAGAAGTCGACATTAATTCCGATTCATTTGGCCTTAGATCATCACCAATGCCACACATTTTACATAAATTGAGAACATTTCACAAAAGACTTTAGAATCATTTTCATAACATGGCTTTTTTCCGCGACATTCCACCTTTCTTGTCTGTTTTTCATACAATTCTCTTTACGGCGTGAAAAATCCTCCCGAAAAACAATCAAAAAAAGCCCGCTTCCTTTAAAGGAAGCGGGTGACGGCTGTGATTACAGAACCCGGGTCTCGGCAGTTTTCACGTCTTCTGCTATCAATTCCGCTGCACGCTGTGCTCCGCCGGCCGCTTTCAGGGATTCTCCGATTTCAGAAGCTTTTGTCTGATATTCAGGATTTTCGCTCAATTCTTTTATTGCTTCAGTGAGCAGTTCGGCTGTTACATCTTCTTTTTTAAACATCTTGCCCGCGCCCGTGTTTTCCACTTGGCTTCCGACGGCGAACTGATCTGCGCCCATCGGAATGACGATCATCGGGGTTTTGTAGTAAAGCCCTTCGCTCGTACTGTTCATTCCGCCGTGAGTGATAAATAAGTCCGCTCTCTTCAGGATCTCAAGCTGCGGAACATAAGGCTTTACAATGACATTCTCAGGAATTTCATCAAGCTCCGCCGGGTCAAGATGTTTGCCGATTGACATGACGGCTTTTCCGTTAAAGTTTCTGGCCGCTTTTAAGCATTTATTAAACAATTCCTTCTGATTGTTAAAAATCGTGCCCATGGAAATAAACAGGACTTTTTCTCCTTCAAGCTGTTCAAACGGGAAATCTTGAGCCGCCGCCCTTTTGGTTATGGACGGGCCGACAAAGAGATAAGAATCGCCAAACTCTTCTTCTTTCGGCTGAAACGCTCTTGAAGTAAACACGATGGTTTTTCTGCCGTCATTTGAGAAAATATCATACGGCGTTTTAATGTCTGCGCTGAATTCTTCATTGAGCCGGCTGACCGCTTCGGTATAAGCCGGATAATGAGATGATTCCTCTGATACAAGGTTTGTATTTGAAAACACTTCTTTAATAAATGCTTCATTCATTGCAAATGTCGTACAAAGTGAATATGCCGGCAGTTTCAGCTGGTTTCTCACGAGCCTTCCTGCCAGAAAATGATGATCATACAGGATGTAGTCGTAGGATTCATCCTTTACTTCTTCAAGAATACGGAGAGCGGCTTTTTTGGAAGTCTCAATCATTAATAGTAAAAACTCGGTAGCGTCCCGCTGTTCATCACCCGTTGCGTTTTTTCCGAATTCATCTTTTCGGAAATCTTCATATTCACGGAATTCCGCTCCGCTTGACGCGATTTTGTTCTCATATTCCTTCACGCCGTAATATACGACATGTTCCCCTTTTGCCTTCAGTTCTTTTACGACGCCTAAAGACGGATTGATATGGCCTTCTCCCGGAAAGCCGATCATCAATACATTTGCCATCTTTCCACTCCCTATTCTTTTAAATTTTATGTATATTTAAACGATAACATCAATACAGAAAAAGGTAAAGATGTTCACCTTATTAATATTAAATGGGTACAATATTCCCATTTTCTTATTATTTCGTATGAAGCGCCCGCGGCGAAACAAGCGGATACAGTCCGCCGTCTTTAGCAAAGGACATTTTTCCCGTTTCTTCTGAAACAACGAGCACGAGTGCATCAGTCACGGCCGAAAGACCCATCGCGGCCCTGTGGCGCGTCCCGTATTTGAGATCGACATGTTTTGTTGTGAGCGGAAGCACATTGGCTGCTGATACAACCCGGTTTTCTCTGACCAATACGGCTCCGTCGTGAAGCGGATTGCCGGGATAAAAAATACTCTCAATTAAAGCCGCACTGATCTCGGCATGCAGGCTGGTCCCTTTTTGTATTATTCCGTCCAGCGGATCTGCACGTTCAATCACAATCAGCGCTCCGTGTTTTTCTTCCGCCAGATGCTGCACGGCCCTCGCCAGCTCTGTATAGGAAGGCGTAAAATGTTCGATATATGTCTGCAGGTAAAACGACGAAGCGACAGCCTGCATTTCCTGAAACGTATGTCCCAGTTCATCTAATTCGCAAAGAAGGCATTGGTCTTTTTCATCCAATGTCCGCAGTATCATTCCGGCATCCTCCGTAATTTGTTTCAAATACGTTTGAACGGCAGCGGTAAACGCGCTTTCCGTCATTTGAGTGTGGCGCATGTCACATCAGCTCCTTTCCCTTATTTTCTGCATCGCGCGCATGGATATGCGCCGCTGTGTGCACCATAATCATGAAAGGAGGCGCACATCATATGGAATTCGCACGGCTGATGCAATATATCTGCACCTTTTTAGGGGTCATTTCACTTTCATTCATTTATGCCAAGATGTTTAAAAAGCCGAAATCGGACAAAAAAGAGTAGGCCGGCTTTCATTGCTTTTTATACATAAAATGTTATAATTTCTCTCGTTAAAATAAAGAAACGGGGAACCTAACTTGAGAGAAACGAACACGATCGGCCAAAAGGTCAGACAGCTGTTACATATCTTCATTCCGATTTTAATCACACAGGCGGGCCTTTCCCTGATCACCTTTTTGGATACGGTGATGTCAGGGAAAGTGAGCGCTGCCGATTTAGCCGGGGTTGCAATCGGTTCAAGCCTGTGGACGCCGGTTTATACGGGCCTTGCAGGAATATTAATGGCCGTTACGCCCGTTGTTTCGCAGCTGTTTGGAGCCGGCAGACAAAAGGAAGTGCCGTTTTCCGTCATCCAGGCCGTTTATGTAGCGGCCGTTCTCAGTGCGGCGGTTATCCTGATCGGCTTTTTCACCGTTGATATGATCTTGGGACATTTGGGCCTGGAACCTCGTGTCCGGACGATCGCAAAACACTTTTTAGGCTTTTTATCCCTCGGTATTTTTCCTTTGTTTGTGTACACCGTTTTGCGCTCGTTTATTGATGCACTCGGCAAAACGCGAGTCACAATGCTTATTACGCTTTGCTCATTGCCTATTAATTTTGTTTTAAATTATGTATTTATTTTCGGGAAATTCAACATGCCGGCATTGGGCGGAGTCGGTGCGGGGTTCGCTTCCGCCCTGACTTACTGGTGTATTTGCGCCATCAGTTTTTTTATCGTCTGCAGATTTGAGCCGTTTGCCGGGTACTCTGTATTTCGGAAACTGTACCGTTTTTCTCCGTCTGAATGCAGAAAACTTTTGAAAATCGGTTTGCCTATCGGTTTTGCGGTATTTTTTGAAACGAGCATTTTTGCGGCTGTCACACTGCTTATGAGCCATTTTCAGACGGTGACGATTGCAGCCCACCAGGCGGCAATGAATTTTGCCTCCCTCTTGTATATGCTGCCGCTCAGCGTATCCATGGCCATGACCATTTTGGTCGGCTTTGAAGCAGGCGCAAAGCGCTATAGAGATGCCCGCTCATACAGCTATATCGGGATCGTGATGGCGCTTAGTTTTTCTTTATGCACGGCGGCTTTCATTTTACTGTTCAGACCGCAAATCGCCGGAATGTATACATCAGATCCGGCGGTGCTCATGTTGACGCAGCACTTTTTAATCTATGCGCTGTTTTTCCAGCTTTCTGATGCCGTAGCAGCTCCGATACAAGGCGCTCTGAGAGGATATAAGGATGTCAACTATACACTCGGCGCGGCTTTTGTGTCGTATTGGATTATCGGGCTTCCGCTCGGTTACGCAGTCGGCACTTATACGGGCCTCGGGGCATACGGCTACTGGATCGGGTTAATTGCAGGACTTGCCGCAGGAGCTGTCGGTTTATTCTTCAGACTGATGAAACTGCAAAAGCGTTATGTGAAAAAAATGATGATTTTATAAAGGAGGAGCAGCAATGCCAAAACATAAACTGCTGTACGATTATTTAACTGAACGGGCGGAGGACATCAGTCAGACATGGTTTGATACGCTTCATGAAACGGATCCTGATTCTGTTTATGCTTCTACTGACCCGGCTGTACTCACAAATCTGAAAAAACAAAATCTGGCGTTTAATTATCAACTCAATCGGATTTTTTCTGAAGAGAAGGAAGTATATACAGCGGCCTTGGAAAAGTGGGCGTTTAAAGCCGCACGGGATAAAGAACATTTAAAAACTCCCATCCATTATATTATTCGCGAGTTTATCAGAGTTCGTGATTTGTATGTCGGCCATGTCAAGCAGTTTACCAGACTTCATACGGACACCGTGACAGAAGAAGATGCCGAAGATATATTCCATACGCTGATCAAATCGTTTGATGTGGTCATTCATATTTTCATAGAGGAAATGTATAAAAACACAAACATTCAGCTTGAAGCGCAAAAAGAATTGATCACCGAGCTGAGCTCGCCGGTCATTGTGCTTTTTGACAATGTCGGACTGCTGCCGCTGATCGGGGATATTGACACGGCAAGAGCCAAAATGATTTTGGAGAATACGCTGCACTAGTGTTCAGAGAAGCGCATCACTCAGCTGTACATTGATTTATCGGGCGTAGCCATGATTGTTACGATGGTTGCCCAACAGCTTTTCACCTTAATTGAATCACTCGGAATGCTCGGCGTGAAAGCGACATTATCCGGAATCCGTCCTGAAATCGCCCAAACCGCGGTGCAGCTCGGACTGAGTTTTTCAAATTTATCAATACGGTCTTCGCTTGCGGAAGCGATCGCTTCCGATCTGGCACAAAAAAAGGGATAAGGCATTTCAGCCTTATCCCTTTTTTATCAGTCTTTCCACGGATATGTCCAATACACTTCTTCTTCAAACCATGTCTGAAGAACCGGCTCGTTATTTTTTATTTTTTCTTCCAGCTCTCTCAGCATGCCTTCCGTTTGGGTGCGGTGCGCTTTTAAGGCATTCATTTTTATATCGGCAACCTCTTTAATATCAAGAATGACATCAGGCTTGCCGACGGCTTCCTCCCTGTTGCGGGTGATTGCCATGCAAAGTGTGCGCGGGCGGTCCTCTTTTTTCTTTCTGTAAAGCGCTCTGATGACCGCTTCGCCGCATGCATCATGATCCGGATGGACGCCGTGCTCCGGATAGAATGTGACAATCAGACTCGGTTTTACATCGTCGATAATCTCTTCCATCATATCCGCGAGCCACTCGTCATCTTCAAATTCAAGTGTTTTATCACGAAGCCCGAGCATTCTCAGGTCAGTAACGTCCATTGCTTTGCATGCGTCAATCAGCTCTTGCTTTCTTAACAGCGGCAGTGTTTCACGGTTCGCGAAAAAAGGGTCTCCCATGTTTCGGCCCATTTCGCCAAGCGTTGCGCATGCATACGTAACGGGAATATCTTTTTGTCTGTGTAAAGCAATCAGCCCTGCCACTCCGTATGATTCATCATCAGGGTGAGGCAGGATGACGAGTACATGTTCTTTCATGATTTTCACCCTTTTCTTTAAACTGTAAACGGCTTTTCGCTGATTTGAAGCGAAATCGCCAATTTTCCGCCCGGCAGATGCCCTGCCATTAACAGACGGTCTTCGTCATCTACTGTATACTCAGTCAGACCTTCTGCGTAAATCCAGCCCTCTTCTGTTTTCAAACCGACGCGGTACGGGCCGTTTCCTTTGATTTTCGCCTGATGGTACGTCACTTTTGCATTGCGTATATAGGCTACAACCGTCATGTTTTTCTCATTCAGATGCGCTGAATAAGAACCGGTCGTTGTTTCCAAATGGATATATACAGGACGATCGGCATATCGCTCTAAAGAAGTTTGCACATCTTCTTTTATGATCGCTTTCATAGCTGCTCCCCTCTTTCTTCTTTTAAAAATTGCAAACGCTTCGTATGTAGTTCAACCAATTCATATTTCTCAATCGGCCGCAGCCGGGAATCTACAATTCGCTGCACCGCCAGAGCAAACTTTTCCTCGGGTGACTTCCGGAGCCTCGGATGTGTTCTTTGATCAAGCAGTTCAAGATCAATTGCCTTCTCCGCTTCTTCAAGAGTTGAAGCCGGGAGAGTGCGGTTATTCCACAGTGTCTGATAGGCTTTTGCTATGTCTTTATC
Organism: Bacillus sp. A1; assembly: GCF_042296235.1. NCBI lineage: Bacteria > Bacillati > Bacillota > Bacilli > Caryophanales > Bacillaceae > Bacillus > Bacillus sp. A1. The sequence continues at coordinate 2,120,681 of NZ_CP141181.1, forward strand.
AGTGCCCATTGTACAGCTCCTTTACATACTCGTAATGATTATACATAATTTAAGCTATCGCTGGAAAGCGAAAGGCTTAGCGGCTTTTTATCGGCCGCTTCCATTTGATCTGTGAAAAGGTAAACAAAAGCAATGCTGCCCATATACAAATGAAGGTAAACGCTTTTTGCCCGGAAAATGGTTCATGATACACAAATACGCCGAGCATAAGGGTAATGGTCGGCGCTATATATTGCAAAATGCCGACTTGATACAGCAGCAGACGCTTTGCCCCCTCTGCAAACAGTAACAGCGGTAAGGCCGTAAATACGCCTGCGAAAAATAGGAGCGCCCATGTTCCTGCCCCCAAGGACCCGGAAGTGCTCCCGTCAGCTGTATATCCTAAATAAATAAGTGCAGCCGGGGTAATCAAAAGCGTCTCCAGCGTCAGTCCGATCGTGCTGGACATGCGGGTTCTTTTTTTACATAAGCCGTACAGGCCGAAGCTGAATGCAAGCAGCAATGCGATATAAGGAACCGCGCCATATTGAAACGCAGATATGATCACGGCCGCCCCGGCAATAGAAACGGCTGCTGTTTGCATCTTGTTAAGCTTTTCTTTTAAGAATAGGATGCCCAAAAGAACGGAAACGAGCGGATTAATGTAGTACCCGAGACTTGCTTCAAGCAAAAAGCCGTGATTGACGGCCCATATGTACACAAACCAATTAACGGAAATTAAAACGGAAGCGAAAAAAAGCGCCAGCAGGCCCCCTTCCGATTTCAAAAGACGCAGTTCACGCCATCCGGTTTTCCACTTCTTAAGCACAGTTAAAAGCACACACATGAAAACAAATGACCATAAAATCCGGTGAGCTAAAATGTCCAATGCGGGTATTTGTTCAAGAAGTTTCCAATAGACCGGAAACAGCCCCCACATGGCGAAAGAACAAGCGGTATAAATGATTCCTTTTCTTGCGTTATTCCCTTGCACGGCCTTCCCCTTCCTTTCTGTAAACAGATTATATTATATCACGGGAAGCTTCCGGCGGGCATATACTATGTTGTCCGTTAAGAAAGGGTGAGATGCCGTGTTTGATTGGAACAGATATTTTCCCTTCCAAAATCAGTTCTCTAAAGAAACGTTTAAAAATGCTGATCCGAAAGATGTCGAGACATATGTCAACCGAGTGATGGAAAGCGTATTCGGCGCCGGTTATGCCGGACAGTTCCCTTTTCGCGACCCAATGTCCAAAAAGGCCGATCCGGTCGAAGCGGAACCGCCCAAGCCGGAAATTGACCTGTTTGAAACATCCGATCATGTTTTTGCGAAAATTCCCGCAGAACAAGAGGAACTCGACCGTATCAGGATTAAGCATACGTCACACAGCCTCGTTGTAGAGAACAGCAGTCTGGGAGAAGGAAAAAAAGAAATCATCCTTCCGAGCCTCGTCAAACGGAAAGGAACAAAAGCAGTCTATAAAGACGGGATGATTGAAGTTATGTTTTCAAAACAGGAAGACTACAATTTATCGGAAGTGGAGATTTTAAGATAAAAAAAACGGCCCGCGCGATGCAGGCCGTTTTTTCTTTAATAAAATGGCGGATAACCGCCGGCTCCCGGACCGAAACCGCCGTATGGGACGCCTCCGTATCCGTAACCGGCGAACCCGTACGGATAGCGGGGTCTTGTAAAACCTGTGGCAATTACGCCTCCGAGAAGACCGCCTAAAAATCCGCCGAATAAAGGAGCGCCGAACAAAAAAGGACTTCTCGCCGGAAATCCGGCAGGACCGAAATTCCCGCGATACAATGCATGACGAGGGTACATGTTTTTCCTCCTTTATGTCTGCCTATTCTTAAGCGTATTCATAAAATGAGGAAATTGATTGGGCGATTGTAACAACATGTGCCTCTCTCTGATATTGCATTAACGTATAAATATTTTGGTTATAATTTGATTACATTTTGATTAACTGTTATACTTTTTTACAAGTTGCGACATTATAAAAAACCATCAGGGGGAATAAAATATGCCATTACTTCGTTTTGACGTTATTGAAGGCCGGGATGACGCAGCATTAAAAAAACTACTGGATACCGCCCATTACGCCATGGTTAAAGCTTTTGACGTCCCTGTAACGGACCGTTATCAGATCGTTCACCAGCATCGGCCTCATGAGCTTATCATTGAAGATACCGGGCTCGGTTTCAAAAGAAGCAAAGATCTTGTCATCATCAGCATTGTCAGCAAAGCGCGCACCGAACATCAAAAAGAAACATTATATCAACTGATGGCTGATCAGCTTAAAACAGAATGCGGCATATCACCCGAGGACGTCATGATTTCCATTACAGAAAACGGGAACGCCGATTGGAGCTTCGGGCTTGGTGAGGCTCAGTTTTTAACCGGCAAACTGTAAAAGGCCTCCCCGCTTGTTCTGAATGATTGCAAACTGAATAAAAGAGGGATGTATGTTGGTTAGTGAGTTGTACCCTTGTTTGATATGCGGATTTAAAGGATTAGAGACAAGTCCCGTTTATAACGGCGAATATCAAAAAACATTTGATATTTGCCCCTGCTGCGGGTTTGAATTCGGCTACAGTGAGGACCATGACGTAAGCTTAGGGTTTATTGTAACGCCTGATCATTTAATTGAAGCGGCATTTCAGTTATACCGGAAACAGTGGATTGAGGGAGGAATGAAACTATTTTCTCCAAATGATGTTCCGGCGGAATGTAAAAATGATCATTTCCTTACATTCGATGCTTTATTAAAGCAATTAAAAGGCTTGAACCTCAATCTGAACAATTTTGATATTAATGGTTTTTATGACGAGTAAACATTATTATTAAGAAAAGGCTGCCTTGGGCAGCCTTTGTTATTCATCACATGTGTCGTTGGCAGATCCCCCGGGCTCGCAAAAACTGTCTGCCCATTTTTGCATTTCCTGAAAAACGGCTTGCAGGGCCATGCCTTTATCAGTCAGTTTATAAATGACTTTGACAGGTGTTTCAGGCAGCACCTGACGCTCGACGATTTCATTTTGTTCCAGCTCTTTGAGCCGCTCCGCGAGCATTTTTTGGCTGATTGTCGGTATCGTTTCGGTCATATCTTTAAATCGTTTCGGCCCGTCCATCAGTACATGGATAATGAGGCCGTTCCAGCGCTTTCCCAAAAGAGAAAAAGCGGATTCCATTTTAGGACACATTGTATATCCCACGTGAGTTCATCCCTTCATCTATGAATTGACAAGTTTTTTGTGATCCATTAAAATTAGTTTTCGAGTTACATTTAGTAAGCTTCTAACTTTTCTATTATGATAACACGTTTATCCGAAGGAGGAAACATGATGACATCCGTATTAGACGTTTTAAAGGAACGCGCATCTGTTAAAGAATACGATAAAGACGCGGTCATTACAAAAGAGGAATTAACAGAACTCCTTGAAATCACAACGCAAGCGCCTTCCGCCTGGAACCTTCAGCATTGGCATTTTCAAGTCTTTCACAGTGATGAAGCAAAAGCTGCCCTGCTTCCGGTTGCTTTTAATCAAAAACAGATTATTGATTCATCAGCAGTTATTGCCGTATTAGGCGATTTAAAAGCAAATGAAAATGGTGAAGACGTTTATGCTGAACTGGCTGAGCAAGGCAATATCACAGAAGAGATTAAACAAACGCTTTTAGGCCAGATTAACGGCGCATACCAAAATGATCAGTTTGCCCGTGATTCAGCATTTTTAAACGCTTCTTTAGCAGCGATGCAGCTGATGCTTGCCGCTAAAGCAAAAGGCTACGACACTTGCGCGATCGGCGGATTCAATAAAGAGCAATTCGTTAAGGAATTCGACGTGAGCGAGCGTTTCGTGCCCGTCATGCTGATTTCAATCGGCAAAGCCGTTAAGCCGGCGCATAAAAGCAACCGGCTGCCTGTATCTAAAGTGTCAACTTGGCTGTAAGATGAAAGAAACCCTTAGTCCGCTTAAGCAGACTAAGGGTTTTTTATAGGAATCGCTCACTGTACCAGGTTCTCGCCTGCTCTGCTTCCTGCTGTGTGAGCTGATGACCGCCCTCCTGCCAAACAAGAGAAACGGATGCATGAGCATCTGTCAGATACTGATAAAGCTCCTCCGATTCTTCTTTTGTACATAGGGGATCGCGTTTTCCCGCACCGATAAACACAGGCAGCCCTTCCATATCAGGCAGCTTCACTCCGCGTATCGGCACCATCGGATGATGCAGAACCGCTCCTTTCAGTACATCTTTATAATGAAACAAAAGACTTGCTGCAATATTGGCGCCGTTTGAATAGCCGGCAGCAATCACGTTTTCTCTGCTGAATCCGTACATTTGCGCCGCTTCATCAATAAAATTCTTTAATTCTTCCGTCCGTTCAATTAAATCTTTCTCGTCAAATACGCCTTCTTTCAGCCGCTTAAAAAAACGGGGCATGCCGTTTTCCGACACTGATCCTCTGACCCCGAGCAAACTTGCTTTCGGATCGATAAAACGTCCGAGCGACAGAAGATCATGTTCATTTCCCCCCGTTCCGTGCAAAAGCAGCAGAACATTCTCTGACGTTCCCTGTTCAAACACATGTTTCATTATCATTCTCCTTTCTCCATTTTGGGCAGAACAGCTGTAATCTGGCTGCGATGCTCTTCCAGCCATTCCGGAAGCTTCAGCTCTGTTCCGAGATTTTCAAAGGATTCATCCGTCATAAAGCCCGGTTCATCGGTTGCCATTTCAAATAAAATGCCGCCGCTTTCTCTGAAATAGATTGAAGTAAAGTAAGACCTGTCAAGAATGTCAGATGAAGCAAGATGAGAAGCAGCAAGAATGTCCTTCCACTCCGCCTGCTCTTTTTCGGTAGTGCGGAAAGCGACATGATGGACTGTCCCGTAACCGCCGATACCTGCTTCTTTCGGCGCGAGATCAACATCTATAATATGTCCGATCCGGGCCTCCGATTGCAGCCTGACAATCTGATTTTCTTCTCCTGTCTTTGAATAACCGAAGCGTTCTATGAGAAATTGAATGGTTGCTTCAGGACGGTACGAGTACAAAAGAACACCTCTCATGCCTGTGATCGCTTCTTTTTCAGTAATGCCCGAAGGCGTCCATTCACTCTGTCCGCTTCTTTCATCTTCCATTATGGCAAGCGGCAGGTCTTCTGTATCATTAAAGAGAAGCACTTGTTCAGACAGCATGATCTGTTCTTTTACATTCAAGCCGTTTTCTTCAAGCCGGCGCTTCCAAAATGCGAGTGCTCCTTTCGGCACGGAGAAATAAATTCTTCCGGCCTGCCCTTTTCCCACGGTTCCCGGGCGGCTTCCCTGAAAAGGAAAAAATGTAATGATCGTGCCTGGCTCTCCGTTTTGGTTGCCGAAATAAAAGTGGTAAGTGGCCGGGTCGTCAAAATTAACGGTTTTTTTAACGAGCCGCAAACCCAGCACTTCAGTATAAAACCGAAGATTTTCAGCAGGATCTTTTGCAAATGCGGTAACATGGTGCAATCCTTGTGTATTCAATGTATTCACTCCTAAATATCTTGATTTCGAGATATTAACTATTCTAATTTAATATGAATGAAGATGCAACTAAAGTGTTTCAGTTAAAAAAGTAATAGAATTCTTTTTTTTCTGAAAAATATCTTGTGATCTTTTCTGACACCTGCTATGATAAGGAGCATTATCAAGTTTCAGGAGGAAAGTAAATGGTCAGAAAAGCACTAATTTTCGTTCTCATCTTAATCCCTTTCAGCCAGCTGGCCCTGCTGTCAGTCTCTAATCGGGTTCATCCGATCATTATCGGGCTGCCTTTTTTTCATTTCTGGCTGCTTTTATGGATCGCAGTCACTCCATTATGTTCGTTTCTTATTTATAGGCTGCAGAAGAAACAAGGAGGACTGGACTGATGCCCGCAAATATAACAGCATTGATCATTACAGCCGTCATCGTTTTAACCGTTGTCTGCATCGGCTTTATAGCCGGGAGAGACAAATCATCACGCACTTCTGTTGAGGAATGGTCTGTCGGCGGCAGACGGTTCGGGGGGCTCCTCGTCTGGTTTTTAGTCGGCGCGGATCTTTATACGGCTTATACGTTTTTAGGCTTAACAAGCACAGCCTACACAGGGGGAAGCGTTGCTTTTTTTGCAATCCCGTATTCTGTTTTGGCGTATTTTATCGCTTATTTCTTTCTGCCGAAGCTGTGGAAAGTGGCAAAAATACACAAATTAACGACACTTGCCGATTATGCCCGTGAGCGTTTTGACAGTAAACTTTTGGCCAGTCTTGTCGCGATTGTCGGCGTTCTTATGCTCATTCCTTATATTTGTCTCCAGTTGAGCGGAATTCAAGATACGCTTCAGGTGGCCGGAACGGGTGTCATTAATGTCAATATGGTCGTCATCATCTCTTTTATTCTTGTAGCGCTGTATACTTTTTTCAGCGGAATTAAAGGGCCGACGTTTACGGCGATTATTAAAGACATTCTCGTGTGGGTGATTATGCTGTTTATGGTCGTCTCACTCCCGCTGATCCATTTTCACGGCTGGACGCCGATGATTCACACTTTGGCTGAAAAAGCGCCGCAAATGCTGACGATCCCGGACTCGGGGCCGAAAGGAATTCCTTGGTTTATCACAGCTTCCATCGTATCTGCGCTGGCGCTCTTTATGTGGGCGCATGCGGCAACCGGCGTATTTACGGCAAAAAGCGCAGATGCCGTCCGCAAAAACAGCATGTTTCTGCCGCTTTATAATATTGTTTTGATTCTTGTTATTTTTCTCGGCTTTATCGCGTTTCTTGTCCTGCCGGAAGATACCAATCCGCGGCTCGCTTTATTGAAGCTGATTCAAACGTCTTACGGCGGGGTCGCGCAGGGCTTTGCTTACTCCACGATTGCCCTTGCGTCATTGATTCCCTGCTCTATCATGGCCATCGGAGCATCAAACTTATTTGCGAATAACTTATATCGGGATTTGATTCACCCGAATGTGTCACCAAGCAAGCTGACGATGATCACCCGTTCAATGGTATTTGTCGTCATCGGGCTCGCGCTTTTATTCGGCATGCTGTTCCCGACTGCGCTCGTTACCCTTCAGCTTCTCGGTGTTTCCGGCATGGTTCAGATCTTTCCGGCTATCGCCGTCAGTCTGTTTTGGAAGAATCAAACGAAAGAAGCGACAATTATCGGTCTTCTCGTCGGTCTTATCGTGACATTCACGGTAAATATCACCCAATCCGCCCACGGTATATATGAAGGCTTTTGGGGTTTGACCGCTAACATGGCAGCCGTTATTATCCTTAACCCGTTTTTTGTAAAAAAAGCGGCTTCAAACGCCGTCAAAGACGGTTTATTCAATAAAGCGCCTTCTGATCAACTGAACCAAAAAGGCGCTTAACAGAAAGAAGCCGGCACGTAAATGTGCCGGTTTTTACTTTTTTTGCTTCCATTTGTAGGTAGCCACAGTTTTAGCCGGGATGACAGCTTCAAACTGCCGATTTTCTGAAACGACATGGAATTTTTGATCGGCGGATGTCTGGTTGATTACGACTGTCACAATGGATTGATCAGGATTAAGGAACGATACATTCGAGACTGTGTTTTTGGAGCCGTAATTACTTTCTATCCGCTTTGCTCCCCGGTCGATAAATTTTGAAAAGTTGCCTGTCATATGAAAGATCGGGATATTCCAATAGCGGTCAGGGTTTTTGGCATCCTGAATAAACAGCGTCGGGTCCGGGGTGCCTATCCAATGATGCGTCTTGATTTGACTGTTGAGCATCGTCACCCACGCATTGTAGCTCGACGCGCCGTTGCGGAAATACTGCGCGATCCGGTCCGCCCCTGCCGTCCCCCAGACAGACCGCTCCGTTAAGTGAATAGATTGATCAGGATATCTCTTTCCGATTTCCGACATGACGGAAAGGTCACCGTCATAATCGTGAAAAGCGATGCCGTCTGCCGCCCGGTTTCCTTTTTTATCATCTAAAATCGGCGGAATATAGTTCCACGCCCCGCTCGCATTGTGATCATAAATCCAAATTTTCGTGTCAATTACGTGTTTTTTCATTTCTTTTTTTAAGGCCAGTGCCAGTTTACGCTGCTGAGACGGCGGCATATACATGCTCGGATAGTCGATTTCCAGCAAAGGTTCATTTTGAAGGGTCATCGCATAAATCGGAATTCCCTGCTTTTCGTACGCCTCAATAAATTTGCGGAAGTAAACAGCCAGTGCGCCGATATATTTATCTTTCAGCTTTCCCCGCTTGAGGTTTTCATTCGTTTTCATCCAAGCCGGCGGGCTCCACGGCGAGGCAACGATTTTCAGTTCCGGATTTATCGCCAGCGCTTCCTTGATGGTTGCTGTAATGTGTAAATCAATATCCTTTTGGATCGAGAAATGACGGAGCTTAGGATCTGTTTGGCCTTCAGGCATATCATCATACGTATAAAATTCCTGTGCCGTAAAATCAGATGTCCCAATCGTTATGCGCATAACGTCCATTCCGATACCATCTTTTGGATCAACCAGTTTTTTCAGCACTTCTTTTCTTTTTGCGGGTGTCATTTTTGATAAATTATGGATTGTGGATTCTTCCAGGGACGATCCTACGCCTAACACACTTTGATAGCGGCGCGACGGATCAATATACACAGCGGCGGAGTCAGAAGCCTTCTTTTTTGTCAATGTAAGCGGTGTTTGTTCGTCTAAGGCGTATTTCACTTCCAGCGGCCCGTCATACCACGTACGGGAAGCCGGATCTTTTTCAGAACTGACCCACACCCTTACTTTGTTTTTGTCTGAAGCCTTCCGATCAGCCGCATACACTTCGGTTTCCGTGCTGCTTGATATGAAAAAGAAAAACACAAGAAAAACCAGCGTCATGTGCAGACCTTTTTTAAAAAACATGAGCCACCATCCCTTTCCTTATTTTTATAAGCGATCCTAAATGAAAAGCCGGACAGTCACCTCCTTCCCGCTTGAATGAATGCGCTTTCAAAAATACTGATAAAAAGCCGGCTTCACACAACGGTGAAGCCTTCCCTTTTTACACCTTTAGGATACATATGAGCCGTTTGTTTCAATCACTTTTTTATACCATTCAAATGAGTCTTTCTTAAGCCGCCTCATTGAACCGTTGCCTTCATTATCCCGATCAACATAAATCATGCCGTAGCGTTTTTTCATTTCTCCGGTTGTAAATGACACGATATCAATAATTCCCCATGGTGTATAGCCCATTACATCCACACCATCATATGTGATTGCTTTTTTCAAAGCTTTTATATGTGACGATAAATATTCAATTCTTGCTGCGTCATGAATTGAACCGTCCTCTTCTAATGTGTCGATGGCGCCGAATCCGTTTTCCACGATAAATAATGGAATCTGGTAGCGGTCGTATAAGCGGTTTAATGTGTACCGTAAACCGGTCGGGTCAATCGCCCAGCCCCAATCACTCGCTGTAATATAAGGATTGTCCACGCCGTTTGGCAATCCTCCGTTTACGACATCCCCGGTATTATCGTTTGATACATCACTTTTTACGGTTGTAGACATGTAATAGCTGAATCCGAGATAGTCCACCCGGCCGTTTTTCAAAATCTCTTCATCACCGTCTTCAAAGTGTATCTGATAGCCTTCTCTTTCAAATTCTTTTAACGCATAGCTTGGATAATATCCGCGAACCTGCACGTCCGGGAAGAAAAAACGCTGTCTCATCGTTTCTTCAGCCAGCATCACATCATCGGGGTGAGATGAGTACGGGTAAATCGGAACATGTGATACCATCGCGCCGATCCTGAACTCGGGATTGATGTCTCTTCCCTTCGAAACAGCCAATGCGCTTGCCAGCAGTTCGTGATGGCCGGCCTGATACATGACTTCTTTTGCGTTTTCGTTTTCTTTGACGGCGACGCCCGAGTTCGTCCATAAAAAGATCGGATTATTCACATCCATCTTATTATTGATTTCGTTAAACGTCATCCAATACTTCACCTTATGTTTATAGCGTTCAAAACACACTTCAGCGAATTTCACAAAAAATCCGACTGTTTTTCTGTTTCTGAAACCGCCGTATTCCCTCGCCAAATGCAGCGGCATCTCAAAATGTGACAGCGTGATTACCGGTTCAATCCCATGTTTCAGCAATTCATCAAACACCCGGTCGTAAAAAGCCAATCCTTCCTCATTGGGCTCCGCTTCATCACCTTTAGGAAAAATTCTGCTCCAGCCGATGGACGTTCTTAAACATTTCAGACCCAGCTCGCTGAATAATGCGATGTCCTCTTTATAACGATGATAAAAATCGATCGCTTCATGATTCGGATAAAATTCCCGCTCTTCAATTGTATCTGTTATTTTCCGGGGCACACCATGCGCGCCTGCCGTCATGACGTCCACTACACTCGGCCCCTTGCCGCCTTTATTCCATCCCCCTTCAAATTGGTGTGCGGCGAGAGCGCCTCCCCATAAAAAATCTTTTGGCAATGTTCCCATCGTTTATATCCTCCTTTATTTGACTGCCGCTTGCATGCCGAATAAATGCACTGCAGCCGCTTCAAGCATCCGCTTCGATAGTGTAGAAGAATTCCTGCCTTTATTTTCATATTATACGTTTACATTATAATTGTACCGGTATAATTTATCAATACATAAACAATTATAGTTACTTTACGAAATGGCTTTTAAAAACGATTATGCTATAATTCTGAAAGAAGCGGGACAATAAATGAATGAGGAATGTATATGTTAAAATACCAGCAAATCGCGATAGATATTGAAAAATACATAGAAGAACATCAGCTGCAGCAAGGGGATAAACTGCCTGTGCTGCAAACCTTAATGAGCCGGTTTAACGTGAGCAAAAGCACGATCACCAAGTCCTTGGATTTATTAGAAAAAAAGGGGATTGTGTTTCAAGTGAGGGGAAGCGGCATTTTTGTCAGACGGAATAAAAGAAAAGGGTATATCAGTCTGCTTTCTAATCAGGGATTTAAAGAATCACTTGAAGATTTTAATGTCACTTCCAAATTATTAGCGCTGGAAGTGAGAAAACCCACGCCTGAGGCTGCCCAAAATCTGAATATGCCCCCTGACGGCGACGTGTATTATGTCAAGCGAATCCGATATATTGACGGGCTGACATTGTGTATCGAAGAGTCATTTTACAACAAATCGATTATTACGTATTTGAATAAAGAGATCGTGGCAGAATCAATATTTGATTATATTCGAGAAGGTCTCGGGTTAAAGCGCGGTTTTTCAGATTTATATCTGTACGCGGGGATGTTAAATGAGGAAGAAGCGGAGTACTTAGGTCTGTTTACAGGAGCGCCTAAGCTTTGCGTTGAAACGATTTTTCATTTAACCAACGGCCAGCCGTTTGACTACTCAAAAGTCACCTATCACTATGAGCAATCACAGTTTTTCATTCAGGCGAACAGCCACCTTTTTGAACAGGAAACGACATAAGACGGGCTTTTCGCAAACAAAAAACACCCAATGCGCGAGCGACGCATCGGGTGTTTTTTACTATTTCATATTCTTATTTAATGTTTCAACGGCTTTTTTCATTTGTGTATCGTTGTCCGCAAGCTGTTTTTGCAGATCCGTCATCAATTTTGCCGTTGTGTCTCCCGTTACAATGCCTGTTTGTTTCAGTTTCTCTTTTGCTTGGAATTGTTTAACGGCTTGTTCAAATGCTTTATCATACGTGCCGTTTACTTTCACGCTGTACCCCAGCGCTTTCATCATTTTTTGCGCATTGGTGACGGTGGCTCCGGAATCCCCGTATTTGTATGTTTTTTTCGCATCTAAATACGGCAGGTTCGCATATTCAGGAAGCTTAACCTGATATTGCGGTTTGATGCCTTTTTTATGAATCCACTCTCCGTCCGCTGTCAGCCATTTAGCGATTGTCAGTTTAACGGTAGAACCGTCGCTGTAATCTTTTGCCGTCTGCACGGTTCCTTTTCCGAACGTTTTCTCGCCGATCAGCGGAATGCCCGATGATTCATGCAGCGCAGCCGACATGATTTCCGCGGCGCTCGCGGTGCCGTCATTGACGAGGACGACTGTCGGTTTTGTCACTTTGCGCTCTTTCGTCGCTTTCATGACCTCTTTCGTGCCGTCTTTGTATTCGACCTGCATGATATTTTTCCCTTTATCGATAAACATGTTGCTCATTTTGATGGCTTCATCCATCAGTCCGCCCGGGTTGCCCCTTAAATCGAGAATGTATCCTTTCGCTCCTTGTTTTTCGAGGCTGTCAATGGCTGAATTCAGCTCTTTTGCCGTCGATTCGGAGAAGGATGTGATTTGGATTTCGCCGATGTCTCCTTTTTTCATTTCAGAGTACACCGTTTCAACCGGGATGGTGTCACGTTTGATCGACAGGTTCAGATCGCCGACACCCGCTCTGTGCAGCACGAGCTTGACGTTTGTTCCCTTTTTGCCGCGGATTAATGCGACGGCTTCGTTTACATTAAGGCCTTTAACGCTTTTGCCGTTGACCTTCAAGATCTGGTCATTCGGTTTAACCCCCGCTTTTTCCGCGGGTGACCCTTTAATCGGCGATACGATCAGGATGCTGCCGTCCTTTTCTTCCACTTGTGCGCCGATGCCTTCAAACGAAGCGGAAATTGTTTCTTCAAAAGACTTTCCTTCCTGCGGGTCCATATAAGAAGAATATGGATCATCCAGGGAACTGATCATGCCTTTTATCGCTCCGTCTACTAATTTGCTGTCATCTGTTTTTTGATAGTAATCACTTTTAATCTGCTCGTAGGCTTTATTGAATTTCTCAAATTTGCTGTTCGTCAAAGCAGCCGAGCCTTGTCCGAAAATGGTCGTATTGCCCGTGATAAACAGCGTAAGCGCCGAGGCTGCGACCGCGGTGATCAATATAATAAAAAACAGTTTAAATTGCCGCTTCAAGAAAACACCACCTTTTTATTCTTACATTATTATCATAGACGAACGCTCATTCGTCAACTTCAAACGTGAGGCGCCCTTCTTTCCCGTTTACCCAAACCTATGCTTTTCTCTCAACATATGCTGAGGAAAAAAGGAGGATTCGGCCTTTGAGCAAATATTTAGATATGCTGTCCTTATTCGGAGTCGGAGGGGCTCACCCCGGCGGACTCGCTTTTTCCAAAGCCGTTCTCACAAAAGCGGCTCCTCCTCCTGGCGAACCGATTCTTGACGCCGGCTGCGGAACGGGACAGACGGCCGCTTATCTCGGCCACCTGCTGTATCCCGTCACCTGTGTTGATAAGGACCCCCTTATGCTTGAAAAAGCAGCAAAACGATTTGCCGCTGAAGGCTTAACCATTCCGGGCTATTTGGCGGAGCTTGAGCGGCTTCCGTTTGCTGAAAATCAATTTTCCGCCGTTCTTTCCGAATCAGTTCTCACCTTTTCAAATCTTGATTCATCGCTGTCTGAAATCCTGCGGGTCCTTAAACCCGGGGGTATGCTGATCGGCATTGAAGCTGCTTTACAAAAGCCCATGCCGGAAAACGCCATCACGCAGATAAAAGACTTCTACGGTTTTACCGTATTGCAGGATGAAACGGCATGGAAACAGAGATTGCTTCAGCAAGGCTTTCAGAAAGCGGATTTCATTCCCGCTGTCTATGAAAACAATGCGCAGGAGCCGACTACAGAAATGGATTTATCGCCCGTTATTCAGCCGGTTCACTACGATACGCTAACGGCTCATTACGAGCTTATGCAGACGTACCGTGAATATATGGGACACTGCGCTTTTGTCGCTTACAAGTAAAACGGCGATTGTCCTCCTGTTTTCGTCCAACCTTTTTACCGCACTCTATCATAAGCTGACATAGAAAGATAGGTTGGATAGGAGGAGAAAAGATGCAAAACTATTATCATCTTTGCCGGCAGCACCAGGGAAAAGTAGCAAGAATTACAGAACGAAACGGCAGAGTCCACGTCGGAAGAATCGTACGGGTGACTAACAGCAAAGTGTATATCGCCCCTGTCGGCGGCCGTCACAGAGGATACGGGTTCGGCTATTGGGGAGGCTGGGGAGGCTGGGGAGCAGCCTACGGTATCGGCCTTGGTTTAATTACCGGATTTGCGCTTGGAGGTTTACTCTTCTGGTAATAAAGAAAGCCCGCTTTCTATTTTTCAAGCGGGCTTCTTCTCATTACACTTTCTTTACTTCATTAAAATATTCTTCAAGCGTTAATTGATGGTCATGGATGGCTTTTGCCGCTTTTTTGCCTACATAGCGTAAATGCCATGGTTCATACTCATACTTTGTGACATTTTCTTTGCCTTTAGGATAGCGGATGATAAAGCCGTATTCATACGCATGGTCTTTCACCCATTTGCCGTCCGCCGTGTTTCCGAACGCTTCATTCAGCTCATATCCGTTGCTTTTGCTGGAAATGTCCATGGCAAGCCCCGTCTGGTGTTCGCTTTGCCCCGGATATGCGACGGCTTCTTTCGCCTTTTTTTCACCTTTCAGACTGACTTCATTATCGAAAATAACTTTCTGTCTGTCATAAGAGCGGTATCCTGAAACGGCAACCAGGTCATAACCTTCTTTTTTCCCGGCGCTGAACAGTTCCGCCAAAGCATCGGCGGCAGGTTTGCGGATATATCGTTTCTCGATTTTCTCAGTAAAAGAAAATTCGACTTTCGGGATCACGAGATCATTCGGTTTATAATCTCCCGGCAGCGTGTATGTCTTATTCACGAGCGCAAGTGTATTTGTCGGGTTTTGAATGGTCTCAAGCCCGTTCACTTCTTTAATATCATTAAAATATTTGCTCTCCAATACAAAATCGCTGTTTTCTGTCTTCGTTGTTTTTTTGCTTGATGTGTCATCTGATTGTTTTGTTTCAGCTGCTGTTTTTGTGTCCTTGTGGCTGTCGCCGCCTGAAATGCTGCAGCCGGTGCCCACGATTGCGGTTACGCTGAGAGCGGCAGCGAGCGAGAACCATTTAGTGGATTTCTTCATTTTACCCTTACCTTTCTTTTTTTGAATCAGGGCGATGCATAAAGAAGAGGGCTGCTTTAATCAGCATAACCCTCATCTCAAGTTTACGATACAGTATGCAGCGCCAGTTTAATCATATCATGAAAAGTCGTTTGACGCTCTTCTGCCGTTGTTTCTTCTCCCGTTAATACGTGATCGCTTACAGTCAGGATAGACAGCGCTTTTTTGCCGTATTTAGCGGCAAGCGTATATAAAGCAGTCGTTTCCATCTCTACGCCGAGGACGCCGTATCTGGCAAGCTTTTCGATTTGGGAGTCTTCATTATAAAACTGATCGGCGGTGAATACGCTTCCGACCGCTACAGGAAGATTGTTTTTTTGCGCTTCCTGGTACGCTTTATGGAGCAGTTCGAAGTCTGCGCAAGGAGCATAATCTACACTGCCGAAGGCGACACGGTTCATCTGTGAATCCGTTGAAGACGTCATAGCCAAAATCACATCACGCACCTTCACGTCATTACGGATGGCTCCGCATGAGCCGACTCTGATTAAGTTTTGAACATCATAGCTTTGAATCAGTTCATTCACATAAATAGAGATAGACGGAACACCCATGCCTGTGCCTTGGACTGATACTTTTTTGCCGTTATATGTACCCGTAAATCCGTACATTCCTCTGACTTCATTATAGCATTCCACATTTTCAAGATAAGTTTCCGCAATAAATTTCGCTCGGAGCGGATCTCCCGGCAAAAGCACTGTATCCGCAATTTGGCCTTTTTCTGCGTTTATATGTACACTCATTTCCTTTTCCTCCTGCCTATTCAAACTCCCACCCATTGTACACTGAATAACGGTAAGAGACAATCATCAGCATGATCAGGGCGATCTTGGGCAGAATATGCGGGATGACAAGCCTAAAGAAAAAGGAGTGAACATAATGGGCAAAAAACAGCGCAACCGGGTGACCGGCCAGAAAAAAAACAATCATGTGCCCGTTTCAGACGTCATTGCAGCTGATGAAGCGCATGGAAAAGAGCATTCCGCCGCTAAACGGAAGCCTTAACACTGTCTTTCCCAGACAATACGGAAGCCGGCTGAAGATTCAGCCGGCCCCGTCTTACCTCGGCTGGACGAGCAGCCGGTTAATTTTGCTCCATCCCGCAGGGTTAAGCCTGTAATAGGTCTTTCCTTTTCTTCCTTCGTCTATGAGTATGACATCTCCGGTCGCTATGAATCTGGCTTGATAGTCGTTTGGGACCGTATCAGGCACATTAAAAACAGAAAATGCCCTTTCCAGTGCGTCTTGATGATTGTCAGCGGCCAGCTCTGTCCGATAGACGACCCTGTATCCCTTTTTCTCGCCGTAGCGGGGTGTTTGAAAAATCGTCACATCATAGGCGCAAGTCTTTTTTTTAAACACGGGCAGCGATAACAGCATCAAGATCCCTCCCTCTTATTTCTTAATAGTATTAGCGTTTTTTCTCATTTTTCCTGTCTCTATTTTTGTCGAAACGGATGATACTTTTCGTCAAAGAGCGCAAAAAGCGAAACGAGGCAAAGTCCGAGACTGAATCCGGCAAGGACATCCGTCGGAAAATGCGCGCCTAAATAAATTCTGCTGAGTCCGATCAGAATGACGAGAACTCCGGTAAAGACGGTGACGGCCCGTTTTCTTTTCGTAAAAAACGGAACATGCTTAATCAAAAAGTAAGCGATGACGGGATACATCACTGCCGAATTCATGGAGTGGCCGCTCGGAAAACTGTATGAGGTTTCATGGACGAGCGGTTCAAAAGCGGGTCTGGCTCTTTCAATCAATTCTTTTATTTTTATGTTTACAATCCGTTCAATGAGAAAGAGAAGCGGCAAAAAAACAACATCCGGCGTTTTTTTGTACATATACAGAGCCGCGCCTGTCAAAAGAAGAAGCGGCAAAAGCACCGCGGTCGTGCCGAGCTCCGTTATCCATAACATCAATTCATTCAGCCAGGCAGACCTGATCCTGACGGCCGCTTCTATCACGCGCTCATCAAAAGCCCGGACGGCTTCTATCCGGATCGCTGCTGCGAGCAGAATAAACAATGCGAAAAGACTTGCTGGCTTGTACAACGTTTTCCCCCCATGTTTCATTCTCCCGAGCCGATTGAAAAAACCGAAGCTTTTTCACTTCGGTTCCGCAGTTTCAGTCTTCATCAAGCTCTTCGTCTATCATACATTTTTCTAATAAATAATCAAAGGTGATGTCGGCTATTTCGAAGATTTCCTCTTCACTCGGTATGTACCCGCGCATAGCAAGCTGACTGTAAAAATAATCAGCTATTTCTTCTGTGTCAATCACAAGATCTATTTCTTTCATGCAAACACCGCCTCCTTTTTTATGTTTTATGAAAAAACCGTTCAAATTATACCCGAAAGTTCTAAACGTTTTGTCCGCTCATATACTTTTAAAAAACAAGCCCCGGAGGGAGAAAAGATGATGACGAAAATGATGGCTTTTTTGGACGGAGATGGATTTGATATCGTATTGGAAAAAGTGCTGAAAGGAATGTCGTTTGTAATCTTTGCCGGCTGTCTGCCCTGGTTTTTATATGTCACCGTCCGTTTTTTTGCCGGCTAGCTGAAATGCTCCCGCAGGCTTTCCAGCACAAAATTCATCATATCTTTATATTCTTCGTCACCGAACAAATGATAAAGAATCTTATAATCGTTATAAATATCAAGCAGCTCATCTACAATCGATACCGCCAGCACATGCAGGGTATCGGGATCATCAGCATCGCCTTCAAACTGAAGAAGAGCAGACGCGACGGTATCCTCGCCGATCTCATGAGATGCTTCCCCAACATAGTGGACAAACAGCAGCTGATGCACAAACTGATCCATTTCATATTTTCTCAGAACCAGCGTGAGATCCTCTTCCTCCGTTTCAAGCCACTCTCCGTCTTTCAGCCGAGTCAGCTCATAAATAATATCCTCCCAGCCATCCTCTAAATATCTCCATATTTCAGTTCTGTGGCCGATGACACGGAATAATTCCTTTCCGTAGTCCTTTACATATACGACGTCGCCGATCAGAAATTCATATTCAATATCCAATTTCTCCATATCGACGATCACGCCCTCATAATCTTTATAAAGCTGGATGGACGATTCAAAATAAAGCACTTCATTATGATTGACTTCGTAAAGATAATGTTTATCAATTTGATGAACCTTCGTAATGGTGCCGACGGTTCCGTACATCACGACGACCACGATGTCTCCCACTTGAAATTTCGGTTTATCTGGCTTCATGCTGTCTCCCCCTTGCCGCGGACTGTCATACGCTATCGTATGCCGGCCGCCATAATTTCGCATGGGCATGAAAACCACAGGAAATATCTATTTCTGCACCTGTTCAAAATGTCAAAAACCGCAACATGCTTGTGCGTTTTTTCACTTACCGTAACTGAAGCGTCCGATGACATTCCGCTCTCGATCGAATGAGCAGTAACAATACTGAGACAAAAAGCTTCTATTTTTTCTCTATGACGCAAAGGAAAATACCCGGCCCGAAGGCATGTTGACACACCGCCGTGATGTTCAAGATTCGTAGGAGTATGGAACTCCCATTCCGGCTGCATATTTGCAATGGCTTGTGTATCATGAAGAACCAAACTCATTTCGGCTTTCAATGAAGGCACAACTTCAATCCGCTTCAACCTTGTCACATAAAATCCCCTTTTCCGTCCAAACGTCAGTGCCTCATCAGCCTTACCTAATGGATCATTCGATTCCCCTCACTTCATTAAAAACATTTCTCAGTGAAGATGCTCCTTACACGGGACCCCGCCGGCAGCAGGCCTGATCCGTTGAACTCTGCAGCTATACATTCTACTGCCTTAAGATACGTGCCGTCAGGAAGATTTGTTTACGTGCTGATCAAAACGGACGGCGTTGCGGGATTTGATCATACGGCACCTCATAAGCGAGTGATTTCAACAGAAAAAAACCGCACAATGTGCGGTTTTTCGTCAGGCGTGATGGACCTCGGTCTCATATTTTTCCCAAGCTTCATCAAAGGTCGCCATCGTTTCTAAATAGTCGGCGCTCAGTTCTAAATAAGAACTGAGCTCGTGATAATCGCTTGACGTTTTCGGAAAGCCGTGATCTTCGTATGCCTGATTCGCAAACCGGCTGATTGCGTCCTGCGGTTTGGGATGCCTGTATTTCATCAAATAGTGATAAAAGGATTTCATGGGTTTCCCCTCCTGATGACTGTCTTTTGTTGTACTATTATACAATTCAAGTGTGAAATTACAACAAAAGAAGACTAGGAGAAGTCAAAATAATTCCGTTTCAAGATCCGTTCTGTCTCCATCAGCTCTTGATATGTGAGTGTTTCCGGTAATTTTTTTGCATTGGCTAAAAAGAGCTGATTTTCGATTTCTGCTATGACCGCTTCCTCCTGATAAGTCATACCGCAGGAGGAACAGGCGAATGCAGGTGTTTCTGTAATTTCTATGGCCCTCGTACCGTCAGGAAGCTCCCAGTACACAGCCGCCTGACAAGCTGACGCCTTCTGATTGCCGCACCACTCGCATGGCTTCACGGCGATTCACCTCCGACTTCCGATCCTGCTTTTTGCTCTTTCTTTTGCTGTGCAATAAATTTCTTTTCTTTCAATTCATCTCTCTTTTCCCTGCGGTCTTTCAGCGTTTCATGATCAGGGTTTGATGTAAACGTTTTCCTCCTGTCGATCCTCGATACATTTTCCGGTGTGAACGAAACCTCTTTGTCCGCGAAAATGGCGCTCAGTGCGACCGGCTCTTGTTTGGCCATCGTTCCCGGAAAAACAGATTCAAAATAGTCGTCGGCTTGATTCGGGATATAGTTTTCCGGCTCGGGATAAGATGTAATCACCCCTTCGAAGTTTCTGATCACAACTTTCTCCGGACTTTGGGAGAGCAAGTAGTTCGGCTGCAGGGCGATTTTACCGCCTCCGCCCGGGGCGTCGACGACAAAGGTCGGCACGGCAAAGCCCGTTGTGTGGCCCCTCAGTCCTTCAATGATTTCCAGCCCTTTCGACACAGGCGCTCTGAAATGGCCGATTCCCTCTGACAAATCACATTGGTAAATATAATACGGACGCACGCGGATTTTCACTAAATCATGCATGAGTTTTTTCATAATCGGCACCGAATCGTTAATGCCTGCTAAAATAACGGCCTGGTTACCGACCGGAACACCTGCGTTAACGAGCTTTTCACACGCCGCAACCGATTCTTCCGTCAGTTCGATGCTCGTATTAAAATGAGTGTTCAGCCAGACCGGATGATATTTTTTCAAAATCTGACAAAGGTTATCCGTTATCCGCTGCGGAAATACGACGGGCGCTCTCGTTCCGATCCGGATAATTTCAAGGTGGGGAATGTCACGCAGGTTTTTCAAAATATATTCCAGAATCTGATCATTGATTAAAAGCCCGTCTCCGCCGGAAATCAGGCAGTCACGGATTTCCGGCGTTTCCCGGATGTAAGCGATTGCCGCATCGAGCTGTTTTTTCGGCACCCCCATTCCGATCTGTCCGGAAAAACGCCTTCTGGTGCAGTATCGGCAATACATCGAGCATTGATTTGTCACCAGAAAAAGAACGCGGTCGGGATAGCGGTGCGTAAGACCGGGAACCGGTGAATCTTCATCTTCAAACAGCGGATCTTCAAGGTCATATTTCGTTTTGTGCATTTCTTCTGACAGCGGCACGGACTGCATGCGGATCGGACATCTCGGGTTATCGGGATCCATTAAAGAAGCATAATAAGGCGTAATGTTCAGGGGAATGGTTTTTACAGACATCCTGACGCCTTCTTCTTCCTCTTCGGTCAAATGAATGACTTTTTTCAGGTCATCGACGGTTCTTACAGTATGGGTGAGCTGCCACAGCCAATCATTCCACTTGTCTTCCGGCACATCTTTCCACAATTCAATCTCCTTCCAATGACGCTTTGGCTGAAACCATTTGTTTGTCAAACGAATTCCTCCTTATGAATGGCCAAACGTAAAGTCTTGCACCATATATTCATATTTTCGAGCCCTTCTGAAATGCGGCAGTTGTTCACAAGCCTGCCTCTGTAGCCGTATCCCGCATGGTACAAAACGGCATTCATCCCGTAAGACGCTGCACGGGCCAAGGAAAAAAGATGGATGATTCCCCGGCCCGCGAGTTCCTGCTCCAACGCTTTAAACAAGTGTGCCGTTACGGAGTTCCCCCTGTAATCTGACAGAACCGCGCAATCGGTCATTTCAGCGTGCCCCAATACCGGATTGATATCTGCGCTTGCCGCCCCAATGAGACGATCCTGATCAAATGCGGCATAATAGATGGTGTTTTCTCTCATTGTTTTTTTAATATAAAGGGGATTAAAGACAGGAGTCGGATAGGTAAGAAAAACATGTTTATATAAGTGCGATAAGCGGTCTGCATCATCTTCGTCCGCTTTTCTGAACATCAGCGCGCTTTCAGTCTGAGTCAGTCCCCGCTGCGGTGTCTCATATAAACGGTCAACAGTCGAATCTTCTGATACATATGAATCTGACCGTCTCCGTTCCTCTGATAAATAGCGCACCATCACAACAGCCTCATGCCCGTTGTAATACCCGTCTATGACACCCTCAACAATAAAAAGATGCTTGACAAATTCCGGCTCATCGCCGCGCTTAGCAAAGAAAATTACCTTTTGGGCTCCTTCTTGCTTTGCTTCTGCCAAAACGGCCGGAATAAGCGCCGTAATCTGCCCGTCATAACGAATGACTCTGAGCCGCTCATTGAAACGGTCTGCATCAATCTCAGCCGCCCCCTTTTCAGCCCTCAGTTCCTTTATCAGCTCCGTCACCCCCATCTGCCACCCCGCACCATTCCATCATAAAAAGAGAAATGATTTTGACGGCATCGATTAACGCCCGGATTTCAATGTATTCATTCGCCTGATGCGCCGCCTTGACTTCTCCCGGACCGAAGACGATGACCGGCGTCTGTCCCGCGTGCTGCAAAAGCCCTCCGTCCGTTCCCCACGGGGACGCTTCACGAACCGGTTTTGCCCCTTTCATTTTCTCAAAAGAAGATTCCAGAGCGGAAATCAGCGGATGCTCATCCGGGAGATCATTCGGAAGCCACTGAGCCCCAAACCATTCTATTTCCGCGGGGTGGTGTTTAAACCATTCATCCCGGTACTCCAAATCTTTCAGCCAGCTTGCCAGTTCTTCTTTTACTGCTTCCGGCGTTTCATTCGGCGCTATTCCGCACCTGCCTTCTATCACCACACGGTCAGCTACCGATGATGGCCACGTTCCCCCTTGGACGGTGCCGATATTAATGGGAACCGGAATCGGAACGTCCCGATAAAGCGGGTCTGTGATACGGGCGTTGCGGACGTGTTCAAGCGCTTTAAGGGCTGTGATGACATGCAGGCTTTTTTCAATGGCGCTCACCCCTTCATAGCGGGTGCCGCCGTGTGCGGACAATCCTCTTACCGTAATGCGGAACCACATAGATCCTTGCTGCTTAACAAACAGCTTTAAATTAGTCGGTTCCGGAATAAGCGCCCCGTCAGCCTTGTAGCCCCTCATAACAGCCGACAGCGTTCCCGCGCCGCCGCACTCTTCATCTACGACACTTTGAAACAGAACATCTCCTTTTAACGTAATCCCGCAGGCTTCAAGCGCTTCTAACGCAAACAAGAGGGCTGTATTGCCGCCCTTCATATCCGTTGAACCGCGGCCGTAAACTTTGCCGTCCTTTTCAACAGCGGTAAACGGTTCATACGTCCATGCGGCGGGATTTCCTTCCGGGACAACATCAATATGTCCGTTCAGTATCAGTGATCTTCCGCCCCCGGCCCCTTTTTTTACGGCTGTGATATTCGGGCTTTCATGGAAATTTTCGCGTTCCGATACAAAATAAGGATGCTCTTTCAAATGTTTGACACTCGGCTCCCATACATCAATATCCATGTCAAACTGTCTCAGTTTTTCTAAAACGACTGCCTGTGCGTTAAATTCATGGCCGAACGTGCTTTTTTCCCCGATCAGCCGTTTCAGCAAGCTTACCGCTTTTGCTGTGTTTTCTTCCGCCCACTCAGTGACTTTCTTTTCTAATTGATCCATGGACAGACCCCCTTTTAAGAAAACATTCTCCCAATCTGATTTCGGCATCCGTTGTTTGAATGACATCGTCTATGGTCGTGCCATTCAGCAGTTCCTCAAGAACAAAAGCCCCATCATCTATGCTGATGACGGCTTTCTCTGTAATGATGAGATCTGCACAGCTCGCTGCTGTAAGCGGCAACGAACAGCTTTCGACCAGCTTCGGCCGGCCTTTCTGATCGGTGTGGCTCATGACGACAACCACTTTTTTCGCGCCTTGGGCAAGCTCCATCGCCCCGCCCATTCCGGGCACTTTTTTCCCCGGCACGAGCCAATTGGCGAGATCACCTGTCCTGCTGACTTGGAGCGCGCCTAAAATGGTAATATCTATCAGCCCTTTTCTGATCATGGCAAAAGACAGAGCTGAATCAAAATAGGAAGCACCCTTAACTGTACTGACAGGAAATCCGGCCGCATTGCATAAAAGCTCATCCTCTTCTCCGCGCTCCGGACTTCCGCCGATCCCCAGGACGCCGTTTTCCGCCTGCAGCATTACCTCCATGCCGTCCGGCAGAAAATTCGGCACTAAAGAAGGAATGCCGATCCCCAAGTTGACGATCATTCCTGAGGTAACTTCACTGGCGGCCCGCCTCGCAATACTCTCTCTTTCCGCTATTCCCAAGCCCATCTCCACTTCACTCCTTCACTTTGCACGACACCCTCCACGAAAACGCCCGGCGTTACAATATGCTCGCTGTCAAGTTCGCCGGCAGGCACAATCTCTGCAGCCTCAGCAAATGTTCTTTCGGCCGCCGCAGCCATCAGAGGGTTCATGTTGCGCGCCGTTTTGTCAAACGTCAGATTCCCAAATTCATCAGCAGTATGTGCGGACACAAAAGCGAAATCAGCCGTCAGCGCTTTTTCAACTAAATAGGACTTTCCGTCAATCGTTACGGTTTCTTTGTTTTCACAAACGGTTGCGTTATCAATGCCGATATCAGTTAAAATACCGCCTAGCCCCGCTCCGCCTGCGCGAATCCGTTCAGCAAGCGTCCCTTGCGGCGAAAATTCCACCTCAAGCGCTCCGTCAGTCATTTGCCTGCCCGCGACAGGATTTGAGCCGATATGGGAAGCGATCAGCCTTTTTACCCGTTTATGAACGATAAGCGGGCCGATGCCGATTTCCGGAAATCCGGCATCATTGCAGATGACGGTCAGCTCTTTAACGCCGCTTTCCAAAATCGCTTCGATTAATGACGGAGGTGAACCCACTCCCCCAAAACCGCCGAACATGATGACAGATTCGTCCTTGACATCGGCAATTGCTTCATGAATATCGGTTTTTTTATGAAAAATAGACATATCAGCTCAATCCTTCTTCATCATTTTTTCAACTTCTTCTGCGGCCTGGGAAAATAGATCTGACAGCTCATCCAGCTCAGCATATGAAATCGTGAACGGCGGGGCGATGATGACGGCGTCTCCTTCCCCGCTGTCAATACCGGGCTTTGCAGGGTAAATAAGCAGGCCCCGTTTTTTTGCCGCTTTAATGATTTTTTCGGTGAAGGCCTGTTTTTTCGAAAAAACGTCCTTCGTCGTTTTATCCTTAACGAATTCAACCCCGATCAGGAGGCCTTTACCGCGGACATCCCCAATCACCCCGCTGCGCTCTTTGATTTCTTCTAATTTCCGTTTCAGCATTACGCCTTTTTCCTCTGACTGCCGAAGCAGCTCGTGTTTCTTAACATAGCGAAGCACTTCAAGCGCCGCTCTTGCACAGTATGGGTTGGCACTGTACGTATGTCCGCTCATAATGACCCCGGAGCCCCGCTTGATCGTTTCAACGATGTCATCAGACGCAACAGCTGCCGCTATCGGAGCGTAACCGGCGCCTAACCCTTTTCCGAGCACCGCGATATCAGGTGCGATCCTCCAATGCTCAGAAGCAAGCATCCGCCCTGTTCTCCCGAGCCCCGTCATGACTTCATCCGCGATAAACAAAATACCGTGCCTGCGGCAGACATCCTCAAGCGCTTCATAATAATCTGCCGGCGGAGTGATGGCCGCCCCGGCTGCTCCGACCATCGGTTCTGCGACAAATCCCGCGATAAATGAGGAACCGACCCGCTGAACAGCCGTTTCCAGTTCAGCCGCCGCAGCCTTCACAAATTCCTCTCCCTGCAGCTCAGAACGATACATATTAGGCGCTGAAACGGCCGGAAACCGTTCAAGCAGTTGGGTGAAGCGGTATCTCCGTTCGTAGAATCCTGATAATGAAAGCGCTCCCAAAGTAATACCGTGATAACTGCCCCATCTTGATAGAAAGACGGATTTTTGGTATTGCCCTTTTTCCTGCCAATATTGAACGGCTATTTTCATCGCTGTTTCGACTGCCTCTGAGCCGCTGTTTACAAAAAATGACCAATTCAGCCCGCCCGGCAGATGATCGGCCAGGAATAAAGCCAGTTCTTCTGCCGGAGTACTGGTGAATTGCGAGCGATACACAAACGAAACGGAGTCAAGCTGCTCTTTTAAAGCTTGTATAATATCCTCCGTGCCGTGGCCGATATTGCAAGTGACCGCCCCCGATGCTCCGTCAAGATACTTGTTCCCCTCCTGATCATACACATATGATCCCTTTCCATGACTGACTGACGGATAATTCCCGTCAAGCTCCGGTTTGATTAAATAGCTCCCCATATCTTTCCACCTCGAAAACCCATTTGCTTCATTGTATGAACAGATGAATAACCGCATTCTTATCCTTCAGAAAGTTTTTTGCAGAAAATACCTTTCTGTAAAACAGGCTGCCGGAGATGTCCGACAGCCTGAAGAGCGTTCTGGAAATTCTATTCCTATTGTTGATTTTATTCTTTGCTCAGCTCATCATCACATCATTTTTGATCTGAATCAGTATAAGCAGAAAGCGGAAAATTCCCGTCTTCTTTACTGTATGGGAATCAATATTTCACACAAATGATGATTCACCTTTTGTAAAGTATACCTTTCGATAATAGGCTGTTCTCTGATTGATAAATTATTTTTTTCGATCTCAGAAAAAACAGTGTTCCAAAATCCACTGACTGCCTCTTTTGTATGATCAAGCAAGAAAACAGCGTACTTCCCTCCGGAAAATGTACCGATCCGGGCTGGTTCAGGCACATGGTCTTGATTGATAACAAGACAAACATCATAGCGGCATTTCTCTTTAGGAGTACGATTCGGATGATCTTGCGGAATTCCTAAAATGACATAATGATCAAGCAGACCATTCAATTGCGCCCAGTTTTTAAATGACTCCATCAGTTCTTTGTTTTGCTTTCCGCCATACTCTCCGACGTTTCGGAAATAAGCAATTCTTGATTCAGGTAATTCTTCAATCGTTATGTCCACATTTTCGCCCCCTTCTCCAGAAAGGTAATATGTATTAAAATGTTTTTCAAGCTGATTTTTCAGCATGGAAATAACAAAAAGCCTGCAGAAAGTGATGTTCTCTGCAGGCTGATTTTCATTATAGGATTTTTTTCAGTCTAACAAATAAAAGCCGCACCGACGATGATTAATAAAATAAACAATACCACAATCAGCACAAAAGTGCTGGTTCCGCCTCCGCAGCCGCCGTGCCCGTAACCATAGCCAAAACTGCCGCAGCCGTAGCCATATCCGTATCCGTACATACGCAAATCATCCTTTCTTCTTACGATATACGGCATTGTATGCGGGCCAACTCCCAATTGGTTTATGCGAATGCCCAACTATGTAAGAAAATAATGAAAAATTGTATGCACGCGCCGAAATCTTTTGAAGCCGAGTTTTTCATAAAAGCGGTTTACACCGTCCATCCCGGACGTCACAAGGTATACGGTTTCCATGCCGTTCAGCTTTGCCGCCGCCATCAGCTCATTCATCAATATCGATCCGTAGCCTTTTCGTTGGAATTGATCCAGAATTGCGACTTCTTCTATTTTTGCGGTTTTATCTGCTTTGTTGATGAAAAGCTCTCCGCAGCCGATCGGAATCGTTTGTGAGGCATCGCTGTAGCACACGACAAGCATAACCGTTCCGTCCTTATACAAAGGATATTTCCGCTCAAGCTTTTGTTCGGCCGCCGCCTCGCCAATGTAAAGGGCATCATAGATGTTCATAATAGACGACCCGTCGGCGAGGCTTTTTTCCGTTCCCCAAGCAGTGAGCGGGTGTCCGGCCTGCAGGTCCCCATTTTCCAGTTTCCTTGCAAAAAACAGCTCATCTTCCACTACGCAGCCCTGCTTTACCAGAGTTTGTTTCAGAAGAAGCGGAAACGTGTGCTCCGGAGCCGCTTTCACATGAATATAATTGGCTTGAAGCATGCCCGGAACGGACGAAAAAAACGGCAGGAGTTTGTCTAACGGAAATGTATGGTGCAGCTGAATAAAGTTATGCGAAAAAATCTGCGGCAAAAAAGGGTCCGTATATACACTGAAATGCTCGAACCTCTGAATGCCGGAAGTAAGCTCTATATACTGCTTCTCGGTTTTATCAAATTGATCGGTCATAAAAGCTCTCCTTTTCCTTACACATCCAACTGCATCTCTCAACCTTTTGTTATATTGAGATTTCTCATAATTTCATCGTACACCGGATAGAACGGCATTCCAATTGGTAATTGTTTAATTTTCTGAAAGGAAATGGGTATCGCCTTCTGATTCGCAAAAAAGCGTTTCGCTACGTCATGACTGATCGGATGGAGAACCCCTCTCAAATAAACATAAAATTCCCGTTCAATGCGAAACAGCATTCTCCCGGGCAGATGTTGAATACAGCCCGATGTCCCCCGGCTGATCGGCGGACCGTCCGGAAGCGCTTGTATTTCGTCCCGTTCTAAAGCCGGGATGTCATGCCGTTTAAATCGGTAAAAGCGAAATGCGCTATGATCAACCAGCCTTTTCTCCCCGTCTTCTATAAAATAAACATGAAACTGATCCCTGACGAGCTGAAAATTCGGAATACTGACGGAGTTCTCTTCCTCATATTGAAATAAAAACGGATCCGGAATGACGACGGTTCGCCCTTCATATAACGTATGCCAGCGCTCGTTTACAGGCTTCCTTTTATTTCGGTCAAGCTGATATACTTTCTGATCCGTCCCCTTTACAAAGGACCCGTCGATCAGGACAGACGGAAGCGATTGATACGTGTTCTGAAATGAGTGGGGTGTTTTATAGGTCGTATCCAACACTTCTTTTATCGGCAGAAATGATGTAAATGTGTTGAGCCTGCTCCAAAAAACAGAGTCTCCGTGATTCCAATGCATAACATCTTCGTCCCAAAAGCTGCCGAACTTCTCTTTCACACGCTCAAGCAATGATCTCCGGTGCATCACCGAACAGTGATCAACGAGAAAAGCGGCCTGATCAAGCACCTCTTCAGCAAAACGATAGAAGTGGAATTGTTCTGTTCCGCGCCCGTTTACATGTATCACCTTCTGGCTGGAATAGACGGCATCAAACCCGCTGCATTGATTAAGAACTTCCGCCATGCGGCTGAGCCTATCCGGATGAAATACGGTGTCGTCTGTCAAATAAGTGATGTATTCGCCTTTAGCCCGTGAAAGCGCATCATTAATCAAAACGGCATACCGGGTCGACTTCAGCCGTTCGGCAGGATTGATAAAACTGTTGTCATAATATATGCGAGGATCTTTTATATACGTACTGATGGCAGCCGAAGTTTCTTCATTTGAATGATCATCCATCACAAACAGCTCCCAATTGCTGTAGGTCTGATGCAAAACACTTTCAATCGCCTGTTTCACAAGATCCGGTTTGTTGTAACTCGTTAAGATAATTGAGATCTTCTTTTCCATCCCATCACCCCTTCTGTAAAACGTAAAAAACGGCTCCGAAAGAGACAGAGCCTGATATCCGTTATTAAAAAGCACCCCAGCTGACGATGCTTGAAATCGCGACGTTTGATCTCGTATTATTGAGCGGATTTTGAAAAACGGCCAAATCTGACAGCACTTCTTTGACAATTACGTTTTGCAGTGTGCTGCCGTTAATCAGATTGACGCGTGATACAGGAACCCCAAGCTCTTTTGCCATTACAAGCTGACGCCGCAAATCTGAATGATCTCCGGACGGCTGACGGGATAACAAAAGAAGAAGAAGCAGTACGAGCTGAAATTCCTCCTCAAAACCCCCGTGTTTTACAGTTTCTTCTGAATCCAAAGTATTCCTCTCCTTCATTTTTTAATCTATACAACGTATGTCATACTCTTACAATCCGCATAGGCAAACAAAGCCTGATTCGAAAATTCAGCTGTTTGATTAAATATTGAAAAAAACACAAGCAAAACGGCATTCGACTTATACCAATCTCTTCAATCAGGAATATGAATAAACGTGAGGTTGAAATTGTTAAAGGAGGTGTATGTTCGCATGAGCGAGGATCGTTTGGAGCTTAAAAAGGAGTTATTGAAAACTCTTTTAGCCCCTGTATTTGACAACAGCGCTTTATCTGGCGGCACAGATGGAGGAGATAATGTGGAAAACAAAGTAAAAGATTTATTGGAATCGGCAATTGATGCAAAAGTAGATGAAGCAGCGGCGAAAGACAGTCTCAGCGCACAATCTGTATTGGGAAGCGGTATTTCATTAGCGGCGAGATGGATTTTTGCAAGAATTCAGCCCGGCACTGTCATCAGCATTGTGATGGATTCAGGAGACATGATCGGCCCGGTTCAATTTGTTGCCTTTGACGAAATTCACGGAATCGTTTTTGTTACGCAGGAAAATTCCGTTACACCGGCAGGCTCTGCTACAACATTGCTTGACGTCGACAAAGTTGAAAGTGTCACGTTCACTTCGTAACAGCATATGAACGTTTTATATATCCGTTCAGGATATAAAGGCATATACACGTATTTTGACCGCTGGATCGAGGAAGGCTTTTTACAGTCTTCCGTCCGCTTTTTTTCTGTTTCTGAGTTTGAGGAAGATACCATCCGCAGTATACGGGCATTCAAACCAGACATCAGTCTGATGATGACGGGAGACCGTATTCCGTCTGAATGGCTTCAATGGCTGAAGACAGAACAGATTCCCGTTTATCTATGGATGACGGAGGATCCTTTTTATTTCGATGTGAGCATGACAATCGCCCCTTTCGCCGATGCCGTTTTGACGATAGAACAAAACGCGCTTGATGCTTACCGGCAAATGGGCTTACAGCACGTATATTATGTCCCGATCCCCGTTAATCAGCGGCTTTTTAAGAAACAACCTGCTGAAGCCTCTCTTCACACAAATCTGCTTCTGATCGGATACCCTTACCCGAACCGCGTTGAACTGGTGAAAGCAGCGGCGAAGCTTCCGTATACGCTTCGTATTATCGGGAAGGGATGGCGCAGACATCTGCCTAAAAAAATCGCCAGGCAGCAAAATGTGCTCGTAATGGATGAATGGATTGCACCCGAACATGCCGCATTATATTACAACAGCGCAGACGTGGTCTTAAACCCTCACCGTTCTTATCGGTTTGCGCTCAATCAGAACGGACGCGGCATCGAAAATATCAGTTTAAATACGAGAAGCTTAGACATTGCGGCTTGTCAGGCCTTTCAGCTGACAGACCTTTCTCCCGCGCCCCCGTTTTCATCCTTTGTTTCTTACAGCGGGCTTGCGGATTTTGCGGATAAGATCCATTTTTATATGACAAACCCGGGTGAACGTAAACAAATCGCGGCGCTTAATTACCAAGAGACAGTACCGGCGTACACGTATGACCGGCTGCCGGCTGTGCTTGCGGCTATCCGTTCCAGGACTTTCTCATGAAACGCTCTTCACATCAAAAAAAGCAGCTTTGATAAGCTGCTTTTTTCATGTTTATTTTCCGCTTCTGTCAGTCAGTTTTCTCGGGTCAACCTGTTTATTGACCTGCGGGTGAAAGCCGATTTTATCAGCGATTCTTTCCCAAGGCACCATTTTAAAATTTTGATTCACTTTTTGGCCGTGATCTATATTTTCTCCATCCTGTGCGACAAAAAGGCCGAACGGATATTCAGGCCCCAGCCCGAAACCCAGAACGTCAATTCCGTCTGTATCGCTTGTGCCGTCTGTTTCAGGCCCGTCTGTTATCTGAAAGTCCGCAACATATTTGTTCTGTCCCTGTCTTTCATAAATCGCGTAGCTGCTGTTACCCTGGCTTGATGCAAGCAGATAACCTTTCCCGTCAGCAGCGTAGTAAATCGTCAGTCCTTCAATATCAGGGGTTAAATGCCTGCCGTCGGCACGATCGATAACCGTTCCGTTACTGCCGCCGTCCGGCTCAGCGCTGAACTTCCAGATGGCCTCATCTTCTTCTGCGATATAAAGACTGCCGTATTCATCGTCTGCTGCCATCCCTTCTGTCTGAGAATTCATTTTAAACGCCCTTACCTTTTTGCCGGATATGTATCCATTTTTATCCGCATTTAATTCGTATTGTTCAAATTCGCCTTCTTTCCCTGTCACCATCGCGTAATATTTTCCTGTTTTTTGACTGTGGTACAAGCTGAAACCGTATACTTCATCAATTGCTGATGCAATCGGGCGGTCTGGATCTGTAATGCTTTGTAATGTGCCGTTTTTCCCGTCAATGGCGTAAATCTCAATGGTATTCTTTCCTTCAGACCGATTGGATGCCGCCGCAATATCGACTTTTTTTCCGTTCAACGGAAAATCATAGCGGATATCAACATTGTTCAGCTTCCCGGTATGATAGGAATGAAGCGTCTTTCCCTCTAGGCTGTACACGACTAAGCCTGATTTTTTATTGGTTGTGATCAATTTGCTGTTCTGAGGATTCTTGGGGTCCAGCCAAATCGCAGGATCATCAGCTGCATCACCGGCTGTATCAACCGGCTCCGTTTCCGCCGCCGCATTCACGGTAAAGTGATAAGGATCAGACAGCTTATGCTTGGCCTGGGAAGAAACCGCACCGCATGTGAGCATCAATCCGGCTGCCGCGGTTAACAAAAGTGTTTTTGAATGATTCATTTTCCTTCCTCCTTTTAATGAACGTTCACTTTAATTGTAAAATACATACAGGAAGTTCAGTGTTAAGTTTTTGTGAAGATTGTCCGCATGTGAGAATTTATGGAGAGAAAAAATTGACATGAGCAAATATTTAAAATGAATATTTAGTACAATGTTTTATTTGTATTTCTATTCTATTAATCGGATAAAGCGATATGAAAGCGCATCAGATTAATGTTTTTCTCTAATTTTTGATTTATTGGTTTCTTTCATTAACTCGCTGAAATTGTTCAACATATGATGCATGGTAGAGAAACGAGAGTTGGAGGATAAGCCATGCCTAAACAGCAAGCAGTAGAGCTACAACCGTTTTTTCACGATAAAACTGTTCTCGTCACCGGCGGGACAGGGTCAATCGGAAGCCAAATTGTAAAACGCCTTTTGCTCTTAACCCCTAAAGAAGTCATTGTGTTCAGTAAAGATGACAGCAAACAATATGTGATGAAACAAAAATACGCGGATGAACAAAGACTGTCGTTTGTGCTCGGCGATGTTCGTGACTACAGAAGAGTCAACCAAGTGATGAAAGGTGTTGATATTGTCTTTCACACAGCTGCGCTGAAGCAGGTTCCGACATGTGAGGATAATCCCTTTGAAGCCATTCAAACCAACCTTATCGGCGGACAAAATGTCGCAGAAGCCGCTTTGCTGCAAGAGGTGACGCATGTGATTAATATCAGTACCGATAAAGCCGTTTATTAAGATACTTACTACAAACAAATCAAAAAAAGAAGCTTACTCTGCACTCCTTTCCAAAGCAGCCTCCAATAAATGCTGAGCAAATTGTTTATAAAATTCATCTAAGTCATTACTCGCTTCATCCTGATCTATATAGCGGATACTGTAATTATCTTTATAGACAACCTTTATTGTTTTCTTCTTTAATTCCTCATAACGTTGGTAAGGTTCCAAAACTACACCCCCGCTTTCACAGGAGTATTATATGTATGTAATGGTTCGTCTCTTGACTGTTCTTTCTATATCAAAGCCTCACAAGCTTGTTCAATGTATCGTTAACTTTTTTCTTTATCCAGCGTTCAGTACCGATCTCTTCGCATATGAATACGGGAATGCTGGTTTTATTCAAGGTGCCCAGTAATTCAAAAATGAATTCTTGACATGTGCCTTCTCTGCACCTGAGTCAACAATCGCCAAATAAATCTTGGCGCAGGATTAAGCCACCGCGAATGAGGTGAGGTTTGAAGACATTAATTTCTGTTCAATATGCCGCTTCAGTTTTGCAGCGGCATTCCTAGGAATGCAAGAATATGTACTAAATACTTTCAAACTTTGAGATGTTTGTTTTTGGAGGTGAAGATTCATTTAATTTTTTATACCAAATACGAATTTTTTGTCCTTTGCTCAAGTCATCTTTATTGTTAAGTTCACTAAGTCCCAGTAAAACTATATCCGATCTATACTTTTCAATAATCTCTTTTTCACTAAGATTTTCATAGTCTTTAACATCAGCTTTTTCATTAGGTATGAGAATTGCTTGATTCTCTCCTTTTAAAATGACATAGCCGACCATGGTTTGCTCAGCCTCCATAAAATGTTTGTTATGTTGGTTTTGACACCCTAATGTTATACATAACAAAACTAACAGCATTATAAACACTCTATACAAGTTCAAACCGCCCTTCTTGCATATTTGTAACAAGAATAAAACACTGTTTTAGGAAATGACAGACTAAAACGCCTCATGTTTATGAATTTAAAATATTCCCCCTAGACAAATGGAACACGGCGAGGTCTTCACCATTATAGAACCGCACAATTGCATCATGAAATATTCAATTGGCTGATCAACCACATCACCTTCTTTAAGCGATCTAATGTTTATATAAGGTCCTATAAGTCTATACAGCCTTTCCGCTTAATCATTTTGCTTATCTATAAGCAGTTTAAATGTACTAAGGATTTGTACAGTTTTTCAGACATGTTCAGCTTGTCCTTGAAATGCCGGATTACTTTATCTTGTTCTTTACTTAAAATGTTTATCATTTAATCATATGCTGACTTAATATAATGTTTAAGTGTTTTTATATGGGGAGAATATGTGTAAGGAGGCGGTTTATTTGAAAAACGATCAGAACTAAACTCTTCTTTTGCGTTATCCACTCTTATTGTCTTACATATTGCATTGTACCCGTCCTATTCTTCTTGGTTTGTCACAATATTCTTTTTAGGATTTGCACTAATATACACATTTGAAAAAAAGAGCAAATCTTCAAAACTAATTGCTAGTGCTTGCCATATCAAGATTCTTTCTTTTCATGCTGCTCTTTTCCTTGGCCTCAATTTTTTAAAATTTAAATTACGATTTTAAGTTAACTTTAAACTGCATTATGTTGAGAATACCACCTTTAATTGGTAAGCTGACATCTAAGTCATACTTATACAAAGCAGGTGGATATATTGAACAAAATAATCGGAATGACCGGATTAATTATCTCCTTACTTGTGCAAGGGTTTTCAGCAAGTGATTCATTGACTCATAAGATCGCCATGGCTTGTCTATTTTTGTTCTTATTGGTTTATAATTTTAACCATACTAAGGAGTTCTCTAAAAAGTCTCTGGCGATTATAGGCGCTTCCTTTATTGTGCTAATGCTTGGTATTTATCAATTGCTCTCTTTTACTGGTGATTACTTTGAAAGTCGCGGTTTAAATTTTGGATTTATCCTCTTACTTGAAATTGTTTTAGTTATTGGATTAGTGACTGCTGCACTGAGTTTAATTAAGCATATTGCAGACCGCTTAAGGAAAACACCTGATGGTAAAGAGCGTTGACTCTTTGCCTTTTTTTAGCTAACCATTTCTTTTTATGCCGTCTTTCTTGTACAAAATCAAACGCAATATCGACTTTTACCGGCTCTGTTCTGTCAATGATGAATTGATTTCAGAACGATTCTTAATTCCTCATCATTCATACCGTTGCCTCTTGCACTCCACCTTTATGGAATCTTTTTCATTTTTCACCAGAATTTTTTCAAAAGATCCAGTCGCATCGCTCTCTTTGATAAGAGCTCTACATTTCTAATAGCAAGATTGAATATTGTTTGTTAATACACTCGGCCCCAACTTTTGTGTCTTAGAATTTGAAAGGCGTACTTGCACTTTAACATTTGTCATTTCAGCTGATATGGAATCAATCCTTCCAGCCCAATTAGGGCTCTCTTCCTCGGGAGTCGGATATAGTTTAAATCGCCAACTGATTTCCCCTGTTTTGGCGGCAAATCCTTCATAACCGTCGTAGCTTCCATAATAAGATGGTTGAGGAAGGTGGACAGCAAGAATACTCATATTCGTTCTTGCAGCACTTGGCGGGTATAACTGCACTTTATAGATTAGTGCCGCGCCCTTCGCATTTTTCAGTTTTTGATTCACCGGTTCGAGTACTGCAGTACAAGGCATTGGACTTGCTTTCATTTGAGTTGGAGAGGCGATAACAGCAGCCAATAAAGGTATAACCAAGGTAAATCGTTTCATCTACATTCCCTCACATTTTTTTGTTAATTTCCCTTACTCCCGCCTTGAATATTCATCACTTTTGAATGGTTATCTTCATTAAAAAGTGAAAAAGGCATTACTGGAGCTACTGGTGCTGCCGGTAAAGATGGAAAATCAGCATATGAATTAGCTGTTCAACAAGGTTTCTCCGGAACATTAGATGAGTGGCTTGCTTCTCTGAAAGCAACAGCAAACTGATCACGTACCCTTCTCTAACGAGGAGTGTATTTTTTCCGTTTTTTCAAATTAGAAACCACAAAAACTCTACATCCTTTTACATTTTTTTCAATGACATGTTATGATTATTTTCAAGGGATTTTGGAAATTTTCAGAAAGAGGGGTTTGGATGAGCAAGATCGCTTCAGAAGTTGTCGCTACTACACTGAATGATTGGTACATTGCTATAAAGAAACAAAAGGTAAATGAGTCAATAAAATATTACTCAGAGATAAAAAGCCTGTTCGATGACATGGAAGAAGATCAAGAAGTTCTTGCATATTACAGTTTATTAGAAGAAAGACACAAAATGTTGCTACATTCTTCACGCGGAGAGCCATTACAAAAGCACACTTATTTCACTGAAGAGAATGAAAATTTCATAAAAAGAACGAACGATAAATTGGAATATAACTTTTATTTATTTGAAGCAATGTACGAGGCATACAACAAAAATTATGATCGAGCAATTAACTTATATGGATTAGCTGAGAAAAAGCTTGCAGAAATTCCGGATGAAATTGAAGCAGCTGAATTCTACTCCAAGGTCTCCTACTTATACACTCTTGTTAAACAAAGCATTGTGGCACAACACTATATCAAGAATGCAATTGCAATATATAAGCGACACCCTGACTATAAATGCAAACTGGCAACTTCAACAATGATTGCGGCTGCAAACTATTCCGATATGAAACGGTTTGAAGAGTCAGAAACATATTATTTAGAAGCAATAGACATTGCACAAGAAACAAAGGATGAATATTTGGAAGCTCAGTTATATCACAACCTTAGTATCGTGTATTCTGATTGGGACAAACCTGATAAGTGCATTAAATCTCTCGAAAAAGCTATTGGAAATGAATCTTGGATGAATTCAAATTATTATATAAATTCTTTATTCATGATGATTAAGGAGCTATTTAAAATTGACGAAAAAATGAAAGCCATTAATTTTTACAATAAAGCACAGGAAAGACTCATATTAATGGAGAATAAGGTATACGAAGCCAAAATTAGCATCCTATACAACCTATATTGTGGTGAATTAAAAAACAACTTCAATAATTGCATCCGTTACATTGAGTTTTTAAAACAACAAAATGACCTTGAAAGTGTAGATGAATTGTCCTACATAGCTGCAAAAAGGTTTGAATCAATAGGTGCTTTTGAAGAAGCAACAAGCTTTTTCAATGAAAAAATTTGGGCTGAACAGAAAATGAATCAGGTGGAGGGAATCTTATGAAAAAAATTATGCTTTGCGTATCTATTTTAACTGTAATTTTAAGTGGAGTAGCTTTAACGCAATTGAGTACTGATTCACCATCTAACATCCAGGTAGCTGAAAGGCCAGTCGGAGGTTAAAAATTAATTAACTTAGCCCACTCATATGAGTGGCTTTTTATTTTATGATTTGTGTTCCCCCGTCAAACCTGCTATAAGAAACAGCTCGTAAGATCGCTTTAGATCCGTATTTGTTTCTTATCCCGTCCATAACAAAATTATGGAAGCATGGGCTGGAAAAGGGGTAAGGAATTATCAGAACAACTGGGGTAAGCGATTCAAAAGCAAAAAGAAACAGTATGTTAAGGGCGCAGATATCTATGATAAGGTAAAGGCTCAGAGATATGCTAGTAGTAAAACAGGTAAGCCTTATTCAGTGGCTGCAACCAAAAAAGCACAAATAAATACTATTGCTCTAAACTTGTGTGGCAATCATACAAAAACACAAAAGGAACCGACCTAGACAGTAATGAAGGCGCACTTGTCACACCTGCAGATATTGATCGTTCATCAAAAACTGTTAGCTACTAATCATTTTACTTGCAGATTTATTCTGCAAGTGTCTTTTTATTTTATATAAAAGATAAGGAGCGTTATATGAAAAAGTCTTATGTTTTATATGGGATTTCAGGAGTTCTAGTTGGTGCAATAGTTATATTGTTGATCAATGCAT
The DNA here is from genome assembly GCF_042296235.1 of Bacillus sp. A1. Lineage (NCBI taxonomy): Bacteria > Bacillati > Bacillota > Bacilli > Caryophanales > Bacillaceae > Bacillus > Bacillus sp. A1. Next base: position 2,158,510 of record NZ_CP141181.1, read on the forward strand.
TCTTTATAAATAAAGGTGAACACTCTGTAAGTACTTCTAAAATTAATCCAACCGAGGATAAAATCTTTTTTATCTATTCAAATCCACTCATCAAAAAAGCGTACTCATATCCACATCACAAGGAGAAAAATTCAATAAACGACCGGATATACCATATATCCAGAAAAAAACCCCCTCTTCAGACGATATCGTCTTGTTAGCTGAACATGAACCATATTATTACACATTAAAAAACAACACCATTAAAGAACATAAATTATCCAATCCATTTGCTTTTTGGTATCAAGGAGAAGATATTTCTGTAAAAGCCTATAATGTCGACACCAATGGAAATGAACTGAAAGTAAATGATAAAAAGTTCAATAAAAAATACAGCCTGACTTTGCCCTCCCTCGTAACCATGGGAGAAAGCGATGATAAGTATATTTACGTCATTCAAGGAATGTCTTTGTACGTCATTGATAGAAAAACAGAAGAGATTAAAACGATTGGATTAGCTTCCTATGGAGATGTATTTGATCACTCTGAAAAATATGTTGTGGCTAGCTCAGAACATGAACTAACTGTAATCGAAAAAGGATCATGGAAATCAAAATTCATAAAATATCCTGATGATCTCGAACAAGCGGACGCTGTGTATTACGACAAAAAAAGCGGTAAATTTTACGTTACATATATTAATAAATCCGGATACGCCTGCTTACTTGAGTACGATCAAGATTTTTCTTTTGAAAAATTCGATTTACAATTTCCGTATATGAATGCAAAGTTTAAAGATCAAAAACTTTATGTGATTTCACAAGAGGAAAACAAAAAAGGCATTGGTGGCTATATGGGGATTTTTGATATCCGTACTAAAAAGAAACTTAATGAATTTGATTTGCCTGAACAAGAAACAAAAGTGCAGGACTTTATGGTTTTAGATTAAACATAAAGAATAAGTTGCAAAGCAAAAGCCCCTTCCTGAATAAGGGGCTAATTTTAAATTAAATAGATGTTTTATACGCGTTAATGGCTTGATTTCTCAAAAGCATATTATCTTTCGTAACCATTCCAAGATTGTATGCTTGTTTGATTATATCTAACACTTGATTATCAGTTTCAGTTACAGCTCGTCCCCCAGTTATTCTGGACTTCCAGTAATCAAACTGGTGATTTAACTCTGAACTGCTTTTAAGGTTTTTATTATCAACTACTTTGCCATTCTCCAGCGCTTCTTTGAATTCATTAAAACCAATTGAACATTGCTGATTCGAACTAATTCCTGCACCTTCTGTCGCTAAACTGCAAAACGCTAAAAATTTCGGATCTTTCGTGATATTGTAAGAGTTATTTAGACCTTCCATAGCATTCACCCTCTCTCGAATTTTACAACGTTGCTGTAAATGATTTTCATGTTTTTCCCAAGCCCTTCAACTTGAATCTCATTTGAAGCAAGTTCGTTCATTGGAATTTCAATGTATTTGTCCCATCCTATCACAACTTTGTTTTGTCCAAGTATAGGGTCATATTTGTATATGTTCGCTTCACCTTTGTATAACAAACTCCTTCCGTTTGGTATTATTTCACATGTTATTTATCGGTAATTCCAGCGAGATATTCAACTTAAATTCCACCAAATATAATAGATGGAAAAACAGTTTCTTTTCAACCAACAGTATCTTATTTCATTATTTCATACAAAAAAAGCTCTCAAAAAGAGAGCTTAACTTTGCAATACTTCTACTTAATCGTCCCAATCTTCGTCCTCTTCCCAATTTTCTTTTGCTTCTTCAAGCTCTTCCAAGAAAAATTGCAGAAAGTTATCTGCAACCTTGTCACCATAACCGGCTTCATTTGCCCAAACTATTACTGGACATTCATCGTTTTCCATTTTGTTTGTATCGAGGCAATAAGAGAATTCATCTACATCTTCTATAACGACAATACCGTCACTTAAATTATAATGAGTTCTATATTCCTCAGTAACTGTAACAACCCTTGCAGAAACTTTCCCATGGCCAAGTATATTTACCCCGTAAATTCCACCGGAGCCATATTTATTTAAAAACCACTTATAACTCTCGGGAAGTTTTACATTTAAACGATTTTGTATCTCTTTGATTTTTTCTTCACTTATTCCGCCTGTAAAATCATCATCTTCAGCGTTTTCTTTAATAAATTCTTCAATTTCATGATAAGTCATTGTTACATTTCTCCTTTCTCAAATTGGCTCGCTCTCCATTTCCAATATCTTCGTTGGAAGCTTTTATACTGATTCCGCAACTCCCTGTCATTTCTAAAACTTTCCCCACCTTTTTTCAATCCATGAAGAACTTTTTTATTATTTTGATGAACAGAAGCTGGAATTTCCACCATCGTTCCTGGCTCTTCTTGAATTAAATGATGTAAGTTGATTTTTGTGCCATCATTAGCAAAAGGAGCGTCACCTTTTTTCATAAGTTGTAAATTTGTTTTTCCGCTTTCAGCATCAACTTTGTTTATATCAATATCTTTCAACGTGTACACTCTTCGACTTACATCTTTAGTTTTACCCGAAGCTTTTACCTTCCCTTTAACTTCAAAGGCGCCATACTTCTCTTTATTTAGCCAAGGGAGAGTTAATTCCTTACCTGTAAATGGCTTTCTGCTCTCATCTAATTTCTTCGCATTAGTTAATAGTTCATTTTTAAGGTTTTGGCTGTCAACCACATTGTATGGTACGTTATCGGCCAGAGCAAGATCATACTTAGAGTTATAAGGAAGCAGATCTGGAAGTTTAACGTCTTTAATTTTCTTCCCTGCCTGTCCTGCCTTGTTTATGACCTTCCCCGCCGCATCAGCTTTGTTAACGGCTCCTGCGCCTTTCGTTCCGACGACAGCCACAGCCACTGAACCGACCGCATATGTCACCCATCTTGATCTGGAGTAAGCATCTCCGTTCACCATATCCTTTTGATACGACTCTTCAATTGCCGCTTTAACAGCATCATATGTTTTAACAGGATGAAGTACTGCATTCCCCAGTGCTGACAGCGTTTCCCCCGGATCGGTTATGAAGTCCCATAGACCGGTTACCGTGTCTTTCCCGACATCATATAAACCAACGCCGGCTCCTTTTAAAATATCCCAAGTCACTTCTCCGGCTTCTTCCATCTGTTTTGCTTGTTCAAGCTGCGTCACATACTGCCGCTGGGAAGATTCAAGGTTTTCATAGCCGATCTTCTTCGCAATTTCCAAATATTCATCCGGATCGGTGACACCAGCGGCCAGCTTTTTCTTCAGATCCTTGATTTCCCGCTCCTTCGCTTCTTCCTTTTTAATCGTCAAATAATCATCCGAATGTCTTGCAATCTCGCCTTTTTTCTGATGTATGTCACTTTCCCTGTATGCCTTGGCGTTATAGTGAAGCGGAGTGGCGTTATAGTGAAGCGGAGTGGCGTTTTTTCCTTTGCCTGTGGCATTTTGAAGCTGCTGAAAGTCGGCTTGGATGAACTGTTCGTTCGCTTCGGTTTCTGTGTATTCTTTCGTTAGATCGTGATCAAGCTTCCCGAGCTTATGTATGGTTTCACTTCTTTTTTTGTCAGCTGAAGAAAGCTTCTGATCTATGCTTTCGGTTGAAAACAGATCAAGCGAGATGATGTCTTCGATCTCTCTGAGGATGGACCCCATGTCCTTTTTTTGCCCTTCCATAATTGCCTTTGATTTACTGAGGGCGTGGGTGAGTTCATGCTCCAGAAAAGATTCCTCCACATGCGAACCGGAAAGTCCGGCGTCTTCGACCTTGCCGGGAAGGCTTGTGAGAAATGCGATTTTCATATCGATCAGGTCAAGCCAGCTGTCTGTGACGCCGGCGTGGTCCTTGAAAAAAGCTTTAATGTTATCAGCGCCTTTGCCTGAAAACTCACTATCGTCTAAGTCAGCCATTCACTGATAGGCTTTCCTGAGAGTGATAAATTGCGTTCTTAGTTCCTTGTACTCTTTGGTTCTTTTATCCACTTCAGAAAGTAATGACTTCGCTTCAAACACCTTCATATCATTCTCCTTTTTCCGACGCTCAACACTCTAAATTTTACCATAGTATAGGAGAGTTAATGCTATTCCTATAGTTATTTTTACTCAACCCATAGTCCGACTCCTACGGCTATTGATCGAGATTACGGCACTACAAAAAAACTATATGCGCGATGATTGGGTGCAATTTAAGGGGAACGTTTATATATCGGATGAGGAAAAGAAGCGAGGTCTATCAGATAGCACGATAAATACGCCTTAAAAACACTGCGAGTAATGTATAACACCTTGGAGAGCGAAGGACTTATTCAGTAATTTATCTTTTATGTCTAATTCACCGAAATCACGAAGTTTACGCCTGCATATTCGTTTAATCGGTTTCCCCTTCCGAACATCATCCATAAAAAAAGAACGCCTCCTATTCCAGTTTAATAGAATAAGAAACGTTCAAACACGGTAACGGCCCACCGCTACCCTGTGCCTTAATACGCCTAAGTCATCGACTAAGTCAACGCAATAAAAAACGGCTAGAAACGTTGATATAACGCCTCTAATCGCCATGGATGATTCCGACTGGGCTCGAACCAGAGACCTCTACCCTGTTAAGGACGAGACACGTATTCTGACTAATCTTTAACAATCCTAAATAATTGCCCAAACCCTTGTCATATCAAACTTCATGGGATTTAGTTTTCTGATTGATATTTGTTGTTTCTAAGTAGTTTAAAATGTTTGTGTGACTCCATGGTACACGAAAAGACCCGCTGAACAATTAGTTATGGAGTAACAAAACAAGACTCCATCATTGCCGACATAATTAAAGTAGTGTTACAAATCAACATACCTTCACCTGAGGGTATGCAAAAGAACCGTTTCATTGACTAAAATCAAATTGAGTTAGTTCGAAAAACGCGATTTCGAAAATTTAGGTATCGCTCACCTTGGTCTCACTCTGCATTTTTGTAGACTGAACGATTCTTCACCCAGCAAAAGGAAATGTCTGTTTTGATCCAAAAGGCAATTTGTTCGTTTGCTCTAAGGAGATACACTATATACAATATATAGAGTGGACAGCAGCGCACTAGATTCGGAAGAGTGTTCCGACCTTTGACCTGATCGGAATAAAGTTCCGATTGATATTCTCTTTGTTCAATTTCATCATTCCTTTAATACAGGTCGTTGTTATTTCTCTAGATTAAATCGGTCTTTGATCTTTTCTGGCAGTTTTATCGGATTTAATAGCTTCAGGTTCTCCAGTATATCCGTCATGGCTCCTCGGCACACGTACAATATCCCCTTCTTGATAAGGCTTTTCAACAAAGAAAGAGACCATCTTTTTCTATCCTTTCTCGTTATACCCTTCTAAATTGTAAACGTAGTTGCTAAACTTATGAACCCAGCAGCTCCTATAATTGTAGATATAATGTAAATTAAGTAAATCCATAAGTCTTCTCCCCTAAGAAAAATTCAGATCCCTCTAATTAAATTCGTATTTTAAGGAGACAAGACTACGGCACTCTCTTGTCCCCTCAATTTTTTGTACTAATTTCTCCAAATATTTAATTGCTCTGCTACTTCCAAAATACCTTCAATTCTTCTTTTCTTTTTATCAATCATTGTTGCTATAAACTTATCAAAAGATTCAGCCGGATAATGTGGATTTTTTCTATTAGTGTAAAGCTGTGCTGCAAATGTTTGTGCGAGAGATGTAAAAGCATAACTTTTGTTGTTATATTTATTAATATTCCCATATAAACATCTCAATTGTTCTATATGCTCATTCAAAGTTAACGATGAAAGATCGTGATACGTACTATGAACTCGTTTTTTGACCATTTCCTCTATTTCATGGCTGTTTGCCTCTTCAACAGACGTGTTTCTTCTTACATAAATTCTGTTTACTTTGATTCCTGTTGTTTCTTTCTTTGCTAAGAATGGAATGTATCTCAATTGCTTTGGAATGTATACAACCAAAAAAGCTTTTCCTTTCAAATCACCGTAAACATCTTCGTCGGAGTATTTTAAAAGTTGAGAAAAAAACTTAAGCTCATCAGGTACATAATTCCTCAATTTCTTCTCAAAAACTGTTTTATCAAAGTTGTCATCTAATTGTAGCCCAACTGGCTTATATTCTTTATCTTCAATACCAAAAACAATCATTCCTCCACCTGAATTCGCCATTGCAAGGAGAAGCTTTGCTAATTTAAATTCTTCAATTATCTTCTCCTTATAATCAAGAAAATTTGTCTCCCCGTATAAGGAATTGACAAACTCTTTAAATGAACCCACATCAAATTTTTCGTTTTTTATTACATCAAAAAAATCTTGGTAGCCTATTTGCTTTATTTCATCCATTGAATATATACCTACTTTACTTTAAAGTCTAAGTTCACTTAAAAATTCATTAGTTAATATCAAGCAGTTGCTCTTTTTTCTTCGCGAACTCTTCTTCGGTTATTATTCCTTGATCCCTAAGCTCAGCAAATTGTCTAATTTGTTCAGGGACATTCGAGCTTGAAAAAGACACATCATTCATATTTTGATTTGATTGCTCTGCTATCTTTTCTTGGATATATGCGAAAATTTCGTCAATGCTTCCTTCATCAATTGTTGAAACTGAAATTTCTTTCCCGGCATAATCAAAGATTAGTTTATAACCCGTTAGCCCACTTTTAACTTTTACATGATCAATCAGATTATAATCAAATTCCACAATCTCGTACTTTGCATATTTATCACCATAATGCAATAACCTATCTGGCATTGCAAAAAGAACGCCGGCATTTCCCATGAAACCATTTAGATTCCCTCTAACGAAAGTCACTATTTGATCTTGATTTATTCGATTGGCTGCATGACTAAATATTTTTTGAAGATCTTTAGATGGTTTTTTATATTTTTTACTCAAGGAACTATAGACTTCCTGAATAGGGTTTTGGAATGAAGTAGCTTGAACTCTTGCCTGATCTGAAGATATTGTTTTATTTTTAGACCTTTTAGAATTCACGGTATTACTATAAGAAATACCCGTACCTGGAATTCCTACAGTGGTTGTGGTTCTACCTTTAGTGTTTGTTGATATACGTGCCCCTTTAACACCGGCACTGATGCCGACACTTTTTGAGTTAATGTTCAGTTTAACTCCTGGAGCAATTTTAACACTTTTTCTAAATTTAAACCCCATTGTATACCCCTCACTTTTGGTTAGTTAATTTTTCCTATGCCTTACTCTATCATCATTTTAATATTTTTTCCATCTGTCATCTCCTTATATCTGGTTAAAGTCTCTTCCATTCAACATACTCAAATCGCTGCTGATAAAGGTCTTTCAGGATTGCGGCCCATTACACCGGGACACTCCTCACCTAGTAATAACTTCAATTTGTCTTATGGCGGAAGTGGCTTTAATCTCTGTATGTAGCTCGTTTGATATCACTAAAGCTTCTGACATTGTAGTAAACTTAGAAGCGACATGATCCCCTTAGATACTATATAACCACTGCCTTCTAATTTAAATGACTTGAAGTAATCATCATTTTCAAATTGAATAACAAAAAAGTTATCTATAACCGGCATAGCTAACTCCTCTTCAAAAGACCAGCAATTTTTATGGCCAGTGGCAGCAATCCAATCAATATGTAAAACACCATGATATTTATTTTATTCTTAAAGAACAGTTCAATCATATTTTGCTCCATACCTGGTGGAAATGAATCAATCAGTTCCTGCTTAAACTCTTCATCATAAACCTGATCAACAAATAAGGCCTTAAATCCCGTTAGAAAGCCAACACCAAGCCAGAGTATTAAGAAATATGCTATTCCAATCAAATTAAAGCCCTCCTTATATACATCGTCTGGTATTATAGTAGTGTTAAATACTTTGTGTAGGTGAAATAAATGAAAGAGAAAGATTTTGAGACTAATGGCTACGATGTAACAGTTGTGTATGATTATAAGGAGTATCCCGATGTTAAATAAGACGCTGTGACAACTGTGATTATACTTTATTCAAGAGTTCAGTGAAGAGTGGTGTATTTTTACACGAGTGTCGTAGGTGTGGTATGAAGAAGAGTATCTAAATGCTCTTTTTTATTTCACTGGATTCATGTAGCTTACATATACTTCAATTCCGTCTTCAGTTTTATATTCCGCAATTTTGTCTGGATCCGATTCAATCTTTTCAATAAGCCGCTTTGCACTTTTATTGCCCTTTTCACTATTTGATGCAGAAATCCAAGACCAATAATTCCATTCAGTGATGTAGGACTTAATCTTTTCTGGTATCTCATGACCTATTGTGTAAACCTTAATCATGTACACTCCCCTCCAAAAATACTTCTTTGTTCTTGATACATACGCCTCTCCAAAAAAAGTCCGTAAGGTGTTAAGGTTAATCAAATTACCTAAGGATGTGTTTTCATGTTAAAGGCTTCAAAAATTTTCATTTCATTTATGGCATTACTACTAGCCGTGTATTCCCTGTTTAATCAAAGTGGAATCCTGTTATTTTCTCTTCAGGTATTAGTTGCAGTTCTTTTTATCATAGTCGGGTTGGAATTACTTTCAAAGAAGCAAAAGAGCTATGGATATATCTTCTTTGGAACATCTGTCTTAATACTTACCGTGAACATTATCAAATTCATGATTTAAATAAAATACACTACTCGATCCATGTTTTTCTTTTCGTGGACACATATGCAAAAGCTATTCTAGAGGGAAAACAATAATGGAAAAACACCGCATACATCGCTATACAAAAAAGCTGAGTTAATTGTTATAGTGCTTGAAAAAACAATAAAGCAAGTCCCAGGTCATAATTTATCTCCATTAACTATGTCGTTGATCAATAAACTCACTTGCATATCGGTATAACTCTTTATATGCCGTTTCATTAACTGGAGACTCTATTAATTCTACACCGTTCTTTACAGCAGTATAGGTTTTTCCATCGCTGGGATACGCTTGCCAAATAACCGGAATTTGTTTAAAGTTTGAAAGTTTTTTAGATTTTTTAATTTTTTAAAATTTTTCTCTTTCTGTTATCTTAGAGGCTGCGATGTCTATTATCTCGCCGTATAGAAATGCCCACATATGGAATTCAAATGGAGGATTCCACTTGTAATGAACTTGTAATGATGGAATTCTAACTGATCCTGCTTTTAATTTTGCATTAATATTATATTTGTCTTTTAATAAATCCTTTGTTAGATAAGAGGTGTAAACGCATGCGTCTCCCATTCTTGTCCCAGATTCATCAAAAGCAAAAAATATACTTTCAACAATATTTTTTTTAATAAGCGCTTTATTGTTCATCTTATCCCTCGTAGTCGTTAAAAAAATGATTTTATGTAGACCTAGAAAATTTGTAAGTATTTACTTTTGTTGTAACTTTAGTATACCATGATCATTTTAAGTGATCAATATCTTTTTAATCTTTTTTGTAAATCAACAGCTCATGCAGCTCAATGTCTAAATATGTACAGACTTTGTCCAACAGATCCCTTGGGTACCGCTCCATTTCGTCATGATACAGCTTCCTGACTGTGTTAAAACCATGATCAATATCATTGGACAGCTTTCGAATACTGATATTCTTTTCGTCTAATATCGGCTTTAAATTTGATTTAATCAATTTAACTACCCCACATTCATTATGTATGATCACTTTAAATTATCACCATATGCATAAAAAAGGTCAAGGATATACCTTGACTATGTATTAAGCTTACCAATCAAATGAATCTTCATGTTCAAATCCATAAATACCTTTAATCCACACATCTCCGCAGCCTGGATTCTTTGTAATCTCTAACACATGATTACGATTTGCATCTCCCTCTACTCGATCTGCAGCAGTATAGTCGGCATAGTTCCCTACAAACTGCTTTTCACTACGTGGGAATACCCAGCCAGCAAGAGTTATCCTACTGATTTTCATATTTAGAGTACACCCCTCAGCATTGCTAATTGTGAATTTGTAGAAGAGCCAAGTGCGATCATAAGTCCGATCAAAATAATCTGCCATTGAAAAACTCTCTGAATCCTCACTCATGTGAAAATTCACGTTTTTGTAGTCTAATGTAAGCTTCGCCTCAGCACTTGGTGTGTTAAAACTCAATATAAAACCAATACAAATTAAGGTCAGAACGATTAACTTTTTCATTTTCCTCTCCCCCTTATTCCAAATAATACTACATCGGGAGGTGGTTTCCCATTATAATTTTTTCGCAATATTACAGGTATATCTACTTTAATGTCGAAAAACATATATAGCTATGCGAACTATACTGCGGTATTGCTTTTAAGGAGGAAAAACAGTGCGTAATTTTTGGGAAGCAACTGAGGAAGATCCTTATAAACTTGATAGTGTAACTGAAGAGATGATCAAACATACCGAGAACAGGTTAAATATCATTCTACCTGAGTCGTACAAGATGCTTATACTTGAACAAAATGGAGGGATGATAAATTATAATGCATTCCCCACAACTGTTCAAAATTCATGGGCAGAAGATCACATTGAGTTTGATTACCTACTAGGGCTAGGTGAAGACCCAGGGATACTAGACAGTTCATACCTAATAAAGGAATGGGATTTACCTGAAAATGTGCTCCTTATCCATGGAGACGGACATACTTGGGTAGCAATGGATTATCGAGAAACAAACTCAAACCCTTCAATTCACTACTTCGATGTGGAGATTGATCAGGATTTCAAATTAGCAAAATCGTTTGATGAATTTTTGTCAAAACTGTATACGCATCATTACGATATGGACACTGAAATAGCTAACAATGAAGGCTCAGAAATTCAAAATGCCTCATTGAGTAATTCTGAGTCAATAACAAGTAAAGAGGTTGCAACAATATTAAAAGAAAAGAACCCTTTGGATATTTATAAGGTGGCATACTACCCCATAAAAGACACAAATGACCTAGAATGGGTCATAAATCAGATTAAAGAGTCATCATATATCTTAAACGAAGAACAAGCTTTTGAGCTAGCAGATTTGCTAATGACAATAGCTACAACGTATGATAACCATATTAAAACAACAATTTTTAAAAACCGTATTGAAGAAATTATAGCCAACTTAAGCGAACAAAAGAATGAAGATGTGGACAATATTTTGACACAAATCAAAGATTTTCTTTAATTTTTTACTTTTTACCCCCTTTCTGTTTGTTTCTTCCTAAAAATATATTTAGATGTTAATTGAAGAAAATACTAACAGAAAGAGGAGAGATATGAAAAATTTAACAAGAATTATGAGTCTTGTTCTGCCACTGCTTCTATTTACCTCATTCGTTCTTCCTAACTTTGCAGAAGCACACACAACAAACAGCAAAGAAAATCATAGTCCAGACATGGTACATACCCCCACTGCTGATATTTCAGATGATGAAGCTGGCTATGAAGAAAAAAACTATGAAGACTATTCAGATGTAATAGAAGATCCTTATTATTCGGATTTAGCTAATGCCCCCGTTTGAAATTTTTTTGATTAACATATCAATACTCATATCCACACCTTTGCATTACTTTAAGGGGCTTTTAAAAAAAATAAGATTTAGTTGTCCTTACCAAAGAGCAATTTTCCAAAGTCATTGTCTAAAATCTCAATTTCCACATCACTGTCATTATCATCAGTTTCAATTGGTTCATCTACTAATCTTAGGATAAACTCTTCAAAAGAGTTGGCAATAAGGAAAAAGTCTTTATCGGGGTGACTTAATTCATGATCCCAAAACAATATCTTTTCATTATCGATATCCATGCAGATTTCATTCCCGCCTGCGGAGCTTGCGATAGGAATAATATTTCTAGGAAAACGATCAGAATATGTATCGATTGCTTTCTGAAGACTGTTATGATCGTTTGCTAAACCATAAAAATTCTCTAACAATTGTGTATCATCGTCCTTACCCATCCAAGGATCTTTCTCTATAGGTTTGTAGCAAACGTCGTACTCAACTTCATCTGTTGTTTTTTTACTTTCTAAATAACAGCCTCCATATTTCTTCAAAAAGTCCTTATAATCTAAAGGTAATTGATCGCCTATGTTCATTTCAATCTCTTTGAGTTGTTCATTTGTATTAATGCTGGGATCTGTTTTTGCATCAATTGAAAACTCTTTCAACTTTTGTTTGATCTTAGTGAAGCTCATATTAACCCCCTCCGCATTGCACATCTTTAGCAATGAACAATTGCAATACTTTTGTTTAGTTGTCTAAGCTAACTTTCAATGCATCAGCTAGCATGGTGTTAAAATCATCAAATTTGTTCATCAACGTTCCAGAGGGTTTATCAAGCTCCAAATATTCATTCTCAATCACATCCAAGCAATACCAAGCTGTATCTGAATCACCAAAAAACAGGTATTTTTTCGGTTCGTCATTTTCGTGCCATTGTTCATTTGTTTCAATAAAACCATAAACTTCTTCATCATTTTCTTCTTCTAAAAATACTTTATCCAGCCCATAGATTACCAAGCCATTAAAATCTAATCCGTTAACGGTTTGAAGAAATTTTTTATATCCTGAAGGAATTTCATTTATAGGGAACTTGCCTAATACTACTTCATTAAAATTGCTTAATTCTTTGTCTGTAACAGGAGAATTTAATTCATCTCCATACTTCGCTTCAGTTTTTCGAGTTTTCTCTAATAAATTTACCCACATAAAACTGCTCCTAATTTTTATTACTACGCCAAACTCGTAATCGAAGAAAAGTCCCTTAGCAAGAAATTATCATCAATTGCATTACTTTTGCTTAATCGTCCCAGTCTTCATCTTCTTCCCAGTTTTCTTTCATTCTTTGGAGCTTATCAAAGAAAAATTCAATGAAATTATCCGAAACGACTTCTTGGTAACCAATTACTCTATCCCACGTAAATACAGGACATTCTTTATTTTTCATCTTGTTGGTATCTAGACAATATGCAAAGTAATCAACATCCTCTATTACAACAAGACCTTCGGTTAAGTTATAGTGTTCTTGATACTCGTTGGTATATTCAACAACTGATGGGCCTCCAAAATCATAACCTAGAATATCAATTCCATAAACTCCCCCAGAACCATAGTTCCGCAGAAACCATTTATAGCTCTCCGGAAGTTTCACTTTAAGATCTTGTTCTATTTTAGATATTTTGTCTTCTCCAATTCCTCCTGTGAAATCTCTTTCTTTTGCATTATCATTTAAAAACTGTTCCACTTGCGTGTATAGTTCCATTTTTCCCAACCTCTTTTACTCTGTATATTGAGTGGCTCTCCATTTCCAATATCTCGCTCTAAAATATTCATATTGAACTTTCAATTCTGGATTATTTCTAAAACCCTCTCCATCAGTTTTAAGTTTATGTATGACCTCACTATATTTTGTGTGTAAACTGTTTGGAATTTCAACCATATTTCCAGGTTCCTCCTGAATTAAATGGTGCAAATTGATTTTTGTGCCGTCTTTGGCTTGAGGTGCCTTACCGTCTTTCATTAATTCAAGATTTGTTCGACCTTTACGATCTTTTTGATTAATATCGATATCTTTCATTGTATAAACTCTTCGGCTTACATCTTTGATATTTCCTTTTACTCTCACCTTGCCCTTAACCTCATAAGCACCATACTTTTCTTTATTTAACCAAGGGACATTTACTTTCTGACCAGTAAATGGCTTTCTTGTTTCATCTAATTTTTTAGCAAGCTGAAGCAGCCTGTCTTTTGCGCTCACACCATTGATGACATTATACGGCACACCACCTGCTACAACAACATCTTCTCGCATGACAAACGGTTTAATTGCTGTTAGTGGATCAGGAGTTTCATCAAGTTTTTTAGACACTTTTTTGACTGCAGCTTTTCCAGCTGTTTTCACTCCTATTTTAGCAACTGAACCAGCACCTTTTAAAGCGAAGATGTTGACTGCTGCACATGTAATCCAATGAGCCGTTGATTCTGCGTCTCCGTTCTTTACGTCTCTAATATAGGAGGTTATTATTGCATCTTTAATTGAATTAAGCGTGGAATCATAGTGATAAACTGCAACTGCAGAATTAATAAGCATGTCGACAGGATGATTGTGTGCCATATAGTCTAATGTTTCAGCTGTCATATCATAAAGAGCTGTAACAGTACCTTTGGCTCCAGCCATTAGCTCACGTGTGTTTTCAATCTGTGTGAAATATCTTTGTTGTTCTGCTGTCAGATTTTCATACCCAATTGTTTTGGCCATTGAATAGAATTCATCGGCATCTGCATAATCATAATTCTTTAGTCTTTCTTTCAGTTTTTCAATCTCTCGCTCTTTTTCTTCCTTCTTCTTAATCGTCAAATAAGCTTCAGTACGTTTTTCAATATCGCCTTTTTTCTTATGTATGTCGCTTTCTCTGTACGCCTTAGCGTTATAGTGGAGTGGTGTTGCATTTTTCCCTTTGCCTGTAGCATTTTGAAGCTGTTGAAAGTCAGCTTGGATGAAATGCTCATTCGCTTCGGTTTCTGCGTATTCTTTCGTTAGATCGTAATCGAGCTTTCCGAGCTTGTGTATGGTATTGTCTCGTTTCTTGTCTGCTGAGTCCAGCTTTTGATCGACGTCCTCTGTCGAGAAAACATCAAGATGAATGATATCGCTTATCTCATTAAGAATATCCCTCAGTTCATTCCGTTGCTCCTGCATGATGGCTTTTGATTTATTCTTCGCATGAATCAGCTCGTGTTCTAAAAAAGACTCTTCCACAAACGAATCGGCCAATCCGGCAACAGCTACTTTTCCAGAAATACTGTTAAGAAAAGCAATTTTCATATCGATCAGATCAAGCCAGCTGTCTGTGACACCGGCGTGATCTTGAAAGAATGCTTTAATATTTTCTGCGCCTTTGCCTGAAAACTCACTGTCGTCTAAGTCAGCCATTCCCTGAAACGCTTTTCTGAGATTGATAAATTGTTCTCTAATCTGATCATATTCTTTTGCCCGCTTTTCTGCGGCTGAAATGAACGAGGCTGCTTCAAATACTTTCATTTACGTCTCCTTTCCACTTGATCTTATCTAAACTTTCTATTCTGAGACATATTTATAATACCCTTGAATTTCCGGCTTCACTTCCCAGTATTTAGTTCCATTTGATGCTACCAACATGTCAAACCATATCTCAAAGTTAGAGTCTAAATATACCGCATCTTCAATGTCATCAATTGAATCTAGATACATCATATATCCTAATCCCTTATTTGATTTGTTTGTGTCAACAACATACCTGCCATCATAATGATACCCAATTAGGACATATCCCTTAGGGAAGTCTTGAACTTCATTAAATTCAATTATCCCTTCAGTGCTGAGAAGTTCAACACCATTAAACATTTCCATTCCATTGTGACTGAATAGGAACTCTTTATAATCATTAGGCAAAGTTACCCCTAGCTTTTTTTCTAAACTGTTAATTTCTTGAGGACTGGCCGGATCTCTGAATTGAAAAGCAGCATCTTCCATGACATGTCCCCCATGTTGGAACATAGGAAAAGTTCCGTATTTAGAAACAGCATCCTTTATTCCATTAAGAGTCATGTGAATTAACTTCCCTTCTGCCATATAAAAACCCTCCTCTAATGTTTAGACCGCTAAATTCTACCACAAAACTGTATTTGAGTGTCTTAAAATGAGAAACCTAATTTACAATCTTTGGTTTTATATTTATAATTAGGAAGGTTTGTCCGATATAGAGACAGAACAAACAAATTGGGGGAATTACATTGAAGAAATGGCTGTTAGGTATTGGCGCATTATCTCTAAGCTTTTCTTTGGCTGCGTGTGGATCTGATTCTGCTTCTACAGATAAAACAGATTCAGATAAATCTAAAACAACGCAGCAAGAAGAAAAGGATGCAAAAGAGACAAAGGCAGACACTCAATCAAACGACAAAAGCAATAATGACAACAATGAAAAAGCCGAAAATGCTTCAAAGAAGGATTCGTCGGATAAAAAGGCGTCTGACAAAAAGAAAAAGCTGGTCGATGTAACACTTAACAGAACAGTTGATGGGAATACAATTAAAGTTAACTATAAAGGCGAAGTCAAAACTGTTCGTTATTTACTTGTTGACACGCCTAAAACTAAGAGCCCAAACTCTTGCGTACATCCATATGGTGAGGATGCTTCAGCAAGAAACAAACAGCTGGTTAACAAGGGAAAACTTCAACTGGAGTTTGATAAAGGAGATCGCACAGACAAGTATGGCAGAATGCTGGCTTACGTTTATGCAGACGGCAAATCAGTACAAGAAACACTGCTTAAAGAAGGATTAGCACGAGTAGCTTATGTATATGAGCCAAACACGAAGTATTTAGACACGTATAAGAAAGATGAGCAAGCTGCGAAAGATAAAGACTTGAAGATTTGGAGTAAGCATGGATATGCGACTGATAAAGGATTTAATGGCTGCGTAACGAAACCGAAGAAATCAGTAAGTGTATCTAAGCCGGCTCAAAAGTCAGTTGCAACACACCAATCCGAGACACATAAATCGAACTCAAGCAGTTCAGCATCAAGCAGCTCTTCTAACTCTGCACAAGCCTCCCCTTCTGCCGGAGGAATAGAACACTTTGCAAACTGCACAGAGCTGAGAAAGAAATATCCGCATGGCGTACCAAGCACTCACCCTGCTTATACATCTAAAATGGATCGGGATAATGACAACTTTGCATGTGAGAAGAATTAATTATTTTGAAGCCCTCTGAGGCTTCTTTTTTTATTCGAATACATTCATCTAAACAAAAAACCACAGAGCGTGTGAGGGACTCTGTGGCCTATAGTGGCTGATTAAACCCCTATGATACATCAATTAGGATTTTATCAAAACTTTTCTTTTAAAGATAACATCATCTCTGTCTCAAATAATGCCTGCAGCAGTTCATCTATATTAATTTCGTTCTGTTTGTAATTATTCTTTTCATAAGTACGAATAATTTCTTCATATTCTGATCGATTATCTCCTTTAATGGAGCTAATTCCAAGCTCTTCACCGTATCGGTTAATGAATAGTTGTTTATTCATTTCTTTCGCTTTATCATTTTCATAATTACAAAATGCACCTGACAACTGGACGAGAAAAGTTTCGTCTTCAGAATTTAGGTTATTTTCGTTACACCAGTCTACAAAACGATTTCCAGTCATGTTATCACCTTTAATTTTAGTATTTAAAGAACAAGATAATCTGCAGCAAGGATGATATATTCTACTGCCATGCCAATTGTTTCAGCAACTCCTGCGCCAACTGCACCTTTAATAGCTGGTGGAATTTGTTTTCTTGCCATAGCAGCAACCTCTTTAGGAGCCCCGGTTATATCTTCGAGAACCTTACAAATTTTGTTTGTGTTTTTAATAATCTTGTTTACCGTGGACTTTCCAAACATTGTACCTAAAATGTCTTTTGCCCAAGCATTATTCGCTAGTCCTCTAATAACCTTAATCGCTTCTTTAGCTGCGGCGCTTTTAGCTCCCATAGTACTCATTTGATCTTGTGAGTTACCATTTTCGAGACCTTTTAATTCTTCAGCAGCATCTAAAATGCCTTTTTCTTTTACTGACGGGACTGAGTATTCTTTAGCTAGTTTTTGAAGCTCGGTAGGATTATAAGTAAATTGCACGTCCTGTTTAGAAACACTCGCTTTTTGCACTTCTGAGGCCGAAGCTCCAACAGTAGGGATGGCTATAACGGCTGCAAGCAACATCAAAAGAATTTTAGCAAATAGACTTTTCAATTTGAACTCTCCTTTATCCCTAATTTTATTGTTCAACACATTGACCACAATACCATAAAATACTAACATTTTTTCCTGTTTTTATTATATTCGTTTAAAAAAGGTAAGGCAGCCCTACATTTGAAACTGTTCAGAAATCACTACGGTGATCAAATATTCATTCACAATTTAAGATATTTTTACTACACAAAAAAGACTGTTCTCAAAAACAGTCTTAGATGTTTTTAGAATTAACGTATCCGTTAATTTCTTTAATTCTTATTCTGATTTTTAAACGCCAAGTGCTCAATTCTTTGATCCTTAAAAACTTGACGGATATAGGGAGGCGAATAATTATATTTCCGGCCAATTTCTTTAGGCTCATTTTTTTGTTGAAATCAGATCGTATAGCAGATCAAAGTCTTTTGCTCTCCTCCTCTTTGACAATTCAGAGTAAGAAAGCTTGTCCACTTTTTTTGCCTTAAATAGATTCAGAATACCCCAGTCTGGGATATTAAGTTCCTTTGATATTTCCCCCACCGTTTTAAGTTCTTTGTTTATGGATAAAACCATTATTTTATTTAGTGTTCAAGTTATAGTTGCTCATAAGCGCTGCCATATGAGGATTACATGAACAAAATAAAAACCCTATTAATTACAGACGGCGTTTAATTAAAAAATGAATACGATTAGAATAAATATTCAAACAATACAATCCTTACAATATATTACGTTATTTTCGTATTCAATGTCAGACAGAATACTGTATGAATACTTCTGTTTTTACAGTAAATACAATAAAGAGGAGGTGCTGTTTTTTTGGAGTTAAAAAACATCGTTCATTCTTACAACATTACAAATATTTTGGGTTATCTCAGACGCTCTCGTCAGGATATGGAGCGGGAAAAAAGAACAGGCGAAGATACGCTAACAGAACAAAATGAACTCATGAATAAAATACTGAAGTCGATTGAAATCCCCTATGAATTAAAAATGGAAATCGGGTCAGGAGAAAGCATTGAGGGCCGCCCTGTTTTTAAAGAATGTCTTAAAGACCTCGAGGAAGGCAAGTACCAGGCAATTGCTGTTAAAGAAATAACAAGACTCAGCCGCGGGAGCTACAGCGATGCGGGACAAATTGTTAACCTTCTTCAAAGCAAGCGATTGATTATCATTACACCATATAAAGTTTATGACCCTCGAAATCCTGCAGACATGCGTCAAATTCGTTTTGAATTGTTTATGGCCAGAGAAGAATTTGAAATGACCAGAGAGCGTATGACAGGCGCTAAATACACATATGCGGCACAAGGGAAATGGATTTCCGGACTAGCGCCTTATGGATACCGGTTAAACAAAAAAACATCCAAACTAGTCCCAGTCGAAGAAAAAGCAAAAGTCGTTCAACTCATCTTTAACATCTTTTTAAATGGGTTGAATGGAAAAGATTATAGTTATACAGCGATTGCTTCTCACTTAACAAAATTACAAATACCGACTCCATCAGGAAAAAAGCGCTGGAATCAATACACAATTAAAGCAATTCTGCAAAACGAAGCGTATATCGGAACTGTTAAATATAAGGTTAGAGAAAAAACAAAAGACGGTAAACGAACAATTAGACCTGAAAAGGAACAAATTGTAGTATCGTATGCACATGTCCCTATAATAGATCAAGAACAATTTCAACAATCACAAGAGAAAATTGCAAACAAAGTCCCCCTGCTGCCTAATAAAAATGCATTGGAATTAAGTGAATTGGCAGGCGTATGCACTTGTTCTAAGTGCGGTGAACCATTATCTAAATACGAAACTAGGAGAACGCGAGAAAACAAAAACGGCACGAAAAGTGTGTATCACGTTAAATCACTCACTTGCAAAAAGAATAAATGCACTTATGTGAGATATAACGATGTTGAAAATGCCATTCTGGATTACCTCTCTTCTTTAAGCAACTTAGATAATAAGACTTTAACAAAACATATCATTTCAATGATTTCTAAATACGAAGACGTAAATAGTAATGTGAAAACAAAGAAGCAAATGTCTGAACATCTCTCACAAAAAGAACAAGAGTTAAAAAACAAAGAGAATTTTATCTTTGAAAAATATGAGAGCGGCATTTACACTGATGAACTTTTTTTGAAAAGAAAAGCTGTTTTAGATGAAGAATTTAAAGAACTCCAGATTGCCAAGCATGAGCTCAATGGAACCCAAGAAGCGAAATCAGAAATAGACAGTAATACAGTCAGAAACAACATAAATAAGATAATTGATCAATATCACATTGAAACAAGCACAGAGAAAAAGAACGCGCTATTAAGAATGGTCTTTAAAGATGTTATCGTTACGATGACACAAAAAAGAAGAGGGCCAATCCCGGCTCAGTTTGAAATTACCCCTATCCTGAGGTTTAATTTTTCGTTTTCGACCTCACCGTCACTGATAGTCCCTCAAAATGCAGTAAATATCTTAAAAAACCGATAAAGCCGTTTCCCCGGTAAACACAATGGGAGCTACGAAATTGTTGTCCGAGAAGCTGTTTCATCAGGCAAATCATCATGTTCAAAACCGCGGTACGGTGTTTTGTTCGGTCCGCTTCGGCAATGTGCTCGGTTCACGCGGTTCCGTTATTCCTATTTTATTTGAGCAGTTGATGGCAGGCGGCCCGCTCACCATTACGGATAAAAACATGACGAGGTTTTTTATGTCGATTGATGACGCCGCAACGCTCACCCTGCAATCTGCGGCGATCACAAAGGGCGGAGAAACGTTTATTTTTAAAATGGAGTCCCTGAGGCTCGAAGAACTGCTTCACGGGTTTGAAGAATATGCGTTCCGGCACGGACTGCCGCGCCCCGCCGCTGTTGAAGTGGGAAAACGCCCCGGTGAGAAGCTTCATGAAGAACTGACCTCTCCTCATGAGACGGAATCTTTATATGAATGGGGCAATCTGTACGCAATATTGCCGGAACCCGCCAAACATCCGGAATTTCGGAAGGTCAATCTCCCCAGATATCAATCCGATCAGGCGCCGCTCATCACAAAAGACACAATCGTAAAGATTATTGAACGATTACATGAAGAAAAAAAAACATAGAAAAAAGGCCTGTCTGATAGGCAGGCCTCATTGCTGAGCTCTATTTTTCAAATAAATGCAGACAGGCTTCATAGCCCTCTTCCTTCAGCTTGTCTTTCGGAATAAACCGGAGTGCCGCAGAGTTAATGCAATAACGGAGACCGCTTGGCCCCGGACCGTCATTAAATACGTGGCCTAAGTGGGAATCAGCTGTTTTGCTTCTCACTTCCGTCCGGATCATCCCGTGGCTTGTGTCCAGTTTTTCGTCAACCTCTTCTTCTTCAATCGGTTTTGTAAAACTGGGCCAGCCGCAATGAGAATCGAATTTATCCAGAGAAGTAAACAAGGGCTTTCCCGATACGATATCAACATACAGCCCCTCTTCTTTGTGATCCCAGAATTCATTTTGAAACGGCGGCTCCGTTCCGTTATTTTGCGTGACTTCATATTGCATGCGGTTTAATGATTTGATTTTTTCTTCTTTATTAAAAGCCATCTTATCTGTCCCTCCAATGCTCATCCAGAAAGCCTTGACGTCCGGAACCTACACGGTAGCGCCCGTAATGATCAGGATTTTTCTTATAAAAGTGCTGATGATAGCCTTCCGCTTCATAAAAAGGCTCAGCCTTTAAAATGTCTGTCACGATCGGCTTTTTAAATATGCCGCTTTCTTCAAGCTGTTTTTTTGAGGCTTCAGCGATTTGTTTTTGTTCATCATTATGGTAATATATCGCCGCCCGATATGAACTTCCGCGGTCTGCAAACTGGCCGCCTGCATCAGTCGGGTCGATCTGCTGCCAAAACAGCTCGACAAGCTTTTCATACGGATAAATGTCAGGTTGGAATGTGATTTGAACGGCTTCTCTGTGTCCGGTCGTTTCACTGCACACTTCTTCGTAAGTCGGATTCTCAGTATGGCCTCCTGTATAGCCGGACACCACCTTTTCAATTCCGGGCTGTTCGTCAAACGGCTTCACCATGCACCAAAAACAGCCGCCTGCAAATGTGGCGATTTCTTTTTTTTCTGACATACGGGTGCCCTCCTTTGTTCATACGTGGTATTATTATATTATAGCATGTATAAACAGAATAAAAATAATTCTGCTTTCAGGGGAAGCTGAACGAATGCCACGCTGACTACATATTGGAGGTTCATGATTTGAAAGTAAGGACACAAATGATGTATGATATGGAAGCTTTGCTTCGAAAAGTGTTTAAACAAATCAGAAATGAAGTTAATGAAATTCTAGATAAAGAGCTGTCCAGGAACGAATTCACCATTTTGCGGATTCTCAGTGAACAAGGGCCTAAAAAAGTAACGGAATTCGCCCCCATTCTTGAGGTCTCCGCAAGCCACATTACCGCAGTGACCGATGCTTTAGTAGAAAAGGAATGGATCACCCGCATCCGTTCTAAAGAGGACAGGCGAATTATCAGAATCCATATTACGGAAGCCGGGGAGAAAATTGTCGATCATTTCAACCAGAAAAAAACAGAATACTTTTTTAAACGGTTTGACTGCTACTCTGATGAAGAGCTTGCAACGTTAATCAAACTGTTCAGCAAGCTAGACAAAAAACGCTGACACGAAAAAAACACAAATCCCTGAAAGGATCTGTGTTTTTTTATGAAAACTTATTGTTTCGGGTGATAATAGGAAAATTCAATTTCATCCGTGTCGAGATTGATTTTATCCGCTTTTACATACATGCCGTTGTCTAAAGGCATTTCTGACAGACGGATCTCGATGCTTTTATCCCCGGAATGAACGTGCACAAATGACGGGAGTTCATAAAAGCTGTCCATATAATTCAGCACAAAGCTGATCGGCAGGCTTAATTCGCCTAATGAAAATTTCGTCACTTTCAAAATCACATCTCCGTTCTCCTGTACGGACGGTTCAAAAGTGACGACCGCATTAATGGAGGTTGAGAATGCTTTGATTTTACCTGCCACGTGCACATCGTTATTGATGTCCACTTTGTAGTCAAGCTGATTCGATGCCTTCTCTTTTAAGTACGCATTCACAAACCTGGCAAGAGATTCTTTCGAGCTCGTGATATGAAAGCCGTACTCACTTTTTGTCTGATCTTGTATTTTCGCCTGCTCTCCCGGCATAACCAATAATGTCACAATTACCGCGGCGGCAATCACATTGAGTGCGAGAAGAACAAAAAACAGCGATTTCCACTTTTTCATCATTTCACCCTATTCTGCTGGTAACCCTTGTTTTTCAATGATGCCGTACAATCGATCGGCGATAAGTGCATACCCTTTTGCGTTCGGATGAAAATCATCATCCTTTGAAATCCGTCTGCTGCCGCTTTTTTGACTGAACAAGTCTTCAACATTCACCGCGGCGGCGTGGGGATCTTTTTCCAGCTCTTTTGCGGCGATCTTGTTCCAATCCGTTACAACCCCATTAATTTCTTTTAATTCAGGCAGCGTAAACGTGAATGGGTTATACATGCTGACATACACCAGCTCTGCGTTTTCATTATATTTGCGGATTTTTGAAACGATCGCCTTGAATCGTTTTTCAAAAGGTTTCTCTTCCTTTTGGAACGGCTGAACCGTCAGCTGCATCATATTCTGGCGGAGCACCTTCATTAAGTCATTGCCGCCGATGGTAAAAAAGATATAGTCGGCGCTCTTTAATGATTTCTGAACTTTTTTATTATCAAGCTTTTCCAGCAGGTCCGACGTTTTGTCCCCCTGCACCGCATAATTTTTAATATCTACCGTTTTCACATGTCCCTTTTTCTTAAGAGACTCCGCTGCCCTGCCGACGTATCCTGAACCGTCAGGATCTCCTACTCCTTCAGTCAATGAATCACCGACCGCAGCTATGACAATATGATCTTTCGTTTTCGGTTCTTCAGTGTCAGAACCGGTGCGCTGGACAGAACATGCTGATAAAAGCAAAGCCAGTCCGGCGATCAATGAGAACATTCGCAGCTTCAATCTGGTTGCTCCTTCCCCGTCTTACTAGTGGAAAGTGTAACATGTTTTTTCAGATTTGAAAATGTCTAATCTGCCAGTTTACTTGAGCTCCTCAGCAGCTTTGACATCTGACAGGATATCATCATACGGAACTTTCTGCACGCCGTCATAATCTTTAAGCACCTTCCCGTCAGGTCCGACTAAATAAAAAGAGGTTTTATGTATGACCTGGTCCTCTCCCTCCGGCTTTTTGACGATTGATTTAAAGCTGTTCAGCGCAAAATCTTCAATGTCCTTTTGGCTGTAACCGGTCAGAAAATCCCAGTTACGAAGCGAAAGCGGATATTTGGAAGCAAATGCTTTCAGCTGTTTCGGCGTATCATTTTCAGGATCTACACTGAACGACACAATCCGCACGTCCAGGTTCTCAGCCTTCAGTTTTTTTTGCAGTTCGGTCATGTGAGCCGTCATCGGCGGACAGACTGAATTACAGTTTGTAAACATAAAATCGGCAATCCAGACATGCCCCTTCAGGCTTTTCAGTGACACTGTTTTTCCGTCTTGGTTTTGATATGAAAACGGTTCAATCTGATAGTTCAGCGGGTCTTTTATCGTTTTTCCCCCGCAGGCGCACAAGAGCAGCAAACAAAAGACGGCAGCGAAGATTTTCATTTTTTTCATTTCCATTCCTCCCATGGATAAAACGCTTACAGCATTCATCATAAAAAAATTCCCGCACCCTCCCTTATCAAAAGGAAGGCGCTAAGGAATGTGCACCGTTATGCGTTATGTTTTAAAATCTCTTGGATGAAAACGGCCTCATAATCTTTCCACTTCATACGGCGCTTGACATATTGTCGGAATGAATACACTGTTCTCACACTTTGTGAAGCAAAAACTTCTCTCAAATAAAGCTCAAGGTGCTGATGAATTTGAAAAAAATAATGTTCACCTTCCGTGACAACCGGTATTTCTGTCACTTTTACCTGAATCCCGTCCTGTCGTTTGAACTCTAGGCTTTTGAGTAACAAGATATCAATCCTTCTTTTTCGATTGTTTTCTTTTTATTATATACAATCTGAGAAAGCGTGTCTGTCATTTTGCGCGGCCGTTCTAAAAAAAGTCAGATTAACAGGTGGAACAGATCCTGATCTTTATTCACCTCTACGTAATGAAATCCTTTTTGATTCATCCGGGCAATGAGCGCGCCGTAATCTTCCCGATGCTTAAGCTCAATGCCGACCAATGCGGGGCCGCTGCTTTTGTTATTTTTTTTCGTGTATTCAAACCGGGTGATGTCATCATCAGGCCCGAGCACTTCATCAAGGTATTCGCGAAGCGCTCCCGCCCTTTGCGGGAAATTAACGATAAAATAATGCTGCAGCCCCTCATAAATCATCGAGCGCTCCTTCATCTCCTGCATTCTGCCGATGTCGTTATTCCCTCCGCTGACCATGCAGATGACGTTTTTTCCTTTAATCTCTTCCTTGTACAGATCAAGTGCTGATACGGACAATGCACCCGCCGGCTCCGCTACGATGGCGCATTGATTATATAATTCGAGAATCGTGCTGCACACTTTTCCTTCCTGGACAAGCACAACGTCATCGACAACGGTTTCGAGCGTTTGAAAGGTTTCGGCGCCGATTTTTTTTACGGCCGCCCCATCGACAAATTTATCAATTTTCTCAAGTTCAACCACTTGTCCGGCTTTTTTCGATTCAAAATAGGAGGCTGCGCCCTTCGGCTCTACCGCTATGATTTTTGTATCCGGCGAGATGTTTTTCATGTACGTGCCGAGCCCGGACAGGAGTCCTCCTCCCCCTACGCTTGCAAAAAGAAAATGCGGTTCAACGTCAATGTCATTTAAAATTTCGATGGCAGCCGTTCCCTGTCCGGCCATGACATCGGGATCGTCAAACGGATGGATAAACGTGCGGTTTTCTTTTTCACAGCATTCCGCAGAACTCTTATACGCATCATCGAAAGTGTCACCCGTCAATATGATTTCAACAAATTCTTTTCCGAACAGTTCCACTTGGGATACTTTCTGTCTCGGTGTGGTTGACGGCATAAAAATCTTGCCGTGAATGCCGAGGTGTTTGCATGAAAACGCAACCCCCTGCGCATGGTTTCCCGCACTTGCGCATACAATTCCGTTTTCAGTCTGCTCTTTTGAGAGCTGCCTCATTTTATTATAAGCCCCTCTGAGCTTAAATGATCTGACCACCTGCAGGTCTTCTCTTTTCAAATAGATATTGCAGCCATACCTCTCAGAAAGTCTGTCATTCCTCTGCAAAGGCGTATGGATCACAACGTCCTTTACGTTTTGGTGCGCTTTTAAAATGTCTTTTACCTGGATGAGAGAGTCTTCTTTAAGCAACGGTTTCATTTACAGAGTCCTTTCTTATTTAAATCCCTATTTAATATGCCATTATAACATGAATATTCAAACAATAAGATAATTATTTTAATTTCGTAAATAAAAATAAATAAACCGATACAAGAGAAAAAGATATTTTCGATCGCACAAACGTGTTATACTTAAACCAATTAGAACCAAAAGGAGCCAATTCATGAGTGTAATTGAACAAACTGATCCTTTTTATCAACTAGCCGGCGAACATCACACCTTTTCACAAGCGAAACGATTGGCCTCGCAATTTGCCTTATCTGATTTGCCGGTCTTCATAACAGGTGAAGTCGGAACCGGAAAAAAACAAATGGCCAGAGCGATCCACCATAAATCCCGCAGAAACAGCGAACTATTTATTACCGTTCACTGCAGCCAAAGCGAAGAGCGGCTCGAGTATGAACTGTTCGGCGCTGAAGGCGCATTAAACAGGGCCCGCCGCGGAACATTATTCTTATATGAAATCGGAGACATGCCGCTCTCGGTACAGGCCCGCCTTCTTTCCGAGCTGGACGCCGGGCTTTCCGCCCGCATCATTGCAAGCAGCACGGCGGATCTTGGCGATACCGGCGCGGAAAATACGTTCAGCCAAGATTTATTTTACAGGCTTCACGTGTTATGCCTTCCGCTCCCTGCTTTATCTGAACGAAAAAGCGATATACCGCTTCTTCTGCAGCATATGCTGACAGCCACGGGGCAGCATGTTCATATCGATCCGTCCGTTTATCCGCTGTTTGAGCGGCACACCTTTAACGGCAACATCAGAGAACTTCAAAATGCGGCGTACTATATGGCCGCGGCAGCATCCGGCAGCACGATTTATCCCGATGATGTCCCGCCGTATATCAAAAACAGCCAGAAAGCGAAAACAGCTAAGAAAAAAGAAAAACGGCTGACATTGATGGAGAAAGAAGAGTTTTTGTTTATTTTGGAATCAATTAAAGACTTAAATACAAAGGGCGAACCCGCCAGCAGACGGAGCATATCCGAATTAAGCGAAAACAGCACAATGACATTATCGCCCCAGCAGGTCAGAAACAGGCTTGATTACTTAGAAAAGATGAACTATGTGACAAAAGGCCGAGGACGCGCAGGAACAAAAATTACATTAGAAGGGTTGAGCTTTTTGCAGTCACTGCAAAAACAAATCCTTTAAAAAGGAGGACATTTGATTGTTCACAATAAAAGAAGAAATCGCAAATGCCGTCACACACGGAATCGGTGTATTGCTGTCGATTCCGGCGCTTATTTTTCTCATTATCTTCGCGGTGAAATACGGCTCGCCGACAGACATCGTCAGCTTTTCAATCTTCGGTGCTTCAATGCTGCTGCTGTATCTCAGCTCGACTCTTTTGCACAGCATTCAGCATAAAAAAACGAAAGACATTCTTGAGATTGTGGATCATTCCGCGATATACGTATTAATAGCCGGAACATATACGCCATTTTTATTAGGACCCCTTAAAGGGGCGCTCGGCCTGACCCTTTTAATTATTGTTTGGTCGCTTGCCATCGGAGGCATCGTGTTTAAAATCTTTTTCGTAAAGCGGTTTATCATTTTTTCAACGCTTGTCTATTTAATGATGGGCTGGCTGATCATCATCGCCATTAAACCGCTGTACGCTTCGCTGTCAGGCCCCGGTTTCGGCCTTCTTCTATTCGGCGGCTTATTATATTCCGCCGGCACAATATTTTATATTTGGAGAAAGGTTCCGTATCATCACGCCATTTGGCACAGTTTTGTTTTAGGCGGCAGCGCCTCGATGTTTTTCTGTATTTTATTTTATTGCGTCAAAGTTCCCTTTATCTGAAATAAAAAAGCACAGCCTCTCGTATAGAGACTGTGCTTTTTTTATGCACGGAGCCGTTTCTGACCGGCCGGATAATAAGCAGGCTTTATATGTAATTCAATGTCAGCCGGTTTCAGCCGTTTCAGTAATCTGCCCCGCAGCAGCTGGTCTGTTCCCGAAGTGCTGACAGGCACAATCGGGAGATCGAAACGAAGGGCCAGTTCCTCCGGATTGATTTTGCCGTCTTCGGACAGAATCAGACTTTGCCCTTTTTGCAGACGGACTTCCGCCTCCTGAAACACGGCATCCTGGCTGTCTCCGTCACAAATGACACCCATCAGCCGCAGCCAATTTCCGAGAAACGGCATCCGGAAAGCTTTCTCGCCAGCGATAAAACCAGCCGGCTCTTCAAGATGTCCCGCAAGCAGAAGAAGATCAGCCGGGCGCAATCTGGGATGCACATACAATACGGGGCCGTCCGGTATCGGCTGATCATGATGAATGCCGATTGCCGATCCCGACACGTCAATGCAGCCTCTCATAAAGGCTTTCGGCCGCTCATACACCAGCCTCATCTGTTTTTGAAAAGAAAGTCGCGGGTCAAGCTCTTTTTGATTGATATATTCTTGAATATTTTTCATGAACATAAATACAACGTACATCACAAGGCAGCCGTAACGAATCAATTCTTGTCCCCCTGCTTAAACTCAATTCTTTTTCTCGTATACAAGGTACTCATAATCGTAAGGGTTTTTTTCATCTTTTACTCCCTGTTTGCGGGATGTCAATTCCCATTCAGCTTCATTAAATTCCGGAAAAAAACGGTCTCCTTCAAAGACATGGTGAATTTTTGTCATGTAGAGTCTGTCCGCATAAGGAAAGAGCGCACTGTACAGCTGGGCGCCGCCGATCACAAAGCATTCTTCATCGGCCGGGATCAGCTTGAGCACTTCCTCAGCCGAGTCGGCGGTAATACAGCCCGGGAATAAAGATTCGTCCCGTGAGGTTACAACGATGTTACGCCGGTTCGGAAGCGGGCGTCCGATTGATTCAAACGTTTTCCGCCCCATTACAATGGTGTGACCCGTCGTCACTTTTTTGAAATATGCGAGATCATCGGGAAGGTGCCAAGGCAGATCGTTATCATTTCCGATCAGCCGGTTTTCATCCATCGCAAAAATAAACGAAATCATACGCTGACAGCTCCTTTGATGTGCGGATGCGGGTCATAATCCTCAATGATAAAGTCTTCAAACGTAAAATCAAAAATAGAATCAACATTTCGCGCAAACCGCAGTTTCGGCAGCGGACGGACATCCCTTGTCAGCTGCAAATTCACCTGCTCCACATGGTTTTGGTAAATGTGGACGTCTCCGAATGTATGAACAAACTCACCCGGTTCAAGTCCCGTCACATGCGCGATCATCATTGTTAAAAGCGCATAAGACGCAATATTAAACGGCACACCGAGAAAGACATCCGCTGAGCGCTGATAAAGCTGACACGACAGTTTTCCGTCCGCGACATAAAACTGAAACAGGCAGTGGCAAGGCGGAAGCGCCATATGATCAATTTCGCCGACATTCCAAGCGCTGACGATTAAACGTCTGGAATTCGGGTTTGTCTTGATGTCGTGAATCAGCCGGGAGATTTGATCAATGGTCTCGCCGTCCGCTCCGCGCCATGAACGCCATTGAGAACCGTAAACCGGTCCGAGTTCTCCGTTTTCATCCGCCCATTCGTTCCAGATGCGGACTCCGTTTTCCTGAAGGTAGCGGACATTCGTATCTCCTTTTAAAAACCAAAGCAGCTCATGCGCGATGGATTTAAAATGGAGCTTTTTCGTCGTAAGCATCGGGAAACCTTCCTGAAGATTAAACCGCATTTGGTAGCCGAACGTGCTGATCGTACCCGTTCCCGTACGGTCTCCTTTTTTTTCTCCGTTTTCTAACACATGACGGCACAAATCTTTATATTGTTTCATTTTTTTCATCCTTTTAAAGTAGTCTTTTAGTAGTGTAACACAATAAAAAATCATTTCTGCAAAATTTCTCAGAAATGATTTTTTTATTTCTTCTCGCTATTACACGCTCATCCAGTCAGGCGGCGTATTGCGGTCCCAGTAAATGCTGCCGAGCTCATGATGTGATTGAAATCCGTCTTCAGCGGTATGGTAATGAAAATTAAACCAGTAGCCGTCTTGCGGAGGATGATCCCGGCGGACGTGGAACCTTAAAAGATCTTCACCTGTCAGCCTGTTATACACATGAAAAATTTTTTCGGTTTTTCCGGCCGACGGTTTACTGGAAATAACCACATCCTGATACGCTTCATCATCTTGAAACTTGGCTAAATGTCCTGTGATCACATCTTCGATTTTAGGCAGAATTTCACTTCTGTAATCATCTTCAATGACCGGAGAGATTTTGCTGCCGAATTTTAAAAATGATTGATTTTCAGCATCACCGAGAAGCTGCTGCTGATACGATTGAAACAGTAACTCAGGCTCCCGCCCTGCCTTCGCTTCTCCCGGCAGGGCGTGTTCATCATAAAAAGCGGTGTAATCATTCTGCTCAAGACTGCTCGACTGTCCTGAAGGCTTGTCTGTCATCAAAGCAGCCGGAGGAGACACGAGTCCGAACGTTACAATGGTAAACAGAACCACAAGGGTCTTTTTCATCCACAATTTCATGATAGATTGTTCCCCTCTGTTTTATTGTCCTCTTTTCCTTTATTTTAGCATAGATTAAAGCGCGGCGTCATGCCCGGCAGCGTATTATCATGCAATATGGGAAATTGGTAACTGTGACCGAGCGGATAAACCGCTTACAATAAGAAGGAGAAAAAGGAGGGGATGAGATGATTAACGCTTTATTTGCGACTGTATCACTTCTCACGCTGCTTTATTTTGTCGTTATGGAAATCACTGATTAACGAAAAAGAAGCCCATGATATCATGAGCTTACATGGATGACACCGAAGTGGAAAAGCGCCGTCTTTCTTTTCAGCACCTTGAAGCCGTATCGTTCAAACCGCGGGCTTTTCCAATGGTCTTTAAGCACTACGCATTTTTTCGCCGCCCGGACGGCTTGCGTGATGCACTCTTCGTTAAAACCCTCTTCTGCCAGCGCGCGGAGCGGTGCAATGCCGTCTGACGTTTCAACAGGTTCGTGAAACATCGGGTCAAAATAAATGACATCTACCGATGAATCAGGAAGCTCCCGCAAATAATCGGCGCAGTCGGCATGTTTAACCTGAATGCGTTTCATGGCGGTTTGGAGCTGCTCCATTCCGGTTTCCCACGTTTGAAGTCCTGTTTCTACAAGCAATGAGACAAGCTTGTTTTTCTCCAGGCCGATGACTTGTCCGCTTTTTCCGACTGCCAGACTTGCCAAAATCGCATCGGATGCCAGGCCGAGCGTACAATCTAAAAAGGAATCCCCCTCGCGTAATCCGGCTGCTTTTAACAACGGCTCGGCTTCCCCTCTCAAAAACCGCTTTGCGCGGAACATCGCTGTATTCGGGTGAAAAAAGAACTTCTCCCCTTGCTTCGTGTAAAGTTCGAACCGTTCCTTTCCGATGACTAAAAGATCGCTAGCGGCTCGTTCCAGCATTTTTTCAATGGGCTGTTTATTGCGGCTGCAGTAAGTGTCACCCAGCCTGACACTGAGTGACTGCGCTGTGTGTATCGTATATTCGCTTGGTCTGTAACTCGTTGTGATCATCTTTTTCTCCAAAAAGAAAATGCCCGGAATTCGGGCATTTCAGCAGTGCGCATCGAAGGCATCCGTCAGATTTTTCATAATTTCCTCCATGTCATGCCCTTCGATTTCGTGGCGGGGAATAAAATGAACGACCTCTTTCCCTTTTAACAGCGCCATTGATGGCGAGGAAGGTTCCTGCCCCGTAAAATATTCACGCATTTTTGCAGTTGCGTCTTTATCTTGACCGGCAAATACGGTAACCGTATGATCAGGCGCTTTTTCATGCTGTAAAACAGCCTGAGTCGCAGCCGGACGGGCGAGGCCGGCAGCACAGCCGCACACGGAGTTGACAACGACCAATGTCGTGCCCTCTGCCTGTTCCATAAAGCTTTCTACTTCTTCAGCAGTCGTTAATTCCTGAAAACCCGCACCCGTCAGCTCACGGCGCATCGGCACGACCAGCTGGCGCATATATTCTTCATAAACCATTGACATAAAAAAGCCCCCTCTAAAATCCTTATATGAAGTCAAGGATACTATAGAGGGGGCGGGAATTCAATTGTTCAGGCCTCTGTTTTATATTTTCATGATTCCGCCTGTATTGGCGCTTGTTACGAGTTTGGAATACCGGGCTAGATATCCTGTTTTTACTTTCGGCTCGAAGCCTTTCCATTCGGCCTTGCGTTTTTCCCATTCTTCTTCAGGCACTTGTACGTCCAAAATCCGTTTTTCTATGTCAACGATGACATGGTCGCCGTTTTCTACGAATGCGAGCGGGCCGCCTTCAGCCGCTTCAGGTGATACGTGCCCGATTGAAAGACCCCGGGACGCTCCTGAAAAACGGCCGTCTGTAATAAGCGCCACTTTCGGGCCAAGCCCCATTCCGACAATTTGAGACGTCGGAGCAAGCATCTCCGGCATGCCCGGTCCGCCCTTTGGCCCTTCATAACGGATAATGACAACATCTCCTTCTTTTACTTTGCGGTTTATAATGCCTTCAAGCGCGGCATCCTGGGAATCAAAGACGACAGCGGGACCTTCATGTCTTGTAATCCCGTCCTGTACGCCGCCTGTTTTGATAATGGCGCCGTCCGGAGCCAGATTCCCAAACAGGACGGCCAAACCGCCTTTTTCGGTAAACGGATTGTCAAGCGGATGAATCACGTCATAATCCTTTACTTCATGACCCGCAATTGTTTCTCCGAGTGTGCGGCCTGTTACAGTCAGCGCGTCAAGATGAAGCGCCCCTTCTTTTTTCGCCAATTCATTAAGGGCCGCCGAGACTCCGCCCGCTTCGTGCAGATCTTCAATGAAGACGTCCGAGGCCGGCGCCAATTTCGATAAGTGAGGCACTCGTTCAGCCACTTCGTTAATGCGTTCTAAAGAGTACTCAACCCCAGCTTCATTGGCAAGCGCAAGCGTATGCAGCACTGTGTTGGTTGAGCCGCCGAGAGCCATGTCTAACGCAAACGCGTTGTCAATCGCTTTTTCGGTGACAATATCACGCGGCTTAATGTCTTTTTTGATGGTCTCCATCAATTGGGCCGCTGATTTTCTCACAAACTCTCTTCTCTCCGGTGAAGTTGCCAGAATTGTTCCGTTTCCCGGAAGCGCCAGACCGAGCGCTTCAGACAGACAGTTCATGGAGTTTGCCGTAAACATGCCTGAACAAGATCCGCACGTCGGACAGCCGAACTGTTCCAGCTCCTGCAGGTCGCTTTCACCGATTTTCCCGGCTTGATATGCGCCGACGCCTTCAAATACTGAAGAAAGCGAAATTTTGCGGCCGTCGCTTGTACGGCCGGCTGCCATCGGCCCCCCGCTGACAAAAATGGTCGGAATATTAATCCGCATAGCCGCCATCAGCATTCCCGGCGTAATTTTGTCGCAGTTCGGAATGCAGACCATTCCGTCAAACCAGTGCGCCGAGACGACCGTTTCAACTGAATCGGCAATGATTTCACGGCTCGGCAGCGAATATCTCATGCCGATATGTCCCATCGCGATTCCGTCATCTACTCCGATCGTATTAAATTCAAAAGGCACACCGCCCGCTTCCCTGATTGCTTCTTTTACGATTTTTCCAAATTCCTGCAGGTGAACATGCCCGGGAACGATATCGATGTATGAATTACAGACCGCGATAAACGGCTTGCCGAAGTCTTCTTCTTTTACGCCGGCAGCGCGAAGAAGGCTGCGGTGCGGCGCTCTGTCAATTCCCTGTGTGATCATGTTGCTGCGTAATTCTGCCATGGTGATCCCCCTACTGTTTTTAGACTGTGCACTATTTTTAAAATTTTCAGTTTATTCTAGGGCGCGATCTGCAAATTACCTGTTTACAGTGTCTTTGCCCTGCCTCGCTTTTCTATTCTTTCTGTATTTCGATAAAAACCCTCCAACAATTAATATTGTACTTACTATATAGAGTTTTGAATCATTTTTCAACAATATTCTAAATAATTTTTATAAAAAGTGAATTCAAATAAAAAAGGTGCATGGCGCACCTTTTTGTTATAACTGTTCTTTTTTTCTGCTTTCAGTCATCTGTTTCCAGACTGAACCTTTCGCCTCTTCTCCGTGCTCAATCCGTTCAATCGCCATTTTGACTTGCAGGCTGACTTCGAATTCCGGATCGTCTTCCGCCGCTTTTAATGCTTCCAGCGCGCTTTCATCGCCGACTTCATATAAAAACATGGCCGCGCGCCAGCGCACGAGCTTGCTTGAGTCACTGAGCGATTTCATCATAGCCGGGATGGCGCTCGCATCGCCGAGATCCGACAGACAGTCACCCGCCGTCCTTCTGACCGTCACCGTTTTGTCTTCAAGCGCTTTGTATAACAGCGGAAGCACAGACGGCTTTTCGATCATTCCCAAATAAACGACGGCTTGTCTTCTGATCGAAGTCTTCGGATCATGCAGCGCCTTTTCCAATACTGGTAAATCGTCTTCATCCGGATCCATTTGCTCAAGATGGGCATAGCGCTGTTTCCAGTCTTCATCATCGAGCATTTCCAAAGTCACTTTATAAGCTTTCCGCTGCACTGCCGGTTTGGCCTCACCCTTTTGCTGTACGGCTGCTTCTGTCAGGCGTTTGAGCCGCTCATCACTGTAGGCGGCCTGAAGCTCTTCTGTGACATCGTGTCCGATTTCGGTAAAATCCCCGAAGCGCACGCCTTGTTCTTTCCAAGCCCGCTCAAATACAACATTTGAAGCTTCAGAACGCAGCTTTAAGATGGCTTCTTGGAAACGTTCCGGAAGGCCGAAGCGCTCTTCACGTTCGCCGTCCGTCAATTTGACCTGCATCGGGATTCCGCTGAACATTTGTACGAAAACCTTCACTTCACCGAACGATTCCTGTTCAGAACGGCTCTCAGACTGCTCCGTATGCTCCATTCCGAAAGCGGAACGGACCTGAGGCAGAATGTCCTTCCAGTCAAAACGGGCGTTTCTCTCCACAGCCAGGAAATCGGCAACGTGATAAACGCCCTTTACTCCTTCAATGTTTAAAATATCACGTACGACGGCCGGAGCATCATCTGCCTGATCGGGCTTGTAATTGTTGCTTTTCCCCGCCGGAAGCTCTTCAGTCAAAATCACTTTCATCGTGTTCGGACTCGGCGTCGGTTCTATTGATTTAATCTTCATATTGGTCCTCCTATGCGCAATCTGACACTTATTCTAACATAGTCGGCACAAGCGTTCTATTGCGCCGCTTAGCTTTTGCCGATGCCGGCCTCTTTTTGTATATGGGCGGCGAACTGCAAAAGAAATTGATGCCGCTCCTCTGCTAAACCGGCCCCCGCTTTTGTATTCATTAAGCCTTTAAGCTTGATTAATTTATCCTCTATATGGCCAGCACACTTGTTTGAGTTCCGTACATCGGGTGACCCTTCGCGCCGGCAAACATAAAAGCCCTGCCGATGCCCGCTGCGCCGATCGCATCAAGCATATCTGCATCCTGAACAACTTTCCCCTCCAATGAAAGCGGCCGCTTTATCAGCAGTTCCCTGTGTCTGAATGACATTCTTGTGATGATATCCGCGATCTCCTCAATGGAGCCAGCCGCAATGTTGAAAGCAGCCAGCCGTTCTGTCACTTCGCCTGCCGTCAGCCTTTCGCTTTTTTCGAGCTTGGCGTCAATCAGATCATGAACCAGCGCGGCCGTCTCAGTGATAAATAAGTCGGCGCCTTCTTCTTTTGCCATATAAACAGAAAGTGCTGCGACCCGGGAAATATGAAGCCAGTCATGGCCCGTACGTTCATTGATAAGCTTTTCTCTGACCCAATTCCTGACGCTTTCCAGCTGCTCTTTTTCGTTCACTGTATCACCTCTTATTGGGCCAAAAGCCTCTGCACCGTATCTTCAAGCTCTTTTGGATTGACGTTCGGTGAAAAACGCCCGGTGACTTCACCGTTTCGGTCCACGATAAACTTAGTGAAATTCCATTTGACCGCTTTTGTGCCGAGCATCCCCTTCGCCTGTTCCGTCAGATATGTGAAGAGAGGATGAGCGTCTGCCCCATTGACATCAACTTTCGCAAACATCGGGAATGTGACTCCGTAGTTTTTCACACAGAACTCTTGAATTTCCGCTTCGTTTCCAGGTTCTTGGTTCATGAATTGGTTGCAGGGAAATCCCAATATTTCAAGACCTTCCTCCCGATATGTATCATAGAGCTCCTGAAGCTGCTTGAGCTGGGATGTAAACCCGCATTTGCTTGCTGTATTCACAATGATCATCACCTTGCCTCTGTAAGCCGATAGCGTCATGTCTTCGCCTGTTATGGTCCGTACGTTTATATCGTAAATTGTCATCTGCGGCCCTCCTTTTTACATTCTTCATTTATTTTACCTGTTTTACACTGCAAAACAAACGGTAACCGCTTTTTCCTTCCACTTAACGGAAAACGTTTTTTTCGAGGAACCAAACGGCTCTTTACCCGTCATAATAAAGAGCCGCTCCGAATTTATGCCCATTTGCCGCTTTTATCCCTGTCATTATGCGTTAAATACGGTTTATTACGCCGGGATGGATTGAAAAATGGCTTAAAAATTTCTATAATGAAGAAAATTAACGGGGAATAACGGAGGTGGCATGTTGCCTATTAATATACCAAATCACCTGCCCGCTAAGCAGGTGCTTGAAAGTGAACACATCTTTGTAATGGATGAAAGCCGGGCTTTTCATCAGGATATCCGGCCGCAGAAGATCGTGATTTTAAATCTGATGCCGAAAAAAATCCAAACGGAAACCCAGCTCCTCAGGATGCTTGGGAATTCACCTTTACAAGTTCACTTTACGTTCTTAATTCCGAGCACACATACTCCAAAAAATACGGCAAGGCAGCATCTGGATGAATTTTATACGGATTTTTCCAACATCCGCCACAAACGGTTTGACGGAATGATTATTACCGGGGCTCCGATTGAGCACCTGCCGTTTGAAGATGTTTCTTACTGGGAAGAATTGAAGGAAATCATGGAATGGAGCAAAACGAACGTCACTTCAACACTCCATATCTGCTGGGGCGCTCAAGCCGGTTTATACTATCATTACGGCATTGAGAAAGTGGAGCTGCCGAAAAAAATCTTCGGTGTGTTTGAGCATACCGTTCTTAAAAAACATGAGAGATTGGTAAGAGGATTTGACGAGCTATACTATGTGCCCCACTCACGGCATACAGATATTAATACGGAGCAGCTGCAATCGGCTTCGGATCTGGATGTGCTCAGCGTTTCAGAGGAAGCGGGGGTCTGTTTAATCGTTTCAAAAGACGAAAAACAGATTTTCTTAACCGGTCATCCGGAATATGATACCGATACGCTACTTCAGGAGTATGAGAGAGACATAGAGAGAAATCTTTCAAACGTAGAAGCTCCTAAGCACTATTTTGCGCCCGGCGGGAAAGAACCTGTTAACCGCTGGAAAGCTCATGCAACGTTATTGTTTATGAATTGGCTGAATTATTACGTATATCAGGAAACCCCGTATGAATGGGATTAATTTTTGTTTTGAGTGATACGGTGACAAAAATATGATAAAATACTCTTGATTCAGTATGCGTATAACAAAACTTTAAAATAATGGAACATATCAATTAAATTTAGTTTAAATATGTTGCCGCGCTTATTATAAAATGATGCACTTGTGTTATGTTTATCTATAGACAATAACTCCTTACGATGCATGAAGCTTGCTTGTTGTTGATTACATTGAGGTGAATTTACTTGAATACCAATAAAAAAGTATTAATTTTGACTGCAAATTACGGAAACGGGCATGTTCAAGTGGCCAAAACGCTCTACGAACAATGTCTGCGTCTCGGCTTAGATGTGACGGTTTCCAATTTGTATCAAGAGTCAAATCCGATTGTTTCAGAGGTTACTCAATACCTTTATTTAAAAAGCTTCTCAATCGGAAAACAGTTTTATCGTTTGTTTTATTACGGAGTTGACAAAATCTATAATAAACGCAAATTCAATATTTATTTTAAAATGGGAAATAAACGTTTAGGCCAGCTCGTCGAAGAGCATAAGCCGGACATTATTATCAATACATTTCCGATGATTGTCGTACCGGAATACAGACGGAGAACCGGAAAAGTGATCCCGACGTTCAACGTTATGACCGATTTCTGCCTTCACAAAATCTGGGTTCATGAAAATGTTGATAAATATTATGTCGCCACAGATTACGTGAAGGAAAAACTGATTGAAATCGGCACTCACCCGAACAACGTAAAGATTACGGGCATTCCCATCAGGCCTCAATTCGAGGAATCGATGCCGAAAGAGGCGATTTACAAAAAATACAATCTCTCTCCCGACAAAAAAGTTCTTCTTATTATGGCGGGAGCGCATGGTGTGCTGAAAAACGTAAAAGAACTGTGCGAAAATCTCGTTCATGACGATCAGGTGCAGGTTGTGGTGGTATGCGGCAAAAACAGCTCGCTGAAAGAATCCCTCAGCAGCTTGGAAGGTGACAATGCCGACCGGCTGAAAGTGCTGGGCTATGTAGAAAGAATTGACGAGCTGTTCCGTATTACGGACTGCATGATCACGAAACCGGGCGGCATCACACTGACGGAAGCGACGGCGATCGGAGTACCCGTTATTTTGTACAAACCGGTTCCCGGACAGGAAAAAGAAAATGCCATTTTCTTTGAAGATCGCGGTGCGGCTGTCGTGGTCAACCGCCACGAAGAAATTTTAGAGTCTGTCACCTCCCTTCTTGCGGATGAGGAGAAGCTGAACCGGATGAAGGACAATATTAAAAGCCTTCACCTCCCCAACTCTTCTGAAGTCATTTTGCAGGACATTATAAAAGAATCTGAAATGATGGCCGGGAAGGCGGATATGGCATTATCGTAAAAGAAAAGCACACGAACGGTTCGTGTGCTTTTTGTTTTTTCCGGTTAAGCTTTGTTACTGGAAAAATAAAGATAAAAAATAGGGAGCTGCCGCTTGACGCCCGCTCCCATATGGTGTATAGTTGAACCATCATTTAACAACGTTTACATACGTACGGTTGGATGATGACAAAATTTTTTTTAGCACGAAGGTGCTACAGTACTAGGAGGAATTAAGCAATATGCAAAACGGTAAAGTAAAATGGTTCAACAACGAAAAAGGATTCGGCTTCATCGAAGTTGAAGGCGGAGACGACGTATTTGTTCACTTCACTGCTATCGAAGGAGAAGGATACAAATCATTAGAAGAAGGACAAGAAGTTTCTTTTGAAATTGTCGAAGGTAATCGTGGACCTCAAGCTTCTAATGTTGTAAAACTCTAAACTCAATACATGTTGATCAGATGACAAATAGAGGAGAGGCGTATGCCTCTCCTATTTGATTGCCGTCTGAATCTCGATGGCGACAAGATTCTGCTTGCAGCGCTGCTCGATTTCTTCAATTTGTTTCTCCATTGATGGCATTCCTTTTTTTGCCATTTCCGCTAAACTTCCCAAATCACCGTATATTTCTTTAAATGTCTGCTGAAGGATTGTTTTTAAATCTTTATCATTCACGGCTGGTTTTTCCCTTCTCTCCCAAGATACCCCGAATAATAGTAAATTAGCCCTAATTAATCAGGTTCAATAGTTATATCGGCTTATTTTCTATATTTTTTTCTATTTTCCGTACATATTTCAAAAAAAAATCTCCAAACTATTTGCGGAGGTGTTTTTTAATGGACTCTGAATTTTTTCCAAACGGACTGACGGATAAACGCCAGCTTGAATTAGCGGTGGAAACGGCCCAGAAAACAACGGGAGCGGCTACCCGGGGCCAAAATTCAACTTTGGTGGAATCTGCGCACCAGGCGATTCAGGATGCCAGAACGATGTCACAATCCAGTGAACTGCAGGCTCTCGACCAGGATTTTCTGCAAAAGCAGCGAATGCTTCTCGACGATTGCCAGCATCAGCTCGATGAATTCGAAAAATAAAACCGCAGAAGCTGCGGTTTTATTTTTTATTGATTTGTCAGCACCTTGCCGTAGGCTTTCAGCTTCTCCCCCACCGTGCATTGGTTGATGCAGAAAGAATGAGCGTGCGTTTTTCCAAACTCTTTGCGGAAATGCTTTTTTACGAAACAGTCTTTGCAATATTCATCCTGAAGCTCTGTCAATTCTTTATAAATGCTTTTTTTATCCAATATCAGTCATCTCCGTTACCTTCTAATGTTATGCGGCTTTCAATCTGCCGGTCCGAGAGAATTTTTCTGGCAAGGTCATCCGCTTCTTGATTTTCCTTTCTGTTTACGGCTTCATATGTCGGTGTCAGCTTTAAGGATTCGAGCAGCGCTTCAATTTTATCCAGCCATTCGTTTTGCGTTTCATCATAACACGGCCAGCTGCCGTCAAGCTGATGTAAAACGACGAGGGAATCCCCTCTTATCGTGATTGAATTTCTGCTTGCGCCAAGTTCCTGCACTTCCTTAAGCGCTTCGTACAAAGCGGCATATTCCGCCTCATTGTTCGTCTGAAGCGTTAAGCTTTTGTTTTTCCGTATGCGGTGCCGCTTGCCGCCGAGAGAATAATACACGACAATTCCGAGTCCGGCGCGTCCGCTTGTTTTGTCAAAGCCGCCGTCGAAATACACTGTAATGTCGTCAGGTTCGTGCGCAAGCTCTTCAGTAAGCTTTTCTAATTCTTTAAGCGTCCAGCTCGCGCCTTTTTCATCCTCAAAATAAATGTCTTTTATATAAGGAAAGCGGCTGACTTCTCTTGCAAGCATGCGCGCTTTCGGAACGGTCAGCCAATCTTCGGAAAAAAACGCGACGGGGCCTGTTCCTTTTGCTTCTATTTCGATATACGGCTTAAGATTCATTGAAATCACCTTACCATTCATTAGTTGACGGGCGTGTGCTATAATCAAACCATTCTCAAATTGAAAGGAAGTCAGCAGGTTTTGTTTAACGATGTGTTATGGATCTTATTTGCGGTCATTCATTTTATCATTGTTCTTCTGTTTTATAAAGGATTTGGCAAAACGGGCCTATTCGTATGGATCGGTTTCGCCACGGTGTGCGCCAACTTGCAGGTTGTCAAAACAGTCGAGCTGTTCGGGCTTACGGCGACACTGGGAAATATCATGTACGGCACCGTTTTCTTCGCAACGGATGTGCTGAATGAAAAATACGGTCCCAGGGAAGCGCGCAAAGCCGTCTGGCTCGGGTTTTCCACTCTGCTCGCTTTGACATGCGCCATGCAGGGGGCTCTTTTATATAAACCGGCTGCGTCAGATATCGCACAGCCGGCCCTTGAGACGATTTTCGGTTTTCTGCCGCGTGTTGCGCTCGGAAGCCTCTTGGCTTTTATTTTCAGCCAAACGATAGATGTTTATGTATATTCAGCCATTCGGAGAATCTTTCCTTCAGACAGGCTTCTCTGGCTCAGAAACAGCGGAAGCACGGCGCTCAGCCAGCTGCTGGATACATTTATCTTCACTGCCGTGGCCTTTATCGGCGTTTATTCCGCGGGAGTATGGTTCAGCATCTTCATTTCAACTTACCTGATTAAATTTGCGGTGTCACTCATTTCTGTCCCTTATGCGTATGCGGCAAAACGAATGACGCCGAATGGAGAGTGACGGATGATGCCCGCTGAAATTTATGTAGACGGTGCAAGCGCCGGAAACCCGGGCCCGTCCGGTATCGGTATTTTTATTAAACATGACGGGAAAACAGAATCTTTCTCAATTCCGATCGGCGACCATTCAAATCAGGAAGCTGAATTTCTCGCTTTAATTGAAGGAATGAAGCTGTGTGCCGCCCGCGGATTTGAGTCCGTGTCATTCCGGACGGATTCGGATATCGTGGAGCGGGCCGCAGATCTTGAAGTGGTTAAAAACAAGGCCTTTCAACCGTTTGTGGACGAAATCATCCGCTTAAAGGCCGGATTTCCATTGTTTTTCATTAAGTGGATTCCCGGCAGACAAAACCAAACAGCCGATCAGCTCGCAAAAAAAGCGATTCGGCTGAATAAATAACCGGAATGAAATTGCGTCTCACTGTTCATCCTACAAATGAGGTGAACAGCTATGAGAAAAGAAAATAAAGGCCGGCTGACCGGGGGCGTGAATCCTCAGGGAAATATGGAAGGAAACGCGCATAAAGACCCGAAATCAGCCCTTGAAAACAACGCAAAAAAAAGCAATACAAAACGCTAGAGGGATCAGCTGATCTCTCTGGCGTTCAGCTTTTCGAGCATTCTTTCAATTCCTTTTATCTGATGGCGTCTGAGCATTAATGCCGCTTCTTCCATCTTCAATGAAAAAAGTGCTTCTTCAAGCGTACAGACTAACGGCACCTCGCAATGTATTTCAGCAAGCTGCCTTGACAGCTCCAATTCTTTCAGGCTTTGCTGAATTTTCGTTTGCTGGCCCTTCGGCAAGAGAGCGAGGCTTTCTAATAACCGGTCTATGTTTTGATATTCACGGATCAGCTTGTACGCCGTTTTTTCCCCGATCCCTTTAACGCCTGGATAGTTATCGCTCGTGTCTCCCATCAGCGCCTTAATGTCAATCAGCGCTTTTGGCGGAACTCCCGTTTCTTCTCTGAATATCTCATCTGTATATACCTTATAATTGCCGATACCCTTTTGCAGCAGCGCTACTTGAACTTGATGATTCAGCAGTTGAAGCAGATCTTTATCACCCGTTACAATCGTAATTTCCGCTTCCCCGGAAAATAGGGCAGAAAGCGTACCGATACAGTCATCCGCTTCATAGCCTTTTATGCCGATGTTTAAAAAACCGAGCTCTCGCGCTGCTTCTTTCGCCAGATCAAATTGCGGAATCAGCTCTAGCGGCGGTTCGCTTCTGTTGGCCTTATAATCTTGAAACAAATCATTGCGGTACGTTTTGCTTCCCATATCCCAGCAGCAGACGACATGTGTGGGCTGAAACGTATCAACCGCCGTAATAAGATGCTTTAAAAAACCGTTGACGCCGTTTGTGGGAATTCCGTTTTCATTTATCATAAAATTGCGATGAACGGCCGTCGCGAAAAACGAGCGGAATAAAAGCGCCATGCCGTCAACGAGCAGTAATTTGTTATTCATATATCGAAACTCCTTTTTATTCAATGTTCCTATTTTACCAAAGAAGGCGGTAAAAAAACAGCATCCCCCCATTTGGAAGATGCTGCCGTCACGTTATTCACCGTGTCTTTTATTGCTTGCTATCAGCTTTTCAGCTTCACGGCCGGCATAAGAATCAAATTTCTGTCCGAAGCCGTTTTTCTTTTTGGCATTGTTATTCTGCTGAGCATTTCTGTTTCCCAGTTTTGTTCTGCCCATGGTCATATCCCCCTTTAGAGAAGATACGGATAGTATGTACAGCAAGCGCTGATGACACACGCGGCAGGTTCATCCATTACTGTCTGCTGACGAATTCTTTCACCATCTCTTCACTTACGAATCGTCTTTGCGGCACGATGCCCTTTTTCGCCAGCTGGTTCATTTTTGCGGTGATGCCATTGATGGCATCTGTCGTGAACGGTTTATTCTGTCTGCATTTTACAATGGCTTCTTCAATGGCCTGTTCACGCTCATAATCAAGCTGTACAAATGTTTTGACGTGCTGATGCTGTTTTGCGGAATGTGCTGAAATTGCTTTATGGACTTCTGACATAAAAGGTTTCATCTCGCTTTTTTTCATTTTAGTCTACCACGACTGTTATCTGCCCGCCAACCGGATTTTTAAATTTTCAGCATTTCATCTTTCTTTTTCCATGCTTTTTCGGCTTCGTAAAGGTGTTCAATCTCCCTCGCACTCGTATTTTCCGCAAGACCTTGTAAATAAGTGTCCCGCTGCTCGCGGATCTGGGACAGGCTTTTATCCGCCATGTCTTCTTGCAGACGTCGCACCTGCTCAGTATATCGCTCTGAAAGGCTTTCTTTCTCCTGCTCAAGCCACTTTTCTGTCACTTTTTGCAGGCTGAGCCTGAGCCCTTCTACAAACGCTGTTTTTCCGTTCTGTTCAAAAAACTGCTTCGGCGATTTAACTTCCTTTACGTGATGTGAGAATGCCGAGACGTCAATGACCGGAGCGACCTCTTTCAGCTGAACGGCAAATTCGTTTTCACCGCTCACATAAATGGAGAAATCTCCGTCTTCCATAAGCTTCTTCTGACAGTTTTCCATCCATTCCTCAGTCATATGGCGCTCAATAAAACCGGTCATCCGGATATCGAGCGTTTTCAGCTCTTGAATATATTCAAAACGGAATTCCTTGAGCGCTTCATTCAGCGCCGCTGATATATTTTGTTTCCAATCGCCGTTTTGAAGGCCCGGATGGAAGGCGGTTTTCAGCATATCATTCGCATAAAACGTCAAGCGATGTTTAATGTGATAGAGCTGTTCTTCCGTATCTTTCATCATTTTTCGAATGATGACCTCAGACGTACGGCGCTTTGAAATGTCAGCGAGAGCTTTTTCATATGAAGACTCCAGACGCTGTTTCTTTTTCTCTTTTTCTTCCGCCGACTGGTAA
This sequence comes from Bacillus sp. A1, assembly GCF_042296235.1. NCBI lineage: Bacteria > Bacillati > Bacillota > Bacilli > Caryophanales > Bacillaceae > Bacillus > Bacillus sp. A1. The sequence goes on from NZ_CP141181.1 coordinate 2,203,160, forward strand.
AGAGATTCGTGAAGCTGTTCCACCATCTCGCACAATTTGTCCGCCTCTGTTTTCAGCTGGGCGCAGCTTGCTCTCATTACATCTTCCTCAATAAAGTGCTCAAGCCCGGTTCTTACATCAGAGAACCTGTTATAAAAAGCTTCTTTTTTACCCGCAAGCTCTTCTTTACTTGAGACATGATATAATTTCGGCCGGTTAATTCCCTCTTTTGAGAGTTCTGAGCGGACATAGTCTTTGACGATTTCCAGCTCGCTTTCGGTTTTGGCCAGATCGGCGGCGTTAATGACAAAAAACATTTTATCCATGCCGAATGATTCTTTGACGAGGCCGAGTTTCTTCAGAAAAGACCTGTCTCCTTTTGAAAAAGAATGCTGATAGTACGTCATATAAAAGAACGCGTCAGCATCTTTTATATATTGAAAGGCAAGTTCCGTATGGCGCTTGTTGATACTGCTTGCTCCCGGCGTATCAACAATGGTGATGCCTTTTTGCGTGAGAGGCGAATCATAATACACGGTGACTTCTTTTACGCAGCAGGCCGTTTTTTCTTCGGCTGCGTACGGTTTTACATCTTCAACCGGCACCGTCAGTGTCAGCCTTTGACGGATCTGTTCTTCATACGTATCAAACGCCTGCAGCATCGTCTGAATCACCGGGATGAGTTCATCGGGAACTTTTCCCTTTTTAATAGCATAATTCCATCTCTCTTTCAGTGAACGCCCCTTTACGTCAGCGTCTTTCAGCTCAGTCAGCTGAAGCATTTCAGCGTCCAGCTCCTCCTCCGTTTTAAAAACGATCTCAACAGATTTATGCGGTTTGCCGTCTTGCGGTTTCGTTATTTTGTTGATCGTAGCCGTTGTGGGCGTCGGTGATGACGGAAGCACGTATTCACCGACAAGCGCATTTGCAAATGATGATTTACCGGAACTGAATCCGCCGAATAACGCCAAGGTAAACTGGCGGTTTTCAAGCCGCTCAATCCTGCTTCGAAAGGCTTCTGCCTGTTTTCCTAATATGCTTGAGGATTCAAGAATCCCGGCAAGCTCATAGAACCGATCAGTCTGCTCTTTTATAGGAAGTTCCTTCATCGCATTTTTTTCGGGCTTGTTTACTTCATGCCGTACAGCCTCTTTTGGTTTCTCTTTTTGGACGGGCGCTTTTGCAAGGCGTTTTTTTCGCGTATACCAGTCGCCGTTTCCCGTATCACAGGTCAATTCTTCTTCCCACAAAGCGCGGACTCGGGCTGCTTTTTCCAAGGCATTGCGTTCTTCTTTTGCCGATTGCGCGAGCTCATCCCTTATTTTCTTTTCTTTTTCGAGCCGGTTTTTCAAGTTCTCAATGAGCGGTCCGTTTTTTGTCTGAACATAAGCGGTCAGCTCCTCAATGAGTTCCGCTGTCTGTCTTTTGGCTTCCCTTCTGATCATTTCAGCGAGGTCTTTCGTATAAGTTAATACGTATTCAGATGAAAAGGCCGCTCCCTGCTTAAGGGCCTGAGCGGTGATATCATCAGAAAGCGGTGTACGGTACGCCTGGATTTTCCTGATCAGTTCGTCCGAATCCGCTTCATACCGCTTGGCCGCTTTCGTAAATGTGTCGATAATATGCCAATCCGCTTCCCCTTCCGTTCTTTTTTTAATATCGGCAAAAAATTCAGCATGCCTTCTTTCTTTTTCCGAAGCCGTTTTCGCTTTTGAAAAGAATAACCCAGTTTTAAATGAGGGCTGCTGTGATTCAATATAAGCAGATGCAAGCTCCCTCATCTCAAAGGGTGTCAGATTAGCGTTTTGCAATATGTTCTGCACGTCTTTTCTGATGTCTTTCTCTGCTGTTTCAGCCTGTTGAACGGCTTTTTTAAGCTCATCTTCAACAGAACGGACAAGTGCTTCTTGTTTGTCAAACTGCTCTCCGCTGCCGTTTTTATCATCTTTTACGAGCATCTCTTCATGCTCTTTGACTAAGTGCGCGACTTTTCTCTCCGTTAAGGACCATAAATTTGTTTTTGCCTGCTGTTTCAGCTTCTGCAGATGTTTTTTCAGCTGTTCCATGCCGTTTAAAGGATGGTCAGGCTCAGTGACAGACGTAAAGAAAAGCGATTCTTTCGGTATTCCCGCGCCTTCAAGCATATCTTCCACCTGCCTGCGGTACACTTCAAACTTCGTTTCAGTTTCATCATGTCTGTCAATTTGGTTGACGATCAGAAACAAATTCGGAATACGGTCTTTGATGGAGCTGAGAAACAGCATATTTTCTTCTGAATGAACGTGATTATAATGAACGACGTAAAATAAAGCGTCAGCCTGATGCAGAACCGAAGCCGCAGATAAAAAATGCGCTTCGTCCGTCGAATCAATTCCCGGTGTGTCAATGTAGGCCGCGTAAGGCTCTGACTCCTTAAAGCCGGCATAGACTTCCACCGTCTCAATTTGCTCACCATCTTTACAGAATTGCTGCACTTGTTCTTTATCGTAACTTCCTTTGATCTCTGCATAAGCCCCGTCCGTCGTATGAAGCACGACTTTATCTTCACCGTGCCGGATGACAACGAGGTTGGCGCTTGTAGGAATCGGGCTTGTCGGCAGTATGTCTTCACCGAGCAATGTGTTTAATAAAGAGGACTTTCCGGCCGAATAATGCCCGGTAAACGCGATATAAACCTCTTCATCAGCCGCTTTTTTCATAATGGCCGCGAGCTGATCGGCCCGTTTTTTATCCTGATGATCCAAAAATTGTGCGTATAAGGCACCCGTTCTGCTGAAAATCTCCCTGTTATGGCGTTCTTCTTCTGTCATGTGTCTTTACCCCTTTGTGTCTGTCGCATCAAATGACGTTTTCATTTTTAGAAAGCTCTGAAAAAAACCTCTCCCCCATTTTACACAAGAATGGCACACTTTTCTTCAGGAAACGCAAAAAAGCCGCCGATATCGGCAGCTGATAAAGAAAAAACACCCGCGGCAGGAAAAACCGCAGATGTTTAAGAAGACATCGATTTATTCGAAACTTTTTTCAATACGAAACCAATTAAAACACTGTATGTACAAACGGCTGCAAATAAAAATAACATTGTCATTTTCGGCACCACCTTGAATGAGAATCATTTTCATATTTACATCTTATCATGAGTGAGAATGATTTTCAATCTCTATTTTGCGGTGTTTTCTTCTAGCGCTTTCTCTTCGGCGCGAATCCTCACAGTGAGCATGCAGGCATTGAGAATCGAAAAGAGAAACAGTGTCCAATACGCTCCGTATAACAGCGGCAGAAAAATAAATTCTAAGATGACGACCGCGTAGTTCGGGTGTTTCATCCACCTGTACGGCCCCTTTCTGACAAGCTCCGCATCCGGCACGACAAGGATTTTCGTATTCCAATACCGTCCTAATGATAATAGCGCCCAATACCTGATCCCCTGTACAAATAAAATGATACATATAATGGCGGCCCACCTTGGAGAAAGCGTTTTTTGAAACGCCGCCACCTCAGCTGTAAGAGAGACAAAAAAGAGCACGTGCATCAGGACGAGAAAGGGATAATGTCCTTCTCCGTATTCGACTGCGCCTTGCTTTTTCACCTTTTGCTCATTGCGCCGGGCCACGATCATCTCCGCAATCCGCTGGGCCGCAAGCAGCATGATAAACAGCCAAAACATTAAGAAGCCCCCTTTTCCCAGCCGAACAGCAAAAGCTCAGACGAAAATCCCGGCCCGAGAGCGCCGATCAGCCCTTTTTCGTTTTCTTTCTGCCGTCCGTGGAGCAACTGTTCTTTTATCACATGAAAAATAGTTGCGGAAGACATGTTCCCGTGTTTTTGCAGCACCTTCCGAGATGCCGCAAGCTGCCCGGTGTCCATTGAAAGACTCGTTAAATAGGCATCAATGACCTTTTTCCCGCCGGGATGGGCAAGAAAGGTTTTAATGTCGTGAGGACTGACACCATATTCAAATAAAAATTCATCAACATTGTCCTTCAGCCACTGTGAAACCAGGGTGGGAATGTCTCTTGAAAAAATGACTTGAAAACCGCTGTCCGTGAATTCCCAGCCCATCACATCTTCCGCATCCGGCATCATCACCGATTGAGTGGCGAATATCCGCGGAAGAAGCGGCTGTTTGACGTCGTTTCGGTTCGTCTTTTCTCCTCCGATTAGTACTGCGGCAATTCCGTCCGCAAACAGGGAAGTTCCGATTAAGTTGCTTTTTGACTTGTCGTTCGGCTGAAACGTTAAGCTACAGAGTTCAGCCGCGATGACAAGCACGTATGCTTCAGGATACGCGCGGCAGTATTCGTATGCCCTGGACAGGCCGGCCGCTCCGCCCGCGCATCCTAAACCCCAGATCGGTATCCGTTTTGTTTTCGCAGAAAACGGAAGCTGATTCATCACTTTCGCTTCAATGCTGGGTGTCGAAAGCCCGGTGCTGGAAATAAAAAAGATCGCATCCACTTTTTCATACGGAAAGGGATTTGTTAAACAATCCGGGTTTGTTAAACAATCAAGTGCCGCATCCGCACTGTGCTTGACGGTTTCTTCCGTATACAGCCGGTTTTTTTCTGAAAAACCCCGTGCCGTTTTATACCATTCAATCGGCCGGACAAACTGCCTTGATTCAATTTCGCCGTTTTGAAAGGCTTTTAACAGCCGGTCAATATCCTTAAATGAATCGGCAAACATCCCTCTCGCAAAATCCGCCGCCGTTTCTTGCGAGACATGATACTTCGGAATGCTCGTTCCGACAGATAACACATATGCCATGCCCATCACCTCTTTACATAAAGGTTTCCGCTTTTTTCCTGAATGTATGCATAAGTTTGAATCGAGGATTTCACTGACATGCCATTTTAATAGGAAATTGGCCCTTTTGAATAAGAAACCGTTCGACTATACTTGATCCACTCATAAAAAAAGGTTGTGATAAGAATGCTGAAGCCTGTCATTCTTAGAGGGTCACTCGTACAGTTAGAGCCGCTGGCGATTGATCACACTCAGGCACTTTGTGACGCTGCTTCAGAAAATAGGACGACTTACGCTTATACCCATGTCCCTGACGGAATCGAAGAAACAAAGCGTTATATTGAGCGGGCGCTTTCGAATTATGAAAAAGGACTTGCATTGCCTTTTGCAGTACGGAGTCTTGAAACAGACCGAATCGTCGGAAGCACGAGGTTTATGGATGTGGAAGTGTTTACGCGGCCGGCGGATGCAGCTCCGGAAGTGTGTGAGATCGGCAGCACATGGTATGGCTCTGCCGTGCAGCGGACCGGTGTCAATACGGAATGTAAACTTCTGATGCTGACTCATGCGTTTGACGTGTGGCAAGCTGTCAGGGTGACACTGAAAACCGATGTTCGCAATCAGCGCTCACGGACTGCGATTTTGCGGATCGGAGCCCAATTTGAAGGGATCCGCCGCGCACACATTCCGGCTGTCGACGTCGGCCTCAGAGATACTGCCTACTACTCCATCCTTCGGGAGGAATGGCCTTATATCCGGCAAAACCTTTCTGGCCGGCTCGCAGCATATAACTGAAAAACCTGCCGATATACGGCAGGTTTTTTTACATATTCGGATCATGGACGTATAAATTGAGATCGATCCGTCCGTCTGACGTGACCGCTACCGCCCGTTCCGTAAATGTCATGCAACTCCTCATTTCGCAAGGAGCAGATGATTTTTGAGAAAATCAGCTACTTCCTGATCTTATTTTTATAGATGATAATTGCTTCATCATCATACTTATTTCAACTCTGCGTTTAAATAGATTATCTGTTTGTTCACAAAAAATTAACAAAGATAAGCATGTACTTATTTAACATAATATGTAATAATACAATTGTATTAAAAAAGAAAAGGAGTGTTTACAATGAAAATGAAAAAAACTTTAGCCGGCTCAGCCCTATCACTCGCTTTACTCTGTTCTGCCGCCCCTGCTTTTGCCGCAGGTCCTGCTGATACACCTTCTGCAGAAAGTAAAACGAAGGAAGTATCTGCTTTGGCGACGTTCATACTTAATGGTTCTGGCCCTGATTATCCTACTTCAATTTATCGGAATGGAATCACCTATTATTTAGACAACATCACCTTCCATGGTGCTGATGGCACTTGGACAGCCGTCTACAAAAGCTGATTTTTCATGACGGGCGGAAAGTTTGTCTTAAGTAATAATTAAAAATAATCCGTATGTTACCGTGCAGATGAGAGAATAAATGATTGCTAACATGTATCTAAGAAGTGTCAAAATTGAAAATTATGACAGATTCTGTATTATCTCTTGCTCTACTTGTATCAGCATCTCCTGCTTTTGCAACTGCTGGACGGTATCAACAATTGGTATCTAAAAGGAGTTTCTTTCTGGAACGGAATCTGGTATGGGAATGATGAGCGCTGTTACGAATATGAAGGGGGCTCTGTCCCCTTTTTCTAGTTTCACTGACCTTAATAATTGATCCGATATATATGCCACTTTAGAAACTAATGGACAATTAGGCTACGAATTAAAAGATGACTGTAAACCATCAAAGATCTTAAAAATGTGATCGATCCAAAATGTCTTAACAAAGAGCCTCGGCCTCAAAAAGATGATCAAGCCAATATATTCGAGGAAATCAAAAAACACCAGACTCAGCACAAGCCAAAAAATCTTGAATAATTCGCTGATTAGTAAGCCTTTTGTTATTCAAAACCGAAGCCGAATCAGACCGTTAACCGCCGATCATTTTTTACCAAACCGGTTTACAAGAAACAAAAAAAGCATCTGAAGCAGATGCCTTTTTTCAATCGATATTGCGATGATGAAAAGAGTCGGTAATCCCCGTATTTTCCGACGAGGTCCTTGTATGCGCCTGAATATGCTTTTCAGCCGGCTATAAAATCATTGATTAATTGATCAGTCGTTAATATTGTGGCGAATTCATCATGCAATGTTGCCAGAGATATATTGTGAATAGTCTCTGCATCATAATATGTATCATTTTGGTCTCTCATTCCAAAGGCTGCTGTTGCATCTGAAATCAGGTATGTATCAAATCCTAAATTACCGCTCATCCTTGTGGTTGTTGAAACACAGTGCGGCGTAGTCAAGCCAGTGATTACGACAGTTGTTATATCATTTGCTTTTAAAAGCTCTTCTAGATTAGTACCAATAAAGCTGCTGTTTACTTTCTTGGTTATAATGACTTCTTTATCCATAGGTTTAACGATTTCCTTTATAGCAACCCCCACATTTTTTGGATAAAATAAAGAACCAGGTTTATCAGAAATATGTTGTATGTATATGACTGTCCATCCTTTTTCTCTCCATAATTTCAGTATTTTGCTGATATTTTCTTCCGCCTTTACGTTATTTCGGTCTCCCCACTTTTTATCATCAAAGGCTTTTTGTACATCCACAATGATTAAAGCTTTTTTCTTTTCTGCCATCAGATAACCTCCTATATGAAAATTCTTATTTATAACATTTTAAATAAAGATTTTACTTTTGTACAATTGTTTCAGTGTTAAATTTCATATCGCACCTTCCCCGTTGGAAAAGCATTGAAATATCTAAAGCAAGCACTCACTCAAAAGCTGCAGATCTCCAGAGGCCGGCAATATTCAACAGGGATATCCCAAATACAACTGTTAAGAATGGTGTTACTTATTACCTTAAGAAAGTAGAGATAATCGAAGGGTTCTATCGAGCAACTTTTGAAGGATGGATTAATTAAAAGAAGGGGCATTCCCTTCTTTTCACTCTCTTTTGTAAGGATCTGTGCACAAAATACTCGTTCACGTACATATAGTGCGGGACGGTTTTTCGGCGAAATAAGGCGGATGCCTCATCACTCAATTTAGTTTCTTTTTCAAAAAATGAAAGAGAATGCCTCACAAAAAGTTCAGCAAACTTTCGGAAGCATCCTCGATCTCGGGATTTCATAAAGAAATGTTATTAAAATGTTATTTTTTTAAGAAAAACGGGTAACTAACCCTCTTGAACCCTTGTCACATCAAGGGTTTTTTTCGTTTTAGGAATCATGTTATAAACAATATTCAAAATCACGGCGGTAAAGCTTCCGGCGACGATTCCGTTTGTGGTCAGCAGATTTAAGTAAGACGGCAGGTGCTTAAACATATCGGGAACGACGGTTACACCGAGTCCCAATCCGACCGAACACGCGACGATCAGAAGGTTTTCCTGCTTTTTAAAGTCAATTTGACTGAGCATTTTAATGCCGTAGGAAATGACCATGCCGAACATGGCCACCATCGCGCCTCCCAGCACCGAAGACGGGATGATGGTCGTGAAGGCTGCGATTTTCGGAAAAAGGCCGAAGAGCATTAAAAGTGCGCCCGTGACACCGATGACCGCGTTTTTCTTAATTCCCGTCAGCTGCACGAGGCCGACGTTTTGGGAATAAGCCGTGTACGGAAAAGCATTAAAAATGCCGCTGATGAATACCGCCAGGCCTTCCGCGCGGTAGCCTTTTGCTAAATCACGTTCAGACAGGCGCCGGTTTGTCAGGTCACCGAGAGCGAAATAGACGCCGGTTGACTCAACAAGGCTGACAATGGCAACGATGGACATCGTAATAATCGGTGCCGCATGAAATGTCGGCGTCCCGAAATAAAACGGTTTAATCATCTGAATTGCGTCAGCATTCGCCACATTGTCAAATTGCACTTTTCCCATAAAATATGCGATGGCCGTCCCGATGACAATGCCGATTAAAATCGAAATGGATTTCAAAAATCCTTTTGTAAACCGATAAAGCAGCACGATGATGACGAGCACCGTAAATCCGAGGGCAAGGTTAGCCGGATCACCGAAATCCTCGCTGCCTTCCCCGCCGGCAATATGATTCATCGCGACCGGCATTAAGGTCATCCCGATAATCGTCACGACAGATCCGGTTACGACAGGCGGGAAAAACGATACGAGCTTACCGAAGAAAAACGACAGCAGAATGACAAGTAGACCCGATGCCAAAATGCTTCCATAAATGGCTGAAATCCCGTACTCTTTACCGATGGAAATAATCGGCGCTACCGCGGTGAACGTACAGCCGAGCACAACGGGCAAGCCGATACCGAAAAATTTATTTCTCCATACTTGAAGCAGCGTAGCCGCCCCGCACATAAAAATATCAATTGATACGAGATATGTCAGCTGTTCTGCGTTCAGTCCCAATGCCGCTCCTACAATTAAAGGAACGACGACGGCGCCGGCATACATGGCAAGCACATGTTGGATACCGAGGGAAAGTGTTTTGGCATAGCCGTTTTTCATGAACGGACCTCCTGTACAAATGTCGCTTTTCCGTCTTCAAGCGATTGAATTCTCGCCAGCGATTCGACCCGGCATCCTTTTTTCACCAGCTCATCTCTTCCCGGCTGAAATGACTTTTCAATGACGATTCCGATCCCGCAAACCTCTGCGCCTGCTTGTTTTACGATGGATAAAAGCCCTTCTGCCGCCTGTCCGTTCGCTAAAAAGTCGTCAATGATTAACACGCGGTCTTCTTTCGACAGATGATTTCCGGAGATTGCAATCTGACTTTCTGTTTTTTTCGTGAAAGAATAGACGGATGCCGTCAGCAGATCATCCGTTAATGTGAGAGACTTCCTTTTTCTCGCAAAGATGACGGGAACGCCGAGTTCAAGGCCGGCCATCACCGCAGGGGCAATGCCCGAAGATTCAATTGTGACGATTTTGGTTATCTCGTCTTTTTCAAAACGGCGCGCAAATTCCCGGCCGATCTGCTGCATGAGAACCGGATCAATTTGATGGTTTAAAAAAGAATCCACTTTCAGCACTTGATCAGAAAGAACAATTCCGTCTTCTGCTATTTTTCGTTTTAATGCTTCCACAATGATTACCCCCGCTTATAAAAAATAAAAAAAGCATTGCCCGCTCTCCAAAAAAGAGCAAGCAATGCCGAATGATCTACACGCAACGGCCGAATAAAGCCGTTCCATTGCTCACTCATAGTCGGACATTTACGGTGACCGGTAGAAACTTGCGTGCCATATCCACGCGATTATATGAGTGTTCTTATGATATTAATCAAATTATAACAAGATACACTTCTTTTGCATAGTGAAATTTGAATATTTCCGAACTTTTACAAAGAATTGGTTTTCGATTATTCGTCTTTTTAGAATTTTTAGAAAAACGCCCGGTGTATACCGGGCGTTTCGTTTATAAATATAAATTTGAATATTTACCGACGAGATACTCAATGAGATATTGAACGTTCAGCTCTTCTCCCGTTGCATCTTTTATGATGTCAAGCGGCATTTTGCGTCTTCCGTGCTGATGAACCTTTTCTGTCAGCCATTGTTTGATCGGCTCAAAGTCGCCCCGTTCTATTAATTGTTCAAATTCAGGCAGATCCTCAAGCATGGTGTGCTTCAGCTGTGCCGCATACATATATCCGAGCGCATAGGAAGGGAAATAGCCGAAATCGCCGCCCGCCCAATGTACGTCCTGCAAAATGCCTTTTGCGTCAGATGGCGGCGTAATGCCTAAATAATCATGATATTTTTGATTCCACAATGCAGGCAGTTCTTCCACTGTCACTTCATTACTGAAGATCGCTTTTTCAATTTCATAACGGATAATAATATGAAGCGGATACGTCAGCTCATCGGCTTCAATTCGGATAAAGGTCGGTTTCGCCTCATTGACAGCGCGTACAAAATCTTCTCTTTTCACATCTTGAAATTGATCAGGCGAAGCCTCAACCATTTTTTCATAATAGGCGGTCCAGAAATGTTGATTTCTGGCGATAAAGTTTTCATAAAATAACGATTGGGATTCATGAATTCCCATGGATGCACCGTCAGATAAGTTCGTTCCGCTCAGCGCTTCGTCAATATTCTGCTCGTAGATCGCATGCCCGCATTCATGAATCGTTCCGAAAATTGCCGTGCGGAAATCGTTTTCGTCATATCTGGTCGTCACCCGCACATCGCCCCGGTTGATTGTCGTCGCAAACGGATGCACCGTCTCGTCCAGGCGGCCGCCGTCAAAATCATACCCGAACTCTTTTAAGAAATACAAGGAGAGGTCTCTTTGTTGTTCTTTCGGAAACGTTTTCGTTATAAAGGAAGTGTCCGGTTTATTGCCGGATTCCGTCACTTTTTTGATAAGCGGAATGATCGCTTCCTTCAATTCAGAAAACAGCTGATCCAGCACCTTTACCGTAACACCCGGTTCGAAAATATCGAGCAATGCGTTGTACGGATGATCTTCATAGCCCCAATACGAAATAAACCGCTTATTAAAATCAATCAGCTTCTCAAGGTACGGAGCAAACATAGAGAAATCAGAGGCAGCCTTTGCATCCTCCCAAGCCGTTTCAGCTTTCGATGTTAAAATGACATATTCTTTATACTCATCTTCAGGAATCTTTTTATTATGATCATAATCTTTTTTCGCAAGTTCCGCCGCTTTCACTGTATCTTCAGAGAGCTCTTCTGCATGCGCGAGAAGGATGTCGATCAGCTCTTTCATCCGGTCGGATGTCTGGATTTGAAAAACGTCAGCCGACAGCTGTCCGATGCTTTCCGCCCGGTCATCAGAGCCTTTTTTCGGGGCTCCCGTTCTTAAGTCCCAATGCATAAGTGCAATGGCTTCGACATAGTGGGATACTCTTTTTAACAGATCAAAAAACTCTTTTTCATATGTATGTAAATCCATATCCGTTCCCCTCCCTTTTCACTATCAATTACAGGCTAATGGAATGCCGTGATAAAGTCAACTTCCCGGATTTAAAAAAGCCGCAGGATAAGAATCCTGCAGCTTTTGTTTTTATACAATTTTCGGTGTAACAGGCAAAACCTTTTTGACTTCGGCCAGGACCCGTTCACTTTCTCCGCCCGCATAAATGGATATGGTTCCGCTGTCCTGATTAGAACGGATAAGGCGGCCGATTCCCTGCCTGACTCTCAAGAGCATGTATGGCAGATCAACTTCCTCAAACGGATCTTTTTTCGCTCCGTTCCGCTTTGCGGTAAACACCGGATCATGAGGCGGATACGGCAATGCCCAAATGGTCACATTCCGGAGCGAGTCACCGGGAATGTCAAGACCTTCCCATAAGTGGACGGAACAAAGCACGGATTCTTCATCCCGCTGGAACTTTTCGACCAGACTGCTGATCTCTTCGTCACCTTCGTAGTATATCGGATACGGCAGCTCCCACGCGGCAGCCTGTTCTTTAAATTCTTTCATGTCTTCAAAGGAAGGGAAAAGAACGAGGGTGCGTCCTTCATTCTCCTTAATGGTTTCAATCGTTTCGGCTGTTTTCTGCTCAGACGTCATGTCACCGTGAAGCGCAACAGACATTTGCTCCTCGTAATCGTACGGAGATTCAACGGTGAATGATAAAGGATCACGGATTCCGAGGCTGTCAGCGATATAATCAAATGAACCGCCCTCAGAAAGAGTGGCCGATGAGAAGATATAAGGAATCTTTTTAGAAAAGACCTTTTCTCCCAGCACTTCGGCTACAGTTCTCGGCATAACGACAAACGTTGAGTCTGTATCCCGCGTTTCAAGCCAGCTGATGGCATCCTTCTGATACAGCGACAGCGAATATGCCATTTGTTCGACGTATTCTTCTACAACTGACAGCTCGTACTTATCAATCGTATACATTTCCGATTCAAATACGAGCGCCTCGCCGATTTTATCGAGCAGACGGCACAGTTCGTCAGCCGCACGCTTAACGCGCTGGTCGTTTTGGATGTCCAATCGGTGAGAGCCGGCGATTTCCTTCGATTCCTCTGACAGCACATAGAAAAACTCATCGTTTGCGGCAAGGGCATCTTCAATCAGTTCGGCGAATTCCTCTCTGATGTCATTTTGAAGCAGACGCTCTAAAAACAGCTCGAGCGTCGACTGCTTCACGCGATAGGTTAACGCTTTTTGCGCGGCGAATTCCAGCAGATGTCCTTCATCAAACACGACGGCGCTGTGATCCGGCAAAAGCGGCAGCTGTCCTTCCCTTTTACGTGATTCTTCCGTCCATACATGCTCCATGTAGAAATCATGGGAGCAAACAATCAGATCCGTTGATTTTCTGTAATGATCTCTTGAAAGTGTTAAACCGCATCTATGTCTCATATCACAAGTTAAACAATCTTGGAAGGAATCATAGCTGACGCCTGCCCACTCTTCATTCGTCAAATCAGCGTACTGTTTGCGGTCGCCGTACGGATAAAAGCGCTGCATCGCTTGTGATTCGTGTACGAATGAAGGCAGCGACTCATAAAGATCCAGCCACTTTTCATCATCAGAACGCTGCATTGTTTTCTCAAGCTTTTTCAGACACAGATACTGCTCATGGGATTTGGACAGCCGTGTATCAATCTGGAGATCCAAATGTTCTGTCAGCTTGGAAATGTCGCCTTCTTTTTTGACAAGCTGTTCAATTAACGTTTCATCGGCGCATGCGATAATGGCCGGTTTACCCGTATATCTGGCATAGCTGATGGCAAACAGCAGATACACCAGCGTTTTCCCCGTACCGACTCCTGCCTCAGCGAACATGACCTTTTTCTCTTTAAATGCCCGTTCAAGCTGAAACGCCATAAATACCTGCTCATCCCGAAGGTCAAAGCCTTTCTCGGGAAGGATATCGTAAAACACGTCACCAATCCAATTGTTCAATTCTTCGTAAAAATTCTTTTCTTTTGTTAAAGCAAAAGGCAAACGTGATGTTGTCACCCAACTCCAACCCCTAACTATTCGGCATTCAGACCATCTATAATATCATTTAACCCTTTTCAATACAACAAAAAAACTTGGCCTCGCCAAGTTTTTGTCATGATCATTTCCGGTTAATGATATGTGTACATAGGAACGGATGGTCTGTTGAATGTGTATGTTTTACCGCATTTTCAAGTTCTTCCTGTGCGTGTGTCATGGCGGAAGGACCGAACTCCGCTCCGGCTTCCTCCAGCCGGAAAGCAGTTGCGTCTAACGCCTTTTGTATTTTACTGAAGTGCTCGCTGTTCAGCATAAAATAAGATCACCTCTCAAATAGAAATAATCATCATTCTATGCCGATGTTTCACTTTCTATACATGCCATTCTGAATGATCCTCACCTGACCTGCACAAACTACAACAGATATTCGATCGAATATCCATCTTCACAAATTTATTCTACCCGGGAGTGATGGTTACATGAGTTATAAAGATCGATTAGATCAGCATTCTGAATTGTTTCATCACAATTGGACGCGGCCGAAACGCTCTAAATCGCAAGTGAACGGCCACACCGAAATGTCCCAGACCAACATTATTTTACGGAGCAACGCAAAAGCGCACCGCTGGTAATGGCAGAATAAAACGTAAAGATGCCGGAGAAGACGCTGTTTCAGGCGTCTTCTCTTTGTTGCGGCTTTTTCCGCTGCGGCCGCACTTTAGCCCAGTACTGATAATAATCCGTTTTGATAAAACCGTTAAAGAGCTTCCGTTTTTTGGTTGCTTTTCTTCCGTAGGCCTCTTCAAATTGTTCATTTGACGTTAACATGTAGACAGACCATGTATCAAGAGATTCAAATGCCCGGCCCATTTCTTTATACATCTGCTCGACTTCCCTTTTTTCGCCGAGCCGTTCGCCGTACGGAGGGTTTCCGACGATTACGCCGAATTCGAGTTTTGTCGTAAAATCCTGCACCCGCATTTGTTTGCATTCAATCAGGTCCCCAAGTCCCGCTTCTTCTGCGTTTTCTTTGGCGATATTTACCATCCGGTGATCCACGTCACTGGCAAAAATCTGCAGCGGCTGATCATAGTTCGCCTTTTCCTCCACTTCAAGACGCGCCTTGTCCCACAGTTCTTTTCCGATCCATTCCCAGTCTTCTGAAACAAAATCACGGTTAAAACCGGGAGCAATGTTTTGCCCGATTAAAGCGGCTTCGATGGCAATCGTGCCGGAACCGCAGAACGGATCAACGAACGGACGGTCAGGCGTCCAGTTGGTTAACTGAATTAACGCGGCAGCGAGCGTCTCTTTAATCGGAGCTCCTCCCTGATCAACCCTGTATCCTCTTTTGTGAAGGCCTGTTCCTGATGAATCCAGTGTAAGTACGGCTTTATCTTTTAAAAGGGAAATCTCCACCTTATACTCAGGGCCCGTTTCTTCAATCCATTCATTTTGTTTTCCTGATTGAAGTTTCAGCTTTTCCGCTATCGCCTTTTTGACGATCCGCTGGCAGTCAGGCACACTGGCAAGCACTGATTTCACGGACTTTCCGATAACGGGGAACTTTGCGTTTTCCGGAATGTACGCGCGCCAGTCAATCGCTTTTGTTTTTTCAAACAGCTCATCAAACGTTTTCGCCTGAAACTCGGCGACCTGTACCTTGATGCGGTCAGCCGTCCGCAGCCATAAGTTAGCGCGGCAGATCGCAAGCGCATCTCCTTCAAAGATGACTTTTCCGTTGTCTACTTTGCATTCATAACCTAAATCACGCACTTCTTTGGCGACGATCGCTTCGATTCCCATCGGCGCCGTCGCTATTAGTGTGTACTTCTTCATCGTATCACCCTGTCTCTTTTAAGCTTTCGTTTCATTCAAGATAAAAGCTCCCCTTTAAAGGAGAGCTCTAATTTGTCATATCAATAATGTTTAACGTTCTGTAAGCCATGTTTTGTTCCGTCGTACTGCAATCGGCTCATCACCTCGTACTCAGGCGGCAATCATCTATCTACAGAAAGTATTCTGTCCTTCTATCTGTTCAGTTCCTTCAAGAAGGTTCCCCTACCAAAATTTGGGTTTCTCGCTCGAGGGGTTTACCGCGTTCCACTCTCACCATTTCTGATGAGACTTCGTCACTGTGGCACTTTCAAGGATACTCAGCCATATCCGGAGACGTAGGCTTTTTTCCTGCCGTCAGCCTATCAAGGCTGCCCTAGCTTATTTCTTCGCTAGGCACGAACACTACGGGCATCTCAGCACCGTGCGAGCATGGACTTTCCTCTACAGATTCAAAGATCTGCAGCGATTACCCGAACGTTAAGAACACTTGTTCATTATAAAGCAACTTGTCTCATTTGACAAGTGCATCTGCCTTATTCGTCATAAAGTTTGCTGCCGAATACATGTTTCTCAAGGTTGGACAGCCTTTTCAGAATGTCAAAGTTGGTCGTATTGGACTGCACCGGCTGTTTTTTACTTGCTTCTTCAAGCTGTTTTTTCAGCTGCAGATTTTCCTGCTGCAGTTCTTCAATTTCTTGATGAAAGGTTTCATAATCCTTAATAATCATATCTAAAAATTTGTCAACGTCTTCTTGTCTGTAACCTCTAACGCCTGTTTTAAATTCTTTTTCCAAAATGTCTTTCGCAGAAAGCTTTACTTTATCAGCAAGCATCTTTTTCACCTCATATCGTGAATCATCATGTTATATTTTATTCAGAAACACGTCCCGTTGTCAAATATTCTCTGACGTGTTATGTAAAGAAATCTTCTTCTTCAACGGCGGCACGGAGATCATCCATTGTAATCGAATAAATCGGATATCCGTCTGTTTCACGGCGTTTTTCTGCCTGCTGCAGCATATATTTCGGCGATCCTTCCATTTCAGGATCATATAAAAGCAAAAGCGCATCTGACTTTTCAATAAAGAACGCGTTTTTCTGCCGGAATTGGAGCGGACTTTCGTACGGCCGATGCGTCAGGCTCTCCTCATAATCTGCCTGAGCAAGCACCGCTTCATACATTTCTTTATTCGGCTCCTTCCACTTTTCCTCCTGGCCGTAGAAAGGCGTGATAACGGCAACCTTTAATTCCGGATACTCTTCTCTGAGATCGTACGCCGTTTCTGCCGCCCAAAGCTCAGTCCCCAGCTGTCCGGATATGAGAATCCATTCCAAGCCTTCGTCAATAAAGCTTCTGAGTCTGGTTTCTATCGCCTTTTTTATATAAACAAGCGCCCGGTCATCCTGTTTAAAAATCCCGAGTTCAAACGGCTTGTATCCTGTTACGGCTAATACTTTCAATTGATCACCTGCTTAAAAAATGGGGCTCCCCATCGGGCCCCATTTTGATTTGCTGATATCCTAACCGATCTTGCTTAAGCGTTCAATACTAATGATCGCAGCAAGGGCTTCCGCACTGAAAATGCTGGTGAGTTGTCGGGTCAACATTTGAAAAAGTGTGCGGATAGTAATGAACGTGCTCAAAGTTGTGGTGATTTACGTTAGTTGTATGTTGCGGATGAATATGCGGCACAACTGTGTTAGAAAAACAATGGTGTTCACAGCAATGAGTCGGATGGACAATCGGCGGCATCACGTTTGGTCTGCAACAATGATGATGAAACATGCTAAATCCCCTCTCCATTAACTTTTATTACACTGTTAGGTTATGAAGAAAAGAGGGTGCATGTTCTAATTCAATCACCCAATTTAAAAGTGCGTCAGCAAGCTGTCTTTAAAATTCGAAAATACAAACGCAATCAAAAAAACCACGACAAAGAACAAGTAAAAAACACCTTTATACATACCAACTCTCCCCTATAAATAACTAACGCTATTTTACAAGATGCGGCACCATTCTACAACAAAATCGATGCGGATTCAGAAAAAAATATTTTTGGCGAAACGGCTCGGCTTTTGCGCTTTCCCGGGCAATATTTCAAGAGGAATATTTCCTCTTGAGCCGGGCAATTCTCACATGGAGCTTCTCGGCTTCTTTTTCCGATATTTCCCCGTCTTCTTCCGCCTGCTGCGCGGCCTGCAGAGCTTTTTTGTAATCTTTTGCGTGATGCTCAAAATAGATCGCCAGCTCTACCGCTGATTGGTGTCTGCATATGTGAAGTTCAGAGCCCGTCAGTTTCTCCCAAAGGGGCACGGCGTCTTGCCTGCGGTTTTGTTTTTTATAAAGCATTGCTAAGTCAAAAAGGGCCCGATCTGAATCTTCAAAGGCTTTGCCTTGCAGCGCTTCCAGCTGTGAAACAGCCCGATCGGTTTCTTTATGAGCGATAAACCATTTCGCCATGGCGTATGCTTCCTGACGTTCTGACGTCTGATCAGAAGATGCAAAAATCTTTTTTGACATATGGATGTAAAGAGCGATGAGGGAAAGCACATCTTGTTCATTATGCGAGAGCACTCCCTTTAAAAGAGCCGGGTCCTCCGCCTTTAAAAATTGAAAATACAGCATCGGCGCCAAATAACCAGGGGTGTCTTCGTCCCTTTTAAAAGCAAGCTCTTCATTTTCAACCGCCGAAAGCGATACACGCTCTAATTTATGTTTCCAAAGCCGTCTCGCTCCGTGCAGAAGATCAAAGTGTCCGAAGTCAGGAAGTTTCGGAAGCCTGTCCCGCAGCAATGTATGCCTAGTTTTTACCTGCGGCCAGTCAAAGGCTTTTCCGTTATACGTAACAAGAGACGTAATGTCAACCTCACTTAAAAAGCTTTTGTAAAGAGCCGTCTCGTTTCCCGGTTTAGGAAGCAGATGCTGTTTAACCGCGACACGGTCTTCATACACTCTTGCATGACCGAGCAAAAAGATCATATTGCCGGCCCCGCCGCCGAGGCCGGTCGTTTCAGTATCAAAGAAGAACAGCTGGCTTTTTTCGTATCCTTCTGCTGATAAAGTATGTGTCAAACCGCCTTTATTCCATAATGCCATGACGTCATCAAGTTCACTGAAGCTGTACCGTCCGTGACGGTGCGAAAGCGGATAGACGGTTTCGCGGATAAGACAGTATTCATCCTCAAAAAAGAAAGGCTTCACTCCGAATGCCTCCCATTCTTCTCTAAATGGGACTTGAATATCCGGGACCGAAAGTTGTGAAGCTGCCGGCTTTTTTTCAGCTTCCGGCACATTCAGGTGGTTTTTCATCCGCTTTAATTTATTTTTCAAGGACATCTTTCGTCCCCCTTTTCTTTTACACGTAATTCAAGAGCCGGAGTATCGCTTTCTTTGCATCTATTCCTTCTATTTCGGAGCCGATGCAGGAAGGACATCCGTCTTGACATGGACATTGTCTGATCAGGCGCTCAGCCCCTTCATTGATTTCATCAAATCGCTTATATACTTCATCAGCAAGTCCGATTCCGCCCGGATAATGATCATACAGAAAGATTGTCGGAAGTCCGGTATGTGCGGCTTTGATTTGCGGCACGACATGCACGTCATTTCGGTCGCACATGACGTATACAGGCACGATATGCTGCAGGACGTGGGCAATGCCTAAAAGCAGCTGTTCAAGCGTTTTTTCGCCGATCTCCGAATCCGTCTCTTTCAATTCAAGCCAGGCAGCACTGGTATGCAGTTCTTCTTCTGGAAGATGAATCGGCCCTGATCCTATATTTTCAAATGTCGTCATTTTAATTTTTTTAAATATTGTCGGAAGTGCGTTCACGGTTACATCGCCGAAATGTAAGGCCGTTTTCTTTCTGCTGTCCGTTCTGTCAATGTCCAGCACTTTCAGCTGCACCGCTAAATTGGCATCTGTATAATATTCGACATCGACCTTTCGTACGTACGCTTTTTTATGGTCCCAATCAAGCTTTTCAACCTGGTACTGCACCCCTTCATGAAGATAAATCGCTTCATCATGAAGAAGCGTCATCGCGCTGAAACGGTCCATTTCTCCGATGATTTTTACATCAGCCGTCTCTGACCGGTCAACGATGACCACGTTTTCCTGTGACGCCGAACGGAGACTGATGTTGGAGGCGGGAAAAGATTCGCTCGCCCAGTGATAGCGTTCGCGGTTTTCGTGAAGCACCCCTTCTTCCTCTAAATACTCGAGAATGTCTCTTGCATCATTTTCTCCGAATGTTTCATCGGCTCTGAAAGGCAGCTCATACGCGGCGCATTTCAGGTGATCGACCAGTATAATGAGATTATCGGGATTAATCCTTGCAGATTCAGGCGAGCGTTTAAAGAAATAATCAGGATGGCGCACAATATATTGGTCAATCGGATCAGAGTTCGCCACCATCACGATAAGCGCCTCTCCCTGCCGCCGTCCGGCCCGGCCCGCCTGCTGCCATGCGCTCGCGACACTGCCCGGGTACCCCGTCATCACGCAGACCTGAAGCTGGCCGATATCAACGCCAAGCTCCAGCGCGTTTGTGCTGACAACCCCGAGAATGCTGCCGTCTCTTAACCCCCGCTCTATTTCTCTTCTTTCTTTCGGAAGATATCCGCCGCGATAACCTCTGACAGACTTCGCGCCGATTTCCTTTTTTACGATCTCCTGAATGTGGCTTAAAATAATTTCAACCCGGACACGGCTTCTTGCAAAAACAATCGTCTGGATCTTATTTTTAAAAAAAGTTTTGGCAAGTTCGTTCACTTCCACGGTGGCGCTTTTTCGAATATGCAGCGGTTTATTTATAATCGGAGGGTTGTAAAAAGCAAAGTGCTTTCTTCCGGCCGGGGCACCGTTGTCGTCAATCAGGCGCACTGATTTTCCCGTCAGCTGCTCCGCCAACTCCCTCGGATTGGCGATTGTGGCGGATGTACAGATAAATGACGGCTTGCTTCCGTAAAAAGCGCAGATTCTCATTAAACGGCGGATGACGTTCGCCACATGGCTGCCGAATACGCCGCGGTACGTATGTAATTCATCAATGACGATATATTTCAGGTTTTCAAACAGACTCACCCATTTTGTATGATGGGGAAGAATGGCTGAATGAAGCATATCGGGATTTGTGATCACAATATGCCCGGCTTTTCTGACTTTCTGCCTGATGGCCGGAGACGTATCTCCGTCATAGGTGAAGCTTTTAATGTCCATGCCCATCTCGTCTATGATTTCGTTCAGCTCGCTTTTTTGATCCTGCGCGAGCGCCTTTGTCGGAAATAAATAAAGCGCGCGGCTTGAAGCATCTTCCGCGATAGACTGAAGAACCGGAAGATTATAGCACAGTGTTTTTCCGGAGGCCGTCGGTGTGACAGCCACAATGCTTTCTCCGTTTTGAACCGTCTGAAAAGCGGAGTATTGATGTGTAAAGAGCCGCTCGATCCCCCTCTTTTCGAGAGCCGCCCGAATGTTCGGATCTACTTGCTCCGGCATCGGCATGGTTTTCGCCTCCCGCGGTTCCTCTTCATGCCAATGCACAATATTTTCATGATTTTTTAATTCCTGTATCAGTTCGCTCAGTGATTTTTTCTTCATCGTTCACACCTCTTTATGAGGTACAGTTTACCGAATATTTGTTTGCCTGGCTAGATGAAAATCCTGCACAAGAAAAAAAGCAGGGAATCAGCCCCTGCCTACTTCATTTTTATCGTAAAAAGCTCTGTTTGTCCTTTTTTCGCTTCATTTGCGCCTGCAAATTGCAAAGGTTCTGCGGCATCGCCATTCATAATCACCATAGGGATGACGGTGCTGCTTGCTTTTTCTTTTATTAAATCCAGCCGGCACGTTAAAAGCAGATCGCCTGTTTTCACTTTGTCTCCTTCTTTTACATGCGCTTCAAAGCCTTCGCCGTTCATATTGACGGTGTCCAAACCGACATGTATCAAAAGTTCCGCTCCGGAAAGGGTGCGGATGCCGACAGCATGTTTTGTATGAAACAGCTGAATCACTTCTCCCTCAACCGGTGAAACAATGTCTCCGTTTGCAGGCTCGACGGCGATCCCGTCCCCCATCATTTTTTGTGAAAATACAGGATCCGGCACTGAAGCCAAATCCATCACCGCTCCGTCAGCCGGAGAAAAAATCACTTCTTCGGCCGGCTTTTTCCGGCTGTCTCCCAATCCGAATAATTTTTTCAGCAATGTGTTGTGCTCCCCTTCCTAAATGTGAATCCGTTACCAGTTTATTCTCCACTATTTAACCATACTTTCTTTTTTCCTTCAATTCTTAACCATACAGCATAACATCGCATAGTCTGTTTGTAAAAAGGCGGTGGTCATATGGATCAATCACAAAACGATAAACTTGATCCGCAAAGAAATGAGGACATCATCAGCCATGCGATGGACCAATTTTTTCACTCAGGTCCCTTCGCAGAATTGATGCAGGGTTTTCAGCACCTTGTCAATTCGGCTTTTACTGAAGCGCAAGTGACGATTGACGTCAGAGAAGAGCCGACGGGCCTCGCGGTTGATATCAGCGTTCCCGAGACATTCCGTGACGGGGATATGCTGGTGGAAACGAAAGGGTGCTACCTTCACGTTACAATCCGCTACGATCATAAACAGGCTCATTCATCCCACGTGTCTTCAAGCATGACAAGAACCGTTGTCCTCCCGTATAAGGTGAGTGAAGAAGATATGGAAACATCCTGGAATGAACAGACGCTTACCCTCTTTTTCCCTAAAAAATAAGCATGAATGATGGATATCATTCATGCTTTTTATTTGAAGATATTGGTGAGGCCTTTCACCAGCGATCCGACCTGATTTACGGCGCTTACCATCTGCCCCGTTGTATCTATCATTTTATTAAAGTCAAACTGTCCGTTCGTTTTTTTAAACTGGGAGAGTATGCCTGAGAATTGGGAAGACTGCTGCTGATTCGGTCTGGGAACGGGGTAAGGATTCACAAACCCCGGCTGCCCCCCGGGCATGGCTGCCTGAGGAGGAGGGGGAGCAAACGGCTGCTGCACATGACCGTATTCCTGATTCGGATAAAATTGCTGCGGGTACTGCCCTTGCTGATGATATGGCGGCGGCTGCAATGGCTGTATCTGCTGCGGACTCGGCTGCTGCAGCGGCTGTATCTGCTGCGGGTAGAAATATCCCGCCGGCTGCTGGTACATATTTTGATAGGGCTGCGCTCTCCATTGCATATGACATTCCCCCTTGTCTCTCACTAAGTTTCTGCTATATATGTATGAATTCCGCCTTGGTTATGTGCTTTCGGAGATTCTGATCTTTGTCAAATGCTGTCGAAAGTCTTAATTTTTTAAAAACAGAAAAAAGTCGAATCGTTATGTTACCATAATCTCAACATACATGAGAGGGGATGCACCATTATGAACGTATCATACTTAAGAAAGCGTTTTGCTGAAGTGAAAAAATATGAAACAGATTGTGCAGATAAACTGATGGACTTTGCAAAATTCCTCTATATTCAAGGCCATCTCACCGCAACCGAATTTCGAAACAGTATGAAGGTTCTCGAAGCAAGTGGAGCAGAAAACCCGGCGTATGAATAACATACCCGACCCCTTTATATAAAAGAAGGCAGCCGTTTTCAGCTGCCTTCTTTTTCAATTTCATCCCTTAATATACGAAGCGTATATAAAACAGATTCAGTTAAATCTCTGTATCTTTTTTTATGAATATGATGAACATATGATTGGAGCATCAGCTCTCCGAAATTTTCTGTAACGGCCTGAATCTGTGCGTGATGAACGTATTTCGGACGGTTTTCCTGAATAAACGCAAGCGCTGCTTTAGTCCAAAGCGCGCAAAGCCGGTCTCTTTTTTCAACATCGGGTTTAATAGTCTCAAAAAAATCATATGAACGGCCTGACTCTTTTCCATCCTGATACCTTTTTTCGGCTTCAAGAACCGCCTTTATCATTTGTTCTGTCAGCTCCAATAACGACTGTGTCTGCAAACGGACTCACCTCAGTACATATGGTACCAAAGTTTTTGCATAAAATCAGCTGATCCGGCAGGCTCTCGGCAAATCCTTTTTACGCCGGTCAGCCAAAAACAGGTCATCAATACAAACATGAAGCTCCCGCGCCTCTTCCTCAAGGCGGGAAAGTTTCTCCTGTCTGATTTCTTCAGCTTCCGCCTGACAGGATCTGACTGCCTGGGTAAGCGTTTTTTCAGCAGCAGAAATCCGGATTTCAATATCAGAAAGCAGACGGAGAATATCAGCCTTGCTCGTGTAAACAGACATTCATGTTCCTCCCTTTTATCACTTGCGTCTCTTTAGAATATAATTCTCGTTTTCATACCGCTCTCCTCTGCACATGACAAAACTAGAAGCAGTTCGGCAAACAAACAGAGATTATCCTAAAAGGCGTGCCTTTCGACAAAAAAGTGCCGCAAACTTTGTATGAACCGGCACGTTAATGCAAACGATACAGTTGAGGAGGTGCCGTATGAAAACGAGACCGAAAAATGCAGGTAAACAGCAAAAAACCGAAGCAAAAACGACTGATACGCTTGATAAAAAATTAGGCGGCCCAAACCGCCCTTCCACGTAACACATCAGCAGCCCGAAACCCCAGCGAACGGTTTCGGGCTTTTTCATTTCTTCAGCCACTCTTTCACCGCGAAGAGCGCATGGAGCTCCCGTCTTTTTTGGAAGTACCAGTCCGTCAGTTCAAGCTGTTTCGGCATTTTCTCCTGTAAGAAAGCCCCTTTTCTTAACCTTTTTTGAAACCAATCCGCCCTTTCGCCGTCTAATGGGTGGGCAACAATGGGATAGGTTGTCCTCAGCATCGGTGATGTTCTTTTTTTGATGCCGATCATTTTCTCCATATCAAAGCGCGAACCGGTATGAGGAACGGTATCAAGAAAACGGTAAAAAGAAGCGTGCAGATCAGGACTGAACAGAAGGCGGGCCAGCTGTTTTCCGAGCGTAATTCTTTCTTCGATTTTCGAAAACCGTTTGACGGAAATTCCGTATAAATGTCCGTCAAATGAAGGGAATATCACCGTATTAAAGTGAAACCAATCACTTAAATAAAAAGGAATCGTGCCAAAAACATTCTTTTTAAACGAAGGATTTTGTATAATAGGTGCTTGGATAGTGTTTTGTTCATTTATAATAAGAGCATACATGAGCCGTTCCGTATCTCCGTCACGCCAAAAGCGAAACCATTCTTCCTGCATAAAAGCCGAGACGCGGAAATGAGGAAGATGACGGAAAAGAGGTTCGCCGATTTGTTTTGACCACTGGTAGACCAGAAGCTGAGGATAGGCATCAGAAAAAATCAGCCAATTCGCCCTTTCATACGAAAGGAAAAACCAGTTTTTCTGACTGCTGTCAAGACCCTCCTGATAAAGAACGCCTCTTAAATCAGTCATCGACCAGCCCGCATTGCGGGACACAAAGGATGCCAAAAGCGGCCACTTGATCTCAGGATGGCGGTCATAATATGCTTTATAGGCATTCGTCCGGGAAATATTATCGGCATTTTTTATTTTTGTCTCTTTTTCGATCAGGCGAAGAATGGCGGTTACGGTCTGTCGTTTATGCACGTTCATTCACTTCCGTCACTATTAGTTTGATAAGGAGGATGGAAAAAGTGATTCGGTACCCGAATGGAAAAACTTTTCAGCCGAACAAAACGGTTTCATCCCAAAACAGCCAGAAACGGACCCATTCATACAGTAATCGCGGCATGACCCTCGAAGACGACCTGAATGAAACGAATAAGTATTATCTGGCTAACCAAATTGCTGTCATTCACAAAAAGCCGACACCCGTCCAGATTGTAAACGTCCACTATCCGAAAAGAAGCGCCGCAGTCATTAAGGAAGCTTATTTTAAACAGTCTTCAACAACTGACTACAACGGCATTTATAAAGGACGCTACATTGATTTTGAGGCAAAAGAAACAAAAAACAAAACGGCATTTCCCCTGCAGAATTTTCATGATCATCAGATTGAGCATATGAAGCAGGTGGTCAGGCAAGACGGCATTTGTTTTGTTATTATATCCGCTTTCGGAAAGGTTTATTTCCTCGAAGCCGACAAGCTGTTTGTCTTTTGGGACAGAAAGGAGAAGAACGGCAGAAAATCGATTCGCAAAGACGAATTAGAAGATGCTTCCTTTCCGATTTCCCTTGGATACTCACCGAGAATTGATTATATTAGTATTATTGAACAGCTTTATTTTTCGCAGGAACAGTAGACTGAGCGAAAGGTTGATAAACGAAAGGTTGAGATGTTATGTCAGATCAATTTATGAGCCGTGAAGAACGCCGTAAGGCAAGGCAGACGAAAAGCACTAAGCCCTCTTCACCGAAAAAAGGCAAGAAACAGCGTAAAGGCGGTTTATTCAAAAAGATTGTGCTGTCCTTGGTTATTCTGTTTGTCCTTGGCATAGTCGGCGGAGCGGCGGCATTTGCCGTTTTGGTTTCCGGCGCGCCCTCTTTGGACGAAGCAAAGCTGAAAACGCCTTACTCTTCAACGATTTACGATAAAAACGGCAAAGAAATCGCGGAAGTGGGCGGCGAAAAACGAACCTACGTCCCGATTAAGGATATACCCGATGTTGTGAAAGAAGCATTTATCGCAACTGAAGACGCCCGTTTTTATAAGCACCACGGTATAGACCCGATCCGGATCGGAGGCGCCTTGGTCGCCAACTTTACGGATGGATTCGGTTCAGAGGGAGGAAGCACAATCACCCAGCAGGTTGTGAAAAACTCGCTTTTGACCCATCAGAAAACGATTAAACGGAAAGCACAGGAAGTGTGGCTTTCACTGCAGCTGGAGCGCCATTATTCTAAAGATGAAATCTTAGAAATGTATTTAAACAGAATTTATTTCTCACCGCGCGCCTATGGCGTCGGTAAAGCGGCTGAAGAATTCTTCGGCGTAAAAGATTTGAGCAAGCTTACGGTTGAACAGGCGGCGACGCTTGCCGGAATGCCGCAAAGCCCGACCGGATATAACCCGGTTAAAAATCCGAAGGCTTCCGAAAAACGCCGAAACATTGTTCTCAGCTTAATGGAAAAGCAAGGATTCATTTCAAATTCTGAATACCAAAAAGCGAAGAAAGTGTCCATGAAAGATGAAGGCGTCGTCAGCCAAAAGGAATACGATAAAAAGGACACAAATAAATACAGCGCTTTTGTTGAAGAAGTTATGAAAGAAATTGAGACAAAAGAAAAGAAAGACGTCGATATTTCAACTGACGGACTGAAAATTTATACGACTCTTGATACGAAAGCACAAGATTATCTTGATCAATTGATGAACGGCGACACAGCCGGATTTACCGAAGGCATGCAGGGCGGCGTCACGCTCCTTGATACGACAAACGGAGAAATCCGCGCCATCGGAGCAGGACGGAACAGAACTACCGGGGGATTCAATTATGCAACACAAGGTAAAACCCAGCCCGGTTCAACGATAAAACCGATTCTGGATTACGGCCCGGTCATTGAAAATAAAAAATGGTCGACGTATGAGCAGATTGATGATTCGGCTTATACGTACTCTGACGGCACACCGATTCACGACTACGACAATAAATACAGAAATATGATATCAATGCGAGAGGCCCTCTCAGACTCGCGTAATATTCCGGCTCTGAAAGCATATCAAGCAGCCGGTAAAGATAATGCCGTCGACTTCGCAAATGACTTAGGACTAGGATTAAACAAAGAGAGTGTAACCGAATCTTATTCGATCGGAGGATTTGGTCAGGATAACCGCGGTGTATCTACTATGACAATGGCGGGCGCCTACAGCGCTTTCGGAAATAACGGAACGTACAATGAACCGCATGCGGTCACATCGATTGAATTTAATGACGGCACTAAGCTTGATTTAACACCGAAACCGAAAAGTGCTATGAGCGATTACACGGCATTCATGATTACCGATATGCTCAAAACAGTCGTGCAGTCAGGAACAGGCAGACTAGCTCAAGTACCGAACGTGGAAGTCGCCGGTAAAACGGGTACCACTAACTTTACTAAAGAGGACATTCAAAAATATAATATCGCACAAGGCGGAGTCCCAGACTCATGGTTTGTCGGATACACCCCTCAATATACAGCAGCGGTTTGGACCGGAGTTGAGTCTGGCAACAAAGCAGGTAAGAAATCACTGTCTTCTGCTGACCAGCAAGTCGCAAAACGGATTTTCCAAAAGCTGATCTCATACGTTGATGACGGTAAAGGAAGCTTCAAGCAGCCTGACAGCGTCGTCAAAGAAACGGTTGAGAAAGGCTCGAATCCTGCCGCTTTAGCCGGACCGAATACACCGGATGATAAAAAAGTGACGGAGTACTTCGTGAAAGGAACGCAGCCAACTGCCGTTTCTAAAACGTACACGAAAGAAAAAGCCGATAAACCGACAGGATTGCAAGTGAAATACGACAAAGATAAAAAATCATTAACCTTAAGCTGGGATTATGACGGTGATGCAACATTCAATGTCAAACAATCCGTTGACGGCGGAAGCTATAGTGACATTCAAAACAGTTCGGCAAAAGAAGCCGTCGTCTCAGATGTCACGCCAGGCTCCACATACAGCTTCCAGGTGACAGCGGAAAACGATGACGGAAAAAGCGATACGGCATCAGCATCTTTCAAAGTCCCGAAAGATGAAGAAGACGATGCAGATAAAGATAAAGCGACTGACGATGAACAGAAGTCTGATGAAGATAAAGATAAAGACAAGACGCAAACCGATGATTCAAACACAGATGACAATCAGACAGATACGTCTGACGGATCGGATCAAACACCCACTGATGACTCAGATAAAAATCAGGATCAATCCGATAAGGATCAAACGGATGACAACAATCAGAATCAGCCCGGTAACGGGACGGATAACAACGGACAGCAAGATAACGGCTCTGATAATGATTCCGATTCCGGTTCAGACGGCACAAATAAACCTGACAGCGGTCAAACGGACAAAAACCAAGACTCATCTTCAAATATCAACGGGCAGTCCAATTCGTCAACCATCCAGTCAAATTCCGCTCATTAGCGGACGAAATCCTTCACCTCAAACAGGTGAAGGATTTTTTTCATACAAAAAAACCTCCTTATGAGAAAAGGAGGTTTTTAACATTTGTTCATGGCTTCATGTTTATGATATTGCTTCTTCATCTCCGTCATCAATTCATCAAGCTGAATAAACGAGTGAAATTGAGTCGGTTTCGTTAAAATAAACGCCATTCGCTCCGCCCAATTGATCGGTTCGGCGGGAAAATGTTTTGTTTCAAGCACAGTCCAGTCGAGTGATGTAACCCGCTCCCCTGCCGTCCAGTGAAAAGCGGCAATCAGACAGGCAATTCCCTTCAGCATGTCATTTTGATCACATCTCGATTTTCTTGTTTGAAAAACGGGAAGCAGCGTTTCTTTCGTTTCGTTCCAAATCTGAAACAGAAACGGGACATATTCGCCCCTTTCCCTCCATGGCTGCACTGTTGGCTGACCGCTGAAATCCATATACAGCGGATGGCGGCGCAGCGCCGTTTTGATCTCGTGGCTTTCCAAGTCCGTAAGGCTGCGCAGGTATGTTTCATAGCCTGCCAGAATGTCAATCGCCGTCACCGTTTCACCAGCCCTTTTTTGTCACGCTTCTGCCCTTCTCTGCATAGCGGAAGCAAAGGACATTCCGCACAGCGGGGAGATTGCGCTTTACAATGATACCTGCCGAAAAATATTAATCTGTGGTGCGTAACAGACCAATCCTCTTTCGGCACTTTTTTCATTAATGTTTTCTCTACTTCCAAAACAGAGTCCTTCCAGCGGCAGATACCGAGCCGTTTAGAGACCCGCTCCACATGAGTGTCTACTGCAATCGCAGGTACGCCGAAAGCAACAGACACGACCACATTTGCCGTTTTCCGTCCGACACCCGGCAGATTCACAAGCTCATCCCGGTCTTTCGGCACTTCTCCGCCGTACTCTTCGATGATCATTTTGCTCAGCTTTTGAATATTTTTGGCTTTATTACGGTACAGGCCGATTGATTTAATATCCTGCTGGAGTTCTTCCAGCGATACGGCAAGATAATCTTCGGGCCGTTTATATTTTTGAAATAGCGTTTTTGTCACTCTGTTGACGAGAGCATCCGTACATTGCGCGGATAATGCGACTGCCACAACCAATTCGAAAGGATTTGAATGGACAAGTTCACATTCTGCGTGCGGAAACATATCGCCGATTTTTTCAAGACAATATTCAATCTGCTTTAAATTTAACACGTTTCTCCCCTTCTCATGTTATTGTTCCAGCCAATTGTAAAAAGGCACCTGCCTCGTATACTCTTTTTGCGGATCATTTTGTTTCGTTTGAACACGCCGGAATTTTTGGCTGTGCGCCTTCGCCTGCTCAACCGTTTTGAAGCCGTTCTTTTTCCATTCAAATAAAATCCGGTCAATATAGCGAAAACTGAGTTTCCCCGATAAAACGGCTTCTTTTAAGGCGTGTTTAATCAGAATCGCATCATGCTGATCCTGATCCTGCCATATGGCCAGCGTCTCGCATTCAAGCGGCGACAGCGGTCTTCCGAACTCTTCTTCAAAGATGGTATACAGGCTTTTTTGTTCTCTTTCTGACGTTCTTTCCTGCGTTTCGTTTTGTGAATGCTGCATGTAATCATACAGCTTCGCCCATAACGGCTGCAGAGAATATTTTTCAAACTTTATACCGTTATGGTCTTCACATTCTTCAATAAACAGAAAACCTTTTTGAATAAACATTCTCAGGCAGCTTGTACATTCTTCAGCAGAGATGGACATGCCTGATTGAAGTTCAAACGGCGTCGGAAAATAAGAGCCTTTTTCCAAATGCATTTTAATCTTCAAAAGCAGGATCAATTCGGTTTCATTCAGCCCAAGCTGCCGGTAATGTGTCAGCAGCAGGTTGGGAATGCTTGAAATGCCGAGTTCCTGCATATCTATAAATTGCTGTTTTTTCATCCTTACACCTCTTACTGTAAAAGGTTATCTCCGGGAGCTTTCCCCTTTACTTAGAAAAAGTCTCCCTTGCAGGAGACTTCGTTTTTCATAACTATTACGGATACAGACGGTTCAGAAGTCTCGGGAACGGAATCGTTTCACGCACGTGAGGCGCTCCGCTGATCCAAGCCACTGTCCGCTCAAGTCCAAGGCCGAAGCCGGAGTGCGGAACAGAACCGTATTGTCTGAGTTCAGCATACCATTTGTAAGCATCTGAATCCAGACCGTGTTCTTTTAATCTTTCTTCCAATAAATCCATATCATGAACGCGTTCTGAACCGCCGATGATTTCCCCGTAGCCTTCCGGAGCGATTAAGTCGGCACATAACACGACATCGTCACGATCTTTGGCAGGCTGCATATAAAACGGTTTTAATGACGTCGGATAATGAGTGATAAACACCGGTTTGTCATAGCTTTCTGCGATCGCTGTTTCATGCGGCGCACCGAAGTCATCTCCCCACTCAATATCGTCAAAGCCTTTTTCTTTCAGGAATTCGATCGCTTTATCGTACGTAATGCGCGGGAATGGCGCTTTGATTTGTTCAAGCTTCGATGTGTCTCTTCCTAATGTGTTCAGCTCGATCTTACAATGTTCCAGCACGCTTTGCACGATGTATGCAACATAATTCTCCTGAACTTCAAGGTTTTCTTCAAATTCAACAAATGCCATTTCAGGCTCAATCATCCAGAATTCGATGAGATGGCGTTTCGTTTTCGATTTTTCCGCTCTGAACGTCGGTCCGAAAGAGAATACTTTTCCGAGCGCCATTGCAGCTGCTTCCATATACAGCTGGCCGCTTTGAGACAGGAAGGCATCTTCATCAAAATATTTCGTCGCGAACAGCTCAGTCGTGCCTTCCGGAGCGCTTCCCGTCAAAATCGGCGGATCAACTTTCACGAAGCCTTCTTTGTTGAAAAATTCATAAGTCGCACGGATGATTTCGTTGCGGATTTTCATAATTGCGTGCTGGCGTTTCGAACGGAGCCATAAATGTCTGTGATCCATTAAGAATTCCGTACCGTGCTCTTTAGGCGTAATCGGATAATCAGTCGCTTCGTGAATGACTTCAATGGATGTAACAGCAAGCTCATAGCCAAGCGGTGAACGCTCGTCCTCTTTCACAATTCCTTTTACATAAAGTGACGTTTCCTGCGTCACTGATTTCGCGATTTGGAAGATGTCTTCTTCTACTTCAGCTTTGACGACAACTCCCTGAATGAAGCCGGTACCGTCTCTCAGCTGTAAAAATGCGATTTTACCGCTTGAGCGTTTATTAGCGACCCAAGCTCCAATCGTTACTTCCTCGCCTGTGTGTTTATACACTTGGTTGATTGTTGTTTTCAAACTCTTTCCCTCCAGAACAAGAAAGACATTCAGGAATCTGCCTGAATCTCTTTTTTCATCACTTTATTATACCCGTTCTACTCTAACGGGGTCAATGCAAGTGAAAAGCGGCTTTAAAAGCCGCTTTTTCAGAATCAGCTGTGTTTTTCCGTGAAGCGGCGGATTCTTTCGACCGCTTCTTCTAAAAGATCAAGTGACGTTGCGTAAGATAAACGGACGTTGTCCGGTGAGCCGAAGCCCGAGCCCGGCACGATGGCGACTTTTTCTTCTTCCAGAAGCGCCTTGACGTATTCATCGACATCTTTGAATCCGCAGTTTTCTGCGGCCGCTTTGGCGTTAGGGAACAAGTAAAACGCCCCTTCAGGCTTGACACAGGTGAATCCGGGAATTTCACTGAGCTGAGCGTAAATGGTGTTCAGTCTGTGCTCAAATGCCTGTCTCATCTCTTCCAGCGGCTCAGCCGGACCGTTATAGGCCGCAATAGCGCCGTATTGAGCGATGGACGTCGGATTTGATGTGCTGTGGCTCGCAAGGCTCGTCATCGCTTTAATAATCGTCTCCGAACCCGCCGCATAGCCGATCCTCCAGCCCGTCATGCTGTGAGATTTCGAAACGCCGTTAATGATGATCGTCTGCTCTTTCAATTCATCTGAAAGCTGTGCGATTGAGACGTGTTTTTTTCCTCCGTATGTAAGCTTCTCATAAATCTCGTCGGAAACGATCAGAATGCCATGCTCCAGACACACTTTTCCAAGTTCCGCAAGCTCTTCTTTCGTATACATAACACCTGTCGGGTTGCTCGGTGAATTGATAATGAGCGCTTTTGTTTTCTCGGTGATAGCCTGCTTCAGCTGCTCCGGTGAAATTTTAAACTGATTGGATTCCAGCCCTTCTGCATAGACGGGACGCCCCCCTGCCAGTTTCACCTGCTCAGGGTAGCTGACCCAGTAAGGAGTCGGTATAATCACTTCGTCCCCTTCATCAAGAATGACCTGAAATAATGTATACAGAGCGTGTTTCGCTCCGGTGCAGACAATGATTTCTGACGGCTTATATTCAATCCCCTGATCGTTTTTGAATTT
Source organism: Bacillus sp. A1 (assembly GCF_042296235.1). Classification (NCBI taxonomy): domain Bacteria; kingdom Bacillati; phylum Bacillota; class Bacilli; order Caryophanales; family Bacillaceae; genus Bacillus; species Bacillus sp. A1. The sequence continues at coordinate 2,236,173 of NZ_CP141181.1, forward strand.
TTTTGCGATACTGTCTTTCAGCGCCGGCAGACCGCCTGAAGGCGTATATTTTGTGTGGCCTTCATTCATGGAACGCACCGCGGCATCTATAATGTGCTGAGGCGTATTAAAATCCGGTTCTCCTGCTCCGAGGCCGATGACATCATGGCCTTCTGCTTTCAGCTCTTTCGCTTTTGCAGTAATTGCAAGTGTTGCAGACGGTGTTAATGCGGATACTCTTTTTGCCAATTTCAACTTGAACTCCCCCTAATACGTCTCACGGTGTGATGTTTTTGAGAATCTTGCCGCTTGTAAAGTCCACATAGCTAAAGCTATACTGCCCGCTTTTGTTGATATAGGTCACTTCCCATAACGGAACATTGTTTTCTCTCGCCGGGTGAACGCCATTCAGCTTGGAAACAAGCCCTTCGTCCCGAACGATCTTGGCAGCCTTGCCGCTTGAAATGCCGTCACTGGCTTTTTTTGAGAGGATTTTTGCTTTTTTGTCGGCCGGAACCCATACATACATATCTTTTCCATGTTTATCCGTTCCGGTAACAACATAATATTTCTGTTTGCCGACAAAGGTCTCCACTTTCTCAGCATCTGTCAGATCCGTTTTTTCTTTAGCGGCTGCGGCAGCTGTTTCGTGGCCTTCTTCTTTTTGAGCCATTGCAGATTTAAAAATGCCGGCCGAAAATAAAAGAACTGCTAAAAAAATAATACCAAATACGGCTGTAAATATTAATGCTTTTTTTCTCATCTTTTTCACCTATGTACGATAAATGGTGAAGACCGCTTCATTTTGATTTTCTTCGTCGAGCGCAAGGCCGAACATCAGATTGTCCCGTTTCAAAGTCCGGTTTAATGTATCGACGATTTTATATAAATCATCTGAATGCTCCACATTAATCGTTGACAGAATTTCAATTTTGCTTTCCATTTTTATACCCTCCATCGGTCGAACAAATTTTGTTAGTCATAACGGGATGCGCCCGCGGCATAATAAAATCACAAGGCGGCATGAACCCGCTTTTACTATAAAAACAATTCCTCATCCCACACCACGAAAGCCGCGTTTATGCGGCTTTTATTCCGTTTGGCTGACATAAGCCCCGAGTTCGGCATCCGTCAGCTCCAAAAGAGATGAAGTCGGGAGCGCTTCAAGAAACAGCCGTCCGTAACCCGCCGTCTTTACACGCTGATCTAAAAGAACGATTGTTCCCTTGTCTCCCGCCGTACGGAGCAGGCGCCCGATCCCCTGTCTGAACGTTAACACAGCCTCAGGCAGGGAAATCGTCTGAAACGGATTTTTCCCCTGCTTCTTGGCAAATTCGCATTTTGCGGCGTGAAGCGGATTGTCAGGCGCCCTGAAAGGAAGTCTTGCGATCATGACAGTTGACAATTCATCCCCCGGAAAATCAACGCCTTCCCAGAAATGATTCGTCCCGAGCAAAATCGCCCGGCTTGCCGTTTTAAAGGTTTTCATTAATTTACCGGGACTCCCGCCCGAAATACCTTGGGCGAGAAGCTGAATGCCTGAGATCTCCATACTGAGTTTCAGTTCCTGATACACTTTTTTCAGCATATCATGAGACGTAAACAGGACAAGGATCTTCGGCTGTTTTCCCTTTGACATGATTTCCGCATACTTGGCAATATGCTCAATGACTTCCCGCTCCCCGTCATATTTAACGGATTTCATCTCTTTCGGAATGATGACGTTCATCTGATCATCGTAAGAAAAAGGAGACGGGATGCTTTTGGTGCGCGGATAAAAATCCGCAAGTCCGAGCCTTTCAATCATAAATTGAAAAGACTGCTCCACCATTAAGGTCGCTGATGTGAGCACAACGCTTTTTTTGCGGGCGAAAAACTGGTCTGCCAGCATTTCACCGGGCTCCAAAGGCTGCGCATAGATGCTGACGGCGTTTTTTGCGCCTTTCGCGTCAATTTCAACCCAAACGGCTTCTTTCTCATCATTTTCAAACAGCAGCCTGCTGAACGTATCGCGATATTCTTTCAGCCCCCTGATACACTTTACATATTCGGCCGCTAAAAAAGCCGCTCCGCTTTTCATCTGATCAAGCTTTTGATGTAACAGTTTCTCCTGTACTGAAAACATGTCAAGCAGCTGATCCAGCATCGCACAAAGCCGCTCCGCTCCGTCCGTTATCATGTGAAACCCTTTATCCTGGCTTTTATGATTGAGACTATAGACGAGACGGTTCAGATCGTCTTTAGGTTTTCTTCGTTTGACAAAAGAATGCACTGAACTGAAAAATGCGTCGCTTTCCGATTGAATATGCTTCATCCACTCATCGGCGTCAAAAAAACTTTCCGCCGGCAGTTCATACGTATAAAACAGTTTCCTCATCCGCTTTAACAGTCCGTGTTCCTTTAAGGTTCCGATTCGGCTGAGCTTTGTGTGCAGTCCGATGTATGAAGCTCTCTTCCCGAGGTGCTCGCTGGCAGCGCGTTCGAAATGATGCGCTTCATCAATGATGACCGTTCCGCTTGCAGGCAGTTTTTTCGTTTCACTGCTTTGATCTGAAAACAGCAAAGCATGGTTTGTGATAATCAGATCTGCGGCCTGCGCTTTTTCTTTAGCCCGTTCATAAAACCCGGCAGCCGAGTCCTTCCCTTTTTTCAAAAAAGAATTCTCATCGTAAGCCATGCGCTCCCACAGCAATCTGCCGCCTGATGGAAGATTCAGCTCAGCGGCGTCGCCCGTTTCAGTCTCCGTCAGCCAGACGAGAAGCTGTGCTTTCGTCAAAACCGCATCATAGTTGTCATCTTCCTCATGCAGAATATGTTCAAACTTAGGCAGGCACAGATAATGTGATTTCCCTTTTAAAATAGCGGCTTTGACCGGCCAAGGAAACATACGCTCCAAAAGCGGAAGATCTTTAGACATGATCTGCTGCTGCAAAAGAGTAGAGTACGTGCTGATAATCACGGGAGTTTGTTCCGCTTTGGCAAATAAAACAGCCGGAACGAGATAACCGATCGTTTTTCCGATGCCGGGCGCCGCTTCAATCAGCGCATGCTCCCGATTGCGGAAGGCGCCAAGCACTTCATCCATCATCGAAAGCTGCCCTTTCCGCTTTTCATAGCGGGGGATGATATCGGATAAGATCTGTTCTTTTTCTTCGTTCCACTTTTCAAGGTCAATGGCCGCATTCACCGGACGGGAAACCGGAATGTGATCGGGCTCTTTGATTGAAAAAGAGGCGTATGGAATGCAGCTCTTTTCTTCCGCCGGCCTGCTTTCATGTATAAAAGAATCCAAAAGCAGCGTCAAATCGCTGATAAAATGCTGTGAAAGCCTTCTAAGCTGCTTTAACGTCGGTAAAGGCAAATGTTTCAGTTTATGTAAAATGTCTAAAAAGACCAGTCCCGTAACCTCCGCATCGCTGTCTGCGCGGTGAGGGCGGTCATGAACAATATTCAGCTCCGCGCACAACTCACCGAGCTTATATCCTTCAAACCCCGGGAAAACAATACGCGAAAGCTCAACCGTATCAAGCACTTCACAATCCGGCAGCTCATAGCCCGCTTCGCTCAGTTCATGCCGGACAAATCCGAGGTCGAAATGAATATTGTGGGCAACAAAATACGCGCCGTCAAGCAGATGAAAAATCTCCTCTGCGACCGCTTCAAACGGCAGTTCATTTTCAACCATTCCGGACGAAATTCCCGTCAGCTGTTCAATAAACGGCGGGATGACCTGATTCGGATTGATATATTTTGAAAACCGCTCAGTTATTTGTCCATTTTCAATGACAACCGCTGCGATTTGAATGATTTTATCGCCCTTTTTCGGCGAATTTCCTGTTGTTTCGACATCTATGACAACGAACCGTTGTTTGTTCATTAAAATGGACACCTCAATTCTTGCATACGAGAAAAGTGTAACACGTTTTGTTGAGAAATGGAGCGGAAAAACAGCTTTTGCCCCTAAATCTTAAAAGAAAACCCCCATGAAGGGGGCTCTTTTACAAAATCGTGTGTGCCGGCTCCTGGCCCAGCATCTGCTCGATTTTATTCTGATCATCCAGTACGGCCACCTTCGGCTGATGGCTTTTTGCTTCCTGATCAGACATCATTTGATAAGAAATAATAATGACTTTATCTCCTTCTTGGACGAGACGGGCGGCAGCTCCGTTTAAACAGATGACGCCGCTCCCCCGCTTACCGGGAATAATATACGTTTCAAGTCTCGCTCCGTTGTTATTATTCACAATCTGAACTTTTTCATTAGCGAGCATTCCGACGGCATCTAAAAGATCTTCATCAATCGTAATACTGCCGACATAGTTTAAATTGGCTTCCGTCACGGTAGCGCGGTGCAGTTTTCCGGCCATCATAGTGCGGTACATATTATGATCTCTCCCATTCATCAATATCAATAATGATATTATCAATCAGTCTGGCTTTAGAAAATTGGACGGCGCAGGCCAGAATGACCTTGCCGTTTAATGTTTTAAGCGGAGTCAGCTCCGGATAAGCGTACAGTTCGGCATAATCAATGACGCCGCTTGTGTTTTCGATGATATCGGTGACGGTTTTTATGACGGTTTCCGGATTTCTTTCACCGTCTTTGATCAGTTCGGCACCTTGCTGCAATGCTTTATAGATCATCGGCGCTTCTTTGCGTTCCTGCTCAGTCAGATAGACGTTGCGAGAGCTTTTGGCAAGTCCGTCTTCTTCTCTGACCGTGTCCACTGCAACCAATTCGATATCCATAAAGAAATCCTCAATCAATCCGTCCACAACCGCTGCCTGCTGGGCATCTTTCAGGCCGAAGTAGGCGCGGGTCGGTTTAACGAGATTGAAAAACTTCGTCAGCACAGTGGCCACTCCGTCAAAATGGCCGACGCGGGAGGCGCCGCACAACACGTCAGTTCTCCTTTTCACTTGCACGGCAACATTTTGCTCGCCTTTATACATGTCACTTGGAGACGGCGTAAACAAAACATCTGCCCCCGCCTGTTCTGCAAGCCGGGCATCGCGCTTTAAATCCCGCGGATATGCTTCGTAATCCTCGCCCGGTCCGAATTGAGTCGGATTGACAAAGATGCTCATCACGACAATATCGTTTTCTTTGCTTGCTTTTTCAACCAGCGTCAGATGTCCTTCATGAAGAAAACCCATTGTCGGGACGAATCCGATCGTCCGGCCTTCTGAGCGGTATTGTGCAATTAATTCTTTCAGCTGTTGAGTTTCTGTCAGTTGTTTCATCGCTTACTTTCCTCCGTACAAGCCTTGCAGCACAGTTTGGTTTATCTGAAAGGAATGCTTTTCTTCCGGGAAAACCCGTTCTTTCACATCACGGACATAATCACTGAGGGCCGACTCAATCGTGCCGTCGATTTTGGCGTATTGCTTCACGAACTTGGGTGTTCTGTCCACGCCGTGGCCGACGACGTCATGATAAACAAGGACTTGGCCGTCCGCTTTTGAACCGGCTCCGATTCCGATGACGGGAATGGATACTTCTTCTTTTATTTTAGCAGTCAGTTCAGCAGGCACGCATTCAAGCACGAGCATCATCGCTCCTGCCTGCTCGCATTTGATGCTGTCTTCAATGAGCTTTTTCGCGCTTTGCTCATCTTTTCCCTGCACTTTATATCCGCCTAATACGCCGACAGACTGCGGTGTGAGGCCTAAATGGCTGACGACGGGAATTCCGCCGAGAGTCAGCGCACGGATGGATTCGAAAACGCCGTCTCCGCCTTCCAGCTTTAACGCGTCCGCGCCGCTTTCCTGAATAATGGCCGCGGCGTTTTTCAATGTATCTTCTTTTGAAAGGTGGTAAGACATAAACGGCATGTCAGTTACGATAAACGTATTTTTCGCACCGCGTTTTACCGCTTTTGTATGGTGAATCATGTCACTGACCGTTACGCCGACTGTTGAATCGAGTCCGAGCACGACCATTCCGAGCGAATCCCCGACTAAAATCATGTCGACTCCCGCCTGTTCCGCAAGCTTTGCCTGCGGATAATCGTAAGCGGTCAGCATCACGATCGGCTCTCCGTTTTCCTTCATTTTCATGAAATCCAGTTTTGTTTTCATTCTGTTTCTCCTCCTCTAAACGGTGAGGAGATGAGCCGCCAATTCTTCGCAAGCAAAAAAGCCTTCTGTAAAATAAGAAGGATTCCCACTTGTTTAACGTTCGGCGAATGTCATCCCTCTGTCCCAGTCCTTTTTTGGATCAAGGCAGACTTTTCGTAATCTCTGTTCTGCTGATCAGGTGCAGTTCATTATGATACTGCCCATAGGAAGTATACCAAATTCACGAGGCTTGTACCAACTAAGATTAATTGAGCTCAATATCGGCAGAATAGATCTTCTTTATACCGGCTCTCGTTTCCAGGAGAAGAACTCCCTCATCATCAATGCCGAGCGATTTCCCGTAAAACGTTCCTTGCAGCGTTCTCGCTCTGAGCTCGTTCCCCAGTCCGACCGCATAGCTTTCCCATAACAGCTTGATCGGTGTAAAGCCGTGCTTCAAATAATCCTGATAGCGTTTTTCAAAAGTCAGCAAAATCTCTTGTATCAGACCCGCTCTGTCAATTTTTTCGCCGGCTTCCATGCTGAGGCTTGTCGCAATGTCCTGAAGCTCGCCGGGAAAATCGGTTTCCTGCTGGTTCACGTTGATGCCGATCCCAAGAATAACCGAACGGACACGGTCTTCTTCTGCCTGCAGCTCAGTTAAAATCCCGACGGCTTTTTTGCCGTGAATCATTAAATCATTCGGCCATTTAATGGCGGGCTGTACACCTGTAAAAGCCTCGATGGCCTGTACGACCGCAACGGCGGATAACAGGGTGAGCTGAGGCGTTTTTTGCAAAGGAACGTCGGGTCTCAGAATGAGGCTCATCCAAATCCCGTTTCCCTCCTGTGAATGCCACACTCTGGCCATTCTTCCTCTGCCTGCCGTTTGTTTATCGGCGACTACGAGCGTCCCTTCCGGCGCACCGTCATTGGCAAGTTCATGAGCGGTTTTTTGGGTGGACGGCAGGACGTCCCGGTAATGAAGCTGTTTGCCCAAAACCTCTGTTTTCAGCCCGAAACGGATTTCGGATTCACTGAGTTTCCCCGGTTTTTTAATGAGCCTGTACCCTTTTCGTCTGACCGCCTCAACCTCATAGCCCTCTTTGCGGAGCTCCTCTATATGTTTCCAAACGGCGGTTCTCGAGCAGCCGAGCGCGTCACTTATTTTCTGCCCGGAGATAAAGCCGTCACCCGCCTCAGAAAATAAATCAATTAATCGGATTCTTAATGTTGATCCCATGATGCGAGCCACTCCTTTATGTCATGTTTTCGGTTAGGGAGCTTCCCTGCCAATACCGCTTCTTCGATCCGGCGAAGTTCCTCGGCCACCCATTTACCCGCGCGGCGGTTTCTGAGCTTCATCAGATCAGCGCCTGAAATGTCGAGGTCTCGAAGGCTTTTGATCGGCAGCTGATCATACAGGCTCTGAACCTCTTTCAGCTTTTGTTCATCAATCGTCTTATGCTTTTTCAGCATCCCGATTTTAACGGCTGAAAACAGCGCCTCTCCCGCCCGGTACATCGCTTCCGCTTCCAGCTGCGCCGGATAAACGCTTATGATCTGCACCGCTTTTTTTATGACTTTTCCCGGCAGTTTCCATTGTTTTAAAAACGCCTCGGCGCTTTTCGGACAAAGACCGAGAAACAATAACAGCGCTGCCCAGCGTTCTTCGCGTGCATCTAAAGAAGAAAACGGAAATCCGCTCGCTTCAAGCATTTGCTGCTCATAACCGGAAAGGCCGGGCAGCTCTTGTATCAGACCTGTTTGCACCATCGTTTGGATCGCTTCTTGTGAGGAAGCGCCCTGCATCAGCTTTTCAAATTCGACGGTCTTTCGTTCTACTGATACATGTGCCAAAAGCTCCCTGTCTTTTATGACGGCCTCTCTTGTTTCTTTTTCTAACAGAAAGCCGAGCTGACTCATAAAGCGGACGGCTCTCATCATCCGCAGAGCGTCTTCCCGAAAACGGTCTTCAGGATTACCCACCGTACGGATCAGCTTTTGACCGATATCATGCGCGCCTCCGAAATAATCAAGCAGCTCTCCCTCGGCAGACATCGCCATCGCATTTATCGTTAAGTCTCTCCGCTTTAAGTCTTCTGATAAAGAAGTAATGAACCGCACAGCTTCAGGGCGCCGGTAGTCCTTATATTCTGATTCGGCGCGAAAAGTGGTGACTTCATAGGTTTCATCTTCCCACAAGACGATTACGGTGCCGTGCTCTTTTCCTACATCGACAGTCCGCTTAAAGAGGCGCTCCACCTCATTCGGCGAAGCGCTGGTTGCGATATCCACATCACCTATTTTCCGTTTCATATAGCTGTCTCTGACGGCTCCCCCGACAAAGTACGCCTGATGGCCCGCCTTCATCAGATGATGAAGGATGGGGAGGGCTTTGACAAATTCCTGTTCCATAAGATCACTCCGGTCCTGCCAATTCGTCATAAATCCGTTCATACTGACTGACGATTCTTTGCGAAGAAAAGGCGGTCTCCACCATTTTCAGCGCATGATCAGTCAATCGTTTGCTGAGCTGTTTATCTTCTAAAACGGCAAGCGCTTTTTCAGATGCCGCCTGAATATCTCCGACTTCCACCAGAAAACCGCTTACTTGATCTTTAATCACTTCCGGGATTCCGCCGATATTTGTTCCGATGCACGGCACGCCGCAGGCCATCGCTTCAAGGAGGACGAGTCCGAAACTTTCTTTTTCAGACAGAAGAAGCTTAAGATCGCTGATGGAATACAGCTCTTCCACTCTGTCCTGATTTCCGAGGAGCAGCACTTGATCCTGCAGTCCGTATTTTTCGACAAGCTGCCAAGCGACGCACTTTTCCGGCCCGTCGCCGACAAGCAGGAGCTTCGCCTTTGTTTTGGCTGCGATATTACGGAAAACGCGGATGACGTCTTTAACACGTTTTACTTTTCTGAAGTTCGAAACATGGATGACGACCTTTTCATCCGGCAAAATGCCATGTTTCTCTTTTATACTCTCTGTATTTTTCTTAAGATAAACACGTTCATCAATAAAGTTGTAGATGGTCTCAATTTTTTTATCCGGCTTGATTAAGTCATATGTTTCTCCGGCAAGCGCGGTTGATACCGCCGTCACTCTGTCGGACGCTTCGATGGCAAAACGGATTAAATCCTTTAATGACGGATCATATCCTAAAACGGTGATGTCCGTACCGTGAAGCGTCGTCACGATGCCGATGTCGCGCTTGAGCATCTGCTTGGCGAGATAAGCGCATACCGCATGCGGCAGCGCATAATGCGCGTGAATGATATCAAGATTTTCCCTCGCGGCAACCTCGGCGATTTTGCTCGCCAGCGTAAGGTCATAAGGCGGATATTTAAATACCGCGTATTGGTTGACTTCCACCTCATGAAAATGAATATTCGGATGATATGTATTTAATCTGAACGGGATGCTTGATGTGATGAAATGAACCTGGTGCCCTTTTTCCGCAAGCAGCTTGCCGAGTTCCGTCGCAATAATACCCGAGCCTCCGACACTCGGGTAGCATGTAATCCCTATTTTTAATGGTCTCATTGTCCGCCCCCAAAAACATCATCATTCAAAACGGGAAGCTGTTTTGAAAAGAAGCCTTCGGCATACCCCGTCCCGGCTTCTTTGCCATACAGTCTTTCCCTCGCTTCCACCATTTCGATATAACCGTTGGTCAGCGGTGTGTTCACTGACTGCGCCGTAGGAATAAACTGGCTTTGATAGGCGTGCAGGCTTTCTTTTTTCAGATCGATGGTTTCCGTTATGTCGATTACAAAGTCCGGACGGTGAAACCCGTTGATCATATAATAGTATACGCGCTGAGCCTTATGAGCCGGCAGTTCCTGGTGATCTCTGTATTTATGAATTCCCGCCGAGAACACCGCTTCTTCGACCAAAGCCGCCGCATTGCCGTGGTCAGGATGGCGGTCTTTCGGATAAGGCATGAAAACGGTTTTCGGCCGGCAGGCTCTGATGACACTGACAATCCGGCGGATGCCGTCCTCACTTTTCAAAAGCCCGCGGTCGGGAAGCGTAAGCTGGATTCTCTCTTTTACGCCGAGAATTCGGGCCGCCTTTGCCGCTTCTTCTTTTCTTATCCCTACCGTTCCGTTAGATGATAGTTCGGCCTCGGTCAAATCGCATATCACCGCGGTTTTTCCTTGAGCCGTAAATTTTGCGATCGTGCCGCCCATACCGATCTCGACATCATCACTATGGGCGCCGAACGCCAGAATATCAACGTGTTCAGACATTCGGTTCTCCTCCGCGCACAAGATTGCGGAAATCAAATGCCCCGCCATCCAGCGTCCGGACGAGGATTTCCGCTGTTCCCATATTTGTGGCGAGCGGGATCGCGTATACGTCACACAACCGGATCAGCGCCGAGACATCCGGTTCGTGAGGCTGCGCAGTTAACGGATCGCGCAGAAAAATGACGAGATCCAGGGCATTTGCTGCAATCAATGCGCCGATTTGCTGATCTCCGCCGAGCGGGCCGGATTGAAAACGTTCAACAGACAATCCGGTCGCTTCCTGGATTTTCAGGCCCGTCGTACCTGTCGCGTATAACTCATGATGGCTCAGTATATCTTTATATGCGGTCGTAAACTGAACCATATCCTGCTTTTTTTTATCGTGAGCAATCAAAGCAATTTTCATTTGATGTTCTCCCCCTTGCCGATTCAGTCGATAATATTTTCGAGTCCGTATACAAGCTGGTCGATTTTCATCACTTGCTCCACTGACAGCTTCACTCCTGACATAAAGGAAGCCCGGTTATAGGAGTCATGGCGCAGTTTCAGCGTCTGGCCGTCCATGCCGAACATGACTTCCTGGTGGGCGATAAGGCCCGGCAGACGCACGCTGTGAAGGCGGATGCCGTTTAATTCAGCACCGCGGGCGCCCGGCAGAATTTCTTTTTCATCAGGATGGCCCTGCTGCTTTTCTGTACGGACGCTTGAGATCATTTCCGCTGTTTTCAGCGCCGTTCCGCTCGGGGCATCCAGCTTTTGATCATGATGAAGCTCAATGATTTCTACATCTTCAAAATAGTTGGCGGCCATTTGTGAGAACTTCATCATCAGCACCGCGCCTAATGCAAAGTTCGGAGCGATGATGGCGCCGATTCCTTTTTCTTCAGTCAAGGCTTGAAGCTCCTCTAAATCCGCTTCAGAAAATCCGGTCGTTCCCACAACGGGGCGGACGCCGTGTTCAAGAGCGGCTTTCGTATGTTTTTTGCCGATTTCAGGCGTTGTCAAATCGATCAGCACATCCGGTTTTGTTTCTTGGAAACATGCGCGGATATCCGTATAAATAAGAGCGTCTGAATCAGCTGACATCACTTCCCGCAATGTTTGCTGATCGTATGTATGGTCAATGGCGCCGACAAGCTCAAAATGAGGCGTGCGGACGGCAAGTTTTACGGCCTCCTGGCCCATTCTGCCTCTCGGTCCGGCAATGACGACTTTAATGGTTTCATTTGACATGGTTTCTCCTACTTTCCTTCTTCTTTTCTAGTCCAGCGGTCTTTATCACGTGTATTAAATTTATGCATGACGCGGTTATGAGCTTCCTCCAATGAAATATCAAGGGAGTTGGCGAGGCAGATCAGGACGAACAGCACATCACCCATTTCCTCTTCCATGCTTTTCTCATTTTCCGTCGTTTTCTTCGGCTTTTCACCATAATAATGGTTGACTTCTCTTGCAAGTTCGCCCAGTTCTTCCGTGAGACGGGCCATCATGGCAAGCGGGCTGAAATAGCCTTCTTTGAATTGGCCGATATATTCATCGACCTCAGCTTGTAAGTCTTTCATCGTTTTGTCACTCACTGTGCGAATACCTCCTGTCATCTCTTCCATGTTAGCTAATTCAAGTACATTTGACAAATGTTAAAAACGGCAGTTTGCTGTTTTCTTTTGTATCCACTATAATATTTACGCAATCTTATGGAAGGAAAAGGGGTTTGATGCAATGCTTGGAGAAATCAGAATCAAAAACATTTGCTTTATTTTAATCGGCGCCGCTGTTTTTTCATTCGGACTGGTTCACTTTAATATGCAGAACAATTTGGCGGAAGGCGGATTTACCGGCATTACGCTGCTTTTATATGCGTTATTCCACATCAGCCCTTCTATTTCCAACCTGGTATTGAACATTCCTATCTTTTTCATCGGCTGGCGTATGCTCGGCCGGACGATGTTTGTCTATACCCTGATCGGCACCGTCTCTCTTTCTGTTTTTCTGAGTGTTTTTCAGCGCTACGAAATTCATATGCCGCTGTCCCATGATTTAGCGCTGGCCGCCTTGTTCGCCGGTGTATTTATCGGCGCGGGTCTCGGCATTATTTTTAAATACGGCGGCACGACGGGCGGGGTCGATATCATCGCCAGGCTGATCAACAAATTTTTCGGAATCCCGATGGGCCGGACGATGTTTGCCTTTGACGCCTGTGTCATTCTTCTTTCTTTGTTTACGTATCTTTCTTACAAGGAAGCGATGTACACGCTTGTAGCCGTTTTTGTCGCTGCGAGATTGATTGATTTTATACAGGAAGGCGGCTATGCCGCAAAAGGGGCAACGATTATTTCTTCGAAAAACGATTTGATCCAGCAAAAAATCATTGAAGAGATGGAGCGCGGCGTCACCGTTTTGAAAGGACAGGGATCATATACAAAAGAAGACAGGGACGTTCTTTACTGCGTCGTTCCGAAAAACGAAATTGTGCTTTTGAAAAGCGTCATCACTTCCGTTGACCCGCACGCCTTTGTTGCAGTAAGCGACGTCCATGATGTGCTCGGCGAAGGATTTACGCTTGATGAAAATAAAAATCCGATCAGACGATAATAAAAAGGCGGCTTTTGCCGCCTTTACTGTTCGTGTTTCCATTTGACAACCGGTGATTTTTTCTTTTTCAATCGGCGGGCGAATGCCGGACTGACATTGAGCGTCTGCTCGACGAAGCGCTGCGGCGTCAGTGCCAGCCATTGGTTTAAAGAGACGTCTTCGAAACGGTCGCTTTTGAAGATTTCCAGAAAGCGAAGCACGGTGTCACCGGTATTCTGAACATAATGTCCCATTGCAAAAGGAACATATCCTACGTCACCCGCTTGATAGTTAAATGTCCGCGCTCTTCCTTCCGCCGCAAACACCGTCATTTTCGCTTCTCCTGAAAGATAATACTGCCACTCGTCCGTATTCGGATGCCAATGCAATTCTCTCATGCCCCCGGGTTCGACCTCCACAAGAGCTGCGGCAATCGTTTTTGACACCTTAAACGTTTTTGAATCGACAATCTTTACTCTTCCCCCGCTGGTAACAAGGGGCTCCTGCCGGGAAAGCTTGTAGCTGAACGGCTCCAAAACGGTGCCTTCCGGGGAAGAAACTGCTGCCTGCTCGATAGGTGGAGGAGGTTCCAACTGGAACATGTAACGCTCTTTCTTGTGAATATAAGCCAACTCATATCCGGGAACACCGAAGTTCGCCTCCAGCACGCTGCGCGGGGTATGGGCAAACCAGTCCGTTACTGAAAAGGTGCTGTTTTCTGAAAAAGAGCCGTCATCAAAGACGAGCAAAAACTCACTTCCCTGCTCTAATCCTTGAATGGAATGAGGAATGCCGGAAGGAAAATACCACAGATCCCCTTCACTGACATTATCAATAAAATTCCGCCCATTTTGATCGACCGCAGTTAAACGGACTCCTCCGTTAATCACATATCCCCATTCGGCTTCTTTATGCCAATGAAGCTCCCGCACAGCTCCCGGCTTCAGTCTCATGTTCACCGCCGCGATGTTTTTGGATACCGGCAGTTCCCTGACCGTCACCTCTCTGGACCATCCTCCGTCTTCAAGCCTCATATGCGTATCAGAAAATGAGAATTTCAAATTTTGAACCGTTCCTGCATCCGTTGAAGGCGGAACGAGCATGTCAGGATTCTGGAAGTCACGCGCGAGGTTTCGCGGTCCTTCGTCAGTCGCCCCTTTTCTGCCTCTGATCGGCTGCGGGAGGTGTTTTGAAGCCAATTGCTGGATGAGTTTTTTCACTGGCTTAGCTCCTTTACAGCAATTTGTGTTTATTTAGACTTAGGATACTCACGCTTTTTCTCTTTCTTTTTTTCCGCTCTGTATTTTCGGTAGCCGACATATGTCAGCGCAGTAATAATGATACCGCCTGTTGTCAGAATGACCCAGAGCAGCGAAGGATCAGCGTCATCCCGCTCCACCTTGTCAAAAACCCGCTTTAAATCCTGCTGCAGGAGCGTCAGACGCTCAAGCTTTGTTCCTTTTGTCATCTGCTGAAACCCTTCCTGCTCAATCACCTCGATATGTTTCGCCACCGTATCAAGCTGGCCGGCAGACACATCCATTGTCAGGCTGGGATAAATTAAATCATATAATGATATAAATTCATTCCACTTTTCATTGAAATTTTCACTTCCGTTTCCGCTGACATCTTCTTTTAAGGCGCTGAATGTCGCCATAATCGGTCTTTCAAGCGAACCCCACAGCGGATCGGAGTGGTCTTCCATCGCATCCATTACCAACCTGAACTGGGCGGCTGCCCGGATTTTTTCGTTATCTGAGGCGTCTGCCTGTTTCAGAACGCGCACTAAATCATTGAAACCCAGAGTCACCTGCCTGACTTCGGCGCCGCTCAGTGAGTTTACGTGTGTCATTTTTTTCTTAAAGTAGCCAAGCACTTGCAGAGCCTCATCATACTGCGAATGCCGCGTCATTTGGAAAACGGTATCCGAAAGGTCGTTCAGTTCCTTGAGACCGCCCTCATCTTCAGCTTTGGCAGTTGTGATGAAACACATAAGAGCAAGTAAAAGACAGATCGTCAGCTTTCGTTTCATAGAGGTCCCTCCCACTCCTTCTCTTTACAGAATATGAGGAGCGGGACAAGGTTAGACCAAGATTCTATCAGTGTAAGTCAAGCTTTATCCGTCTTTTGGAAATCACCAAATAGTATGCAAGGCCGAGTGAAAATATGCTCAGCCAGAATGTAGCATAGCCGATCTCTTGCATATAGTCATTGAGCATTGAGTAGCGGGGCATCATGCCGAAAAGATAATCAATGACATCATTATGAAGCGTCCAAACAGCGGCAGCGGCAAGATGCCATAACCGGAACCGAAAATACGGGCTGTATAAAACGCCTTGAACGGCCATGGCAAAATGTGAAGCAATCAGCATGTACCCTTCCCAAGGCATCTGCCCCATTTTGACCAACACAAAGACATTCATTCCGACCGCCCACAGCCCGTATTTTACAAGGGTTACAAGAGCCAGCGCTTCAAACAGCGGCGCGTTTCTTCCCATGAGAAATGCCAGAAGCACGAACAGGAAGAAAAACGTCGCCGTCGGGCTGTCAGGCACAAATATCAGAAATCGGAACGGCGTGTCCGCAAGCTGAGGCACATACCAATAATAGCCGTACACCGTACCGATAAAATTAACGGCAAGAACAAGCAGAAGCATGCCGCGCAACCCTAAAAGATAAGAAATCCACCTCATACCATCAACTCTCAGTCCGTAAAAGTATGTATCATGCAAAAAAAGCTGACATCCGGTCAGCTCTTTTCATAAAAGTATATCCTGCTATTGTCTGCTTCACAATACGTTATTTCGCTGTCGTTTCAGAAATGAACTTCGCCAGCTGATCAAGCTGTTTGTCATTCCCTTTAAAAATACCGGCTGGCATCTGTCCTTTCCCTTTGACGGCGATTTTTTTAATTTCTTCCGGGCTCAGCCCGTTATCGACCAGGGACGGACCGGCGCTTCCGCCTTGAAGATTATCCCCGTGACAGGAAATACAGCCTTGTTCTTTAAATACCTTATAACCGTCTGATTCAGTATCAATGGCGGCTTCTTTTTTGATTTTCCCTTGCTCCTCCGCCTTCGCCCAGTCATGCGTCGCGACTGACTGCCACGTTAAAAAGACCGTAGCACAAAGCGCCAAAAGCATCATCCCGACCGCAACCGGACGCTTCCACGGCCTTCTTTCAGACCCCCTGTCGAGAAACGGAGCCAAAAGCAGCGACCCGAAGGCAAGACCCGGTATAATCATCGCGCCGATAACGGTGTAGCTCCCTGCGGCATATTCATATTTTAATAGCTGGTATAAAAATAGAAAATACCAATCCGGCAGCGGAATATACCCTGTATCCGTCGGGTCCGCCACCCGTTCTAAAGGCGGCTCGTGCACAATCGTTAAAACGAGAAATCCGACGAGGAAAACGGCCCCGACCATCCATTCTTTCAGCAGGAAGTTCGGCCAAAACGCCTCTGTCTTTCCAGGATACTCTGAATAGTCTTTCGGTATATTCGGTTTTTTTTCAGCCGGTATCCTTGAATCTCCTACAAACTTCATTCCTTTCCCCCGGTGCATGTCATCCCCTCCCTTTTATATCAGATTTGTATTAAAGCGGTCCTGAAATTCCCTGCTTGCGGATCATGACAAAGTGGGCGCCCATGAGCGCAAACAAAGCGGCAGGGAGAAAAAATACGTGAATCGCAAAAAATCTCGTCAGCGTTTGGGCGCCGACAATATCGTGGTGGCCGGCAAGAAGAGTTTTCACCTGCGCTCCGATCAATGGCGTCGCCTCCGCAATCTGAAGACCTACCTTTGTCGCAAACAGCGCCTTCATATCCCACGGAAGCAGATACCCTGTAAAACCGAGACCGAGCATCACAAAAAAGATCAGAACACCGACGATCCAGTTCAATTCCCGAGGCTTTTTATAAGCTCCCTGAAAGAAAACCCGCAGCGTATGTAAAAACATCATCACAATGACTAAACTTGCGCCCCAATGGTGCATACCCCTTACAATCTGCCCGAAAGCGACTTCATTCTGCAAATAATACACGGATTCCCACGCGTTTTTTATATCCGGCACATAATACATCGTTAAAAACATCCCGGACAGCACTTGGATAACGGTTACAAAAAACGTCAAACCGCCGAAACAATAGACAAAAGCCGAGAAATGGTGAGCGGGATTTACATGTTCCGGCACTTCATGGTCGGCGATATCCCGCCACATCGGCGTAATATCGAGACGTTCATCCACCCAGTCATAAATTTTATTCAGCATGTCACCCTTCCCCCCTAGGCTTTGCTTTTCCAAGATACAAAAAGCCGTCCTTTACTTTTTGCTCATAACGGTCAAGAGGCGCGAGCGGCGGCGTGCCCGGAACGTTCGTGCCGTCTTTTTCATACAGCCCGTAATGGCAGGGACAAAAGAACTTGTTCGGATTTTTAGGATCATTGTTCCAGTTTACGGTGCAGCCCAAATGCTTACAGATCGGAGAAAGCGCTATAATTTCATCCCCGTGCTTGTAAACCCAGGCTGACCTGGATTCTTCCGATTCGTACCAGGCGTCGACTTGATGAATTTTAAAGTCAAACCGCTTTGGCTCCTTCGTCAGCTCATCCACACTGACAACCTGCACCATTTTTTGATCTCCCGTCGGTTTTAATACCGGGTCCAGCGCAAAACGGACCATGGGCATAAGCGCACTGGCGGCCATAAATCCCCCCACGCCGGTGAGCGCATAGTTTAAAAATTGTCTTCTTGATATATCTTGTTTTCCGCCCATCTCTTCCCCCCCTAAAGATTGACCAAAAATTAACTAAAATAGAAAATAATTCAGAGATTTGACACCCTCATAATATATGAATCTTTCAGCAAGGTCAACAGAGGCAAAACGGGTGTTTTGCGGGATGTATGGAGTTTTTAAGAATTGTTCCACTTCTGTAACAAAACGTTCAAAATTTCTCCGCACTTGTCATCCGCTATTTTTCTCTTTAAAGAGTCTTTCATATGTTCAAACGGAACGGCAGGTATGTATATGACATCAGACCCTATTTCAGAATCCTTCCATTTTTCGTCTGCCGTCAGGAACAAGGCGTGCCGGAAGTTGGTCATCACCTCTTCTTTAAGTTTTTGAAGCAGGGCGATTTGTGATTGGTCTATATCAACATATGTATAAGAGGGGAATAAATATACCCGTCCCTTCAATTGGCGCTCAAGCTCTTCAGAAAGCAATTGGGTGCTTTCCCCCTGTTCAACGGCCTCTTTTAAGCCTCCTGAAGATGTTATGGAAATTAACGGAATGACAGCGGTATCAATGTAATCCGCAGATTGTAAATAGGCATCGGCATCAGCGGCCCTCCATCTCATGTCTCGTTCCTCCTCTTTACGCAACAAGCCTTGCATACTCTGCAAGGCTGTCATTTATGTGAGCTGATTCAATTGGCGGGAAAGCTTTTCAAATGTTTCTTTGTCGTGGCGGTCCAGCGCCTCGTCGATATCTTTAAGCAGCTTTTCCCGCTGGAAAGTGGAAATGGCATGTTCTAATATTTTTTCAGCCATCCCCTGATCCTGTTTATTTTCAAACAGGTCTTTCGGCAGATGCGGATTTGATTCAAGAACAGCGGCATATTCCGGTGAGCTGTAGGCCGAACGGAAATTCAGCTGGATAAATAAATCCTGCTGTTTATTTAACCGGATGTCGTGAAAAGATTTTTCCGCGTCCGTAGTCATGACATTTTCTTTGTAAAACCTAAACGGCACCTCATCAACGCAATGAGTAGACATGATAATGCCTCGCGGGCAAAATTCGGCTTGTTCTACAAAATGGACTTTTTCCATTAATGAATCATGACTCATTAAATAATTTAAAATCCAGACGCACTCCCGGCGTTTAAGCTGATAATGATTTAAAAACCAACGGATAAAATCCTTTTTTTCATTGACAGAAACAGGGGTCTGCATGTAATTCCCTCCTCTATCGATCGTATAATCTGACATCACTTATACATTCAGCAAGCATGGTCCAAAATCCTGCTTATCTTAAAAATTCATCCTCTATCCGTAAGATTGTTTCTTCAAGCTCTTCGTTTGTTCCATCCATTGAAAGCACTTGTTTTAAAAGCGGCAGCGCTTCTTTCTGGAGGCCCTCTTCCAATAAGAAGTGAGCGTATTCATATAAGAAATCCCGATCATCCTGATAATGGAGATACGCAGCTTCGAAGCTTTTTTTCGCTTCAGCGTATTGCTCAAGGCCTGTATAGGCACCCGCCAAATACCAATTGTATTTCGGATCTTCTTCTCCGTAGCCGCGGACTTCCTGAATCAGATCAATAATCTCTTCAAAGCTTTCTTCTTTATGATAGACGGCTAAAAGCGTATGGAGCGCTTCCACGTAACCCGGATCGAGCGCCAGCGCTTCCTGAAGAAGCTTTTTGCCTTCCTCTTCGTTGCCGAGCTTTAACGCCATTTTCGCCGCATAGAGAAAAAGCTCTTTATTGTATTCATCGTAAGTAATACCTTCTTTAGCGGTTTTTAATGCATCTTCATACATGCCTTCTGCCTCATAGCTTTTTGCAAGCGGCATATAAAGCGATGAATAGGAAGGGTCAAGCCCTTTTAAATCAGACAGCTGCTTGATGGCTGTTTTGACCATTCCCGCCTGATAGGCTGTGAACCCGTATCCGAAAATCGTATTCGGTTCTGTATGTTCTGCCGCCGCTTTTTCATACCATGAAATCGCTTCCTCAAATTCGCCCGCCGCGCTCAATGACTCAGCCAGCCTCTGATGAACATTTACGCCGCCGATTTCGTGCCGTTCTTTTGCCGTCTCTTCATAGTACGGAACGGCTTTTGCGTATGACCCCTGAGTGAAGTATAATTCCCCCAGAGCGAAATCAATAACAGGTTCATCTTGTAACATCGCTTTCGCCTGTAACAGCTTTTGCTCACTTACTTCAAATAAGCCCTGCATCTGATACAGATCAGCCATTAAAAGAAGGCTTTCCGCGTAAGACGGGTCTTCCGGAGAAATCGTCTCCAGCACCTCAAGAGCTTTTTCTTCTTCATCAATATCTATTAACAATTCGGCGTAAAAATTCGTCAGCTCAGACTCATCCGGATAAAGGTCATGCAGATCACTGATCAGCGCTAACGCTTTTTCGGCGTTTCCCCATTCATAGTAGAGCTGGGCTGCAATGGCTTTGTCTTCGTCATGAAGCTGCGTTTCAGCTTTTGAAAGCGCTTTGAGTCCCTTTTCGGTTTCACCTGCTTCAACTAATTTTATGGCTTCTTGAATCAATGTATTCAAATCAGACCGGTCCTTTCTTTTCCTATACCTCATCAACCAATGAAAAGGGTTTTTATTCGGGTTATTCTTATCATAATTCAGACAGGGCCTGCCCGCAAATAAGATGCTTCACCCGGCATTATAGTTTATCAGAAAATGGTTAAGAGGAAAACGGCAAAAAAGGGGACGGCATCTTTATACGCAAACAGCGCAATTTGTTCCGGCTGTTTCTGTAACGAAAACGCATTCCCCCTTTCTTTTATTTTTCTGTTTAAGACAAGCTATGTCAAAGCCCAAGATTTTATGACTCATGAAGAAAAAAGCCCGAAGAATCGTCTTCAGGCTTTTTTGGCTAATTGATCTAAATGCTCAAAAAATGACGGATATGAGACATGGATCGCCTCAGTATCACGGATGTCAATCGGCTCTTCTGTCAGGCATGAAGCGATACCGAGCATCATGCCGATGCGGTGGTCGCCGTGGCTTGACACATCGGCTCCGCCCGCAAGCATTTTTTTGCCGTGTATTTTCATGCCGTCTTCAGTCGGTTCAATGTCTGCGCCGATTTTCCGGAGCTCTGATACGACGGTGTCGATCCGGTTCGTTTCCTTCACCTTCAGCTCCGCAGCGTCTTTAATGACAGTTGTGCCTTCAGCCTGCGTTGCCAAAAGGGCGATAATCGGGATCTCGTCAATTAAACGGGGAATGATTTCTCCGCCGATTTCTGCCGCTTTCAGATCTGAAGACTCAATAACCAGGTCTCCGTAAGGCTCCGCGCTGTCCGCTTCTGAACGAATCACTTCAAGTGAAGCCCCCATTTGCTTTAAGACATCAATCATTCCCGTGCGTGTCGGATTCAGGCCGACATTTTTCAGCACAATCCGGCTTCCGGGAACGACAGCGCCTGCGGCGAGGAAAAAGGCCGCTGAAGAAATATCGCCGGGCACGAAAATATCAGCTCCCCGAAGCTTCTGACCGCCCGTTACGGAAGCGCTCGTCTCCGTTTCCGCAAGCTCGGCGCCAAAAGCGTTCAGCATCCGTTCCGTATGGTCTCTTGATTTATGAGGCTCAGTGACGGTCGTCGTCCCTTCAGCCTGCAATCCGGCAAGCAGCACGGCGGATTTGATCTGCGCGCTTGCAACAGGGGAGACGTAATCAATGCCTTTCAATTGTCCGCCTCTTACGGATAAAGGCGTAAATCCTCCGTCCGCTCTTCCGTCAATCGCGGCTCCCATCTGTTTTAAAGGCTCCGTCACCCTCTTCATCGGGCGCTTTGCAATACTTTCGTCGCCCGCTACCGTACTGTGAAATGGGCGTCCGGCTAAAATGCCGAGCATCAGGCGGATGGTCGTGCCGGAATTTCCGACATCAAGAAGGCTGTCAGGCTCACAAAGTGCGTCAATGCCCTTCCCGTATATCGTTACATCACTTCCGTTTTGTTCAATGGAGACACCCATTTTTCTGAAGCAGGCAATGGTGCTCAGACAATCGGCTCCGGGCAAAAAGTTTTTTACCGTTGTCGTTCCTTCCGCAAGCGCTCCGAACATAACAGAACGGTGGGAGATGGATTTATCCCCCGGAATATGAATTTCACCGTTTAAAGACATCACTTTTTCTCTTTTCAATGTTTTCCACCTCAGTCAGCGTAAAATGTGTCATATTTAGCGCGGGATTGAATGCAGGTTTCCGCCCGCTTCCTGTCATCATCAGTCTGGAAACTGATTCTGAGAATTCCGTTAATATCTTCTCTTGTTTCGATAATGCGGATGTTGGTGATACTGATTTTTTCTTCTGCCAATATCGCCGTAATTTCCGAAATGACCCCCGGATGATCGGGAACATCGACATAAAGGTCATAAAAGGACGGGATCGCTCCTTTTTGACGGAGCGGCAGACCGTCGCGATAATCTTTCGCTTTTTTAAAATATCCGAACAGGCTGTCCGCATCTTCATTTTCTACATAAGATTCGATCGTGTCAATCTCCCGTTTCCATTCTTTGAAGCGGTCAAGCAGTTTATCTTTGTTATGAAGAAGTATGTCCCTCCACATCGCCGGACTGCTTGAGGCGATCCTGGTGATGTCCCGAAAACCGCCGGCTGCGAAACGTTTCAAAAACGGATAATCTTCTTCAGCATGATGAGCCTGATGTACGAGGCTTGCAGCAACGATATGAGGGAAATGGCTGATGACGCTCGTTACGCCGTCATGCTCCTCGGGAGTCATCTCCACAAAGTGGGCGTTTGCCGCTTTCAAGAGTTCCTTCAGATGCGTTACTGACTCTTTAGAAGTTGATTTTCCGGGTGTTAAAATGTAAAACGCATTTTCGAATAAAAATTCTTTCGCGGCAGCGGCCCCGGATTTATGAGATCCCGCCATCGGATGGCCGCCGACAAATTGATAGTGAGCCGGAAGCACTTTGTCGGCGTAGCTGACGACTTTCTGTTTCGTGCTGCCGACATCCGTAATCAGGAGTTCATGGGTGATGTCTGATTCGGCCAGCACATCGAGCATTTTCAGCGTTTGGGCGACAGGCGTGGCGATAATGACAACAGACGCTTGCTGCGCCCCTTCCGTAAATGAGCCGGCCCGCTCGTCAATAATTCCGAGCTTCAGCGCGGCAGTGAGCTGTTCTTCCGAAATATCCACACCGATAATCCGTTTATGCGGATGCTCCTTTTTGATGGCCAATGCGATCGATCCGCCGATCAGCCCGATCCCCGCAAGCAATATAGTATCCTTCATTTCACTCATTTCCTTTTTCAACTATTTTAATAGAGCAAAGAGGTGATGCCTGATCACCTCTTATAATATTGCAGCTAAAATTGTGAGAATTTCCTCATTCTGCTCTTTCGTACCGACCGTAATCCTTAACGCTGTCGGAAATCCGAGCGCCTGTCCTGAGCGGACGATATATCCTTTTTCCAACAGGGCTTGGAACAGTTCATCCGCCGGGCGGTTAAAATCAATGAGCACAAAGTTGGTTTGTGAAGGATAACAAGTTAATCCGTGAGTTTCTGCAAAATCATAATACTGCTTAAGGCCTGCTTTATTTTTCTCGACGCATTCCTGAATAAATGTCTGGTCATCAAGCGCTGCCAGTGCCGAAGCCTGACCGATTCTGCTCGTATTGAACGGCTCTCTCGCCGGTTCAATCTGGCGGATCAGCGCTTCGTCCGCAATGCCGTATCCGACGCGCAGCGCGGCAAGTCCGTACGCTTTAGAGAAGGTGCGGAGGATCATGACATTCGCATATTGCTTTAAAAGCGGAATGCTTTCTGGGTAATCTTCCGCCGTAACATACTCGTAGTACGCTTCATCAAGTACAACGAGTATATGCTCGGGAACTCTGTTTAAAAAGGCGATTAGCTCTTGCTCAGAAGTATATGTCCCCGTCGGATTATTGGGGTTGCATACCCATATGACTTTCGTCTTGCCGTCAATTGCTTCCAGCATCCGGTCCAAATCATGAGCGCCGTCGCTGCGGAGCGGCACCTCGCGCACCTCAGCGCCTTCAATCACCGCATTGTGTCTGTATTGCGGGAAAGTCGGGGCGGCGGTAATCGTGTTTGCCTGATCATTTAATAAAGAACGGCAGATAATCTGCACAAGCTCATCAGAGCCGTTGCCGAAAATAATAGAAGATTCACTGACCTGCAGATGCTCACTGAGCCGCGTTCTCAAAGCGGCACTGTAACCGTCGGGATACAGCGCAAGCTGCTCAATCTCCTGATGCAGCGCATCTTTAGCGGCCTGTGAACAGCCGAACGGATTTTCGTTAGAAGCGAGTTTTACTACTTTCTCAAGCCCGTATTCCATTTTCACTTCTTCTATTGGTTTGCCCGGCTGATACGGTTTCAGCTGCCGCAGCTGTTCTTTAATCTGCAAATCCAGTCACCTCATTTTACACTGTACAGTCGTCCGAACGTCTTTGCGTATTCTTCAAATTCAAGAAGCGCATCAGCTCTTGTTCCGGGATTCACAAGCTTTGTTTTAAGCTCTTCAACTTTTTTGACAAGCGCGCTGCCGACAACGACACCGTCAGATATTTCATTCATCCCGTCAACCTGTTTGCGGTTTGAAATGCCAAAACCGACCGCCACCGGAACAGAGCTGAATTCTTTCACCTTACGAATGAAAGAGTATACAGACGGATCGAATTCGCTGCGTACGCCCGTCACTCCTAAAGAGGATACACAATACACAAAGCCGCTGGCCTGTTCAGTAATTATTTTCAAACGGTCTTCACTTGTCGGCGCAACCAGTGAGATATAAGCGATGTTCTCCTTTTTGCATGTCATTTGCAAAAGGGCGCTTTCCTCTAATGGAAGGTCGGGTACAAGCAGACCGTCTATGTCGTTTTCCCGCAGTAAAGCGAAAAAGTATTCTTTTTCTAATTGTAACACAGGATTATAATACGTAAAGAGGATAATTGGAATATGAACGCCGTTTTTTTTCATTTTGCCGCCAAGTTCAATTGCTTTTACGATATTCATTCCGTTTTCCAGAGCCCGTTTTGAAGCCCGTTGTATGACGGGTCCGTCCGCGAGCGGATCTGTGTAAGGAACGCCGATCTCAAGGGCAGAAGCGCCTGCATTCTGCAATGATATTGCCAGCTCAACAGAAATGTCAGGAAGCGGATCGCCAGCTGTAATAAAAGGGATAAATAATTTTTCAGAATCTCGCAGATTAAACATGTGTCTCCACCCCGTTTTCCAAAACATTCATCAGCGTATGAACATCTTTATCTCCTCTTCCCGACAAACTGACGAGAATGATTTTATCTTTATCCATGTCTTTTGCCATTTCAAACGCTTTTGCCAGGGCGTGGGCAGATTCAATAGCCGGAAGAATACCTTCTGTTTCAGAAAGCAGACGTAACGCGGCAATCGCTTCATCGTCTGTCACGCTTTCGTACGTTACACGGCCGCTTTTATGCAGATAGGCGTGCTCAGGGCCGATCCCCGGGTAATCAAGGCCTGCTGAAATGGAGTACGGTTCGATAATCTGCCCGTATTCATCTTGTATTAAATAGGTCATTGAACCGTGAATCACCCCGAGCGTCCCTTTTGCGATCGTTGCCGCATGCAGCGGCGTATCAATTCCTTTTCCGGCCGCCTCGGCGCCGATCAGCTCAGTATCTTCGTCTAAAAAGGCCTGAAAAATGCCCATCGCATTGCTTCCGCCGCCGACACATGCAACAACCTTATCCGGGAGCGTTCCTTCAACCCGGCGGAGCTGTTCTTTCGCTTCCTCGCCGATGATTTTCTGAAATTCGCGAACGATATACGGATACGGGTGCGGCCCCACTACAGAACCGATAAGGTAGAAATGATCTTCACAATGCTGGACCCAATACCTGATTGCCTCATTCGTCGCATCTTTCAGCGTGCCGTTGCCGCTTGTGACCGGCACCACTTCCGCGCCGAGCAGTTTCATCCGGAATACGTTCAGCGACTGGCGCGCAACGTCTTCTTCACCCATAAAAACCGTACACTTAAAGCCGAATTTTGCGGCGGCTGTCGCGGCAGCCACACCGTGCTGTCCCGCACCGGTTTCGGCGATGATTTTCGTTTTGCCCATCTTTTTGGCAAGCAGAATCTGGCCTAGCGCGTTGTTAATTTTATGAGAGCCGGTATGGTTTAAATCTTCTCTTTTCAGATAGATTTTCGCCCCTCCCAAATACTCCGACACCCTGTCTGCGAACGTTAATGCGGTCGGTCTTCCGGAGTAATCAAACAATAGTTTTTTATATTCGGCATGAAAAACGGGATCATTCTTTAATTCTGTGAAAGCCGTTTCGATTTCCTCAAGGGGCCGCATCAATGTTTCAGGAACAAATTTGCCGCCGAATTCGCCGTATCTTCCGATTTCATTTGGATATGGATACATAGTGGTTCATCCTTTCTTCTAAAAGCCGGATCAGTGTTTGATCCTTGTGTCCGTTTTTTTCAATTCCGCTGGCAAGATCTATACCGCACGGACGCGATCTCAGTAAGCCGGTAATCGTTTCAGGATTAACGCCGCCCGCGATAAAACAGCGCTTGCTCGCATTTTGAGCCTGCTTTCGGTACAAGGGGACACGGACCCATGAAAACGCGATTCCCGTGCCGCCTCTCATTCCTTTCACTGAAGAATCAATGACATAACCGTCGACAGCAGGTGCGAATTGAGCCATCTGACGGAGCGTCCCTTCCCCGTGATGGAGCGCTTTCCATATCTCCGAGCGCACTAGCGGGCGGAGGCGGAGGGCATCCTCAGGCGATTCATCACCGTGAAGCTGGATGACGTCAAGTGCCAGATCAGAGGCGATTTGCGCGATGTTTTCTATCGTTTCATTTACAAATACTCCGACATGTTTCTTGTCTGTCCGGACCTGCTCTTTCCATTTCCGGATCTCATCCGGCGTTACTCTCCGTTTGCTTGCGGCAAAAATAAATCCCAGATAATCCGCTTCTGAAGCTGCCGCAAGTTCATAATCACGCTTCGATCGTATTCCGCAGTACTTTAACTCAGGCTTTTTCATATCGTCACTCCCCGAACAGTCCGCGGATCGCCTTTTGCTGCGAATCCTCTCTCATTAAGGATTCTCCGACCAATACAGCCTGCGCCCCGTGCTTGTTGACAAATTGCAGGTCAGCCAAAGAACCGATGCCGCTTTCGCTGACCAGCAGGCAGCCGTCCGGTACAAGCTGCGCTATTTTTTCCGTTTGCGAAACAGAAGTACGGAACGTTTTTAAGTCCCGGTTGTTTATGCCGAGAATGTCCGGCTGAAACACTTGTAAAATCCGTTCAAGCACAGTTTCATCATGGATTTCAACGAGAACGTCCATGCCCTTCTCGCGGGCCTCTAGATAAAGCTCATGAAGCTCTGAAGGTTCCAGCGCTTCCCCGATCAGCAAAATGGCATCGGCGCCGATCCTGAACGATTCCTCCACCTGAAGGGAATCAATAATAAAATCTTTTCTCAGCACGGGAAGAGACACGGTTTGTTTAACATCTGTCAGAAATTGATTTCTCCCCTGAAAAAAACGGGTATCCGTGAGAACTGAAAGGGCGTCGGCTTTAGCCGCTTCATAATCCGCCGCAATCGTTTCCGGAACAAAATGCTCTTTAATCAATCCTTTAGACGGCGAAGCTTTTTTCACTTCGGCAATCAGCCCGATAAAACGGTTCGGGTTCAGGAGCGCTTTTTTAAAGGATCTCCGTTCAATTTGACAGGTTTCCGGCAGCACGATGGATTTTATTTCTTCTTTTTTCTGCTGAATGATTTGATCAAGCATACATTTCTTCCTCTTTCTGTTTCAGACGTTCGAGCTGCCTTTTAGCATCTCCGTTTTGAATCGCTTCTAAGGCGGTTTTCGTTCCTTCTTCCAGATCGTTTGCAAGACCTGCCGTATAAATGGCCGCGCCCGCATTTAAGGCGGTAATATGCAGAGCGGATGACGGAGCTTTATTTGCAAAAATATTCTGAATGAGGAGCGCGCTTTCTTCCGATGAACTCACTTGAATATCCTTTAGTGAACCTTCTGTAAAACCGAATTGTTCAGGTGAAACGGAATATTCCAGACGTTCACCGTTTTTCAGTTCAATGATATCGGTCGGTGCTGAGATGGACAATTCATCTAATCCGTCACGGGCAGAGACAAGCATGACGTGTCTGACATCAAATTGTTCCAAAGCGCTTGCCATCAGGCGCGCTTTATCAAATGAATAGACGCCGATCACCTGCCGCTTCACCTGCAGCGGGTTGCTGAGCGGGCCCAGCAGATTAAATACGGTTCGGAAGCCAAGCTCTTTTCTTGCGGCGGCGACGTGCTTCATTGACGAATGAAACAGCGGCGCAAACAAAAACCCCATTTGTTTCATTTCAATGCTGCGTTTGACGCTGTCTGGAGTGGCTTGAATGGAAACCCCCAGCTTTTCCAGCACATCCGCGCTGCCGCTTTTAGACGAAACGGAGCGATTTCCGTGCTTGGCAACTTTAGCTCCGGCGGCAGAAGCTGTAATTGCCGCTGCCGTGGATATGTTAAACGTAGAAATCCCGTCTCCGCCTGTTCCGCACGTATCAACGACATCCGCCAAGCCACCTGATGTCTGTGCCCGCGCCCGCATCACTTTTACAAATCCGGCAAGCTCCTCCGCCGTTTCACCTCGGTGGGCTAACACCGATAAAATCCCGCCGATCTCAGACTGCGACATGTCCCCGTTCATCATCATTTCCATCAGCTTTTCAGCTTCTCCGGTTTTCAGCGTACGGCCATTAACGCACGATTGCAGAAATTTGTTCATCCGTCTTCTCCTCCCCGCCAGAAAAGATGTCTTCTGCGATTTGAATCGTTTTTAAAAGCGCCCCCGCTTTGTTACAGCTTTCTTCATATTCGGCTTCCGGGACGGAATCGGCGACTATTCCCGCGCCCGCCTGCACCGATGCCGTACCGTTTTTGACACTCATGGTGCGGATGGTAATACACGAATCAATTGACCCGTCAAATCCGATATAAGCGATACATCCGCCGTAGGTTTCTCTGGAAGTCGGTTCTAATTCATTTAAAAGCTGCATCGCGCGGATTTTCGGAGCGCCCGTGAGTGTTCCTGCCGGGAATGCTGACATCAGCGCGTCAACGGGATGGACGCCCTGTTTTAAACGGCCGGTTACAACAGAGATGATGTGCATCACATGTGAAAAAGAAACGACCTTTGTGAATTCCGGAACGGCTACGGAACCGTACTCCGCAACTCTGCCGATGTCATTGCGCGCCAGATCGACGAGCATGTAATGTTCAGCTTTTTCTTTTTCGTCATTCATCAGCTCTTTTTTCAGGCGTTCGTCCTCTTCTTTTCCGGCGCCCCTTCTTCTCGTTCCGGCAATCGGATGAATTTCCAGGTGCCTGTCATGCACGCGGATCAGACGTTCAGGCGAACTCCCGACAATGTCTCTGTCAGGCAGTTTGATATAGTACATATAGGGTGAAGGATTGATGATGCGGAGCACCCTGTACAGCTCAAATGAATGTCTGGATACCGGAATGTCAAACTTTTGCGAAAGCACCCCTTGAAAAATGTCTCCCGCTTTTATATATTCTTTCAGTTTATTAACACCGGCCATAAACTCTTCTTTCGTATAATTGGATGTCACATCGGCAAAACTTGGCGTGTCAAACGTTTCTTTAGAAAAAAACGGCTCTTTCATATCTTTCGATTCTGTCAAAATACCGATAAGCTTACGAAGCTCCGCGCAATTTTCTTTAAAAACGGCCCGCTTTTCTTCCTCCGTCTCCCGACCGTTAAGCTCCGCATATTGAATGAAATGCACTTGTTTCGTTTCGTGGTCGTACGCGATGATTTTCCGGCAGACAAACAGCATGCATTTTTCGAAATCTGTTTCTTTCGCGTGGCTTGGCACGGAAGGCTCAATCAAAGGAATCATGTCATAGCTCAGATAACCGACAGCCCCTCCCGAAAATGGGATATCAAGCTCGGGTGTTTTAATGCGGAAGCTCTCATTCATCCAGTCAAGCACGGCTTTTAATTCTCCCGCTTCAAACAGCGTATGCCCATTTGGATCAGCGGCAGTGAATGTGTTATGACTCTCTTTAATGGTGATAAAAGGATCGAGGCCGATAAAAGAGTATCTCGACCAGCTTGACGACTCATCCTTGCTTTCTAAAAGATACGTAATGTTTCTGTCCAGTTTTTCAACCATCTGAATGGGTGTGATCGTGTCGACCGTAAAAGTCTCTGCGATTGGAATGGTGCGGTGTGTCAGACTGTCCTTTAAAAATAAAGAAACATCCGATTGTAAATTCATGATTCTCCTCCTTACGGTAAGGAGAATGAGATGAAGAGTGAGAGGAGTCTTGCGTATAAGAAATAAACCCAAAAGAAAGGCTTCTTTTGGGCAGAATAAAAACGTGTTTATCTCAGCTCAGCTAAACTCATTCTCTGCTACCCTATTCTAAACTCAACTGTTCAATATCTTACTTACCAGCTCTATACACACTCTTGTGTATTTCTAAGCTTTGTTTATCGTATTACATGTCAGTATTTTTTGTCAATGATAAATCCGGCCTTAACACAACGGCTTTTTCTAAATAGACATGCTTGATTTCATCCTGAGGCGTATCCGTCTGAACCGTCATCAGGACACGGATACACTTTTGCAGAGCGCCGGTGACATCCATTTCCTGCATGCACGTCACCGGGACGTACTGCCACCCGGAAAGGCGGCGGACCGCTTTTGCCGGAAATACGGAATGGATATCAGGCGTGGCGGATAACAGGATCTGCACAACGTCTTCCGGCTTGCATCCATTTTGTTCAATGATTTTTTCAAGCAGCTGCTGTGTTTTTTCTAAAATTTCTTGTTCAGTGTCTTGTTCCACCGTTGTTGCTCCGCGAATGCCGCGTATCATCATGCTGTTTCCTCCATTCGCCATTTGTTCAGCAAATTTTCAAGCTCATCTTTTGAAAGCATGCAGTCCTGCGCTTCGCCTAATTCCTTTAACACGATGAACTGTGTCATGCCTCCGCGCGTTTTTTTATCATTCATCATCCGGGCGGAGAGAACCGGCGTTTCAATATCTTGTCTGATGCTTCCCGGGTAGCCGAGCCCAATCAGCCATTGCGTGAGTTCTTTTCTGTTCATCTTGCATCCCGCAACCTGTTCACTCACGTAAAGGGCAAACTGCATGCCGAGGGCGACCGCATCTCCATGTGTAATCCGGCCGTAGCCGTATTCCGCCTCAACGGCATGGCCGAGCGTATGGCCGAAATTCAGAAAAGCTCTTATCCCCTCTTCCTTTTCGTCCTCACGCACGACGGCCGATTTGATTGAAATTCCTTTATAAATCATTTCATTCAGCTCAGCGCTTGTCAGTCCTTGCAACGTGTCAAACGTGAGAAGTTTTTCTAAAAAAGCATGATCGGCGATAAACGCGTGTTTGATCACTTCAGCCATGCCCGATCTCAGCTCTTGTTCCGGCAGGGTTTTCAGAAGCTCCGTATCGTAAATCACCGCTTTCGGCTGATAAAACGCGCCGATTAAGTTCTTTCCGAGTTTATGGTTGACGGCCACCTTGCCGCCGACCGCGCTGTCATGGGCAAGCAGTGTCGTCGGCATTTGAATGAAATCAATTCCGCGCATAAAAGTTGCTGCGCAAAAGCCGGCCAAATCACCCGTCACGCCGCCTCCGAAGGCGATCATACATGAGGAGCGGTCCATATGGAAAGCGATCGCTTCCGTTTGAATCCGTTCATACTCTTTCAGAGACTTCGCTTCTTCTCCGCTTGGAACGATCACTTTTTTCACGGGCCATGTTTCGTTTAAAAGCCGGAACATCTCATCACCGTATAGCCGGTCAACTTCCGCATCGATGACGAGAAGGATCTTTGTCAGCGGCCTGTTCAGTGAAGACAAAAGGGCAGCGGCCTGTTTCCTTATGCCTTCACCGATATACACGGGATATGCGGAGGAAGCTGTCCGAACCTCAAGCTCTTTCATCAGAATTCCCTCGATAGTTTTTTCATGTTTTCAACATTTTCTTTAATGCGGTCGATCTGGTCAAGCCCGAATTGTTCTACGACGGCATTTGCGATTTCCCAGGCCACTACTGCTTCAGCCACTACACTTGCTGCCGGAACCGCGCAGCTGTCTGAACGTTCAATGCTCGCTGTAAACGGTTCTTTCGTTTCAATGTCGACGCTTTTCAGCGGCTTGTACAAAGTAGGGATCGGTTTCATAACGCCGCGGACGACAATCGGCATTCCCGTCGTCATACCGCCTTCTAATCCTCCGAGCCTGTTTGTGGCGCGTGTATAGCCTTTCTCTTCATCCCATACGATTTCATCATGAACTTCACTGCCGTTTTTACCGGCCGCTTCAAAACCGATGCCGAACTCTACGCCTTTAAACGCGTTAATCGACAGAACGGCAGCAGCGAGCTTGCTGTCCAGCTTACGGTCATAGTGGACATAGCTTCCGACACCGACCGGCATACCTTCGACGATCACTTCAACGATTCCGCCGATCGAGTCGCCGTTTGCCTTCGCTTCATCAATGGCTGCCATCATTTGACGGCCAGCTTCTTCATCGTAGCATCTGACCGGTGATTCTTCCGTTACCCGTTTGAGATCCTCAATGGATGTGTAATCGGTTTTCTCTGCTTTTACGCTGCCGATTTGCAGGACATGCCCGGCGACTTTAATGCCAAGCTCC
Organism: Bacillus sp. A1; assembly: GCF_042296235.1. NCBI lineage: Bacteria > Bacillati > Bacillota > Bacilli > Caryophanales > Bacillaceae > Bacillus > Bacillus sp. A1. The sequence goes on from NZ_CP141181.1 coordinate 2,268,544, forward strand.
GCTAAAATCTTTTTAGCGACGGCTCCGGCAGCCACGCGAACCGTTGTCTCACGCGCGGAAGATCGTTCTAACACATTTCTCATATCGCGGTGATTATACTTAATAGCACCGTTCAAATCTGCGTGTCCCGGTCTCGGTCTTGAAATCTGGCGTTTCATTTCACTTTCTTCTTCTTCTGTAATCGGTGCGGCGCCCATGATTTTTGTCCAGTGGGTCCAATCTTTATTTTCTACAACGAGCGCGATGGGTGAACCGAGTGTCCGGGCATGCCGCACGCCGCTTGTGATCTTCGCTCTGTCCGTTTCAATCTGCATGCGGCGTCCGCGGCCGTGCCCTTTTTGACGTCTGGCAAGCTCAAAATTAATGTCTTCTTCAGTTATATAAAGCCCCGCAGGCACACCTTCTATAATTGTCGTCAGCTGCGGACCGTGTGATTCTCCGGCTGTTAAGTATCTCATTTCTTTTTTCTCCCTTCATCGCATTAACGCTTTTAAGTAAAACTATAACACAAGTTTTCATTAAATGTCTTCTATCTTTTTTGATAAAAAAATGTATCAGTGCTCTCAAGGCCGAATTTTTCCGGGCTGAAAATTTGTTCTGTACTGCCGACAAACAGAATTCCGTTCTTTTTCAGACTGCCCGCCATTTTCACATACAGCTCTTCTTTTGCTTTTTCAGTAAAATAAATAAAGACGTTGCGGCAGACGATCAGGTCAAAATCCTGTTCATAGCTGTCGGCAAGCAGGTTGTGCCGCTTAAACCGGATGTTTTTCTGAATCTCTTGTTTTACTTGATAGCTGCTGTCAGCCTGCTTGGTGAAATAACGGCTTTTCACGGAAGCCGGCACCTCTTGCAGCGAGCGTTCCTGATAGATGCCCCGCTTGGCTTTGCTTAGCGCCTTTTCATCAATATCTGTCGCCAATATATCAAATCCGGCCAGTCCCGTCTGCTGATTGAGAATCATAGCCAAAGTATAGGGTTCCTCTCCCGTTGAACAGGCCGCACTCCATATTTTTAACGGTTTGTTATGCTTTATTAACGGAAGAATTGAGGTTTCAAGAACTTCCCACCGTTTATAATTTCGGTAAAATTCAGAAACATTGATCGTCATTCTGTCCAATGTTTCGTTTAATAAAAGCTTGTCCTTTTCCAAAGCGGCGGCAAATTCCTGAAAATCTCTGAACCCCTTCTTTTCATAAAGGGACGTCAGCCGCCTTTTCATCTGTGCTTCTTTGTATAGAGATAAATCAACACCGGTTATTTGTTTCCACTTGGTGATAAAAATGTCGTAAGGCTCCATTGCTTCTCTCCCAATCTCGCTGTCTTTTGTCCTAGTATAGCCTGTTTTCTGTCGAAATTGTACGATTTCAATAAAAAAATCAGCCCGCGGGCTGATTTGTGAGAAACGAAAAGACAGGGCAACACAGCCTCTGTCTTTCATAAATGATGTAAACCTTTTCATAATACGAGAAAAAGAAAGGCTGACGGTTTAGTACACCCAGTCGGCCATTAATTTTTGATACGGTACAAGCTCTTCCTGTTTAAAGAAAATGTGAATTTCCCGCTCAGCGCTTTCTAAGGAGTCTGAACCGTGAATGATATTTTTGCCGACAAACATGCCGTAGTCACCGCGGATCGTGCCCGGCAGTGCATCTTTCGGGTTCGTTTTTCCGATCAGCTGTCTTGTGATCTCTACTACATTTTCCCCTTCCCATACCATTGCAAATACGGGTCCTGATGTAATGAATTCCACAAGCTCGCCGAAAAACGGCTTCCCTTTATGTTCAGCATAATGGTTTTCAGCCATCTGTTCTGAAACTTGCATTAGCTTGGCTCCTGCCAATTGTAAGCCCTTACGCTCAAATCTGGATAAAATCTCTCCGATCAGCTGGCGCTGTACGCCGTCCGGTTTTACCATGATAAAAGTTTTTTCCATAAGATTCTCCACCCCATCATTATGTATAGGCTTTCAAGTTGCACACCGAAATCGTAACATCTTTCTGACAATTAATCAATCCAGGGCGGAGAATGTTCACATCTTGTTCGTAAAAGGAATTTAAAATTTCCGTTTGCCGATATATTTGGCGATGGCGGCCAATGATGAGCGCGCACGTCCTCTCGGCAGTGTATTCAGTTTTTCAAACGCTTTTTTTAAGTACCTGTCACTGACGGCCATTGATTTTTCAATCGCGTCTGTGCGTTTAATATTTTCAATAATGGGGGCGAGCTGCTCCTGTGTTGTTTCACTGTTAATTAATTTCAGCTGATTTTTCAATTCAGGCTGACGGAGCGCGTACAAAACGGGCAGAGTGACATTTCCTTGCAGCAGATCCCCTCCGACCGGTTTTCCCAGTTCCTCTTCCGTTGAAGTGAAATCAAGAATGTCGTCAATAATCTGATAGGACATGCCCACGTAATAACCGAACCAATATAATGCTTTATGAATCTTCTCATCAGCTCCCGAAGCGATGGCGCCGAGCTGGCAGCTGACGGCAATGAGAAGAGCCGTTTTCCGTTTGATGCGGCGCAAATAGGTTCTGAGGTTTTGCTCCATATTGTATTTATCTCTGATCTGTTCAATTTCTCCGAGGCATACTTCTACGATGGTTTTGGACAGGATCCGGTGGGCTTTCGGCTCATCCAATCTCGTCATCATCTCAAGTGAGCCCGCAAGCATATAATCACCGGTATACATGGCGATGCGGTTGTCCCACTTGGCTTTGATGGTCGGTTTTCCCCTCCGCAGCTCGGCGTCATCAATGACGTCGTCATGCACGAGGGACGCCATATGAATCATTTCCAGCGTCACCGCAACATATTTTATTTTATTAATGTCATAGTCGCCGAACATGCCGGAAAGCAATACGAAAACAGGGCGGATCCGCTTGCCTCCCGCCTGGAGCAGATGAAGCCCGGCTTCACTCAGCAAGGGATAGTCTGACCGCACCGTTTGCTCAAGCTCCCTTTCGATCACATCAATATCGTCATTTAAAAAAGAATAGGCCATTTTAAATTTCATATCATTCACCCAAACATCTGTATATTCATCATTTCCAACCGATATGCGTAGCGGCCACTCCGCCGGTAAACGAATGGTATTTAACATTCGTCAGGCCCGCTTCTTCAAACAGACGCGCAAGTTCTTTCATACCGGGAAATTCTCTTGCCGATTCTTGAAGCCAAGAATATTCTTTATAGCTCTTCGCAAACATTTTTCCGAAGAAAGGCATGATGTATTTAAAATAAAGAAAATATGCCTGTCTGAATCCGAACATTTCCGGCTGGGATGTTTCCAGACATACGACCTGCCCGCCCGGTTTGACGACCCGCCGCATTTCTTTCAGCACGGTCAGATAGTCGGGAACGTTTCGCAGCCCGAAGCCGATGGTGACAAAATCAAAAGAATCATCAGCGAAAGGAAGCTCCATCGCATTTCCGTGCAAAAGCTCAATTTGGCTGTAACCGCCCTCTTTCACTTTTTTCTCACCGATGCTCAGCATATTTTTGCTGAAATCCAGTCCTTTGATTTCGCCGCTTTTTCCGGCCGCTTCTGCGAGGGCAATCGTCCAGTCAGCCGTTCCGCAGCAGACATCAAGCGCTTTTGCGCCTTCTTTAACATTCATGATCTGCATCGTTTTATCGCGCCATTTTTTATGCTGCTGAAAACTGATAACAGAGTTCATTTGGTCATAATTTTTATAGATTTTTTCAAACACGCCGTGTACGCGCTGTTCTTTTGACTCCTGCATGTTGATTACCCTTCTTCCACTTTCTGATGATATGTTTTGTCCCGGCTGATCGCCTTAAGCCGGTTCAGCATTAGGTTTTGGATTGGTGAATTAAGCGGCAGCAGCGTTTCAATGCTTTGCTTTGCCTTTCGGAAGCTATCTTCCATTATGTCAGCCTTTGATTTCCCTGACTTTACAATATTGCCGATGACATCGAGAAATATAGCATTGCCGTTCATCAGCCGCTTATATACAAAAAAATCACTCGCCAGCTCTTTCCAGCGCGGAAGATTAAAGTGGTCTGACACTCTGTGAAACAAGGCCGCTTCCACAATCGCCATGCTTTCGATCAATTGATTCAAGTCATTGACAGACCGATCGTACAGACGGATTTTATGCTCATTGATTTCTTTAATTGCCGTAGCGAGCGTCCGAATCATATAGATATCCTTCATTTCAGATAAAAGCGAATAATACAGTCCGCTGAAATAGTCGCCGGCAAGCACGGTGAGCTGCCGGTTTTTATTTTCGTCTCGCTTTAACGCTCTGGCTGTTGTCACTTCATCGTGGGTATCAAGGGCGCTTTGGACAAGCATCGCAGTTACTATGTAATTTTCTCTGTCGTTGTTCTTAATGTCCGCCTCTTCAAACAAAGCGTGAAAAAGAAGAAGCTTATCCTCATCGATTTTAGGCGCAGAAATATGTTTCGCTAAATAAGGATGAGACAGCTTTTGTTTTAATTTCGTATTTAGATTCGCTAAAGTTCCGTAGATGTCTTGCAAAAATATCACCCTTGTCCCCAAATTCACATTTATTCTAATATGTATGAGATTTACTCGTCATTATTATACGCAGGTATCATTATAGCATAAAAAAAAGAAATTGGCTGTATTCTCCCGCCGTTTGCGGGCATTTGGCAAAAGCGGGAAACAGCCGGCTTATTTTTTTTCGCTGTTCATTTCTCCGTAAGCGGTCTGGATGAGGGCGTTGCCTCTCACTTTGATGGCAGAGGTATGCTCAGTAAACTGAGCGATAATTACTTCGCCTTTGTCCAGTTTTTCGGAATGGTGAAATTTCGTATCCGTTCCTCTCGTTAAACCGATGACGTTCACGCCGTCCTCGACCGCTTTAATGACGACAAAATCACTTGAATGCTTTGAATTCATATCTGCACCCTCTATCATTATTAATCCGCACGTTTAATATGTTCTAACACTTCGGAACGCGCCGCTGCATCATCTTTAAAAATACCTCTTACAGCGGAAGTCACTGTTTTTGCACCCGGCTTTCTTACGCCCCTCATCGTCATGCACATATGCTCAGCTTCGACGACAACCATGACGCCGTGGGGATCTAAGGTCTCTACGATGCTTTCGGCAATCGTTGAAGTGATGCGCTCCTGCAGCTGCGGGCGTTTTGAGACGGCTTCCACCGCCCGCGCCAATTTACTCAGGCCCGTCACTTTGCCGCCGCGCGGAATGTAGGCAATATGCGCTTTTCCGTAAAAAGGAACAAGGTGATGTTCACACATGGAATGAAACGCGATATCTTTTACAAGAACAAGCTCCTCATGGTCTTCTCCGAAAACGGTTTTAAAGTGTTCTTTCGGGTCTTCATTTAATCCCGAGAATACTTCCGCGTACATTTTTGCCACGCGTTTCGGCGTATCTAAAAGCCCTTCCCGGTCCGGGTCTTCTCCAATCGCCTCTAAAATCTGGCGAACCGCCTGTTCAATCTGTTCTTTATTAACTTCTTTCATTGTCTGTGTCCTCCACCATTGAATACATTTAATTTCGATTCTAGCACATTTGCCGCGCCAAAAGCAAAACGAAAGTCCTGCCCGGTGACCGAGGCTGCTTAAATATGAAAAGCCCCTTTATCAAGGGGCTTTTCTGTGAAGAAACAAAGTGTATGTATCAGATGCATACACGATCTATATTCACAATTATTTTCCTGCAACAGCGTCTTTAAGAGCTTTACCTGGTTTGAAAGCAGGTACCTTGCTTGCAGGGATTTCGATTTCTTCACCTGTTTGCGGGTTACGTCCTTTACGTGCAGAGCGCTCGCGCACCTCAAAGTTACCGAAACCGATCAGTTGGATTTTATCACCGTTTTTAAGTGCATCTAAAATCGTATCAAAAACAGAATCAACTGCTTTTGTAGCGTCTTTTTTAGACAATTCGCTTGCTTCAGCAACCGCATTGATTAGTTCTGTCTTGTTCATGCCTTTCACCTCCTCCCAAAAGGGTATCAAATCAGCAGTTTATTATCATTTCTTCACAGTTCAGCCTGATTCTAAACCTGTCTGATAAAAAATCAAAGCAGGGAAGAACAGACAAGTAAACGGCTTTTCATAAGAAAACAGACACTTTGAGGAATGTTTGTCCAACAAAGTGAAGATTTTCTGTATGTAGAGTAACACATATAAAAAGCCATATCAAGCATTTTAAAGCCTCAATCCCTTGCTCGTCAAGGTTTTCACGTGTTTTACCGAACAAATATTCCTTTTTTTGCTTTTTTCCTCCTAATCCTTGATTGATTTCCAGTATCTAAAAAGAATAAAAAAAGACCCCCCGTTTCAGGAAGAGGTCCTTCAGCTTACAAAATAATGGCGATCAGGCCGCCTGAGCCTTCGTTAATAATTCTCTCCAGCGTTTCTTTCAGTTTATATCTCGCATTTTCCGGCATGAGTGACAGTTTTGCGGAGATTCCTTCTCTTACGATAGAGCTCAATGATCTGCCGAAAATATCGGAGTTCCAGATAGAAAGCGGATCATCTTCAAAGTCCTGCATTAAGTAGCGGACAAGCTCTTCACTTTGTTTTTCCGTCCCGATGATCGGCGCGAATTCACTTTCCACATCCACTTTGATCATATGAATGGACGGAGCGACCGCTTTGAGCCTTACTCCGAACCTTGATCCCTGTCTGATGATTTCCGGTTCATCAAGGCTCATATCGGTTAAGGCCGGGGCGGCAATGCCGTAGCCGGTCTGTTTCACCATTTTCAGCGCATCTGATACCTGATCATATTCTTTTTTCGCGTGGGCGAAGTCCTGCATTAATTCAAGCAGGTGGTCTTTCCCCCGGATTTCAACACCGACCACTTCTTTTAAAATCTGGTCATATAAATGATCCGGCGCATACAAATCAATTTCTGCGACACCCTGGCCAAGTTCGATTCCGGCCAGACCGGCGCTTTCAATAAACTCAAATTCACTGAAGTGGCCGACAACCCGGTCGACATCACGCAGGCGTTTAATATCTTTTACGGTTTCTTTCACTGATTCCTGGTAGCTCTCTCTGAGCCAGTGATTTTCCTTCAGCACCATGACCCAGCTCGGAAGGTTGACATTGACTTCCAGCACAGGGAACTCGTAAAGCGCTTCTCTGAGGACGCTTAACACATCTGTTTCCCGCATGCTTTCAACACTCATGGCGAGGACGGGAATATCATATTTCGCGCTTAATTCAGCTCTGAGCGCTTCTGTTTCCGGGTGGTACGGTTTTACCGAGTTGATGACCATAATAAACGGTTTGCCGACTTCCTTCAGCTCGTCGATGACTCTTTCTTCCGCTTCCACGTAATCGCCCCGCGCAATATCGCCGATTGAGCCGTCTGTCGTAATGACGACCCCGATTGTGGAGTGTTCCTGGATGACTTTTCTCGTACCGATTTCCGCTGCCTCATGAAAGGGAATCGGTTCTTCGTACCAAGGTGTATTGATCATTCTCGGGCCGTTTTCATCCTCATATCCCTTCGCCCCGGGAACCGTATATCCCACACAATCCACAAGCCGGATGTTGACATCAAGTCCTTCCGCGACATGAACGGACATGGCTTGATTCGGGACAAATTTTGGTTCTGTGGTCATTATCGTTTTTCCTGCTGCGCTTTGCGGAAGCTCATCCTGCGCCCGCGCTCGATCGGCCTCATTGCTGATATTCGGGAGCACCACGAGCTCCATAAATTTTTTAATGAATGTAGATTTCCCTGTACGGACAGCGCCAACGACTCCTAAGTATATATCGCCCCCTGTTCGTTCAGCGATATCCTTGAAAATATCGACCTTTTCCAAGTGATCCCCTCCCGGACTTCCTATCCTTATCATTTTTCATTCACCATTCTCCAATCAAATACAGGACACTATATGTGTATGACGTTGTCCTATTTCAATATGACATCTTTAGAAAATTTTCAGGCAGTCTTTTCTATCAAAATCAAAAAAACCTTTCTCCCTATTTGTATGCGCGGGAAAAAGGTTCATTCCTGTTTCGTTTGACTTTCTAAAAAAACGGGTTCCTGTTTTTCATTTACGGTGTATGTGACTGAAAAGGCCGGGACGAAAGGAGTCTCTTTCCATAAAATATCCTGAATTTCCGCGCCCGGTTTGATTTTCTTTTTGGTTTCCTTCAGGCAGCGGGCTAGATCGACGCGATAGTCGGCATAGATTTCTCCGTCAGCGCCGATTAAAAGCGGCAGAGACGTGCCTGAAACCGGACTTTTGACTGAAGGAGAGTCTTTCATGCCGAGCTTTTTTTTATTTAAAGTGAACAGCCCTTTTGAAACGGCGTCCTCATAGGGAGGATATGTATGCTTTTCCTGATACATTTTGACACGCAGCTTCATGTCGCGGATTGCTTCCGCCATTTGGAGATCGACCAGCTTGACGGTCGGCTTATTTTCCACGTCGACAAGCACGTATTGGTACATTCCTCCGCTTTCATAAGCTGAGGCCGGCGGCTCCTCTATGTATCTGGGCGCGAGCCGCTTAAAATCTATCGGATATTTTTGATAGAGCGGTGTTTTCATATCTTTTGTCTGAATCGGCAGAAGTCCGCCGTTCGCCTTTTTAAATTCATCCACTGCCGCTTGCACCTGCTGAAGCTGATGTTTGTAAGATACTTTATTTTCAGTTTTTTCCGCTTCAGGGTACAGACAGCCGGACAGCAGAAGCACCGCCATTGCCGTTATGACGGCCATTTTAAACTTATGCATTCCGCGCCCCCTTTTTGCTTTATTCATTGACAGGCCCGCTGAAAACGACCATTAACACGATCAATCCCGAGATGACCATGCAGGCATAAGCGAGTGAAGAAACCGCTGCTTTTATCAGTTTGTTTTTCACTTTGTACCTGCTGACATAAATAGAGGCCACCGCAACAAACATTAATCCCATAGCACCAAGCGCAAACCACATTTTCATCAATGCCACACTCACGTTCGTGCCCCCCGTCCCATCATTGTAAGCGTTATATTTCATTTTAATATACAAATGTTGAAAAGATCAACAGGTTTTCCATCTATTGAAAAAACAAAAAAACTGAAGCAAAGAGGGGGACTTTGCTTCAGTCAAGTTGACTATATTCACCTGTACGTCTGAGATACACTCTCTTGGACTTCGATGCTATAGTATGCGTAGATGCGTACGTCTGCATCCTCTTCTGCCTAAATCAGCAAATGTTTTAAGCGATTTCAGCCGGAGAGTTCTGCGTTTTGGACTTTCGTCACTTCAGAATATGCTGACGGCATGTTATTGTCACTTCACCCGGTTTTCGAATGTGTTGACCAAGTCTTCCATCTCATGGGTTTTCACTCTGGCCATTAAGGATTCTACGGCCGTTTCTACCTTCTGCCCGTTAAATAATACTTGGTGAAGCGCCTCTGTGATCGGCATTTTCACTTGGTATTTTTGAGACAGCTGATACGCAGCTTTCGTCGTCCGCACGCCTTCAACAACCATCCCCATCTTATCCAGGACAGCTTCCAGCTTATATCCTTTGCCGAGCAGGTTGCCGGCGCGCCAGTTTCGGGAATGAACGCTTGTACACGTCACGATCAAATCGCCTACGCCGGTCAGGCCGGAAAAGGTGAGCGGATTTCCGCCCATCTTTGTGCCGAGTCTGGCGATTTCAGCAAGACCTCGGGTGATTAAGGCCGCTTTTGCATTATCTCCGTATCCCAATCCGTCTGTAATCCCCGCTGCAAGAGCGATGATATTCTTTAACGCTCCCCCTATTTCAACACCGATCATATCCGGATTGGTATAGACGCGGAAATGCTGGTTCATGAATAAATCCTGAACCGCTTCTGCAGCCTTGATATTTTTTGAAGATGATGTAACAGTCGTCGGGTGTCTTAATCCGACTTCCTCAGCGTGGCTCGGCCCTGAAAGCACGACGATGTCTTTTCTGTACTCCTCAGGCAGCTCCTCTTCCATTAATTCTGAAATACGGAGAAGCGAATCCGGCTCAATTCCCTTGCTGACATGAACAAAAATCGATTGTTTCGGGATGTACGGCAGAGCCTTTTTCAGCACTTCCCGAATGGCTTTTGTCGGAACTGCCACAATGATGAAGTCCGCTCCTTTTAAAGCCTCGTTTAAATCAGCTGTACCGATGATAGAACTTGATAGCTCCACCCCCGGCAGGTAATCTTTGTTTTCATGCAGGTCGTTGATTTGATCGATCAATTCGGCACGGTGTCCCCACATCATAACTTGATGTCCGTTATCAGCCAGCACTAAAGAAAGTGCAGTGCCCCAGCTTCCCGCTCCAAGCATTGCCACTTTTTTCATCTCTGTATCACACCTTTTTATTTTCTTGCTCTTGCAAATATTTTAATTGGCGTACCTTCAAATCCGAAAGCGTCCCGGATTCGGTTTTCTAAAAAGCGTTCATAAGAAAAATGCATCAGTTCCGGATCGTTGACAAAAACAACGAAGCTCGGCGGCTTAACAGCGACTTGAGTCGCATAATAAATTTTCAGACGGGAGCCGTTGTGCGTCGGAGTCGGATTCATGGCGACCGCATCCATGATGACATCATTTAAGACATTTGTCTGCACGCGGAGAGAGTGGTTTTCACTCGCTTTAATAATCGCAGGCATGAGTGTATGAATCCGCTTTGTCGTCAGTGCCGACATAAACAGCACCGGCGCATAATCAAGAAATTGGAAATGTTCCCGAATATTCTGTTCAAATTCTTTCATCGTGCGCTCGTCTTTATCAACGGCATCCCATTTGTTTACGATAATGACGACGGCTTTCCCGGCTTCATGGGCGTATCCGGCGATCCGCTTGTCCTGCTCAAGGATGCCTTCTTCTGCATTCAGCACAACCCCGACGACGTCTGAGCGGTCAATGGCTTTTAACGCCCGAAGCACACTGTATTTTTCTGTTGTTTCATATACTTTACCCTTTTTTCTCATTCCCGCCGTGTCAACGATTACAAATTCCTGCTGATTGTAGGTGAACGCCGTATCCACAGCGTCTCTAGTCGTTCCGGCTACGTTGCTCACGATAACCCGCTCTTCGCCGAGCATCGCATTGACAAGGGATGATTTTCCGACATTCGGGCGGCCGATCAGGCAGAATTGAACGACATCATCACTGTACTTCGTCTCCGGAATGTTTTTAAAATGCTCGGCACAAGCATCGAGCAAATCTCCCAATCCTAAACCGTGTGTGCCCGAAATCGGATACGGTTCTCCAAAGCCGAGCGCATAAAAGTCATAGATGTTCGCTCTCATTTCGGTATTATCTAATTTATTAACGGCTAATACGACCGGTTTTTTTGTCCGGTACAGTATTTTTGCCACTTCTTCATCAGCAGACGTCACACCTTCGCGGCCGTTCACCATAAAGATGATCACATCAGCCTCGTCCATGGCGATTTCAGCCTGCTGGCGGATCTGTGTCAGAAACGGTTCGTCTCCGATATCAATTCCGCCCGTATCAATCAGGTTAAAATCATAATTCAGCCATTCCGCCGAACTGTATATCCGGTCCCGCGTCACTCCGGGGGTATCTTCTACTATTGAAATTCTTTCACCCGCAATCCGGTTAAAGATTGTGGATTTTCCCACATTCGGTCTTCCGACAATGGCTACGACAGGTTTACCCATAGTACCCTTCCTTTCAATCCAGCCGCTTACATTTTCACAAAAAATTGTTCAACCGGTTATTAAAAATCATCTTCGCTATGAAAAGAACCCTTCAAACAGAAGGGCTTAACTCATTTATTATATCAGTTTTCACTGAGATCACAATGTATTCTTCAAAATGTTTCGCATTCATGTAACAGTCTTCGTCTGTTTTCAAGACATTTTTGTCGCTCCTTTGCCCTGCTTTTTGCTTTTTTGGCTGATGCGCGCCGCAAGCTGTTCATATGTAGTCAGCCCGACGAGCAGAATCACTCCCGCCGAACAGCCTGAAAGCCATTTATAATCACCGACGGCTGCCGCACCCGCAATATTGCGGATGACCGCAGCATACAATAGCTCCCCCTGGCACATGCCGAGAACAAAAAGACAAAGCCTCTCAGGGAACCGCCCCTCAACGGAAAGCGTAATAACGGTAAGCAGTATAACCGCCGCCCATTCAGGTTTTATGATAAACCAAACAGGATCATATAATGCAAAAAGAAAAATAAAGCCGTACGCCGCAGCCGCCGTCAGATGAATCACAATATTACGGAGCCGTTTATGCATGCCGAGGCTTCCCGCATAAACAAATGCCGCAGCAAAAAACATGACATATGCCGCATTCAGCGTAAAATAAGCCGTAATCTGATGTATGCTTGCCATCATATTAGTCAAAATAAAGACTGATACGTAAAAACGGCTTTTCGTTTTGGCAAAAATAAAAGTCGCAAGTATCCATAAAAACCACATTGACCAGTAATAATAAAACGGTTCCATAATCGCTCCTCCTCTGATCAGTATGGAGCGGGAACGCATTTTTTAAACCAATTATGCCTGAAAGGAGCGGATAAGGATGGGAAAAGACAGACAGGAGAAAAAACTGAAAGCCTCCCGACGAGTGGAATCTGATCGCGATGATTCGATTCACCATAAAGGAGCGACAAGCCTTGAGCAAAACGGGGAATTCCGAAAAAGAAAATCGTAAAAAACAGAAAAAGGCATGCGGGTCCGCATGCCTTTTAACGTCTGCTGAAACGGGATGTGTCAATTCCCCGTTCAGAAAGCCAGTGATGTGTGTCACCTTTTATGACCAAAGGCGCCTTTTGCAATTGGGCAACCGATTGGCATCCGAGGGCGGTCATAATCATTTTCAGCTCTTGCAAAAGCGCCGTCATCTCGTCAAACAGGCCCTCTTCTCCTTTAGAAGTGAGAGCTTTCAGGAAAGTGCCCGCCATTCCCGCGCTGGAAGCGCCGAGGGCAATCGATTTGGCGACATCCAGGGCGCTTTGCAGCCCGCCGGATGCGATAATTGATTGATCAGCGGAGAGCGAGTGGATTTCCGCTAAGCTTGCGGCAGTGGAAATTCCCCACGTATTAAAAAATTGAAGCGCCTTCTCTCTGCGCATATTTTCGATCTTAGAGAAATTTGTACCGCCGTATCCGCCGGCATCAACTGCTGCTGCGCCGGCATCAAATAACTGCCGTGCCGATTCCCTGCTCATTCCGAAGCCGACTTCTTTGACAAAAACGGGCACTCCCGCTTCCGCCGCAATCCGCTCAATACGGCCGAGAGCGCCAGTAAAGCTTCTGTCACCCTCTGGCATGACGATCTCCTGAATCACATTTAAATGAATCTGCAGGGCATCTGCTTGAATCATATCAACTGCCCTTTTCGCCTGCTCGGCATCCGCCTCGCTGCCTAAATTGGCAAATATCAGCCCGTCCGGATTCTCTTTTCTGACGATCTCGTAAGAATACCGTTCGGAGGGATCTTTTAAAGCTGACATTTGCGAACCGACAGCCAGCGGCATGCCGGCTTTGCGCGCGGCTCTTGCCAGCGATCTGTTAATTTCGTATGTAAGCTGTCCGCCGCCGCCTGTCATCGCATTGATAAAAATCGGCGAACTGCTTGTGAGTCCGCCGATTTTCGTTGAGATATCCACTTTTTCCAATGCTAGGTTCGGTAGGCTGACATGAACAAACGCAATATCATCAAGCCCTGTTTCCCGGTTTTGGCCGGTAGACAGCGCATGATTTATATGTTCTCTTTTTCGTTCTGCTCGTGTCACGTTTTATCACCAATTTATTTTAATTTATTAAGCTTGTCTCCGATTAAATCGCCAAGCTGGAAGCCGGTGCTCGGCTCTTCTTTCGCCTGGTATTGGCGGAAGTCCTCCTGATCGGCTTTCGGCGCTTCTTCAAGCTCACGCATGCTTAAGGAAATGCGCTCTTCGCTTTCGTTCACGTCAAGCACTTTCACTTTAACAGTCTGTCCTTCTTCAAGCACTTCATGCGGCGTTCCGATATGTTTATTGGAAATTTGCGAAATGTGCACAAGTCCTTCCACGCCCGGAAGAATTTCAACGAAGGCGCCGAAGCTTACAAGGCGCTGCACTTTTCCTTCAAGCACATCTCCCTGTTTTACCTTTTCGCCGATCTGGCTCCAAGGTCCCGGCAGCGTTTCTTTAATAGATAAAGAAATACGCTCGTTATCGCGGTCTACGGACAGTACTTTCACTTTTACGTCCTGACCTTCTTCCACCACGTCAGACGGTTTTTCGACGTGTGAATGAGACAGCTGCGAAATATGAACAAGCCCGTCAATTCCGCCGATGTCGACAAATGCGCCGAAATCAGTCAGACGCTGCACTTTTCCTTCAAGCACGCTTCCAACCTCAAGCGTTTGGAGAAAATCATGCTTTTTGGCTGTCTGTTCTTTTTCCACTACAGCCCGGTGTGACAGAATCACCCGGTTTTTATCACGGTCGAGTTCAACGACGATAAGAGAGAGGGTTTTCCCTTTATAGTCAGTGAAATCCTCGACGAAATGAGCTTCGACAAGTGATGCGGGAATGAAGCCGCGAACGCCGATATCAACGACGAGACCGCCTTTCACCACATCTTTCACTTCAGCTTCAAACACTTCTTTTGTGTCGAATTTTTTTTCAAGGTCTTCCCAAGCGCGGTCAGCATCAACGGCACGTTTAGATAAAATCAAAGCATCGTCTTCCACTTTTGTTACTTTCAGGTCAAGCTCATCGTCAACTTTTACGACATCCGATGCTTTCTCTACATGAAGACTTGATAATTCACTGATTGGAATGATTCCGGACTGTTTGACATTGACAATTTCGACAACTACATGCTTGTCCTCTACCTTTGTCACAATCCCTTTTACTACATCTCCAACCTCTGGCACTTGAACATCAATTTGATTCATTTCCTCTGTCATTTGAATAACCTCCTTGGTCCAAACCTACACAGCTTAATTAATACGGTTTGAAAGCTGAACATGTGAATGTCCGCTTTTCAGCCGAATATGTATTAAAGAATCATCCAAAAAAGATTTTGAATGATCAATAAAAAGTTTTATTAGTATTAACTTCTAATAAATGGACTGGTTTGTCAAGCAATAACATCTTGTCTTTCGAAAAAAATTATAAAGCGCTCCGCCCGGGCTTAACGTGATTTCTGATCGACGATCTCCAGAATTTTTCCTGCGACTTCGGCAATGCTTAGTGACGTCGTATCGATTTCAATCGCGTCTTCCGCTTTGCGCAGCGGGGAAACTTCCCTCTCTGAATCGAGTTTGTCGCGTCTGGCAATTTCTTCAATGAGCGTCTCGTAATTCACGTCATAGCCTTTTTTCTTATTCTCTTCATATCGGCGCTTCGCTCTTTCCTCTACGGACGCGAGCAGAAAAATTTTCACTTCGGCATCAGGCAACACGTGAGTACCGATATCACGGCCGTCCATGACGACACCGCCTTTTTCTCCGAGCTGCTGCTGTCTTTTGACCATTTCTTCTCTGACGCCTTTATGCTTGGCGGCGATTGATACTTGGTTGCTGACTTCGTCTTTTCGGATTTCTTCTGTCACATCTTCTCCGTTTACCAGAACGATTTGTCCTTCCGGAGCGGATACAAGCTCAATTTCCGTATGCTTCAGCAGCTCTGTAAGCGCGGCTTCATCGGTTAAATCGGCATTCTGCTTGAGCGCCGTATATGTAATGGCACGATACATCGCTCCTGTATCAATGTACACATATGATTTTTTCTCAGCCACTATTTTAGCAACGGTGCTTTTTCCGGCAGCGGCCGGCCCGTCGATCGCAATTGATAATTTCTTGTCCATAATCTCTCTCCTTGCTCTTTACTCCTCTATGGATTGTATCATGAACTGCCGGAAAAGGGGCGAAAAAATTGAGCTGATTTACCGCTTTACCGTTTCAATCCATTCTTTTTTCTCCATTTTATCAACTCCCTCATATTTCACAGCTTTCGAAATATAAGGTTCAATAGGCTGATAATGAAGCAAAAACTGCACCGCGCCCAAAATGATAAGCTGAATGCAGACCAATTTGACCAGCAGACGTTCAAACGTTTTCATACACGCGCACCTCCATTAGGATTAGTATGGAAAAGTGCGCTGCTGTTTATTCCGACAGACTGTTTCTTCTCTGCTGCAGCTGTGCGCGCATACAATATTGGAGTAAAAGCTGCTGTGAAGCGGGAGCGATTTCTGCAAATTCAAGCGTCATTTTTTGTTTATCCGCCTTTTCATCATAAAAAATCCGCTGGATAACAGCCTCGGCCGTAATATCCGCCGTATTTCCCTTGCCGGGAAGAGAAAATGAGACATACAGCTTTTCACCTGGTTCCGCGGAAATATGCTCAGGCATCACAACAGCGATTCCGCCGGCGCTGATATTAGAGGAAACCGTTTGGAAAGCGGTTTTTTTCGCTTCCATTTTGACGGATACATCCAATACTGCGTCTGCACGGACGTATCGGCGTCTTTGAATCCGCTTCATTTCCTCCTGAGGGGGGATGTCCAATCCGATCATCGGGATGGGGTCTTTTTTCTTTCCTTTGATTATGCTTTTAAATTGATACGGCACTTGGCCATTCCCCATAAATTCCGCTGTTATTTCCAATCCTTTATGCAAAAAGACCGTCCGTCCCGAATCCAGATCGACGGGATATGAGATGTGCAGTTCGCCGTTTTCAACGCTTACTGCTTTGCTCCTCGCTTTTTTGGGCTCATTGTTCTCTATGTATTCAATCCAAATATAATCTCCGACAGCTATCATGGGCCTTCACTCTTTCATTATTTATGCTTTTATTAAAGCATGTAACGAAAAAAAGGAAAAGACTTTTAGTCCTTTCCTCCTTTATTTTTATAGGTCTTTATATATAGGTTCTGCACTTTTTAACTTTTCTATTTTTTCCTCTTTTCCATCGTCCGCATTGATGAACATTTGATACGTGTCTTTTCCGATCGTCCCGAGCATTTCGTAGCAAAGCACTTCCTGACCGAGTTCATTTGTGATCAGCGCCTGCCGGGTCTCCCGCACTTCAACATTTTTATTCAGCTTCGCTTTCGCTTCATCAGCTGACAAAGCGGGAGCCGGAATCGTTCTCGTGCGGTGCGCCGCCAGGTAATCACGCGCGGAAAAACCGACGACTTCACCATCATCCAGCGCCACTTTCATTCGGATGGCTTCCGGATAAATGCGGACATTTTTCTCCACGGCGATAAAAGAAAAGACGCCGATGTTATTATATTGCGCGCTTTCATCAATTTCGAGGCCTTTTGTTTCATATCCATTTTTCTTTAAAAACGCGACGGCCCGGTTAGATGCTTCATTGAGGCTGATCTTTTGTTTCTTCACGGCCCGTTTTTGAATCAAATAGACCGGATGTCCGCCTTTTTGGGTAATATCCATATAGATAAAAGACTTGTTGTCGGCGTCTTTCATGCGGATGCTGTATACGTCCCGATTCGTCTTCCTGCCGCTTTTGACCACTTTAATTGAATAATTATGATCAGGCGCAAACCGTTGTGCGATTTTGACCGCTTCTTTTTCCGTAATTTGTTTTCCTTTCAGATGCGTAAAACCTTTTCGTTCTGTATTTGCTCCCGTAAATGTGGGGCTGATGCTGTCTTCAGAAAAAGCGCCTACATTTTTTTCGACTGTTTTAAAGCTGTCGACGATCGTATTATCGCTTTGTTTTTTGTCAGAAGCGAGCGCCATCTCAACATCCATCCACCGTAAATTTTTGCTCATGACGAGATGCTGAACGCTGCGGAGCTGGTTTTGAATGTTCTCCGCCTGTTTGTACAGGCTGTTCAGCGTTGTATATTCTTTCTTATCAAGCGGTTTTTGGTCTAAATCCCGGACGGATGTTTTATAGCTGAAATCTCCTATGTTGGATAAAAACTCCTCCGTCTTATTAAAAGGCATGAGAGTCAGCGGCAGCTGGCTCACATTGTTATGAGCTTCAGATGTTATTCTCCATACATCAATGAGCGCCGGAGACAGAGATTTTTTACTGTTCATCGCAAGCGTCGTCCCGATTTTGTCGTGAAGCTGATCTACATGGTACGTCAATTCATGAAAAGCCCTCTGATAATTATTTTCCGCATGCAGAAGGACCGCATCTTTTTCCTGATGCTCTTTATATCCCCAATATCCGGTTGCGGCGATCGCGACACCGAGAACAGCGATAATGATTCCTCTAATCATGTTAACACCTCATTTTGCGTACTTTTACTCACAGAAAATGTGTTTTCCGATTCTTTTTATCTGCGGACGTCCCCAAATCCATTTGCTTGTCGCCGTATCAGGATTAAAATAATAAATCGCGTTTTCAGAAGGGTCCCAGCCGTTGATCGCATCAAGAACCGCTTCTTTTGCTCTTTCATTCGGCTGCATATATATTTGGCCGTCGGCAACAGCGGTAAACGCGAGCGGTTCGAAAATGACGCCGGCCACCGTATTCGGAAATAACGGGCTTTTAATACGGTTTAAAATAACCGCGGCGATGGCAACCTGCCCTTCAAACGGCTCACCGCGCGCTTCCCCGTACACAGCCTGTGCCAGAAGATTGATGTCGTTGTTTGAGAAACCGCCAGGCATATTGGCCGCTGTCGTATTTTGCTTTTGATTTGACTGACCGCCTGTATTGTTTTGCGGCTTTTGAGCAGGCTTATTCGTTCCCGCCGGCTTCTGCGTTCCGGCTCTCGGTTTTGTTTGGTTTTCCAATGGGACGTTGCCATAATGAGTGAACGTATTCCCTTTTTGGATCTGCTCCATTACATATTCACGGTAATATTTTGATTTTGAAATCAGCACCTGTTTGGTTTTCGCGCCGACGAGGCCGTCAACCGGCTTCATGCCGAATTTCTCCTGAAAATTTCTCACGGCCCAGTATGTGGTCCAGCCGTAAACACCATCGATTTTCCCGTTATAAAATCCGTTATATTGAAGACGGGCCTGCAATTCTATAACATCATCACCCGTCGCGCCTCTTTGAATCACTTGATTTGAAAACGCATGAACCGTTTCATGATGATCGAAGAAAGCGGCGGCGAAAGAAAATAGAATGAGACATGCCATAAAGGCTCCTTTGCACTTCATCTCTTCAAGCCTCCTACTGCAAAATTTAAAGTGTACCCGTATTGTCTGTCACGAGGTTATTTTTATGCACGTTTCCTTCTTATCCCCTGTCAAGGCATAAAAAAGAAACCGCACGCGACGCGCGGTTTCTTCACACTTGGATCATATTGACGGAGCGTGCTTTTTTTGCCTTTCGCAGCCCGAACCACCATAAAAACAGCATAAACGGCAGCATATAATATACCCAATGATTGAGGGCGGTAAGAATAAAATCGTAAGAACCGTGCAGACATGAAGGCACGGCCAGCGAAATCACAAGCCATTTGACACGGGCTTTTTTCTGCGAAAAGCGGGCTTTTCCGAGATAAAATCCCATAATCACTCCGATCAGCGCATGGCAGGAGACCGGCAGAAGCGCCCTGATGAAAGCATGCTCAACGCCGTGGCCGAATAGATACAGAATATTTTCAAGCGTGGCAAATCCTAAAGACACACTGGCCCCGTAAACGATTCCGTCATAATGCTCATCAAAATGAGCATGCGGATACACACTGATCATCAGAACGAACCATTTCACCGATTCTTCCAGAAATCCCGAAGACAAAAACGAAACGAAAAAGCTTCCTCCCCCCACATGCTCTTTTTCAAGAACATATTGGATAAACATGGTCGGAAACACAAGGACAACCCCGAGAAAAAAAGACCTCAGCACCATATGTACGGGTTCATTGTCATACTGATCTTTTAAATAAAAATAGCTTAACAGCGCAATGCCGGGAGCAATTCCTGCAGAGATGATTGCAAACATCAGGCAACCTCTTTCCTTTATATTCCTATATCTATGGTACCATGTTGTTCATATTTTTACATCTTTCAATTTTTTTAAAAAAGAGCATATGAATGATCATATGCTCTCTCTACCCAGCCGTTTTGATATTTCGTTTGCGATCAAGCCGCCGTGAAAACGGCCGTTCTCGATAAAAATTTCATTGGCGTTATTTCCAGCCGCAATGACTCCGGCGATAAAAACACCGTCAACATTTGTTTCCATCGTTTCTTCCCGGAAAAACGGCCGGCCTGATTCAGCATCAATCCGCACACCGATTTTTTCGAGGAAACCGTGATCGGGATGGTATCCCGTCATGGCAAATACGAAATCGTTTTTCAGCCGGACCGTCTCATTTCGGCCGGAGCGGAAAATGATTTCATCTTCCGTCACTTCTTCAAGACAAGCGCCGAATTCCATCCGGATTGTGCCGTTTCTGACAAGGGCCTCAAACTCAGGCAGAATCCACGGCTTGATGCCCGGGGAGTACTCATGTCCTCTGTAGAGCACAGTGACGCGCGCACCGGACTTCACCAGTTCCAAAGCCGCGTCAACACTTGAGTTTTTCCCGCCGATCACAGCAACATCTTTATCAAAATAAGGATGGCCTTCTTTAAAGTAATGAAATACCTTAGGAAGCCCTTCACCCGGGATGTTCATATAATTCGGATGATCATAATATCCTGTCGCAATGATACAAAACGGAGTGAGGTAGCGGTCTTTTGATGTTTCTACAAGAAAACGGCCGTCTTCCTGTTTCGTTACGCGCTCCACTGTTTCAAAGGCGTTTACGCGCAGCTCTTTTCTTCTGACGACCTCTCTGTAGTAAGAGAGAGCCTGTATTCGGACCGGTTTTCTGTTTTCCGTAATAAAGGCAACATCGCCGATCTCCAATTTTTCACTTGAACTGAAAAAAGTTTGGTGGGTCGGATAGTTATAAATGCTGTTTACGACATTCCCTTTTTCGATCACAAGCGCGTTCACGCCAATTTGCTTCAGATGTATAGCCGCCGATAATCCGCAAGGACCTCCGCCTATTATAATTGCTTTTTCTTCTGTCATGTCCTTCAACTCCTGCGATTGGCATTTCCATCATAAGTTTCCACTCATATAAAAAATCTCCTATATTATCATAGGAGATTTTTTTTGTTTATGCAAACGATTGGTTTATATCCAGCCTCTGAAACGCGAAGCCTCAGCCATTTTCCGCACGCCGACCATGTAAGCCGCAAGCCTCATGTCAATCCGGCGGTTTTGGGACATTTCATAAATATTATTAAACGATTTTATCATCATATTTTCCAGTTTTTCCTCGACTTCTTCTTCACTCCAGTAGAAGCCTTGGTTGTTTTGAACCCATTCGAAATAAGAAACCGTTACACCGCCGGCGCTCGCCAGAACATCGGGAACCAGCAGCGTTCCTTTGTCTGTCAGGATTTTCGTTCCTTCCAGTGTCGTCGGTCCGTTTGCCGCTTCTACAACGATTTTCGCTTTGATGCGGTCAGCGTTTTCTTCTGTAATTTGGTTTTCGATCGCCGCCGGGACAAGTATATCACAGTCCAGCTCAAGCAGCTCCTGATTCGTAATGGTGTCATTGAAAAGCTTCGTCACCGTTCCGAAGCTGTCTCTGCGGTCAAGCAGATAATCAATATCAAGACCGTCCGGATCGTAAAGGCCTCCGTACGCGTCAGAAATTCCGACAACTTTCGCGCCGGCGTCATGCATAAACTTGGCCAGATAGCTGCCCGCATTTCCGAAACCTTGTACGACGACGCGCGCGTTCTGAATATCGAGACCTTTTTTCTTGGCCGCTTCTTTTATACAGATGGTGACGCCTTTTGCCGTAGCTGATTCCCTGCCGTGGGACCCGCCGAGTACAAGCGGTTTTCCCGTAATAAAGCCGGGTGAGTTAAATTCATCAATTCTTGAATATTCATCCATCATCCAAGCCATAATCTGCGAGTTTGTAAATACGTCAGGTGCCGGGACGTCTTTAGTCGGTCCGACAATCTGACTGATTGCTCTGACATATCCCCTGCTCAGCCTTTCAAGCTCTCTGAATGACATATTTCTCGGATCACAAACAATTCCGCCTTTACCACCGCCATAAGGAAGATCAATAATTCCGCATTTTAAACTCATCCAGATGGAAAGTGCTTTCACCTCTTTTTCAGTTACATTCGGGTGAAAACGAATGCCGCCTTTTGTCGGACCTACGGAATCATTGTGCTGCGCACGATAGCCTGTAAATATTTTCACAGACCCGTCATCCATCCGAACAGGAATTTTAACCGTTAATAATCTGAGCGGCTCTTTCAGCAGTTCATACACTTCTTCTGGATACCCCAATTTTTCCAGAGCTTTATGTATTACGGTTTGGGTTGATTTTAATACATCATGTTTGTCTTCTTCATTATGACCGGTGAATCGATCGGCTGCCATTTGAGTTAACCTCCTAAAATCTTCTGTTTCTCTCATGCTCCCTTTCAGTGACTAGTATACACCTTCAATATCTCCGTGCATAGAAGAAAGACAATGATTTTTCCATTATTTCGCTTAAAAAAAGACGGCCGCTGAAAACAGCTGCCGTTTCAAATCTTTTTTATGAAAAATGTTTCTGGATGGTCTCCACAGCATTGCCGTCCATGATGAGTTTTCCGTACTCATGGAGCCTGTAAATCGTAATCGTCGCCGGGTGTCCGTATTCAGCCAGCACCGCGATGACGCCTTCGGCGGAACGGGAGCCGAGGTCTTCAAGGCTTACATAGTATTGGTTCTCATAGTGGTAGACAGTGCCGCCGGTAATCCCGATTCGGTGAAGGCTTCCGGCAAGCTGAATGATATCTTCAAACGAATGGAACTGATAAATAATATCCGGGCTTTCGTCAAGTTTGACCTGCATCTCGATATAATCATCGTCATATTCGTCATCTTCTGCGTCCGCGTCATGATTTTTCGTTACAATCACAACCATGCCTTGTGCCTGAAGAGAATATACTTCCACCGCGATCGGACCATTCGCTTCAAAGCCGAGCTCTGTATTTGCTTCATTCATCATATCTTTAAATAACTGGTGGACTTTAAACGAGTCCTTCCAGAGGTCTTCTTTTGTCAGTCCCCGATCAGTCAGATCGTCGAGGGTTAAAAAGATTTTAATCTTATTATAGTTCAGACGCTCAAGCCGCATAATGTTCCCTCCTGCCTCTTCTTGCACACAAATCATATAACACAGTATATGAATAAATGAGTCATAGGTTCTTAATTTGTTATCAGTTTACACCGTGTACAGCGGGAAGACAAGCAGAACGCCGTTTTTTATCACCGCGGCCGGATTAGTTTCATGAAAACGGCTCATCCGGTCCGCACAGCGTAATCATATGCGTCTCCGGCTTCGCCCCGAGCCTCAGCGGAACTTTTGTCGTCCCGTAGCCGTTGCTGATCAGGTAATGCGCTTTTTTTACCGTTCCCGTCCCGCCCAATTCGTATGGCCCGAACCGGCCGAAACGGATTTGGCCGCCATGTGTATGGCCGCTGAACACAGCGTCAATCCCGTCTGACTCCCTCATCTGCTCATGGATGTCCGGGTTATGGCAAAGCAGGAGGTTTACTTTGTCAGCATCCGTATATCTGATTGCAGATTCGTAATCATCCATCATCATCCTGATATCATCCACCCCGCATATTGTAACGGTTTCCCCTTTATAAGCAAACTGAACCGATTCATTTCTCAGCGGGATCACTTTGTATGCCCGTAAAAGAGAGAGCAGCTTTTGCTGGCTGACCTCGTAATCGTTATTCCCCCACACATACATGACAGGCGCGAGAGCCGTCAGACGTTTGATGTTTTCTTCAATTCTGGCGTAAGGAACTCCGCCCTCTGCCAAATCACCGCCGAGCAAAACGGCATCCGGCTTATAACCTGCCGCTTCGCGGAGAAGCTTTTCATCAATTAAACGGCGGTGCACGTCAGATATAAAAAAGATGGTGAGCGGCTTCATCCCCTTCATTTTATCAAGCGTAAATGTATGTGTTTTCAGATGGCTGCCGTTTGCCGTTTTGTACATAACGGCCGCCATAACCGCAGCCGCTCCCGCCAATGAGCCGAGAATTCCCGCTGTAAGCTTCATAAACGCACTCTCCATTCTGTCATTGTCTTACATTAGACGGACAAACAAAAAAAGACGTTTCTATCCTTTCCGGAAAACGCCTCATTTTATTTGCTTTCAAAATAAAGATTGATATCATACCGATGTTTCATCAAGTGAAAAACAGATTCTCTCGCCCTCCATTTTTCAGGCTGGGGCCATAAATCCGTGCTTTTTTGGATAATTTCACATCTCAGTTTATGAAATTCACCCTCAGCTTTTTCTTCCTTTTTTTTAAAATAATAAGAAGTGCAATACGCAAAAGCGGAAGCCATAATCCAGCACAAGTAAACCGTATGGCCTAATATTTCCTGCAGAATCAGCTGCGGAGAGGCTTGGGGGGCATTAAAGCTTTTAAACATCAGCAGTATGCACATCAGGGAAAAACAAACGAGGGACGCCCACTGCCATCTTCGGCATTGTGCGGCATAATTTTCGTATTTTAATTTCCGTTTCACCAGCGCCTGAAGCATTTGTTTCGTCGGTCCGTCAGCAAATCGGTCTAATTGCTTCCATAAAGAATCCATGCGCTTCACACCTTGTCCGTTTTCATTGGTACACTATATGAAAAACACGGTGAAAACATGCATTTATTTTAGTCAGACAGCGGAATGTTCAGAACCTGGCCGGTGTACACGTCGTTTCCGTTTAATCCGTTGTAGCTGCGGATTTTTTCTTCGCCCGCCCGGCTTTTATAATATTTCATTGAAATGCGGTAAAGCGTTTCTTTCGGCTGTACAGTATGCTGTACGGTCCGCACTTTTTTGGGGACAGTCCCGGCTTGATCACTCGCGGCAGCCGGAGCCGCTTTTTCACGGACAGCCGGCGGAGACTGCTGTTTTGTCTCCGCGTAATCGGTGTCTGTCGACTTTACTTGTTTTTCTGAGGGCGTTTCCGTTTTTTCACTTGGTTTTTCACTTGGTTTTTCTTTTGTTTTTTCAGGTGCAGCCGCTTCTTTCTTATCTTTGTCGTCAGACTTTTTTTTCGGTTGTTCTAAAAGAGCGGTTTCTGACGTTTCTTTCTGAGCGCCTTTCGGAATAACGGCAGGCGCGCTTTCACTGTGGTCTATGAAGACATCTTCATAGTCCTTCGGGTCAAATCTGCTGCTGTTCGTCATATAAAGAAGACCGAAAAAGACACCGATTGTTACGATAATGAACAGGACGGTCAGAAAAGTGAACAGCGGCGTTTTTGTTTTGGTTTTTTCCTTCACCTGCTCTTCCTTTTTTTTACGCTCCTCTTTTACAGATTGTCTTGTCGGGAGGCTGTCTTCAAGATATTCAATTTGTTCATCCGCGGCCGCGGCAACCTGCTGCTCGGCACGCAGCTGAGCTTTTCTTCTTTCAACTCTTGACATTTCCGTCATGCAAACCCCTCCTAACATATTGAAAACGGATCTGACAGGCAAATACCGCATCAATAATAAAATGCGCTGTAACCGGAACGAATAAATTACCGGTCCATTCGTAGATAAGCCCCAGCAAAAGACTGATGCCCGCAACCATCATAAACAGAAGCCACTTCGCCAAGTATCTGAAATGAAGCACGGTAAAAATGAAGCTGGCGGCCCATAAGCCGATATGTGTCTGCAGAACGCCTCTGAACAAAATCTCTTCGCTGAACGAAATGAGAAGCGTCAAAAACAAAATGTGCAAAACCGGCCTGTTCTTAAAAAGCAATACATTAATGCCGCCGTCATCATATAAATGCGAAGGACACCATTTCATCACCGCAAGATCGGCAAAAATGACAAGGACGGCAAGAGTTACACCGTACCATATGATATTATCGTCACGTATATGCCACAGCTTTAAAAAATCGTGAATGTCGGTGAAAAAGAAAAAGCCAATAACAGCTGAAACCGCCAATATGAGCAATTGGGTGGCATACAGCTGCATCACAATCTCCCGGTCTGAGAGCTGCCGGATCAATTCGCTTTGCCGTCTCAGCTGAACTCACCCGCAGACTCTGAACCGAAAATCCGGCTTAATTCCAGCTTCCAATCTTCAAACCGTTCCATGTTTTTACGTTCTCCTTTTTGCTCGTACGGAGCCAGATCAAGTCCGCAGCTGCTGCAGCATTGTCCGGTTTGACCTTCAGGCTCATACGGTTCATCAAAATAAGACAGTAGCGCTTCTCTTATACATTCTTTCCGCTCTAATAACGCCGAAAAACGATTCATTTTACGCAGCTTCTTTTCCACGCGGTATGTCAGTTCTTCCTGCAGCTGCTCTTTTGTGGTTTTTCCTTGCAGATACAGATGGACGGCCGTTCGCGCCTGTGTTTCCTGGACGCCCTTATTGATCAGAACGTCCCGAAGCTTTCGCTCATCACCCGTACCGGCATCCCGTATGACGGCCAGAATGGCTCCCAGGTCATAATCAGACAGGCTTTCCGTCTGAATAATCTGCTGCTGAAGCTCGGTATCGCCGGGCGCCCTCAGCAAAATACTGACACTCGGGCTGCCGTCGCGTCCCGCTCTGCCGATTTCCTGCATAAAGGCCTCGGCCGTTTGGGGAGGATAAAAGTGAATGACAAAGCGGATGTCTGACTTATCCACACCCATGCCGAACGCATTGGTACAGCAGATGCAATCAAGCTGGTTATGGATAAATTGCTGCTGGATCAAGATTCTGTCCCCTGTATCCATTCCGCCGTGATAATAATCCGTCCGCTTTCCCGTTTTTTCATTCAGCTCAGCCGCAAGCTCTTCCGCCCATTTTCTGGTCGGACAATATATGATACCCGGGCCTTCAAGCTTTTCGGCAAGCTCCGTGAGCCTGCTTATTTTCTCGGCATTATCCGCCAAATGTTCTGCCGCCAGGAGAATATTCGGCCGGTTGACTGAATAAAGATGACGCACCGCATGCTCAAGTCCGAGTACATCCGTCACGTCTCTGAGCGTTTCTTTTGTCGCTGTTGCGGTCAGCGCCAATACAGGCGGCTTTCCGAGTGCCTGCCTGAAAGGCCCGAGCTTCGAATAATCAGGCCTGAAATCATGTCCCCATTCTGATATGCAATGAGCCTCATCAATAACAAATAAACTGACCGGGACATTTTTCAAACGGTTCAGCACATAAGGTGAAGAAAGGGCTTCGGGAGACATATAGAGAAATTTATACCGGCTGATGTTGCTGAGGATAAAATGCCGCTCTGCGGAATTCAGCATGCTGTTTAATGCCACAACCCGCTTTTCTCCTTTCGCTTTCAGCTGCTGCACCTGATCTTCCATTAATGAAAGAAGCGGTGAAATAATCAGCACCAGCCCGTCCATCATGTAACCCGGGAGCTGATAGCATAATGATTTTCCCCCGCCGGTCGGAAGCATGGCGATCGTATCTTTTTTTTGGAGCACGCTAGTCATAATCTCTTCCTGCCCTTTTTTAAAGGAATGCAAACCAAAATACCTGGATAAAGCTTTATGCAGCTCAGTCATGCTGATTCACCGTCTTTGCCAGCGCCAGCCTGATCTGAAAATAGCTGAAGCGCATCTGCATTCCTTCGCGAATCCGTTTAATTTTATTCGTTTGATGCTGTTTTGCAAATGCCGTTATCATACGCTGTTCCTCTTCAGAAAGATACTGTTCTATAAAAAATGCAGGTTGGTGCAATGATATTTCTACGATATGATCTTCGATTGTGGCGGTTTTTAAATTTCTGACCGCGGCGATCCGTTCAATCGGAAACCCTTTTTCCAACAGCTCAAAGGTTTTTCTGGCAGACTGTGTCAGCGCGCTTTCCGCCTGCAGATCGGACAGCAGCTCGCGCAGAGCGGGATATGCACATTGCGGAAGCGATTGAATAACATAATGTACCGCTCCCCAAAACTGGACGGACACATACCATTCATCTTCGTTCAGCTGGAGAGCGAGCTGCTTATTCGTTTTGCCGATTCTGTTGAATGAAGTTAAAGAATAGACAAAAATAAGCGCCTGCCGTTCACTTACGCCTTGCAGAAGCTGAAACAGCGCGTCATGCATTTGGACGGAAAGCTCTTTAGCATCTCTGTTTTTCCGCATGAACCGTTTGATCCATCTCAGCGTCTGCACATCGTTGGTAACCGGGATATATTGACTACATTGATGCTCTTTGTTTGACAGGACTTGAATGAGCAGGGAAAGCCGCCTCCACAGGGTGCCAGCAGGCGTTTGATAATTCGCGCCGTGGCAGTCCTTCGGCCAAGGCCGCTCGGCAAACGCCCGTTCAAGCCTTTGAACGCCGCGCGCAGTCACTTTCCACGTTCCCTCTTCTTTTCCGGCTGTAATGTATGAGTTCTCGGTGAGTTTATGCAAAGAAGCCGTAATATCGCCGCGTTCACACTGTGAAGCCATGCCGAAATATTTAGCGATCTGAAATAAGCCGGCATCCTGAATGGTTTGAGACGACTTTTTTCCTTTTAATAAATGAAACACAGCACTCGGAGTCCGTTCGCCGTCTATTTTGTCCAGACAGTCGAGAACCACGGTATCAAAGTAGTTTATCGCCAATCTAAACACACCTACATTTCTTCTGTGACAAGTTTCGTTTTTTGGTTCTTTTTATTTTAACAGATTTTCATATAAATTTGACGTTTAAAGTCATCTTTTAGGGGGAAGTGCTAAAGAGAATCCCTTATGTGATAAGCATTCTCAATCATTTTTCTGTTGAAATTTGACACTAACATCATTACAATAAGTAAGAGGAATAGGTGTTATATTTAAAAATATATAAGGTAAACCATTTGTTCCAACACGAACAATCTGGGAGGTTTTATTCATGGCAAAGTACACAATTGTAGATAAAGATACGTGTATTGCATGCGGCGCCTGCGGAGCTGCGGCACCAGACATTTATGATTATGATGATGAAGGCATTGCGTTCGTTACGCTTGACGAAAATAAAGGCGTCGTCGAAGTTCCGGAAGTTCTGGAAGAAGATATGATTGACGCATTTGAAGGATGCCCTACTGATTCAATCAAAGTTGCGGATGAACCGTTCGAAGGCGACCCGCTGAAATACGAATAAAAAAGCCCTCCCCGTGAGAGGAGCTTTTTCGTCCTGAATAAGACTCCGGCTGTTATCGGCCGGAGTCTTATTTTTTGCGATCAGCATAAACAAAAAAGCGTCCGGCTGTTTTCACAGAGCGGACGCTTTCAGTCTTTATTGTGTTTGGATGCTGCGTTTTTGTTCAATCCAAGGTTTCAGCTTCGTAAAGATGAACGTAAAGACGATGGTGATGATAATGCCTTTTACAATGTTAAACGGCAGAATTCCTGCGACAACCGCCGTTTTTAACTGGCTGTTTGACAGTGCCGGTGAATGTAAAAACCAAGTATACGCGGGCAGGATAAGAATATAGTTCAAAATACTCATCAGCACGGTCATCGCCGCGGTTCCGGCCAGAAGGCTCACCGCAAGACCTTTTGCAGAATTGAGCTTTTTAAACATAAACGCTGTCGGCAGAATAAACAGCGTTCCCGCGATAAAATTGGCTGCCTGCCCGACAGGCACGCCGGCCATGCTTCCTTGAATGATATACTGCAGAATATTTTTAATCGCTTCAACCGCAATCCCCGCCGCAGGCCCGTAAACCAAAATGGCGATAATTGCAGGAACGTCACTGAAATCAATTTTCAAGTAATCCGGCAGACCCGGAAACGGGAAATTTAACAGCATAAGCACAAAAGCAATACTGCTAAGCATACTGATGACAACTAATTTTTTTACTTTCACAATGCTCTCTCCTTTTCGATCAAATCTCTCGAAAAGAGGAAAGGTTCTTTTGCGCCCCAATAAAAAAACCGCTTTTGTTAAAAAGCGGGAGCTTACTAAGGCTTGGCAAAGAAACGTTTGATATAAGCATCAAAACGTCTGCTGAACCTCCATCTTCTCCCATCCAGACTATACTGTCGGCTCCGGAATCTCACCGGATCCTGCCGCCGAAGCAGCTCGCGGGCTTAGAGCATGATGCTCATCACCGCCGGTAGGGAATTTCACCCTGCCCCGAAGATTGATCTTATGAATTTATTCACATTATATATGATCAAATTGCAATTGTATAGAGAACTGCTCAAATTTAAATAAAATATTGGGGAAGCCCCATTTTCAGCTGATTCCGCGGTTTCCTTTTCTCCTTTACTGCGTCAATACACATTGACACTCTATTGAGAATATGATAAATTATCAGATATTTAGTCAGCTAAACTAGGAGGAAATCTAACAATGTTTCGAGTTTTGGTCTCAGATAAGATGAGCAATGACGGCTTAAAGCCGCTGATGGAATCAGACTTTATAGAAATTGTTCAAAAAAACGTCGCGGATGCAGAAGATGAATTACATACCTTTGATGCCCTGTTAGTCCGCAGTGCCACGAAAGTAACCGAAGAATTGTTTAAAAAAATGACCTCTTTAAAAATCGTCGGCAGAGCCGGTGTCGGGGTAGACAACATCGACATCGATGAGGCCACAAAACATGGAGTTATCGTGATAAACGCGCCGAATGGAAACACCATTTCAACGGCAGAGCATACATTCGCGATGATTTCTTCATTAATGAGACACATTCCGCAAGCCAATATCTCAGTAAAATCAAGAGAATGGAACCGGACGGCTTTTGTCGGGGCGGAGCTCTACGGAAAGACTTTAGGCATTGTCGGTCTGGGCCGGATCGGAAGCGAGATTGCCCAGCGCGCCAGAGCGTTCGGTATGACGGTTCATGTATTCGATCCTTTCTTAACCGAAGAGAGAGCCGGCAAAATCGGCGTAAACAGCCGGACATTCGAAGAAGTGCTTGAAAGCGCGGATATCATTACCGTCCACACGCCTTTAACAAAGGAAACAAAAGGACTGCTTAACAGAGAAACCATTGCCAAAACGAAAAAAGGCGTCCGCCTTATCAACTGCGCAAGAGGCGGAATTATTGATGAAGCTGCGCTTTTGGAAGCGCTGGAAAGCGGCCATGTCGCAGGCGCTGCCCTTGACGTGTTTGAAGTGGAACCGCCAGTTGAATCAAAGCTTCCCGACCATCCGCTGGTGATCGCCACACCTCACTTAGGCGCTTCAACGAAAGAAGCACAGCTGAATGTCGCGGCACAGGTTTCTGAAGAAGTGCTGCAGTTTGCAAAAGGTCTGCCTGTCATGTCAGCGATCAATCTGCCTGCGATGACGAAAGATGAATTCAAAAAAATCCAGCCTTATCACCAAATTGCCGATAAAATCGGAAGTCTCGTGTCACAATGTATGAAGGAACCCGTCAAAGATGTTGCGATTCAATATGAAGGCACCATCGCCAAACTTGAAACATCATTTATTACAAAAAGCCTGCTGTCCGGTTTCTTAAAACCGCGTGTAGACTCAACGGTCAATGAAGTGAACGCCGGCGGTGTAGCAAAAGAACGCGGAATCAGCTTCAGCGAGAAGATTTCCTCCAATGAATCAGGATATGATAACTGCATCAGCGTAAAAGTAACCGGAGACCGGAGCACATTTACGTTAACGGCTACGTATATCCCTCACTTCGGTGAACGAATCGTTGAACTGAACGGCTTTAATATTGACTTAAATCCTGCCGGCCACCTCGTTTATATCCAGCACCAGGATACGACTGGTGTAATCGGACGCGTCGGACGCATCCTCGGCGATAACGATATCAATATCGCTACCATGCAGGTAGGCCGTAAAGAAAAAGGCGGAGAAGCCATTATGATGCTTTCTTTTGATAAACATTTAGATGATAAAGTCGTCAATGAGCTGACTTCAGTTCAGGATATTGTTTCCGTTAAACTGATTGACCTTCCGTAACCAACAAAAAACCCAAAACATTCATATGTTTTGGGTTTTTTTACGTTTAATGGCTTGGAAGCGGATTAGGCGCGGCAGGCACAGCGATAGGTTTTGTCACATCATAATTACCGATTTTCTTTGTATGCGCATGTGTGAACAGCACCTCAGAATAACCGAATTCCTTCGCGGTTAACAGAAGCCCTTCGATCATTAAAATCCCTTCCAGCGAATCTTCAACCTTATGTTTTTCGGACAATTGAATCCGCAGCTGCTCGCCGTCTTCCCTTTCCGATACCGATGCAATCGCACCTGCTTCTATAATGCTCGCGGTCTGTGAGCCTCCGTCTGTTGTCTTCATCCCGTCAATAGCCTGATATACTGAATAATAGGTTTGTTCAGACGGGATGAGATACTCTTGTCCCAGACTGTCGCTGTAAGAAAAATACGCCCGGTTTGTCTGTTTATGTACGGACATCTCAGCGGAAATGCCGTAAGATTTATAAAAATCCTGTCCGGCTCCGTTTTGAACCTTTTTCAATTTAATCCGCTCGTAAGGACTCCATGTCAAAGTCTCTTTCAGCATCTTTTTCAATAAGTCAGCATCGGCAACTGATTCGATAGAAAGCCGTCCGTTTACCTGCACAAGCAAATCCTTCTTATCCGCCGTTACCTGCACACCGTCCAAAAGGTTCGGCACAGAAAGGAAGGATTCGGGCACTTCTAGGTTTTCCGCTTCGGATAAAGCCTCTGATACCGATTCATCCGGCTTCTTTTTTTCAAAACTGACCGGAATGACGGCGGATGTTTCTGAATCGGCAAATGCCAAAGTAATGTAATTGTTTTTGTTTTGGTTTGAGACGACGAACGTCTTCTGATCCGGCGGCTTGACAGAAGCTGACTGACTGGCTTTTTCAGTCTGGCGGCTGTCAGCGGTCAGATCACCGGAAGATTTGTTTGTCATCAGGTGAGGAGATATAATCAGAGCGATGCACAATGCGCAGACGCCGGCTGCGGCGGGGCCGATCCAGCTTCGGGCCGGCTTTTTCCTGTACGGTTTACCCGTTTCAATATTCCGGTAAATGGCCTCGGGTGAACGATGATCTCTAACCGCCGGAAGTTGTCTTAACAACTCCTCTACTCTTTCTTCGTTCCAATATGACTTCATCATCCATTAGCTCCTCCCTCAAAAGCTCCATCTGTTTCCGAAGTATTTTGAGCCCTCTGTGTTGGGTCGTTTTGACTTTGCTTTCCGAGAAGCGGAGAGCGGCGGCTGTTTCCTGAATGGAATATCCCTGAATAAATCTCAAGATAATAACAGCTCTTTGATCAATGGTGCAATGATCAAGCGCGGTATAAATTTCCCGGACGTTTTCATGCTGTACGGCGAGTTCGTCCGGAAGCAAATGCTGATCTCTGACATCTTGTGTATCCCAATCAAACGTACCCATAATACGCTGTCTGATCGTCTGCTGCTTGCGGAACCAGTCAATCGCCACATGGCGTGCGATGGACAACAGCCATGTTTTTTCACTGCTTCTTCCTTCAAATGTATGATAGGAATTCAAGACGCGGATATACACTTCCTGCGCCAAATCTTCAGCCTGCGACTTATCTTTTACCATATAAAATAAAAATTGATATAAATCTTGATGGTATGCATCATATAATATCTGAAAGGTTTCTTCCATGGGAAACCCCTCCGTTCACTTTTTTGTCGTAAAAATGCGTTGAAAAGTTACATTACAACTATATTACGAGAAACTGGAATTTGGAAGGGAAT
Source organism: Bacillus sp. A1 (assembly GCF_042296235.1). NCBI lineage: Bacteria > Bacillati > Bacillota > Bacilli > Caryophanales > Bacillaceae > Bacillus > Bacillus sp. A1. The sequence continues at coordinate 2,302,108 of NZ_CP141181.1, forward strand.
TTATATTAACATATTCTTAAATTTTTAAAGGAGAAACAAATAAAAAACACCCGCAGAACATGCGGGTGTTTCGTATGGAACAAGATTGTTCGTCAATTTCAGACGTCATCCTGCACTTTTGTCGGAATATAAAATGTAAACGTCGTCCCTTTATCGATGCTGCTGTGAACCGCAATTGAACCGCCGTGGGCTTCCACGATATTTTTTACGATGGCGAGTCCGAGTCCGGTTCCCGCCCTGCCTCTTGTTCTTGCTTTGTCCGCTTTATAAAAACGTTCAAAAATAAAAGGCAGGTCCTCTTCCGGTATTCCCGAGCCGGAATCTTTGATATCGATTTTCAGTCCGTCTTTTACGGTCTGAGCCGCGATATGAACGCTTCCGCCTGACTCCGTGTGGCGCAGCGCATTATCTATAAGGTTGGTAAACACCTGTTCCATTTTATCTTCGTCAAAGACACACTCCGGCTGAGACACCGAGATGTCTTCTGTGAGCGAAACGCCTTTTTCCTTCGCTACCCCGGAAAATTTGCGGGAGATCTTCTCCAGAAATTCATGCAGGTTTACCGTTTCATAGTGCAGGCCCGTATGTCCGGATTCCATTCTGGCCAAATCCAGCAAATCATTGACGAGCCGGCCCATGCGAAGAGATTCATCATAAATGATCTGCGCGATTTCTTTTTTCTCCTCTTCAGTGCTTGCAATGTCGTCCACTATTGCTTCGCTGTATCCCTGCAGCATAGAAATCGGGGTTCTGAGCTCATGACTGACATTGGCAATGAAGTCTTCACGCAATTTATCGAGCCTGCGCTCTTCGGTCATATCACGGAGCACGGCCACGGCGCCGCGGACGTGTGATTCCGCATAAAGAGGTGACATCAATAAAACCCATGACCTTCCTTGAAGCGTCATTTCAATCATTTGCTCTTTTTCCGTGTTCACTGCATTTTGAAATAGCTCTTTTGCTTCAGGGGGAAGGTTGTCTCCTTCTTTAATGTTCATGTTCTGCTCATAATACCATGCCTGCAGAAAACGTTCGGCCGGCGGGTTGGTCACCAAAATGGTGCCGTCGATATTAATGGTAATGACCCCGTCTGCCATACTGCTTAAAATATTGGAAAGCTGTTCTTTTTCCTGATTCAGCGCGTTAATATGGAAATTGAGCTGCCGTCCCATCTGATTAAAGGCAATGGCCAGTTCCCCGATTTCATCTTGGGTCAGAATCGGAATTTTTGTATCAAACTTTCCTTTCGCCAAGTCTTGGGCGCCTTCCCGCATTTTCCGAAGGGGATATGTCACCCTGCTGGATAAAAAGAACGCGAAAAACGTTGTCAAGACGATGGCAATGCCCGCCGCAAGAAAAATATAGCGGGTTGTATGTTTCGTCGTATCTTTGACGGCAAGCAGCGATTGGGATAAAAAGACCATGCCTTTTTTGCCGTCTTTTTCATACGGCACTCCGACGATCAGCCGTTCGTTATCCGAACCGGCATTGTTGGGCACCGCACGTTTGCTTACTTTTTTGCGGTCTGTCAGCGCCTTGTGCAGATCCCGGTCATGTTTGATCTGCTCTAATGTAATAGAGGATAAATGATTATCGTCATTGGGCGAATACCAGACATGCTTATCATCCTGAATGATCGCGATGCTCGTTAAATTGTCCGCCAGTTCCCACGTGATGGATCTGGCAAGCGGCTGGTCTTCATGATTTTCTATTATGACCGCAATTTTATCGGCAAGCTGCGTTAAATCTTTTTCCGCTTCTTCAACGTGGTAATTTTCTATAAATTCCAGAAGCAGCACCGTTAAAATAAATAAAACAATTAACACGAGTGAAAGAATGGTAAACCAAAGCTTACCTACTACGCTTTTCCAAAACTTCATTCAGCGCCTACCTCAAATTTGTATCCGACTCCCCATACAGTGACGATTTTTTTCGCCGCTCCCGGGGACACTTTATTTAATTTTTCACGGAGCCGTTTGACATGGGTGTCCACCGTTCTGAGGTCTCCGAAAAATTCATACTGCCACACTTCTTTTAAAAGCTTTTCCCTGTCGTACACTTTGTCCGGTGTTTTCGCCAGAAAGTACAGCAGTTCATATTCCTTCGGCGTCAGGCTCACCTCTGTGCCGTCCGCAGTCACCCTGTGAGCATCGTGATCAATGGATAGATGCGAAAAGACGAGCACATTTTTTGTCGGGGTATTGGCTGTCAGATAAGATGTTTGGGAAGCCCTTCTTAAAAGCGCCTTTACCCGAAGCACCACTTCTCTCGGGCTGAAAGGCTTGACGATATAATCGTCCGTACCCGCTTCAAACCCCTGGACGCGGTTGGCTTCTTCCCCTTTTGCCGTCAGCATGATAATCGGCGTCGCTTTTTTTTCTCTGAGCTGCCGGCATACTTCTATTCCGTCCGTTCCCGGCATCATTAAATCCAAGAGCACCAGATCATAATCTGATGCCAGCCCCATTTTAATGGCCTCGTCGCCGTTTTCCGCTTCTTCAATCACATAGTTTTCCCGTTCAAGGTACATTCTTAAAAGGCGTCGAATTCTGGCTTCATCATCTACTACTAATATTTTAGTTTCATTTGTTTGATCCATCGTTTTCCCCCTGCTTTCCTTCTGTTACTTTCATTTTAACAAACTGTGCGGCAGCTTGAGAACTGTATCGGCTTTTTGCATCTATGCGTACGAATGAAGTCCGGCAAGCACGAGATTCACAAAAATTAAGTTAAACATAATAATGGCGAAGCCGATGACGGCAAGCCACGCGGACTTTTCGCCATGCCAGCCTCTTGACAGCCGCAAGTGCAAATACGCTGCGTAAAATAAAAAGGTGATCAGCGCCCATACTTCTTTCGGGTCCCAGCCCCAAAAACGCGTCCATGCAAGCTGCGCCCAAATCATCGCAAACACAAGCGCGCCGAGTGTGAATACCGGAAAACCGATAGAAACAGCGCGGTAGCCGACTTCATCGACCAAGTCCAGATTCACATTTTTGACGAGCGGGCTGATAAGAGCGCTGATTCTCTTTCTGAATATCAGCCTGAGCGCACCGTATAAAACGAGACCTGCGCCAAACGACCAGATCACCGTATTGACCTTTCTGCCTGAAAAAATGGCCGGAAGCTCAATAAGCGGCTTCATTGCGCCTTCCGTAAGCAGTTCTCCGTCATGCGGGCCGACAAGCGCAGGCATATCATATATCATGACGCTTTTGGCCTCTTTTTTATCCACCCAATTAAATTCAGCTTTGTAGTCAGCCAGCCGGAATGCCGACGTGACGGCGATAAATGCCACGGTCGTCACGAGTATAAACATGATGACTTCAAGCCAGAACGTTTTTTTGCCCGGTCTGGATTGGTCGACATGCTTTAACAGGAATATGACGCCGGCTACAAAACTGATCGCAAGAATCGCCTGCCCGAGCGCCGCCGTTGTGACGTGAATGTACAGCCAATTGCTCTGCAGTGACGGAATAAGCGGCGTGATGTCTGTCGGAAACATGCTTGCATATGCGATAAGCAAAAGCGCGATAGACAATGTGAACATGCCTAATGAAGGCAGTCTGTAAATAAAGTAAATAATAATAAAAGCGAGAACAAGCATCATGCCGAATGACGTCGTAAATTCAAACATATTGCTGACAGGCGCATGTCCGCTTGCTGACCATCTCGCAATGAAGTAGCCTAGATGACAAAGAAATCCGAAAATGGTTAACGTGATTCCGATAGCCGACCAGCGGCCCTTACCGTCCTTAGCACCTTTTGTTCCCCGGATGGCGCCGCCGAAAACCGGGACGGCAATTAAATAAATCAAAAAGGCAGCATAAAGAAAATTTGCGCTCAGCTCCGCCATGACACCACTCCTTTTTCACTAGGCCTGATTTTTGGCCAATTCTTTTTGATCGGCCGGCTCTTGAATCCCGGTCCCGCTAAGAACAAATTCGATATCTTTTTTCAGACCGAACCAGTTTTTGTTCGTATGTCCCGCCACAAGCACTTCATGATCACCTGTTTTGATCCAGATCCTTCTGTGCTGCCAGTACATTCCTTGAATGACGCCGATCATAAAGATCGCGCCGCCGACGGCAAGCACCCATAAGGTTAAGTCTTTTCTGACGGTGAGTCCTGTAATGTTTTTCGTTTCCACATGGTCGAATTTTAATTTGTACTTGTTACTTTCGGAACCTTCAACAGTCTGCTGAATCGCAACAAAACTTTTCTCCCCTTTCGGCTTGTCAGGAGCCGTGATTTTAAAGACAAAAGCCGGATTGTTAGGAACCTTCGTTTTCGTGCTCGGTTCTCCGTCCTTGTTAAAATAAAAATCAGGAAGATAACTGGCGATCTGCACTTTGTAACCGTTACCAAGATCATAGTCCGTGTCGGGATCAAGAAGATTGATCTTCAGTTTGCCGAATGACTGTTTTGTTTTTTGGTCGATCAGCTGAAATACCATCTGATCGAGCTGGTTTTCTTTATAGTCCACCTGATACACAGAATAGGAGTCAAAGCGCAGCGGTTCATTGACGCGGATATTGTTTTCTTTGACTCTTTTAAGCTTCGGCTTTTCACCGAATACAATGTCGCCTTCCCTCTTGTACAAAACCGCGTCCGTTGTGAAGGATTTGGCGACTTTGCCGTTTCCGGCTCTGTCAATGGCGTCGGCGAATACTTTTTTCTCAGTGTCTTTGTTATATGTCTGCATCGTGAACCGATTGTTTTTTAAGTAATACTTGCCGTCAGTGCCGGGGATCTGGGCGGTTTCGCCTTCACGGACCCAGAGCGTTTCATCGACATACATACCGGGTACAAATCTCAGCATGGCTCCGATCAGAAAAATGATCAGGCCGATATGATTGACGTAGGGCCCCCACCTTGAAAAACGGCCTTTTTCCGCCAGAATGCTTCCCTCTTGTTCTCGCACTCTATAATGCTTTTTTTTCAATCGTGTTCTGAGGCTATCAGCCGCATCCCCGCTCAGCTCGGTTTCTGTCCGGCTGTATAGACGCTGCCTCTTCAAAAAGACCGGATTCCGCCGAACTCCTTGATTTTTCAGTGCCCTGTACAAAGGAATCACCCGATCCAGGCTGCAGATGACCAGTGATATGCCAATGGATGCGATCAGGAGCATATACCACCATGAGCCGTACAGCTGATGAAATCCCAGCAGATAATACAGTTGACCGATTATGCCGTACTGCTGTTCATAATATGTATCCGGCTGGGCGCCCGGCGGCAGATAAGCTTCCTGCGGAAAAACCGTGCCGAAAGCAGACGCCGCCAGAGTAATGACGATCAGCCATATTCCGACTTTTACGGAAGAAAAGAAGTTCCATACCTTATCTACGATTGTTTTGTTATATGTTTGCGAACGCCTTGCGCTGCCGTCGTACCGCATATCCGCAAGCGGCGATTTTTGATCATCAAGCGGCTTCCCGCACGACTCGCACAAAACCGTCCCTGCTGGATTCACGTGCCCGCATTCACATTTGACCTTTTTCATGAAGACGCCTCCGGCTTAATTAAATTCATATAGTCATGAACCATGCGTTCTGTCATCGTGCCGGTCACCACTTTCACAACGTTTCCGTCGGGATTGATCAAAAATGTCGTCGGAATAGGTGATACGCCGTACGCGTCCAGCACTTGCCGGTCAGTATCGAGCGCAACCGGGAAATTGACGCCGTATGTTTTCATAAAATTATGTACTGCAATTTTTGATTCGCCGACATTTACCGCAACCACCTCGACACCGAGGTCTTTAAAATGCTTGTATTGATTCTCCATGTAGGGAAATTCCTTCTTGCACGGCTCGCACCACGTTCCCCAGAAATTCAGAAAAACACCTTTTCCTTTTAACTGACTCAGTTCTATGAGTCTGCCCTCTGTATCTTTCAGCGCGAAATTCGGGGCTTTGGACCCCTCAGATATACGCTCACCGTTTGTGTATACGGCATTATAGATGGTATATCCGAGCGCGCAGAGTAAGATGAGAAGGATGCCGGTCCGAATGAATAAACGCCGCCGTTTTTTGTTCATTGTACACTGCTCCCCTCCCCTGCCTGCAAATCCATTCAATTATATCATCAACACGTTTTGTAATTTTTGAAGGTTATGTGAAAATTAGAAAGCGTTTTTACCGTGTTCAGCTAAAGCCCGCAGCCTTTTCACCTCATGCGGCGACAATTCTCTTGCGTCTCCTGTGCGCAGGCCTCTTAAATCTAAAAATGCGTATTCTTCACGTTTTAGTTTCAGCACGTCATGACCGATCGCCTCGAACATGCGGCGGACCTGTCTGTTCCGGCCTTCATGAATCGTCAGCTGAATGATGCTCGTCTGCTTTCTTTTGTCCAGGGAAAGCATTTTCGCTCTGGCCGGCGCCGTCTTGCCTTCTTCAAGCTGAATGCCGCGCTCAAGCTTTCTCAGAAGTTCCTTGGAAGGAATCCCCTTCACTTTGGCGACGTATGTCTTATCAATTTCGTATTTCGGATGCATGAGTTTGTTGGCAAACTCGCCGTCATTTGTCAGCAATAAAAGTCCGCTCGTATCATAATCAAGCCTGCCGATCGGATAAATGCGCTGCGGCACTTCTTTGAAAAAGTCGGTCACCACTTTCCGCCCTTTGTCGTCATCAGCTGCTGAGATCACTCCTCTCGGTTTATAAAGCAGAAAGTACACGGGTTCTTCCCGCTCCACCTTTAATCCGTTTACTTCAATCTGATCAGAACCGGTCACTTTTACGCCGAGCTCTGTTATTACTTTTCCATTCACCTTTACTTTTCCTTCTTTTATCAGCTCTTCCGCCTTTCTGCGTGATGCCACGCCGGCATGAGCAATAACTTTTTGCAGTCTTTCCATGTCGTTCACCTCAAGTATAATCTTACTTTTTTCCCCTTGAACAAACAAGCTTTTTCAGGGAGAGTTATTCTGATATATAAAAAGCGCCTGATTTCAGGCGCTTCCAAATAATAACGTAACTATGATGATTGATGCAACCACCCCGATCAAATCAGCAAGAAGACCAACCTTTAAAGCATCCCCCATTTTTTTGATGCCGACCGCCCCGAAATACACCGTCAGGACATACAGCGTCGTGTCAGTCGATCCCTGCATGACCGAGGCCAGCCTGCCGATAAATGAATCAGGCCCGTACACGGCGATCAGATCTGTCGTCATGCCGAGCGCCGCCGTCCCCGAAATCGGGCGGATCAGAGCAAGCGGCACGACTTCTGCGGGAATGCCGATCGCTGTAAAGAAAGGCTTGCACAGCCCCATGACAAAATCCAGCGCGCCCGAGGCCCGGAATACGGTAATCGCCACCAGCATCCCGACCAAATACGGAATGATGGAAAACGCAATCTCAATTCCTTCTTTTCCGCCTTCAACGAATGATTCATACGTCGGCACTTTTTTGACCGTGCCGTATATCAATATACCGGCGATAATAATCGGAATCATGGCTAAAGACAGCCAATTCACCATTTCCATTCGCTTACCTCCCTTTTCTTTTGCGGCGGTACCAGAAGTAGCGGTCAATGAAAATCGCGCCGATTCCCGAAATTAAAGTCGCTAAGATGGTCGGCCCGACGATATCGGTCGGTGATTTCGCCGAGTAAGCCATGCGCACGGCAATGACGGTTGTCGGTATCAATGTAATACTCGAAGTATTTACCGCCAAAAAGGTAATCATGGAACGGCTGGCCTCAGACTTACCTCCATTCAGCTTTTTCATCTGCTCCATGGCTTTAATGCCGAGCGGTGTCGCCGCATTTCCCAGTCCGAAAAAGTTTGCCATGAGATTTGATAAGATGTATCCCATCGCCGGATGATCAGGGGGAATATCGGGAAACATCTTAGAAATAAACGGGCGGCACATTCTGCTGAATATATCCAAAAGGCCGGACTGCTCGGCTATTTTCATCAGGCCGAGCCAGAACACGAGAACGCTCATTAATCCGAACGAGATCGTAACCGCTTCTTTCGCTCCTTTAAAAACGGCTTCATTCACATCCTGCAAGGTACCGTTAAACATCGCAAAGACAAGTCCGATTACCGTCAGACATACCCAGATTAAATTGACCATGACGAACCGCCCGCCGCGCTCATAAACAGGCTCGTAAACGTCTCAATGAAATGCTTTTTCGGTTTTTTATGGCGCTCATTTTCATAATAGACGGGGATCTTGGCGATCACTTTCCCATCATGCATAACAGTCATCCGGCCGACGACATCAGGAATGAGAGAGGCGTCCTTTTTCCAGGCTTTTTTCGGTTTTATTAAGGTTGTGCTGATTTTTACATCGTCGATTTCATCCTCTTTTAACAAATATTTGACATCCCGGGCAATAAAAGCGCGCTTTCCGTAAAACGTCTTTTTCAGCTTCGGAATGCCGCCTTTTTTAGCGACGACATAGGTTTTATAGTGATCAAAGACATAATTAAACATATTCATATGGTCATCCCAGTCATCCGGATCATTTATGGTGACCGCGATGAGATCCGTACCGTCTTTTGAGGCCGTCGAGACGAGCGTCCGTTTCGCGATTTTTGTGTAACCCGTTTTTCCGCCTGTGCTGTAACGGTAGAGCCCAGTCAGAAGCTTGTTTTTATTTTTCCATACCCGGTCCATCGTTTCCGCCTTATACACTTTTGTGCCTGAAACGGTCCGGTATTCCTTGATTTTCATCGCGTATTTAGTCAAAAGCGCCATGTCATACGCCGTTGAATATAAATTTTCATGGTCGTCCAGCCCGTGCGGATTTTGAAATTTTGTATTTTCCATCCCGATTTGCTCGGCTTTTTTGTTCATCATAAATACAAAACCGTCAAGGCTACCGCCGACATATTCCGCTATTGCCGCAGCGGCGTCATTTCCTGATCTCAGCATAAGCCCGTATACGAGATCTTTCAGCTTTACTTTTTGTCCCGGCTGAAGATAAATGGCTGAGCCTTCCGTTTTTACGGCATTCGGAGAAACCGTCACGGTCTCTTCCATCTTCCCTGATTCAATCGCCAGCACCGCCGTCATGATTTTCGTAATGCTTGCAATCCGCCGCTTATGATGTTCATCCTTGGCGAATAACACCCGGCCAGATGCTCCGTCGATTATAATCGCGCTTTTTGCGCTGACATGTATTTGGGCATGTGCCGTATTGCCGTCTGTAATGGAAAAAAGAATAACAAAAGTCAAAAGAAATACGGCAGCTTTTTTGAGAAAGCGCATGAATGCTCACGTCCTTGTTGTGGGTTTGTACAAGTTTATGCGCATGTCCATGACTTATGAATACCAATTGCATCACTTTCACATAAAAAAACTCTTCCAAAAGGAAGAGTTTTTATCTGACTGATGCCATATTTGAGCCTGATGCTTCATATTGCGCCAATTCTTCCCGCATGCGCAGAAATTCACTGCTGAGCGAAAGCAGAAGGCTCCGCAGCGAATCCGGCACTTGCTGGTAGAATTCAATCGCGCTTTGGCCTGTATAAGCGGCGCGGCTGTTTTCGTACCATGTATCCTTTTTCGGCATGAAAAATTCTTCCACGCACTGATGATACACTTTATACAGCGTTTTTTCCGCTCTCACCTCATGAAACGGCTCCTGCATTAAGAGCCGGCGGCAGGCTTCCTGGGCGCCTTCGCAAAAGACGGTCATCCTCCTCAGCACACTGAGCACGTCGCGGCAGTATGCCTCATCCGCCTCTCCTTGAGCCCGCATCTCCGGCAATGTTGTATGATTTAAATATTTGCTGACCATCGTGACAACCTCGGCTAAAAATTCACCAGTTTCTTCAGTATGGGCCCTCACAATCGAATTTCCCATTTCCGTCCGTTTCCTTCCTCTCTTTTACTTCGTCATTTGCGTCATTCATCAATGGCCTTTCCCTACTATCGTATGATGAAAAACGATTATTATTTAATATCCTCAAAAGTTTGGTTGAAGTTTTCAAAGAATAAATCGGCTTCCTCCTGGAGAACGTCTTCCTCCGCATTTTCAGGAAGCGGCGGGAGCTCCTCCAATGTTTTTAAGCCGAATTGTTCAAGAAATACCGGTGTCGTGCCGTATAAAATCGCCCGGCCGGGACCGTCGGCGCGGCCCACCTCACACAGCAGCGCTTTTGACACGAGGCTGTGCAGAATCCGCTCAGACTTCACGCCCCGGATATCTTCAATTTCCGCCCGTGTGATCGGCTGCTTGTACGAAACGATCGCCAGCACTTCCAAAGAAGCCTGTGACAGCCCTTTTGACGGCACTTCAATTAGTTTTTTCAAATAAGGCACGAATTCTTTTTTCGTTCCAAGCATATACGTATCCGCATATTCGGTTAGCTCGATGCCCCTGTCATCTTCCTTGTACTGAGCGGCCACTTCTTCCATGATTCCGGCCAGTTCCGCTTCTTCTATTTCAAGCACCGTCACCAATTGCTTTTTGGTCAGCCCTTCATCACCCGCCGCATACAGCAGGGCTTCCACAATCGCTTTCCAATTCACGATATCAAGCGCCATGAATGGATTCACTCCCCGTAATGTATATATCTGAAAAGTTTTCTTCCTGTTCAATGATAATCTGCTGATTTTTCATCAGTTCCAGGACTGCTAAAAACGTCACGACGAGATGGTCCTTTTGCCGAGAAGGAAAAAGCTCCGTGAAGTTTATTCTTCTCCCCGCCGTTTTTAAGCTTTTTACGATTTCGTTCATTCTGTCTTCAATCGGTATTTCCTGTCTTGTAATGGTCGTTTCTTTCGGCCGCGTGATTTTTTTACGCTGAAGCACCTTTTGAAACGCGCCGATCATGTCATAAACGGTCACCGACAGTTTATGCTCGGTCTGTTTGATTTCTTTTGCATACTCACTTAAATCACTCGGCGGCTTTGTAAATGACTTTTGTCTTTCTTCTTCCCGCTCTTTTAAATCCTTCGCAGCGGTTTTATACTTTCTATACTCAATCAGTTTTTCAATCAGCTCGTCCCGAGGGTCTTCTTCTTCAAGCATTTCGTCTTCAAACAGCTCTTCTTCTTGTTTCGGAAGCAGCATTCTGCTTTTAATGCTGAGAAGCGTCGCCGCCATGACCAGATATTCACTGGCGACATCAAGTTCAAGCTCTTGCATTGTATGTACATATAATAAATATTGTTCAGTAATGGTTGCCACGGGTATGTCGTATATGTCGATTTCAAGACGGTTAATCAGATGAAGCAGCAGGTCCAATGGGCCTTCAAACGTATCAATTTTCACTTGATATTCTACCATTATCTCACCATTTTCAGTATCACTCTCATTGCCGGAAAAACTGGCTACCCTTTAGTATAATCCACCGAAATGCTCTCGTCCAATACTTTTATACACGTCCTCCGTTATTTAGAAAATACTGAAAAAGAAGATATACGCCTATACCTTTAAAGGCGGATGCACATATGATAGCCGTGTAAACTTGAAACAAAGGGAGGCTGATTTCACATGAGCGGAGCTTGTTTCGGCGGAGGTTTTGCATTAATTGTCGTTCTGTTTATTTTGCTCGTTGTCGTAGGAGCATCTTACATCTGCTAGTTCCTCAGGCTTCAGACACCAAGCCGCTCTTTTTCCTTTTCATAGCGCTGTGGTACACTGGTTTTAGCATAAAAGGAGGAAGCGGCTTGTATCCTAAAGCTTATATCGGCTTTTTGGCCGAATTTCACGCATCAAGAGATTATTTTGAGTGTCATGAACTGTTAGAGGAATATTGGAAAGAAAGCCCGGCTGAAAAGCGGAGCATTCATTGGGTCGGCCTGATTCAGCTTGCCGTCGCTCTGTATCACCAGCGCAGGGGAAATGAAGCCGGGGCGAAACGGCTGATTGCCAACAGCTTACGTATTCTCCGGTCTGAAAAGCAGGCGGTCTGTTCTCTCGGGCTCAGCCATCCGAAGCTGATTGAGCTGATAGAAACGCTGTCAGACGATATAGAAGCGGGCCTGCCTTACAGAAGTGTTATGCTTCCGATTACAGATGAAGCCCTGAAAGAAGCATGTCTTGCCGAATGCCGCCGAAAGGGCTATACATGGGGGCAAGACGGCGTATCAGATACCTTTCTTATCCATAAACACCGCCTGCGGGACAGGACGGATGTCATTAAGGAACGCGAACGGGAAATTGAGAGAAGAAAAAAAAGCAGAGGCTGACGGTCAGCCCTGCTTTTTCTATATCAAAACAGCTCCCGAAACCGTGAAGATTCCGGGAGCATTTGTCAGTTATTATAAGAGATATCCTGATCTTTTTGATGTTGACAGCGTTCAAAAAAGCTTTGCGTTAATTCATTCGGAACGAGTGCCTCCGTTTTGAACAGACGTTTTAAGGCGTCCATCATTTGCTTTCCGATTCCTTGATGGCGGTGAGAAGGATTCACGCTGATATGCCGGATTTCAACCTCTGAGTCCTTTTTTTCGACTCCGATCGCTCCGACGATATCTTCATCCTCTTTCCATAGAAAGAGCTGGCGGCCAGTATCCGTTTCATAGTCCTTTATTGTCTGCTGAAGCTGCTTGAGATCTTTTTCATTCGGCATAAATGACAGAAGACCCATCGCAATCTTTTCAAACGATTTTTTATAACGAATTAACATAAAAACCCCTCTATATCCAAAATGTCCATTCATGTCCTATCAAACGGATACATAAGGCGATCCGTTTTCTCACATTATATCATTTTCGCCGCGGTTTTAAACGCTTTTCAACAAATTATTCAAATGAGCGGTTTAAATTTGCCATTTCAATGGCAGATACTGCGCAATCCGCTCCCTTATTTCCGGCTTTTGTTCCGGCTCGTTCGATGGCCTGCTCAATGGTTTCAGTCGTCACGATGCCGAAGATAACCGGGACGCCCGTCGCCGTTCCCGCCTGGGCGATGCCTTTTGCCGCTTCATTGCAGACATAGTCATAATGCGTTGTCGCTCCTCTGATAACCGTGCCGAGCGTAATGACGGCATCGTATTTTTTCGTTTCCGCCATTTTCTTTGCCGCAAACGGGATTTCAAACGCTCCCGGCACCCAAGCGACGTCAATGTCGTTTGATTCTACACCGTGGCGAAGCAGCGTGTCTTCCGCTCCGCTTAACAGCTTGCTCGTTATAAATTCATTAAATCTGCCGACGACGATTCCGATTTTGAGTCCTGTTCCTACTAGGTTTCCTTGTATGATATTCATATGTTATCCATCCTTTTTTGTGAGATTTGTTTTTAGAAATGAAGCAGATGTCCAAGTTTTTTCATTTTGGTCTGTAAATACTGTTTGTTATGCTCACTCGCTTCCATTTGAAGCGGCACCCGTTCTGAAATGCTGAGACCGTATCCTTCGAGGCCGGCGATTTTCCGGGGGTTATTGGTTAAAAGTTTCATATGCTGAACCCCTAAGTCGCGGAGAATCTGGGCGCCGATGCCGTAGTTGCGCAGATCAGGCAGAAAGCCGAGCGCTTCGTTCGCTTCAACCGTGTCGTACCCTTGTTCCTGCAATCGGTACGCCTTCAGCTTATTGATTAAACCGATTCCTCTGCCTTCCTGGCGCAAATACAATAGAACGCCGCGGCCTTCTTCAGCAATTTGCGCAAGCGCGGCATGAAGCTGAGGTCCGCAATCACAGCGATGGGATGCAAACACATCGCCCGTCAGGCATTCTGAGTGCACTCTGACAAGAACGGGTTCGCTGTTAAACGGAACTTCCCCCATGACAAAGGCGAGATGTTCTTTTCCGTCAACCTCGTTTGTATATCCGTAAACTCTAAACGTGCCGAAGTCAGTCGGCAGCGTAATATCAACTTCTCTGTTCACAAGTGTCGTAATGTTGTAACGGTACTCTATTAAGTCTTTTATCGTAATCATTTTCAGCTGGTGGCGTTCGGCGATTTCGGCTAACTCCGGCACTCTGGCCATTGTGCCGTCTTCATTCATAATTTCACAAATGACGCCCGCTCCCTGAGATCCGCAGGCTTTTGCAAGGTCAACGGCTGCTTCCGTATGGCCCGCCCGCTTCAGGACGCCTCCTTTTTTTGCGATTAAGGGGAAAATGTGGCCCGGACGCTGAAAATCGTCAGACACAGATTCCTCGTTCAACAGCGCCTGAATCGTAAAAGAACGTTCTTGAGCGCTGATGCCTGTTTTTGTCAGCCTGTGGTCAATACTGACCGTAAACGCGGTCTCATGTGAGTCCGTATTATGATCGACCATCGGGTGAAGATCCAGCCGGCCGGCGATGTCTTCAGACAGCGGCGTGCAGATCAGGCCTCTCCCATGGGTCGCCATAAAATTCACCACTTCAGGCGTGGCATGCTCAGCCAGCGCTACGAAATCTCCTTCGTTTTCTCTGTCTTCATCATCGACAACAATGATGACTTCACCTTTTTTCAGCGCCTCTAACGCCTCTTCTATCGGATGAAACATATCGATCTTCCTTTCTAAAAGCCGTTCTCGCTTAAAAAGGCTTCCGTGATAGTTTGATTGCTTTTCGTTTGTTCTGTTTTGTGCAAAAAGCGGTATAAGTATTTGCCGATCATGTCACACTCAATATTTACGGTCGATCCGACTGTTTTCGTCTGAAAAATCGTTTCTGAGATGGTATGCGGAATGATGGATACCGTCACGCTTTCGTCTGATAGACCGAAAATCGTCAGGCTCACGCCGTCTACCGTAATTGAACCTTTCAATACGAGCGTTTTTGTCAATTCCGGCGAAAGTTTTAAATCGTAATAGACCGCGTTGCTTTTTTTCTCGATCCGCGTAATTTCCGCCGTTCCGTCCACATGCCCTGATACAAAGTGGCCGCCGAACCGTCCGTTGGCGGACATCGCTCTTTCCAGGTTTACTTTACTGCCTTTTGACAAGCCGTTCAGCGAAGTGGCTTTCACTGTTTCCGGCATAACATCAACCGTAAATTGATTGTCAGAAAATCCGGTTACGGTCAGGCAGATGCCGTTTACCGCAATGCTGTCGCCAAGTTTCACATCACTTGTCACTTTTGAAGCGGTGATGGTTAATGCCATGGAAAGGCCTGTCTTTTTGATTGCTTGGATCGTGCCTGTTTCTTCAACGATTCCTGTAAACATCGTCACCATCCTTTCCATCTTTAGGTATGGCCGTCAGTTTTATATCCGGCCCGATTTGGGTGATTTGTGTGAATTGCAAATGGGGGACATCTTTCATTGATTGAAAACCTTCACCGGAGATCAAGCTGGGAGCAAGCGTTCCTCCGATTAATTTAGGGGCGAAATAGAAATGAAGCTCTTGGAAACAGCCTTCCTTGACAAAACTTCCGTGTACGGATGCTCCGCCTTCCACATAAACGGACATTATGCCGTTTTCAGCGAGAATACTGAGCACCTCAGGGATGTGAATGCGGTCTGTTTCCAGCGGAAAAACTTTTATTCCGAGTGCGGTCAGCCGATCTTGCTTTTGCACGTCTGCACCTTTGGCCGTAAATATCCATGTCGGCGCAGCGCCGTCAGTGAGCACATTTGCCGTTTCAGGAATGGTCAGCTTTGTATCGAGAATCACTCTGACCGGCTGCTTCACCGCATCAGGAAGCCTGCAGGTCAGGCTCGGATTATCGGCTTTGACTGTGCCTGCTCCGACAAGAATGCTTTGATGCGATTTCCTGTATTGCTGGGCATCTAGCCTTGCCGCCTCTGATGTAATCCATTTGCTGTCACCGGTTTCGGTCGCTGTTTTCCCGTCAAGGCTCGCGGCCGCTTTCAAGGTGACATACGGAAGTCCGGTCCGCATGAAGTGAAGAAACATTTTATTCAGCTCTTCTGCCTGCTGCCTGAGAAGTCCGGTTTTCACTTCGATGCCCGCTGCTTCCAGCATTCCGATGCCTTTTCCGGCTACAAGCGGATTCGGATCTTTCACAGCAATGAACACCCTTTTTATCCCCGACTTTATTATCAGTTCGGCGCATGGCGGTGTTTTTCCGTAATGGCTGCAAGGCTCCAGCGTCACATACAAATCGGCGCCTTTTGCGTGTCTGCCGGCCATATGAATCGCGTGAACCTCGGCATGTGCTTCTCCGTATTGCAAATGGGCGCCCATTCCGACGATCTGTCCGTTTTTGACGACGACAGCGCCGACAAGAGGATTGGACTGTGTCTGTCCTTCACCGCGTCTGGCAAGTTCTATTGCCGTATTCATATAATATTCATCCATCGTTATCCCTCCCTTCTTCCACGCAATTTGGCGTCAAAAAAGCCCCGAATGTTTACACAGTTCGGGGCTTTGCCAGTTTTAATCCATAGGAAATAAGACTATACAGCAAGTTTATTTTTTGCATAGCTTCTCTCATCCTTCTCCCATCCAGACTTTCACTGTCGGCTTCAGCTTTTCACTGAATCCACCGTATACAGATGCATACGGGTCACGGGCTGTAAAGCGCAAAGCGCCTTATTACCGCCGGTCGGGATTTTCACCCAGCCCCGAAGGATACAATCAATATTTTTTTGTCCTTATCCGCTATTATAACATCCTTTGCGGCAGGCGCAATGAATTTGCACCTCATTATTCAGAAAAATAAAAAGCGCCCTTTTCCCATAAAAGGCGTCTTTATTTATTCGTTCACTTTGACGACCTTCAATAAGCCGTCAATCCGGTTTGATTTGCTGAAATACGCTTTAATCTTATCACCTTTTTTCACATCGGAGAGATCCTGCTTCAGCTTGTCGCCGTTAAAAATAATTTTTGTGCCGTTCGCTGCCGTACCGTGATACTCAGTTCCTTCGATTTTCGTAATTTTATATGTTTTGACTGTATATTCTTCTTTTTCCTGGGACAGGGTTTGTCCGATTGCAGTCGGCACGTCTTTCAGTTCAATATCGTTTATGACCATATAACCGCCCGCTAATAACAGCAGCAGTACAAGTAAAATGGCTGCTTTTGTTTTAATTCTTCCCATTTTTCTACCTCCAGCCCGTATCAATCTATTCATTACTATGTCATATTCCTTTTTTTCATGAATAGAAAACCGTTCTTCCCTGCGTGAGTTATTCATATAACGTTTCATTAAGGGAAGATGTTTCATGTATCTGTAAAACTTTCTATCTATTAAATAGATATACGAATTTATGTTCTGTTTTTGAGGGTGGAGAGATAAATTTATATAAAAAAAGCAGTTTTCTCATGAAGAAAACTGCCTGTACGGTTTATTTCGTCTTTCGAATTTCGTTAAACGGGAAGAAGACGAATTTTGATGTGCCCGCTATTTGTTTTTTCGTAAAAAGACCGAGGCCGTTGCGGCTGTCCATAGATTCTCTGCGGTTATCACCCATGACGAAATATTTGTCGTCCGGCACTTTCACCGGGCCGAAGTCTTCCGTCAGCCGGTCAAAGCCGCCTTGCTTCGCCTTGTTCTTGTTTGCCGCTAAATACGGTTCAGACACTTTTTTGCCGTTGATATACAGCTGATCGTTTTTCATTTGAACCGTGTCGCCGGGAAGTCCGATAATCCGTTTGACATAGTGCTCATTTTCTCCGTTCAGCACGACGATCTGGCCGCGTTTGAAGTCGCTTATGTATTTGACCGTCATATTGACAAAGATTCTCTCGCGGTCATGTAGCGTCGGATCCATTGATCTTCCATCAACGAGATAAGGAGCAAATAAAAAGTTTCGGATGAGCAGTGCCAGAACGACAGCGATGATAATGGCTTTCGCCCAATCAAGTACGGCGCTTTTTTTAGAAGTTTTTTCTTTTTCTGATTTCAAGTGATTTCCTCCCATTAGCCATGGTCGTTTTTATTTTACCATGAATCCCTGCACAGAGGGCAAATAAGCCCCGCACCCCATCCATTTTTTTCATTTTATAAGCCGGATCTGCTGATATTACGGTATTTCACGAAACTTCCGATCCGCCAAATGCACAAATACACAAAAGCAAGCTCCATCGTTAAAACGGCGAATTCCGCCGCGTCAATGTTTTTGAAATATTGGCTGAGCGCGATACGGATCGCAATAATCGCGATAATGACATATTTAAAGTTTTTATTCCGCTTGGAGTAGACAAAGCCGTCTTCCCGGATTTCATAGGCGGTTTGCGACAGCATGATGACACCGAATACCGCGCCTAACAGTCCGGCGATGGCGAGCTCCCAAAGAGCGGGAAAATGAAACGGCTTTCCCGGGATATTCATGAGCTGGCTGATACTGAATGTGAAAATGACGGCGATAATCAAAAGCGGGAGAATGATGCCGAAGCCGCCGCCTTTAATCGGCCTGTTTCCCTTTTTCACCCTGAACCAAATCATAAGTGCGAGAATGATAATGACAAATAAAACGGTTGCCAATTGAACCAACGTTTCTACCTCTTTTCATTGTTGTAATCGGTCTTTTTCACTATACCAGAATGATCACCGATGTTCATATATGTATTTTTTCATGATTTACACATGAGAATTTTCATATACATAAAAAAACCCGCCTGAAAAAGGCGGGTTTTCCGTCATTATCCTTCTACACGGATTTCTTTCATTTTGTCTCCGTTAGACATGTTTTTCGCATGCTCTAAACCGCTTGTCACTTTTCCGAATACAGTATGAACGCCGTTTAAATGCGGCTGCGGCTCATGTACGATGAAGAATTGGCTTGAACCCGTGTCTTTACCGGCATGCGCCATTGATAAAGAACCGGCTTCGTGTTTATGCGGATTGCCTTCTGTTTCACATTTGATCGTTTTTCCGCTTCCGCCCATGCCTGTCCCAGTCGGATCTCCGCCTTGGCTGACAAAGCCCGGAATCACGCGGTGGAAAATAACGCCGTCATAAAAGCCCGTATTCGCCAGATTTTCAAAGTTAGCGACTGTATTAGGCGCTTCATTCGGATAAAGTTCAAATTCGATTCTGCTGCCGTTTTCCATTTCGATGTAACCAGTTTTCATTCTCATTCCTACTTCCGTATTGTTTTTTGTCAAAGCCTTCTTTAATATGAATTTCAATTGTAAGCCGGCTTTCTTTTTGATATTCTTTTGAAGGAAGAGGCCTCTGCTCTTCTTTTCGCGGCTATTATACCACACCTTCAGCCGGAAAACGAATCTCCCCGCTTCCGCAGAAAGAAAATGAAACCAGAACAGCTTCACAGCCGTCTATGTATCGGAACTGCTTCACGCAGGTCCTCACAAACCGCTTCAAAACGGCAATTGTGAAAAGAAGGAGGTTAACCGCTTTGAAAAAAATGTGGATTGGATTGCTGGCGGCGGCCGTTGTATTGTGCACAATACCGAAAATCAGCCTGGCCGATGCCGCAGTCGGAGATGTCATCGTCACACTGGGGGCGGATCTGTCAAACGAAAACCGTCAGAAAGTGCTTGACGAATTAAATGTCCCTGATAACGCGACAAAAGTGACGGTCACGAATAAAGAAGAACATGAATATCTGGGAAAATATATATCGAATGCCCAAATCGGCACAAGAGCCATCTCTTCGTCATCCATCACGGTGGCAAAGAAAGGGTCCGGGCTTGACGTTAAGACCCATAATATCGATTCCATTACGGATGAAATGTACTTAAACGCCCTGATGACAGCAGGAGTGAAAGATGCGAAAGTATACGTGACGGCGCCGTTTGAGGTATCAGGCACCGCAGCATTAACGGGAATCATCAAGGCATATGAAGTCTCATCAGACAAAGCGATTTCAGAAGATGTAAAACAGGTCGCCAACCAAGAGCTTGTCACCACTTCAAATCTCGGGGATAAAATCGGGGATAAAAACGCCTCCGCGCTTATCGCAAACATTAAAGATGATTTCGCGAAAAACGGTGTGCCCGATACAAAAGAAGGAATCGAGAAAAAGGTCGATGATGCGGCTTCAAACCTTAATATTACACTGACTGACGCTCAAAAAGACCAGCTCGTTTCATTGTTTAATAAAATGAAAAACGCCAAGATTGATTGGGGCCAAGTCGGCAGCCAGCTCGATAAGGCAAAAGACAAAATCACGAAGTTCATTCAATCCGATGAAGGCAAAAGCTTTGTTCAAAAAGTCATTGATTTCTTCGCTTCGATTTGGAATGCGATCGTGTCTGTATTCACAGGAGACAGCGGATCAAGTTCTAACAGCTGAATGCAAAAAGAGACCGGACGCCATTGTTCCGGTCTCTTTTTTATTTATTGTTTGACCCCCGTCTTAAATGGCAGATCCAGTTTTACAATGTCTTCATAAGTTTCCCTTCTAATGACAAGATGCGCTTCGCCGTCTTCCACAAAAACGACGGCGGGACGCGGAATGCGGTTGTAGTTGTTAGCCATGCTGTATCCGTATGCTCCCGTGCAGAAAACGGCTAGAAGATCGCCTTCTTTCACTTCCGGAAGGTCTATATCCCAAATGAGCATATCCCCGCTTTCACAGCACTTGCCCGCGATGGATACCGTTTTATCGTGGTGTTCTCCGATTCTGTTTGCCGATACGGCTTCATATTTCGCCTGATACAGCGCAGGACGGATATTATCGCTCATGCCCCCGTCAACCGCTGCATATTTACGGGTGCCGGGCACTTCTTTTTGCGAACCGATGGTATAAAGCGTCGTTCCGGCGTCTCCGACGAGCGAGCGTCCCGGTTCAATCCAGATCTCCGGAATGTCAAAAGCGTGCAGCGCTGCGTTTTCTTTTACCGCTTCGATAATTTTTTCCACATAAACGGCGGGATGAAGAGGTTCATCCTCCTCCGTGTAGCGGATGCCGAAGCCTCCCCCTAAATTCAGCACTTCAGAGACAAAGCCGAATGATTCTCTCCATTCATTCAGTTTTGCAAAGATTTTTTCTGCGGCCAGCACAAAGCCCGCCGTATCAAAAATTTGCGATCCGATGTGGCAGTGAACGCCGAGAAGGCGGATATGGTCCGACTGTAATACTTGTTCAATCGCCTTTTCTATTTGCCCGTTATGCAGATCAAAACCGAATTTGGAATCTTCCTGTCCCGTCGTAATATAATCATGCGTATGCGCCTCTACCCCCGGAGTGATCCGCAGAAGAACATCCATTGTGCGCCCTGATTTGCGGCACAGTTCCGCGAGTAAGGAGATTTCATAAAAATTATCCACGACGATGCAGCCGATTTGATGATCGAGCGCCATTTTCAACTCTTCTTCGCTTTTGTTATTGCCGTGAAAATGAATCCTGTCAGCCGGAAAACCAGCCGCAACCGCCGTAAACAGCTCTCCGCCGGATACAACGTCCAATGAGAGCCCCTCCTGTTCAGCGAGCTGTATCATCGCAACGGAAGAAAACGCCTTGCTTGCGTACGCGACCTGCGCCTTTAAATCCGCGTCAATGAATGCCTGTTTAAAGCTTTTAGCGCGCTCACGTATTAAAGCCACATCGTAAACATAAAGAGGCGTGCCGTAATGCTCCGCTAAATACAGCGCGTCCACACCTCCGATTTCCAAATGACCTAGTTTGTTTTGTCTGCTTGTGCCATGTAAGAACAATGCTCATTCCCTCTTTCTGATCCGCATATGGGTGAAAAGGACAGCTTCTTTTGAGCTGTCCTTATACAAGTCCCGTATAAGTTAAGACATACAATATCATAATCTTCTGTCGGTTTCAATGCGATTATGAACCGCTTGGCTGTCTTTGACGGTCTTTCGGGTGAACAATGCTCGGTCTGACTTTCGCTCCCGGCACTGTCGTCCGGACGAGCACCTGCCACAGCGCCTTACCGTTAAACGGTAAAAACGGCCATAAATACGGCGTATGAAACGAGCGGATATTCGCCATTATGATCAGCAGCAATGTAAAACCTATCACAAAGCCTTTCACTTGGAAAATGGCCACGAGCACCATTAAGATGAGGCGTATCATTTTATTGGCGAGGCTGAGCTCATAGCTCGGCGTCGTAAATGATCCGATGGCGGCGATCGATACGTACAGAATCACTTCTGCTGAAAACAGCCCCACCGCTATGGCGATTTGACCGATCAGCACCGCCGCAATCAGACCCATGGCGGTGGATAAAGCGGTCGGCGTATGGATCGCGGCCATCCTGAGAAACTCAATCCCCAAATCGGCCAAAAAGATTTGCAGAATGATCGGGATATGCGTATTTTTATTTAAACCGATAAAATCCAATCTTTCAGGCAGAAGAGACGGTTCAAGAACAAAGAGGAACCAGATCGGAAGCAGAACAGTTGAAGCGATAATACCGAAGAACCTGATCCATCTTAAAAATGTTCCCACTGAAGGCGCCTGCCTGTATTCTTCCGCATGCTGAACATGGTGAAAAATCGTGGTCGGCGTTATGATCACGCTCGGTGACGTATCAACGACGATGATGACGTGCCCTTCTAAAATGTGATTGGCGGCCACATCCGGCCGCTCCGTGTATCTGACCATCGGAAACGGGTTGTAGCCCTGTTTGACGATGAATTCCTCCACCGTTTTATCAGCCATCGTCAATCCGTCAATGTCAATCGCATTCACTTCGTTTTCGACGATGCTGACAAGGTCCGGGTCCGCGATGTCTTCTATATACACAATCGCAAGATCGGTCTTAGAGCGCTCGCCGACTTTCGTAATTTTGACGCGGAGCCTTTCGTCCCTGATTCGTCTTCTGATCAATGCTGTATTAATGACGATATTTTCGATAAAACCGTCTCTTGCCCCGCGGACGACCTTTTCCGTATCCGGTTCTTCAGGTGTGCGTCCGGGGTAACTTCTGACGTCGACGACGAAAGCGAAGCCCGCGCCTTCAACGATAACGGCGACAAGTCCGGAAAGCACTTGATCCGTTGCTTCGTCGAGCGTTTTGACTTTTTGGACCTGCTGATTGACAAGCCTGTTTTCAACAACGTCAATCGCTTCATCCGCATTTTCGTCATAATTATTGACGTCGACGAGCTGTTCCATTAAATGAATGATAAACAAAGTATCGGTTAATCCGTTGACAAAGTAAATCTGGACTTCCCGGTCTAATACTCGAACTTTGCGGACGCCGACATCATAGCTCGTTCCCATACCGACGCGGTCTTTAAAAAATTGTTCATTTTTTCTAGGATCCCGGTACACCTTGATCATGTTTTCCGGTTTTTCCGGCATGGCTTTCGCTCCTTTCTAAAATGAATTCGACCGCCTTCATCGTAATCGGCGAGCCTTTGGATATGTCATCTTTTCTCCCCATCTTTCCTATGTCGCCGATTCCCACAATGAGGGGAACGTCCAATTTATCCAGACAATACACCGTATCTCCGTTCATTCTGTGCTCGTCCATTTCTCTCATTCCGGTTTTATCGACGCCAAACTCCGTCACTTCTCCATCACGGTCAATGGAGACATCGACTTTCGTCCATTCAGCCTGATGGGTCTTAGAAGCGACCGCAATCACCCCCAGCACTTCAATGTCCTGATGTGAGGCGACATATTTCAGCGCCGTTTCGCCCGGCCCTTCCCCTTGCAGGCCTGAATCGTCAAACATGACAAACACCGGGTCATTCGGCGCGGCTTTAATCAGCTGAACAAGTTCGGGGCCGCTTCTCGTTGACGGATTGCCTTTTGATTGGGAAATACACCGTCCGCCTGCTTGTTCCGCGGCATATTCAATTGTTTTGGCGGCGTATACGTCCCCGTCTGTCACAAGAATGACCTTCCGTTTCGTCATCAGGCATTATCCTTTCGGTTTAAAAATAACGGCTACAAGAAATGCGAATAAAATCGCTGAAGATATACCGGCGGAAGTAAGTTCAAAAATCCCCATGGCGATCCCGATAAATCCATGCTCGTGAGCTTGATGCATGGCGCCGTGCAATAAGCTGTGACCGAAGCTGACGATGGGAACCGTCGCGCCCGCGCCCGCGAATTCGATAAATTTGTCATATATTCCGAACCCATCTAACAAGGCGCCGATGACGACAAAAGTTGTCATTACATGGGCGGGTGTCAGTTTAAAAATGTCAAGCAGCAGCTGACCGATAATGCATATGATTCCCCCGCAAACAAAAGCCAACAGATATTCCATTTATGATGCACCTCCCGCCCGCTCAAATACCACACCGTGCGCGATGGTCGGAATGGTTTCCTTCTGCTGGATCATTGTCGGACTTAAAAGCGCTCCTGTCGCGACAACGAGTACCCTGTTTAGAGTCCCTGCTTTTAATTGATTAAAAATATGTGTGTACGTAACAAGCGCGGAGCAGGCGCAGCCGCTTCCGCCCGCAAACACCTGCTGGTCCGGCGTATAGATGAGAAGACCGCAGTCATCGTGTTTCGTTCCGGCGGGATAGCCTTCTTCTTTGAGCAAATCTTTCACGATCGGCGAGCCGACGCCTGAAAGGTCTCCCGTTAAAATCAGATCATAATCATCCGCCGTGCGGTTTAAGTCCTGCAGGTGCTGTTTGATTGTGTCGGCAGCGGCGGGCGCCATGGCGGATCCCATATCGAACGGGTCCGTAATCCCGAGGTCGCTTACTTTTCCCACTGTTGCGCTTGTAATCTTGATATCAGAAGGGTTTTGGCTGATGATGACCGCCCCGCCCCCCGTGACCGTTGAAGTGGCGGTATCCGGTTTTTGCCCGCCATACTCCGTCGGATTGCGGAATTGCCGTTCTGCCGTCGCGTTATGGCTGCTAGTGGCTGCGATCGCCCGGTTCGCAAAACCGCCGTCAATGAGCGCGGATGCGACCGCAATCGTTTCCATTGATGTCGAACAGGCGCCGAACAGACAGAGGAACGGAATTTTCAGATGTCTGGCGACGTAGTTGGCGGTCACATTTTGATTTAAAAGATCCCCCGCGAGTAACAAATCAATATCGCTCTTTTTCAAATTCTGTTTTTGCAAAGCGGAGTTGATGGCATCTTCCATTAACTGACGTTCCGCCATTTCCCAGTTTTTCTGATTGCAATGCATTTCATCGTATGTCTTATCAAACAGCGAACCGAGCGGGCCGTCTTTTTCTTTCGGTCCGGCTGCCGTCCCCGCCGCATTTACAAATAACGGGTTTTCAAATACCCAGGTTTGCTTTCCGGTCAATTTCATTTTTTCTCCTCCTACGAAAACAGTTTTTCACAAGCAAACCGTATCAGGCCTACGATATAGGCTGCCACGACGCCGAATACAATGACGTTTCCCGCCAATTTAAACATGTTTGTCGCTACTCCGAGCACGAGTCCTTCACTTCTGTGTTCCAGAGCCGCGCTTGTCATACTGTTTGCAAAACCCGTCACCGGCACGGCTGAACCCGCTCCGGCAAACTGCCCGAGTCTGTCATAAATGCCGAATCCGGTCAAAAGGGCGGAAATTAAAATAAGAGTGGCGGACGTCGGGTTGCCCGCTGTTTTTTCATTAAAATTAAAAAAGTGGATGTAAAAGTCTTGAAGAGCCTGCCCGATCAGACAGATCAAACCGCCGATCAGAAAGGCTTTGACGCAATTCCAAACATATGGCGGTTTCGGCTGATAGTCTTTCACTTTTGTTTTGTAATTTTCTTTTAAGTTTGTCACGTCGGTTCCTCCTTATGAATGATGGATAAAATACAGCCAATGAAATAAAGAGCCGGCTATTTTGCCGAACACAATGGCCATCAGCAATATGATGATTTTGCTGCCGAAGCCGATCCGTTTGGCAAGAATGGGAAGCACATTCAGCACTTCTGTAAGCGCGGCGGCCAGCATGCCGACAAACATGCCGGCCAAAAGCCCGACCGGAACGGCCAGCCATTCAGATAAAAAAAAATGATTCATATTTAAGGTTTCCCAGCCGCCGAACACAGCTCCTGAAATAACAGCTCCTTCGTAGGCCTGTACAAAGCGCATTGTTTTTGTCAGCTGCATAAGGCGGGGGACGATTCCCATAACGGTTAAAAAAGCCACAAAGCCTGCCCCCACGGTCAGCCCTCCGCCAAGCCCGACAAACATAACGAAAAGAATGCTAACGATCATGCAGATCTTTCATCGTCTCTTCATTTTCGTGCATTGCGACATAATGATCGAGATCAAGCTGATAATTAAACATCTCGACTTCCAGCGGGCTTGGCTCTTCATTCAGGCGTTTTTTGAAGATGTGATTAAAAAAGACGATCATACCGAGACCGAGGCCGATGCTGTATGGAATCTGAAGCAGATACGGGTATTCATTCCGTTCGCCCGTTATGATTTCATATAAGGCGATATGAACTTCTCTCATACTGACATCTTCATGAAAATTCATAATGGCAAGACATGAACCGATAAAAAGCAGGAGCCAGACACCGACGAACAAAACGGCTGACAGCCGCTTTTTCTGGTAATGGATTTCCACTATCGTTTCAGCGCCGCCGACGGTCTGTACATCAAGCGCAGGAAAAGCGGTATGAATGGTTTTCAGCACTTTTATAATGTCCAGCACGACGATATTTTTGTCTTTTTTCGTGACCTTATACAGCGGCAGTGCCGACAGTTTTTTTTTCAGCTTTTGCTGTCCCGCGATCTGCGCGGCGTCGCCGATTGTGATGATATCTCCGGTATGAGCCTTCACGCGGTGGCGAAGTCTGAGAAATATTCGTCTTTCCATCTTGCATCACCATCTTTCGGGTGGTTATATATGTAGTATGTGGTTCACTTTTGTTCTCATTCATCAGCGGCAAAAGACCATAAATTACCACCGATGCACAAATAAAAAAAGCCGGCCCGTAAAAGGTCAGCTTTCCGTATGATCCATCTGCACTTTAATCTGCTTTAATATTTTTTTCTCCAGCCTCGATACCTGGACTTGGGAAATCCCGAGCCGTTCGGCTACCTCCGACTGTGTCTGATCTTTATAATATCTCAGATAGACAATGAGTTTTTCCCGTTCTTCCAAATCACTGATCGCTTCCTTGAGGGCGATTTTGTCAAACCACTTCTCTTCTGAATGATCGGCGATCTGATCAAGCAGGGTGATCGGGTCTCCGTCATTTTCATACACGGTCTCATGAATGGATGAAGGCGCCCGCACCGCTTCCTGCGCAAGCACCACATCCTCCGCATCAATTTCTAAATGGTCCGCGATTTCCTGGACGGTCGGCACTCTTCCGTATGTTTTTGACAGTTCATCTTTCGCCCGGCGTATTTTATTGCCGAGCTCTTTTAAAGATCTTGATACTTTGACGGTTCCGTCATCGCGGATGAAGCGCTGGATTTCTCCGATAATCATCGGCACGGCATAAGTTGAAAAACGGACATCATAGGACAAATCGAATTTATCAACGGATTTTAACAATCCGATACAGCCGATCTGAAACAGATCGTCCGGCTCATAGCCTCTGTTTAAAAACCTTTGAACGACGGACCACACAAGACGCATGTTTTTTTCTATGAGGAGGTCTCTTGCCTGCTGGTCGCCCTCTTGGCTCTTTTTGATCAATTCTTTGACTTCATGGTCCTTGAGCTGCGCGTTTTTGCTGTTTTTCTTAACCTCCACATCCATAACAAATCTCCTTAATTACAAAGCGCTTTGCTTTTTGATAGGTGTTTTGTTAAGCGTATCGTCGTTCCCATCTCCGGCGAGGAATCAATCGTGACATCATCCATGAAGTTTTCCATAATGGTAAAGCCCATTCCGGAGCGCTCAAGCTCGGGTTTTGTCGTAAAGAGCGGCTGGCGCGCTTCCTCAAGATCCGTGATCCCGAGGCCTTCGTCACGTATGGTCAGATAGACGACATGATCCTCCAGCGTAACGGAGATGTACACCTTTCCGTCGCAGTTTTCTTCATAGCCGTGGATGATCGCGTTTGTTACCGCTTCTGATACGACGGTCTTGATTTCCGTCAGCTCATCCATCGTCGGGTCGAGCTGTGCGATAAAAGAAGCAACTGTTACGCGCGCAAACGATTCGTTCTGACTGAGGGCTGAAAATTCAAGATGCATCTCGTTTTTCATGATGCCACCCCCAACGTTAAAAGCGCTTTTTGTTCTGATTGTTCGAACCTGATGATTTTAAACAGGCCGGACATGTCAAACAGACGTCTCACCGCGGGCGAAATCGCGCACACGACCATTTCTCCGCCGAGCTGTTTAATTTGTTTATAACGCCCTAAAATCACGCCGAGGCCGGAGCTGTCCATGAAGGTAAGATCTTCAAGGTTCAGCACGATGTGACGGATGCCGTCAGCCTCCAGCGATTCAGTAACCTTTTGTTTTAATGATTCTGCCGTATGATGGTCGAGTTCACCTGTTAATCGAATACAAAGCACGGATTCTTTGACATGAAAGTCAATTCCAAGGCTCATGCTCATTCCTCCTTGATATGATCGGATAATGAGTGTTTCGATTTTCGGGAAAGCAATTCCTTCACTATGACAAAACTAGTGCCCGTTCGCCACGATTATTTAAATTTTGTCCAATCTCCCATCGTGCGCTTCAGAAAAGTGAGAAAACCCGCTTTTTCCATGTCGTCTTTTGCCGTGACCGGGCTTTCAACGAGCACCTTTCCGTCTTTTTTCAGAACGAGGCTGCCGAGCACCTCTCCTTTTTTAACCGGAGCCGTTACATTGCCGTTGATTTTCACTTCTTTTTTTACTTTGTCCATGTTCTCTCCCTTTTTGGCCAGAAGAGAAATCGGCTCAGATGTGGTCAGCTTAACCAGTTTCTGTTTTCCTTTTTTTACT
The DNA here is from genome assembly GCF_042296235.1 of Bacillus sp. A1. NCBI lineage: Bacteria > Bacillati > Bacillota > Bacilli > Caryophanales > Bacillaceae > Bacillus > Bacillus sp. A1. The sequence continues at coordinate 2,330,659 of NZ_CP141181.1, forward strand.
TTTACCGTTCCGACGATTTGATCCCGTTTGTACAGCGGGTGTGTTTTGAACTGGCTGAAGGCGTAATCAAGCATTTTGGTCACTTGGGCGTTTCTTTCTTTCGGAGTGCTGGCTCCGAAAACGACAGCAATGACCCTCATATTTCCTTTTTTAGCGGTGGCGGTTAAACAATACTTCGCTTCGCCTGTAAAGCCCGTCTTCACGCCGTCTACACCCGGATAAAATTTGATCAGCCGGTTTGTATTGACGAGCCAGAACTTTTTGTCTGTATTTTCTCTTAAATAATCCTCATACGTTCCTGTAAATTGAGTGATTTTATCATACTTTAATAATTCCTTCGCCATTTTCGCCATGTCATAAGCAGAGCTGTAATGGTCTTTTTCGGGCAGTCCCGTCGGGTTTTTGAAGGAGGTATCTTTCAATCCCAATTCTTTTGCTTTTTTGTTCATCCGGCTGACGAAATCCTCTTCTGAACCGGCGATATACTCCGCCATTGCGACAGATGCGTCATTTCCGGAAGCTATCGCAATTCCTTTGAGCATTTCTTTTACCGTCATTTCTTCTCCGGGTTCAAGGAAAATCTGTGATCCGCCCATGGACGCAGCATGTTCACTCGTCCTGACTTTATCGCTCATCTTTATTTTCCCTTTGTCAAGCGCTTCCATGATTAAAAGCATGGTCATGATTTTTGTCATGCTTGCCGGCGCCAGACGCTCCCGGCTGTTCTTGTTATAAAGAATGCTTCCCGTATCGCGTTCAATCAGCACGGCGCTTTTGGCTTCATGAGCGAGCTCCGATGTATGTTTTCCGTCCGGCTTTGCAAAAGCGGACGGTGCTGATGCCGTTAATAAAATGCCAATCAACAAAGTGGATATAAGACGTTTCATCTCCAAAGCCCTCCATTTCATAATCCTTTTTATTTTTTCCAAATCCGGTGGTTTTATACGCCTCATCTGGAAAATGTTTCGTGTTGAGGGCATAAAAAAACAGCTGCTTCCGAAGAAACAGCTGACTTATGCTGACTTATTTTTGAGATCGTGCGACTACGGCTTTTACAAGCTTCAAAAAGCCGCCTTTTACTTTTTCCGTCATTTCCATTACTTCTTCATGGGATAACGGCTGGTCAAGAATACCTGCCGCTGCGTTGGAAATGCATGAGATGCCGAGCACGCGCATCCCCGCGTGGTTGGCGACGATGACTTCCGGCACGGTCGACATGCCGACAGCGTCAGAACCCATCGTTCTTAAAAACCGAACCTCAGCAGGCGTTTCGTAAGACGGCCCCGTAACAGCTGTATACACCCCTTTTTGAACAGGAATGCCCAGCTCATCGGCCGTTTTTTCAGCCAAGCTTGACAGCTCTTTGTCATAGGCTTCTGACATGTCCGGGAATCTCGGTCCGAATTCAGCTTCGTTCGGCCCGATTAACGGGTTGGTGCCCGTAAAGTTGATGTGGTCTGTAATGATCATCAGATCGCCGGCGCGGAATTCAGTGTTGATACCGCCGGCTGCGTTCGTCACGACAAGAGATTCAACGCCGAGCGCCTTCATCACGCGGACGGGAAATGTGACCTGATCCATTGAGTAGCCTTCATAGTAATGAAAGCGGCCCTGCATCGCGATGACCTGCACGCCTTCAAGCGTTCCCATCACAAGCTGGCCGGCATGGCCTTCTACCGTTGAGACCGGAAAATCAGGGATCGTTTCATATGTAAGCTTGACAGCTCCTTCAATTTCATCGGCCAATACGCCGAGCCCTGACCCTAAAATCAGACCGATCTTTGGTGTTTCTTTCACGTGTTCTTTAATAAATGCAGCAGCACGTTCGATCTTTTGTTTCAAAAAAAGTCCCCCTACTGTAATCTTGATAAAAAGCTTTTTCCGTATTCCGGCTTTTCCGTTTTGAAATTATCCGCAATGGTTGCGCCGATATCGGCAAATGTATCCGCAAGCGGCAGCTGTTCAGTGTGTTTGTGCTTTTTGCTGTAAACAAGAAGCGGCACATACTCCCGCGTGTGATCCGTGCCGTGATGGACAGGATCATTGCCGTGATCCGCAGTGATGATAAGCAGATCGTCTTCTTTCATTTTTTCAAACACTTCCGGAAGCCTCGCGTCGAATTCCTCGAGCGCTTTTCCGTACCCTTCCGGATCGCGGCGGTGTCCGTACAGCGCGTCAAAATCAACGAGGTTGGCAAAGCTCAGGCCCGTAAACTCTTCACCGAGCGTTTCAATCACTTTGTCCATGCCGTCCATATTAGATACCGTGCGGCGGGAAGATGTAATGCCTTCTCCGTCATAAATATCAGAAATTTTGCCGATGGAAATGACGTCTAATCCGCTGTCTTTCATTCCGTTCATTACCGTGCGTCCGAACGGTTTGAGCGCATAATCATGACGGTTCGGCGTGCGTTTGAAGCTGCCCGGTTCTCCGACGAACGGTCTTGCGATAATCCGGCCGACCATGTACTTCGGATCAAGCGTCAGTTCTCTTGCCGTTTCACAGATGCTGTACAGCTCGTCAAGCGGAACGACATCTTCGTGAGCCGCAATCTGCAGCACGGAATCTGCTGATGTATAAACGATCAGCGCACCCGTTTCCATATGTTCTTTTCCGAGCTCGTCCAGAATCGCCGTGCCTGAAGCCGGCTTATTTCCGATGATTTTCCGTCCTGAACGCCGCTCAAGTTCCTGAAGAAGTTCATCCGGAAATCCTTCCGGGAACACTTTAAACGGTTTTTCAATGTAGAGGCCCATAATCTCCCAGTGCCCCGTCATCGTATCTTTCCCGTTTGACGCCTCCTGCATTTTTCCGTAGTACGCAAGAGGGTGCTCCGTTTTTTCCACGCCCTTAATGTCTCCGATCAGTCCGAGACCGAGCTGCGCCATATGGGGCATATGTAAGCCGTTCATGTGCTCTGCGATGTGTCCGAGCGTATTTGCGCCTATATCATTAAAATCGGCGGCGTCCGGCGCTTCACCGATTCCGACAGAATCCATTACGATCAAAAATACCCGGTTATATTTGTATTCAGACATCATAAAAGCCTCCTTTTCTTCCATTTGTCCATTGTAGCTTACAGAGGTCAGACAACTCAAGTATAAACCGTTTACATTCTCGTTGACAATGCCGATTCAAATAATTAGAACCTTCTCTGTATTCCGCCAATCCGGCAAAAAAAAGCCGCGGCCCCTCTGGCAGCGGCTCCTAAGCGCGCGGATGATACTGTTTGTACACGTCCTTCAGCCTTGTTTTCGTCACATGCGTATAAATTTGCGTCGTGGAAATATCGGCATGTCCGAGCATCTCCTGCACGGCGCGCAGATCCGCCCCGTTTTCGAGCAGGTGCGTTGCAAAGGAGTGCCGGAGCGTGTGCGGTGTCAGCTCTTTTTTAATCCCCGCTTCAAGGGCGATTTTTTTCAGGTTTTTCCAGAATCCCTGACGGCTGATCTGCCTGCCGTGATGATTCAGAAAAAGCGCTTCGGTTACGTTTTTCTTTAATAATTTCCCTCTGGCTTTTTCAATGTACGCTTCTATCGCATGAGAAGCGGCTTCACCAATCGGCACAATCCGCTCTTTCCGCCCTTTTCCGAAGCAGCGGACAAATCCCATCGTCAAATGGACGTCGGATAATTTCAGCTCGATCATCTCGCTGACCCTGATGCCGGTCGCGTACAGCAGTTCAAGCATGGCTTTATCCCTGAGACCGAACGGGCTGTCAAGCTTAGGCGTGTCCAATAACCGCTCAACTTCGTGAAGCGCCAATACTTTCGGAAGCGTCCGCTCTGTTTTTTGTGTTTCAATATGTACCGAAGGATCTTTATCCGCGGCTTTTTCCCTTAACAGAAATTGATGAAAAGACCGGATTGACGCCAAATGCCTGGCAGACGTCTTGCCGGATTTCCCGGAGTCCTTTATATGCTTTAAATATTGAATAATATGAAGACGGGTCACATCATTCCATGAAGTGATCTGAAGGCTTTCAGTTAAGAAGAGAGAATAACTTTTCAGATCACGCTCATAGGACATCATCGTATTTTGGGACAGCCCTCTTTCAACCCTCACGTAATGGATGAAATCCTTAATTTGATCCTTCACTCTCGATCTACTCCCCGTTTTGGTAAAAAAAGATCAATCGGCCGAACCAGCCGTCTTTCTCCTCATGTTCCGTTTTGGCCACTTTGACGGCGGAGCCTTCCGGTTTATCGTACCGATGATAGTTTTCATACTCTGAATTCACCCATATCATAGCATAATAGAACAGCGCGGTAAAACCTGTGAACAGTATAAACACTTTGATCGTATCCGCGGCTGTTTTTAAGAATCTGCCCATCTTTCTATCGACCCTTTCTTTGGCGGCTGTTAGTACACCTTATGCCAATTTCAAAGGCTTTTATACATAAAAACAGCAAAAAACCCTTTCCTGGCAGAAAAGGTTCGTAGGCTTTTACTCTGTTTCATCCCCGCGGCAGCGGTGGCAGATTCCGTGAAAAGTCAATCTATGATCTTTAATTTTAAATTTCCAATCACGTTCAATCACTTCTTCAACGTCTTCAAGCAGATCTTCTTCAATTTCATCGACGGCTCCGCACTCCATGCACACCAAATGGTGATGAAAGTGAGCCGCGCCTTCTTTGCGAAGGTCGTAGCGGGATACGCCGTCCCCGAAGTTAATTTTATCAACGACTTTTAATTCTGTTAATAATTCTAATGTACGGTATACTGTAGCGAGACCAATTTCAGGAGATTTCTCTTTTACGAGGAGGTATACATCTTCTGCGCTTAAATGGTCTTCTTCGTTTTCAAGCAGCACTCTTACCGTTGCTTCCCGCTGTGGCGTAAGCTTGTAGCTTGACGAGTGCAGCTGCTTTTTAATTCGATCAATACGGTTTTCCATGTCTTTCCCTCCTACGCCGCATTCCATGACTCATTATAACAAAATACGCGCAGAGTTCCAACTATAATTATTATAAACTGATAAATAAAAGTATTATTTTGTGATAATTATTCTAAAATATGCGTGATGACAGCTTTTCCATAAACAGCGGAGACACGTACGCCTCGAGCAGCGAAGCGATGACCGAGAAGAAAACGATGAGAATCAGCACGAAGGCGTAGCGTCCGAACCATTGGATCGGCGCGTCATGAAGGCTGCGTTTGACAAACAGCTGCCGGATCAATTTCAGGGAAAAAGCGATGGAGCATGTCCCCATGATAAGGTATGCCGGAATGAGAACGATGTTTTGCGGCAGAACCGAAATAAATGACAGGAAAAACCCGTTCATCCCCATTTGATTCACTAAAAAACCGACCGTGAAGCCGACGACGATTCCTTTTAAGAACACCATAATGAAAATAACCGGAAGACCGATCACGGAAATACCGAGAATCCACATCAGCCCCAAATATTTTACATCATGAAAGACGGCCTGCCAAAACATTTCTGAAGCGCCGGCATGTTTTCCGTCAGACAGCTGTCCGAAAAACTTGCTTAAATAGTAATACAGATCTTCTTTCTGCGTGATGGTCATGCTGTTGACGATGATCGCCCCGAAAATGACCCCCATCAAAAACAAGACAAACACAAATATATAAAGTGACAGATGATCCTTTACATGGCGAAAAAACAGTTCTTTGTACGATTGTTTTCTCATACCGCTTTCCTCCCGCTAATCTATTGACTTGATTTAGTAGATTGTATGAAAGAAAAGAGAAAACATGACAGAGAAATCATAGAAAGGCGCGAGATTCCGGCATAAAAAAAGAACCCCCGTCATCACTCCGGTGATCATAGGGGTTCCTTTTTTTATGCTTTATTCTTTCAAGCCTGTCTTTTTTGGTTTTCGTCACTCTTTCATGGGTGCTGAAAGACGGCGCCGTCCCCCTTGACAGGACTGCGTCACGCATCCCGTTTCTTTTGAGATGCTCCCGCATTTTTTTCGTTTTGCTCTTCGCCATGTGCCAATCGCTCCTTTTTCCCTTTTCTTTATCATAACAAAAAAATCCAGATGTGTTCATGAATACGGCTCATGTTTCGACCGGTAAGCGCGCAGAGACGTTTTGGCAGATGAATAGCTCCCCATTGCGGCGTATCCGTAAAAAAACCCCATAAAAATCCCCGCATACACGTGTTCATGATGACCGAAAACGATAGACACAACATTTCCGGCAGCAAGGGCAATCGTGGGAACGAATATGCCCGGAACCCGGCAGAACACTTTGATCAGCTGTGTAACGCATAAGACGACCGGCACGCCGATCACAGCATCCCAAATATTTGTATGGATCAGCGGAAAATAATCCACATTGCCACCTCTTTTTTCCGTCTTTTGCTATCTGTTAGCCTGCCTAAGAATTCCGCTTCCTATTCATGAAAAAAACAGCACCGGCACATGTCCGGTACTGTAAGAGTTGTTTATTTTCCTGCCGCGGCCCGTTCTACGGCTGCTGATACGGCCTGATGCACGTCCGCATCCAAAGGCTGAGGCACGAGATCGCCGTGTTTTGTGCAAGAGGCGATGGCTTCTGCGGCCGCCACAAGCATTTCATGGTCGATTTTCTTGCTTTTGGCGTTCAGCGCGCCGCGGAAAATCCCCGGGAAGCCGAGAACATTATTGACTGAACGGCCGTCAGCTGCATAAGCGGCTCCGGCTTGTAATGCCTCTTCCGGTTCAATCTCCGGCTTCGGATTAGATAAAGCCAGAATGACGTGTCCTTTTCTGACATCCTCTTTTTTAATGAGACCCGGAACTCCTGTGGTGCTGATCACAATGTCACACGTGTCCATTAATTCTTTGATGCTTCCAAGCGGCTGACCTCCGTACTGAGCGAGGCGGTTCATTGCGTCTTCTGACTTGTCCGTTCCGCAGACCGCTTTGACTCCGTATGCCATAAACATGCGGCAGATGGCGACGCCTGCCGCGCCGAGACCGATCTGACCGACCTTCGCTTCTTTTAAATCAAGACCGGCGCTTTTACAAGCGGAAATGGCGGCGGCGAGCGTGACGACCGCCGTGCCGTGCTGGTCATCGTGCATAACCGGAATGTCCAGTTCTTCTTTCAGGCGGTCTTCAATGTCAAAGCAGTGGGGCGAACCGATATCTTCAAGCAGAATTCCGCTGAACCCCGGAGAAATATGTTTTACCGTGCGAATGATTTCTTCCGGATCAGAGGTATCGAGCAAAATCGGAATTCCGCTGATACCCGCCAGCTGGTCAAAAAGCGCGGCTTTCCCTTCCATTACGGGCATTCCGGCGACAGAGCCGATATTGCCGAGGCCGAGAATCGCCGTGCCGTCGGTGACAATGGCGACAGAATTGCTGATTGTCGTATAGATGGATGCTTTTTCAGGCTCGTTTTCGATCAGTCTGCACACATCGGCGACGCCCGGCGTATAAACACGGCCAAGCTCAGCCAATGTCCGGATCGGCATTTTGCTTTTCATCTGAATTTTGCCGCCTTCATGAGCAGAGAGCACTTCATCTGAGACTGTATGAAGCCGGATGCCTTCACCGAGAGCTTCAATGGCTTGAATGATTTCCTGCAGCTGCTCTTCATTTTCAGCCTGCACCGTAATGTTGCGCATTGTGTAGTTCGGGCCGACTTTAACGGTTTCAACTTCCCCGATATCTCCGCCCATCACTCCGATGGCGGTTGCCACTTTTCCGAGATTTCCGGGAACAGTCGGCGTTTCAATCATTAACGTCCGAATCATATGCTTTGTAATCATGAAATGAACCTCCTAACCCAACTTTTGAGATTGCAAGGATTTTTCTTTCGTGTACCAAATGAATTTCCCCGTGTATCCGTACAATATTGCCAGTCCGATAGATACAAAACTGAGCCACATGAACGGCAGATAAGAAAATGTGGATACGCCGAGAATGCCGGCCATATAGATGCCGTTATCAGACCACGGCACCATCCCTGAAGTAAGCGTGCCGCCCACCTCTGCGTTCCGGGATAAAACTCTTCTGTCAAGTTTCAGTTTATCATAACTGTTCTCCATGATTTTCGGCGTCAGAATCAATGACACGTACATCGCACAGCCGAAAATGTTTCCTAAAAGGGCGACGATCAATGTCGAAAGCGTCACATTTCCCGGTGTGGTCAGCTTTTTCTCAAAAGTTGAGACAATCACTTTTAATACGCCGAGCTTCTCAAGAATTCCTCCAAAACCAAGACCGAACAGGATAACGACTAACGTATCTAGCATACCGGTAATGCCTCCGCGGTTTAACAGGCCGTTTAAAAATTCGACGTCCGTTTTTATGGAAAAACCATTATAAGCAGTCGCGATGGCACTGGCAAAATTCATTCCCTGAAAGACGGAAGCCCAGATTGCGCCAAGCAAAGCACCGATGACGATAACGGGCATAGACGGCTTTTTCAAAATCAGAAGGACAACGACGACAACAGCCGGAATGAGCATCCATATATGAATGTCAAACGTTTTCTGCAATGAAGATTTTAAAAATTCCACTTTGTCGAGATCAATATTTTTTCCGCCGTATATAAATCCCGTTACGGTAAATAGAATGGCCGTAATAATATAGGACGGAATTGACAGATACATCATCGCTCTGACGTGTGACAGCACATCCACCTTAGAAAGCGTGGAGGCAAGCACTGTACTGTCAGACAGCGGTGAAAGCTTGTCTCCGAAGTAAGCGCCGGACAAAACGGCTCCCGCTACGATCGGAAGCGGTATACCCATTCCCTCTCCGATAGCAATCATGGCGATCCCCGCGGTTCCCACGGTTCCCCACGACGTTCCGGTCGCAACGGACATAACGGAACAAATAACCAGTGTAGCCAGAAGGAAAACATGAGGATTAATAAACTCTAAACCATAATAAATTAACGTCGGCACAACGCCGCCGGCAATCCATGTCCCGATGAGTGCACCGACCGAAACGAGAATCAATACCGCTTCAAGACCGTTTGATATCCCGGTGACAATCGAATCCTGCAAGTCTTTATATGAATATCCCAGCCTGACTCCGAGAATAATAGCGAAAAACCAGGATATTAATAGAGCTAGCTGGATCGGCAGGTCTAAAAACACTGTGAACGATAAGACAAGTGCTAAAAACCCGAATAATAAGATAATTATTTCCAATAAATTTGGCAATCTGACCTCTTTCACAAGAAAATCCCCCTAGAAGAAAAAAGCTAAAACGCTTTCATCAAATGATATAACAAATTATACTATACTGCCTCATCCCTTTGTATGGCAACCGCCTATTCACTAAAAAACGTGAAAAGGCGGCTGTTGTTGCTTTAAAATTTATTTTTCTAATAGATCTTTTCCGGCAATTCCCGGTTTTGTCATTTCATACGGATTCAAAATGATATCCAATTCTTCTTCTGTCAGTACATCATTTTGAAGGCAAAGATCTCTTACAGATTGCCCCGTCATGATGGCTTCACGGGCAATTCGCGCAGCCGCTTCATACCCGAGGTGCGGATTGACCGCTGTAATGACGCCGACGCTTTTTTCCACGTATTGCTTCAGACGTTTTTCGTTGGCTTCAATTCCCGCCAGACAATGATCGGTGAATGAGCGGAAACCGTTATTCATGATGCTGATGGATTGAAGCAGGTTAAATACAAGTACCGGCTCCATTACGTTAAGCTCCAGCTGGCCCGCTTCTGAAGCGAGGCAGATCGTATTGTCATTCCCGATGACCTGGAAGGCGATTTGGTTGATCAGCTCTGCCATTACAGGGTTGACTTTCCCAGGCATAATGGATGATCCCGGCTGACGGGCGGGCAGTGAAATTTCCGCAAGTCCCGCGCGCGGACCTGAAGCCATTAAGCGCAGATCGTTGGCGATTTTCGACATGTTCATCATGCATACTTTCAACGCGGCTGAAACTTCCGTATACGCATCAGTGTTTTGTGTGGCGTCAACCAAATGGCCGGCGCCGACAAGCGGCAGTCCGCTGATGTCAGCCAGGTGCTTCACAACCTGTTCTATGTAGCGCGGATCGGCGTTAAGCCCCGTACCTACGGCCGTTGCCCCCATGTTTACTTCATACAGATGCTGGCGGGATTGTTTAATTCGCTTTATGTCACGCTCAAGCACGCGGCTGTATGCTTCAAATTCCTGTCCGAGACGGATCGGCACAGCGTCCTGAAGGTGTGTGCGCCCCATTTTAATGACAGAATCAAATTGTTTCGCTTTATCTTTAAAGACACTGAGCATATGCGCCATCGTATCAAGGAGCTTATCCAAAAGTTTCAAGGTTGAAATATGGATTGCCGTCGGGAACACGTCGTTCGTCGATTGTGACATGTTGACGTGTGTGTTCGGGCTGAGGTGAATGTATTCACCTTTTTTATGGCCCATGATTTCAAGAGCCCTGTTGCCGATTACTTCGTTGGCATTCATGTTCATGGACGTTCCGGCTCCCCCTTGGATCGGATCGACGATAAATTGGTCATGCCATTTTCCCTCAAGAATTTCATCTGCGGCCTGTACAATCGCATTTCCGATTCCTTCATACAGCCGGTTTACATCCATGTTGGCAAGCGCCGCCGCTTTTTTGACGATGGCGAGCGCATTAATCATTTCTTCGTGGATGCGGTATCCGGTAATCGGAAAGTTTTCTTTCGCGCGCAGCGTTTGTATTCCGTAATACACATCAGCTTCAATTTGTTTTTCTCCGAGGAAATCTTTTTCCTGACGATATTCTTTTTGCGCGTTTGTCATGCTAAAACCCTACTTTCTCTTTGTGGTAGTCATGTTTTTACAGTACAACGTCGTCTGCGATCGGTGTCTCCATAATGTTTTTGACTTCAGCCAAGTTGTGAGACTGGCCGAGCGCCCACATTAATTTCGGCACGATGGCTTCCGTGTTCATATTTCTGGAGCGGATAATGAGATCTTGATTGACTCTTCGACCGACTTCATAGACGCTCATGTCCTCTCCTTCTTCAAGACATTGTGTCGTAATGACGACGACAATGCCGCTTTCAATCATTTCATTGACTTTGGCGAGAATGTCTCTTCCTTCAAACGGCACGCCGCCGCTGCCGTAGCTTTCAATGACGATTCCTTTGTACATGCCCTTTAATGCGTCAAACATTTCCGGTTTCAGCCCCGGGTGGAGCTTGAGCAGGCACACGTCCGTGCAAAGTGAAGTATTGACCGTAAAAGCATCGTCTTTTGGCATATGCACTTGTTTGTTATATTCAATTCCGTTTTCGGTAATAAACGCGATATACGGATAGTTAATGCTCTCAAATGCATCATAGCTTTTCGTTCTCAATTTAATGGCGCGTGTGCCTTGAATGACTCTGCCGTCAAATACGACGTATACGCCGCCCACCCCTTCACATGCGAAGCGGATCGCGTCCGTGATATTTTTTTTGGCATCGGTTTTTTGAAATGTAATCGGGATTTGCGAACCCGTAATGACGATCGGTTTATCAGCATGCTGAAGCATATAAGACAGTGCCGCTGATGTATAAGCCATTGTGTCTGTCCCGTGCGTAATGACGAACCCGTCATATGCGTCATATTTTTCTTTGACAGCATTTGCGATTTCGGCCCAGTATTCAGGCTGCATATTTGTGCTGTCGATGTTCATTAACGAATGGGTTTCCATCGTGTAATCGTTATCAAGTTTTGATACGTAGGTTAACAATTCGTCTGCTTTCACCCCGGGTGCAAGCCCGTTTTCTCCTTCGACTGAGGCGATTGTTCCTCCGGTTGTTAACAGCAATAATTTTTTCATACCCTGCACCTCTTCATCCATTTCTCAAGATGTGTTAAGCATTCGCTTTTCGCATACTTTTAATCAAATTATAGACAGACGAATGAAATTAATCAAGTGATTATTATTCAATTCGCGTACACTTTTGCATATCGATATGATATAATTTGCTCAAGTGAAAAGGAGCGGTTTTGAATATGAATTTAGATCGTTTAACTGAACTGAGAAAAAAGAAAAATTGGTCTCTTCAATATACGGCTGACCGTCTCGGCATCGCCAAAAGCACGTACGCCGGGTATGAATCAGGATACCGGCGTCCGTCATTCGAGGCGTTGGGCACGCTTGCCGATCTGTTTGACACGACGTGCGACGATTTACTGGGGCGCACTGAAAAAAAAGCGGAGCCGTTTACCCAGATCATCGAATTAACAAACGCCGCACAAGGCCGCGGCACACTGACCGTTGACGGACAGCCGCTGAATCAGGATGAAATCATCGAATTGATTGCGTTTGTCCGCACGAAAAAGAAGGTGCAGGAGGAGCTCCGCTAAAAACCGGCTTTTACGGCTTGATTCGGCCGTACGTCCCTCCGCCCCCCGGCCTCAAGGACAAGCTGCCCGGTGCGCGCTTTATGAATGACAGCCGCTATTTTAGGCTGGACGACACGCGCCAATTCCTCTTCTTGCGCCTGATGTAGAATCGCCATCTCCGTCCCGAAGGCCCGCTTCAGTTTTTCTAACGTTTTCGGCCCGACGCCGGGAATGAACTGCAGCGGAATTTGATGAATATACGGCGGCCGCGGCACGCGGCTTTTTTTCGGGCCGCTCAGTTCCTCCAGCCGTTCACTGACCCCTTTTGTCATTGTTTTCCCCCCGCACTCCGGACATGCGGAAGCTCCTTTTTCAACCTGGCTGCCGCAGCGGTCGCAAGCCGTCCGGTAATACTTCCCGAGCTTCGGGTTCAGCCCGTAATTCGCCGTGATTTTTCTTCCGTCCTTCCCTTTTAAAGCCAGCGAAAATTCCGTGAAATTCGCCTCTTTAAGAAGCATTTCATTATATTCTCTGCCGATTTTTCCTAAGGAATGCGCATCAGAATTTGTTAAAAATGTATACGGATCAAGTTCTGTTACCCGCGAAGCCATGTCGGTGTCGCAGCTTAACCCGAGTTCCGCCGCATCAATGAGCGCCGGGTCGAAAACTTCTGTCAAAGAAGATCTGACCCCTTTTCCGTACAGGCTTTTATGCGGGGTGAACATATGGGCGGGAATAAACAGCCCGCCCAATTCCTTTGTTTTCCTCTGAAGATTCAAACCGGTTTCATAAATGCGCTGGGAACTGAGATGGATATTTTTAAGCCTTTTTGCGAGCCACTCAGAAAACATCTTCATTTCGGCAAGAGACGGCATAAAGACGAGAACGTGAATCGGCCCGCGGCATGTGTGATCATAGATTTCAAGCTCACTGCCCAACAGAAGCGTCGTATTCCGATACCGGATGCCGCCTTCTTTCAGCTCACGGTATCCGCCTTCATCAATTCCGCGCTCGATTTCTTCTATGACTTCCGGGGAATGGCAGTCGATGATGCCCAATAGTTCAATTCCCTTCCCCTCACTGGCTTCTTCTAAAATCCGGTGCAGCGTCAACGTTTTGGCCCCGGTGATTTTGACCGGTTTTCCCGTATAGGTGCGGCCGATATGAATATGCAGATCCGCATAGATGGTTTTCATCATTTTTCCTTCAGCGCTTCTTTCAGCTGGAGATACTGAATCGCGTACGCCGTTTTTGCGTCATACACCCTGCGGGATTCAATCAGCTTCACGGCCTCTTCAAGCGTGACCTGCATAACTTCGACAAATTCATCCTCATCCAGCTCTCGTTTTTCTTCCAGCGGCGAAAGCCCTTCCGCAAGAAAGAGATGCACGATTTCATCAGCAAACCCGGGTGATGTATAAAAAGCGGTGATTTTCGTCAAGGTTTCCGCCGTATATCCCGTTTCTTCCTCGAGCTCTCTTAACGCCGTATGTTCCGGCTCTTCTCCCTTTTCAAGCTTCCCGGCCGGAATTTCAACGATTGTCCGTTCCAGCGGCTTTCTGAACTGGTTCACCAAAATGATTTTTCCTTCCTCGGTCACCGCAAGTACGGCCACCGCTCCCGGATGTTTGACGATTTCCCGCTTGCTTGTTTTTCCGTTCGGGAGCTCTACATCCTCTAAGTAAAGATCTATGACTTTCCCGTCATACAGCTTTTTTTTCGCAAGTGTTTTTTCTTCTAAATGTTTCATCATGTCATCTCCCGTTCTGTCTCTCTATTATGCCTCATATATTTTATCATACATGCATGAGAGGGAGGTGCTTTTCGATTGAAGGTGTACCGGAAGGATAAGAGTATCGTATTGGTCGGAAAGGCGTGGGAAGTGCGGGCTAAACTGAAAGAATACGGACGGACATTCCGCTATGTCGGAGATTGGATCACCGGGCCTTAACAGTTGAAAACTTCGCGCCTTTATATTACGGTCAATAAAAGACTATAAAAAGGAGCGAAACGATGAGAAAACGCACACTGGGACATTCTGATTTAGAAATAAGCGAAATCGGGCTCGGCTGTATGTCGCTGGGTACGGATAAAGCTAAAGCGCTGTCTATTTTGGATGAAGCGATCGAGCTTGGAATCAATTATTTAGATACCGCTGATCTTTATGATTTCGGCAGAAATGAGGAAATTGTCGGGGAGGCCGTCAAAAACCGCAGGCACGACATCATTTTAGCCACGAAAGCCGGAAACCGCTGGAATGATGATAAAGACGGCTGGCATTGGGACGCTTCCAAAGGATACATAAAAGAAGCGGTCAAAAACAGCCTGCGCCGGCTGAAAACGGACTATATCGACCTTTATCAGCTGCATGGCGGCACGATGGAAGACCATATTGACGAAACGATCGAAGCATTTGAGGACTTAAAACAGGAAGGTGTCATCCGGTATTACGGCATTTCCTCGATTCGTCCGAATGTTATTAAAGAATATGTGAAAAAATCAACTATCACCAGCATTATGATGCAATACAGCCTGCTGGACCGGCGTCCCGAGGAGTGGCTTCCCCTTTTAGAGGAGAACGGAATCAGCGTAGTCGCAAGAGGGCCTGTCGCTAAAGGGCTTCTTACGGAAAAACCGCTTGATCAAGCGGCCGCAAGCGTAAAAGAGAACGGCTATTTAACATATTCTTTTGCAGAACTGGCAGAAACCAAAAAAGCGATCAGCGCTGCCGCACCTGACTTGAGCATGACGGAGCTTTCTCTTCAATACTTGCTGTCACAGCCGGCCGTCGCTTCTGTCATCACCGGAGCCAGCTCACTTGAGCAGCTGAGAGAAAACTGTTCGGCTGCAGAGGCCCGTCGTTTAAGCAGCCAGGAAATCAAAGCCCTGCAATATCATACAAAACGGGACGTATACGAAGCCCATCGTTCTTAAACAATAAAACCGGCACCTTTTCAGATGCCGGTTTATTTATATTTGTGCCAATCGAGACTGCTTTCATTCAGCAGCTCTTCAAAGCTTTTATGTTTTTCTTTTTCTTTTCGTTTTCTGATTTGTTCCGCCTTTTGCTGCGCCTGCTTTTTCTCGTCTTCTTCCTTCAGCTCACTTTTCATTTGCAAAAGCCTGGCCTTCAGATCTTCCTCCAGATCGTCTTTTAAGCTGTGTTTTTCTTTAGGCAGCTGCTTTTTCATCATTACGCCCCCCGTATCTGAATATGGTGAAGCAAGTGTACCACGGAGCGCCGGAGGCCGGCAACGTTCACGGTCCCAAAAAGCCGGAGGAAGGATTTTTCATATTAAAGGAGGGTGCCTGTGTGAAAAAATGGCTGGCGGTGTTCGGTTCGGCTTGCGCAGTCTTTTTGGCTGCCGGATTCGCTTTTACGAATCTGATTATGTTTATGAAGAAAAAGACGGATGAAGATATCATGAAAAAAGAAACGGCGGACGGGCATGATAGATTTGATTCCTTTCAGGCCATGGAAAAAGAAGAGGCCGTCATCCTGTCACGCCACGGGTATGAAATCAAAGGCTTTTACGTCGCCCCGCATCATACGGCAAACACCATGATTATTTGTCACGGCGTTACCGTAAATTCGTTCAATTCATTGAAATACATGGATTTATTTTTAGATTTAGGCTGGAATGTGCTCGTATATGACCACCGCGGGCACGGAAAAAGCGGCGGCAGAACGACGAGCTACGGCTATTTTGAAAAAGATGATTTGGAAGAAGCCGTGAATTGGGTGAGACACAAAACCGGAGACGGCGGTCAAATCGGCATCCACGGGGAATCGATGGGAGCGGTGACGGCCTTATTATACGCGGGCGGGCATCAGGATGAAAACGGCGCTGATTTTTATATTGCGGACTGTCCGTTCGCAAGCTTTCGCGATCAGCTCGCCTACAGGCTGAAGCGGGAGTTCCGGCTGCCTCCGTGGCCGCTTCTGCCTTTGGCTGATTTCTTTTTGCGGATGAGAGAAGGATACCGTATCCGTGATGTATCTCCTCTATCGGTTATCAGCCGCATCCGGCAGCCCGTGCTGTTTATTCACAGTAAGGAAGATGATTATATACCTCCCGCTTCTTCCGAATTGCTGCACCGCAGAAAACGCGGCCCTAAGATGCTCTATCTGGCCGAATCGGGCGGGCATGCCATGTCGTACACCAAAAATCCGGAGAGCTACCGCAAAGCCGTTCAAACCTTTTTAGATACCATGACGCAAACGTAAAAAAGCGAAAGAACGTATGCTGGTTCTTTCGCTTTCCCGTCATAAAACGTCGGTAATCCCGTCCATATTTTCTCCGATCCAGTCAATGGCGAGGTCGATTGTCGTAAACTCCTGCGCTTTGAAGGTCATCTCATCCTGAAGCAGCCAGACATCCTTCTGAACGGATTCAGCGCCTCCGATGGACCAGTGCAGCAGACTGTACGGGTGGTTGTTGTTCAGAAAGGATACCCACGTTTTATGCTGTGCCGTCTGTTTAATGGCTTTCAGCTTTTGATTCACTTTCCGTTTCTCCCTGCTTTACTAATATGCTCATTCTCGGGCTCAGCATCTCTGCCGGGCTTTTTAAGACGAGCGTTTTTGCCTTTTCATTGTAATCGATTGTCATTTCCTCGTCAAAAAACACTTTTTGTGAGGTCTGGATGTAAAGCGGAAGTCCGTTGGTTTCAATAGCTTCGCATTGTCCCGTTAATTCGTCCGCCAGCCAGATGGTCGGCACGCCGCTCACCGCGCACCCGCAGCCTTCTGCGTCATAGCGGAGCTGCGCTTTTTTCCCCGGGTTGGCGTCCATCGCCTGCTGAAGTGTGTGTTTCGCCGCATCCGTCACATGTATTTGCATAGATGATCCTCCGTTTTTCATTTTCGCCATTGTAGCATACCGAGCCGCTGTATGCATTGTTTCTGCTTTCTTTACAGCAGCCCGCTCTCCCAGTCCTTTGCCTCTTGTTCAGCCGCCTTGATCCAGTCATTTTTCCCTTCACTATACTTTGCCATATCGTATGGGTATGTCTCAGCGAGGTGCCGTTTCAGTTCCATGTATTGAGCCGCTTTTTCAGGCTTTGCAGTGAGGTAATCCCGGAACAGCAGATGAGGCTTCACGTCCGGATGGCCTGTTTCGTATATGTGAACGTGGTGTGTGCGCTTGTTGCCGCCTTTTTGAAAGAAACGCCGGCCCTCTATCCCGTTTTCCCCTTTCGCCTCATAGCCGAGTGCTTCCAGCTGCGGACTGAATCGGTCGGCATCCAAAATATCTTTGACCTCCGCCAGTATATCGATGACGGGTTTGGCGGCCATCTGCGGGATGGAGGTGCTGCCGATGTGGCTGACAGAATGAAGTGCTGGGCCGAAAATTCGGATCAAGTCCGCCTTCTCTCTTTCAAACATTTCTTTCCATTCCGGCTTGTACGGAACAACTTCCGCTTTCCTCTTCGGATAAAGATGAAAAAACGAGAGGGTCAGCCCTTCCGGCGTCTCAATCTGTCCGGCTTCCGTGAACCCGGTTTTTAAATAGAGAGAGACTGCCGGAACGTTTTGGCTGGCGGTAGCCGCCTCTATTTTTTGGGCGTCCCGGTTCTCGTCTATCACAAATTGAAGAAGCGCCCGTCCGATCCCTTTCCGAAAGCCGGACGGATGCACCGTCAGCCTGCATATGACAAGGTCATATCCCCTTTTTTCATACGAAATGACGCCTGCAAGCTGATCTTTTTCCTTGAAACCGGCAAACGTCTCCCGTGACCGCTGTATATCATCGGGTGTTTCATGCAGGGCGGGAATGCCGAAAAAGCCGATCAGCTCGGCTTCTTTTTGATAAGAGCAGCGCTGAACCGCCGCAATTTCCCGCGCGGTCTGTTCTTGTGTATGCTGTAAAAATGTAATCAATCTTCCGCCCCTTTTGACGCAAACATCCGCTGTGACTCCGTCTTCGTAATGCGGACCGCGTACGCTTCATACCAGGCGCTTTTTCCTTTTTGTTTTGCCGCCTGGTGGTCCGTATGATCTTTCCACCTTTTAATCGCCTCCAGGCTGTCCCAGTAGGAAACCGTGATGCCGCAGCCGTTTTCCTCCCGAACGCTTTCCGCGCCTAAAAAGCCCGGCTGTCCGCCTGCCAAATTCATCATACGCTCTGCCGTATGTTCATATTCCTCATCATATTTTCCCTTTATTGATGAAAAAATGACCGCATAATAGGGCGGTTTGGGCGTGTCAGCTAAAAAACCCATATTCATCCCCCTCTATATATATTTCACAAACAGAATCCGGTCTTCTCCCGGGCCGTCATAATTCGCAAAAACAGGGATTCCGTTTACGGTTTTGGTTCCTTTTTCAACTTCAAAGCCTAATTTTGTATGATAAGCGATTGATACTTTATTGACAGGCGCCGTCACGCAATTGACTTTTGTGCAGCCCCTTTTCTTCACCGTCTCCATAAATCGGTCGTAGAGCTGTTTTCCAATTTGCATTTTTCTGAAATCCGGATGCACACCGGAAAAATGAATGTAGGCTGTCTCAGGGTCTGATTGTGACTGAAAACCGATTAAAAAACCGGTCATTCCCTCCGGCCCGTACGTGATAAAGCTTGTGTCCTGAAAATGTTCAAAAAACAAGCGCGGCAGTTTGTCTTTCATCTGCCTGCCGCCCCACCATTCATTCAAAACAGACGTAACCATTTCATAGTCTTCAGAGGTAATTGTTCGAATATCCATTATCGATTGACTCTCCTTTTCGTCCGGCAAAATGAATGTCAGCTCTTCTCATTGGAATATAAAAAATTATATGTGGGTTGTTTGCAATTGTAAATGATTTCTTTTCAAGCAAACGAATCAGCACGTCTTCCAGCCGGGGAATGATTTACCAGTATAAACGTGATCATTGTTCGGGTACAATGAAAAACAGAACAAACGTTCCCGGAGGTTTTTTTATGGCTGATATTCTTCTTGTTGATATGCAATCGTTTTATGCGTCTGTGGAAAAAGCGGAAGCGCCTCATCTCAAAAACCGGCCCGTGATTGTCTCGGGAGATCCCGAAAGACGCAGCGGCGTCGTGCTTGCGGCTTGTCCGCTCGCCAAACGATACGGCGTAAAAAATGCCGAACGGCTGTGGGAAGCGCAGGCCAAATGTCCCGACGCCGTTATTGTCCGTCCGCGGATGCAGCGGTATATTGATGTATCCGTCATGATTACCGAACTGTTTGAACGGTATACCGATCTTGTAGAACCCTACTCCATCGATGAGCAGTTTCTCGACGTGACCGGAAGCAGGCGGCTGTTCGGTGATCCTTTTACAATTGCCAAAAGCATTCAGCAAGCGATTATGCGTGAATTCGGAATTTATGCCCGTGTCGGCATCGGGCCGAATAAGGCGCTCGCGAAAATGGCTTGCGACCATTTTGCCAAAAAAAACGCATCCGGCATCCACAGATTGGATATGTCAAATATCAGGCAGGATCTGTGGCCGCTGCCGGTCGGAAAATTATTCGGCATCGGAAAACGGATGGAGCATCATTTAAGACGGATGGGCATCAGCACAATCGGCGGGCTTGCCGGGCACCCAGCCGAACTGCTGAAAAAACGCTGGGGCATTAACGGCGAATTGCTTCAGCGGACAGCCCGCGGCATCGATCCCTCTCCGGTCACCGTCAACACGCACAGCCGGCAAAAAGCGATCGGCCATAACATGACCCTCCCGAGAGACTACAGCCGCTTTGAGGATATTAAAGTCGTGCTGCTGGAGTTAAGCGAAGAAGTGGCCCGCCGCGCCCGTTTCAAACAATATATCGGCCATACGGTTTCGGTCAGCATCAGAGGCGCTGATTTTGAATTCCCTTCAGGTTTTCACAGACAGAGAAAGCTGGTGTCTCCGACTAATTTCGGAATGGATATTTTTAAAGCGGCGGTCAAGCTCTTCAAAGAGCATTGGAACGGTGAGCCCGTCCGCAGCGCCGGCGTCTCCCTTTCCCAGCTGGAGCCTTGTGATTATGTTCAGCTGAGCCTGTTCGATGCCCAGGAAAAAAAGATCAGTCTCGGCAAAGTATTGGATGATATTCATGAGCGGTACGGCCCTGCGTCGCTCCTCCATGCCGCTTCACTGACAGAGGCCGGCCAAGCCTTTCACCGGGCTGAAAAAATCGGCGGGCATTACAAATAACTTGAGGTGATATACATGAATCCGAACAAATTAACACCCGGGTATAATGTCATGTGGGAATCAAGCCGGATGATGCTGCCCGAACATCGGGAGCAGCTGCTTGCGAAAAAACGAAAAGAACGGGAATTCCGGCCTCCGGAACTGAGCGAAGAGCAACTGAACGACATGAACCGCATCATTGCGGCGTCAATTGAAGAAGACAGGGCCATTTCGGTCACCTACGCTTCCGCACACGGCCCCCGCCGCTTTTGGGGCTGGGTAAAACAAGTGATGCATGACGAAAAACGTTTAAAAATCATAAACGATGAAGATGCGTTAACGCTGCCGTTTCATCGTATTCTCTCAGCTGAATTGGAATAAAATCCCCACCCCGGCCTGACAGAAAATATGATAGAAGAGTGGGAGGATCACATGATATTTAGTAGAATAAAGATGAATGACAAGAATAGGAGAATATATGATGGATCAATTTATAGAAAAAATGCTGGGACAAGCCCTCCGCCAGTATGGACGGAATGTGTCGACAGATCCGCTGAGCCCCTATGAAAAACAGAGTTTAAAAAAAGCTTTAGAAGAAAGAAGGAATGAAGAACCCGATGAGGATCTCCATGCCCATGTAGAAGATATTATCTACGATTACGTCACCAATCAGGGGCAGTTTTCCTGACACGGACGTTTATGCACCGGGCGATAAGGGAAACGTCCGAGAGTAAACCCTTAAAGATTGCGTGGTGCAGGATATGCCTGTCGGGCCTTATTTCAGGATCGGCTATGCCGTTCTTCTGTTATTTCTCATCATTTATCTCGGAACATTAATAGACTTTTTGTTCCAACCTGTTGTGATTACGGTTAAAACCTTGTTTCCGCCTATTGTATTATCGGGCGTCCTTTACTATTTGTGCCGCCCGCTCGTCAGAGTGCTGCATGCGAAATTAAAGCTGCCCGAAGGAATCGCGATTTTAGCGATTTATGCGGGAACAGCCGGCCTTTTTGTCCTCTTCCTTTATACGGCGGGCCCTGCCGTTCAAAAACAGTTTACAGCCTTCACAGATCATATTCCGGAGCTTTCCGCAAAAGCTGAAAATTGGATCGGGCATCTTCAGGACAGCGGGAATGGTTCTCCCGGCTTCAGCATGGGGATTCCTTTAAAAAATTAGCAGACAAAGCCGCAAATTATTCCGGTTCAATCGCTGATTCTCTCAGCAGCCTGGCCGGTACGGCTGCCAATGCCGCCATCACCGCCGCCATTATTCCGTTTGCGCTGTATTACATGTTAAAAGAAGGACACAAAGCCCCCCGGCGACTGCTGCGGCTTCTTCCGGAAAAACATCAAAAAGAAGGAAAACAAATCCTTCAGGACATGGATGAAGCTCTCAGTTCATACATACAAGGACAGCTGCTCGTCAGTTTTTGTGTCGGCGTACTCGTCACAATCGGCTATTTTATAATCGGGCTCGATTATCCGCTCGTTCTGGGCGCGTTCGCCATGGTGACAAACCTGATTCCGTTTATCGGGCCTTGGATCGGCACATTTCCCGGAGTCATTGTCGGATTGTTCGATTCACCGACCGAGGCGGTGCTGGTGATTACGGTCGTCGTCATTGTCCAGCAGCTTGAAAGCCAGCTGATTTCCCCGCAAATTATGGGACGGAAGCTGGACATTCACCCGCTGACCATTATTTTTCTTCTGCTTGCCGCCGGCAAATTCTCAGGAATTGCAGGGATGCTGCTGGCCATTCCGGGATATGCGGCCGCAAAAGTGGTCATAAGCCACATGCAGAAACTATTCATTCTCAGAAAAACACAAAGCTAGGAGAGAAATGATTCATCCCCCATGTCTTCACATCGGTCAAAATGAAAAAACGGCGGGCTGAAGAAGCCCGCCGCACACGGAGGTAAAAAAGATGAACATCGGTGATGTCATTTTTCAATTGATTTCATTTATTGCAGCCGCGTTTTTCCTGTTTGCCGTGATATACGTATTCAGAAGCTTGAACAAGCGCCGCATACAATTGGACAGAATCGAAAAGAAACTCGACGCGCTGCGCGAAGAAAAAAACGAAAAGTTATAGTTCATTCAGAAGCAGGAGCAACGAGCTCCACTTTTATCCGATCCGGGTCCTCCGTGTATACGGCGTAATGCGTGCTTCCGCCTGCATATGGATGGCGGTCCCTGTAAAGCACGGGGCATCCTCTGGCAAGCAGCTTTTCTGTCATCTCGTCAACCTGCTCTCTTGATGCAGCATGAAAAGCCAGATGGTTCAGCCCGACCCGGCATCTGTGGTACTCCGGTGTTAAAAAACGCTCCTCTGTCTGTACAAGCACAACATAAAATCCTGCGTTTTTCCAGCTGATGCCGGAGTCCCAATTTTGAAATTCCCTATAACCGAGCTCACCTAAAAACCATCCCCAAAACCGGGCGGAGGCTTTCAAGTCAGATACATACAATTCAATATGATGCATCATAATATTCGCTTCCTCCTCACATCACACCCGCCTTACCAGCACCTCTTCAACTTTATGGCCGTCACCTTTTCTCAAAATCAAATCCGATCTGAATTTTGTCGGCAGGATATTTTCATACAGATTCGGACGGTTGACGCTCTCCCAAATGGAGGCGGCCATGGTATCCGCTTCTGCATCAGACAAATCCTTAAATTTA
Organism: Bacillus sp. A1; assembly: GCF_042296235.1. Taxonomy (NCBI): domain Bacteria; kingdom Bacillati; phylum Bacillota; class Bacilli; order Caryophanales; family Bacillaceae; genus Bacillus; species Bacillus sp. A1. The sequence continues at coordinate 2,353,724 of NZ_CP141181.1, forward strand.
TGAAAATAAGAAGCCGGATCCTGAAAAGCGGTTTCTCTTAAGAGGCGGAAACGCTCCAAATACCACGTGAAAATCCGGCTTTCTTCGGCATCCACATAGATCGAAAAATCAAAGAAATCCGATACAAAAATCCGCGGATCTTCCCTGTCGTCCTCTAATGTCGGCGACTGCAGGACATTGATTCCTTCGATAATAACGATATCCGCACCTTCGACAACCTCGACGGCGCCCTCTTCCCTGTCATACGTAAGATGGGAGTATACGGGCGCCTCCACTCTCTCTTTCCCTGACTTTATATCGTTCAGAAATTCAAGCAGCGCTTTCACGTCGTAGCTTTCCGGGAATCCCTTTCTGGACAGGAGGTTTTTCCTTTTTAATTCCGCTGTCGGATACAAAAAACCGTCGGTTGTCACCAGGCTCACCTTCGGCCTGTCCGGCAGACGGGAAAGAAGCTTTTGCAAAATTCTCGCCGTCGTGCTTTTGCCGACGGCGACGCTGCCCGCGATTCCGATGATAAACGGGATTTTGGCTGAATGCGGATGCTTCAGAAACACGTTGACATGCTGATTCCGTCTTGCGGCAGACGTGACATGAAGATGGAGCAGGCGCACAAGCGGAATGTAAATCGTTTCTACTTCTTCCACCGACAGGTAGTCATTCAGCCCCTCTACGGCCTTGGCTTCTTCCTCTGAAACGGCAATGGAAAGGTGGCCGCCGAATCCGGCCCACGACTCGCGGCTGTGCTGCGTATACAATGTATGTAAGTTCAATTCTTTACTTTTCACAATTCACACCAATCTCTCTGTATGGCTTTCCGATAAAAAAACAAACGCTTACAAAGATTGTAACGGAAAACCGCTTCACTGTCTGCCCATTTTTTTCACAAATGAGGAACCGATCCGGCTGTACTCTTCCATTTCCTCCTCCGGAACCATGCTTCCGCCGGTGCTCCACACAAGGTGCACGGCATTTTCCATCTCAAGCCCCCGTTCTTTTATATAACGGTTTCCGGCTTCGGTCTGAACGACCTTGACGGCTCCGGCCAGTCCGGCGAGTGCAGAGGGTTCAAGGCTCTTATTCTCGGCCGCCCTTAATTGAAAAAGCAGCGAAAAAAGCGTGCCGTCATCGGCGGTATAGCAGCCGCTGAGTATCGGTTCCATCAGAGGGCCGGCCAGTCCGGACGGCCTTCCCACCGCGAGTCCGTCGGCGGCCGTTTGATTATCAAGACCGATATCCTGCACGCTGATTCCGTCATGCAAGCCGGAAAACAGTCCTAACAGCATACACGGTGAATGCGTCGGCTCACCGAAAAAAATATGGACATGCTCGCCATAGATCAGCTTTAGCGCAAGCGCGACGCCGCCCGGGCCTCCTCCGACCCCGCACGGCAAATAAACGAAAAGCGGTTCATCTGCATCAGGCTTTATGTTCATTTGATCGAGCTGCTTTTTCACACGGCTTCCCGCAACGGCATACCCCAAAAACAGATCCCGGGAATGCTCATCATCAATAAAATAACAATAAGAGTCCTGCTTCGCCTGCATGCGCCCCTCTTTGACAGCCAGACTGTAGTCTGCTTCATATTCGATGACGCGAACCCCCTTTTCCCGGAGCAGCTCCTTTTTCCACTGCTTTGCGTCACTGGACATATGAATGGTCACACAAAAGCCGAGCTTCGCGCCGATTATGCCGATACTCAGACCTAAATTGCCCGTAGAGCCGACGGCTATAGAGTATTTTGAGAAAAAAGCGGTAAACCGTTCTTCAGTCAATATGCTGTAATCGTCGTCTGCTGAGAGCATTCCCGCTTTCACCGCGAGATCTTCGGCATGCTTCAGCACTTCGTAAATCCCGCCGCGCGCTTTAATGGAACCGGAAATCGGAAGTTCGTCGTCGCATTTCAAAAGCAGACGCCCGGGGAAAGCCTGAGCGGCGCTGTGTTCCAGATGCTTCTTCATTTCATTAATCAAGATAAGCGGAGATTCAATGAGGCCTCCCTCCGCTTCCGTCTCCGGAAAAGCCGATGCGATATAAGGCGCAAACCGGCGCAGCCTTTCTTCCGCTTCGGCAATCTCCTGTTTCCATTCAGCACCATGCTTTACTGGATCATCGGTTTTATGCGGGTTGATCCAAAATACTTCACGCGCCTCCGCCATTTGCCTGACGAAAGGCTCTGCCATCAATGTCTTGTGTATATCCCGGTCGGACATTCCTTTTTCCCCCTTGTTACTTTTTCTTTAATGCGCGGCCGGCCAGTTTTTCTGTAAACGATGGGAAAAGCTGATACAGCTTCGTCCCGAGGCTCATCCATCGCGGAAGATTCATTTCCCGTTTATCCGTCAGAATCACGGATGTAATGCGCTCTGCCACATGGTCGGCATCAAGCATCCATCTGCCGACGCTTTTCACATAACCGCCCTCTTTATCTGCAATTGTAAAGAAGTCTGTTTTGATCGGACCGGGATTAACCGTTGTCACAGCTACACCCGTACCGGCCAGCTCAAGCCGCAGCGCATTGGAATACCCTAACACGGCGTGCTTCGTTGCAGAATAAAGGCTTGATTTCGGCGTCGCCAATTTGCCGGCCTGTGAGGCGATATTGATAATATGGCCGCTTTTCGCATGAAGCATCACAGGAAGACAGGCCTTCGTACAGGCGATTAATCCGAAGACGTTGACTTCAAACATTGCCTTCATATCATCCAAAGATGAATCAGCGGCCGTTTCAAAAATGCCGAAGCCGGCGTTGTTGATTAATACGTCAACATGACCGATCAAACGCCTTACGTTTTCAGCCTCTTCTGCATGCCGGACGTCAAACGGAATGACATCACACTGCCCGCCGCGCGCGGTAATCGTCTTTTTCACTTCCTGCAAGCGGTCCTCCCGCCGCGCGGATAAAAAAACATGAGCTCCTTCTGCCGCGCAGGAATATGCAAGCCGTTCTCCGAGTCCGCCGGATGCTCCGGTGATCCAAATCCGCTTATCCGTTAATCTGCCCATTTCTCCTTCACCCCTTCACAGCTTTAAACTTCAGAATATCTCCCGACTGAAAGGATACAGCCTTCCCTTCGGCGGCCAGCACGTCAAGATGGCCGATCGTTTCTGACATCGTTAAAAACATTTCATTTTCATAAACAGCCGGAAACAGCCGCCGGCATACCTGAAAAGCCGTCAGCGTTTCCTCTGACAACAGGCGCAGCACATATTCCGACCGGTTTCTCTGTTTTTCAAGCCGCCTGTCAAAAGCAGGCTTTACGTCTGTCAGCAGATCGCCGTGTCCCGGATATAAAAAGGACGGGTTTAAGTCATACAGCCGCTTCATTGAGTTCAAGTACTCGAGCATCGGGGCCGCGCGCACGCCCCCCTTTTCCGGAGCTTCCAGAATCGGATTGGTGGAGCTGTTGGACAAAAGCAGATCGCCGCTGAACATTTCACCGCTTTTTTCATGGTAGAGCGCAATGTGAGAAGCGGCATGGCCCGGGATTTCGAGCACCGTCCAGCCGTTAAGCCCGTCAATTTTTCCGCCTTCTCCCACTGTTTTCGTTAACGGACGGTTTGCAGAAAATAAGTATGACAGCTTAACTGTTTTATGTATGTCTTCAGGCGTCAGGGGAACGTCCATTTCAGTCATAAGCGACAGAAAAAAGTCCTCCTGCCGGGCGATATACGACTGATCCTGAGTAATGTACCTGTCATTCAGCGGATGCCCGATCACTTCCGCATCCTCAGAAAAAAGGTGGAGCAGACCTGAATGATCTGCGTGATGATGAGTGAGCACCACCTGTTCTATATCCGCCGCAGAAACCCCGTGTTCCTTAAGCTGCAATGAGAGCGATTCAGCCGCTTCCTTTGTATTCGGGCCGCAATCAATAAGGGTTAAGGCTTCATCTTTTATTAAATAAACGATAACGTCGCCGACTGCAAACGGAGTCGGCACACGTATCGGAATGATCTTTCTCGCTGCCATGTTTACGCTCCTTCGTTCTTTTCATTCCTGAATAATCATATTTTAGCGTTTTCTTTTCACTGTGTCATTATCAGAAAAAAAGATTGACATCCCGCTCTTGCGCATAGCATAATGAACAACAAACTAGAAAACACGGAACGCGATGACGAGGAACTAGTATATAAACAACGGCAGCAGAGAGCAATGTCCCCGGCTGAAAGACATTGCGGCCCTCTTGTTTACAGAACCTGCCCTCAGAGCGGTTAGGAAAACCTAAACGTATCCCCTCGTTACGGGATTTGAGCTGAGCACGGCTGATTCGTGCTAATGTAAGGTGGTACCGCGAAACCTTTTCGTCCTTTTTGACGGGAAGGTTTTTTTGTGTTTTGAGAAGAAGGAGGATTTATATGAAGAAAATCGGTTTTATCGGGGCCGGATCAATGGCGGAAGCAATGGTGAACGGACTGCTGCAAAGCGGAATGACAGCCCCCGGACATATATATATGACAAACCGGTCAAATGACAGCCGGCTTGAAGAGCTCCAAAAAACGTACGGAGTGAAACCGTGCCGGGATAAAGAAGAATTTTTCAGCAATACCGACATTATCGTTCTCGCCTTTAAACCGAAAGATGCGGCAGAAAGCATTGAGAACATTCGCGAATACGTGAAAGATCAGCTTGTGATTTCTGTCATCGCAGGGCTGACGATTCACACGATTCAGCAATATTTCGGCAGAAAGCTCACCATCATCCGGGCGATGCCGAATACATCCGCGGCCATTCAGCAATCGGCGACCGGTTTTTCCGCAAGCTCCGAGGCGAGTGAAGCTGAAATCCGGACGGCAAAAGAGCTTCTGGAAACAATCGGAGAAGCGACGCGCTTTGAAGAAAAACACCTTGACGCCGTCACAGCCATTGCCGGAAGCGGTCCCGCCTATGTGTATCGGTATGTCGAAGCAATGGAAAAGGCCGCCCTTCAAGCCGGCCTGCCGGAAGAAACGGCAAAAGAGCTGATTTTACAAACCATGGCCGGGGCGACGGAAATGCTCAGAACAAGCAGCAAACGGCCTGAACGCCTGCGCAAGGAAATCACAAGCCCGGGCGGCACGACTGAAGCAGGCCTTCGCGCATTAGACGAGCGCCGCTTTGAAGAAGCCATCATGCACTGCATCGCAGAAACCGCAGCCCGGAGCGCCGAAATTAAAGAACAATTCGCAGGCTCCGTTCTGCAAAAGACGGACCAGTGATAAAGCATGGGGCTTCCCATGCTTTTTTCATTCTGTTTAACTGCCGTATAAGCGGCTGATTCTCTCTTTTACTTCAGGAAGATGGAATGTGGCTTCGTGCATGTTCACCTCTTCCTCAACCGCTTTTGTCAGCTCTCTTTTCATCCGTGCGGTCACATTGGTTTTCAGCGCAACCAGTGAGGCTCTCGGTTTATCCGCCAGCAGCCGGGCTAATTCGCGGCCTCTTTGAAGGACGTCTTTTTTCGGCAGCACTTCAAACGGAACTCCCCGTTTTTCCAGAGCGGCGCCGCTGAAATTCGCGGCCGTAAACAGCATTTCTTCCCCGAGGACAATTCCCAGTTTTTCAGGCACAATATACGTCGCGCCCATTCCCGGTGTAAATCCGTACTTCATATAATTACAAGAATAAAAACTCTCCCTGCTTAAAATCACGAAATCCGAGCTCAGACCGATCGTAAAGCCGGCTCCGATCGCATGCCCCTGCATGACGGAAATCACGGGAATCCTGCAATCCAATAAAAGACTGTGAAGCTTTAAATCTGTAAATTGGAGCTTTCCGCTCTGAATGGTCAAAAGCCCCTCCTGCGTTCCTCCCGTGCAGAAATAATTTCCGTAACCCGTCAGAAGGACGGTTTTATAGGACGGATGGGCATTGATGTCTTGGAATACCCGGTGCAGCTCTCTGACAAACTCTTCTGACAGCCCGTTTTTCCCGGCCGTATCCTGCATTGTGACCTGCACAATGCCCGGTTCTGTTTCCTGTACATCAATCATTGGATTCATGTTTATTCTCCGTTTCTTTAAAAATACTCAAGCCTTTCCGGCTCTGAGTGTTTCTGATACTAGGTCGTCCATTCATACTTTCTGTGAAACTCTTTTATTTCAGCCAGCACCAATCGCGCTTTTCCTTGATGCGCATTCGGGATGTCTGCTGCGGGCGCGGCATTTCTTGTGCCGAATTTTACGATGCCGCTGTCTTGGAGCAGCCGGTCGTAATCAGCCATCGATAAACGGACGCGTTCATCCAAATGCCGGCTGATCTGAAATTGATTCTGCCGCGTCCGGCTTTGCGGCATAACGACACCGCTGTAAAATTCAGAGCAGCAGCCCGAACCGTATGAAAAACAGCCGACGCGTTTCGGCGTTTCAAAAGAGCCGTTATCAATCGTGCTGGCAAGAGATAAAAATACGGTGGCCCCCATGATGTTGCCGACGCGCTGGCAGTATTGAATCCCAGGCAGCACGCGTTGCTGAAAATCCGCTTCAATGTCTTGCGGCTTAGCCTTTTCCAATTTTCTCATCATCGTCCGATGCGCTCCTTTTACCATTCCGCCAAACGGAGTATGAAAAGAAAGGTATTGAAATGTATTCTTATAATCCGCCCCGCTCACACGCTTTCGGTATTCCTGAAATGATTTTTCACAGCAGTCCAAATAAGACATGAGCGAAAGATCAGCATCCCCCGCTTCACTATCCGGAATCGGGCGGCAGGTATCCATGACTTCATACCCGTAATACCCGCTTGCGCCTTGATCAAGCAAAAAGACATGAGGGGTGCTGCTGACTAAAAGCGCCACAGCTCCCGCCCCCGCACTCGGTTCGGCATAGGACCATTCCTCCGTCAACGCGTCACCGCCTTCAGCCACTAAAAAGCGGGAAATATCCGTTCCGATGATGAGCGCTTTCGCTCCCGGCGATGTTTGCGATAAGATGAAATTCACGCCCATTTGAAACCCGGCCGTTAAAGAATAGCAAGCCTGTTTCACCTCAAATAACCGGCAATTCCGCTTCAGCTGCAAATAATCATGGACGTATGTACTGATGGATTTGCCAAAATCAATCCCGGATTCCGTACAGGTGATCACCATTTCAATCTGATTCCGTTCCTCTTCTGACAGAGAGTCGATAATCGGTTTTGCGGCATTTACGGCGAACGTAATCGGATCTTCAAACGGAAGCGCCACCACTTTTTCTTTCATCAGCAGGTTCTCAAACCTTTTTTTATCCAGGTTCCGATGTTCCGCAAGCTCCATGACGTCTACATACGCGGTTCCGCCAAACACGTTCATTGCTTCGATTCCTACATTCATTTCTCCAAGCCCCCAGAGTAAAGAGGCTTCCTGTGGAAGCCTCTTTTATTTTTTCGTTCAAAACTCAACAAGCAGCCTGTCAACGCCGTGAAATACAGGGCTCGGAACCAGATTCGGCTCTTGATCCTCAGTAAAACGCCATGCGGGCATCTGTTCAAAAAAGTGGGAAAGCGCGATTTTCGCTTCAAGCCGGGCCAGCGGCGCCCCTAAACAATAATGGCTGCCCTGACCGAATGACAGATGCTGATTCGGCTTTCGTCCCAAGTCAATCTGATCGGCATTTTCAAACTTCTTTTCATCTCTGTTCGCCGATCCAATCCACGCATACACTTTTTCTCCGGCCGGAATCGTTTTTCCGCCAATCTCGCTCTCAACCGCGGTGTAGCGGGTTACCCGCTGAATGGAAGGTCTGAGGCGGATGACTTCCTCAATAAAGTCAGGAAGGAGCGCCTTATTTTCAAGCAGCCGGGGCAGAATATCCGGGAACTCCTTGAGACTGAGAAATGAATTTCCGATCACATTTTCCGTCGTTACGTGCCCCGCGACGATCAACAAGCCGCAAAAACCGATTAATTGCTTGTCTGACAGCGGCTCTCCGTCTAAATCAGCTGCAATTAAATGGCTGATTAAATCATTTTGCGGCTGTTTTCTCCGCTGTAAAATAAACTGCATGAAGTATCCAATCATCTGCTTTTGCACTTCATTCATTTTCTTTTCATCTTTTACATTCTGGCTTTGGTCGACCCAGCTTTTAAAGATATCCCTGTCTTTCGGAGGGAATCCTAAAAGCTCTGCGATCACGATAATCGGAAGCGGAAATGCGTAATCTTCAATAATGTCCATCCTGCCTTTTGAACGGACGGCCTGAAGCAGGTCATCAGCGATAGCGGCTATACGCGGTGCAAGAGACTCGACCGATTTCGGCATGAACGGCTGATTGACCAATTTTCTGAAGACGGTGTGTTCAGGCGGGTCCATTTTCAAAAGGCTGTCTTTGTTAATATGCCGGATCATTTTTTCCTGCTTGTCCGCACTTAAGTATTTATGATCGGAAGAAAAATGACTGTAGTCAGAAATCACCCGCTTCACTTCATCATAGGTGAAGATTTCCCAGCAATCTTCCTTTTCATTGTAATGAACGGGAGAGGTTTCTCTCATCGTTTGGTACCACTTGTACGGCTGCTGCTGTCTGATTTTTGTTAAACTGGTCATTTTCATTCCTCCAAGATGTGATCAAGATTTGAAATGACCCGCCAAAGCTTACGAGTAAACCCGGCGGGCGGATATGTGAATTTACGGTCTTGTTTTGGCGGGCTGCTTCAGCATCTCACCATGCACGTTCAGTATCTTTTCCTGCAGCTGCAGGAAGCTGTGTTCTGCCATTCCGTCAGCCGAATATAAAATGCCGCAAAATTCAGAAATCGTTTCGGCTGCGCTGTCTTCAGCCAATAACGTCATATGGTTGGATACCGCCACATCCATGATGGCGATGTTTGTCATATGCTCTTCCCACTGGCTCCAGTAGTTGACGAAATCAGCGGATAAAATATCAGCCCTGATCGTAAAATACGGATCAAGCTCACCCAAGAAAATACCGTTTTTATTTCGGAAATAATAGCATGTCACCCCGTTCGGATCCGGAAGCGGCAGGAGTTCGTAATCAGTGATTTCGTAAGCGTCCTGAACATTTATATTCTGCCTGATCAGATTTTTCACCAACGCGTCCGTCTTCGTTAACCCCCGCTGTTTGGCTTTTGCGATTAATTGCTCTAAAAATATGTCTTCATGAAGATCGGCATCTAGTTCATCACGATGAATCAAGGTTTCAGAAATACGTTCCGGATGTTGATAGATTGGTGCAAATAAAGCCATGTTCACCGTCTGCAGCATCATATTTTTATCAAATAATTCATCAGGAATGTTGATTTCCCGCGCACCCGCCGAGTCAAAAGAGTCAAGCATGACGATTGACTCAACGATTTCTCCAGCCAGCTGCAATTGCCGGGTGACTTCATAAGCGAGCATGCCCCCTAATGAATAGCCGCCTACATCGTAAGGACCCCGGTGCTGCACGGTACGTATGAGCTTAACGTAATATTCGGCCATGTTTTTAATGCCGCGGATCGGTTCCCGGTCTGTCATCCATCCTCTTGCCTGAATTCCGTAAAAAGGACGCCCGGTCCGTTCGGCAACAGGCTGGTACAGCTCCACTGCCCCCAGCGCGGAATGAAACCAGAAAATCGGTCTTCCCTTTCCACCCGGGTTAAGACAGATCAGCTCGGGCGGTTCTTGATCATCTGTCTCTTCTGATATATCGTTTTGTTTCGTATGTTCCTCATGTACTTCCTCGGTGTCTTTTTGGACAGAACCGGTCAGATACCCGGCTAATGTTGCGATTGTCGGATATTCATAGACCAGATTTGCCGTAATAGACGCTTGATAGGTTTTATTAATGGACTGAACCCATTCCACACCGATAATAGAATCCAGCCCCATCTCAATGAATGCTTCATGCTCATCAATATCTTCCGGCTTCAGAAACAGGATGTCCGCAAGGCTTTCTTTGAGCTCTTTGCGCAAAGTGCCGTCAGAGATGCCGGCAAGGGGCGTTTCTGCTTCCGGGATTTGCGGACGTACCGCTGTTTCCTCCGCTTCAGCATACTCGGGTTTCTTTATTTGCCCCGCTATATATTCCGCAAGCTCCTCAAGCGTCGGGTGTTCATACACCTTATTGGCAGTAATCTCAGTGTGGTACGTTTTATTTACTGTTTGTATCCATTCAACCCCGATAATGGAGTCAAGCCCCATGTCGATGAAAGGCTCATCAGCATCAATATCTTCCGGTGACAAAAATAAAATATCTGCCAGGCTTATCCTCAATTCTTCAAGCAATGTTCTATTGTCTTCGAAAACGGCTTTTTCTGGCTGCCGGACAGAAACAGAACAATCCAAAGGCTGTAACACGATCGGTTTTTGCAATGTCTCCGGTTCAAACGCTGTCATTTCGATCTCAGTTAAAGGACTCAGAGAAATCAGCCCTTCATGTTCAGGCTGCGGCGAAGACGGGAGAACGGTTTGCGTTTCAGACTTTTTCATGGCTTGGCCTGGTAAAGAACTGTTTACATCAGCCGCCCAATACCTTTCTTTTAAAAATGGGTAGGCAGGCAGCGGCGTTTTATAATATTTCCCTCCGTCAAAAAGCCGTCTAAAAGGAAGATCATATCCTCTGCAAAAAAGGTCAGCGATATGTGCCAGGCTTTCTCTGTACTGTGCTGGCGAAGCCACTGAGCGGCACTGTTCAATGCATTCCATTCCGAATGTTTTCATTCCGGCTTCTTCTGCCGGCTTCTGATCCTTCAAATTGGACACAAACACACCCGGAAACTCTCTTTTTACAAGCCACTCCGATAATACCCGCTTCAGTTCGTCCGCACTGCTTACGATACAGGCAAACCGGTGATGTAAATGCTTTCTGCCGAGCAGGAGCGTATAACTTATATTTCCCAGATCGCTGTCTTTGTTCTTGCTGAGTGAATCCAGCAGGCGTTCTGCCTGAATTTCCAGCTGACGCTCCGTCCGCGCAGATAAAGGAATGAGGCAGGCCGGTTTTGCCGGTGACCGGCGCACGGTTTGCGGCGCCTCTTCAATCACAAGATGGGCATTTGTTCCGCTGAATCCGAATGAACTGATGGCGGCTCTGCGCGGTGCATCCGGGTTCCGTTCCCACGGTATCAGCTTTTCATTCACAAAAAACGGGCTGTCCTCAAATTGAATATGCTGATTGGCTTGGTGAAAATGCAGGGAAGCCGGAATCTGCCGATGCTTCAGCGACAGCAGGATTTTAAACAGTCCGGCCATCCCCGCGGCCGCAGCGGCATGTCCGAGATTGGTTTTCACAGAGCCGATGGCGCAATATCCTTTTTTATCCGTATAGCGGCGGAAAGCGCGCGTTAAGGCGCCGAATTCGATCGGGTCGCCCAGTGCAGTGCCCGTTCCGTGAGCTTCCACCATTTGAATGGTTTCCGGATCAATGTGAAAAGTGTCATAGACATGCCGTTCCAATCGTTCTTGAGATAGCGCGCTTGGAGCGGTGATTCCGTTTGTAGCGCCGTCCTGATTCATTGCAGAGCCTTTTATGACGCCGTACACATGATCTCCGTCACTAACGGCGTCGCTAAGACGTTTCAGCACCACCGCTCCCACGCCTTCACCCGGCACGAACCCGTCCGCGCTTTGATCAAACGTATGGCAGCGTCCGGTCGGTGACAGCATATTCGCCTTATTTGACGACTGATAAAAAGCGGGAGTGGATTGAATGAAAACCCCGCCCGCCACCGCCATTTCCGTTTCTTTCGTCCAAAGCCCCTGACATGCCAAATGAATGGCTGTCAGCGAACTGGAACATGCTGTATCAACAGTGATCGCCGGACCTTGTAAATTAAGGTGATAGGCGATCCTTGCCGGAGTGACGGAATTATGATTGCCCCAAAACGCCTGCGCGGGCCCCTGCTGTTTAAAAATGGCCTGGTAATCTCCGCCGCAGGAGCCGGCATACACGCCGCATTCCCGGCCTCTTACCGAGTCTCCCGCATATCCCGCATCTTCAAGCGCTTTCCATGATTCTTCCAAAAACAGCCGCTGCTGAGGGTCCATATAGGTCGCTTCACGTCCCGATATATGAAAGAAAACGGGGTCAAAACATTCAATGTCCTCTATAAAACTGCCATACTGGCATTGGCTGTCAGAGACATCCCATCTGTCTGCTTTTTTAATCAGATCCCGTCCGGCGGCTAAGTGTTCCCAAAACTCATGGACATTCTCCGATTCAGCAAACCGCCCGCTCATCCCGATAATCGCGATCGGTTCTTTTTCAGGTAACACAGCTGCTGATTTTACTGTATCGGCCGGATCCTTTTGTTCGGGGCGGTACGTCATTTGATACGGCTCAGAAACGCTGATGACGATTTTCCCGATATTTCCGCGGTCATCCAGACAGTGATACGCTTCTTTTATGTCTTCAAAGGAAAAGATTTTTGAGATGACAGGCTGAATGACTCCCTCTTCCGCCAGCCGCTGCAGTTCCAATTGATAGTCCTTGACCTGATCCGGATTTTGAAGGGACAGCTTCCGCAAATCCACGCTGTGAAACGATTGATTGTTATGAAGGACGGACAAGTCGACTGATTTAGCGGATTTCAGCGCAGTCATGGCAATTTCGATATATCTTCCGCCCGGCGCCAGGCAATTCATTCCTTTTTGCATGGCATCACCGGCCAGGGTATTAATGACAACATCCACCCCACGGCCGCCGGTCATTCGCATGATTTCCGTTTCAAAATCTTCTTCTAAATAGCAAATGGTATTGTGGACCCCGAGCGAATGCAAATACTCAATTTTTTTCTGTGATCCGGCCGTGGCATATATTTCCGCGCCGATATGCCGAGCCATTTGCACCGCGATCAGCCCCGTTCCTCCCGTCGCGGTCTGAATTAATATTTTTTCGCCTTTTTTAAGTCCGGCTTTCCGGAAGGCGTCTATCATTGTCACCGCCACGGTGGGAAGAGCGCATGCTTCTTCAAAGGTCAGCCGGGCCGGTTTATGATAGACTTGGTGTTCTTTACATGTGATGAGATTCGCCTGAGATCCAAATTCCTCTCCCATGCCGACAATCACTTCATCACCTGGAATGACGGATGTTACATGCCTCCCTGTCTTGATCACGACGCCGCTTGCTTCAAATCCCGGAGTGAACGGATAAGGCGGCATCGTCGGGTACAGCCCTCTGACACAAAGCAAGTCTCCGAAATTTAAAGAAAAGGCGCGGACGGCTATTTGAACTTCGTCATCTTTTGTCTCGGGCACTTCACTGCGGGCAATCATCAGATCTTCAATGCCGCCCGGACGGTCAATCACAACCCGGAACATTCCCGAGTCACCGGACTTTGCAAAAGAAGGCGGCATACGTTCTTGTTTCGGTTTCTGATAACCGGTTTCCTTTCTTTCCGTCTGCAGAGGTTTTTCAGCAGGCCGTTCTTCTTGAAGCGCCGGGCGGATTTTCGCTCTTTCGGTCTCCAGAGATGAGGCTATGATGGTTTCATATTCTGCCGAGATATAACCGGTCAGCAGTTTCACATGATAGTAATCAAATAAAATCGTTGTCTGCAGTGTAAGATTCAATCGCTTATTCATCTCATTAATCACATTGACGGCCAAAATGGAATCAATGCCGTATTCAGAGAAATTCAGTTCTTCCTGAATATCCTCTTCTTTCATTTTTAATACATCGGCAATACTTGTTTTGATGACAGAGCGGACATGGGAAGCGACCGATTCCCCATCAGCCTTTACAGCTTGATGCTCCTCTGGCGCGCGGCTGCGGGAAACAGGCTGCGCGGGCTTTCGGAAAACTTCGGCTGGGGCGGCGTATGGCTTTCTGCCGTCTCTGATCCCTTGCATCCGGACGAGTCCGTCACTCTCAGCTGCGATAATCTGCTGACCTAAATCATGAGCCGTTTCAGCAGGGAAACAAACCGCTCTGTATCCTTCCGAATGCAGCACACACTCCCATGATTTTGGATATAAGCCGGGACTTCCCGGAATCCGAAGCTCAGCATCCTCATAGGACCACCACCCGTCAAGCAGCCCGAAGGTTAAATGGGTAAAAACAGAACGATCGCTGATTTCGTTTATCAGAATCATCCCGTTGTATTTCAGGAGCGCTTTCAGACGGCGAAGTGTCAAACCGATATTTTTTGTGGCGTGAAGCACATTGGCGGCGATGACAATATCGTAAACACCCGTTTTGATATTTTGTGATTCGCAAGGCTCCTCCGCATTAAACAAGGCTGTTGTCAAATACGGCACATCAGGTCCGTATTCCTGTTCGGCATGCATTAAAAAAGCTTTAGAAACGTCCGTATAACAATATTCCGCAATCTGTTTTGCGAATGGTTTCAGTTTTGTAAACAGCATGGCGCTCGTTCCGCCCGTCCCGGCCCCTACTTCTATCAGCCTGATGCGGGCATCGGGGTGTTCTGTAAGATAAGCTTTCAAGTAAGCGGCCGCGGAATCTGCCAACACTTCATTAAAATAATCCGCGACAGGATTATGCTTATAAACACCTTCAACGAGCCGCATTGATGAATCGGGAAATACGATATCCGTAGCCGGACGTTCTCCTTTTAAAATAGAAGGCATCGCTTTTATCGTCGCCTCGGCCAATTCAGCTTGCGCAAGCTCCCCATTGGGAAGCAGGCGTTTATGGGCATCCCACTCATTCCAGACTGTGCGGCCGTCCGGGCGCTGATCCGTGAGGAGGGTGACCGTGTATCCGTCATACGCGATATATCCGTTTTCTTTTAATAGATTCAGGCTTTCTTCCAGCCATCTGCCGTATGTGCCGATCACACCGGCGCTCCGCATGGATGCTGAAGCTGTGGTGACAGGCTCGCTGAAAAACCCGATTGACTGTAATTGGTAAAAGAGCAGTTTGCAAAGAAGGCTGTTCATATGCGCAACTCCATTTCTCGTTTTAAAGTCTCAAGCCGTTCATTCCGATCCGGATTTTGCCGCTTGACGCTTTCCATAAATGAAGGCTTCGGGCCGGATACAACCGATATTGCATCTTGATCCGTCAGCGCGGCTAAGCCGTGCGGAGCAGCTTTAATGAATGCCGCTTGGCTGAACGGTTCTGATAGTAAGACTTCCAGCGCCTCCATTGCTTCATCGGGTTCAATAGAACCGATCCCTGACGCCTCCATCCGTTTTCTGTAAGACGGGTCTGATACAACGCCCAGACTGCCCCAATATCCCCAATTCATGACTTTCACTTCACAATCAAGCAAGGAAGCGATATGGCGGGCAAAGGCGTCTTGAAATGTACACCCTGCCGCATAGTTGCTTTGCCCGGCATTTTTTGTGAAAGAATTAACGGATGAGAAAAACAGCACAAAATCAAGCGGTTCTCCCTTAAAAGCTTCGATCATTCGGACGCTCGTATTCACCTTAGCTGAAAAAGCGTTTCTGAAAGAAGCTTCATCCATATTCGCCATACTTTTGTCGGCAAGCGTTATCGCGGAATGGATGACTCCCGTTATATTGCCGTATTGCTCTCTTACGGAACGGACGGCAGCCTTAAGCGCTGCGGCATCTTGAGCATCAGCCTGTATATAATGCGGCGCGGGGCCTGCTAGCGCCAGCCTGTCTATTTTGCTCTGAATCTCCTGATCCTTCGGCCGCCTGCCGATCCATATCATTCGTGCCTTGTAACGGGTGATCATGTATTTGCTCCATGCTTCTCCAATGCCGCCCGCTCCGCCGATGACAGCATAAACGCCGCCTTCTCTGTACGACATACGCGGAGCGGAACTTGTCAGCACTCGGACTGTTTTTTGCTTGTGCCAAGCTCCGTTACGGTACGCAGCAGCATTTCCGTCCGGATCTGGAGGAAGGCGCCAGATGTTTTTCATCTCAGACGAATCACTGCCTTCTTCTGTATCAATCAGCCTGATGTCCCAGTTCGGATATTCTTTTGCCAATGAACCGATCAAACCGTGTACACCTGCATGCTCAGGCTGCGGCAGATCACCCGGATACACGGACTGTGTCTGCCGGGTGACCGCCGTAAAGCTGATGTTTCGGTTTCCATACCCGAGTGACAGCAGCGCTTTGATGAAACGGAAACATTGAATCACCCCATTCTCCTGCTCATCAAGCATTTCCTGACTGACGGATGCGGGTGCGAAACGATCCGGCGCAATCCATAAGAAATGGCGGATATCCTGATACCCGGCTGTCAATTCACGTAATGTTTGCTCGCTTGAATGATCCGGCGTCTCCGCCAGATGGGCGCGGGGCCACATTTTTGCCGCAGCCTTTATGGTATGTCCCGGCTTTCCGATGATCAGCAATTGTTCCTGATCAACCGCTCGATTTTCTTCCAGAGAAAAGAAAGTTTTGTCCCAAACAGGGGCAAGCATCGCTGTCTGAACTTCCTGCCGCTTGCTTTCGGTTTGGTTTGTCTGCCGGACAGCCCGGCAGGAGAAGCCTGTCAATCTCATACAAACAGCGCCGTTTTCATCACATAAATCAATATCCAGCGTCAGCGCTCCGTTATCTGACCGATCGCTCTGTTTGCGGACAAGCGCCCACATCGTTTTCTGAGTCGGCTGAAATATTTCTGCCTGCCTCAGGGAAAACGGCAGCATCGGAGTGTCTCCGGCAGTATCTGAACCGGCACCCAGTGACGCCTGAAACGCGGCATCTAGAAGACTCGGGTGGATGACAAACTGATCGGCGGTACTGTCTGCCGTTTCCGGCAGCGACAGCCGGGCTGCAGCGCCCCTCTCTCCGATCATCAGCTGATCAATTCCTTGATGGCTCGGCCCGTATATCATACCCGCATGCCGGAAAGCCTGATAAACCTCATCAGACGTCATAACCGATTGGCTGCAGCCGGACAGCCAGCCCTCTAAGTGAACTGACGGAACCGCTGCTATCTCTCCTGATACCGCGGTGCCTTTACTGTATATAATCCGTTCTCCCCCGGGTTCTTCCGATAGGCTGTAAATCGTAAATTCAATGTCTTCATTTTCCTTAAGGATAAGGCTGATATGGACTTTTACATCCGTCCCCTTATGAACAACAGGCCTCATCCATATGAGATCTTTCAAATACAGTCCTTTACGTCCGTCCGGCACAGCGTATGCGGCACGCTCAACGGCCGCCCTGGCCATTTCGATCACGGCGGCTCCCGGGAGCACTTTCTCCCCATTGACTGTGTGATCAGTGAAAAAGAATTCCCGTCCGGTAAAAACAGAGGTGAATTTCAGCTCCCACAGATCAGATGTGTTTTCATGAAGCAGCGGATGGATCACCGTTTTGCCGTCATCCCTTTTTGAAACCGCCTCGGCTTCATCTTGAATCCAGCATCTGACCTTTGCAAACGGATAGGCGGGAAGGCTGATTCTCCGGGGTTTTTGTCCCGAATATAACAAGTTCCAGTCCACATCGACTCCCTGCACCCACATGTTCAGCAAATGACCGTACTTTCTCTTTTTCAGCCATTTGCCCATGGCTTCCTGCAAATCTTCATCAGATTCAAACACAGCCACTGTCTCATGATTTCGCTTCGCCCGCCCCCTGTAAAGATGCGGTGCGTTTTCATTTTCCAAGTACGATCTGAGCTTGTCCTCCAGCTCCTTAAGGGAGTCCGCAATGAAAGCCAGCCGCTCATCCATCGCTTCCCGCCCCGCTTGTAAAGTGTATGCGACATCAAATAAGTCCGGCTTATCCGTATGCTTCTTTTGAAGAAAAGCAAGAAGGCGCTCCGCATATTCTGTCAGACGCTCCCCATTTTTCGCAGACAGCAGAATGACAGCCGGCTCTTGGCTGCTGATTGCTTGTTTTACAGGAGCCTCATATTCTTCAATAATGATATGCGCGTTAGAACCGCCCGCACCAAAGCTGCTGATCCCCGCCCTGAGCGGCTGTTCTGCTCCGTCTGCTGCAATCCGTTTCCAATCTGTTAATTCCCGGCAGACGGAAAACGGACCTTCGTCAAATTGGATATTCGGATTTAAAACATCCGCATGCAAAGATGGGGCGATTTGTTTGTGCTTCATCTGCAGCAGCACTTTTGTGACAGCGGCGATGCCTGCTGCCGATTCCCCATGTCCGATATTTGATTTGACAGACCCGATGAGACATGTTTCAGGAACATCACCGAATGCATCGGTTAAAGCCCGGATTTCAATCGGATCGCCCAATTTCGTCCCTGTCCCGTGCGCTTCCACATAGCTGATCTGGCCCGGAGATACCCCCGCTTCCTGTAAAGCTTGAGAAATGACTTCGCTCTGCGCCTTGGGGTTCGGTACGGTGTAACCGCTCGCTCTTCCGCCGTGATTAATGGCAGCTCCTTTAATGACGCCGTAAATCCGATCTCCGTCTTGTACGGCGTCTTCTAAACGTTTAAGAAGCAGCACCCCGACTCCTTCTGCCGGAATATAGCCGTCACCCCCGGCGCCGAAACTCCCGCAGTGTCCTTTAGATGAGATGAACTGCCCCTGGCTCAGCATGAAGTACTTGTTAGGATGAACGGTGAGATTCACTCCGCCGGCAAGCGCCGCGCGAATCCGATGATCCCGCAGATCCCGGCACGCCATGTACAATGAAGTCAGCGAACCCGAACACATCGTATCGACCGAAATGCTCGGCCCTTGAAAATCGCAAAAATAGGAGACACGGTTAGCAATGGATGAAATCCCGCCGGGGAGCCCGATATGCCGTCCTTTCACTCCCGCTTCAGCCGCGAATAACGGGTATTCCTGATACATGACTCCGGCATACACACCTACCTGACGGCCCAGTTCAGGCGATGTCCTCGTATATCCCGCATCCTCCATGGCCATCCACGCATGCATCAAAAACAGCCGTTCCTGAGGATCAAGGTGTTCCGCTTCACGGGGGGAAATCTTAAAGAACTCAGGATCAAAATCGGCGATCCCGTCAATGAATCCGCCCCATTTGCTGTAGATCGCTCCCGGCGCCGTCCGGTCCTCGGAAAAGTAATGTTCCCATTTCCAGCGTTCTTTCGGAATTTCGGTAATACAATCCTTTCCTTGTTTGAGATTTTCCCAAAACGCATCGATATCATCGGCCTGCGGATACTTGCCGGAAATCCCGACAATGGCAATATCCAGCGGGTTTCCTTTCGTTTTCTGACGGCTTTGATTCCCGGACGGGGCAAAAGACGCATTTTCAAGCCGATTTGGCTGAAGCACTTCTTTCACAGACGCGTTTTTCAATTCCGCCAGCTGTTCCCCGGTATGGCTGAGGACTGCGGCATCAAATGAGAGAAACCCGTCTTTTTTATGTTTGATTGTATTCACCACATAGACGGTATCAGACATGACAGGTCCGTAAAGCGTCAGCCTCTCAATCATGAGCGGGACGTGAATCCGCTTTTTCAGCTGCAATTCTTCTTCACCGAGCGACATATAACATGAATTCAATATAAGCGGGTCAAATGCAAAGTGATGCAGATCGCCTTTTTCTTTTTTTCCTGATAAGTCCAGCTGCAATAAAAAGGAGCTCTCACTCATTTTGTATCCCGCCGTTACCGTTTTCAGCATCGGGCCTATCGTGAAGTCGGCAACCGAATCGTACAGACGGGAAATGACATCCGGTGCTACCTTTTGTGCATGCGCCTTCATTTGTTCAACGTCATATGATTTTTTTACGGGTGCCTCTATACCTCTGCTTATTTCTCCTTCGGCACACGTCTTCCGGCTTTCTTTACCGGAGACAGTGCAGCTTGCGGTAAAGCGTTCGGCACTCTTTTCTGCCGCAAATGAAATGTCAACATGTGCGGCCTCTCCCGGCTCCAGCGTGACGGGCCCGCCCGTAAAACGGATATCTTTCAGCCCGGCGGGATACGTGCCGGAATGAGACGTTCCGGATGCTTCAAGCACCAGACACGGATACACTACACCCATCAGTGCCGGTTTGCCGAAAACCAGATGATCCTGAAGGAATGCTTCATGTTCATAGAAAGTAAATGTCTGACTGCCTGATTGCGTTTCAGAGACCGGTGCTGCATCCGCGACAAGGCCGGATGATTCATCTGTTCCTTTTGTTTTTATGTCTTCAAGCAGTTCGGATATGCTGCTGCACTCAAATAAAAGAGTCGGATTCAGCCGCAGATCAAACGCCTCTTCGATGTCTTTAATAATGGCCAGAAGCTGTGACGATTCAAGGCCTAATTCAAAAAATACGGTGTGCGCATCATTTCTTGTGACAGGACGGCCTACGTATGTTGAGAAAATGCGGTATAAGGTTTCCTCCATCTGCTGAACGCCTGGTGTCAGCTGCCGGTCTGTCCGCACCTTTTTGGCTGTCAGGCCGAGCAGTGAAGCAATATGCGCACCGCTGGGGTTGTAAAAGTCAATATCCATTTTCACCATTTCAGAAGGCGTGCCGGATTTTTTCGAAATCACCGCGTAACAGCGCTCCGTAACCGTCTCAGCGGCAATAAACGAATCATAATAAATCGGTAAAAACAAACCGGCGCCTGCAGCTGTCTGCAATACGCCGGAGGCCATGGCGGCACCGTCCATCAGCGCGGGATGAAAGAGAGTGCCGGGGAGATTTTCCTGGCATGAATCAGACTGCCGAATATCAAGGAAACATTCCTCTTCATTTGCATAGATCTCTCCCTCCGGCTTCATCAGCCCGTCATGCGACAGTCCGCGGCTTCTCGCGTCTTCGTAAACCGTATGCAAAGAGACTGATGGAAGTGCGGCTTGTTGTTTTTTCTCCTCTGCGTCAAGGCGCCCATCTGATGAGAAGACTCCTTCATGCACCTCCGCTGATAAGAAAACCGTCCCGGAATCCGCCCCGCAAATCGAGGCTGTCCAGAACTCCTTTTCTTTACTGAATATGACACTCACATCAAGCCGCTCTGACCGTTTCACTGATAAAGGATGATAAATGGTCACCCGTTTCAGACAGATGGAACGGAATGAAAGATCAAGGCTTTGCTTTGCCAGCTGATACAGCATATCAATATAGGCCAGACCGGGCATGACAGATTCTCCGTGAACAAGATGGTTTTTCATAATGGGATGTTCTGCCGTCAGGCGCAGATTCACTGTTTTTTTCATGGTTAGTCCCCTTTTAAAAACGTCACGTTGTCACCTGCCAAAACGAGTCTGCAGGTGCAGTGCTTGTCTCTGCTTTTTTCTCATATTTCTTTAAAAGATCCGCGATGTCTGTTTTTTCATTACTTGTTTTTTCCGTTTCACTCTCCGTGCTGTTCCAGCCGCCCAAAAGCGGGTAGTGTTTTTTTCTGAATTCCGGCGGCTGAGGCGCCCGGTGATGTTCCCGCTGCCTTTCACCTCTGTATTCTTCAACGAGGATATGAGCATTTGTCCCGCCGTCAGGAAATGAACTCTGAGCTGCGACGCGGGGTTTCTTCTCTGAATGCCAATCAACGGGTTCACGATTAAAATGAATACGCGACGCTTCAAAGTCATAATGTTCAAATGGCTCACGCGCTGATAAGAAAGGCGGAATCCGCTTATGATAGACGCTCAGCACACATCGGATGAAGCCCGCAAGACCTGAAGACAGAAGCAAATGCCCTACATTCGGTTTCACCGATCCGATCCGGCAGGGCAGAAGCGTTTTCCGGTTCAGCTGATAGACATCTGAGAGCGCCTTGATTTCCACCGAATCAACGATTGGGGAACCGCCTCCGTTCACTTCTATATATCCAATGTCTTCGGGCGACTTTTCCGCCATGTCAAGCGCAGTTTGAATGGCGTCTCTCTGCGCTCTTATATTCGGTGAACCGGGACCGAGCGTCCGGCCGTCATTGTTTACCGAGACGGCTTTTATGACGCCGTAAATACGGTCTCCGTCCCGCACCGCATCGCTCAATCGTTTGATAAAAACCGCCCCCGCTCCTTCTCCGAGCACTTCTCCCGCTGATTCACGGTCGAATATATGAAACACGCCGTTCTCATTTAAAATATGGCGCGCTCCGAATAACCGGTGCGCGGACGGAGATAAGAGCAGACTCACCGAACCGACTAAGGCCGCGTCAATCCTTCCGGCCAAAAGGGCGTCTTTTGCAAAGGACAGCCCGATCAGCCCCGAGGAACATGCTGTATCCACGACAAGGCTCGGCCCTGTGACATTCAAAAATCGTGAAATGTTGGCCGCCAAATAGTTTTGCCCCGCCCCCAAAATCGGGTTAGGCGCCTGCAGGATATGTTCCATACCGGCTGAAGGCTGCGCCCTGCCGCCGATGTACACGCCGACTTTCCGGCCCGATAAATCCTTTTGGCCGTACCCGGCATCATAAACGGAATGAACCGCTTCTTCTAATATGATCCGCGCCTGCGGGTCCATAATTGCCGCGTCTTTTTCAGAGATGCCGAAAAAGCCCGCATCAAACATGTCGATATCATCAATCCACCCCGCATAATCCTTTGCATGTGCTGTTGCATGCCAACGCGTTGCGGGGACAGGCCGGATGGCGGTGTTTCCTTTCATCAGCAGCTCCCAAAAAGCATCCGTTCCGCCCGCCCCCGGAAAACGGCAGGACATGCCGACGACGGCAATATCGTCTTCGGTATCCGCTTTCGGCTTCATGGATGTTCTCTCTTCAGCAGCGGCGGTTAAATCAGGCTGTACGTCCCTGTCTTGAACGAAACCATTTTCTTTTGTCACAAAATCGGCTTCATGATGCGCTGCGAAATAGTCAACCATTTCTGTAATCGTTTGATATTGAAGCATTAAGGACGGTGTTAACTTTATGCTGATCCGTTTTTGCAGTGATTGAACCAATTCCGCAAAGAGTATTGAGTCAATCCCGTATTCATCAAACGGCATATCATCTTTTATCTGCTCATCCGTCATTTTCAGTTCTTCGCTGAAAACGGTGCGCACCCATTGACGAATCGTATCCTTCACCTTTTGGTCACCGGCAGTGCTTTTTTTCACGGGAGCTTCAGATTTCTTCACCTTCAGAAGATCACCAAAATCAGCCTCACTGTCTTCTGGAACACAAGGAATTCCGCAGCTTTGTCCGTTTAATATGATGTAATCTAAAAGCTTCAGTCCGTCTTCGGCAGACAGCCTGGAAAGTCCTGATTTTTGATAAGCAGGAGTTTCCGGCAGGCCTTCAGCCATGCCGGTTTCTTTCCAGACGGGCCATTGAACGGCTTTAACAAACACGTTTCCTTTACCTGCCTGATGATTTGCAAAAGAGTCCATAAATGAATTAGCCATCGCGTAGTCACTTTGCCCCGCAGCAAGCGAAGGGATCAGACCCGAAACGGATGAGAACAAAATAAAAAACGACAGCGGCTCATTCTGAACGGCTTCATAGAGACCGCGAAGCCCTGTTACTTTCGGCGTGCAAACGCTTTCGATTTCAGTTTCGGTTTTGTTATAAAAAGCGGGGTGTTCTCCCATTGCACCTGCGCAATGAAAAACGCCGGTAATCGGTCCCATCGTGCCGCGGATGCTGTCCGTCATGTTCCGGAGCCCCTTTTGATCCGTAAGAGAAACGCTGTAATAACGGATCTCCGCGCCCCGCTCGGCTAACCTCTGCATCCGCTCGGCTTTTTCCGGGAGAATGCCGTCCTTTTTCATGTCTGCCCACTCTGAGGAATCGGGAAGCGGCTCCCGCCCCATGATGACCAGTTTCCTGCATCCGCGTGAAACGGCATGCTCCGCCGCAATTGCGCCGATCCCGCGCGATCCGCCCGTTATTAACAGCACATCATCAGACGAATAGGAAAGCTCAGGCGCCGCCGAAACATTCATACCCTGCTTCAGAAACGGCACATAACGGCGATTCAGCCTGTAGCAGCATTCACTGCCGCTTTTGGCCCGCGGCTGTAAAAATTCAGTCTCAATCTGTCTGCTTAATTCTTCTGTATGCTCAATCGCACAATCGCTATCTATCGTAAAAGAATGAATGTTGGCATACTCAGCGCCCAGCATCCGGTACAGCCCCGCCGTTTTCGCCCCTTGCATTAGAGGTTTACTTTCTTTGAAAGGCTGGAGGCGGTGTGTCACTTGGCTGAACACAGCGCCGCTATGACGGAATGATTCAAGAGCCTGCTGTAAAAAGGCAAGCTTTCCGTGTTCTATCTCTTCCTGCCGTTCATATTCCGCGTCATATGCGGTTATGTCGACGACCCCGAGTATCTGTTTGTTTTGAAGAGACTCCCGCACTCTGCCGTAAAGGTTTCGCCCCGATGCGGCGGCGTAATAATCGGCGCCGTCTTTTGCCTGATGGATGAAACAGATCGTTTCAATATGGCTGTTTCCTTTAAAAAGAGCATCGGCCAATCGGCGCGTCTTATCCGTTGCAAGTATCATTACTGTTCCTGATAATGCTTCAGATTCCGCCGGATCTTGCTGCTTCCAGTCTTTTTGAAGAATGATCTTTTGGTTTTCCGCCGGTTCGTCTGTCTGTTTCCGGATATCCGCGGGCACAGGCACCCAATACCGCTCCTTCGCGAACGGATATACAGGAAGGCTGACCCGTTTCGGCTTCTCTCCTTCGTATAACAGGCTCCAGTCAACGGCGGCTCCTTTTGCCCACTCAGTGAGCAATCTGGAATATTGCTTGTTTTTCAGCAGCTCGGCCATTCCACTTGATGAAATATCATCTTGAGCACGTCCGCGGAAACATCCTTCAATTTCTGTTTTCCGTTCAAGCACATCCTTCAGTTTCGCTTGCAGGCCGCAAACGGATGTAACGATCAATGCCAGCCGTTCAGGCATCGCTTCTCTGCCAGCTTGAAGCGTGTAGGCCAGGTCTTTAAGGTTGACTTCTTTTTCCCGTAAAAAGCGGTCATACCGTTTGACATATTCTAATAGGCGTTCTTCATTTTTTGCCGAAAGCAGAAACAGAACCGGCTCGTCTTCCCGTATACTTACTGATTTCTTTTCAGCCTGCGGCGGCAGATATTCTTCTATGACAAAATGGGCATTGCTCCCGCTGGCGCCAAAAGAGCTTAAACCCGCTCTTCTCGGCTGGTCAGGGTGTGACGGCCGTTCCCATTCTTCCAGCCGATCCGCCACATAAAACGGCGTGTCCGGAAACGGAATATGGGGATTCAGCGTGTCCGCGTGCAATGACGGAAAGATTTCTCCATGCTTCAGCTGCAAAAGCACCTTTGTTAATCCGGCGACCCCGGCGGCTCCTTCTAAATGGCCGATATTTGATTTGGCAGAGCCGATGGCGCAAAACCGCTTCTTGTTTGTCCATTTGCGGAATGCGCGGCTCAGCCCTTCAATTTCAATCGGATCACCCAGAGACGTGCCTGTTCCGTGGGCTTCAATATAGCCCAGTGTCTCCGGATCAATGCCGGCACTCTGAAAAGAATCTGTAATGACTTCCGCCTGTGATGCCGGATCAGGCACGGTCAAACCGGATGTTTTTCCGACATGGTTTAAAGCGGAGCCTTTTATGACGCCATATATCGGACAGCCCATTCTTTCCGCTTCTTGAACGGTTGTCAGTAACACCGCGCCGACGCCTTCTCCCGGCACATAACCGTCACCGCCGTCGGCGAAGCTTTTGCAGACGCCTTCTGAAGACAGAAATCCGGCATTCGCCAAAAACGCATATTTATGCGGGTGTGTGACCGCATTCACACCGCCGGCAATGGCGAATTCGCACTCCCCCCTTTTAATGCTTTCACATGCCAAATGTATGGATGTGAGCGAAGAAGAGCACATCGTATCAACAGCCATTGACGGCCCTGTAAAGTTCAGGCAGTGAGACACGATATTCGGAACAGAGGCAGGCGTCACGCCCATAGACAGCGGTGTGCCCCGCTGTGTAATTTCAGCGCCGAACAGCTCATAATGGCTCCAAAACACACCTGCGAATACCCCGACGCGTTTTCTTTTTTGTGAAGATGGCCCGCGCGCCGTTCTGTCCTGATAAAAACCGGCATCTTCACAAGCTTCCCAAGCCGTCTCTAAAAACAGCCGCGCCTGCGGGTCCATCATTTCAGCCTGGCGCGGAGTCAGATTGAAAAACAGCGGGTCAAAGCTGTCTATGCGATCTAAAAATCCTCCGTAACGGTAGAACTGATCTGCTTCATATGAGAAAGAATAACCTTTCCATCTGTCTTTCGGCATTGTTGTAATGCAGTCTTTACCTGAGCGCAGATTTTGGTAAAATTCATCATTGCTTCCCGCCTGCGGGTATCTTCCCGCCAATCCGATTACCGCAATATCATGCTCTTCTGTATGTCTCTCTTGTTTTCGGCTTCTTCTCTTGACAGCTGCGTTGGATAATGAAGATCCGTTCTTGTCTCCCTTTGGACCCAATCGGCCCATGCTTTCAGTTACAGCCGGCTCTTTCCCGTATAAAATAACGGATTGCAGTTTGCCGAGTCGCAGCATATATTCTAGTGAAGCCATCCCTTCCCCGGCCGGTAGCGGGCTGGTGCCTGTTGCATCATTCATGATCTCTTTCATCAGGCTGTCAACCTGCATGCCGCCATCTTCCCAAAGCGGCCAGTTGATCGTCATAGAAGCCCCGTTCCGTTCGCCTTTTTCCGCTTTGCAATCGCGATATTTCATATATTCATCCATAAAAGCGTTCGCCGCGGCATAATCTGTCTGGCCCGCATTTCCGGCCAACGCCGAGAATGAGGAAAAAACGGCGAAAAATTCAAGCGGTTCATGCCGTGAAGCTTCGTCCGCATGAATCAGGCCGCTGATTTTCGGCAGGAACACCTGCTTCAAGTCAGAACTGTCTTTTTGGATGATAAATTGATCTTTTAAAACACCGGCGCAATGAAAAATGCCCGTCAGCCGGCCGAAAGTCTCTGTAATCTGAGCAAATGCCCGCTCTGTTTCGGCTTTGCTGCCGATGTCCGCTTGAACGTAAAGAACTTCTGCTCCCAATGCTTTCAGTCTGCTGATCTTCTCAGACTGTTCCGGCGAACGGCCGATGAGTGCGAGCTTCACCTTTTCTTTTTCTGCAAGATGACGGGCAAGCAGAAATCCAAGACCGCCGAGGCCTCCTGTAATGACATATACACCGTTTTGTTTCCAAGGAGACTGTGTCTGCCCGTCCAGTTTCTCAATACGTTCGAACAATCTGATCTGCCGCATATTGTCTTTATACCGAATGTCTGTGCAGCCTGCATAAGAGCAGTCTGCTTCTGTTCTAATGATTGCGGCCGTCTCACTTGGCAATCTCTCATTCTTGTCACAGAAGGTGATCACCTGAGTGCGAAGAGCCGGATTTTCCAGATGTGCCGTTTTCAGCATAGCCCCGAGAGCGGAAGACAATGCCGCTCCATTCTCAACGGCGCATACAAGCTGAATCAATGTATGTTCTTTCGGATGGTCTGTCAGTTCCCGTTTGAGCATACGAAATATACGCTCGGCATCTGCTCCAAACTGCTCATCTGCAGCCTCATGCTCCCTTTTCAGTTCTATCACTTCCGCTTCCGGGCAATGTATGCCGAGTTCACCGGTGAGACGGGGTTCTGCATCGGCAGCGATAATGAGATGACGGGTGTGTTTTTGCCCGTTCTGCACCGCCGTTTCCAGCGGATGATCTTTCCAGGCGGGTTCAAAAAACAGAACCTCATCAGCGATGTCAGCATCTGATGTATGCCGTTCTTCGGCCGAATCTTTCAGCACACAGCCCGCTTCATTGATAAGGTAATCCGCAAGGCGGCGGACAGATGAATATTCAAAAAGCAGTGTCGGATAAAACTGCTGCTGAAAAGTCTGCTCTAATATCTTTACAAGCTTCAGCAAATGCGCCGAGTCAAGCCCCATATCATAAAAGCCTTTCCGCACATCAATATCCTGTGCCGGACGATTGATCAGCCTGGCGATTTCCGACTTTATGTAAGTCACCATGTTTTGTTCCGGCGTTTGCTGTTCAGACACGTCTTCTGCGGCCACAGGACTTTCGGGCTCTCCACGGCCGCTTCTGTTCTGCTGAGGCGGCTTCTCTTTGTCTATCAGATGGGTAATCATATTCGCTTGTCTGACCCTTTTTACTGTCAGTTTCTCACATTCGGCCAATACGTTCCCTGCCCTGTCGTAAATCGTGAAGTCGGCCGAATAAACATCAGGTTCGCTGTCTGATACGCCGCTTTCAGTGCGGCTGTTTTTCATAGAATAAGTGTAAATCGTTTTCGGAAACGGCTGATACATGCAAAAACGATTGATCATAAAAGGAATATAAGGTGTGTCATTTTGCTTTTGGGCCGACAATGCAAAGGAAGAGCCGGCAAGGGTGGACGCATCTAAAAAAGCCGGATGCGCCTTAAATTTCTCCCGGAATCCTTCAGCCAAATCACTCAGAGTGAGCTCCATTAATTCTTCTTTATCCTGAAGCTGATAAACGGCCCCTTCATTTTTCATAAACTCGCCATGCTCAATATGGCTTCTTCTTGCAATTCCGTAAATGTCATGCATGTCCCATTTTCGGCTTGCGTTTTTCATGAACGCTTCAATATTCAGTTCTTTTGCCCGGGGCGTGTCTTCTTGCAAATAAAGCTGGCATTCCATATTCTCATCCCGGTTTCCGCCAAGCGGTGTGCCGTTTTTTGCTTTTTCGCTTGTGATCTCAACTTTCCAGCTGTCATGCGCCGGCGTAAAGGTGACATACAGGTGTTTATCAAACTCTTCAGATGTTACAACAGGCTGCTTAAAAATAATCTGTCTTAATTCTATAGGCCTTTCACCGAGATACCCGGCGGCGAGCCGATACAGCATATCTATTAAAGTCACGCCCGGGAGGACGCGGATTTGATGAACGCGATGATCCCGGACGATATAATTCGTATGGCTGATTTTCTGCAGGAACGTTTTGACTTGATCGGTGGCAACTGCCAATCTATCACACCTCGCTTATTTCAAACATTGCTTCTGTGCCCGCCTTATTTTCTTCCGCTTCGGACAACTGTGCTTTTTCAGGCCAATACCGCTGTTTTCGGTATACTGTCTGGCCGCCTTTCGGTTCCATGGTCGCTTTTCGCTCTTTCGGTATTCCTTCGTTGCTGACAATGATATGGGCATTATTCCCGCCCAAACCGAACGCGCTGACCCCGGCCCTGAGTATCTCTTTTTTTCCGTCCCACCGCTTCAGCTCAAGCACAGGATAAAGCGGCGAATCATTAAATTGAAACCGGGGGTTCGGTTTATGGCAATGCAAAGTCGGCGGCAGTTCTTCATTGGCAATCGCCAGCAATACTTTGATGATTCCCGCCGCGCCCGCCGCACTCAGCAAGTGGCCGATATTGCTTTTGACGCTTCCTACACCGCAAAATTGTTTTTCATCGGAATAAGCAGACAAGACATTGGTTAATCCTTTTAATTCAATCGGGTCGCCGATCAATGTACCGGTTCCGTGCGTCTCTACGTATGTCATGGTGTCCGGCTCGATTTCCGCTGATTGAACCGCCTGCTCAATCAAGTCCTGCTGCGCCCGGGGATTCGGCGTCGTCACACCCATTGTGCTGCCGTCGTTATTTATCGCAGAGCCGTCAATAACGCCGTATATTTTATCTTCGTCTTCTATCGCTTTTTCGAGCGGCTTGAGCATCAGCACACCGCAGCCCTCTCCGATTCCTGTTCCGTCCGCACCGGCATCGAAAGATTTTGAACGGCCGTTTGGCGATAAGATTCTCGCCGCGCTCATTGTGAGAAAAGGTTTTTCATCAAGCAAAATGTCAACCCCGCCCGCAAAGGCCGCTTCCGCTTCTCCATTTTGAATAGCCTGTACGGCCAAATGAATTGCCGTAAGCGAACTGGAACAGGCCGTATCCACGACCAGGTTGGGTCCTGTAAAGTTATAAATGTGCGCCATGTGTGCGGTAATAAAGTTTTGCCCCGCGCCAATAATCGCGTCTTTTTGCAAATATTGAAATTTCTGATGAAACGCACCTGCCCTTGCACCGGCAAAAACGCCGATACGGCGGCCCCAGAGATCCTCTTTTTGATAACCGGCATCGGCTAAAGCTTCCGCGCTCACCTCGAGCCACTGCCTTTGCAGCGGGTCTATCATCGGTGCCAGCGTTTCTGAAATATTAAAATACTCCGGGTCAAATCGATCAATATCGTGAATAAAACCGCCCCATTTACTGATGCTTTTTCCTTCTTGATATTCACCCGGCTGATAGTGTTCCCCGGTGTCCCATCTGTCCGGCGGAACTTCAATGACGGCATCCGTTCCGCTGCGGAGATTCTTCCAAAATTCTTTTATATCCCCCGCTTTCGGAAAATGGCAGGCCATGCCGATGATCGCAACCTTTCCCCGTTTCCCGGGCTTATCTGCCGTTTTTTTGCTCCGTTTCGGCGTCTTCTGCAAAGGGAACTTCTCCGCGGGAACCGCTGCATCTGCCGAAAAAGCTTCCGGACAATGTGCGGCTAAATAATCCGCGAGCTGTTCAATGGTAGGATGCTCCAGAAGGACAGTCGGATCAATTGAAACGGACGGCAGTTTTTGATCAATCTTTGTCAGCACTTGCGCCAGAAAGATAGAATCCATTCCGTATTCCTGAAAAGGCACATCGATATCCATATGCGTTTCATCGATACTCAGCTCTTTTGCCAAAAGCGACCTCAGCCAAGATTGAATATCAGTCCGGTTATGTCCCCGCTTTTTTGTTTCAGGAGGTTTGGAAGCTGCTTTCATTCCTTTATGGGCGGCTGGCTTGGCGTTTTCCAGCGCTTTGATGTCCCAATCATGTTTCACTTGTGCCGGCAGCACGACAGCTCCGGGTCTTTCTCTTAAAATGTAATCAAGCATCTTGAGACCTTCTGCGTCAGAGTGCCGCAGCAATCCCGTTTGCTCATAAATCCCGCTTTTTGTATCCCTGCTCATGCCCGTCTCATCCCATGCCGGCCATTGTATGCTGATGATGCCGCTCTCATTGTTTTCTGCAAAATAGTCCATGTAAGAATTCGCCATCGCATAATCGCTCTGTCCCGCCGCAAGAATCGGGACGGCTGCCGAGACAGATGAAAACAGGACGAAAAATGCCGGCGCACCATCCTTTACACTCTCATACAGACTGTGAAGGCCGTCTGCTTTCGGGGCGAGCACCCGCGCGATACTGTCTTTGGATTTGCGGAGAAAAGCAGGGTTTTCACGGTCTGCAATTCCTGCGCAATGCAGAATGCCTCCGACAGGTCCGAGCGTTGAGGTTACCTCTTTTATAAGCCGTCCGACGGCCTGCTTATCCGTCAGATCAACTGCTGAGACGCACACTTTTACGCCTTGTGATTCCAGCTGCCGGATAAGCTGTATTTTTTCCGAAACGACAGGGTCTGTTTGCTCAAGATCCCACTCGGTTTTCGACGGCAGCTCCTTTCTGCCTGTCAAAAGCAGTTTCTTCACACCGTACACTGAAACGAAATGCTTGGCGCATAAAGCGCCGAGACCGCGCGTTCCTCCGGTTATCATCAGGACGGCGTCTTTTGGAAACACAGTCCGGTCTGTTTGCACGGCTTCAGGTTCAATCTGATCAGTCTGCCGAAGAACATAGCTGAAGCGCATGCCCTCCCTATAGCAAACAGCAGATTCCGTTAAGTCTGATTCAATTTCTTGTTTAATAAAAGCAGCTGTCTGCTCCAGCGGCTCTTCAGGATCAATATCGGCGTGACAGGTGAGAATATGGCTGTATTCATGCCGCATCATGCGATAAAGCCCCGCTTTTTCAATACCATGCATAGCGGCCGCCTTATTTTTGAAGGATTCAAGCCCTTTTGTAAGATAAAGCATTTTCATGTTTTCTTGTCCGCGGCCGTATTCAATCAGCTGCTGCAGCGATGCCACCCAGCTGATGTCCTGCCGCTTTTGTCGGGAGCCGCAGCCGGTGAAGTCAATAAACCCCGAATAGACGGCCGCATTCGCATCCTGTAAGAAAGAGATGAGCTGATTTTCCTGCACAATGTCAGCATCATTCAGCTGTTTTTTCACCTCGGCGGCAAGGTCTTTTGTATCTTCAGAGACGATGAGCGCTATTTTGCTGAATGGCTCGGATGAAGACACTGCCTCGCAAGGCTCCCATGTTTTCTGCAATACTACTGTTTTTTGATTCGAAAGCGGCAGCTGCTCCCGTTTCGGCACCCAATAGCGGTCTGCTCTGAACGGATAGGAGGGCAGGCTGATGCGGCGCGGCTTACTGTCCGTATACAGCTGCTCCCAATCCGTGTCAAATCCGTTTGCCCAGAGCCGCAGCACTTTCTTGTATTTCTTTTTCTCAAGCCAGGCGCTGACGAGGTCAGCGGCGTCTTCATCGTCTGAGAACATGGAAATCGTGTTATTCTCGCGTTTTTTACGGCCGCTGATGATATCTTCGCTGTTTTTTCCCAACAGAAACGCGTTCAGTTTTTCAGTCAGTTCCTCTGCGGAGCCTGCAATGATTCCCAGCCTCGCTTCCATCGCATCCCGTCCGGTCTGCAGTGTGTATGCGGCATCTGCAAGATCGATATGGCGGAATGATCCGTTTTGGATAAAATCGCGAAGGAGACGCGCTCTTTCTTTCAGCCGCTCTTCATTTTTAGCTGACAAAACAAAAAGAGATGACGCTTTCTCACGGGTTTCCTGCTGTTCCGTCTCACTTCTGCCCATGTATTCTTCAATAACGATATGCGCATTGACGCCTCCGAAACCGAATGAGCTTACACCCGCCCGGCGGGGCAGGACCCGGCCGTTTTCATCACGCAGCGCTTCCCACTCCTTTGTTTCTGTCACAATGTAAAACGGGCTGTCCTTCAATTTGATATGGGGATTGATGTTCTCGCAATGCAGACTTTTGGCGAGCGTCCGATGTTTCAGCTGCATCAATACTTTGATAACGCCCGCAATGCCTGCTGCGAGCTCCAAATGTCCGATATTTGTCTTCACTGAGCCTATCCCGCAATATCCGCCCGGAGCCCCGTCTGTTTGGAAAGCTTTTTTCAATGCATTGATTTCAATCGGGTCTCCGAGTGCCGTTCCTGTTCCGTGCGCTTCTATATAAGTGATCGTTGACGGGTGAATACCGGCTTTTTGATAAGCGCTTTTCAGTACATCCGTCTGAGCCTGCGGATTCGGCGCGGTAAGTGACGCTGAGCGTCCGCCGTGATTTTCCGCTGTACCGCGGATGAGGCCGTAGATGTGATCCCTGTCACGCTCAGCCTCTGAAAGCTTTTTCAAGACAATCATGCCGGCACCTTCTCCTCTGACATAACCGTCAGCCTGATCAGAAAATGTTTTGCAGCGCCCGTCTTCACTGAGCATGCCTGCTTTTTGAAAACCGATATGCCCTTCAGGCGTGACGATCGTGTTGACGCCCCCTGCGACCGCCATATCACAATCTCCCGTTTCAATGGCTTTTACCGCGCGGTGAATGGCGACTAAAGAGCTTGAACAAGCGGTTTCTACCGGCTCGCTCGGCCCGTGGATATCAAGAAAATAACTCATCCGGTTCGGCCCGACGGACGGCACGATTCCGGTCATCGTATACCCCTCGACAGGAAGACCCGCCTTATTGATTAAGGTTTGATATCCGCTTCCCAATGTGCCGGTGAAAATGCCGGTTTTTGTTCCGGCAATCCGTTTTGCTGAGTACCCCGCGTCTTCAATGGCTTTCCACACATACATCATTAATAGACGCTGCTGAGGATCCATCATTTCAGCTTCTTTCGGAGATATCCCGAAAAACAGCGGGTCAAACCCGGCGATTCCATCTATAAAACCGCCCCATTTAATTGACGTTTTATTTGCATCCGCTGCCGGATCGCCGAAATATTCGCGCCAATCCCAGCGATCTCGTGGAATTTCTGTAATGCAATGCTCTCCTTTTTGTAAACGTGTCCAGAATTCATCTATGTCTTTCGCTTGCGGAAAAATACCGCTGATTCCGATAATGGCTATCGGTTCGGTTTTTTCTTCTGATTTTCCTTTTACGGATACGGGCGTTTCCCGCTTGACATGAACGGCCGCCGGAGCTTCAGCTTTTCTTATTCCGGCTTTTGGAGCGGTTTTTAAACTCTCTCTTTCTAAGCCGCTGAATGCTTCTTTCCATTCAGATATCAAATGGCCGCTCAGTTTGCGCAATGTCGGAAATTCAAAGAAGATAGTCGGGCTGAGCTCAAGCTGATAAGACCGATTTAATAGATTTGTAAATTCAGTGAAAATGATCGAATCAAATCCGTATTCCGTCAGTTCGCTGTCAGCCTCAATATCTTTCATGCTTACCTTTAAAAGATCTGATACATGCCGCTTTAGTTTCTCTTGCACCTGATCTTTCAGATCTCTTGCATCTGCCACTGCCGGAGCTTTTCCGGCGGCGCTTTGTTCTTCGCCCAGATCGAAAATATGGCTGCGGATCCGTTTTTCGTCGCCTTCTGCCACCATGACCTGGTGTTCTCCGGATGCAAAAGCGGCGTAAAGCGCTTGGATGCCTGACGCCGATCGCATGGCTTTCATTCCGGTCTGTTCGTACATCAGAAGCTCTGTCTCTTTGTCCACGCGCATACCGCCTTCTTCCCAAAGCGGCCAGTTAACGGACAGGGTCTGCCCGCTCCGCTTGTTGTCCCGCACGAGACGGTTTCGGCGGGCTGCATAAACATCCATAAATGCGTTGGCTGACGCATAACCGGCCTGCCCCGGATTTCCCACTCCTCCCGCCAAGGAAGAAAACAGAATGAAAAAGTCCAGCCGCACATCTTTCGCTGCTTCATCAAGATTGATAAGCCCTTTCACCTTCGGCGCCATGACGGTCTTCCGTTCGTTTTCTGTCTGGTTCAGAATGTAGTTGTCAGCGATCACGCCTGCGCCGTGAATGATCCCGTCGAGTGTTCCGTGCTCCTCCTGTATGCCGCGGACGAGGGCGGTGACCGCCGCCCTGTCTGTCACGTCAACCGGTTGATAAAATACGCGGGCACCCGACGCTTCCAAGCGCCGTAAGCGGGCGGAGCGGTCTTCATCAAGCGCTTCCGCCCTCCCCGTTAATACGAGGACGGCGTTTTTGACGCGGGAGGCTATTTCTTCAGCGAAAATCAGTCCGATGCCGCCCGCTCCCCCGGTGAGGAGGTAGACCCCTTCGTCTTTCCACGGAACGGTACCGCTTTGAGGGGCCGGCAGATGACGCCAGTTTCTGACGAGACGTTTGCCGTTTTCATAACGGATTTCCGCTTGTTCAGGATGGGCCCGGTTTTCTTTCAGCTTGGCAAGAAGCGATGATGCTGACTCGTCCGGATCGGCTTGGATGACTTGGCCGTACAGCTTCGGATGTTCAAGGTGAGCCGTTTTCAGAAAAGCGGCCAGCCCCGCCAATACATTGTCTTCCCCCCTGTCGGGGACAAGAAGCTGGATCAGCGTTTTTCCCTTCTGTTTTTCTCTGATAAGACGCGTGACGATCGCTGACAGCTCCGCCGCGCAGGCGTCATAACGGTCTTCAATCGGTCCTTCGCCGTCAGCCGCACATACGGCGCCGCTTATGTCCTCAGCATTCATTCCGCCATACAGCGTCACGTATCTGAAAGACGCTTCTTGTCCGCCTCCCTCACCCGGCGGTGATTCCTGCCACTTTGGCTGAAGCAAGAGCGGTTTTTCCTCCGTGTCCTCTTCCAGAAAACGGGCGGTGAGTCCCGTCAATCGGACGCATACCTCGCCGTTTTCGTCACACAGCTCAATATGATAGGCGCCTTCCGCTGAGGAAAGCACCGCCCACATCGTCTCACGGCACGCAGAAAACACCTGCATATCCTGGAGGGCAAACGGCAGAAACGGCCGTCCGGACGCGGAACCGTCCGAGAGCACGAGACCGATAGAAGCCTGAAGGGCGGCGTCCAGCATGCTCGGATGCAGGATGAACGGCTCCTTTTCTTCGCGGGCGGACGGCGGAAGAGTGAGCTTCGCGAGCACTTCTCCGTTTCCGGCATAGACGGCGTCAAGCGCCTGATGCGACGGTCCGTAGGTGATGCCGAGGCTGTCGAACGCTTCATAGCACTCAGCCTTTGACATACGCCGGCCGCCGCAGCGCGCCTGAACCGCTTCCACATCGAGAACAGGAGCACGCTCCGTCTCTTCGAGCACGGCCTTTCCCTGGAAAAAGACAAGCGGCTCTTCCCCTTCGGCATACGCTTCAAAAGCGATGTCTCCGTTTTCTTCCGGCTGAAGCTTTACATGAAGCGTCACTCCTTCAGAAAGCGCCGTCACCGGCCGGAGCCAAACAATCTGTTTGAGCCGGACACCCGTTTTCCCGCCGGGCAAGTCTTCAGCAGCCAGCGTAACGGCGGCCCGGGCCATTTCTAAAGCAGCCGCGCCCGGAAGCACCGGTTTTCCATTGACGATATGATCGGCAAAAAACGGTTCATGCCCTGAAAAAACAGAAGTAAAGCGCTGGGCGGTAAAGGTCGATGTATTCGCATGGAGCAGCGGGTGGAGCTTTTCACGTTCAGCTGAATTCCGGCTTTCAAGCTCTCTCTGAAGACGATCGGACGCCCAATACGTCTGTCTGGCAAACGGGTAGCCCGGCAAATTGCCGATTCGCGGCAAAGGTCCGCCATAAAGCAAGTCCCCTTCGATTTCATAACCTTGACAATAAAAATCTGCCAGCACGCATAACAGCTCCTGATACTTTCTATGGTCAGAATATGAGGCGCTGCACTTGCCGAGCACTTCTATTATGTGCTCCTGAATATGCTGACGGCCTGCAAAGTGCTGCGGTACTTTTCCCGAAAACACATAAGGATGATGTTCATTAAGCTTTGCCTGCTTCCATACATACACTGCGTCATCAGCATCTTGCACTACGATAGCGGCGCGATGATTAAAGTGATGCCGTCCTTTTAACAACGTATAGCTAAGCTGGGCCAGATCATTTTCTTTCAGTCCGCCATTTTCCGCCCAAGTGATCATATCTTCGATTTTTTCCTGAAGGGCCTCCTCTGTTTTTGCAGACAAAGTCAGTAAATATGCAGGGGCATCACGATGAGGTGAAGCGCTGCGCTTATAGCTTTCCATAACGACATGGGCGTTTGTTCCGCTCATCCCGAATGCGCTGACTGCCCCCATTCGGTTTTTACCCGGCAGAGAAGGCCACGGTTTACCCGTTTTATTCACATAAAAAGGACTCTTCTCCCAGTTGATATAGCGGTTTTCCCCGCTGCAATGCAGACTGGCGGGAATCATTTCACGGGAAAACGCCTGTAAAAGACTGATCAAACTGACAATGCCTGATGCGGCAAACGTGTGGCCGATATTGGTTTTAATTGATGTGAGCGCGCAAAATGCTTCTTCGTTTGTATAGGCAGAAAATGCGTCATAAAGCGCGTTAATTTCCACCGGATCACCGAGTTTTGTACCTGTGCCGTGTGTGACGATATATTCGATATCTTCAGGGTTGATACGGCCCCGGTCATAAACGGAAGTAAGCAGCCGGGTCTGCGCGACGCCGCTCGGAGCGGTAATTCCGTTTGTTTTCCCATCATAATTGATGCCGCTCGCCCGAATCACCCCGTAAATCGGATCACCATCCGCTTCCGCCTCTCTCAGCGGCTTCAGAACAACCGCCGCGGCCGCTTCCCCCGGAACCATGCCGTCAGCCCTTTTATCAAACGCGAAGCATTTCCCGTTTTCCGACAGCATTCCGGCTTTATCTATCGTTTCAAAAAAGTCCGGGGTATTCATGATATTCACCCCGGCCGCAACAGCTGTTGTGCACTCTTTATTCTGCAGGCTTAATACTGCCTGATGGACAGAAACGAGTCCCGAAGAACATGCTGTATTTATCGCCATCACAGGACCTGATAAATTCAAGTGATAAGCCAGCCGCGCCGCCAAAATACCGTTATGATGAGACGTGACATTGCCTTTGTCCCGTGTTAAAAGGTGATAATCTCCTTCTTCCGCCCCCACAAACATACCGATCGTCTGCTGCCTGATGTGACTGGCGCCGTAGCCGGCGTCCTCAAGGGCCCTCCACGCTTCCTGAAGAAGCAGCCGCTGCTTCGGATCCATCGTTTCAGCTTCCCTCGGCGATATTTCAAAAAATAAAGGGTCGAATTCGTCCGCCCCCGGTACAGCGCCGAGTTTCCATTTTGAACTTGTGAAGCCTTTTTTTGCGACCGGTGCGACAACATCCTTTTCCTGAAACAGAATGTCCCATAGCTCGTCCGCCGTGCGCGCCTGAGGAAATCGGCCGCTCATGCCGATAATGGCAATGGAATCAGCTGCCTGACTGCCTTCGGTTCCGGCATTCAGCTTATTTCTTCCCCACTGCTTCTTTCGCTTTTCCGTTCCTGCCTTTTCAAAGACAGATTGATCTGCGGATTCAGGTTTCTTTTCTTCATAGACATGCTCCATGACGGACTTGTGTTCCGTCAGAAAATAGCGGACGACCTTCTCCAGTGTGGAATGTCCAAAGAACAGGGCCGGTGTCACTTCAATTCCGTAGTGAGCGGACAAAGAAGAGGCGAATTCCGCCAAACTGATAGAATCAAAGCCGAAATCAGCCAGATTGTCAGCGTCCGTCAGTCTGTTCTTGTCTATTTTCAAAAGCCCCGCCGCCAGTTCTTTCACATCCCAGCTTACGCATTCTTCCAGCGTGAAGCCTTTCATTTCACTCCGCCTTCCTGAAAACGGGACATTCCTGTTTACAGAACCCGAAATCGGCCGTTCGCCTTGATCTATCTGCAGGAAGCGTTTGGCCCTCGACGGAAAACCGGCCAGGACGAGATACTGGCTGGACGGCTGGACTAACAATGTTTCAAAAGCTTCGAGTCCTTCCTCTGTGTATAAATAACGCTGTCCGCTTGATTTTAAATACATATCGGTGCTTTCCGCCGTGCCGACATGCATCCCCCCTTCTTTCCAAAGCGGCCAATTGATTGCAAGTGACTTGCCGCTTCTGAGTCCGAGGCTCACAAGTTTATCCCGGTGACGGACAAAAGCCATTTGGAAGCGGTTCCCCATCGCGTAGTCACAAGAACCGAAGTCTCCTAAAATCGCTGAAGAAGAAGAGAAACAACAGAAGAAGTCAAGCGGCTCCCGTGACAGAACCTGATCTAACACCGCGGTGCCGTCCGCTTTTGGCGATAAGACTTGCTGAAAGGTTTGCAGATCTTTCTCCAGAATACTTTCAGTGCCTTGAAGACCTGCAGCGTGAATGACACCGTGAATCGGCCCGCATCCTTTCTCTTTCGCTTCTTGCAAACCTTTCTTCATCTGAGCCTGATCTGCGGCATCCGCCTGCACGTAAAACACCTTGGCGCCCGATTCTTCCAATCTCTTTATCTTGTTCAGCACCGGGCCGCCTGCCGCTGATCTCCCTGTCAAAATGAGCGTAACCGGTCCTTTTCCAGCGAAATATCCGGCAAATAACAAGCCTAATCCCCCGCATCCGCCGGTAATCAAGTACGTTTTCCCGCTTTTTATCACACGCTTCTCAACAGGGGCAATATCCGTCTGCTTCATTTCCATGACGTGACGGATTTCCCCACTGTACATGACACTGCGGAATGGTTCACTGTGAAGCTCTTCACATACGTTATGGATCAGTTTTTCTAACGGTCCTTTTTGTCCAAAATAAACCGCGGCCGTATCCGTCTCCGGCAAGATCAGTTTCAGCGACCGTTCCAGCCCGATCCATGACTCGGCGTAACTGATATCGGTATCGGTCCCGCACTGAGCGGAAAGAAGGATTCGCCCCGGTTTAAAACGCAAAGAAGCAGCTGCGCGGATCACATGATACAGAATGGAATAGTCTTTCACGGCCTTTTCATCTTCAAGCGGCCATCCATATAAAACGGCATCCGCTTTGCCTGCAGCCGTTTCAATATGCCGAAATGTTTCTTGATATGCTTGTCCGTCAGTGATTTTAATTTGATAATGCGTGTTTGAAAGCTTTTGAGTTTCCTCACCCTGTGAAATAAAAAACACGCCGGCTCCCGGATAAAGGGATTGTAAAGACTGATAAGCATGCTTTCTGGCAGCTTCTCCCGTAAGAAAACAGATGACCGTTTTCAGCTCTTCATGAATGGATTTCTTCAGAGGCTGCTGCGTCCATATTTCTTCAAATATCATCATCTCGGATTGTTCCTCTTGCCCGTGATCCTGCTGAGACGGCTGTCTCATTCTTATCCCTTTGATTTCTGCGCAGACAATGCCGGTTTCGTCACAAAATTGAATGTCACAGCCGGTTTGATTCTTTTTATTAATATACATCCACATGCCGGATGAGCACAGACGCATGACGCGGAGTTCTTCAACCGCTTCAGGCACGATATGGACTGACGGCTCCGTTTTTGCCAGGACATGAAAAGCTGCGTCCAGAAATTCCGGCGGCAGATGATATCCCGGATTACGACCGCTTTCATCTGTGAGAGCAAGCTTCGCCCAAACCGCATTTTCTCCCGCATAAAGCTTTTCAACGGTGCGGAACTCCTTACTGATCGTTACACCTGATGTGCCTGGTGTTTCATAATCGAATGACAGCGGGCGGCAGTCTTTTTGTAAGGAGGCAATATCAAGCACGCGGGATGGCTGTATGTTCCCTTGTCCGATGATTCCATAATGATGCAGCTTCTCTTCGTCACTGTATATTTCATAATGGATGCCTTCCTCGTCTTCAGACAGAAGGGAGAGATTGACGCCCGCACCGTGATGTCCGCCGGTAATCGGGTCAGTCCATGCCGCCGTTCGGATCCATATCTCTTTTTCTTCAGAGCTGTCTGCCGCATGATGATAAGCCGCAAGCGCCATTTCTAAATAAACGGCTGCCGACAGAACCCGCTCCCCTCTCACATTCTGGAAAACGTGTTCCCGGCCTGTAAAAGATGTATGATAGCTTTGCTCCGCCAAGGTTGACGTATTTTCATGCAGGAAAGGATGCACATATTCAGTTGTTCCTGTTTTTTGTTCTTCCCGCTTCATCCAGTAGCTTTCTTTTGCAAATGGATAAGACGGCAGACTGATACGATGCGGCAGCGCGCCTTTATATAAAGATGCCCAATCGACGGGCGTCCCGTGAACCCAGGCATTCAAAAGACTGTCAAATTGACGTTTTTCCGTCCAATCACTGACTGTGCCTTCCGTTTCTGTGCCAGCATCATCACCCCGGCCTGTAAACACCCCGCTTACAGAACCAGCATGATTCAGAAAAGCAGTCAGCTTCTGTTCCAATTCAGAAACAGAGTCCGCTGTCATCGCCAGCCGTTCTTCCATCTGAACCCTGCCGACTTGAAGGGTAAATGCCGCGTCAAGCAGGTTCGCATCTGTAATTGTTCCGTTTCCGGCGGCATCCGACAGCAACAGAGCCCGCTCGCGCAAGCGGTCTTTATCTTTTGCCGATAAAACAAAAAGCGCCGGACGGCCGGTGTCTGCCGAAGTCATTTCAGCCGGTTCATACTCTTCTATCAGCAAGTGGGCATTTGCTCCGCCCGCTCCGAAAGAAGATGTACCCGCGATTCTCGGATATTCCCGTGTTACTCCTTCAGATTCTATGACCGGCCGTCTCCATTCCGCCGTTTCCTGCTGCACGATAAAAGGAGAAGTTTCAAAATCAATTTCCGGGTTCAGCTGCTTTGAATGCAGCGACGGCACCAGATATCCGTGTTTCATCTGAAGAAGAATTTTGGTGACCGCAGCAATGCCCGCCGCACTTTCCAGGTGTCCGATATTGGATTTAACAGAACCGATGGAACAAAATTGCTTTGCATCCGTATAGCGTCGGAAAGCCTTGGTTAACCCTGCGATTTCAATCGGATCTCCCAAGGAAGTGCCGGTGCCGTGGGCTTCCAGATAGCTGATCGCTCTCGGATCAATCCCTGCCCGCTCCATCGCCTCTGCGATCACTTCTCCTTGTGCATTCGGATTCGGAACGGTGAACCCGTTCGTTTTGCCGCCGGCGTTCAGAGCGCTTCCTTTAATGACACCGTATATATGATCATGATCTTCAACAGCCTTTTTCAACGGCTTTAACACGATACAGCCGACGCCCTCTCCGTCAACAAACCCGTCAGCCTTATCACCGAACGCTTTGCACGCGTTTGACGGTGACAGCATTCTCATAGAAGAAAGTCCGATATAATGAACCGGATCTGTAATCAGGTTTACGCCGCCGGCAATCGCGCATTCAGATGCACCTGTTCTGATGCTTTCTGCGGCGAGATGAATGGCGGTTAAGGATGAGGAGCATGCGGTATCGACCGCGATGCTCGGACCGTGAAAATCAAACACATAGGATACGCGGTTCGGGATAAAGTGGTAGTGGGCCCCTGTCGGATAATTGCCGTTCATGACACCCGCAAAGACACCAACCTTTTTACCGGCGCATAGTGAATCAGGGGTATACCCGGCATCCTCAAGGGCCGCATAAGCGGTTTCCAGAAACAGTCTCTCCTGCGGGTCCATGCGCTCCGCTTCTTTCGGGGAGATTTTAAAAAACAGCGGATCAAATTTATCAATGTCTGTTAAAAAGCCGCCCCACTTTGTATACATCCGGCCTTCCTTACCTTTTGTCTCATCATAGTAGTCCCGCCAATCCCAGCGGTCTTTCGGAATTTCGGTGATTCCGTGTTCACCGGTCTTTAACCGTTCCCAGAACTCATTAACATTTTCAGCTCCGGGATACTTCCCGGCAAGACCGACAATGGCCACTTCAAGGTGTTTTGACGGCGGTTCGGAAGCGGGCGGCGCTTTTTCAGAAAAAGATGATGCTTGGCGCTTCGTCAATCCGGCGCTTTTTTTGCGGCTTTGCTTTTTCTCTAAAGTGTGCTGCGCCTTTTCGGCTTCTTTATTTGTCTTGAAAATCCCGGCCATATCTTCCTGTCTTGAGCTGACGAGATATTCCGCTAATCCGCCGATTGTCGGATACTCGAAGAACAATGTGCTGCTGATATCAGGAACGTCTTCCCGCACGCGGTTGGTCAGCTGTACGATTAAGATGGAATCGATTCCGTATTCTTCAAGGGGCGTATGGGCTTGAACGTCCTCAATCGGCATCTTTAAGATGACGCTGACGATCTGTTTCAGGTACTCTGTGCTTTTTTCAAGCAAAGAGCCGGATGATACCGCTTCAGTATGAGGGAGTTCTTCAGAAAATCGCGCATGCAGTTCGCGCTCCTTCGTTTCAGCCAAGTATGCGGCAAGCTCTTCTATCGTCCGATATTCAAAAAACAGCGTGCTGCTGATATCAGGGACGAGATCCCGCAGCTCATTCGTCAGCTGAACGATCAGAATAGAGTCAATGCCGTATTCATCCAGAGGAGCCAGCGGGTTTATCTCTTCTGCCGGCATTTTTAATACTTTTGCCGCAGCCCTTATCAGAAAAGCCGCTGTCTTTTCCGAAAGCCCCTCTCCCGCTTGTTTGATGGGGAGCTGACGATCAGAGGATGTTCGCGGTACGTTTGATTGGCGCTTTTGCGCGGTGTAAGCTTCCCTGCTCTGCCTGATGACTCCGTTGCTTTTCGCTGTGATAATCTGCTGGGTGTGCAGACGTTCGTTTTCAGCCGGAAATTGAATGGAATGAAAGCCTTCAGCCATTAAAACGGATTTCCATGTTTCCGGATAAAGACCGGGGCACCCCGGAATCCGCAGCGCCTCATCTTCGTACAGCCACCAGCCCTCTAATAAGCCGAATGTAACATGTGTAAACGGCGTATGCCCGCCCAGTTCATTAACGAGCAGCAAACCGTCTTTTTTCAATACAGCTTTTGCCGTACGTAAGGTTTTCCGGATATTTTTGGTAGCATGCAGCACGTTTGCGGCGATAGCGATATCGTAGGTTTTCAGATGTAATCCCTGGCCCGCCGCAGGCTTCTCCACATTAAACAGCTGATACGTCAAATACGGATTGTCCGCGCCGTATTCCTTTTCGGCATGCATTAAAAAAGCTTTTGACAAGTCGGTATAACAGTATTCCTGAATATGGTTTTGATAGGGGCGGAGCTTTTTAAACAGTGTGCTGCTCGTTCCGCCGGTTCCCGCTCCGATCTCCAGCAGACGGATGTTTGCCTCAGGATTGTTTTTAATTACATTTTCCACATAAATACACGCTTCATTTGCCAGCACATCGTTGTAATAATCAGCGAGAATGTTATGCTTATAGATTCCTTCAACAAGCTCCATTGAAGAATCGGGAAACATCACGTCAGTGGCTTTTATTTTGCCTGTTAAAATGTCAGGTAAAGCTTGAATGACGGTATCCGCCAGCAGAGCCTGCGCTTTCATATCCGGATCTTTCAGCCATTCGTTTTTCTTCTTATGCCACTCTTCCCACACCGCGGCCGTTTCACTGCTTTTAAAATCGCTGTCTAAAAGACGTATGCTTTCTTCCAGCCAGCGCTCATATAAAGGCAGACAGGAAGCTGCCGGCGCTTCGCCGGTCAGACCCATTGAACGCAGCGTCACCCGCAGCACTTGCAGCAAAAGCCGATTCAATTCTTTCATTTGATTGCTTATTTCTGTTCTTAAGGATAACTGTGTACGGTCTTTTTGTTTGTCTCCCTTACCCAAAACCTTATCCTCCTAAGAAAATTAAATTTGCTCCGTCATTTTGACAGGCAATCAGATAGTCACAAATTCATGAGGGTTCATTCCCTCGATCGGAATCGGCTTGGTCAGCTTCATCAGCCCCATGCGGGAGATCGGCTGCGTCAGCAGAGTTTCCAGCGCCTGCATCCCTTCCGCCCGGCTGATCAGTCCGAGACCGATTGCACTCAGTCTGTCAAACTCTTCAGAAATGTGATTGTCAGCCCGCTCCCAATACCCCCAGTTCATCACTTTGACCGGGCATGACAGCCGTCCGGAAAGCTCATGGGCAAATGCGTCTTTAAATGCGCACCCCGCCGCATAATGACTTTGATTCGGATTCTTAATATATGAAATAACCGAAGAGAAAAAGAGAATAAAGTCCAAAGACTCT
Source organism: Bacillus sp. A1 (assembly GCF_042296235.1). Classification (NCBI taxonomy): domain Bacteria; kingdom Bacillati; phylum Bacillota; class Bacilli; order Caryophanales; family Bacillaceae; genus Bacillus; species Bacillus sp. A1. The sequence continues at coordinate 2,398,437 of NZ_CP141181.1, forward strand.
TTCGCAAATACTTCGGCAATGTTGACGGAAATATCCACTTTCGCCGCAAGGCCGGCGTGAAACTGTGATTCTTCCATATCTTTTACGCTTTCATTCGCAAATACCATCGCTGAATGAACGACGCCGCTGATGGTGCCGTATGTGTTTTTAATCTGTTCATAGGCGCGCTGAAGCGATGGAAGATCAGAAGCATCTGCTGCTATATATTCGGGAGCCGGGCCTGATGGCCGGTACCGGTCTATTTTTTGGCGTATCCGGCTGTCCAGCGGCCGCCTCCCGATCCAGACGACTCGGGCTTTATACGTCGTCACCATATAATCTGTCCAAACCTCGCCGATGCCTCCCGCACCGCCGATGATGACATATACGCCTCCATATCGGTAAGGAACACTTTCAGACGGCCCGCTTTGGACCGGAAGCAATTGAGGCCGGTGCCATTCCTGATGTCTGCGCACCCATGCCTTACCCGTACGGTCGCGGGGCAGGCTGAATATGTCTTCTGCGGGGAAATCCCCCCCGTCTTCAAGATCGACCAGACGGATGTGCCAGCTCGGATGTTCTTTTGCGAGAGACCCGACGAAACCGTGCACACTGGAATGAGCGGGACGCACCTCATCATATTGGGTGATAGGCTGTGCTTGGTGCGTAATCACCGTCATCCCGAGCTGCTCTTTTCCATACCCGAGACCGATAAGAGCTTTGGCCGCTCTGAAAATTTGCAGCACCCCGCTTTTTTGATCATGGATGTAAGAATCAGCCGGCTGAGGTGCAAACCAGATCATATGCTGAATCTCACCGAGACGGCGGAGCCGATCGGATATCACTTCAACGGAAGCACTTTGGCTGCTATCAAATCGCACAGCTTTAGGAAACAATCGTAAAACCGCGTCCGCCTGCCCGTCTGTACCGCCTATGATGACAGCTTTTGCTTCAGAAATGGGGAAGCCGGTTTGGTTGTCTATCGGTTCCGCGTCCCATACCTGCATCAGTTTGACGGCTCCGGTAAGGTTACCCGGCAGATCGTATTGCTTATTATCGGTTACGGCCGGCGCACTTTCGGCCATCCGGGCAGAAAATCCTTTTATTCTTACACACACATTGCCGCGTTCATCACATATATCAATGTCCATTCTTCGCACGGCCGGTGTTTCATGCGTCACAAATACGGCCGCCCACATGTTTGGACTGCACGGATGAAAAACGGTCAGTTCATGCAATTCAAAAGGCATTAACGGCTGCTCCGGATAACCCGCTTTATCTTCATTCATAACGCCGATGGCCGCCTGAAAAGCGGAATCAATCAGACTCGGATGGAGCACAAACTGTTCGGCTTCATCAGAAACGGAAGCAGGGAGCACCAATTTAGCCAAGGCTTCTTTTTCCCCGCAATAAATGTGATCAATTCCTTGATGTGAAGGTCCGTATACAATTTCCGCCTTTGCAAACGCCGCATAGCAGTCTTCTTTTGACAGCACTTTTTTGCGGCAGCGCGCTTTCAGCTGTTCAATATGCAAAAACGGCGCCTCAGACAGCGGCTCAATCACAGCACTGCCTTCACAATAAATGTCTGAATCATTTTCATTGCTGTACACTTGAAATGAAACATTGCCGTTATCCTCCAAGGAAAGCCCTGTCGTCATACCCAGCGGCTCTTTTTTATGAACGGCCTGGCGTATCCAGCTGATATACCGCAGCGAAATGCCGGTTTTAGCCGTGTATTCAGCGGCTAACGGCGCGGCAGCCAGTTCAGCCGCGGCTCTCGCCATTTCAAGATAAGCCGCCCCGGGGAGAACACGCTTGTTTCGGACGATATGATCGGCTAAGAAGAATTCATCTCCGTTCAGTATCGTACTGAATTTTTGTTCTAACAAATCTGATGTATTGCGGTGAAGCAGCGGGTGAAGCCTGCTTTCTGTATTTACGGAAGTGACGGGATGATCGGGCTCCGGTATCCAATATCGTTCCTTTGCAAACGGATACGTCGGCAGACTCATCCTGCGCGGTTTCTCCTCCTGATACAGCCGCGTCCAGTCTATCTCAAACCCTTTTGACCACAGCTCCGCAAGTTTTTTGTAAGTGCCGCTGTCCGTCCATTTTCGGATCAGCTCCTCCGTATCCTGATCATCATTCAGGAAACCCCTGATTTCCGTTCCGCTATCAGACCGCCCTTGAAAGCTGCCGTCAATCTGCCGTTTTCGTTCTGTAAATTCAGTTAATTTCCTGATCAGGTCCGCTTGATCGTTCACTAAAAAAACAAGCCGTTCTTCCATTGCCAGCCGTCCCGTTTGCAGCGTATACGCCAGTGACCGCAGGGAAAAAGATTCATCAGGCTGCTTATCTAAACCGGACTGGCCGAAAAGACCGAAAAGAATATCCTTATGTTTCTCATCGTTTGTAAGACATTCTGCTAAAGTCCGGACGGAAGTATGCTGTATGAGATCAGTCATGTCTATTGCCAGCCCGTATTGATCCGTCAGCCGCTCAGAAAACTGTGTCAGCTGCATGACATCCAAGCCGAATTCCTTCCAATCCTGTTCACCATCTACCGAGCCGGCCTCTACATGCAGAACTTCGGCCAGAGCACCGCGCAGCACATTTTCCAGCTGATTTTGCATTGTATCTGTTTTGTCATGAAGCGGCCCGCTTCCTTCAACCGCTTTATCTTTGAGAAACATCAGCAGGCGGGCAGCGTATTCCTTCAGCCGCTCCGGATTTTTCGCTGATAGAGGCACGATATACGGTCTCTCTTGATTCTCCGTAATGCCGGGGTTTTTGGGCCTGTACTCTTCTAAAATGAGATGAACGTTTGAACCCGTCGCCCCGAATGAACTGATGCCTGCGCGTCTCGGACAGGAATGTTCACTGCCGTTCTCTGTATACGCCGGCTTTTTCCATGACTCGGTTTTTTGCTGCACGTAAAATGGCGAGTCCTCTAAACGGAGATACGGATTAATCGTCTCTGAGTGCAAAGAAGGGACAAGCGTTTTGTGAAACAGCTGCAAAACCGTTTTATGAAGCCCGCTGATCCCGGCGGCTGATTCCGCATGTCCGATATTCGATTTAACGGAACCGATCGCACAAAATTGCCGATCCTCCGTAAACGTGCGGTAAGCTTTGACAAGACCTTGTATTTCAATCGGATCTCCTAAAGAAGTTCCGGTTCCGTGCGCTTCCACATAAGAAATCGTCCGGGGATCGATCCCCGTCTTTTCAAGACATTCAGCTATCATATCCCCCTGCGCCACGGGGCTCGGCACGGTAATCCCGCTGACGGTTCCCACGTGATTGACGGCGCTGCCTTTTATCACCGCATAAATATGATCCTTATCTTCTTCGGCTTTGTGAAGCGGCTTCAGCAGCACGGCCCCGATGCCGTCAGCTGAGACATAGCCTGTGCCGCCTTCACCGAACGTGCGGCACAGCCCGTCACTCGAATGCATATCCATTAAGCCGTATGTGATATATTTTGTCGGGTGCAATGATAAATTGACGCCTCCGGCAAGAGCTGCTTCACATTCACCGCGTCTCAGACTTTCCGCCGCCATATGGACGGCCGTCAAAGATGACGAACACACCGTGTCAACCGCCATGCTCGGCCCGTGAAAATTGCAAAAATATGAAACACGGTTTGCGATCGGCGCATAGTTCAAGGGATAAGGAAAGACCAGCCCTTTCGCCGCAGCTTCAGCGCCGGCGAGAGAATAATCCATATGCATCACCCCGGCAAACACACCGACGTTCATTCTCTTATTCGGCCCTTTCGGCTGAACGATTGTTTCCGGGGTGTAGCCCGCATCCTCAATCGTTTCCCAGCATGTTTCCAAAAACAATCGTTCTTGCGGATCTTTAGCTTCTGCCTCCCGCGGAGAAATCCGGAAAAATTTCGCATCAAAACAATCCGGATCGTCTATAAAACCGCCCCATTTGGAAATCGGCTTGCCGGACGGCGATCGCAAATGCTCATATGTCCTCGTATCCCAGCGGGAACGAGGCACTTCCGTTACGCTGTTTTCTCCATTTTTTAAATTTGTCCAAAATTCACGAAGATTTTTGGCGCCGGGGTACCGTCCCGCCATCCCGACGATCGCAATATCTCCATTCTGCGTTCCGGCTGATGCCGACTTTTTCACGCGGATTTGGGTCGTCCTCTTTTTTTCCCGGGGCAAAGGCTCAGCACTTGAATGTCCGCTTTGAGCATGGCCGAAACCGGCTCCGTAATGTTCGCACAAATATCCCGCCAATTCCGCGATTGTCGTGTATTCAAATAACAGCGTCGGCAGTAGCTGCGTTCCGATTTTTTGTTCAATTTCCTTCACCATGTCCAACAGCCCCGGAGAATCCAGCCCCATTTCATAGTAGCCGATATCCGGGTCAATCTCTTTCACAGGTTTGTTCAATCGGGCGGCAAGCAATTCTTTTAAATAAAGGATGCACTGTTCAGTAAGGCCGGCGGAAGCCTCCGCACGGCGGGGCTCAGAAGGCGCCGGTTCCGCTTGCGGAGCCGGGACGGCATTCCGCCCGTCAGGTTCTTTCTTTTGCCGTTTCTGATTGATCAGTTCCGGGTCCCTCACCAGTTTATTGGCGAAGTTTTTCAGTTCGCCGACTTTTCTGCCTTCCTCATTGAAAAACTCCATTGTCACGTAAACGAGATCTTTCTTACGGGTGACGGATTCTTTTTTTATCTTGGTGATACATGTTGTCTGCAGCAATTCGGCGCAATAAAACGATTCATAAAACAGCGGCAGAAATAATTGCCCCTCCTTCCTCGTCAAAGGAGCGAGGTATACATTGGAGCCGATGCTGCTCGCATCTATCAATGCGGGATGAAACATCGCCTCTTCTGCATGTTCCAGCTGATCCTTTTGCACCGACAGATCAATATAAATCTCTTTTTCAGTTTGGTAGACGCTTCCGCAGCCTTTCATCATTCCTGAATGAACCAGTTCTTGATCCCTGCATTCCGCGTAAATGTCCTCAAGCGGTATTTCTGCCGCCGTTTGTTTTACGGCATCCATCCGGACGCTCTCTTGGAAGCCGGCGGGCTTGACGGAATGCATTTGCGCCGCGGCATATACCTTTGTCTCTGCTGCTTCGTCACCTTGTTTTTGCCCTTTCACCTCCACCTTCCACTGCTCTTCGCCGTTCTCTGTACAGTCAACGGAAAGCAGGATTGATTCTCCCTGTTCAGGAGCTAAAGGGTGAAAAATCGATAAGTGCCTGAGTTCAAGGCCGGCATGAAAAAAACCGTTTTCTCTGAAAGTCTGATAGATCAGGTCAATATAAGCCAGACCCGGCAGCAGTTCCTTTCCATAGGCTTTATGATGTTTCAGAACGGGATGCTGATTGTTAATAAGAAGCTGCTCTTGCATATGAACTTCCTCCATATCGACGTTCAATTTTCAGCGCAATCAGTAAGTCTTCATTTGTTTCCAAAACGTATTCGGACGGGACTTATGTGCGTTTTCATGCAGGCTTTCGGCTTTGTCCGGACGAATGGGCCGGCGTTTTAATTCCTGTCTCGGCAAAGGCTTTCTGACCGGGGTATACGCCTCTTGCTCCCAGGCTTCCACTATGACATGGGCATTCGTCCCTCCGTCAGCGAAGCTGCTGACGGCGGCAATCCGCGGTGAATCCGTCCATTCACGCAGAACGTGCGAAAAATAAAACGGCGAGGCGGACAGATCGTAATGCGTCATCGGCTCTTTGCCCGAAAGGAAAGGCACACGCATTCGGCGCGAAAGCATAAGCACTGTTTTAATGAATCCGGCAATCCCTTCAGCGCATAACGGGTGTCCGATATTCGGCTTCATCGACCCCAATTCGCAAGGCGCGCTGTTTTGCATACGGTACACCGCTTCAATCGCCCTCAGTTCCAAAAGGTCTGTTACTTCAGAGCCTGAACCGTTTGCTTCAATGTAGCTGATATCCTCCGCTTTTCTGCCGCTTTTGGCAAGCGCCTTGGCCATCACTTCTTTCTGCGCCTGTATATTCGGTGTGGCAGGCCCCGCGGTTCTGCCGTCATTGTTTACGGAAATGCCTTTAATGACCGCATGAATCCGGTCCCCGTCTTTTACAGCCTGGGCCGCTGTTTTTAAATACACCATTCCGACGCCTTCTCCCAATACGATGCCGCCGGTGCGGCGGTCAAAAATATGAAACGCAGGCTCTTCGCTTAACAGATTGCGAAGTTCGAACATCCGGTGGGTTTGACCGGATTCCAGCAGACTGACTCCCCCGACCACCGCTGAGTCGATTTCACCGCAAGAAAGCGCCTGTATCGCCATATTCATACCGACAAGCGCTGAAGAACAGGCCGTATCCAAAACAAGACTCGGCCCCTTCAAATCAAAAAACTGAGAAAGATTGGCCGCCAAGTAATTCGGGCCGGCGGCGACTATCGGATTTTTTGCATGCTTCAGACGGTTTTCGTCAGGCATACTGCCGCCGCGTCCTCCTAAATAGACACCGGCTGACCTGCCTTTCATTTCTTGTAAAGAGTAACCGCTGTCTCTGAACAGATGAAGCGCCTCTTCTAATATAAGAAAGGACTGGATATCCATTGCCTTGATGTCTTCTTCGGGAATAAGGAAAAACTCCGGGTCAAAATGCGTTACATTTTTTAAAAGGCCCGCATAATCCGCCTTCTCCGTTTTCCAGCGCTCTTTCGGCACCCTTTGAATGGCCGACGTTCCTTCAGACAGCAGCTTCCAATAAGCTTCAATTGATTCAGCTCCAGGAAAACGGCAGGACATTCCGACAACAGCGATGTCTTGCGCCGCTGCAGCGCCAGAAGGCTGAATGACAGCGGCTGCTGTTTGTTTGGGAACGTCCGGGATTACAGGCTGAACCGGTTTTGAAACGGCATCTTTGATTTCCGGATATGCTGTTTCAAGCCATCCCGCCAGCGCAGCAACCGTAGGGTATTCATACAGCACCGCCGGGTCAAGGTCAGCTTTGATCCTCTTTCCGATCGCTCTGGACACTTGGGCAAGCATGATGGAATCGGCTCCGTAATCTTGAAACGGTGTATCAGATTCAAATCTTGACGGCTCCAGTCTTAATTCCCGGCAGCAAATGCCCGTCAGCCACTCCTCTACGCTTTCTGTCTCACCCTGTACATGCTGCTTTGTTTCGGTAAGGCCGGTTGAAAGCATCAGACGGTCGGGCTCCCATTTTTCCGGGTGAATGACGGCCGGCATAATAACAGATCCGCAATCGCCTGCCATAACGGCATCAAACAGACTCAGCCCTTCTCTGTCAGTGATGCTCTTTAAACCGCTTTTCAGATAGGCCCGGCTTTTTGATTCGCCCATACCCGTTTCTTTCCAGCTCGGCCATTGGATGCTCAGCACCGGAAAACCTTTTGCGGCCGCAAAATAATCCATATAGGCGTTAGCCATGGCATAATCGCTTTGTCCCGCTCCTAATTCCGGCATCACGCCGGACACTGAAGAAAACAGCGCAAAAAACCGGAGAGGCTCCTTGTGCAGCGCTTGATACAAAAGGTCCAGCCCGTCTGTTTTAGGTTCAAGCACGGGCATCATCTGTTCTCTCGTTTTGCGGATAAAGGCTGGATGATCGAGATCTACGGCTCCCGCTGCGTGTATCACGCCTCCTATCGGCCCCATCTTCTCTTTCACCCGGCTGACGGCCTGCTCATATTCAGGGCCGGAAGATACAGACAGCACTTCCGTCCGGACACCTTTTTGTTCGAGCTCTCTGATTCTTCTCACTTTATCGGAAAACGGGGAATTCCGTTTGATATGATCATCCCACTCCGCTTTCGGAGGCATTGTTTCTTTTCCGGTAAGCACGAGTTTCGTGACTCCGTAACGTTCGGCAAAATGCCGGGCGAATAAATATCCGAGTCCCCGGGTCCCTCCGGTGATCCAGAGCACATGGTCTTTCGGAAATGAAAATTCTTTTTCAGCTAAGCTGTTTGTTTCCTTTAACCGCGCGTGATAGCGCACACCGTTTCGGTAACACACTTCGATGTCTGCAGAATCGCGAAAAAACTCCTCTGCGATCTGGTTTGCCAGCTCGGAATCTTCAGCAGTCCGTTCTGCATCCATATGCCGCGAGCGGATATCCTTATACTCACTTTGGAGCATACGGTACAATCCGGCCTTTTTTGCACCTGAGAGATTTATCGTTTCATTTGCAAAAGGTTCAAGCCCCTTTGTCACACAAAGCAGCTGAAGCTTTCGGCCGCGGTTTCTGTTGTCAACGAGAGACTGCAGACGATGAATCCAGCCGTCCTCATGCTTGATTTCCGTCCCGCACCCCGTCACATCAATCAGACCGCCAAATCGGGCCGCGTCCCCGGATATTTCCGGTGATGCAGCGTCAATGATTTCAGACTCGGGGAAATAACGGGACAGCTCAACGGCCAAATTTCCTGTCTGGTGATCAGCGGCTATTCCGATGACGCCCCGCACTTCCTTAGCCGGAACACGGCTGCTTTCTGCCCAGCTTTTCTGTAAAAAGCGGAATTCACGAAATGTTTCAGAATGTGTTTCAGCATCACGAACATTGTCCGGCGCTGCATCGTCCGGCCAATAACGATCCTTTATAAATGGATAACCGGGAAGGCTGACGCGATGCGGCAGGCTGCCGTTATAAAGCTCTGACCAATCAATCTTCAGCCCTTTTACCCAAAGTTCCAGAAGCTTCGCGAATTTTTTTCTTTTCATCCATTTACGGACGGCTTCCTGCATATCTTCATCCTTAAAAACGGCTAGAATATCTTTATACTGTTTGCTTTTTCCCCTGAAGCAGCCGTCTGTTCCGCCGTCAATAAAACGCTGCAGTTTTTCCGCTAACTGCTCTGTCGACGTCACAATAAACGCCGCACGTTCTTCCATCGCTTCTCTTCCGGTTTGAAGGGTGTAAGCCGCATCCCGGAGGCTGCGGTCTGTGACGTCATTTTTTCTGATCGCTTGAAGAAGCTGCTGCGCCCGCTGCTTCAGGCTGGCCTCCTGTTTGGCGGATAATAAAATGACTGCGGGATCTTCATCTGTGAATGGCTCAGAAATCTCCCTATCAGGTTCAATATATTCTTCTATCAATATGTGGGCATTTGCCCCGCCCGCGCCAAAAGAAGAGATTCCCGCGATTCTCGGAATCTCTTTCTGCGCTCCGTTTTCCTCAATGACCGGCCGTTTCCAGTCTGCCAATTCACGCTGCACCGCAAACGGCGTCCGGTCAAATGCAATATTCGGATTCAATTTTCGGCAATGTAATGAAGGGGCCAGCTTTCGTTTTTGAAACTGGAGCAGCAGTTTTGTTACACCGGCGATGCCTGCCGCGGCTTCCAAATGCCCGATATTGGATTTAACTGAGCTGATGGCGCAAAAGCCTTTATCTGACGTTTTCGTTTGAAATGCGCGGGTCAAACCGTCAATTTCGATCGGATCTCCGAGTTCAGTGCCCGTGCCGTGGGCTTCGATACAGCTGATCATCCGCGGATGTATTCCTGATTTTTCAAGCGCGCCGGAAATCACGTCAGCCTGGGCGCTCGGACTCGGCACTGTATACCCGTTTGTTCTGCCGCCGTGATTGATATGAGTGCCGCGAATCACCCCGTAAATATGGTCCTTATCAGCCATCGCTTTTGACAGCGGCTTTAACAGCACGGCCCCGACGCCTTCCCCGGGAACAAATCCGTCCCCGCCTTCACCGAAACTTTTGCACGTTCCGTCTTTTGAAAGCATTCGATAGGCGCTGAGCTCCGCATAAGCCGAAGGATGCGTATACACATTCACACCGCCGGCAATCGCCATGTCACATTCGCCGCGAAGGATGTTTTCACACGCTTCATGAATTGCAGTCAGCGAAGACGAGCACATCGTGTCGACCGGCATGCTCGGCCCTTTCAGATTAAGAAAATAGGAAACTCTGTTGGCCGCTGAACTGAACGACGTTTTTGGCTGCAGGGTGCCGCCGTTTTTCCAGTACATTCCGTACCCGTTTTTCGTAATGCCAGCAAAAACGCCGACCCGGCCGTTATACAGATTCTCAAGCTGTTCCTTCGTATAACCGGCATCCTCCAGCACCTGCCAGCACATTTCAATAAAGAGACGCTCCTGCGGGTCCATATTCAAAGCATCACGGGGTGAAATTTGAAAAAACAGCGGATCAAAGAAAGCGGCATCTTTCAGAAACCCGCCCCGCTTACTGTAACTTTTCCCTGCTTTCACGGCCGCTTCGGGATCAGGGTTGTAGTACTTGTCCTTTTCCCAGCGCTCTTCGGGAATTTCGGTCACACAGTCTTTTCCGGCCGCTAAGTTATCCCAGTACTCTTCAAGTGTTTCAGCTTGCGGATAACGTCCGCTGACTCCGATAATCGCAATCCCTTCTTTTGTCTGTTTCTCATTGGAAAAAGCAGACCGTTTCTTTCGCTTGATAAACGACGGAAGCACCGGAAAATCTTCATTTGCCAAAACCTGTTCTGATATGCCTGAACGGTGCTCATCATCATTTGTCCATTTTCGGCATTCATTCGGATAATCCGTGACAAAGTGAGCTGCCAGGGAGCCCAGTGTCTTATATTCGTAAAAAACCGTTTTGGAAAGGTCACCGAAAAGCAGAGACAATTCGCGGTTTAATTTCGTCACAGTGACTGAGTTTATTCCGTAGGTTTCCAGCGGCTCTTCAGTATCTATGTTGGAAACAGCAATTTTTGCAGTCAGGCCAAAAAGCGTTTTGAGCTGAAGAAGCGTTTGTTCATACAAACGTTCACTGCGGTGTTCGGCATTGGTTTTTCCGGAAGCGCCCGTCTTGATGACAGGCTGCAGCTTCAACCCCGACAGAGAAGCCCATATTTTTCCTTCTTCGTCACATAAATCAATATAAAAGCTCCCCGCCTTCTCTTGTATCTCGGCCCATACCTTGTCAGGACAAGATTCATAAAACAAAAGCTCGTCCAATGAAACCGGGGCGAGCGTTTTATATTCTTTGCCGCCAAGCAGCGCGCATGCCTCTGTCACACTTTGCATCACACAGGGTGGGAGGCCGAATCGGGCGGATTCTTTTTGGTCTGTCAATGGAATTGTTATGTCTGCCAGCATCCGTCCTGCTGAGGCGTAAATACGCTCAATTCCTTTCATGTGCTCACTGTATTGAACGGTATCGTTCTGAGTGATGGCTTCAATTTGCTGCTTATCCATCAGGGAACCGCTGTTTTCCTTCAAGCGGCTGATATCCAGCATGCCGGGCGCAGCATCAACTGGCTGAATCGTCCCTTGGCTGTACACATCATAATGACTGGAATCAGCAGAAAATGGATTATAAATCTCAAACCTTTTGGCTTCACCCTCTGCGGGTATCAGCCTGATCTCGATATGGAACGGCTCAGCCTCAGTCAAAATGGGCTTTGACCACACGATATGCGTCAGCCGGACAGCCGCAGTCTCCTTTACTGTCAAAACAGCCGCAGCTCTCGCCATTTCCAAAAGAAGTTCTCCGGGCATAAGCTTTTTATGCTGTAAAGAAACATCAGCGAGAAAAAATTCCCGGCCGCTGAAAGCTGCCGAGAATCCCTGTCCCGTTTCATCGGAAATATGCTGCTGAGCAAGCGGATGAAGGGAATCCGCTTGGCGAAGTCCCATCCGCATATCATAATCGCGCAAAATGCCGATCGCATCCTGTTTTGTCATTTTTTTATTTTTGACGTCAGAAAAAACCCGGTGCAGAAACTCTTTCATATGGTTTCCTCCATTACGCTAATCCCTGTAAAAACCGATCGTTCTTTTTACAGCGGCTTCTATGCTTATTTCGTTTTTCTCCAATTCATCAAGCAGGCGCTCATAAGTCTCAAGCGGGGACGTATCAGTCTCATAAGTCTCCCGGTGCCTTATATGCTGCGCACTGTGCGGTATCCAGCAATGTGTTTTCGCAAAAGGATAGACGGGCAGGCTGACTTTTTTCGGTCTTTCGTCCGGATATAATTTACTCCAATCAATATGCAAGCCTTGCACCCATAATTTTGCAAGCCTTGCATACTTTCCTGCTTCAATCCATTGATCTACGGCCCCGCTCATTTCTGCGTTGTCCGTCATCTCTGTAAACAGCTGTTTCATCGCTTTGTTCCGGCCTGTAAAGAAATTCTGCCCCGTCTCCTTGCCGCTGAGGAAATCATTCAGCGCGTTCGTAAGCTCTTCTTTTGTTTCAGCAATGACGGCAAGGCGCTCTTCCATTTCATCCCGGCCAAGCTGAAGCGTATAAGCGATATCCGCAAGAGCTCCGTCAGCTGAATGTGACTTTTCCAAATATCTGCGCAGCTGTTCCGCACGTTCCTTCAGCTGTTCCGCCGTCTTTGCCGAGAGAATGAATAAGGACGGCTGAAGTTCACCGGCCGTCCATTGTTTCTCTTCAACAGGAGAAACATATTCTTCGAGCACGACATGAGCATTGACACCGCCAAATCCGAACGAGCTGACACCCGCTCTCCGCGGCAGTTCATTTCCGCTATCATCAGTCGCCGCTTTCCACGGCTGAGTGTCGCGGACGAAATAAAACGGGCTTCCGTCTAGGCTGATATACGGATTAACGGTTTCACAATGCAGACTTTTAACGAGCGTTTTGTGCTGCATCTGCAAAATAATTTTTAAAAGCCCGGCCATGCCGGCGGCAAGCTCTGTGTGGCCGATATTCGTTTTGACGGAACCGAGGCCGCAATGAGGCTGCTCGGGTGCCGTTACTCCGGCTTTCTGATAAAGCGCTGCAAAAGCCGCTTTGAGTCCGTTGATTTCTATCGGATCTCCGAGCGCCGTTCCCGTGCCGTGGGCTTCAATATAACTCACTGTATGGGGGTCGATGTTCGCTTGCTGATACGCTTTTATCATGACTTCTGTCTGTGCTTTCGGATTCGGCGATGTAAGGGAAGCAGCCCTTCCGCCATGATTTTCCGCCGTTCCGCGGATAACGGCATAAATACGGTCGCCGTCACGTTCCGCATCGGATAATGTTTTCAAAACAATCATGCCGGCACCTTCAGCTCTGACATACCCGTCCGCTTGATCGGAAAATGTTTTGCAGCGCCCGTCTTCACTGAGCATTCCCGCTTTATTAAAGCTGATATGCATATCCGGCGACACAATAGCATTGACGCCTCCTGCAATCGCGATGCCGCAGTCTCCGGCCTGAATTGCCCTGACCGCACGGTGGACAGCGACCAATGAGCTTGAACAGGCGGTTTCAATCGGTTCGCTCGGCCCATGTATATTCAGAAAATAGCTCATGCGGTTCGGACCGATTGACGGAACCGTCCCGGCGGCGGAAGAACCCTCAATCTCTATATGGAACTTTGAAGCTTCCTGGGCGTAACCGCTGTTTGCCGTGCCTGCAAAAATGCCTGTATTTGTACCTGACAGGCTTTTGGCAGAGCAGCCGGCATCTTCAATCGCTTTCCATACATGCATCATTAAAAGTCTTTGCTGAGGATCCATCATTTCGGCTTCATGCGGAGAAATACCGAAGAATAAAGGATCAAATTGAGCGGTTTCATCAATGAAGCCGCCCCACTTTACATTGCTCGCATTTTTATCTTTCTGCGGATCTCCGTAATACTGTCTCCAGTCCCAGCGCTCCGGCGGTATTTCAGAAATGCAGTCTTTTTCTCCGGCTAAATTCTCCCAAAACATTTCCGGATTTTCAGCCATTGGAAATGCACAGCTGATTCCGATTATCGCCACGGGCTCTTCAGGTGCAGCTGCGGTTTTTGTTTTAGGAAGGCGGGACGGAATCGAGAATGGCTCCGTCTTCATTTTTTTATGCTCAACCGGTTTCTCCGTTTCTGTTTCTTCCTGTGAGCCGAATGTATCCGGATGTTCCGTCAGCAAGTATTGGGCAAAACTAAAGACTGTCGGGTATTCAAAAAACACGGCCGGCGTCAGTTCAAGCCCATACATTTTATTTAGTTCATTTGCAAACTGCGTGAATGAAACCGAATCAAAGCCATAATCTCTCATCTCTGATTCAGCATCTATTTCTTCTTCTTTCACCTTCAGAATGCCTGATATCATATGTTTGAGTTCCGCTTGTACTTTATTTGGCAGATGGACGTGCGTCTTCCTTGACACATGAATGCTATGGGACGGTTCTGACGCTTCAGGCATCAGGTTTTTTCGAATCCGTTTCTCGTCGCCTTCTGCCACCATGACCTGGTGTTCTCCGGAGGCAAAAGCGGCGTAAAGCGCCTGGATGCCTGAAGCCGATCGCATGGCTTTCATTCCGGTCTGTTCATACATCAGCCTTTCTGTCTCTTTGTCCACGCGCATACCGCCTTCTTCCCAAAGCGGCCAGTTGACGGACAGGGTCTGCCCGCTCCGCTTGTTGTCCCGCACGAGACGATTTCGACGGGCTGCATAAACATCCATAAATGCGTTGGCTGCCGCATAACCGGCCTGCCCCGGATTTCCCATGCCTCCCGCCAAGGAAGAAAACAGAATGAAAAAGTCCAGCCGCACATCTTTCGCTGCTTCATCAAGATTGATAAGCCCTTTCACTTTCGGCGCCATGACGGTCTTCCGTTCGTTTTCTGTCTGGTTCAGAATGTAATTGTCGGCGATCACGCCTGCGCCGTGAATGATCCCGTCGAGTGTTCCGTGCTCCTCCTGTATGCCGCGGATGAGGGCGATGACCGCCGCCCTGTCTGTCACATCAACCGGTTGATACAGTACGCGGGCACCCGTCGCTTCCAAGCGCCGTAAGCGGGCGGAGCGCTCTTCATCTAGCGCTTCCGCCCTCCCCGTTAATACGAGGACGGCATTTTTGACGCGGGAGGCTATTTCTTCAGCGAAAATCAGCCCGATGCCGCCCGCTCCCCCGGTAAGGAGGTAAACCCCTTCGTCTTTCCACGGAACGGCGCCGCTTTGAAGCGCAGGCAGGTGACGCCAGTTTCTGACGAAACGTTTGCCGCCTTCATAACGGATTTCCGCTTGTTCAGGATGCGCCCGGTTTTCTTTCAGCTTGGCAAGAAGCGATGATGCTGACTCGTCCGGATCGGCTTGGATGACTTGGCCGTACAGCTTCGGATGTTCAAGGTGAGCCGTTTTCAGAAAAGCGGCCAGCCCCGCCAATACATTGTCTTCCCCCCTGTCGGGGACAAGAAGCTGGATCAGCGTTTTTCCCTTCTGTTTTTCTTTGATAAGACGCTTGACGATCGCTGACAGCTCCGCCGCGCAGGCGTCATAACGGTCTTCAATCGGACCTTCGCCGTCAGCCGCACATACTGCGCCGCTTATGTCTTCAGCGTTCATTCCGCCATACAGCGTCACGTATCTGAAAGACTCTTCTTGTCCGCCGCCTTCATCCGGCGGTGATTCCTGCCACTTTGGCTGAAGCAAGAGCGGTTTTCCCTCCGTTTCCTCTTCCAGAAAACGGGCGGTGAGCCCCGTCAATCGGACGCATACCTCGCCGTTTTCATCACACAGCTCAATATGATAGGCGCCGTCCGCTGAGGAAAGCACCGCCCACATCGTCTCACGGCATGCAGAAAACACCTGCATATCCCGGAGGGCAAACGGCAGAAACGGCCGTCCGGACGCGGAACCGTCTGAGAGCACGAGACCGATAGAAGCCTGAAGGGCGGCGTCCAGCATGCTCGGATGCAGGATGAACGGCTCCTTTTCTTCGCGGGCGGACGGCGGAAGAGTGAGCTTCGCGAGCACTTCTCCGCTTCCGGCATAGACGGCGTCAAGCGCCTGATGAGACGGTCCGTAGGTGATGCCGAGACTGTCGAATGCTTCATAGCACTCAGCCTTTGACATACGCCGGCCGCCGCAGCGCGCCTGAACCGCTTCCACATCGAGTACAGGAGCACGCTCCGTCTCTTCGAGCACGGCCTTTCCCTGGAAAAAGACAAGCGGCTCTTCCCCTTCGGCATACGCTTCAAAAGCGATGTCTCCGTTTTCTTCCGGCTGAAGCTTTACATGAAGGGTCACTCCTTCAGAAAGCGCCGTCACCGGACGGAGCCAAACGATCTGTTTGAGCCGGACACCCGCTTTCCCGCCCGGCAAGTCTTCAGCGGCAAGCGTAACGGCGGCCCGGGCCATTTCTAAAGCAGCCGCGCCCGGAAGCACCGGTTTTCCATTGACGATGTGATCGGCAAAAAACGGTTCACGCCCTGAAAAAACAGAAGTAAAGCGCTGGGCGGTAAAGGTCGATGTATTCGCGTGGAGCAGCGGGTGAAGTCTGGCCGCTTTCTCACTTTCCGCTGAGCCTGTTTTGTCAAGTGACACATCAGCTTTTGTGACCCAATATCGGTCTTTGGCAAAAGGGTAAGCCGGGAGACTGATGCGGCCCGGGTTGCGCTGATAAAGAGCTGACCAATCGACGTCAAGTCCTTTAACCCAAAGGTCAAGCAGCTTTCCGTATTTCCCTTTTTTCAGCCAGGCATTTATGGTAAGCGCCATATCTTCATCAGAAGTGAGCGAAGCCGCCAATGAATGATGTTTGGCTGTCCTGCCCCGCCAGATATGAGCATGGTCGATATTATAATCGTTTGAGGAGCTCATAAGCTTCATTTTCAGTTCTTCTATCGACTCGGCCGTAAATGCAAGCCGCTCAGCCATCGGTTCTCTTCCCGCCTGAAGCGTGTAAGCGATCTTGGCCAAATCCCCGTCAGAACGTTTTTTTCTTATGACATCATCCAGAAGCTGGCGGGCGCGCTCTTTCAATTGCTGCTCATTTCGTGCTGATAAAATAATAACAGCCGGTTTTTGCGGAGAAACAGACGCGTTTTCCATTGGTTTCAGGCTGTCAGACGGCACATATTCCTGAATGATGACATGCGCGTTTGAACCTCCTGCTCCAAATGAGGAAATACCGGCAATTCTCGGATATTCTTTCATTTCACCCGTGATATTCAAGACAGGTCGTTTCCATTCCGTTTCTTTTTGCTGTACGAAAAACGGAGTGTGCTCAAACTCAATATTCGGATTCAATTCCGCCGCATGCAATGAAGGGGCAATCCTCTTATGTTTCAATTGGAGAAGCAGTTTGGTGATTCCCGCAATCCCGGCAGCGCTTTCTAAATGTCCGATATTTGATTTAATTGAACCGATGGAACAAAACTGCCGGTCTTCTGTTGTCAGGCGAAAAGCTTTCGTTAACCCGTCGATTTCAATCGGATCACCGAGCGCAGTGCCCGTTCCGTGGGCTTCCAAGTAACTGACCGTTCTCGGGTGAATGTCTGTCCGTTTCAATGTCTCTGCGATCAGATCAAACTGCGCTTTCGGATTCGGCACCATATAAGCGTTTGTCCTGCCTGCTGCGTTCAGCATGCTTCCTTTGATAACGCCGTAAATATGATCGCCGTCTTTCTCCGCTTGAGCAAGCGGCTTTAACACAATCGCCCCTACTCCTTCACCGTCAACAAAACCGTCCGCCCTGTCTCCGAAAGATTTGCATTTATCACCGGGAGACAGCATTGAAAAAGCGGACAGCCGCTCATAGTGAGCCGGATCAACGATAAGATTGACTCCGCCGGCAATCGCTGTTTCACTCATTCCGCTCCGCAGGCTTTCTGCGGCGAGATGGACAGCTGTTAAAGAAGAAGAGCAGGCTGTATCCACAGCCATACTCGGCCCTTGGAAATTGAACAAAAACGATACTCTGTTTGCGATAGACCAGTCGCTGGGAACTGTCGGGTAATTGCTGTTCATCACACCGGCAAAGACTCCGATTTTCCGGCTGTCACAAAGCGTGGCCGGGGTGTACCCCGCATCTTCAATGCTTGAATAAGCAGTCTGCAGAAACAACCTTTCCTGCGGATCCATCCTTTCAGCTTCCGCGGGAGATATACGGAAAAACAGCGGATCAAATGTATCAATGTCATCGAGAAAACCGCCCCATTTTGAATAAATGGACCCCCATTTTCCGCGTTCCTCGTTATAAAACGTTTTCCAGTCCCAGCGATCTTTCGGCACTTCAGTAATAGAATGCCTGCCGGCTTTTACATTTTCCCACAGCTCATCAACGTGATCGGCGCCCGGATACCGGCCTGACAGACCGATGACAGCGATATCCTGGATAGAGGGATCTCCGTTCGTCCTGCTGCCTTCCTCGTTTTGAGGAATCTTGTTTTGTTTTACATTCAGGTTATCTGTGTGATCAGACAGCTGCTCCTCACGCACACCCATCGCTTTCATAAATGCTCCCCGCTGAGAAAGAAGCAGGTAATCCGCGATTTCTTCTATCGTCTGATATTCAAAAAAGAGGGTGCTGGTCATTTGGTCAAATACGTTACGAAAAGCATTCGTGAGCCTGACGACCAGAATAGAATCCAAACCGTATGCGGTTAAGGAAACCGACGGATCCATTCTCCCGCTCGGAATCTTCAGCGTTTTTCCTATTAATTCCGTCAGATATGTGATGCCCCGTTCTCTTACGTTTGGAATCGGCGCGGCGCTTTCTGCGGGAGCCTGCACCCGTCCGGCGTTTTCGGGATGAGCCGGTCCATTCCCGAATTGCCGCTCGAGCGCTTCTTTACGGGAAGACAGAAAGTAATCAGCAAGCTCATCAATGGTTTGATATTCAAAAAACAAAGTGCTGCTGACAGAACCGAAGACGTCTTTTAACGCGTTGGTCAGTCTGACGACCAGTATGGAATCCAATCCGTATGCGGTTAAAGGTTCATGGGATAAAAGACGATGCGCCGGCACTTTAAGCGCTTCACCGATTACCTTCTTCATCAGTTCAACGCTTTTTTCTCTCAGGCTGAAATGCAAAGTATCATCCGAAAGACCATCTGCGTCATACGGACGGCGCTC
Organism: Bacillus sp. A1; assembly: GCF_042296235.1. Lineage (NCBI taxonomy): Bacteria > Bacillati > Bacillota > Bacilli > Caryophanales > Bacillaceae > Bacillus > Bacillus sp. A1. Next base: position 2,417,210 of record NZ_CP141181.1, read on the forward strand.
CGGCTTCTCTTCTGACGCCTGCGGGAGGGCAAGCCTGACCGTTCCGTCACTTTCAGCCGCTATAATCTGCTGGCCTAAGTCGTGTGCGGCTTCAGCTGGAAACAGAGGATGGACGAACCCTTCAAGCGAAAGCGCTTCCGCCCAGCCGGCCGGCTCAACCCCCGGACAGCCCGGAATCCGTAAATCATGATCCTCATACAGCCACCAGCCTTCAAGAAGGCCGAACGTCACATGGTTGAATATGGTGCGGCTGTTGATCTCATTTATAAACAGCTGGCCGTTTTTTTGCAGCATTGCTTTCGCATGGCGCAGCGCAGAGCGGATATTTTTTGTCGCATGAAGCACATTGGTCGCGATCACTGCGTCATACGTGCCGATGTCCGGCGCTTCTGTTGATACCGGCTGCTCAGCGTTGAATATTTTATAAGTGACATAAGGATATTCCGGACCGAATATGTCTTCTGCATGTAAAAGAAATGCTTTAGAAATATCCGTGAAACAATATTCGGCAATATGCGCTTCATACGGTTTCAATTTTCTCATGACCACGGCGCTCGTCCCGCCCGTTCCGGCTCCGATTTCTAAGATGCGGATTTTCGCCTGCGGGTCTTTTTCCAGACGTTCCCGCAGAACTGCAATCAATGTGTCAGCAAGCTTGTCATTGAAAAAATCAGAAATGATATTATTGCGGTAAATGCCTTCCACAAGACGGAAGGAGGAGTCAGGGAACATCACTTCCGTTGCCGGAAGCTTACCGGTTAAAATGTCTGGAAGCACACGCAATGTCTCTTCCGCCAATCTGACATGCGCCCTCATGTCTTTCTGGCGCAGCCAAGTCTCTTTTTTCCGCTCCCATTCCTCCCACACCTGCCCTAAATCCGTTTTTTCCGGAGCAAGCGCTAATGTATTCAGGAGGACAAAGCTCTCTTTCAGCCATCTGCTGTATTGTTCCGTTATGCCGGCAGCCGATTGAAATAACGGCAAAGCCTGGTCAAGCCCGGCTCCCATCTCATAAAGGGTTGATACAAGCATTTTTTCAATAAGGGATTCCATATCTCTCATGCAGCTCATGACACTTGATGCTTTTAACCGCTCAGCTTCGTCATTCTGCGTGATGTTAACCGCTAATTGTCCGAGTGCGGAAGGAATCTTTTCCGGATAAACCGTTACTTGTTCTTTCAGATCGTCCTTCATAAAAAGCGGATCTGTCGTTTTAATCAGCGCCAGCTGGTCATGAGGTCCGGAAAGCAGGGTTTCCAGCGTTTTCATCGCTTCGGGCGCCTCAATAGAAGCGATTCCGTCCCGCTCCATTCGTTTCCGGTATTGTTCTGAAGCCACGACGCCGACACTTCCCCAAAAACCCCAATTGACAACTTTTACGGCATACGGCGCTTTCTGTGAGATCCGCTTAGCAAAAGCGTCTTTAAACGTGCACCCGGCGGCATAATTGCTCTGTCCCGGCGCTTTTTGAAACGACATCATCGAAGAGAAAAACAGCAAGAAATCCAGGGGTTCCCCTTCAGCTACCCGGGCAATCTGCAAGCTCACATCAGTTTTTGCAGAAAGTGAAGCGCGGAACTGATCCTCTTCCATATTGGCAAAACTTCGGTCTGATAACACGATGGCGGAATGAATGATTCCGCGGACCTTTCCATTTTCCTTCACAATGGTGTCATACGCCCGTTTGAGAGAGTCAAAATCCGCAGCATCCGTGCTGAAATATTGCGGTGCGGGACCTAAAGCTGCAAGTCTTTTCAGCTTTCTTTCAATCTGTGTATCTTTTTTCCGTCTCCCGATCCAGACAATTTTCGCCTGATAGGTCTGAATCATATATTCAGTCCATACTTCTCCTATTCCGCCTGCTCCGCCGATAATCACATAAACCCCGCCGTGCCGGTATAATGAAGGCTCATCTGCATGAGGCCGGCAGACGGCCAATTGCTGTCGGTGCCACTGACCTGCGCGAAAGACCCACGGATTTCCCTCGGGGTCCGCCGGTAAAGAGAAGACATCAGGAAGATGCCGGTCTCCCCTTTGAGATTCCAAATCAAGAAGCCGGATGCTCCAATTGGTGTATTCTTTTGCGAGCGACCCCGCTAATCCGTGTATGCTTGCATGACTCGGATTGACCTCATCATGTTCATGAATCGGCTGTGCTTGAAACGTGCAGATTGTCAATGATAGTTGTTCCGTGTCAAAATTCAGAAGCAGAAGCGCTTTTACCAGCCGGAAAAGCTGCATGACCCCGTGCTCCTGTCCCTCGGCCGTATCCGCATCATAAACGGATGGAATGGGATGATCCGGCGCCGCCCATATCATGTGTTGAAAAGAGCCTTGCGCTTTCAGTGTTTCAGCCATTTGTTCCGCGCTGTCCAAAGAAGTGATGTCCGGAAAACGGACATCGGAATACATCTCTTTCAAAGCCTGCTGAACATCCGGCCCGGCCCCGATGACGATTATTTTTTCTTCACGCATGAAAGGCATGCCGGTTTCCGGAATGGTGACGGTGTTCCAAACCGGTGTCATAAGCAATTCCGTTTCACGGCTTTTCTTCGGCGTGACGCCGGCTTTTTGGTTAAACCCGGCGCTTTCCTGCACCTCTTTTATGATAAAATCTTTCACTGCCGCCAACAGCGCGCCGCGCTCATCACAAATATGCAGATCAAATTGGTGAACGGAGGCCGCTTTTACCTCCGCATGCACAAATACGGTTTTCGCTAACGGTTCAAGCAGCTGTATTTCTCCGAAGGAAAACGGTACGATAAGCGCAGGCTCTTTTTGAAATTGCAGCACATGCGCCATTGCAGTTTGAACAGCGCCATCCATTAAGGACGGATGTAGGATGTACTGTTTAAAATCGGCTTCCAAGTGTGACGGGAGCGTTAATTTGGCCAGTGCTTTCCTTTCTGTATAAGAGAATTCGCGGATGACCTGAAAACTGTCCTTTTGCACGATTCCCGCCTCAGAGAACGAGTGATAGATGTCTTTCGGCTCCGTTCTCTGCGCAAATGGCGCCGGGAGCTGAAAAGCCGGGGCCTCAAAAGACGCTCCTTTTTCTTTACAAATCACTTCTCCTTGCGAAAAGAGGATGCCGTCCGCTCCTTTTTCTTTAATGACATAGCTTATACGCTCTTTTTCCGCTTCAAACTCTATCATGACGGATCTTAGGTCTGTACCTGTCACAATCGGCTCCATGTACCACACATTTTGGAGAGAGACGGCCGGGCGTTCTCCCCACAATGCCGCGCCGTATGCCGCCATTTCCAGATGACAGACTCCGGGGAGCACGTATTTTTCGTTCACTAAATGATCTTTAAAGAAATATTCATCCTTGGAAAATATCTTTTGAAACGTCCCTTTCCGGGCGGATGAAACATTCTCATCTAGCAGAGGATGCAGCGCTTCACGCCTTTTGGTATTTTGGGGCTTTTTTGTATACCGCTTTTTTTGATCGGTCAGCCAAGACGTTTCCTTTAAAAACGGATACGTAGGAAGCGGAACTTTCTGATACGGCGTTTCCGGCTTTTTGCAACCTTGAAAGCCTTTCACCCACAGCGCGGCAAATTTTTCAGGATCTGAAACGGATTGGCCAGAAACGTCCGGCCGCCCGGGTGACGCTTTTCCGAAGTAAATATGCCTGCCGCCGCTGTGACCGCTCACAAATCCGTCCAATCGCTGTTTCAGCTCAGAAAGAGATGATGCGATTACCGCAAGCCGGAAGGAGAAAGGCTCTCTGCCTGACAATAGGGTGGCAGCGATATTTTCCAGGCTGTATCCGCCGGCAGAAGGCGAGTTTTCCAATCGGGCAAGAAAGGAGCTCAATTTCCCGGCATATTCTTTCAGCTGCTGTTCGGAATGTGCGCTTAGTACGACGGCATGCGGTTTTTGCTCAGTATTCCCGTCCGCTTGCCGTTTTGGCTGATAAGCACCTACGATCAGATGGGCATTAGAGCCTCCTGCGCCGAACGAACTGATTGCGGCGATTCTCGGTTTATCTCCTTCAGCCGGCCACGGACGGTTGTTTCGGACAACATAAAATGGCGAATCAGAAAAAGTAATCTTGCGGTTCAGTTCCTCGGCGTGCAGACTGGCGGGAAGCGTTTCATGTTTCATGCTTAAAAGCACCTTGATTAAACCGGCGATCCCTGCAGCCGCTTCCAAATGTCCGATATTGGATTTCACCGAGCCGATTCCGCAGTCATTGTTCTCATCGGCCTGTTTCTCAAATGCCATAGACAGACCGCGTATCTCAATCGGATCGCCGAGTGCCGTGCCGGTACCGTGAGCTTCAATGTAGCTGATATCCGCCGGACTTACCGCGGCTCTGTTTATAGCGGATAAAATCAGGTCCCGGTGCGCTTCCGGATTCGGCACCGTATACCCGGTCGTTTTGCCGCCGTGGTTAGTGGCGGACCCCTTAATGACACCGTAGATGTGGTCGTTGTCCGCAATCGCTTTTTTCAATGGTTTTAACAAAACGGCTCCCGCGCCTTCACCGGGCACGTAACCGTCTCCGCCTTCACCGAAACTGCGGCATTTTCCTTCAGAAGACAGAAAATGCGATTGGCTTAAAAACATGTATTTTTGCGGATGTAAGCTGAGGTTGACGCCTCCGGCAAGCGCCATTTCACAGTCGCCCGACATAATGGCCTGACAAGCCTGATGGACGGCGACAAGCGATGAAGAACACGCCGTATCAACAGCGATGCTCGGCCCATGGAGATCAAGGAAATAAGAAACCCGGTTCGGAATGCCCCAATATAAGGAGCCGGGGCCTTTATACTGATCTTTGAGGAAACCTTCTTCGTGTGCAATTAATGAATATTCATTCCAGGTCACTCCGGCGAATACACCGATTTGATCCGTCGGCCTCGCCGCCGGGTTCCCGTAACCGGCATCCTCCATCGCTTCCCAGCAGCACGTGACATACAATTTTTGCTGAGGGTCCATTAAATCAGCTTCCCACGGGGAAACAGAAAAAAACAGCGGGTCAAATCGATCCGGACGATCAATAAAACCTCCCCATTTACTGTATGACGCGTATTCTGCCGTTTTCTCTTCCGAGTAATAAGAGCTGTCCCATCTGTCCTCAGGGATTTCGGAGACACAATCTTTATTTTCCATTAAATTGTTCCAAAAATCATGCTGGTTTTCCGCTTTCGGAAACGTCCCGCTCATTCCGATAACCGCAATATCAGAACTCCTGTCCGTTCCCGGTTCGGGCACCTTTTCAGCCGCCTGTACAGGAAGCACTTCTTCCTGCCGGCTTCCCGTATCAGGCTCCGTTTCTTTGAATTCAAGAACGCTTTCGGGATTTCGTTTCTGCGCACTTAAAAACTCACTCAATTTCTCAATGTTCGGATATTCAAACAGCAGCGTTTCAGAAAGGCCGGTAAATTCTTTATGCAATATGGTCATGATTTCTTCACTGATGAGAGACGTCACGCCAAGAGTAAAAAAAGCGGTTTTATCTTCTGCTTCGGTCACCTCGGCACCCAGCTTTTCCGCTATTACCGTTCTTAAAAATTCGTTAATACATTTCATGAGGATACCATCCCTTGTACAAAAGAATTTTTCTGTGCTTTAACAAGTTAATCCGCCGTCTATCGCCATTGTCTGTCCGGTCATAAAGGACGATTCAGGAGAAAGCAGGAAACGAACGAGTCCGGTCATATCGTCTGTTTCGCCTAAACGTCCCATCGGCGTCCTTCTGATAATCTGCGATTTTTGTTTTTCCGGCATATTTTTCGTCATATCGGTGTCCACAAAACCGGGCGCAAGTGAATTGACACGGATTCCTTTAGACCCGAGCTCCCTGGCCAGGCTTCGCGTCAAGCCGTCAAGAGCCGCTTTGGATGCGCTGTAGACTGAAGTGCCTTTAAATCCTCTTGAGCCGATAATGGAGCTTATGTTAACGATTGATCCGGAATTTTGTTTCAGCATGACCCGGGAAACGTTTCGGGTCAGCTTGATGACTGAGCCGATATTCAGATTGAGGATGCGGTCAATGTCTTCATCATTGGTCAGGGGCAGAAGCTGATCAAGGTTCAAACCGGCGTTATTGACCAAGCCGTCTATTCTGGAAAACTTGCGGTATACTTGAAGAACAAACTGTTTCATGGCGGCGGCATCCGCCGCATCCGCCGCTTCCCAATAAAAGCGGCCGCGGTACTTTTCACTCTCTCTCAATGTGTTAATAAAATCAGATTCACTGCGGCTGAAAGCGGCTACTTTGTAATCCTCATCCAAAAGCGTCTGTACAATCGCTTTTCCCAGCCCCCGGCTTCCTCCGCTGACGACCGCTACTTTTCCGTTATTCATATTTGCCTCCTGTTTTACACGTTTCTTATTTTTTTAAATCGATCATTAGACAGTTTCCGATCTGTAACAGAGATGATCTGCGGTATCTGATATGGCTGCAGCTTCTGTCTGCAATGAGCTACGGCCCGCTTTCTGAAAGATTTGATATCTTCCTCTTTTTCAAGCACGGCCTCTGCCGCGACAATCTCGCCCGTAATCGGATTTTTTCTGCCCGTTATGAGAACATCCCGGACATTCGGTATCTCCAGAAAGACGCTTTCCACCTCTGCCGGAAACACTTTCTCTCCGCCCACATTAATGATTTCACTCTTTCTTCCGAGAATTCTTATATATTCGCCGTCTGTTTCCACCTGGTCACCGGTGTCGTACCAGCCGTCTTCATCGAAAGGTGACGGTGCGTTTAAATAGCCGAGCATCGCCGACTCAGAACGGACCCAAAGCGTGCCTCCGGTAATTTTGGTCTCTGTTCCGGCACCGCCCACTTTCATCCAAGTGGATTGGCTGTCTTTTGATTTCGTTGAGAATATACCCAGTTCAGTTAATCCGTATGTTTGTTTCAGCCGTACATCCGGAAACAGCCGGTGGATGCCGCGCAGCGTTGATTGGGGCATCGGCTCTGTGCCGTAAGTGATCAGCCGGAGTGAAGAGAGGTTATATCCGGCATCCGCCTTGGACATCAGCAGCATGTTTAAAAAGGTCGGGGTGGCGGGGAGCACTTGGACAGCATGTTTGTCGACCGCCTGATAAACGGACTCCGGCGTTCTGCTGTCTGATGTGACGATCGTCCCCCCGTTAAACAGAATCGCAAACAGCGTATTAATGCCGCCGATATGATCCAATTTCAGAAAAATAAGTGTACGCAGCGGTTTTCTCTTCGCCGTTTTATATTTTTCAAGCAGCCGGCCGGCGCTTAACACGGATGCTTTGCTTTTGCCGGAGGTTCCCGATGTGAAAATAATAATGCCTGACTCCCCTCTCTCGCGCAGATCATCAAGCAGAGGGTGAGCGGCGCTTTCAGAACCTTCACGAAGCGTCCAGCTGTCATTTTCATTTATTTCAATGATTTGATTCACTTTCGCGTCTTCAAACATATCGAGATGCTTTTCCCTTGACTCATTACTGAGAGGGACAACGATATTTCGGTTTAACAAAAGCGTCATCAGCAAAAAAATGGCGTTCGGGGAATAATCCCCGATAAGCGCCACACATTCTCCTTCACGTATTCCGTTTTGTTCAAGCTCTTTCTGAAAAAAGCTGATTCGTGTCAGCAAATCATCATACGTAAAAGTCTGCCCTTTAAAAATGAGAAACTCACTGTCTTGCGTTTCCCTAAGCTTATCAGTCACCCAGCTGATATCTCCCCCGCTTTCTGTTTTCATGATTGAGCACTGTCCATATATTTTTGATAAATATCACAAATGCTGCCGACGGTTGTAATGCTGGAAATCGTTTCTCCTTGGGAAAAAGGATCTACTCCGGTTTCCATCTCCATCTGTGCGACTAATTGAGCGATATCCAGTGATGAGAAGCCCAGATCCTCTATGACTCTCACATCATCTCCCGCTTCGACGGCCCGATATGACTGCTGTTCTTGAATGTCCTGAATGATTTGAGCGATGATCTGCTTCATTTCCTTGGTTTGTTCCATTTGCTTTCAGCTCCATTCTTCATTTTATAAACTCCTGATGACCCGTTTATAATCCGGAATATGATCTTGTGAAGAGGTCGGCACCGCCAGCAGCTTATCCACCTTGGAAATGGCCAGCAATGTATGATTTCTTTTCATATAGACTTCAATCTGATAGCTGATTTTCGCCACTGAGATCATACCGAGGGACTCACCGTGAAAGTCGGGATCGCATTCTTCAATGTGTCCCGTCATATAAATATCAAGCTCTTCATCTGCAAAACAATTTCCGTAATAATACGTCTCTCTTTCAAGCAAAAATAAATGCCGCGCGATTGAAACCGGAAAACCCGGCTTCGACCGGCGCGTCATCCATTCAAATTCCGCCGCATCCATTATCTTGCTGAATTTCGCAAACACCATGGCATGCCCCGGCGCAGCATCCTGATCAACAGGAACCCGATATGAAACGGGGTCTGCTGTTTTGAGATTGCCCGGCTTCATACCGAAGGCGTCCGTTCTGATTTTCTTTGACCGCATCAGCGCGTAAGGCGGCTTGGCTAGCTTAGAAAGTTCCGCAATGCATTCAGCCTTAGGCGCTGAGACTTTTCGGGTCGAACCTTCTGTTTGTGTGACGTCGACGACAATTAAACTATTGGCTTTCATAGAAGGAAACCGTCCCCGGTCCCACTCGCTTTTATCAGAGCTGACCGCTCCTTTCGGCCCGAACAAATAATCAGATTCTAATATGGTTTCTCCAAACCGGGAGATATCGACTCCGACGGAAACCTCGTCCCATAATCGGTACTGATCAAGAGGCTTATCTGAAGGAACTTTGAGATGTGTCATAAAATAAGCCGGATACAAAATCAGCCCTTGGTGATCGGCCATCTGATCAGGCCGGAATCCCGTTCCGTCCGTTAAATGGTGACTGTGTGCGTTGCCGAATAACAGCAGCAGCGCGTACTCATTCAAATTCCCTAACCCGACATGGCTCATCGTTAATTCATGATTTTCAATCAGCATGGTCTGTCCTCCGCAGAAAAAATGTAATGGCTGGTCATACTCAGCCTGTAATCGATACCAGCCTTTGCGCAAGAAGGCCGGCTGTTTCTTCCATGAGCTGTTTGCCGATCAGATCGACATGCCTGTTTCTCCAATTTTCAAGCGGGGTTCCTTTCACCCATTGATTAAACGCGCCGAGCGCAGGGCCGCAATGAATTTGGTAATCTATTTTACTTTCGCTTTTTCCTTCCAGAGCGAGCCTTGTCGTATGAGAAAAATACCATTTAAATACCATCGCCATTTTGTGTTTCGGATTCTGTTCGGCTTTGGCGATCTGTGCAGGAGATTTATCACGTTTCAACTGCTCATACACCTCTTCAAAACTGCGCTGGAAATACTTTTCTTCAATTAATGTTTTCGTTTTTTCATCTATTTCATCTAAAGAATTGTATTGTCTGTACAAGTCAAAAAGTTTATTGGCTCTTGCCGGGAAAAACAGGCCTTTTTTCAGCACCTGCACCCTTGCTCCCGCTTCAAACATATCTCCCGCGGGAGCGTATGACGTATCCTGCACGTTCGCTTCTTGAAGCAGATCTTTCACTGAATCACTTGTCCCGGCTTCGACCGTGCATTGATTAATAGAACCGGTTCCGATAAATTCGGCGCCGAGCAGAAACGCCGCAGCAGCCGCTTCCGGAGTGCCGATGCCCCCGGCTGCGCCGATTCTTACTTTTTTCGCATAACCGTGCTTCTCCATCATGCGGTCTCTGAGTCTGATCATGGCAGGCATTAATGTATACGGAATCCCTTGGTCGGTATGCCCTCCTGAATCCGCTTCAACGCAAATGTCATCAGCCATCGGAATTTCTTTGGCAAGCGCCGCTTCCCCGGCTGTCAGCCGATTATCAGACACAAGTCTTTCCAGCACATGAGCCGGAGCCGGACTTAGAAAGGCCTCAGCGACTTCAGGCCGGGATACTTTCGCGATGATTCTGTTTTGAACTGACACCGACCCGTCATGATTCCTGCTTAATCCCTTTGCCCTGTATATCACGAGAGCGGGGGTTATGCCCATAAATGCCGATGCTTCAATAAGATGAATGCCGTTTTTCAAATATAAATCTATCATTCTGACTTCCTTGTCAGGTGACATCATATGATGAAGAAGATTCATTCCGAATGTTTCCCCTTGCCGCAGTGCAGACCGGATGGTTCCGATGGCCTGTCCGATCCGTTCGATACTCAATCCGCCCGTTCCGAAAAAGCCCAGCATTCCCGCTTTTGCCGCTTTAATGACCATCTGTTCCGAAGCAATTCCCCTGTACATGGAGCCCGTCATGTAAGCATATTGGATGTTATAATCTTTTTTTAAATCTTCATTCCCTAATCTCATTCCCGCCGTTTTTTGCGAATCAGCTGCCGATGCTTTAACATCAGCAGTATCAGACTCTTCTTTCGGCATAGGTAATGGGACGGCATCTTTTTTAATCTGACGCGTCAGTTTTGTCAGCACTTCCCCGGGCCCGACTTCTGCAATTTCATTATTTTCAAGTCCCATCAGACGGCGTATCGTGTCCGTCCACTTTACCTGATTGGTCATTTGCAGAGTCAGATTTGTTTTGATTTCATCATTCTTATAAGGTGCGGCATGAAGATTTGAGATCACCGGAAAACGAAGAGGCAAAAACGCCGTTTCTTCTAAATAATCTGCAAACTCTTTTTCAGCATCTTTCATATAGCGGGAATGGAAGGCGCCGCTCACATTTAAAGGAAGGTACATTCTCACGCCGGCTTTTTCAAAGACGGGGCCCGCTTTTTCAATGTCTTGTTTCGTTCCGGCGATCACAATTTGTGAAGGTGAATTGTGGTTAGCGATATCAATGCCGGTCAGATGATAATCGGATAGAACCTCTTTTACTTGTTCAGCCGTAAACCCCAAAACCGCCGCCATGCCTCCGGGAGCTGCCTTGCTCATGAGCTCCCCTCTTTTTTTTACAAGCTGCAAACCGGTCTCAAAATCAAAGCAGCCGGCCGCAAATAACGCATTATATTCTCCTAAACTGTGCCCTGCGGCGTAATCAGGCTCTCTGCCGGACTCTTTCATTTTCTTTAAATAACTGAGTGCACTCACCGTATATAACGCCGGCTGGGTAAATTGCGTTTTCCCCAGTTGGTGATTCGGATCCTCCAGACACAATTCTTCTATAGAGTAGCCTAATATGTCATCAGCCTGACGTGTCAGATCTTGAAATTCATCAAACAGTCCGGCTCCCATTCCTTTAAATTGAGAACCCTGCCCCGGGAACACAAACGTAAGCATCTTATCCTCATCCTTTCCGCATCGCCAATTTTGTACATCACATGTGGTTCTCCATACAAAAACGTCTCTTATTTTCATATATTGACTGGTGTAAACACCGGCATAAAAATAAAAACACAAACGCGTTTGCGATTCAGCACAGGTTTAAAAATCGCAAACGCATTGTGTTTTCCTTTTCTAACATAATTTATATTAAAACATATTGCTTGTTTACTGAATGTTTCTCATGACAAGCTGCAGTGCCAATATGCCCGAAAACAGCGATGACGGCACACTTCTCCCTTATCATGTATATGTAGATATATACACTACAATCATTTTTATAATCCCTATTTCCTCTTCAACGTGCCGAAACAGCGATTGAAATTTAATAGGTGCTTTACATCAATTTAATAAATTTAACAAATAGTTGCTATTTAAAGAGAATAATATCAATTTATAGATAATAATGTCAAGGCTTTATTTCGTTATTTTCTGACATTTATTCCACAGTTTTATATTCGGTGGACAGTCGGCATAATTGTTTCGGGATAAATGTCAGATAATTCCCTGAACCCTTTTCATGTCAAAGAAAATTCATCGCTTCTCTGTCAATTGGGTCTATACTTATTTTTCATTTTCATATATTATGTAAAAAAAAGACGAATTAGAAAAATTTTTAATCATTTTAAATACTATCCATTAAATACTTTCTTTGTATAATAATTTCTTATTATTCTAAGGAGGATCCAGTCATGAAATGGTACGCACTTTTTGTAGAGTCGGGAAAAGAAGAAACAGTTCAAAAATTTCTGCGTCTGCAGTTTGATGAGCAGGCTCTCTACTCAATCATACCCAAGAAAAAAGTCACAGAACGAAAAGCCGGAATCAAATACGAGGCACTCAAAAAGATGTTTCCGGGATATGTGCTGTTTAAAACGAAGATGACAGAGCGGACATTTCATAAAATCAAAGAACTCCCCATTTCATGCAGAATCGTGAATAACGGCGCATATTATTCCAAAGAGCGTAAAACCTATTTCACGACAATTACGGATGAAGAAATCCTCCCTATTATCAGGCTGATCGGAGAAGGAGACACTGTAGATTATTCAAAAGTCTATATTGAAAATTCAAAAGTAACCGTTGCCTCAGGGCCTCTTAAAGGAATGGAAGGCATTATTAAAAAGATCGATAAAAGGAAAAGACGCGCCAAAATCTGCCTGTCTTTTATGGGACTGGACAAAATGGTCAACGTCGGAATTGAAGTGCTCTCCAAACCCTAGCATGTCAAAAAAAGCATCAACAGCATGTGCCGTTGATGCCCTTTTTATATAAACAAGCGAAAGCCCGCCATCAAAATAATCTCGCTCACCACCGTCACGGTCAGACTTTTTGTTTTCAAGGCATAGTTGACCTGAAGCCGGGCTGCGCCCATGAGGCAAAATCACATTTAGGGGAAGAATACATTTTAATCAAAAGCGGTGAATTGACGGTTGAGCTTTATGACGAAAAGCATGTGCTGACTTCGGGCGATGCCGCACAGTTATTTTAATTCCTCGGATGAACCGGTGACATATTTTATACAGGTCTATTATGCTGAACCGGCTTAAACGCATATCAGGCTTCTTCAGACAGAAGCCTGATGGACCGCAACCCATTCTTGTATACATTGAATCAGTTTCTGGACAGAAGGTGTCTGCGTCTCCTTTGCATGAGCTGTCAAAATGCCGAGCTGCCTGGAGACATACCGGTCGAACCGTTTGATGAGCACATCACAATCATTCACCAAAAGCTGCGGCAAGATGCTGATCCCCAGATTGTTCCGCACCATTGCAATAATCGCTTCATCCCCTCTGATTTGATAAGCGACCCGCGGCGTGATCTTTTCTTCCTTCAGCACTTTCAGCACATCAAAATGTGTCTCCGGATAAGGCACGATACATTTGACGGACTCCATGACATGTAACGGAACCGTTTCACATTGCGCCAATTCATGCTGCGGGCTCATCACCGCTACAATCGGGTCCTCTGCCAACGGGTAAAAATGCCACTTCTCGCTGTGGGATGTCCCGATCGCCGCATCAATCCGGTCATCTTTCAGCCATTCTTCCAGTTCAGTAGAATTTCCTTCAAACAAATGCACCTTAATGGAAGGATACAGCTCATTAAATTCCCTCAAAATTTTCGGCAGCCATTTTACCGCCACGCTCGTAACAGTGCCGAGCCGGACTTCCCCTCTTTCTAACCCATTAATATTATCAACGGTTTCAGACAGTTTTTCATAGTTTTTTTGAATTTCCTTCATAATATGTAACACTTTCAAGCCATTTGCGGTCGGCCTCACTCCATGCCGCTGTCTGATCAAAAGCGGAAAACCGTACTCTTCCTCTAATTTACTGATCATTTGGCTGATGTTCGGCTGTGTGTAATTCAATATGGCAGCGGCTTGGGTCAGGCTGCCGCTTTCAACCGTTTTAATAAAGGCTAAATGCTTCTTTAAATCCAACCGGCTTCATCTCCCAGATATCATTCTTTATTATCCAATGCATTAGTTATATTTAGTTTACTTATACATCAATCAAAAATAAAATGGCAATGTCTCCATCATTATACTTGATAACAAACAGAAGGTGAGCGTTTCAGCATGAGTTTTCTCATTCAATTTTTTATCGGCGGCACTGTTATGGTGGCCGCCGCGTATTTAAGCAAATCGAAATACTTATTTTTATCCGGCGTTATTACATTGCTGCCAATCATGACGCTACTGAATATTCACTTGCAGCTGAAAAATATGAGCCCCGACGATTTCAGAGCCGCTCAAAAAAACGGAATATTCGGTGCCTTCGGCGCGGTGATCTTCATCAGCAGTATTTTCATCCTGACAAACTGGTTCAAAGGTGGCCACGCAGTCATCGGTGCGTTTCTCATCTATATTTGCTATATGATCGGCTGTAAATACCTGTTATGAAGATACGGCACCGATGTGTATAAAAAAATGCCCTTCCAGAACAATAATAACAATGCGCTCAGTCGTGAGCAGTTTATATGACTGAATGATCATGAATTGTTATAATCAATGTCTAAAACATTCCGGGAGGCGAAATAAATGGCCAGAAAATTATTCACACCATGGACCGTTAAAGATGTAACGATCAAAAACCGTATTGTTATGGCACCGATGTGCATGTATTCCTCACATGAGAAGGACGGAAAACTGCAGCCTTTTCATATGGCGCACTATATATCGCGTGCAATCGGCCAGGTCGGCCTGATTATCGTGGAAGCGACAGCCGTTAATCCGCAGGGGCGCATTTCCGATCAGGATTTAGGCATTTGGAGCGATGATCATATCGAAGGTTTTGCCAAACTGACGGAACAAGTGAAAGCGCAAGGATCTAAAATCGGCATTCAGCTTGCGCACGCCGGACGTAAAGCTGAGCTTGAGGGAGACATTTACGCTCCGTCAGCCATTCCGTTCGATGAGCAGTCCAAAACACCGGCTGAAATGACGACAGAACAAATTAAAGAAACCATTCAGGAATTCAAACAGGCAGCGGCGCGCGCGAAAGAAGCGGGCTTTGACATTATTGAACTTCATGCGGCACACGGCTACTTAATGCACGAATTTTTGTCCCCTCTGTCCAATCACCGTACAGACGAATACGGAGGCTCACATGAAAATCGCTACCGCTTCTTAGGCGAGACCATTGAAGCCGTCAAGGAAGTCTGGGACGGCCCGTTATTTGTCCGTATTTCTGCATCGGATTATACAGACAAAGGGCTGGACATTGCGGATCATATCGGTTTTGCGAAGTGGATGAAAGAACAGGGAGTCGACCTCATTGATTGCAGCTCAGGCGCACTCGTTCAAGCTGATATTAACGTCTTCCCAGGCTACCAAGTGAGCTTTGCGGAGAAAATCCGTGAACAGGCCGAAATCGCAACAGGCGCCGTCGGTTTGATAACGACGGGAACAATGGCGGAAGAAATTCTGCAAAACAACCGCGCTGACCTTATTTTTGTCGCGAGAGAACTTCTGCGCGATCCGCATTTTGCAAGGAGTGCAGCGAAGCAGCTGAATACTGAAATACCGTCACCGGTTCAATACGACAGAGCATGGTGATGAAGTGACAGCCGGAGTTTTTCGATCCGGCTGTCTCTTTTTTTATTTTTCGAGAAACGATTGCCGAAGCTTCTCCGTCTTCCCTATAGAACCAATTAGAGGAGATGACTCCAATGAAAGCAGCATGGATGGAAAGGACATATCTGATTGACGGGTGTCCGTTTTATACGAAACACCGTAAAGGCGCCGGCGAAGTGACGATCGTCTTTGAAGCCGGCTACGGCACTTCTTCTGAAACATGGACATCATTACTCGCTGACATAGATGAAGAATTTGGGGTTTTCACATATGACAGAGCCGGAATCGGCAAAAGCGGACGAAGCCGAAACAAGAGAACGGCGGACCATATGGTACAGGAATTAAACGCTCTTCTTCTGAAGGCCGGCGTCAAGCCTCCTTACCTTGTCGTCTCGCATTCATACGGCGCGATTATCAGCAGACTTTGGGCGAGCCGGAACCGCCGGGATATTCTCGGGATGGTGCTGCTTGATCCGGTTTCTGAGGATCAGGAGACGAAAGTGTTTCCGCTTCTTCCCGAAGAAATGAAAGCCGCCTATTTGAAACAGTTCAAATTGGAAGGATCACACGCGGAATTTTTGACGAGCCTTAGGCAGATCAAGCATCAGCAGATTCACTTCGGCGATATGCCGCTGTTGATTTTATCATCGGGAGAGCGGGATGAGCGCTTAAAGCACGCTCATGAACAATGGGTGAAACTGCACAGAAGCATGCTTGATGTCTCTTATCAAAGCGGATGGATTCAGGCCAAAAACAGTTCTCATGCCATTCACCACGATGAACCGCACATCGTCCACCTTGCCATTTATGATGTTTGGTGCGCGGTGCGCCAGCAAATGAATGCTCCTGCCTATCAGGCGGTAAACTGATAAAACAAAAGCCATTGTGCAACGGCACAATGGCTTTTGTTATCGTGATCTATTTGGTCTCACGATGCAAAGTATACTTTTTCAACCGGGGTGAATACTTTTTCATTTCTAACCGGTCCGGATTCGTCCGTTTGTTCTTCGTCGTGATATAATTTCTGTCCCCTGTCTCTGTACAGGCCAATGTAACATTCACACGCATCATTTTCACCCCTTATACAAATCGTAATTATTTCGTTTTATTATATCTCATCAGAAAAAAATGTCAAGCGTCCATTTTTTAAGACCGCTCCACAGTGACCTCCATGAAGTCAAATGCGATCTTACTGTTTTCAAATACCGCTTTCGCCTCATGTTCGAGACGCTCTATCGGCGATTCACCCTGATACCTTGCGCTGATATGAGTTAAAATCAGCTGTTTGGCGCCTGCTTTTTTTGCCGTTTGCGCAGCCTGTTCTGTCGTTGCGTGATAATAATTATGTGCGAGCTTTGCATCTTCCTTGGCAAACGTCGCTTCATGAACAAGCACATCCGCATTGCGCGCCAGCTCCGTTACCCGCTCTGATGCCCTCGTATCCCCGGAAAAAGCGACGATTCTCCCTTTTTTCGGCGGTTCCAAAAAATCCCGCCCGTTAATGATTCTGCCATCGTCAAGTGTGACCGTTTCGCCTTTTTTGATTTTCTGATAGACGGGTCCGGGCGGGATATTCATTTCTTTCAATCTGCCGGCCTGCAACGCGCCGGGAATATCCTTTTCCTGAACCCGGTAGCCGAACGCTTCCACGCCGTGAATGACGGATGCTGCGGTAACAATGAATTGCTCATCTTCAAAAACCGTCCCCTCTTCGATTTCATGTACGGTAAGAGGATACGTCAGATGAGTCGCCGTCACGTGCAGGCTTGTTTCGATAAAGGCTTTAATGCCTTTTGGCCCGTAAATCGTCAGCTCTTCTTCACCGCCCTGAAATGAACGGCTCCCCAACAGACCCGGAAGACCGTAAACATGGTCGCCGTGAAGGTGGGTGATGAAAATCTTCTCAATTTTCCTCGGTTTGATTGTTGTATGTAATATCTGATGCTGAGTGGCTTCTCCGCAATCAAACAGCCATACGGAACGCCTTTCTTCAAGAAGCTTCAGCGCGACGGACGTTACGTTTCTCGTCTTTGCCGGCATGCCGGCCCCCGTCCCTAAAAATAATAATTCCACAATGCTTCCTCCTAGATCTTTGTACTACTAAGGATACAGGATCAGACTGAAAATGTGAATTCACCCGGGCCTTCTCCGGCCTGATTAATTTTTTTCCGCAAACCGCAAAAAACAGGCTGAAATGTTTGCTTTCAACGAATTTTAGATTTAAAATGAAGGAAATATGCGGGGTTTTAAACCATGCTTCAGATAAAGTGAGGTACTCTAAGTGAAAACAAACGACAAACCAAAAGCAGTAATTGTAATATTTGGTGCCACAGGGGATTTGGCAAAACGAAAACTTTACCCATCCATTCACCGTTTATATAAAAATGGTCAAATTGGTGAAGAGTTTGCAGTTGTAGGTGTTGGAAGAAGACCTTGGTCAAACGAGGACCTCCGGGAAACGGTTAAAACGTCTGTTTCTTCTGCCGGGCAAAAAGACATAGACGATTTCACATCTCATTTTTATTACCATCCGTTTGATGTAACGAATCCGGGTTCCTATCAGGAGCTGAATGTCCTGCTTGATCAGCTTGAACATACATATGAAATCCCGAACAACAGAATGTTTTACTTGGCGATGGCTCCTGAGTTTTTCGGCACGATCGCAAAATCACTTAAAAACGAAGGTGTCACAGCGACAAATGGCTGGTCCCGTCTCGTCATTGAAAAACCGTTCGGCCATGATCTGCCGAGTGCGAAAGAGCTTAACAAAGAAATACGCGAAGCTTTCACGGAAGATCAAATTTACCGGATCGACCATTACTTAGGCAAACAAATGGTTCAAAATATCGAAGTCATCCGGTTTGCAAATGCGCTGTTTGAGCCGCTGTGGAATAACCGCTACATCTCAAACATCCAGATTACATCAAGTGAGGATCTCGGCGTTGAAGATCGCGCGAGATATTATGAAAAATCAGGCGCACTCCGTGATATGGTTCAAAACCATATTTTACAAATGGTCGCTCTCTTGGCAATGGAACCGCCGATTAAACTGAACACGGAAGAAATCCGCAGCGAAAAAGTGAAGGTGCTGAGAGCTCTCCGCCCTGTCGCTCCAAACGAAGTGAGTGACTACTTCGTCCGCGGACAATACCAAGCGGGAAAGATTGACGGAAACGCTGTACCGAGCTATACAGATGAACAAAATGTAGCACCGGATTCCAATACGGAAACATTCGTGTCCGGAAAGCTGTTAATCGATAACTTCCGCTGGGCCGGCGTTCCGTTTTATATCCGCACAGGGAAACGGATGAAAGAAAAATCAACGAAAATCGTCGTTCAATTTAAAGACATTCCGATGAACCTTTATTACGGCAATGAAACGAATGTAAATCCGAACCTGCTTGTCATCCATATTCAGCCGGATGAAGGCATCACACTATTTCTGAACGCTAAAAAATTAGGCGGAGCCGCTCATGCTCAGCCGATTAAGCTGGACTACTGCAGCAACTGCAGTGATGAAATGAACACACCGGAAGCCTATGAAAAATTAATCCATGACTGTCTGCTCGGTGATGCGACAAACTTTGCCCATTGGGACGAAGTGGCGCTTTCCTGGAATTTCGTCGATGCGATTTCCGAAACGTGGGCAGCCGACAAAACCCTTTCTCCGAATTATGAAGCCGGGTCAATGGGACCGAAAGCTTCGGACGATCTTCTTGAAAAAGACGGCCTCCACTGGTGGAATATATAAGAAAAAATTAAAAAACCGCGGCGCCGTTCATGACGGCCCGCGGTTTTTAATATCAGGAAAAGCCCCCGCAATCAATGCGGGGGCTTCTTCATTACTTCATCCATTCAGTATGGAAAATGCCTTCTTTATCTGTGCGTTCATACGTATGCGCGCCGAAGTAATCACGCTGCGCTTGAATCAAGTTTGCAGGAAGCACTGCCGTACGGTAGCTGTCGTAATACGCAAGTGCGCTTGAGAACGAAGGTACCGGCACGCCTTGGGCTACGGCAAGTGAAATCACTTGGCGAAGGGCGCCTTGGTAGCTTTCTGCAATGTTTTTGAAGTAGCTGTCTAACAGCAGGTTGTCAAGCTCCGGTTCACGGTCATATGCGTCTTTGATCTTTTGCAGGAACGCCGCGCGGATGATACAGCCGCCGCGGAAGATCATCGCGATTTCACCGTATTTCAGATCCCAGTTATATTCTTCAGACGCGGCTTTCATTTGGGCGAAGCCTTGTGCGTAAGAACAGATTTTACTCATGAAGAGCGCTTTTCTGACCGCTTCAATCAGCTCTTCTTTATTTTCAGTGACCGGCTTAACGTCTGGTCCGGACAGAAGGCCGCTTGCTTTCACACGCTCTTCTTTCATTGCGGAAATGAAACGCGCAAAAACAGATTCAGTGATAATCGGAAGCGGCACGCCTAAGTCAAGAGCACTTTGGCTTGTCCATTTACCCGTTCCTTTTTGGCCTGCTTTATCAAGGATAACGTCAACAAGCGGTTTGCCCGTTTCTTCATCTTTTTTAGTGAAAATGTCAGCCGTGATTTCGATCAGATAGCTGTCAAGCTCTCCTTTGTTCCACTCAGCGAATACTTCGTGAAGCTCTTCGGCAGACAATCCGAGCACCTGTTTCAGAATGAAATATGACTCAGAGATCAGCTGCATGTCACCGTATTCGATACCGTTGTGCACCATTTTTACATAGTGCCCCGCTCCGTCCGGGCCGATGTATGTCGTACAAGCTTCTCCGTCCACTTTAGCAGAAATGGCTTCTAGAATCGGTTTCACGAGTTCGTGCGCTTCCTTTTGGCCGCCCGGCATAATAGAAGGCCCTTTCAGCGCTCCCTCTTCACCGCCTGATACACCCGTTCCGATAAAGTGAATGCCGCTTTCGGCAAGCTCTTTGTTCCGGCGCTGTGTATCTTTATAGTATGTATTTCCGCCGTCAATCAAAATATCGTCTTTTTCCAGATGAGGAAGAAGAGATTGAATCGTCGCATCCGTTGCAGTTCCCGCTTTAACCATTAATAAAATTTTACGGGGTGTTTCAAGAGACTGGACAAACTCCTCAATGCTGTATGTACCGACAACATTTTTGCCTTTTGCCTCTTCTAAAAACTCTTCCGTTTTGCTGCTTGATCTGTTGTATACAGACACAGAAAATCCCCGGCTTTCGATGTTAAGAGCCAGATTTTTACCCATTACCGCAAGACCGATAACTCCGATTTGTTGTTTTGACATATTCTAACGTCCCTTCTTCAAACGTTTAACCATTTTAAAATTTAAATTAAAATAAAATGATATTTATACTAAAGAAATTATCATACATAACCCCTTTTTTCAAGTTATTCACCTTTTCTTTTCATCCTGAAAAAAGTCTCTGTTAAAGCTCGTTCCCCTTGTTTTGCTTTCTTCTTTTTTTATAACGGCGCCTTTTCTGATCAGGTTTTGGCCGTACTTTTCATTCAGCTCGTTCATCATCTGAAAAATCGGCTCATCCTTTGCGTCCTCCTTGAATGAAAACAGATCAAGCTGTTTATACGCCTGCTGTTTTTCAACCAGTTCCGTCCCGGTGATGCCGAGAAGCCTTACCGGATTTTGGTTCCAGTGCTTGTCAAACAGTTCCATCGCCGCTTCCATGATGTCTTTTTTCTGATCAGCCGGATTGCTGAGGGTCATGCTTCTTGTGACCGTTTTCCAATCCGCATACCGAATCATGATGAACAGCCGGCAGGCCATGACCTCCTTACGCTGGAGCCGTTCTTCGCTCACAGACAGCGCGAGCCGGTCAAACACGCCCGTTAATTCATCCCAGTCAGCCGAATCATGCGACAGGGTGGATGAGTTGCCGACGCTTTTAAATTCATAAATCCGCTCGGGATTGACTTCTGCAGGATGGATGCCGTTCGCTTTATCCTTCAGCCTCGGGCCGTTTATGCCGAGAAGCGTTTTCAGCGCATGTTCATCTCCTTTTGCCAAATCACCGATCGTTTTGATGCCGAGCGTTTTTATTTTTTCCGCAGTTTTCGTTCCTATACCGTGCATCTCTTCAATCGGAAGAGGCCATAAGACGTCCGGCAGCTCTCTTTTTCTTAAAATGGTGATGCCGAGCGGTTTTTTCATGTCAGACGCCATTTTGGCGAGAAATTTATTCGGGGCGATGCCGATGCTTGACGGAAGCAAAAGCTCTTTTTGCAGTCTCGCCTGAATGTCTTCGGCTGTCTCATACGCCCTGTGTCTGTGCGGTGTGTCCGTAATATCCATGTATCCTTCATCAATAGAAACAGGCTCGACTAAATCCGTATACTCCCTCAGAATGCTGAACATTTCTTTTGACGAACTCCGGTAGCGGTCAAAATTCGGAGGCACGACGATGAGTTCCGGACAGAGGCGTTTTGCCCGCCACACCGGCATGGTGGTCTTTACGCCCCGCGCTCTCGCTTCGTAGCTGCAGGTGACGATGATTCCTTTCCGTTCCTTCACGTTTCCGGCAACGGCGATAGGTTTTCCTCTTAAAGACGGATCATACGCCATTTCTACGGAGGCATAAAAACTATTCATATCGATATGAAATATAATTCTCCCTTTTCCGGCCACTCCCGGCGCCTCCTTTCCTTTCATAGACAACCTTATATATATGTAGTAAAATAAGAGCTGAATGGATGTGATAAAATGATTCTTGAGTCAATGAATGACTTTTTATTTTTAGTCGATTTTTTCACAATTATTCTTCCCGCTCTGACCGCGATCGGCATCGCTTTTCTTTTGCGTGAGCGCCGCGCAGGCGAGCATTGGAGAACGAAACGAATAGATGAACATCAAGCAGTCGTTCAGCTGAACCGAACAGACTTTCTTATTATTATATATCATCGCATTACAACTTGGATACGTAAAGTCATCCGCATGAATTCACCGGCGAATGATGATGAAGATGTCAGCTCCCTCCTTTTATAACGGCAAGTGAAGATAAAAAGGAGGAGACATAATTGACTAAAACATATCAAAAATGGATCGCATTCGGATTATTTTTTATCGTACTGTGCACAGGCCGCTCGGCTTTTGCGGCGACATCTCAGACTCAGACGGGAGGCCTCGGGAATATCGGTTTTTTCCACGATTACCTGATCGAGCCGTTTTCGGCACTTTTAAAAGGTGTGGCGGGCCTGTTCCACGGTGAGTACGGACTGTCGATTATTCTGGTGACGATTATCGTCCGGATCGTTGTATTGCCTTTGTTTGTGAACCAATTTAAGAAACAGCGGGTGTTCCAGGAAAAAATGGCTGTGATCAAACCGCAGGTCGACAGCATTCAGGCTAAAATGAAACAAACGAAAGATGCGGAAAAACAAAAAGAACTGCAAATGGAAATGATGAAGCTTTACCGTGAGCACAATCTGAATCCGATGGCAATGGGATGTCTTCCGATGTTGGTGCAATTCCCGATTTTGATCGGTTTTTATTACGCCATCCGCTCAACGCCGGAAATTGCTTCACACTCATTTCTGTGGTTCAGCTTAGGGCATTCTGATATTCTTGTATCACTGTGCGCGGGGGCCATGTATTTCTTACAGGCTTATATTTCCCAAAAATTAAACGAGAAATATTCACCGGCTGCTCAAAATCCGGCCGCGATGCAGTCAGCAAAAATCATGGTCTTTATTTTCCCTGTCATGATGACCGTTTTCTCGCTTAACGTACCGGCTGCGCTGCCGCTTTACTGGTTTACAAGCGGACTGTTTTTGACAGTGCAGAACGTACTTTTACAGCAGACGCATCATAAAAAGAAACAGGCTGCGGCTCAGGCGGAGCCCGCCAAATCATAATACTGAAACCCTGCCGGAACCTATCCGGCAGGGTTTTTTCTTGTATCTGCAAAGCTTTAAGCCTAATATCATGAAGAATGAAAAAAGCACCCAATCAACTGGGTGCTTCGTTTTTAGTTGGCCGCTGTTTCGATAATGGCAACGACCATTTCCGCCGTTTTGACGAGCTCTTCAATCGGCATTTTTTCATTTTTCGTATGGATTTGTTCATAGCCTACTGACAGGTTGACTGTCGGAATGCCGTGGCCGGCAATGACGTTTGCGTCACTTCCGCCGCCGCTTGTCTGAAGTTCGCTCGGACGGCCGATTTTTGCCGCTGCTTTTTTCGCGACTTCCACAACCTGATCGCCGTCCTGATATTTGAAACCCGGATACATGACCGCGATGTCCACTTCCGCGCGGCCTCCCATCTCAGCTGCAGCAGATTCGAAAGCTTCTTTCATTTTCTGCACTTGCGCCTCCATTTTTTCAGGCACTAATGAACGCGCTTCAGCCAGAATATCAACCTGGTCGCAGACGATATTGGTTTGCGTGCCGCCTTCGAAACGGCCGATATTAGCCGTTGTTTCTTTATCAATACGGCCGAGCGGCATTTTAGAGATTGCTTTTGATGCGATGGTAATCGCGGAGATGCCTTTTTCCGGTTCCACTCCCGCATGAGCCGTTTTCCCGAAAATGGTTGCTCTCACTTTCGCTTGTGTCGGCGCGGCTACAATAATGTTGCCGACTTTTCCGTCTGAATCAAGCGCAAAACCGTATTTCGCGGTAATGTCTGAACGATCCATTGCTTTTGCCCCGACTAATCCCGATTCTTCTCCGGCCGTGATAATGAATTCAATGGTGCCGTGCTCGATGTTTTGTTCTTTCAGCACTTTAATGGCTTCAAACATTGCGGCAAGACCCGTCTTATCATCAGCGCCGAGAATCGTCGTGCCGTCGGATTTTACATAGCCGTCTTCCACAATCGGCTTAACGCCTTTGCCCGGAACAACCGTGTCCATGTGGGATGTGAAATAAATCGTATCCGCATCTTTTGTGCCCTTTAACGTACAGATTAAGTTGCCGGCTCCATGCCCCGTCACTTCTTTTGTATCATCTTCTTTTACGCTCAATCCTAAATCAGTGAGTTTTTGTTTGAGCACCTTGCTGATTTCCGCTTCATGTTTTGTCTCTGAATCAATTTGAACGAGTTCAAGAAATTCTTCAAGCAGACGTTTTTCGTTTACCATTTTCAGTTCCCTCCGTTTAAAGCGGTATATTACCGTGCTTTTTTTTCGGTCTTTCCTCTTCCTTATGCGCAAGCATGTCAAATGCCTGAATCAATTTTTTCCTCGAGTCTTCCGGCCGGATGATATCATCCACCATTCCGCAGGCCGCCGCTTTATACGGACCGGCGTTTTCCTTTTCGTATATGGCTTTTTTTTCGCGCTTCGTTTTTTCCGGGTCGCCAGAAGCCTGTATGTCTCTGCGGTATAAAATCGACGCCGCGCCTTCCGCTCCCATCACGGCGATTTCCGCATTGGGCCAGGCGAATACAAGATCTGCCCCGAGCCCTTTCGAATTCATGGCGACATAGGCGCCTCCGTAAGCTTTTCTGATGATGAGCGTCACTTTCGGCACCGCCGCTTCGGCAAAAGCATACAGCAATTTTGCTCCGTGACGGATGATTCCCGCATGTTCCTGCTGAAGGCCCGGAAGAAATCCCGGAACATCAGCGATCGTCAATAGCGGAATATGAAACGCGTCGCAAAAACGGATGAATCTCGACGCTTTGTCAGCGGCATCAATCGTGAGGCTCCCCGCCAAGTGTTTCGGCTGGTTTGCGACAACACCGACTGTACGCCGTCCGAGTTTCAGAAAACCGACAGCAATGTTTTTGGCAAAATACGGCTGAATGTCAAAAAACGTTCCGTCATCCGCCAGCTCTTTTATTACCTGTAACACATCGTAAGGTTTC
The DNA here is from genome assembly GCF_042296235.1 of Bacillus sp. A1. Taxonomy (NCBI): domain Bacteria; kingdom Bacillati; phylum Bacillota; class Bacilli; order Caryophanales; family Bacillaceae; genus Bacillus; species Bacillus sp. A1. The sequence continues at coordinate 2,442,397 of NZ_CP141181.1, forward strand.
GAACTGTCCGCGGGAACGAGGGTGTTTAATAACGGTCTGGCGTCTTCCTTTTTAACGGGTAATGCCGTCTGTCCGCCGTGCGGGAGATAAGAAAGCAGGGTTTTCACAGCGGAAAGAGCCTCTTTTTCCGTTCGTGCGGAATAGTGGGCATTTCCGCTTATCACATTATGTATTCCCGCACCGCCTAAACTTTCCGCGTCAATCTGTTCACCCGTCACCTGTTCAATGACTTTCGGGCCTGTAATAAACATGTGCGACGTATGTTCCGCCATAATCACAAAATCCGTCAAAGCGGGTGAATAAACAGCACCGCCGGCACACGGCCCAAGGATGACAGAAATTTGCGGAATCACTCCCGAGTAAAGGACGTTGCGCCTAAAGATATGACCGTATCCATTTAATGATACCACACCCTCTTGAATTCTCGCACCACCTGAGTCGTTCAGCCCGATGATCGGGGTTTTGTTTTTCGCCGCCAGATCCATTACCGCCGCGATTTTTTCCGCATGTGTCTCGCCGAGCGTCCCGCCGAGTACGGTAAAGTCATGGGCAAACAAATACACGGGCCGTCCTTCAATTGTGCCGTATCCGGTAACAACGCCGTCTCCCGGAGCATTCTGGCACCCGGGCGTGCGGCTTTTGGCAAACGGCTGCAGCTCTGAAAAACTGTCTTCGTCCAATAGATAGTCAATTCTTTCTCTTGCCGTCAGCTTGCCTTTTTTGTGCTGTTTTTCATTTTTTTCCGCTCCGCCGCCGTTTGTTAAAAAGGAACGTCTTTCGTTTAAGTGTCTGATATGATCACTCATGCTCATCTTGAGTTTCTCCTTTTTCAATTGTTTCACAAAGCTCAATCAGGACCCCGTTCGCCTCTTTTGGAGAGAGAAATGCGATCTTCTTCCCGCCCGCTCCGTTTTGCGTTTCATGATGAATCAAGGTCATGCGGCATGATTCAAGCTCCTTGATCGTTTCCTTCATATCGGCGCAGCGGAATGCCAAATGATGCAGTCCTTCGCCTCTTTTCTGTAAAAAAAAGCTGACGGGAGACGCGTCCGACAGCGGCTCAATCAGCTCAAGCTTTGTGCCTCCCGCTTCTAAAAAAGCAACTCTCACATTTTGGCCGCTTACCAGCTCGTCTCCCATATACGTAAACCCGAGCATCCGTTCGTAAAATCCTCTCGCGGCATCAATAGAGCTGACGGCAATGCCGACATGATCAAGTTTTTTCATAGCGCGGCCACCTGCTTTCCGCCATAGGATATGGCTTGTTCATACAAGCAAAACACGTTAAAATGATAGACAGTAATCTTAAGGAGTGAAACAATGTCTCAAAAATTTATGAAAAGCGCCGTCATCGTCATTTTGGGCGTATTTATACTTTCAACCCTCCTCTCAGGCATTATGATGTATTTGCGGTAAAAAAGCAGGCGCCTCATTGCAAGGGGGTTTCCTGCTTTTTTATGAGGGCTTTCCGCTCTATTGCAATGTCCTCGAATGAGCGGTTTTCTTTTGTAATCAATACTTTCGTTCCGGGAGGGATAATCCGGAAAATACGGATGACATCCCGGTTTTTCATACGGATGCAGCCGTTCGATACAAACCCCCCGATCAGCTCTTCTCTGTTTGTTCCGTGAATGCCGTATATCCTGCCGTCGGTGCCTTTCGCGTCAAAACCGATCCAGCGGACGCCGAGCGGGTTTTCCGGCGCGCCTCCCTTTACATTTTTCTTCCGGTAATACGGATTGACGGCTTTGACCGTTATCGTAAATTCTCCTTCAGGCGTCAAATCATCCGTTTTTCCCGTCGCCACCTGATAAATGCCTTCTATTCGGTTATCCTTCACAACAGCAAGCGCATTTGTGGCTTTATTGACGATAATATAAGGGTCACCCGGCAAAGGGTTTGCGCCAAGCGGCCAAAGCGGAGACAGCAGCAGGGCGGCTGACAATAAAAAAAATCGCATGGGCTCCCCTCCTTTTTTCATTAGAATGACCAATGAAAGGAGGACTCATGCGATTGATCCATATGTTTTTTACAGCTTTATGCCTTTGAAATAACTTTTAATCACGAGATATTGTTCCATCTCACCGAGGAGGTGGAACAAAGCCGCCCGCGCTTCAAACTCCTCGCGCGTTGCCGGGAGCGGCATTTCTTCAAATTCCGTTCTCATTTCTGCAAGTCTTTTTAAAAATTTATGAGCGGTATTGCCGGGATGAATGGCTTCCCTTAATTCACGGATGAAATGGGCGATTATTTTGCCCTGCTCCACCGTTATTGAAATAGAGGTAATCTTCGGCAGTAGCCGTTCAATGATTTCAAATTGTTTCTGTCTCATCTTAAAATAATGATAGTAAAGATTTTCATGGCGCAAAATATGATTCTGCACGTCCCGATAGGCGAGGTTTTTCGCCTCTTGAATCATCTGATGCGTCTCCGGTATTTCCTTCCCCGACCAATCTTGCTCACCAGTTAACAAATACCGTTCGATTTCGGCGAAGATGACGGAAAAGTTGTCCTCGATTTTTTTCCGGTACGCCGCGAGTTTTCTGTCGAGGCTCGGCATATACAGATTCATTAACAGCGCGACGCCGATACCTACGGTGATCAGCTGGAACTCATTCCAGATAAACGCCATCGTAATGCCGCCGGACATATATAAATGAAGAATGATTACTGAGCTGGTGACGATCCCTTCGTTTATTTTTAAAACGACTGTAGTCGGAATGAACAGCACCAGCAATATTCCGATCGCAAACGGATAATAGCCGATCAGCCCGAAAAAGACATATGAAAAGACGATCGCCAATAAACAGGCGGCAAATCGGGCCCACGAGGCCTGAAGCGACCGCTTTTGCGTAATCTGGATGCACAATATGGTGATGATTCCTGCGGATGCGAAGTTTTGCAGATGCAACAGCTGGGCTAAATAAATGGCCAGCGCCGTTCCAAGTGCGGTCTTTAGTGTGCGGTAACCGATTTTAAACATTGCTTGCTCCATTCTGTTTGTTTCTTTCTCAAAAAAAAGAAGAAGAGCATTCTTCTTCTTTTCTTCCAGTTATATTTTATAATATTTTTTCTAAAAAGTCCTGTGCTCTTTTTGACTTCGGAGAAAGAAAAAATTCTTCCGGGTGCCCGTCTTCCACGATCGTCCCTTCATCCATAAATAATACGCGGTCTGCGACTTCTTTGGCAAATCCCATTTCGTGCGTTACGATCACCATTGTCATGCCCGTCTGCGCAAGCTCTTTCATCACCTCAAGAACTTCTTTGACCATTTCCGGGTCAAGAGCCGAGGTCGGTTCATCAAACAGCATGATGTCAGGATTCATGGCAAGCGCCCGCGCGATGGCGACCCGCTGCTTCTGTCCGCCTGACAAACGGTTCGGATAGTCGTTCCGTTTGTCAAGCAGTCCGACTTTTTCAAGGAGAGCGCACGCCTTTTCCTCCGCCTCCTTTTTAGACTCTTTCTTCACGCTGACCGGCGCGTATGTGATATTTTCAAGCACCGTTTTATGAGGAAACAAATGAAAATGCTGAAATACCATGCCGATATTTTCCCGCACTTTCAGTTTATTCGTTTTAGCTGCGGTAATTTCGTTTTCTTTAATGGCAATCGTTCCGCCGCTCGGGGTTTCCAGCAGATTTAAGCAGCGCAGAAACGTTGATTTGCCGGAACCTGAAGGGCCGATGACAGCGACGACTTCCCCTTCTTCGATCTGTGTTGAAATGTTTTTCAGTACTTCATGTTTCCCGAATGATTTTGACAGGTTGTCGACCTTAATCATTGGCTTTCAGCTTCCTTTCTACGCCTTTTCCGATGAATGCTAAGATCAAAACGAGCACGTAATAGATTAAGCCCGCCACAATAAGAGGTTCTAAATAGTTGTATGTTGCGGCGCCGGACTGGTAGGCCCGTCTCATAATGTCGCCGAGACCGATAACTGTGACGATCGCCGATTCTTTCGTTAAGGTGATTAATTCGTTAATAATAGCCGGAGAAATGTTTTTAAACGCCTGCGGCAGCAGCAGATCTTTCATCATTTTTCCGTACGGCACGCCGAGAGCGACGGCAGCCTCTTTTTGTCCTTTGTCAATTGCGTTGATTCCCGCTCTGATAATTTCAGAGACGTAAGCGGCTGAATTGAGCGATAATGCGGTGACTGCCGCCCAAAATTGATCGATCTGAAAGCCGAGGAGCTGCGGCATGCCGAAATAGATGATCATCAGCTGCAGCACGAGCGGCGTGCCGCGGAATATCGAAGTATAAAAATCCGCAATCCATTTCAGCGGACTGATCGTGCTGATTTTAAATAAGCTGAGCACGATTCCTAATACAAGACCGATGACCGCTGAAACGAGCACAATTTTCAATGTGACCGCAAGGCCTTCCAATATAAAAGGAATTTGGGGGATTGTCGCTGAGAAATCCAAATTCATACGTGTGATCTCCTTTGTCTTTATTCAAGATAAAAAGCTCAACGAAAAGTTGAGCTTTCTTTTATTTCTCGTTGGTGAACCATTTTTTCTTCAGTTTTTCGATTTCTCCGTTTTTCTCCATTTCTTTCAGCGCTTTGTTAAACTTCGCTGTCAGATCACTGTCTTTGCGGAACGCAATCGCGGAGCCCGATTCGTCTGATTTCGCATCTGCTGACGCAAAGCCCTGCAGATCTTGATTTGAACTGAAATAGCCTTGTGCTACGATGTCTTCGATAATCGCGGCATCAAAACGCCCGGATTTGATCTCTTCGGTTAAATCTGAGATCCGGTTGCGGTCTTCGAGCTGAAAACCGTATTTCGAAGCGAGCTTCTTGCCTTTTTCCTCTTGAATGGAGCCGAGCTGCACACCGACGGTTTTGCCTTTCAGATCATTCAGGGATTTAATGCTGCTTCCCTTTTTCGTAACAATCATATTGTTAGCAGTATAATAAATATCAGAAAAATCAACTTGCTTTTTCCGTTCCGGCGTAGGTGTCATTCCAGATAAAATCATATCTACCTGCTTGGACTTCAAGGCTGTAATCAGGCTGTTGAAGTCCATGTCCTGCACCTCAACGTCATAGCCGGTCTTTTTGCCCAGAGCTTTCGCCAGATCAACGTCAAACCCGGTGATCTGATCGCCGTCTTTATATTCAAATGGTTTATAGTCAGCCGATGTACCCATAATCAGCTTGTTCTTTCCGCCCTCTGATCCTGAATTGCCTGATCCGCAGGCGGACAGCGCAAAGGTGATACATGCGGCAGCTAATACCAACAGCCATTTCTTCATGATTCATTTCCCCCATATCTACTGATCTCTTAAAATTGAATATTTATTCGTTAACTTGTATTTTAAACACTTTTTAAGTGTGATGCAATACTATTTTTGAAAAATATATTTTCCTTTCTGTGTTTATTATAGTCATTGTTTTTCAGATTAGTGACAGTTGAACGCCGATGTATAAATATTTATATTTATACAGATTCCATATAAAAAACCCCCGCAAGCGCTTGGCTCCGGGGTTTTTCTTTCACTTATACTTCTTCACAATATTCTTCAAATGCTTCCTGCAGTTTTGTGACGACGGCCATCGGCTCATGGCCTTCAATTTCATGGCGTTCCACCATTTTCATGATTTTCCCGTCTTTTAAAATGGCAAATGACGGAGAGGACGGCGGATAGCCTTCAAAGTATTCTCTCGCTTTGGCTGTCGCTTCTTTATCCTGTCCGGCAAATACCGTCACAAGCTGATCCGGGCGTTTATCGTAATGTACGGAATGGTACGCGGCAGGCCGTGCAATACCGCCTGCGCATCCGCACACAGAGTTGACCATAACGAGTGTCGTTCCTTTTTTCGAAAGCGCATCGTCCACTTCCTCAGCGGTTTTCAGCTCTGTATACCCCGCGGCCGTGATTTCCTGGCGGGCTTGACGCACGACATCATTCATAAATAAATTAAAATCCATATTCAACTGGGACCTCTCCTTTTTGATCATCTCTTCTTATGATAGCAAGGAACCTCCCTATCGGCAAATGACACCGCTCATAACCAATTGTTTTTTGACCCTTTTATGTTCCCGATGTAAGTTTATGACCTTTTAAAAACGGGAAACTTGTTAAGGAGATTGTCTGAAATAAAGGAGCAGTCGTATGAGCCAACGGAAAGCAGTATTAATTTATAACGGAAACGCCGGTCAAAAACAGATTGATAAAACCCTCGGCACGGTCGTCCCCATTTTGGCCCAGTCAGCTGACGAACTTTTGATTAAACCGACCAAACATCAGGATGATGCCCGTCAGTATTGTGAAAATCTCGACAGTTCAGTTGACCATTTATATATTTTAGGCGGGGACGGCACTGTGCATCAATGCATCAACAGCATCAGCAAGCTTGATCACAGACCCGCTGTCGGCATTTTGCCGGGAGGAACGTGCAACGATTTCTCCCGGGCGCTCGGCATCCCGCAAAACCTTCAAAAGGCCGCTGAAGCGCTCGCGGCCGGACATAAACAGATGATTGACGTCTGTAAAACGGATGACGGCTATTTTCTGAACTTCTGGGGCATCGGATTGATCACCGAAGCATCAAGCCATATTAATGAAACTGAAAAAGCATGGCTTGGTAAAATCAGCTACTTCACGAGCGCCTTGCGGACGATGACAAGCGCGAACCCGTTTCCTGTCAAATTGACGATTGACGGCGAGGTGAAAGAAGACGAAGCCGTAATGGTGCTTGTCATGAACGGGCATTATATCGGGACAAACAGAGTTCCCCTGCCTGATGCCAGCCTCCGGGACGGCTTAGCCGATGTGTTAATCTGCCGTAACACAAGCCTTGCCGCGTTGCGGGAGCTGATGACGATGGAGCAGGGTTCATTTGATGATTTCAAAGGGGAGCTGTCCTATATTCAGGCCTCCAGGATTGAAATCGAAACCGGACGTGAAATGGACGCGGATACAGATGGCGAGGTATACGGAACAACACCTTGTACGATCGAAGTGAAAAAACATCATCTCACTATGCTTGTTCCCGAGGATTCACAATGAAAATAAAAAAACTCCTTTTGCCGCCCGGGCAAAAGGAGTTTTTTTAATAGACTGACGTATGTTCATCAATGTTTTCTAAGATCTCTTTGACGCGTCCGAGGAATCGGCCGCACACGAGCCCGTCGAGCACTCTGTGATCTAAAGACAGGCAAAGATTAACCATATCACGAACGGCGATCATCCCGTTATTCATGACAACCGGACGTTTGACGATAGATTCTACCTGAAGAATCGCCGCCTGCGGATGGTTGATAATGCCCATAGATTGAACTGAGCCGAAAGATCCCGTGTTATTGACGGTAAATGTGCCGCCCTGCATATCTTCCGCGGTAAGTTTTCCGTTTCTCACTTTTTTCGCAAGGTCCGTTATTTCTCTGGCTATGCCTTTAATCGTTTTTTCATCAGCATGCTTAATAACCGGAACAAACAGCGAATCTTCCGTGGCAACGGCAATGGAGATGTTGATGTCTTTCTTTTGGACGATTTTGTCTCCCGCCCACATGCTGTTCATCTGCGGGAACTCTTTGAGAGCCTGCGCCGCCGCTTTTACAAAGAAAGCGAAAAACGTTAAATTAAAGCCTTCTTTTTGTTTAAATGAGTCTTTAATGCTGTTTCTGTACGCCGTCATGTTCGTGACGTCGACTTCCATCATCGTCCAGGCATGCGGAATTTCTGTTTTGCTTTTATGCATATTGGCGGCGATGGCTTTTCTGACGCCTGTAACCGGAATTTCAATATCACCGGCTGACAGAGCGGGTGCCGGTGCTTGTTTTTGCTGTTGTTTCGGCGCTTGTTGCGTTGTTTGAACAGCAGCCGGCGCCGGTGCTTCCGATTTCTGCTTCATTCCCGAATCAATGATCTTTTGAATGTCTTTTCGCGTAATTCTTCCGCCTGCACCCGTTCCTTCAACTTCTTCAAGCTGAATGCCGTGTTCTCCCGCTAATCTGAGCACGGCCGGCGAATAACGCGCTTTATTTGACTGATCTTTACCTTGGAGGTTTGCATCGGTGTCTGAAGGGGTATTCTGCTCTTCTTCCCGCTTCGGCGCCTCTTCGGTTTCCGTTTCTTCTGTTTCAATTTTGCAGATGATCTCGCCGACTGCAAGAGTCTGGCCTTCTTCTCCTACAAGTTCTGTAATCGTACCGGTAAAAGAAGACGGCACCTCCGCGTTCACTTTATCTGTCATGACCTCCGCGATGGGGTCATATTTATTCACTTGATCACCGGGGGATACCAGCCACTTGCTGATCGTCCCTTCCGTCACGCTCTCTCCGAGCTGAGGCATAGCCATTTGTTCAATCGCCATGTCAAAAACCTCCTTACGTCTTTAAAACTCCGCTAATTCTCTCATCGCGGCTTCTGCTTTGTCAGGATTCATCATGAAGTATTTTTCCATTGTCGGCGCATAAGGCATTGCCGGAACGTCAGGACCTGCAAGCCGCTTGATCGGCGCGTCTAAATCAAATAAGCAGTTTTCAGAAATAATGGCGGCGACCTCGCTCATAATACCGCCTTCTTTCGTATCTTCCGTGATCAGCAATACTTTTCCCGTTTTAGACGCGGCTTCAATGATGGCTTCTTTATCTAACGGATAAACCGTACGCAAGTCTAATACGTGCGTGGAAATTCCGTCTTTTTCAAGACGCTCGGCAGCCTGCAGAGCAAAATGGACGCATAATCCGTACGTAATGACAGTAATGTCGCTGCCTTCGCGTTTTACATCCGCCTTTCCGATCGGAAGGACGTAATCATCCGCAGGGACTTCGCCTTTAATCAGGCGGTACGCCCTCTTATGTTCGAAAAACAGCACCGGATCTTCGTCACGGACTGCAGCTTTCAACAGCCCTTTTGCGTCATAAGGAGTTGAAGGCATGACAATTTTAAGGCCCGGCTGGTTGGCAAAAATGGCCTCCACAGATTGGGAATGATACAACGCGCCGTGCACGCCGCCGCCGTAAGGCGCTCTGATGACCATCGGACAGCTCCAATCATTGTTTGAACGGTAGCGTATTTTTGCCGCTTCTGAAATGATTTGGTTGACCGCAGGCAGAATGAAATCGGCAAACTGCATCTCGGCAATCGGACGCATGCCGTACATCGCGGCGCCGATCCCGACACCGGCAATCGCTGATTCAGCAAGCGGCGTATCCATCACGCGCTCTTCTCCGAACTGTTCATAGAGACCCGCCGTTGCTTTAAACACGCCGCCTTTTCTCCCGACGTCTTCCCCGAGAACAAACACGCGCGGATCTCTTTCCATTTCTTCTTTCATTGCTGCATTAATACTGTCAATATAAGACATTACAGACATAAGTATTCCTCCCTACTTCGCATAAACGTGATCAAGCGTTGATTCAGGAGATGCGTATGGCGCTTTCTCCGCTTCGTCTGTCGCTTCGTTTACGATAGCCATGATGTCATCCAGCATGGTCTTTTCTTCTTCTTCACCTAGAAGCCCGGCTTCTTGCAAGTATGCTTTGTATAAAAGAAGCGGATCTTGTTTCTTCGCTTCTTCTACTTCTTCGCGTTCTCTGTAGCTGCTGTCGTCGTCATCACTGGAATGCGGCGTCAAACGGTAGGAAACCGTTTCTATTAATGTAGGGCCTTCGCCTTTAGACGCCCGTTCGCGCGCTTCTTTTACGACTCGGTAAACTTCCAGCAGGTCGTTTCCGTCAACAGTGACTCCCGGCATGCCGTAGCCTGCCGCCCGGTCGGATATTTTCTCGCACGCCACCTGTTTGTCATACGGGACAGAAATGGCATACTTATTGTTTTCACACATGAAAATGACCGGCAGTTTATACACGGCGGCAAAGTTTGCCCCTTCGTGAAAATCCCCCTGGTTGGAAGATCCTTCTCCAAAGGTAACAAAAGAGACGATATCCTTTTTATCCATGCGTCCCGCAAGCGCGATTCCGACCGCATGAGGAACCTGCGTCGTAACAGGGGATGAGCCCGTTACGATTCTGTTTTCCTTTTGCCCGAAGTGGCCCGGCATCTGCCTTCCGCCTGAGTTCGGGTCAGCCGCTTTCGCAAAACCGGACATCATCAAATCCTTTGCAGTCATACCGAATGCAAGCACAACCCCTATATCTCTGTAGTAAGGAAGTACATAGTCGGTATCACGGTTTAAGGCATAGGCCGCGCCTACTTGTGCCGCTTCCTGTCCTTGACATGAAACAACGAACGGAATTTTGCCCGAGCGGTTTAAGAGCCACATTCTTTCGTCGATTTTTCTGGCTAACAGCATGGTTCTATACATTTCAACGGCTTCTTCGTCAGAGAGCCCTAATGCTTGATGGCGGTTTGTAGTCATTCAAACCCCTCCTTCTTTCCTTTTAAAAATGAATCGCGTTTCCGTCTGCGGCTAACGCAGCTTCTCCAATCGCTTCTGACAGCGACGGATGCGGATGTATGGACTGGCCGATTTCCCAAGGCGTCGCATCGAGCACCTTGGCAAGCCCCGCTTCAGAGATCATATCGGTGACGTGCGGGCCGATCATATGAACACCGAGAATATCATCTGTATTCCGATCGGCGACGATTTTGACAAAGCCGTCGCTTTCTCCGTATACAAGAGCCTTTCCGATCGCCATGAACGGAAACTTCCCGATTTTCAGTTCATGCCCTTTTCGAAGAGCTTCCTCTTCTGTCAGACCGACGCTCGCCGCTTCCGGATTTGAATAAATGCATTTCGGCACAAGAGCGGCATCAAGCGGAGCCGGATTAAGACCCGCCATATGCTCAACGGCAATGATGCCTTCACGGGAGGCCACATGCGCAAGCTGCAGCCCGCCGACAACATCACCGATCGCATAAATGTGCGATTCCTTCGTCTGCCCGGCTTCGTTCACGATGATAGAACCGTTTTCCGCTTCAATGTCCGTGTTTTCAAGGCCGATCCCTTCAATGTTCGGCTGGCGGCCGATGGAAACAAGCATTTGTTCCGCGTGATACGTTTCTTTTTTTCCATTCTTTTCAGCGGCAATTGAAACGCCGTCCGCTTTTTCCAATGTATCCGGAAGCACTTTCGCACCCGTCACGATTTTAATTCCTTTTTTCGTTAACAGTTTTTCCATCTCGCTTGAAATATCACGGTCTTCAGTCGGCAAAATGCGGTCCGCATATTCAATCACAGTGATATTGACGCCGAAATCGTTCAGCATGGATGCCCATTCAATTCCGATGACACCGCCGCCGACGATCATCATGGATTGGGGCAGACGTTCAAGCTCTAACGCTTCATCTGATGTCAGAATATATGTACCGTCTGCTTCTAAACCCGGCAGCATTTTCGGCCTTGAACCGGTTGCGATAATCAATTGTTTCGGTATCAGCATGTCGTTTTCTTCACCATTTGCGTATTCGACGGAAACTGTACCGGGAAGAGGTGAGAAGATGGAAGGGCCGAGCATACGTCCGTACCCGTTGAATACATCAATCTTCCCCTTTTTCATCAAGTGGGCGACACCGCCGGCCAGCCGGTCAACGATTCCCTGCTTTCGTTTTTGCACGCTGTCAAAGCGGAGGGAGACACCTTCCGTTTCAATGCCGAATGCTGCCGCTTCCTTTGCGGTTCGGTACACTTCCGCGCTTCTTAACAGCGCTTTACTCGGAATACATCCTTTATGCAGGCATGTTCCGCCGAGCTTTTCTTTTTCTACAACGGCCGTTTTTAAGCCGAGCTGGGCCGCTCTGATGGCGGCTACATAACCGCCTGTGCCGCCGCCCAGAATGACCACATCATACTCAGTCGCCATTTGTTTTCACTCCTTCGCCGATCTGATATTGCTTTGACTGCTCCTCACCGGCTAAAACCCGAAGCGCGCCTTGCGCGAGAGATTGCAGTTCATTTTCTCCCGGGTACACCAGTACATCCGAAATCCAATCTATGTACGATCTGATAGCGGATACGAAACTTTTCCCGTACGCCAATCCGCCCGTCAGGACGATAATGTCTACTTTTCCTTTTAAAACGGCGCTTGCCGCCCCGATTTCTTTTGCTACTTGATAAGCCATGGCGTCATAAATGAGACGCGCGTTTTCATCTCCGGCCTGAATGCGTTTTTCCACTTTGACCGCGTCCGTTGTCCCCAGGTAGCCGGAGAGTCCGCCCGTGCCGACAAGTTTTTTCATCATATCGGCTTTTGAATACTTGCCGGAAAAACACATTTCCACCAAATCACCCGCCGGAACGGTTCCCGCGCGCTCCGGGCTGAAGGGGCCTTCTCCGTGAAGCCCGTTGTTGACATCTGTCACCCGTCCGCAATCATGGACACCGACTGTGGTGCCGCCGCCCATATGAGTGACGATCATCTTCATCTGTTCATACCGTTTGCCGAGGGATGCCGCCGCCTGACGGGCAACAGCTTTTTGGTTCAAAGCATGGAAAATGCTTTTCCGCTTGATTTCAGGCATTCCTGATACTTTAGCGAGCGGAGTCATCTCATCCACCACGACCGGATCGACGATATACGCGGGAATATTTAATCCGTCAGCTATTTCCCTGGCAATAATTCCGCCCAGATTAGAAGCATGCTGGCCGTTGTAGCCGTTTTTCAAATCAGTGATCATGGCGTCATTCACTTCATATGTGCCGCCCTCAATCGGTCTGAGCAGGCCGCCTCTGGCACAAACGGCATCGAACTTTGAAATGTTGATGCCCTGTTCGTGCAAAGACTCAAGAATGCTTATTTTTCGAAATTCGTATTGGTCGATAATACTGTTAAATGTTTTCAGCTCTTCTTCGGGATGCCGCAGCGTCTTTTCAAAGATACAGCGTTCATTGTGAAAGACACCGATTTTCGTTGATGTTGAGCCTGGATTCAGAATGAGAATGCGTTTTTCCTTTTCGAACATTTTCATACCTCCAGATCAAATTTCTATCTTCTGCTTAATATACTTTGGCCGTTTTGCAGAAACTGGCTTCTTGAACGGCGCATGCGCTCAATTCGTTCCTCAGCCAAACGGTCAGCCGCTAAGTATGTCGGAATGCCGTCACGCGCGGAAATATCGAGCACCCGCTCAATGTTTGCATAGATGCCCTCAACCTTCTTCAAAGCCCGCTCAGCATTGTAGCCGTAAAGCTCATCGGCTACATTGATGACGCCGCCTGCATTGATGACATAATCCGGAGCGTACACGATTCCCATTTCATGAATGGTATCGCCGTGACGTGTTTCTTTCAGCTGGTTATTGGCCGCTCCCGCAATGACTTTCGCCTTCAGCTGTTTAATCGTGTCATCGTTAATGACGGCGCCGAGAGCACATGGGGCATAAATATCGCACGCCTGTGAGTAAATGTCGTCGGGATCAACTGCGCGGGCGCCGAAGTCCTCAACAGCACGTTTAACAGATTCTTTATTGATATCCGTTACGATTAAAGAAGCGCCTTCTTCGTGAAGGTGGCGGCATAGATTATAAGCCACATTTCCCACGCCTTGCACGGCAATTGTTTTACCTTCCAGTGAATCAGTGCCAAACGCCGCTTTCGCTGCGGCTTTCATCCCTTTATAGACGCCGTACGCCGTAACCGGGGACGGATTTCCTGATGAACCGAATGCCGGAGAAATTCCGGTTACATAGTCTGTTTCATCATGAATGATGTCCATATCTTCCACGGTGGTGCCGACGTCTTCCGCCGTAATATACCTTCCGTTTAAGCCTTGGATGTACCGGCCGAACGCGCGGAACATTTCTTCATTTTTATCTTTGCGCGGGTCTCCGATAATAACGGTTTTCCCGCCGCCTAAGTTTAAACCGGCAGCCGCATTTTTATAAGTCATGCCTTTTGCGAGTCTTAGTGCATCTTCAATCGCCGCTTCTTCACTGTCATATGTCCACATTCTTGTTCCGCCGAGTGCAGGGCCGAGCGTCGTATCATGAATCGCGATGATCGCTTTTAATCCGGATTGTTCATCTTGGCAGAATACCAATTGTTCGTAATCATAAGTCTCCATATATTTAAAAATTTCCATAGGTTCGTTCCTCCTACTGTTCTTGTGATGCGCAAATCGCAAGCGCAATTGAATACAGTTTATTTTCTGCGGTATCCGCTCTGCTCGTTAATGCGATCGGCGCTTTTGCACCGGCGATGACGGCAGCAACATTTGCTTTCGCAAAATAAATCATTGACTTATAAAGCATATTTCCGGCCTCGATTGAAGGAACCAAGAGAATATCCGCCTGGCCCGCTACGCTTCCGGAAATCCCTTTTTGCAGCGCAGCCGCTTGGGATACGGCATTATCCAAAGCAAGCGGTCCGTCCGCAATGCAGCCGGTAATCTGTCCTCTGTTGCACATCTGGACGATCGCAGCCGCGTTCAGCGTCGCCTCCATTTTCGGATTAACCGTTTCAATAGCGGCAAGGACTGCGGCTTTCGGCATAGGGTTCCCTACTGAATGTGCGACATGAACCGCATTTTGCAGAATATGCCCGAGCTCTTCAAGAGACGGGGCAATGTTCAGCGCTGAATCAGTCACATACATCAGCCGGTCATAGTCCGGCACCTCAAAAACGGCTACATGTGATAACACCCTTTTTGAACGAAGCCCTTCATGGCGGTTTAAAACCGATTTCAGAAGAGTTGAGCTCGGGAGATTCCCTTTCATTAAAATGTCCGCCTCTTGTTCACGCACTGCGCGCACTGCTTTTGCCGCAGATTCTTCGGGTGAATCGGCGTGGATGATTTCAGCATTGAACTTCGGCTCATTTGCCAGAAGCTCTTTCAGCTTTCCGCTGTCACCCGTCAGTAAAAATCGTGCCGACAAGTGTTCTGCCGCCATTTTGACGGCCTGGATCACTTCTTTATCTGCTGCGTGGGCCACTGCAATGGTTTTTGCGTTTTTTGCCGCGGCTTTTTCAACTAGGTCTCTCAGCTTCATTTTGTACCACCTTCCTTGTGCGAATCCGCTTTTAACAATGCAAGTTCCGTGCCAAATATGCGGGAGGGTTTATTCCGGCTTTTTTCAAGAAAACATGCAGCTGTTTGCGCTTTCTCTGCAATTTATTGCATGCCGTCATTTGCAAGGCCGTACTTGTCCATTTTGTAGTACAGATTCCGAATGCTGACACCAAGCGCTTTTGCCGTTTTGGTTCGGTTGAATTTATGCTTTTCAAGCGTTTTTTGAATGACGTGTGCTTCAAATTTTTCAACAGCCTGAGACAGCTTTTCCCCTTCCACATCCGGAAAATCACTTTGGGTGCCGTTTTTTTCATTCAGCTCTGATTCAAAAACAGGCAGATGCTGCTGTTCGATCCGTTCCATGTGCGGCTCTAAAAATATCATTGCCCGTCCGAGAACATTTTCAAGCTCCCGGACGTTTCCCGGCCAGCTGTAGGCTGATAAAGCACGCAGCGCGTTCGGCGCGAGCCCCTTTACATTGCGGCCGTAATCCTGATTGATTTTTTCAATGAGCCGAATGCTCAGCGCTTCAATATCTTCTTTGCGCTGCCGAAGCGGCGGGATTGAGATCGGATAGCGGTTAATCCGGTAATACAGGTCTTCACGGAACGCGCCTTCGGCCATGGCCTTTTCGATGTTGACGTTTGTCGCTGCGATAATTCTGACATTGACAGAAATCGCTTTAGCGCCGCCGACTCTGATAATTTCTTTTTCCTGCAGAACTCTGAGCAGCTTTGCCTGGGTGCTTTGGGTCAGCTCTCCGATTTCATCTAAGAAAATGCTGCCGTTATTCGCTTCCTCAAAAAGTCCTTTTTTGCCCCCGCGCCTCGCGCCCGTAAACGCGCCTTCCTCATAGCCGAAAAGCTCGGATTCTAGCAGGGATTCAGAAAGGGCCGCACAATTGACCCGGATGAATTTATTGTATTTTCGGTCGCTTTCATTATGGATGGCGTGGGCGAAAAGTTCTTTTCCTGTGCCGGATTCTCCCCGCAGCAGAATCGTCGCCGGCGTTTTCGCCCCGAGCTTCGCCTGTTCAAGGGCGACCAGCATTTGTTCACTCGTGCCGATAATGTCATCAAACGTGTATTTCGCTTCAAGCGTGCGGATGATCTGGCGCGCCCGATTCAGCTCAGCAGTCAGCGTTTTAATTTCTGACACATCGTGAATGACGCCGACGCTGCCTTTTAAAATACCGTCCACAATAACAGGGGCAACATTTACGATGACATCCTTTTTATTGGGGCCGACCTTCATCCTCACACCCCGCACGGGCCGCCTTGTCCCCAATACTTTCAGGTGCATGCTTTCCCCTTCTGAGATATCGGTGGAAGCGGGTTTTCCGATGACTTCGCTTTCTGACAGCCCGGTCATTTTTGTATACGCTTTGTTGATTAACATTCCGATGCCGTTTTCATCAACGACGGAAATGGCCTCGTCTGAGGATTGAATAATCGCTTCAAGCATGGTGCGGATTTGTTTTAAGTTCGTGACCTCTTCCGCCAGTTCAACTGCATCGGTGATGTCTTTAAACACGCATAACGCGCCGAGAAGTTTTCCGCCTTCATCAATGATCGGCAGTCTTGTCGTGACAATCTGCAGGTGCTTTCCGAGAAGCTGCTTCTGGTTATATTCCGGCTCTCTCGTTTCCAGAATCCGCGGCAGCTTTGTGTTCGGCACTACGTCTTTAATTTGGCGGCCGATGACATCCTCCCGTTTTTGGCCGACCATTTTTTCTGCCATCTGATTAAATAAAATGATCGTTTCGTTGACGTCTATAAAAATCATGCCGTCGTGCGTTGAATTAAAAATCCGGTCATGCTTATACGTCTGCGACTTGAGCATTTGGATAAGCTGCTGTTTTTCCTCCATCAGCTGAAACACCATGTACGCCAATTTTCCCGGCATGACGATGGTTTGTTCTTTTTTCTCATGGAGCAGCTCATCCATGACCGCTTTATCGCCTGTTGTATGGATGATAATATCTATATCTTCGGTTATGTAAGGTTTCCAATCTGATGAGGTTGCAATTCCATATTTCCGGGCTTCTTGCAGCCCTTGCACCTCCGGATCTTGATCAACCACCGCAATAATCCGGATCAGCTTTGTTTTCATCAAAATCTGTAGGAGCGCCGTGCCTCCTTTACCAGCACCTATAATCAGCACCTTCTGCATCCCGATACCCCTTTATATGAAAAAATTTGCACACCTGTATTTTCCGTTGCAATAATTTGCACAACCCCTATGTTACCACGTTTTGATCTCTTGACAAAATATTTTTTCGATTGGACAATAAAGGAAAACATATCGTAAAGGGGTTTTCTGAATATGAGCCGGCTTGTTGCGCTTTTGATTCTGGTCCTCCCCGGCGCTGTCGCGGCGCTCGGCATTAAGCTGATGAGAGATGCATTATTCGGGCATGTGTTTTCCCCGTTTCCGTCCCTTTTTCTTCAGGGGGCGGCCGGATTGGCGTTTTTTTTGTTCGGCCTTTATGTTCTGGCCGGGTTTATTTTGTACAGAGATCGGAAACGCAATCAAGTCAGCCCGCGGTTCAGGAAAAAAAAGCTGTAAAAAAAGCCCTTGCAAAAAAAAGGGCTTTTTCAGTCGTCCGGCAGTATCGTTTTGGCAATGGATTGATCCAGTTCTTCATAGTCATCGTAAGCGATCGTTTCATATAATTCTTTTCTCGTCTGCATATCTGAAAGCCCCTCTTTTTGCGAGCCTTCTTCTTTCAGAAGGCGGAAAATACGCTCAAAAGCCTTGGCCGCCGTTCTGAGTGACGTGACCGGGTAAATGACCATCTGACAGCCCATATCGGAAAATTTATCAGCACTGTAATACGGCGTTTTTCCGAATTCAGTCATGTTTGCGAGAATCGGCACACTGATTTGTTTGGAAAACGCTCTGAATTCACTTTCGGATTGGAGCGCTTCTGGAAAAACAGCGTCAGCACCCGCTTTTATATAAGCGGACGCCCTTGTTAATGCCCCCTCCAGCCCTTCCTGCTGTCTGGCGTCTGTTCTCGCAACAACAAGAAGGGTCGGCGCGGCCCGCTTGACCGCTTGGATTTTTTGCGCCATTTCTTCAATCGGCACGAGCTGCTTCCCATTCAGATGTCCGCATTTTTTCGGCAGGCGCTGATCCTCCATCTGGACGGCGGCCGCGCGCGCTTCATACATTTCTTTCGCCGTCCGGGCGGCATTCAGCACTCCTCCGAAACCCGTGTCAATATCGACAAGGACGGGCAGATCAGACGAGCGGACCAGATCTTTAACCCGTTCAGCCATTTCCGCCGACGTGATGATCCCTAAATCGGGCAGCCCTCTGCTCGCCGTGTAAGCCGCGCCTGATAAATAAAGAGCCGAAAACCCCGTTTTCTTAGCGATAAGAGCGGCCATCGCATCGTGAGCGCCGGGGATCTGCAATAGATCCGGCGCTGCCATCAGCGTACGGAACCGCTCTGCAAGCTCCTCTTGAGACGACTGCTCGCTGACGATCCACGTCATGTTTGTCACCCTCCTATTTTATACGAGAAATAAGTCCATAAATTCACTAACGCTGAGCTTCTGCATTCGGCCGCTATGTTCGCAGGCCTCTTCGATTTTTCGCTGCTGCTTCAATGAAAAATGAGTGCTGATGTTTGCTGAAAACTTGGCAAGAATCTTCGGAACGGCTTCTTTTCTGCGGAACCGGTGTCCGAGCGGGTATTCACATTCAATCCGTCCCGTAGCCGTGCCGTCTGTAAAATGCACCTGTACGGCATTTGATATGGATCGCTTATTCGGGTCTAAGTAATCTTTTGAGTACGCTTTGTGTTCCGTCACCTCCATTTTGCTCCGCAATGTATCAATTCGCGGGTCAGACGCCGTTTCCTCTTCATAATGATCCGCCGTGATATCTCCGAAAAGCAGCCCGATTGCCGTAATATACTGGAGGCAGTGATCCCGGTCAGCCGGATTGTGAAGCGGCCCTTTTTTATCGATAATCCGGATTGCCGACTCATGGGTCATAATCGTGATCCTATCAATGTCTTCAATGCGGTCTTTCACCTCCGGATGAAGCCGGACCGCGCATTCCGCCGCTGTCTGGGCGTGAAATTCAGCCGGGTAGGATACTTTAAATAAAACATTCTCCATCACATAGGACCCAAGCGGGCGGGCAAGCTTCATTTCCTGCCGGTTAAACAGTACGTCTTGAAATCCCCACCCAGATGCAGTCAGGGCCGTCGGGTACCCCATTTCACCTTTTTGCGCCATAAGGGCCAAATATACGCCTCTGCTCGTCGCGTCGCCGGCCGCCCATGATTTGCGTGATCCGGTGTTCGGCGCATGACGATACGTTCTGAGGCTTGAATTATCAATCCAAGCGTGAGATACGGCGTTATTGATTTCCTCTCTTGATCCGCCCAGCATTTGCGCGCAAACAGCCGCAGTCGCCACTTTCACAAACAGCACATGGTCAAGCCCCACTCTGTTTAAGCTGTTTTCCAAAGCGAGAATCCCTTGAATTTCGTGCGCTTTGATCATTGCGCAAAGCACATCGCGCACGGTAAGCGGTTCTTTCCCTTCTGAAATCCGCACTCTGGATATATAATCCGCACAAGCTAATATGCCTCCGAGATTGTCAGACGGATGACCCCATTCCGCAGCAAGCCACGTATCATTATAATCGAGCCACCTGTTGATACAGCCGATATTAAAAGCAGCCGTGACCGGGTCTAAAACAAAAGGCGTGCCCGGGACTCTGCTGCCGTTGGGCACGGAGGTTCCCGGGACAATCGGGCCGAGCAGCTTTGTACATTCGGGATAGCTGAGCGCCAAAATTCCGCAGCCTATCGTATCAAGAAGCACATGTCCTGCCGTAGTGAATGCTTCTGAACTGTCAATCTCCTGATGGAGCACGTAGTCAGAAATCTCTTCGATTACAGCGTCCATTCGGCGGGGTTCTGTCATGTTTTCATCTTCCTTTCTCATCTGTTTACAGGCGCGCTCCGGTGTAGCGGACACGCGGGCGGAAAAGCCGGTTTCGGCTGTGCTGTTCAATAACGTGGGCGCACAGTCCGACCGTCCGTGCACTGAAGAATATAGGCGTGTACAGCGGGATCGGGATGCCAAGCATGTAATAGACCGGCGCTGCGTAGTAATCTAAATTCGGATAAAGGCCTTTTTTCTCCCTCATGACGGTTTCGCCAGCTTCACACATATTATAAAGACGGAAATCACCTGAAAGATCAGACAGCTTTTTTAACGCTTCTTTCATCATGAGCGCCCTCGGGTCCATTTTTTTCATGTAGACACGGTGGCCGAAGCCCATGATTTTTTCTTTGTTTGCGAGTTTTTGAGTTAACAATTGCGTAAACCCGTCTGTATCCTTCGCTTCTTCAAGCATGTACATAACCGCTTCGTTCGCGCCGCCGTGAAGATTTCCTTTAAGCGAGGCGACGGCTCCGGTCAGCGCGCCGTAAATATCCGATTGCGTCGAAGCAATGACACGGGCCGTAAACGTTGAGTTCGGCAATTCATGCTCACTGTATAAAAGAAGCGACCGGTCGAAGATTTCTTCTTCCAAAGATGACGGCGTTTTTCCGGTAATCATATATAAAAAGTTTGCGCTGTATGATAAGGTTCCGACCGGCGCCAAAGGCTCCAGCCCGTTGATGACTCGATAGCTGTTGACCGTCAGATTCGGCATTTTGCCTATCAGTCCGCGTACGCGGTGCTGATTTACGGAAGATGAACGGTCATCGATGTCCTTGTCAAAGCCTCCAAGGGCGGACAAACCCGTCCTCAGTCCGTCCATCGGGTGAGTATGTTCGGGCAGCAGACGGCATATGTGCAAGATTTCCTCGGGAAGGTGTCCGCCGCGCCGAACGTCTTCTTCAAGCGCCGCCTTCTCTTTCGCATCAGGAAGTCTGTCTTCCAATAAGAGATGAACAATGTCCATATAGCCGGCCGTTTTAGAAAGCTCAATCAGATCGTGGCCTTTGATTAAAATACTGCCCTGCTGTGTATCCAGGAAAGAAATCCCCGTTTCCACCGCAATGACGCCATCTAAACCGGGAGAATAAGATTCCATGGTTTCGCTCCTTTGCGCACTTTTTATTGAAGAAGATACTTAGAAATAATCAGCCTTTGAATCTCATTGGTTCCTTCATAGATTTGCGTGACTTTCGCATCCCGAAATAAACGCTCCGCGGGATATTCTTTCATATAGCCGTAGCCGCCGTGAATCTGCACAGCCTCCACCGCCGCTTTCATCGCCGCATCGGACGCGAATTGCTTCGCCATAGATGCTTCTTTTCCGCACGGAAGCCCTCGCTGATACAGATCAGCAGCATGATAGACCAATAATTTGGCAGCTTCCGCATTCGTCGCCATGTCAGATAATTTAAATGAAACGGCCTGATTCGAAGCGATGGGTCTGCCGAACTGGCTGCGGGTTTTGGCGTACTCCACCGAGCAGCCGAGCGCCGCTTCGATAATCCCGAGCGCCTGAGCCGCTATGCCGATCCGTCCGACGTCAAGGTTTTTCATGGCGATTGAAAAGCCTTCGCCCTCTTCGCCGAGCCGGTTTTCAATCGGAATTTCCGCTTGGTCAAACTGCAATTCGACAGTATTGGAACCTAACAATCCGAGCTTTTTTTCTTTTTTTCCGATAGAAAAACCGGGTGTGTTTTTTTCAACGATAAACGCGGAAATCCCCTTTCTCCCCTTACCCGGATCGGTTATGGCGAATGTCAGATACAGATCTGCCGCTCCGCCGTTTGTAATAAAGATTTTTGAACCGTTCAGAATATATGAACCGCCTTTTCGCACAGCCGTTGTTTTCAGGCTTCCCGCATCAGATCCGGATTGAGGCTCAGTAAGCGCAAATGCCCCAATATATTCGCCCGCTGCCAGCTTCGGAATATACGTTTGTTTTTGGGCTTCTGTCCCGAAATGCAAAATCGGGATTGTCCCTACCGATGTGTGGACGGATAAAATGACGCCGACGGCCGCGCTGACTTTTGATATTTCATGAATCGCTAAAATGTAAGATGTTGTATCAGCACCCGCCCCGCCGTAAGCTTCCGGGACGGGAATGCCCATCAATCCCGCTTCGCCCATTTTTTTAATCAGCCGCTCCGGAAATTCATCTGTTGATTCCATGAGCTCAACCATCGGCGCGATTTCCTTTCGGGCAAAATCACGCACCATTTTTCTCATCATGATGTGCTCTTCTGTAAAATGCATGGCTGCCGTCTCCCCTCATGATCTTTACGTCATCTGCCGTACTCATAAAAACCGCGCCCGCTTTTTTTGCCGAGCCAGCCGGCGCTGACATATTTTCTGAGCAGAGGGCATGGGCGGTATTTCGGATCTCCGAGCCCCGCATAGAGAACCTCCATAATGGAAAGGCACGTATCTAGACCGATGAAGTCAGCTAATGTTAAAGGACCCATCGGATGCCGCATGCCGAGCTTCATCACCTCATCAATCGCTTCCTTTGAAGCTGCTCCTTCGTAAAGGCAATAAACGGCTTCGTTAATCATCGGCATTAATATGCGATTAGATATAAAGCCCGGGAAGTCATTGACTTCGACAGGGGTTTTATTCATCCGGACGGCAAGCTTCTTTACTGTTTCCGCTGTTTCTTCCGATGTGGCGAGTCCTCTGATGACTTCGACAAGCTCCATGACAGGAACCGGATTCATAAAATGCATGCCGATTACTTTTTCAGGCCTTTTTGTGGCCGCGGCAAGCTCCGTAATGGGAAGAGAAGACGTATTGCTTGCCAATACGGCATGAGAGGGACAGATTTTATCAAGTGTGTCAAACAATTCCGCTTTTGCTTTTTTGTTTTCGGCAATGGCTTCAATTACAAAATCAGCATCTCCCGCTTCTGTGAGCTCTGCCGGAGAAATACGGCTGAAAACGGCATCTGTCTCCTGCTGTGACTTCCGTCCTTTTGCCTGCTCTTTCTCCAGGTTTGCCTTTATGCGGTGAAGACCCTTTTTTACCGTTTCCGGCTCCCAATCGTATAACTTGACGGCAAACCCGGCTTCTGCAGCCGTCTGAGCGATGCCTGCTCCCATCTGACCGGCACCTGCGACCATGATTGTTTTCATCTTCATCCGGCGCTCCCTCCTTTGATCAGTACACCTCCAGCAGGACGGCATCTCCTTGAGCCGCTCCGCTGCATATAGCCGCTATGCCTAAACCTCCTCCGCGACGCTTTAATTCGTATATTAAACTCATGATGATTCTCGCTCCGCTTGCGCCGATCGGGTGGCCGAACGCAATCGCCCCTCCGTTTACATTCACTTTTTCCCGGCTGAACCCGGCTATTTTTTCACTCACGAGCACGACGGACGCAAATGCTTCATTTACTTCAAACAAATCAATATCGTCAACGGACAGTCCGGTTTTTGTCAAGAGCCGGCTGATGGCCTCTCCCGGGGCGCTTGCCAGCTCGGACGCTTCCAGTCCGACTGACGCAAAGCCAAGTATCGCTGCGAGCGGCCTGACATGCTGCTTTACGGCTTTTTCCTCTGACATCAGCACAAATGCTCCGGCCCCGTCATTTACACCGGGAGCGTTTCCGGCTGTAACCGTTCCGTCGGCTGTAAAAATAGGCTTGAGCGCTGCGAGCTGCTCAAGGCTCGTATCAGGGCGCAGCCCCTCATCCGCTTCAACAGTATGCTGTTTGCCCTTTTTACCGGTCCAGGTGACGGGGACGATTTCTTCACGCAATTTGCCCGCCTCGGCCGCCTCAGCCGCGCGTTTCTGGCTCAAAAGAGCGTAATGATCCTGTTCATTCCGGGAAATGCCGTACTTTTTGGCCGCAGTGCTTCCGTGGACAGCCATATGCACCTGGTCGAACGCACAGGTCAGCCCGTCATGAACCATTAAATCCTGAAACACCCCGTCCCCCATCCTCACACCCCAGCGGCCGGCCGGAATGGCGTACGGAATGTTGCTCATGCTTTCCATTCCGCCTGCAATCAGCACGTCCGCATCTTTCGCCCGGATCATTTGATCACAGATGGTAACGGCCCTGAGCCCTGATGCACAGACCTTATTAATGGTTTCAGCCGGAACGGACCATGGAAGCCCGGCATATCTTGCAGCCTGCCGTGCCGGAATCTGCCCGGCACCCGCCTGGACGACCATTCCCATCACCGCTCCTTCCGCTTCGCTTTCACTGATAGCGGCGCGCTTGATTGCTTCTTTTATGGCAATGCCGCCAAGCTCGGCTGCCTTTACCTCTTTTAATGCGCCGCCGAATTTTCCGAACGGCGTTCTTGCCGCACTGACGATAACCGTTTTTCCCACAATTTTGCCTCACTTTCAATAAGATAAAAGATAACGCTTACACAAAACGCCCTGTTACAATATATGAACCGGCTGACCGAGTTATGATTGCACCGCCTTTTTCCCGCCCATAAAAAAAAGAAGACTGTCTGAACAGTCTTCTCAGCTGCGGCATTCTTCTTTTATAGAAACAGCCAGCTTTGGATAATCGGTAAAAATCGCGTCTGCTCCCGCTTTCATCAGCTGCTTCATATCCTCAGGACGATTGACGGTGAACGGACGGAGCGCCGCTTGGTGTTTTGCAAGATGTGTGATCACTTCAGCGCTGACCGCCGGCGTACCGAGCTTCGGATGATAACCCGAAGCGGGAATGGCTGCAAGATACCGTTCAGGCCGGTACAGCACATCCATTGTCAGCACCGCCCGTTCAATTTCAGGCGCCAGGGCGTGGCAAACCGCGAGACTCTCATGATTAAATGAAGAAAAAATAACGCGCTTTTCCAGTCCGTAATATCTGACTTTTTTAATCACTTCTTCTTCCATTCCTTCGTAACGGAATACACTGTTTTTCAGCTCAATGTTTATCAGAAAATCAGCACGTTCCGCAAAACGCAGCACATCTGACAAAAGCGGAATTCTGACACCTTTAAAAGCATCTTTCCATTTTCCGGCGGCATCGGCGGTTCTGATTTTGTCATACGCCGTATCTTTCACAAATCCTTTCAAAGACGTCGTGCGGTCGAGGGTTTCATCGTGAATGACCACGATCCGGCCGTCTTTTGTCATCTGTACATCAAGTTCAATTCCGTCAGCCCCGTCCTCAATCGCTTTTTTGAACGCGGGCATCGTATTTTCCGGGCAGTCGCCCGACGCCCCCCGGTGGGCAAAAATATTCGTCATATGTGTCACCTCAGGTGTTTGTCATCGGTTTTCTCTATTATAATCGTTATGCACATAAGGAGGGCGCTATTTACACATATTTTATAATTACCGGCCGCTGTAATAGGTTTCGATTCCGTTTACAACGGCGTCCGCGGCGTGCTCTTGTCCGTTATCGCTTTTCAGCTTGTCCGCATCTTGAGGATTTGTGATAAAACCTAATTCAGCCAGCACACTCGGCATCTTTGAATATGTAATGACATAAAAAGGAGCTTCTTTTACGCCTCTGTCCCTCATCCCTAAAGACGTGACAAGCTGCTGCTGGATGTCGGAAGCAAGCCTTTCGCTGTCTGCGCCTTCATATGTCGAATTAAAATACGTTTCCGTGCCCGATGCCGTTGATACGGCTGAATTCGTATGGAGGCTGACGAATAAATCGGATTGGCTGGCGCTTGCTTTCGCCACCCGCTCGTCCAAACGTAAAAAAGTATCGTCAGTCCTTGAAGCTACAGGTTTTGCGCCTTCTGTCTCCAATTTGGCGATCACCTTGTTTGACACCGCTAAATTGATGTTTTTCTCAAGCAGTCCATTTCCGCCGGCCCCGCTGTCTTCTCCGCCATGTCCGGCATCGATATAAATGGTTTTCCCTTGCAAAGGTTCAGCTGCATAAGCAGACGGCGCAAGCAGAAGCAGAGCGGCACCGAAGGCAGCAGCGCTTTTTGTCAGTAAACCCACGTTTTTTTCCTCCCCGTTTTCACATATCTGTTTCTTTTTTCAGTTCCTCAAGCCGTAATTGTCCGTTGCTCTCTTTTTTATAGGTGATTTGCACCGCCGTATGTTCAGGCAGAGACTGACATTCAAACCGCTTGGCGAAAGGCACCTTCACCTCTTGCCTTTCTCCGTCAATTTCGACCGCGATTGTATCGTTTCCGGCCGCTTTTATAAATGTTCCTTCCTGTGTAAATGACGGCGCCGCATCAGCCTCCGCGGTATACTCGCAGCCTGATAACAGCCATGCGGTGAAGATCAGAAGTATGACAGACTTCACACAGATCACCTCACGTTTTCTCATTCGGCTTTATCTTTGAACAGAATGGCCGATTTGTAAAGGGAGCCTTCATTCCTCCAGCGCTTTTCCATATTTGGAATGAAGGCTATCTGACCTGCTGTTTACCTGAACTTAGAAAGAAAACAAGCTGATCAGTCTATGAAAAAGGTTCTGTCTGAAGGCCGAATATGCAGAATTTAACGGAAACGGACGACTTTCTGTTCATTTTGAAAAAATATCAGATCGGCAAAAAAAAGAGAGCCGCGTCATGCGCTCTCCCGAATAGAAACATTCATATTTATTTTGAGCTTTTCATAAAATGAACGGGACAACTTAAAAGAGCAGCGTATTGGCGGCAATGATGAGAATAATCACTCCGCTCAGCACCGTGCTGAACTGTCCGACGTGAAAAGAACCGATGCGCAATGATGCGGCTTTTTTTCCAAGCGAGCAGCCGACCCATATGGTCAAAAAGCTTCCGACCGCCGCAGTGATGGAAATGGCAGCGGGAGAAAGCCCGATCAACCCCGCGCTTAATCCGTTGGTCAGCGCATTTGCGGATACGGCCACCCCGAGAACCATGGATTCCAATATACCGATTTCTCCCGAACCGTCGGCATCCGCTGCCTCCGGATTTTGCAGCAGACCGGCAAAACGGCCTTTTTTTCCTGACGCGCCAACACGCGCTGTTTTTCTCGGCACAGCCAGCAGAATGATGCGGATACCGATGACAGATAAAATAAACGCCGCCAGCAATACAGGAAGAAAGCCCGGTAAAACGGCTGAAATCCATTTGCCGAAATAAATTCCGATATAACTGAATACAAAACAGATAAAAGCGATCATCATATTCGACGCATGCGATATTTTGATTTTTCTGATGCCGTATGACATCCCCACTCCTAAATTATCAATGCTCGAGGACACTGCCAAACCTAAAATCAATAACCAAGCCATGTTCGTTTCTCTCCATTCTTTGATTTCTTTTCAACATGTTGTGCCGTTGAATCTACACTATCCTATTCAGCCGCACAGAAAAGGTACCTTTTCTGCAAAAATTATTGATTAATGATCATCATTCCGGCGGAAACGAGGTGACACCCTTGACAGAAAATAAAAATAAGACACTGGGGCCCCTTTTAAAATCACTGCTTGATAAGCACTCGCTCTCCATGAGAAAACTCGGCGCCTTAACAAACATTGATACGGCCACCATCTCCCGGATTATAAACGGCAAGCAGAAGGCCAATTTAAAGCATCTTCAGGAATTTTCAAAACATCTCCGCACCCCGCTGGAGGAATTGCTTGAGGCGTCAGGCATAGACATCGGCCATGAAAAAGAAGCTGCGCCGCAAGACCCGATGCACGCGATTCAGGATATGCTGAATATGGCCGAGATGTTTGATCAGCCTTTTTCCCGGGAGCAAATTGAGCGCGAACTGACCAGATATGAACAATATGCCAAAACCCAGCAGGGCCATCGCCTGATTTGCGATGAGTTTCAAAAGAAAATGGACAATGAAGAAAGCGTCGGCCCTTTTATTGATCATTTGAAAAACATGCATCATCAGTATATGGATGAATCAACACCGGCTGAAGACCGCGCGATTCTCGGGAGCGCGCTGCTGTATTATATTTTAGCGACCGACGTCATTCCGGATTACATGTTTCCGATCGGCTACCTGGATGATGCCATCGCCGTTCAAATCGCTTTGAACCGGCTGAAAAAAAAGTAAAGGCGCTTAAAAAAGCGCCCTTTTTGTGTTGAAAAATATGAAACACCGCATTACGGTTTTGTCAAAACAGAGACAGCTGTCATATGATACATCAACCTAACAAAAAGGAGGGTGTCTTCTATGGACAGCAACACAGTTGTGGCAGTGTGCGCTCTGTTAAGTGTTGTGATTCAGATCGGAACGATATTCGCCGCAGGAAAGTGGAAAAAAGAATAAATAAAAACAAATTGACGGTTTTTTCGCACAAGCGTATGCTTATAAATAACCTTGTAAAAGATAAGAAAGAAGATATGCATATGAAAAAAATCATTCTCCTCTTCGCCGCCGCTGTCATATTCAGCTCGATCGGCCATCAAATTTCAGGAGGATATAAAGATCCTGAAAAGGAACGGAGAAAACCGTTTCATTCGTTTAAATGGTTCAGCCGGTCATAACCTCAGGAAGAAGAACAAGCAAAATAATTGCACACAATTAAAACATAAGCTAGAATACGGACGAGTTAAACTCCTAAGGAAGAAGGCGAAATGATGAAGCAAACTTATAAACCGCTGTTTGAACCTTTTACGTTCGAAAGCGGCGTCACCATACCAAACCGTATTTCAGTCGCACCCATGACACACTATTCATCAAATGATGACGGAACGATTTCCGACCGTGAATTAAGCTACATTACTCCCCGTTCAAAAGAAATGGGCATGGTCATTACGGCATGTGCAAACGTAACGCCAGACGGCAAAGCGTTTCCAGGCCAGCCCGGCATCTATGATGATTCTCACATTCCCGGCTTGAAAAAACTCGCTCAGGCGATCCAGTCTCAAGGAGCGAAAGCCGTTGTGCAGATTCACCACGGAGGATTGGAATGCCCTCCTGAACTCGTGCCAAACAACGACGTCGTCAGTCCGAGCGGCTCAGAAGAAGACGGGAGACAAACGTCCCGGGCTCTCACCGAACAAGAAATTGAGCACATCGTGAAAGCATTCGGCGAAGCGACACGCAGAGCGATTGAAGCCGGCTTTGACGGTGTTGAAATTCACGGGGCAAACGGGTACCTGATTCACCAATTTTATTCACCGAAAACAAACCGGCGCACAGACCGCTGGGGCGGAAGCGATGAAAAGCGCCTTGCGTTCCCGCTTGCAGTCGTTAACGCTGTCAAACAGGCAATTGATACACACGCTGAAAATCCATTCGTTCTCGGCTACCGCCTGTCACCGGAAGAGCCGGAAACACCGGGGCTTACAATGAAAGAAACATTCATGCTCGCCGACGCGCTTGCGGAAGAGAACTTGGATTATCTGCATATTTCACTGATGGATGTCAATTCCAAAGCCCGCCGCGGGGCGGATACTTCACGGACCCGGATGGACTTATTAAACGAACGCGTCGGCCATAAAGTGCCGCTGATGGCCGTCGGTTCCATCTATACCGCGGACGAAGCGCTTGCCGTATTAGAAAGCGGAATTCCGCTGGTGGCTCTGGGACGTGTCATTTTGATTAACCCCGAATGGGCGGTGCTGGTCAAAGAAGGCCGCGAACAGGAAATCGAAAAAGCCATTCAAGCATCTGAAATTGAGAAATACCGACTTCCTGAACCGTTATGGGAAATGATTCAGAATACAGGCGGCTGGGTGCCGTTTGAAAAGTAGACTAAAAAAACTGCCGGATGTCCGGCAGTTTTTTTGATTCACAAGTTTTTACCGCTTTGTTTACTCCTATTTCTAACACACAGCGTACATATAGTAAATAGATTAATAGAAAGGAGACCGTATATGATGGCTGGTTTTCCTATTACGATTAACAGTCTTTCCGGAAACGGGGTTGTCAATGTCGGCGGTGCGTTTTCGATAAGTCCTTTAACCGTATCAAAAACCGTCTACGGCTCAGGAGGGGGAAATACAGGGTTGGTCCTGCAAATGAATCAATCCAGTACATCTCAATCTTCAAGCTCTCAATACTCTGATCAAAATGTAACGAAAACACTATGACATCGTATTTCCCTCCCTTTCCGGCTGGCAGCAGCCGGATTCTTTTTGCCGTTTTGTTTAATCTTATTCCATATCACAGCGTACATATAGTTAGTAGACTGTGAGAGAAAGGAGAAAAAATAGAATGAGCGGTTGCCCGATTACGATAAACAACGTATCAGGAAACGGAGTTGTCAATGTTGGCGGCGCCATATCCATCAGTCCGCTGACTGCATCAAAAACCGTTTTCGGTGCCGGAGGGGGAAATATCGGCATTGTCATTCAAAACAATGCTGTGAGCCACACCAAAATGTTTGAACATCAATTTTCAGATCAGAATATTGTAAAGTCAATTTAAGGGCTGACAAGCAGCCCTTTCAGCATAAATAAAGCAGGCTCACTGATTTCCCGAAAGCTAGATTTTTAAACATCAGCGATCACCTTCCCTTGTTTTGAATGATTTCAGTTCAAGATGAATAGAATGCAGATTGAAAGCGAGTACTGAATCTCATTAAGGAAAGAAGGAATCGTGATGAAAAAACTTTGCCGGGAAGTTTGGATTGAAGTTGACCTTGATGCGATAAAAAAGAACGTACGGGCGATTCGCCGCCATATTCCGAATACGTCTAAAATTATGGCCGTCGTAAAAGCGAACGCTTATGGCCACGGGTCTGTGGAAGTAGCGCGGCAGGCACTGGAAAGCGGGGCGAGCGAGCTCGCTGTCGCCAGCGTCGAAGAGGGAATTGTGTTACGGAGAGCGGGAATTACGGCACCTATTCTTGTGCTCGGCTTCACAGCTCTCAGCTGTGTGAAAAAATCTGCCGTTTGGAACATAACATTATCAGCGTTTCAGGTCAGCTGGATCAAAAAAGCGAATCGGATATTGGAAAAAGAAGCAGATTCGAAACGGCTGTCCATTCATATCAATGTGGATACCGGAATGGGCCGGCTGGGTGTGCGTACGGAAGAAGAACTTTTAGCAGTGGTGAAAGCACTCAAGTCGAGTACATACCTATCATGGGATGGCATCTTTACACATTTTTCAACAGCGGATGAACCGGACACTGAGCTGACGATGCTGCAGCATGAAAAGTTTATCAGCTTTCTCCGCTTTTTAAAAAATCAGGACATTACGCTGCCTACCGTGCATATGTGCAATACAGCCGCCGCTATCGCATTCCCGGAATTCAGCGCCGACATGATCCGTTTAGGCATTGGGTTATATGGTTTATATCCGTCCGCCTCGATAAAGGAACTGAACCTCGTGGATCTCACACCCGCACTAAGTTTAAAGGCGCGTATCGCTTATGTGAAAGCCATGGTGACAGATCCCCGAACCGTCAGTTATGGCGCCACATATATCGCCGAACCGGGTGAAATCATCGCGACGATTCCGATCGGCTATGCTGACGGTTACTCCCGCGCCCTGTCCAACCGCGGGTTTATTCTTCACCGCGGCAGACGGGTGCCGGTGGCGGGGAGAGTGACAATGGATATGATCATGGTCAGTTTAGGTGAGAATGAGGGCAAACAAGGAGAAGAAGTCGTCATCTACGGTAAACAACAAGGAGCCGAGATTTCCGTTGATGAAATTGCCGAAATGCTCGGTACGATCAGCTACGAAGTCTTATCTGTGTTAAGCCGCCGCGTCCCCCGCTTTTATTTCAGAGACGGCAAAATCATTAAAATATCAGCTCCGGTATTATATGTGTAGACGTCATAGACCCCGCTTTTATGTATAAAACAAGTACCGGCGTGGGTGATTCCCATTGTTTTCGTCAGCAAAATTTCAAAACGCCTTCTATTCCGCGTTCATGCACGGAATAGAAGGCGCGAAAAAGACATTTAGCCAAAAGCTTTGTTACGAAGCTTTATGCTCCAATCTCAGCTTGTCAGCAACCATCGCGATGAATTCTGAATTGGTTGGTTTTGCTTTTGTCATGCTTACCGTATATCCGAACAGTGAAGAAATGGAATCAATATTTCCCCTGCTCCATGCGACTTCAATGGCGTGGCGGATGGCCCGTTCTACACGGCTTGCGGTCGTGTTGAATTTTTTGGCGATGTCGGGATAAAGGACTTTTGTGATGCTGCCGAGGAGTTCAATATCGTTATACACCATGGAAATGGCTTCCCGCAAATAAAGATAGCCTTTGATATGGGCAGGCACACCGATCTCATGGATAATGCTTGTAATGCTGGCATCGAGATTTTTCCGCTTCGGCTCCGGCTGGCTGCGGATAATGCTGCTTTGCGCGGACGGCGCACGGTGTGTGACACTGCTGACATTTCCGCTTACCTGGCGGATATGGCCGACAAGGTTTTCCATATCAAACGGCTTCAGGATGAAATAGGACGCGCCTAAATCGACGGCTTTTTTCGTAACGTCTTCCTGACCGAATGCCGTCAGCATGATGACGTTCGGCTGCTTCTCGAGCTCTGATTCCCGCAGACGCTCCAAAACCGCAAGTCCGTCCAGATGCGGCATGATAATGTCTAAAACGAGCACATCGGGATTCTTATCTTTAAACAAAGAAAGACATTCCTGTCCGTTATAAGCAACACCGATCACTTCCATATCATCCTGTCCCTCTATATATTCACTCAACAGGCTTACAAGCTCTCGATTATCATCAGCAACACAAACTTTAATTTTCTCCACGTTTCTTCCTCCCCCAATGTATTAACAGGACGCAACCCATTTGACTGCTACATGTTACATTCGACAAAACCACTACTTCCCCTTTTAAAAAATCCATATTTACCAATAATAGTGGTATATCTTTGTTTTTCTAGCATTTTCTAGGTTTTTCGACTAAAAATTAAGTTTGACAAATCAGGAAACGTGAATTTGTCGAAAAATCTTCATGTCTTATTTTACATGAATCCAGGAAAGAAGTGAAGAACGCATCACATAAAAAAACTGCCGGATCATCCGGCAGTCAGCTTGCTTTGTCTTTCCCGTAAACATCAACACCCGCTTCAGACAGCATCCATTCGATATGAACGCCGTAGCCGCTTGTCGGATCATTGACAAATACGTGGGTTACGGCTCCGACGACCTTTCCGTTCTGGATGATCGGGCTTCCGCTCATCCCCTGAACGATTCCGCCTGTTCTTTTCAGCAGTTTCGGATCTGTCACCTTCAACACCAT
The DNA here is from genome assembly GCF_042296235.1 of Bacillus sp. A1. Classification (NCBI taxonomy): domain Bacteria; kingdom Bacillati; phylum Bacillota; class Bacilli; order Caryophanales; family Bacillaceae; genus Bacillus; species Bacillus sp. A1. The sequence continues at coordinate 2,475,394 of NZ_CP141181.1, forward strand.
TCCCTTTGTCGCCGGGAATTTTTGCGGCGTGGTGCTGACGATTTCAATATCAAATTTCTCTACTTTATCGTTTTCAATAACCGTCAGCATTTGCGCAGGTCCTTTTTTTACTTCATTTGACAAAGCAATCGGAAGCGCTTTGTCGGAAATGTTGTTTTTAATCGGCTGATGCAGTGTCCCAAAAATGCCGAACGGGCTGTTGCGGTTAATATCGCCGATCGTTTTCCGTTCTGACGAAAACCTTGCCAGTTTTTCGCCGGGATTGCCGCCTTTTCCTTTTTCAATCGATGTTACAGTAGAACGGACGATTTCTCCGTCTTCTACAACAATCGGTTTTTTTGTATCCATATCAGAGATGACGTGGCCCAATGCGCCGTATTTTTTTGTTTTCGGTTCAAAAAATGTCATGGTGCCGATGCCGGCTGCCGAATCGCGGATATAAAGGCCGATTCGATATTTCCCCTCGGCTTCGTCCTTTGTCGGAATCAGCTTTGTTTTGATTTTTTGCTTATCGCGTTTCACCAATAAATCCAAAGATTCACCGGTTTTGCCCGCTTTTTGAATAAACGGGGCGATGTCGCTCATTTTTTCAATTTTATGTCCGTTCATTTTAATAATGATGTCGCCAGATTCAATACCCGCTTGTTCTCCCGGAGACTTTTTCCCATCCTTTGTCATCACCTGGTGAAAACCGACGACCAAAACACCGACTGAATGCAGTTTTACACCGATGGACTGTCCGCCCGGAATGACCTTCAATTCTGGAAGGACACGCACTTTCGTTTTTTTAATGGGAAACCCGGCAAGATCATATACTACTTCTGACCGGCCTTGTGTTTGCCCTGTTATGTTTGCATGACCGTGCTCTTCTTTCAGCGTAAAGGCTTCTGATAATTCGCCCTTTTCAGCGCTTATTGATGCATTGACCGGAACGGCCTGAGTCTGGTTTTCAAAGACGCTCATTTCTGACGGTATCAGTAAATATTCTTTAAACGGCTTAAAAAAGCCTACACTTAGTAAAGAAACAAGGAGAATTACACCTATTGCTTTCCTCATGTTATCGTGCATTCATTCCTTCACTCTCCTCGCTCCTATCCCACACCACTTTCTTTTTCTGCTACATCTATACTTTTGCCTTCCTGCGCTTGATTTATAACCGGCATACGAAGAAAAACATTGGATACACTGTTAGAGAAATGGAACAAAAAAATAAGCTGCCTGTATCAGCAGCTTATCCTGTCGTTTTTACCTGTCCGGCCTGTTTTAAAAGCTCTTGTGCATGCCGTTTTGTCAGATCGGTCACTTCAACACCCGCAATCATACGGCCGATTTCCGCTACCTTATCCTGCTTGGAAAGCGGCGTGACATGCGTTGTCGTCCGGCCGTCTTTGAATTCTTTTGCGATCAGAAGGTGCGTATCCGCCATGGCGGCAACCTGCGGCAGGTGTGTAATGCAGAGCACCTGTGAACCGGTCGATACTTTATGGATTTTTTCCGCGATGGCTTGGGCAACCCGCCCGCTTACACCGGTGTCCACTTCGTCAAAGATGATGGAGGTGACATCCTGCTGGGAAGAAAAAATACTCTTCATCGCCAGCATCACCCGTGAAAGCTCGCCTCCGGAAGCGACCTTTGACAGCGGTTTTAAAGGCTCACCGGTGTTTGTTGAAATTAAAAACTTCACAAGGTCAATCCCCTTTTGGGTAAGCTGCACGGGCTGCCCGTTGACAACCGGTGCTTCACTGGCTGACGGATCGGTTTTCACGAGAAATTCCGTATCAAACGTTGATTTGCCCATATACAGACTTTTTAATTCCTGATGAATCGCTTCCGCCAGTTTCTTAGCCCAAGCTTTTCTGATTTTTGATAAATTGGCGGCTTCTACGGCCACATCTTTGCCGACCGACTCCAGTTCCTTCTTCAGCGCTTCAAGGTGGCTGTCGCGGTTCTCGATTTGATCGATTTCCTCTTCTATTTTGGAGCCGTATTCCAAAATGTCTTCTACCGTCGCTCCGTATTTGCGCTTCAGCTGTTTAATCTCGTTTAAACGGGTTTCAATAAAATTCAGCCGTTCCGGGTCATATTCCAGATCATCTAACAGATTGCGCATCTGAAAGGTGGCATCCTCCAGCAGATAATAGGAACTTGACACACTTTCAGACAGCTTTTGCAGCGGTTCATTGATATCCGAAATATCTTCAAGCTGGGCAGAGGCCATTCCGACCCAGTCAAGCCCACCCTGCTCGCTGCGGAGCGCATTATAGGCGTTTTGCAATGATTCATAAATTTTTTCAAAGTTGGATATCTGCTTCCGCTCTTCCTGTAGAAGCTCGTCTTCATTCAATTCAAGCTTCGCCGACTCGATTTCTTCAAGCTGAAATTGAATCAGGTCTAACCGATGCGCCATTTCCTGCTCGCTTTCTGACAGCTTCTTCACTTTTTTGAGCAGCTTCATATAACGCTCATAGCCTTCATGGTAAGCCTGAAGCGCGGATTCGGCCTCAGCGCCCGCAAACCTGTCCAAAAGCTCCAAGTGTTTGTCATCTTCCATTAACAGCTGGTTATCATGCTGTCCGTGAATATCTAATAAAAGTCTGCCGATTTCCCTTAAAGCCGCAATCGTCACTAATTTTCCGTTGACACGGCAGACGCTTTTTCCTCCGGCATTGATGTCCCTTCTCATGACAATCATGTCGTCAGATGCGTCTATTCCCTGCTCACGGCATACTTCAAACACGGGATGACCGCTGTCCAATAGAAACAGTCCTTCAAGCTCGGCCTTTGTTTCACCGTAACGGACAAATTCAGACGAGCCGCGGCCGCCGACTAATAGGGAAACGGCGTCTATAATAATTGACTTGCCGGCCCCTGTTTCTCCCGTCAGGACGGTGAGCCCCCGCTCAAACGAAATCGTCAGTTCCTCTATAATGGCAAAGTTTTTTATTGATAGTTCAGCTAACAAACAGCATTCCACCTTTTATCTGATAATTACGCTACAGCAGCTCCAAAAGACGGCTTTGTACGCCTTCCGTATCTTCAGGCGTCCTGCAGATGATTAAGATCGTGTCATCTCCGCAGATCGTTCCCATGATTTCTTCCCATTCGAGATTATCCATCAGAGCGCCGATTGCCTGAGCATTCCCCGGCATCGTTTTTAATACGATCATATGACTTGCTGAGTCAATTTTTACGAACGCATCCATTAATGAACGCTTCAGTTTTGACAGCGGATTGAACCGCTGATCCGCCGGCAGGCTGTATTTATAGGAGCCGTTATTCGTCGGCACCTTTACGAGATGCAGCTCTTTAATGTCTCTGGAAACAGTCGCCTGGGTTACCTTATACCCTTCTTCTCTCAGCATGTCAACTAAGTCATCCTGTGTTTCAATCTCATGGCTTGTAATAAGCTCTCTGATTTTTATATGCCTTTGGCCTTTTGTCATGTAAGCACCTCTGTTTTCAAGCTGTTCTTGTCATTATGTTAACCGCTTCTTGATAAAAAGTACATGATGGCAGAAAAAAGGAATAATAGCCCCCTATTATTCCGGTACATCTGTCTTTTTGGCTTTTAATGTTTCATGTGCTTCGCGGACTGTACGGAGAATGTCTTCTTCCGGCAGTTCAGCGCCGTTTCCGTCTTCTCCGCCCCATTCCAAATGAAGCAGAAACTCAATATTGCCGTCTCCCCCTGTAATCGGTGAGAAGGACAGTCCTTTCACTGTATATCCTTCAGAAGCGGCAAATTGATTCATGCGGCGGAGAACGTCAGTATGAACGTCTGGATCTCTGACAATGCCTTTTTTTCCGACGGATTCCCGTCCAGCTTCAAATTGCGGCTTCACCAGTGCGATACAATCGCTCCCCGGTACAAGCAGCGTTTTTAAAACCGGCAGAATGAGGCGGAGTGAGATGAAAGAAACATCGATTGTCGCAAATTCCGGCAAACCCTCTGTGAAATCGGAAGGCTCAGAATAGCGGAAATTCGTCCGTTCCATGACGACGACCCTCTCGTCCTGTCTGAGCTTCCAAGCAAGCTGATTATAGCCGACATCCACTGCGTAGGACCGCTCAGCTCCGTTTTGGAGGGCGCAATCCGTGAATCCCCCTGTAGACGAGCCGATGTCAATCATCGTTTTGCCTTTTACCGAGACAGGAAACACTTCCAGGGCTTTTTCAAGCTTTAATCCGCCTCTGCTGACGTATTTAAGAGGGTTTCCTTTTACCGTTAACGGAAGATCCCGGGCGATTTTTTCACCCGGTTTGTCCAATCGGTTTTCATTTGAGTATACGATGCCCGCCATAATGGCGCGTTTCGCTTTTTCCCGCGTTTCCGCAAGGCCTTTTTCTACAAGAAGTACATCTAATCGTTCTTTTTTTGCTGTCATGATCCAATTCCTTTATGTGTCTTCGGCGGCATCAGCAGTTTGATCCGGTTCATAACCTCAGCCTTCGTGAGACCGATTTCTTCAAGCAGGGCGGTTACGCTGCCGTGTTCAATAAACCGGTCTGGGATGCCCATTCTGTCAATCGGTGTATGATACATGCCGAGGTCATGAGCGAATTCGAGAATCGTGCTGCCGAATCCGCCTTCAAGCACGGCTTCTTCTATCGTTAAAATCGGCAGACCATCATTAAGAATGGCCTTCATCATTTGTTGATCAATCGGTTTTATGAACCGCGCATTCACGACACGCACGGACAGGCCTTCTTTTTGCAGTTCTTCAGCCGCTTCCAGCGCCATTTCAATGGTCGTACCGAATGTTAAAATGACCGCGTCTTTTCCGGGACGGAGCACTTCCCATGTTCCGATCGGAATGGTTTTCAGCTCTTTATCCATCTTTACGCCGAGTCCGTTTCCGCGCGGGAAGCGCATCGCAATCGGACCTTCCTCGTAGGAAAGGGCTGTATTGACCATATGGCGGCCTTCATTTTCATCCTTCGGCATCATTAAAACGAGGTTCGGTATATGCCGCAAAAAGGCGATGTCAAAAACGCCTTGATGCGTTTCCCCGTCAGCGCCGACCAAACCGGCGCGGTCAATGCCGATAAATACATTCGCGTTTTGACGGCAGATGTCATGGACGACCTGATCGTACGCCCGCTGCAAAAAGGTCGAATAAATCGCAAGAAACGGCTTCATGCCTTGGAGCGCCATTCCAGCCGCCATCGTCGCCGCGTGCTGTTCTGCGATTCCGACGTCAAACATGCGTTCAGGAAATTCTTTCGCAAACCCTTCCAGTTTAGAGCCGACCGGCATAGCCGGTGTAATCGCGACAATTCTGTCATCCTCACGCGCCAGCTCCTGCACGGTGCCGCTGACAAGTCCGCTCCATGAAGGCGCCGCGGCTTTCGGCTTGACGAAATCACCCGTATTGATTTTATACGGACCCGTTCCGTGCCATGTGCCGATTGTGTCGGTCTCAGCCGGTTTATAGCCTTTGCCCTTTTTCGTAATGACATGTAACAGGACAGGGCCTTTCGTTTTTTTGGCGTATTGCAGGTTTTCAAACAGTTCGTGGTAAGAATGACCGTCAACCGGGCCTAAATACGTAAAGCCCAGCTCTTCAAAAAACATGCCTGACACCAGCATATATTTTAAGCTGTCTTTTATACGTTCAGCTGTGGCGGCCAATTTTCCGCCGACGGCCGGGATGCGCTTAAATAAATATTCAAGCTCGTCTTTTACCCATTGATATTTGCCAGCCGTGCGAAGCCGTCCCAGCATAGAATGAATCGCCCCGACGTTCGGCGCAATGCTCATCTCATTATCATTCAGGATGACGATCATGTCTTTTTTCTCATCACCGATATGGTTCAGCGCTTCAAGCGCCATTCCTCCGGTTAAAGCGCCGTCTCCGATAATCGGGATGATATATTCTTTCGATCCTTTAATATCACGGGCGGCAGCCATTCCCATCGCGCCTGAGAGCGAGGTTGAGCTGTGGCCTGTTTCCCATACGTCATGTTCGCTTTCGCTGCGTTTCGGGAAACCGCAAAGCCCTTTATATTGGCGCAAGGTTTCAAACTCCTTGCCGCGTCCGGTTAACAGTTTATGAACATAGGACTGATGTCCGACATCCCATAAAAATTTATCTTTCGGACTGTCAAATTCTTTGTGAAGCGCAATTGTCAGCTCGACAACCCCGAGGTTCGGCCCGATATGGCCGCCAGAGGCAGACAGCGATGTGATGAGGAAATTGCGGATCTCCTCACTCAGCTCTTCCAGCTCTTCAATTGACATCTTTTTAAGAAATGACGGGTCCTGTATTGATAAAAGATCCAAAGCGGATCAACTCACTTTCAGCATGAATTTCTGCAAATTAAACAGTGTCTTTTTGAAAAAAGAAAAAGACTCCCTTTGTATTTTCATCGAAACTGCTTACATTTTACCATAGGAGCGGCAGCCCCTTCAAATCAGGACCGTTTTTAATGATCTCTCGCCGCGATTAAATCACAGAGGTCATGCAGCAATTCTTTCTGAAGAGAAAGGCCGCTGATGATCTGTTTCGCCTCGCTGATATGATACGCAAGCTTTTCTTTCGCGCCTTCAAGCGTTAAAAGCGACGGATACGTTGATTTTTCGTTCGACGTGTCTGAGCCGACCGGTTTGCCGATCCTCTCCTCATGCCCTTCAATATCAAGGATGTCGTCTCTGATTTGAAATCCGATGCCGATATGGCTGCTGAACAAACGGAGCTTTTCGACTTCATCCTCCGGCGCATCTGCCAAAATGGCGCCCGCCGTCACGGAAAAACCGAGGAGCTTGGCCGTTTTCCGCTCGTGGATGGATTCCAGCTCCTCAAGCGTTATCCGCTTTTGTTCCGCTTCCATGTCGGCAGCCTGCCCGCCGACCATTCCTTCCGTTCCTGCCGCACTGATCAGCTCATCGACGAGACGGAGGCGTTTTTCTGCTGAAACCGCCTCAGACACGTGGGATGTGATCAATTTAAAGCTTTCTGTCAGAAGCCCGTCTCCGGCCAATACGGCCGCCGCTTCTCCGAAGACTTTATGGTTTGTGGGCTTTCCCCGGCGCAGATCATCATCGTCCATGCAAGGAAGATCATCATGGATTAAAGAATACGTATGAATCATTTCGACAGCGCACCCAACCGGAATCCCGTCTTTTTCATCTTTTCCGTAAGCATTCAGAACGGCTAAGACGACGAGGGGGCGCAGCCTCTTTCCGCCCGCTTCCAAAGAATACAGCATAGATTTTTTGAGGGTTTCCGGCATCGCAAGCCGTTCTGTATATAAAGAAAGCTGCTGTTCAATCAGTTGTTTGCGCGATGCTAAAAATGCGTCCAGTTTATTTGTCACCTTCGTCTTCCTCCTGAACGCTGAAAGGTGCAAGTTCTCCGTTATCTTTTAAAATAAAGTCCATTTGCTTTTCGACATGCTGAAGCTTTTCATGGCACATTTTTGAAAGAGCCATCCCTTCCTGAAAATAGTTAATCGCCTGCTCCAGCGGCACGTCTCCTTCTTCAAGCTTTGCCACAATGCCTTCAAGGCCTTTCATCGCCTCTTCAAATGTCAGCTCTTCACTTTTTTTGGTTTCTGTCATTTTCGTTCGCCTCTCTTTTGCAATACTTCACACGTCAGAACGCCGTCTGTCATCTTTACTTCAAGCGTATCATTTTGTTCCACTTGATCAACGCTTTTGATCAGCTCTTTGTCTTTATAGGCCAGACTGTATCCTCTCTCCATCACCTGAAGGGGACTTAATGCATTCAGTTTACCAAGAACCGTCTGAAACTGCGAATGAAGCTGCTTCAGCTGGACATTCATGCTTCGGGCGAGCTGATTTGAGCGCTCCTCGTACCGTTTTTTCGCCTGTTTCAGCTGGGTTTCAGGGTGGAGCGCCGTTAATCTGTACGTATTCCGCTCCAGCTGCCTTTGTTTCATGTCCGTAAGCCCTGTGAGCTGTGATTGGAACTGCTGATACAAAAGGTCAAACTGCTGTTCCTTTTGGGTATACAATCGTTTCGGAAAACGGAACGCGTAGGATGACTGGAGCGATTGAACCCGTTCTTTTTTCTTGCTGATATGCTGCTGCATCGCTCTTGTCAGACGGACTTCCGCCGTTTTTGTCCGTTCCATTAAGTCCGTCGTGTGGGGAACGGCGATTTCTGCCGCTCCTGTCGGCGTTGCCGCCCGGATATCCGCGACGAAATCACTGATTGTAAAATCTGTTTCATGTCCGACGGCTGATATAGTCGGAATGGCGGAAGCAAAAATCGCCCGGGCCACGATTTCTTCGTTAAATGCCCACAATTCTTCGATCGAGCCCCCTCCCCTTCCGACGATCAGGACGTCACACATTTTTTGTGCATTGGCTTCTTCAATGCGCTTCACAATCGATCTGCTGGCATTTTCACCTTGAACGAGCGCGGGAAGCACAATGACTTTCACAAGGGGGTATCTTCTTTTGAGTGTGGTAATGACGTCTCTGACGGCTGCTCCCGTCGGTGACGTGACGACCCCGATCGTAGCCGGAAAAGCGGGGATGGCCTGCTTATGCCGGTCATCAAACAACCCTTCGCCGGCAAGTTTTTTCTTTAATTCTTCATATGCTAAGTAGAGCGCCCCCACACCGTCCGGCTGCATTTCTTTCGCGTACAGCTGATAGCTTCCGCTCGGTTCATAGACGGAGATGCCGCCTCTTACGATGACCTTCATTCCGTCCTCGGGCTTAAACGCAAGCCTCGAACTTTGCCTCTGAAACATGACGGCCTGCATGCGGGCATGCTCATCTTTTAATGTAAAATAAATGTGGCCTCTCGTATGGATTTTAACATTGGAGAGCTCACCCTTAATCCAAATGTCTTCAAGATGAGGGTCCACATCGAATTTTCGTTTAATGTATTTGGTCAGCGCGGAAACCGTGACATATGCCGCTTCACTCACATCCTGCACTCCTTTCATAAAGGCTTTTTGCCCTAAACTAAGAAAACCCGCTCTGGCTGAAAGGAGCCTTAAGAAGCGGGTATCGTGCTCATTGTCACACTTTTTGTGACTGTCTCCGGTTATCTATGATAACGTACGTCTGGCAGATTTAACAGTATTATGCGCAAGCATTGTGATGGTCATCGGACCTACTCCGCCCGGCACCGGCGTAATGAAAGATGCTTTTTCTTTCGCTTCATCAAACTGAACGTCTCCGCAGAGTTTTCCGCTTTCGAGACGGTTGACGCCGACATCAATGACAATGGCGCCCTCTTTGATTTGATCGGCTTTGATGAAGTTCGCTTTACCGACCGCTACCACAAGAATATCTGCTTTTTTCGTATGCTCAGACATATTTTTCGTGCGGGAATGGCAATATGTGACGGTCGCGTTTTCGTTCAGCAGCAGCTGGCCGACCGGTTTACCGACTATATTGCTTCGTCCGACTACAACAACTTCTTTGCCGGAAAGATCTACGTTCGTCTTTTTCAGTAACTCGACAATTCCGTGCGGCGTGCATGGAAGAAATGTATCTTCGCCAAGCAGCATTTTCCCGACGTTGAGAGGGTGGAAACCGTCAACATCCTTATCAGGGGAGATCCGCTCGATTACGGCTTTTTCAGAAATATGATCCGGGAGCGGCAGCTGGACGAGAATGCCGTGGAATTCCGGATTTTGATTATACTGATCAATCACTGTTAAAAGCTCCGCCTCGGTTAAGCTTGAGTCAAAGCGGTCAAGCTTAAATTTCATTCCCATTGTTTCAGCGGCTTTTTTCTTGCCTGTCACATATGAAACAGAAGCGGGATCGTCTCCGATTAAAATGACCGCCAAGCCAGGCACTACGCCTTGTGCTTTCAGCTCTTCTACTTCTTTTGCCAATTGTTCGCGTTTTTCTTTAGCCGTTTCTTTTCCGTCGATGATTGTTGCAGTCATTTTCTTTCCTCCTATGATTCGATATCAGTTTTAATGTTAGAAAGAACCCCGTTTACGAATTTTGCAGCTTTATCGTCGCCGAACCGTTTTGCCAGCTCGATTGCTTCGTTTAATGACACGTTAGCAGGAATGTCGTCAGAATAAACCATTTCATACACCGCCAGACGCAGGATCGCGCGGTCTACGTTTGCAATCCGGTCAAGCTTCCAATTGACGAGATGGCCGGAAATCATTTCATCAAGCTGAACCTGATGTTCGATCACTCCGTACACCAGCTGTTCAAAGAAGGCATCTGTTTTTTCACCATCGAGCGCGTGCTCAATGGCATCGTTCGGTGCAATATCGCTGACATCAATCTGAAAAAGTGCCTGCAAAGCTTTTTCTCTAGCTGTTCTTCTTTTCATTTTCTTTCTCCTTCAGATCCGCTTTATCCGCTTGTCGTTAAGCTTAAAGAGATCATAACATATTTTTTTCTCAATCGCATGTCGAAATTTAGGTTTTTTCACCCTAATGCCGAATATTTTCACAAACCGTATTAATTTCATTCGGATTTCACAGCATGAAGAAACTCGGCTGCCGTTTGTAAGCCGGCTTTCTTCATGCCTGAAATGACGGGAAACGTATAAAAAACCAAAGGGCTGCCCATCCCCTTGGTTTTTATACGCTCATTACATTTCTTCGTCGATTTCGACTTCTTGGGCTTTCGTGTCAAATTGAATGCCGACGATATGAATATTGATTTCATTAATGGTCAGAGACGTCATGTTTAATAAGGTTTGGCGGATATTCTCCTGAACGCTTGCCGCCACTTTCGGGATCGAGATCCCGAATTGAACGACGCAATAGACGTCGATGGTAATCCCGTCATCGGCTAAATCGACCTTTACGCCTTTGCCGTGATTGATTTTGCCGAAGCGTTCTACGACGCCCGTGGCGAAATTGCCGCGCATTTCAGCAACTCCTTCAACTTCGGAAGCGGCGATGCCGGCAATGACTTCAATGACCTCAGGAGCAATTTCAACCTTGCCTAAATGAGCCTCATCATGATCCATTTTAAGCACACTGTTGTCTTCCATTCAATTCACCTCCCGCAAAAATTATGAGCCCATTACATCATATGTTTCTAAAAACTTTGTATTAAACTCTCCGCTGACAAATGTTTCGTGTTCAAGCAGTTTCAAATGGAACGGAATCGTCGTTTCAATACCTTCAATCACGAATTCGCTCAGCGCGCGTTTCATCCGTGCGACTGCCTCATCACGCGTTGTTCCGTATGTGATGACTTTAGCAATCATACTGTCATAGTACGGCGGGATCGAATAGCCGGGATATGCGGCTGAATCCACGCGTACGCCAAGTCCGCCCGGCGGCAGGTACATGTTAATTTTACCGGGTGAAGGCATGAAGTTTTTCGCAGGATTTTCAGCGTTGATGCGGCATTCAATCGCCCAGCCGTTAAATTCAACGTCTTCCTGTCTGAGCGAAAGCTCCTGTCCGGATGCCACTTTGATCTGTTCTTTGATCAGATCTGTTCCCGTCACCATTTCTGTGACAGGGTGCTCTACTTGAATACGCGTGTTCATTTCCATGAAGTAGTAGCGCTGTTCTCTGTAGTCATAGATGAATTCTACTGTGCCGGCTCCCGTGTAACCGACGGCCTTAGCTGCTTTTACCGCTGCTTCGCCCATCTGCTCCCTGATTTCAGAATCAAGCGCAGGTGACGGTGACTCTTCAAGAAGTTTTTGCAGACGTCTTTGGATAGAACAGTCACGCTCTCCGAGATGGATCGTGTTTCCGTAATTATCCGCAAGCACCTGAATTTCAACATGGCGGAAATCTTCGATGTACTTCTCGATGTACACACCCGGATTTCCGAATGCCGTAGCGGCTTCCTGCTGGGTAATCTCAATGCCTTTGATCAGTTCTTCTTCTGTGCGTGCGACCCGGATGCCTTTTCCGCCTCCGCCCGCAGTGGCTTTTATAATGACAGGATACCCAATTTCACCTGCAAGCGAAACCGCTTCTTCCGTATTTTTTATGATTCCTTTTGAACCGGGCACAATCGGCACGCCCGCCAGCTGCATCGTGTCGCGCGCGATATCTTTTGTTCCCATTTTTGAAATGGCGTCAGCCGTAGGGCCGACAAACGTTACGTTTAATTCCTCGCACAGCTCGGCAAAGTCGGCGTTTTCAGCTAAAAACCCGTATCCCGGATGAATCGCATCCGTGCCGGTCAGCTTTGCGACGCTGACGATGTTCGTTACATTTAAATAGCTTTCTTTTGATGTTTTCGGCCCGATACAAAAAGCCTCATCGGCCATTTGGACATGCAGGGCGTCTTTATCTGCCTCAGAATAAACGGCTACAGTTTCAATGCCCAGCTCTTTGCAGGCCCGGATGATTCTGACGGCGATTTCTCCTCGGTTGGCGATCAATAGCTTTTTAATCATAATAGCAGGTCTCCTTACTCAGCTTTTACAAGAAATAGAGGTTGTCCGTATTCGACCAGCTGGCCGTTTTCAACTAACACTTCAACGATTTCTCCTTTTACTTCGGCTTCAATCTCGTTAAAGAGTTTCATTGCTTCTACGATACAAACAACTGTATTTTCGCTCACTTTTGAACCTTGGTTTACGTAAGGGCCGGCTTCCGGCGATGAAGAAGCATAAAACGTTCCGACCATCGGAGACGTAATTTTGTGCAGGTTTTCGTCTTGTTTCGGCGCTTCCTGAGCAGGAGCGGCTTCACGCGCTTCCGGTTTTGCAGCCTGCGGAGCAGGTGCGTAAGCGGCGGGAACGGCTTGGGCTTGTCCCGTTACATTCACTGCCGGCGCTTCATTTTTTTTCAGTTTGAGGCTTACGCCTTCAATTTCGTAAACAAATTCGTCGATGGAAGATTCATCGATTCTTTTTATCAGTTCATGAATTTCGTTGATTTTTAACATCAGTTTCCACTCCTATGTATAAAAAATAGAAATTTATGGGTTGCTACTAAAAGTACATACTATGTTTATCTTACAGGAGCGCTTGTGTAAATTCAACACTGATCTAAAATGACATCAGAAAAGCCCGCAGCGGGTGCGGGCGGTTCAGGTCTCTTACTTTGTCGGTTCAAACGTGACGGCGACGTCTTTCATCGTCTTGATTTCTTTTTCCACCAGGTCAATGATAGCGGAAGCTTTTGCGTTTGAATGTTTGTCAGACATGACGGTAATGTTGATTTTGTCTCCTTCAGCATCCACGAGCGCATCTTTGTAGCCTTGTGTTTTAATCAGCGTTTCCAGCTGTTTTTCCGTCCCTTCAGCATTGCTCAGCGCCGTCATTTTATCGTAGGCTTCGCTTTTTTCCTTTGCGGTCGCATCATCGCTTGAAACAATGCTGTTTAACTGTTCCCTTTCTTTGCTTCTCGCGTCTTCAAGTTCCATACGGTATGCGGTAAATAAGTTTTCATCAGCTGTTTCTGTGGCGACCGATCCGTCTTTGTCCGATGCTTCGGCTGATGTTTCTTTATCCTCTTTTGTGCCTTTAGAATCTTTCGTTCCTTTTGTGCCGTCTTCTTTTTCCGTGCCGCTTCCGCTCTTATCTTTCGTTTCAGGAGCCGGCGTTTTTTCAGTGGCGACTTCTCCGCTGCTTTTTTCGCTTTTCATCTGCACGGCATTTTTGCTTTCCGGCGACATAATATAATAAACACTTAATACCACGACGAGACTGAGCATTGTTAAAAGCCAAACCGTTTGTTTTTTCAGCATGATTTATGAATCCTCCTTGATTTTTTTAGGGGCAACCGCTACACGATAGCTCGGAACATCGAGCACCCTTGTGACGGCATCAATGATGGTTTTTTTTATTTGAACGTTGTCCACTCCCTGAGCGACAACGAGTACACCGCGGATATCGGGCTTTTTCGTCTGGACGACGACCGGGGTTTCCTGGTCCCCGTTTCGAATCATGACAATTTGTTCTTCAGAGGTTTGATCGGTTACGCTTCTTTTGCCGCCTTCTTTATCGGTTTCTTCAGTAGTGGTGTCTTTTTTCGTTTTATTTTTCTCAAACACTTTCAAAGATGTTGCGTCTACGTTTACGACAATTGAGACATCCTCCACGCCGATAATCGTTTCAAGGATTTCTTTCAGCTGGTTTTCATAGTCTCTTTCGTAATCATCGATCGTGGTTTTTGCGCTGCCGTCTTTCGATGCCTTAAAAACGGGTGCGCTTTTTTGCCCGCTTTTGTCTTCCGTTCGGCCGGACATGACGGTCTGCGCCGTTTGGTCCTTCCCGGTTTTCTCCGGTGAAGAGAACAGCTGGCTGACCAGCATAAAAGATACCCCGAGCACAAACACGAACAGAAAGTAATGATATTTTGTCAGTTTTGGTTTTTCTCCGTCTTTCGCCTGTCCGATCATCAGCTGTTTTTTGAGTATGGTCCATAGTCCGTTTTTATTCATGGCCGTTTTTCTCCCCGCCTTCCATATAAACCGTAATTTTCTCACTGCCGATTTCCCATATATCCGCAAGTTTTTCTTTGATGTCTGCGGCCTCTTTTTTGTCGGCTGCGCCTTCCGGTTCGTATTTGCGGTCTGTGCGGATGTCGATCGGTGCGACGGTTTGCACGGTTTTTTCAGAAGATGGGGCCATATACACGCTGATCGTTTTTACATCTTCTTCTGAACGAACCTGTTCTTCCGCTGTAAGGCGGATGTCGTCTATTTTGTATTCGTCATGACTGAACATCTCCTCCGCTTTCTTTTTTAGTTGGACAGCCATTTCTTCTAAAACATATGCGCGGTTTGATGCTTGTATTTCTTTTTTTTCTGATTTGATTTGATTTTTTATATCAGCGGATTGAGATTGCTCTTGTTTTGTCAAATAATCGAAGATGATTTCCGGGTCTGTTTTGAAAAGTTTGAATATCGGGTTGAGCATGACAATGATTAACAGCAGGCTGACAACCATCTTTGCGTATTTTTGCATACTGGAGCTGGGCAGCAGCATGTCGATGACGATGGCGAATAAGATAAATAAAATAATGCTTGTCAGCCATTCTGTTAAAAAGCTCATATCCAATGGGCCTCCTTTATTTCATCATCATGGTGAGGTTGCCTGCTGTAATAATGACTGTGATGCTGAGGAAAAACATGAGAGAGACGATGGCGAGCGCCGCGAAAATATACAGTACGCTTCTGCTGATGACGCCGAGGCACGTAATGACGGGCCCGCCTCCGAGCGGCTGCAGAATAGCGGCCGCGAGCTTATAAATAAAAGCGAGCGAGAGCACTTTGATCGCCGGAAACGCGGAGATGCAGATCAAAATTCCGACTCCGAGGATTCCCACGGTGTTTTTTAATAGGAGCGAGGCGCTGATGACCGTATCCGTCGCATCCGTAAACATCCGGCCGAGCACGGGAATAAAATTGCCTGTTATAAATTTTGCAGTCCTGAGCGTAATCCCGTCCGTCACGGCAGCCGAAGCCCCCTGTACGGAGATGACGCCGAGAAACACGGTGAGGAATACGGCAAGCGCGCCGATCGCGATATTTCTGAGCAGATTGGCAAGCTGCGTGACTTTATATTGATCCGTCATCGTGCTGACGATGCTTAAAATCGCTGACAGGAAGATAAGCGGCATGACAATGTTTTGAATGAGAAGGCCGCTCGTATTCATCAGAAATAAAATAACGGGGTGAAAAAAAGCTGCGGAGACGGCTCCCCCGGAAGACGCCAAAAGCGCGAGTAAAAGCGGGATAAGCGCGAGAATGAAGCTTGTCATCGTCTGGATCGCTTCACTGGCATAATTGACAGCAACATGAAAGCTGTTTAAAGCGAGAATAATCAGCACCATGTAGACGATTGCATAAGCCACTTTGCTGACGGTGCTCTGCTGGAACGCATTTTGCAGGAGCTGCAGAATGACACAAAAAATGGTGAGAAGAATCAAAGTTCCCAGAAGCTTTCCGTTTGCGAGCACTTCATGAAACAAGTATGAAAATAAAGCCTTCAGCCATGCCTCCGGTGAGAACGTTTTTTCTCCGTTAATAAAGTCGATGATGCTTCCCTTTTGGCTTTCAGGCAGAAGACCGCCGTATTCTGTCATGATGTCGTCCCAAAACTTTCCGATGCCTTCTGTTTTCAGCGCTTCGGCCTGCTTTTTCGCCACTTCATCAGCGGATTCTTGGTGAACTGCGGTTTCCTGCGACGCACCGTCTGTTCCGGCAGCTTGTACACATTCAGTCTGAAAAAATAAGAGGATGAACAAAAAAGCTCCCGCCCACCGAAAGCGCTTCATTTTTTGTGCCCCCCTTTCCATTTTATTTATGATCAAGAAGGAATAAGTCCGAGAATCGTTTCAATAATGACGGTGAGTATCGGCACGGCCATTACCAGTATCAAAATTTTTCCGGCCAGCTCTATTTTCGAAGCAATCGCTCCCTGGCCCGCATCCTTTGTAAGCTGCGCTCCGAATTCAGCGATGTAGGCGATGCCGATAATTTTTAAAATGGTTTCCACATAGACCATATTGACATTTGCATTGACGGCTATTTTTTCTATCATTCTGATAATGTCGTAAATCTGGTCGATGAGATAAAGAAAGATCACGCAGCCGCTGAAGACGACAATCATAAACGCGAAAGTCGGTTTCTGTTCTTTTACGATCAGGGAGAGAAATGTGGCGATCAGGCCTAAACCTACAATTTGAACAATCTCAATCTGTAAGCCCCCCTATCCTTGGAATAGAAACACAGCTTTGATCTTTTTGAACAGGTCATCGACAATCGTCGCCACCATAAATAAAATATAGATAAAGCCAAGCAGCGTCACCCACTGGGCGTATTCTTTTTTTCCCATTTGATCAAGTATGGTGTGCAGAAACGCAACCACGATACCGACTCCGGCGATTTGAAAAATGACATTTACGTCGACTCCCATTTTATGTTTGCTCCCCTCATGTTTACATCAATAGAAGAATGAGTAACAGTCCGGCTAAAAATCCTAAGCTTTTCACCATTTTTTCATTTTTCGCCTGCGCCCGTCCGGCATCCGCTTCCGCCGCTTCCAAATGTGTAAGCGCAAGCTTGATATGTTTCTGCTGAGAAACACGGTCATGGAGCCCGAGCGTCTCTCCGAATTGCTTCAGCACATCATATTCGCTTTTTTTCATCGCCATGGAAGACCAGTTATGTTTCAAGCTCTGTTCCCAAGCCGTTTTGGCGGAATCGCTTCCCTGCTCAAGCCTTCTGCTGAAAGCTTGAAACAATAACGATACAGGTTTGGAAAGCTGTGCGGCAATTTGTCCCGAGGCGGTATGCAGCGGTGTATGCCCGAACATGATTTCCGCTTCAAGCGATTGGAGCGCCGCGCGCAGCTGACGGATCTGCCTCGGCCTTTCAATATACATTTTGGCGATCTCAAATCCGGTCCAAGTCGTCGCTGTCAGAATAAACACGGCACCCAAAAGCTTCAGCATGTCATCACGCTTTCAGCATGCGGAACAGGTTCCCCGTCCTTTCCGTACATCCTGCTGATCGTTCCCGGACCGCGGCGCCTTGACAGTTCAACATACCGGTCAAACACGTTTTCCTCCCAAAGCATTTTCAGCGACGGCCTCTTTACCAAGTCTTTCATGTCCCACCCGTGCGCAGATACGATAACGGATACGCCCGCATGGAGCGCCTCCAGCAGCGCTTGTGAGTCTTCCATTCTCCCGATTTCATCCACAATTATGACATCAGGACTCATAGAGCGGATCATCATCATCAGCCCTTCCGCCTTCGGACAGGCATCAAGGACATCGATTCTGCGGCCGAAACTGTGCTGGGGAATGCCCCGCAGGCAGCCGGCAATTTCCGACCGTTCATCTACGATACCTGTTTTTTTTGCAGGAATGCGTTTTGATCCGGTGCTGGAAAGCCGGGCCAAATCACGAAGCAAGGTCGTTTTCCCCGTTTGCGGAGGACCGATGATCAGCGTGTTCAGCCAGTTTTCTTTCCATAAGAAAGGAATGAGCGGTTCTGCGATCCCCAGCTTCTCCCGGGCGATTCGGATATTAAAAGAAGTAATATCCCGGAGTCCTTTGACGGCTCCGTTTTCGACGATGACTCTTCCGGCCAGCCCCACACGGTGGCCTCCTCTGATTGTGATGTATCCTTTTTTCAGCTCTTCTTCCAGCGTGTACATACTGTAATTGCTGAGCCGGCTGAGGATCAGCTGTGCGTCGCCGGCCGTGCACACATATGACAAATACAAAGGTTGTCCTTTTTGGATCAGTTCAACCGGCCTGTCGACGCGGATTCTGATTTCTTCTGTATCCCGCCTCGCTTCTTCGGGCACGGCGGAGATGGCATCTCTCAATAATTCAGGGAGAACCTCTGTAATCTCATTCAATAGAGTCTCCTCCTTTTTTACCGATTGGCTTCTTTAAAATGTATGATCCGGGACAGACTTTATGACACCCCGGCCCTCTATTTATGCACACCGGCCAAAATCAGCACCACTCCCGCAAAAATCAATATTAACTTTGCATATGAGAGCTGTCCGGCAATCTGATAAATGCCGATCGTCATTGTGATGATAAAGATCAGCGGGCCGACGATTGCCAAAATACTATTCACCACAACCGCTTTTCTGATGTCGTTTGTCAAAAGCATGATAATAGCGGCCGATAATTCAATGAGCGAGGACAAAACTCGTAAACCGGCCATCGTTAAAACAGTAGAATTGATTGAACCAAACAAAAATTTCATTGCAATCCCCCAACTTCAAGCATTTTGTTACACTATATGCTCTAGCTGACGGAAGTAGTCTCACTATTTTCATATAGAAGAAAGATTTGATGCAGAACGCAAAAAAAGCCTGCCCCGTAAAAGGAGCAGACTCCGAATTTCTTTAACTACGCTCTTGACACGTAAGAACCGTCTGATGTATTTACAACAAGCGTATCGCCTTCGTTCACGAAGAACGGTACGTTTACGACAAGACCTGTTTCCGTTTTGGCAGGTTTTGTGCCGCCTGACGCCGTGTCGCCTTTAATTCCCGGCTCTGTTTCAACAACTTTCAGTTCAACTGTGTTCGGCAGTTCAATACCGAGCGTTTCAGACTGATACATCATGATGTGCACAGACATATTTTCCAGAAGGTATTTCAATTCTTCTTCGATTTGGTTTTCGTTCAATTCAAGCTGTTCATATGAGCTTGTATCCATGAACACGTGCTGATCGCCGTTGGCATAAAGATACTGCATCGTTTTTGTTTCGATTTGCGCTTTCGCGACTTTTTCACCTGCACGGAATGTTTTCTCCTGAATAGCGCCCGTGCGCAGGTTACGCAATTTAGAACGGACAAATGCCGCTCCTTTTCCCGGCTTTACGTGCTGGAAGTCAACGACGCGCCAAATGCCGCCGTCTACTTCAATCGTTAGTCCTGTACGAAAATCGTTAACTGAAATCATGTTTGATGTCCTCCTATATTCCGATCACAAAATAATTAATTCTTTAGGGGAATGCGTAATTGTCCGGTTGCCGTCCTCAGTGATGATGATATCATCTTCGATTCTTGCGCCCCCAACATCCGGTATGTATATGCCCGGCTCGACCGTTACCGCCATGCCCGGCTCAAGAACGGCCGATGACCTGAAAGACAGCCCCGGTGATTCATGGACTTCCATTCCGAACCCGTGTCCTGTCGAATGGCCGAAATACTGTCCGTAGCCTTTCGCGGTGATGTGATCCCTCGTCAGAGCGTCCGCTTCTTTCCCCGTCATGCCGGGTTTAATATGCAGGACACCAAGCGCTTGGGCATCGTATACGACCTGATAAATCTCTTTCAGTTTATCACTTGGCTCTCCGACCGCGACGGTGCGTGTGATATCAGAACAATAGCCTTTATAATAAGCGCCGAAATCGAGCGTGACCAAGTCTCCCTTTTCAATCAATTTGCCGCTTGCCACTCCGTGGGGAAGGCTGGATCTGACTCCCGAGGCGACGATCATATCAAAGGAAGAGCCGTCCGCTCCTTGACGTCTCATATAAAATTCAAGCTCGTTTGCAACTGAAATCTCTGAGATGCCCGGTTTGATAAACGTCAGAATATGTTCAAACGCATCATCCGCAATCTTCGCAGCTTCCTCTAATATCTTAATCTCTTCACTTGACTTAATCAAGCGCAACTTTTCAACCGAATCCGCGACGGGAACCATCTCCGCTTCCTGCAGCACCGCTTGATAGGATGCATATGTTCCGTACGTCATGCTGTTTTGCTCGAAGCCGAGTTTTTTAATGCCGTACTCAAGAATCGTATCCGCAGCCGTTTGGATTAAGCTTCCGCCGTGCTCGATAATGTCAAAACCCTTCACTTGCGTCTTCGCCTGCTCGGTGTAACGGAAATCCGTGATAAATGCCGCACGTTCTTTCGATATGACCGCAAGGCCTGACGAACCCGTAAATCCCGTCATATACTGCAGATTGGCGGAGCTTGTCACCAACATTCCGTCTATATCCAGCTGACCGAAAAGATTTCGCAATTTCTCAAGTTTCATTCCCTTTCTCCTCCTCGCCGATTCTTGACTGCCGCCTGACAACGCGGGAGCATCCCCGCCCGGTTTTCAGCATAAAAAATGTTCACTTCTCGTGAACATTTTACCATACCGGACAGGGTTTATACACTTATTCACTTGTTGCCGAGCGCCCTTGCAAGCTTGTCTGACGTAAGTTCATTGTAGTTGAAGGAAATTGAGTAGCCGACAAACAAACCGTACAGAATGTAAAGGCAAAGCGTCGTCACGATTGTATCTGATTTCAATTCAGTGATGGATTTCACATCTTCGAAAATCGGATTGAATAAGAAAAAAACCGCACACCATAAAATGACGCCGTACACCATCCCCGGCCACATCGTTTTAAAACGCTTCAGGCAGACGAAATAAATAAACGCCCCGGCAATTGAAATGAATCCGATGACAACGATGCTGACCATCGTGCCGAGCCATTGTTTTTTCCATTCTCCGATCATAAACGGCTGAAGAATCATGTTGGGGCTGATCTCTGAAAAATGAAAGACATACCCGAGATAGCCGATCAAACTCCAAAATACACCGCCGGCAAATCCGATACCGCAAATTCTGCCGGTAAATGAAACAGGCTGCTGATCATCATCCCGCTTCTTTTTTTCTTCCTGTTCTGAATGTTTTTCGCTTGTCATCATGGCACCTCCAGTCATAGACTGCCCCAAAATTGAAAAGTCATAAAAAGCTGCGCCATATTTTCATTCAATGAGTAAAATCTAAAGAAACGGGGTATACTGCATGTAGAAAAAGCATTGATTTCCCAACTGTCTAACTAGAGGTTTACCGCGGTTTCCTGTACAATAGAGTGAAAGGAAATGGTTAGTAAATCCTAAAAAAACAGGCAGGTTGATAAACAATGTCCAAACAAAAAACGCCCCCTGCATACGGCGGGCAGGCTGTCGTTGAAGGGGTCATGTTCGGCGGCAGAAAGAATTATGTTACCGCCATCCGCAGGAATGACGGAAGCATTGATTTTTTCAAGCTTCCCAGAGTGCCGAACGCCAAGCTTTCGGCTTTAAAAAAGATTCCTTTTTTGCGGGGAATCGTCGCCATCATTGAGGCGAGCGCCAACGGCACAAAGCATTTAAACTTTTCCAGCGAACGATACGGGCTTGATCCTCAAGATGACGCCAAGCTGGAGCAGGAAGATAAGAAGGGTTCGGGCTTATCGATGTTTTTCAGCCTGGCGGTGATCGGCGTTCTGTCGTTTTTGTTCAGCAAATTCGTTTTTACGCTCGTCCCGGTCTTCTTAGCGGAGCTTGTAAGGCCCGTATTTTCCTCAGACGCCGCGCAGATCGGAATCGAAAGTCTGTTTAAGCTTATTCTGCTTCTCGGCTACATTTATTTTTTATCAATGACGCCGTTAATTAAAAGAGTGTTTCAATATCATGGAGCCGAACATAAGGTCATAAACTGTTATGAACAGAATTTGCCAATTACAATAGAAAATGTTCAGAAACAGTCACGGCTTCATTACCGTTGCGGTTCAAGCTTTATTTTATTTACGATCATTGTCGGCATGTTCGTCTATTTACTCGTTCCGACAGATCCGCTTTGGGTGCGGATTTTAGACAGGATTGCGCTTATACCGGTCGTTCTCGGCATCTCCTTTGAAGTGCTCCAGCTGACGAACAGAGTGCGGAATATCCCCGTTTTGAAAGTGCTCGGTTATCCCGGCCTGTGGCTGCAGCTTTTAACGACAAAGGAACCGGCGGATGACCAGGTCGAGGTTGCCATAGAAAGCTTTAACGAGCTTCTCAGACTGGAAGACATTTCAGAACAGAGCGAAAAGCCGTCTCACAACGTAATCTGAACCGTTACCGTTATTATTTTGGAGGTGGGCAGTTATGAATCATCGTGTACAACCTTTTTTTGCTGTATTGATAGCGCTTGGCGCATTCGGTTTCATTTATGCCGCGGTAACCAACCCCGGGCAGATGATTTCAAGAGCGATCACCGTTATTATCGCAGGCATCATTATTTATTTTATCGTGAGGACGGTCCTGAACCGCCGCACCGGCCGTGACGGAACCGCTTTCAGAAAAGCGGCCAGACAATCGCGGCTCCGAATGAAGGAGCAAAAAGCGAAGCACCGCGCCGGACACAGAGGCCGGGTCAGCCATTTGCGGAGCGTGCCGAGCAGCAGCAGACCGAAGCCGATGATTCTTAAGAAAAAAAGCCAGACCCAGCTTACCGTCATAGAAGGCAAAAAGAATAAAAAGAAAAACAGAGCGCTTTTTTAATAGCTCCATTGCTTCAAAAATTGCTCTGTTCTGCTTTTTCCTAGCTCAATGAGAGCTAGTTTTTTTTGCGGTGTGAGATGAAACTCCGTCGCCATCACATGTTCCACCGGAATAAAAATAATATTCTGTTCGTACTTTGTCGCGATATGCCTGGCATCATGAGCGTCTTTCATCGTTTCAAACAAAGCCCCGAACAGCTCAAAAGCGTTGCGGATTGATTTTTTCGGGCGCTCTTTTTCGTTGGGCGAAAGTGAAATTCCGATGACCGGCCGTTTGCGTTCTTTTGAATACAGCCAAATCGGGAAATTGCTTAACACGCCGCCGTCAACGACCGTCGAGGTGCCTTTTTCGGTTTTCAGTTTTATCGGTTCAAAAAAATAAGGAATGCTGCAGCTCATTCTGACGGCTCTGGCAACCGGGAACATTTCCGGATTTAATCCGTAGCGGGGAAGATCGTCAGGAAGCACGATCATCGTTCCGTTCGTCAGATCTGAAGCGATGAGACGGAGCGAACCTTTTTTCAAATCACCGAACGCGATGATGCCCTTCGCTTTTAATTTATCCGCAATCCATTTTTCCAGCATATCGCCTCTGTATAGTCCGAGGCGCCAATATATCGACACCCACTGCAGGATTTTCAGCGGGAGGAATGAGTATCTCTGATCAAGCAATTGCCTTCCGTCCACCTCATCTATGATGGAATGAACCTCTCTGCTCGTATAGCCCGCAGCGATAAATGCGGCAATAATTGCGCCGGCGCTTGTTCCGGCGAGCCTTTCAAAGCGAAAGCCCTTTTCTTCCAGCGCTTCATAAGCGCCGGCAAGCGCCACCCCTTTTATCCCCCCGCCCGAAAATACGCCGTCAATCTGCATAGCGCGCCCTCTCCCTTCCATCTCAAGGTGTATTATTATTTTAAGAAACGGCTGGGCGAAATAGACCAAAGAATGAAGACATTAAAAAAAGGGCGCCCCATTTCGGGCTGCCCTTTATTCACCGGGATTTTCGGTTTTTTTCTGTACGGATTTCAATTCTTTTTTCCGGCTTTCGTCATCTTCGAAATACTGAACGAGGTCGCCGATGCGGTCAATGCTGTTCCAGCTCAGATGATGTTCGATTCCTTCAACATCATTGTAAATCTTCTCTTCATCAACACCAATGATTCTTAAAAACTGCTCAAGCAATTCGTGTCTGTATACGAGCCGTTTGCCGATCTTTTTGCCTTTTGACGTCAATACGAGCCCGCGATATTTTTCATAAATCAAATACTCGTCTTTATCTAGTTTTTGAACCATTTTCGTTACAGAGGAGGGGTGGACTGCCAAAGCTTCCGCGATATCAGAAACCCGTGCATATCCTTTTTCTTCTATCAGCATATAAATCTGTTCAATATAATCTTCCATACTTGGTGTTGTCATAAGTAACCCTCCCAAAAAGCACCTTAACTTTATAAACCATTACAAGTTTACACTAACGGTCATGAAAAAACAAGGATGCTTCCGGTCTGTCAAGCCTTATCAGCGCTTATAATTCCATTCATCAGACGCGTATTTCGTCTCAGCCAGCTCATTGACAAATGCAAGCTCTTCAGACGTGAGTGTGTAAGGCTCAAGATGAATGTTCAGCCCTTCCTCAAAACCGGCTTTAAAAGCGATTCTGGCCTCATCCATCGTTACCCGTTTCGGCGCTAAGGCGTTGATGGCTACCGCTTTGTTTTTGAAATTCCGCTGCATGCGCTCACGGACTCTGTCGCTCGGATATAAAAACAGATCAAACAGCTTATCCTCATCAATGTCAAGCAGGATGGAACCGTGCTGAAGAATGACGCCTTTTTGGCGTGTCTGTGCGCTTCCGGCAACTTTCCGTCCTTCGACGACCAGTTCATACCACGAAGGCGCATCAAAGCAGACGGACGAGCGCGGATTTTTCAAGCTTTCTTTTTCTTTCTCCGTTCGCGGAATCGCAAAGCAGGCATCAAGTCCAAGGTTTCTGAATCCCTGCAGAATACCTTCTGAAATCACCCGGTACGCCTCTGTCACCGTGGCCGGCATTTCCGGGTGATCCTCTGAAACGATTACGCTGTATGTCAATTCTTTATCATGCAGAACACCCCGTCCGCCTGTCGGTCTTCTGACAAACCCGAGGCCGTGTTTATGTACTGCGTCAAAGTTAATTTCCTTCTTAATATTTTGAAAATACCCGACAGACAAAGTTGCCGGATTCCAGCCGTAAAAACGGATCACCGGAGGAATTTTTTTTTGGCTGTGCCAATATAAAAGCGCTTCATCCAGCGCCATGTTAAATGCCGGGCTTTCATTCCCTGAGTCAATAAACCGCCATGTTTCTTTTTCCATACACCTTGAACCCTTCTTTATCGTTTTAATAAAATTAGTTTAACAAACTGCCGCGAAAATGAAAAATATTTCGTTTCATTAAGGATGACAATCGCTTCATGCTTTACTATAATAGTATTTGTCCCAAAACGTCCGGTAAGCCTTGTTTTCAGGAAGCAGGGTTTTGATTTTATAAGCTAAAGGAGTAGAATCGCATTGTCTAATATGATTGCTTTAATTATTGTTGCGGCGTTTATCGTTTATATGATCGTGTCGTATTTTTACCAGCAGCGTTTAATGAAAACACTTACGGAAGAGGAATTCCGCGCGGGCTACAGAAAAGCGCAGCTGATTGACGTCCGTGAGCCGAATGAATTTGAAGGCGGCCATATTCTCGGCGCGCGCAACATTCCGCTGTCACAGCTGAAACAGCGCAAAAGTGAAATCCGTCCTGATAAACCCGTTTATCTGTACTGCCAAAACAATGTCCGCAGTGGACGCGCGGCACAGACGCTCCGCAAACACGGCTGTAAAGATATTTACAACCTGAAAGGCGGATTTAAAAAATGGGGCGGAAAAATTAAAGCAAAAAACTAATCATAAAAAAAGAGCTGTCCGTTTTATACGGAAGCTCTTTTTTTACACCGTGTCAGCGGCTGACGTCAGGTGTATGTTCGTACTTTAAAACCGGCTTTCTTGCCGCCTTGGTTTCATCCATTCTTTTGACAACTGTTGTATGCGGCGCCTCCTGAACGATTTCAGGCGATTCCTCCGCTTCCCGCGCAATTTGAATCATGGCATCTATAAACGCATTAAGCGTTTCCTTTGATTCCGTTTCCGTCGGTTCGATCATGATGCTTTCTTCAACATTGAGAGGAAAATACACAGTCGGCGGATGATAGCCGAAATCCAAAAGCCGTTTGGCAATATCAAGCGTTCGTACGCCAAGCTTTTTCTGCCTTCTACCCGATAACACAAATTCATGCTTGCAATGACGGTCATACGGGAGATCATAATAAGGCGCGAGTCTTCTCATCATATAATTTGCATTTAAAACCGCGTTTTCGGTCACAGCTTTTAAGCCGTCAGGCCCCATGGACCGGATATACGTGTAGGCTCTGACATTAATGCCGAAGTTGCCGTAATAAGGTTTTACGCGCCCGATCGACTGCGGCCGGTCATAGTCAAAAGTCAAACGGCCCTCTTTTTTCGTGAGAACGGGTTTCGGCAGATACGGAATGAATTCTTTTTTTACGCCGACCGGCCCTGAGCCAGGTCCTCCCCCGCCGTGCGGGCCGGTAAATGTTTTATGCAGATTAAGGTGAACGACGTCAAATCCCATATCTCCCGGTCTTGCTTTACTTAAAACGGCATTTAAATTCGCTCCGTCATAATAAAGCTTTCCGCCGGCCTGATGGACGATTTCAGCCATTTCCGTAATGTTTTCCTCAAATAACCCGAGGGTGTTCGGATTCGTCAGCATCAGCGCCGCTGTTTCTTCATTTACCGCTCTTTTCAAATCTTCAATGTCAACCAGCCCGTGCTCATTTGACTTGACGGTAATCGTTTCAAAACCGGCGACCGTGGCGGATGCCGGATTCGTGCCGTGGGCTGAATCAGGGACAATCACCTTCGTCCGTCCGAAGTCTCCCCGCGCTTCGTGATAGGCGCGGATCATCATCAGACCGGTCCATTCGCCGTGAGCGCCCGCCGCAGGCTGCAGCGTCACCTCGTCCATGCCCGTAATCTCCTCCAAGTGTCCGCTTAAATCGTATAAAAGCTCAAGCGCCCCCTGAACCGTGTCCTCGTCCTGAAGCGGATGAATAGCGGAAAAACCTGCGATCCGGGCAATTTTTTCATTTAATTTCGGATTGTATTTCATCGTACAGGAGCCGAGCGGATAAAAGCCTGAATCAACTCCGTGGTTCCTCTTAGAAAGAGCGGTATAATGCCGCATAATATCGAGCTCTGATACTTCCGGCAGCTTTGCGTCTTCATCGCGGATATAGTCACCGGGAAGAAGACTTTCAAGCTCTGTTTCCGGCACATCAAGCTCCGGAAGGCTGTAACCGATACGCCCTTCGCGGGACATTTCAAAAATAAGCGCCTGATCTTGATTATTCATGTTGATCCCCCAATCCCGCAATAAGCGAATCGATCTGTTCTTTTGTTCTCAGCTCTGTGACGGCAATGAGCATATGCTGATTCAGTTCCGGATACGCAAGGCCTAAATCATATCCGCCGATTATGCCGTCTTGCAGGAGCCGCCGGTTTGCTTCCTTGACGGGAAGATTCAGCCTGACGGCAAATTCATTAAATATCGGGCCGTCAAATGCTACGTGCAAGCCGGCTTTTTCCGCTTGGCGTCTCGCGTAATCAGCTTTCAATATATTTTGGCGGGCCATGTCTTTGACGCCGTTTTTTCCGAGCGCCGTCATCGCGACTGAAGCCGCTAAAGCATTCAGCGCCTGATTTGAGCAAATGTTAGACGTGGCTTTGTCTCTTCTGATATGCTGCTCGCGCGCCTGAAGAGTGAGAACAAAGCCTCTTCGCCCGTTTTCATCTTCCGTTTGGCCGACAAGCCGGCCCGGCACCTTTCTCATCAGTTTTTTCGTTACTGCAAAATAGCCGCAATGCGGGCCGCCGAACGCCGCAGGTATGCCGAAAGGCTGCGCGTCCCCGACGACGATATCAGCTCCGCATGCCCCGGGCGGTGTCAAAATACCGAGCGCGAGCGGGTTTGAAGAAACAATCAGCTGGCTGTTTCCTTTATGTGCGAGCGGCTCAATGTCCTTTAACGGCTCGATTTGTCCGAAGAAGTTCGGATACTGGACGATCACGGCGGCCGTTTCATCACAAACGGCATGTTCCAATGCTTCAAGATCTGTGACGCCGTTTTTCGCGGGAACCTCTACAACCTCAATATATTGGCCCTTTGCGTATGTTTTCAAAACATCCCGTGATTCCGGATGAACGGCTGCGGAAATGACGATTTTTTTCTTTTTCGTATGGCCCGACGCAAGCATCGCCGCTTCCGCCAGCGCCGTTCCCCCATCGTACATAGAGGAGTTTGCGATATCCATTCCCGTTAATTCACAGATCATCGTTTGAAATTCAAAAATCGCCTGCAGCTCTCCTTGTGAGATTTCAGGCTGATAAGGCGTATATGCCGTGTAAAACTCTGATCGGGATATCACATGATCGACGATAACCGGCTGGTAGTGATCGTACACTCCTGCACCCAGAAAAGATGCATATGTAACAGCGTCTTTATTTTTCGCCGCAAGCTTTGTCAGCTCTCTCGTCAGCTCAGTTTCTGACTTTGCTTGTTTAATGCGGTAGTCTTTTTGAAACCGTACATTTTCCGGAATATCGGCAAACAGTTCATCAATTGTTTCTGCGCCGATGGCTTTCAGCATTTCTTTTTTATCCTGTTCTGTCGCGGGCAAATATCGATGCTTCATATGACTCTCCTTTTTCAGCTCTGTTTTGGACGTTTATAAAACGGTGTGCGGACAATCTTCGCTTTTACCGTTTTTTTACGGATTTCCACTTCTACTTCCGTTCCGACTTCACTGAATTCCGTTTTGATTAAGGCAAGGCCGATATTTTTCTTTAAAGTCGGAGATTGCGTGCCTGTCGTGACTTCACCGATCGGAACACCGTCTTTTTTCACGGCGTACCCGTGTCTCGGAATCCCTTTTTCAATCATCTCAAGTCCGACCAGCTTTCGCGGGGCTCCTTTTTCTTTCTGTTCGCGCAATACAGACTTCCCGAAAAAATCGGAATCTTTCTTGTGTTTCACGGCAAATCCGATTCCGGCTTCAATCGGTGTAATATCTTTCGTCAATTCCTGACCGTATAAAGCAAGCTTCGCTTCAAATCTCAGCGTATCACGGGCGCCGAGGCCGCACGGAACGAGACCTTCATACTCTCCCGCTGCAAGTATCTCCTTAAATAGATGAACTGCATCTTCATTGCGGCAATATAACTCAAACCCGTCTTCACCGGTATAGCCTGTTCTTGAAAGCAGGACTTGTCGTCCGGCAACGTCCGCCCCATCAATAAACGTAAACGGCTTTAAGGAGGACAAATCACATTCAGTCAGCTTCGCAAGAACCGACTGAGCATTCGGCCCCTGAACGGCAAGCAGTGAAATCCCGTCAGACTGATTCGTCAGCGTGACATCGCCTTCTGCATGTTCCGTCAGCCAAGCGATGTCTTTTTCAATATTGGACGCGTTAATCACGAGCAGATAGCAGCTCTCGCTTTTCTGATAGATCAGCAAGTCATCCACCGTACCGCCGTCAGGATAACACATGGCGGTATAGAGCGCGTTTCCCGGCTTTAAATCGGCAACGTCATTTGTCATCATTTTTTGCAGAAAAGACAGGGCGTCTTTACCGGATACTTCAACTTCCCCCATATGAGACACATCAAACAGGCCCGCTTTTGTGCGGACGGCTTCATGCTCCTCTTTAATAGAAGAAAATTGAACCGGCAGCTCCCATCCTCCAAAATCAATCGTTTTTCCGCCGTATTCTTTATACACGTCATAAAGCGGTGTTCGTTTCAGCATCATCTTCCCCCTTCAGTCATTGGCGCATTGTAAAAACATATAAAAAAGGACAGAGAAACACCTCATGAAAATGAAGGTTTCTCTGTCCCGGCACCTGAAAGTTTACTTTATGAACATATCATAAAGACGTCCCCTTTGGTGGCCTGCTTCTTCTAAGTGCAGACACTCTCCAGAGTTGCGTCGAGCAAGAGTTCTTTTGCCTGAGAGATTCACTCCGCAGTTTGCTCCTTCGGCGCCCGGACGCCCATCTTTCGTCCGAGTCTCTCCCCTTGCTGTCATTCGCTCATATTTACCAATTTTATGGACATACTAAAGCAATATCTTTTAGTGAAATCATTACTTATATCCTACCACCCTCACTTACGTCCGGCAACAAAAATTATGATAAATCAGTTTTTTAAAAGAAAGGCGGTTTTGTTACATATGACAGCAGAGATCATATTTGATGCAAACTGGCCGGGAGAGTTTTCTGAGCGGCTGAAAACGGACGGTCCCTGGTCAAATTGGGAGATGTACAAACTGTCGGCTGAAGTCCAGCAGACCCTTGCCATTCCTGAATTTGAAGGATTGAGGGCTCCTTTATACCTGCCCGATTTCACTCCGCTTCCCCATCAGCTTGAAGTCGCGCAGAAAGTCGTTGAAAAAATGAACGGCAAGGCGATTTTAGCTGATGAAGTGGGGCTCGGAAAAACGGTGGAAGCGGGCCTGATTTTAAAAGAATACATGATTCGCGGGCTGGCCAAAAAAATCCTGATTCTTGTGCCGGCATCACTCGTTTCCCAGTGGGTCAAAGAGCTTCAGGAGAAGTTTTTGATACCCGCTGTTGAACAGAAGAAAAGCTATGTGTGGGAACAGTGCGATATCGTCGTTTCTTCTATTGATACGGCCAAACGCTCGCCTCACAAGGACATTGTGCTTTCTATTCCGTATGATCTCGTCATTATTGACGAGGCGCACAAGCTCAAAAACAGCAAAACGAAAAATTATGAATTTGCGAGAAGTCTTGTGAAGAAATACTGCCTGCTTCTGACGGCGACGCCGATTCAAAACCGGATCGAAGAAATCTTCAATTTAGTGTCACTGTTAAAGCCCGGCCATTTAGGAAATGAAAGCGGATTTCAAGAAACCTTCAATCAGAAGGACGGGATTGACGCTCATGAGCATTTGAAAGAGCTCGTCAATAAGGTGATGATCCGCAACACGCGGAGCGACACCGGCCTTACATGGACGAAGCGCCACGTGGAAACAGTGCCGATCACCTTTTCACCGACGGAACAGGCGCTTTACGATGACATTGCCGCACTGAAAAACGGCACGGAAAAGCCCGCAAGCGCATTTTCCATTATGACGCTGCAAAGAGAGTGCTGTTCAAGCAGGGAAGCCGTGTATATGACGCTCAAAAAAATGCTTGACCAAAAAGACAAACATGCGCCCGCATTCGATGACCAGACGATCGCTAATTTAATGGACCGCATCAATCAAGTCACGCAAAACTCAAAAGCAATTCAAGTTGTTGACTTGATCCAAAAGATTAATGATAAAGTCATTATTTTTACTGAATACAGGGCGACACAGATTTACCTGCAATGGTTCCTTCAGCAGAACGGCATAAGCTCCGTTCCGTTCAGAGGCGGATTTAAACGCGGAAAAAAAGACTGGATGAAGGATCTCTTCCGCGGCAAAGTGCAGGTGCTGATCGCTACAGAAGCCGGAGGCGAGGGGATCAACCTGCAATTCTGCAACCATATTATCAATTATGACCTCCCGTGGAACCCGATGCGGCTTGAACAAAGAATCGGAAGGATTCACAGACTCGGTCAGGAAAGAGATGTCCATATCTACAATATGGCGACAAAACATACGGTGGAAGAGCATATCTTAAAACTTCTGTATGACAAAATTCATTTATTTGAAAATGTCGTCGGAGAATTAGATGACATTTTAACAAAAATCAAAGTGAGCAATTTTGAAGACCATTTGCATGATATTTTATGCCATTCGCTGACAGAGGAAGAAATGAGAATCAAAATGGACAATCTCACCTCTTTTCTGTCGTACGGTACGGACAAGCCCGCCAGAAAAAAAGGATCTTAATCTAAAA
The DNA here is from genome assembly GCF_042296235.1 of Bacillus sp. A1. NCBI lineage: Bacteria > Bacillati > Bacillota > Bacilli > Caryophanales > Bacillaceae > Bacillus > Bacillus sp. A1. Next base: position 2,507,080 of record NZ_CP141181.1, read on the forward strand.
GGAGGAAGCGCGACATGAGACAGCAGGAGGTTCACGAATTTTTACTGCGCTTTTTTGAAGCGAACCACTGTCCGATTACAGAACACGGGCCGGGTTTTATGACGGTTCAGTTGACGGTCGAGATGGACAAACAAATTATGAACCGCCCGTTTTATTGGCATTGGCGTGAAAAAACGGGCGGCGAACCGAACCCGATGAAGATCACGTTCATCACTGATAAAGAAACGGCTCCGGAGGATATGGACGGCGAATTTATTTACTTTGGAGCCCCGCGCCTCTTTCAAATCTTTCAAGCAGTTAAACAAAATGGGAGATTTACAAGAATATATGAGAAAATTGTATCAGCCGGAGCCAGAGTGCCGCTTCAGCCCTGGCTGGGATTAAATGTAGTGATTTCATACCAATCCGACATGAAAAAAGACAGACTTTTGTCTTTAGGCCTGCATCTTGTTTCTGGAACAATTATAGAAGGGTTTCAGCAGAAGCTTGCACCGCTTCCGCTGACCTCGCAAATATCAGACTATTGCTTTACCATATCGCCGATGATTAAGCCGGAAAGCGGGATTAAAAGGATGGAGCATTACTTAAAAGACGCTGCCGCCAAAGAGCCATCAGACTGGGCTGACAGCGCGATCGCCAGATGGAAAAAGGACCTCAGGCTGCTCGATCAGTTTTATGAGCAGACAGAGGAAAAACCTGAGGAATATCATTTGGAAAAACAAGCGCTGAAAGCCTTATATCAGCCGAAAATTCACATTCAGATTGAAAACGGCGGTTTATTTTTCCTGCAAAGTAATTTTTCTGGATAAGCGTTATCCATTCGACACCTTTCCCGTTTTTTCTGGAAATTCTATATTATAATAAAAGTATATAGAAAAAATTTCTGGCGTTTCGCATGCGATGAATCACTTCCAGACATGTAAAGATAAGGTCATGGCCGGATTGGCTGAAATACATAAACAAGTATTTTAGGAGGAGAAAATGCATGAAAAATGCAAAAACAGAATTTTCGCAATTAGATAAGGAATGGGTTGAGCTGATATTAGAAGCCCAAAAAGCAAATATCAGCCTAGAAGAAATACGCAAATACCTGCTTTCGAATAAAAAGTCTTCTCAACATATCCAGGCAGCCAGAAGTCATACCGTAAATCCTTTCTGAATGTGCTATAATATCACAAGGAAGGTGATGACATTGATTGGCCAGCGTATTAAACAATACCGAAAAGAAAAAGGCTACTCACTATCAGAACTAGCTGAAAAAGCTGGGGTAGCGAAGTCTTATTTAAGCTCAATAGAACGAAATTTACAGACGAACCCCTCCATTCAATTTCTCGAAAAAGTCTCCGCTGTTCTGGACGTCTCGGTTCATACTTTACTTGATGAAAAACATGAAACCGAATACGATGGTCAATTAGATAGTGAATGGGAGAAATTAGTTCGCGATGCAATGACATCCGGGGTATCAAAAAAACAATTTCGTGAATTTTTAGATTATCAAAAATGGAGAAAAGCGCAAAAAGAGGAGTAGTGCCGCCATATGTGCACAACTCCTCTTTTAACTGTCCGACTTTCGGATTAGTTTTTATCCTCACTGTGAGCCTTTTCATTTTCCTTGACGTAACCGTCTTTATCCGTATGATCTTTCGTAATGGTCAAGCCGTTCCATTGCGTTGCTTCAAAAGAGAATTGAAGAGAAATCGCATTGCCTTGGAACTTGTTTTGCACACTTAATCCGTCCGCAGTTTTTGCGGTGTCATTTTTAAATTGGATTTCCATTCTCACCTGGTCATAATCAGCAGGCGTTTTCGGAACTCCGTCGTACTCAGGAGCTGTTTTGCCGTTAATGGTTGCTACATTGACTTTTCCGCTCTCACTCAGGAATTTCGGATCAATGTGCTTGCTGATCGCTTCGGCAGCTGCTTTATCCTGTTTTGTTGACATTAAGTATAAGTCTTTCAGGCTGGCCGCCTTCAAAATGATATTTTTAGGATAGCCGTTGCCCCCTTCTTTACCGACTGTCAGAACCGTAATTTCAAACTGGCTGAGGAAATCCTCCGCAGATTCATTTCCTTTCTTTGCTCCTTTAAAGTCAGTAAAATTCAAAGCCATCAGCACTTCTTTAATGGCAAGTGAACCGTTGTTTCTGAATTCGAAATCTTTCGTCAATTTATCGCCTGGTTTTAAGTTTGACAAATTGACATTGGCTGATTGTTCTTTAGCCGATAAATCAAGTGTTCCTGACGCAAATGTAGCGTCCGTCGACTTCACATCATTAAATGCGGCCCATGTGCCTCCTCCTACTAATGCTAAACCGAGTGCGGCTGAGGCAACGCCCAAGCTTAATTTCTTTTTCATACCCATGTTTGTACTCTCCCCTTACTTTTTATTTTTGTTATCAAATCCTGTCGCCAGGTTGCAACCGTATTCATGTGGAGATGGTTCCCTTTTTCGCATGTTCTTCCAGCGCTTTCGTTTTCCGCTCAATATCGCGGAGGGCGCTGACAATGACTGTTATTGAGTAAATCAAAAGCATGACGCCGGGAACGATTAACAGAATCGCCGTTCCGATCGGCTGGCTGGCCAAATGTATGACATATCCGGCATACGGAAGCTGATATCCCGTATACTGGGCCGCCACTTTTTCAGCTTGAACGGGTGCGGCATCCGGGGCGGCATTATGGTCCCCTTTTGTCTCAAACAGCAGGTTCCCGTCCTTTTTTGTGATCCCGATTATTCTGTGTGTGACGGCTGTTCCGTCATCTTGCGTAAAGGTGATCACATCCCCTTTTTTTAAGTCATTCACGTCAGAAATTTTCTTTACCGCTATGAGCGAACCCGTCTTAAATTCCGGGTCCATTGAACCCGACAGCACGGATTTCAGCGTATAGCCGAAAATGGCCGGCTCACCCCCGGAAGCCCGGGTCGAAATCACCGTTAACGTCAGCACAATAATCAAGCTGAAGATGACGGCATACAAAATATTACTGATCAGTTTCAGCGTTTTTTTCATGTTCTTCCCCGCTTTCTTTTACCGGCTCAGCCGGCTCTTTCTCCGTTTTCTTTAGATCGGAAACGGTCGCCTGTTCCCGGCATTTGACGAGTTTCATCGGTTTTGACCACTCAAATTTTTCTTCGTCGGCCGGGTACCCTTCAGGCTTGTAAACCTTGAATGCGTATATGCCCGGCTGCAAAGACCGTTTTGACTCAATTTTATAAATCGTTTTGCTTTTTTTATCAGTAATAAGCCCTTTATCCACAACATTGCCGTTTCGTAAAGGCTGCTGCTGAGAAGTGATTTTATGGAGCTCCCATTTCCAGTCAGAAACAGTCCGCTCTTTTCCCTTATTCTCCAGCTCGGCATAGAGCTGAAGCGGCGCACACACGGTGCCTGACGTATCAGTTTGATTTGTTATATGTAAATCACTTTGATCCCAGCGTTCGTCATAACGGCAATCGTCATCCGTATATTGAAAATCTCCGCAAGTTTGAACCGGGAGACTGAAGCTTTTCACATCATTGAAGGAGGAACTTGTATCACCTGTGAACTGAGCACATATCATCACGGACAGGCAAAAAATGAACGAAAGCCGTAAAAATAGCATCATCCGCCATCTCACCTTGCCCTTTTTTTCCATTCGCAACAATCGGAACATGCCTTACCCCCTGTAAAACTGTTAATAAATATGACAACCGTTCTCTTTAAAGAACTGTATGAACAAAGTATAATCAAGGATTATCGTCTTGAAAAATGTCAAATTCGGTCAAATTGTTCGTTTTTGAGAATGGTATCTTTCAAAAACATCGTTTTGCTTCAAATTACACACCTTTTTGGAATTTTTTCTAATAAAACGTGAGAAAATAACGAGGTGCCTAGCACAAAATGGAAAGTATATACAGCGAAAGGACGAAGAATGATGATCAAACAAAGTCTGATTTGCCTTTCTCTTCTTGTTTTCGGGGTTTCAGGAACAGCTCAGGCGGAAACGGTGCCTTATTATGCTGTTCACCATAAATCAAAATGGGAAAAGTTAGCAGAAAAAGAAGCTAAAAAAAGATATCCGCTCGCCCAAACGTTATTTATTCAAAAGGTGTGGGACCGGAAAAGAACGGATGAAGCAGTCAAGCAATACCACTTGACATTGCGGGATGGCGCAAAAGAATTTGGTGTGTTCGTTACGATTTCTTTTAATCCCTACAGCCAAAAAGTAAATAAAATTGCCGTCATTGAGGAATACCAATAAGGCCCTCCTGTATCAGGAGGACCTTTCGTGTGATTCAACTTTATTTTTTCCGCTGCATCCACAGCTTAAAACTGTACGGCAATATTCCGAACCAGTGCTGAGAAGCCGGCACTTTCTTTTCTTTCCGCACTTCTTTTCGCTCTCTCCGTTCCTGTTTCGGCGTATCGAAATATTTAACGAATTGCTCAGTCATATATTTTACATAATCATTTGTTTTCACGGCTCTCACCTCATAGTGCTGTCTTTACTATGAAGTGTTGTCCCGCCGCCTCTTTTTTATACTTCCGTCCATTGAATCAGCTGTTTCTTCTTCTGATCGAACAAAAGGTGAGCCTCCCGTCTCGTGCCTGTCGTGGTTTCCGCCTGAATTGTAACCTGAACCGTTTCCCTTCGATCACTCCCGGTGATGTGAAAAGAAACGGTGCCGTACGGAAAACGCTGTGTACCAGTTTGGCCCTTTTGTCCCTGTGTCATATGGCGGCTTGACAGCAGCGCGCCGTTTTGGAGCAGGTTCTCTCCGATCCAGTACTCCCCGGCCTCTTTTGCAAATGTTTTTCGGGTGATGAAATCAGATGAAGTATAGCTGATGACAAGTAAAACTGCGGCAGAAACAAACAGAACCGCGGGATATATAAAACCGTCAGATTTGTACATTTAATCACCTTTAAAAGAGCTGTAAACCGGAATGACCGCCTGATTCTTTTTACCTGTAACGCTTGAGATCTCTAATAAGAGCAGGCCATTTTTCACATCAGCCGTTAATGATGCCGCGTTTTGCAGGATCGGCACGTGGCCTTTTCCGTTTACTCTTTTCCTTATCATCTTATGATAAATTTCAAAACGCACTTCTTCGCCTCCTGTTTTCCGGCATGCTAACGCCCGTCCGCCGTCCGCCGGCTTCACAGTCTCAGCCTGTTTACATTCGTTCATGATCTGCTGAACGGCAATTTGATGCTCCCGGCTGTCTAATCCGCCGTTATCGGTCCGGTTTGATAAGAACAGATGTAAAATCGGGCCCAGGGTGCCTGATAGGAAAAGACAGACTGCCAAGGAGAACAAAACATTAAGAAGCGTAAAGCCAGTCTGTTTTGAGAATGCTGAGGCACATTTCTTTTTCGCCGGGGTCAGCCGCACACACTTTGTAATACTCACCATCCTCCTTCCACTTCACACCGGGAGACGGCGGCTTTTTTCCGGTCATCATATAAGTGCTGATATGTTTCTGAAGAAGCTGGTACGCTTCCTGGCGATCTTCTATTTTCAGGCCATCTGTCAGCATGCCCGTCCAGACCGGAATGATAGACGTCATAAGGAACAGCCAAATGGCCATTGCTGATAGCGTTTCAATAGTAGAGAACCCCTTATTTCCGTTTAGCATGGACATTTCCGCTCCCTAAGTAAACTGTGATCTCATAGGTGAACCCGGCGCTCTTCAATTGAATCTTTCCTCCCGAATTCGGATGGCCTTTTTCGTTAAATTCAAGGCTCTCCGGTAAAGTCACAAGCGTAATGTGAAGCGAATCAAAAGAACGCTCGACAATCCTTCCGCCTGACTGCAGTTTGTATTTATGCTCTTTTGGAAGAAAAGTGATTTTTGTTCTTTTATGTTCTGCGATAGCCGTTTCCTGAGCAAGCTGAATATCTTTTTGGAGCTGTTCTGTTTTTTGCCGCACGACAAGGTGGGTGCAGACCGGCGGAACCGTCGTGAACAAAACCGTCAGCAGGACGGACGCCAGGCTTAACACAATCAGGCTTTCAAGAAGGGTAAACCCATTTTCTGTCCGCCTGTTATTGTTCAACTGTAACTTCTCCGCCACTAATTAAGATCTGTTTACCATTCGGGCAGGCTGTATTCTTTTTGATATACCCCTCTGATTGTAAATCGTTCATATCCGGCATTTTACCTTCATGGTCGATTTCGTACGCCGTCACTTGGGCTTTCACCATATTCTGCAGTCCTTCACAGCCTTTACGCTGAATGCTTTGATTATGTTTTGTAACGTTAGGAATGGTGATTAAAAGCAGAATGGAAACGATAAATAAAACAATCAGCATTTCAATTAAAGTAAATCCATCTTGATTTTTCAGACGAAGCACTCCCTTACATTTGGTTCATCATCTGGTACATCGGCATCAGCATTGACATGTAGACAATTAAAATCATACCGGCCACAACACCGTAAATGACAGGCTGGAGAATGCCGGTATACTTCGCCGCGTTTTGTTCAAGACGCTCCATCATAAACTGGCTGTACGTATAAAGTTCGCGGTGAAGCAGGCCGTTTGCCTGTCCGTGGCTGACTGCAGCCGCAAGGTCTTTTTCATAGCACGGATGCCCAGAAAGAGCGGATTCTATGGTTTCTCCGGCTTTCAGACGTGTAATGAGCATCTCTGCTTCTTCACGATAAAAAGGCAGAAAAGATTGTTCTTTAAAAGCTGTTAAGCTGTCATAGATAGAAAGGCCGGATTTCAGAAGACTGCTGAGCTGTAAAGAGAAAAAGTAGCTGTTAAAAAGAACGGCCGCTTTTCCTAATAGGGGGATTTTCACAACAATCAGCATTTTATCTTGCGGGGATTTTTTCTTACATAAGAACCAAACGTACAAAAACAAGCAGAAAGCGGCGGACAGCGCCAGTGCGCAGGCTTCATGAAAATGCCGAAAAAATGCAAAGATGAAAGCAGTCGCACCGGATGTATTCATATTCATTGATTGATAAATCCCAGAAAACTGCGGAATGATTAAACTTTGCAGGATATAAAACATGACACAGACGGAAGATATTAAAAACATCGGATACCGGAGCATTTTTTTGATTTGATTCGTCTGCATGAGCTTTCTCTGTAACAAGTCGCCGCTTTGTTTCATCGCCCCCGGCAATTCCCCGTGTTTCTCAGCGAAATAGCAGATAGAGACGGCTTCTTTGTGAAAAGACAGTGCCTCAAGCACTTGGTAAAACGCATCACCTTCCCTCAGCCGGCGGATTCCGTCCGTCAGCTCTGCAAGCTGACGTTTATGCAGCTGGAGTTTCAGCAGTCTTAGCCCTTCAATCAGACTGTATCCTTTTTCCGTCATTTCACCGAGCCTTTTCAAAAAAGCCGCTTGATCCTTCAACGGCCAGGTTCGTTTAATCCGCTTCATGATACACCCACCGATCGTAATTGTCGGTCGTGACATAGCCGAGCGCGATTCCTTTTCTGATCAGCCTGCGGAGCGTCTGATATTGAAAATTGGCGTGCTCTCCCTTTGCTTCCTGAAAGCATTGGGTGAGGTTTTTCCCGTAGAGCAGTTCATAAATGCCCGCACGGCGTGTCTGCCTGTACATCCGGCAGTACACGGAACAGTTTTCCTCTTTGCAGAACGGACATGTTAAATCAACCAGACGCTGAGCGGCAATGGCAATGACGGTTTGTTCAATTTCTGTCATGTTCACGCCAAACTCCAGCAGCCTGTATATGGCGCCCTTAGCATCTCTTGTATGCAGGCTTGAAAGAACGAGGTGTCCCGTCATTGCCGCGCGGACTGCGATTTCAGCCGTCTCGGCATCCCTGATTTCCCCTAAGATGATCATATCGGGATCATGTCTTAAAATCGCTTTTAAACCGGCGGAATATGTGACTCCGGCTTTTTCATTCACCTGAACTTGCAGCACATCCTCATCTCTTGTTTCTACGGGGTCTTCAAGCGTGACAATCCGCCGGTTGAAATGCCGTTTTGCATAGTTGACAAGCGAGTAAAGAGTGGTCGTTTTTCCAGATCCGGTCGGGCCGGTAAACAGAAGCAGGCCGTGCGAATGCTTCAGAAAGGACAATAGTGCGGCGCCTGCCCCCCGAAATAAGGACAGTTTATCCAGAGGGGGAATCTGCTGCTTAGGCAAAAGCCTGATGACAAGACTTTCATCATTCATTGTCGGCAAGGTTGACATTCTCAAATGAACGGTTTCTGTCGGAAGCGGCAGAGACAATGACCCGTTTTGCGGCTTTCGTCTTTCTCCTATATCCATGGCCGATAAAAACTTGAAATGAGAAATAAGCCTTACACATTCCTCTTTTTTTAAGACTCTTTTTTTCACAAGAGCATGGCCGATGCGAAAATGAATGAAAGCATCCCTTTCTCTCGGCACAATGTGTATATCTGAAGCCCTTGCCGTATAGGCCTCGTTTATGATGTTCCTGCTGTATGTTTCAATATTTTTCACAAGACTTCCCTCCTTCCGCACGTATTGTAAATCAGATACACAAAAGCCGGCAAAGGAGAGATTATGCGTTTTACACTGTGTAAAACGCAAAAAAATAAAAAACAAGCCCCCTGACATTGATTTACCGAATGAAATCCGGAACCATTCGGCCATTTTCAGCCATCAAAAAAAGCAGGCGAATGCCTGCTCTTCTTAGCGTTTCTTTTCTTTCCGCAAATATTTTTTTTGATGCTCCCTCAAAATGTCCCCTGTCCAGCCTTTGTGCCGCAGATAAATATAAATCAGCAGGGTTGATACAATAATGAGCACGATGGAACAGATATACGCATATTTCCAATGAAGCTCCGGCATGTTATCAAAGTTCATCCCCCAGAGAGCTCCAAGCGCCGTCATCGGTGTAAAGAGTGTTGTAAAGATCGTCAAGGCTTTCACAATTTCATTTCCTCTTTGGGAGGTAATGACTTCCTCGGCGTGCAGCAGATTGCTCAATTCCTGATCAAACTCATTGATATATGTAATTCCTCTTTCCATCTTTTGATGAGCTCTGAGGTAATCTTTCTGCCTGTCATTTTTCGGAAGAAAAGCTTCTTTTAAAGCCATTTCTACTTTTTTAGCCCCCAGTGTAAGACCTTTCCAAATGAACAGCTCATGGCGCAGTTTATGCACATTTTCCAAGATTCCTTTGCTGTTGTCATCATGAATCTGCCATTTCAGCGTCCGCTGCTTGACTTCAAATTCATCCAGTCCGATCAGATAGGAATTCATCAGCTCTCCGAGTAAAACGAAAAAGCCTTCAATCGGATTTTCACAGGTTTGAATCTGCTGTGTGGCATGCTTTTCTTTTACACCGCGCAGCAGCGAAAAATCAAAATTAATTGTAAAAAAGAAGTCTCTCGTAATATAAAAGTGAAATACGGTATGGTTTTTTTCATCATCTAATCCTTGATGATAGATTAAAGAACCGAAAACCGCTTCATTATTCTGATCATTTGTATCTGAGCGCAGAAAGTTTATATGATTTTCATGTTCAAACCACTTTTCGCATTGCGGCCAGTGATTGTGATGGATCATTTTTTTCGCTTCTGTTTTTTCATGCGGACCGAGCTGGTACCACAGCCAGTCCGCACCCGAATGTACCTTCATCTCTTGTCATCCTCCAGTATCGCTTTCTTGTTTTATTACCGTAAATGAAGCAGGCTAAACCAGGTTCGATGTTTGAGCAGCCTTCTACAGTGGTATTATTCCGAAAAAAGGGAGGTGCAAGCCTTCCTTCGCGGAAGGCGTTACATTGTATATCATCAAACTATCTGCCATCGTACTATTTATTTTATTAACGGCGTGTTTTGTCGCCATAGAGTTTTCAATCGTTAAAGCAAGGCGCTCCCGCATTAATCAGCTCATTGAGGAAAATGTAAAAGGAGCAAAAGCAGCCAAGCATGTCATTACACACCTTGATGAATATTTATCGGCGTGCCAATTGGGTATCACCGTCACCGCTTTGGGAATCGGCTGGCTGGGTGAACCGACAGTCAAAGCAATGCTTCAGCCGTTATTTTTAAAGACCGGAGTTCACGAAGCGGTTGCCCAAGTCCTGTCATTGATCATCGCCTTTCTGCTGGTTACATATGTGAATGTCGTCATCGGCGAACTCGCCCCGAAAAGTTTTGCTATCCAAAAAGCCGAGCGGATTACACTTTTGTCTGCCAGACCGATGATTTTGTTTTATAAGTTAATGTTTCCGTTCATCTGGCTGCTCAATCATTCCGCCCGCCTGATTACAGCAATGTTCGGCTTGAAGCCTGCTTCCGAACATGAAATGGCTTATACGGAAGAGGAATTGCGGGTGCTCCTTGCCGAAAGCTATCGAAGCGGCATGATTAAAAAAAGCGAGCTCCATTACGTAAATAACATTTTTACATTTGATAAGCGCACTGCCAAAGAAATTATGGTGCCCCGGAATGAAATGGTGAGCCTGCCGTTAGACAGCGGATCGGGACATATGCTCCGGGACATTATCAAAACAAATAAATATACCCGGTATCCCGTAGTAAAAGGAGATAAAGATCATGTAGTCGGCATCATCAATATAAAAGAAGTTTTATTCAGATTCCTGTCAGAAGGAGCGGCGTTTACAAAACACGAACTCAGCCCTTACATCCAGCCGGCGATCCACGTGATTGAGACGATTCCGATTTATCAATTATTCGTTAAAATGCAGCGGGAACACGCCCATATGGCCATTCTCATTGATGAGTACGGCGGAACTGCGGGATTAGTAACGGCGGAAGATATCATTGAAGAGATCGTCGGCGAAATCCGCGACGAATTTGATACGGACGAAACACCTTCCGTTCAAAAGCTTGGGAAGAACCGCTATCTCCTGAACGCCAAATTGCTGATCAGTGACGTCAATGATGTACTCGGAACAGAGATTACGGCTGATCAAGTCGATACACTCGGGGGCTGGTTTCTTACTCAGCATATTGACGCGAAGCCCGGGAGCACCATAGATTTTGAAGGCTACACATTTACGGTAAAAGAAATCGACAGCCATCATATCATTACGATTGAAGCTGACAAAGCTGAATAGCTGAGGGAGAAATCCCTCCCGGCCATTCAGCTTTTTATCATCTTAATGATTCTTTTACGATAAATCCGTTTTTTGCCAGCGCTTTCGCCAGACTCTGCTCCGTTTTCACCTGAGAAAAATCAATGCCGAGCTTCACGACGGTCTGCGCGATTTCCGGCCTGATGCCTGAGATTGTCGTTTCTATGCCAAGAAGTTTTGTGCTGTCAATCACTTTAAAAATCTGATAAGCGACCATTGTATCCACAATCGGCACACCTGATATATCTAAAAATAAATAAGAAAGCCGGAGTGAAGAACATTGATCAAGCACCGATTCCAAAATCATTTTTGCCCGGTAGGTGTCAATTTCGCCGACGAGCGGCAAAATTCCAATACCGTCGGCAATCGGCATAATCGGCGCGCTTAGTTCGTTAATCATTTCTTTTTGGGCGTTTAATTGTGTAACCGTCACTTTATAATATTCCTCTGTAAATACTTCAATCATATGGTCAATTGCTTTGTTCAGCTTCTCTCCCCAATAGAATACCGCATTCGCCCCAGGCTTCTCAGACATTTTTTCACAGCATGTCTGTATGCGGTTCCAGACTAATCTCCGGAATTCTTTAAAGCTCGTGACGCTTTCATAGACCGGTACTTCATGGACGGCCCGGTCCCTTGCGAACTGAAGCGCCCATTTTGTCAGCTCCTCTTCCCCGCCGTCTTTTTCCGATAGAATGCCGGCAACGATTTCAATTAACAGACGGTGCTGCATTTCCGCTTTCTGATCATCTGAAGGCCGCCCCGATTTTGGTATGAGCAGCCACTGGCGTGTGATTTCACCTGATTCTTCAATTAAGGTTCGAGATAATGTTTCGTTCAAATGTTTCACGGGTCTCCTCCATTCAAATTCCTTTGTATGTATAAATCGGCGCCGGACGCACATACTGTAATTACATCCGATGGGCTATAGCCAAGCGGTAAGGCAATGGACTTTGACTCCGTGATCGTTGGTTCGAATCCAGCTAGCCCAGTCCCGCAACCGCAAAAAACGAAGATTAGCTGATAAATTTTGATCAGCGGATCTTCGTTTTTCTCTTATGATACAGATTGATGTACCGTTTTTTTCTTCGTCAGCTTCATCAGTTCTCCCGGATTGTATCCGATAACGAGCTTATTGCGATCGATCAGAATCGGACGCCGCAGCAGTTTCGGCTTCTCAGTCAAAAGCTTCAGCACTTCATTTACAGTCATTTCTTCAATGTTCAGGTTGAGATTTTTAAATGTTTGGCTTCTCGTCGCCAATATTTCATCAATTCCTTCGGTCGTTAATGATAAGATCTGCTTCAATTCATCAATTGTCGGTGTCTCCCTGAATAGATGGCGCTCTTGAAAGTCAACATTGTGGGCTTTTAACCAATGTTTCGTTTTTCGGCATGATGTGCAGCTCGGGTATGAATAAAAAATAAGTTCTTTCATTTTTAAAAATTCCTCCCTCGGATAATCCGTCTCTTTGTTAACATAAGTACCCTGAACTTTTTTTCATTAAACATATTTCAAAAAAATTTTTCGGATCTTTTTCAGAGAGCGGCATAAGATATAAAACACAGGGATAGACATAAATTCCACAATAAATATAATCATGAAAATGTTTACATTTCGAGTGCCGATCTATTATAATAAACTTCAGATAGACTCTCGGGAGGGGATAAGGAATGAATCGCATGTTCCGGGTGTTAGGATTTTGGACGGGGATATTTGCAGTCATGTTTTTTTTAGGGGGCATGAAAGACGCTTCTCTTTTGTTTTTTGGACAGACGATCTTTTTCGTATTTCTTTCTTATTTGAATCTGACTGAGCGGATGTATATTTATATTTTCGGAGCTTACTTAACCGTATTTTTCGCCGGATTTACATATTACTCAATTTTTATTATGACACCGGGCGGCGGAACCCACTGACAGAAAAAGACAGACCGATTAGGTCTGTCTTTTTTCATTTACAGTGAAAAACCATTAATAAACGGGTTTCGCTCCTGCTCTGTCTGGATATCCGTTTCCGGCCCGTGTCCGCTTAATACAAGTGTATGTCCGGGAAGCGTGAGCAGTTTTTGATGAATGGAATCAAGCAATACGTTCTGACTTCCGCCGTGTAAATCAGTGCGGCCGATGCCTCCCTGAAAGAGCACATCACCTGAAATCACCAGATCCGCGTCCTTCACATAATAAGAAACGCTTCCCGGTGAATGTCCCGGCGTAAACAATGTCTCCAAATGGAAAGGCCCGATGTCCAAAATGCCGTCGCCTTCGATCAGCCGTTCGGCGGGCCGTGCCGTTACGGCGATGCCCCGCAATATGCCTGATCCGTTTAAGGAAGAGCCTTCCAGCCACTTTTCTTCATTTTTGTGAAGATATACGGGAACATCCCATCTGTCTCTTACTTCGTCAAGCGCGCCGATATGGTCAAAATGAGCGTGCGTCAGTAAGATGGCCAGCGGCTTCAGATTGTTTTCTTTTATGTAATTGTTGATTTTGTCCGCTTCCCCGCCCGGATCAAAAATAAGACAGGACTGATCCTCACTGACAAGAAAATACGCGTTTGCCTGAATCGGACCGGCCGGCATTCGTCTCCATTTCACTTTCATCACCTCTTTATGTATATGCCCTTATTATGTAGGTTTTCTGCGGAAGATTCAATGAATGCGGCCGGGAAAACGCTATCGACAAACAAAATGAAAACGGTTAAAATGAAATGGAAAGATTTTCAGGTTCCAATGACAAAGGAGGAGCATCATGTTACTTGTTGTAATCTTCGGCCTTGTCGCATTATTAGCTGTATTAGGAGTCCTGCGGGCTGTCAGACAGAGAAATATCCTGGGATTTTTGTTAGCCGCCGCCACGCTGGGCGTGTTTGGCTGGTTTACCGTTATGACCGTTGTAACCAGCGGCTATCCGACTGCACATTAAAAGCCTGTATCCAATGGATACAGGCTTATTTTTTATTGCTGCAAATGTTTGCTGACACTTTTGATTTTGCTCTCCAGCGTCGTTTCTTTATCACGTCTGTCATCAATGCGGATATTTGTCGCCACTCTGTGCAGCCCTTTTTGAAACGGGGCTTCGTGAATGTCCTGAATGACTGCGAATAAGTCGCTCAGCTCACCTTCAATCAACGTGTTCATCGGCGTGAGCTGAAATTTGATTTTGCCAGCAGCTTTGTAACCCTCCAAAATGTTTTGCACATCCGCTACATACTCACTGACGCTCGGTGTTTTTGTTCCGATCGGAATGATTGTCACATCTGCAATTGCCATTTGGTTCAAACTCCTTTTTCATTTGTTATGATTGGTTCTGTCATGCCTGTTTTCAGTGAAATCAGACGGTCATACGTAAAGCCGTATAAAGCGTATTCCCCGTTCGGAGAGATCTGAATCGGCTCCATTTCCGTGTTTTTGAGCACCGTCCGCTCCCGTTCGTCTCCTAAGTCAAAGCTGATCAGATTGTAAGAGCGGCCTTCAGGCTTAAATATGTAAAACCGCTTGTGTGTCTGATCGTAATCATATTCCATCGGCGCAAAGCTCTTATACTTTTCTTGGAGAGGAAATCGGTGTGTCACGGATGCCGGCTTTTGGAAAAGGAACTCGCCGTCTCCGTCCGATTGATCCGTTTGTCTGACGGCAATCGTCATGCCCGGGCGGGAATCGGTCCAGATGACGTGATGAAGCACTCTTTTTTCTTTTTTTGTCTGCAAGTCATAAGAATATAAAGGACCCTCTTCCTCCGTTTTTCCTTGCTTAATATATTGGAATTCATCAGTGGAGGTCCAATGGACAAAAGGGGCCTGAACGGGACTCTTTTTTAAAATGCCGTTTTTCATATCGGCCGTATAGGCTGTGAAGTCCCATGTTTCAGTAAAAACGGTAATCATCATTTGATACGGGTCATACGGATTCCAAGCCGTCTCCAGCTCATAAGAGTTAAAGGCTTTGTGATAAAGTCTTTTCCCCTGCTTGTTCATAAGCACAAGCTCAGTCTGACCGCTGCTTGTCACCTGTACGAGAATCAGCTGTTTTTTCCGGCTGATCTTTACATTGACAATATGGCCCTTTGTTTCATAGAGCCGTTCGGATTTTCCGCTGAAAAGATCATATTTCATCAGCTGATGATGTGCTGTATACAGAATCGTTCTGTTATCCAGCCATCCTTCCGTTTTCTCCGCTTCCTTTTTACTGAGCGGAACGATTTTCTGTTCTGCCGATTTTGCCGAAACGCCTGTGTCTTGCTGCTGATGAGATGGTTCACAGGCCGCTAAACACAGAACGAATGCGGACAGCAGAACACAAACCAAGTATCTCACCAGCCTTCCCTCCATTCTTTTCTATTGTCCCATATTTGTTTATGTAAACAAATGAGAAATTTCACAGATGTCTCAAAAAACAAGCGACCTCCACAAAATACCTTCCGTCGCTTGATAAATATCAGCAAACTGATGAAAAGGCAAAGGGTTTTTTCCCTTCCCGAGCTCAATGGTATAGCCCTCTTTTCCATACTGCTGTATAAACCAATCCCTAAAACCGGCATGGCTGTCAATGGTTTTAACGCCTTGATAGCAGTTTCCGCTTATCGCTTCAAACTCCCGAATCATCCGGGATGATTGCTCCGGTTCACATCCTTCGTATCCCCAATAAATCTCTTCTCCCTGCGTATGGAGCGCGATCAGCCTGTCAGGCGGCTGCTCCGTTATCAGCCGGTGCATCGCCTGCGCCTCCGGTTCAGTGAGCGGCGCCGTCCCCGGAAAATCACGGTATGAAGGGGCTTTCGGTTTGCGCCTCTGTTCAATATCCCAATTGGATGGGAAATGTTTATTTAAATCCACACCGTTTATATTCGCCTTCCATTCGCGGAAATCCGGGCGATGCTCATTTAATTGATTAAGAAATTCATTTTTTTCTGATAAATCTTCACATCCGTAAAGTACGAGATCAACACCGTCGGGATTTACGAGCGGAACGAATGACAATGATGTCCGGCTGAATATATCAAGCGCAGAGTGCCCGAAAACAGTTTTATTTTCGCATAATGCCGCGCAATATTCTTTACACCATTTAAGCGCGACCGAGGTGGTGATCCATTCATTGGCATGAAATGAGGCGTTTACATGGACTTTTCTTTCGGCCGTATCCGCACCTATTTTCAGCTCATAAAGCGGCTTTCCCAATACGGAACTGCCGATTTTACGGCACGTGACAAACGGAAAGACATCCGTTATTTTCTCAATTTCTTCATAAACCGATTGGGAGCCGTACACCTTTTCTTCCTTCACCCATTGATCAGCGGAAAGAATCCTTTCACAGTGCCGGATGTATCGCGAAAGCCCGCTCAGCGTCTCAAGCGGCGGACCCTCTGACTGCCCGCTCACGGCAAAGCCGGGACAAAACAATTCATCGTTTTCCGCCGTTTTATCAGCGGCTTTCAACAGTTTTTCATCAATTGAAAGCACCTTTGCGATATCTTTCATATGCTGTTTCAATTCAGGTTTGACACGAATTCCCGCCATGTTCATCCCCCTTTTTTAAAAACTATATGACAGGGGAGATAAAAAAAGAAAGCCGCCCGCGATATGGGCAGGCAGACTTTCTTCAGCAGTTTTGATGTTTGAGCCATTCATTTTTGGCAATCCACGCCCCGCCGATGACTCCGGCGTCATTTCCAAGTGCCGCAATCGAAATATCGGCCGCTTCCGCAGAACGCGGGAACGCGGTGATTTTGAAGGTCTCTTCCACTTTTGACCGCAGGATTTCACCCGCTTTAGAGACCCCTCCGCCGAGCACGATTTTCGTCGGGTTCATGGCGCTTGCCAGGTTTCCGAGCACGAGGCCTAAATGTTTTGCGACATAATCGACGACTTCAAGCGCTGTCTTATCCTGCTGTTTAGCCGCTTCGAACACGTCACGTGCCGTCAGATCATCCACTTGTAAGAGCGAAGAGTCGGAAACCGCCGCAAGCTTTTCTTTCGCGATGCGGACGATGCCTGTTGCGGACGCAATCGTTTCGATGCAGCCGGATTTTCCGCAGTTGCACGGAGCTCCTCCTTCCGGAATACTGCAAATATGACCGATTTCTCCGCCGGCCCCGTTTTTACCGTGAACGATTTCTCCGTTGACGATGATGCCTCCGCCGACTCCGGTTCCGAGCGTCACTAAAATGACATCTTTGGCCCCGTCACCTGCACCCTTCCACATTTCTCCGAGCGCCGCGATATTGGCATCGTTTTCAATGACGGCCGGAATACCCGTTTCCGCCTCGAGATGGTCTTTCAGCGGATAGTTTTTCCACCCCATATTTGTCGTCTCATAGACCATTCCCGTCGCCATTTCCACGGGTCCGGGCGCTCCCATTCCGATCCATTTTACGATCCGTTTCGGCTTGTTCAGTTCTTCCAGCTTCTGGTCAAGCGCTTTGGCGATCGTGACCGTAATTGTGTTTCCTGATTTATCGGTCGGAACTTCCCATTTATGCTGAATTTCACCGTACATGTTGATAAAGGCCAGCTTGATGGTTGTTCCGCCAAGATCAATCCCCGCAAACCATGTATCTTCCATAATAATCTCCTTTTCTTATTAAAATCCTGCTTTGTTATCTGCCTTTGATCCGCTCCGATTCTCTCTGAAGAACTCCGGCGGCTTTTTGCCATAATTCTCTTTCAATCACGTTTGACAAGTACATTTCCTTTAATTCATCTTTCATAAAGTCAATTTCGGCTTGTCTGTCACCGAAATAAACGATATGTCCGAATGACTTAAACAGCTGCTGCACGTCATAAAATGAATTCATCTTCTTCACCATTTCTACTCTTCTTAGTATAAGCGTATTTCATCACTGATCCGGGCGTCAAGCAAAAAACGATTGGAGAAAATATCCTTGTATTATTTTCATAAATTGTATATTCAAAATTGTAAAAAAACACTCATTTATGCGTTTTTCTGTTACAATACTTTCGTGCCCAAAAGCACAAAAGGATTAAAGTTTGATGGGGTGTTGTTTTGAAACAAGAAAAAAGGCTGACGTTCATCTCAGCCATCAGTTTATTTGTCTTGATGTTAGCAGTCATTATTTCCTGCCTGTTTTTCTTTCATACAGAGCCGCATATGCCGCTGTTCTTTTGCGTCATTATTCTGTCTCTGGCAGGTTTGTGGCTCGGTTTCTCGTGGGACAGTCTTGAAAAAGGAATTGTCAGCGGATTGAAAAACGGTGTGCAGCCGATTATCGTGCTGGCTTTGATCGGTGTACTGATCGGCGCCTGGATGTACAGCGGCGCCATTCCCACCGTCACTGTTTACGCTTTGTCAATTATACAGCCGAGTCAGCTGCTTTTGACCGCATTATTTTCCTGCATGATTATCAGCACGCTTGTCGGCTCAAGTCTGACAACTGTCAGTACAATCGGCGTCGCGCTGTTAGGGGTAGCAAGCGCGGCGGGAGTTCCGCTCGAATGGACGGCGGGAGCAGTCATTTGCGGGGCTTGTTTCGGTGATAAAATGTCACCGATGTCCGACACGACGAATTTTGCCGCCGGAATCGGCGAAATTCCGATTTTTAAGCATATTCGCCATATGATGGGCACTACCGTTCCGGCACTGCTGATCACGATTGTTCTTTTTTATATTCTCGGTTCATCGGTTTCAATAAATGCCGCTTCAACGCAAAATATTGAGGCGGTCATTTCCGGAATGAAAGAGGCCGTGCACGTTACGCCTTGGTCGCTTCTTTCACCTCTGTTGGTGATCATTTTAGCTGTGAGACGGGTTTCCGTGATTCCGGTGCTTACCGCCGGTATTATTTCCGCAGGGCTTCTGACTGCTGTTTTTATTCCTGACAGCAGCATTCAAGGATTTATATCCGCCCTGCAAAGCGGGACGGAGTTTAAAACCGGCGACCAGGCTGTGGCCAGCATTATCAACAGAGGCGGGCTCCAATCGATGATGGGATCAGTCTCTCTGATCATGATCGCCTTTGCGCTCGGCGGCCTGATGGAAAAAACGGGCCTGATCGCGGCGCTGCTTCAAGGATTGATAAAAGGCGTGCATACGAAAGGACGTCTTGTCATGGCGACCGTCTTCTCAAGTATAGGCGTAAACCTTGCGACAGGTGAGCAGTATTTGTCGATCTTAATTCCGGGCCAATCTTATAAACCTTTATATGACAAGCTCAGCATTAAGCGGATTCACCTTGCGCGGTCGCTTGAGGACGGCGGAACATTGATCAACCCGCTGATTCCCTGGGGAGTAAGCGGCGCTTTTATGGCAAGCGCATTAGGGGTTTCCGTCATCGACTACCTGCCGTTTACCTTTTTCCTGTACATTTCTCCTATGATCTCAATTCTGCTCGGTTTCCTGAAAAAAAGCTGACAATACGAGAAAACCTGCCGTTTTTTACCGGCAGGTTTTCTTATGCAAAAAATCCCGCTGAAAAACGGGATTTGTTTAAAATGCCTGCTGAATGAATTTATTTCTGATAAACGGTATTTTTAAAAAGAAATGAATGAATGACCGTCTGATCCCCGGCTGGCTGAGCACGCTGTTCATCAGACGGTAGCGGTTTTGGTAAACGGCTAAAACAGATACGGCGCATAATGAGTAGATCAACATTTTTTTCATCTTATCCCTCCTGCCCCTATCGTTTGTCAAACAGCGAGAATTATTCCGGTGCAAGAAGTTTTTTATGCGATTAAGCGATGGTTTCAGATTCAGTCACGATCATATCGACCGGAATATCGTGGGGCATGCGGGGAATGCGGTCTGTCAGCTGGCAGTCAAAGAGAAGCGACACGGTACGGCCTTTATAACCGGAGAGGTACCGATCATAATATCCTCCGCCGTATCCGATTCTGAAGCCTTCCCGGTCAAAAGCCACGCCGGGCACAATCACAAGGTCAATGTCTTTTTGGGCGGCTTTTTCCGTCAGGCTCTCGATCGGTTCACTGAGGCCCGCATATACGGTTTCCAGCTGATCATACGCAGAAAATGTACGGAACTCCATCGCTCCCGTCTGCGGAAAGCATTTTGGGATACAGACTTGTTTTTTCTCTTTCCAGGCCTGTTCAATAATCGGCCGTGTCGGAATTTCCAGGCGTGTCGAGATGGTAACGGCGATCACGCGGGCCTGTTTCCATTCTTTTAAAGAAAACAGCGTTTCACGCATGCTGCGGCATTTTTTCTCCCATTCACTTTCTGTCATGTCAGAAAGCTTTGCTTTTATATCGGTTCTGATTTGTGCTTTCACGTTCCTCAAACCTCCCTGAAAGACAAAAAAGCCAGAACTTTATTGAAAGCTCCAGCTTTTTCCGCTGTTTTAAACAGCTTATTTTGTTTCACGGTGTAACGTAGATTTTTTATCACGTGGGCAATATTTTTTAAATTCAACGCGGTCCGGATTGTTGCGTTTGTTCTTTTTAGAAATATAGTTACGCTCACCACATTCAGTGCAAGCCAAAGTAATATTAACGCGCATTATTTTCCCTCCAAACTAAATATCATTTACTTATTCAGACTTATATATAATACCACTATAATGGACGGAATGCTAGAGTGATTTACATGAAATGTTGTTTAAGTGCAGAAAACATCAGTTTACGCTTCTGATCCTCTGAATGAGCCTGCGTCAGATGAAGGGAAAATATGACGAAACAGGACAAAAAAGGACTTTCTGATACGAAATCTATAGAGAAATAACCGTTTGCTCCCCGAATAAAAAAGATTTCCCGACAAAATTCCGTTTTTTTCTCTATTTCCTTTAGAATGGCGGCGTTTTATGGTATAAAAAAGAAGGGCAAATTAATAATAGAAGGTGATGAAACGTGGAAATTGCTATTATTGCGTTGTTTATCGTCAGTATAGCGCTTATTGCATTCTCATATTCTCAAAGAGATCCGATGAAAGACGTGGAACAGGAGCTTGAAACGCTTCAGCTTTCCGCCATGCAGGAAATTTACAAGTTGAAAAAGAAAATGACGGTGCTTGAAGAAGAATTGCTGGAAACCAACCTCGTGATCCGCAAAGCCAAAAGCAGCGGCATTAACCAAAAAATCGCCAAACAAATCATTTCAAAATATAACAACGGAATGTCTGCGGAAGCCATCGCAAAAGCGGAGCACGTGTCTGTCGAGGACGTCAATACCATTATTAAAGATAATGAGAAGGTGCTCGTATGACAAAACGGGGCATTCAGGCTTTTGCAGCAGGCATGATTTTAGCGACGGCCGTTCTCGCCGCTGTCTTCTATTTGACTGACCATGACCAGGCAGCCGCCGTTAAAACCGAAAAAACAGCATTGACAGAAAAAGAAGTAAACAGCTACCTCGACGATCAGCAAAAAGTCTCCGTCAACCGGGATGACTATCAAAAACTTCTTGATTCTAAAGAAAAATCGTTAAACAACGACCAAAACACAGACGACAAAAAGAAAAAAGTAACATACAAACTGACGATTAAAAACGGAATGAGCACTGCTGATGTGTCATCCATTCTTGAAAAAGAAGGGATTATTCCTTCAGCGAAGGACTTTAATGATTACGTCATTGACGCAGGCTACCATAAAGAAATCCGCGCCGGCCATTTCAAAGTCGACTCAGATATGAGCTTTAAAAAAATCGTCAAAACATTAACCCGCTAAAAAAGCTTGCAGGCATCGTCCATTCAGATGGATACGGCCGGCAGGCTTTTTTAATAAGCAATATAAAACGGACCCGGTCAATGGCCGGGCCCGTTTTTTTCATCCGAATTTTCCGGTGATATAATCATGTGTTTTTTGATGATCCGGCTGAGAAAATATTTTGTCCGTATCCCCCCACTCTACCAGTTCGCCCATATAGAAAAACGCGGTTTGATCAGAGACCCTCGCAGCCTGCTGCATGTTGTGCGTCACAATGACGATTGTATACTTTTCTTTCAATGTCAAAATCAGCTCTTCTATTTTCCGTGTGGATACGGGGTCGAGAGCGGACGTCGGTTCATCCATCAGAAGGACGTCCGGTTTGGTGGCGAGCGCCCTTGCGATGCACAGCCGCTGCTGCTGACCGCCTGACAGTGAAAGCGCCTGGTGGTGAAGGCGATCTTTCACTTCATCCCAGAGCGCAGCTGCCTTTAAAGATTCCTCGGCGATTTCAAGCAGTTTCTTTTTATTTTTTTCGCCGTGAATTCTCGGACCGTACACGACATTCTCAAATATTGACTGCGGAAACGGATTTCCTTTTTGAAACACCATACCGATTTGTTTTCTTAATTCTGCCGCATCCGTCTTTTCTTTCAGCAGATTGCGCCCGTTATAGATCATGTCGCCTGTCACTTTGACATTCGGAGCCATTTGCAGCATTAAGTTTAATGTTTTAATAAAAGTGGATTTCCCGCAGCCGGACGGACCGATGATCGCAGTTACCTTCCGCTCCTCAAAACCGATCGTAATGTCTTTTAAAGCCTGATGGGCTCCGTACCATACGTTCATGCCGTGAATATCAAATAAATTCTGTGTGTGCACCGCTTCCTTCACAAGGCTCACAGTCCTTCCCCCTATCCGAACTTTCCGTTAATGTAGTCATCTGTCTTTTGCGCTTTAGGACTCGTAAAAATTTGTTCTGTCTGCCCGTATTCCACCACTTCCCCGTTTAAAAAGAAAGCCGTTCGGTCAGACACCCTCAGCGCCTGCTGCATGTTATGCGTAACGATAATAATCGAATAATCTTTTTTCAGTTCTGTCAAAAGCGTCTCGATTCTGGCATTTGAAATAGGGTCCAGAGCTGAAGCCGGTTCATCTAAAAGAAGCACGGCAGGTTTCATCGCAAGCGTACGGGCGATGCAAAGGCGCTGCTGCTGGCCGCCTGATAACGAAAGAGCCGATGAATGAAGCCGGTCTTTGACTTCATCCCAAAGCGCAGCCTTCGTTAAGCTTTCCTCGACCGCATCATCCAAAACGGCTTTCCTGCGTTCCCCCGCATACTTCAGCGCATGTGTGATGTTATTGTAAATGGATTTCGGGAATGGATTCGGTTTTTGAAACACCATACCGATCTCCCGTCTGAGAGACACGACATTAATCGCTTCCCCCAAAATATTCAGCCCTTCATATAGGATCTCTCCCTCGCTTCTTGCCGAAGGAATGGCATCGTTCATTCTGTTAATCTGTCTCAAAAATGTTGATTTCCCGCAGCCGGACGGACCGATCAGAGCCGTCACCGCATGTTTTTCAATATCCATGTTTACATCTTTAACCGCTTGTTTGTCACCGTAATAAATTGATAAATGCTTCACTTCCAAAATTGAAGACTCCGGCGAACGCTTTGTCTGTTCCGCATGTTCCCTGATGATGTGATCAATCATGTTTTCGCCTCTTTCCGATTAATTTGCCGTAAGCTTTTTATAAATGACAGATCCGAGCCATCTTGCACAAAGGTTAAACAAGAGCACCGAAATCACCAGCACCGCCGAGCCGCCGTTTGCAATCGCTTCGGCGTCAGGGATGATTCCCTGCGTATTGACACTCCATATATGAACCGCCAGCGTCTCAGCCGGCCTGAAAATGTTGAAAGGAGATGATTCAGAAAACGGGTTCAAATCCGTAAAGTTCAGCCGCGGCGTTGTCAGTCCTGCTGTAAATAACAATGCGGCTGCTTCTCCGAATACTCTTCCTGATGCGAGAATGGCTCCGGTTAAAATCGAAGGAATCGCACTCGGAATCAGCACCGTTTTGACGGTATGCCATCTCGATACACCTAAAGCGAGAGAAGCTTCTTTCAGCTCCTTAGGAACTGCAGTGAGCGCGCCTTCTGTCACCCGGACCATAACGGGAAGGTTAAAGACGGTTAATGCGAGCGCGCCTCCGATAATCGTGTAGCCCCATCCGGTCAGGTTGACAAACATCAGCATGCCGAACATCCCGATGACAATGGACGGAAGCGAAGACAGCACCTCAATACACGTTCTGATAAAATCAGTGATTTTATTTTGGGGCGCATATTCTGCCATAAAGACGCCGCCCCCCACACCAAGCGGTATCGTGATCAGCATGGTGATAAACAGAATGTAAAAGGAGTTAAAAAGCTGATCCCGTATTCCGCCGCCTGACGCAATGGCGCTCGATTTTGACGTAAGAAAATGCAAGGAGATTTCAGAGACGCCGTGAATAAGAATGTACAAAAACAATCCTGCCAAAATCGCCGCGATTACAGCGGCGCATAACCCGAATACACCGGTGGCCAATTTATCCGTTATTTTCCGGTTCATTACACTTTCCTCCTAGATGACAAGTAGCGTATGAGCAATATAAACAGAAACGACATGATGAGAAGAACGAGCCCCATAGACCATAACGTATTATTTTCAATACTGCCGTATGTGGTATGGCCCATGTTTAACGTAATAATCGTCGTTAATGTTCCCGCCGTATCAAGCAGGCTTTCCGGCAGAAGCTTTGTATTTCCGATAACCATCTGTACGGCGAGTGCTTCTCCGAACGCTCTTGCCATCCCGAGCACGACAGCGGTCAGCAATGTCGGAAACGCCGCCGGGATAAGCACCTTTCTGATTGTCTGCCACCTCGTCGCACCAAGCGCATATGAACCGTCGCGAAGGTGTTTCGGAAGTGACGCAAGCGCATCAGCGGAAATCGATGTAACAGTCGGCAGAATCATTACCGAGAGTACGATCGTCCCCGCCAGAAGGCTGTGACCCGTTCCGCTTGATTTAAAAGAGCCGATAAACGGAACCAATACTGTAAGACCTATGAATCCATAAACGACGGACGGAATGCCGACAAGCAGCTCAATTACTGGCTGCAGCACCTTTTTTCCCCAAGTCGGCGCAATTTCCGTCATAAACACGGCACCCGCAATACCGAGGGGCGCTGCGATCAGAGCGGACAGAACGGTGACCGCAAATGATCCGAAAATAAAAGGCAGCGCGCCGAACTCAGGTTTTGCCTGGGCTGGATTCCAATTCAGACTTGTTAAGAACTCAATCGGGCTTACACCATTTACAAAAAAAGATTGCAGCCCCTTTATGCCGAGAAAAATTGTGATCGCCGCTGATGCCGCAATGATAATCGCGGCACACACAGACACAATCACCCTTCCGCGGACTTCATCCAATTGCCTGTTTTGTTTTGAGCTTATTAAGCGTTCGCTTACAGACTCTTTTTCTCTGTGATTTATCATTTGTTTACACTCCTATAAAGAAGAAGAGGCGGGGAGCCCGCCCTCCCCTCAGCTTTGCTTGCCGTTTGCGTCACGTGTGACTTTCATATCAGAGATCGGAATGTAGCCTTGATCTTTTACGATACTTTTCTGTACTTCATCGCTGTTCATATAGTCAAGAAACGTTTTTGTAAGGCCTGACGCTTCACCTTTCGTATAAGAGTGCTCGTAAGCCCAAATCGGATACTCGCCTGTGACGACGTTTTTCTCTTCCGGTTTGATGCCTCCGATCGATAAAGGCGTTACTTTGTCATCGTTTATATAAGAGAATGCCAGATAACCGATTGCTCCCGGCGTTTCCGCAATGATTTTTTTGACTGTATTGGAGGAATCCTCTGTAATGCCCTCAGCAGGATCTGCTCCGTCAAGCGCGTATTTGACGAACGTAGCGCGTGTTCCTGATGAATCAGGACGGTTCACGAGTGTAATTTTTTGATCTTTACCGCCAAGCTCTTTCCAGTTTTTAATTTTTCCTGTAAAGACGTCTGTCAGCTGTTTTTTGGTTATATCCTTTACGCCCGCACCGGGGTTGACCGCAGCCGCCATCGCCACTACCGCTACTCGGTGGTCTTTTAGGGCTTTTGCATCAATGCCTTCTTTTTCTTCAGCAAAGACATCTGAGTTGCCGATTTGCACTGCCCCTTCAGACACTTGCGAAAGACCTGTTCCTGAACCTCCCGCTTGCACCTGCACATCAGCATCCGGATGCTTTTCCATAAACTTTTCCGCCGCTGCCAGTACTAACGGCTGCATGGCTGATGAACCAGAAATGGTTAAAGAACCTGATGCTTTTTTATCCTCACTTGCAGATTGACTGTCTGTCTTGCCGCTTTCCTTTGCATTTCCGCATGCTGCAGCAACAATCATAACAGCAGCCATCAGAAGCATAAGCATCCATTTGTTTTTTTTCATTTCCTGAATTCCCCCTGCATTTAATGTGTAATTTGTCCTACACGTATAGAGTAAAGGGTTCTTGTAAAATGCGTATAAATCAAGTGTTAAGGTTTTGTAAATCCGGATGTTTTTTTGTATAAAAAAAACGCTCACAAGTTGTGAGCGTTTTTCTGTTAGTTGTTTGTATTGCCGTTTTCAGCGTCTTCCTGAATTTTATCTTCGTTTTTCTGCTTCGTATTATTATCTTCTTGTTTCTTTTTCAGCTCAAAGTATTTGTCCAGAGCTGCTTCCCCTATGTCGTTAG
Source organism: Bacillus sp. A1 (assembly GCF_042296235.1). Classification (NCBI taxonomy): domain Bacteria; kingdom Bacillati; phylum Bacillota; class Bacilli; order Caryophanales; family Bacillaceae; genus Bacillus; species Bacillus sp. A1. The sequence continues at coordinate 2,533,522 of NZ_CP141181.1, forward strand.
TTATAGAATACCTGTCATTATAATCTTCATAAGCCCATGGAACCACTACCGAAATAGCAACTTCAGGATGATCTGCAGGAGCATAAGCCACCAAGGTTGTGTTATAAGTATAAGCACCAGTTCTTGATTTTATAGGTCCGTCATAGAAAGCTTGTGCTGTTCCAGTTTTACCGGCAGGGTTATAACTTTTATTAGCAAAATTTGCTCTCGCAGTCCCTTGAGCTCCATTCATAACAAGTTTAAAACCTTGTTGAACACGTTTAATTTCACTTTCCGTCATATCAAGACGGTTCATCACTTCCGGATTAACAGATTCAACGACGGCCCCGATACCTTTTTTTGAAGGTTTTCTTACTTCTTTCACGACTTGGGGCTTCATACGATAGCCACCATTAGCAATGGTCGATACATACTGAGCCATTTGAAGCGGAGTGTATGTGTCATATTGGCCAATCGCAAAATCAAGCAAGAAACCTGACTGCCTTTTAGTTCCCACATATCCTGTAGCTTCGTTAGGCAGATCAATTCCTGTTTTTACCCCTAAACCGAATTCACTGAAGTAATAACGAAATTTATCAAATGCGCTGTAATCAAGCGGCAGTGAATGTCCTGATATATATTTACCCTTACCAATTGCAATTGCCGTTTTGAACATATAAACGTTAGATGAACGCTCAAGTGCAGTTAAATCATTTATTGGCCCCATTACACTTACCGATTTTTTAGGAGGAGAGCCTTTAATATTTAAAACTTCATCCGTAAATATATTTCCGATTTTAATAGCACCTGTTTGATAACCTGTTAACAGTGTTGCCCCTTTTACAGCTGAGCCCATGTTGTAAGAGGAAGTCATTGTTCCTAGTGCATAATCGTCAATTTTATATTTGCCGTCTACTTGTTTAATCTGTTTACCCGCCATTGTAAGCACTTCTCCATTACGGGGATCCATCATTACGACAAATGCTCTGTCAAGCAACTGTGTACTCGGTCTTGCCTTTGCAGCCCTTAAATTTTTCTCAATAATTTTTTCAACGTCTTTTTGCAATTCGGTATCTATAGTAAGCACTAAATCATCCCCGGCTTTACCTTTTGATACCGTTTCTGTATCTGTTACGTTTCCAGAGGAATCTGTCACATTTCTCACTTTCTCTTTTTGGCCCTGCAGCAGATTTTCATATTGATACTCTAAATAACTTTTTCCTACTCTGTCATTCCTGCTGTAGCCGAGTGACAAATAATGCTCAAGAAGATTTGAAGGAAGTCCCTCATTGGAGCTCGAGACACTGCCGAGAACTGATTTTAACAACCCTTTATTTGGATAAGACCGTTCCCAGTCAGACGTCACGTCAACCCCCGGCAGTTCATCTAAATGTTCGCTGACGACGGCCATTTCTTTTGCCGACACGCCTTCATTTTTGATGTATTGAGGCGTCAGGGAGTATCCTGAATCCATCTGTCTTTTGATCGCAAGGATCTGCATGTCTTTTGAAGTGAGCTCATTCAGCTGTTTGTCTGTGATGCGTTTCAGCTGAAGCTGATATAAATCATCGTCAGACAGTTTTTTGTCTTCAGCTTTTTGGTTTTCTTCGGCCGTAATCAGTTTTTTCGCTTCATCAGGCCTTGTTAACATCCAATAGTCTTTTTTATCCCGCTCAGTCACCTTTTTGGTGCTTACCTTAATCATACCCGACAGTTTTTTTGCGATTTTTAAACGCTGCGCCTGGGTGGTTGAGGCTGAACGTGTATATGTAATCGCATTTAATGCTTTATTCGTTACGATGGGATTTAGGTTCCGGTCGTATATTTTCCCTCTCGGAACCGCCGTGCTGACATCAGACTCCTCTTGCTTATTAGCGGCGTTTTTATAATCATCACCCTGAACGATCTGCTTGATGCCAAGCTCGACGATAATCCAAGTGAAAATAAGAAACGCAACCAAAAACAAAAAATTAAGCCGGATTGGCAGTGATTTTTTCTTTTCTTTGTTTACAGCTATTTTCTTTTTATTTCTCCTCATGACATCACCTTTTCTTATTTACAGAAAGAAATGACACCTTCTGTTCAGGTGCCATTTTTCATTCTAAAGGTTTTTTCGATATTTTTCTACAGATAACCCTTTTATCTTTCTCCTTTTATAAAATTCGGTTCCGCCGCCTGTTTTTGTCGGTCTTCTTCTACTGTTTCATCAGAAGTTTCCGTATCCAGTTTGATGTCTTTTATAAAGTAATAAATCAGCGGATGCCCGGCTCCGAGCAGCACGAGCGCCGCCGGTATCCCCACTTTTTCCTTGAACAATGTAACGATTACAAGGAAACAAAGGATGGAAACGATCCGGCCCGCATTTAAAAATAACTCCCTGAGCACAATGTATTCAATTCTGGCTTTTCTGGCAAGCCGCGCCCGGCCTATCACATCATATGTAAGCGAGACATACGGCACGAGCAGAACTGGATAGCCGATCGCAATAAACACTCCGTACAAAAGGAGCGTCGTGAAGCTCATTTTAAAAATAATGAGAAACAGAGCGCCGTACAAGATCAATCCGCCGATAAGAATCGCCTTTTTCCGCGCTCTTTTTTTGATGAGCCTTGATGCAAAATAATAGGCAAAAAAAGAAACCGCGGAATTGACGAGGCCGAATGTTCCGAGCGCCAGCTCACTGTTTGTCGCAATGAATACAAATACGCTGATTAAAAAAACAAAAATCCCTTCTCTCAAGCCTTGAAAAAAGTGCGCGTTGGTAATCCGGCGCCAATTCAGATTCGTGTGGCGCTCATCAAAAACTTTTTTCAGCATAAACCGGCCTTTCGACTCCCTCCGCTTCAGAAAAAAGCTCATGACCACGGCAAGGGCAAATAAGCCGAGCGACAGGCTGAAAATGATTGTATAACCCGTATTGTTTTCAAGTCTTGAAATGACATATCCGGCCACAATCGGACCGATCATGCCCGCCGATGAAGACAAAATGCCTAAAAACCCGTTAAAAAAATCTCTCGTTTCCGGTTCCGTGATTTCGAAAGTCAGCACATTAAAAGCCAGCCAGTAAAAGCCGTATCCAACTCCGAGCACGGCCCCTATCAAAACAAGACGGGAAGCCGCAGTTTCTCCGGCAAGCAGCACACTTAAATAAAAAGCGGCCAAAAAGATAACGCCGAACCTGAGAATAAACACTCTGTCAATTTTTTTAGCCAGCCGGCCCGCCAGCAGAAAGGTAACCGGCTGCATCGTCACGACCGACAAATTGTATATGGCCAAATCAATAAATTTTCCCGACTGCTTCCACAAATACACGTTGACAAAAGTATTTGACAGCGCGATGCCCAATGAGTAAAGGCCGCCAATCGTCAATAACAGCAGCAGCCCTTTATTTATTTCGATGTCGCCGATAATTTTTTTTATTTTGCTCATCATTGACTCCCCTTTACTACACATTAGTTTGTCTCACTCAAACTGAGATATGTAAAAGGAATCAAAGTCAATAAAAAAACAAGGTCTCCCGCGGGAGACCTTGTTTGATCGAACTATTTATTTTGCTTCGCTGTAAAGACGGGCAACTTCATCCCAGTTCACAACATTCCAGAAAGCTGAAATGTAATCAGGACGGCGGTTTTGGTAGTTCAGGTAGTACGCGTGCTCCCAAACATCAAGACCGAGAACAGGTGTTTTACCCTCTGAAAGCGGTGAATCTTGGTTTGGCGTGCTTGTAATTTCAAGTTTGCCGTTGTTTACAACGAGCCAAGCCCAGCCTGAACCGAAACGGCCTGCAGCTGCTGCGGCGAATTTTTCTTTAAATTGATCGAAGCTTCCGAACGTGCTTTTGATCTCTTCAGCAAGCTCACCAGTCGGTTCGCCTCCGCCGTTCGGAGATAAAAGAGTCCAGAATAAAGAGTGGTTTGCATGTCCGCCGCCATTGTTGCGGACTGCCGTGCGGATGTCCTCCGGCACTGCGTTCAAATCAGCAACAAGCTCATCTACAGATTTCTCTGCAAGCGCTGATCCTTCGATCGCTTTGTTGAGGTTTGTCACGTATGTGTTATGGTGCTTCGTATGGTGAATCGTCATCGTTTCCTTATCGATATGAGGTTCTAAAGCATCATAAGCGTAAGGCAATTCTGGAAGTTTGTAAGCCATAATTTTTTCCTCCTTTAAATATATGTACTGAAATGCCGCTTAACGCGAACTTTTCTAATCTCAATGTAACAAAAGAAAGCGTGGTAATCAATGAAAAAGCTCACAATCCGGCGATTCCAGCAGACATATTACACTTTATCCGTTCACGGCCGAAATTAAACCTTTCTAAAGCACCGTCCATAAGAAATATCCGATCATAAAGAGCTGAATGACGCCTTTTGCCGCCACGCTTGTTAAAAAGCCGATTAACGAGCCGAGCCCCACTTTTGCCGCGGACTTGATATCCTTTTGATGAACAAACACCTCAGCGCAGACAGCACCGATAAATGGGCCTAATATAATGCCTGCCACGGGAATAACGAAGGGCCCGATCAATAATCCGATCGTGCTTCCCCAGATTGCCGCCCTGCTTCCTCCGTACCTTTTAACGCCAAGTAAATTTGACACATAGTCAGCTGCGAATAAAACGGCCGCAAATACCGCCTCAATGAGCCAAAACAGGTAAGAATAAGGACTGAAGGAAAACAAAAATCCGTAGAGAAGAAAACCGGCCACAATAAAAATAACGCTTGGAATCACCGGATATACAAGCCCGATAAAAGCAATGACGAAGACCGCAATGATCATCAGCCAATACAAAACACTCATGACAAAAACACCCTCCTTTGTTTTGCGGGCGATCACCGTTTCCCGCTTTATCTTATTATGTATGATTCCTTATCACTGCTTTAAATACTCTCACTTGTGTTCATCCCCTGTGAACGATACAATAAGCAACATATACCAGTTTAGGCTAGGAAGTGAAGATGTTGAACATATTTACGGCTTTATTGAAAAGTACATACTCTCCGGCAGATATTGCAAAAACACGGTTTCAGGGGATAGGAAAAGCGATCCTTTATGTATTTTTGCTGTCTGTCCTTTTTACGCTGCCAAGCGCTTATTACCTTTGCTCCGGCACCGTAAACTCAATGAACGGTTTCAAAACCGTGTTAAAGAAAGATTTCCCTGATTTCAGCATTTCAAACGGAGAATTGCAGACGAAAGCGTCCGCCTCTAAGGAAACGGAAGCGAACGGGTTCGTCATCGTGTTTGATCCGACGGATGCTTACGGCGCTAAACAAATAGCGGCGAAACAAAATGCGATCGGCATTTTGAAAAATAAAATGGTGCTTGCTGTAGACGGACAGGCGACAGAAATGAATTATTCGCTGATGCCTGCTGATATCACAAAAAAAGAAATCATATCTGCATTAAACCAAAATAAAACGATGATCGTCACCGTCCTGTCCGTTCTGCTGTTCATCATGACAGCGGCCGGAAAATTCATTGAAGTATCATTTCTCGCCGTCATCGGCCTGATATTGAAAAATGCGCAAAGAAAGACATTGAATTACCAGCAGCTCTGGAAGCTTTCGGCTTATTCCATTACACTTTCGACCATATTCTTTACGATCATGCGCGCGCTTGTTATTACGGTGCCGAGTGAATTTTTAGTGAATTGGTTTGTAAACTTTATCATCCTTTTCCTCGTCTTAAAAGAGATACCGCCAAGAAAAACAGCTGTGTAACAAAGACTGCCCCCGGCGGTCTTCTTTTTTGTCATGAACAAAATGGGACAAGCATACAATGAAGTAAAAATGTATGCGGGAGGCGGTTGGAATGAAGCGGCTTACTTTTGTATTCGGCAGTTTATTTGTGATATTCATTATCTTTTACGATCTTAAAATCGGCACGATCCCTTCTCAAGACCTTCCGGCATACGCAGCGGCGGCACAGCCAGCCCAACAGGAATCTTCATACAGAACGGTTACGGTCAAAAAAGGCGATACGGTGATGTCGATAGTCGGCGCACATAAAGCGCCAGATGATATTGCACAAGATTTTGAAGCGCTGAATCCGAATGTAAAAGCAAACGCCATTCAGGCAGGCACCGCTTATAAATTCCCCGTCTACCGCAATTAAACGTTAATTTCTTGTCAGTTCGGCAAATACACTGTTACAATATAACATGTAAATAGAAGTTGCCTGACATGTAAAAGGCTCAGCCTGCAAAAGCGGTAACTACAATTAAGGAGCGATTGACAAGTGAGTGAAATCACACATCGTACAAAAACGCGTCCCGTCAAAGTGGGACCTTTAACAATAGGCGGAAATAACGAAGTCGTCATTCAGAGTATGACGACGACCAAAACACACGACGTAGAAGCAACAGTTGCGGAAATCAACCGTTTAGCCGAAGCCGGCTGCCAAATTGTCCGGGTGGCATGTCCGGACGAACGCGCCGCTAACGCGATTGCCGACATCAAAAAACAAATTTCCATCCCTCTCGTTGTCGATATTCATTTTGACTACAAGCTTGCATTAAAAGCAATTGAGGGCGGCGCCGACAAAATCAGAATCAACCCGGGTAACATCGGCCGCCGCGAAAAAGTGGAAGCCGTCGTAAAAGCGGCGAAAGAAAAAGGAATTCCGATCCGGATCGGCGTAAACGCGGGTTCTTTGGAAAAACGCATTTTAGAAAAATACGGCTATCCGACTGCTGACGGAATGGTTGAGAGTGCGCTTCATCATATCAAAATCCTGGAAGACCTTGACTTTCATGACATCATCGTCAGCATGAAAGCGTCTGACGTCAATCTAGCCATAGAAGCATACGAAAAAGCGTCAAAAGCATTTGATTATCCGCTCCACCTCGGAATTACAGAATCGGGCACGCTGTTTGCCGGAACGGTAAAAAGCGCGGCCGGACTCGGAGCGATTTTAAGCAAAGGAATCGGAAACACGCTCCGGATCTCTCTGAGCGCCGACCCGGTTGAAGAAGTAAAAGTAGCCAGAGAACTGCTGAAATCATTCGGTCTTGCTTCAAACGCGGCTACGCTTATTTCATGCCCGACATGCGGACGGATCGAAATTGATCTTATCAGCATCGCCAATGAAGTGGAAGAATATATTTCTAAAGTTAAAGCGCCGATTAAAGTAGCGGTTCTCGGATGTGCCGTTAACGGACCGGGCGAAGCAAGAGAAGCCGATATCGGGATTGCCGGCGCGCGCGGCGAAGGACTTCTTTTCCGCAAAGGCCAAATCGTCCGCAAAGTTCCTGAAGAAACCATGGTCGAAGAGCTGAAAAAAGAAATCGACAAGCTGGCAGAAGAACACTACGCAAAGCTTGAAGCGGAAAAAGCAAAAGCAGAACAAGAAACACAAAAAGCTTGACGGATATTCCGCCAAGCTTTTTTTTGCGTTGTGTTAAAAAAACGGTGTAATGAAGATGCCGAGCACAAGGGAAACAATACCGATTCCCATCGCCCATCCGCCTAAAGCGCCTGCTCCTCTTCTTCTGGCGATATAGCCGACGATAATGCCGCATGCCCCTAATAAAACAGGGAGCACAAACAGGGAAATGATAGAAATAGCCAATGCTGCATACCCTATCCCCCGGCCTTCACTTACTCCGTCCCGGTTATCATCACGGTCTGCTGCCCGGTCAGAAGCACGATATGGCTCTGAAATTTCAGCCGCTGTTTCTTCTGAATAAACATCACGCGTGATATCGGTTCCTTCCGATCCATGATCCACATAGTATTCGTTGCCTTTTCGATTTTCGTAATCGTATGCCACCTTCAATTCCCCCTTTTTCTTTTATGAAAGGAGCTTTTTTAGTTTCCGCGTTTTTTACGGATTCATGTTTGCTAAACTTTTCTGGTATTGTTAATTGTTTATGTTACACTTGAAGGGATGAATTTAAGGAGTGTGGACATGTTACGGTTAGGTATAGATATTGACGGCACAGTTACGGCACAGGATACATTTGTCCCTTATTTAAACCGCTCATTTCATCTTTCCATTACCTTGGATGATATGACTGATTATGATCTGACGAAGCTTTTGAACATTACAGACGAGGAATTTTGGGAATGGATGAACGTTCATGAAGCAGCCATATATAAAGAAGCGAAGCTCGCGGAATTTGCCAAGCAGGCACTGGACGGACTGAAAGAAGAGCACCGTCTGATCTACATTACGGCAAGACGCGGCCACTTAGAAGATGTTACGCTGGACTGGTTTGCAAACCGGGACATTCATTACGATCACATTGAGCTTGTCGGAGGCCATCACAAAGTGGAAGCCGTCAAAAAACACGGCATTGATTTATTTTTCGAAGATCACCACGGCAATGCGACAATGATCGCAAAAGAAGCAGGCATTCCGGTTATCCTTTTTAACTCCCCATATAATCAGCTCCCCATCGATTCCAATATTATCAGGGTGCAGAATTGGCTTGAAGCCGTCGCCTGGATTAATAAAAACAAACATAGCTTTCAGCATGTGAAAAGCTGAAAAAAAACCTCCTGTATAAGCAGGAGGTTTTTTATCGGCACGCCGGACAGGTGCCGTAAATTTCAAACTTATGGCCGCTGATTTCATACCCTTCCAAATCATCGTGCAGCTTATCCATCGGACAGGACTCAATTTCCTTCGTTTTCCCGCAGGTTAAACAGATAAAATGGTGATGATGATGGGTATAAGAGCATGTAAAACGGAACAGTTTTTCTCCGGAAAGCTCCGTCGTTTCCAAAATGCCGAGTTCTTCATATAACGAAAGATTTCTGTATATGGTATCAAAGCTCAGACCCGGATAGTCGTCATTTAATGCGGCAAGCACGTTTTTGGCGGTCAGATATTTATCAGAATCAGCAAAAAGCTGCAGCATGTCTTCTCGCTTACTCGTATATTTATACCCTTTTTCTTTCAGCAGGTTCAACGCTTCTTGTACGTTCATGAGGACCTCCCCTTTACAACACGGTATCGCTCCAAAAAGAAAATGGCAGCTGTCTGAACAGCAGGCCATTTTCTTATGATGTATCAAATTATACCTATAAAATGATGAAAAGTAAATGAAAGCCTAGTGAATCGCGGTTTTGAACTTACCGCCCCTCGTTTCATGGGTATTCATGATCGTAATAAAGGCGTTTTTATCAATTTCAAACACAATGGATTTCAATTTAGTCACTTCAAGCCTTGTCACGACCGCGTAAATGACTTCTTTGGTTTCATCCGTATATCCGCCTTTTCCCTGAAGCTTGGTGGTTCCCCGTCCAAGCCGGTGCAATATAGCATCTGAGATCTCAGCATATTGCTCTGCAACAATAATGACCGCTTTTGTTTCATCAAGCCCCTGGATGACGGCGTCAATCGTTTTCATGGCAATATAATAGGTCATGAAAGAATACATTGCCTGCTCCGGACCGAACACAAAACCGGCCCAAATGAAAATAAACACATTGATGAGCATAACGAATTCCCCGACTGAAAAGGGCAGCTTTTTCGTGAGAAGGATACCGAGGATTTCAGTACCGTCCATCGAGCCTCCGTTTCGGATGACAAGGCCTACCCCGAAACCGAGCAAAAGCCCCCCGAATACCGTCGCCAAAATAGGCTGGGTCGTAATGGCCTCCACATGGTGCAATGAGGATTCAATCAGCGCTAAACCGACGATTCCGATAACAGTAGAGATGAGAAATGTTTTTCCGATATATTTATATCCGAAAATCATAAATGGAATGTTGAGTAACACAACGAATAAGGCAAAATTGAGGAGGGGATTGGACATAAAGAGGTGGTCTAAAATTAATGAAACACCGATAATGCCTCCGTCGATAAAATTATTAGGGACCAGAAACAATTCAATACTTACGGCGGCTGAACCCGCCCCGATCAGAATCATAATGACCCTGAAGATAAAGTGTAAAAATGATTCTCTTTTATGCTGTTTATTTGGGGTCATAAAATCTCCTTTCCTATAATAACTATTTTAAACAGTAAGCAACTTTATTTTACCATTAAAAGCTGTAACATTTTAATGATCTGCTCAATACATTATGTCTAAAGAGGTGAAAGTATCGATGATTTTAATACAAAGAATTATTTTGCAGCGGCTCAATCAAGTCACTGCGGACGATCTGCTGAAGTATTCCAAGCAATACGGAATCAGCATTACGAGGAGTCAAGCGGCTGAGGTAGCGGCTCTGATGCACGGAAAAAACATCAATATTTTTGATGATCAGGAGCGGCTGCGCCTGCTGAAAAAAGTGGAAACGATAACCTCAAAAGAAACGGCGCGGAAAGTTGACGAACTTTTCAATCAATTCTCAGGGTAAGAAAGGAGGGACACCCGCCCCTCCTTTCTTTCTTATTGAGCTGATATTTTTTCAAGAAGCTCCTTATCAAACTGCTTTTCTTTCAGCATTTCGATTTCAAAACGGTACGGCGGCTTCTTATTTTTCTTGTCTTCGCCTACATACGGTGTTTCGAGGATTTTCGGAATATCGGCAAGCTGCTCGTGATGAACGATGTACTGCAGAGCGTCAAAACCGATCTCTCCGAACCCGATATTTTCATGGCGGTCTTTCCGGGCGCCTTTGATATTTTTACTGTCGTTAACATGAAGGACTTTTATCCGATCGATGCCGACGATTTTATCAAACTCGTTAAGAACACCGTCAAAATCATTAGCGACATCATACCCGGCGTCATGGGTGTGGCAAGTGTCAAAGCAGACGGATAGATGTTCATTATGCGTGACTCCCGCAATGATCTCGGCCAGCTCTTCAAAGCTTCTTCCGCATTCTGATCCTTTGCCCGCCATTGTTTCCAGCGCAATCTGCACGTTTTGACCGGGAACAATCACTTCGTTTAAACCTTCAATGATTTTTTTGATGCCCGTCTCAGCCCCGGCTCCGACATGCGCTCCTGGATGAAGCACGATTTGTTTCGCGCCGATCGCTGCCGTTCTTTCAATTTCAGAACGCAGAAAATCAACGCCCAGCTCAAACGTTGCCGGATTTGTCGTATTTCCGATGTTAATGATGTACGGCGCATGCACGACAATCTCGTCGATGCCGTTTTCCTTCATATGGGCGCGGCCCGCTTCAATATTCAAGTCTTCAATTTTTTTGCGGCGCGTGTTTTGGGGAGCGCCCGTATAGATCATAAATGTATTCGCCCCGTACGAAACAGCTTCCTTGCTTGCGGCAAGGAGCATATGTTTTCCGCTCATTGAGACGTGTGAACCTATTTTCAGCAACCCGATTCCCCTACTTTCCTTTGTTAGATTTGTTTCTTCTCTGCTTTCTTTTTATCTTTTCCATTTCGTAGCTCATTTTCTTTTTATAGCCCGGCTTCACTTTTTTCGGTTTTTTCACGAGGCGCTTCGCCATTTGGTCGGCCTCATTCTCCGATTTTTTGCGTTTTTTGCGGCGGTGGCGGTCATCGCCTTTCTTCCATTCGCCGTTTACAAGCTCCGCATAGTCAAACACAATACCCATCTTTTCGAGTCTTACGAGCGCATCTTCGTCAGAAAGCTCATAAATGGTCAGTGCTTGACCTGATGAACCGGCGCGTGCAGTTCTACCGACGCGGTGAACATAAAAATCCAGATCGTCCGGAAGCTCATAGTTGATGACGTGGCTTACGCCTTTAATGTCAATTCCTCTTGCCGCAAGGTCTGTCGCAATGACATAAGTGAATTCCAGATCATTAATCTGCTTCATTACCTTCTTACGCTCACGCGGCGTTAATCCCCCGTGCAGAAGACCGATCCTCATGCCCTTTTCAGTCAGATATTTCGCAATATGGTCAGCCGTGTTTTTCGTATTTGCAAACACAATGCCCAGATAAGGGTTCAGATGAGACATCATATCAAAAAGCAGTTTGTCTTTATCACGCTGTTTAGAAGGAACCAAAACATGTTCAATCTTTTCGGCTGTGATTCTTTTCGGCTCAACATGCGCGTACTTCGGATTTTCCATATACTTTTTCAAAAACGGCTTCAGCTTTTCCGGAATCGTAGCTGAGAACACTAGCATCTGAAGTTCTTCCGGCATACGCGATCCGATGAAATCAACGTCTTCTAAAAAGCCCATGTCAAGCATCAGATCAGCTTCGTCAATGACGAGAGACTGCGCTTTATAGACGTTCAATGCCTGCGCCTTAATCAGATCCGCGATCCGGCCCGGCGTTCCGACGACGAGATGAGGCTGTGTTTTCAGCTTATCAATTGATTTTTGCTTGTCCGTCCCGCCGATGAAGCATTTTGTCCGGATCGGCTCATCTTCCGCACCCTGTGTGATTTTGAGCGCTTCCTGATGAATCTGATTGGCAAGCTCTCTCGTCGGCGCCGTGATAACAGCCTGTACCGTATCAGAACCCGGATCAATCTGATTCAAAATTGGCAATAAATAGGCGTGGGTTTTCCCCGTCCCCGTCTGGGACTGCCCGATCACGCTTTCGTTTTTCAGTACGGCAGGTATCAGACGCTTTTGAATATCTGTCGGTTCATAAAAACCAAGGCGGTGAACTGCATCTATAATAAACGGTTTTAAGTTGTATCCATCAAATTTAGTTTCTTTCATTTTTCCCAGCTCCTTAAAGCGGCACATTCTGTGTCCATCATCACATTATAACCGATTTTACTTAAAAACACCATGTCTCGGGGGAATCCTGTTTTCGAGACAGAAAAGCAAATGCCCCCTCCGATGCATATTGTAATAGCAGAGAGACAGAAAGGAGGTACAAGTATGTTTCCACAGCAGCCGATGAGAAATATGGCGCAGCAGGGCCGGCCGTTTATGAATCCGCGTATGATGATGGGAGGAAGACCGTCATTGCCGGGCCGGCAGCTTTTCCCTCAGCAGCAGATTGCCGGAGCGGGCCTGAGAAACGCAGGCACGGGCGGCGGAGGGGGCTTAAAAGGGATGCTTTCCCGTTTTTTACCCGGTTCAGGAGGAGGAAGCGCTGCCGCGTCGGCACCGGCGGCGGCCAGCGGAGGAGCAGGTGCAGGACTGCAGGGAATACAGAACCTGGCAAGTCCGGCATCCCTGTCGAGCATGCTCGGCAATGTTCAGAAGGTGCTCGGCGTGGCGCAGCAGGTTACGCCGATGATCCAGCAGTACGGTCCTTTAGTACGGAGTCTGCCCGCCATGATGAAGCTTTACAGCCAATTAAGCAGCAGTGATGACGAGAATGAATCTGACGAGACGAAAGAAACAGACGAACAGGACAAAAAGGATGAAGCTGAAAAAACAGATGAAACAGAAGATGAAAACAAATCAGACGCCTCATCCAAAACATCAAAGAAGACGTCTGAAAAAGCATCCGCTTCAAAAGAAAAAGACGCCGCACAGGCAGACTCAGCGGAACAGCCGCGTCCAAAAAGAACATCGGGCAGATCAAAGCCGAAATTATATATTTAACATTCTTTGATATCTCACGAAAGATTAGCTATAATGAGATCAGAAGAATGCAAGATTTGAGCCGTTTAACTACGGCTTTTTATATTGCCTCTACACTCACTTTTGATAGGAGGACATCTACATTGAACGTTATCAAAATATCGCCGCGCGGCTACTGTTACGGCGTTGTTGATGCCATGGTCATAGCTAAAAACGCGTCACTCGATAAAACACTGCCAAGACCTATATATATACTCGGAATGATTGTTCATAATAAGCATGTCACAGATGCGTTTGAGGAAGACGGCATTTACACGCTTGACGGCACAAACCGTCTGGAGATTTTAAAGCAGGTGGAAAAAGGAACCGTTATTTTCACGGCTCACGGGGTATCTCCGGAAGTAAGAAAAGTCGCTGAGGAAAAAGGGCTCGTTACGATTGACGCCACATGCCCGGACGTCACGAAAACACATGACTTAATCCGGAAAGTAAAAGCTGAAGGCTATCACGTCATATACATCGGCAAAAAAGGCCACCCCGAGCCTGAAGGAGCCGTCGGCGTCGCTCCTGAAATCGTTCATCTCGTTGAAACAGAGGAAGACGTGAGAAATCTCGATATTCAGGCTGAGAAATTAATCGTTACAAACCAAACGACAATGTCCCAGTGGGACGTCCACGATATTATGGAATCAGTCAAAGAAAAGTACCCGTACGTGGAATACCATCAGGAAATCTGCCTGGCCACACAGGTTCGTCAAGAAGCTGTATCAGAGCAGGCAAAAAAAGCGGACTTAACCATTGTTGTCGGTGATCCGAAAAGCAATAACTCCAACAGACTGGCGCAAGTGTCAGAAGAAATCGCCGGAACAAAAGCCTACCGAATCGGAGACATCAGTGAACTGAAGCTCGAATGGCTGAAAGACGTCAATACCGTCGCCATTACCGCAGGCGCATCAACACCGACACCGATTACAAAGGAAGTCATCCGCTTTTTAGAGCAGTTTGACCACAACGATGAATCGACATGGCAGCTTGAACACAGTGTGCCGCTTAAAAAAATCCTTCCGAAAGTAAAAATAAAAAACTGAGGCCCGGGGCCTCAGTTTTTTTATAAGAAGGTAAATGGGTTTGTATCTGTTTCGGAAGCGAAAATGCGCACGTCATAGTTTTTCTCTCCGGCCATTGCCGTAAGCTTCTCAGCCGTGCCTTTTCTCATGATCTTTTCAGCATAATGCCCAGGGTCCACAACGTTTAATCCCATCATCATCGCATCATGCGCTACATGGAAATAAAGATCGCCCGTCACGTAAACATCTGCACCCTTCCGCTTTGCCTGATAAATATATTTATTTCCGTCACCGCCAAGAACCGCGACTTTTTTCACCTTGCTGTTTCGCTCTCCGACCATCCGGACTCCGTTAACGTCAAACTTTTCTTTCACAAACAGAGCAAACTCTTCAAGCGTCATGTCTTGCTGAAGTTTTCCGATGCGGCCGAGCCCTTTTTCAAGCGGAGACTGCTCCACCGGATAAATATCATATGCCACTTCTTCATACGGATGGCTTTTTTTCAGCGCTTTTACGACGGTTTTCTCCATACTTGCCGGAAAAACGGTCTCAAGTCTCACTTCATGGACGAGCTCCAGTTCTCCCGTCTGCCCGATAAACGGTTCTGCCCCGTCCAGCGGCTTAAAGCTGCCGATTCCCTCAGAGGAGAACGCGCAATGGCTGTAATTGCCGATATGTCCCGCTCCGGCGTTGCCGAGTGCGGTTCTTACAGCTTCTTCATAGTCTTTCGGAACATATACGGCAAGCTTTTTCAGCGGGTCCGAATATGTCGGGACGAGCACTTCTGTGTCTGTCAGACCGAGAGCTTCGGCAAGCAGGTCATTAACACCGCCGTCCGCTACATCAAGATTCGTATGAGCCGCATATACGGCAATATCATGCTTTATACATTTCTCAATCAGTCTTCCGCCAGGCTGATCAGTGGTGATCTGTTTAAGCGGCCGAAAAATCGGCGGATGGTGGGCGATAATTAAGTCAACTTTTTTCTCAATGGCTTCATCTACCGTTTGTTCCAGAACATCCAGTGTCACCATGACATTTTTCACCGGCTTATTCAATGTACCGATCTGCAGGCCGATTTTGTCTCCTTCCACCGCAAAAGCCTTCGGTGAAAATTGTTCAAACAGCTGGATGATTTCCTGTCCGTTCACATGTTTAGGCATGTCCGATTACCTCCTTCAGCAGAGAGATCCGCTCTTTCAATTCAGCTAATTTTTCATGATTTTCATGCTTTGCGCTGCGGCTGATCTGTTCATAAATTTGTTCAGTATGCTTAAGTTCCTGGCTCCATTTCCGAAGAAACACTTCATTCCTCTCTTTTAATAAAAACGGACCCGCAAGCATTCCGGCAGCCATCGGCACGTCCCGATAAGGCGCATCACGGTCGCCAGTTTCCGCAACGAGGATTTCATAACACTTTCCGTCTTCTTCGAGAATCACTTCATCAAGCAGTTCATAGCCTTCCTGATACAGCCACTCTCTTATATGAACGGCATGAATATTCGGCTGCAGAATCAGCCGTTCACGCCCCGTCAATTTCGTTTTCCCCGATTCCAAAATATGAGCGATCAGTGCTCCGCCCATGCCGGCGATTGTAATGGCGCCGGCTTCTCCTTTTTCAAGGACGCTCAGCCCGTCACCTTTCCTTACGGAGATAAGAGTGCTTAAGTCCAGTTTTTCCACCTGCTGTTTGGCGGATAGATACGGCCCGTCTGTAATTTCACCGGCGATTGCCCGGCTTGCCAAATGATTCAAAACGGCATAGCAAGGAAGATACGCGTGGTCCGACCCGATATCAGCAACCAGGGCACCCGGAGGGATATATTCCGCCACAGACTGCAATCTTTTAGATAACTTCATTTCATTCACAATATCACAACTTTTCTCAGGTTCTTTTTCCTTTACTATCATATAAAAAAACCGCCCGGAATCCAAGCGGCGGATAGAGTTTTTCATATGTCTTTTATATAGGGACCGGTAAAGCTTTATTTAATGTCAGAAACCCATTTTGCCATGTCATCCAGCTTTTCGGCCGGCACAAGGCCCGCGGGCATCCCGTTGCCGCCTTTTTCAATTTTTGTTTTAATCTCAGCGACATCTTTTCTTTTGCCGACGCCTTTTAAGTTCGGCCCTGACACACCTTCATAGTTTTCCCCGTGACAGGTGATGCAGTTCGCTTTATAAATCTCTTCAGGTGAAGCGTTTGCAGTTTCCTTCTCGGCATTTTTGCTTTCACCGCCGCTTGCGATCTGATGCGCATCTCCGTTGCCTTTTACAGCTAAAAAGAAAGTCAGCCCTATTCCCAGCACTGCAATGAGCAAAAAAGGAATCAGCGGATTCCACTTCATATCTCCATCCCCCTTTTTCATTCTCCCCCTATGTAAACACTTCTAATTCTAACTTATTTTTACAAAAAGTAAATGGTCTTGCTCAGCAATTTCATTGATTTCACAATTTATACAAAAAGCAAAAATAACTGTTTTGTTTATCACAAAATTATCTTTATTCTATTGTATAATGAATTGTATACGCTTACAATAAAGAATATAAATAAACTTATCTCATTTTCCCCCTTTCAGGACATGCCGCATTTTTTCCGAACTCATTTGCAAAACATATGCTTATCCAGTAAAATAAAGGTATATTATCCATATATCTTATACATAAAAAAGAACGGATCAAAAAGACCCGTTCCATTCTATTCGAGAAAATCCTTCAGACGTTTGCTTCTGCTCGGATGTCTCAATTTGCGAAGCGCTTTTGCTTCAATTTGGCGAATACGCTCTCTCGTTACTCCAAACACTTTGCCGACTTCTTCCAAAGTTCTTGTGCGTCCGTCATCCAGACCGAAACGGAGACGCAGCACGTTTTCTTCACGATCTGTCAACGTATCCAGCACATCTTCCAGCTGTTCTTTTAAAAGCTCATATGCCGCATGATCCGACGGAGATGTCGCTTCCTGGTCTTCGATGAAGTCACCGAGATGTGAGTCGTCTTCTTCACCGATCGGCGTTTCTAAAGAAACAGGCTCTTGAGCAATTTTTAATATTTCACGGACTTTTTCAGGCGTAAGATCCATGTCTTCAGCAATCTCTTCCGGTGTCGGCTCTCTGCCAAGATCCTGAAGAAGCTGACGCTGCACCCGGATTAATTTGTTGATGGTTTCCACCATGTGAACCGGGATACGGATTGTTCTCGCCTGGTCAGCGATGGCGCGTGTAATCGCCTGTCTGATCCACCAAGTCGCATACGTACTGAATTTATATCCTTTACGGTAGTCAAACTTCTCGACGGCTTTCATGAGACCCATGTTTCCTTCTTGGATCAAGTCTAAGAAAAGCATGCCGCGGCCGACATACCGTTTAGCAATGCTGACAACTAAACGAAGGTTTGCTTCAGCCAGTCTGCGTTTAGATTCCTCGTCACCCTCTTCAATTTTTTGAGCGTAGGTGATTTCTTCTTTAGCAGAAAGAAGATTTACCCGTCCGATTTCCTTAAGGTACATGCGGACTGGATCATTGATCTTTACGCCAGGCGGTACGCTGAGGTCATTAAGGTCAAATTCTTCTTCGGCTTTGGCAAGCTGTTGAATATTAGGATCTTCCGTTTCTTCATTTTCACTAATTAATTCAACACCTTGTTCTCCTAAAAATTCATAATACTCATCCATTTGGTCTGATTCAATTTCAAAGCTGGACATGCGTTCAGCAATTTCTTCATATGTTAAAACGCCACGTTTTTTTCCAGTTTCAGTAAGCTGTTCTTTTACCTGGTCTAATGTAAGTTCTGTTTCTGTTTCGTGGGTTTGTTTATCAGCCATTATGGATCCCTCCTTCCAAAGCTTGCAACGAATTCTAAAAGCGGTATGTTTCTTATCCGACCCGGAAGCCTTCTCTCTTTTTCAGCATGCAGGGCTGCGGATAATAAATGACAATTCATGATGAGGTTAAGCGATCTATTTGCTCCTCCGCAAGGAATCATTGCCAATCAGAACGCAAGCCTCTTTTTGGTGTTACTTTAATGATCGGTTCAATGCAACAATTTCTTGAGCCAGAGACGCAGCTTTCACGAAGTCTTTCTGCCTCTCCGCATCCGCTCTTTCTGCTTCTTTTTCCTTTATCATTGACCATTTTCGGTGATCCAACACTTTTTTTACGTAATCGGATAACTCGGCCTCTGAGAGCTCCTCGTTTACTTGGAGCATCCCTATATCTGAAAGCAGCTGGCTGATTTCCTCATCCTGCATTCTCGCCATAAGATGCTGCGGCGTCATGTCAGCACCCTCTTCATAAACAGCGTACAGGTATGCTGCCAGCGCACGATGTCCGTCAATGTTAAATTCAAAGCCGACACGCTCAATCACTTTCTTTATGACGTTTCGGTCTCTCAGCATATGAGCGAGCAGAAGTCTTTCCGCGTTCTCATAGGCGGGACGGAGACGGCGCCGTTTCGCTTTTGTCGTCACCCGGGCCCGTCTTGTCTGCGGTTCAGCGTTTTTGTCGCCGGGGGCGTTTTGTCTGGCGTAGATGGAAAGCTGTTCCGTCAAAGATTCTACCGAAAGAGAAAATTCCGAGGCGAGCTGCTTCACATACATTTCCTGCTCAAGCGACCCGGAAAGAGCGCTGATTTCTTTCAGCACTTCTTTCATGTAAGCGAGCCGGTCTCCTTCGTCAGATAAGTTTTTCCCTTTGCGGAAATATTGCATTTTAAAAGCCATGACCGTAACGCTTGCATCAATGATATCGGTCCGGAATTTTTCTCCGCCCCGGGTTCTGATATAATCATCAGGATCAAGCCCGTCAGGCAGCATGCTTACTCTTACCTTACAATCGGCTTTCTGGAGCAGGCCGGCCGCTTTCAGCGTAGCTTCGTACCCGGCTTTATCCGAATCGTAACAGAGAATGACCTCCTGAACATTTCTCCTGAGGATTTTCACATGTTCTTCGGTGAGCGACGTCCCCATTGTGGCGATACTTTCTTTTACGCCTGAGCTGACGGCGGATATGACGTCAGCGAAGCCTTCAAACAGAACGGCTCTCTCCTCTTTCCTGATCGGCAGGCGCGCCTTATGAAAGTTATACAGAAGCTTAGATTTATGAAACAGCGGCGTTTCCGGGCTGTTCATATATTTCGGCTGCTGGCTTCCGAGCGCCCTTCCTGAAAAAGCCGCCACGGCTCCGTGGTGATCATGAATGGGAAACATAATTCTGTTTCTGAAACGGTCAAAATACCCGCTGCCGTCTTCCCTTCTGATCAGCAGACCCGCTTTTTCCATCAGTTCTTCCTCAAAACCGCGCTTTTTCAAGAATTTCGTCATGAAATCCCAGGAATCCAGCGCGTAGCCGATTTCAAACTCATCTATGAGCTCTTTCGTAAAACCCCTTGATAAAAGGTAATCTAACGCTTCCTGGCCTTCCTTTGTATTTATTAGCAAATGATGGTAAAATTTCTTCAGAAGCTCGTGGGCTTCCGCCATCTTCTGCTCTCCGGAAGATTCCGGCCTGGATGCAGAGTGAATCGTTATATCATCAGGGAAATCAATCTGATATTTATCCGCAAGGTGAGAAACAGCTTCCGTAAATGAATAGCCTTCCATCTGCCGTAAGAAAGAGAAAACGTTCCCGCCCGCACCGCATCCGAAGCAATGAAAGATCTGCTTATCGCTGGAGACGGAAAACGAGGGCGTGTTTTCTCCGTGAAACGGACAGAGCCCAAAGTAGTTGCGGCCTTGCTTTTTCAATTGGACATAATCACCTATGACTTCAACAATGTCTGCTGACTGCTGCACCTGATTAACTACTTCATCTGGTATGCGGTTTCCCATCTTATAACACTCCGTCGTACATTATTCGATGTTTTGATTTGAAATCCCTTCATCATTCGACAGGATTTTTTTAAGCAGGGTAACAAATCGATTCCGATCTTCTTTATTTAATTTTTTAGGTCCTTTGGAATGAATGCCGCTTCTTCTCATTTTGCCTGACATATGACGGCTCATCAGAGCGAAGTCAATCGTGTCTTCAGTATAAGAACGGCCCCTTTCCGATAAGACGGCAATATTTCTGTTCAGCAAAAGAGAGGCTAAACCGATATCCTGCGTGACTACGACGTCTCCCGATCTCACATGGTTTGCGATATATAAATCCGCCGCTTCTTTATGAGGATCAACGTATACCCAGTTCTCGTCTTTGCTTCTGGAAAGCTGGTAGTGTTCAAATGATGCGACGAAAATAACCCGAACGCTGAATTGCGATGCAATGAGCATTATTTCCTCTTTTACGGGGCATGCGTCTGCATCGACAAAAATCGTCTTTTCTTTTTCATTTAGAAGACTAATTCTCCATCCCTCCATCAATCTCCTGCATAAAAACAAGCGAAATCGCATATGCTCCATGACTGCGGATCTATTTTGAGCTTTGTCGAAAAATTTCCGGGAGTTATTCTTGACATCTTACCCATAATAGTTTATTCGTATCACACGAAGCTTAAACCTAAAAATAAACATTTTATCACAATTTTTTATTATAATACAAACTTCGCGAAGATGCCATCCTTTTTGTTTATTCCCTATTTACATACCCAAAAACCCAGGATAAAGCGTCCTGAGTTATCGGCCCTTTGTTTTGAGATGATGAATGATGTTCGCTGTTTCCTCGACCGCTTTATTCGAAACGTCAACGACTTGGCAGCCGATCCGGTCCACGATTTTCTCAAAATACTCCAGCTCTTCTTTAATTCTGTTGATATTGGCGTAAATGGCTTTGTCATTTAAGCCGAGAGATTTTAACCGTTCTTTTCGTATATGGTTCAGTTTATCAGGGCTGATCTTTAAGCCGATGCATTTTTTCGGATCAACGCTGAACAGTTCTTCCGGCGGATCGACCTCAGGAACGATCGGCACATTGGCCACTTTCAGACGCTTATGGGCAAGATATTGTGATAATGGGGTTTTAGACGTTCTGGATACTCCGAGCAGGATGATATCGGCTTTTAAAATGCCTCTTGGATCTCTGCCATCGTCATATTTGACGGCAAACTCGATCGCCTCGACCTTTTTGAAATAATCTTCATCAAGCTGGCGGACGCGGCCCGGTTCATATTTGGCGGTCAGACCGTAAGCCGATTCCATTTTATCGATGAGCGGACCGATAATATCGTAATACAGCACATTCGCTTTTTCAGCTTGTTCAACCAGGTATTTGCGCATTTCAGGAACAACGAGCGTAAAACAAATAATGCCGCCGTCCGCTTTGGCGAGAGACACGACTTCATTAATGGTGCCGATATCTTCCACATAAGGTATTCTTCTGATATGCGTATCATCGGCTGAGCCGTTAAACTGGCTGAGCGAGGCTTTTACAACGAGTTCGGCGGTTTCTCCGACTGAGTCTGATACTACATAAATGATGCGATTGTCCATGTTATCCCCCCGTTAGTTTTCAAGCTTATATGATTTCATTTTCTGATAAACTGACAAGTATCTTAGTCATATTCGTTTTGGTAAACCGGCCGATGACCTCAAAGCCTTTATCCGTATCTTTAATAACGGGCAGGGCATCGATCTGTTTTTCAATTAAATACTTGGCGATGTCCATCACATAATCATCACGCCGGCAGACGGCGATATTCGGCATTCTTGTCATGATAATATGAACCGGTATTGAGGCAAGTTCCTGCTGGCCGATGCTCGCCCGCAGCAAATCTTTGCGTGACAGCACACCGACTAAGACAGCATCACGATCTACGACAAATAACGTGCCGACATCTTCTAAAAACATGGTGCAGATGGCATCGTATACCGAGACATTTTCATTGATGACAACAGGGATCGATTGAAAATCTTTCACTTGCAGCTTTTTCAGTTTATCCGCAAGCAGCTGATTTCCCGTTTTCCCCGTATAAAAATAACCGACCCGCGGACGGGCCTCTAAGAAGCCTGACATGGTGAGTATGGCCAAGTCCGGCCGCAGCGTGGCCCTCGTTAAATTGAGCTGTTCTGCGATATGCTCGCCGGTAATCGGGCCGTTTTCCTTTACAATCTGTAAAATTTGTTCTTGCCGTTTATTTAATTCGATCGTACTCACCACCTTTATGGAAGGGTTTCTTTATCTATGTTTTCATTCTGTGATGTTTATGTAAAAGGGGAAAAGACGATTGCCGATCACACAGCAACCGTCTTTTTCTTTATTTTACAATAAGATGATTCATATTAGCAAAAGACTTGATCACATCTGCAAGAGCGGTCATTTGCGCTAAACGGTTGGTTTTTAATGCTTCATCGTCCGCATTTACCATCGTGTGATTAAAGTAGTCTTCAATCGGCTCCTTTAATCCGCTGAGCACATCAAGCGCCTGTTCATAGTTTTTGGAGGCAAAGCTTTCCGCGACACTGTCTTTTGTTTTTTGATAAGCGTCAAACAGCTTTTCCTCCTGTTCATTTTCAAACAGATCCGGCTTGATATCCCGGCTCTCGCCTTTTTTGCTGATAGAGATAACCCGGCCGAGTGATTCAGCCGTTTCTTTAAAGCCGGGTGCGCCGAGGTGCTTCTCAAGCACTCTTGCCTTATGAACGGCTGCATACGGCTCAAGCTCTGTGCTGTCCAGAACGGCTTCAATAACGTCATGACGGATGTCTTCAGTGTTTAAGACGTATTTCAGACGCTGTGTAAAGAAATCGAGGAGCTCATTTTCTTTTTCCGTTTCTGTCAATGACAGAAGCTCTTTAAACGAAATGTCCCAATTGCGGTCGATCAGAATGGAAACGATGCCGCTTGCCTGACGGCGCAATCCGTACGGATCCTGAGAACCTGTCGGAATTACGTCAATGCTGAAGAAGGAAGCAATCGTATCCAGTTTATCAGCTAACGCCACGACCGCGCCGGTAAAGGTTGAAGGCACTTCTCCCCCGGCCGCTCTCGGCATATAGTGCTCATTGACAGCGGCAGCGACGGCATCATCTTCACCGAGCATGCGCGCATATTTTTCTCCCATTACGCCTTGAAGCTCAGGGAACTCATAGATCATATGTGTAACCAGGTCAAATTTAGAAATCTCTGCGGCGCGCTTCACAAGTTTTTGCGTCTGTTCATCCGCTTTCAGGCGGACGGCAAGTTTGCCCGCAATGGCGGCCACTCTTCTTACTTTATCTCCAAGGGAGCCGAGCTCTTCATGGAAAACGATATTTTCCAGTTTCTTCACGTTTTCATCAATGTTCAGCTTTTGGTCTTCTTTGTAGAAGAACGCAGCATCTGAAAGCCTTGCTCTCAGCACTTTCTCGTTTCCGCGGGCAACATTTTCAATTGCATGGCTGTTCCCGTTTCTTACCGTAATAAAATGAGGCAGCAGATTCCCGTTTTCATCTTTTACCGGGAAGTAGCGCTGATGCTCTTTCATTGTTGTCACAAGCACTTCTTCAGGGATAGAAAGAAACTCGGATTCAAAAGATCCGTAAAGCGCCGTCGGGTATTCCACCAGATGGTTGACTTCGTTCAGCAGGTCCTCATCGATCGGAATGTTCCATTTCTTCTCGGCCGCAAGCGCATCCAGCTGGCTTTGGATCATTTGTTTGCGTTCTTTCGGGTCAGCAATGACGCTTTGTTCTTTCAGCAGCTTTTCGTATGATGACGGCGCATCAACAGATACTTCTTGGCCGAGAAAGCGGTGTCCCTGCGTGTTCCGGCCCGTCTCGACATTTGTGATTTCAAACGGAATGACGTCTTTTCCAAAGAGGGCGGCAATCCATTTGATCGGACGGATATAGCGCAAATCCTGCGTGCCCCAGCGCATGTTTTTCGGAAAATGCATTCCGGCAATCAAATTTTCCAGCTGCGGTAAAAGTGTCTTCGTCTCTTGTCCCGCCTGGAATTTTTGAACGAAGACATATTCCGTGCCGTTTACATCTTTTATATACAGGTCATCCACTCCGGCGCCTTGGCCTTTTGAAAATCCGATAGCGGCTTTTGTCCAGTTTCCGTCAGCATCCAGAGCGATTTTTTTCGCAGGGCCTTTTGCTTCTTCCTGAATATCAGCCTGTTTTTCTGCTACGTCTTTTATATATACTGCCAGACGTCTCGGTGTATTAAAAAGTTTCACTTCGCCATGGGCGATATTTTTTTCAGCCAGCCAGCCGGTCAGCTTTTCACCGAGCTGCACCATGCTGTCATGTAAAAACCGCGCCGGCATTTCCTCGAGTCCGATCTCTAAAAGCAAGTCTTGTTTACTCATGGGAAGAGCCCTCCTCTTTAAGCATTGGGAACCCTAATTTTTCCCGTTCTTCATAATACGTTTTTGCCACTTTTCTCGCTAAGTTGCGGACACGGCCGATATAACCCGTCCGCTCCGTCACCGAGATCGCGCCTTTTGCATCGAGCAGATTAAATGTGTGAGAGCATTTCAGCACATAATCATAGGCCGGATGCACGAGCCCGTTATCCATTTGTCTGATCGCTTCTTTTTCATAGGTGCTGAACAAATGGAAAAGCATATCCACGTCAGATGTTTCAAAAGTATAAACGGAATGCTCATATTCAGCCATCATAAATAAATCTTTCACAGTAAATCCTGACGTCCATTCAAGATCAAAGACGTTTTCTTTATCCTGAATATATGACGCGAGACGTTCAATACCATATGTGATCTCAACGGATACCGGTTTACATTCAATTCCGCCCACCTGCTGGAAGTATGTAAACTGTGTAATTTCCATCCCGTCAAGCCATACTTCCCAGCCGAGACCTGCACAGCCTAAAGACGGGTTTTCCCAGTTGTCTTCTACGAAACGGATATCATGTTCAAGCGGGTCAATGCCGAGCGCACGCAATGAATCAAGGTAAAGCTCTTGAATGTTATCAGGCGACGGCTTGATAATGACTTGGAATTGGTGATGCTGATAGAGCCTGTTCGGGTTTTCACCGTACCGTCCGTCCGCAGGCCGTCTGGACGGCTCAACGTAAGCCACTCTCCACGGTTCCGGCCCGATGCTTCGTAAAAATGTATACGGGCTCATTGTGCCTGCGCCTTTCTCCACATCATACGACTGCATGAGCACACAGCCTTCATTCGACCAGTGCTTCTGCAAGGTTAAAATCATATCTTGAATGTTCATTTCAAGCACCTCCACTTTCTCCATTCTTTTACAAGTGCGGCGGCAACCAAAAAACTCCCGTCTCTATGCTTGCCGGCCGCAAACATAGGGACGAGAGTTCTCCCGCGGTTCCACCCTAGTTGCTGAGGATGTGAATCACTCAGCCTCTTTTTAAAGGGTTGCTCGAGAATGCCTTTCGTTGCGCGCTCATCCTTAGCTTACACTGCCCTAAGGTCGCTTGTATGAGTTGGACGCAAGTACTTCTTTCTGTCACTGCAACATATTTTATAATAAATGATCATATAAAAAGATGGGCAGAATGTCAACTTTTGTTTTCATCCAAAAGGTTCTTCATGCTTTCCATCTGATCTAAAAACCGTTTTGACTTTAAATAAAGTCCTGAATATTCCTCGTAATACAGATCAATGACCCGTTTAATTTCGTTTTTGGTTTCCTGTTTTAACGAGACGCTGCCGAGCCTTCCGATATCAAAGTAATAAAAAAGCCTTAGCAGCCTTGCCGTTTGCGGCGAAATCGGAACTCTGTACGGATCCTTTTCAAAGCAGCGGTGGCAGATAAACCCGTTATCTCTTATCGAAAAATGAAACGTCCCTTCCCCGCTTTTGCAGTGGACACAATGATTCAGCTCCGGATACAGCCCCATGACGCCGAGCATTTTCATCTGCACGATGAAGGTGATCACGTCCGGGTCAGTCCCGTCATTCAGCCTCTTAAAGGATTCGAGAATCAATTCGAATAAATAGGGGTTCGGTTTCTTCTCTTCCGTTCCTTTGTCAGTGAGTTCAGCGATAAAAGCGGCATACGCCGTCAAAAATAAATCTTCTCTGATCGTTCTCATGCTGAGAATCATTTCACCCTGCTGGAGCGTGCCGAGTCCGGATGTTCTTTGCATTAAAAATGACCCGTACAAAAACGGCTGGCTGACTGCTGACAGCCGGCTGGCTGACTTCCTGGCGCCCCTTGCCATGACGCCGATTTTGCCGTGTTCCCTCGTCAGCAATGTCACGATTTTATTCGTCTCCCCGTAGTCATTCGTACGGAGCACGATTCCTTCACATTTAGTCAGCATTTCCGCACCTTCCAACAACGGGAGGGGCCAAGAGGTTTACAAAATTGGAAAATCAATTCGGGCTAGCTCATCTTCCGGTTCTTCGGGTCTTTCCAGGTTCTCTTTTTCCAGTTCTTTAAAAAGAAGGTACGTATCAACACTTCCTGTTTGAGAAAATACGTTCCAGGTAAAATTCAACACAAAAAACCCACCTTTCATCATTAAACTAGCTTTGCAATCCAAATTCTTACCCTTATCTTGACCTGATGTCCTCCTTTTCATGTTAAACAAATTTTGCTAACGAATCCCTGCTTCTGTGAGGTAATCTCACACCTCAGGCATGCGCCTTAGATGAATTAATATTCATCCTCTTTGAAGCCGAAATCACGCAGCTGAGACATTTTATTCCGCCAGTCCTTCTGCACCTTCACCCATAATTCCAGGTAAACGCGTGAGCCCAAAAGAGCTTCAATATCAGCCCGCGCTCTTTTGCCGACTTCTTTCAGAAGCGCTCCTTTTTTGCCGATGACGATGCCTTTTTGAGAATCCCGCTCGACCACAATCGTGGCGGCGACATGGACAGAGCCGTTTTCCTGCCCTTTAATGGACTCGATAGCGACAGCGATGCTGTGCGGCACTTCTTCCCTTGTCAGATGGAGCACCTTTTCCCTGATCAGTTCAGAAATAATGAACCGCTCGGGATGGTCAGTCACCTGATCGCTCGGATAGAACTGAGGCCCTTCCGGTAAATACGCTTCAATCTGCGCGAGAAGGGTTTCGACGTTGTTCCCTTCCAAAGCTGAGATCGGCACGATTTCCTTAAACGGATAGCGCGTACGGTACTCATCAATTAAAAGAAGCAGCTGGTCGGGGTGGATCTTATCAATTTTGTTTACGATCAGAAAGACCGGCGTGGACGTCTGTCCGAGCTTTTCAATGATAAACTCGTCGCCTTTTCCGTACCCTTCTTCGGCGTTAATCATAAATAACACCAAGTCAACTTCTTTCAGCGTATTCTGGGCCACTTTCATCATAAAGTCGCCAAGCTTGTGCTTTGGTTTGTGAATGCCCGGTGTATCAATAAAAATGGTCTGCGACGTGCCGGTTGTCAGCACCCCTTGGACTTTATTTCTTGTCGTCTGGGGTTTGTCGCTCATGATGGCGATCTTTTGACCGATGACCCTGTTTAAAAAGGTAGACTTCCCTACATTCGGCCTTCCGATGATAGATACAAATCCTGATTTAAAGCTTTCGTTCGTCATGTAAATCCTCCGATGAAAATGCGCCCGGCAATAATTCTTCCGCAGTCATTTCTTTTATTTGTCCTTGTAAGTTGGTCAGAATAACAAGCATATCCTTTGAGCACAGCTCGGAAATTACTTGTCTGCAGGCTCCGCACGGCGAAACCGGTCCCGGAGTATCCGCAGCCACGGCGAGCATCGCAAATTCCGTATCCCCCTCGGAAACAGCTTTGAATATCGCCGTGCGTTCAGCACAGTTGCACATGCTGTATGCCGCATTTTCAATGTTGCAGCCTCTGTACACTTTTCCGTCTTTGGTAAGAAGAGCGGCTCCCACTCTGAAATTTGAATACGGCACATACGCTGTGTCCCGCGCTTTTAATGCTTCTGCAATCAATTCTTGTCTGTTCATGTGTACTTAATTCCTCTCTTACCTTTATCCTGTATGATACCGCTGTCACTTTTATTTTACATAATTATGATTGGTTTTTCACGCCCATTTTTGGCAATGTAAAATAATTGTAAGAATCTTCTGCTAACATATCTTCGGCAAGAAGATGAGTAAACCAATGATACACGATATCACGGCAAAGACGCAAACGGCTCCGGCGGCCGCGTCCTTTGCCGCTTTTGCGAGCGGGTGATACTGATCGGTAACTAAATCCACAACATGCTCTATCGCCGTATTTAAAAGCTCCAAAGCAAGCATCCCACCGATCAGCACCAAAACAACGGCCCATTCGGCTGTGCTCAGCCCGGTGAGAAAACCGCAAACGATAACGGCGCAGGCCGCGGTAATATGAAATTGAAAATTCCGCTCTGACCGCGCCGTTTTCCAGATTCCCCTCCATGCATGGACAAAGCTCTTCAGGAACCTGCTCCACTCGTTTTTATGATCTCGTGAGTCCATACTCATCCAGCAAATCCTTTTGCTTTGAAAACATTTCTTCCTCTTCTTCTTTTGTCATGTGATCATAGCCAAGCAAATGCAAAAAGCCGTGCACGGCCAGAAAACCGAGCTCTCTCATAAACGAATGGCCGTACTCTTCCGCCTGCTCTTCCGTTCTGTCTGCGCTGATGATAATATCTCCTAAAACAGGCGGCATGTCGGCGCCTACGATTTCAACCTCGTCTTCGCCTTCTTCTTCAAGCGCAAACGAAATGACGTCAGTCGGAGTGTCTTTTCCCCGGTAGTCTCTGTTGATTTCTCTGATTTCTTCATTTGTCACAATCGTGACCGATACTTCAGCCTGATCCTGAACGCCTTCTTTTTCCGCCGCGAATTGGAGCAGCTTCTCCACTTCTTGGAGCGCATCAGCTGAGACGCTGTTCGTTTCATCAACAATATCTATGAGTAAACCCATTTATTTCACCTTCTTCGTAGCCTCCGGATATTCAATCCGGGAGTGGAAAATTCCTTTTAAAGTCGCACATAGTGTTTTTGCGATCGTATCCAGTTCTCGGAACGTGAGATCACATTCTGAGAATTGTCCGTCCTGAAGCTTATCGGATATAATTCCCCGCACCAGTTTTTCGATCCGCTCGGGATTGGGATTATGCATGGAACGGACGGCGGCTTCAACGCTGTCGGCCACTGAGATAATAGCCGCTTCTTTCGATTGCGGCTTCGGCCCCGGGTAGCGGAACTCTTTCTCTGTAATCTGGTCGCCCTTTTCTTTCGCTTTATAATAAAAGAATTTCAAAAGGGACGTTCCGTGATGCTGCTCCGCGATATCCACAAGCTCTTTCGGAAACTTATAGCTTCTGAGCATATTCGCACCGTCTGTCGTATGTGCGATAATGATATTTTTGCTGAGCTGCGGAGACAGCTTGTCATGCGGATTATCCATATTCATCTGATTTTCAATAAAATATTGCGGACGTTTCGTTTTGCCGAGATCGTGATAATACGCTCCGACCCGTGCTAAAAGACCGTTTGCCCCTACGGCTTCACAAGCCGCTTCCGACAGATTTGCCACCATGACGCTGTGATGATATGTACCGGGTGTTTCCGTTAAAATCTTTCGAAGCAGGGGATGATTCGGATTAGACAGTTCAATCAGTCTCATCGTTGAAAGAATGCCGAATCCCGTCTCAAAAAACGGCATCAGACCGATAATCAGAACGGATGAAGCAAGTCCCGAGACGGCCCCCATCAGCATCAGCGTTCCGATTTCAACCGGTGACAGCGCCGTATTTTGTATTAATAAAAGCGACAGCACGATAATCATATTAATAAATGAGACGAACAGTCCCGCCTGCAATATTTTTGATCTCGCATTATGTTTTCCCAAAAACAGAATGCCTGAAATGCTGCTGATTAAATAGTAAATGCCGATGACGTAATTAAATGTTCCCGTCACACCCTGATTAAACATCATACTGCCGCAGATCGCCAGAATGATGCTTCCTAAAATGGCGAGCCTTTCATTGAGCAGCAGCCTGATTAAAATCGCGCCGGCGGCGATCGGCACAAGATAGCCGATATTGGTGTATTCAATCTTCTGAAAGAGACTGACGACTTCCATAATGACGAGAATAAGCGTTGTAATGATAGAAAACAGCAAAAGAGATTTATTTTTCAGCTTAAGCTCCTGCTGCTGTTTCTCAAAATAGTAGACAAGCGTGGCAATAAACAGCCCGATCATCAGAAGGAGACCGCTGATCGGTTTTAACAGGTTGGAATTATTCAAAAGCCCCGTCAGTTCGAGCTTCCTGTATACTTCCCGGTCGATCAGATCATTCTCTTCCACGAGAACCTGTCCTTGTTTGATCTGTACCGGCTGGACGCTGTCTGACGCTTCCTGGCGTTTTTCATCCGTCGCTTTCGGATCAAACACGTAATTCGGGATGACCGCGTATTTTCCGATTTCAGTCGCAGCCGCTAAATATTTTGACGGCACAGAAGCGCTTTTCAGCTCTTTTGCGACCTTATCCTTCGCTTCGGCAAGCTTTTCAGAAGGAATTTCACTGCTCATCACCGTATTCACCGCGGTAATGACGGAATCCCTCACAAATGAGAAATCTTCATTGTTTGCATGGAGAAGCGATTTAATGGCATCTTCCGAGACGGATTCATTGACATCCTGTGTCAGCTTGTTTTTCACCGATTTTACCAGTGATTTTTCCGAAGGTGACTTTTTATCTTTTTCCGCATCTTTTTTCACTTCGCCGATGCTGTCAAAAATGGAAGTGATCAGGTCAAGCCGGTTGTCGGTATAGCCTTTTTTCAGAGTGTATTGATCTTCCACCGCATCTTCGGCCGCCTGCTTTTTCGATTCCGTCGCCTGCTGATCTTCCACTGTGGCGGGCGCGTAAATCGTCTTATCACTGACTGAAAACAAATCCAAATTAAGTGATTCAGGTTTTACATGAATAAAGAGCAAACCAAACATGATCGCTGAAAGCAGCAGGTACAGCAGCACATGGGCTGAGCGGGCATGTCTGAAACTGCGGAACCGTTCCCGGGCGCTTTTGCCCTTTCCCTTCTTTTTCAAAACAAGAACCTCCTCCCTGAAACATCAGGAACACATCATATAAAAATGACCCGATAACGGGAGATCGGGTCATTTTTGCATTACTTTTGCTTATCATAAGCTTCAATAATTTTTGCAACAAGCGGATGCCTGACCACATCTGTCTGGTCAAGTTCAATCACGGAGATGCCGTTTACGTCCTTCAGCATGTCCTTCGCTACTGCAAGTCCCGATGTGACGCCTTTCGGCAGGTCAATTTGGCTTACGTCGCCCGTAATGATCATTTTAGAGCCAAAACCCAATCTCGTCAAAAACATTTTCATTTGAGCGGGAGTGGTATTCTGGGCTTCATCAAGAATCACATACGCGTCGTCAAGCGTCCGCCCTCTCATATAGGCAAGCGGGGCGATTTCGATAACCCCTCTTTCCATAAGACGCTCCGTATGGTCGCTTCCGAGCACATCATGGAGCGCGTCATACAGCGGGCGCAGATAAGGATCTACTTTTTCCTTTAAATCTCCGGGCAGAAAGCCGAGGCTCTCGCCGGCTTCCACAGCGGGTCTTGTTAAAATGATTTTTTTAATGTGGCCGTTTTTTAAAGCGTGCACCGCTTTTACGACCGCCAAATAAGTTTTGCCGGTTCCCGCCGGCCCGATGCCGAACACC
Source organism: Bacillus sp. A1 (assembly GCF_042296235.1). Classification (NCBI taxonomy): domain Bacteria; kingdom Bacillati; phylum Bacillota; class Bacilli; order Caryophanales; family Bacillaceae; genus Bacillus; species Bacillus sp. A1. Next base: position 2,565,488 of record NZ_CP141181.1, read on the forward strand.
ATGTCGTTTTTCTTCATCGCCGCCACATATTCTCTTTGGCCGATGGTTTTGACACGGATCGGTTTGCCTTTTGCCGTTTTCGTTATTTCCTCTTCATACATGCTTTCAAAATAGTCCAGTTCATCTTTTTTTGCCATTTTCACGGCATACAGCACATCACGTTCCGAAATCTCGATCCCCTTGCGAATTAAAGTAAGGAGCGAGCCCAATAATCTGTCAGCGATCTCAAATGTTTCATCATTCCCGGAAACGTAAATGGTTTCACCGCGTGTGATGAGGCTAATGCCCAGATCCTTCTCCATTAAATGTAAAAAAGCATCTTGGCTGCCGAACAAAGAAAGTGCTTCGTCCGGGCTTTTCAGTTTGTGATTAATCGCAAGTAAATGTTCTGCCATTCTTTAGTCTCCCTGAACAATAGGTGTGGTTTGAACGATATCTTCTATAACTTGGTAGAGAATAATCAACTTTACTTTACCATTCTCAACGGATTGGTGCAAAACTTTTTCACTTTCCACCTCTCCGCTGCCGTTTAATCGCTTTTCTACATCTTGTCTTCCCATTTTGATACCGGCCTGAACCGCTTCGCCTTTCGTATAAGTCCGCACGGATGTTTCACTTTCTCTTGTCTGTTCTTGAACGTAAGAAACCGGAAGCTTCATCCCCAGAAATTGAAACGGATGCTTTTCTTCCTCTGTTTTCGGATGTTTCAGCGGCTTCTCATTAAATTCAAAGCCCCAAAAAGGAACGCCCCATGATCCGAAAGACAGCTTGTGCTTCGTCCTTACTTTACCCGTATATAGCGTAAATGATGTTTCAAGAGGCACGGTTACTTCTGACTTGTACCATGTTTCTCCGTAAATTTCCGCTTTTGAGGCGACTTTCCGGTCTTCATTTCCGATCAGTCCTGAGACGAGGAGCTGTCCTTTGTCAACATGATCGTTCACAAAAGCCATCGGCTGCCCCTTTTGCACGAACATCCTTTTGATGACCGCCTTCTTTTTGGCAACGATATGGCGGGGGCTCACGTACTTTTCTTTTGTCGGTTCGTTTTTTTCGACCACTTTCATATGAAGGGCTGTCCCGTTCAATTCCACACCGACCCACGTAATATTATCGATACCGTTTGTTAATGATTTTTGAATTTTCTCCGGCGTCATCATTAAAAATTGCAAACGGCCTTTTTTCACACCGATTTCTTCAAGGTGCTTTACCATCTGATGCTCGGTTTCGGGCTTGGCCCCTTTAATATCAATTTCCCAAATCATGTTGGACAAAAGAAACAATATAACAAAAAATATCACAAATCCCGCAGTGAAGCCCAGGTTTAATTTTGATTTGAGAAGCAGAAAGGGAAGACCCTTTCTTTTTGTAAAGCTTGCTTTGCATTCATGTTTTCTGATGACTCTTCTGAAAGCATGTACATCCTGAAGCTGAATCATCAGCAGGACACAGTCTTGCTTTTTTTTCACCGCAAAGATGGCGATTCCGTTTCTCGTGCATTCATTCAGCAGCCGTTCAATTCCTTTTCCTTTGACTTCCATTTGGACTTTACCCGAAAAAAATGACAGCCATTTGTTTTTCACATTATTTCCCCCCGGCTTTATGAATCGACATATCGTACGTGATCTATCGTGCCTTCCAAAAGGATTTCCTCAGGAAGGATTGCCTTAATGACCAAGTTTTTTCCTGATATGATACACTGCCCCTGCTTGAGCATCAGCCTGACTTCTTCTTCGCTGAACAGCAGGAGGCCTCTGTGATTCTCTATGTAGATATGAAGTCTGCCGACCATCGTAATACGAGGCAGATCCATCATAACGTCCGGGGGAATTTCCAATGCTCTTGTCAGCCATGCCTTTACACGATTCTTTCTTTGCCCCATAAAAAAAGAACCCCCTTTCATCTCATATGTATGATTTGAAAAGGGGTTCTAACACTTTATTTTTTACCGATGTTCCGCATGGTCCGGTGCGGTTTTTTTGCACGGGGCGGACCCAAAACCTCACTGAATATAATGCCTTGAACCGCAGTTTCTTTATTTATTTTGAGGGCTGATTTCTTCAGAGACGCGTTTCGTGCGCGTGCGGATGTCAGCTTATGTTCAAGCCCGTTAAACATCTGCTCCGTCTCCGCTAGGCGCTTTTCAGCTTCCCTTCTTTTTTGCTCAAAAGGGTTCTCTTCTGAAACGGCAGGCAATTCTTCCGCTTCCGGCTTATGCTCTTTCTGCGGCTGTTTTTGATCCTGCTTTTTTGCCTGATTTCCGGGACGTGTACCCGGCGGACGTTTTTCATCTTTGTTTTTCTTGCCGAATATTGCCGATATAATGCCGATGACGGCGGCAATGACGAGCGGATTTGTCAGAATCTCGTGCATATAGCGGCTCCCTCCTTAATAGAGAGGTTATTGTTGGTCTTCATCTTGCTGGTCATTCGTCAGCTTGCCGATAGAATCCCTCATGTCCGTATCCGCGTCGATATTTTTTATGTTCATATAGTCCATGACGCCGATGTTTCCTTCACGCAACGCTTCTGCCATCGCAAGCGGCACTTCGGCTTCTGCTTCCACGACTTTTGCACGCATTTCTTCTACGCGAGCGCGCATTTCCTGCTCTTGGGCGACCGCCATGGCGCGGCGCTCTTCGGCTTTGGCCTGCGCAATGTTTTTGTCTGCTTCTGCCTGATCCGTCTGAAGAATCGCTCCGATGTTTTTGCCGATATCAACGTCGGCAATGTCAATCGAAAGAATTTCAAATGCGGTGCCTGAATCCAGCCCTTTGCCAAGTACAGTCTGCGAAATCATATCAGGATTTTCAAGCACTTTTTTATGATTGTGTGAAGAACCGATTGTTGAGACAATCCCTTCTCCGACACGGGCGACAACCGTCTCTTCTCCCGCTCCTCCGACAAGGCGCTCAATATTGGCTCTTACCGTGATTCTGGCTTTTGCCTTTACTTCAATTCCGTCCATGGCGACACCCGCGATAAACGGTGTTTCAATGACCTTCGGATTGACGCTCATCTGTACGGCTTCCAATACGTCACGCCCGGCCAGGTCAATGGCTGCGCAGCGTTCAAATGTCAGTTCAATATTGGCGCGCTGTGCCGCAATCAGGGCATTGACCACCCTGTCGACATTACCTCCGGCCAGATAATGGCTTTCGAGCTGATTTGTTGTTGCGGATAGGCCGGCTTTGTGCGCTTTAATTAACGGATTGACAACGCGGCTTGGTATGACGCGCCGCAGCCTCATCCCGACCAAAGTGAAAATGCTGATTCTGACTCCTGCCGCAAGCGCCGAAATCCATAGCATCACCGGTACAAAGGTGAAGAATATGGCTAACACAATAATGGCAGCAGCAACTAATGCTAAAATCGCCAAACTTGACAGTTCCATCTAATTCCTCCTCAAGGTTATCATCTATATTTCTCTCACGACAATGCGTGAGCCTTCCGCTTTCACTACTTTCACCTGTCTGTCTTTTTCAGTGAATGATCCTTCCGAGACGACATCCAGACGTTCATCATCAATAATGACGGTGCCTGACGGTCTGAGGGCTGTAGCGGTAATGCCGACTTTTCCCAACAGCTCCGTCCGGTTCTGATTTGAAACATAACCGCTCTCCGTGCTTGTTGAATCAGTTAATATTAATTTTTTAAAGAATTTCATTCGTTTCCCCAACACCCTTGTTAATATGATAAAAGCTGTAATAGATACAGCAAAGGCGATCAAGAGAGAAACCGCCATTACAGTAAAGCTGCCCGCAGCGAGAAAGAGGCTCGCGATGACGCCTGCAATACCGATAAGACCGATTATGCCTCCGGGCAGAAATATCTCTAAAAGGATAAAAACCAAGCCCGCGCAAAATAAGAATACGCTGTCATAGCCGGCGAATCCGGCAGCGATATGCCCGGTAAAAAACAGCAGCATGGCCGTCAGTCCGACGGCACCCGGTATCCCGAGGCCCGGCGAGAACAATTCAATGGTCAAACCAAGCAAAGCAAGCGTTAATAAGACGGGGACAACAAACGGATTTGTCAGCCATCTGCCCAGTTTGCCGACGAAACCTTCTTTTGCATGGTGAACATCCGCTTTGTCAAAACCGAGCTTTGTATATAAAGCATCAAGGTCTGAAACCGTGCCCTCCGAATATCCGACTTCCTTAGCTTTTTCAGCTGTCAGTGTCAGCAGTTTTCCCTTTGGGGCGCCCGCTTCCTTTGCGTTGATGGCGGGGTCAGCCATGGCCAGCGCATATTTCGGATTTCGGTTGTTTTTAACCGCTGCGTCCTCCATTTCTGCATGCCACAGTGATTGAGCCTTTTTGTCTGCCGCGTTTCCTTTTCCGTCGATGATGGCTGCGGCACCCATTTTTCCGCCCGGCGCCATATAGATTTCATCTGCCTGAAGCGCTATATACGCTCCGGCAGAAAGCGCCCGTTTATTAACGTAAGCGGTAACAGGCACATCCGCGCGGCCGATGATATCCGCAATATCCAAGGCTGATTGAACGGCGCCTCCCGGTGTATTGATGTCAAGAATAATGTGTGACGCGCCGGACTCCTTCGCTTCTTTAAAAGAACGCGATAAAAACGAGGCGAGCCCCTGTTCGACATTTTTCTCAACCGGGATGACATAAACCGATGGATGATCAGCTTTCGCGTTCAATTGAACCCCTAATAAAGATAATACAAATAAGCCCAATAGAGCAACAGCAATTCCGGTTTTTTTTCGGAACAAGGCAAATATACCCTCCTTCCCGTTTCGTTCTTCTTTATATACGTAACAAATGTACTTTAGTTTCATTTTTTTATGTATAAAAAAAGACATCTCTCTAGGAAAGATGTCTTTTTTCTTGTCAATTAAGATAATTGACTGCTGACAAGTCTGTTAATTACGCTGCCGTCAGCTTTACCTTTTACTTTAGGCATAATAGCACTCATCACTTTGCCCATGTCCGCTTTGGAGCTCGCACCGACTTCAGCGATGGTTTCATTTACAATTGTCTGCAGCTCTTCTTCAGAAAGCTGCTTCGGTAAATAAATTTCTAAAATGTCCAGCTCTTTTTGAACTTTATCTACTAAATCTAAACGATCAGCGTTTGAAAATTCATGGAGGGAGTCTTTACGTTGCTTAAGTTCACGAGATAGGACAGTAAGTTCCTCATCCTCGGTCAAACTGTCTTTCTTAAGCTTAATTGCTTCGTTTTGAAGTGAAGCTTTCACCATTCGAACGACAGTCAGTTTGTCTTTCTCACGGCTTTTCATATACAGCTTCATATCTTGGTTAAGTCGCTCAAGAAGACTCATAAATCCACCCTCTTTTAGAATTTGCGTTTTCTAGCAGCTTCTGACTTTTTCTTGCGCTTTACGCTAGGTTTTTCATAAAATTCGCGCTTTCTTGCTTCTTGCAAAGTACCTGTCTTTGATACACTGCGTTTGAAGCGACGAAGAGCATCTTCAAGCGATTCGTTTTTTCTAACGACCGTTTTTGACATTCTCTTTCCCTCCCTCCGAATACACCAATCGACTACCTTTAAAAAGATACATATATAAACATGTACTTTGACATTATAATATAAGCCATCAGTCAGGTCAACTAAGCGAGCTCACTTTTCCGTCATGAATAAGGCTGCTTGTCTATATAATGATGGAAAGGGGTGTTTCGTTTGATAATACTGATTCTCTTTACCGCACTTATCCTGTTTTTTTTACTCGGAATGAGCCTGCTCAGGCAGGGCCTGATCGCATTAACGTATTCAAAAATTGAGAAAAGCCTGCTCTTATTTACCGACCACCCTTTGAAAGCTTTTCTCATAAGCATCGTATTCACCGGTTTTCTTCAGAGCAGCTCAGCCTTCATGGTCATTGTCATCGGCTTTGTCAGCGCAGGCGCTTTATCTTTTAAACGGACCATTCCGATGATTCTCGGCACGAATGTCGGCTCCACGTTTACGACGGAGTTTTTAGCCATAAAGATGGACGTGCTCATTTGGGTGCTTTTTATCGGAGGCCTTGTGTTTATCCTCATCCGTAAATATCCGTTCAGGCAGATCGGTATAAGCTTCCTCGGTCTCGGCATCATCTTTTTTTGCATCACATGCTTCAGCCGGCTTGCCGTTCCGCTGACAGAAATGAAGGCGGGGGCGGAGGTTTTGCGCCATGTGAATGATTCGAGCTGGTCCGCTCTTTTTATCGGTATGATATTGACGGCTATCATTCATTCAAGCTCCGCCTGCATCGGCATTTTGATGAGTTTTATGAACGAAGGGGTGATCGGCATTGAACAAGCGGTCAGCGTCGTTCTGGGATCTAATATCGGGACATGCGTCACGGCCGTCATGGCTGCTGTTTCAGGCGGTTATGCCGCCAGACAGACCGCCGGTGCTCACGTAGTGTTTAATATTCTCGGCGTGCTGCTCGTCTTTCCCTTCCTGTCCGCATCAGCAGGTATTACGGAGCGCCTGTCTGATGATCCCGCGCAGATGATTGCGCATTTCAGCCTGTTATTTAACGTAGTCACCGCGTTATTGTTTCTGCCGTTCACACATTTGTTTTACCGGCTGATTGACAGGCTGATTCCTCCGAAACCGTAAAAAAACCGATGCGGGAAGGCACCGGTTTTTTTATCTGTTATGAAGACATGCGCATGTTCCGGGTCATTTCATCCTCAACGACGCGGACGAATTGTCCTTCGTTATACGGATAGCCCGCTTTTTGAATTTTGACTTTGACAAGTTTGCCGATTACATCTTCCGTGCCTTTGAAGACGACTTTCATGTAATTGTCCGTATATCCGACGAACATGCCGTCCTCATCAGACTCTTTAAACGCCTCTTCCGGAATGATTTCCAGAACCTCTCCTTCATAATCGGAGGCGTATTCTTTGGCAAGCTGGTCAGACAGCGCAATCAGCTTATGCACCCGTTCGTTTTTCACGTTCTCGTCAACCTGGTCTTCCATTCTGGCCGCAGGTGTTCCGGTGCGTTTGCTGTAAGGGAATACGTGAAGCTCTGAAAACTTATGTTCTTTAATGAACCGGTATGTTTCCATAAATTCTTCTTCCGTTTCACCCGGGAAGCCGACGATGACATCAGATGTGACGGCAAGACCCGGCAGCGCTTCTTTCAGCTTATTTAAACGGTCTGCGAAAAATTCCATCGTATATTTGCGTCTCATCCGTTTCAGAACGGTGTTTGACCCTGACTGAATCGGGATATGAAGGTGGCGGACGATTTTATCAGACGCGTCCAGCACTTCAATCACTTCATCAGTGATTTGGCTTGCTTCAATAGATGAAATTCTGATCCGCTTCAGTCCTTCTACACGTGTATCAAGCTCGCGGAGAAGCTTGGCGAAATTATAATCTTTCATATCTTCGCCGTAGCCGCCCGTATGAATCCCCGTCAGGACGATTTCTTTATAGCCGGCATCCACCAGCTGCTGCGCCTGTTTAATGACTTCTTCCGGATCGCGGGAACGAAGCAGGCCGCGCGCCCAAGGGATAATGCAGAACGTACAGAAGTTGTTGCAGCCCTCTTGGATTTTTAACGACGCTCTTGTGCGGTCAGTAAAAGCGGGAACATCCAGCTCTTCAAACACGCGTGCTTTCATAATATTGCCGACGCCGTTGATCGGCTGACGCTCTTCCCTGTACTGCTCAATGTAACCGAGCATTTTTTCACGATCCTGCGTGCCGACGACGATGTCAACACCCGGGATGGCCATAATTTCTGCCGGAGAGGTTTGCGCATAGCACCCTGTTACGCAGATGACGCCGTCAGGATTTTGGCGGATCGCCCGTCTGATGACTTGACGGCTTTTTTTATCTCCCGTGTTTGTTACCGTACATGTATTAATGACATATACATCTGCTGTCTGTTCGAATTCTTTTCGTTCATAACCCACATCTTTAAACAGCTGCCAGATTGCTTCTGTTTCATAATGATTGACCTTGCAGCCAAGGGTATGAAAAGCAACAGTTGCCATTACTGATCACCTCTTAATAACTCTGTATGATAGGAAACTGCGCTTAACGCGTAAAGAGGCGCAGTTTCAGTCCGTAAAATTCTCGGTCCGAGGCCGCATAAGACGGCGCCTTTTTCTGAAAGCTGATGAACTTCAGACTCAGTCAGACCGCCTTCAGGGCCGAATACGATTAAAAGAGACGAACCTTGCGGAAGGCTTTTAAGCTCCGCGGCGAAAGCGCCCGTTTCTCCCTGCTTTGATGACTCCTCGTATGCAACGACACATTTATCGACATTCTCCGCCATTTCAAGCAGCTGCCGGAACGTATGAACGGTTTTCACTTCGGGAATTTCATTGCGGTACGATTGCTCCGCCGCTTCCTTCGCGATTTTCGCCCATCTCTCCCGTTTTTTCTTTGCCTTTTTGTCGTCTAGCTTAACGACGGATCTGGCGCCTTGAAAAGGGATGAACATACTTGCCCCCAGCTCGGTCCCTTTTTGGATAATCCATTCAAGCTTATCGCCTTTCGGGAGGCCGCTTGCGATCCTGATCTTCAAAGGCAGTTCACGGTTTTCACCCGTCCACTCAGCAATGCTGCATGATATATGATCTTTAGAAACCTCTTTAAGCAGGCATAACGCTTCATGGCCGTCTTTCGAACAGCAGATAATCCGGTCTCCCGCACTCATTCTCATGACGTTCGCTATATGGTGGACGTCTTCCCCCGTGATTTGAAAATCAGGAGTTTCGTCCATCTCCTGCTTCGTGAGCTCGATAAAATATCGTTGCATACGCTGTGACACCTACTAACTGTTATTTTTTCGCGATGATGCTGACCCAATCTTCCATAGACAGAATTTCTATGATGGTAAAGCCGGCTTTTTCCAACGCTTCTTTTACTTCCTGTTTTTTCTGGCCGATAATGCCTGAAGTAATAAAATGGCCTCCGTCTTTGAGCAGGTCGTACGCCTGTGATGTAAAGCGGAGAATCACTTCAGCCAAAATATTTGCGACAATGACATCATGTTCGCCCGTGATGCCGTCTAACAAATTGTTCTGCTTCACTTCGGCCGTATCACTCACTTTGTTCAATTTCACATTCAGACGCGCGCTTTCAACAGCGACCGGATCAAGGTCATACGCATGAACCGATTCGGCCTCAAGCATGGCGGCCGCGATGCTTAAAATTCCTGAACCGGTGCCGACATCAATGATACGGTCGCCTTTTTGAACGATACGCTCAAGCGCCTGAATGCACAGAACTGTTGTCGGATGCGTTCCCGTACCGAATGCCATACCCGGGTCCATTTCGATAATCAGTTCATCTGTATGAACAGGTGTATACGTTTCCCATGTGGGAACGATCGTGAACTTTTCAGAAATTTTCACAGGATGATAATACTTTTTCCAAGCTGTCGCCCATTCTTCTTCATTAACTTCAGAAATGGTGATTTTATTTCTGCCCAAATCAATGTCGTACAAAAGCAGATTATTAATCGTCTCTTTAATGCCGTCCACCGTTTCGCCGAGGAAACTGTTGATCGGCAGATACGCTTTGACAATGACACCCTCATCGGGGTAATCATTGGGGTCGAGCTGGTAGATTTCCCCGTAAACATTCTCACGCTCTTTCATTAAATCAAGCGGATCTTCGATGACAACCCCGCTCGCACCAGCTTCATGCAAAATATTTGAGATGGGTTCGACCGCTTCATGTGTTGTGTGAATGCTGATTTCGGACCATTTCAAAACTACCAACTCCTATCCAATCATTACTCGCCTTTAAATGCGCGTTTTACTTTGTCAAAGAAACTCATTTCTTGTTCATCCGGCAGGTTTCCGCTGACTTCAGCGAACTCGCGGATGATGTCTTTTTGTTTATCTGTCAGATTCGTCGGTGTGACGACGCGGACGACAATGTGCTGGTCGCCTTGTCCGTAGCCCCGGACGTTTTGAACGCCTTTGCCTCTTAATCTGAATTTCGTGCCGGTTTGTGTGCCGGCAGGTATTTTCAATTTCACTTTTCCGTGAAGCGTCGGCACTTCCACTTCGTCTCCGAGTGCCGCTTGGGCAAACGTTAACGGCATTTCGCAATAAATATCGTCTCCGTCGCGCTCAAAGAACTCGTGGGCGCGCACATGGAATACGACAAACAGATCTCCCGCAGGCCCTCCGTTTACGCCCGGTTCACCTTGGCCCGGAACGCGCAGCTGCTGTCCGTCATCCACACCGGCAGGAATCGTGACATTGATTTTTTTCCGTTTTTTCACTTTGCCCGTGCCGCCGCAGTCAGAACACTTGTTTTTGATGATTTTTCCTGTTCCTTCACAGTGGTGGCAGACTCTTCGGTTAACCACTTTGCCAAACGGCGTGTTCTGTTCGACGTTCAGCTGGCCTGAACCTCCGCAGTGCGAGCACGTATCCGGCTTTGTTCCCGGCTTCGCGCCAGACCCTTTACATGTTTCGCAATTCTCTTCGCGCGGAATTTCAATGATCGTTTCTTTTCCGAAAGCCGCGTCTTCAAATGACAGGGTCATTGTATACTGCAGATCCGCGCCTTGCCGCGGCGCATTCGGGTCACGGCGTCTCGTGCCGCCTCCGAAGATGCTTGAGAAGATGTCATCGAAACCGAAGCCGCCGAAGTCTCCGCCGCCTCCGAAACCGCCGCCGAATCCCTGGTTAGGGTCTGTATGGCCGAATTGGTCATATTGAGCGCGTTTTTGGTCGTCTGAGAGCGCTTCGTACGCTTCTTTTACCTCTTTGAATTTTTCATCTGCTCCGGATTCTTTATTGATATCAGGATGATATTTTTTTGAAAGCTTCCGATAGGCTTTTTTGATTTCATCCTTTGAAGCGCTCTTACTTACCCCAAGCACTTCATAGTAATCACGCTTACTCATCTCGCTTCACTCTCCCGAATTTCTCACATAAATTAGATTGTATCATTTTGAATTATGTTTTTTCAATTCCTTTTATCCCGGGCAAGAAAAAAAGTCAAAGCCAAGAGATGCCTGACTTTGACTTTCTGTCTGTTGAATCAGAATATGCTGTGTGTTCTTCCGCCTATAGCCATGCGGGAAAGAACTTATTTTTTCGTTTCGTCGTCTTTTACTTCTTCGTATTCCGCATCGACAACGTTGTCGTCCGCTTTTTTGCCTTCAGCGTTTGCTCCGCCTTCAGCCTGCTGCGCTTTTGCAGCTTCTTCATAAAGCTTCATAGAAAGCTCTTGAACGATTGTTTGAAGCTCATCTTTTTTCGCTTTGATGTCTTCAATTTCGTTTTTCTCGATAGCGGCTTTCAGCGCGTCTTTCGCGTCGTTTGCTTTTTTCACTTGCTCTTCGTCCACTTTGCCTTCCAGATCTTTTAATGTTTTTTCCGTTTGGAACACAAGCTGGTCAGCTTCGTTGCGGACTTCGATTTCTTCTTTTCTCTTCGCATCAGCGTCAGCGTTTTCTTCCGCTTCTTTTACCATGCGTTCGATCTCATCATCAGAAAGACCTGAAGAAGATTTGATAGTAATGTTTTGTTCTTTTCCTGTGCCTAAGTCTTTCGCTCTTACGTTTACGATACCGTTTTTGTCAATATCGAAAGAAACTTCGATTTGCGGTACGCCGCGCGGTGCCGGCGGGATATCAGTAAGCTGGAAGCGGCCGAGCGTTTTGTTGTCGGCAGACATCGGGCGCTCACCTTGAAGCACGTGAATGTCAACAGCCGTTTGGTTGTCAGCAGCGGTTGAGAATACTTGAGACTTGCTCGTCGGAATTGTCGTGTTGCGGTCGATCAGTTTCGTGAACACGCCGCCCATTGTTTCAATACCGAGAGAAAGCGGTGTAACGTCAAGAAGAACAACGTCTTTTACGTCTCCCGTGATGACGCCGCCTTGAATCGCTGCACCCAGCGCTACAACTTCATCAGGGTTTACGCCTTTATGCGCTTCTTTACCCGTTTCTTTTTTGATTGCTTCCTGTACGGCAGGAATACGTGTTGATCCGCCGACAAGGATAACTTTGTCGATTTCGCTTGCAGAAAGATCCGCATCTTGAAGAGCCTGACGGACAGGAGCCATTGTGCGCTCAACAAGGTGAGCGGAAAGCTCTTCGAATTTAGCGCGGGTCAGTGTCAGCTCAAGGTGAAGCGGACCTGCTTCTCCCGCCGTGATAAACGGTAAAGAAATTTGTGTGGATGATACGCCGGAAAGATCTTTTTTCGCTTTCTCAGCCGCATCTTTCAAACGCTGAAGCGCCATTTTGTCTTTTGAAAGATCAATGCCGTTTTCTTTTTTGAATTCTGCTACGAGATGATCGATGATGACTTGGTCAAAGTCGTCCCCGCCAAGACGGTTGTCACCGGCAGTTGAACGGACTTCAAACACGCCGTCGCCAAGTTCAAGAACAGATACATCAAACGTACCGCCGCCAAGGTCGTAAACAAGAATTGTTTGGTCTTCGTCCGTTTTATCAAGTCCGTATGCAAGCGCTGCTGCAGTCGGCTCGTTGATAATACGCTCTACTTCAAGACCGGCGATTTTACCGGCATCTTTTGTCGCTTGGCGCTCTGCATCGTTGAAGTATGCAGGAACCGTGATAACGGCTTTTGAAACTGTTTCGCCGAGGTAGCTTTCAGCATATGCTTTCAGATGCTGAAGGATAATAGCTGACACTTCTTGAGGCGTGTAGTCTTTTCCTTCGATTTCCACTTTATAGTCAGTACCCATATGGCGTTTAACAGACATGATTGTGTTAGGATTTGTGATTGATTGGCGTTTCGCCACTTCCCCTACTTGGCGCTCGCCGTTTTTAAATGCAACGACTGACGGAGTCGTACGGTTTCCTTCAGCGTTGGCGATGACTGTAGGCTCTCCGCCTTCAAGCACTGCCACACATGAGTTTGTCGTACCCAAGTCAATTCCGATTACTTTACTCACTTTGAATTACCTCCTGCTATGTAGTTATTGATTCACTTTTACCATTGAAGGACGGATGACGCGATCCTTCAGTTTGTAGCCTTTTTGCAGTTCTTCGATAACAATATTGCTGCCGAAGTTTTCATCTTCCACCTGCATGACGGCTTGGTGAAGGTTCGGATCAAATTCCTGACCGACAGCTTCGATGGCTTCAACGCCTTCTTTTTCAAGTGCGTCCATCAGCTGGCGGCGGACCATTTCCATACCTTGCAGCAAGCTTTTTGTCTGCTCGCTTTCAGCTTCTACCTGTAACGCCCGTTCAAAGTTGTCGAGAGCCGGAAGGATTTCCGTTACGACGTTTTGAGAACGGTATTTCTGAGCAGCTTCCATTTCAAGGCGGCTGCGTCGTTTATAGTTTTCAAAGTCTGCTTGAACACGCAAAAGTTTGTTTTCTTTTTCATCAAGCAAACCCTGCAATTCATCAATTTGGTGCTGAAGGGCTTCTTCCTGACCTGCCGTTTCTTCATGCTGCTCTTGTGAAGCGGCTTGTTCTGCCTGTTCTGTCACTTCTTCTTGTTCTGCTGCTTCAACCTGTTCTGCGGTTTGTTTTTCTTCTGACATTGTGTTCACCTCCCTCAAATGCTGTAAAAAGATGACTGAAAATGATTGCCAAAATTCCCTTATTCATCATACAAACTTGTGAATGCTTTTGACAAGTCCGAAGTCACGTGCTGCAGCAGGCTGACGACTCTTGAATAATTCATGCGCGTCGGCCCGATAATGGCGATTGATCCGATCTGTTTCGTATCAACTGTATAGGTGGCCGTGATTAAACTGCAATTTTCCATTTCTTCGTAGTCATTTTCTTTGCCGATTTTGATTGAAATCCCGGCTTTTGATGACTGAAACAGCTTCAGAACATCCTGCTCTTTTTCAATTAAAGATAAGAGCGAGCGGACCCTTTCAATATCATGGAACTCCGGCTGATTCAGCATGTTGATCTTTCCGCCGAAAAATAATTTCTCAACGTGGGCCGCCGGATGGAATGTGGAGCGGAGCGATTCAAGTATGCTGTCATAGTTGGCGATATGCTGCCTTAAATATGTGACAACCTCTTTGAAAATGCGCTCATTCAGTTCGTCCATCGGCACGCCCGCTAATCGATCGTTTAATATATTGACCAGTTTTTCAATATCGGCCAGATCCACTTTAGCCGGGAAATTGATAGTGCGGTTTTCGACATGCCCCGTGTTCGTGACGAGGATGGCGACCGCCTTATCCGGCTGGATCGGAACGATTTGAATCTGTTTAAGATAGTTCTCGCTCAGCGTCGGCCCGAGGACAATCGATGTGTAGTTTGTCAGATCGGACAAGATTTGCGCTGATTTTTGGACTGTTTTTTCCAGCTCGAAGATTTTTTCTTTAAATATCGAGTGAATTAAATCCAGATCGGTTTTTGTCAGCTTGACGGGTGACAGCAAATGATCGACATAATACCTGTACCCTTTTTCCGACGGAATCCGTCCTGAGGATGAATGGGTTTTTTCAATAAAGCCCAATTCCTCCAAGTCAGCCATCTCGTTTCTGATCGTTGCAGAGCTGAATGTAATCTCGTCTTTTTTTGAAAGAGTTCTTGATCCTACAGGCTGCGCTGATTGTATAAAATCATTAATAATCACTTGCAGGATCAACAGCTGACGATTTGTTAACATCATCATCACCCCTGTTAGCACTCAAGGTCAGCGAGTGCTAATTCTATATCAAAAGTAACAAACCAAAAGAAAAATGTCAATTATAACTCACCCAAAAAAGCGCCAAAAACCTCATTTCCTAATAATTTGCCCTCATGCGTTAATGCAACCGATTCTTCCGTGTCACAGATCAGGCCTTTTTCGGTTAAATCTTTGAGAACATCGGGAAACAGTTCGTCGACCGAGCGTCCGAATTTATCGAGAAAAGCTTGCTTTTGTACGCCGGACATTTTTCTGAGACCGAGGAACATTTCTTCTTCAATCTGCTCCTCACGTGTCACCTCGTGCGTGTCACGGTAAGGCAGCCCCTTTTCTTCGATGAGCTGCATGTAATGTTTCACAGGCCCGGCGTTGACGGTGCGCGTGCCGCTGATATATCCGTGAGCGCCAGCGCCAAAACCGAAATACTCTTCATTGCTCCAATACGTCAGATTATGCTGCGATTCGTATCCGGGCTTTGCAAAGTTACTGATCTCGTATTGACGGATGCCCGCTTCACTCATCTGCCTCATGACCGTTTCATACATCTCGGCCTCTTGTTCTTGCGCCGGGAGATGCAGGCGGCCTTTTTGCATTAAATTATAAAACACCGTTTTCGGCTCTACGATCAGCGAGTAAACGGAATAGTGCTCCGCATCAAGAGACAAAGCCGTTTTGACGGAATTGTCAAGATCGGCCAGCGTCTGACCCGGCAGGCCGAACATCAAATCGAGACTGATGTTGTCGAAGCCGAGAGCCCTCGCACGTTCAAAGGAAGTGAATACGTCCTTTTGTTTATGCACTCTGCCGATTTTTTGTAAAAGCTCATCTTCAAAGGTTTGAACACCGAAGCTCAGCCGGTTGACACCGGCATTTTTCATGATTTTTAATTTTTCCGGGGACAAATCATCCGGATTCGCTTCCGCGGCAAATTCTATGAGTCCGTCAGAAGGCTTCAGCACGCGGTGAATGGAATCCATCAATTTTTCCAGCTGGACGGGTGAGAGCGATGTCGGCGTGCCTCCCCCGATAAAAATCGTACGGAGATCAGGGCGTCCCGTCCGTTCTATTGTATTTATCATTTCCTTTTCGAGTGAGTTTAAGTACTCATCGACAGGCTGGCTCTGAATAAAATATTTATTGAAATCGCAATAGTGGCAGATATGCTCACAAAACGGGATATGAATATAAGCTGATTTCATTTTGAAACACCTTCTTCTTTACAGAAAGAAGCCGCAGTGCGGGACTGCGGCGGCTTCCGTTATTTTTTCGGGCTGTCATCCATTTTAAGAACGGCCATAAACGCTTCCTGCGGCACTTCTACTGAGCCGACCTGCTTCATCCGGCGTTTTCCTTCTTTTTGTTTTTCAAGAAGCTTCCGTTTCCGCGAGATGTCTCCTCCGTAACATTTTGCAAGGACGTTTTTCCGCATGGCCTTAATGGTCGAGCGGGCCACGATTTTCTGTCCGATCGCTGCTTGAATCGGTACTTCAAAGTGCTGGCGCGGAATAAGCTCTTTCAGTTTTTCCACAATTACTTTTCCGCGTTCGTACGCGTAATCGCGATGCACGATAAATGACAGCGCGTCGATTTTTTCTCCGTTCAGCATAATGTCCATCTTGACAAGTTTAGACGGTTTGTAGCCGATCAGTTCGTAATCAAAGGACGCGTAGCCTTTTGTGCTTGATTTCAGCTGATCAAAAAACTCATAGACGATTTCCGCTAATGGCATGTCATAGACAATGCTGACACGATTTGCGTCTAAATATTGCATGTCGATAAAATTGCCGCGTTTTCCTTGGCAAAGCTCCATCACCGCACCGACATAATCGTTCGGCACCATCATTGTCGCTTTTACATACGGCTCCTCGATTCTTTCGATCTTTTGCGGGTCAGGCATGTTGGACGGGTTGTCGACAACAACCTTTTCGCCGTCTGTCATATACACATCATAGATAACACTCGGTGCCGTTGTGATCAGGTCGATTTTAAACTCACGCTCAATCCGCTCCTGAATGATTTCCATGTGAAGCATACCTAAAAATCCGCAGCGGAAACCGAATCCGAGCGCTTGGGATGTCTCTGCTTCATATTGAAGCGATGAGTCATTCAGTTCAAGCTTCTCAAGAGCTTCCCTTAAATCGTTGTATTTGGCCGTATCGATCGGATACAAACCGCAATACACCATCGGGTTCAGCTTACGATATCCAGGCAATGCTTCGGCAGCCTGATTGGCCGCGCTTGTTATCGTGTCACCGACGCGTGTGTCACCGACATTTTTGATCGCAGCAGTTAAAAAGCCGACATCGCCGACGGTCAGTTCATCTGTCGGAGTTGCTTTCGGCGTGAACACACCGACTTCTGTCACTTCAAACTCTTTTCCGGTTGCCATCATTTTAATTTTCTGGCCCGGTTTGACCGTTCCTTCTACGACTCTGATATACGCGACGACTCCGCGGTACGCGTCATAAAGCGAGTCAAAGATGAGCGCTTTCAGCGGAGCTTCCGGATCTCCCGCAGGAGCCGGCACTTTTTCTACGATCTGCTCTAAAATGTCTTCGATGCCGATGCCCGCTTTCGCTGAAGCGAGGACGGCGTCTGAAGCGTCAAGGCCGATAACGTCCTCAACCTCTTGACGCACACGTTCTGGCTCTGCGCTCGGAAGATCGATTTTATTAATGACAGGAAGAATCTCAAGATCATTATCAAGCGCCAGATAGACGTTCGCCAATGTCTGCGCTTCTATTCCCTGAGCCGCATCAACAACGAGAATCGCGCCTTCACAGGCAGCCAGGCTTCGCGATACTTCATATGTAAAGTCGACGTGTCCGGGCGTGTCGATGAGATGGAATATATATTCTTCTCCGTCTTTTGCTTTGTATTTCAGCTGAACGGAATTTAATTTGATGGTAATTCCCCGTTCGCGTTCAAGGTCCATTGAATCAAGCAATTGTTCTTTCATTTCCCGCTGGGTGATCGCCGATGTTTTTTCTAAAATCCGATCCGCCAAGGTCGATTTGCCGTGGTCTATGTGGGCGATGATGGAGAAATTCCGGATTCTTGACTGCCTCTCTAAACGCTTTTCTTTATCTGTCACAATCTATCACTCCTACTATTAAACGCAAAATACACTAGCTTAGATTATATCAATAGGATTGTAAACATTCAATTAAAACAAGAAAGAGAAAAGCTTCCTTTAAGGAATCATCCGCTTTTCTCTTCATCAATGCTAACGGTTCAGTTTCGAAACCCACTCATACATCGCCTGCGCCGAGTCCGTCACGGTATTTGAAAGGGTTTCTCCGGCTTTTGAAAACAGGTTGAAGGTTTCCGCCTGTTCCAGCTGTTTTTGTTTTTCTTCCAGATCTTTCGCCGTAACGGTTTGTCCCAAAATGGAAGCTTCTTTTTCCTGTCCTTCTCCGCCGCCGAGCGTGAATGCTCCTTTTAAGGAGGGATCTTTGTATCCTTTCATATCAAGCATTCCGCTGTTTGCCTGCTGCATGCCGAACAAAACGCCGAAAAACATGACAATGGCGATCAGCAGGCATTTGCCGGTAAAACGGATCATTTGAATCACCTGATTTCTATTGTTTTTTCTTCTCTCCTGATTGCGAACTGACCTTTTCTGCATCCCAGTACAGTTCGCTGAACACATCGGCCACGGCATCTGATGCGCGCCTCAGTTCTTCAAGATTGTTATCCACGCCCCCGAATTCCAGCAGAAGCGACCGATCGTTTAAATCTTGGTTGTATACTCCATTATCTCCCGGAGAGCCTTTTGATAAAACACCGACGCTTAAGCCGGGGTATTTTTTCTCCATCAGCTTATGAAGTTCACTTGCGAGTTTATAGTTTTCTTCAAAATTAGCGCTTTTTTTGCCGACGACGATGGCGACTCTGGCATAGCTTTTTCCTTTAATGTCGGCTGTCGTATTTTTCTTGCGGCGGGAATCCCGGTGAATGTCTATGGTATATTGCAGGTTTTTATTTTTGGCGAGCGCGCTTTTTACGACCGGCCTTGATTCGTCATAGCTTCGCGCATAATTTAAGCCGTCTTTGTTCAGGCGGGCCTGAATGTCGGTTTTATCTACGGCCGCTCCTACACCTTGCGCTTCAAGCGCTTTTCCGAACATATCTCCGACAAGCGTGACATTGGCCTTCGAATGGCGGGCGTTATCCGGATTTGTTTCCCCCTTTAACAGAGGAAGATAGGATTCGGTATTATGAGTGTGGTAAATAAAAACGACTTTTTTGCTGCCTGTTGAATGTTTCGGCGGCGCCGTTTCTTCTTTTTTCGTTTTGTTTTCGATTTCTGCCAGGTTCACTTCTTTTTCTTTTTCCATCACCTTCGACGGCGGCGGAGATTCAGCAGGCATATTCGTATAATCCGTCCCCTGCCCCGCCAGAAGGATCTCCGTATCGTATTGGGCAAATCCCGGCAGCTCACGTCCCAAGAAACTCCGCGGGTCTTCCATATTAATACTTGTCGCCAGTTTTAAGGAAAGCCGGGACAGCTGAAAAGAGTCTTTTTCAGGAAGCTCTGAGGCGAAATAATGATTTTCCATACCGAGGAGGTGTGCAAACGCGTCACCCGGAAGTTCTCCGGCAATTCCGTGAAGAGAATCCGAAGAAAGCCTCAGTTCAGGGCGAAGCGATGTGAGCACACCCGATAATACGAAAATAACGATAAGGCTTGTCATAAACAAAAACATGCCCTTGAGCGCATTTCCACCGTTTACTGCAACGACAATTTGACGGTTTCTGCGTTTTTTTCTCATGATTTGAATCCCTCCAGCGCTTGTCTAGTAATTACTCTATGAACAAGCTAGAGGAGGTAGAACCATTTTAATGATTATAAGAGCCTTTGTTATCTTGTGACACTTTTTCATGAAGGGCGGTGTTTAACCCGTTTGCAAGCACGTTCGCCATATCATCAATAAAAGTGTCAATCTCCTTCGGCGTGACCATCAGATTATGGCCGAGCGGAGAGAGCACTTCGTGAATCAGCTGGCGTTTTTCGTTTTCGTCCAGTGTGCCGACAATACCGAGAAAGGATTGGCGTTCTTTTTCTCCGGGAAGGTCTTCGTCTGTCAGCACCTTCTTTTTGCCGAAGTTCATTCCGGCGGGCACCAGAGATCTTGACGGGCTGTCATCTTTCATCTCTCTGCCGAAATGCTTTAATATATAATCCACCGTATCGCTCGCGATCGTAACCGCATCAACGACAGTCGGTACCCCGATTGCGATGACGGGGATGCCGAGCGTCTCCTTGCTTAATTCTTTTCTCTTATTGCCGACGCCTGATCCCGGGTGAATGCCCGTATCAGAAAATTGGATGGTCGTGTTCACCCTTTCAACGGCTCTTGCCGCAAGAGCGTCTACCGCAATCACAAAATCCGGCTTTGATTCTTTGATCACACCTTGAATAATATCGCTCGTTTCAATTCCCGTTAATCCCATCACACCGGGAGCGAGCGCGCTGACCGGCCTGTACCCTTCCTGCACGTTTTCCGGCTGAAGCCTGAACAGATGCCTTGTCACAAGAAGGTTTTCGGTCACGAGAGGGCCGAGCGCATCCGGCGTCACATTCCAGTTGCCGAGACCGACGATCAAACAGCTTGCATCCTTTGGAATCTTTAATGCCGACAGATAGGCGGAAAATTCCTCGGCAAACACTTCCGTTACTTTTTCCTGCATCTCGGAGTCGTGTTCCCGAACCCCTTGCGCCTCGATCGTGACATAGCGCCCCTGCTTTTTCCCCGATAGCTCGGCGCCTTCTTTGGTAATATCGACGGTTCTGACTTTAATGCCGCCCTTGTCGCGTTCTTTTTCAATAAACCCGTTTATTTCTTTTTTCTGACCGGCTTGTCCGTCTTTTACCGCCTGTTTCGTTTCTACCGCTAAATCCGTCCGTATCAGAAATTGATTGACATCCAGTTCGTTGTTTTTCACAGGGAAGACCTCCTTCAATCATCGTGGTACATAGTGTGGCCATTTACAAAACGAATCATGCGAATTTACCCATCAACGAAAAATACTTTACATTTATATTGCAATCTAAAGTTCTGTTTGATAGAATACAATTTGTTCTATTGTGAAGAAGATTTAACCTTAAGACACTGTGCTACAGGTTGTATCTTAGGAGGTGAAACACATGCCAAACATTAAATCAGCGATTAAACGTACAAAAACAAACAACGAACGCCGCGCTCATAACGCGACAATCAAATCTGCTATGCGTACTGCAATCAAACAAGTTGAAGCTTCTGTTGCTAACAACGAAGCGGATAAAGCGAAAACTGCTCTTTCTGAAGCAGCGAAACGCATTGATAAAGCAGTGAAAACAGGTCTTGTACACAAAAATGCCGCAGCTCGATACAAATCTAGACTTGCGAAACAAGTGAACGGACTTTCTGCATAATACAAAAACGATCCCTGTAACGGGGATCGTTTTTTTCATTCAGTCCGGAGAAGCTCAAGGAGAAAGAGCTCCAGCAAGAGCTGCTTGTCCTTTTTCCCCGTTTTCATTTCATAATCCATCACTGCGAGTCTTTCTATAATACGCCGCAGCTCTTCTTCAGAAAAAAGCCTCGCCTGATCCATCGCCAGCTTTACCCGGAAGGGGTGCACCTTTAAGTTGGAAGCGATTTGCTTTTGGCCGTATCCTTGTCCTGCAAAATACTTCGTCTGCATAATCAGACGGAATTGGTTGGCGATCAGCGCCATAATTTTGATCGGTTCTTCGTTTTGTTTTAAAAGATCATAAAATATTTGAAGACTTTCCGTCCGTTTTCGGTTCACGATTTTGTTGATCAGCTCAAAAATATTCTGCTCCAAACTTCTTGCGACGAGCTCCCGGACATCTTCAAGTGTGATCTCATGTCTGTCACCGGTGTAGGCGGAGAGTTTTTGTATTTCCTGATATATGGAAGACAGATGGCCGTTTGCAAGCAGAACCAAATGCTCGGCAGCTTCTGTATCGATCATTTTATTTTCGGATTTCGCCAGATTAATCGTAAAATCAGTCGTCTCCTTTGCATTCAGCTCCTTAGCTTCAATCATAAGGGCTTTTTGCTTCAGCGCTTTCGTCAGCTTTTTCCGTTCGTCCAGCTTCTCATACGGAGCCACAATCACAAAGACCGTGTAAGGTGCAGGCTCCTTCAGATAAGTCTCCAGAGCGGCTGTATTATGCTCTATTTTTTCTTTCTTTTTTTCCCCTGTTAAAAAAGACGGGTTTTTTACGATGACCAGCCGCTTCTCTCCCATAAACGGAAACGTTTCCGCATCGGTTACGGCCTGGTCAAGCGGATCTTCTTCAAGATCAAAAACAGACAGGTTAAAATCTTTTGTCTCCTCATCAACGACAGCTTGTCTGATCCGGCTGACAGTCTCTTGGAGCAGATACGTTTCTTTTCCGTATAAGCAATAAACGGAGCGGACATCCCCTTTTTTCAGGGCTTTCCAAACATCAAATACCATGATCGTATGACTTCCTCTCTTTCTTGATCCCCTTCTATCCTAAATTGAGTTCGGCAAATAGTAAAGAGGAAGCTTTAAGGACAGCTTCCTCATTTATAATAAACGCCTGATTCACAAGCTCCCGGGTCTGCTTGTAAAAAGGCGATAATCACAAGAACAGAAAACGTTACCATCACTTCTAGATTTTTCAAAACAATTCCAGTATACTTAGGGAAGTCAGGAGGGATGAAATTGAATGATTTTGAAAAAAACGTTCAAAGCAAACGAAATGATGCTGTTGACTCAGCTGTCGGTTTTGTCGTGTCCTTCGGATTTTTCGCCTTTTTGTTCGTGATGGCAACAGCCATCCATCTTATCGGCTCTTAGCCGCATTCCGGGCTGCTGTCAATCGGCAGTCTTTTTTACTTCTTGCGCCCTGGTTTCTTCTATATCATATGGAGGGAAGACGGAAAACGTTCCGGCGCCTTTTTCAAATCTGTATTGAATCGTTCCGCTGATATCGGTGCGAAGCACATTGACAGAGTACGCCTTCAAACGATCCAGCACTTCTTCATGCGGATGATGGTATCGATTCTCTTTTCCTGCTGAAATCAGCGCTGCTTCCGGCTGAAGCTGTTTCAAAAAGGCTTCACTCGTTGAGCTTTTGCTGCCGTGATGACCCGCCTTCAATATATCAGCCTTCAGTTTCGGATACGTTTTCAGCACTTCTGTTTCGCCGTCCGATTCTAAATCTCCCGTCAAAAGCCAGCTCACTCCGCCTAAAACCGTCCAAAGCACCAGTGACGAATCATTTTTACTCTTTCCGTCAGATGACTCCGGAGACAGCACCTGAAACTGAAGATCACCCGCTGTAATGGTGTCGCCCCGTTTTGCTTCGGCAACGGGAATGTTGTTTTCTTTCGCCATTTTTAATATGTTCTGATCCTTCGGTTCTTTTACGAATCCCACGGGGACAATTAACCGTTTGACTCTATGATTTTTGATTAACACTCCGGCTTCTCCGATGTGATCCTGATCCGCATGGGTTAAAATCAGCGCATCCAGCTTTTTCACCCCTTTTCCGTTTAAAAACGGAATCAAAACCTTCTCGCCGATAGAATACGGGTGGCGTTTTTCTTTCCATGATTCTCCGGGATAAGCAATCACTCCCCCTGTATCAACCATTACGGTCCCTTTGCGGTGCGGCGCGCTTATAAACAGCGAGTCTCCCTGCCCGATATCAAGCATATCCGCTTCTCCCCATGGACTGAAATACGGACGGCATATTAAATAAGCCAAAACCGCGCAGAAAAAAAGAGCCGATTTCCTGAGTTTTAAAAAACCTCCCTTTTCCAAAGCCGCAAAAAGCGTAAAAACGGAAACCGCAAGCAGAAGAAGGGAAAGAAAGTCAGGCTTTGACACAATCATAGTAAATAAATCAACGGATGCCGCATATGTAATGAAATCATGCACAGGCTTCATCACAAGGTCAAACATATCAAACAAACATTCTCCCACCTGCCTTGAAAGCAAAAGAAGAAGGAAACCGATGACAGAAACCGGAATGACAAATAACGTATAAAATGGCACCATCACCATGTTCATCGGAAAACTGACAAGTGAAATTTGCTGAAAATGATAGAGAAGAAACGGAAGTGAGCTGAGCTCTGCAATGAATGAGGCCATCGCAAGCCCGGCAAGTCTGCTTTTCCCTGCTTTCTTTAAAATGGAGGATGACAGAATTAAAGAGGCGCTTACCGCAAAGGAAAGCTGGAAGCCCGCCTGCCAAAGGAGGTAAGGATTAAACAGCAGGAGCAGCAGATAAGACAGAGACAATGCAGCAGAGGAATGAATGCCGCGTTTAACAAGAGTTCCGGCGATATAAAATCCCAGCATGAGGGATGCGCGCAATACGGATGGGGCGGCACCGCTCAGCAGCGTATATACCGGCAAAAACAGCAGCAGCAACATCCCCGCCTTTTCTCTTGTCAGCCCGATTCTGATCAAAGCATAAAATAGTCCCGCCGTAATAAGACCGACATGCATTCCGGAAATCGCCATTAAATGAACGACTCCCAAATTTTGATATGCACTCAGTATATCGTCCTCTATAGAAAATCTTTCACCTAAGGTCAGCGCTTCAACAATTCCGGCGGAAGATTCAGGCACGTGATTCCGAATGATTGAAATCAAATTTTTTCTGATGTTCAGCAGTTTAAACAGCGGCTGTTTGGATTTTTCACACCGCTGAATGGAAGTCACGGAAAATAACCAGTGAATCTGCTGAGAGTAAAGATATTCCTTATAATCAAAACCTCCGGGAATCGTCGCATGTGCAGGCTGTTCCAGAGATCCTGTAAACGTGCAGCGCATCCCCGGTTCAAGCTGTTCAATGAGTCTCTTTTCCTCAAGAGACCGGATTTTATACGAAGCCGCCCATTTTTCCTTGTCATGTGTACGGATAACGGCTGACATTTTCGCTCCGTCAACCTTCGGAATATTAGTGATGACGGCCTGTTCAGTATAACTGCCGGCCTGATATCGCGTTACATTCGCAGCGTCACAAACCGTATAAAGAAAGAAATAAACACAAAAAGAAACGAGGCAGATGATAACCGGGGCAGGCTGCTTTGTTTTTATCATAATAAAGAGAAGATACAGAAGAAAAAGGAGCAGAACCCAGAAGACATGAGCGGCGGCAATCCCCGCAGTTGCAGAAACCGCCGCCAGAGGCAGAAGAAGGTATTTATATTTCATTTATACGTAACTGGTAAACAGCTCATTGGCCTGTTCATGAATTTTTTTCAGTTCATCTGCCTTAACTCCCGCATCAGATAATTGCTGAATCAGACCTGCGACAAAAGACAATTTTTCGCGGTTTTTCAGATCGATGATCATTTCATCAAGTTCGACCTGCTCCACCTTGACTCCGGCTTGGCTGAACAGCTCTTTTGCATAAGGCTGTGTTTTGTAATCTTCGGCATAATAGACCGTTTTGATGCCTGCCTGGATAATTGATTTGCAGCATTGAATACAAGGATAATGCGTCACATAAATTTCGGCGCCCTCCGTCGGAACACCGAACTTAGAACATTGCAGAATCGCATTCATCTCTGCATGTATGGTCCTCTGGCAATGATTATCTATTAAAAGGCATCCTTCATCAGCGCAATGGACGCCGCCGGCAATTGAGCCGTTGTATCCGCCGGCAATCATCCGCTTATCTCTGACTACGGTTGCCCCGACTGACAGTCTCGGACATGTGCTTCTCAGCGCCAGCAAATGGCTTTGCGCCATAAAATATTGATTCCATGAGATTCGTTCCACAAGTGTTCCCTCCAAAAAGTCTTGTTGCTTTCCTAAGTTTACATAGATTTAAGCAGAACCGTCAATTCACTTTACCGTAATGGAAGTTTTTATCCGCTCAAATGACTTTTCTCCAAAGCCTGATACATTCATCAAATCTTCAGCAGTCTGAAACCGTCCGTTTTCTTCTCGGTAGGCGATAATCGCTTCCGCTTTTTTCTGCCCCACCCCGGAAACCGCCTGAAGTTCGTCCAGAGATGCCGTATTGATATTGACAGCTGCATTCTCCTTTTCACCCGCTGTTGTTTTCGGGCGATTCTCCTCTTCGCCTTCACTCGGAATATAAACAATCGTCCCGTCCTGCAGCTGCTCTGCTAAATTAACATTCAATTCATCCGCCTTTTTCTTCAGGCCGCCGGCTTTTTCAATGGCTTGCGTCACTCTGTCTCCCGCTTTCATTTCATACACGCCGGGATTTCGGACCGCTCCTTTCACATCAATCATAATCTTATCGTCTGCGGTGTCTTTTTTGTCCGCGACGGATGCTGAGACTGTTTGGCCGAGCACGGACTGCTGTTTGACCGGCTCTTCCTTTTCAGAACGAAACAGCCAAATGCAGATAAAAACCGCCCCTGCCGCAAGACAAGCGCCCAGAATTTTCAGGTTCCGCCGCAGCCGCTCCGTCATCATCGCTTTCGTCATATTGCATTGCCTCCCCGCATAAGGTTTAGAGGATTAAGGGAAAAAGGAGGGGAATTCATTGAAAATAGGCTTTATCGGCACCGGAAACATGGGAACGATCCTGATTGAATCGTTTATCGAATCAAACGCTGCCGATCCCTCACATATCACCATCACAAACAGAACAATCGAAAAAGCATTAAAACTAAAAGAACGTTTCAGCGGCATCCATGTCACCGAGGATCAGGAAAAGCTCGTACAGGACAATGAAATAATATTCATTTGTGTAAAACCGCTGGATATATATCCTTTGCTGAAAAAACTCACACCGCATTTACGAAAAGATCACATTTTAATCTCCATTACCAGCCCCGTTCAGACGGATCAGATTGAACATACGGTTCCGTGTCAGACGGCCCGCGTCATTCCGAGCATTACGAACCGCGCCTTGGCCGGCGTCTCGCTTGTTACGTTCGGCAAAAGCTGCAGCGAGGCTGCAAAAGCAGATATTCAAACACTGTTCACTCATATTTCAAAACCTGTGGAAATCAGCAGCGGCATTACAAGAGCGGCGTCAGACATTGTCAGCTGCGGGCCCGCTTTTATGAGTTATCTCGTTCAGCGCTTTATTGACGCGGCAGTGGAAGAAACGGACATCACCAAAGAAGAAGCCGTGATTATGTCGACAGAAATGCTTGTCGGTCTCGGAAAGCTTCTTGAAACGGGGCATTACACGCTTCCCGCCTTGCAGGAAAAAGTATGCGTAAAAGGCGGCGTCACCGGGGAAGGGCTGAAGGCTCTCGAAAGCGGTGTTCAGGATATGTTCAACCGTGTCTTTCAGCGTACACATGACAAATACGATGAAGATATATCGTTAGTGAAGAAGCAATTTCACGTGTAACTGAGTATGCCATAAAGTGCTTTATCGCGCCAATCGCAAAAAATGCATTTTAAAAACCATCGTTCCGTTTAAACGATGGTTTTTGGTTTGCCTGCCGTGAAGAAAAGACGTTCAGACTCTGTTGAAGGAGGCCGGTCTGTAAAATCAGCCGTCACCTTCTTCAGTTCAAATCCGGTCTCTGCAAGCATTTGTTCATATTCTTCAATGTAAAATGTTTTTTGCTCATGCGTCTCGTCGTAGCGGTCATAAGATTGTCCGTTCCATACGAAAAAGGACATATCATGGATGACAGAAAGCTCTTCATCGCCGGCAAAGCTTTGCCAGATATAGCTGATCTGCTCATCCTGATCCGCATGGGTGCTGTCCGGAAAAAGCTCCTTCATTTTAAATGGGGAATGGACGTCAAACAGAAGCAGGCCGCCCTCCTTCAAAACTTGAAAAACACTTTTGAAGGTGCTTAAGACATCATTTTTCGTTTTTAAGTAATTTAGGGAATCACAGCAGATGACTACAGCATCAAACTGTTCTTCAAAACCGGAAAGCTCTCTCATATCCTGCTGGAGAAAAAGAATCGGCTTTCCCGTTTTTTTCTGCTGGGCACAGCTCAGCATATCTTCACTCAAATCAATCCCCGTGACTTCGCAGCCTTTTTCAGCAAGCCTGATGGATATTTCTCCGGTTCCGCAGGCAAGATCAAGCACCCTTCCCTTTTCCGGAAGAGACGCTTCGATCCAGCCCGCCCATTCATCATACGGCGCATGTGACATTAACTCGTCATATACGCCGGCGAAGCCTTGGTAAATCATGAGTTCAAGCCGAGCTCAAGCTCTGCGAGCGGCGCGTCGCCCCATAGCTTTTCAAGATTATAGTAGCTTCTTTCATCTTTATGGAAAACGTGGACAATGACGTCGCCGAGATCAACTAAAACCCAGCGGGCCTCATCAAACCCTTCCATCTTTTTGACATCAATGCCGTTTTCTTCTGCCTGATCTTTAATTTCGCGCGCAATTGCCTGAACCTGTTTATCAGAATTCCCGTGGCAGATTAAAAAGTAATCCGCTACAAGTGAGATTCCTTCCATGTCCAGCGCTAAAATATCTTCTGCACGTTTATCGTCGCATGCTTTTGCCGCGATTTTTAATACGGAAGCTTGATTCATTTTCCATATTCCTCCTGTCGTTTTTGAGACACCAGCCAGTTATAGGTTGCAAACGTCTCCGGAAAGACCGGCTGGTTTTTTTTCATCAGAAATATCATTGTATTTTTCATCGCTTGTGAGAGCGCTTCGTTCAGATCTGTTTCCGCCAGACGGCGCACCTCTTCCACTCCGGGAAAATGGCGGCCGGGTTCAATGTAATCCGCAACGTAGATGACTTTGTCTAAAAGGGTCATTCCGGGACGCCCTGACGTGTGATAGCGGATTGCATCCAAGATCTCGGGATCAGTGATCCCCGCTTCTTTCTCAGCCAAATACGCTCCCACAGGGGCATGCCACAGCTCGGCATTGTAATCCAAGAGCTCAGCCGGCATTTTTTCCCGCACGATGATCTGCTTCATTTCTTCTTTCGGCCGGAATTTCGCATAATCATGAAAAATAGCCGCCATTTCCGCTTTTTTCGGATCTGCTCCGAACCGTCCTGCGAGAATAACCGCCGTATCTGTCACGCCGATTGTGTGGATGTAGCGATGCTCGGTCAGCTGTTCTTTGACGCAGGCAAGTGCTTCCTCACGATTCATATAAATCATTCTCCTCTATATACTGCCTCACTTTATCCGGCATTAAGTATTGCGTCGGCTTTTTTGCTTTGAGACGTTCTCTCAGCATCGTTGACGAAACGTCAAATTCCGGAACGTCGGCAAAAAGCAGCGGGTACGGGGTCTCAATATGATACCCCGGGCGCCGCACTCCGATAAATTGAATGAGCGTGAGCAGTTCGTCCAGTTTGTACCATTTCGGCAGATATTCAATCATATCCGCCCCGATAATAAAGAAAAGCTTGTCGTTCGGGTGCCGCTCCTTCAGTAAACGGACGGTATCATAGGTATAAGAAGGGCCTTTCCGGTCCATTTCCGCAAGCTCAAGCTTAAAGCCGGAATTAGAGCTGATGGCAAGCTTCAGCATCTCCACCCGGTGCCGGCTGTCTGTAAAGTCTTCATTCTGCTTATGCGGCGGGATTTTATTAGGCATAAACCAAATCTCATCGAGCTCCGCCTGATGAAGGACTTCATTAGCCATCAGAAGATGTCCGTTGTGCGGAGGGTCAAATGTGCCCCCGAATATTCCGATTTTCTTCATGTCAACCACCTTACGGAAGCTCGATTTGTTTATTTTCCTTTGATTCCTTATACAATACGATCGTATTTCCGATCGTCTGCACCAATTGTGAGCGGCTGCCTTTCACAAGGGCTTCTGCGACATCGTTTTTATCGTCTTCGCAGTTTTGAAGCACGCTGACTTTAATCAGCTCTCTTGCTTCTAAAGCCTCGGCAATCTGTTTCACCATGTTTTCGTTGACTCCGCCTTTTCCCACTTGAAAAATAGGCGTTAAATGATGCGCTTTTGAACGCAAAAACCGTTTTTGTTTTCCTGTTAACATTGTGTTCCTCCTAGTTTTCCTTCAACAATTGCTCTCATTAAGCCGCTGTCAGGCTCTTGTTCCGTCCACAGCTTGAAAGACAGTGCAGCCTGTTCCACAAACATGCCGACACCGTCAAGGGTTGTTAAACCTCTTTTTTCAGCTTCTTTTAAGAACGCCGTTTGAATCGGGTTGTATACGATATCACAAACGATGGCGCCCGTTTTGGCCCGTTCCAATGAGAGCGGCACGGCATCCGTTTTCGGATACATGCCGACAGATGTTGTATGAATAATGACGTCATATTGTTCAAGCTGATTTTCAGCTTCTTTTAAAGTAAGGGCGCGTTTCTGCTGAAAAGAGGGAGCAGCAGCAATCAGACTTTCCGCTTTTTCCGGCGTGCGGTTGCAAACGTCAAATTGTTTCGGCTCTCTGCGGACGATCGTCGTAAAAATCGCTCTTGCCGCTCCTCCCGCCCCAATCATGAGGATGGAGAGCTCTGATATCGGTTTGTCCAATACTTTGACTAAGGATTTATAAAACCCATCTCCGTCAGTATTATACCCGATGAGCCTGTCTCCCTCTCTTTTGACGGTATTTACGGCCCCGAGTACTTTCGCGCTTTCATGTATTTCATCCAGATGCTCCATGATCGCGACTTTATGCGGAACTGTGACGTTCACTCCGCAGATGCCAAGCGCCTTGATTCCGTTAACGGCGTCCTTGAGATGACGAGGTTCCACCTGAAACGCAAAATACTGCCCGTTGATGTTCTTATCTTGCAAAGCCGCGTTATGAATATCGGGTGACATTGAATGCCCGATCGGATTTCCGATTACTCCGTACAATTGTTTCATGCTCCCTCTCCCCTTCTCTCTATATTAATGAACGGCGGACAAATACGTGTACGCCTTTCGGAGCGTATGCCGTTA
The DNA here is from genome assembly GCF_042296235.1 of Bacillus sp. A1. NCBI lineage: Bacteria > Bacillati > Bacillota > Bacilli > Caryophanales > Bacillaceae > Bacillus > Bacillus sp. A1. The sequence goes on from NZ_CP141181.1 coordinate 2,595,936, forward strand.
TTTTTTTATCTGCTTGCTGCACCGTGACCCAGCCGAGTCCGGCAAAAACGATATCCGTCTTTCCTTCTTTAATCGTAAACGTGTGGGCCGTAAGCTCCGGAAATTCATCCAAATGATCTTTTCCGGGCGGGGTAAGCAGTTCTCCCGCATGCTTTTCGTATAAGGCATCAGCATTTTCAAGCTTTGTTCTGTGAATCATCAATTCATTCGGCATATAGCAGACAAACGCCGTTTTATCGCCTGATACATAGTCAAACCGGGCAAGCCCGCCGAAATAAAGCGTTTGTTTTTCATTCAGCTGAAAAGTGCGCGGCTTCAGTTCTTTTTTCGGTGTCAGCACCTTTAAGTCACGCTTGTCCACGTAATGCGCCATCTGGTGATGGTTAATGATTCCCGGCGTATCATAAAGCGCAGATCCGTCATCAAGCGGGATTTCAATCGCATCAAGCGTCGTGCCCGGAAATTGAGAGGTGGTAATAATATTCTCTTCCCCTGAGACCTCTTTAATAATCCGGTTGATAAATGTGGATTTGCCGACATTGGTACACCCCACCACATACACATCGCGCCCTTCGCGGTAATGTTCAATGGCGTCAATGACTTCCTTCATCCCTTGTCCGCGGGAAGCGCTGATTAAAAAGACATCAAGGGGTTTTAAGCCGTATTCTTTCGCTTCGCGTTTCATCCATTGGACGAGCCGTTCCCGCTTTACGGATTTCGGCAGGATATCGGCCTTATTACCGACAAGAATGATCGGATTACCGCCGACAAAGCGGTTCAGCCCGTTTATCCAGCTTCCGTTAAAATCAAAAATATCAACGACTTTGACAATAAGAGAGTCAGTATCGCCGATTGTGTGCAAAATATTTAAAAAGTCATCATCCGTTAATGAAACATCTTGAATTTCATTGTAATTTTTCAGTCTGAAGCAGCGCTGACAGATGACATTCTCTTTTGTGAGCGATGCCTTTGGCGCGTATCCGAGACCTTGTTTATCCTCGGTCTGGATCGTTACTCCGCAGCCGATGCAAACAACCTTTTCCATTCCTAATCCTCCCACTGAATATGGCCTTTACGTTTCAAAGAACTCAATATTCTCCGTTCAATCCGGCGGTTAAAGCGCGTCATGACTCCGTCAGAGGAAGCGACAGGCACGACGAGGATCGTATGATACCCGTTTCTGTTTCCGCCGAGAACATCAGTAAGCAGCTGATCGCCGATGACCACACAGTCTTCTTTTTTCAGATCCATGCTGCTGACAGCTCTTTTAAAGGCGCGCCCCATCGGTTTTCTTGCCTTATAAATAAACGGTATGCCAAGCGGCTCCGAGAATAATTTCACTCTTCGTTCATTATTATTGGAGACGATCGTGACTTTAATGCCGTGCTCCTTCATTTCTTCAAACCACTCGATTAATCGAGGTGTCGCACTCGGTCTGTCCCACTCCACAAGCGTGTTGTCAAGGTCTGTAATAATCCCTTTCACATTGCGTTCCTTGAGCTTTTCCGGTGTGATATGAAATATATTTTTCACAAATTCGTCAGGTAAAAAAAACTTTTTTAACAAAACCCGCACCCTTCCTTTTCTTTCTATCATCTATATGTCGAAACCTGTCAGATTTAAAAACAAAGTCGGACTCAGTAAAAAAATTTCGACAAAAATTGGGTTTCTTCACCAGTTGTGGATAAAATTACACACATTATCCACTCTTATTACATCCGGATTTATCCAGATTATAAACAAGATACTAACAAGTTATCCACTTACGAGTGTGGATAACAGAACGATTGTTCTTATTTGTATTTCATGGTAGATTAAAGATAACCTCACCATGATTGAAACGCAACCTTCCATCATATGCTTGCGTCTGATGATTGATTACAATTGTAAGGAGGTGCCACTCCCATTAATTGGGTCCCCGGCATGAGAAAGCTTTCTGATGAATTACTAATAGAATCTTATTTCAAAGCCAATGAAATGAATTTGAGCCGTGAATTTATCGAGTTAATTGAAAACGAAATCAAAAGAAGATCGCTCGGACACATTATTTCCGTTTCTTCTTAAACAGAAAAAAATTCCCGGGCGAATTTCCTTTTTTTACTCAGATGACTGATATTATATCACTTCGGTTATGCGCATTACTACCACTTTCAACAAAAAACACCCCTAAAATAGAGGTGTTTAAGAGGACGGCTGCTATATATTGAACCAATACAGACCGCCCAGGATGAGAATGACGACGAGCAGCACAACAAAAAATGCGTACCAGTACCCCGCATTCACCCGAGGAGGCGGGCATACAGGATATTGCGGAGGGAAACCGCGGTTCATAGCAATCGCCTCCAAAAGATGTTTTTTCTACAGCCTATGAAGCAGAAGCAAAACGGTTTAGGCAGCTGACGGCGTCAGCGTTCCAAAACCCGCCCATTTTTTATGCCTTCAATTAAGATTCTGGCGCCTTTTGGCGTCATATGATTTCCGGAGGGATCTATCAGTCCGGATTGGATCAGCGCCCGGTCTGTATCTTTGCCGCCGTCCGCGCGTATAAAGTGTTTCCAGTTATCCACCAGCGGCACTTTCAACTCAGCTGCAACCTGCCTCGTAACGCCGTTATAGGAATTATGCCATTTTCTCGCGCCGCCTTTTTCTTTAAAGGCTGAGGCTTTATATCTCGAATAGTAATAGAGATGATGCGTTCCGTTTCCTTCTATAACCGGGATGCACGTCATTAAAATCGGCTTTATGCCGTGATTTCTGCTTTCGTTTATGAAATAAGTCAGGTTTTCTTTAAACCGTTTCTTTGATACCCGCGGCTGATCGCCCGTCAAAATGCCCGCATCATTTGTTCCGAACATGATAAATAAATATTGGGGCTTACGGTCCAGCACGTCGCTTTGAAAGCGCAGGCGCGCATCCTCAGTCGTCTGGCCGCCTATTCCCGCATTTATAACCGTAAGACGGCCGCGTTCCGCTGTTTTTAACATGTTTACCCACTGCTGCGCCTTCGGATAATCACGATAATCCCAGTTGGAACCGCGCGTATTGCTGTCGCCGAACGCGACAACACTTTTCTCTTTGCCCGCGGCGCATCCTGATAACAGACAGATTATCGTAATAAAAAGAACAGCAAACTTCATTTTCTCTCCCCCCAAACCTTACCTCCTATGGTACACATCTCTTTGGCGGCTTTCAACGCGGCGCTCTCTTTACTGGATATGAAAAGGGCCGGAATCCTGTCCGATCAAATCCGAAACCTTAACAAACGTGTAGCCCTGCTTTTTCAGCTTGGGAATGATTTCTTTCAAAGCCTCAACCGTCTGGCGCCGGTTTCCTCCGCCGTCATGCAGAAGAACGATATCTCCATCTCTGGCATGTGAAACAACGTGCCTGACGATTTTTCCTTTCCCGGGCCTTTTCCAGTCCCTCGGATCTTGGTTCCATGACCACATGATGATATGATAGCCCTCTTTTAAGATGCTTTTGAAAGCCGTATGATTCAGCGACCCTCCCGGCGGGCGGAATAACTTGTCCCCTTCCGGCTGCAGCGATGTGATATGATGCGCTGAGCTGTGAAGCTCTTGTAAAATGTCTTTGCGTTTCAGACGGTGAAAATAAACATGGTTCATCGTATGGTTGCCGATTTCATGCCCTTCTTCAACGATGCGTTTTGCCGTTATGGGGTATTTGTCTATACGGCTCCCGACACAAAAAAAGGTTGCTTTCACATTGTGCTGTTTCAGCACGTCTAACACTGCCTCCGTATAGACAGGATGGGGGCCGTCATCGAAGGTTAAAGATAGTTTCTTTTTTTCAGACCTTATATCCCAGTACACGTTTCCCGTCTTCTCCATGTCACTTCTTTTTAAAGATTTCGCATCGGCGGACACGGCAGTGAGACTCGTGAGGACGCATATCATGATGATCAGATGAAAGCATCTCAACGTTTACACCTCCAGTAAACACTACTGTTAACGTGTCCCCTTTTATAAAAAATCATTCTCTGCATCAAATGATGCACATCACCCGCTTCCCGCTTGTTTTTGTCCAAATCCGGGTGCAGCCGTTTCTCATCAAACGGCAAATGCTGATAAACAAATGAGCTTATCGGACAGCTTATTTTAATAGAAGGAGATAGATTTGTGCTGTATACTAATTGAAAAGAGGTGAACGTGCAGATGATAAAAAAGGGATTCAGTCTTGCCGTCATCATTGCTGTCGTGATGATCGGCTTTATGCAAAAAGACGTCTGGCTCAGCATGATTCGCGCGGGCGGCATGTACGCCGTGCTTATGAGTATCCTTCTGGTCGCAGCTGACGTATTTTTTCCGATCGTTCCATTCGCCATTATCGCGGCCTTAAACGGAGCGGTTTTCGGGATTGTAAACGGGGTGTGGATTACATTGTCAGGCGCAATGCTCGGAACAATGGCATTGTTTTTTCTCGTCCGGTACGGATTCAGAGACTGGGCCAGAAAAAAGTTGCTGGCTTACCCGGCCGCGGCCCAATATGAAGATTCATTTCATCAGCACGCGTTTACGGCGGTGCTTTTCGGACGGCTGATTCCGATTATACCGTCGCTTGCCATGAATACCGTCTGCGGGCTGAGTCATATCCGATGGCCGATCTTTTTTTCTGCGTCGGTGCTCGGCAAAATTCCGAACATTGTGATCGTGACAGTCGCAGGCGCTTCATTTACAAGCAACAAACTGCTGTCTTTCGGGATTTACGGAATGTATATGCTCGTCTTAATGGCGGTCATTTATAAGAAGTTTCACGGCCTTTTAAAAACAACGAAAAAATGAAGCGCGTACCGCCCCCTATTCCGGCGGTACGGCTCCTCTCATTCTGAGAACTTTTCCGTTACATTCTGAACCGATCACTCCATGTTTTTCTTTCTGTAAAATGACAGAGCCGCTTTATTGCCCCCGAAACTCTCAGGTGATATTCCGAAACACCCTTCGCTCTGAAAAGCTGACGAAAAACGAATCCTCACGAAATGAAACGGCCGTCTCTTTATGTTTGTTTACATTGATCCGCTTGAAATACATCAGGAGTCCTCCTTTTTGCGGCCGCAAATAAGAACGAGCATAAAACGGCTGCCAACGCCAGCATAACAGCAGCGCCTGCGATGACGATGCCGCGGACGGACGAACTGACAGAAGCCGCTCCGAAAACCGCCGTTACCACTATAATGAAGACAGCTTCGACTAATGAATAAAAGCTCCCCACTCTCCCCATGATGTCCACCGGAACATTCTTTTGATAAAACGTCAGAAAGCCTGTATTGGCAAATGCCAGAAAAAAAGCGAGAAGGAAAAATCCGAAAGCAGCCGTCCAAAAAACGTCAGAAAAAGCATAAATCATATATCCGGCCGCTGTGAATAAAGAGCCTATTCCCATCAATAAAGAAGCCGGCATTTTTTTATTAAAGAACACATTGACAAGCGCCCCCGCAATAATGCCTGCCCCTGAGACACTGACGAGAAAACCGTAATCGGCATCAGTCAGCTGAAGAACCTCTTTTGCAAAAGCGGCTTCAAGCGAATCAAGCGCGGATGGCATAACGGTCATGACCAGACTGAATAAAAAATAAATGATCATGACGTTTCGCGCCGTTCGGCTGAAGCGATAGACGAGCTTCCAATCTTCTTTGTACACTGCCAAAGAAAGCTTCTGTCTGGGAGAATGTACGTGAGGCTCATTTTCAAGGTTCGGCAGCATCATCGTGATGAACCCGGACAGCACTAAAGCCGCCGCATTCACCCAAATCGCAAAAATCGGCGTGCCGGCGATAAAAAGCAGCCCGGCCGCAGCCGGACCGAGGAGAAAAGCCCCTGATTCCGACAAAGCCCTTAGTGAATTGAATCGTTTTCTCCTTTCAGCCGGGATAAGCATCGTCACATACGCCATGGAACACGGACGAAACATCGCATTGGCCATTTGAATCAAAAATACAATACAATAAACGGAAAATAAAGACCGTGCAGTAAACATCAGCGGCAGAACGGCAATGAATGCAGCCCGGATGAAATCAAGCGACATCATCATATTCCGTTTGTTGCACCGGTCGATGATGCTGCCCGCCCACCCATTTGTCATCAAAACAGCCGCAGGCCTGATTAAATAAAGGATGGAAACCGCAAAAGCAGACCCCGTTTCTTTTAAGACAATAAGATTAAGAGACAAAAAATAAATCCATTCACCAATATTTGCTATCCCGATTCCGGTTAACAGAAACATCGGGTACCGCCAAGACTTCAGGTTTTTCATCTTATCCCTCCCTTAGAAATAAAAAACGCCCTCAAGACAATAAAGTCTTGAGGACGGGAAACAGCCCGCTATGCCACCTCAATTCGGTTTGGTGCCGGCCATGCCGGGTACAAAGCTTACTCGGTAACAGGAGTATCCGCCGCATCATCCTCGTGTTGCATGATTCCGATGCGAAGCTAAGAGGTTTGTTTCAACACATCCATTCATACTCCTTCACAGCTCCCGGAGCTCTCTGTCATGAATGATATCTGTCTACTCGTCTCTTCAGCGCTTTTCGGTTATATTGTTTTTACCCTTACTTTTTTTAACAATATACAGGCTCAATCAGCAAAAATCAAGAGGCTGTGAGAAATAAAACCCGATTTTGATTAATTTCCCTGTACAGACACAAACAGCCCTACCGACACATACAGTTACATATAGGCGATTGCCTACATAACTTTGTGGAGGTGAGGACGGTGACAGGTGTTTTTGCAGCGCTCGGGTTTATTGTGAAAGAACTTGTGTTTTTAGTATCATACGTGAAAAATAATGCCTTTCCACAACCGCTCTCAAATAATGAGGAGAAAAAATACTTAGACCTTATGGCTGAAGGAGATGAACACGCCCGCAACATGCTGATCGAACATAATCTCCGTTTAGTCGCCCATATTGTGAAAAAATTCGAAAACACGGGAGAGGACGCAGAAGATCTGATCTCCATCGGTACAATCGGGCTGATCAAAGGAATTGAAAGCTATTCAGCCGGAAAAGGCACGAAGCTTGCCACATATGCCGCACGATGTATTGAAAATGAGATTTTAATGCACCTGCGCGCATTGAAAAAAACGAAAAAAGACGTCTCCCTTCATGATCCGATCGGCCAGGATAAAGAAGGGAATGAAATAAGCCTGATCGATGTCCTCAAGTCGGAAAGCGAAGATGTGATCGACACCATTCAGCTCAACATGGAACTTGAAAAGGTCAAAAAATATATCGACATTTTAGACGACCGCGAAAAAGAAGTCATCGTCGGCCGCTTCGGGCTTGATCTAAAAAAAGAAAAAACGCAGCGCGAGATCGCAAAGGAGCTCGGCATTTCAAGGAGTTACGTGTCGCGGATTGAAAAACGCGCATTGATGAAAATGTTTCATGAGTTTTACCGGGCGGAGAAGGAGAAGCGGAAGAAGAAGGGAAAGTGAGCGAAAAGCCGGATCTGACATCCCGGCTTTTTCTGCATTTTAGGACATTGCTCTTCTAGTATAACTTCAGGATTTAAAAATAAAACATAACAAATGAATAGAATTCGTACAATCGTTAACCTTTTTAATAATTTTTTATTGATATTTAACCCCTTCAACACAGCCCTCCCTTTTTAACAATCCATTTCATTTGGGCTACACCCCCATCATTGAATGTATTTCCTATGAAAAATGATTTTGAACCTCATAGGAACCCTTACATGACAGGGTTTTTGTTGTTTTTTCATTGTTTATCAAGACCTAAAGCAAAAGAACTTGCTATTTCTCAAATACATCCACCAAATGTTCAATGTTAGTTTGTTCTTCATACATACTAATAATAAAAATAAAACCTAGTTGAAACTTTACAAGACAAGCTGAATTGACTATAGTCTAATTAGACTAAAATATTGATGTAAAGAAGTGAAAAAAATTAGATGATAAAGTCTTTTTTAATGTTGGGGCAGTCGAATATGGCGGGCCGTGGATTTTTGAATGAAGTAGACCCTATCTATAATGAAAAAATAAAAATGCTGCGCAATGGACAGTGGCAGATGATGACAGAGCCGATTAATTACGACCGTCCGGTTTCCGGCGTTGGCCTGGCGGCATCTTTTGCAGATGCATGGTCGAAAGCTCATCCCGATGAAGAAATTGGCTTGATCCCCTGTGCGGAAGGCGGCAGTTCATTGAATGACTGGCATCCGGAAGGCATCCTTTTTCAGCATGCTTTGTCCGAAGCCCGCTTCGCCCTCCAGTCCAGTCAAATTTGTGGAATCCTTTGGCACCAAGGTGAGAGTGACAGTTATCGTTCGCTGCATGAAACTTATTACGAGAAATTAACTCTTATCATCGAAACGCTAAGAAACGAGTTGAAACTTGATGAGGTACCGTTGATTATTGGAGGGCTTGGTGACTTTCTTGGGAAGACCGGTTTTGGACAGCACGCGACTGAATTTCGACAGGTTAATGAACAATTGCTGCGTTTTGCTAATGAACAACAGAATTGTTATTTTGTTACTGCGGCAGGTCTGACTGCGAATCCTGATGGCATTCATTTAGACGCAGCTTCACAACGCAAATTCGGTTACCGCTATTTCGAGGCTTTTTCGAAAAAGCACCATATCCTGAAACCCATTTCGGGAGAGGAGCAATCACTGAAAGTGAATGGTGGCTATTCTAAAACAGAACAGATTTACCTTCATAGTATGGATTTGGCTTCGGGTAAAATCACGTACGCGGAATTTGAGGCGCGGATGGCGAAGGTGATGAAACCATGATTCCCTTACTTATCCTTGGCTTGCTCATCCAAAACCCCGGAGCTCACGGCTATGAACTTCTGGCTTTAATGGAAAAACGTCATTACAAATACATTGTTAACTTCACGAAAGGTTCATTTTATTACAATCTGCAGCAACTTGAAGAAAAGTGTTTGATTGAACAGATTCAGCAGAAACCCTCAACCAGCGGGCGTGAAATCCGTAACTTTAAAGTCACAGATTCGGGAAAGGCAGAATTCGAAAAATTAATGATCAAATACGGCACCAAATCGGAATATGTGAACCTGCCATTTTATGGGGCGTTACTCTTTGCCGATGAATTCGACAAAAATAAATTACTGGATCTGATCCAATCACAAATCGATCAGACTAAAACTCGAATCGAGCTTCTTGATGAATACCTGTCCATCACTCAAGAAATTCCCGGCACAATCAATTACTTTCGCCGCATGAATGAAAATTCCCGTTCACATCACTTGGTTAATTTAGAGTGGTTCGAAAAATTGAAAGCAGAAATAGAGTGAACTATTGCATAATAAAAAAATGCAATGTTACATATGCAAAAATATTAGTTACCTACATATAAAACCTGTGTCACAGATATCTTGTAACACCATTGATACAGGTTTTATACTCCTTCTTTAATTAAACCAGTATAGGGTTGTCAACACTTGCCCCCAACAAGAGCAAGTGAATCAGCTGCGTATTCTTCTTTTTCAATCCGTATGAATAACCACTTTTTTACACCTATTTAATATTCAAGTAAGGCAACTGATTTTTCTCCTTCGTCCGCTAAACTGCTGCTTTCGTCGAATAAGTAAAAGTGATCTCCCTTAAAGAGGAATCACTTCCTCTTTCTTTTCAATAGAGAAAGTTTTGTTAAAGGTAATTGATAAAACAATGATAACTTCTTTCATCTTATGAAACCCAAGAGTTATTAGGTGGTTTTCTTTATCTATACAAATACAGGTGAATAACTTAATTTATTACATATAAGTTATCCTGCAAAACTGTGCACGAAATGTCGGGTAGATACATTTCGCTCCTGTTATTCTTTTGTTAAAGGAGGTCAAATAAATGGATTCGCTTAAAAGGATGAACAGCGCATTAACGTATATTGAAGAAAACCTCACGAACGATATTGATTTCAAAGAAGCAGCAAGGCTTGCTTTCTGCTCTGAATATCATTTTAAAAGGATGTTTTCCTTCCTTACAGGTATTTCATTATCGGAATATATTCGCCGCAGACGTCTTACTCTTGCAGCTTTTGAACTTAAAGACAGCAGCGTAAAGGTGATTGATCTTGCGATAAAATACGGTTATCACTCACCAGATTCTTTCGCACGAGCATTTCAAAATCTGCATGTCATAAGACCATCAGAAGCTAAACATAATGGCCATTCACTTAAAGCTTATCCGCGAATGACCTTCCAGTTATCAATCAAAGGAGGAAATGAAATGAACTATCGCATTGAAGAAAAAGAGGCATTTCGCATCGTCGGCATTAAAAAAAGAGTCCCTATTTTGTTTAAAGGCGTGAATCCTGACATTGCATCGATGTGGGAAAGTTTAGATGAAGCAGCAATCAATCAACTAAAAGAGCTTTCTAATGTAGCGCCTGTAGGACTCATTAGTGCATCCACGAACTTTTCTGAAGGCCGGACAGAGGAAACAGGAGAGCTTGATCACTATATTGGCGCAGCCACAACGAAACATTGCCCAAATCACCTATCACAGCTTGAAGTCCCTGCCTCAACGTGGGCTGTGTTCGAAGCATCCGGATCATTTCCGGATGCACTGCAGGAAGTATGGGGGCGGATTTATTCCGAATGGTTTCCATCGTCACATTATGAACAAATTGAAGGCCCAGAAATCCTGTGGAACGAGCATAAAGATGTAACATCGCCATCTTTTAAAAGTGAAATTTGGATCCCCATTTCAAAAAAATAATATATCTTACAAAGAAATTAGAGGAATTGAAGGTTTTAAGGGAGGGGTCTCATCCCCTCCTCTTTTTGCACCGACTCGAAGACTTTAATGAACATCGACTATAAAGTCTGAGTTCTTTTCCATAATTCCGCATGTTTTTTTACGATATTTATAAATTCAGCCATCGCTAAGGAATGCCATCTTTTTTTATGATAAGCCATCTGCGTTAAAATACGTGTTTCATTCAAAATCAATCCACTTAATTTGTTTTCTTTCAACTCTTTTTGTACAGTGATCAACGGTAATAACGAAATTCCTAATCCGCACATCACACACTGCTTAATTGCCTCTACACTCCAGAATTCAAAGGTATTCTCCGAAACCGGTCCTTGGTGTTTCATATACTCTTCAAAGTAAGTACGGTAGCTGCACCCATGTTCTGTATATAAAATCACTTCATCAGGTGAAAAATAAAATTCATCAAATGAAATATTTTTCAACTGATGATGTTCAGGGAATATCAAGATCATTGGTTCAGTTATCAATTTTTCTATATATAAATCAGCTTCCTCTTGTTCGTACTCCAAAAGAAACGCTAAATCCACCTTCCCAGTTCGGAGATCGTTTTTTAATTCCCAGCATGTCGATGATTTCAATGTTATTTTCACTTTAGGAAAGAGCTTTTTGAATTCGTGAATAATTGGAGGTAAACGGTAAACCGTTAAAGATTCCGGAGCACCAATAACGAGAGTCCCCATCGGTTCATCGTTGGATTGTATTTGTTTTACTTTTTCAGATATCCTGATCATTTCGTTTGCATAAGGAAACAAAAGTTCCCCCGCTTCAGTTAACAGCATTTTCTTCCCAAAACGATTAAATAACGGTTTTCCTATTTCTTGCTCAATATCTTTAATATGTGAAGTTATGGTCGATTGGGCATAACCCAAATATTCAGCTGCCTTTGTAAATCCTCCCTTTTCCACAATTGTTATAAATGTTTTTAAGTGCCGTATTTCCATCATGTCTCCCCCCTTTGAACATCACTAATTCCGATGGAACAGTTCATATATATCTATTTTACCGATGAAAGGAAACAAATTACAATTGGAATATGATCGTAAAACACGTTTAGGAAAGGATGGAATGGAAAGTGAGAGAAAGAAAACTCGGCCCCGTACTTTTAAGCGGATTAATTGTTGGTCCTATTTTAGGATCGGGAATTATATTGCTTCCACCAATCATTTATGGTAAGACTGGAGATTATGCCATATTAGCATGGTTTATGATGATGATCATTAGTTTTCTATTTGCTTCATTGTTTGGAAAATTGAGTGTTTTATTTCCGAATGAATCTGGTGTTGCGCATACAGTCGATCTTGCATTTGGACAACATATAAAACAATTAACTTCTGTATTTTTTATTATTGCGGGCAGTGTGGGGCCAGTTGCCGTTCTCATGACAGCCAGTCAATATCTAAAGGCTTTGTTCAAAAGTAATGGTTGGCCGCTAGAGACATATGGAATCATTCTGATGATGATTTGTTTATTCGTTCTATTATTGAATATCTCTTCTGTAGGAAAAGTGTCATTTATGTTCTCCACAATTGCCACAGCAATATTGTTAAGTGGCGGAATTAGTTCAATTCCCTTTATGAGGGATAAAGCTTTTATTAAAACACCATTTCATCTTGATGATTTTGGTTATAGTATTCTATTACTTTTTTGGGCTCTAGTTGGTTGGGAAATTATAGGTAATTATAGTTTGGATGTCAAAAACAGAAAAAGAACGATTCCCCAAGCAATAGTAATAAGCTCAGTGGTCATCACAACGGTTTGTATTGTTGTAGCTGCTTCTTATCAATGGATTGATTTACATCACACACACACATTAACGATTATTTTAATTCCATTGCTTGGAACGTTTGCTTCACCGACAATGGCTTTCATCACAACAATATTATGTATGAGCACATATTTATTGGTTACTGGCGGAGTATCACGTCTAATAGCCTCAGAGAATAAAAAAACAACCTTGATTTCTTTCCGCTCCAAAACAAACATACCAATTGGAGCCATAGGCTTATTAACATTAATTCATACAATCGTTTTTATTCTTTTATTTATAAACTTCATTAATGTTGAACAAATTGTCGGCATAGCAAATGCTTTCTTTATTAGTAATGCGATTTGCGGTATTTTGTCTGCATATAAACTGCTACCTGGTAAGTTTTCAAAGAGTTTATCATTAATGCTTATTATCAGCTTTTTAATTATCCTTTCTTTCTCATCAATATGGGTTTTATTAATGCTTGCCCTTATAACTGCTTTTTATTTGATCCGACACTTTATTTGGATGCGTCAATTAAAGAAACCCGCTACTAATTCTCAAGACAAATTACGATTTTAAGAATTTCTCACCCAAGCTTGGATGTATAAACAAAAACGGGAGATTTTACAGTTCGTATAGGACATAGTTATTTCTTTTACAATGATTACTTACGGACACCTTCCGCTCATTTACATCATTTTATATTCATTTTGACCAGAAAAAGGGCACTGTTTTCAGTCTGTCCAAGTAAAAAAGGAAGGGTTCTTCCCTTCCTTTAGCCCCAACTTGATCCCCTGCCATTTTGAAACCAACATTTGAAGCACTGTCTGCATCAACAAAGTGAGTAAAAGGTAAGATGCTACTTGATCCATACTGTCTGTCAATGAAATTCGACTAATCATTATTTATTAAGAATTTTAATCTCTTCCTTGTAAAATAAAGAAGCAATCTCATTTCCAGACAGTTCATGTCATGTCCTTGGGACAAGTACCGATATCAATTTTTTTATTCTGTTCCAGCTCTCATTCACAATTAGGGACATTTTAGTGGCGTATCGGTATAAAGTGAACTAATTTATTAATGTTCAACAACAGAATTTCGTCTATTGACAATAAAGAATGCACAAATCATTGCAAGAATGGCCATCGCCCACCAGAACGTTGAGATCGCCTGATCATGATCGATGATAATCAAACGAATGACAGCCGTGATGCCAATATAAATAAAGTAGCGAAGCGGGAAATGAAAGTCTGATTTGAAGTATTTGATAATCAAAGCAATGAACTCAAAGTACATGAAGAATATAAGCAGTTCCCCAAGCATCTCATAATAGCTGTCCACTTTGTTGAACAGTGACTTGTATACGAATTGCACGATGTACCATGTCTCGCTGATCAGAAGTCCGCTTAAGGCTATCGCCAGGAAGAACAGACAGACATTGAGAAGCGCTTGTAACAGGTAAGGCGCCTTTTTAAAATTGTTGGAAAATCTCATCTTGTTGTCTCCTATTACAATATTTTCGTCGTTTTGATTCGCAGCCTACATCTTTCTGTTCCAAAATCGCAGCACGATGCAGTACTTGGAATTCTTTTGTATACTGTGAAACTGCCCCTGCATGCGGGACATCATTCGCGCAATGCTTCTTTCACCGAGTCCGTTGCTGTCCGGTGTTACATCCGCAAGTTTAATCGTATTGCTAACATGAATCTCAAATATTTCTTGATCCGATATAAACGTGATGCTGATTTCTTCTTCCGGATCTGCGTATTTAAATAAGTTTGACAACACATTATCAAATACACGCCCAAGCTCCTCCAAATTCACGTTAATATAGGTTTCCGGCAGCTCGCCTGAAATATGGACCCGGAAATGCTCCTGATGAAGGATAGCAATCTGATCTGATATTAGATCGTAGATCACTTCTTTCACTGCAACGGTCTCCAGATCGGCCTCATATTCCTTGTCCAGCAGGAAATACGCAAACAGATTGTCAGACAAGCTTTTTAATTGCAGTGCTTTACCATAAGCATTGGCTACATACCGATCTTTGTTGGAACCCGCTTCGCCTCCCTCTTTTTTGGCAAACTCCAGATTCATGATCAGCGACGTCAGCGGTGTGCGCATATCGTGCGACATTTCGGTAACCAGGCTGCGGCTCTCAGCTTGCAATTCCTCGATAGCTTTAAGTTTATCCAGGAAAGCTTTCCGCAGATCCTCAATGCTCTTTGCAATCATCGCTAATTCATCATGCCCTTTTATCGTCATCTCGTAGTCCAGCTGGCCCCCTTCAAGAATATGAATCTCTTGGTGAAGCGTTTTAAGGTAGCGAAGACTTTGGCGAATGCCCAAGAGAACAATGATTAAAAAGATGAGGGTTGCACCGAGCAAATCCAAAGTAAAGGCCAGATCATAATATCGGGAAGAGTAGAAACCGTCGATAATGACTCGTCCTTCACCATCTCTGAACTTGACCGGATGTGAATGATTTTGAGCATACTGAGTCAGCTTTTCCTTTCCATAATCCGATTCAGAATAAACGGAATCATATTGCAGCTCCTGATCCTTGAATATGGTGAGGTTAATATAATTTTCTTTTTTGACCCACTCGCCAAACGCTTTTCTATCCGATGTAGACAACTCATTTTCTGAAACGTACTGACTGAATTTTTGAATGTATCTCGCTGACTCCTTGTGGTAATACTCATCCGAACTCAGGTATCCCTCGATCAGATCATCTGTGATCTTTTGCAACGTCAGAAAGATCACACCGCTCACAATCGCAGCAACCATGATCAGCAAAGCCAGTTTTTTGGTTAGCGTAAATTTACGATGTGCCAAATCGATATCCTCTTCCCCATTCAGTTTTTATATAAACCGGACGTGCCGGATCATCCTCAATTTTGGAGCGCAGCTTCCGAATATGCACCATCACCGTATTGTTGGAACAGTAAAAGTAAGGCTGTCCCCACACACTCTCATATATATTTTGAGCAGAAAATATTTTGTTGCGTTTGCTCATCAGCAGTTTCAGGATACGATATTCCAGATCTGACAGCTTGATTTGCTGCTCCTCTTTCCAAACCTCATTAAATTCTTCGCTCACTCTCAGTTTGCCCCCGATAAGAAATGTTTCTTCCTGTTCCTTCTTTTCCTGATAGATTGTATATCTGCGTAATTGAGCAATCACTCTGGCGTGAAGTTCCTCTTCCGAGAAGGGTTTAGTCATATAATCATCGCCGCCGGCGAGTAATCCCTCAGTTTTATCGAGTGTACTCGATCTGGCCGTCAGAAACAGAATTGGAACGTTAGAGGTTTTCCTGATGTGCTGACAGGTTTCGATTCCCGAAATGCCTGGCATCATAATATCCAAAATAACCAAATCGAGCGAATCATTCACAAGTTGCAATGCTCGCTGCCCATCCTTGGCTCTTAGCACCTCGTATCCTGCACGCGTAAGGGATTCCTCCAAAAGATCACCAATATCATGATCATCCTCTACGACTAATATTCGATGGGTCATGCCTCTTTCACCTCATGATTCTTGATGTTATTTCTCGTGTGACCTTACTATATATCATTCATAAGTAACACGTACGTTATAAGATACTACGTAAATCTTAACAGTTTATGAAAGCTGATGTTCGCCACAAATTTGTCACATTTTCTAAAAAAATGATGAACCTTCATAAATTGTTAAGATTCTGTCTTTATATTTATCCATTGTAAGGCTCAAGTTTTTCAGATCCGCACTGCACATTGCAATGATAAATGGAAAAGGAGTATTGATATGATTGTACAAAACGAAGGACGCGGGCAACCGGTAAGTCTGCGGGAACGGGTTCATTTTCTGGACATCGTACGTGGATTTGCCTTGCTTGGCATTATTATTGTCAACTATTTCCTGATCGTAGATTCAGTAAAGGGATTCGAAATGGCCTCCGATGACGTCCTGCACAATCTGGTTTCCTGGTTTGCCGAAGGGAAATTCGTTACATTATTCTCCTTCTTGTTCGGAGTTGGGTTTATGATCTTTATGGATCGAGCCGCGCAGAAGGTAGATAGTCCCAACAAGCTGTTTGCCCGTAGGTTATCTATCCTGTTGGGATTTGGCATTTTGCACATCACATTTGTTTGGGTCGGTGACATATTGACCTTTTACGCCGTAAGCGGCTTCCTGTTACTCGCCTTCTATAAACGCACGGCCAAAACGGTGCTTAGATGGATTATCGCACTTATCGTGTTTCAATTCCTGACCCCTGTTTTCACAATGTTGTACAATGTCATCAATACTGCAGGGTCAAAAAACCCGAATTTTTCAGAGTTTACTTTGTTTAGCCACACAACCCTTACTTACATGGAATCCATCAGCACTCGGTGGACAGATATGGTCACGATGGCGGCTGGCTCTTTCTCTATGATCTATTCCATGTTTCTCATGTTTCTGCTGGGCGTGTACTTTGTTAAGATGGAATTTTTCAAAGACATGGAAGCGAAAAAGTTCATATGGAAGCGTATCTGGATCATTAGCACAATCGCTTTTCTAATAACACAAAGCAGTATATTACTAGACATGTTTAATCTTTCTGAGAATATGCTGTGGAAGGACATTTCCTCTGTCTTGGGTCAAAATGGCGGCTTAACCGGAAGTATGTTTTATATGAGCACTTTTGCAATGCTGTTTCTGTACGTTCCTCAGCTGCGAGGCCCTATGATGATATTCACCAAAGTCGGACGGATGTCATTGACCTGTTATCTGCTTCACTCTATCATTGGAACAGTTCTGTTCCTCCGGTACGGATTCGGGCTTGCGGATCATATTCAATCCGCCGGCACGTTCATGTTCAGTCTGGCCGTGTACTTCGTGCTTATGAGCTTTAGTACATTGTGGTTGAAACGATTTAAGTACGGTCCGATGGAATTGATATGGCGCAAGCTGACGTACGGCAAAGTAAACGGGAGTCCCAAAGCGACTCCGCTGCATTCGGAAAAATCTATTCAGAAATAACCCCCTTGCACAGATTGCATGACTTCAAATTAGTTGTTGAGAAGCGGGCATTAAACGGACAGATTTGATATATATACTAGTTATTTTTATATCATTTAGGCTTCTTTGGGCTAATAAATTCACCAGAGTTTACTCAATGTGCATTGCTCATGACCGAATCTAAATTGAATCTTTTACGCATGTTCATAGTCAAAGGCGCCACATTCGACTATTTTTGCAACTTTTCGCAGGAAAAGTTTGAGAATGATGGCAAATCCCGCGTACCACACTTAATACGGCAGTGAACAATAGTAAATAAGGGTTACATGCAGCTTGTTTTCTAAGGAAACAAAGAAAAAGACATCATACAAAAAGACAGGAGAAAGCTTTTGAAGTATTTTAACGCCAAATTTACCGCGGAAGAAAAAGCGGCAGAACAGCTAGAATATTTTACCGAACGACTGAATTCGATATTTCAGCAAATGAAGGAGTGAGCAATCATGAAAACAAAAAAGGAACCAAAAGTTATTCTGGAACCAGCAAAGGAATCTGATCTGCCAGAATTCCAAAAAAAATTACAAGAAGCCTTTGCGATCGCCGTGATTGAAACGTTCGGTGATTGCGAAGGCGGACCGATTCCATCGGACAATGATGTTCAAGAGTCTTTCGACGCTCCCGGAGCAGTCGTATATCATATTCTTCGGGATGGTAAGAAGGTCGGTGGTGCAGTAGTACGTATCAACAACGAAACACATCATAATTCGCTAGATTTATTCTATGTATCTCCAGAATATCACAGCCAGGGGATTGGTCTTTCTGCTTGGAAAGCCATAGAAGAACAGTATCCGGATACTGTGCTTTGGGAAACCGTGACACCTTATTTTGAAAAGCGAAATATCAACTTCTATGTGAATAAGTGCGGATTCCATATCGTAGAGTTCTACAATGAACATCACTCTGATCCGCATATGCATCGCAATGGACGCGAAGATGACAAGCCCCTGCCGGATGATGATGACTTTTTCAGATTTGTAAAGATTATGAAAAAAAAGGACTAAACAATCGAACACTGCGATATGCCGCAGAAAGTTGCCGGTAACTTTTTTAAAGATATTTGTTTGGATCAAAAAAATTCTAAGTTAACCAATAATTCCCCATGTTTACAGAGTTGATTAATAAACGATACGAGGGATAAACGGATAAAGCCTTCCCCTTCTTTTTGAGGAGAAAGTATCAAAAGGCGGAAAGCCCTTCTCGTTATGAGAGGGCTTTAATTCGGTGTGAAAATGAAATGGATAATAAATATAAACAAAGAAATAATTAATTAGGTGATGAACGATTTATACGAATTTTAGAGAAATACTCCAACGGAGAACTTAACGAATAACAAATCACTTCTCTGTTGTGGGATGCTGCCGAAAATAAATCACTTCACAACAGACAAACTGAAAGCGGTATGAAAAAACAGCTCCGTTAAAATGGCCGGAACTGTCTTTGACTTTTGGATTTTGCAGTTATCTCCATCCGTCAGTTTAATTAGAATTCAGATAATCCAAGACACGATCAACTCTTTCATTGACTGAGTAATCTCCTTCAATTTTTAACAATGGACAAGATAAATCTGCCATCCAATGTTCGTGTAAAGCTTTGCTTCTAACTTCCATTCCGGCATGATCATATAAAGAAGCCCACTCTAAAAATGTTTTTGATTGTTCATATTTACTGCCGCCGGCTAACACTTCGTTTCCATAACGCTGAAATTCCCTATGCCTTAATCTCTCAAGCCGTATATCCTGCGGAATCCATAAGAAGATGACAAGGTCAAAATAACTTTTTAGATCATCGCCCCAGCGGCACACTGCGCCAGAAAGAATCCATTTCTCATTTATTGTCAAGTCTTTTTTAAGCAACTTTCTTCTTTCAGGGATTTCTCTTTTTTTAGTGAATTTATCTGTCCAATAGTAATCATCAGTATCAAGATGCGTATGCGGCAAATGCTTTGATAATGCAACACCCAATGTTGACGTTCCGACACCAGAGGCTCCCAATATGTGAATCTTATTTTTCATACTTCCCCCTCCTTATGAAGCAACCAAACTCCCTGTTGCATAAGGTACTTACTATTATTTTGACATAAATCCCCAAAAGCCTTTACTTTTCCAGGGGAATCCAGATGCGGTTAAAACCATACCGCTTACGAACTTCATGGTCATTTTCAAACAGAATGATTAACTTTCTCTCCGGCCTATTTTAATATCCTCATACACTTTTTCAAAAGTCTCGATTGGCAGTGAAAACTTGGTTGTTTTCTCGTTACGGTAATTGATCATGATCTCAATTTGATTATTTTTTTGTTCAAACTCAATAAGTGCGTTCTCCCATTTATCTCTGATTGAAATGAGACAATTTCCATTTTTCTTTTCCTTTTTCTTATAAATGTAATTCACTTTAACTCCCCTTTCATTGATCGGCAAAAGGTTTCGGAATAAGGAAGCTCCTAAAAAAAGGATCAAAACTTTTATCAAGTTTGATCCTTTTCCCTTTTTAGTCATTTCTTTGCGAACGTTTATAGACATTCATGGTTACCAGCCAGCTCATAACAACGATTCCTGCAAAAAGAATGAGCATATTACTGTACAAATAAGCGGAATGATCAGCGTTAACAGGCAGCAGCCTTTGATCCAGCAAGCGGACCGATAATAAACCGCCTGCAATCGAAATACCCGTTCCCTCTGATAAAAAGCTCGTAAAATTAAGCAGACTCATTCCGGCGCCGGCTTCCTTTTGTTCCAAACTGCCAGACACAATTGTAGATATAACCGTTTTTGTGAAGGAGAGCCCCCCAAAAACAAAAACGATGATAACGGTCATGAGCCAAGGTGTCGCATCTATGAAAAAGGCAGCGATTAAAAAACTGGAAGACATCAATGCAATCCCAATGGTCAGGACATATAAAGAACCTTTCCGATCAACAAGCCATCCCCCAATGTAACCGAAGATGATGACGCTCATCGTTCCGGGAAACATAATCCCGCTTCCAATTGCCGCAGTACTTAAATGGTGAACATCTTTCATCATATAAGGAACCATAGACACAAATCCTGCTGCAGTGCCGAATATCAGGCCTCCGCAAAGGGCGCCCATCATAAACAAGACATTTTTTCCCAGTGCAGGGTCAACAAAGGGATCTTGAGTTTTCCTAATATGTTTCACAAATATCAGGAAAGCCAGAATACTGATGATCAGAAAAGATAGTCTATATGACGTTGTAAACAGCAGAAAAAATACGATGCCTGCAGACATTAATATAATCCCCGCCATATCAAAGCGCCCGCTGATTCTTTCTTCCTTTTCCAGCAGTTTCATCAGGAATGGAACGGTGATAACTGTTGCTGTCGGAATAAGCAGCAAATATGACCAGTGAATATAATGAGCGATCATTCCGCCAATAGCTGGTCCGGCACCTTCCCCCATTGCCACCAGCGACCCGATCAGACCAAATGCTTTACCCCTGTTTTCTTTCGGAATATAGCGTACTACTGCAACCATCACAAGAGCCGGGAATGCGGCTGCACCAGCCCCTTGAATAAATCGGGCCAGAATGAGTACAGGAAAGAAAGAGTGTCCGACAAATCCAATAATCGACCCGAAGCCATTTACCATAATTCCAAATAGAAGCAGCTTTTTGATGCCCAGCTGATCTGATAACTTCCCATACAGAGCAGTTCCGATGGAAAAGGTTAACATAAAGGCCGTGTTCACCCAGTTTGCACTCGCCGGCAGTTTATGAAAATCGTTGGCGATATCAGGTAATGAGACGTTCAAAACCATTTCATTGAATACGCTGAAAAATGACAGAACACAAAGCCAAATGAACACTTGGTTGTGCCGTAAAGCTGACTGTGAATAAGGCGTATTCACAAATTTCCCTCCATTAATGAGGGCAGACGCAGTTTATAGGGCCATTGATACGCTTCCCTCTTTTAATTGTACCCTGTTCATTTTTTTGCACTTCATACATAACTCCCCCTGCATTGATTGATATACCTTATTATAAATCTTCAAGCCGATGTTTTGAATACTTTGCGACCACACCCGCTAAATGACGAAACATCAAATACTGTTATATTTAAAATTTACAGTACCAAAAAACCGCAATTTCATTTGCTGTTGAAAAATTGGAATAAAGCATTGTATCGACCGCTCCTATGACAAAGTTATTTTTGGCATAAAAATGACAAGCTGAAACATTAATATCTTGTGTTTCAAGCATAAGACCGCATAAATGATTCTCCTTTGCCCACTCAATCGCTTTATGTAATAGAGCCGTCCCGACACCATTTTTTCTATAATCTTTTGCAACGGCAATGTCTTCAATCAGTGCGTATCCATTCCAATTAGAACGAAGCTTACTCCGGCCGACACAGTCGTTCTCTGCGTAATAAAAAAAGACAGCTTTATCCTCTTCTTCAATATAATTGACATCAATGTCTTCATCGTCATATTTTTTGACATAAGGTTCAGCAAATTTCTCCTCTGTATATGTCCAAACATTGTCCTTAAATGAAGGGATGATTCTCCCTGAAACAACGAAAGGTTCGTTTGGTTTATTGAAGTCTTTCATATTGAATCGCGTCATTTTAGTTATCATCATAATCACCTTTCTGCATTTATTGACCTTACTTTATGTCTTTTGAACTGTTGATTCGTCTGCATGTCATGGATACCGGTTTAATAACTCTAGGACTAAAACAAAAAAGATACCAACATCGATTGGTATCATCTATTCATTCGAGCCCTTAACAATATCCTATTTCGGAGCCTCCAAACCGAATGTTGTCCATTCCTCTTTTGCCGGTCCGTAAATACCCGGAACAGGTAAACCTGCTTGTCTCATAAGGACAGTCATTTGTCCTCGATGATGGTTTTGATGTTGAATTAAAAACATCAAAAGTGAACCATTTGGCAATTGCTGACCAATAAAGTTGACACATTCTTGAAGTGTATCGTCAGTCCATTGCGTTTTTAACGCCTGTACAAATGCATTACTGGCTTGATGATAACTCTCAGCAATAAACCGCGCCGATGCAGGAACAGGATAATCTTCAGCCGGAGCGTGAAACGTTAAATCTGTGTTTGAGGTAATGATGTGAATGGCAGCGACAGTATGCCATGCAATACGGCCTAAAGTCCAATGTTGTGAAGTGATTTCTTGTTTAAGTGATTCATCAGTCAGATGATTCAGCAGTTTTTGTGTCGCATCGGCTTCGAATTCCCAAGATTTCAAAAAATGGTCTAAGGTTTGAAACATAAAAATCCTCCTTATCCTTTTTTGTTTTTCTATGTATCTACAGTTCAATTATAGTGCTCCGTTTAGTTAAAAAAGAACAAAACGATAGACAGACATTTTTAACAGAAAGCCCGATCTGACAACCACAGACAAAATATAAGAACATAACGGATAACTCTATACTTCTTTTTCTTCAATCGACAAAAAAAGGATAGCTGTTCAAACAGGATTCTTCTGTCTAATATTTTCGCTTTGCGAAAGTCCATATCGTCTTAGTGATTGAACCGGAGACAAAACAGCTCCCCGTCATCATGGCCACCCAAATGAAAAATGTCGGCTCGGCACCTATTACAATAAACATGAATATCAAGGACAAAATGAATACAATAACAACCATCATCCATACTTTTTTAAAGATGAAATACCCTAATATCCCTAACAGAAAAGAAGCTGCCGGAAGAAAAATGAGAATGATATACGCGGGACTCAACAGCGGGCTAATACAAACACCTCCCAATTTCAAAACGAGGCAGTTCCTGCTTTTTGTCTGATATGAAGTGATTTTTTTCATCTTGATATTACAAAGTTTCATTCATTTTATACATATTATACCAATTCAATCGAGTCAAATATAGATATTTATTCGTTTTTAGCATATTTTAGAAAAATCAGGAGAAATCTGAGGATAGCCCGCTTTTTCTTTCCCTAGTAAGTCCTGCCGCATTGGCTTTAGCCCATCATTGTTTTTGCAGCGCTAATATTCTCATAATCGTGTGCATGACGCTGCTTTCCTCATTTGATTTGATGACAAAGTGCGCCGCATCTTTTATTTCGTCAATGGCATTCTTAACCGCAAAGCTGTAGGATGCCGCTTCCATCAATTCTTTGTCATTGCGGCCGTCTCCGAATGCCATTGTTTCATCAGCCGAAACCCCTAATAATCGCTGCAGTTCTTGTACTGTTGTTCCTTTATGTATTCCGATATTTGATATGTCCATCCAGGTATCCTCTGATGCTACGATATATAATTGGTGAAAAAATTCATGCAGCTTTTCTCTCGTTTCCGGACAGTTGGCGTCGGGGTCATGAACCGTAATCTTGATAAAATCGTCTTTTATCTCGGTAAAATCAGTTATTCTCGTTACATGTGCATAAGAGGCATTTACATATTTCATCTCACTTTCAGACAGATTTTCTTTTACGATCGCGCCATTTTTTGTGCATGCGATAATGCTATGCCCGCAGCTGATTTTTTCTAAAGCGCCTATAATTGACAGTCCCGCTTCATTGCTGATCAAAGATTCATATACGAATGTGCCGTTCTTTTTTATACGTGTGGCACTGTCTCCTAAAATCCAAAAATCTTTCACGTCTTCTCCGAATAAAGCTTCGACCCTTTCACACTGCTTCCCGGTGCAGAGGGCGAAAGCGACATGCTGTTCCTCCATTACTCGTTTTGTTTTTTCAAATAACGTTCTGTCAAAATCGCCTTGATTATTTAAAAATGTGCCGTCTAAATCCGTAATCACTAATTTAATCATCGTTCAGCACCTCCGCAGTTAAAATGTCTTTTTCAGACAAAGGGTTTTTCACATTTGAGGATGGAATCAATCGCATTTAAGACCCCTTCTTCATTGTTTGATTGCGTGATATGCGCGGCAGCCTGTTTAATGCTTTCCTGCGCATTATCCATGGCGATCCCGTATTTCACGGCGGACACCATCTCCAGATCATTGCCGCTGTCTCCGAAGGCCGCGCATTCTTCATCATTTATCCCCCATTGTTTCTGGAGAAGCTTAATCCCGCTTGCTTTATGAAGCCCCGGTATGATCAGATCTATGTCACCGTGCCCGCTTGATACAGGCGTGACGAAAGACCCGATGGTGTTTTTCAAATGGCTCAGAAGTACGGAACAATGTTCGGCGGGAAAGCTGATGGAAAATTTAAAAATGTGATCATCGATGTTTTCAAAATGCGGCACCCTTTTTAACACATAATAATACTTACTGGCATGCAGATATTCATCTTCACTGGCATTTTCATGAATATACGCGCTTTTTTTTCCGCAGACAATGACGTTTTTCACCTCATACTGCTCTAAAGCACGGATTACTGCTTTTATAGTGTCTTCAGACATGTTACCCGCGAATAATTCTTCTCCGGCATTCACGACGAAAGCGCCATTCTCGGCAACGAAAGCGATTTCACTTTTGATTTCCGGAAAGAAGGATGTAAGCTGCGCATATTGGTTTCCGCTTGCTACGGCAAATTTAATTCCTCGCGCTTTTAATTCACGATACTGATTCATAAAACGCTCTTTGTTATATGCCATTTCATCATTCAAAAACGTTCCGTCCATATCAACCGCTATCAGTTTGATACTCATATTGTCCTCCTTTTTTCGGCCGCTTTTGTCAGAGACCCTTGAAGAGATCATGCATAAAGCGTATGAACGAATTATATCCACAGGTGTTCCGTGCCGTAAATCATTGGATGACGTCTTGTTTTGAATGACACAAAAAGTGATTTGTCACATCAATATAACACTATGTTTCTTTTAAAAATGATATGTTACGATTAGATGTACATTCACCATTCTCATAAAAAGGAGAATCCCCCTGCATGTTCACACACGAAATGATTGCTTCATTTAATGAGCTTGAAACTTCTTTATACAACTACATCTCCCAAAACAGCGAGAAAGTCGTCTATATGCGAATCCGTGAATTGGCAAATGAAACCCATGTATCGACGGCTTCTATTTTACGTTTCTGCAAAAAAATAAACTGTGAAGGGTTTTCGGAGTTTAAGGTGAAGCTGAAAATGTATACGGAGGCAAATAAAAAAACGATTTTAAAGAGTCCTCATCATTCCGTTGCCGAATTTTTTGAAAGAACAGTAAGCGGAGGCATGGAAGAAAAGCTGAAGGAAGCAGCAGCCCTTGCGGCCGATGCAGAAAGCGTCATTTTTATCGGAGTGGGAAGTTCAGGAATCCTCGCCGAATACGGAGCCAGATATTTTTCGTGCTTAGGGAAACTTTCAATGTATATTAAAGATCCTTACTTTCCGGCCCATTCCCATTTCCGTCATAACAGCATCACGATCGCATTATCGGTTTCAGGTGAAGGAGATTCTACGGTGACTCATCTGAATCAGCTGAAACAAGAAGGCAGCCGGGTCATCAGTATTACAAATCATAAACATTCAACCATTGCCAAAATGTCCGATGTGAATATTTCATATTACGTGACGGAAGAATGGGTTGAAAATGCGAATGTCACCACCCAAATCCCCGCTATGTACATACTTGAATCGATGGCTCGGGAGATATACAAATTGAGAGAATAAGTTCAGGAACGAAAACACTGATACACTGGAAATTTCGTCCTTTTTGTAAAAATAATGAAAAACCCTTCTCTGATGCTAGAGAAGGGTTTTGAGGATCACAGATGAGACACAATACAATTTGCATGGCCGGCCAGTTTATATTCTCCCAAACCGGAAGGCAGGAGAATATGATCTCCTTTTCTAAAGGGATATTCATGCCCGCCTGCAATCATTATTCCGTCTCCTTCGATCACGCTGACAAGAAGGAAGGGCTGATGCTGGAATAGATTTGCTTCACCTTTTACATCCCACTTTTCGACTGAAAAATAAGGACATTCTATTAAAATAGCCGCAAGCAGATCATCTGTTTGTTTATAGTGAACGGTCGGCCGTTCACGGACAGATGGAACGTCTATCACTTCTATACTTTTTTCCAAATGGAGCTCGCGCATCCTGCCGTCCGCATCTTTTCTTCCGTAGTCATACAATCTGTAAGTCGTATCTGAATTTTGCTGCGTCTCTAAAATAAGTGTGCTCTTTCCAATCGCGTGAACGGTGCCGCTTGGAACAAAGAAGAAATCTCCCGGCTTTACCTTAACTCTGTTCAGGAGCCCGTCCCATTCTCCGTGCTTAATCATGGATATCAGTTCTTCTTTTGTAGTTGCGTTGTGGCCGAAAATGATCTCCGCATCTTTTGCACAATCAATGATATACCAGCATTCGGTTTTTCCAAGTTCCCCGTTTTCATGCATTTTGGCAAAGTCATCATTCGGATGCACCTGAACGGACAGGTCTTGGTCCGCATCCAAAATTTTTGTAAGAAGAGGAAAACGGTCTCCTTCAAGGTTTCCGAATAAATCTCTGTGATGCTCCCACAATTCACCGAGCGTACATCCTTTATACATGCCGTTTCGAACTGTGCTCTGTCCATTTTGATGAGCGGCGAAGGCCCAGCACTCCCCTGTCCGCTCGGACGGAATATTATAGTGAAAATCACGCAGGGCGGCGCCTCCCCAAATTCTTTCTTTGAAAACCGGATTGAAAAATATCGGTTCAGTAGACATGATCATCCCCCGCTTTATTCGATTTCTTCCAGAAGCTCATACGCCTCTTCTTTTGTCTGAACGGAGAGCAGCCTTTCCCGATAGCTGTCATCCATCAGTTTTCGGGATAACATCTGCAATATTTTCAGATGCTGATTTCCGCCGCTTTCCTTCGGTACGGCAATCATAAAAATCAGTTTTGCATCAGAACCATCAAGGCTGTTCCAGTCAACACCCGAACGTCTTATTCCGAATGCGACACCCGGCGTTTTGACGGCTTCAGACTTTCCGTGCGGAATGGCGATATTCATACCTATCGCCGTGGTTCCCTGCTGTTCCCGGCTCAAAATGGCCTGCTTAAATCCGCTGTCAGACAGCAGCATACCTTGACGGGACATTTTCTCGATCATTTCATCGATAATGTCATCCCTCGTTTCGCCGGATAAATGCGGTTCAATCAAGTCCGTACTGATAATGTCAGTCAGTTTTTTGATTTCGGTCATCCCGGCTTTTCGGCTGTCAGCCTGAGATGGTTCCTTTGTTTCTTTTGCCGCTGCAGCTTCATTTGGTGCAGCAGACGGCAGCACCTCGCCGGGCGCGGGGGATTTCGCCATATCTTTCTTCAGTACATTAACCAACAGAGCGGTGACAAGAGAGCCTGCTGTTACAGCGATAAAAAACATCAGTACATGATCTACTGCTCCAAGTACAGCAACGATGGGGCCGCCGTGTGCCACTCTGTCCCCCACATGGCCGATCATTGCTATCACCGAGCCGGTCATAGAACCCGCCATAATACTCGGGATCACTCGAAGGGGGTCTTGGGCCGCAAATGGAATGGCTCCTTCCGTGATACCGAAAAGGCCCATCGTAAATGATGCTTTTCCCATTTCTCTTTCTGCGGCGGCGAATTTTCTTTTTCCTAAAAACGTCGCAATCCCAAGCCCTATCGGCGGTATACAAATGGAAACGGCAATCGGGCCCATAATTTCATAATTTCCTTCTCCGATCATTGCCGATCCGAAAAGAAAGGCCACCTTGTTTACGGGTCCTCCCATATCAAAGGAGATCATCGCTCCTAAAATCAATGCCAGGAGAATTGAGCTCGAACCTTTCATTCCCGCAAGCCAAACCGTTAATGATGCGAAAATATGAGCGACGGGGGCGCCGATCAGAAATACAAACGCCAAACCGACGATCAGTGAGGCAAACACCGGAATAATAATGATCGGCATAATCGGCTGTATTGCTTTAGGAACTTTACATTTTTTGATTCCAAGCGCCGCATATCCCGCCAAAAATCCCGCAATGATTCCTCCAAGAAATCCTGCGCCGCTTGCACTGTCGTAAAAGCTGCCGGATGCCGCAATATATCCGCCGATCATTCCGGGGACAAGACCCGGCTTATCAGCGATGCTGAACGCGATGTACCCGGCTAAAATCGGGATCATGAATGAAAAAGAAGCACTGCCGATCTGTTCAATCGTTTTCCAAAAAGACTCGTCCGGAATGACTAAGCCCTTTGGTGTTTTTTCTCCTCCAAGCGTCAATGCAACCGCTATCAATAATCCGCCGACGACAATGAAAGGAACCATAAAAGAAACGCCGTTCATTAAATGACGGTAAATCGGGTTTTGTTTTTTGCCCTGCTGACTTGCGGATTCAGCTTTTGAAGCAGATTGATAGACCGGCACTTCACCGCTAAGCGCTTTTTGAATTAATTCTTCCGGTTTGCGGATGCCTTCCTGAACCCCGACGGCCAGCAGCTTTTTTCCCGCGAATCGGTCTTTGTTCACCGAACGGTCCGCCGCGATAATGATTGCGTCCGCTTCCCGGATTTCCTCTTCGGTCAGCCTATTTTCCACCCCGATTCCGCCCTGGGTTTCCACTTTGATCTCAACGCCTAATCTGCCGGCTGCTTTTTGTAAATTTTCAGCAGCCATATACGTATGGGCAATGCCGTTCGGACATGATGTAATCGCTAACAGTTTCATATAAATCCTCCTTTGCAGTCTGAATTTCAAGATCTTGTCTCAACTTTATACTGAAATCAGCCTGTGATAAGCGCGTTTTTTTACCATAAGTTCCGGAAATAACGGCATTTTTCCCTATAAACAGAAAAAAAGCAGGGAGCCATTCCCTGCTTTTAATAGTTTAAATACGATAAAAACGTCATCACATTTTTTTCTTCCGTCAGTTTTTGAATAAATGCCGGCTGCTCGCTAAGATAGGAAAGCTCACTGAATAATTGCTTTACCTTGTTTTGATCTTCGTGTTTGACGGCAAGCATAAAAACGAGCGACACCTTTTCCGTCCCCCACTCAATCGGCTCTTTTAAGGT
This sequence comes from Bacillus sp. A1, assembly GCF_042296235.1. Lineage (NCBI taxonomy): Bacteria > Bacillati > Bacillota > Bacilli > Caryophanales > Bacillaceae > Bacillus > Bacillus sp. A1. Next base: position 2,625,448 of record NZ_CP141181.1, read on the forward strand.
GGCGATTGCAATGGCTGATTGTTTGATATATTTAGAGTTCGCGTGAGGGATGGCAATACCCGCCCCGATATTTGTCGCCGACATTTTTTCTCTCATTACTGCATGGATGCCATACTCTTTTTCTACATAGCCTTTTTCATACAAAGCCTGCGCCAGCTTTTCAATGACCTGATAACGGTGCTCTGTCTCTTGCTGTAAAAAAACGAGAAACGGAGTCGTATCGTTCAGCATTTTAAACGTTTTTTGCTCCCGGCGGTGCGATGTATCAAGCTGTTGCATAAATGCGCTGAGCTTCTTTTCATCAGCAGGCTCCAAAAGCGGTGATACGACAATATGAGGGATCGTTACATTTCCAAGCCCTATCGTAGAAATGACGAAATCTATATCTTTATGCTTTTTGATATACTCTGTCAGCTCCGCTTTTGCGATACATTCTTTTACCGTAATGTGATGAAATTTGCGTTCAATTTTAGTCCGCAGCAATTGCGACATGCCAATGCCCATATGGCAGACGATGATCGTCCTTTTAGGGTTATGACTGCTTCGGCGCAGCCGTTCGATCGCTGCCTGAAAATGCAGCGTCAAATAGGCCGCCTCTTCTTCAGGAATACAGAGATCAAATGTTTGATTGATGTCTTCTAAAACGTCAATGATAAGATGAAACAAATAAGGGTACATTTTTTTGATGTCGCGAAGCATGGGGTTTGAAACAGAGAGATCATAGCTCAGCCGCTTCAACACCGGATCGAGATGAATGTTCAATCCGTTGATCAGTTCCTGGTCTTTATGAAAATCCAGCATTTGCAGTTTTGAAACACGATTGATCAAATGCCTGACGACTTTGGAAAGCTCAGAATCTTCAAGATCAAGCTTCTTTTCTTGCTGCGATGGATAGCGGACTTTCCCGCCTATTATATGTAAAGTTAAATAGACGGCTTCTTCCTCAGGAAACCGGATGGCAAATACCGGCTCAAGCCGTTTTAAACAAGCCAGTGTCCATTCATATTCTTTCTTCTTTTTTACTGCTTCCAGCTGTCTTGCAGAAATGGCGACCGGCTGTTTCATTTTGATACGGCGGATCGTCAGCAATGTATGCAGCAGCAAACTTTCAAATGTTTCATCCGTAAAATAGATAGAATGGTTTTTTTGTAATAACTTGATTTCTTTTCTCACAAAATCCGCTTCATGACTTAAAAACTTACTTTTTATAAATTGGCTTGTAAACTCCATATTATCAATCAAATCTGAAATTCGCGCCAATGCTTTTCTTTTGTTTTTTTCGTCCCCTTCAATCTTTAAGCCGAGCCGCTGTTTAGAAACCAGCGTGAGATCAAATCGCTTCAGCCACTCTTCAACCGCACTTACATCCTTTTTAATGGAAGCTCTGTTTACAAAATGCTGTGCGGCAATTTCTTTTGCGGAAACGGGCTTTGAATTCATTAATAAATCATAAGCGATGTGAAGTATTCTTTCTTCATCGGTCTTGTGCCTGCACGTAAAGTGCTCATTATAAATTTGCCGGCTTAACTGTGACCTTTCCTGTTCAGATATATGTAAATAGACGCCTAATCCCGGTTTGCGGATCAGCTGAGCTTGAGCATGTTCATTCAGGAAATCTTCAATCGTTTTCAAATCATTCCTGATCGTTTTTTCAGAACAGCGGACCCTGTCTGCGAAATCTTGCACAACTAAGTAGTCATCAGGTTCAGATAACAACAGATACAAAATCTTTTTCTGCCTTGAATTCATGTATTTCATCTGTTTTTCTATCCTTCCTGTCCGTTTCTGCTGAAGCAATTGTGATAGGTTAAATATACTGCACATACGAAACCGTTTTCATTTTATAGTGAAACAAAAGAGTAAAAAGTTTTGTTTTTTACCGCAGGTTCCGGAAAAATCATGTTTTATACAGAGCTATTCACATTGACAATAAAACACCAACCGTTTTTAAACGATTGGTGTCGGCAGCGAAAACCTGCTGTTACAGCCAAAATGTTTCGCCAAGCGCTAATGCTTTCAGGTTTTCAGGAGGTAATGCAAGCCGGTTCCACTCGCCGTGCAGTCTGCTTAATGCTTCCGGGCCTGTATCATCAGCAAGCCGGAATGCCCCGTAATGCATCGGAATGAAGCTGTCAGCCTTCAGCTCCAAAAACGCTTTCACGGCGTCTTCCGGATTGATATGTGACACTTGCATAAACCATTCCGGTTCGTATGCTCCGATCGGCATCAGAGCCGCCTTAATACGAAACCTCTCTCCGATTTCTTTAAAGCCTTCAAAATAGCCTGTATCTCCTGCAAAATAGATGGACTCGCCGTTTTCGCTTTCTATGACCCAGCCTCCCCAATGAGAGGTATTGGTATCCCAAAGCGTTCTCCGTGTCCAGTGCTGGGCCGGAACAAATGATATATTCACCCCCCGCATCTCAAAACGATCCCACCAATTCATTTCATGGACCTTTTTGCGGCCTTTTTTGTTGAACAGCTTTTTCAGTCCCGCAGGCACGTAAAAATCCGGGTTTCCTCTCAGTTTTTTTATGCTCGGAAAATCAAGATGGTCATAATGCCCGTGTGAAATGAGCACGGCATCAATGTCGGGCAGTTCGCTCAATTCATATCCCGGCTCTGTCAGCCGTTTTTGAAAACCCATCCGCCGCGCCCATACAGGGTCGGTCATTATGTTAAGCCCCTGTATTTGGATCAGAAATGAAGAATGGCCGATCCATGTTATGGCGGTTTCCGTCCGATTGACGGCAACATCACGGACATCCCTAGTGACCGCTTTCGGAATGTTCTCGCTTAAGTCTTTACTTTTCTCTCTTCGTTCTTTCATCCATTTCAACATGTCCCTGAATCCATGTTCATTCTTCACGCCATTCAAGTTTTCATATCTTTTTTTCATTATCATTCTCCCTTGACACGTGTATTCCATTAGATTCATCGGACATTTATACAATGTCTGTAAATACCGCTCCGCTTGCTTCGGCTAAATCTTGAGGCGCTACTTTAAGCTGCATTCCGATTTTCCCCGCACTGACAATCATAAACCCCAGTGTTTCAGCGGATCTATCAATAAAAGTCGGAAACCTTTTTTTCATTCCGATCGGAGAGCAGCCGCCGCGTATATAGCCGGTCACTCCCAAAAGGTCCTTCATGGCAATCATTTCTATTTTCTTCTCACCTGCCGCCTTCGCAGCCTTTTTCAGATTCAGTTCTTTTGCAACGGGAACGACAAAGACGTAATAACGATCAGTTCCTGCAGATGCCACTAAGGTTTTATAAACATATTCGGCAGAGTATCCGATTTTTTGTGAAACGGAAAGACCGTCTGCGGGCTGTCCCCCTTCTGTTTTGTAACCTAATAGCTCATAGGGAATGTTTTGCTGCTCAATGATACGGACAGCATTTGTTTTCACTGTTTTTTTCGCCATGGTTATCCTCCGTTTTCTGTATTTCTTTCTGCTTTATTTTCAACTTCGATTTTAATAAAATGACCGCTCAGTTGCGTCCTTTGTAATACTCAAGTGCAAACTGTTTAAAACGCTCAGCAGCAGGAGAGAGAGCATGGTTTTTTAACTGGGCTAACGCTATGGTGCGTTCGCATTGGTAATCTGCAACCGGGAGAAAAACGACCGGAAAGTATGAATGCTCCGCGGTTTTCGGCAGAACTGCAGCCCCAAGACCCGCGGCGGTCAGCCCTAATATGGTTGACACTTCCTCTCCTTCAAATGCGAGATGCGGGTGTATATTCAAATCCCGGCACATCAGATCAAACATATACCTCAGCCCGTATCCCGGTTTAAATCCGACAAAATCCTCGTCCTGCATCTCTTTCATTTGAATGCTTTTATTTCCTGCAAGCGGGTGGTTCTCAGGAAGCACCGCATAAAGAGGCTCTTTCTCCAGCACTGTCCATTGTAAAAGCTCGCTTGGAAGCGGCGGGGAGCTGAGACAGATATCCGCATCTCCCGTTTCCACCATTTTGCGAAGCGTTTCATTTGCACCTTGATAAAGCCGGAAGGTCACGTTTGGGTATAGCTTTTTAAATTCGGCAATCAGCTGAGGCATCAAGCGCAGCCCGAGCGTATGAAGAAAAGATACAGATATTTCGCCGTGTTCCAGGCTCATATTTTTTTTCACTTGTTCAACGCCTTCATTTAAAGCTCGTCTCGCTTGTTTTGCTTTTATTAAGAACTGCTCTCCGTGCCTTGTCAGCCGGACGGCTTTTGTCTCTCTGTAAAATAACGGCGCGCCTAATTCTTCTTCGAGCCTGATAATCGATCGGCTTAATGCCGGCTGAGAAATCATCCTTTCTTTTGCCGCATTTGTGAAATGCTGATGAGTTGCCGCCGCAATGAAGTTGTCAATTTGATGAAGCTCCATTTTCTCCTTCTCCCCTTTCTTCATAACTTATACGCATTAATTCTATAGTTATTATAAATTAGACACATTGAAATGAAAAGCGTACGATACATATATAACCAACAGTGAGAAAAGAGGGACATTCATGACGTTTATTCAGCCTCATACAAAGGCTTACAGAAAGGCCAGCTTGGCTCTGTTTATCAGCGGCTTTGTGACATTCGCCACGCTTTACACGACACAGCCGCTTATGCCTTTGTTTTCGGAAGAGTTTCATATTTCCGCTGCGGCTGCCAGCTTAACTTTATCCATCTCAACAGCCGTTTTGGCATTTTCATTATTGGCCGCCGCTTCGTTGTCTGACGGATTCGGCAGAAAAAAATTAATGGTGCTGTCGTTAACAGCTACTTCTGTTTTAGGTCTATTAACAGCGTTCAGTCCGGCTTTTCCGGCGCTTTTGGCGATGAGGGGGCTGCTCGGTATTTTTCTGGCGGGCGTTCCTGCTGTCGCTATGACATATGTAGGCGAGGAGTTTGATCCGAAGGGCCTCGGGAAAATGATGGGCTTATATATCAGCGGCACAAGCATCGGGGGAATGAGCGGCAGGCTGTTAACGGGGCTTCTGACTGATGTATTCGGCTGGCGGCCGGCGCTTGCCATTATCGGCATTCTTTCTATTGTATTAAGCTATTTGTTTTGGCGTTTTCTTCCGGCTCCGCGCCATTCATCTCAGCGGCATGCGGGCGTAAAAGCGGCATGTAAGGAATACGGAGCGGTTCTACACCGCAAACGGCTGCTTTTGTTAATATCTCTGGGATTTATATTAATGGGGAGTTTTGTGACATTGTATAATTATATCGGCTTTCATTTAATGGCGGCTCCTTATCATTTGTCGCAGACTGTGATCGGTTTTATTTTTATTGTCTATCTCGCGGGAACGTTCAGCTCTGTCTATATGGGGAAAAAAGCGGACCTTTTCGGAAGTTCAAAAATGATTAAGATTGCGATTTTTGTTATGCTGGCCGGTGCAGCGGTGACACTTTTGCCCCAGCTTGCCCTTAAAATCGCGGGGATTGCCGTCTTTACCTTCGGCTTTTTCGGCGCACATTCGATCGCAAGCGCCTGGGTCGGCCGCGCAGCCGGTGATCAGCGCGCGCAAGCCTCTTCATTATATCTGCTTGCATACTATATCGGGTCAAGCGTGGCCGGGTCTTGCGGCGGTTTCTTTTGGACGCATTTTCATTGGATCGGTATCATTTCATTTATTTCGGTTTTGCTATTGCTGTCTTATCCGGTTTTATTTCTGGCGGAATTCAGAAAAAAGGGACATAGCCGCCTGCATGTAAATCAATAAAAACATTAAAGATTTGTGTCTTTTGTCCGATACTAAAGATAAGGCCGGCACGATACTCCCTATAACTATTCCTTTTGATTCAGTAGATTTCAAATATCGTGCCGGCTTTCTTCAATTAAAACACAATCTTCAATTGCCTTACGCTTCTGTTACACACCTGCCCAAACATCTTTCGCATATCTTCCTTCCGCCTGCAGCTGTTCAAGCCAATTCAAGGAAACTTTTGAATCAGTGTTATGCACCTTTTCATACGCCTGAAGCAGTACATTTTCGACAGCCGGAGCCATTTTGCTTCCGTCTCCGCATATATAGAGATGGCCGCCTTGGTCAAGAAGCGCAATAATCTGTGCAGCCTCGCGAAGCAGGACATCCTGTACGTAAACTTTACAGTCCTGATCTAATCTGGAATACGCCCGATGCACGGTGACAAGGCCGTTTTTCTCCGCATGGTCGAATTCATCTTTGTACAGATCGTCTTCTTCAGGATGTCTGCAGCCGAAGTATAAATGAGCTTCGCCCAGGCTGTTACCGGACATTTTTTCTGCTGCCCGCGCCTGGATAAATCCCCTGAACGGTGCAATTCCGGTGCCTGCTCCGATCATAATGAGAGGCGTTTTCGTATTTTCAGGCAATGCGAAACCCGACTGCGGCGAGCGGATGAAACAGACGGCAGAATCGCCATTTTGTAATCCGGCTAAATAGTTCGAAGCCACGCCCCTGTATTCTCCCCGGCCGCTCCACGCCGGAGCCGTCACAACGCCGACCGTGATACTGAGCTCCCTTTTGTTTGCCTTCGGTGAGCTTGAGATTGAATAATAGCGCGTCTTTAAGGACGGCAGAAGTTCTAAAAAGCGCTCAAACGGCAGTTCACAAGCCGGATAATCTTCCAGCAGGTCCAGCATGGTCATTCGTTTTTTCAGCACGTTTTCTTTATATGCCGCATCGTCAGAATAAAGATGCTCCAATTCTTTTTGGTGCGGCGGGCACACGGTATGGGCGGCAAGTTCGCGAAGCTGGGCTCTCGTTGCCGGTTCCTGCAGCTCTACATATGACGCCAAAAGCTCCGGCGCATTAACCGGCCGGTCCATCGGCAGATGAGGCAGCTGCCGGCCCTTGATCTTAAAGTGCTGGTTCGGATCAAGACCGAATCGGCGAATGACACGGCTGATCAGTTCCCCGCTGTTTTGCGGAAGCACCCCGAGATGGTCTCCTTCCCGATACGTTTCGGTTTTCGGGAGACGCAGCTCAATATGCCGGACTGAACGCTTGCTGCTTTCGGTATGAAGCTCTTTGTTTGTGATGACTTCCGCCTCAAATGCTTTGTACGTTTTGGCAATCGGCGTCTCGGCTGCTTCACTTACGTATTCGATTGATAACTGTGATTTGTTTGCCTGTTTTGGAGCGGCCTCTATATGAAAAGTCTTCATGATGTCCTTCCAGAATGAGTCTTCCCAGGCTTCCTGACTGTACTCAAAATCATCGGCATCGTCGCCCTCCCCGATAGAAGTCAGCCGTTTTGCCCCTTTTTCTTCAAGCACTTTGTCTATCAGGCGGGGGATCCTCTGGTAAGTGGCGGCCCAGTTGCGGTCTCCGCAGCCGAAGACAGCGTAAGAAACACCCTTTAATTCCTGATCTTCAAGGGTTTCCATCCATTTCACAAAGCCCGCTGCGTTATCAGGCGGCGCCCCGTTATAAGAAGCCGTCACAATAACGACTGCGCCTTTTACAGGCAGTTTCCCCGTATAATCATCGAGCGGGCCGGTTTCAGTTGAAAATCCTTTGCTTCTGCCGATGTCAGCCAGCTCTTCCGCGATTCCTTCCGCAGTTCCCAAATTTGAACCGTAAAGAATGAGAAGCGGCGTTCCGTGGGACGGGATTTCTGTCGTTTCTTCTTTGTGACCGCTGCCTTCAGCTTTATGGTTTTGTGCGGACTGCTGATTGGACACATCCTTGTTTTTCACACGGATTTTAAAATCACCGGGCTTAATGGTTAAAGCTTCTTTAATCGTAAGCTCATAATCAGTATGATCAATCAGTTCAAAGTGTTTAAGGACAAGGCCGAGCACCATTGTCGCTTCCTGCAGGGCAAACTGCATCCCGATGCATGCGCGCTGTCCGTTTCCGAACGGCTTATACGCATCAGCCGGAATTGCCGCGGGATCGCTGAACCTTTCCGGACGGAATAACTCGGCATCTTCTCCCCACGCGCTTTTATCCCGATGCAGCTGCGGAGTCAGAATCGTCACCGGCTGTCCCTTCGCAATCGGATATTTCCCGCCGAGAACCGTATCTTCTTTCGCGTACAGGGAAAATGCCGGGGCAGTCGGATACAGCCGCAAAGTCTCGTTCAGCACCATGCGGATATATGTCAGCTGCTGAATCTGCTTATATTCAGGTGTCTCTCCCGTCAGCACCCGCTCGGCTTCCTGAACGGCTTTTTTCAATTTATCTTTATTTTTCAGCAGGCAGTAAATCGCGAATGAAAGCAGTCCGCTTGTGGTTTCATGCCCCGCGATCAAAAAGGTAATGATTTGATAGCGGATATTCTCATCATCCAGCCTTTCACCCGTTACAGGATCTTTCGCTTCAAGCATCAATGCTAAAAGATCAGACAGATTCTCATCCGGATTTTCCCTCCGCTCAGCAATAATCCGGTCTACGAGTTCATTCATCACTTCAATATCCTGCTGGAACTGATGTCTCGTTTTGATCATCAGCTTGTCCTGCAGGCTGTGTCTCTGCGATTGGCGCATTGCCTCCTGCAGCGCGCGAAGCATACTTGTGATAAAAGGATGCTGTGTGTCGCGGTAAAAGCTGTTAAAGCGGTAATGAAATCCGCACAGGCCGATTGTATCCAGCGTCAGGCGCGTCATATCTTCGGCAACGTCAATTTCTTCATTCGGATTTAATCTGCTCCACTTCTGCACGAGCTGCATGGCAATATCAAGCATCATTGAATGATAGCCTTTCATCGCCTTCTGGCTGAAGCTCGGCAATAAAATCCGATGCGCTTTCTGCCAATTCTTTTCGTGAGTCCAGCTCGTAAATAGTCCGTCACCGCCAAACTCACGGACTTTCAGCAAGGCTTTGCTGAGGTTTTTATCAAATCGCTTTTCATCACAGACTTCTGCCGCGAGCTCGCGGCCTGAGACGAAGACCCCGATAGAGCTCGGAAATTCAAAACGAAAGATCGGGCCGTATTCTTCGGCAATTTTCCAGAGCGATTGTGACAGTTTTTCTTTTTCCAAGTGAGGGAGATTTTTCAGAGGTCCGTATGTTTTCGGCTGCGGTATAGCGCTTAGCTGTTTCATATCAATCTTCCTTCCTTCGGCGAATAGTTAATGAGTTCTGATGGCATCCCAAGAACATTGTTCCAATTCTTTCAGAAACGGTTTTGTTATTTCGACGCTTCCCGTCCGGATAAGCTGATAGAGTTTGAGATATGCCCCGAGCAGCAGCGCCATCAGCACATTGGACGGCAGATTGCGGAGCACACCTTCAGACTTGCCGCGCTGAAAAAAGACGTCAAGCATCTGTGTTATTTCATCAAGAAGCTTACGGCTCGTTTCATTCAGAAAGTAGGCGTCCTTATTCGTTTCAAGAAAAAACAATGCATACTCACTTTCCTTCGTAAAATCAATCAGACAATAAAACAGGTGATGAAACCCTTCTCTTACAGATATCTCCTGAAAGTCCGTTTTGACTTTTTTCATAAAACGCTGCGCACTTTCCTGATACAGTACGTTCACAAGTGTCTCTTTACTGTCAAAGTAACGGTAAATTGTGCCGGTTCCGACATCGGCCTGAGCGGCAATCATCGGAATCGTCGTGGCGTCAAATCCTCTATCTGTAAACAAAGTAAGCGACGCTTTCATAATGAGTTCAACCTTGTTTGAAGCTGTCATTTCATCCCCCTTTCTAAATACGGAATGAATATTCATTCCGTTTGTTCAAAATATTTAAAATGTACGGTCATCTGATTACCATTGTATAAGAAAAAAACTTTTTTTAATATAAAATATATGTGAAATAACCAAAAATAAGGAAATATGCCCAATTTCACAAAAAGAGCTGCAGTGACTTAAGCAGCTCTTTTTATTTCCCAAGAAATATTCTATTTAATGGCAGTAATAAAATGGAATGAATCTCTGCTGACAACTGAAATGTCTCTGAAATGCTGATTATAGAGCACCTCAATCACATCCTTTTCACTCATCCGCGAAGGTTTCAAAACCATATAGAAACATCCGTCAATTTGAAGAACGCGGTACACTTCTTTACATGCTGTCCGGTAATCGCTGACTGTTTCAGCAGTATGTAATGAGAAAACTTTATGAAAGCTGCGATCGCGGAACGGTAAGTTTTCAGGCCTCCCCTGCTGAATGTTTCCGAGCCCGGCTTTTATAACCGAACGGTTTGCGCGCTGTGTTTTCCGTATTTTACGTTTCGATGTTTCTATGCTTTTAAGACTGCCCTTTTCAAGCTGTCCGATGATTTGTTTAAACATTGAGCCGTTTCCGGTCCCGATTTCCAAAATGCGGTCGTATTCCTGTATGTCCATCAAGATTTGCTGAATGACTGACTCTGCCGGTTCTGATGCAGCAAAGTATTTCGCGCGCATTCGTTTTAATGCTGAAGATGTATGTTGCAACATTGTATAACACCCGCTTTTCCATTCCTGTGATTTATTATTCAGAAATAATATTACCTCGTATTAGTATGAGGTACTAACTAGACGCACTTCTCTTCATGAACGTTTCGATTTATTTGAAATTTATATTTGTTTTCATAAAAAAAAAGACGGAAAACGTAGGTTTTCCGCCTGCTCTAGTACCAATAATACGGTGCTGTATATCTTGTCTGCCGGGAAAGCGCCGCCATTCTCTGCCGGCGATACGGGTTGCCGTAGCCGTGTTTAAATGAATGGGGCATTGACGCATACCCGTGCCCGATGGATGGAATTCTGTTCTGACCGCCTTGCATGCTATCACCCGCTTACCAATTTTTCTTTCTTTACCATGGTATGCAGGCCGTCTGCGACGTGACAGCAACATCCTCGCTAAACCTGGTCCTTCTCCATTGTGTAATGATTCAGCAGTTCAATTCTGAACATGATGATCTCCTCCTTCTCCTCCGTTTTAGCCCTTCGTGTCCGTTCAGTTCATATAAAAATGTTTCAGCTGTCGTTCTTTCGCTTCATTATAAAACTCTTCGACCTGCTGTTCTCGTTCATACTCTTCCGCACTTTTAAAACGCTTTGAAATGGTCAGTGTTAAAAAGAAAAGATTAATGGTCATTATCGCTCACCCCCTTTCAATATCCGCACAAGCGAAAATAACCCGCAGCAAACTTCATATGCGCTGCGGGCAGACTAAATCCGCAGACAAAAGAAGACGGAGCTTCTTTCCCTGCGGGGAGCTGCGAATGTCCTGATACTCCGAAATTAACGTCCTTGACGGGCAGAGGTTAAGGAAGGACACGAACTCTTCCACAGGCTGAATCGGTTCAATTGTAAATTTTGATTGCCGTTTAACGTCGTCATGTGATTCAACCTCCCTTTGCTTTTTTCTTACTTTGTAAGTATATCCATCAGTTTCCATTTTGTAAACATTTTTTTCAAGATTTGGACGGAAAATGTGCTGGCATTCCGCTTCAATTGTCCGTGTTTTCCGGCATCTTTCTTACCTCAGGAAACTCTTTTCATCCCTTGCTTTTTCTGATCTTTTTTTGAATATGCAATAAAATAAATAAGGCCGACAAACACTGCCCCGCCGATTACATTCCCGATAAAGGCCGGAATGAGATTGCCAATCAGATCACCCCACGAAAAAGAGCCTGCAAATATCGCAGCCGGGATGATAAACATATTGGCTACAACGTGCTGAAAACCAATTGCGACAAACGCCATAATCGGAAACCATATACCCGCGATTTTTCCGGCTCCGTCTTCTGCGCCGAAAGAAAGCCAGACGGCCAAACAGACAAGCCAGTTACAGCCGATCGCCGAAACAATGACTTTTCCAAACGGCATATCCAATTTGCCTTGTGCGACCGCAATCGTTTTTTCCAAGTAAGGTCCTGTTTCGGTTAATCCGACAACATGTCCGAAAAAGTAAGCGACAAACAGTGCGCCGACAAGATTCATCAACGTCACGATCACCCAATTTTTCACTAATGCACCGGCGGATATTCTTCTGGAAAACAGCGCCATAGATACCGACATCATATTTCCCGTAATCAGCTCCGCGCCGGCAAGAACGACGAGCACCAATCCGATGGGAAACACGGACGCCCCGATTAAACTCGACAGGCTTCCCCATTCTTTCGGAAGGTCGCCGATGACACGGATATCAAGCAAATAACCGAGTGCGATAAACGCTCCTCCCAAAAATCCTAATACAATCAGTGCTGAAAGCGGTGAATGCACCTTTTTTACCCCTGATTCGACCGCAAGCTCCGCTATTTCGTCCGGTTTACGAAAAGCCATAATAACCCCTCCATTTATCATTTCAGCCCGCAGTTTCCAAAGACGCCTAACAAAAAAGGCAGCATTCAAACAGCCCGTCTAAAACGGGTTTGAATGCTGCCTAACTTGTATGCATACCCATACAACAATATCAAGCAGAATGAAAATATTAGCTATAGAAAATGTACAGATCATGCACACATTCCATAAAAAAATCGTCCTTAAGCCACTGCTGGCAGTTCATATCATATCAAATGTGACAATTTCGTGTCAATTGAATTTTTTTCAGCTTTTGATTTCTTCACTGCGCTCTTCAATGGTTCGGTCAAAGACAAATACAGACACCGCAATATTCTCTTCGATCTTGATGTCTGAAAACAGATGCACGAGCTTTGCTCCGATGAGCTCTTCCATTCCGTCAGGCGTTTGTTTTGAATACAGTTCCTGAATTAAGCTGGTCCGCGCCGCATGAACCATTTCTCTTCCTTCAGGCGTGCGTGCGATAAACTGCTCACTTGCGCTTAGATTGCCGTAAAGCGTTGATACCGCCATGTTATCCACAAAAACGGTGTGAATTCGTTCCGGCCCCTTTCCAAATAATTCTTTGCGCAATTTCCGGATAATATCGTTAAATTCATGAATTTTTTTAGACATATTGTCCCCTCCGATTTCAGCCTATGAAAGACATTCCCGGTTCCCCTTTTTGACATTTCACCTGGTTAAAGTTTTCCTTTCGTATTGTATTATAATAAATATCACCTTATAATAAAAGCAGTGAAGATGGATTTGTAATAGGAAACGTGTTACGAGTCTATCGTTTTATACAAATAGGATTGGTCTGTTAGTAAGACTTGCTAGTGAACTATTCCGCCATGCGTATTTATACCGTTCTCCGGACAGGAGGCCGGTATCTATGTGCATGGCTTTTTTTCGAGTTTAAAAGATGGAGGGGAATTGGAAGTGACAGACGTTCAGTCTATCCGTGTCAAAATTGACGGCACGGAGTATGAAGCACCAGAGGGGTCAAAGATTTTAGATATTTTAAACCAAAACGGCATTGAGATTCCGCAAATATGCCATGTACCGGAAGTAGATCCGATTCAAACATGTGACACCTGTATTGTTGAAGTAAATGGGAAATTGCAGCGCTCTTGTTCCACGGCTGCAGAAAACGGGATGTCCATCTCGCTTACGTCGGGAAGGGTAAAAGAGGCTCAGACAGAGGCCATGGACCGCCTGCTCGAGAATCACCTGCTTTACTGTACGGTATGCGATAACAACAACGGCAACTGCACACTGCATAATACAGCGGAAATGATGGGAATTGAGCATCAGAAATATCCGTATACGCCGAAAGATGATTCAAAGTGCGCGGTTGATATGTCTCACCCGTTTTACCGCTATGATCCGAACCAATGCATCGCCTGCGGCCAATGTGTGGAAGTGTGTCAAAACCTTCAGGTGAATGAGACCCTTTCAATTGATTGGGAGCGCGACCGCCCGCGGGTCATTTGGGATGAAGGCGTCGCCATTAATGAATCATCCTGCGTCAGCTGCGGCCAGTGTGTCACTGTCTGCCCTTGTAACGCACTGATGGAAAAATCAATGCTCGGCCAAGCCGGATTTATGACAGGAATAAAAGAAGATGTCATGGAACCGATGATTGATTTAGTGAAAAATGTTGAACCCGACTATACAAGCATCTTCGCCGTGTCAGAAGTGGAAGCGGCTATGCGCGATAAACGGACGAAAAAAACAAAAACGGTCTGCACGTTCTGCGGCGTCGGATGCTCTTTTGAAGTATGGACAAAAGGCCGTGACATCCTTAAAATTCAGCCTGTTTCCGATGCTCCGGTTAACGCGATTTCCACTTGTGTGAAAGGGAAATTCGGCTGGGACTTCGTGAATTCGGAAGAACGGATTACAAAACCGCTTATCCGGAAAAACGGCGCATTTGTTGAATCGTCATTGGAAGAAGCTCTTGATCTTGTCGCTTCAAGACTCGGTTCGATCAAGGCCGAACACGGAAATGGTTCTGTCGGTTTTATTTCTTCTTCTAAAATTACGAATGAAGACAACTACGTTATTCAAAAATTAGCGCGTCAAGTATTTGAAACCAACAACGTGGATAACTGTTCACGCTACTGCCAGTCACCGGCAACGGACGGCTTATTCCGCACAGTCGGTATGGGCGGTGACGCCGGCACAATTAAAGATATCGCAAAAGCGGGCCTCGTGCTCATCGTCGGCGCCAATCCGGCAGAAGGACATCCGGTTCTGGCCACACGCGTGAAACGCGCCCATAAGCTGCACGGACAAAAATTAATTGTTGCCGATCTGCGCAGAAATGAAATGGCTGAACGGTCCGACCTCTTTATCAGCCCGAAACAAGGGACTGACCAAGTCTGGCTCATGGCAGTGACAAAATATATGATTGACCAAGGCTGGCACGATCAAGCGTTTATTGATGAGAATGTCAACTACTTTGAAGATTATAAAGAAACGCTGAAAAAGTATACATTAGAATATGCGGAGCGCATCACCGGACTTTCTCAGGATACGATCATCCGCATTGCCGAAATGATTCGTGATGCAGACGGCACCTGTGTTCTTTGGGGCATGGGCGTTACCCAGAATACAGGCGGCTCTGATACATCAGCGGCGATTTCCAATCTGCTGCTTGCCACAGGAAACTACCGCCGCCCGGGCGCCGGAGCCTATCCGCTGCGGGGACATAACAACGTTCAAGGCGCTTGCGATATGGGAACTCTTCCAGGCTGGCTTCCGGGGTATCAGCATATTACCGATGATGCGGCACGCGCTAAATTCGAAAAAGCTTACGGTGTTGAAATTGACGGCAAGCCGGGTCTTGATAATATTGAAATGCTCCATGCGATTGAAGAAGGAAACATGAAAGCCATGTATCTCGTCGGTGAAGATATGGCGCTCGTCGATTCAAACGCCAACCATGTTCATGACATTTTATCCAGCCTTGATTTCTTTGTTGTGCAGGATATTTTCCTTTCAAGAACGGCGCAATACGCGGATGTCATCCTGCCTGCAGTTCCATCTCTTGAAAAAGACGGAACATTTACAAACACAGAGCGTCGTGTGCAAAGATTGTATCAGGCGCTTCCGACACTAGGCGATGCCAAACCCGACTGGTGGATTATTCAGGAAGTCGCCAATCGTTTAGGCGCTGATTGGAATTACACGCATCCAAGCGACATTTTCTCAGAAATGGCAAGCCTTTCTCCGCTGTTCGGAAAAGCAAGCTACGACGTTCTTAGCGGCTGGAACAGCTTCCTGTGGGGAAGCTTTACGGGAGAAAGCACTCCGCTTCTTTATGAAGACGGCTTTAACTTCCCGGACAAAAAAGCCCGTTTTGCGCTGAGCGATTGGGTGGAGCCTGCCGTATTCCCTGAAGAATATGACCTGCATATTAACAACGGACGGATGCTTGAACATTTCCACGAAGGAAACATGACAAACAAATCGAAGGGCATTCAGTCTAAAGTGCCGGATGTATTTGTTGAAGTATCGCCGGAGCTCGCGGCTGAACGCGGAATTTGCGACGGAACAATGATCCGGCTCGTCTCTCCTTTTGGGGCGGTTAAATTGAATGCGCTTGTGACAGACCGTGTCCGCGCAAATGAGCTTTATCTGCCGATGAACTCTACAGATAAAGATTCTGCGATTAATTTCCTGACCGGGCCTGCGTATGATTCACGGACACATACACCTGCCTATAAACAGACAAAAGTCCGCATGGAAGTGCTCGGTTCCTGTGATACACCGCCGCTTCCGAAAACGAATCCGCGGAACAAAAAACGTCATCCGCAAAACGGTGTGGAAGCTCAGCGAAAATGGAACCGTCCGGGCTATGTGCACCTAACTGATTAAGGAAAGGAGGAAACATTATGGCAAGCCCAATTACTGAAATTCAAAAAGAAACGAAAACAGAGGAACAGCTGAAAGCTGAAAAACTGGAAGAACTGAAGACGCTTCTCGCAGAAAATGAAGAAGCCGTCGCGAAAACGATGTCTATTATGGCAGAGCTGAATGGCTTGGGCATTTTTGATGCCGCCGGCTATATGCTCCAGGCAAAAGAGGAGATTGCCAAAATCGCACTCGGACAGATTTCCCGGGAACCTGTCACCAATCTTCTGAATACGATGATGGCCGCGGGAGGCGCGCTGTCAAAAGCTGATCCCGAATTTATGGGCAGACTTTTAGAAAGCGCCATGGCCGGTACGGAACAGGCGCAAAGATTTTTAAAAGAGGACAGGAAAGTCAGTATGTTTGAACTGATGAAAGCCGTCGGTGATCCTGATATTAACCGCGCGCTCGGCTTCGGGCTGCAGTTTTTAAAAGGAATGGGAAAAGAATTACGCGAAACCCCGTCTGAATAAGAAACGAAAAAGCCATTGTCAAAAGACAATGGCTTTTTTTTTATTCATCGGCCTCTTCCAGCCTCTTTTTATAAATAAGTGAACGGTCAACGCAGAAATAAGCGCCCGCTAAAAATACACAATCCGTTACAAACATCAGCATTTTCTGGCCCGCAGTCAGCCCTTGTCCGGGAAGAACCGCGCCGATATAAATGAAGGTGCTGACTGCAAGCAGAATAAATGCGTAATGCTTAAAATCTTCTATTAATGATTTCAGTCTTTTCTTCTCCATATAAGGTCACCTGCCAGTTTTATAGTCTACCAACATTATAATACAAGCTGACAGCCGACAGAGAATGTAAATCTATCCATTCTTTATAAAAGTGAATCAAGCGCCTGTTTCACATCCGCCGTTAAATCCTCAGTATCCTCAATACCGACTGAGATCCGCACGAGCCCGTCGGTAATGCCAAGCGCAAGCCGGCGGTCGCGCGGGATCGAAGCGTGCGTCATTCTGGACGGCACGGAGATTAAGCTTTCAACCGCTCCTAAACTTTCCGCGATCGTAAACAGGTTCAATTTTTCTAAAAACGCGTCGACGCGTTCGCTGCTGCCGACATCAAAGGAAATCATTCCGCCGAAACCGGAGCTTTGCGCTTTTGTCAGCTCATGGCCCGGATGTTTCGCAGATCCCGGATAGTAGAGCGTCTGAACGGCATCATGCGCTTCAAGCAGCTCGGCGATTTTCCCGGCGCTGTGATTGATGGCATCCATTCTGAGTCCCAGTGTTTTAATGCCTCTCATTAAGAGCCATGAATCCTGCGGTCCTAAAACGCCGCCTGTTGAGTTTTGCACGTAATGAAGCTTTTCACCGAGCTCTTTATCAGCCGTGACGACTAAGCCGCCGACGACATCACTGTGGCCGCCGAGATATTTTGTCGCGCTGTGCAGCACGATGTCCGCGCCGAAGCTGAGCGGCTGCTGAAAATACGGCGTGTAAAACGTATTATCGACGATAAGCAATACGCCCGCTTCTTTTGCGATGTCAGACATCAGTTTGAGGTCAGTCACTTTCAATAGCGGGTTTGTCGGTGTTTCGATATAAATGGCTTTCGTATTCGGACGGATGGCTTTTTGGACTTTTTCTTCACTGCTCGTATCGACAAAGTCCGCTTCAATGCCGAAGCGGTTCAGCACGCCTGTCATCACGCGGTAAGTGCCGCCGTATACATCATCCGTCAAAATAACATGATCGCCGCTGTCAAACAGCATCATGACGGCAGTAATCGCAGCCATGCCTGAGCCGAACGCATATCCCGCCGCGCCGCCTTCAAGCTCCGCAATTAAGCTTTCAAGCGCCGTCCGCGTCGGATTGGCCGTTCTTGAATATTCATAACCCGTGTGCTCGCCCGCTTTCGGCTGCCGGTACGTGCTTACTTGATAAATCGGTACGGAAACCGCTCCTGTTTTTTCATCTCCCGTAATTCCTCCGTGCACCATCAGCGTTTTTTTCTTCATCTTACTGACCTCCTTGAAAAATGTTTTTGCTTATATATCGATCGCTGCCGTCAGGGAAAATGGTGACGATATTTGATCCGGCGGGCGCTTTTTTCGCTTCTTCAAGCGCTGCATAAAGAGCCGCCCCTGAAGAGCTTCCTATTAAGAGGCCTTCTTTCTCGGCCGCTTCTCTGACAAGCGAAAACGCCGTATCGTCTTCCACCGTGTAAATGGCGTCAAAATGGTTCTCGTCCATATAATCCGGGATAAACTCCATGCCGATGCCTTCCGTTTTATGGGCATGCGGCTCTCCTCCGTTCAGGATCGAGCCTTCCGGTTCAACGATCACCGTTTTGACGGCAGGATTTTTCTCCTTTAAATAAGCTGCCGTACCGGCAAAGGTGCCGCCGGAACCCGCTCCTGCGACAAAAGCGTGGATATCCCCGCCGAGTGCGTTCCATATTTCGGGTCCGATCGTTTTGTAGTAAGTCAATGGATTTACTCGGTTTTTAAATTGCAGAACGGCATAAGAATTATTAATCTCTCTCTCCAGTTCAAGCGCTTTTCGGATGGCTCCCTGCATGCCTTCTTCTCTCGGCGTATGCACGATGTCCGCTCCGAGAGCTTTCATAATTTGCTGCTTTTCTCTGCTGAAATGCTCCGGGACGCAAAAAACGGCGCGAAGCTGATGCTTTCTGGCGCACAGAGCGAGTCCGATCCCGGTGTTTCCGGCAGTCGCCTCAATGATAACGCCGCCCGGTTTCACCTTTCCCGTGCGAAGCGCATCTTCAATGAGCATCCCGCCCAGCCTGTCTTTAATGCTTCCGCCCGGATTCATCATCTCAAGCTTAGCATAAACCGCTGTTCCCTCCGGTATATCAAAATGATTGAGACGGAGCAGCGGTGTATTTCCGATCAGTTCTGTAATATCTGTTATCACGTTCAATATGTGTCCTCCTCCTGGAAAAGCGGAGGAGAACGAGAATCCCCCGCTTAGTGAATTCGTTTGATGACATTCAGGACAAGCTCAGTTGAATGAACGGCAGCCTGTTCTAAAAATTTATCAAATGAAACGTCAGATTCTTTTCCGGCAATATCAGATAAAGCTCTGATGACAACAAAAGGCGTTTTGAACTGGTGGCACACCTGTGCGACAGCCGCAGCTTCCATTTCAACCGCGTACAAATCCGCAAATTTGGCGCGTACGTCTTCAACCCGCTTCGGATCATTCATAAAAGAATCTCCCGTAGCGATTGTGCCTTTGGCGACTTGAATGCCGTTCAGTTCAGAAACCGCTTCCTCAGTAATGCTGATCAGCTTTTCATCAGCTTTGTATGCTGCCGGAAGACCCGGCACCTGTCCGTATTCATAGTCAAACGCCGTCACATCCACGTCATGATGGCGGACATCTGTTGAGATGACGACGTCGCCTACATTCAATGTATGATGAAAACCGCCCGCTGAGCCTGTGTTAATCACATAATCAGGTTTGAAACGGTCAAGCAGAAGCGTCGTGCTGATCGCGGCGTTGACTTTCCCGATACCCGATTTCAGCAAGATGACTTCGACGCCTTCATAGCTGCCAGTTGTAAACTCACAGTGAGCGATCATCTCTTGTTTTGCGTCTTTCAGTTTGCTTCTTAAAATCGTAACTTCCTCTTCCATTGCTCCGATGACTGCCAGTTTCATTTATACACAATCCCTTCGATTTACCGTTTAATCGCCTCCATTATCCAGACAAAGTCATTTTGCTGCGTAAACCGCGCGGCAAATCCCTCTTCTGAAAAGATGTTTTTCATTGTCGCGAGTGTCGGATAATGTTCCGTCTTTAAATCGTCCGCTAATTGATGATAGCCCTTTCGGCTTGCTTTTTGAATGGCTTCATCATAAGCTTCATGATCTTTAAAGACAGTATCGGCAAACACTATTTTATCATGCTTCTGAAGGATTGCGCCATACTGCTTTACAGCCGTTCGCTTTTCTTCATCGGTTAAATGATGAAAGGCGTACGAGCTGACGATGGTATCTATTTGAAAAGGCGGAGCGGGAAACTCCAGAAAATCTCCGTCACTGAACACGGCTTTGTCAGAAAGCTTGTCAGCCGCCAGTTTTCTCATTGACGGAGACGGTTCTACACCAAACACCTTTTTGTTCGCGGCGGCTAATTTCGCCGTTAAATTCCCCGTTCCCGGTCCGAACTCTAAAACGTTTGAACCTGAAAGTGCGACAATGCTGTCAAGAATGTTGTCATATCCTTTAAAAACAGCAGCATATTGTTTGTCAGCCCCGTGCACTGTGGCGTCATAAGTCGCTGCCCAATCTTCAAATAAAGGAATAAATTCACGGCCCATATTTTTCACTCTCCATAATTTATAATTCCTATGAGTATAGTATGGATTAATCGTGGAACAGTTCCTATCCTATCACAAAAAAGAATGGAAGGGTACTAAAATACTTTGGGATTATTGCGCAATTACGGCAGAAAGGCTTATACTTTCATTGACTCAGAAGAAAAATCAGGAGGATCTGTACTGATGAATTTTCAATTGGATTTAATCAAAGATAAAGTAGAATTTTTCGAAGCGGCATCTTTGCAGGAGCTTGAAAAGAAAATAAACGTTCAGATTGAAAACAACCAGGCGATTATGCTTCGCGTCCGTTCCGTATCCCATCAGGTGACGGCCGTTGACGGCAGAATCCTTTACAGTGCGTCGGTGCATTTTTCAGCTGACGTATGACAGAAAAAAGCAGCTGATTACTCAGCTGCTTTTTTGCGGTTATTTTAAGGTTTCTACTTTTGTCGGCTTCCAGCCTTTTTTGTCTTTCCAAGTGATGGTGACCTGATACTTTTTGCCGTTCGTTTTGTCTAAAACTTTACCCTTCGCATCTTGCGGGCTTCCATTGTTTCCGAGCCACAGCACTGTCATGTGATCTTTTGACACGCCTGTTGCGTAAGAGATGGCGTCAAGCATTTCGGACCAGTCTTCAGAGCTTGAGTCATACGTCGCCGCATGTTCTCCCGTCTGCTTTGTGCCGACCGCTTTCCATTTTGGGTTAACAATTGTTTTCTCGACTTCGCTTGATGAGCCGCCCTCTGTTATTTTTGCTCCTTTAAAAGGATCGCTTGAATCAGAGTCATTTTTGCTGCTGTCATCACTTTTCGATGAATCATCGTCTTTTTTGCTGTCAGAGTCTGAAGATGAATCAGATGTGTCCTTATCCTGTTTATCTTTTTTGTCATCGTCTGATGCCTTATCTTTTTTGCTGTCTTTTATGTCTTCATCGGATGTCTGCTTCGTCTTGCCTGATGCAGGTGTTTCCTGCTTCTGGCTCGTGTCCGCTTTTTCGCTCACGTCGCTCGACGGACTGTTGATGAAGAGGCTGACTGCAACGACGACAATGAGAATAGATACGATAGCAATTAAAATGTTAAGCACCATATTTGCTTTTCTGCGCTTATCACGGTTTTCAAAACGAGATTGTTTATTGCTCAATCATTCTGCACTCCTTTATCCCTCTTGCTCAGCATATATTTTAACATGGGCTGAGCGGTTGTTCTATGTCTGATTTGTTTCATTTTCATGTACCTTTTTAACAATATCATAAAACACTGTATTTGTCAGAGCCTTATCCCCCGGCGTGTCCATGTGCAGCACCACGAGAGCGTATTTCGGCTTATCCGCGGGAAAGTATCCCGCAAACCATTTGTGGTAAAGCGTCTGTTTTTCTTTTGTAAACATTCCCGTCTGGGCCGTTCCCGATTTGCCTGCTATCTCATACGGCAGATCCTGAAACCTTCGGCCGGTTCCTTTCGGTGAGGTGACGACTTCTCTGAGAATTTTTTGAAGCTGCTGCGCCGTATATTTGTCGATGTTTTCCCCTTTTAACGGCTGATCTTTGAATGACGCCATCGTCGTTTTGTTTTTGTATTCAATTTTGTCCGCGATTTTGACTTGTTTCTTTTCACCGCCGCGCGCGATCGCCGCCATCATATTGGCGACTTCAAGAGGCGTGACTTTCACGTTTTTTTGCCCGATCGCCGTCTGTGCGACGGCTTTTTTTACGGTTTTGTCTTTGTCATCTCCCCAAATGACCCCGCTTTTTTCATTATACAGCTGCCTGAATCCGTCTTCCCGGTACAGCTTGCCTTCCCAGCCCGCCCGCTGGGTGAGACCTAGTTTTTCCGCCATGTTTTCAATAACGGAATCATCTTTTTTGATCAATTTTTCCGCAAGACTTGTAAACGTATAATTGCAGCTTTGGGCAAAGCTTTCTCCAAAACTGAGCGTGCCTTTGTCATCCCCCGGCTCTCCGTACAGGTTGAGATTGCAGTTAAAGGATGTGCCCGGCTTCACTTCGTTTTGTTCTATTGCGGCTGCGGCGATCACCGTTTTAAACACTGATCCCGGATAAATCGGCGTCAGCATGTAATTTTGCAGTGTCTGCTGCTTTGACATGTCGGCGTCAGGCTTTGATACCATTCCGAGCACACTGCTTTTTTCAATGTCTAAAAGGACGGCTCCCCCCTTTTTTAACCCGCGGTCTTTCAATACATCTTCCATTGCTTCTTGAATATTGCGGTCGATGGAGGTTTTGACTTGCAGCGGATAAAACGCGTTTGCTTCAGCCGTATATTTGACGTCCATTCCGAATAAAGGGTTTCCCCTTCCGTCGACATGATACAAAAGTTTTGTATCCTGATCCGCCAGTAAAAACTCATCAAACGTCCGCTCCATCCCGCTTGTCCCGATTTTTGCCGTGATCGGCAGTTCCTTCCTCCCGGGGTATTTCTTTTTCAAAAGCTCAGGGTCCTGGTTTGTCGCGCCCAACAGATGAGCGGCTATGTTTGTTTCTTTGCTGTCTTTCATATATACGCCGTAAATGCCGGGATATTTCAAAGAATTGATATTTGCCACGGATTGTTTCGTCAAATGTTTTATTTTTCTGCTGTTCAGGATCACCGGTTTTTTTGCTTCCGTGAGCAGCTGCCTGAGCTCCCCCTGTTTCATTCCGAGAATGTCTGATACCCGTTCAACCGGCCAATCCTGCGTCACGAGAAAGGGAAACAGTATGACGGCAGGCTGCTTTTTTCCGGTCAGCTCTTTGCCGTTCCGATCAAGAAAAGAGCCGCGGCCGTCTGAAATAAGGACTTCTTCCGTCCGCTGCTTGACGCTTTCCTGAATCAGATTAATATTGGATTTTGAAAAAGATTCTGTAAAAAAAAGCTGAATTTCAGCCAGCCTTGCAAGCAGAAAGAAAAACACGAGCAGAAAACAAATCACGGCCGTTTTCAGCCTTTTTGATACGATCATAAAAAACACCTCATCCACATTTTGGACGAGGTGTTTCTTTGTTAAACGGATCTTATGAAATTTTCACAATTTTCACGAGCATTTCTCCGCCCGGCGTCTGAACTGTCACTTCTTCGTCCACTTTTCTGCCGAGCAGGCTTTTTGCGATTGGCGAGTCGTTTGAGATTTTTCCTTCAAACGGATCAGCTTCAGCGCTTCCGACAATCGTGTAAGATTCTTCTTCACCGTCCGGCAATTCGATGAATGATACGGTTTTTCCCAAACCGACTACATTTGAACCGCCGTCATCCTCGATGATTTTCGCATTGCGGATCATGTTTTCAAGCGTCGTGATGCGCCCTTCCACAAATGCCTGTTCTTCTTTTGCGGAATCATACTCAGAGTTCTCTGACAGATCTCCGAAGCCTCTTGCGATTTTAATGCGTTCTACTACTTCTTTACGTTTAACCGTTTTCAATTGCTCTAATTCTTGTTCAAGTTTTTGTTTTCCTTCGTGAGTCATCGGAAAAACTTTTTCTTGTGCCATGTTCCTTCACTCCTTGGTGGTTGTCCCTCAACAATAACGTGTGATTATGTATGAGAGCATAAACGAAAAAATCAAGAATGAGAACACAGGGCAGTCCTCGTTCTTCTCTCCCATATAGGTACTGTTTATCTTAAACTGAATGTGTGTTTTCTGCAAATGTTTCGGTTTATAAACAGGGAAAGAAGGGAACTGTCTCATTCCCTTCCAGCCTATACATAATATGGTCTGAGTTATTTATGTCTATGCTATGGTATTACAAAATTGCATTTTGTTCAAGGATCGTTTGAATCTTCGTGACCATCAGATCAATTGCGACGTGGTTTTGTCCGCCTTCCGGAATAATGATGTCCGCGTAGCGTTTCGTCGGTTCAACAAACTGATTGTGCATCGGTCTGACGACGGACACATACTGCTCAATGACAGAATCGATTGAACGGCCTCTTTCGTTAATATCTCTCATAATCCGTCTGATGATACGGAGATCCGCGTCCGTGTCGACATAAAGTTTCATATCCATGAGGTCGCGAAGTCTTTTATCTTCGAGAACGAGAATGCCTTCCAGAATAATGACATCCTTCGGCTCAACCGGAATGGTTTCCTCAGAACGCGTATGCAGTTTATAATCATAAATCGGCTTTTCTATCGGCCGGTAATTCAAAAGCTCTTGAATATGCTCGATTAAATAGTCATTATCAAATGCGAGCGGGTGATCATAGTTTGTGTTCAGCCTTTCTTCAAACGGAAGATGGCTTTGGTCTTTATAATAAAGGTCTTGCTGGATCATTAAAATCGAGTGTCCTTTAAACTGTTCATATATGGAACGGGTGACGCTTGTTTTTCCTGATCCGGAACCTCCTGCGATGCCTATAACTACAGGACTCTTACCCATTGGTGATTACTTCCCCTTTCTCATCATGTTGCTCGGATAAATCTTTTTGTCTACTTTAAATGTAACGATTTGCAGGGGATGGCGGGCAGCATCAAGCTCGTTTCCGTCTTCGTCCCAAATAGTGCCGATTGTGAATGTGAAATTGTCGATTTCAGGACCGAAAAATTCCACTTCGTCACCTTGTTTAAAGAAATTGCGCTGCTGGAGCGTCACCATTTGAGTTTCCTCGTTATACGCGAGCACGAGACCGGCAAAATCAAATGTTGTTTTCTTTCCGTGTTCGCCGAACATCTGCTCTTCATACCCGGGCGTGCCTTCAAAGAAAGCAGGCGCGGTATCCCGGTTTGCACATTTGTCCAGCTCATCCAGCCATTCTTTTTGAATGACAAAGTTTTCAGGATCAGCGCAGTATGCGTCGATGACTTTACGATACACGCTGACAACCGTCGCAACGTAATGAATCGATTTCATCCGGCCTTCAATTTTCAGGCTGTCGATACCCATCTCGATCATTTGCGGAATGGATTCAATCAATTTTAAATCTTTCGGGCTCATCGCAAACGGAGCGTCTTCTTCGTCATAAAGCGCGACCGCGTTTGCACCGTCTGTCTGATACAGGTCATAATCCCAGCGGCAGGACTGACAGCAGCCGCCGCGGTTGGAATCCCGGGCTGTCATGTGATTGCTCAGCACGCATCGTCCTGAATAAGCGATACACATGGCGCCGTGGATAAAGGTTTCGATTTCAATATCCACCTTTTCCTTCATTTCTTTAATTTCCAGTCCGCTCGTTTCACGGGCAAGCACCACGCGGTCAAGCCCTTCTTCTTTCCAGAACTGCACCGCTTTCCAGTTTGAAAGGGACTGCTGTGTGCTGAGGTGAATTTCTACGTCCGGGGCCACTCTCCGGCATGTTTCAATAATCAGCGGATCAGCGACGATAATTCCGGCAACTTTTGCGTCTCCCAACGCTTTTAAGTATTCTTCCAGACCGTCCATATTTTCATTATGGGCGAAAATGTTTGTTGTCACATATATTTTTGCCCCGTATTTTTTGGCAAATTCTACGCCCTCTGCGATTTCTTCTATTGAGAAGTTATCCGCATTTGAGCGGAGTCCGTATTCCTGTCCTCCGATAAAAACCGCGTCCGCTCCGTAATGAACGGCAATTTTTAATTTTTCAAGGTTTCCTGCCGGAGCAAGGAGTTCAGGTTTTTTCGTAATGACGCGTTTTCCGTTTACGACTTTGGAAATGGTTTGATTTACGGCTGTCATCCGTTGCACCCTCCTTTTTAATAGACCGTTTCTTTAAAGAAGAATCCTGTGTCGATGCTTCTGTTCACAGGCTGAATGCTTTCAATCCGCTCTATCCAGCTCTCTTTTTTCTCTTCGTATGTCTCTCGGCTTTCGAAGCACAGATCGATTGCTTCTCTGTACATGCGGGTCACTTCAGTTAAGTATTCAGGAGACTTCAAAACTCCGTCGATTTTGAAAGAATCGATGCCGGCGTCCATCAGGTCCTCTAATTCATCAATCATGCACACATCGTTCGGGCTCATGATATGCGTGCCGTTTTCATCTTCAAAAATCGGGTATTTATTGCCCCGTTCCTTGTCATGCAGAAACATTCCCGCTTCTTTTTTCTTCTGTTCGATGTCCATGACTTTTCCCTGGTATTCGAAGTAATGGCCCACTAGTGAACGCTTCGATTGGAACATGCACGTCATGCCGTGGATTTGAATTTCAATTTCCACTTCGGCGTTTTCTTTTATGTCAATGATGCTGTCCATATTTAATTCTTTAGCCAGCACTGCCCGCCGTGCGCCTTTGCGTCCCCAGTAATTGCAGGAATAGTAGTTGGTTCCCGTTGTTTCCGTGCTCCAGTGCAGTTTAAGCTCGGGAGCCGCTTCACGCGCCGCCATTAAAACGGCCGGATCACCGAAAACAGCCGCATCAACGCCGGCCTCCTGCAAAAAGGCAAGATAGCCGTTCAGCTCGTCCACTTTTTCGTTGTGAAAAATAGCATTGACGGCGGCATACACTTTCGCGCCTTCCTGATGAGCTGTCTTTACGGCTTCTTTTATATCTTCTCTTGAAAATTCACCGGCCAGTCTCAGGCCGTATCTCTGTTCTCCGACTAACAGGGCCGTTGCGCCCGCTTGAATGAGCGGAAGAATATCCTGTACAGAAGTCGGAGTCACCAAAAGTTCAGGTTTTCTCATGATCATTCACCTCTTCTTTTTACTGATGGCGATGCCGTCTCCGACCGGCAGTATGACCGTTTGATAGTCAGGCCGGTTCATCAGCCATTGGTTATATTGATCAATTTTTTCAACAAGCTTCCGTCTTCTTTTCGGCTCAATGTCCGAGTGATTTTGTGCCACCAGTCCTTTAAACAGAACATTGTCCGTAAAAATGACTCCATCCGGCGCAAGCATCGGTTCATAGAGCTCAAAAAAGTTCGTGTACTGGCCTTTGGCCGCGTCGATAAAAATGGCATCATAAGGAGCCGTGACACGGACAGACTCAGAAAGTTCCAGCGCATCCCCGTGCATTACGTGAATCCGTTTTTCCATTTCAAAGTCTTTTATATTGTTCACAGCTTCTTCATAGCGTTTGTCGTCCCGTTCAATCGTGTAAATATTCGCATCCGGAAGCTCAAGCGCCATCCGTATGGCGGAATATCCGATTGCCGCGCCGATTTCCAAAATGTTTTTCGCCTGTTGAATCGACAGCATTTGAAGCAGCACTTCAATGCCCGCTTCTTCCATAATCGGAACATGGTGCTCTTTTGCATAGGCTTCAAGCTTTTTCACTTTATCAGGCCGAGGCTTCAGCATCGCGTTTATATACTCGTTTATTTGTTCATACCGATCATTCACGGCAAACAGCCTCCGTTCTAAAAAGGAGTGCCCCTGACGAATCCGCGGGGACACTCTCTTAAGACACTTCTTTATCCATAAGTAAACAACCCGATATATTTTATCATAAAACCTTTCAGAATGGAATAAAAGGAGAGCTTTTGCCCTCCTTTTATTCGCTGTCTTTTTTGGAAATATACTTTTCCTTCGCTTTATTATGGTCTTTTAATGTTTTGGTGAAAACAACCTCGCCGTTTGATTTTGCAAGGAAATAGAGATAATCCGTTTTATCAGGGCGGAGAGCCGCTTCCCATGATGAATCACCGGCATTTGCAATCGGTCCCGGCGGCAGCCCCTTATGTTTATACGTATTAAACGGAGAATCAATTTTCAGGTCTTTGTAGTAGATCCGGCTTTTATGCTTACCGGCCGCATATAATACCGTCGGGTCAGTCTGCAGCGGCATTTTTTCTTCGAGCCTGTTGTAAAAAACGCTGGCGATTTTGTGACGGTCGGCTTTGGCGGTGGCTTCTTCTTCAATAAGTGATGCCATTGTCAGCGCGTTATGGACGGAAAGTTTCTTTTTTTTCAGTTCAGATTTATACGTTTCGATACGGGTGTTTGTTTCCTGAACCATTGCCGTCAAAATCGTGTCAAGCGATGCATCCGGATCATTAAACGGATATGTGGCCGGATACAGATAGCCTTCGAGCGGATGCTTGAGCTTCTTGTTTGAAAGCGCGTCCGTTATCGTATCAGGAAACTGTTTTTTCAGTTTGCCGATGAATGTTTTGTCATCCAGTTTCGCCATGATCTCTTCTTTTGAATATGATGTTTCTTTTGCGATCGCATCCGCAATCTGCGTAAGCTGTTTTCCTTCAGGAACGGAGATCTGAAAGGCATATCCCGTTGATCCCGCGGTCAGTTTTTTGATAATCGCATCCGCATCCATTCCTTTATTCAGGTGGTAAAATCCCGCCTGAAACCCGGAAGCGCCTTTATACTTTACATACAGCTGAAATGCTTTTTTGCTTTTGATGACATGCTGATCCTCAAGAATTTCAGCGATTGCCGAAACGGAAGAACCGCTCGGAATATTAATATTGACTGCCGTTTTGCTGCCTTTGTCAACCGGGGACAGCAGAGATTTTCCATAGAAAAAAGCACCGCCAATGATGATAAGCAGAGCGATCACGGAGGACAGTATTATCGTCGTTTTTTTGTTTTTACGCGGAAATGAATTTTTAGTCTGATTGATATTCATACAAGTATTTTCCTCCCAACAGCTCTTATACTACATGATTCATGTGCATTCGGCAATTTATTACAAAAAAAAGCCGAAGCGCATATGCGCTCCGGCTTTTTCCGTTCATTTTATTCTTCGTCTTCTTCCGCTAAAAACGTGTTCAGCGTTTCTTCGATCATTTCCCACTCTTCATCGGTTTCAATCGGCATCAGTTCGCCGTCTTCACCGTTTTCGTTCGGTTCGAAGCTTGAAGCGTGAATTTCGATTTCATCATCGTCTTGAGCATCAATCGGATAATAAAGTACGTAAGATTTGTTGAATGTGTCGTTTTCAAATGTGAACAGCACTTCGCAAAGCTGTTCGTTTCCTTGATCATCGACAATTGTAATGTGTTTTTCGCCGTGTTCCATTTCTTTCACCTCTTAGTTTAAACTGTCCAGATATCCTTGAAGGATCATGACAGCCGCCATTTTATCAATGACTTTTTTTCGTTTTTGCCTGCTGACGTCAGCCGCGATCAGCATTTTTTCAGCCGCCATCGTCGTCAGACGCTCGTCCCACAGCACAACAGGGACATTGTACGCTGTTTCAAGCAGTTTCGCAAATGTTTGGCTGGCTTCGCCTCTTGGACCGATCGTCCCGTTCATGTTTTTCGGAAAACCGAGCACGATCTTCTCTACATTATAGTCTTTCATCAGCTCGGATAAACGGTCCAGACCGTAATCTCCTTCAGCCTCGTTTATTTTTATCGTCTCAATGCCTTGAGCGGTCCAGCCCATTTCATCGCTTAAAGCTACGCCGAGTGTTTTCGTTCCAAGATCAAGTCCCAATATTCTCATGAATGTATTTACGCCTCTTTATGCTGTTCTAGATAGGATTTTACCAATTCCTCGATTAATTCGTCACGTTCCAGTTTGCGAATTAAGTTCCGGGCGTCGCGATGCCTAGGAATGTATGCAGGATCTCCAGACAGCAAGTATCCGACAATCTGGTTGATAGGATTGTACCCCTTTTCCTGAAGCGCATCATATACCGTAATCAGCACTTCTTCGACGTTTGTTTCAGCAGAATCATCGGAGAAATTAAATTTCATCGTTTTATCAAACGAGCTCACCGTTTTGCACCTCTTTCCCAAATTCGCAGGCAAAGTTCAGCCTGAGGTCCTCATCTTATCATCATTCTACACTAGTTGAAAGGATTATAAAACGGATTTTATCCAATCTTCCGCAGATGCGAGCGCCTCTTCCAATTTTTCAGGCTGCTTTCCGCCGGCCTGCGCCATGTCCGGACGTCCTCCGCCTCCGCCTCCGCAGACTTCAGCCGCTTGTTTGACCATTTTGCCGGCATGAAGGCCTTTTTCGATCAGGTCTTTCGTCACGCCTGCTGAAAGGTTGACTTTCTCATTTTGCACGGCGCCGAGAATGATGACCGCAGAACCGAGCTTCGCTTTCAGATCATCCACCATAGTGCGAAGGTGGTTCATGTCTTTCGCATTTACTTTTTCAGCCAGCACTTTTACGCCGCCGATGTCTTTTACTTTAGACAGAATGGCTCCGGCTTCCACATTGCCGAGTTTGCTGAGCAATGATTCATTTTCTCTTTGCGCTTCCTTCAGCTCCGCTTGAAGAGACTGAATTCGCTTCGGTACGTCTTTTACGTTTGATTTCAGCTCGTCCGCAGCGTGCTGCAGAAGGCTGAGCTGGCTGTTCATTTCCTGATAAGCGCCTTTTCCTGTTACGGCTTCGATTCTTCGCGTACCTGCGCCGATCCCTGATTCGGATACGATTTTAAACAGACCGATTTCAGCCGTATTCGTGACATGGCATCCGCCGCAAAGCTCAAGGCTGTAATCTCCGACTTGTACGACGCGGACGATATCGCCGTATTTCTCGCCGAACAGGGCCATCGCGCCCATTTCTTTTGCTTCATTGATCGGTTTCAAATCAATCGCTACCGGAATGCTCTCCCAGATTTTTTCGTTGACGATTTCTTCAATGCGTTCAAGTTCTTCTTTCGTCACTTGACCGAAATGAGAGAAGTCAAAACGCAGACGGTTTTCGGTAACGAGTGACCCCGCTTGGTTGACATGTGTGCCGAGAACGTCTTTCAGCGCCTGGTGCAGAAGGTGGGTAGCCGTATGGTTTTTCACCACGCCGCTTCTCATTTGATCTTCCACTTCAGCCGTCACGCTTGCGCCTTTTTGAATCGTGCCGCTATCCACCGTGCCTTCGTGTACATGCTGACCGTTCGGAGCTTTTTTCACGTCTTTAATGATTACGACAGCCTGCTCGCTTCTCAGCACTCCTCTGTCACCGATCTGTCCGCCGCTTTCAGCGTAGAAAGGCGTTTTGTCAAGAAGGATTTGGACGGTATCCCCTTCATGCGCCTCACTGATTAATTGCCCGTCATGAAGAAGCTCGATCACCTTCGCTTCAGCTTTTACGGCACTGTAGCCGACAAATGTGCTTTCTGCGGTAATGTCGCGCAATGCGCCGCCCTGCACCTGCATGCTTCCTACATCTTGGCGCGCATTTCTCGCCCGTTCACGCTGTTTTTCCATTTCGGCTTCAAAGCCTTTATGGTCAACTTTCATTTGCTCATCTTCCGCGTATTCCTCCGTTAATTCAACCGGGAATCCGTACGTATCGTACAGTTTGAATACGTCTTTTCCGGAGATGATGCCGCTGCCTTTTTCCTTCTCTTTCTTTATCACGTCGGATAAAATGGCCAGACCTTCGTTTAATGTTTCGTGGAAGCGCTCTTCCTCCGTTTTGATGACTTTGGCGATAAACTCTTGCTTTTCTTTCACCTCCGGATAGAAAGCGTCCATAATTCCTGCAACAGTCGGTACCAGCTCATACATAAACGGACGGCTGATACCGATGGTTTTCGCGTATCGCACAGCCCGGCGCAAGAGGCGTCTCAGTACATACCCGCGCCCTTCATTTGACGGCAGAGCTCCGTCGCTTACCGCAAATGCGACCGTTCTGATATGATCGGCGATCACTTTAAAGGCCGTATCCTTCACTGCGTCCTTTCCGTAAACATCTCCGGAAATGCGCTCTGTCGCTTCAATAATCGGCATAAACAAATCAGTGTCAAAGTTTGTCGGGACGTCCTGAATCACGGAGACCATCCGTTCAAGCCCCATGCCCGTATCAATGTTTTTCTTCGGAAGCGGTGTGTACGTGCCGTCCGGGTTGTGGTTGAACTCTGAGAATACCAGGTTCCACACTTCAAGATAGCGGTCATTTTCGCCGCCCGGATACAATTCAGAATCTGACGGGTCATTGCCGTATTTCTCGCCGCGGTCATAGAAAATTTCCGTATTCGGTCCGCTCGGGCCTTCGCCGATATCCCAGAAGTTCCCTTCCAGACGGATGATTCTTTCTTCCGGAACGCCGATTTTTTCCGCCCATAGCGTATAAGCTTCTTCATCCTCAGGGTGAACCGTTACAGACAGCAGCTCCGGATCAAAGCCGATCCACTTTTCGCTCGTTAAAAACTCCCATGCCCACGTGATGGCTTCTTCTTTAAAATAATCACCGATGGAAAAGTTTCCGAGCATCTCAAAGAACGTGTGGTGGCGCGCCGTTTTCCCCACATTTTCAATATCATTTGTGCGGATTGATTTTTGCGCGTTTACAATTCTCGGATTCTCCGGCACAACGCGGCCGTCAAAGTATTTTTTCAGCGTCGCAACGCCGCTGTTGATCCATAATAAAGACGGATCTTCATGCGGAACCAATGAGGCGCTCGGTTCAACGGCATGGCCTTTTTCTTTAAAGAAATCTAAAAACATTTGACGCACTTCAGCAGAAGTTAAGTGTTTCATCTATATTCCTCCTTATCACTACCCGAAATTCTCTTTTGCGACAGCAAAAAAGCTCTCTCCCTATGCAAACCATGCGTTCACACAGGGACGAGAGCTGTCTCGCGGTACCACCCTGATTACAGGCCGAAAAAGGCCTGTCACCTTTCATCCCGTAACGCAGGACTGCGGCAGCCTTTAACTGCACTCAGGATTAGCTTCGGCCGATCTTCTGCTGAAGCTCCTTTCAGCGTATCGGAGCTTCTCTCTTAAACAGGGCTTCGGCGTACTCATATCCGTCACTCGAGATTCGTATGTATTCTACTCGAAATTATAGACAAGCAGAACCCGAATGTCAATGTTCCGTCCTGATCCGCAAAAAGTGAATGGCCGTCACTTTTAAAACAGCTGCCGCCGGAACAGCAAGAATCATGCCGGGAATGCCCGCGAGTTCTCCTCCGGCAAGGAGCGCCAGCATGATCACGATGGGGTGCATTCTGAGACTGCGCCCGACAATAAGCGGGCTCAAAATGTTTCCTTCTATAAATTGCAGAATAAAAATCGTGACGATTACGATGATCACAGCTTTAGCAGAAATCGCCAGCGAAAGGAGCAGCGCCGGTACAGCGCCGATAAACGGACCGAAATACGGGATGACATTCGTAATCCCGATGGCAAGGCCCAAAATCAGCGGGTAAGGAAGCCCGAACAGCCAAAATGAAACGCCGGCTATTAACCCGAGCAAAAAACAAACGAGAAGCTGACCGCGGATGTAATCACCGAGAGAGTCGTCCACATCCCGCAGAAATTCACTCCCCCTTTTTCTCCAGGACTTCGGCGTCAAATACCAGACTGTCTTTTTCATGACGTCTATATCCTTCACCATATAGAACACGAGAAAAGGAATCGTCGCCGCGATCAGGATATAATCAAGCACGAAACGGATGCTTCTGATCGTGCTTTCAATCGTGCCGGCAAGAAACGTTTCTGTCTGCTGAATCATTTTGTCCATCCGATGGTGCATGCCGTCAGGCCAATGATCCGTGTGATTATGCAGATGCGTCAGCATGCTGTTGTAGTTTTTGGCAAGACCGGGAATGCTCTCAGACAGATCCTGCAGCTGTTCAATTAAAACAGGAACCCCTTTATAAACCCCCCAGCCGATTCCGCCGAAAAACAGGCAATAAATCAGAAGCAGGCTTAAAGTTCTAGGCATCCCTTTTCTATGAAGCCATTCAGTAATCGGAAGTAAAAGATAAGCAATAAATACTGCGATGAATATAGGAATAAAGAGAGATTTTATAACAAGCCAAATGGGAGACCATAACATATCGAGCATGCAAAAGACATACACTGTTAACAAAACGAGCAGACATACAGCCGTCCACATTAAGAGCTGCAGCGGTTTTTGAAGCATGACGTTTCACCTCTTGCTTTATCTTTTGACAGAAAGCCGGAATTATTCCCGTTTCATAAACTACGCCTTATGACGCAGACCTCTTGACGGAAATAATTATCAGAAATTACGAAATAATCTAAATAATATTCATAAAAGTCTGTATAACCATCGTAATGTGTTAAAGGATTTCAAAACTGTCCAGTCAATATGACTCATGTTTTTTAAGGAGGATGGCCATGATTTCATTTCAGGATGTAAATAAGCACTACGGACATTTCCACGTGCTGAAAAACATTAATCTGCACATTAAAAAAGGGGAAGTCGTCGTTATCATCGGACCTTCAGGATCGGGAAAAAGCACGCTTCTCCGCTGCATTAATCAGCTGGAAACAGTTGATGGAGGCGCCTTAACGGTAAACGGCGTCTCCATCCGTGACAAGAAAACGGATATCAATCAGGTCCGCCGGAATATCGGCATGGTGTTTCAGCATTTTCATCTGTACCCGCACAAAACCGTTCTGCAAAATATCATGCTCGCACCGATCAAAGTGCTCAAGCAATCAAAAGAAGAAGCAAAGGAAACGGCTTTATACTATTTGAAAAAAGTCGGTATACCGGACAAAGCGGACGCTTATCCTTCACAGCTTTCCGGCGGCCAGCAGCAGCGTGTCGCCATCGCCAGGGGGCTTGCGATGAAGCCCGAAATTATGCTGTTTGATGAACCCACATCCGCGCTTGATCCGGAAATGATCGGGGAGGTGCTGGATGTCATGAAAACACTCGCAAAGGAAGGCATGACCATGGCAGTCGTCACACATGAAATGGGATTCGCAAAAGAAGTGGCGGACCGCATCGTGTTTATCGACGGCGGATCCATCTTAGAAGAAGCTGCACCGGCTGAATTTTACGAAAGCCCCCGTGAAGAGAGGGCGCGTTTATTCTTAAGCCGTATTTTAAATCACTGAAAAGAAACGGAGGAGCGCTTATGTCACGCGCAACAAAATGGTTGTCATTCGGATTGATATCACTGCTGGCCGTCTTTATGCTGGCAGCCTGCGGAGGGAAAGAAACGTCCGGGGATTCAAAAGGAACGGGAAAAGACACGTTAGCCTCTATTAAAGACAGAGACAAAATCATCTTCGGCGTCAAAACCGATACGAGGTTATTCGGGCTGAAAAACCCAAGCTCCGGTGATATTGAAGGCTTCGATATTGATATCTCAAAACAGCTCGCAAAAGATATTCTGGGGGATGAGAAGAAAGCGGAATTTAAAGAAGTGACGTCAAAAACAAGGATTCCGATGCTGCAAAACGGCGATATCGACGCCATCACCGCCACGATGACGATAACGGATGAGCGGAAAAAAGAAGTTGATTTCTCAGATGTTTATTTTGAAGCCGGGCAATCCCTGCTCGTCAAAAAAGGAAGCAGCATCAAAAGCACCGAAGACCTGGGAAAAGGCTCAAAAGTATTGGCGGTAAAAGGCTCCACTTCCTCACAGAACATCAGAGAAAAAGCGCCTGACGCCTCAGTGCTGGAATTTGAAAATTACGCCGAAGCGTTCACTGCGCTTAAAGCGGGACAGGGAGATGCGCTCACAACCGATAATGCGATTTTATACGGCATGGCGGATGAAAATAAACAATATCAGCTGACGGGCGAAACCTTCACCGATGAACCTTACGGAATCGCCGTCAAAAAAGGCCAATCCGGCCTTGTCAAAAAAATCAACGCCTCTTTGAAAAAAATGAAAGCCGACGGCAGGTACGAAAAAATCTATAAAAAATGGATAAAAGAAGAACCGGCAAAATAGGACGGACCGCGGGATGAGCATGCATGCTCATCCCCGTTTTATAAGGAGTGACATAGATGAACTTTTCAATTTTAACGGAAAACTTCGATATGTATATGGACGGTTTCCTGCACACATTGCTTGCGAGCTTCATCGCGCTGGCAGGCAGCTTTGCGCTGGGCGTTCTGATCGCAGTCATGAGAATCACGGCTTTCAAACCCCTTCAATGGATCGGCACTGCATATGTGGAATTTATCCGGAACATCCCGCTTCTCCTCATCACATTCGTTTTTTATTTCGGACTTCCGAACGCCGGGCTGAGACTGGACGGCTTTCAGGCGGGAACGATTGCGCTTACGATTTACACGTCCGCCTTTATCGCAGAAGCCATCAGAGCCGGAATTCAGACTGTCCCCAAAGGACAGATGGAAGCGGCCAGATCGTCAGGCTTCACCTACAGTCAGGCGATGAGATATATCATTCTTCCTCAGGCCGTAAAAATCGTCATTCCCCCGCTCGGAAACCAATTTCTCAACCTTGTCAAAAACTCATCAATACTCGGAGTGGTGGCGGGACTCGATTTGATGTATCAGGCGGATCTCGTGTCCTCGAGCACTCTTGTCGTGTTTGATGTCTATATTTTCGTCGCGCTTTTTTATTTGATATTAACGATCCCGCTCAGCATCGGGGTTCACTATTTGGAAAGACGTCTCGGAAAGAGTTATTAGAGAAGGAGAGTGAAAAACATGGATTTTAGCGGCGCCTATACACCTGACCATCTGCTGTTTTTATGGGACGGCTTTTTGGTCACACTTTATGTTGCGCTGATCTCCATTGTCCTGAGTTTTATTTTCGGGCTTGCCGCCGGCACTTTGCGCTATGCGAAAATTCCTATCGTCTCGGGCATTATAGCGGCCATTGTGGAAACCATCCGCAACCTGCCGCTGTTATTAATCATTTTCTTTACGTTTTTTGCCCTTCCGGAAATCGGGATCAAACTGGAAATTACCGCGGCCGCCATCACGGCGCTGACGATTTTTGAATCGGCCATGCTGTCAGAAATCATCAGAAGCGGTTTGCAATCCGTTGACAAAGGACAGATTGAAGCGGCGCGTTCTTCAGGACTGACGTACACGCAGACTCTTTTTCTCGTCGTCATGCCGCAGGCGCTCAGGCGTATGGTTCCTCCGATTGTGAGCCAGTTTATCTCCTTATTAAAGGATACGTCACTTGCGGTCGTCATCGCTCTGCCCGAACTGATTCATAACGCGCAGATTTTAAACGGACAAAGCGCTGACGGGGGGTATTTTTTCCCGATCTTTCTGCTGGCGGCCCTGATGTATTTCGCGGTCAATTACAGCCTGTCTCTCGCAGCCAGACGGCTGGAAGCGAGACAAACGTAAAAAGGATACTTCCGGAGAAGTATCCTTTTTTCCGCTTAAAACATTTTCATGACTCGTCTTCTCATCCGTTTCATACCTTTTTTATTCAGCATATCGGACTGAGAAGCCATACGATACATAACGGCTCCAGCTCCTAAAGCCAACAGAGAGGTCATTGTTCTGCCCATCGCGCGTATCTCCTTTCAACTTTAAAAATTGATACTGCGTTCGTCTTCAGAAAACAAATCATCAAGACTGCTTAACGTGCCGTCTTCCTCTACTTGATGTGTCGCAATTTTGCCTTTGGCCACCGTCAGCTCAATGAAGCAGCCCCAGCAATAGTATTGGTTTACGCCGATTTTGCCGATATCTTTACTTTTGCAGTTCGGACATACAAGCACAGACTACACCTCTTATCCGTTCAGGACGATGCCTTCTTTCCCCGCTTCAATAAGCGTATCGGCGGCGCGGCGCACTTGGCGTCTGCCAGCCAGATCTGAAAAGAAGCCGTCCGAGAGTTCATATGCTACGATTATGCCCCTGTCCAAACAAAAGTATACATCTTCCAGCAAACCGAACATTTCACCATCAGGCGATTTCACCGGCTGCATTTTAATCTGTTCAAAGGTGAAACAGCTCTTCGGCAAAGGCTGCAAATGAGCATGACCGGCAGCTACGGCTTCTTGATCCATCTCTTTTATATCACTTGCCCCTAAAAAAAGATGGCGGTTGTGAAACAAGCGTTTCTGCTCCAGCACGAAACCGAGAAACCGGCCGTCCAGAGAGAAACATACATCCGATATCATTCCGAGACTGCGCCCGGTGTTTTCGTCATATACTGTTCGTCCTTCAGCTGCATGGCATGTTCTCAAAGTGTGATCAACCACCTTTTGTTGAACACGTATAGGTTTTGCCAAGAAGCCGGGCAGCATACTTTGAAATGACTTCCACAGGCGAAAACCCGGCGCATAAACATACGCCGGGTTTTATTTACGCTTTTTCTTCCATAAAGTCAAAAGGCGTGATGCCTTCCATTCCGATGTTCGCATCGTATACACTGAACGGCAGCTCTTTTTGCAGGGCGGCCAGTTCTGCATCCATCTCTTCAGTCTGCTCTGTGAGCCTGTTTTTAAGCGATGTCTGTCTGACGGTGGCATCATTGTTTTTGACGCCCCATTCAAGCGCTTCTTCTTCTCCGCAAAGAATCAGGAATTTTTTCGCTCTTGTAATGGCGGTATAAAGCAGATTTCTCCTGAGCATTCGATAGTAGCCTTTGACGACAGGCAGGACGACAATCGGGAATTCGCTTCCCTGCGACTTATGGATGGAACAGCAGTACGCGTGGGTAAACTGGCTGAAATCCTTTTTCGTAAAGGTGATTTCGTTGCCGTCAAACGAGACGACGACCATGTCTTCTTTTTCCGTATTTTCTTTGGCATAAAAAATGGACACGATTTCGCCGATATCGCCGTTAAACACATTGTTTTCCGGCTGGTTGACAAGCTGCAATATTTTATCGCCCGTCCTGTAGACAACATCTCCGAATTTCAGCTCCCGCCTTTTTTCTTTAGGCGGATTCATGATGTCCTGAAGAAGCATGTTCAGCTCGTTAATTCCCGCTTTTCCCCTGTACATCGGGGCAAGCACTTGAATATCTCTGGAGGTATACCCCTTTTTTAACGCGTTCGAGACGACCTGATCCACGACTTCTTTAATCTGTGAAGAATTACAGCGGATAAATGAGCGGTCCTTTGTCGGCGCGGTCAGCCCCTTTGGAAGCAGTCCTTTTTTCATATCATGGGCAAGTTCCACAATGGATGATCCTTCAGCCTGACGGTAAATATCTGTCAGGCGCACGGTCGGCAGCACTTCAGAAGCCAAAAGATCTCTGAGCACCTGCCCCGGTCCTACTGAAGGAAGCTGGTCTTCATCACCGACTATAATGAGCTGAATGTGCTTAGGAAGCGCCTTAAACAAATGGCTGGCGAGCCAGATATCAAGCATACTCGCTTCGTCTATAATGATCAGTTTCCCTTCAATCGGCTGATCTTCGTTGTAGGTAAAGCCTTCAGCGCCATTCCAGCCGAGCAGCCTGTGAATCGTAACAGCCGGCAGACCCGTAGATTCGCTCATCCGTTTTGCGGCTCTTCCGGTCGGCGCGGCAAGCAGCACCGGAAACGCCTCGTCTTTTTTATAATCACCGGGGTCAAGGGATACGCCGTGCAGTTCACTGTATAATTCCACGATTCCTTTAATAACGGTCGTTTTCCCCGTTCCCGGTCCTCCGGTCAGTAAAAGCATCGGTGAAGACAGCGCTTTTTGAATGGCATCCTTTTGGCTTGGTGCGTATTGAACATTCATCCGTTCTTCCAGTTCACCGAGTGCAAGCAGAAATTCCGATTCAGGAAACTGATCGGCATACTCCGTCTGGGCCGCAATGTCGAGCACGCGTTTTGCGACGTTTTGTTCCGCATAAAACAAGGACGGAAAATAGCAGCGCTCTCCTTCGATGACGATATCCTTACTCTCCCCGAGGGCGATGATGCCGTCAGCCGCATCCATTTCCGTGACGCGGCCGCCTTCAGCTGACTGATTCAGAAGCGTTTGCGTATTGATAATCAGCTGCTTCGTTTCTATGTACGTATGGCCCTCTGAAAGACAGGTCGATTCAATCGTATATAAGATAGCCGCTTTGATCCGCTCCGGGTGGTTTCCTGACAGACCCATTTTTCCGCCCAGCTCGTCAGCTTTCACAAAGCCGATGCCTTCAACGTCTTTTACAAGCTGATAAGGATTTTCCTGAATTTTCTCCAAGGTTTCCGTTTCGTAGGCCTGATATATTTTCATGGATAGCTGGGGCCCGAAACCGTATTGGTTCAGAGAGATCATAATCTGCTCAAGACCCTGATGCCGCTGCAGCTCTCCGGCAAGCTTATCCGCTTTCTTTTTCGACATTTTCGGCACATCGTAAAGCACCGACGCATCCGTCAGAATTTTATTGAGCGCGCCGTCTCCAAGCTTTTTGACGATTTCTTCCGCCGTTTTTTTTCCGATTCCTTCAAACAGATCACTTGATAAATAGTGAATGATTCCTTCTTTTGTGGTCGGAATTTCTTTTTTAAAGTGTTCAGCCTGAAATTGCAGGCCGAACTTAGGATGCGTGGCGGTTTTTCCGTAAAATGTGTAGGTCTCATCTTCTTGCAGCAGAGGGAAGTAGCCCGTTACGGATACGACCTTGTCTTCGATCGCCTCAGACGTTTCTGCAACCTTGACTTTCAGCACTGTATACAGGTTGGTGTCATTATGATAAATGACCGTATGAATGACGCCTTTTACATACGGCTGTTCTTCGATGTTCAGCTGATCCACGAGCCTTCCCTCCTTTTGTTATGACTGGGTGATAAGCTGTTTCGCATGAAGCGCAAGCATATGATCAGGCTGTATGCCGATTGCGCCTTCCAGCATCTCAAGCGCCTTTTCACGATTTTCTTTGTACGCGTAAGCGACCCCGGCATTATAAAATGCGTCCGCGTGGCCTGGATCCTGCTCGATCACCGTCTCAAACTGCGCAAGAGCTTCATCCAGCATTTCTTCATTTGCGAGACACATTCCGAACTGGAAGCGCGCTTCCGTGTCATTTTCGTTTAATTCAACGGCACGCTGCAGATACGGCAGTGCAAGCTTCGGCCGCTCTAATTTAACGAGAACGGTCCCCAGCATATAAAACAAATCTCCGTTTTCCATTCCGGAGCGAAGCGCTTTTTCAAACATATCCTTCGCTTCGGAAAACGATTCTTTCATCACATATACGTTTCCCGCACCGTAATAAGCGGCTGCCGCCGAATTGTCCAATTCAAGCGCTCTGTTATAGAATGCAAGCGCCCGTTCGAGTTCGTTCACAGAAGAAAGCAGATTTGCGAAGTTGATGTACGGCACCGGGTCTTGGCCGTTTTCCTCAATCGCTTTCGTAAAAGCCTCTGCCGCTTTTTCAAAATCGCCCTCCTGCATGGCATCAATCCCGATTTTATTATAATCCATTTTTAACTTCCTTTCGCTAAAAAACCCCAACATGCGAGTTGAGGTTTTTTACATGTGTTATACGTACCACAGTTTTGTTCCGTCTTTATAAACGTCATCTATCGTTCCGCCGCCGAGGCACTCTTCTCCGTCATAAAAAACGACGGCTTGTCCCGGCGTAACGGCGCGTACCTGCCCGTCAAAAATGATTTCCGCTTCATCATCACCCGTCATTTTCACCGTTACTTTGTGATCTTCCTGACGGTAGCGGAATTTCGCCGTGCATGTCATTTCGCCGCTGTCCATCAGACCGGGACGCGTCCAGCTGACATTTGTCGCCGTGATCTTATCGGAATACAGAAGCGGATTATGGAATCCTTGATCAACATACAGAATGTTTTTTTCAAGATCTTTACCGACGGCGAACCACGGCTCGCCGCTTCCGCCGATTCCAAGACCGTGGCGCTGTCCGATTGTATAATACATCAGACCGTCATGACGCCCTTTTATTTCTCCGTCCATTGTCATCATATCGCCCGGCTGAGCGGGGAGATATTGGCTGAGAAACGTTTTGAAGTTGCGTTCGCCGATAAAGCAGATTCCCGTGCTGTCTTTTTTCGCAGCTGTCGCAAGTTCCGCTTCTTTGGCGATTTCCCGCACGCGGCTTTTTTGCAGATCACCGATCGGGAACATGACTTTGCTGAGCTGTTCCTGATTGAGCTGATTCAGAAAATAAGTCTGGTCCTTGTTTTCATCCAGACCGCGGAGCATGCGCACTGTACCTGCGCTTCTATCCACGCGGGCGTAATGGCCCGTCGCAAGATAATCCGCGCCGAGTGACAGAGCATGATCCAAGAAAGCCTTAAACTTAATTTCTTTATTGCACATGACATCCGGATTGG
The DNA here is from genome assembly GCF_042296235.1 of Bacillus sp. A1. Taxonomy (NCBI): domain Bacteria; kingdom Bacillati; phylum Bacillota; class Bacilli; order Caryophanales; family Bacillaceae; genus Bacillus; species Bacillus sp. A1. Next base: position 2,667,652 of record NZ_CP141181.1, read on the forward strand.
GGGTTCTTCCGGCTTTATATTCATCAAGGAAATATTGAAATACCTTTTCCCAATATTGCTTCTCAAAATTGACGGCATAATACGGAATTCCGATCTGGTTGCAGACCCGGATGACGTCTTCATAATCTTCCGTCGCCGTGCAAAAACCGTTTTCGTCCGTATCATCCCAGTTTTTCATAAAGATTCCGATTACATCGTAGCCCTGCTCCTTCAGCAGAAGGGCCGCCACGGAAGAGTCCACGCCGCCGGACATGCCGACTACGACTCTTGTATCCTCCGGCCGTTTTTCCATTTGCATTCACTCCATTAAAAACATAAGTCCGCCGTTTTAAGCAAGCCGTTTAACGACGGCGGCAAGCTTTTCGGCGGCTGTTTCGATTTGTTCCGCCGTATTGCCGAGGCCGAAGCTGAGGCGGATTGACGAAGTCAGCCTGCCGCTCTCACTTCCGAACATGGCCGTAAGCACATGGGACGGAAGAACGGATCCCGCTGTACAAGCAGATCCGCTGGAGACGGCAATGCCTTCCATGTCAAGATTGACCAGCAGCGCTTCCACCGGCACACCGGGAAAGTAAAGGTTTAAAATATGAGGCAGGCATTTCTCGGCATCTCCGTTCACCTCCGCTGTAACGCCGGATTTTTCCAGCGTGCTCATGATAATGTTCTTAAACTCCTTATACTTCGCTGTTTTCTCTTCCCTCTCACGGTTTGAAAGGACGACCGCTTCTTTTAAGCCGGCGATGCCCGGTACATTTTCCGTCCCCGCGCGGCGCTTTCGTTCCTGCTCTCCCCCGAGAAGAATCGGTGACAGCTTCACCTCTTGATTTACATATAAAAAGCCTGTCCCTTTAGGCCCGTTAAGCTTGTGACCGGAAACAGACAGCATGTCAATTCTGCTTTTTTTCACGTCAATCGGCATATAACCGAATGCCTGGACGGCATCTGTGTGAAAATAGGCCTGATGCCCGCTTAACAGCTCTCCGATTTCGTCAATCGGCTGAATGGTTCCGACTTCGTTATTGCCATACATGACGGTAACAAGGATTGTATCATCACGGAGCGCTTCTTTCACCTGATTTGCACTGATCCGTCCTGAAGGGCCGGGGATGAGGTATGTCACCTCAAAGCCGTCTTCTTCCAGCTTTTCGCAGGCGTGCAATACAGCATGATGCTCAACAGCGGTCGTAATGATATGCTTTCCTTCATTCTTCCGGGCGGCAGCCGTTCCGAAAATCGCTAAATTATCAGCCTCCGTGCCGCCGCTTGTGAAAATAATTTCCTGTTCTTTCGCACTGATTTCGCGCGCGATGTCCGCTCTCGCTTCATCGACCCATTTCCGGGATTCTCTCCCGAATGAATGAATGCTTGACGGGTTGCCGAAACTGCCGAAGAAATGGGGCTTCATTTCTTCGAGCACACGCTCATCCATCGGGGAAGTCGCGGCATGATCTAAATAAATCCGTTCCATTGTCTGTACACCTCTGGTTTAAATATAGAACATATAAGCTTCCTGCTCGCCGTCCGTGTAGCTCGCAAGGTCTTCTAACGTCGTGCTGTCCAGCACGTCTTTTACAGCGTCGCGGATGCGTATCCATAACTCCCGCTTGGCAGGCTCTTCATCCTCAAGCACTTCTACCGGGCTGATCGGCCCTTCCAGCACTCTGATAATGTCTCCGGCCGTTATCTCTTCAGGCTGGCCCCCGAGCACGTAACCCCCGTAAGCGCCTCTGATGCTTTTTACGAGTCCCGCGTTTCTGAGCGGTGATACAAGCTGTTCCAAGTAATGCTCAGAAAGGCTGTTTGTTTGGGCGATGCTTTTGAGCGACGTCGGACCGTCTCCGTGCTTTTTCGCCAATTCAATCATAATGGTGAGCCCGTATCTTCCCTTTGTCGATATTTTCAATATGAACACCCCAGTCAATTCTAATTGTTAATTTATACAAGTAAATGGATATGAATAATCTGTTTAGTATCTTATAGACCAACTGTTATTATAACATAACTTATCCTAATTTTCATTGAAACACGGGGCCCGCCGCAATTCGCTTTTCTAATCGTCCGTTTTCCGTTACCCTGTATATGTAAGGAGAGATGTTCATGAAACCATTGGCGTATCGGATGCGGCCTGCCAATATCGAAGACATTATCGGCCAGGAACATTTGGTCAAAGAAGATAAAATCATCGGCAGAATGGTGCGTGCAAAGCACTTATCATCCATGATCCTGTACGGACCGCCGGGCATCGGAAAAACGTCCATCGCCACAGCGATCGCAGGATCGACAAGCATCGCATTCAGGAAATTGAATGCCGTCATTCATAATAAAAAAGACATGGAGATTGTCGTACAGGAAGCGAAAATGTCAGGCCAGGTCATTTTAATCCTTGACGAAGTGCACAGGCTTGATAAGGGAAAGCAGGATTTTCTGCTGCCCTATTTAGAAAACGGCATGATTATTTTAATCGGCGCGACGACCGCCAACCCTTATCATGCCATTAACCCGGCCATCAGAAGCCGGACCCAGATATTTGAGCTCGAACCGTTAACACCCGATCTGATCAAACAGGCATTGAAAAGAGCGCTCACAGATGAACACCGGGGACTCGGTTCCTACAGCGTTTCGGTGGACGACGACGCGATGGATCATTTCGCACAAGGGTGCGGAGGAGACGTCCGCTCCGCTTTGAACGCACTGGAGCTTGCCGTGCTCTCCACAAAGGAATCAAGCGACGGCACGATCCGGATTACACGGGAAACGGCGGAAGAATGTCTGCAGAAAAAAAGCTATACCCATGATAAAAACGGCGATGCGCATTATGACGTCTTATCCGCCTTCCAAAAATCGATACGAGGCTCGGACGCAAACGCCGCCCTTCATTATCTGGCCCGTCTGATCGAAGCCGGAGACCTTGAAAGCATATCAAGAAGGCTTCTCGTGATCGCCTATGAAGATATCGGCCTCGCAAGCCCGCAGGCAGGCCCCCGGGTGCTGAGCGCGATTCAGACCGCAGAACGGATCGGCTTTCCGGAAGCGAGAATTCCGCTGGCCAATGCGGTAATCGAATTATGCCTCTCGCCAAAATCAAACTCCGCCATCTCAGCCGTTGATGAGGCGCTCAAAGACATCAGGACGGGTAAAATCGGCGATATGCCGAAACATTTAAAAGACGCCCACTATAAAGGGGCCCAAGAGCTCGGACGCGGGATCGGCTATCAATATCCTCACGATTTCGAGAACGGATGGGTCGAACAGCAATATTTGCCTGATCCGTTAAAAAACAAGCAATACTATAAACCGAAACAAACGGGGAAATTTGAAGCCGCCATAAAGCAAGTGTATGAAAAACTGATGAAGCAGAAAAAATAACCGGACAAGGACACCCTATGTGTTCTTGTCTTTTTTGATACCGGCCAAAATCTTTCGTGTAAACGGCGGATTCAAATAAAAAACAGCCTTTCCTGAAGAAGGCTGTTTTTCTTTTTATTTATCTTTAACCCGTTTAATGTCGATGTCCTTTAAGAGCTCCATGACAACATGTCCGCCCATAATCAGACCGGCCACTGACGGAACCCAGGCGTTGGAAGACGGCGGCATTTGCGCTTTACGGATTTTCGCTTCATCATTCCCGACTTCTTTTCTGACGTCTTCACGGATGACGATCGGGCTTTCATCAGAAAAAATGACCTGTACGCCTTTTTTAATGCCCTCTTTGCGAAGCCTTGTGCGGACGACTTTGGCAATCGGATCGGTATGGGTTTTTGAAATATCAGCAATCTGAAAGCGTGTCGGGTCTGTTTTATTCGCCGCTCCCATGCTTGAAATCAGCGGAACATTCCGTTTCAGACATTCTTTCATCAGATGAATTTTATAATGAATCGTATCCGACGCGTCAATGACGTAATCGAGCGGATACTCAAAGAACTGCTCATACGTCTCTTCTGTATAAAACATTTTTAAGGCGACGACGTCACAATCCGGATTAATATCAGCGATCCGCTCTTTCATCAATTCTGTTTTCGGCTGTCCCACCGTCGACAAGAGCGCATGCAGCTGGCGGTTTACGTTTGTAATGTCAACATCATCTTTATCGACAAGCACGATCCGCCCCACTCCGGACCTCGCCAATGCTTCGGCTGCAAATGAACCGACTCCGCCGACGCCGAGAACGGCCACCGTGCTGTTTTTTAACGTGTCCAGCCCTTCTTTTCCAATCGCTAGCTCATTTCTGGAAAACTGATGTAACAAGAACCTCACTCCACATTCTGGTTTTATAAACTCGGCTTGTCAAAAAGCCGCTGGTTTCAGCGCACAAAAAATAAAGTCCCAATTGTGCCGTTGCAGCTTTCCTTCGTTTTGAACCCGCTCTCAGCAGGTGGGTGCCCTTTTTTAAATCTTGTAAGTCCTCTTTAGCGAATGAAAAGAGGCATGTACGCCATTTAAAAATGCGGGCTCCCAAATCAAAAAAATGTTCGGTCAAAACTAGGTGTACAACTAACACATCAGGACTTTATTTAACTTGTCAAAATCATATCACAGCAGATTTTGATTTTCAAGAAACAAACTGCCGATCTTTACTGTTTCACTTTTCTTTTGACAGAAAGGTGAAGTTCTTCAAGCTGGGCGTCGCTCACTTCGCCGGGCGCTTCCGTAAGAAGGCAGCTTGCGCTTGCCGTTTTCGGGAAAGCGATCGTATCTCTTAAGTTAGTGCGGCCTGCAAGAAGCATAACCAACCGGTCCAAACCGAGCGCGATTCCGCCGTGCGGAGGGGCGCCGTATTCAAAGGCTTCAAGAAGGTATCCGAACTCCTCCTCCGCTTCTTCTTTTGTAAAGCCGAGAAGCCCGAACATTTTTTCCTGAACGTCTTTTTCAAAAATACGGATTGAGCCTCCGCCGAGTTCATAGCCGTTTAAGACAAGGTCGTAAGCCTGCGCTTTCATATCTTCAGGCGCCGTTTCAATCAGGTCAAGATCTTCACGGACAGGCATTGTAAACGGATGGTGAGCCGCATAGAAACGGCCTTCTTCCTCGTCATGCTCCAGTAACGGCCAGTCCACAACCCACAGGAAGTTGAAGAGGCTTTCGTCAATCAGGCCGCGTTCTTTGCCGAGTTTTAAGCGAAGCGCTCCGAGGGATTGAGCCACAACCTCAAACTTATCAGCGCCGAACAGGAGCAGATCGCCTTCAGAAGCATTAAGCGCTTCAGCCAGTTTTGCCTGCTTCTCTTCATCAAAGAATTTCGCAATCGGGCCTTTTACGCCGTCAGCTTCAACTTTCACCCAAGCGAGACCTTTCGCGCCGTAATTTCCGGCAAAAACGCCGAGCGCATCGATATCTTTTCTGGAATAGTCGCCGGCAGCGCCTTTGACATTGATCGCTTTTACAACGCCGCCGTTTGCCACGGCTGATGAGAACACCTTAAATTCAGTATCTTTCACTATGTCTGACACGTCCGTCAGCAACATGCCGAAGCGGGTATCGGGTTTGTCGGAACCGTAGCTGTTCATCGCTTCTTCATATGTCATTCGCGGAAGCGGCAGCCGTACTTCAACACCTTTTGTTTCAAGCATGACTTTCGCCATCATCTCTTCCGCCAGAGCCATGATGTCCTCTTGACTCATAAAGGACATTTCAATATCAATCTGCGTAAATTCCGGCTGGCGGTCGGCACGCAAGTCTTCATCGCGGAAGCAGCGGGCCACTTGATAATACCGTTCAAAGCCAGACACCATCAGAAGCTGTTTAAAAATCTGCGGCGATTGCGGAAGGGCGTAAAATTCTCCTTCATGCACCCGGCTCGGCACTAAGTAATCACGGGCGCCTTCGGGAGAGCTTTTTGTTAAAATCGGTGTTTCAATATCAAGAAATCCGTTTTCATCCAAGAAATGGCGGATGGATTTTGTGACTTGATGGCGCATTTGCAATGTTTGAAACATCGCCGGGCGGCGCAAATCCAAATAGCGGTGTTTTAACCGGACGTCTTCAGAAACGTCAGCCGCCTGGTCACTGATCGGAAACGGAGGCGTTTTCGCCGTGCTGAGCACCGTCACCGCTTCAGCTTTGATTTCAATTTTACCGGTTTTCAGGTTGGGATTCACCGTGCCTTCTTCACGGGCAGAAACCGTGCCTTCGATATCAAGCACATATTCGTTTCTGATTGCTTCCGCTGCGGCAAGGGCTTCCTTCGATACGTCAGGGTTGAACACGACTTGCACAATACCCGAGCGGTCCCGCAAATCAATGAAAATCAAGCCGCCGAGATCGCGCCGTTTCTGCACCCACCCTTTCAGTTTGACGGTTTCGCCAATCGCTTTTTCAGTTATCTCGCCACAATAATATGTTCTTCCAAACATAGCGTTCCTCTCCTTCACTGCTTTTGATCTGCCTTTAACACTTGTATCAGCTCGTCTAACACCACTTCACGCTGCTCTCCTGTTTCCGCATCTTTTACATTGATTTTATTCTGGGCAAGCTCATCTTCCCCTAAAATCGCAATAAAACGTGCGCCGAGACGGTCAGCCGTTTTGAATTGGCCCTTCATCTTTTTATTTTCATAATCGATTTCACTTGAGATGCCCGCTTCTCTCAGTTTGTACACGAGGGAAACGGAATAATCCTTCGCTTTTTCTCCGAGCGTCACGATGTAGCAGTCAATCCCCTGATTGACGGGAAGGTCTGTTTTCTCAGCGTCAATGGCTGCCAGCAGACGTTCGATGCTCATCGCAAATCCGATACCCGGCGCTTCGGGACCGCCGATCTGTTCAACAAGCCCGTCATAGCGGCCCCCGCCGGCAAGGGTTGTAATCGCTCCGAATCCTTCGGCATTGCTCATAATTTCAAAAGCGGTATGGTTATAATAATCAAGCCCTCTGACAAGGTTCGGATCTATTTCGAACGGGATGCCGAGACCGTTTAAGTATTGTTTTACTTTCTCAAAATAAGCGGCTGATTCTTCATTTAAGTAATCAAGAATGGACGGAGCCGTTTTCATCAGTTCATGCTCTCTGTCTTTCTTGCAGTCAAGAATTCTGAGCGGGTTTGTGTGCAGACGCGATTGGCAGTCTGAGCAAAATTCTCCGATGCGCGGTTCAAAATGTTTGACGAGCGCTTCCCGGTAGGATTTGCGGCTCTCCTGGTCACCAAGGCTGTTCAGCACAAGCTTGACATGTTTCAAACCGGCTTTACGGTAAATACTCATCGCAAGCGCAATGACTTCTGCATCCACGGCCGGATCTTTGGAGCCGATCGCTTCAATTCCGAATTGATAAAATTGGCGGAAACGCCCTGTCTGCGGACGTTCGTAACGGAACATCGGTCCGACATAATAAAGCTTCGTCGGCTGCACCGGGTTCGCAAATAATTTATTTTCATTGAACGCGCGGACTGCGGCGGCCGTTCCTTCCGGCCGAAGCGTCAGGCTTCTCCCTTTACGGTCTTCAAACGTGTACATTTCTTTCTGCACGATATCTGTAGACTCACCGACGCCTCTTGCGAATAATTCCGTATGCTCGAAGATCGGCGTGCGGATTTCTTTATATTGATAAGTGCGGCACGTCTCCCTCATAATTTGTTCGACGAACTGCCATCTGTCTGATTCACCCGGCAGTATGTCCTGTGTGCCTCTTGGAATGTGATATGCCATGTTACAGGCCTCCTTAATGTCTTTCTTCAAATAAAAAAACTCCCGCTCCTACTATACATGTATAGTAGGGACGAGAGTTATACCCGTGGTGCCACCCTAGTTGGAATGCCGAAGCATCCCCGCTCTGACCTTTAACGCAGGTTCACGTCCGCTGCCTAATGACTTGCAAAAGCGTTCAGCAGGGAACCTCCGGAGTGTTGTTTCGAGAAAGATGCAGTGCGGATCCGCTTTCAGCCCGGGACGGTTCCTCTCTTCTCCATGCATTCTGACCTACTCTTCTCCATTATCGGTTCAAAATCGTTATCATGACTTATGTACATCAATTTCTATTATAATAATGGGATTGCACTCCCCTGTCAAGTTTTATTCCGTCTGTTTTTCCTTGCGACCGCTTCTTTCGATAAGAGACCGAACTCCGTCGACGTCTCTTCTAGAAAACCCGCCTTTTCTCTATCGCTCTGATCACTGAAGTGCAGATTTCCTTCCGCATCGTGCAGCGCGCGTCCCATTTTTGGTTGATATTTCATGATTTGCACACCTTTTCGCTGTATTTATGACTAGTATAAACAAACCATTTTATTTTTATTTAACATTCAGCAAGGAAAATACGATATTATACAAGAATGTATTTTAGTTAGTTCAGAAAGGAGGACAGCCATGAAGAAGAGAACTCTTGCTCTTATTTTATGCGGCGTCATCATCACAGCGCTTCTTCCGTCATTTCACACCGCAATCGCCGCAGAGGGAGAAGCGGTCATCGCGACAGACAAGATCAATGTCAGAGGCGGTCCCGGCCTGAGCTACGGAATAAAGGCTGAAGTAAAAAAAGGGGAAAGATACCCGATCACTAAAGAAGAGGGAGACTGGGTACAGCTTCAGCTGAGCCCCGGTAAAACCGGATGGGTCGTTTCCTGGCTGATATCAAAAACAGCCGGGGGAGCAGACAATTCATCCGCAACAAGCGGAACGGTCACTTCCACCGATCCTGACCTCCGCATCAGAAAAGGCCCGGGGACATCGTATGAAGTCATCGGCAAACTTCCGCAAGGCGCGCATGCATCCGTGCTGGACAAGAACAGCGGATGGGTGAACATTTCTTATCAAGGCACAACCGGGTGGGTTTCTTCCGAATACGTCACCGCGGACAGCGGCGGATCGGATACGAAAGCAACTTCGGCCCGAAGCGGGTCAAAAAACGGGACGGTCGGCGTTTCTTCATTGAATGTCAGAAGTGCAGCATCACATGATTCAGCGATTATGACTAAATTATCACGCGGAACAAAGGTTTCCATCTTAAGTGAAGACCACGGCTGGCTGAAAATTGAAGCAAACGGGCAAAAAGGCTGGGCAGCAAGCCACTACATCATAAAGGATTCTGACTCATCGGACAGCGCATCGGGCTCAGGAGACGGTTCTGCGGGCTCAGGCTCCTCAAAAAAAGCGTATATTGTTTACGGCGGCACCAACTTAAGGAGCTCGGCCTCGACTTCCGCTTCTATCGTAAAAAGAGCAGATAAAGGCGCAGCCTACCCGATTGTCCGCTCAAGCGGCAAATGGTATGAAGTCCGGCTTGAGAACGGACAAACCGCATATGTGGCAGACTGGGTCGTACAAACGTCAAAAAGCGGTGAGGAAACAGGCGAAGCACCTTCTCCCAACACGTCAGGCGGCAGCGGCTCACTTAAAAACAAAACGATCGTCGTTGATCCCGGACACGGAGGAAAAGACAGCGGAACGATCGGCTACTCCGGAAAGTTTGAAAAAAACGTAACGATTAAAACAGCTAAGCTGTTAGCCGGAAAATTGAGAGCGGCCGGTGCAAACGTGTATATCACCAGACAGGATGATACATTTATCAGCCTGCAGGCCAGGGTTTCAACCTCTCATTACCGGAATGCGGATGCCTTTATCAGCATTCACTATGACAGCTATGCCGATACGTCAACGAGAGGAAGCACGGCTTATTATTACAGTCCGTCTAAGGACCGCCAGCTTGCCTCAGACGTCCATTCTGAAGTAGTGAAGCGTTCCCCTATCCCGGATCGCGGCGTTCTGTTTGGCGATTATTACGTCCTGAGGGAAAATAAACGGCCTGCCATGCTGTATGAGCTCGGCTATCTCAGTCAACCGCAAGAAGAAACAATCATACATAGCGGCTCTTATCAGGAAAAAGTGACAGACGGAATTGAAAGCGGATTGGAACATTATTTTCAATCATAAAAAAAGCTGCCGAACGGCAGCTTTTTTTATTGTTTAGAATCCATAATCAATGTAATCGGCCCGGAATTCGTCAGCTGAACATCCATCATGGCTCCGAATATTCCGGTTTCCACTTTGACTCCTTTTTCCCGAAGGAGTTCGTTCCACTTTTCATAAAGGAGCACAGCCTGATCCGGTTTAGCCGCATTCATAAAATTCGGGCGTCTCCCTTTCTTCGTTTCGCCGTAAAGCGTAAACTGGGAAACGGATAAAATCTCCCCGCCCGTATCCAAAAGCGATAAATTCATCTTGCCGCTTTCATCATCAAAAATCCGAAGATTCACGATTTTATCCGCCAAGTAAGCGGCATCTTCTTCTGTATCTTCATGAGTGATGCCGACAAGCGCCATAATGCCGGGTCCGATCCGGCCGGCGACAGCGCCGTCAACCGTCACACTTGCTTCTGTTACACGCTGAACAACTAATTTCATAGCAAGCTCCTTTTAGTTCATTACCCGCCGGACTGAATAGATGTCTCTGATCTGCTTAATCCGCTCGACCACTTTATGCAGATGGTTGATGTTTTGAATAAAAATCGCCATATGAATCGTAGCGACTTTATTGCGGTCGGATTTGCCGGAGACAGAGGAGATGTTGGTTTTCGTCTCATTTACGGCTTGGAGCACCTCATTTAAAAGCCCGAGACGGTCATACCCCAAAATCTCAATCTCAACGTTATATTCTTTGCGTCTTTGAACCTGTGATTCATGCTCCCATTCAACGGGGATCAGACGTTCCTGCGCTTCATTCGTTTTGACGTTGGGACAGTCATCCCGGTGAACGGATACACCGCGGCCTTTTGTAATAAAACCGACAATATGGTCGCCCGGCACCGGGTTGCAGCATTTCGACAAGCGGACGAGAAGGTTGTCAATGCCTTTTACGCGCACACCCGCTTCCCGTTTTCTCCCTTGCGGATAATGTTTCGGCTCGGAAGTGACTTCCTGAACGATTTTTTCCTGCTCTTCCTGGTCACGCAGCTTCCGTTCTTTTTCGGTGAGCCTGTTGGCCACCTGAAGAGCGGTAATGCCGTTATACCCGACCGCCGCGTACATATCCTCTTCATTTGAGAAATTGAACTTGTCGGCAACTTTTTGAAGATTTTCGAGTGTTAAAACATCTTTCACTTCAAAATCAAGATTTTTAATTTCTTTCTCGACAAGCTCACGGCCTTTTTCGACGTTTTCTTCACGGCGCTGTTTCTTAAAGAATTGGCGGATTTTGTGTTTCGCCTGGGACGTCTGCGCCAGTTTGACCCAGTCTTGGCTCGGGCCGTATGAATGCTTGGACGTCAGAATCTCGACGATGTCGCCCGTCCGGAGCTTATGGTCAAGCGTCACCATTTTTCCGTTCACTTTCGCCCCGATTGTTTTGTTGCCGATCTCCGAGTGTATCCTGTAGGAAAAATCAATCGGCACAGAGCCTGACGGCAGTTCAATGACATCGCCTTTTGGCGTAAATACGTATACCATGTCAGAAAACAGATCGATTTTCAGCGATTCCATAAATTCTTCCGCATCGGTAGACTCGTTTTGGAATTCCAGAATTTCACGGAACCAGGACAGTTTTTTCTCAAATGTCGCTTCTTCGTTTGCAGCCTTGCCTTCTTTATATGCCCAGTGTGCGGCCACCCCGTATTCAGCGATCTCATGCATCTCAAACGTTCTGATCTGCACTTCCAGCGGATCGCCTTTAGGCCCGATTACGGTCGTATGCAGCGACTGATACATATTCGGCTTAGGCATCGCAATATAATCTTTGAATCTGCCCGGCATCGGCTTCCAGCACGTATGAATAATGCCGAGTACGGCGTAGCAGTCTTTAATGCTTCCGACAAGAATACGGACGGCGAGCAGATCATATATTTCATTGAACTGTTTATTTTGCAGCGCCATCTTGCGGTAAATGCTGTAGATGTGCTTCGGACGTCCTGAAAAGTCCGCTTTGATATTCACTTCTTCGACCCGTTTTTTCACTTCATTGACAACCTCTTCGACATAAAGTTCGCGTTCCGCGCGCTTTTTCTTCATGAGGTTGACGATTCTGTAATATTGCTGAGGATTCAAATAACGAAGAGCGGTGTCTTCAAGCTCCCATTTGATTTTAGAAATCCCGAGCCGATGGGCCAGCGGAGCGAAAATTTCCAGCGTTTCATTTGAAATTCTCCGCTGCTTTTCCTGCGGAAGATGCTTTAACGTCCGCATATTGTGAAGGCGATCCGCCAGCTTGATCAATATGACTCTGATATCCTGAGCCATAGCGACAAACATTTTTCGATGGTTTTCCGCCTGCTGCTCCTCTTGAGATTTATACTTAATTTTACCGAGCTTCGTCACGCCGTCGACAAGCATCGCCACTTCTTCAGAAAATGCTTCCTTCAGGTCGTCGAGGGTGACATCCGTGTCCTCTACCACGTCATGCAGAAATCCGCCCGCAATTGTGGAAGGGTCCATTTCCAGATCGACGAGAATCCCCGCCACCTGAATCGGATGAATGATGTACGGCTCACCTGATTTGCGGTACTGTTCGCGATGCGCGTTTTGCGCATACAGGTAAGCTTTCTCAACAAACGCAATCTGCTCCTCCGGCAGATAAGTGCGCGCTTTATCTATTACTTGCTCGGCAGTCAATACTTGTTCGTTCGCCATGGAATCACCTTTTTTAAATGTAAACTGTATTAGTTTATTATCAAGAAAAAAACGAGAGATGTAAAGGGCAGAAGTTCAAAACACCTAAAGAATCTGTCAGGATGATGAAATAATAGGAAAAAAGCACCCTGACACGAGTGCTTTTTTCCATATGCGGTTAATATTTCATTAATGTTAAAATATCGTAATCGTCAAGCTTGTCTCTGCCGTCAAGGTAAGAAAGCTCGATTAAGAACGCAATACCGGCTACGACGCCGCCCAGTTCTTCGACTAGCTTAATCGTTGCTTCGATCGTACCGCCTGTTGCAAGCAAGTCATCAGTAATCAGCACGCGCTGTCCCGGCAGAATCGCATCTTTATGAATTGTCAGTACGTCTTTTCCGTACTCCAAACCGTAATCGACTTTAATGACCTCACGTGGAAGTTTTCCTTCTTTCCGAACCGGCGCAAAGCCGACTCCGAGAGCGTATGCAACCGGACAGCCGATAATAAAGCCGCGCGCTTCAGGCCCGACAACTAAATCAATTTCTTTTTCTTTTGCATATTCAACAATTTGGTCAGTGGCGTAACGGTATACGTCGCCTTTGTCCATCAATGTCGTAATATCTTTAAATTGTACGCCTTCTTTCGGGTAATCGGGCACAATTGTTACGTATTTTTTAAGATCCATCTGTTCTATGTCCTCCTCGTACTTTCATAAGCTTCTGAACCTTGGTTCATCAGCTTATTCAGCCATTCCTTCAGCTCATGGGCTGCGGAATAATTGAGCTTCTGGTCTAATTCCATCAGCTGCTGTTTTACCTGATAGGTTTGCGAATCTGCCAAGTCGCGTTTTTTCGCGCCGCTCACGACAGACAGCACACCATCTTCTATTTTAACAAAACCGAGATCAAAAAACACCTTTGTCATGAAATTGATTGTGTCAATTGACCATCCTCTGTGTCTCGCAAGCTCTGAACCATGCTTGCCGAAGTCAAAAGCGCCCCTTTTTAAGAGAAATGCGTAAAACCACTTGAAATCATTCCGCGATGGAAATGAGGACAGGAAATGTTCTTCATGATTGATAAAAACAAAATAAATCCGTTCCGGCTTCTTTCCGTCAAGCAAATGCTGCAGGCGATCCGCTGACGGCGGCACATCCAGAAAAACGGCATATTTTCCGTCAAGCTGGAGAGCTTCCGCCTCGGATTCCGAAGTGATCCCGGCCAGCTCGCCCGACAGCTCTTTTTCACGAAGCTTCTGAGCGGTTTTTTCGTTAAAGCTGATGAGCACCCGTTTTTCCTTCGGCAGCGCGGTGACCGTGTCTTCCCACGTCCGCTTGCCCCTGATATCAAAAAGCTGCCATTCCGGCACCGCAGCATCTTTAATCATCAGCTGTGGTTTCTTTCTGTTGTTCCATTCATTAATGGACATCTCGCCGACAATGGAAATCGTTGATCCGGGGACAACTCCGGCTTCAAGCTCTCCTTTGTTAAAGCCGACGCAGTCAAGGACGGCGGAATCACTTTTCACCGTCATTTTCACGTGATTTTTATTCGCTCCGATCAGGCGCACATCATCAAGCACGGCATTTTTCACCATCACATGCGGTTTAGGGTTAAGCATGCCGAACGGCGACAGCATATTCAATTCTGTAATGCTTTCAACGGTTATGTCTTCAACGCCGCAGACAAGATCAACCTCCTGAACGGGAATAAAATCCTCTTCCGTAAGGGTTTCTTCAGCCATTTGATTCAGCCTGTCCCTTAATTCCGCCACATCTTCAGCCTTCAACGTCATTCCTGCCGCCATCGGATGCCCGCCGAAATGAGGAAGAATGTCTCTGCACTGTGAAAGGCTCGTAAAAAGGTTGAAGCCTCTGATGCTTCGCGCCGACCCTTTAGCGATGCCCTGCTCCTCATCTATCCCAAGCACAACAGCGGGCCGGTAAAAACGTTCAGCCAGCTTCGATGCGACAATACCGACGACTCCCGGATTCCAGCCGGCTTTTGCCACTACAATGGCAGACGGGTTTCCGCCTTGCTGCTGAACCATTTCAACAGCCTCTTCGGTCATGGTTTTCACCATTTTCTGCCGCTCTTTATTCAGCAGGTCAATATCCGAAGCCAGTTCCTCCGCTTCAAACTGATCTTCGGTCATCAGCAGATGCACGGCGGGATCGGCCTGTTCTATTCTTCCGACGGCATTGAGCCTCGGCGCGACCTGAAATCCGATCGTTTCCTCATCAGCTTGTCCGATATCTCCGCCGGAAAGCTTAATCAGAGCTTTGAGGCCCGGCCGATTTGTCGTTCGAAGCCTTTCGATCCCAAGTGACGCAATTAATCTGTTTTCATCATGAAGAGGCACCAGATCTGCAACCGTACCGATTGCCGCCAAGTCCAGCATAGCTTCCGGCAAAGAACCCGTAAGCGCATGGGCAAGCTTAAACGCCACACCGACGCCGGCCAATTCTTTAAACGGATAGCCGCAGCCCGGCTGCTTCGGGTGGATGATCGCAAATACGTCAGGAAGCTCGGGTCCCGGCTCATGGTGGTCGGTAATAATGACGTCTAAGCCCAGCTCTTTTGCGACTTCAGCTTCATGGACGGCGGCGATTCCCGTATCCACTGTAATGATCAGCGAAAATCCCCGCTCTTTTATGGAACGGAAAGCTTGTTCATTCGGGCCGTAGCCTTCTGTGAAACGGTCGGGAATATAAAAGTCAACGTCCGCCGACAGCTGTCTGAGTGCCGTCAGCATCACTGACGTGCTTGTAACGCCGTCTGCATCGTAATCTCCGTAAATCATAATCGGTTCCCCTTGAGAAACCGCCAGTTTTATCCGATCAACTGCTTCCCGCATTCCCTTTAATTCATACGGGTCATAAAAGTCTGCATCCTTTGTATGTAAAAACAGCCTTGCGCTTTCGGCAGTATCAAAACCTCTTTTTACAAGCAGTGATGCCACAAGAGGTGTTATGTCCAATTGTTCTGTGAGTGATTTGACTTTTTCCTGATCCGGCTGCTGGATTTCCCAGCGCATTTTTGACGCTAACATAAATTCACCCCTCAACCACCCTATTATACTAGAGCGGACTGAGGGGTTTCAAATGTTATTCTGATCCTTTTTTCTCTTCAAGCATTTCTTCCGGCGGCGCGGCTGTTTTTTGGCCGTCCGAATCAGCCGTCAATTCACCTGCGGATCTGTTTTCTTTCCGCAGCATTTTAATTTCGCGCTTCAGCTTCATCACTTGAAATATGCCGGCCGAAAACACGATCAGCGCTCCCATTAACACAGAACCTAAAATGACTAAAATCAGCGGCCATTCAGCGGTTCCGAACAGATAATCAACCTCAACCGCCCGCACGTTAATGACAGCAAAAATGGCGACAATCAGAGTAAATAGTAATGCGAATATAATAGTCCATTGTTTATTCATGCGTCTGCCCCCAATCGTTCACTCTTATCTTTTCCCCCATTTTCCCGGGAGTAAACCCCGGTCTCAGGAAATCCGGGCCGTTAACTGCTCGCGGACCAGCTTTTTCAGTCCGCTTCTTTCTCCCGATATGACGAGGGTGTCCCCTTCTTCAATTACGGTATCAATGCCGGGGCTCAGCTGTTTTTGCCGATTTTTCTTTACGATCGCAATAATCTGGACGTTGTAATGTTTCTTGATCTCCAAATCTCCGATTGTACGGCTGACAGCCGGTGCATGAGATTCGGCTTTAAACCACTCAATGACGAGGCCATCAAGCGCGACTTCCACAGATTCCAGCGCTTTCGGCTTATACGTCATCCCGCCTAAAATAGCGGAAATCTGCCTCGCCTCTTCGTCGTTAAATTCAACGCATGCCAAGCATTCGTCATGATCATTCTCATCGAAGTAATAGAGCTCTTTTCTGCCGTCATCATGAAGAATAATACTGATTTTATCGTGATTTTTCGTAATGACTTCTACTTTCTGGCCGATGCCCGGAAGCTCCGACTCACGAACGTTCATAAGAACCCTCCTACATGTTTTTACAATGATGATTGATTATGTAAGCGTATGTCATTATAGCAAATGCAGGTTTTAAGTTCAATGCGGCCTGAAAAAACAGGCTGCCTTCTGCAAGACAGCCTGTTCCCATTTTACTCTTCGATTGATTTTTTCCCTTTAAATTCTTTTCCTTTCCATACAAGCCACAGCTGCGCGGCGATGTAAAGAGAGGAATAAACACCCGTCAATAAACCGACCAATAAAGCGACGGAGAAGTTTGTAATTGACGATGAGCCCAAAATGAGCAGCACGACGACAACAATCACAACGGTCAAGACCGTATTGATCGAACGTGTAAAGGTTTGCTGCAAGCTCAGATTCACGATATGTTCCAGATCGGCAAATGACTTCGGCTTACGTTTTTTCATCTGCTCACGTATCCGGTCAAATGTAACGATCGTATCATTTATCGAGTAACCGATTATGGTGAGTACAGCGGCGATAAAGGTGACATCGACCTCCAGCCTGGTAATGCTGAAAAACGCGACGATAAAGAAAGCGTCATACAGCAGGGATACAATTGCGGCGATTGCCATTCTGTACTCGAAACGGATTGACACGTAAATAATGATGCCGATTGATGCAATGGCGACAGCATATAAAGCATTACGGGCCAGTTCTTTTCCGACTGTCGGCGATACCGTGCTGACGTTCGGTTCAGATCCGTATTTGTCCTTAAAGTACGTTTTGATTTCAGCGATTTTTTCTTTAGACGGCTCTCCGACAAACCGGGCCGCGGCAACATGGTTCTCTTTACCAGAAAGCACGATGTTTTCCGGCTCCATGCCGAGAGAATCAAAATCTTTTTCAACCTGCTGCGCCGTCAAAGAATGATTGCTCTGCACGTCAATCCGCGCGCCGCTTGCAAAATCGATTCCCAGGTTGAGCTTAAAGACCAGTAAGATGATAATTCCCGCAATGGTTACAGCGCTTGAGAAAATAAAGAAATATTTTCGCTTGCTCGTGAAATCCCATTTTTGGAATGCCGTATGCGGTTCAGTATTTTCATCCGTTTTTTGAATGTCCATAATATGTTTTTTCTTGACGCCGAACCAGCTTTTTTTCCGGTCAAGCCATCTGCTTTCCACAAGAAGGGAGAGCAGGAATCTTGAAAGGAAGACAGCTGTAATAAAGCTTGTCAGAATTGACAGAATCAGCATCGTCGCAAACCCTTTTACAGAGCTTGTCCCGAAAATAAAGAGCACGACCGCTGCGATGATCGTCGTGATGTTCGCATCGAAAATCGTCGCGAATGACCGTCTGTTCCCTGAACGGAAAGCTGAGCGGACGGATTTGCCGAGTTTCAGTTCTTCTTTTATCCGTTCATAGGTGATGATGTTGGCGTCAACCGCCATCCCGACACCCAAAATGAGCGCCGCAATACCCGGAAGCGTCAGCACCGCCTGCATCCAGTCAAACACTTGAAGCGTAATATACACGTATACAGAAAGCGTAATTACCGCTATGAGTCCAGGCAGTCTGTAATAAAGCAGCATAAATAAGAAAACAATTGCAATACCGATGATGCCGGCCTCTACCGTATCATGCAAAGCCTGCTGTCCGAATTGCGCCCCTACGGAAGTAGAGTATTTTTCGGTCAGTTTCACAGGCAGCGCGCCCGCGTTTAAAATATTGGCCAAGTCCTTCGCTTTTTGAACGGTGAACTGGCCTTCAATCGTGACATCCTTTGTATTTAGTTCCTGGCTCACATTCGGAGCGGATACATATTTCGGATGTTTTTTGCCGACTTCTTTTTTAAATGAATCGCCTTTTTGGTAATCAAGCCAGATCACAAGCTGATTATTAGGCGCCATTTTCTTGACTTTTTTCGTCACTTCTCCGAACTTATCCGCATCCTTCAGCTTAACGCTGACAATCGGTTCGTTCGTCGTCGGATCAAAGGTTTGCTTCGCGCCGTTTTCCACGAGATCAGAGCCGTTTAACAGCTCTTTATCATTCGTATCCCTGAACGAGAGCTGCGCTTCCGTTGACAGAATTTCGCGCGCCCTGTTCTGATTCGTGACGCCCGCCAGCTGTACGCGGATGCGGTTATTTCCTTCAATCTGAATGTTCGGCTCGCTTACGCCGAGAACGTTAGCCCGGCGGTTCAGCGCCTGCACCGTGCTGACGAGCACGTCTTTTGTGATTTTATCGCCTTTTTTGACGGGCTGCACATCGTACAGAACTTCAAACCCGCCGCGTAAATCCAATCCTAACGTAATATTATTGGCAGCCGGTTTTGTAAAATACCCCAGCCCTGTGCCGATCAATAATACGATCAGGAAAAACGCAATCAAGCGTCCTTTTTTCATTATGTATTTCCTCCTTAAACCTATGCCGTCAAATCATTATCTCAGCAGTTCATCTAAAGCTTCCTGACCCTCATCGCTTTCCAGCCAATTAGACGACTTAAAAGCTTCAACGGTTGCATAGTTCATAAAATCGCCAATTTTAACTGATAAAATATTACCGGCCAATTCATGCAGCGGCAGTTCCTTTTTCTGTTTCCACTTTTTATGTATTAAGTATGACCATAAACTCTCGTGCTCAACATCATCGTATCCGAGGATTTTGAACTCTTCAAGTTTACTGTACAAAAAAGGCCGCAAATGATCTTTGTATATTTCGGCGGGATGTTTCTCCACTGGGCGCTCGCTCCTTTTTCCATTTTTCTCGAAGACTTGTCATGCTCGGACGACATCGGCGCATATCTTTATTGTATATGATTCCAGGTAGTTTGAGAAGGCAGGGGTTTATAAAATGGCAAAACAGACTTTTTTAAGAGGCACTCTTATTCTCATCGCAGCCGGGATGATTACGAGAATGCTCGGCTTTGTCAACCGGGTGGTTATCGCCCGGTTTATCGGTGAAGAAGGGGTCGGTTTATACATGATGGCTGCCCCGACATTTTTTTTGGCCACCACTTTGACTCAATTCGGCCTCCCCGTTGCCATCAGCAAACTTGTCGCTGAAGCAAGCGCGCGGGGGGACCGGCAGAAAATGAAACACATTTTAGTGATGTCGCTTACCGTCACCGGGATATTAAGTCTCATCTTCACGCCGCTGTTTTTATGCTTTGCGCCGATTATGTCCGAAACGATGCTGACGGATCAGCGCACGGTTTACCCGCTTCTGGCGATTACGCCCGTCGTGCCGATTATCGCAATCTCCAGCGTGCTGCGCGGTTACTTTCAGGGCAGGCAGAATATGAACCCGCTGGCGTTTTCCCAAGTGCTTGAGCAGATCGTGCGGATTTCACTTGTCGCAGTCTGCACGACGGTGTTTCTGCCGTACGGGATTGAATATGCCGCAGCCGGAGCTATGATTTCGTCTGTCATCGGGGAGCTTGCCTCTCTTATTTATTTATTCATTTGTTTTAAAGCAAATAAAACAATCAGAATCAGAAAACAATTTTTCAAGTCGATTGCAAATGGAAAAGAAACCTTCCGCCAGCTGATGAGCGTGTCGCTCCCGACAACCGGAAGCCGCTTCATCGGAAATTTATCTTGGTTTTTTGAACCTATTGTCGTCGCACAGAGCCTTGCGATTGCAGGAGTGGCCACCGCTGCCGCCACCAGCCAGTACGGGGAGCTGACCGGATTTGCCATGACGGTTTTGACGCTGCCCAGCTTTATAACCTATTCTCTGTCTACGGCGCTTGTTCCTGCGATCAGTGAAGGAATGGAGCAAAAAAAGCTGCAAGTTGTCGAATACCGTCTGGAACAGGCGATGAGGCTGTGTCTTTTAAGCGGAGGCATTTCGGTGGTTATTTTATTCTCTTTCGCTGATGAACTGATGTCCGTCATGTACGGATCAACTAATGCGGCGGTATTTGTTAAAGTGATGGCGCCGTTTTTTCTGCTTTACTATTTTCAGGGGCCCCTTCAGGCGGTGCTGCAGGCTCTCAATTTAGCCGGGGCCGCCATGATGAACAGTTTTATCGGCGCCGCTGTCAAAACTGGCCTGATTTTTGTTTTGGCGACCAGGCCTTCATTGGGCATCATGGGCGCCGCACTTGCGATTGTAACGGGGATGGTCCTTGTCACCCTGCTGCATGCGGCCACCGTAAGCAAGGTGCTTCCGATCAGCATTAAAATAAAAGAATACGCGCTCTGTTTTGCCGTTATATTCATTTGCGGTTATGTCAGCCGCATCATCAAGCACGCCGTTCATTTTTCAGGGTCAGAGGCTGTTAATCTCACAGGCTGGATTGCAATGACCGCGGTTTTGTACATTGCGCTTCTTCTGTTATTCAGGCTGATAAAAAGGGAAGAGCTGATCCGGATTCCGGTCATCGGCAAGCTCGTGACGCGGTAAAACCGATTTATGGCTCCCCTTTTTCATCTTTAAGATCAATAAAAAAAGCGCCGTCCGTAAACGTGCAGAATGATATAACCGAAAGATCGCGATATCCTCTTTTTGCTAAATTTTTTTCGAGCCAGTGTTTATCTTTCCCGATTCTGTCCAGATGCTCGTTCTGAATGACCCCGTCAACGATAAGGGATGTTTCCATCTGCTTATCCTTATTGTTTTTCTTTTTGACGATCGACAGTTTGCCTGAAGACTCCAAAATGGCGTATGACACGTCAGAGATTCTATCGATGTTATTCTCCCTCAGCTGCATAAGAAGATCGTCAAAATTGTAGCGCTGCGATCTCATCGCCCGTTCATCAATTTTTCCCTGTTTTATAATAATGGTGGGTTTTCCGTCAAGCAGCTGCCGTATTTTTTGGCTTTTGAGCGAAATAAAAGCAAGGCTTACTTGAATAATCATTAAAACGACAATCGGCACAATTGTATGCAAAAGCTTATCTTTTACATTTTCAATTGCCAATACGGCAATCTCGGCAATCATAATGGAGACGACAAGGTCTAAAATGCTCAGTTCTCCGATTTCCCGTTTTCCCATCAGTCTGAAAATCACAAGAATGATAAAATAAAGCACAATCGTACGAAACGTAATAATGAAAATATCTTCCATATCGCACCTCCAACGGTCATAGCATTTGCCACCGGCTCTGAATTATGTAAGAAAAGGGCTGAACATCATGCATTTACGTCTAATTCGAACATTCAGAGAATACATTTAGAAAAAGACGGGCTCCGGCTTGTCATATATCAGGCCGCAGGGGCGGAGAGGAGATAAAAATGGAAGAAACGAAACAAGTGGGAAGAGGCGTCTTGTATGGCTTAGTGGCTATCTTTGCGGTGATGCTTCTTACGAGTTTGGCGATTTCGCTTTTACTGACGGTTACCTCAATGGAAGAGTCATCTTTCAGCTGGCTGATCACCGCGCTTTCCTTTCTTTCTTTATTTGCGGGCGGTTTTATATCGGGCGGCAAAGCGAAGGAAAAAGGCTGGATGATCGGAGCGTTAACCGCCGTCTGTTTTTCATTAATCATCTTGCTGTTTCAATATTTAGGGTTCGGAAAAACGTTTACATCCGGTCAGCTTTTGTTTCATCTCGGCTTTTTGGGAGTCAGCATGCTGGGCGGCATTTTCGGAGTGAATTTGAAAGGAAGCAGATCAGCGTAATAAAAAAAGAGCGGATTCTCCGCTCTTTTTTTGTATGTATGAGCTTCGCTGTTATTCAGCGGAAGCTTCTCTGATTGCGCGGCGGTCAAATGTTAAACGGGTGTTATCACCTGTTTTAATGACGACCTTGCTTTCATCAATTGAATCAACAGTGCCGTGCAATCCTCCGATTGTCACCACTGTATCCCCTTTTTTCAGCTCTTCCTGCATCTGGCGTACGGCCTTCTGCTGCTTTTGCTGCGGACGGATGAGCAGGAAATAAAGCACTGCAAACATTAAAATAATAGGAACGATTGTGCCTAAAGTACCCATCTGTTTCCCTCCTTTCAAGAATGGTTTTATTTAGAAGCTTTTCGCATTTGGCTTATTATAGCCGTAACGCTCAAAGAACTCTTCTCGGAAATCACCAAGACGATCCTCCCGGATGGCTTGTCTGACCTGCTCCATTAAGTGTAACAGAAAATGAAGGTTATGGTAAGTTGTTAATCGAATTCCAAACGTTTCATTACAGCGGATCAAATGTCTGATGTAAGCGCGGGAGTAATTTTGGCATGTATGGCAGCTGCACTCTTCGTCAATCGGACGGAAATCACGCTCATATTTGGCGTTTTTCATATTCAGACGCCCTTCATTCGTAAACACCGTGCCGTTTCGGGCAATCCGGGTCGGCAGTACGCAGTCAAACATATCCACGCCGCGGATGGCGCCGTCAATTAAGGCATCCGGTGAACCCACACCCATTAAATATCTCGGCTTGTCCTTCGGTAAAAGCGGAGTTGTAAACTCAAGCACTCGGTTCATGACGTGCTTCGGCTCGCCGACAGATAATCCGCCTATGGCGTAACCCGGAAAATCAAGCGAAACCAAGTCTTTTGCACTTTGTGTCCGCAGATCTTCGTATTCTCCGCCCTGTACGATTCCGAACAGCCCCTGCTCATCTGAGCGCCCGTGCGCCTCCAGGCAGCGTTCCGCCCAGCGGCTGGTCCGTTCCACAGAGCGTTTCATGTAATCATACTCTGCCGGATACGGCGGACACTCATCAAACGCCATCATGATATCAGAGCCGAGGGCGTTTTGAATTTCCATCGCTTTTTCCGGAGATAAAAACAGTTTGTCTCCGTTTAAGTGATTGCGGAAATGAACGCCTTCTTCTTCTATATTACGAAACTTGCTCAATGAAAAGACCTGAAAACCGCCGGAATCCGTTAAAATCGCGCGGTCCCAGTTCATAAACTTATGAAGCCCGCCCGCTTCTTTTACAATGTCGTGTCCCGGACGGAGCCATAAATGGTACGTATTGCTTAAAATAATGCCCGCATCCATAGATTTCAGCTCGTCCGGAGACATCGTCTTTACCGTAGCAAGCGTGCCGACCGGCATAAATACAGGCGTCTCAAAGGAGCCGTGGGGCGTATGAACTCTGCCCAGGCGCGCTCCCGTTTGTTTGCATTCCTTTATAAATTCATAACGTATCGGTTGTTCAGCCACTTTGTATGAGGCCTCCTGTCATTCAAATTAGATAATCAGCATGGCGTCGCCAAAGCTGAAGAAACGATATTCCTCTTCTACCGCATGACGGTAGGCGGAAAGAACATGCTCTCTGCCGGCAAGCGCAGAAACGAGCATGATAAGCGAAGATTTCGGCAGATGAAAATTGGTGATCATGCCGTCAATCGCCTTAAATTCATATCCCGGATAAATGAAGATGGACGTCCAGCCGCTTGAAGCGGTAAATACGCCGTCATGCTCGCCTGCAATGGTTTCCAGGGTGCGCGTTGATGTCGTCCCGACCGACACGATGCGCCCTCCCGCCTTTCTGACCTCGTTTAAAGAGGCGGCGGTTTCTTCCGTCATTTCATAAAATTCCGCGTGCATGTTATGCTCTTCCACATCATCCGCACTAACCGGGCGGAATGTGCCGAGTCCCACATGAAGTGTGATAAATTCAATCCGCACACCCTTTTGCTTCAGCTCGTCCAGAATCTCTTCCGTAAAATGAAGTCCGGCCGTCGGAGCTGCGGCAGATCCGATTTCTTTTGAAAAGACGGTCTGATACCGTTCTTTATCATCAAGCTGCTCTTTAATATAAGGAGGCAGCGGCATTTCACCGAGTGATTCAAGCACTTCGTAAAAAATCCCGTCATACCGGAATTTTAT
The DNA here is from genome assembly GCF_042296235.1 of Bacillus sp. A1. Classification (NCBI taxonomy): domain Bacteria; kingdom Bacillati; phylum Bacillota; class Bacilli; order Caryophanales; family Bacillaceae; genus Bacillus; species Bacillus sp. A1. Next base: position 2,691,908 of record NZ_CP141181.1, read on the forward strand.
TTTTCTGCCTCCATGATCAAGCTCCTCCGTGCAGACCGCTGTCAGCCGGCCGTCGCCAAATGTCAGGACCGTTCCTTTTTTTACGCGTTTCGCCGGCTTTACGAGCGTTTCCCATGTATCATTTTCTTCCTGTTTTAATAACAGAAGCTCCACTTTCGCTCCCGTATCTTCTTTTGTGCCGAATAATCTCGCAGGCAGCACACGGGTATTGTTCAAGACGAGGCAATCCCCTTCATTAAAAAAGCTTACAATCTCTTTAAATGAACTGTCCGTCAGCCCGCCCGTCTGTTTGTCGAGCACCATAAGCCGCGATGCGTCACGCTCTTTAAGCGGCACTTGGGCAATGAGGCGTTCAGGCAGTTCAAAATCAAATAAATCGACTTTCATCATTTCACCTTTATTCTGTCTATTGTTATTTCATTCTGCCGAAAAAATTAAGCAGAATGGATAGTATCACACTGATCACAATACAAGTGACAACGGGAAAGAAAAATGTAACATTTCCCTTCTTAACGAAAATATCTCCGGGCAGCCTTCCGACAAAGTGCCAGACTGCGCCGGCAATAAGCAAAACGGCACCGAGAACCATGAGAACCTTCGGAAAGTCAGTCACGGGCGGGCGCCTCCAATCGAAAATGTTCATACACAGCCGGAGTCACGACCCGTCCCCTCGGCGTCCTCTGGAGAAATCCGATCTGCAGCAGATACGGTTCGTACACATCCTCTATTGTATGCGGTTCTTCGCCGATTGTCGCGGAAATCGTATCAAGGCCGACGGGACCTCCGCTGAATTTTTCGATCATGCCCATCAGCAGCTTATGGTCAATGTGGTCAAGGCCGAGCGCATCGACTTGAAGACGTTCGAGCGCGTCGTGAGCGATTTCTTCCGTGATGCGGCTGTCGCCGAGCACCTGGGCAAAATCCCTCACCCTTCTGAGAAGCCGGTTTGCAACCCGCGGCGTTCCCCTTGACCGTCTGGCGATTTCCAGAGCCGGAGCTTTTTCGATATCCACTTCAAAAACGTCAGCCGTTCTTGACACGATATCTGTCAGCTCTTCCTGCGTATAGTATTCAAGGCGCGACAGCACCCCGAACCGGTCTCTGAGCGGTGCGGTCAATAATCCGACCCTTGTCGTCGCTCCTACAAGCGTAAAAGGGGGAAGGTCGAGACGGACGGAGCGGGCGGACGGGCCTTTTCCAATGACGATATCAAGGCAGAAATCCTCCATCGCCGGGTACAGCACTTCCTCAATTGAGCGGTTCAGCCTGTGAATTTCGTCTATAAACAGCACATCCCCTGGTTCGAGCGCCGTCAAAATGGCTGCCAAATCTCCCGGTCTTTCGATGGCGGGACCTGACGTCGTCCGCATCTCCACACCCATCTCATTGGCCACGATAGACGCAAGCGTTGTTTTCCCGAGACCCGGAGGCCCGTATAAAAGAACGTGGTCCAGTGTCTCCTGCCTCATTTTTGCCGCATCGATAAACACGCGCAGATTTTCTTTCACCTTCTTTTGGCCGATATACTGGGCGAGATTCTGCGGCCTGAGGCTTTGCTCGATTATTGATTCATGGCTGTCTGCTTCACTTGAAACGAGCCGTTCATCCATGAACATCACCTTACTTTAATAATTTTTGCAATGCTTTTTTCACATATTGATCTGTTGAAAGCGCCGTTTCCTCTTTTAAGTGAGGAAGCACTTTTTTAATTTCTTTTTCGGCGTAGCCGAGAACCCGGAGCGCTTCAAGCGCCTCGTCAAGCGCCGTTTCAGCCTCTTGTTTTTCAATGCGCGCTTCATGATTAAACAGGTTGTCAATCATTTCAGGCACGACGTCGGCCAGTTTGCCTTTCAAATCAAGAATAATCTGCCGCGCCGTTTTTTTGCCCACACCCGGAAATTTCACCAAAAAGGCTTCATCTTCCTGTTCGATCGCTTCGATGACGGCTCCGGCATCACCGGAACCGAGGATGGCGAGCGCCCCTTTCGGCCCGATGCCGGTGACGTTCAGCAGCTTTGTGAAAAGCGCTTTTTCTTCCCGGGTTGAAAAACCGTACAAAGAAAAGGCGTCTTCTTTTATATGATGATACGTAAAAATGGTCTCTTGATTGCTTACCTTATAAATAAACGGATTCGGAGTGAAGACCTGATAGCCGATTCCGCCGTTTTCAATCACGATGTATTGGGGAGATACGTAATCAATCGTCCCCTTCACGAATTCAATCACACCTATTCACCTCTTTGACTGCTTATCATTGTAACACAAAAACAGCCAAAGTCTTATAGAAAAGTTAACGTATGTTCGCTTTGACACCTTCCATTCAGAAAAAAAAGACATGTGTCACATGTCTTGCGTCAAAGTCAGCCGCTGTAAGTCTTAATATGATCGATCACGCTCTCAAACTCCGCTTTTGTTCTGTACGGTATGCCGTGTTCCAAGTGCTTTTGCAATCGGCTTTCCAGCCTTTCTATATCAATCTGGAAGAAAGACTGAATCGGCTCGGCCAGCGATCCGGGACGGCCGTGAAAAGTGGAGATGACGCCTCCGTCCGTGACGCCGATATAACCGTTAACCTTACTGAGCGGAGAAATATCATCAACATGCTTACGGAAAAGGACGAAGCCTTTTTTCTGCTCAACGAGCGTCCAGCCGGCATATGCGGCCCAAAAATCCTCCATCGCTAAAACGGTTTCATCCGTATGTTCAATGCCGACATCACCGTCAAGATAGACCTTTTCCAGCTGGACATGCACCCGAAGCGGCCCGTAATGCTCGACCTCCGCCCCGTATGCGCCTTTTCCTCCGCAAATCAGGACTGCAGCCGATAAGATAAGCATAAACAATAGACGAGCACCGCAAATTCGTTTCACCAATAACACCTCTTTATTCAATCAAACTCTTGATGCTAGTTTGACCAAAGATGCCGGTGCTTAACCGTTTTCTTTCATTTGTCTGTTTCAGCCGAAAAAAAGCAGCTCTCTATATGAGGGCTGCCCCGATGATTACGCCCGGCCGGCTGAAATCAGTTTCATTTGTCCGGGCGTCAGTTTGAGCCGGTATCCCCTTACGGTCAGATACACAGTTTTTGCTCCGCGGCTTTTGTCATGCTCCGTTTTTTTCATCCCGGCCCCTCCGTTACGTTTTATTATTTTTATGTTAACACCGCAATATAAAGAGCGTTTTAAGAATATGTAAAGAAATGATGAAGCTTTATCCATAAAAATACTGCCGGATGAAATCATCCGGCAGTCCGTTTAACGGCTGTTTCTGTTCATGTCTTGCAGCTTTGTAAAAGTAGCGTTGTCGGTAAACACTTGAATTGTACGGCCGTCCGCGAATTTTTTGGCCGCATGTTTGACATGTTTATCATCATTTTTCGTAAAAGGATGATTTGTTCTGACGGCAATGACGACTCTCGTGTCAGTCACGATGACCTGACTATCCTGTACGCCTTTTACTTTTTTCACGCGGTTTGCAACTTTTGCCGCCAACCTGATGTTTTCGGCGTTGTCATACCCATTATAAGACATTGCTGCCGGCGGCGTATTGACATTTCGGCCGTTATATGTGCCGTCCGTCGTTAACGGAACCCCGTCATTAGGGGCGTACTGGTCGGACACGTTTGTCGTATTATGACGGCCGTTTCGGTTTTCCATCATTTCAGAAACGGGTCCTTGATGGTCCATTCCGTACTGGCCTCTGCCGTTACCATTATCATTCGAATAATATCCGACCGGACGTGTTGACTGATTGTAGCGTCCGTCATTCATGGCATTATTTGCTCCGCATGCCGTTAAGCTTGCCGTCACGGCTAAAACGCCCGCGATCGTCATCAGTTTTTTACCCAATGGAAAAACCCCCCGTGGATTCATCGCTGTTTGAGCGTTTTCCGCTCATGTTTAGGATGTGCGTCAGGCGGCGGGTTTAAGCTTGTCAGTTATGTCCATTCCTCAGTTGGACATAAAAAAAGGAACGACATACATCGTCCCGAAACATTAATCTTCTTCTTCCTCCGGCCGTCCGAATACTTGATTTGGACTCGGCTGATTCGGCGCGACATTGGGATTTGCTCCGCCGTAAGGCATAAAATGTCCTGCGTTTGCACCCATATTCGGATACGGCTGCACAGGCATATTTGCGTGATGGTGATGTGAACCGTGGTGGTGATGATGGTGATGATGTGAATCATGGCAGCCGCAATCATCATCCTTATATTTTCCATCATGATGAGGGGCGTGTGCGTAATGTGACGAATATCCGCCGTAATACGGCATTTGACCGTAAGGAGCACCGCCGAAACCAGATGCAGAACCATCATAATGCTCTGCATTTTCATGGGCCTGGTTTTCATATTCACCGTAACCCGCTTGCGGCCCAAATCCCGGATGATGGAATCCGTACGGTAACGGCATCGGCATGACCGGAAAGCCTCCGAAACCTCCTCCAAAACCGCCGAAACCTCCGCCTACCGGGAAGCAAGGGTGGCATAATCCAGAACCCGGCAGCATCGGTGTCACCGGAACCGGACAAGGACAAGGCATGCACGGCATCGGGTAATGCACAAAAGGCGGTTCAACGGCCGGCATATTCGGAAACGGGACATTCGGAATGTTTGGCATGTTCGGCAGATGATAAGCGGCGTTTTCTTCTTCCATCTTTCCGGCTTCAGGCGCCTTTGGCATATTCGGGTAATTCGCGTTTTCCATGTTGATCATTTCCTCCTGTTGTGGAATGTTATTGTCATGCTCTTTTTCTTTCGGCTCGACAAAATGTGTCACCGGTTCCTCCGGCTTAGGAGGCGACCACGGCTGAAACAGCTGATTGGACGGGTAATATTGGTTCATATCAGCTTCCGGCAGCACATTTTCATGCTTTTCAGGGATTGGCGGCACATACGGAATCGACGGCTTTGGTTCTTCCGGTATGGTGTCTTCAATGTCCACAACTGATTTCGGTTTTTCTTTGGCATATGGATGCTCATGCTTATGCGCAGACGTTCCGAAGCCGGCCTTAGGTTCTTTTCTGACCGGAACGGCTTCTGAAGGCACCTTTATCTTCATTCCAGGCATAATTAAGTCTGGATTGCTAAGCTGATGATTCAGTTTTTTTAACTCTTCAAGATCAACTCCGTATTTTTCAGCTATTTTCCAGAGCGAATCGCCTTTTTGAACGATATGAATTTTCAACGTTTTCCCCTCCTATGCACAAAACGTGAACGGTACATTTGTCATTACAATACGTTTCTTCACACTATATGCCGATGGACTGGGCATGATGATAAAAAATTTGGGAAGGAGGGGAAATTTTTATAACTACGTATGACTCAGCATTCTGTTCAAAGCACGAAGCGCTTCTGTCCGAACCGCTTCCGGAACTTTAATGACACCCTTCGGCTCGCCTTTTTCAAGCTGCTCAAGCGACCACAATAAATGCGGCAGATCGATTCTGTTCATTGTCAGACACGGACACATATCGGGATTCAATGATTCAATCTGTTTATCCGGATGCGATTGAATGAGGCGCTGAACAAGATTCATTTCCGTTCCGATCGCCCACTTGCTTCCCGGTTCAGCCTGTTCAATCGTATCAATAATGTATTTGGTAGACCCGCTGTCGTCACTGAGCGAGACCACTTCCCTCGAACATTCCGGATGAACGATAATGCGGATGCCGGAATCCCGCTGCCGCAGCTGAGAAATATTTTCCGCTGTGAACTTTTCGTGTACGGAGCAATGCCCTTTCCAAAGGATGACTTTAATGTTTTCCGGATGGTCAGTAAGCAATCGGTTCTGCCCCGGGTCCCATACAGCCATTTCTGTCAGCGGAATGCCGAGATCATAGGCTGTATTTCTGCCTAAATGCTGATCCGGCAAAAATAAAATTCTCTCTTTTTGTTTAAAAGCCCATTTCAGCACACTCCGGGCATTCGAAGAGGTGACGGTCGCTCCTCCGTGCCGTCCGACGAATGCTTTAATTTCCGCCGTCGAGTTAACATATGTTAACGGAATGATGGTGTTACCGTACAGTTCTTGAAGCTCTTGCCATGCTTTGTCCGTCTGCTGAATATCTGCCATATCAGCCATCGAGCATCCGGCGCGCATATCGGGCAAAATGACGGTTTGGTTATCATCAGTCAGCATATCAGCGGTTTCCGCCATAAAATGCACGCCGCAAAACACAATATATTCCGCCTCTTTATTTTTTTCTGCCACTTGAGCAAGCTGCAGGGAGTCACCTGCCGTATCGGCGAATTGTATTACTTCGTCTTTTTGATAGTGATGCCCCGGAATGAACAGGCGCTTTCCGAAATCCCGTTTAATGGCGGCGACCCGCTTCTCCATTTCTCCGGTGCTCATGTCTTTATAATGGCTCGGCATCATTTCGGCTGATGCAGTTAACACGTCAAAAATAGACATCTTAAAAATCCCCCTGTTCCGCAGCCTCAACATCCATGCTGATGTCGGCGCTTTTTACTGAATGAGTCAGAAATCCGAGTGAAATATATTGGACGCCCGTTCCTTTATAAGCGGGCAATGTGTCGAGCGTTATGCCTCCGGATGCTTCCGTTTTGATATGGCCCGGTGTCATGCCTGCAAAACGCCGGACGGACTCAGGCGGACAGTTGTCAAACATAATAACGTCTGCGCCCGCTTCTATTGCCTCGAGCAGCTGCTGTTCGGATTCGATTTCGACTTCAACCGCAAGCATCTGCCCCGCCGTTTTTCTTGCCCGCTCCACGGCTGCCTTTATCGATCCGCAGGCGGCAATATGATTATCTTTTATCATGATGCCGTCATATAAGCCGAAGCGATGATTAAAGCCGCCTCCGACCCGAACGGCGTATTTTTCCAGCATTCTGAGCCCGGGTGTCGTTTTTCTCGTATCACAAATCTTAATGGACGGATCATCAAGACGCCTTTTGGCCTCATCCGTCATTGTCGCAACGCCTGACATTCTTTGTAAGAGATTCAGAATGACCCGCTCCCCCGTAAGAAGAGCCGCCGCCTGGCCTTCCATTTCAGCGAGCACGTCTCCTTTTTTCATCCGTTCTCCGTCTTTTTTCAGGGAGCGGATGCGGATATCATCGTGTAAAAGCTTCCATCCTTCACGGATAACGGCTTCTCCGGCAAACACGCCATCTGTTTTTGCGATGATTCGCGCTTTACATTGCTGATCAGCAAAAATCGCTTGTGACGTCGCATCACCCGTTCCGATATCTTCCTGAAAAAAATGAGTCAGCATTTGTTTCAGCTGCAGAATGTCCATAGTTCCCCAATCCTTTCGTTTTTTCTGATAACTGTTCCAGATGTTGAATGAATGATTTGTTTTCCGTGCCACTCTTTCTCCGTCCCGGGAAAATCAGCGCGAAAATGAGCGCCTCTGCTTTCTTCCCGAATAAGGGCTGAGGTCACAACAAGTTGCGCAGTCTTCCATAGGCAGGATAGCTCGGCTTGTTCTATTGTGATATCCTTCACATTTATATGACGCACAGATACGTTGTTAAGCCAGGATGCCAGCGCCTGCATGTTTTCTTTTTCCCTGACGATGCCCGCTCCGGTTGTCATTTTGGCTTGGAGCACATGAAGCGTTGTGTCCGGCACTTCTAAGATGACGTCAAATTTCTTCGGGGTTTTTTTATATCTTCCGTTTAACGGTGTTTGAATGATATGTTCAGCACATCGTTGCCCGCTTGCCAGCGCTTCCAGCAGTGAGTTGCTCGCAAGGCGGTTCGCCCCGTGCAAGCCTGTGCAGGCGGTTTCGCCTATAGCGTACAAATCAGGCACGGACGTTTTCCCCCATGTATCGGCTTTTACTCCGCCCATTAAAAAATGCATTCCGGGTGCTACGGGAATTCCGCTTTCGAGATCAACACCGGCTGTTTGACAAATTTCTGTTATGGTCGGAAAACGTTTCTTAAAATCGGCTATTCGGCTGCAATTTATAAAAACAGGATTTTCTTTCATCATTTCTTCATAAATCGCCCGTGAAACCACATCCCGGGGCGCCAAATCTTCTAGTGCGTGTCTGCCAGCCATGATCCTGCGCCCGAAGCGATCCGCTAAATATCCTCCTTCTCCTCTCACTGCTTCAGAAATCAGGCCGTACACAGTCCCGTTTTTCACAAGGAGGGTCGGGTGGAACTGGGTGAACTCCATATCCGTGATCTCAGCTCCCGCGCGAAAGGCAAGAGCGATGCCGTCTCCCGTTATGGCGGAATCATTTGTGTGATATTGGTACAGACTGCCGCAGCCGCCTGATGCAAGCACTACACAATCCGCTCTTCTGTAAGAAACGGCGCCTGAAGCATCCTTTACGGCAACGCCTGCGCATCGTCCGTGTTCAATCAGCAGATCAACAACCGACTCGTGTTCAATGATCCGTATGCCGTCCCTCAGCTGCCGAACCAGAAACTCAACCAACATCCGTCCGGTCGCATCTCCCCCGGCGTGCAGAATCCTCCTTTTGGAATGAGCCCCTTCCCTGCCGAGACAAAACGTTCCGTCCGACTTCGTATCAAAAGGGAAATGGCCTTCTATCAGCCTGTTTATCATGGTCTGTCCGCTTTTCAGCAAATGCCGCACGGCTGTCACGTCATTGTGTCCGCATCCCGCATACAGTGTATCGTTCACATGGGATTCTAAAGAGTCATCTTTTGCGTATGAAACAGCAATCCCGCCTTGAGCATAATGCGAATTGCTGTTCGTTACGTTTCTCTTTGTGATGACGGTCACTTGATATGACGGAGGAAATGAGGAAGCACAGGCAAGGGCCGCCGTCCCCGAACCAATGACGATAATTGTTTTTTCAGACATACATCACCCTCCTGTTATATTTACACCTGTCTTGACACCTATATTTACACAGCGATAAAATAAACTCAAGCTTTTTTTTAACATAAACGGATAGGAGACGGGCTGTATGATTTATCTTGATTACGCGGCGGGAGCGCCTTTAAGCAAAGAAGCCGCAAAAGTCTTTCAGCATCTCAGCACAGAGGTATACGGCAATACAAGCAGCCTTCATGACGCCGGAGGAAGAGCGGCGGACGTGCTGGAATATTGCAGACATTCTGCAGGAAAATTGATCGGCGGAGCCGCAGACGGCATTTACTTTACAAGCGGCGGAACGGAAGCGAACATCCTGGCCGTCCAATCACTGCTGCACGGTCTGCCCGTTCACAAAAAACATTTTATTACGACCGCAATGGAACACCATTCGATCCATAATGCCGCGGCGTTTTTAGCTGATCGGGGAATTGATGTCACCATCATATATCCCGACGAGAACGGACTTATAACCGAGGACATACTGGCGGCTCATATCCGTCCTGACACGGGGCTCGTTTCCATACAGCACGCCAATTCAGAAACCGGCCTCATCCAGCCAGTGGATCGCCTGGCCGCTTTTCTTCACCATCGAAACATTTTGCTGCATTGCGATTGTGTTCAAAGTTTCGGCAAACTGCCGATTGATGCGGATCAGGCAGGAATCGACGCCCTTTCCGTCTCCGGTCATAAAGTATACGGCCCGAAAGGCACCGGGGCTGTTTACATTCGGCCCGGTGTCAGCTGGAACCCGGTTTATCCGTATACCGTGCATGAAAACGGGTTCAGGCCCGGTACGGTGAATGTGCCGGCCATCGGCGCTTTTACCGCTGCTGCGGAGTATGCAGTGAAACATATGGAGGAACACCGTAAGCATGCTGACAGGCTGAGGAATTATTTGTATGACCAAATTCGGCGTCAAGGCCTCCCCATTTCATTTTCAGAGGAAGAAACCGGCGGTGAATGCCTGCCCCACATTGTCGGGTGTTTTTTTCACTCCTTTGAAGGACAATATATTATGTTAGAATGTAATCGTAACGATATTTGCATCTCAACCGGGAGCGCATGTTCCGCCGGCAGCCACGGCCCTTCTTCAGCTATGAAGGCGCTGAGAAAAACCGAACGGGAAGCGCGGCAGTTTTTCCGAATCTCATTCGGAAACGAAACAACATGTGAACAGCTCGATATGCTGATACATACATTTACGGCGCTGTGGGAGCAAAAGAAAGGAGAATCAGCAATTTGACAGAAGGAACGAAGCTTACTGGGGAGAAAAGACGCGACATGCTGCTTCATTGGCTGAAAGAAGCCGGCTCGCCATTAACAGGAGGCGAATTAGCCAAAAAAGCAAATGTCTCAAGACAGGTGATCGTGCAGGACATATCACTCTTGAAAGCAAAAAACGAGCCGATCATCGCGACGAGCCAAGGCTACTTATACATCAGCATGAATGCCGGCGGTGAAAAAAACGCCGAACGGATTGTCGCCTGTCTGCACGGCCCGGAGCGGACGGAAGAAGAGCTTGAACTCATTGTCGATGAAGGCGTCACCATAAAGGACGTCATTATTGAACACCCCGTATACGGCGATTTAACCGCCGCCATAAGAGTCAGCACACGGAAAGAAGTCAAACAATTCATGGATCACATTAACTCGACAAATGCCGCTTACCTTTCACAGCTGACCGGAGGCGTGCACCTCCATACGTTAAGCGCCCCGACAAAAGAGCGGATTGACCAAGCCTGCCAAGCGCTGGACGACGCGGGTATTTTAATAAAAGATTAAAAAAAAGCCCCCTGAAGGGCTTTTTTTATATCGAATAGGATTGATATGTTCCCAGAAGCTTGACCCGGCAGCCGAGGGCTTCCATCTCTTGAACGGCACCGGGAATGAGAACCTGATCCATCGCCTGTTCAATATCAATAATAAAGAAATAGTTGCCGAGACCCGTTTTTGTCGGGCGCGATTCGATCTTTGATAAATTCAGGTTTCTCCATGAAAAAGCGGACAGCACCCTGTGCAGCGCACCTGATTGGTCATCTTGAGGAAGCGTTACCATCATCGTCGTTTTCGGCCGTGAAGACAGTTTCGCATTCACTTCGAATGAGACGTCTTTTTCAGGCGAAAGAATGACAAATCTCGTGTGGTTGTCCTGATAATCCTGAATATCCCGCTTCACGATGCTCAATCCGTATGTAGCGGCGGCCATTTCATTTGCAATCACGCCGATCGGAAGGTCCGAATGCTCACTGACATACTTGGCAGCCGCACCTGTTGACTTCGCATACTCATAAGGAACGGACGAAAAATGCCGGTGAAGAAATTTGTGGCATTGCGCAATCGCATGGGAATGAGAATAAATTTTCTCAAGCTTTTTCCACTCATTTTCTCTCGAAGGGTGAACGAGCAGATGCTGGTGAATCGGCAGCGTCATTTCCCCCACGATCGCAAGAGGCTGCTCATGAATCAAATAGTCAATCGTTAAGTTAACCGAGCCCTCCAGCGCGTTTTCCAAAGGAACAAATGCAAGATCAACTTCTCCCGCAACCGCCGCATCCATGCATGCCGGTATTGTTTGATAAGGTGCTTGTGTCACGCTGTTTTGAAAGCAGGAACTGACTGCTAGATGTGTAAATGTGGCTTCTGGCCCTAAATAACCGACTTTCATGTCTCTTCTCTCCTTACGCGCCTGACCCTAAGATCTCAACTTTTTCTATAAAATCAAATTTTCTCAGTTTATTCATTAACGTATGAATGTTTTCTTCCATTGCGGACGTACTGATTGAGAGCGTGACATTCGCCCTGCCCTGAAGCGGAATCGTCTGGTGAATGGAAAGCACGTTGCTTCCTGAGTCAGCCACCGCCTGCAAAAGCTGGGATAACGCGCCTGACCGATCCTCCAAATGAAAGAAAAGTGTGATTATTTGTTCTTTAACCATCGTGTAAAAAGGGAAAACCGCATCTCGGTATTTGTAAAAAGCGCTTCTGCTTAAATCAACTTTCTGCACGGCATCTGCAACCGATTCAGCCTTTTTTCTGTCGAGCAGCTTTTTGACTTCAAGGGTTTTCCGCATCGCATCAGGCAGAACGTCTTCACGCACTAAATAAAATGTCTCTTCTTTCACCTGCACCCCTCCCTTTTACATCAGAGAGCCTGCATTGCAAGCTCTCCGTTTTTTTAATCAATAAATTCAAATTCAAATTCCAGAAGCCGGATGATATCGCCGTCTTTAGCACCGCGTTCTCTGAGCGCTTCATCAACGCCCATACCGCGCATCTGTCTTGCAAAACGCTTGACGGATTCGTCACGGGAGAAGTCAGTCATTTTAAAGAGGCGTTCCAGGCTGTCACCTGAAAGCACAAACGCACCGTCCGGATCACGGGTAATGTTAAATGGAATTTCTTCATCTTCCATCGTGTACATCACGCGGTTTTCCGCCAGTTCTTCTTCATCATACAGCGGGAATTCAGGCGTTGTTTCCAGCTGGTTGGCGACTTCAAACAGAAGATCGCGGAGCCCTTCTCTCGTCACCGCGCTGATCGGGAAGACAGGGTGATCATCCTGAAGCTTTTCTTTAAACGCTTTAAGATTTTCAGCCGCTTCGGGCATGTCCATTTTATTCGCAACGATAATTTGCGGACGCTCCGTCAGCCGCAGATTATATTCACTGAGCTCCTGATTAATGGTCACATAATCCTCATACGGATCACGGCCTTCCATCGCTGACATGTCAATGACGTGAACGATGACGCGCGTCCGTTCGATATGGCGGAGAAATTGGTGGCCTAAGCCGACTCCTTCATGCGCTCCTTCAATCAAACCGGGCAGATCCGCCATGACGAAGCTTCTTCCGTCATCCGTTTCCACCATGCCCAGATTCGGAACAAGCGTTGTAAAATGATAATCGGCGATTTTCGGCTTTGCCGATGAAACGACAGACAGAAGCGTAGATTTTCCGACGCTCGGGAAGCCGACGAGACCTACGTCTGCAAGCACTTTCAGTTCAAGCACGATATAGCGCTCTTTTCCGGGCTCTCCGTGCTCTGACAGCTGCGGTGCCGGGTTGGCCGGTGTCGCAAAGCGGGTATTTCCGCGTCCGCCGCGTCCGCCTTTTGCGATGACGGCGCGCTGCCCGTGCTCAGTCAGATCGGCAATGACCTGTTTTGTATCGTCATCCGTTACGACTGTGCCGGGCGGAACTTTAACAACCATATCGTCCGCATTTCTGCCGTGCTGGTTTTTAGACATGCCGTGCTCGCCGCGTATCGCTTTGAAATGCCGCTGGTACCGGAAGTCCATGAGCGTGCGCAGTCCTTCATCAACCTCAAAAACGACGTCGCCTCCATTACCTCCGTCACCGCCGGCAGGCCCGCCTTTCGGCACATATTTTTCACGGCGGAACGCAACCATTCCGTTACCGCCGTCGCCGCCTTTTACATATACTTTCACCTGATCTACAAACATAATATCCTCCGTTCTAAACCGTAAAAAACCGCTAGTTCATTCCAATTTCGGCCACACATTCATGGCCGGTCAGCTCAAATTGCATGACATCAAAGTCCTCATACCGGGATTTGCGAAATTCATCAAACACATCTGCATTTGCAATCGTTCCATGAAAATCGAGATATACAATAAGCTGTCTGTCAGGGTGATCCGTCTGCAGCGATACGGTCAGATGATTTTCACTTTCATTGTTTACCGCCAGACCGAACAGATGAAACAGTTTTCTCATCAGGTTCGACAGCTTTTGATCATATGCCGATAAATCTTTAATTTCTCCGAGCACTTCGTATTCGAGCCTCATATAACGGGACTTCCAATTAAATGTAAGAAAGTCAAACGCCAAGTGCGGGGTTTTCAGGTTTGAGAGCTTTGATTCGTGCTTTGCATCTATGACCATTTCGTCAATAATTTCAACGACCCTGTCATACTTCTGCAAACTTAAGTTTCCTTTTATCAGCTGCAGCTTATTCATCCAATCATGACGGAAATGGCCCATTAATTGGATCAGCTCATTGATCAGAGCCGCATCGCTTACAGGTTCTTCTTGTTTCTTCGATACATCCTTCATTTTCGCACTCCCAATCGTTTAATTTCTTTTTAGGAGTCTTGATAAGTGTGTACTATGAATTATAACAGAGAAGGCTTTGTTAAAAAAACACTTGTTTTTCCTGGTTCATCATGTTCCTTTTTCGGATCGCATACAATGCGGATGCCAGGCAGAAACATTTTTGGTATCACTGCTTGGGGAACATATCCAGTGGGTATGGGAAGCTGATGTCCTCATTCAAGGCGGGGTTCACTCACGCATCCTCTGCTTTTCATTCTTGATGTTACTCCGCTTACTGCAAAAAAAACTCCAGTCAACGACCGGAGTTTTTTGTGTCATTATTGAGCTACAGGATATACGCTCACTTTTTTGCGGTCACGGCCGAAACGTTCGAATTTAACAGTTCCGTCGATTTTAGCAAAAAGAGTGTCATCTCCTCCGCGGCCCACGTTTTCACCTGGGTAGATTTTCGTTCCGCGTTGACGGTAAAGGATAGATCCGCCTGTTACGAATTGACCGTCTGCACGTTTAGCGCCTAAACGTTTAGATTCAGAGTCACGTCCGTTCTTTGTAGAACCTACACCTTTTTTAGAAGCGAAAAACTGAAGATCTAATCTAAGCATGTAACTCACCTCCTATATTTGGTTTGCAGTCAACCGTAAGTGTTCACTGTAATCCCGCTCGATCGTTTCAAGAGAAACAATCATGCCTTCAATCAGCAGCTGCGCTTTTTGCAAAGCTTCCTGATCAGCGGCTTCAGGGAATTCAAAGTAGAAATAACCCCCGTCCTCGCCTATATCAAGAATCGGTTCGAGAGGAGCCAGCGCGATAACCGCATTGACCGCTCCGAAAACGACAGCCGTGACCCCGGCGCATACGAGATCTCGTCCATGTTCAGCAAAATCGGCATGTCCCGTCATTTCAAAGGACAAAATGCCCCCGTCATTCCGGGATCTTCGAATTGTTGCCTCAATCATGCTTACGCGTTGATTTTTTCGATTGTCAATTTAGTATAAGGCTGACGATGACCTTGTTTTTTATGAACATTTTTCTTTGGCTTGTAACGGAAAACAGTGATTTTTTTCGCACGGCCTTGTTTTTCAACTTTAGCTGTAACTGTCGCGCCTGCAACTGTTGGGTTGCCGACTTTCACGCTGTCTCCGCCAACAAACAATACGTCTTCAAACGTCACTGTTTCACCTGCTTCAGCAGCAAGTTTTTCGATGTAAACAGTTTGACCTTCTTCAACTTTGATTTGTTTTCCGCCTGTTTTAATGATTGCGTACATTCTCTGCACCTCCTATTAGACTAAGACTCGCCAGCAACAGGGGGCTTTAAAGCTCTTATCACCTGTCCCGAGCGGTTGTAGCATTGGTGCTACATCCATAACATTAAAAAATATATCAGAACCAAAAGGATATGTCAATCTATTTCTAGTAAGGCAGCAGCAGGTCTTCCATAGAGGAATCTGTCCGTTTATCGGCAAAATACGCATGAAGCACTTCATTTTCATCGAGCTGGCTGAGCTTTTCGCCGGCTTTTTCAACGATAATGGGGTGCTTGCATCCCCGTTTGAATTCGGCCATGACATGCTTTACTTTGGCATCGGCCGCGACCGTCAAAGGATGCAGCATGGCAACATCGCGGTTTTTGCCGTAGTATCTCTCCAAAAGAAACCTCAGCTGAATATAGTGCCGCTTCCGGTATTCATCCCATAAAGAAGCGGCGAGAAAGACGAACAGCACCCATGCACTGACCTGAAGGGGGACGGCCAGCACAATCCAGCAGCAGAGCAAAAGCGCGGAAACGGCCGATGTCTGCAGGCTGAGGAGATGCGCTTTTTGAAAAGCCATTTGTTTGGAGAAGTATAAAAACACAAACTTTCCGCCGTCAAGCGGCCAGATCGGCAAAAGATTGATGAAAAGAATAGAGAGATTATAAAAGGTAAACATCTCAAATGTCTGCTCACTTGCAAAACCTGACATGAAAAAGAGCCAGGCTGCCGCCTGAAGCCACACATGCTGAAGCGGGCCTGCCAGGATGACCGCGAATTCCTCTTTAAGCGGCCGGTTTCCGTGCTCCTCCACCTCAACCGTCCCGCCGAAAGGGAGCAGAAAGATTCGTTTTATGCGCCACGAAAAAAACACAGCCAGAGCAGCATGCCCCAGCTCATGAACGGATACGACCAGCAAAAGACACAGCAGCGCTTTGATGTGCCCCGTCATAAGACCAAGCCCCATGATAATCCAAAGAAAAGGATGGACATGAACTTTGAAAAGGAGGCTGAGCCATTTATTCATCAAAAGTGATCACCTGGATCGGATCTATGAATTTATCGCCATCCTGGATCGCGAAATAGTACTGGCCTTTACTTTTATCGTTAAGCTTGATCGAACCGATCTTTTTCCCTTTATCGACAAAGTCGTACAATGAAACGTTAACATCTTTTAGCCGGCCGTAAATGCTGCTTGTATTGTCGGCGTGCTGCACCTTCACCGTCAGCCCTGTTTTTTTATCTTTGCTCACTTCCATAATGTAGCCTTCTTTTACGCTGTCAATGGCTTCGCTGGCGGTTTCGACGACGACGCCCTCTCCGTTATTTTGAAAGTCCTGCTGGATTTTCCCCGCGGCAGGAACGGCCATATCCTGACTGACCGCCACCTGACCGTCCTTCTTTTTCGTTCCCGGCGTAAGAAAAGCGAGCGGGTTTCCGAAGGAAGATACGAACCAATTGCTTACGGCAGCAAACTGAAATTCCTTTTGAAAGGTTTGTGCGATCGCCGGTTTGATCTGACTCAACGGCTGTTTGTCAGTTTTATAGGCAATAGCGGAGATCAGTACGAGACAGGCGGCCAGCAGGCATTTTAAAATAATAGAATGAGCGCTGATCAATGGATGCCGTCCGTTAAATTCGGGCGGGTGTTCCGTTTGATATTCGTAGTCCGGTAGAAGCTTGTGCTTTTCCTGCTCCTTGACCGTCTGCCACGCGGGAAAATTCTGCGTTTGGGCGTTTTGAACGAAAGTCCGTTTTGATTCAGGCCGCTGTTTTCTTCTTTTGGCCAGTCTTTTTCTAATTTCATCAGCTCTGTGACTCATCGCCATCATCCTTTGCAATCGTTGGGTTTGTACATCCTATGTCTTGTCCATTGCAAATATGCGCTCTTGAAAAACAAAAAAGACCTGATAAGCTTGGCTTCATCAGATCTTTGTATTCTGGTATATATTATGAACGCACGCCGAAAAATGACTTGATTTTCGCCATCATCCCTTTTTGCTGCTCTTCAAGCACCTGCAAAGGAACGGATTCTCCTAAAATGCGCCGGGCGATATTGCGGTACGCAATACTGGCGCGGTTTTTGGAATTCATGGCAATCGGTTCGCCGATATTTGAAGCTCTGATCACTTCATCATCGTCAGCAACGATTCCGAGGAGATCAATAGACAGATGATGAACAACTTCATCCACATCCATCGTGTCACCGTTTTTCACCAGGTGATTTCTGATGCGGTTCACGATAAGGCGCGGCGGTTCAATATCTTCCTGCTCCAAAAGTCCGATAATGCGGTCAGCGTCCCGCACCGCTGATATTTCCGGCGTCGTCACAACAATCGCCTTATCAGCTCCGGAGACGGCATTTTTATAGCCTTGTTCAATTCCGGCCGGACAATCAATAATGACATAATCAAATTCCTGCTTAAGCTCCTGCACAAGCGATTTGATCTGCTCAGGGACAACAGCCGTCTTGTCGCTTGTCTGGGCAGCCGGCATTAAATGAAGCAGATCATCAAAACGTTTGTCTTTGACAAGCGCCTGATGCGTCTTGCATCTGCCTTCAATTACATCTACTAAGTCGTAAATAATTCTGTTTTCAAGACCCATTACGACATCAAGGTTGCGCAGTCCGATATCTGTGTCTACCAAACAGACGCGCTTCCCTAAAATGGCTAAGGCGGTACCGAGGTTTGCAGATGTTGTTGTTTTACCTACTCCGCCTTTTCCCGAAGTTATTACGATAGCCTCACCCAATTTCACATTCCTCCCTCAAGCCTTGTTAGATCAGGTCTTAAATGAGCCAATTGCTGAAGGCGTTCAATGACCATATTTCCGTCAGTATCTAAATAAGCACATTCCATGTCGTTCCCTTTTTGAATGTGGTCTGGGGAGCGATTTAACACGTGATTGATCCTCAATTGTGTCGGCATCATTTCGGATGCGGCGATCACAGCCCGGTTATTTCCGTTATAACCCGCGTGGGCAATCCCTTTTAATGAACCGAGAACAAATATATTTCCTCCGGCTCTGATCGTACCGCCGGGATTCACATCTCCGATTAAAAGCAAATCTCCCGTCACGTGAAGCACCTGGCCCGAACGGACGATTTTGGAAACAGAAACAATTTCCTGCTCCTCTTTCATCCGCTGCGCTTCTTCTTTGGCGATGACTTCACTGTCAATTGAATGCACGACTAAATCTTTCTTTGACGCGATCAGATCAGTCAGCTGCTCTGCCTGTTCCTGATACAGATACCGATGCCCGAGTTTAATATGAACACTGATTTTTTGGCCTTTGCCATCAGTATATTGTTCAATCGACAGCATGTTTTGAAGACCATCGAGAAGCTCATCAAAAGAACATGCATCATCCAGATGCAATGTTAAGCCGTTTTTTGTTCCTTTTATTGTTACATATTGCTGCTTTTTGGTCTTCATCAATGTTCACCTCAACAACATACTCTTTTCGTCAAAAAAAGATAAAATCCTTTTTACTCATCTCTTAATTCTTTCTTCAGACTTATATAAAACAGCCTGAAGGGCAGGACTAATATAACGGCCCCCGCAATATTCAGCAAAGCGGTCGGCAAGAACCGCTGAATGACAAAATCGTTAAACGTCATTGTGCCGCTGCGGATTAACGTCTGAATGCCGTAGACGTAAAATTCAAGCACACATACGCTCAGCACCGCGACCAGAATGACCATCAGGGCGTTTGTCTGCAGCACTTTAAACGCTTTGGCCGCCAGATAGCATAAACCGGCAAAACCAAACATATAAACGCCTAAAACACCCGTATAATTGATGTCATAAAGAAATCCGAAAATGAAACCGTAGATCACCGCATGCTTTTGGTTGATATAAGCGGACATAAAAATCAGCGCAAGCAAAAGAAAATGCGGAACGACCTGCTGCTCGACGGAAACGAAAGGAAAACGCACCAGATCGGTATAGATGCTTTCCGCACAAAAGACCAAAATCATAATCAAAGGGAGAAGGAAACGTTTCACGATCCTTCCTCCCCTGTTGCTACGCTTCGGTTCACGACGATGACATGGTCAAGATCGTACAGGTCGGCAGCCGGTTTCACGTAAGCGATTTTCGTCAGGCCGTAAGCATCTGATTCTACATCGGTCACTTCCCCGACCGTAAGCCCTTGAGGAAATACGCCGCCCGTTCCGGATGTCTCCACGAGGTCGCCTTTTTTCACTTCACGTTTTTCATCCGGCTCAAGGATAGTCATTTTCAGGGTCTGTTTCTTTTTATCGTACCCTTCAATTAAACCGTAGCCTTTGCTTCCCTTTTTGCCGGAGATTTTGGTGGCCACTCTGTTATTGCGGTCAACATCGCTCAGCAGCTGAACGGCGGATGTGAAACTGTTGAGTCCGCTGCTTTTGATCTTCCCGACCAGCGCACCCTTTTCGTTCGTGACAGCCATGTCTTTGGCCACTTTCTGCTTCGTTCCCTTATTGATCATGATCTGCTTGTACCATTGATCAGGGTTTCTGGCGATAACGGTCGCTAAAATCGGATCATAGTCGGAAATTGATTTGACATGCCCGAGTTCATCACGCAGCTTCTTGTTTTCATCTTTGAGTTCTTGGAGCTTCGCTTCATATTGTGTCTGTCCGTCCAGCTTTTGTCTTAAGCGTTCGTTTTCCTTGTACGTGTTTTTCAGGTCTTTTATGTCCCCGAAGAACCCTGCAAAATATTCGGCAGGCGTGTGAAAAATGTTTTGAAATACTCCCGTCGTATCACCGATCAGCTTTTCAGGCCAGGTGGTATTACGGCCGTTCTTCAGCGAGAATCCAATCATAGCCACCAATATGATAATACACAGAAGTAATAGCATTAACCGTTTGTTCGGCATCGTGATACACCTCTTCTATTTAACTCCTGATTATCTTGTTTTTCCTTTGAAAAGATGGATGTGCTCCAGTGCTTTTCCAGTGCCGATCGCAACACAATCCAGCGGATCTTCAGCGATAAGAACAGGCATTTTCGTTTCGTCGCTGATGACTTTGTCGAGATTGCGGAGCAGGGCGCCTCCCCCTGTTAATACAATACCTCTGTCCATAATGTCAGCGGCCAGCTCAGGCGGTGTTTTTTCAAGCGTGCTCTTCACCGCGTCAACGATTGAGAGAACTGTATCACGCAGTGCATTTGCAATTTCCGTTCCCGTGATTTCGATCGTTTTCGGCAGACCTGTCAGAAGATCGCGGCCGCGGATTTCCATTGACGCATTTTCTTCACCGGTTTCTGCTGAACCGATTTCCATTTTAATAGCTTCCGCCGTACGGTCACCGATCATCAGATTATATGTTTTTCTGATATAGCTGATGATTGAGTCGTCCATTTCGTCACCGGCTACGCGGATTGACTGAGACGTAACAATGCCGCCTAAAGAAATGATCGCCACTTCAGTTGTTCCGCCGCCGATATCAACGACCATGCTGCCCGTCGGCTCCCATACCGGAAGATTCGCGCCGATTGCTGCCGCAAACGGTTCTTCAATCGGATAAGCGTCACGTGCGCCCGCTTGTCTTGTCGCGTCGATGACCGCCCGTTCTTCAACGGCCGTAATACCTGACGGCACACACACCATAACGTAAGGCTTTCTCGCAAACAATCCTTTATTTTTCACAGCCTGATTAATGTAGTATTTCATCATTGTCGCAGTTGTTTCATAGTCAGCGATAACGCCGTCTTTCATCGGACGGAGCGCAACCACGTTGCCCGGAGTTCTTCCGATCATGTTTTTCGCATCGTTACCGACCGCAACGATGGACTTCGTATCCGTTTGCAGAGCAACGACAGACGGCTCTCTCACTACGATTCCTTTACCTTTAACAAACACAAGCGTATTCGCGGTTCCCAAATCTATACCAAGGTCTCTTGTACCAATTCCGAACATATGTATGTATCTTCCTTTCTTAAAGCAAAAATACCCTAAAGGGAAAAACTCATAAAATCTATTATATCTTAAATCAACGAAAAAAAAAGTGTTACAAATATCCTTTTTCCTTTAAACTCACAAATTTTTTGTCACCAATGACCAAATGATCCAGCAGCTCGATGCCGATTAAATTTCCGCACTCAAAAAGCCGCCTGGTTACCTCTATATCTTCCCTGCTCGGTGTAGGATCTCCTGAAGGATGATTGTGAACGCAAATGAAGGACGCGGCGGATCGTTTGAAAGCTTCTTTAAACACCTCCCGCGGGTGGACAATAGATGAATTCAGACTTCCGATAAAAACGGTGCGTTTATGAATGACTTGATTTTTGGTATTTAAATATAAACAGACAAAATGCTCCTGGGATAAAAAGCGCATATCCTCCATCACATACTTCGCCCCGTCTTCCGGAGAGCGGATGACGCAATGCTCCCCGGCGGATGTCTTATGAATGCGGCTCCCCAGCTCAATTGCGGCAAGAATCTGAACGGCTTTCACCGTGCCGATTCCCGGAATGCTGGAAAGCTCCTGGGCAGAGGCGCCTTTTAACAGTCGCAGCCCGTCAAACGTCCGCAACAGCCGGTGAGCGAGGTTCATGACGGACTCATGTTTCGTTCCCGTCCGCAGCAGGATGGCGAGCAATTCATTGTTAGAGAGATGTTCGGCTCCGAAGTGCAGAAGCCGCTCTCTCGGTTTTTCTTTTTCGGGGAAATCTCTTAATTTTAACGGCAGATCACGGATGATCAACCCCTCCTTGTTCCCCTTCCCGGTTTGAACATCAAGCTTTTATATTAAATTCTTTCAAGGCTCTCATTGTTTTAGCGACAGGAAGCCCGACGACAGAATAAAAATCACCGTCTATTTTTTTCACTAAAAGCGCGCCTTTTCCTTGGATGCCGTATGCACCTGCTTTATCCATCGGTTCTTTTGTTTCAATGTAGAGCTGTATGTCGTCTTCACTGAGCGGCCAAAACGTCACTTCCGTCGTGTCACAGAACGTTTCTTTCCGGTCATGCGTCTGAATGCTGACCGCCGTAATGACTTGATGGCTTCGGCCGGAAAGCCTCCGCAGCATGTGTGCCGCTTCTTCTCTGTCATGCGGTTTGCCGAGGCATTCGCCGTCTATGCACACCATCGTGTCAGCCCCGATAACGACTGCATCGGGATTTTCGGCCAATACAGCACCGGCTTTTTGCTCGGCCAAACATTGGACGTTTTCTTCCGGCGAAAGGTTTCGATTTAATTTTTCTTCTGTGCGGCTTGCAATAATGCTGTAAGGAATCTGAAGAAGATTAAGGAGTTCTTTTCTTCGCGGAGATTGTGATGCGAGTATTAAGCGTTTTGTCATGATTGTCATCCTTTCAGGGTTTGCTTAAGAAAAAAAGATACTTGTCTATCCTACCAAATCAAACGGGCAACCACAATTTCAGAAAAATAACTTTTTGATGACAAAATAAAAAATCCCGCCGGATGACGGGAAATGAGATACTATTTTACAACACTTAAAAGCTCTTTTTGGGCTTTCCAGCCGGATTCCGAACCCGACGTTTCCAGTTCTTTCAGCGCTTGAAGCACGGCCTCTTTCTGCTTTTTGTCAGCAGCGTCTGCGCTGGATGCCGCTTTTGCCGCTTCAGCCACTTCCGTTTTTGAAAGATCTTTGCCGGTAATCGCTTTGGCGGAGAGCTCAGATGCTTGTTTAAAAGAGTTTTCCAGTCCTGAATCGACAGCGAAGCTGAGCTCTTTTCCGCCCCAAGCCTCAAAATCATGGTCTATCAGTGTCTGACCCAATTGCTGTGATAAGCTTTTTTCCGCTGCAAGCCCGGCGATCACGTATGTGTATCCGTCTTCTTTTGCCAGTGAGACGGCCGAGTATCCTTTTTCAGTCAGCTGGTCAACAAGCGTTTGCGCTCCTTTTTCTGATGAAAATTTTCCGGCCTGCACCGCATATGTTTTATAGTTTCCCTCTGAAGATTCCGCATCTCCTGTGCCGGCTGTTTCAGATTTGTCTTTAGAAACATCTCCCGCTTTCGCCGTCTGCCCTTGTGAACCTTTGTCAGCTGATGCCGGAGCGGAGGCTTCTTTACTTCCCGACATATTTAAGGCGACAAGGCCGAGCCCGGTGCCTAAAACAGCCGCAACGGCAATTGTCGTGACCGCTTTTTTAACTGGAGAAGACGGCTGCTTTTTTTTCGGAAAATGAGGGCCTGTTTTTTTCTTCTGGTATGGCGGAACGACTTTCGGGTCATCTTCAAATACCTCAGAATTCTTCTCATGATCCCAATTGAAATCTTCTTCTTTCGGATCTTCATGGGATGCGGCGGTCTCCTGCTCCGCCTTTTTTGTTTCCTCCCAATTTGAAAATGTGACGGTTTTCTCCCCGCCTTCTTTCACATCTTCTTGTCCATACATCGTTTCTTCTTGTCCGTTAATGGTTACTTTAAGGGCATTGTTTTTTGCTTTGCTGTGCTTTTTGCTCTTCCTTTTTTTCAACGTCTCTTCCCCCTTGCATTCGTCTTGGCCGTACCTTGAACTGATCATGGTTCACACTTTAGCATAGGCAAAAAAAAAAAGAACAAGACTTTTGTCGTCTTGTCCAAAAAACGTTCGCCAAATTTTTTAAGCTCCGCCTGAAGCGAGCTTGATGTAAAACGAAAACAGCTCTTCTCCGTATAAATAACTCAAAGCGCTCCCGGCTGAGATGGCCGGCGCAAACGGAAATGGCTGCTTTTTACCAAGCCTGCCCCGGGCTGCGGCGCACATACCGTATACGGTTCCGATCATAACGGAAAGAAAGAATGCAATGAGCACGAGCTTCACGCCGAGCGGCAGGCCGATCACCCCAAACAGTTTCACATCACCTGCGCCGATGCCTCCTTTACTGACAAACATGATAAAAACAAGCAGAAAAAATCCGCAAACGGCTCCGGCAAACCCTGCATACCATGTATCCAGCGGAGAAAACATACGGCCGGCGATGAAAAGCGGAAGAAAAAACAGCAGAACCTTGTCAGGAATCAGCATATATTGCAGATCCGTCATAGTAACAATCATGAGCAGAGACAGAAATAACAGCGCGACTAACAGTTCTTTTGAGAAACCGAAATGAATGCCTGCAGCCGTGAATAAACACGCCGTCCAGCATTCCGCCGCCGGATACATAACCGACAGCTTCGCACGGCAGTTTCTGCATCTGCCTCTTTGCAGAATATAGGAAACGACGGGCACAAGCTCCCCCCAGGAGAGCGGCAAGCGGCAAAACGAACAGGCTGAACGCGGCGAAATAACCGAGATTCGAAGCGGGATACGACACGCTGCTGTATAAAAAAAAGAACCGAAAATCAAGCCGAGAAAAAACAGAAACAAAAGCACTCAGACCACACCTTTACTATCAATCTGGCTCAGATTATAGCAAAGAAAAACACCATGACTGAAATGGCTGAAAATATATTTTCAGCATAAAAACACCCGGCAAAACCGGAAAAGGGTCTGCCGGGCATCCGAGGGGCTGTCAGATAAGCCGCTTTCTCATTTCTGAAATAAAATATAAGGAGCCGGTAATGATGATGACATCATCCGCCCCGTCTTTTTGTTCTATCCATTCTTTCACACTGTCCGGGTTCTCATCGAAGCTCTTAGCCGCAAGACTGCTTGCATTGTAAAGGGCTTCGGCGCTTGAAGCACGCGGAAAGTCAAATGATACAAAGTGAATAGAGTCCGCTTCGGTTTCAAGCTTTTTAATCATTTCCTGATACGGTTTGTCTTTTAATGCGCTGAATACGACATGGACGTTTTTATCGGCAAAGCGCTGCCTGATCGTTTCTGTCAGTGTGTCAACGCCTTCTTCGTTATGTGCGCCGTCCGCAAACACTAAAGGGCGGCTTTGAAGACGTTCAAACCGGCCCGGCCAGGAAGCTTTTTTCAGACCGTTTCGCATCGCTTCTTCAGAAATGGCTGCGGCTCCCAGACGATTCATCCATTCAGCGGCCAATATCGCCAATGCTGCATTGTGCCTTTGGTGAATGCCGATCAGCGACGTTTGAATGTCTTCATAGCATTTCGTTTCCGTTTCCAGCGAAAAGCTTTCACCGGACGGAAGCGCCGCTTCATTAGACAGTCTGCACGTTTTATATAGTGACTGATATGGAGCCTGCTTTTTTTCGGCTTCCGCTTCAATAACGCCGAGTGCTTCCGGCTGATTGACGCCCGTAATGACCGGAATGGAATTTTTAATGATACCGGCTTTCTGCCCGGCGATCTCCTCGATGGTATTGCCTAAAATCGCCATATGGTCATGTCCGATACTTGTAATGACCGACAGAAGCGGATTCACAATATTGGTTGAATCAAATGTGCCGCCCAGTCCCGCTTCAAAAATGACAAAATCGATATCAGCCCGCTTCGCAAAATATAAAAATGCACACGCTGTAATGATTTCAAATTCTGTCACCGTCCCGGCATCGGTCTTATCAAGCTCATCGACTATCGGTTTTATGTCATTAACGAGCGTTCTCCATTCCTCATCAGAAATCGGCGTGCCGTTGACGCTGATACGCTCATTAAACGTAATAATGTAAGGCGATGTGAACGTGCCGACCGTATAACCGGCTTCTTGAAGCACGGAACGGATAAAAGCGACGGTCGATCCTTTGCCGTTTGTGCCCGCCACATGAATAGCGCGAATGTTCTTTTCCGGGTGTTCCAGTTTTTCCATCAGCTTTTCCATACGGAGAAGGCCCGGCTTAACGCCGAACTTGAGTCTGCCGTGAATCCAGCTGATCGCTTCTTTGTACGTATTAAACAATGAAATCCCCTCTTTTATACGACAAGGCGGTTTCTTAGGAAACCGCCCCGCTGTTTTATCAGCCTTTCAGCTCTGCAATCCGCTGCCGGACAGCTTCGCGTTTTGCCGTGTAGTCTTTCTCTTTTCCGCGTTCTTCTTCAATGACATGCTCAGGAGCTTTTTTAATGAATCCTTCGTTGCCGAGTTTTTTCTGAACGCGTTCGACCTCTTTTGTCAGCTTGTCGAATTCTTTTTGCAGACGGGCGATCTCCTCATCAATGTTAATCAGCCCTTCAAGCGGCAGAATGACTTCCGCTCCGGTGACGACCGCTGTCATCGCTTTGTCTGCCGCAGTGATATCCGTCCCGATTTTCAGCGTGCTCGGATTCGTAAAGCGTTCAACGTAAGAACGGTTCTTCTCAAGGCGGCCGGCAATGTCTTCGGTAGATGTTTTAATGTAAAGCTCAACCTGCTTGCTCATCGGCGTGTTGACTTCGCTCCGGATATTGCGGACAGAACGGATTAATTCGACGAGCAGTTTCATATCCGCCGCTGCCTCTTTATCCGTATGTTCGGGCACCGGAACCGGCCAAGAGCTGATCGTGATTGACTCGCCTTCATGAGGAAGGTGCTGCCAGATTTCCTCCGTTAAGAATGGCATAAACGGGTGAAGAAGACGCATCGTCTGGTCAAGCACGTATGCCAGAACAGAACGGGTTGTTTTCTTCGCCGCTTCATCTTCCCCGTACAGCGGAAGCTTCGCCATTTCGATATACCAGTCGCACACATCGTCCCAGATAAAGTTGTACAGGTGGCGTCCGACTTCACCGAATTCATAACGATCCGCAAGCTGTGTTACGTCTTCTATCGTTTCATTCAGTCTTGTGAGGATCCACTTATCAGCAACTGATTTTTCACCGGACAGATCAAGCTCGTCATACGTCATGCCGTCCATGTTCATTAATGCAAAACGGGAGGCGTTCCAAATTTTATTTGCGAAATTCCATGTGGATTCCACTTTTTCATAGCTGAAACGGAGATCCTGTCCCGGTGAACTTCCGGTTGCCAGGAAATAGCGCAGGGAATCCGCTCCGTACTTGTCGATGACATCCATCGGGTCCACGCCGTTCCCAAGGGATTTACTCATTTTTCTGCCCTGCTCGTCACGGATTAAGCCGTGAATCAGCACGTCTTTGAACGGACGCTCGCCGGTAAACTCAAGACCTTGGAAAATCATCCGGGATACCCAGAAGAAAATGATGTCATATCCCGTTACAAGAACATCGGTTGAGTAATACCGCTTAAAGTCTTCAGCGTTTTCATCAGGCCAGCCCATTGTAGAAAACGGCCAAAGCGCGGAGCTGAACCATGTATCAAGCACGTCTGAATCCTGTTCCCAATTTTCACTGTCCTCAGGCGCCTCAAGGCCGACGTACACTTCTTTTGTTTCTTTATGATACCAAGCCGGGATGCGGTGGCCCCACCACAGCTGACGGGAAATACACCAATCACGGATATTTTCCATCCAGTGCAGGTACGTTTTCTCGAACCGGTCAGGAACGAAGTGAACTTTCTCTTCTTTTGACTGAAGGTCAACCGCAGCATCGGCCAGCGGCTGCATTTTGACAAACCATTGTGTGGACAGGTACGGCTCAACAACGGCGCCGCTTCTTTCACTGTGGCCGACAGAATGCATATGGTCTTCGATTTTAAAGAGAACACCGGATTCCTGAAGATCTTTGACGAGTTTTTTGCGGCATTCAAACCGGTCCATGCCGTTATATTGCAGCGCTTTTTCATTCATTGTTCCGTCTTCATTCATGACGAGAATCCGCTCTAAATTGTGGCGGTTTCCGAGTTCAAAGTCATTCGGGTCATGGGCAGGCGTGATTTTAACAGCGCCTGATCCGAATTCCATATCAACATAATCATCGCCGACGATCGGAATTTCGCGGTTTGTAATCGGCAGAATCACCGTTTTGCCGATTAAGTGCTTGTAGCGCTCATCTTCAGGATGAACCGCGACAGCCGTGTCGCCAAGCATCGTTTCCGGACGGGTGGTCGCGATTTCAATTGAGCCTGAACCGTCTGCTAACGGGTAGCGCAAATGATAAAACGCGCCCTGTACGTCTTTGTAAATCACTTCAATATCGGATAAAGCCGTTTTTGTGGCAGGGTCCCAGTTGATGATATATTCGCCTCTGTAAATCAAGCCTTTCTCGTACAGCTTGACGAATACTTCACGCACGGCTTTGTTCAGCCCTTCATCAAGAGTAAAACGTTCGCGTGAATAATCGAGTCCGAGTCCCATCTTGGCCCATTGGCTGCGGATGAAATCAGCATACTCTTCTTTCCACTTCCACGTTTCTTCTAAAAACTTTTCACGGCCGAGGTCATAACGGCTTGTGCCCTGTTCGCGGAGTTTCGCTTCGACTTTTGCCTGAGTGGCGATGCCGGCGTGATCCATGCCCGGAAGCCAGAGCACGTCATAGCCCTGCATGCGTTTCATACGCGTAACGATATCTTGCAGCGTCGTATCCCACGCATGTCCGAGGTGCAGCCTGCCCGTCACGTTCGGCGGCGGAATGACGACAGAATACGGCTGTTTCGTTTGATCGCTGCCCGCTTCAAAATATTTTCCTTTCAGCCAAAAATCATAGCGGCCTTTTTCAATCGCAGACGGATCATATTTTGTCGGCATTGTTTGTTCGTTTGTATCCATGATAACCCTCCAGCATGTTTAGAAATGGCTGAGCAACTAAAAAAGAGCCTTCATCCTGATAAAGGACGAAAAGCTCTTTCGCGGTACCACCTTTTTTCATGAACAGATTTGTTCATGCACTTAAACGGATAACGGGTGCGGCCCGAATTTCTCTACTGTATGTTCAAGAAATTATGCTCCCGGGCGACCTTCCAATGAGACGGCATAAGAAGCCTTTCAGCACAGTAGCTTCTCTCTCTTCATGCGTCTTTCTTGTACTCTTCCCGTTCAAAGCAGGTGTATTTATATCAGCTCATGATCTTATTTATTATGTTCTTTATTATAGTAAAAGTGTTTTTGATTCGTCAATCATCTTTTCCAAAAACCGCTGCCGTCATACATAAATGGGCATGCACCCCGCTCTTCCCCTTACATACGATACATAGAAAGGCGAATGTGAGGAGGAATTGCCCGTGAGAAAAAAATTCAATTCTTATTCGCTCCCCCAGTGGGCCAGACAGGTCCGCCTTGTATCGGTGCAAGTCATTATCCCGATTACGATCTTTCAGGGGATCAGGACGATTTTCTTTCCGACGACTTTTGATGTCCTGCTGCTTGCCATCCTGCTGTTTTTAGCGTGCGCCCTGCATTTGGAATGGATATAAAAAACGAGTCCCATTATGAAGAGGACTCGTTTTCCGCTTTTATTTTTTTCTCCCGCTCAATCTGATGAACCTTCATGAGAAAAGGCTCAACATTTTTCATCTGCCAAAACGCTCTTAATAATTGCGTGCACTCTTCTTTTTCAGAGCCCCTTTGGCCGGTCTGATACCGTTTCAGCACTTTGTACATGGCGGACGGATAAGCCATATAGCTGAGAAACAGGCTGATTTCCGCTTCACGGAGCGGGAATGATTTGTGATACGTATAAAACCAGTCCAGGCATTCCGGACATGCTTTCGGATAGCTTCTGAACATTCTGGAGTAAAAGCCGAGCAGGTCATTTTGCGGAGGGCCCAGCGCAGCTTTCTCGAAATTTGTGAAAAAGCCCGATCCCGCATCATTATACAGAAAGTGGCGGCTCGATAAACTGCCGTGGTTGATCACCGCTCTCGTCTTGTCATGATCCTTTGCCGCGTCAAACCATTCTTCCAGACGTTCGAGAGCAAAATTGACGGCGGAAACCGTTTCTGTAAGATACGTAACGGCCTGCAGTTCAAAAGGTGAAAGGTACCACTCTTTTTCCGCCCGGTCGGCGAATTGTTCATAGACAAGTTTATCATTTTCCCAATCTCTTTTCGTTGCTTCATAAAAGCCGCTGATATCTTCAGTCCGGATTTGGATGTCCCGCACAGTCGCAGAATGGAGCTTCGCGACCTCTTTAAAAAGGTAAACATGTTTTTGGTCCCGTTCTTCTTCCTGATCGTACTGAAGCCAAGGCATTAAATAATAAGAATTCTCCGTCTGTCTTCCCGCAAAAAAATCGCCGGCATACGTGCGGCAGATCGGCACAAATGATCGGTAGCCTTTCTCCTCAATCTCAATCATAAGATCCGTAAATTCACTGCTGCGGGCCGGCTTGAGCTGTTTCAAAGCAAAAATGCCGTAGTTTGAGTAGACCTTCCAAACATGCGGGCTGACAGGCTCAATGTACTCAGCCGTCAGCCCGTATTCCTGAAGCACTGATTGGACTGCTTCCATTCCATTCACCACATTTTTACGGCCTCTTTGTGCTTACACATGGCTGTTATTATATTCAGGTATATACAGAAGCTGACCTTCCTCAAGCTCGTCATCAAACGATAAAGCATTCGTTCGGATGAGCTGCTGGGATGTAATGTCATATCGTTCACACACCCGGTCGATTGTATCTTGCTGCTGTACGATACAAATTTTCATTCTTGAAAACTTTTCTTCTTCCCTTGTAAATAATTTTGTCAAGTAATGAGAGTTGTCATTTTCCTTCTGCTCGGTTCCCGGTGCCGCTTCTTCATTCTTTCTTTCAGGCTTAAGCGGCTCAGGCTGTTCAGCTTGCGCCGGCTCCTCCGGCGGCAGTTTGGAAAACTGAAAAGACAAATCGAGAGGCTTCCCGGTTTCCTCCTCCGGCGGCGCCATCTTCCTTACCTCAATTTCAAACCCTTCTTCATCATGAGCCTCTTCTTCAAGCAGCTTAGGAGCGCTGTAAAACTCCTCTTCCTGCCGTTCCGGAACGAACTCACGATAAACGGGCGCCTGCTCTTCTTGAAAAACCGCAGGCTCATCTTCGTCTTCTGCCGCCTTATGATCGCTCTGACGGAGAAGCGGCTCGGCCTCTGGCTGCTCTTCTTTTTGAAGGAAGGGCTGTTCCGCAATTTTTGGTTTTTCTGCATGCGGAGTCAGAGTGAAAGCAGGGAAAACCGGTTCGATATCATCTTTTGGCTCTTCCTGCGCTTCTGCTGAATCATCCTCAAATACGGGTTCATTCCTCACGGCTGACATGATTGCAGGCTCCTCAGCTTCTTCCGGCTCTTCTTCATGTTGAAAGGAAACGGGAGGAGGAGGCTCAGTAAAGGAAACAGGTTTCGGCACCTCTTCCTGCCCCCTCAGAATCGGGGCAGTCTCCGGCTCTTCTTCTTCCCGCTCCCTCAGAATCGGGGCAGTCTCATGCTCTTCTTCTTCCCGCTCCCTCAGAATCGGGGCAGTCTCCGGCTCTTCTTCTTCCCGCTCCCTCAGAATCGGGGCAGCTTCCTGCTCTTCTTCTTCCCGTTCCCTCAGAATCGGGGCTGCTTCTTCCTCATCTTCCCGCTCCCTCAGAATCGGGGCAGCTGCTTCCTCTTCTTCTTCCCGCTCCCTCAGAATCGGGGCAGTCTCCGGCTCTTCTTCTTCTTGCTCCCTCAAAATCGGGGCTGCTTCCTGCTCTTCTTCTTCCCGTTCCCTCAAAATCGGGGCAGTCTCCGGCTCTTCTTCCTCCTGCCTGAGTAAAGGCGGAGTTTCTTCCTCGTTCTTCTCGGTTTCTTGTGCTGCTTCTTCTGATACAGTCAAAGGTATTTCAGGCTCATGGCGTATCATTAATTCTGGTTCGTTTTCGTCCTCAGAATAATGTCCGGCAAGATTGATCATTTCTTCTCTGGCAAATTCAGGCGCCACGTACAAAGGGATCTCCGGCTCTTTTGGCTCGGATTCCTCAAGCAGCCCTTCAATTGCCAAATCAGCTTGAATGGTTAAGATCCTTGAATCCGTCAGCTGATAATCAAAGGCATCGATAAATACGAAAACATCATTGAGGTGGCTCACTTTATTTTTCGGAATCGTGATGTCCACCGGGAAACAATGAATGAGCTCGGCCGTGCCATCCTCCCTCGCCCTCACTTCCTCTACATGCCTCAGCTCCCTATCAAGCTCTTCAAAATGACTGCTGTGATCTATGTTGTACTCGCCAGTAAGTTCTAATGATCCTTTAATTGAGACATAATCATTTACTTCCTGCACCCTGATGTCAGGGTCTAATGAAATCGAAAGTAATTCAGAAACTTCCTGTCCTTTTTGGAAACAGATTGATTCTTCAACAGAAAATTGCAATCGGTGATTATGCGGCAAGTTCATATCCTCCTTTCATCTAATCCATACAATTAGATGTCACTAAAGGTGTATGCCGCAATCCGGAAAAATATGATAATGGAGGCATTGAAAAAAGCCGATACAAGTCTTGCTTGCATCGGCTTTTCGGTATCAGCGGCTGATCGCCTGGAACACTTTCTCAGCGGCTTGAATGGTTTTTTCAATATCCTCCATTGTATGCGCAGTGGAGAGAAACAATCCTTCAAATTGAGACGGCGGCAGAAATACGCCTGCGTCGGCCATCCCTTTATAATATTTGGCGAACAGCTTTAAATCAGAAGATTTGGCTGCTTCATAGTTAATGACAGGCTCATTTGTGAAAAAGAAGCCGATCATGGAACCCGCCCGGTTAAACGTGTGCGGAATGCCATGTGCTGCAGCTGCTTTTGAAATGCCTTCTTCAAGCATATCGCCTTTTTTCACAAATTCTTGGTAAGATTCAGGTGTGAGCTGCTGTAGCGTCTCAAGTCCCGCTGTCATGGCAAGCGGATTTCCTGACAATGTTCCCGCCTGGTAGATCGGACCGCTCGGCGCGATTCGTTCCATAATGTCAGCTTTTCCGCCATACGCACCGACAGGAAGACCGCCGCCGATGACTTTGCCGAGACACGTTAAGTCAGGCGTCACGCCGAAATACCCTTGCGCACAGTTATAATCCACGCGAAAACCGGTCATGACCTCGTCAAAAATGAGCAGCGCGCCATACTGTTCCGTCATGTCGCGAAGTCCTTGTAAAAAGCCTTCCTGCGGCGGAACAACGCCCATATTGCCTGCTACCGGTTCAACAATGACCCCGGCAATATCTTCACCGTACTCCCGGAATGCGAGTGCAACGCTTTCCAAGTCGTTGTATGGAACGGTAATCGTATTCATTGCTATTCCTTCCGGCACGCCCGGGCTGTCCGGAAGGCCGAGTGTCGCCACTCCGGATCCCGCTTTGATCAGCAGCGAATCGCCATGGCCGTGGTAACAGCCTTCGAATTTCAAAATTTTGTTGCGGCCGGTATATCCTCTTGCCAGACGCAGGGCGCTCATTGTCGCCTCTGTGCCGGAGCTGACCATCCGCACGATTTCAACAGACGGCACACGGTCAATGACCAATTTGGCCAGTTCGTTTTCCACCTCAGTAGATGCCCCGAAACTTGTCCCGTTCTCGGCTACTTTTTTCAGGCTTTCAACGACCCGGTCATTTGTGTGGCCCAAAATGAGCGGCCCCCAGCTCAGGACGTAGTCGATATATTCATTGCCGTCAATATCAAAAATTTTCGATCCTTTTCCGCGCTGCATAAAGATCGGGTCCATATCAACTGATTTAAACGCGCGCACCGGGCTGTTCACTCCGCCCGGCATCAGTTTCTGCGCTTCTTTAAAAGCGGCTTTTGATTTTTCATAGCTTCTCATCTGCCTCAGCTCCCGTCAAATGAAATCGTTACTCAGCAAGCCATTTTGCTGCGTCTTTTGCATGATACGTCATAATCAGATCGGCTCCTGCACGTTTCATGCTCGTTAAAATTTCCAGCACCATTTCTTTTTCTTTAATCCAGCCGTTTTGGGCTGCCGCTTTCACCATGGAATACTCCCCGCTCACATTATATGCGACCAGCGGCAGGTGATGGCGGTTTTTCACATCACGCATAATATCTAAGTATGACATAGACGGTTTGACGATTAAAAAGTCAGCGCCTTCTGCCGCGTCTGATTCAGCCTCACGGAGCGCTTCCAAGCGGTTGGCCGGATCCATCTGATATGTTTTTCGGTCTCCGAACTGCGGCGTGCTGTCAGCCGCGTCGCGGAACGGACCGTAAAATTCACTTGAATATTTCACGGCATAAGACATGATCGGAATATTCGTGAATCCTTCTTTGTCGAGCGCTTCTCTGATCACTGTGACAAAACCGTCCATCATATTTGAAGGAGCGATGATGTCAGCGCCTGCTTTGGCCTGGCTGACGGCTGTCTGCGCCAGCAGCTCAAGCGACTCGTCATTTAAGATTTCTCCGTCTTTCACGACGCCGCAATGGCCGTGATCCGTGTATTCACAGAGACACGTATCAGCGATTACGATCATTTCAGGATAATGCTTTTTAATTTCAGCAATCCCTTTCTGCACAATGCCGTGATCGTGAAAAGCCTGGGTTCCGCAGGCGTCTTTTTCTTCCGGCACGCCGAAAACGATGACCGACTTAATGCCGAGCGATATCAGCTCAGCCATTTCATCCTTTAACAAATCGAGTGATACATGATAAACCCCCGGCATGGAAGGAACTTCTTTTTTTCCTTCAAGTCCTTCAACGACAAATAACGGGTAAATAAAATCTGAAGGGTGAAGACGTGTTTCTTTTACTAAATCTCTCATCTCAGCGTTCGCGCGCAAACGGCGGTGTCTGTTAAATGTTTGATTCATCATTATCAATCCTTTCCCGACATGCTGCACATGACGTCCAGCATGCCTTCAATCGTATAGATGTCAGGCACATGGGATGAGATCCCGTATTCCAAGAGCGCTTTCTCTGTCAAAGGGCCGATGCTGATATAGCTCGCACCGCTGTTTTCCCACGCTTTTTCTCCGTCTCCGACCGCGTGCATAAACGTATGCACCGCCGATGAGCTGGTAAACGTAATAAAATCAAAATGAGAGCGGGATGCAGCCCGTCTCAGCTCGTCCATGCCTTTTTCATCCTGAATGGTATTGTATAACACCCATTCCCTTATTTGATAGCCAAGCGGCTCAAGCTCCGCTTTTATGACATCGCGTGATAAATTGCCCTTTATCACTGAAATGGGTTCGGCAGCTGATGCGTGCCGTTTTAAAGTATCAGCCAGACATTCCGCCACATACTCGTCAGGCATCGCATCCGTCCGGGCTCCCCGCTCTTTCAGGGCGCGCGCAGTCTTTTCACCGACGGCTGCGATTTTTTTCCGTCCCGAAAGCGCAAGACCGTGCCGATCAAGATAGGAAAAAAAGAACCGGACACCGTTTACGCTTGTAAACACAAGCCATCCCGGCTCAGAAAGGTCTTCCCGGAGACTGTCCGCACATTCATCCGGGAGCGCTTCCTGAAAAGCGATCAGCGAAGCGGAAACAGCCGTTCCGCCGAGCGCCTCCACTTTTTTTCGGAACGGTGCGGCCTGTCTTTTGTTCCGGGTGACAAGCACGGTCTTTCCTTGTAAAGGAAGGTCATTTGCCATCCTGATCGAGCTCCTGTTTCACGCTGTCGATTAATGCTTTGGCTCCTTTTTCAGACATCATCGCCGCACAGCGTTTCCCGATTTCTTCCGGATCATGTCCCGCCGCTGTTTCTTTATAAATCGTCTTTCCGTCCGGAGACGCGACAAGACCGACCAATTCAACCTCATCCCGGTCATTGACGGACGCATACCCGGCTATCGGCACTTGGCAGCCGCCTTCCATCGCGTGTAAGAAAGCCCGTTCGGCTGCCACCGTGCGCTGCGTATACTCATCGGTAAATTGCGCAAACAGCTTCAAAAGCTCCTCATCCGACTCTCTGCATTCAATGGCAAGAGCGCCTTGGCCGACCGCAGGCAGACAGCGGTCCGGTTCGAGAAATTCAGATACGACATCATCTTTCCAGCCCATTCTCGAAAGTCCCGCAGCCGCTAAAATAATAGCATCGTAATCTTCCGTTTCAAGCTTTTGAAGTCTCGTATCGATATTGCCTCTGATCCACTTAATTGTAAGATCAGGGCGTTCAGCAAGAATCTGGGCGCTTCTTCTTAAACTGCTGGTGCCGATGATGCCCCCTTCTTTTATGCCGTCCAGCTTTTGATGCCCCTTTGAAATCAGCGCATCACGCGGATCCTCACGTTTCGGTATGCAGCCTATGACAAGACCCTCAGGCAAAACGGCGGGCATGTCTTTCATGCTGTGAACCGCCATATCAATCTCCTGATGCAGCAGCGCCTGTTCAATCTCTTTGACAAACAAACCTTTGCCGCCCACTTTTGACAGTGTAACATCAAGGATGCGGTCGCCTTTTGTGACAATCTCCCGGATTTCAAAGTTATAGGAAGGGTTCAATTCCTTCAGTTTGTTAATCACCCATTTTGTCTGGGTCATAGCCAGTTTGCTCCGTCTGGAACCTACCTTAATCGTTCTCATTTTCTTTCCTCCCGAATCTGTTTGGGCGCGTGCGTTAACTGAACCAATGGAATTGCGACAGGCTTCCGAGCAGGAAGTAATTAATCATCAGCACGAGAAAACATGCTGAATTCCATAACGCCGCCACTTTTCCCTGCAGTTCCTTAATCATTCTGATATATAAATAGTAGCTGTATAAAAGCAGCACAATAAACGAACCGAGCACTTTTGAATCAAACCAGTACAGCGTTTCCAGCGACACATACGCCCAGATCACGCCTAATATCAGGCTCAACAGCAGCATCGGAACCCCGATGACATTTAAAACGTAAGCCATATAATCAAGTTTTGACAAATCTTCAATTCTCAACAGCCATTTTCCCCACTTTTTCTTCTTTAATAAAGAATATTGAAACTGATAAAGAAGCGAAAAGACAAAAGAAAGGGAAAAAGCGCCGTAAGACAGAATCGCCATTGTAATATGAATGACCAAAAGCTCTGAGACCAGCTGGCCGGAAAAAGCGGCCGAATGCTGATCCGTCGGTGAAAACGTATGGATCGCAATCATCGAGAAACCGATGACATTCGTGAAAAATACGATAAAATCAACGCGCAGAATCTGCGTGACCACAAGTGAGAGCGTGACAAGCACCCACGCATAAAAGTAAAGGGCCTCTGTAATATTCAAGACCGGAAATCTGCCCGTCTGCCACATGAAATAAGAAAGATAGACGGTTTGCAGAGTCCAGACAATAGAAAGCAACCAGAAGGCCATTTTCCCAGCCTTCCGGTTGTGTTGAAGAAAATCTATAAAGTAAAAAAGGACGCTTACTGCATAAATAACAATTGTCGCTTCATTAAGTCTTGCCATTGCTGTATCAATCATACAGCCCTCACTCACTTACAAGCGGACGTAAGCCCGTTTTTGCTTCTGCCTTTTGAAACGAATGAACCGTCTGGCGGTTATCCAGGCTTTTGTCCAGCTGGCGGCCGGCCTCTTCCTCAATATCGAATATCTGCATAAACAGCTTCAGCTTTTCATCTGAATCCGCTTCAGCCGCAAGCTCTTTCGCTTTCAGAATCGGGTCGCGCAGCATTTGGTTAATGATGCTTTTCGTATGTTTGCTGAGAAGTTTTTTCTCTCTTACCGTCAGATGAGGCAGCTTGCGCTCAATGCTCTGCATCGTATCGGACTGGATGGACAGCGCCTTTTCACGCAGCGCCGAAATGACCGGCACGACGCCGAGCGTATTAAGCCACTGCTTAAACTCAACAATTGCCGCTTCAATAAACAGCTCGACTTTTTCAGCGGTTTCACGGCGTTCTTGTAAGTTAGCTTCAACGATTCCTTCAAGGTCATCAATATCGTACAGAAAAACACCTTCAAGATCGTTAAGCGCCGGATCGAGGTCTCGCGGCACAGCGATATCCACCATAAATAACGGACGGCCTTTCCGCTGTCTGCCCGCTCTCTCCATCATTTCTTTGGACACGACGAAATCACTTGCGCCTGTCGAACTGATTAAAATATCAGCTTCAGCAAGTGCATGTTCAAGCTGGTTTAAGCTGCGCGCTTCTCCGGAGAAACGGTCAGCAAGCGCTTTTGCCTTCAAAAACGTTCTGTTGATGACCGTTACTTTGCCGATGCCCTGACCGTGCAGGTTTTCTGCGGCGAGCTCGCCCATTTTTCCCGCACCGAGAATCAAAATGTGCTTATTTGACAATGAGCCGAAGATTTTTTTCGCGAGTTCAACGGCGGCGTAACTGACGGAAACGGCATTGGCGCCGATATCGGTTTCGGCATGCGTGCGTTTGCCGACGGTCACCGCCTGTTTAAACAGCTCATTGAAAATGGTGCCGATCGTCTTTTCTGCCTGCGCCGTTTTAAAGCTCGAGCGGACCTGGCCGAGTATTTGCGTTTCTCCGATGACCATGGAATCCAAGCCGCACGCCACACGGAATAAATGCTCGATCGCCGCGTCGCTCTCATAAAATTTCAGAAACGGAGACAGCTCTTCTTTCGGCAGCGAGAACCATTCGGATAAAAATGTTTTTATATAATAACGGCCGGTATGGAGCTGGTCGACCACCGCATATATTTCGGTGCGGTTGCAGGTTGACACGATAATGTTTTCAAGAACGCTTTTTTCTTCTTTTAAACGGAGCATCGCTTCTGCAAGCTCATCCGGCTGAAAACTTATTTTTTCGCGTATTTCAATAGGGGCGGATTTATAATCTACTCCCACAACAAGAATATGCATCGCTTTCATGCACCCCCGTACATCGCAATTTATTTATAATCATTCTAACATAGAATTTATTATTTATAAT
Organism: Bacillus sp. A1; assembly: GCF_042296235.1. Lineage (NCBI taxonomy): Bacteria > Bacillati > Bacillota > Bacilli > Caryophanales > Bacillaceae > Bacillus > Bacillus sp. A1. The sequence goes on from NZ_CP141181.1 coordinate 2,730,521, forward strand.
AATTATAACATAGTTTCTTCGGGAAAATGTGAACAGATTTCAAAAATGTTATGCTATAGTATAAAAAGCTCGTTTCCACTTAATCATCATACTAAAAATCCTTTACTGCGGGTAGGTGACAGGATGAAAAAAACATCAATTTTATTACCGGGACTTCTGCTTGCCGCTTCATTATTCGCATGGCTTCAGAGCGGACAGGTTCACCTGTTTGCGAATCAGGGGGAATGGCCGGTGCTCCTTATGCTCTTGGGCGCCGTGCTCTTGTATCAGGGCAAAAAGGAAGCGGCCGGGCCTCACGTCCTGATCGGCTTGCTTCTTTTCGGCATAGGTTTACACTTTTTCGCCAAACCTGAGCTCTCATGGTGGCCGGGAGATTTTGAAATGATTCTCTTCGTCTTCGGATTCTCCTTATTTGCGGCTGCCAGAAAAGAATATGTATACGAAGCGGCTGCCATGATTGGTTTTTCCCTCTTTTTATACTTCTTTAAACAAATTACGGCGTGGCTGGAGTCCGTCCATATTCCGACGGAACACTTCAAAACATACTGGCCGTATGTTTTCATCGGAATCAGCCTTTTATTATTGTTTATCAAGCGGAACAAAACTATACGATAAAACCCAAAACGCACTGCGTTTTGGGTTTTTCATTACCGGCTGATCATTTTTTTAATGGCTCCCCATGCTTCATCTTTGCCTTTTTTCGTTTCAGAGGAAAATAAAATCAGCTCATCTTCAGGATCCATATCAAGCGTCTGTTTGACAACCTTTAAGTGCTTGTCCCATTTTCCTTTTGGAATCTTATCCGCTTTTGTCGCGATAACGATGACGGGAATGCCGTAATACTTCAGGAATTCATACATGTTCACGTCTTCAGCAGACGGCGCGTGCCTGAGGTCGACAATCTGCACGCAGGCTTTCAGCTCTTCGCGGGTCGTCATATAGGTTTCAATCATTCTCCCCCATGCTTCCCGCTCGCTTTTGGAAACTTTCGCAAATCCGTACCCGGGAACGTCGACAAAATGCAATTCATCATTGATGATGTAAAAGTTTAAGGTCTGTGTTTTCCCCGGTTTTGATGACGTTCTGGCCAAGTTTTTCCGATTGATTAATGAATTGATAAAAGATGACTTTCCTACATTTGATCTTCCCGCCAGCGCGATTTCCGGAAGCCCCCCATCAGGGTACTGTTCGGGTTTGACCGCGCTGATCACGATTTCTGACTTTGTGACTTTCATTTCTTCTCTCCTACTAAGGCATGTTCCAAAACGTCATCCAGGTGAGAAACGAATATAAACTTCAGTCCTTCTCTGACGCTTTCTGGAATATCCTCTATATCTTTTTCGTTATCTTTAGGCGCAATAATAGTAGTCAGGCCCGCTCTGTGCGCGCCGAGCGCCTTTTCTTTCAGTCCGCCGATCGGAAGCACGCGGCCCCGCAGCGTGATTTCTCCCGTCATACCGACTTCGCGTTTTACCGCACGGTCCGTTAATGCTGAAACGAGCGCCGTGGCCATCGTAATTCCGGCAGAAGGGCCGTCTTTCGGCACCGCTCCTTCAGGGACATGGATATGAATGTCATACTTCTCATGGAATTTCGGGTCGATTCCGAACTGTTCCGCTTTCGAGCGGACATAACTGAAAGCGGCCTGCGCTGATTCCCGCATGACATCTCCAAGCTTCCCGGTCAGAATCAGCTTTCCTTTTCCCGGTGACAATGACACTTCGATTGACAGCGTATCTCCGCCGACCGTCGTATACGCGAGCCCCGTGACAACCCCGATTTGATCTTCGGTTTCCGCCTGTCCGTATCTGAATATCCGTTTTCCGAGATAGTCGGCCAGATTTTTCTCTGTAACGGTAATGCGTTTTCTCTCCTCAGACACAATGGCTTTCGCAGCCTTTCGGCAAATGGCGGCAATCTGGCGTTCAAGCGTTCTCACGCCGGCTTCCCTCGTATAGTAGCGGATGATGTCCGTAATCGCCTGGTCCCGAATCTGCAGGTTGCTCTTTGTGAGCCCGTGCTCTTTGATTTGTTTCGGAAGCAGGTGGTCCTTCACGATTTCCAGCTTTTCGTTTTCAGTGTAGCCTGACAGGCTGATAATCTCCATTCTGTCTCTGAGAGGTCCCGGTATGGAAGCAAGGTTATTCGCAGTCGCGATAAACAGCACTTTCGATAAATCGAACGTCTCTTCAATATAGTGGTCGCTGAATGTGCTGTTTTGTTCCGGATCCAGCACCTCAAGCATCGCCGAAGACGGATCGCCTCTGAAATCAGACGACATTTTGTCGATCTCATCCAGGAGAAAGACGGGATTTTGTTTACCGGCTTTTTTCATCCCCTGTATAATACGGCCCGGCATCGCTCCGACGTATGTACGCCGGTGCCCGCGGATTTCAGACTCATCGCGCACTCCGCCCAGTGAAATTCTCACAAAACGGCGCCCCATGCTCGTACTGATTGATTTTGCAAGAGATGTTTTACCGACTCCCGGAGGTCCGGCCAGACAAAGAATCGGCCCTTTCAGCGTTTTCGTCAGCTGTTTCACGGCCAAATACTCCAAAATCCGCTCTTTCACTTTCTCTAAGCCGTGATGCTCTTTATCTAAGATTTCCCCGGCTTTTTTAATGTCAAGTTTATCTTCTGTTTCATCCGACCACGGAAGGGCGATGAGCCAGTCAATATAGTTGCGGATAACAGAGCTTTCCGCTGAGCTTGACGGCACTTTTTCGTAACGGCTTAATTCCTTAAGCGCCGTTTCTTTGACACGCTCAGGCATGCCTGCTTCTTCTATCTTTTCCGTGAGCGACTGAACTTCGCCGGTTTTTCCTTCTTTGTCGCCAAGCTCCTTCTGAATGGCTTTCATCTGTTCACGCAAGTAGTATTCCTTTTGAGTGCGTTCCATCGAACGTTTGACGCGCTGACCGATTTTTTTCTCAATCTCCAGCACTTCTTTTTCATTATGAATGGAACGGATGACCTTATTCAGACGTTCTTTAATATCCGCCGTTTCTAAAATGTCCTGCTTGTCCTTTAATTTCAGCGGGAGATGAGAAGCGACGATATCCGCCATTCTGCCGGGCTCTTCAATATCAGTCACAGCCGCATACGTTTCTGCGGAGATTTTTTTAGAAATTTTTATGTACTGGTCAAAATGGTCCAGCAGCGTCCGCATAAGCGCTTCGTCTTCCACGTCTTTTGAATCATCCTCATGCATCAGCTGTATATCGACCGAAGTATAATCTTCGAGCTCGGCGTATTCAAGAATCTGCGCCCGCTGAATTCCTTCTACAAGCACTCTGATCGTACCGTTGGGCAGCTTCAGCATCTGTTTAATTTTTGTATAAGTGCCGACGGCGAAAATATCCTCTTCACCCGGTTCGTCTATCGAAATATCCTGCTGAGTGGCTAAAAAAATCATATGATCATGCATCATTGCCTGTTCAAGAGCCTGAACCGACTTGTCACGGCCTACATCTAAATGTAAAACCATTGTCGGGTATACCAATAAGCCTCTTAAAGGGAGGAGCGGGATGCTGCGTTTTGTATCTTCTGCCATGTGACTGACACCTCCGTGACTTTAGTATGAACCATTATAATACAACTTTTTCATCGTTGTACAATTCCGGGATCGGGCAAAATCGGCTTATCCGCCTGCCCTGTATATAAAACAGTCTCTTCGTAGTATACCCTTTCTTTCTGTTCTGAAAAAGGAAAAGATGTCCTCCATAAAAAAACCCCATTATAAAAATGGGGTTTATACGGATTCTTTATTCATTTGGATATCAAACGGTTTTTGTTCTGAAGGAGGGTCAACCAATATGACGTCAAGCACTTCCTGGAACGTTTTTACCGCTTTAATGGTGATTCCGTCTATTCGTTTCAGAATGGACTGCTGATTTTCATATGGGATAATGACCGTTTTTGCTCCGGCCTGTTTTGCGGCTTTAATTTTCGGAATGACGCCGCCGATCGGTTTGACAAGCCCCGTCAGGCTGATTTCTCCCGTCATCGCCACCGTATGGTCGATCGGGATGCGGTGAATCGCGGAAAAAATCCCCGCGGCCATCGCGATACCTGCTGAAGGTCCGTCAATCGGGCCTCCGCCCGGAAAATTGACGTGAATGTCATAGTCTGAAGGTTTGATGCCCATTGTGCGCAGAACCGTCAGAACATTTTCCACAGATCCCTTCGCCATGCTTTTGCGGCGGATCGACTTCGATTGGCTGCCGATGCTTTCTTCCTCTGCAATTCCCGTGATATTCAGGCTTCCTTTGTCCTGCGCAGGTGTGACATTCACTTCGATTTCCAGCAATGCGCCGCTGTTCGGCCCGTAGACAGCAAGTCCGTTCACGATGCCGACTTGCGGTTCATCGGCGATTTTCTGCTCATTTTTAGGTGTAAGCTGACTGGAATGAACAACCCATTCTATATCTTCTGTCGTAATTTCTTGTCTGTCCTCAGTCACCGCCATGCCGGCGGCGATCTGGATCATATTGACGGCTTCACGTCCGTTTCTCGTATATGTGGTCAGCACACTGAGAGCTTCGTCAGAAATCTCTTTCTGAATTTTGTCGGCTGCTTTTTTCGCAACGATTTTAAGTTCATCCTTTTCCAACTCGCGGAAAAATACTTCAAGACAGCGCGAACGGATGGCCGGCGGAATTTCATTCGGCATTCTCGTTGTCGCTCCGATCAAACGGAAATCTGCCGGAAGCCCATTTTGAAAAATATCATGAATGTGATTCGGTATTTGCGTATTTTCTTCACTGTAATACGCACTGTCTAAAAATACTTTTCGATCTTCAAGCACCTTCAGCATTTTATTCATCTGAATCGGATGAAGCTCGCCGATTTCATCAATAAACAATACCCCGCCGTGAGCATGGGTCACAGCCCCCTGTTTCGGCTGCGGAATGCCTGCCTGGCCCATCGCACCCGCTCCCTGATAAATCGGATCATGCACTGAACCGATAAGCGGATCGGCAATCCCCCGTTCATCAAACCGCGCGGTCGTCGCATCAAGTTCAACAAAAACAGCCTGCTTTTGAAACGGTGACTGTTTATGTTTTTTCGCTTCTTCCAATACCAGCCGCGCCGCAGCCGTTTTACCGACTCCCGGAGGACCGTAAATAATGACGTGCTGCGGGTTCGGTCCGCAAAGCGCTGCTTTTAACGCTTTAATTCCGTCTTCCTGGCCGACAATGTCCTGAAAGCTTTTCGGCCGCACCTTTTCTGATAAAGGTTCTGATAAACTGATGGCGCGCATTTTGCGCAGCTGTTCCATTTCCTTTTTTGATTCTTTATCTATCGTCACTTTTTGTGTTCGCTGGTTTTTGAGCAGATTCCAAAAATATAGTCCGATGACTATCCCGAAAAACAGCTGTACAAATAATGCGATCCCTGTCCAACTCATGCTGGTCCCTCCTGAAAAAAACGATTTATGTATCCAATTCATTCCTCTGTCCGCTAGTATCTCCCAGCAAAGCCCGGAATAAACATTTTCAGAAGGGTCAGGACAAGAAAAAAACCTCCTGATCAAATCGGGTCAGGAGGTTTTGTCGTGTTATGCTGATGTTTTATCTTGGCCGACAACAGTGCCGTCTTTTAATACAAGACGCGGCGCTTCACCGTCTGCGACTGTCGCTCCGGTAATGACACATTTTTCAATATCATCACGGGACGGCAGATCAAACATGACGTCAAGCATGATGCCCTCAATGATAGAACGCAGGCCGCGTGCGCCTGTTTTACGCTCGATCGCTTTTTTCGCAATTTCAGATAATGCCTCGCCTTCAAATTCAAGCTCGACATCATCAAGTTCTAACATTTTCTTGTATTGTTTGACGAGTGCGTTTTTCGGTTTAGTCAGAATTTCAACCAGTGCCGTTTCGTCAAGCTGCTCAAGGCTTGCAATGACAGGAAGACGGCCGATGAATTCAGGAATCAGACCGAAACGGAGCAAGTCTTCCGGAAGAACTTTAGAAAGCAGTTCTTCTTTTTCCAGGTCTGCCGCTTTATTATCAGAGCCGAAGCCGATGACTTTTTGTCCGAGACGGCGTTTGATGATTTGTTCGATGCCGTCAAATGCACCGCCGCAAATGAACAGAATGTTCGTCGTATCGATCTGGATGAATTCCTGATGAGGATGTTTGCGTCCTCCTTGAGGCGGCACGCTTGCAACCGTTCCTTCAAGAATTTTCAGCAGCGCCTGCTGAACGCCTTCGCCTGATACATCGCGTGTAATGGACGGGTTTTCAGATTTCCGCGCTACTTTATCGATTTCATCGATATAAATAATGCCTTTTTCTGCTTTTTCCACATCATAGTCTGCTGCCTGAATCAGCTTGAGGAGGATGTTTTCTACGTCCTCACCGACATATCCGGCTTCAGTCAGAGATGTAGCGTCCGCGATCGCAAACGGAACGTTCAGAATACGCGCAAGCGTCTGGGCAAGAAGTGTTTTCCCGCTTCCAGTCGGTCCGATTAAAGAAATATTACTTTTAGAAAGTTCGACATCATCCACTTTACTGTTGGAATTGATGCGTTTGTAATGGTTGTATACCGCAACCGCAAGTGATTTCTTCGCCTGATCCTGTCCGATGACATATTCATTCAGAATCTCGCGGATTTCCTGCGGCTTCGGAACGTCTTTAAATTCGACTTCTTCTTCTGTACCAAGCTCTTCCTCTACGATTTCTGTACAGAGCTCAATACATTCGTCGCATATATATACACCCGGTCCTGCAACCAGCTTACGAACCTGATCTTGCGTTTTTCCGCAGAACGAGCATTTCAATTGTCCTTTTTCCTCGTTGAATTTAAACATTCTTTCACCCCTTAATCTTGTCTCACTTTTTCTTTTACCTGAAGGGCAAAAGAAAACGGTTCTTGCTACGATCGAGTATGTATTGCATTTTACCATACTTTCCAGTAAGACGGTAACAATGTGTTTCGCACTTGCACATTCTATATGTATGACGAAAAACAGCCCGGCAATGACTATCTTGCCCCAAGAAAAAGAGTTATATCATAATTGTACAAAACAAGGCACGAATTAATCGCGCCCTGTTTTATTATGTCTATTATTATGAACCATATTAACGGTTTTCTACAAGAAAATCAATTGCTTTTCGAACTTTTAAATCTTCTTTCATCGCGTCAGTTGAACCGATTGCCTGCTTGATGTTTTCAACCGGCATGTTGTAAGCTTCAGCCATTTTAGTCAGCTCAGCTTCAACTTCTTCGTCCGTTACTTCAAGGTTTTCAGCTTGAGCGATCGCTTCAAGAGTCAGGTTTGATTTTACGCGTTTTGCGGCATCTTCTTTCATTTGCTCTTTTAACGCGTTTTCGTCTTGGCCTGAGAATTGAGTGTAAAGCTCAAGGTTCATGCCTTGCATTTGCAGACGCTGTTCGAATTCTTTCAGCATGCGGTCAAGCTCAGTGTCGATCATCGCTTGAGGAACATCAGCTTCAGCGTTTTCAGATGCTTTCAGAACAAGCTCTTCACGCAATTTAGCGTCAGCTTCGTTTTCTTTTGCTTCTTCAAGGCGTTTTTTTGTTTTCTCAGTTAATTCAGCAAGCGTTTCAACTTCTTCGTCAATGTCTTTTGCGAATTCGTCGTTAAGCTCAGGAAGCTCTTTCGCTTTGATTTCATGAATTTTCACTTTGAAAACAGCTGGTTTTCCGGCAAGCTCTTCAGCGTGATACTCTTCAGGGAATGTTACTTCAACATCCTTTTCAGCGCCTGCTTCAAGGCCTGTTAACTGCTCTTCGAAGCCCGGGATGAATGAACCTGATCCTACTTCAAGTGAGTAGTTCTCAGCTTTTCCGCCTTCAAACGCTTCGCCGTCAACGAAACCTTCGAAGTCAAGAACGACTGTATCGCCGTTTTCAACAGCGCCTTCTTCTTTCACGACAAGCTCAGCCTGACGCTCTTGAAGCGCTTTAAGTTCGTTTTGTACATCTTCGTCAGTAACGGCAGTGTCATCTTTTTCGATTCCTAAGCCTTTGTAATCGCCAAGTTTCACTTCCGGTTTTACAGTCACTTTTGCAGTGAAAATCAAGCTTTCGCCTTTTTCGATTTTTTCAACATCGATTTCAGGGCGGTCTACAGGCTCAATGCCGGCTTCTTCAACCGCTTTAGGGTATTCTACAGGAAGTAAAATATCTAAAGCATCCTGGTAAAGAGCTTCAACGCCGAAACGCTGTTCGAATAAACCGCGGGGAACTTTCCCTTTGCGGAATCCAGGAATAGAAACCTGTTTTACTACTTTTTTAAATGCATCATCAAGAGCTGTTTTGAACGTATCCGCATCAACTTCAACCGTTAATACGCCTTCATTGCCTTCTTGTTTTTCCCATTTTACAGACATGTGTTTCCCTCCAAAAATCTATTCAGGTTGTGTCGGTCTTCCATTCTAAAGCAATCCGCGGCTTTGTCAAAGAAAAAACCGCTTTGAATCAGAATCATTATGTAATGAACTGGCAGCCTGTCCAACCGTAATTCTCATTTCAGTTAAACCGCTATACATAAATACAACCACTATATTATAACATAACGCCTACCGCTTTCAACTATATGGCGTGATTTACAAATAAGAAATTTCTTCAATATCCTTAATCATCGTGCAGGCTTCTTCGAGTTCGCGGCTGTCAAACTCGTACATCATATGAAGTTCCTCCGGCTCAATGTCAATGCCGTGCATCTCGTAACCGACCTTATGAAGCGCCGCCGCCCATAAATCTGCGTTCAAAAACTTCGGCATAAAAGGGTGCAGGACATACAGATGCCTTCTCCACAGCTCCTCGACGGCAGCGTATAATGTAGGGTTTTCATTGCCGAGCGTTTCATCAAGCACCCGGAGAACGCGATGCAAAATCGGAGCCGCATCAGGCTGAACCGTTTCACTCGGAACCGCGGTCATTGAATCGCCGAATTTTGTAATATGGACCGGCTTGCTGTAGTCATGCTCCGCCATCAGCGTCAAAATCATCGTCTTGATAAGCGGATGCGCGGCCGGATCTTGAAGAATTGTTTTTAAGAGACCCGTGTATTTTGCAATATTGCGGTCTTTAAGAGAATGAATCAGATTCATTTGTTCAGCGGGGCTGTTCAGCACTTTTTCCGCATCAAGAATGTCCTCGTATTCCTCCTCCCATGCTTCATCCTGCTGGTCGGGATCGGTCATTTTGCGGCTGAATTCGAGCAGCCGGTAGAATTGCTCCGCACTTTCTGCGGGCAGCTGATTTTCTTCCAGCACAGCTTCAATTGTGCTTTTGACTTCTTCATATTGTTTCAGCTGAATTAAAATGGTCATGTACACCTGCAGTACGGTAAAATAATGGCCGTACCCTTCATTCAGCATTTTCTCGCAAACTTGTTTTGCTTCTTCCAATTCCCCGAGTTCCAGAAAACAAATCGCCATGCCTAAATGTACGTCGGACTCGGTATCACCGTGGCTTACCGCCTCTGAGAACAGTTCGAGGGCCTCCTGATACTGTTTATCCTTCATGGCGGCCATCCCTTTATCAACCAAGCGTTCTTTCAGACGGGGGAAAGGAATGATATCAGCTTTTTTCTTGTCATGCGTCATACTTTATTTCCTTTCAGGCGCTATTTTGTTCAAGTGTATCAACACGCGTCATGAAACACAAGAAAGGATGGTGCGCACGGTAAAAAAAGCCGCCGGACAGATGCCGGGCGGCTTTTTTCAGGCTTGAAGCCATGAACTTCTTTTCGATTCAAACTGCTTAATGTCGTCCTCCAGCAGAAGCGTTAATGAAATTTCATCATAACCGTTTATCAGCATTTCCTTCCAGTGCGGATCGACTTCAAATGAAATCTCTTTTCCTTCACTGTCGTGAATGAGCTGGTTTTCCAAATCAACCGTCATGTTAAGAGACTGATTTTCATATTGACCGGCGAGTTTTTTCCACTGATCATACGGCATACGGATGGGAAGCATACCGTTTTTAAAACAGTTTTGATGAAAAATATCGGCAAATGACGGAGCAATGATGATTTTGAAGCCGTAATCATCCAGCGCCCAAGGAGCGTGCTCACGGGATGATCCGCAGCCAAAATTCTCTCCGGCAATTAATATGGACGCGCCTTCATAGACTTTGCGATTTAATTCAAATTCAGGATCAGGCTCACCGTTCTCAAGGTATCTCCAATCAAAAAACGCGAATCTGCCGTATCCGGTTCTTTCAATTCTTTTCAAAAACTGTTTCGGAATAATCTGGTCCGTATCGACGTTGATCCGGTTTAAGACGGCCGCTTTTCCCGTATGCGTTTTTAAAGGTTCCATCTTTTCGCGCACTCCTTACACAACTGTTTTTTCTTGATAAAACTTTCTTACATCGACGAAATGCCCGTGAATGGCTGCCATTGCCGCCATCGCCGGACTGACAAGGTGTGTTCTCGCGCCTTTTCCCTGTCTGCCTTCGAAGTTGCGGTTGGAAGTGGAAGCGCATCGTTCCCCTTCAGGCACGACATCATTGTTCATACTGAGGCACATGCTGCAGCCTGATTCTCTCCATTCAAAGCCGGCCTCGAGAAACACGCGGTGCAGCCCTTCTTCCTCGGCCTGCTGTTTCACGCTTTGAGAACCCGGCACCACAATGGCCCTGACGCTGTCAGCGACTTTTCGGCCTTTGATCATATCCGCAGCCTGGCGAAGATCGGTCATCCGCGAATTTGTACAGGAGCCGATAAACACATGCTCGACTTTAATATCTTCAATTTTTTGATTCGGTGCGATTCCCATGTATTCGTACGCGCGGATGGCTTCTTTTTTACCGTCTTCAGAATCAATGGTTTCCGGCGCCGGTATTTGGGCATCGACCGGAAGAACCATGCCGGGATTGACGCCCCATGTTACCATTGGAGAAATCTCGCTGCCGTCTAACACGATGGAATGATCGTATACGGCGCCCGGATCGGTTTGTAACGCTTTCCATTCTGCGGCGGCTTTTTCAAATTCCTCGCCTTTTGGCGCGTATTTACGGTTTTTACAATATTCAATCGTCGTGTCATCTGGAGCGATCAGTCCCGCCCGTGCTCCCGCTTCTATTGACATATTGCAGACCGTCATGCGTTCGTCCATAGACATGTTTCTGAATACTTCCCCGGTGTATTCAATGACATATCCGGTACCGAATTTCACCCCGTATTTTCCGATGACCGACAAGATGACATCCTTCGCGGTCACTCCTTTTTGGAGCGTTCCGTCAACGCGGATTTCAAGCGTTTTCGGCCGTTGCTGCCATAATGTCTGTGTGGAAAGAACATGTTCCACCTCACTTGTGCCGATACCGAAGGCAAGCGCTCCGAACGCGCCGTGAGTCGATGTATGGCTGTCTCCGCAAACGATCGTTTTTCCCGGAAGTGTCAGACCAAGCTCAGGCCCGACCACGTGAACGATTCCCTGGTCTGCGCTGTGAAGATCCGCAAGACGGACGCCGAACTCCTCACAATTCCGTTCAAGCGCGGTTACTTGGCGCTTTGCGACTTCATCTTTAATGTCAAAACGGTTGACGGTCGGAATATTGTGGTCCATCGTCGCGAATGTGTTCTGCGGCCGTCTGACCTTTCTCCCCTTCTGCCTTAACCCTTCAAACGCCTGAGGAGACGTCACCTCATGAATTAGGTGCAGATCAATATAGAGAAGGTCGGGTTTTCCTTCACCGCTTTTTACAACATGCCGATCCCAAATCTTTTCGATGATTGTTCGAGGCATCATCTTTGTTTCCTCCCTCTACCTATGAACTAAGACCGCTTTCTTTAAAGCGTCACACTATAGATTTTGTATTCGAGCCGGCTAATGCGGCTTTTACTTTTTCAGTAATGTCATGCGTTCCGGCATATTGGCCGTCCCGGGCGATATCACGTGTACGGCTGCCGTCTGCAAGCACCTTTGCGACCGCCTTTTCCACCGCCTGAGCTTCGTTTTCAAGTCCGAAAGATGTTCTCAAAAGCATCGCCGCTGATAAAATCGCCGCAAACGGATTGGCCATCCCTTTACCGGCGATGTCAGGCGCAGATCCATGCACGGGTTCAAACAAGTGAAGACCTGAACTTGATAAACTGGCTGACGGCAGCATGCCGAGCGAGCCTGTCAGCATGGAGGCTTCATCGCTTAAAATATCGCCGAACATATTCTCAGTTACGATGACGTCAAACTGGCTCGGAGCATAGATGAGCTGCATCGCGGCATTATCGACAAGCATATGTTCAAGCGTCACATCAGGAAATTCTTTTGCGATTTCATCCGCTGTTTCCCGCCATAGCCTGCTTGAAGAAAGCACATTCGCCTTATCGACGGACGTCACTTTTCCTTTTCTGCCGGCAGCCATCTTAAAGGCTTCTCTTACAACGCGTTCGATTTCTTCTTTCTTATAAAAAAGGGTATCGACCGCTTCCTTTTCTCCCGCTTCATTGACATACTGTCTGCTCGGTTCTCCGAAGTAGAGGCCGCCCGTCAGTTCCCTGACGATTACAAAGTCGACGCCGCTGATATATTCTTTTTTCAGCGGAGAAGCCTCAGACAGGCTTTCAAATACGGTCACGGGACGCAGATTGGCAAACAGGCCGAGTTTTTTTCTGATGCCAAGCAGGCCTTTTTCCGGTCTGAGCTCTGGAGGATTTTGGTCCCATTTCGGCCCGCCGACTGCCCCGAGCAGGATGGCGTCGGATCTTTCACAAAGAGCCACCGTCTCCTCAGGAAGGGGGTTTTGATGGGCGTCAATAGCTGCTCCCCCGATCAGCCCGTTTTCAAATTCAAATTCATGTCCGAATTGTTCGGCAACGCTTTTCAATACATCTGCCGCTGATTCCGCCACTTCCGGTCCGATTCCGTCACCGGGCAGCAAAGCAATGCGTTTTTTCAAATCAAACGTTCTCCTTTCTATTACGAGCCGACCGCAGTCTGTCTCTTTAATCCGTCTAAATTGCAATCCAGCACCAACTGCCGGTTCACGGCGTTCAGATAAGCTTTAGCAGAAGCTTCCAGAACATCCTGCGCGATTCCCCGCCCTGATGTTTCTTTTCCGTTCACGGTCACTCTGACAAAAACTTGAGCCAGCGCGTCTTCGCCTTTCCGGTTGGATTGGATGCGGTAGTCTGTCAGTTCAATATTTTTATCGATGCAGCGCCCGAGCGTATTATAAACGGCTTCTACACTGCCCGCCCCCGTTGCCGCCTCTTGAATCAGCTGTTCGTTTTCCTGATTTTTTAAAGAGACTGTTGCAGTCGGCACCTGAGACGTCCCGTAATGCACTTGCAGAGACAAAAATTCATAGCCGATTTTTTTGTCTGTCACTTTTTCTTCTAAAATAAGAGAAATCAAGTCATCATCGGTGATTTCTTTTTTCTTTTCGGTCAGTTCTTTAAACATCGTAAAAAATTTATTGATTTCCTCACTATCAAACTGGAATCCAAGCGCATTCAGGCGGTCTTTGAACGCATGGCGTCCGGAATGCTTTCCGAGTACGAGCGCATCAGCAGTCACGCCGACAAGTTCCGGTGAAATGATTTCATATGTTGATTTTTCTTTCAGGAACCCATCTTGGTGAATGCCGGACTCATGTGCGAAAGCGTTATCTCCGACGATTGCTTTATTGCGGGGAACGGCCATGCCCGTCAGTTTGCTGACAAGATCACTCGTCCGCTTCAATTCATGAAGATTGAGGGATGAATCGGCTTGATGCGCGTCATTTCTGACATGAAGCGCAACGGCGATTTCCTCTAGCGCGGCGTTCCCGGCTCTTTCTCCTATGCCGTTAATGGCGCATTCAATTTGATCAGCGCCGTTCTCAATTGCCGAAAGCGAGTTGGCAACCGCCATTCCGAGATCATCGTGGCAATGGGCTGAAAGCTTTACCCGGTTGATATTCGGAACGTGTTCCTTCATATATTTAAAGATGTTTCCGTATTCAGCCGGCGTCAGGTAACCTACAGTGTCCGGCAGGTTGATGACGCTCGCGCCGGCATCAATCACTTCTTCAACGATTTCAGCCAGAAACGGAAGTTCGGTGCGGCATGCGTCTTCTGCTGACCATTGAACGATCGGAAAGCGTTCTTTTGCATACTTCACCATTTCAACCGCTTTTTCCTTAACCTCTTCCCGCGTCATTTTCAGCTTATGCTTCAGATGAATGTCAGAGGTGGCGATAAAGATGTGAATCCGCGGGCTGGCCCCGTCTTTCAGCGCTTCCCAGGCTGCGTCGATGTCACCTTTGACAGATCGGGCAAGCCCTGTTACCGAACAATTTTTAATCGTTCTTGCGATTTCCTGCACGGCTAAAAAATCACCTCGGGATGAAGCGGGAAATCCCGCTTCAATAATATCCACCCCGAGTCTTTCAAGCTGCTTGGCTATCGCCAGTTTCTCCCGGGAATTGAGGTTGACCCCGGGGGATTGTTCACCGTCACGAAGGGTCGTGTCGAAAACATTAATTTTGCGCAACGGAGACCACCGCTTCCTTCTTTTTGCCTTGTTTGACAAACGGCATCATTTCACGAAGCTGTCTGCCGACCTTTTCAATCTGATGCTCGTTTTCACTTGCATTGATCGCATTGAAGCGAGGACGGTTCACTTGGTTTTCCACGATCCATTCTTTCGCGAATGTACCGTTTTGAATATCTGTTAATACTTGTTTCATCGATTCTTTTACCTTCGCATCGACCACGCGCGGCCCTGAGACAAAATCTCCCCATTGAGCCGTATCGGAGATAGAGTATCTCATGCCCGCCAATCCTTCTTCATACATCAAGTCTACGATCAGCTTCAGTTCGTGCAGACACTCGAAGTATGCGAGTTCAGGCTGGTAGCCGGCTTCTGTCAGCGTTTCAAAACCCGCTTTGACAAGCGCCGTTAAACCTCCGCACAGAACAGCCTGCTCACCGAACAAATCCGTTTCCGTTTCTTCCTTAAATGTTGTTTCAAGAACGCCCGCACGCGCTCCGCCGATTCCTTTTGCATAAGCAAGAGCCGTATCTTTCGCTTCGCCTGATACATCCTGGTAGATGGCAAACAATGCCGGTACGCCCGCGCCTTGTTCATATGTTCTTCTGACAAGGTGTCCCGGTCCTTTAGGGGCGACAAGGAATACATCCACATCAGCAGGAGGCACGATCTGATGGAAATGGACGTTAAATCCGTGTGCGAATACCAATGACTTGCCCGCCGTCAATTCATCTTTGATTTCAGATTCATATACTTTTTGCTGCTGTTCATCCGGAAGAAGAACCATAATGATATCAGCCTGGGCAGCCGCTTCTCTTACCGAAAAGACTTTATGACCGTCTTCTTGGGCCTGTGTAAATGATTTGCCTTGTCTGACGCCGACAATGACATCAATTCCGCTTTCTTTTAAGTTCAGCGCGTGTGCATGACCTTGTGAACCGTAACCGATAATCGCTACTTTTTTACCTGCCAATACGTTCTCTTTGATATCACCGTTATAATATACTTTTACCATTTTAATCTCTCCCTTTTTTGTGTTATACAATTGAAATTGTTTTATTGGATGACGCCTTCTGCTGGGTTCCCCTCGCAAAAGCCGTTGTGCCCGTTCTCGCGATTTCTTTAATTCCGTAAGGTTTGAGAAGCTCTATGAGCGCTTCGATTTTATTAGATTCGCCGGTAACCTGAACGACGATGCTGTCTCTTGATACATCAACGACGGAAGCTCTGAACGGCTCAATGATTCCATTGATTTCCGTTCTGGCCGACGGTGCGGAAACAACTTTGATTAATGCCAGCTCACGCTGTACAATCGATTGGTTTGTAATATCCGTCACTTTCAGGACGTCAATTTGTTTGTTAAGCTGCTTTGTCAGCTGCTCTACGTCATTTTCGCCTTCCACATGGACGACAAATGTAATCCTTGAAACACCGCTTGTTTCCGTGTGGCCTACAGTGATGCTTTCGATATTATAGTGTCTTTTTGTAAACAGGCCGGTGATCCGGTTTAATACTCCCGAGCGGTTGACCACCGTTAATGTGATAATGCGTTTCAAGGTTTCACCCCCACCATTTCATGAAGTCCTTTACCCGGCGCAATCATCGGGAATACTTTCTCGCTTTTGGCGACCCGGACGTCAATAACGGCCGGTTCTTTTGATGAAAGCGCCTTTTTAAGCTCTTCTTCCGCCTCTTCTTCCGATGAAATCCGGACGCCTTTAATGCCGTAGGCTTCTGACAATTTGACAAAGTCAGGCTGCGCCGAGAATTTGGATTCAGAATAGCGTTCTTCATAGAAGATTTCCTGCCACTGTCTGACCATGCCCAGACATTCGTTGTTCAAGATAACCACTTTGACAGGAAGATTCAGCTGCCGGATGACATCTAATTCCTGAAGGGTCATCTGAAAACCGCCGTCTCCGAGGATGGCAACGACCGTGGCGTTACGATCGGCCAGCTGCGCTCCGATAGCCGCCGGAAGGCCGAAGCCCATTGTGCCGAGTCCCCCCGAGGTCACCCACTTATCAGCCTTTCGGAAAGGATAAAACTGAGCCGCCCACATCTGGTGCTGGCCGACATCCGTCGCCACAATCGCCTCTCCGTTTGTGAATTGGTGAATATACTCAATCAGCTTTTGGGGTTTCAAGCCCTCTTCTCTGTTGTCTGTATACCAAAGCGGATATTCTTCTTTCCATTCTGAAAGTTGCTGTTTCCATTCCTCTGTCTGTCCCTGTTTTCCATTTTGCTTCAATAATTCCTGAAGGACGATTTTACTGTCGCCGACCACCGGGATCTGCGTTTCGATAATTTTTCCGATTTCAGCCGGATCAATATCGATATGCGCTACTTTGGCCGATTTTGCAAAATGCTTCAGATTTCCGGTCACGCGATCATCGAACCGCGCTCCGATGCTGATCAACAAGTCACAGTGGTAAAGCGCCATATTCGCTGTGTATGTGCCGTGCATCCCCGCCATTCCCAGAAAAAGAGGATGGTCTGCCGGGAAACCGCCCAGACCGAGAAGCGTGTGGGCTACCGGTATTTGCTGCTGTTCGGCATAATTTTTTAAATCTTCTGAAGCTTTACCGTGCAAAACACCCGCTCCGGCTAAAATAACCGGCTTTTTCGCACTGCTGACAGCTTCCACGAGCTTTCGGATCTGCAGATAGTTAGGCTCTTTTACCGGCTGATAACCCGGAAGGCTGATCTCGTGATCATATCTGAACTCCCCTTCAAATGCTGCGACATCCTTCGGTATATCAATTAATACCGGGCCCGGTCTTCCCGTCGTGGCGATATGGAACGCCTCTTTAATCACGCGGGGGAGATCTTCCGGATGGCGGACTTGGTAGCTGTGTTTCGTAATCGGCATCGTAATTCCTAAAATGTCGGCTTCCTGGAAAGCGTCGCTGCCGATGACCGAAGTGGCCACCTGACCGGTAAACACTACGAGCGGCAATGAATCTATCATCGCATCCGCAAGACCGGTAACTAAATTTGTCGCTCCGGGTCCGGAAGTAGCAATCACAACCCCCGGCTTTCCGGAGACTCTCGCATACCCTTCTGCCGCATGAATCGCGCCTTGCTCGTGGCGGGGCAGGATGTGAACCAGCCCTGATTGATACAGTTTATCGTAAATCGGAAGGACGGCTCCCCCCGGATAGCCGAAGATCATCTCGACATTTTCTTTCTTTAATGATTCAATCAGCATCAGAGCCCCGTTCATTGTTTTTGTACAATCGGCAGACAAAGAATCCGCCTGTACATTTGTGCCCATTTTCAGTTCCTCCTTTTCAATGTTCCCTTCTAAAATCCAATTCATAAAACGCAGCGCCGGCTGACGCAAATAAAAAAGCCTTCCCACCCACATTCAGCCAAGCATTTCATGCGATAGCCAAAAGGGGCGAAAAGGCTTTGCTCTCCGCGGTACCACCCTTGTTTACGGTCATATGCAGACCGTCTCATGGATAATGATTATCCGTTTTGATAACGAGTAAACATTGCGTTCACTCGGCCGAGTCCTACTCTTTACATTTCAGACCGGCACTCTGAGGGGAGTTCACTTTGATTTGTTTTACCGGCTCTCAGCGTTACCGGCTCTCTGTGAAAAACTTCAGCAAAGCTACTTATCCTCTTCTGCGCTTTTTATTATGGCAGCTCTTTTATTAAAAAAGAACCTTCATTTGTTTGTTTTTTCAGTGTTTTATGATTTTTCTTTTTAGCGTGAATCATTTATTTATTTTTGTTTGAACTCATATTACGCCCGTTTGCAGACAGTGTCAACAGCATTTTTATAATTATTAGACAATTTAGATTAATCAATCTACTTTGTATACGCTTTCATTACTGGTACAAAGGGATCTGTAAATATTAAAAGTTTTTATCATTTTTTTATTAATCTCTCAAGATTACATGAAATTTTTCCGTTCATATACGAATATGTCACATTTTATTACACGATTTTTCTCTGTCCTTCCGGCATGCTTGTCAGATATTCCGTTCGATTGAACAGGCTCTTTATACAGACATACGCATACACTGTTCTTATCTCGTAAGAAATGAGTGATGTCATGAATAAGATGTTATCAGGCATGCAGGGCCTGCCTCCCGGATTTCCGCCTTTACCGGTCTTACCGCCGCAGTCTTATTATCCTCCGGCCCCGATGCATACAGCACCATATCAAGGTGACCCTTCTTTTCAGCAGGGATTCCCGTCATCCGGATACGGACAGCAGACCCCGCAAAGCACGCTGTCATTCGCCGGACAGCAATTCGTCCCATACCCTTATACATCCGGGTACTACGGCCAATCCTTCAGTGACGTCGGCGGAAGCCTCGGCGCCGGGGCACATCCCGGCGCGCTCGGGGGCGGTTTCAGCGGCCATGCCGGGGGCTTCAGCGCTCCGAGCGGATTCAGATGATACAAAAACCGGTCTCACACGGCCGGTTTCTTTTCTTATTCACAGAGTATAACGGTCATTCCATTGATTCATTTCCTGCTCCGTATAGTAATCAGCCCTTGAAACCTCAACAATGATTAAACCGCATTGAGTGATTAAAAATTGCTTCAGTTCCTCAAACAGCTCGTCTTTTCCGCAAAAGATCGTTTCTATATTGTGATTTTTATATGCAAATGCGTACTTCAAAAGCTAATTCCTCCTGCTGTCTTTCTATCAATTATTGACAAAACACATGATAGAAATTAGATAATTTATCACTCAAGGGCGCCTTAAGTATCTTTATACATATATTTATTACGGTAAATATTACATTAAGTTTCATTTATATTAAAATTACTTTACAATTTTCATCAAATACGGAACTTTTGTTTCGTAAAATTAAAAATAAAATACAAAAAAACCTCAAACCCATTGTCAGGGCTTGAGGTTTTTTATACGTCCCAGGAGAGATTCGAACTCCCGACCGACGGCTTAGAAGGCCGTTGCTCTATCCGGCCTTCATCCTTTACATATTGCTATCGTTACGTTCATGTATAACAGTCACTTTCCGAACTTTGACCGATTGACTTAATTTCTATTATATTTGCTTACACTTTATAATACAAGCATTCATATAGTAGAAAACAACCCTATTGAAAAGGTAATACAGTTAAATCTGCTATATTAAAACGTAAAGGTATTTATTTAAAGGCGTGGTTTCATGAGAGATAACAAAGAATGGGATAGAGATTGATCATTTAAAATAATGTAATTTGAGATGGACTATAATTAGATTCGTTTCTAAAAGATCAATTTTTTTCATGGTGTGTGGATGAACCGACTATAGGTTTATCACTTTCATGTCCCCAGTGAAAATGTGGAAATATCCCTCCCCCCATATCCTTTATATAAAGAAAGAGAGAAGAAATAGGAATCCTTTAGCTTTCTTCATATTCCTTAACCCTGCGATAGAATGGCCTTCGTCATACTTGATTTCTTCATTGCTTCAACCGCTGTAATTTCTCCTGGTTTCCATTGTATATAAGCCTGCTCAAACTCAGTTGTAATAGTTGTTTTAGGTCTTCCAAGATGTTTGCCCTGTGCCTTAGCTGGAGCTATCCCTTCAGCTTGACGAGTCTTAATCTTCGTTCTCTCTTCTTCAGCAACCCATGATAATACCTGTAACACCAAGTCAGCCACGAAAGAACCGATGGATTCATTGTATTTCCGTGTATCCAACAATGGCTTATCAATTACAACAATATGTGCTTCGATGTTCTGTGTGATATCTTTCCACTCGTTTAAAATCATCTCTTTGTTACGACCTAGCCTATCTAATGAATGTATGTATAACGTATCTCCTTTTCGCAAACGCAATTTCAAAGCTTGGTATTGAGGTCTATTGAAGTCTTTCCCGATTTGCTTATCGATATGTATATCACGCTCATCGATTCCAAGAGCATACATACTATCCAGTTGACGTGCTTCGTTTTGGTCTTTGCTGCTTACTCTAACATATTTAAATTCTTTGTTGTCCATAATTAATTCCGCCTTGTTATTTGATACTCTAATCGCAACGCCTTTGCATCAAAAGGTCAATCTCAATTATGATGCGTACCAAAAGTCAATCAAATACCATATGATACTCCCTGAACCCTTATTCTACAGTCACAAAGCGCATCGTAAAAATTGTATCTTTTGTAACACATAACCTATCGAAAACAACATGATAAATGCAGCGTTATCTTTCCTTTGATATCACTTAAAAGGCTCACCTTTACTATCGATACCATTGTCGAACTTGAATAGGGATTCACTGCAATTCTTATTACTTTACCATGCTAAATCACATTCATAAGGTGAGTGTCGAAAATTTACCGATTGTCAGTTTGTGAATGAGAGTGGTTCTGTATCAAATCAATACCACAACTTGGCATCTATGCAACCATAAAAGACATCCAATTAAATCGGATGTCTTCTTATAACTATCTTACTTGTTCTTGTAACACTTCTTTTAGCAATTCAACAGCACTTTCTTCACTTGGATCATTTGTTCCAAGTTCGCCACGAAAAGCTTTCGAAAGGATGCATTTTTTCAATATGTCCAACTCAGATTCGAGTTGAAGATTGAATTTTGAACAATTGTCCTTAGCGAAGATATCATCCAAAATGTTTACAATAGCATCTTGTTCCTCTTTAGGTGGTAGAGGAAATGGATAGTTCAATAAAAATTCTTTTGGCACTCGTTGCTGACCAACCGCTCCAGTCATTTCTCTCTTAGCTTTTGCCCTAAACCTTTGTGAACGAACCAAATAGTGAATATACTGTTCATTCACATACTCAGAAGTACGTAAAACATGAAATTCTGTTGAACCATAGCCAAATCCGTTTTTTAATTGTCTAGCTATAGCTGATTTTCCATTTTCCATACAAGGGGTAATCTTAGCAAACAGTACATCATTCTCTAAAAAAAACGTGTAGCCTTTTTTAACTTTTCCATATTCTCTTTCTTCTGGTTCTTCGATTTTACCAGTTTTATCACTCACCGCAGGCATCGGTATAAATGTACATTTTTGTTCTTCAGATACTTCATTTAACTTTTTCTTCGGAGGATTTACTTGTACAACTTCTCCCAGTCTGACCCATTTCCATTTACATGGAATATACTCACTTTGCTCTTCAATAATCTCGAATTTTTCAGGCTTAATTAGACTAATTATTTTATCATATAACACTTCTGCATTTTCTATATCAGGGTGTTCTTCTCGCCACTTCCTCGTCAACTCTCCCCTAAACGCCTTATCCAAAATAGCCGCTCGACGAAGTTCAAACGTATCCTTCGCTTCCTCAATCAACTGCTTTGCTTCTTCAATTTTACTTAAAAGACGCTCCACTTTCTCAGCAATCCGTTTTTGTTCATTAAAAGGAGGTAAAACATAAGGAATCAAAGACATTTTTCCTTTATTAATTATTGAAACTGTTGTGGCAGAAGAGCGATTCCAAAGCTCATTTTGGTAAGTTCCATTTAAAACTTGATAATAGTTAAACTTTGGGTTAATCATTTTCTTATTTGGCACAAGTGAATTTATTTGTTGATTAGTTGTACATTCAACAGTACTAAATCCAGCCTTTCCAATAGAACCAATACAACATACCATCGTAGATTCCTTTGGTATAATTCTAGAAACGGCTTTGCCCTTCTCAGTCAAATATTCAGAAGCATGAATAACTTCGCTACCTTGTTCTAAATCTGCTGGCTTCACAAATGGAAAGCCACCACCATAATACTCACTCTGTTTCTTAGCTGGGGTAGAACCTGTAACTATGCCATTTGCTGTTTCAGTTCTTACCCAAACCCAATTCTCAGGTACTTGGAATGGTTGCTCATCCTCTGGTACTAGTGCTTCTTCTAACAATTCCCCAATGGTCTTTTTTTTCTTACTCATTTTATGACCACCTCATCCTCTTCAACAGCACGTAACTCCTCAACTACTTCATTTAATAAATCCATTGCCTGTTGAAGTTTCACAATCGCTTCTTCTGCTGATGCAATTGGGTCTGGCAAGTTGTCGTATGAAGATAATGATTCATCTGCAATTAATCCAATATCTAAACTATCATCTTTTTTTGCGATATCTTCTCGTGTAAACACATTCCAACGCTCATCTTCTATCTTAGAACGGTCTTCAGCTACATATGCCTTCATGAAGTTTTCAAAATGAGCCATTGTTAGCTGATTACGTTTGCCAAATGAAGTCATATTTGTCCGGAGATCATATACCCATACATCCTTCGTGTTATCTTGGTCTGTTGTTCCCCTTGTAAAGAATAAGACATTCGTTTTTACACCTTGCGCATAAAAAATTCCTGTTGGTAAGCGTAAAATCGTGTGTAAGTTACATTTGTTCATCAAGTCACGACGAATTTGTGAGCCAATCCCGCTTTCAAACAAGACATTATCGGGCAAGATAACCGCTGCTCTTGCATTTCCATCATCTTTTAATGCGTTATAAATCAACTGCAAGAAATTCAACTGTTTGTTCGATGTTTCAAACGTTAAATCGTCACGGGATACCCGTTCCCCGCCTTTTTTTGTACCGAACGGCGGGTTTGTTAAAATAACATCAAAGTTCTTCATCCATTTCCCGTTACCCGATAAAGTATCGCCTTGTTCCAAACGTCCTTCGATATTATGAAGCAACGCATTCATGAGTGCCAGACGATGCGTATCTTTAACAAGTTCCATACCTACAAAAGCTTCTTTCTTTTGGAACTCGGCTTCTTGTGGTTCTATATCGAAGTAGTCATCTGTTTGATTCTTTAAATATTGGTCTGCAGCAATCATGAAACCGAATGTTCCAGCTGCAGGGTCAGCGCACCGCTCACCGATTTTCGGGTCGATTAATTGAACCATCACATCAATTAATACACGAGGTGTGAAGTATTGCCCCGCTCCTGATTTCTTTTCACTTGCATTCTTCTCTAATAGACCCTCATAAAGATTGCCTAGCCCTTCTTCTTTTGCATTGTACCAATCAAGGGCATCAATAGATTTAATAATCTTCTCTAAGTTTTTCGGCTCAGCAATACTTGTAGAAGCATCACTGTATATTAGACGCAGCCGCTCATTTTCACTGCTTCCTAATTCAAGTAACAATTGCTGATAAAATGTCTTTAATTCCAAACCTTCTTTATCTAACAAATCATCCCATCGATTCCCTTCTGGAATCACACCTTCTGTTTCCTGCTCCTTCATCATTTTGAGGAATAATAAGTAGGTTAACTCTGTTACATATTGCTGATAGGTAATCCCATCATCACGTAACACATTACATAAATTCCATAGTTTTTGAACGATTTCTTGGTTGTTCATTTTTCAGCCTCCTGCTAACTCCGAGTATATTTTAGTGTTGGATTCTCATTCAAACCTCATTAAAGTGAAAATCAAGGATAAAGTAACTTATCTATTATAACTTAAAAAGTGCCCCTATGAAGAGGCACATTATTAACTAATATAAAGGTTCTCATTTATAGTGGTAACAACCGTATCAATATAGTCACCGAACTCCCGCTTCAGCAATTTATAGCCGCCCGGAGTTTTAAATGGTTCTTCCGAGAATGCCTCTTCTGCAGTCGGTGCTAATACAGGCACTTTAAGTAATTGCTTTTCTATTCTCTCTAACCATTTCTTCTGTCTTGGAGTCCAATCATGCAGTGAATACACTTTTTGCATCGCCTGTTTAATACGTGCTTCATGGGCAACTAGCGCTTCACCTAATGCAGCTTGGCGAATAAAGCTAATAATGTCTGCTGCAATGTCTTCATTTTTTGTCTGCTTCCAAGCTGTCTGCAAATGCGATTGCTTAAAGCCTTTCGTTTCTAGAATGGTAATAAGTTCTCGTAAATCCTGCCTTGTTAAATCTTTCGGTCGTGTGCAAATAAGATGAAGAGCGGGAATTTCATTAATATTTTCTTGGATAAAACGAACGAAACCTTCTAAATAATCTTCTGGTCTCTTGTTTCCTTCACCATATCCCCGAACCACATCTGTTACTTCATCCTCTTTGTTGGAGATATATCGTTTCTCGCCTTTTACCCGATAGGCTTCCATATATTCAAATAACATGTTGTGCTGTTTTGCTTCTTGTGGCGTATACGTTTGAATTTCTTTCGCCCACTCATCCACATTTTTTCCATTCGACAATTCTTCAAACTTTTGTTTTCCTTCTTCATTCAGCCTTTGCTTGCGACGCTGAATTTTCGCTGCCAATTGGTCACGATAAAACGAAGCTTCATCTTCTGCAGTAGCATTGGCAAGTGATTCATATAGTTCACCGATACTGTAATTTTGTTTCTTTACAACAGGTTTCATCTCCGTATAGTTTTGCAATTTATCGTAGATGCCCACTGCATCGTAAATGTTAAAGTGTGTTTTTCCAATGTCGGGACAAAGACGGGTTGCACGTCCAAGCATTTGGTCATAAAGAATACGAGACTGTATACGCCGTAAGAATACTAGATTTGTTATTGGAGGAACGTCAATGCCTGTGGTGAGTAAATCAACCGTTACAACGACATTTGGCAGCCGCTCGTTCTTAAACCTTTTAATGGCATCTAATGGCTTATAAATATAGCCAGTAATTTTCATAATAGCATCATCTTCAATTTCATCGCCACGTTCTTTAAAGGCTTCCTTTAATAACCGAACAACCAAATCTGCGTGTTGGTCAGTGGCTGCAAAGATAAGAGTTTTCTCTTTTCCTGTCGGATCAATGTATTCAACCAGTTTGTTTAGAACCGCCCGATTAAAAGGTTCAGTAATTACCCGTTTATTAAACTGCTCAACCTCAAAATGAATGGTATCTTCCATTTTTTCTAGTTGAATCTCGCCTTTATCAACATCATACACTTCAACTTCTTCGTCTTTTTCAAGAGTAATGCCGACTTGTGAAAGTTCTGTCTTAAACAGATATGGTGGTTCATGGTCAACTAAGTAGCCATCCAGAACCGCTTCACTATAAGAATACTTAAAAATAGGCATACCAAAAATCTCTGTTGTATGAAGAGCTGGTGTTGCAGTAAGTCCTAAACATGCCGCATCAAAATAATCAATTACACGTCGATATTGGCTAATATAATCATTTTGG
Organism: Bacillus sp. A1; assembly: GCF_042296235.1. NCBI lineage: Bacteria > Bacillati > Bacillota > Bacilli > Caryophanales > Bacillaceae > Bacillus > Bacillus sp. A1. The sequence goes on from NZ_CP141181.1 coordinate 2,756,075, forward strand.
TCACGGAATTTCAATTCTTCCTCTGACATTTCTTTGTCACTTGTATAGCCACGATGTGCTTCATCTACAATGATGAAATCATACTGCCCGACACTTGGAAGCTTTTCGTTATCGCTATAGAAAAGTCTTCTAACCATTCCCTGCACCGTCGCAATTTGCACCTTCGTTTCAACTTCTGGAGACATGTCTTCTAAAGACTTCACATCGTATATATCAGCAAATGAGTAGCCTTCAATTTTTGTATCCTTAAGTGCATCCTCTGTCTGTTTTCCTAACGAATTACGGTCTACAAGGAAAAGAATACGACGACATTTTTTGGACTTAATTAAGCGATACATGAGGGCGATAGCTGTACGAGTTTTCCCAGTTCCAGTTGCCATCGCAATAAGCATTCTTCGTTGCCCTTCTTTTAATCCCTCTTCAGCGGAAAGTACCGCTCTTTGCTGATAATGACGCAAACCAAACTTCGTAATATCCTCTTCTTCTAATCGTTTATTCGCATCCTTATCATCTTGACTAAGAAGAAGCTGCAAGTCGTCAGGTGAATGCCAGCCTTCTAATGGGCGAGCATGTTCTAACGGTTTACGTGAATCCCAAAACCAGATGCCCGACTCTTCTTGAAGTTGTTTCAAGTATGGTCGGCCGTTCGTTGCGTATAAGAACGGCACCTTATATTCACCTGTTGTAGGTGTGATGACTTCATCTTCGACTTGTGCCACATTTTTTGCATACACTTTTGTTTGACTTTCTAATGCGCCAGGAATCGTTTTCTTTTTTGCCTTAGCTTCAATAAAGCCAACAAGCTTTAAGCCAATAAACAACGCATAGTCAATCCTGCCGCCATTGACCTTCCATTCAGCAATTGCCATGTTTCGATTTTTCTCTGGCAGCGTTCCGTTCTTTTGATGATTTAGTACAGTTGTGTCTACTTCCCATCCAACAGCACGTAGTTTTCCATCAATAATCGTACGCGTTTCGGCTTCAGTTAATTGTTGTCGACGTATAAAGTTTTTGGATATTTTTTTACGCTCGATTTTTACCTCTTCTTGTTCCACTTCCGCCTGTCGACGAATTGCCTCTAATTCTTCTTCAAGCTTTTTGACTTTCTCCTCATATTCTCGCTGAAGTGTTTCTGTACTCTGTTCTACTTGTTCTTGAAGTTCTGTATACTCTGGTGCTTGAAAATCCCAATCACCATATACCTCCATGAACCAAATGGACAAGCGGAACGTTAATTGCAACAAAGCCTTTGCTTCTTCTACTTTTCCATAATCCGCTTCATGCATCGCTACATTCCCTTTGCGACGAAGAGCCTCTAATATATCAATTAATTCAGGCTCAAGTAACCTTTCCCGACGCAAAGTGTTAATGCGATCCACTTGCGTTGTACCATATGCCTCTTTAATATTTTCAGCGGCAAGAATAAATTTAGTTAGTGTTTCAGCGAACAATCGCAGTTTCATTACTGTTGTATGGGGGTCATGATATACATTTCTCTCAGCTGTCTCTCCCAAGTTAGCAAGTACATCCCATTTCCCTTGAAAAAATGAAAAGTTGCCACTCATTGTTATCACCGTTTTCCTAAAAGGTTGTTTGTGTCTATTATACTATAATCATGCAAAAATTAGGAATAATATGTATCGCTCTTTTTTCTACTCTGCTCCTTAGTTTAGGTTCATTCTTTAACCAAGTGAATAAAAGACGGGTTTTATTAGTTATTGTTTAAATATCGGAGCTGCGACATCAGATTTGATCGATAAAAAGAAGAGCCTCAATTAAGAGACTCCTACAAAGTTTGTGCCTTTTAGGTTATATAAATCGAATAATTGCCGCATCCGCTCCATATATAGATTCTGCAAGTGTAACCTCTTAACTCCCAAGTCATAGCCAGCAAAGATATCTTCAAGTTCTTGCTGCGTGTAGAAAAGTCTAATAAATATTTCCTCTTCCTCAGTGGCAAATCCAATATTCTGTTCCTTGTATTCCTGAAGCCTTTGCTTGTGACGTTTCTCAGCCTTTTTCATGATATTTACCTTGCGTTTTAGCACATAGTCAGCTTCATTTTCATTTTCTTTTGGTCACAACAAAAAACCTCCTATACCGAAAGTGACATAAGCCAATAACAGGTGTAATTTCTTACGTGACCGTTATACTGACCGTTTCACTAAACGATATAAGAGGTTGATTTGACGGGCTTTACACCCGATTTCTTAGCGTCCCAGGAGAGATTCGAACTCCCGACCGACGGCTTAGAAGGCCGTTGCTCTATCCGGCTGAGCTACTGGGACATGAAAAACAAATTGTTCTGCTGATCATTTTACCATGATATCAGCGAATTGACAATATAGTCATCCGATAAAAAAGGCCAGCGGCATCAGTTTTCACTCTGATGTCACCAGCTCTTTTTTTATACGTCCCAGGAGAGATTCGAACTCCCGACCGACGGCTTAGAAGGCCGTTGCTCTATCCAGCTGAGCTACTGGGACAGCTTTTGCTTTATGTATCAGCGACAAGATTTATTATATACAGGTTCAAATCATAAGTCAATATTTTTTTAAAACTTTTGATGGGGAAGAATGAAATCTCCCCCATCACTTGTTAAAAACTGATTGTATTCCCAAAGTCCTTCAATTCCCGACCCGTTTCATCGTAAAATGTCACGGCGCCTTCTCTTTCTGTAAGAGTAAGAATGGCATAGCTTTTCACATTGCGGACTCTCGGAAGACGGATGCTGCCCGGATTAATCAAAAGCTTGCCCCGAAGCTCTTCACTCCCGGCAATATGTGAATGGCCGAAGCAGACGATATCCGCCCCAAGCTCTTCCGCCCGGTAAAAAACAGTTAAAAGTGACTGTTTAATGCCGTGAAGATGCCCGTGAACGGCCAGAATTTTCTTTGAACCTGCGTCCAGAAGAAGTTCATCCTGAAACCCGCCGCCAAAGTCGCAATTGCCTTTTACCGTGTGAAACGGCGTAAGCGCCGGATGTGCGGCGTCAAGCTCTGAATCACCGCAATGAATCATCAGATCCGCTTCGTCTTCGTGCCGCTTTGCAATCGTCTCCAGCTCGTCTTCAAGGCCGTGACTGTCACTTATTATCAGCACTTTCATTGCATACGCTCCCCCTTATGAATCAAGCAGCTTTGACAGTTTCTTGAGCGCCTCAGCCCTGTGGCTGATTTTGTTTTTCTCAGCGCTTGTCAGCTGGGCCATGGTTTTATCTTTATCTTTTACAATAAAAATGGGATCATAGCCGAACCCGTTATCCCCCTCGGGTCCTTCCGCAATATACCCTTCAACATGACCTTCGACCGTTTTTGTTTCCTGCCCCGGCATGCTGACGGCAAGGGCGCAGCGGAAACGGGCTGTGCGCTGCTCTTTTTCAATGCCTTTTAATTCTGACAGCACCTTGTCCATATTCGCTTTATCATCTTTTGCTTCTCCGGCATAACGGGCTGAATAAACGCCCGGTCTGCCTCCAAGGTTGTCCACCGATAAACCGGAGTCGTCTGCAATGACCATTTTGTTGACGGCTTTTGCCACGGCTTCCGCTTTTAAGATGGCGTTTTCTTCAAAGGTATGTCCGGTTTCTTCAATTTCTTCCGTAAATCCGATTTCCGCCAAAGAAGAGACGCTGTAGCCTTTCGGTTCGAGTATTTCCTTGAATTCTTTCACTTTTCCCTGATTGTGTGTCGCAATAATGGCTTCTTTCACGCTGATCAGGCCTCTCTTTCTTATTTCAGTTCAGGCAATGTTTCTCCCAGCACTTCTTTTTGCTTTTGAATAAGCGTCTGGATTCCTTTTTCGGCAAGACTTAACAGTCCGTTTAAATCTTCACGGGAGAATGTGGCTTCTTCGCCCGTCCCTTGAAGCTCTACAAAACGTCCGCTTCCCGTCATGATAATATTCATGTCGACTTCAGCCGCCGAATCCTCTTCATAATTCAGATCCAAAAGAAGGCCTTCTTCTTTATCCATCCCGACAGAAATGGCCGCGAGATAATCTGTCACAGGAGAGGTTTTGATAACGCCGCTTTTTACGAGTTTGCCGATCGCAATGGCCATCGCCAAGAAGGCGCCCGTAATGGAAGCCGTTCTTGTTCCGCCGTCGGCTTGAATGACGTCACAGTCGATCCAGATCGTGCGTTCGCCGAGCTTCTCCAAATCAACGACGGCCCGGAGCGCGCGCCCGATCAGCCGCTGAATTTCCATCGTTCTGCCGGAGACCTTTCCTTTTGAAGATTCTCTTATCGTTCTTTGATTCGTCGCGCGGGGAAGCATACTGTATTCCGCTGTGATCCAGCCTTTTCCTCCGCCGCGTAAAAATGGCGGCACCCGGTCTTCCACAGATGCATTACAGATGACCTTCGTATTTCCCGCTGTAATTAAAACCGAGCCTTCCGGGTGAGTGATAAAATCCAAATCAAATGTGATAGGGCGCAGCTCATCGTGCTGTCTTCCGTCGTGTCTCATATTTTACCTCCGATTATATGTACATAAACCTTTTGTTCCGGATTGTGAATAAAGAAAGAGGCAGCCGGAACGCTAACCTCTTTTTTACTAGTATATCAAAAATCGCAAATTAAAAACTACCCGTATTCACTTGTGACGGCCTCGAAACAGGTTTTGAAAGGGATTCTCCTTTTTCATTCACCAGTTCTGATTTTCCATTTACTTTTATAGAAACACTTTTGATCGACGGCTGTTCGGTTAACGTGAGAACGATGCTGTCCAGTACGCCCGATGATACCATTTTTGTTTTTTCGTCGGCGCTTCCGTAAATAGAGCTGTTAAAGTCCAGTGTAACCTGGCCGTCTTTCACTTTCGGCTTGCTGAGAAGCTTAACATCGTTATTAAAGTCCGTCAAAAGCCCGCTTGCTTTGCCCGGTCCGTCAGCGAGCTGTTCAACGGCAGCGGTGATGTCATTTGTTTCCGAATTGTCAATCCGCTTTGTGACAGGCACGTAGTATTCGCTTGTCTCTGTTTCCGCCAGATAATATACAGTCAGCGGATGGGTGTCTGTCAGATCATTCACTCCGGCCGTTTCAATATTAATCCCGTCTTTTCTGCTTAAGTCGCCCGTAATCGGCGTGCCGCCCACAGGCATTTCTTTCAGCTCGTGCCCGTTGATTCTGATTTTGACTTTATCTATTGAGCTGAATTGGGTAAGCGTCCATGTAATCGATTGCAGGATTTTTTGTTCGTCTTCTTTTTTATAGTTTTTAAATTCCTTCGAAAAATCAGCGACGGCAGTGCCGTCTTTTTTAATATCGACATTTACCGTCGTATCCGCAGGGAGCACCGCTCTGAAGCCGTTCGGCAGGATTTCTGACACAGGCCCTCCCTGAACCAAATACTCAAGGGCCTGCTTTGCGGTTCCCTCACTGTTCGGAAGAGGCAGTGTCTGTGCTGCGACATAGCCGTTTTTATCAATCAGATACAGCTCTCGCATGACTGTATTGGCCGGCTGGTCGGCTTTAGAAGTGCCGTTTTTCTCTGACTGCTTTGGTTTTGCCTGAATTCCCGCTTCATCCTTTACATATGAAATGTCTTGAGGCGGGTCAATTTCCCCGGCTGTTTTATCGGATTGAAACAAACCGCATCCAGATAACACAAAAGCCGAAGTAAGACATGTTGCAGCAATGACTGCAGGTCCTTTTTTCAGCATACTTTTCCCTCCTAAGGCTGTTTGTACTATGATGTATACGAGCCCTGTCCGGGAAATAGACCGGGAAGCGCAAAAAAACCCGCCGTAAACAGCGGGTTTTTTGATTTATTTTCTGACCGGCTCTTGAAGGGAGATGCACTCGACATGGCCGATTTCGTGGCCGAACCAGTCTTCGGCAATTTTTGCGAAGCCGTTCCGCTCTCCCGTTGTAAGAAATTGATGCTCCGGTGCATGTTTCGATTGGTTTAACAAACCTTTATAAGACAAGATGGTGCTCACTTCTCTCGCCGTCTCGTCTCCGGAGGAAATGATTTTCACATGCTCCCCCATATAGTTCTGAATCGGATCTTTTAAAATCGGATAATGCGTACATCCTAAAATCAAGGTGTCAATTGATGTACCTTTTAAAGGCTCAAGCGATGCTTCAACCGCTTCCTCCGCTGATTCCTGAAGAAACCGTCCGCTTTCTACAAACGGCACGAGCAGCGGACAAGCCGTGTTCTCAACTTGAAGTTCTGCGTTTAACCCGAGCAGCGCCTGCTCATACGCTCTGCTTTTAATGGTATTGACCGTGCCGATGACGCCGATATGCTGGTTTTTCGTGACCTTTATCGCCGTTCTCGCACCCGGCTGAATGACGCCGACAACCGGAATATCCGTTTTGCGCTGAATATCCTCCAAGGCAATGGCTGTGGCCGTATTGCATGCGATCACGAGCATTTTGATATGGTGGTTTTCCAGCAGGTAATCGGTCATTTCCCACGTGTATTGAAGAACTTCTTCTTCAGGACGCGGGCCGTACGGGCAGCGTTTTGTATCTCCCACATAGATGATATTTTCCTTCGGTAGCTGTCTCATGATTTCCTTAGCAACGGTTAACCCGCCAACCCCGGAATCAATGACTCCTATCGGCTGTTCCAACAAAATCGCCTCATTTTCTTTTCATTTCATGCTGCAGTTTCAATAATGATTTTTCGAAAGCGGCTGTTTCTTCTTCGGAAAATGTCGCAAACATATCCCGCAAATAAGCCTGTCTTTTCAAAATCACTTCTTGGATAATGCGCTCTCCTTCAGCGAGAAGATGAATTCTGACGACCCGTCTGTCAGCCGGGTCTTTGACCCGCTCGACAAGCTTATTTTTTTCCATGCGGTCTATCAGATCCGTCGTCGTGCTGCAAGCCAAATACATTTTGGCTGATAATTCGCCTATTGTCATATCCCCCAATTCATAAAGCCATTGAAGCCCCACGAATTGCGGCGGTGTAATTGCATATTGGTTAAGGATTTCTCTTCCTTTTTGTTTAATGATCGCAGCGATATGGCGGAGTGATTTTTCGATATCCGCAACATGCTCTACAGATTTTGATGTCATTTGTCCATCCCTCACTCAAGGATCTTTCTGGGCTATGCGCTCCGTGTCTATTTTCCTTCTTTTTTTAAGAAAATGCAAGACTGACGGAGAAAAAGGAAAAACCGGGATTTTCACCGCATGCCCATCAGCCCGGGCGCCAACGCAAATAACCGGCTCCTTCTCGAAAAGAAGGAAAACCGGCAAGAATCAGAGCTCTAGCTCACCCATTCTAAGAAGCTCGACAACAGCTTGCGAACGCCCTTTCACACCTAACTTCTGCATGGCATTTGAAATGTGATTCCGTACAGTTTTTTCACTGATAAATAGCTCGCTTGCAATTTCCTTTGTTGTCTTGTCTTGAACGAGCAATTCGAATACTTCTCTTTCTCTTTTGGTCAGCAGCGGCTTTGATTGAAAATCTTTCTCCTTCAAGTATTGTAACCCTCCTTGCTAAGGTGAGAGCGAATCTGAAACGAATGGGTTTATATAGTCAAGATATCATATGTAAAGGGCGCTTCGGAGGTGACGTCTCTTAGAGAAATAGTTATCCGTTCAGGCGAGCAGAATGCCTTTCTCCCGCTCCGTCCAACTGACCGCTTTGCCGCTTTTCTTCGACACTTGAACCATAACGACGGAACCTGTAAAGCACGGCAGGCCCGACTCATTTTCTCCAAGGTAATGAAGGGTGACGGACGCATTTCCGGCAGCGCTTGCTTTCACATAAATCCGCAGATTTTCATACGGCATCACCTGACGCATATAGTCGCACTGCTGGCTTGCGACGACCGTCATCGTTTCCGAGTTTTGCGCCGTTATGCCCCGCTGTTTAAAATAAGCGATCCGTGCTTCTTCAAAATAGATGAAAGGGGTTACATTATTCATATGGCCGAACATATCCGTTTCTGAAAAACGAACCGATACTTCAGTAAAGAAAGAAAACGACTGTCTCCATTCTTCAAACGGAATATCAATATATTGCGGTTGTTTCATCATCTTCAGCTCCTTATAAAAAAACCTCTCCCGTACGGAAGAGGCTCTTTTTCTCTTTCTTATACTCTGTCGCTTCCGAAGAAATTACGGAATGCTTGTAAATTGGTATCTCTGTTCAAAGCAGCGATTGAAGTCGTAAGCGGAATGCCTTTCGGGCAGGATTGCACACAGTTTTGTGAATTCCCGCAATCTCCGAGGCCGCCGTCTGTCATTAACGCTTCTAAACGTTCTGCTTTGTTCATCGCGCCCGTCGGATGGGCGTTAAACAGACGGACTTGCGACATCGGGGCAGGCCCCATGAATTTCGACTTGCTGTTGACGTTCGGGCAGGCTTCGAGGCAGACGCCGCATGTCATGCATTTAGACAATTCATATGCCCACTGGCGGCGTTTTTCCGGCATTCTCGGCCCCGGCCCCAAATCATAAGTCCCGTCAATCGGCACCCATGCTTTCACTTTTTTCAGTGAATCAAACATTCTGCTGCGGTCAACCTGAAGGTCACGGACAACCGGGAATGTTTTCATCGGCTTCAGACGGATCGGCTGTTCCAGCTTATCAATCAGCGCCGTACATGACTGGCGCGGTCTCCCGTTGATGACCATGGAGCAGGCGCCGCATACTTCTTCAAGACAGTTCATGTCCCATGCGACCGGAGTGGTTTTCTCTCCTTTTGCATTCACGGGATTTCTGCGGATTTCCATCAGGGCGGAAATCACGTTCAGATTCGGGCGGTAATTGATTTCGAATTCTTCATCGTATGGCGCGCTTTCGGGCGTATCCTGACGTGTAATGATAAACCGTATCTTTTTCTCACTCATGATTATTTCGCCACCTTCTTCTTCGAGTAGTCGCGTTTACGGGGCGCAATCAGTGATACATCGACATCCTGATATTCAAATTCCGGAGCTTCAAACGGACCGGCATGTTTAGCCATCGTCGTTTTGAGCCACTCATCGTCATTTCTTTCAGGGAAATCCGGTTTATAGTGCGCTCCCCGGCTTTCATTTCGGTTATATGCGCCGAGCGTGATGACTCTGGCAAGCTGAAGCATATTGGAGAACTGGCGGGTGAACATCGCCCCTTGGTTGCTCCATTTTGTCGTATCGTTGATATTGATTTTCTTAAAGCGTTCCATCAGCTCTTGGATCTTGTCATCCGTTTTCAAAAGTTTGTCGTTGTGGCGGACCACCGTGACGTTGGCCGTCATCCATTCTCCGAGCTCGCGGTGAAGCACGTAGGCATTTTCGTCGCCGTCCATCTTCATGATATCGGCCCATTTTTCTTCTTCTTTTTTCACATAGGAATCAAATAATGAAGAAGACAGGTCTTCCGCTGATGTTTCAAGTCCGGAAACATATTTCACCGCATTCGGTCCGGCCACCATTCCTCCGTAGATGGCGGAAAGCAGAGAGTTCGCCCCTAAACGGTTTCCTCCGTGCATTGAATAATCACATTCTCCCGCCGCGAACAGTCCGCGGATGCTTGTCATCTGATCATAATCAACCCACAGTCCGCCCATTGAATAGTGAACGGCAGGGAAAATTTTCATCGGAAGCTTGCGCGGGTCATCGCCCATGAATTTTTCATAGATTTCGATAATGCCGCCAAGCTTAACGTCAAGCTCTTTCGGATCTTTGTGCGACAGATCGAGATACACCATGTTTTCTCCGTTGATGCCGAGTTTCTGATTCACGCACACGTCAAAGATTTCACGTGTCGCAATATCCCGCGGCACGAGGTTTCCGTAAGCCGGATATTTTTCCTCAAGGAAGTACCAAGGTTTTCCGTCTTTGTACGTCCAGACTCTTCCGCCCTCGCCGCGCGCCGATTCACTCATCAGACGCAGTTTATCGTCCCCCGGGATTGCTGTCGGGTGAATTTGGATAAATTCGCCGTTTGCATAATAAGCGCCCTGCTGATAAACGATTGATGCGGCAGATCCCGTGTTGATCATGCTGTTTGTTGATTTTCCGAATACGATTCCGGGTCCTCCCGTCGCCATAATAACGGCGTCAGAACGGAATGACTCGATTTGCATATTGGTCAGATTTTGGGCTACGATACCGCGGCACGTGCGCTCATCGTCAAGAACGGCGCCGAGGAATTCCCAGCCTTCGTATTTTGTGACGAGACCCGCCACTTCATATCTGCGCACCTGCTCGTCCAGTGCGTAAAGAAGCTGCTGACCCGTCGTCGCTCCCGCGTATGCGGTTCTGTGATGCTGTGTACCCCCGAAACGGCGGAAGTCCAAAAGCCCTTCCGGCGTTCTGTTAAACATAACCCCCATGCGGTCCAATAAGTGGATAATGGACGGCGCCGCTTCACACATCGCTTTTACAGGAGGCTGGTTTGCCAAAAAGTCGCCTCCGTATACCGTGTCATCAAAATGCTCAAACGGAGAGTCTCCTTCCCCTTTTGTGTTGACAGCTCCGTTTATCCCGCCCTGCGCGCAGACCGAGTGAGAGCGTTTGACCGGAACGATGGAAAACAATTTAACGGCCTTGCCTGATTCCGCTGCTTTAATTGTCGCCATGAGGCCGGCAAGACCCCCGCCGACTACGATAATGCTTGATTGACTCATGATAGCCCCTCTCCCTCTAGTAATCTAGTTCTCTTACACAAACGCAAAAATCGCTTTTAAACCTACATATGAAAGCGCTAAAAATATAATCAGCGTCACGTAAGTCGAAATTCTTTGAGAACGCGGCGTGACCGTGATCCCCCATGTGACCGCAAAAGACCATAAGCCGTTTGAAAAGTGAAAAATGACCGATAAAACGCCTACAATGTAAAAGCCGAGCATAAACGGCGAGCTCAAAATATTCGCCATCATATCGAAGTTGACTTCAGCGCCCATCTGCGCGGCAATCCGCGTCTGCCATACATGCCAGCTGACGAAAATAAGGGTGAGAATACCAGTGACACGCTGAAGCACAAACATCCAGTTTCTGAAATAACTGTAGTGGCCAGCGTTGTTTTTCGCAGTAAATGCTATGTACACACCGTAAACCGCATGATAAATTAAAGGTAAGAAAATAATAAAAATTTCTAACGCATACCTGAACGGCAGACTGTCCATAAAGCCGGCCGCCTTGTTAAACGCATCCGCTCCCCTTGCGGCAAATTGGTTGACGACTAAATGCTGGATCAAAAAGATGCCGACCGGAATAACACCGAGCAAGGAATGCAATCTTCGAAAATAAAACTCTCTGTTCCCAGACATTACTTTACCCCCTGTTTGATTTAAGTGCGAAATGTACTAAAATCTCTGCCCCCACTTCGTTTCAATTGTAAGCACTTTATTAAAATTTATTGACAATTTCATTTTACTCCTCCCTCAAAAGGGCGTCAAGAAAACGTGTACATAAATTATAATTTTCGGAATTGATTATCTGGAGGGAAAATTTTATTTTCCTGCGATATCTTTCTCACTTTTTTTCACGGGTTTTATAGGATCATCCTGTAATCCTCCCCCCTGTTTAAGCTATAATAAACGAAGGAGAGAGGGGAATACATAATATGAAGAATAATTATGAAGCAGCTTTAGAACCTTTAACTGAACTCGACGTCAGCGCATACGGTTACGAATTAATCCGGGAAATCGTGCTTCCGGATATCCTCGGCCCGGATCATTCATCGATGATGTATTGGGCGGGAAAACGCCTCGCCCGCAAATTCCCTCTTCAATCGTGGGAAGAAATCCCCGCCTTTTTTGAAAAAGCCGGATGGGGAACTTTGACAAACGCAGGATCAAAAAAACAAGAATTGGAATTTGAACTGGAAGGACAGCTCGTGTCCAGCAGGCTCAAACATCAGAAAGAGCCTTGTTTCCAGCTTGAAGCCGGTTTTATAGCCGAACAGATTCAATTGATGAACGATCAGATTGCAGAATCTTATGAACAGGTAAAAAAGAGAGCGGATAAAGTCGTCCTGACCGTAAAATGGGATATGAAGGACCCTGTATAATTGAAAAAAGGCGGTGACTCCAAGTCCCGCCTTTTTTCCTGCCCGTTTATACGGCAGACGGCTGTTTAGAAAGCTCAAACGCGTCATGAAGCGCTTCGACCGCTTTCACCATATCATTTTCGCTGACAACCGCTGATACTTTTATTTCGGATGTGCTTACCATTTTGACTTGTACATTTTTTTCCGCCAGTACGGCAAACATGTCCGCGGCGACGCCGGGATTTGAAACCATGCCCGACCCGACAATGGAGACTTTCGCCAGTTTTCTTTCGGTTTCAATTTTTTCATAGTCAAGCGCGTTTTTATATTCTTCAAGCACGGCGACCGTTTGCGCGGCATCTTCCGTTTTCACCGAGAAAGAAATATCCGCTTCCCCATCGTCCGACTGTGTCTGAATAATAATGTCAACGTTGATGTTTCGTTTTGCCAGCGCGGTGAAGATTGTTGAAAGTGTTGTCAGTCCGCTTGCAAGGCCCGTGACGGACACCCTTGTGATCTGGTCTTCAAATGCAATTCCTCTGACGATTAAATTCTGCTCCATTGATGATTCCTCCTCAATTAATGTTCCGGCTTCATGCTCCGTGCTTGACCGCACTTCTAAAGGCACTTGGTAGTTTTTCGCGAACTCAACCGCCCGCGGGTGAAGAACACCCGCTCCGAGATTTGCAAGTTCCAGCATTTCATCATAAGAAATCCCCGCCAGTTTTCTCGCTGACCGGACATACCGCGGATCTGTCGTAAATACGCCCGGAACATCTGTATAAATGTCACATTTATCCGCATCCAGCGCTGCTGCAAGAGCGACCGCCGTCGTATCGGAACCGCCCCGTCCGAGCGTCGTGATGCCGCCGTCTTCCGTTACGCCCTGAAAACCGGCAACGACTGTAATTTTGCCTTCTGCAAGCTGCGAACGAATCGCCGTGATATCAATATCCGTAATTCTCGCATTGCCGTGAACAGCTTCCGTGCGGACACCCGCCTGCCAGCCCGTATAAGAGACGGCGTCATATCCTTTTTCCTGAAGCGCCATGGCCAAAAGCGAAATCGTGACCTGCTCCCCCGTAGACAAAAGCATATCCATCTCGCGTCTGCTTGGTTCAGATGTGATTTCAGCCGCGAGGTTAACGAGCGCGTCGGTTGATTTTCCCATTGCCGAAACGACGACTACGACATCATGGCCTTTTTGCTTTTCAGCAATGGCGCGATTTGCGGCATTTTGAATTTTTTCGGCAGAGCCGACGGAAGTGCCTCCGAATTTTTGTACGATAAGACCCATACTAGACCACCCTTTACATTTTGGTTCGTGCGGGTGAGGAGAAAAGAGCGTTTTGTCCACAATAAAAAAAGCAATGAGAGGAATAGCTCTCATTGCTTTTTCATATCATTACGATTGATTATGAACAACGAGATAGCCCTCCAAGAAAATGAATTCTTGACAGCCTTACATTTATTTAATGCAAGGCCAGCAAATCACACCGATGGGATGTGATACACTTCGGCGACGCTCCCCTTTCAGCCTTTTTCGCAGAATCCATCATTCTCCAAAGGCTTACTATTGAAGTTCGCACCTCTATCTTCACCATATAACACGATCTTATGAAATTAGTTCACATTCTAGCAGATTTTTCAGGAAAGCACAATACTATTTTTTTAATTTTTCAAACAGCAGCTGGGCCGCCGCGGCCGGGACACCGGCTTTTTTGATATCGTCAAGGCTTGCTTCCTTCATCTTTTTGACAGATCCGAAATGTTTTAAGAGCATTTTTTTGCGTTTTTCGCCGATTCCGGGGATATCATCCAGAACGGATTGAAAGACGCTTTTTCCCCGGATCTGTCTGTGAAAGCTGATCGCAAAACGGTGAACTTCGTCCTGAATGCGCTGAAGCAGGTAAAACTCTTGGCTGTTCCGCTCCAGAAACACCGGTTCAAGCGGGTCGCCGATCAACAGGTTCGATGTCCGGTGTTTATCATCTTTCGCCAATCCCGCTACCGGGACATCAAGGCCGAGTTCATTCTCGAGCACGTCGCGCGCCGCGTTAATCTGCCCTTTTCCGCCGTCAATGATGATTAAATCCGGCAGCGGAAGGTTTTCGCGGAGCACCCTCGTGTATCTTCTTCTGACGACTTCCCTCATTGAGCCGTAATCATCAGGCCCTGTTACGGTTTTAATTTTATATTTGCGGTATTCCTTTTTATTCGGTTTTCCGTCTATAAAGACAATCATGGCCGATACGGGGTTTGTGCCTTGAATATTGGAGTTGTCAAACGCTTCAATCCGATGCGGCGTGTAAATATTCAGTGCGTCGCCAAGCCGTTCGGCTGCACCGATTGACCGTTCCTCATCCCGCTCGATTAACGAGAATTTTTCCCGCAGGGCGATTTTCGCATTTTTGTGCGCAAGCAAAAGCAGCTCTTTTTTCGGCCCTTTTTTCGGCTGATGCACGGCGGTTTCCAACAGCTCGCTGATCATGTCCCTGTCAACGCTGTCAGGCACCAGAATTTCCTTAGGCAGAAAGTGATTGTTTTTGGAATAGAACTGGCCGATGAAGGTCAGAAACTCTTCATCCGCTTCCTGATACATCGGAAACATGCTGACATCGCGTTCGATCAGTTTTCCTTGGCGTATAAAAAAGACTTGGACGCACATCCAGCCTTTATCGTAGGCATATGCAAACACATCGCGGTCCAGAAGGTCTTTCATGGTCATTTTCTGCTTCTCCATCGTCGATTCAATGTGAGCAAGCTGGTCGCGGAATTCTTTAGCCCGTTCAAATTCAAGCTTTTCGGCCGCTTCTGCCATTTTCGCTTCAAGCTCTTTTTTGATTTCGTTATGCCCTCCCTTTAAAAAACGGGTGATGTCTTCAACAATCTCCCGGTTTGTCTCCTCAGATATATCCTTTACACATGGGGCGAGGCATTGTCCGAGATGATAATAAAGACAGACGCGGTCCGGAAGCTTTGAGCATTTCCTGAGCGGGTAAAGGCGGTCCAGCAGTTTTTTCGTTTCCCGCGCCGCCTGCACATTCGGATACGGGCCGAAATAGCGTCCTTTGTCTTTTTTGACATTCCGGGTGACAATCAGCCGAGGATGGCGTTCATGGGTGATTTTAATAAAAGGATAGGTTTTATCATCTTTCAGCATGACATTGTATTTCGGATCGTATTTTTTAATCAGATTCATTTCCAAAATAAGCGCTTCAAGATTGGAGGAAGTCACGATATATTCAAAGTCCTCAATCTCCGTCACAAGCCGTTGGGTTTTTGCGTCGTGAGAACCGGTGAAATAAGACCGCACCCTGTTTTTCAAGACTTTCGCTTTCCCCACGTAGATGACTGTTTTTTGACGGTCTTTCATTAAATAACAGCCCGGCTGATCGGGAAGGAGGGCCAGCTTTTCTTTCAGTTGTTTATTCATACGTTACCCTTCCTTACATTCATTTCTCGTGTCCATTCAGTGTATCACGAACATTTGTTTTTCTCCATTCTCAGCTTTTGGAAGATCAAAAAAGGCGATTCCCTTTCAAAGGAATCGCCCTGCCGTAACGGAAGCTTTCGGCTTACAGATGTTTGTTTACAAGCTCTTCAAGAGCTTCTTTCGGTTTGAAGCCGACAGATGTTTCAACGACTTCTCCGTCTTTTAGCACGAGAAGTGTCGGGATGCTCATGACGCCGTATTTACCGGCAGTTTCTTGGTTTTCATCCACGTCGATTTTGACGATTTTCAGTTTGTCTCCCATTTCTTGATCAAGCTCTTCAAGAACGGGCGCGATCATTTTACAAGGTCCGCACCAAGGAGCCCAGAAATCAGCCAATACGACACCTTCACTTGTTTCAGCTGAGAACGATTGATCAGTTGCTTTTACGATAGCCATTTGTTATTCCTCCAATTGTCAAATGATGATTTTTAGTATAGCATCTCCCATTCGTTCATGCTAATTTAATGCTTATATTATTTTCTCCCGAACCCGCCGGAAATAATCTTATTTATACAGTGTATTATAACCGGGCGGCGGGCGTTCAAAACTTAAGATGGATCCGCAGGCAGCGTGATTAATACAATCGCCATCGGAGGAAGCTCCGCCTCAAGTTTTCCTCCCTTTTGAGCAAACCCGGAAAACGGCTTCGGTTTGACGTTTTCCGGACTGCTGAATGTATTGTGGGCATTCATTTTTTCCGCGTGCAGAATCGTTCCCGAAGGCGTCCCTGTCTTTTTCATGCCCCGCAGTTCAATCTTCACGTCAGCTTTGTGCAGATGATCGATATTGCAAATGCTGATATGTATGTCTCCGTTTTGCTGTTTGGACGCTGAAATGCTGACTTGCGGGAGCCGGCCGTCATTCCTTTCGTACCCGGCTGCTTTTGTTTCTGTCGCCAAAAGAGATGCGTCCTGATGCACCTTAAACATATCAAACACATGATACGTCGGCGTCAACAGCATTTCTTTCCCTTTTGTCAGGATCATTGCCTGAAGCACGTTGACGGTTTGCGCGATATTGGCCATCTGTACGCGGTCTGCGTGCTGATGAAAAATATGAAAATGCGCGGCGGCAACAAGGGCGTCGCGGATCGTATTCTGCTGATACAGAAAGCCCGGATTCGTGCCCGGCTCAGGATCAAGCCACGTGCCCCATTCATCAATGATCAGCCCGACTCTTTTTTCGGGATCGTACTGATCCATGATGGCACTGTGCCTTGTGATCAATTCATCCATATG
The DNA here is from genome assembly GCF_042296235.1 of Bacillus sp. A1. Taxonomy (NCBI): domain Bacteria; kingdom Bacillati; phylum Bacillota; class Bacilli; order Caryophanales; family Bacillaceae; genus Bacillus; species Bacillus sp. A1. The sequence continues at coordinate 2,772,760 of NZ_CP141181.1, forward strand.
CGCCGCTTTTTTCATCGTGATGAACCATTCATCTTCCGTAAACTCCGTCGCTGATCCTTTCCCCTTCCAGAAGTCGCCCGGTATTGTGTAATAATGAAGGCTCAGCCCGTCCATGAGATCAGCGGCTTTTTTCATTAAAGTTTCAGTCCAGCGGTAATCGTCGACATTCGCGCCGCCGGCAATTTTATAGATTTCATTGCCGCTGTAATTACGGACATAGGTTTGAAAGTTTCTGTAAAGGTCGGCATAATAGTCAGGATGCATGTTTCCGCCGCAGCCCCAGTTCTCATTTCCTATTCCGAAATATTTCAGCTTCCACGGTTTTTCCCGCCCGTTTTCTTTTCTCCAGTCGGACATCGGCGTGCCCGCTTCAAACGTCATGTATTCAATCCAATCAGCCATTTCTTTAACCGTTCCGCTGCCGACGTTTCCGGCGATGTACGGTTCGCAGCCGAGCAGTTCACAAAGCATCATAAACTCGTGCGTGCCGAATTCATTGGAATCAATCGTCCCGCCCCAATGGGTATTCAGCATGGTTTTGCGTTTCCCTACGCCGTTTGCCCAATGGTATTCATCAGCAAAACAGCCGCCCGGCCATCTGAGGACGGGAATCTGAAGCTGTTTGAGGGCGGCGGCAACATCCGTCCTGACCCCGCCGGTATTCGGAATATCGGAATCTTTTCCGACCCAGATGCCCTCATATATGCCTCTTCCCAGGTGTTCCGCGAAATGTCCGTATATGTTTTTATTAATGGTTCCCCGTGTGATATCAGTTTGAATGACTGCCGTATTGTGAGACAAACTTGATCATTCCTTTCCCTTAATAAGAATGAAAGCACTACAGCCGATCTATGTATCTGGAATGTATGCTGAATGGATAAGTTTGTAAGCGCTTTACAAAAGCTTATTACATTGGTTCGTACATGTCAATCTATTGTTTTATTAATCTATAATTTGTACGAACCAATTAACACAAATCAAAACCCTCTGACAAATTAAGCCAGAGGGTTTTGATTATGAATGAATATTGGCATTTTTAAATTCCTGGGTCAGAAGCGGAACCACTTCGAACAAATCGCCGACAATTCCGTAGTCCGCTATTTTAAATATTTCCGCTTCCGGGTCTTTGTTAATGGCAACAATGACCTTACTGTTTGACATGCCCGCCAAGTGCTGAATCGCTCCGGAAATGCCGCAGGCGATATACAAATCCGGCGTGACGACTTTTCCCGTCTGGCCGATTTGAAGAGAATAATCGCAATAGTCCGCGTCACACGCGCCGCGTGAAGCGCCCACCGCTGCTCCGAGCACCTCGGCAAGTTCTTTTAACGGTTCAAACCCATCTTTGCTTTTTACACCGCGGCCGCCTGCTACGATAATTTTCGCTTCTGATAAATCCACGCCGTCCGCCGTTTTTTTGACTACTTCTTCAATGACTGTCCGCAAATCTGCCGGAGGCGCCGCAAGCTCTTCAATATCACCCGTCCGGTTCGCGTCTTTTTCTAATGCCTGAATATTATTCGGCCGAATTGTCGCCAAAATGAAAGGATCGGTTGAAATCACCTGTTCAAAGGCTTTGCCGGAATAGATCGGTCTTGTAAAAACGATGTTGTCTCCGGTAACGCTTACATCCGTGCTGTCTGAAATCAGCCCCGTTTCAAACCGGGCCGCAAGCTTAGGTGACAAATCTTTTCCCATAGAAGTGTGGCCGAAAATGACCGCATCAGGCTTTTCATTTTCGATCAAATCCCCGAGAACCGCGGCATATCCGTCCGCCGTATACTGAGAAAGCCCCGGCGCATCGGCCGTAAATACTTTGTCGGCGCCGTACTGAATGAGTTCTGATGCTGCATCAGCCGCGCCTTTTCCCATCAGCACGCCGATGACATCTCCTCCGCCGGAAATGGTTTTGCCTGCGGCTATGGCTTCAAAGGTGACGTTCCGTAAGGCGCCGTCACGAATTTCTCCGAGTACGATCACTTTTTTTCCCATTCTGACATCCCCCAGTTTCTTTAATATCGGTTTATACGACTTTGGCTTCTTTTCTCAGCAGTGACACAAGCTCTTTCGCCTGCTCAGCGGCTTCTCCTTCGATCAGTCTGCCCGCTTCTTTTTGCGGCGGCAGAAAACGTTCGATCGTTTTGAGCTTCGGTGCGGCATCATCTTCATCAATATCGAGATCATCGAGCTCAAGTTCTTCCAGCGGTTTTTTCTTCGCCTTCATAATGCCCGGAAGCGACGGATAGCGGGGCTCGTTTAAGCCTTGCTGTGCCGTGATGACTAAAGGAAGTGAGGTTTTAATGATTTCGGTATCCCCTTCGTTGTCTTTCTCTGCCACAGCTTCATCGCCGCTGATTGTCAGTTTTGTAATCGTTGTGACGCAAGGAATGTTTAGCAGTTCGGCAAGCCTTGGAGCCACTTGGCCGGAACCGCCGTCAATCGCGACATTTCCTCCGAGAATCAGATCATATTCGCGATCCTTGAAATAATGATATAAGATAGTTGAAATGGAGTATTGGTCAGGATCGCTCAGATCATCTTCAATATTGATTAACACCGCCTGGTCACAGCCCATCGCAAGGGCGGTTCTCAGTTCTTTCTCCGCATCTTCTCCGCCGACGGTTACAGCGGTAACGGTTCCGCCGTGCTCTTCCTTCAGCTGAATGGCTTCTTCAATGGCGTATTCATCATACGGATTAATGATAAATTCGGCCCCGTCCTCCTGAATCTTTCCTGCTTCAATGACGATTTTCTCTTCTGTGTCAAACGTCCGTTTCATCAGTACAAATAGATTCATATTCTTATCCCCTTTATCTTCGCCCACCGAATTGAGGCTTTCTTTTTTCGAGAAATGCCTGAATGCCTTCTTTTGCGTCATCTGATGCAAATGCTTCCCCAAAGCGCTTTGCTTCAAGCTTTAAGCCGCCGTCATAAGAATAGATCTTGTTTGAATAAAGGAGCTCAAGCAGATAAGCCATTGACTGCGGGCTTTTTTCCGCAAACTTGCCCGCGAGCGTTTTCGCTTTTTGCAGCAGCTCTTCCTCATGTTCGGCGCCTATCGTGACAAGGCCGAGGCTGAGCGCTTCTTCTCCGGTCACAGGTTCTGAAGTGCCGATCATTTCAAGCGCTTTCGCCGTACCGACGTACCGGGGAAGCCGCTGCGTCCCGGCAAAGCCCGGAATAATGCCGAGATTCAGCTCGGGCAGGCCGAGCTTTGCATCCAATGTAGCGATTCTGATATGGCAGGCCATGGCTAGCTCAAGACCGCCGCCGAACGCAGCGCCGTGAATCGCTGCGATAACGGGCTTCGGAAACCCTTCAATTCTTTCCATCAGCTGCTGGCCTTTATCCGCCATGGCAGAAGATTGCTCAAGATTTTCAAGCGACGTAAATTCCTTTATATCGGCGCCCGCCGAGAAAAATTTTCCCTCACCGCGAATAATGATACTTCTGACGCTGTCATCTGTTTCACACCGGTCGAACAGACCGGACAACTCATCTAAAACCGCACCGGACAGCGCGTTGGCCGGCTGATGATTAATGGTGATCACCGCAACAGATTGTTCTACCGCCATCGAAAGGCTGTTCATCCGTCAACCCCCTTTAGTTTTGATGAATCCCTGACACCAACAGCTCCAATACCTTGTCTGACAAATCCGGAAGATCATATTTCTGATCGTTCATCACCCATGTTGTCACTGTTTCATCTATCGTCCCGAATATCATCTGCCGGGCGAGGCGGACGTCGAGATTGTCTTTCCATTCCCCCGACTTGATTCCTTCGGTCAAAATGGTGTCCAGCATGTTTAAATAACCTTTTAAAATATCATTGATTTTCAGGCGCAGCTTGATATTTGACTGTCTGAGCTCAAGCTGGGTCACAATCGCGAGGTGGCGGTCATTGCCGAGCAGTGTGAAATGCTGCTTAATAACGAGGGCGAGTTTTTCTTTTGCCGTCGTTTTTTCTTTCACTTCTTCTTCCATGCGTTCAATGAACTGGCCCATCTTTTCTTTAAAAAGAGAAATGAGTATATCCTCTTTGTTTTTGAAATATAAATAGATGGTGCCGTCCGCAACGCCGGCCTGCTTGGCGATTTTGGACACCTGTGATTGGTGATAGCCGTTTTCCGCTATGACTTCTACTGCTGCATCAATAATCTGCATATACTTTGGCCGTTTTTGGTTCAATGTCATCGTTCCTTCCTTCGATAAATGAATGACTATTCATTCATAACTTCATGATAAAAAGGAATCCGGATTTTGTCAAGTTTTTCTTTTAAGGCACCTTGTTTTCACGGGAAGCATCTTCCTCTTCGACTAAACGCCTTCTTAATATTTTTCCGACGGCCGTTTTCGGAAGCTCTTTTCTGAATTCGTAAAGCTTCGGGACTTTGTACGGCGCAAGCCGCTCTCTTGCAAACGCATCAAGCTCATCGGCATCTGCCTCGGCGCCTTTTTTCAAAACGATAAATGCTTTCACCGTTTCCCCCCTGTAGGAATCAGGGACGCCCGCTACGACGATTTCCTGAACGGCTTCATGCTCATAAAGCGCCTCTTCCACCTCCCGGGGGTAAATGTTGTATCCGCCGGCAATGATGATGTCTTTTTTCCTGTCGGCGATGTAGAAAAATCCTTCCTCATCCATATACCCCATATCACCGGTAAACAGCCAGCCGTCTCTGATGACACGCGCCGTCTCCTCCTGCTTATTCCAGTATCCTTTCATGACCTGAGGACCTTTTACGATCAGCTCGCCGTGTTCATACGGCCCCGCAAGCCCGCCTTTTTCTTCTGAATAGATTCCGGCGTCGGTATTGGGCCAGGGACAGCCGATGCTGCCTGGTTTATTTTTTCCCCAAATGAAGTTTGAATGGGTAACCGGTGATGCTTCGGATAATCCGTAGCCTTCCACAAGCTTTCCTCCGGTCACTTTTTCAAATTTCTGTTTGACCTCAACCGGAAGCGCCGCTGAACCGCTCGGACAGCTTTCAATGGAGGACAAATCATACTTATTCAGCTCCGGGTGATGCAACAGCCCGATGTAAATCGTCGGTGCCCCGGGAAAAACCGTCGGCTTCAGCCTGTCGATTGTTTTCAGGGTATCCAAAGGATTAAATTTAGGAAGAAGGATCATTTCACATCCCTGCATAATGGAAAAATTGAGCACGGCGGTCAATCCGTACACATGAAAAAAAGGCACGATGCCGAGCACCTTTTCGGCTCCCTTTTTCATTTTGTACATCCAGGCGGCGCACATTTCTGTATTGGCCTGAATGTTCCGGTGTGTGAGCATGACGCCTTTCGGATAGCCGGTTGTTCCGCCCGTGTATTGAAGCACGGCGATGTCATGCGCAGGGTCAATATCAAATCGCTCCGCTTCCTCCGCTCTTTCGTTTTTTAAAATATCCGCTAATTTGTGAATTTGTTCGCAGCCGTCATAATCAATATGCACCTGTTGTTTTTGGGTGAGCGTATACAGCATATTTTTCGGGAACGGCAAAAAGTCTTTTATACTCGTTGTAATAATGCGTTCGACGATTGATAACGTTTTCATTTTTATCACCTTCGGAAACAGCATATCGAGGGTGATGATCACGCGCGGCGCACTGTCTTTCAGCTGATACTCAAGCTCGTGTTCCGTGTAGAGAGGATTGGTTTGAACGACAATGCCGCCGGCAAACAATACGCCGTAAAAAGCGATGACCGACTGCGGACAATTGGGCAGCATAATGGCGGCTCTGTCACCTTTTTTCAGGCCTGTTTTGCGTAAAAAAGCGGCCAGCTTTAACGAATCTGTGAGAACGCCTTGGAATGTGAGTTTTTTTCCGAGAAAATAAATGGCGGTATGGTTCGGGAATTGAGCTGCGGAGTTTGTCAGATTGGATGGCAGGGTTTGATCGGTAAATTCAAGCTCATGCGGAATCTCTTCGGGATATTGAGAAAGCCATGGCTTTTCAGACTGCATAATACCTCTCCCTTCTGTTTTCCTATACGCTATTATTATAGCAGAAGGGTGATTGGAATTGGAAAGCGTTTCATGTGAAATTTCGAGTCTCAGGAGGTGTTGAGTTTGCTGGAAACGCTGCATTTTGAAGAAGGAGTTCCTATCCTGCGCCAGCTGCCGAAGCCGTTTACGTCGGCCGCCTTTTTGCTTCATCCCTTTGTCCGGATGCCGGATGGGTGGGAAGAGCAAAAGCGCAAACGGCCTTATGAACATATGTATCCGAGTGATGAGGAGATCATCGCGATGGGCAGCCCCGTTTCCTGGAAAACCGTCATGACCATTTGCGGATTGCGCTCTGAAAAAGAGACGGCGCTTGCGCTTATGACCGCTGTCACGGCACTGCGGGAGGAATATGCACTTCCTGAATCCGCCAGGCTGTTTAATCGGCTTCATCCCGATCTGTACTTGCCGAGCGATGATGTCACTTCGCCATTTTTGATACCGGGACTCTTGGACGTGTTTCGTTCAAAAGACATTGAGCGCTGCACTTTTTATGAGCCGATCGAAGCGGAAGGTCTATTTTCACTCAATCAAACGGCGGCTTCGGATGTATGCGGATTGCTGCGGGCTGACATGATCATTGCCGACGAAAAACGGCGCGCCGCTTTTATGAGCATATATAATTCTTTTACGACACTCTTTCTCATGGAAGAACAAGACATGCCATCTGTCATCCGCGCCATGAGTTGGGAAGCCGTCATTTGCTCCGATACGGCCTGCATAAACTGGTATTCTCAATAAAAAAGGCCGCCGATTTTAGTTCGGCAGCCTTTTTTCAGTATTAAGATGTCATGACCAGATAAATAAGTCCGATGAACAGAAAAATTCCCGCTGCCGACAGCAGCACTTTCGCAAGCTTCTCCATTTTTCCCCGTCCCCTTAAATCCCAGCGGCCACCACAAATGACAGGCCGACTGAGATGACAAATGAAATAAAGCCGACAGCTCTGTTATCTTTTTCAATTTCTTTATCAATTTTAAACCGGGGCGTCAGAAATTCAAAGATAAAATAGCTGATTAAAAGCATAATAAATCCGTATACGCCCCAGCCGATCATTTGCAAAAGCGAATTATGCTGGGCGATGCTGTGCTGAAAGACATTTGCGATACCGAGAATTTTCCCTCCGGTCGCCATTGCCACCGCAAGATTGCCTTTTTGGATTTCCACCCAGTTTTTATAGGATGTCACCAATTCAAACACGGTCAGAAAAATGACGAGACACAAGACGGCTACACTGTAATAAGCCGCGATTTCAACAAGCTCATTTTCCCAAAAAGCATTCATGACGTTTACTCCCTTTTTATTTTAGTTCGACAATCGTTACGCCTGATCCTCCTTCTCCCGCTTCCCCGAACCGCGAGCTTTTCACGCTGCGGTGGTTTTTCAGAAGATCCTGCACCCCTTTTCGGAGGGCGCCCGTGCCTTTTCCGTGAATGATGGACACTCTCGGATAGCCGGCAAGCACCGCGTCATCTAAATATTTTTCGACGCGGCTGAGGGCGTTTTCGTAACGCTCTCCCCTGAGGTCAAGTTCAAGGGATACGTGATAATCCTTCCCTTTTACGGCGGTGATTGCTTTTTCTTTTTTCGGTTCAGGAGCCGATTTGAGAAACTCAAGATCTTTTTCCTTCACCTTCATTTTAAGGATGCCGATTTGGACGTTCCATTCTTTCTCGCCGGTTTTTTCAAGCAGCGCCCCTTTTTGTCCGAATGTGAGCACCTTTACTTCGTCGCCCGGCTTGAGCTCGCGTTTTTTCTCTGTTTTTCTTTCCGGCTGCTTTGATTTTTCAAAAGCCGGCATCGCGTCTCCGAGACGTTTTTTGGCGTCAATCAGCTCGTGTTCCTTAAAGGATCTGTGTTCTTGCTTGATGGACCGGAGTTCGCGGATAATCTGTTCGGCTTCATTTGCGGCGGCTTCCAGTTTTTCCGCAGCTTTCTGCTCGGCTTCTTCCATCATTTTATCTTTTTGGGCGTTCAGCTCAATGATCTGCTGCTGAAGCTCTTTGTGCAGTTTTTCTGCTTCTTTTCTGATTGATTCGGTTTCAGAAAGCTCTTCATCCGCTCTTTTTTTGCTTTTTTCAAGCGATGCGATCATCAGATCGACTTCGTTATGTTCGGCGGTCATTTCTGACTTCGCCTGGCCGATGATATGCTCCGGAAGCCCAAGGCGTCTTGAGATTTCAAATGCGTTGCTTCGGCCCGGCACTCCGATCAGAAGCTTATAGGTAGGCGAAAGCGTTTCAATGTCAAATTCAACGCTGGCATTCATGACGCCTTGTCTGTTATATCCGTATGCTTTCAGTTCCGGATAATGGGTTGTCGCAAGCACTCTGGCGTTTGTCCGGTGAACTTCGTCAAGGATGCTCATGGCAAGCGCCGCCCCTTCCTGCGGATCTGTTCCGGCACCGAGTTCATCAAACAGCACAAGACTGTTTTCAGACACGTCTTTTAAAATATTGACGATATTGACCATGTGGGATGAGAACGTACTCAGACTTTGTTCGATCGACTGTTCATCGCCGATATCGGCAAACACATTGTCAAATACGGCTGCTTCCGATCCCTCATCAGCCGGTATGTGCAATCCTGCCTGCGCCATTATCGTCAGCAGCCCGAGTGTTTTTAACGTAACGGTTTTACCGCCCGTATTCGGTCCCGTGATAACGATCGTTGAATAATCTCCGCCCAGTTCAATATCGTTGGCCACGACTTGATCTTGGGGCAGCAGCGGATGGCGCGCTTTTTTCAGCCGGATAAAGCCGTCTCCGTTCATAAGTGGTTTTGTCGCCTTCATCGCTTTTGCGTATCTCGCTTTGGCGAAAATGAAATCCAGTGTCTGCAGCACTTCCACATTTTGAGCGATTTCTTGTGTGTGTTCAGCCGTATGCTCCGTCAGCATTCGAAGAATCCGTTCGATTTCCTGTTTTTCTTTTACTTTCGCCTGCTGAAGCGAGTTGTTCATATCTACGATCGCCTGCGGTTCAATAAACAGTGTCGCACCGGATGAAGATGTATCGTGGACAATTCCGCCGTAGCTTGATCTGTATTCCTGTTTGACCGGGATGACAAAGCGGTCATTCCGAATCGTAACGATGGTGTCAGACAGCATTTTAGAAGCGGAAGATGAACGCAGCATCGATTCAAGCCGGTCTCTGACTCTTGATTCAAGCGTCCTGAGCTGCGTGCGGATTCCCCTTAAAGCGGGTGACGCATGATCAAGCACTTCACCATGGTCATCAATGCAGGAGTTAATCTCCCTTTCCAAATCGCCTAATGTAATCAGCTCTTCTGCATGGGCCTGTATCAGCGGAATGCCGACGCCGTCTTCTGTCATTTGGCTGATAAAATGCTTCATTTGTTTAACGGCATACAGCAGCCCGGACAATTCGGTGAATTCCGCCGGTGTCAGCACACTGCCGATTTCCGCCCGCCGTAAAGCGGATCTTATGTCGGTCAGTCCGCCGAACGGAGCATGGCCTCTCAAGCGCATGACCGCGGATGCTTCTTCAACTTCATCCAGCTGTTTTTGGATGTCTGAGAGATCCGTCAAAGGTTTCAGCTGCAGAAGCTTCTCCCGGCCGAGCGATGAGACGGCATGTGCGGTAATCTGTTCTTTTACTTTATGAAATTCAAGTGATGATAACACTTTTTGCTGCACGGTTTTGTGATCCTCCTTACTTAATCATTGCGCGTCAGAAATGCTTTGACCTCGTGTAGCGGCCGGGCGTTTAACACATGTTTTGTCTCCGTCCAGCCTTTGCGCGCAGCGGTCACGCCCGTTTTCATATCATCGAGCATCTCGATATTATGGGCATCGGTATTAATGACCAAAGTCACACCTTTTTCATTTGCTTTGATCAGATGCTCAGTCCGCAAATCGAGGCGCGCGGGGTTTGCATTCAGTTCAAGCGCCGTATTTGTTTTGGCGGCGAGTTCAATCAGCATGTCGATGTCGACTTCATAGCCGGCCCGTCTGCCGATCAGGCGTCCCGTCGGGTGGGCGATAATGTCCACGTGCTTATTCGTCAGCGCCTGTTCAAGCCGTTTCATAATGACATGCTCCGGCTGGCTGAAGCTTGAATGAATAGATGCGATGACAAGATCCATTTCAGACAGAACACTGTCATCATAATCAAGCGAACCGTCGGGGAGAATGTCCATTTCTACGCCTTTAAAAATATGAAAATTTTCAAATTCAGCATTTAACGCGTCAATTTCTTCCGCCTGTTTTTTGAGCCGTTCGGCCGTTAACCCGTTGGCTACCTTTAAATATTGAGAATGGTCGGTGATCGCCATGTACTGATAGCCTTTTGCCATACATGCTTCTGCCATTTCCCTGATGGAAAAAGCGCCGTCACTCCAGGCTGAGTGCATGTGGAGATCGCCTTTTATCGCTTTATGCTCCACAAGGTCCGTTTCTTCCCGGTACGTGTCGACCTCCTGCCCGCTTTCTCTGAGCTCAGGAGGAATAAACGGCAGACCGAAGTGGGCGTAAAACGCTTCTTCGCTCGGGAATGTTTTGACGTCTCCCGTTTCTATAGTTTCTACTCCGTATTCACTGATCCGTTCACCGCGCTCTTTCGCCAGCTGGCGCATTTTAATGTTGTGATCTTTAGAACCGGTAAAATGATGCAGTGTGGTGGCAAACTGTTCCTCTGTCACAAGCCGGAAATCCACACTCGTCTCATATTCAAAGGTCAGGATGACTGATACTTTTGTGTCCCCGCTCGCTATCACGTCTTTTACGTTCGGGAGGGAAAGAAGCTGTTCTCTGACAGCCTCCGGATGATCTGTAGCGATAATGTAATCCAGATCTTTTACGGTTTCCCGCGCTCTTCTGAGACTGCCGGCCCGGGAATATTTCTGAATATCCGTCAGCCGGGCCAAATGTTCTTCAATTACTGAAGCAATGCTGAGCGCATAGCCGATCGGAAAACGTTCCGGCTGTTTTCCGGCTTCTCCGAGAGCCTGAAGGATTTTCTCCTCCGTTTTTTTGCCGAAACCGGCGAGCCCCTGTACTTTTTGCTGCTCGCATGCTTCTTTCAGCGATTCCGCGTCATGAACGCCAAGCTCCTGATACAGCTTGGCGATTTTTTTGCCGCCGAGGCCCGGAAGCTTCAAAAGAGGAACCAAGCCTTCCGGAACTTCTTTCTGCAATTGGAGAAGCGTGCCGGACACACCTTCCTGCATATATTCACGAATGACGCCGTAGGTGCCTTTTCCGATTCCGGATAAAGACATCATGTCGTCGATTTCCGACAGGCTGCGGTCATCCTGCTCAAGCGCCGCTGCCGCTTTTCGGAAGGCTGATATTTTAAACGGGTTGTCCCCTTTCAGTTCCATATAGACCGCAATCGTTTCAAGCAGCCTGATGATATCTTTTTTATGCATACTGTTAACCCCCAGTCGTTTCCTGCTTTTCATCATACAAATTTTTCTCCTCCGGCACAACTGACGCAGAGCTTGAAAAAAACTTCTCCGGTCAAGAGAAGTTTTTTATGCCCCGTACTGGGCCCACAGTTCTTGCAGGAGCCCTGACAGATACGGCGTATGATGTGTGATGATATTTGCAAGCGTCGATTGTGCGAGCATATCCTGAAGCGCGCTTACCGGCAGTACGGATGCGACGTATAGCAGGATAAACGCAAATAAATAGACTTCCAGAAACCCAAGCACCCCGCCCAGCAGTTTGTTGATCTGTTTAATGACCGGAATGCCGGCGATGATATTAAGCGCCGCTCCGATAATCCGGAGCAGAATCTTTGCGATGATAAACAAAATGACAAACGCGATCGCGTTGTAATAAGCCGTCTCTACGTTTCCTTTAATAAAAGACAGAGCCGCCTGCCCGCCGGAAAAATCAGGCGCGGGTATAAAGCTCAGATGCGGGGCCAGGCTTTTGTAAAAAAGCGCCGCAAACGCAATCGAGAGGATGAAACTCGTTAAATATATAAATTGGAGGATAAATCCTCTTTTTAATCCAAGCAATGTGCCCATTAAGAGCAGAACTAAGATGATGATATCTATCATATGGTGTTCATTCCTTTTCTTTAAGCTGCCGCTCCAGTATTTCATATTTTTCTTGCAGTTTCATATAATCATGCACAACATTGACCGCAGTCAATACAGCGAGCTTATTTATATCAAGATATGGATTTTTCTCGTTGATTTCTCTCATTTTATCATCAACCACTCCGGCCACATGACGCATGTGCGCTTTGCTTTCTTCCCCGATAATGGTGAAGTGCTGGCCGTAAATGTTTACTGTCGTTTTGGTTTTTTTGCCGTCAGACAACGTTTCTCCTCCATTCCGCGAGAATCCTAGTTCCTATCATACCACGATTATCGTTTGAATGGAAAGACGAGCCTCGGGCTGTTATGATACACTGGTATATACAGTGAAAAGTGCCAAAAAAGGAGATTATATCGTGTCCCATTCTGTTATAAAAGTATCCGCTTCCGCTATGGAACAAATGAAACAATCCTATGCCGGCTCCCTTACTCCCGCCGTTCCGCAGGGCGCCGTCTTCCAGGCTAAGCCTCCGGGCTGTACCATTACAGCCTACCGCTCGGGCAAGGTTCTCTTTCAAGGAAAAAACGCCGGCACAGAAGCGGCCCGCTGGGGAACGGCTGAGGCGCCGAAAGCAAAGAAAACCGTCAAAAAAGCGGCCGACCCGCTCTACGCTCCCCCGGCGGGCATTGCCTCCATGTCAGTGATCGGCTCTGATGAAGTCGGAACAGGCGATTACTTCGGGCCGATAACGGTTGCCTGCGCATACGCCGACAAAACAAAGCTCTCTTTAATGAGAGAACTCGGTGTGAAGGATTCGAAGGATTTAAAAGATCCGCAGATTATTGAAATCGCCAAACTGTTAATTAAAACCATTCCTTACAGCCTGCTTGTGTTAAAAAACGAAAAATACAATCAGATGCAGGAAAAAGGCATGAGCCAAGGAAAAATGAAGGCGCTCCTTCATAATCAGGCGATTTCCAATCTGCTGAGAAAAATGAACGGCGTTAAACCGGAAGCGATTTTGATTGACCAATTCGCAGAGCCCGGCATTTATTTTAAGCATCTTTCCGGACGGGATATCGTAAAAGAAAAAACGTTTTTCAGCACGAAAGCGGAAAGCATACATCTTTCCGTCGCCGCAGCCTCTATCATTGCGCGATATTCTTTCTTAATTGAAATGGATAAGCTTTCGCGTGAGGCTGGGATGACGATTCCAAAAGGCGCGGGGCCGCACGTCGATGAAGCTGCCGCCAAGCTGATCATCAATAAGGGAGAAGGTGCGCTCAGAACGTTCACTAAACTTCATTTTGCCAATACGCAAAAAGCGAAACGCCTTGTTGAACGGAAGCGGTCATAGTAAAAAAGCTTGCAGAGTGATCTGCAAGCTTTTTCTTTATCCTCTTAATACGGCCTGATACGTTTCTTCCAGCGCTTTCAGCACGTTTTCATGTACTTTTGTCACTTCTTCTTCTGTCAATGTTTGTTCAGGGTTAACATATTGGAGCGAGAAGGCGACGGATTTTTTGCCTTCTTCCATATGCTCACCTTCGTACACATCAAATACGGTGACTTCTTTCAGCAGCGCGCCGCCGGCTTCTTTGATCACGGCTTCGAGCTGTCCGCTTGTAACGGTTTTATCTGCCACAAGCGCAATGTCGCGCGTGACGGACGGGTACTTCGGAATCGGCGTATACACGACAGGTTCTGTTTCCTCGGTCAGAAGCGCGTGCAGATCAAGCTCGAACACATACGTTTCTTTGATATCCAGCTCTTTTTCCATTGCCGGATGCACCTGGCCGATAAATCCGGCAAGCGAACCGTTCAATAGAATGTTTGCCGTCCGGCCGGGATGCATGTTTTTGCGTTCTGACTGGACAAATTCAACCCGGTCTGACACATTCAATTGATGCAGCAGGCCTTCAACGATTCCTTTGGCGACGAAGAAATCAACCGGCTTTTTCTCACCCTGCCATAAATTTTTGCGCCACAATCCGGTTACAGCTCCGGCAACCCGTTCTTTTTCAACCGGTTTTGTGTTTTCTTCTTTCGTCAGAAATACAGAACCCGTTTCATATAAAGCAACGGAATCAGTCTGTCTGGCCAGATTGTATGAAACGGCTTCAAGAAGATTCGGCACAAGGCTGTGTCTGAGAATGCTTCTTTCTTCGCTCATCGGCAGAGCAAGCATCGTGTTGAATGATTTTTCGATCGCAAAAGCGGCCGCTTTTTTATCATTCGTTAATGAATAAGTGGTCGCTTGTGAAAGACCCGCTCCTTCAAGGAAACGTCTCACTTTCCGGCGTTTTGCCTGATACGGTGTCAAGCCGCCTGTCGTGCCGGCCGTTTCCGGAAGCGTGGACGGAATATTGTCATACCCGTACAATCTCGCCGCTTCTTCAATCAGGTCTTCTTCTATTCTAATATCTCCGCGGCGCGACGGCACCGTTACGACGAGAACGCCTTCAGCTTCACCGACTGCAAACCCGAGGCGCTTGTAAATGCTGATGATTTCTTCTTTAGCGATTGTCATGCCGAGCACGGCGTTCACTTTTTCAACAGACACGTGAATATTGTTTGCTTCGATTGTCAGATGGTTTTCTTCAACCGTGCCTGAGAGCACTTCTCCGCCGGCATATGCCTGAATGAGACTGCAGGCCCGTTCAGCCGCCAGCAGAACGCGTGCCGGATCAATGCCTTTTTCATATCTGGCGCTCGCTTCGCTTCTCAGCCCGAGGTCTCTCGACGCTTTGCGGACGGTCTGTCCGTCGAAATAAGCGGCTTCCAGTAAAATCGCAGTGGTGTCTTCACGGACTTCAGACTCAGCTCCGCCCATGACTCCCGCAACGGCTTGCGCTTTTTTTCCGTTTGTGATGACCAAATGGCTGCTTGACAGCTTGCGCTCTTGTTCATCCAGCGTCACGATGGTTTCATTTTCCGCCGCTTTTCTGACGACGACCTCTTTTGAACCGAACCGGTCGTAATCGAAAGCGTGAAGCGGCTGTCCGTACTCAAGGAGGACGAAGTTTGTAATGTCCACGACGTTATTATGCGGGCGGATGCCTGCATTCATCAGCTTCGTCTGCATCCAAAGCGGTGACGGGCCGATTTTGACGTTTTTAATGATTTTTGCGGCATAATGCGGATTGGCCTGCGTATCTTCAACCTTAACGGAAACAGCATCCGCCGCTTTTTCTGCCGCTTTTTCATATGAAGCCTCCGGAAGTTTTACCTCTGCGCCGAGGATAGCCGCAACTTCATAAGCCACGCCAAGCATGTTCATCGCGTCGGCGCGGTTCGGCGTTAAGCCCAATTCTAAAATCGCATCATCAAGCTGAAGGGCCGCCATTGCGTCAGCTCCCGTTTCAGCATCATTCGGAAAAACGAAAATGCCTTCCGCATATTCTTTCGCCACGAGCTTGCTTTCAATGCCGAGCTCCTGAAGGGAACAGATCATGCCGTGAGACGCTTCGCCGCGCAGCTTGGCTTTTTTAATTTTGAAATTGCCGGGAAGCACGGCTCCGACCGTTGCAACGGCAACCTTCTGTCCTTTATCAACATTCGGGGCGCCGCAGATAATCTGCACGGGTTCCTCCGCACCGATATCAACAAGGCATTTGTTGAGTTTGTCGGCATTCGGGTGCTGTTCGCGCTCAAGCACGTGTCCGATGACAACGCCTTTTACGCCCTCCCCTTTATACTCGATACCCTCAACTTCAATACCGGCTCTCGTAATTTTTTCTGCAAGCACGGCCGGGTCGATTCCCTGCAAGTCAACGTAATCTTCTAACCATTTATAAGAAACAAACATGTGTATCCTCCTCTTACGCCTGTTTAAACTGCGAAATGAATCTGACATCATTGGTATAGAAATGGCGGATATCTTCAATGCCGTATTTCAGCATCGCGATACGTTCCACACCCATTCCGAAAGCAAAACCCTGGTATTCCTCAGGATTGAATCCGGCCATCTTCAGCACGTTCGGGTGAACCATGCCGGCGCCGAGAATTTCGATCCAGCCTGTTTTTTTGCAGACGGAGCAGCCTTGTCCGCCGCACTTAAAGCAGGTCACATCCACCTCGACAGAAGGCTCTGTGAATGGGAAAAAGCTCGGACGGAGCCTGATTTCACGATCTTGGCCGAACATTTTTTTGGCGACCAATTCAAGCGTGCCTTTCAGGTCGCTCATGCTGATTTTGCGGTCGACGACGAGACCCTCAATCTGCATGAACTGATGGGAATGTGTCGCGTCATCGTTGTCGCGGCGATACACTTTACCGGGACAAATGATTTTGACGGGGCCTTTTCCTTTATGCTTTTCCATCGTGCGCGTCTGCACCGGTGACGTCTGCGTTCTCATCAGCATTTCTTCTGTAATGTAAAAGCTGTCCTGCATGTCGCGGGCCGGATGTTCCTTCGGCAGGTTCAGCGCCTCAAAGTTGTAATAATCCGTTTCCACTTCAGGGCCTTCTTCGACGGTATATCCCATTCCGATAAATAAATCTTCAATTTCTTCAATAACGACCGTCAGCGGATGGCGTCCGCCGATGTTTACCTGACTGCCCGGCAATGTGACGTCAATCGTCTGGCTGCTGAGTTTTTTATTCATCTCTTCTTGTTCAAGCTGTTCATTTTTCGCCGTAATGGCTGCTGCAATGCGCTCTCTCACTTCATTGGCGAGCGCTCCCATTTTCGGGCGCTCTTCGGCGGACAGTTTGCCCATGCCGCGGAGAACTTCTGTAATCGGCCCTTTTTTTCCGAGATATTGCACCCGAATGTCGTTAACTTCTTTTAATGAACCCGCCGCTTCTACTTTTTCTGCAGCTTCCAGTTCGAGCTGTTTAAGCTTCTCTTCCATCATGCATCCTCCTTTTATGTAAACCAAACCGTTCTATGCCTTTTTCAGAAAACAAAAAAACCCGCCCCTTGAGAGAAGGGACGAGTTGTGGCCGCGGTACCACCCTTTTTAAGGCAGACTTCATCTGCCGACAGCTTCATTGACATAACGGAAACGATCGTTCCGGTTCACCTTTACGCGCGTTTGGCGCGGTCCCGGTGACAACTCGAGAGGTGAAAATCAATTTCTGTGCTGCGATAAAAATGCTTTCAGTCAGCGGCATTTTCTCCCTGGAAGGCAGTGTGTGCAAAAATTGACGTCCTCTGTCACGGTTTTTACATTATTGCTATCTATTATAGTGAAATCCAAGGCTTTTCGCAACCTATCCTCTGAGATGATAAACGAGGATGGCGGCCGCTACCGCCACATTCAGCGATTCCGCCTGTCCGTACAGCGGAACGTACAAGTTGAGATCCGTTTTTTGCAGAAGGCCGGCGTCCACTCCCGCCCCCTCGTTCCCGACGATTAACGCGAACGATTCTTCAGGCTTCACGCTTTGATAAGCCGCACCGTTTTCAAGCGCCGTGCCGTAGATCGCGACGCCTTGTGATTTCAGCTCAGCGGTAAACTCATCAAGCGGACGTTTCAAAATGGGAATATGAAAATGAGAACCTTGTGCTGAACGCAGCGTTTTTCCGTTGTACGGGTCTGCTGTTCCCTCACCAAGGACAACGGCGTCGATCCCCGCCGCATCTGCCGTTCTGATCATTGTTCCTAAATTCCCCGGGTCCTGCACGGCATCAATCAGAAGCAGCCGCTTCAGCTGATCAGGCTGCTTATCCGGCATATGGCAGACCGCGGCGATCCGCTGCGGCGTTTCCGTTTCCGTCACGGCTGAAAACGCGTCTTCGCTCAGCACGTAGCACGGGATACTCATGTCCAGATCGGCCGGGATGGCGCTCTCATCGTTTACGAGAATTTCTTTTACCGTTCCCTTTGATTTGAGCGCTTCTTCTGCCAGATGCTCTCCTTCTATCAGAAATGTATTCGTTTTAAGTCTCTCTTTTTTTGTGTGAAGTTTTTTCCAATCCTTCACTTTTTGGTTTTTTGCAGAGTCGATTCGTTTCACTTTATGTCTGTGCTCTCCTTTTTTCATGCATGTTGTTATTATATCTTAAGAACAGCACATAATAAACCGCGTGCGCGGTAAGAATATGCGTATCACATTCAGGAAAAAGGAGCGGTTGTAATGGATCTTAATTTACGCAACGCCGTTATTGCCAATGTAACCGGCAATAACCAGGATCAGCTGGAGCATACTATCGTTGACGCCATCCAAAGCGGTGAAGAAAAAATGCTTCCGGGCCTCGGCGTCTTATTCGAAGTTCTTTGGCAGCATGCGTCGGACTCAGAAAAAAATGAAATGCTCAAAACACTTGAAGGCGGATTAAAACCTGCGCAATAAGCATGAACCGGGTGATGGCACACCCGGTTTTTTTTGTATAATAATGGCGAGGGGGATCGCCATGCAGTTACAGCCGGAACTGGCAAAGAAGTTGATTGCCGAAGTCAAACATATGTACAGCCGCGAAGTAATTATTGCCGATACAAAAGGAATGATCATCGCGGGCACCAACGAGGCGCGCGCCGGATGGTTTCATGAAGGCGCACTGATCTGCGCGCGCGAAAAACGGAATGTCATCATTACGAAAGAAGATGAAAAACGGCTCGAGGGCGTAAAAGCAGGACTGAACCTCCCCGTTTTTTCAGGTCATGAAGTGATCGGAGTATTCGGTCTGACAGGAGACCCTGACGATATCCTTCCTTTCGGAGAATTGCTCAGAAAAATGACGGAGCTGTTTATTAAAGAAACGCGCCATATGGAAGAAGCGCAGTGGCGTGCGAGAATGCTTGAATCCTTTATGGTTGATTGGCTGCAGCTGAAAGAATGGTCTCCGGGCTTTTTAGAAAAAGCAAAGCTCATCGGCGCAGACCTTCACGCATACCGCCGGATCATACTCATTCAAGGCCGTTATGAGCAATATAAAGCGGAGGAGCTCGGGCGGCTCTGGCAGTACGAATGCCCTGAAGACCTGTTTGTCCGCTGGGGAAATGAACGCATTCTCATTAATCATGAAGCAAATTCGGCTTCCAAAACACAGCTCATTAAAAAGATCGGCGCCGTTTTCGGGCAGCCTGTCACCGCCGGCATCGGACGGATCGTTCCGGGAGAGCGCCTCACGGAATCATACGAACAGGCGGATAAAGCACTTTCAGCCGGTATCGGTGACAAGCAGGCCGTCTTTGAAGAAGATTTAAAACTGGATATGTGTCTTGCCGATATCACACCCCGCACGAGGTCGGAATTTTCACGGCGGGTTCTCGAGCATGTACTGGACCGGGAAGAACTTCTGGATACGCTGCGCGCCTTTTTCGACCGGCAATTATCGTTTAAGCGCACCGCCGACGACATGCATATTCATATCAATACATTGCGCTACCGTCTTTCCAAACTGGAATCACTGACAAATATGAAACTTGACCGCCCCGAAGACATAACGGCTTTTTATTTGGCGCTGCGCTTTTTAGATCAACATACAAAAATCACGTAATCATATCATCATTTTTCATATGTTTCTCCATAGTGTGCGGAATCGTTTTTCTTTACAATTAAATGAAAACGCTTTTCTTATCAGGGAGGTTGGGAGAACATGATTTCACGAGAGGCAAAAGAAGCATTCATCCGGACGGTCGGGAAGGAGAATTATGATGATTCGGCGGCGGGCCGTCTTGTGTATTCTTATGATGCGGCTCCTCAGCTGCAAGCCATGCCGGATGCGGTAATCGCCCCCCGCAGCGCGGATGACGTGTCGCGTATACTAACGATTTGCAGCAGGCATGACATTCCGATCGTGCCGAGGGGTTCAGGCACAAACTTATGCGGCGGCACATGTCCGTCTGAAGGCGGGCTTGTGCTTTTATTCAAACATATGAACCGCATTCTAGAAATCGATGAAGAAAATTTGACGGCAACCGTCCAGCCGGGCGTAATCACGCAAGATATGATCCGTGCGGTTGAACAAAAAGGTTTATTTTATCCGCCTGATCCGAGCAGCATGAAAATATCGACGATCGGCGGGAATATTAATGAAAATTCCGGCGGGCTGCGCGGTTTGAAGTACGGCGTCACCCGGGATTATGTCCTCGGCCTTGAAGCCGTCTTGGCTTCAGGCGATATCATCCGCACAGGAGGAAAGCTGACAAAGGATGTCGCCGGTTATGATCTGACCCGGCTTTTCGTCGGATCAGAAGGGACGCTCGGCGTTGTGACGGAAGCGACTTTAAAGCTGGTTCCGAAGCCGGAAACGAAAAAAACGCTGCTTGCACTCTATGAACATATTGAAGCGGCTGCGGAATCGGTTTCTGCCATCATCGCTGAAAAAATCATTCCGGCGACACTCGAATTTCTGGATCAGCCGACACTGCAGGTCATTGAAGATTACGCCAAGATCGGGCTTCCGACCGACGCAAAAGCGGTGCTGCTGATCGAACAGGACGGTGACATCGAAACGGTCAGACGAGATATGGAAAAAATCGAAGCCATCTGTAAAAACGGAGCAGCCGTATCCGTCCAAACGGCTGAAACCGAGGAAGAGGCATTCGCGCTTACAGAGGCCAGACGGTCCGCATTATCAGCCCTTGCCCGGCTGAAACCGACAACGATTCTGGAAGATGCGACCGTGCCGAGATCACAAATTGCCAGCATGGTCAAAGCCATTAACGAGATTGCAGAAACATACGGCCTGTCCATCTGCACATTCGGCCATGCCGGAGACGGCAACCTCCATCCGACGTGCACCACCGATATCCGGAATACAGAGGAGATGGAACGTGTCGAAAAAGCTTTTGCCGCCATTTTTGAAAAAGCGATTGAGCTGGGCGGGACGATAACGGGTGAACACGGGGTCGGCATCGTAAAAGCGCCGTATTTAGAAATGAAACTGAAAACAGAAGGCATCACCGCCATGAAAGCGATCAAACAAGCGCTTGATCCCCAAAATCTGCTGAATCCGGGAAAAATATTCGCCAATTCATCAAGGAAACGCGTGGTGGTGATGAAATGACCACGGCTAAAGAGCAGAAACAAATTCAAACAGAATTCAAAAACCGCATGGATGAAGGTGAATTGCTGAACTGTATGCGCTGCGGCTTCTGCCTTCCTTCCTGTCCGACCTATATCGAATCGGGATTTCAAGAATCCCATTCACCGCGCGGCCGGATCGCCCTGATGAAAGCCGTCACTGACGGACTGATCGAGCCGGATGAAGATGTCGAGCGCTCACTTTCGCTGTGTCTCGGATGCCGGGCATGCGAGCCCGTTTGTCCGGCAGGGGTCAATTACGGACAGCTGCTTGAAGAAGCGAGGGATATCATTCATCAAAATAAAAAACATAAGCCGGGCGTGCGCCTCTTGCGGAAAGCCGCCTTCACCGGGCTTTTCCCTCACCAAAACCGCATGCAGACAGCCGTGAATCTTCTCGGAATATACCAAAGATCGGGACTGCAGACCGCCGTCAGAAAAACCGGTATGCTTCGCGTTTTGCCTGAACATCTGCGCACAATGGAACAAGTGCTCCCGCCCGCCCCGAAACGGAAAGACATGAAGGAAAGGCCGCGTTTTCTTCCTGCCGCGGGTCCCGTCCAAAAACGGGCCGCTTTTTTCTCGGGCTGCTTAATGGATACGATGTTTTTAGCGACAAATCATGCGACAACGGCGCTTTTACAGGCGGCCGGGTGTGAAATCGCGGTTCCGGACGGCCAGGCGTGCTGCGGCGCGCTTCACGGGCACAGCGGAGAAAAAGAGATGGGAAAAGAACTGGCCAAGCGGAATATCGCGGCTTTTGAAGCGCTTGATGCTGATTATATCATTACAAACGCCGGCGGATGCGGCGCCTTTCTTCAGGAATATCCGCATTTACTGAAAGATGAACCTGGATGGGCGGAACGTGCCGGACAATTCGTCCGGAAGCTCAAAGACTTTTCATCCGTACTGGTTGATCTGAAGTTCCATCAAAAAAACCTGCGGGCACAGTCTCCTCATATCGTCACATATCAGGACTCCTGCCACCTCCGCAATGTGATGCATACGTCAGAGGAACCGCGCACGCTTTTGAAAAGCATTAAAGGGGCTGAGTACAGAGAAATGGAAAAGGCCGACAGCTGCTGCGGGTCGGCGGGAATTTATAATATAACAGAGTCAGAGATGTCTATGAAAATATTAGACAGCAAGATGAAAGCCGCCGGAAAAACGGAGGCGGCCGTCATCGTGACAGCCAATCCCGGATGCCTTCTGCAAATGCAGCTCGGCATTTTACGCGAAGGATTAACAGGCCGTGTCCGCGCGGTTCATTTGGCGGATTACCTTTTGGAAGCGGCGGATTTGTCATAAGATGAAAGCAGAGAGACCGATCGGCTCTCTGCTTTTTTTATGATGCTGCAATGTTCGGACGGCCGCGGATTTATCCGGGTATTGAAGCTTCCAGTCTGGCACTCGGATCACGCCATACATTCGCCCATTTTTTCACAGCCGCAATGATAATCACAAGCCCGAGAATGAGCATGATAATGGATAAAACGCCATTCAGCACGTTGTATCCCGCCGCTTCGGGGTTCAAATACACATACCGCACCATCCAATAACCCGCATAGTTGACGGTCACGTACAAATAAGCGAGAGGAATCAGGCATGTCAGCATATAGCGCCGCTTATCCGCTATTTTTAATACGACGGTCGCACCGATAATTAAGCCGACAGACGCCATAAGCTGATTGGATACGCCGAACAGCGCCCAAATGGAGCTGATGTCGCCCGAATACAGAAGATAGCCCCACAGCAGGCAGGCGAGCGCGCTTGAGAAAATCGAGCCCGGCAGCCAGTCTGTTTTTTTCAGCGGCTTATAGACCTCTCCGAAAAACTCTTGAATCAAGTACCGGGCGACACGGGTTCCCGCATCAATCGCCGTTAAAATAAACACCGCTTCAAACATAATGACGAATTGAAAAAAGTATGAAGCCAAATGACTGAAAAACGGAATCTCCGTAAAGATATACGTCATTCCGACGGCAAGCGTAACGGCGCCGCCCGTTCTTCCTTCCAGACTGAGCCCGATTTCTTTGCTCAATTCAGGCAGATGGACGACATTCATCCCGAGGGTGCGGAATATTTCAGGCGTGCTGTTAATAGCAAAATAGTCGGCGGGCTCAAGAGCGGCAGCTGCAATGAGCGCCATAATTCCGACGAGACATTCCACAAGCATCGCTCCGAAAGCAACCGGCTTTATATCACTCCATTTATCCAGCATTTTCGGCGTTGTGCCGGAACCGACAAATGCATGAAAGCCCGAAATGGCGCCGCAGGCAATCGTTATTGAAATAAACGGCCAGACAGGACCCGCGATCACCGGCCCTCCGCCGTGAATAAACTCCGTTACGGCAGGAAATTTAATGGCGGGATTGACGAAAAAGACGCCTGCGATCAAAGCGGCAAAAACCCCGATTTTCATAAAACTGCTTAAATAGTCACGAGGAGCCAGCAAAAGCCAAACCGGAAGCGCCGCGGCGAAAAACGCATAGACAGGAAGCGCCACTGCAAGCGTTTTCGCATCCAGTGTCAGCATGTCCCCGAAAGCCGTTGTCTGCAGCTGCGGCCCGATTACAACACCGGCCATTAACAAAAGAAACCCGACAGTTGATGCGAGTTTGAGATTGCCCGTTTTTTTATAGTAGAGGCCGACCCCCATCGCGATCGGAATCGTAATCCCCACCGCAAACGTTCCCCACGGGTTTTTCTCAAGCGCGTGCAGCACAACCATGGACAGTCCCGCCATCGTGATCGTAATGATAAACAGCATCGAGAGACCCGTGCAAAAACCCGCCACCGGGCCGAGCTCTTCTTTGGCGACTTCAGAAAGCGTTTTCCCGTTTTTCCGCATTGATGCAAACAATACGACAATATCGTGCACGGCTCCTCCGATCACCGCCCCGATTAACAGCCATAAAAGCCCGGGCAGATAGCCGAACTGAGCTGCCAGAATCGGTCCGACAAGCGGGCCGGCAGCGGCGATTGCCGCGAAGTGGTGGCCGAATGACACCCACTTATTCGTCGGCACATAATCTTTCCCATCCTCAAGCACATGGGCCGGAGTCGGTGTCTGATCATTGATTTTTAATACTTTGACCATCATAAAGGTACCGTAAAGCCGATAGGCGATCGCCAAAATACATATAGACGCTATGACGATTGTAATCGCATTCATTTAATCCCAGCCCCTTTTCTCTTTTTCTAAATATTATCACAATTATCAGATAACAGGAGATGATTTTTGCGTAAAAAAAAGCCGGCAGCGCAGCCCGGCTTTTCGGAACATTATTTTCCTGATAAACGGATGACATTCCAGGACAGCGGAGTAAAATGAGCCGTTATCCCTTCAGCATTTGCCGAAGACGTTCCGTTGGAGTGCGGAATGACTTCTTTTCTGTTTTTTTGATTGGTCGCTTTCATATCCTGATGCTCCAGCACGATATGCTCAATAATGCGGTAATCTTCAAACCCTCTCAGCTTTATCTCCGTTTCCATCAGTTCCTTGCTTTTGTTGACGGCAAAAATGGTCAGTGCTTCATCCTCTTCATGGTAAACGGCCGCGGCATCAACATACGGCACATCCGTAAAGTCCGCTGAGTCGTATTTCGGGGAGGTAATCAGCAGCTTCATTGAAGTCCCTCTCCCGTAGACAGAGGCGTGCATGTAAGGATAAAAGATCGGCTGTCTCCATGCTTCTCCGCCCTTTTCAGTCATGATAGGCGCAATCACGTTGACAAGCTGGGCGAGACAGGCGATCTTCAGTCTGTCCGCATGCTGCAGCATCGTAATCAGCAGTGAACCGATCAACAGCGCATCTTCAAAATTGTAGATGTCTTCGAGGATCGGCCGGGCCGTAATCCATGGCTCCACTTTTTTATCCGCTTCATTTGAGTGATACCACACATTCCATTCATCTAAAGAAAGGTGAATCGTTTTTTTGCTGCGTTTTTTCGCTTTCATATAATCACATACGGCTGTGACGGATTTAATAAAATGGTCTAAATCCATCGACTTCGCCAAATAGTTCTCAAGATCATTTTCATGATTGCCGTAATACGTATGCAGTGAGATGTAATCCACATGCTCGTACGTATGCTCAAGCACCTCGGCCTCCCACTCGATGAAGGACGGCATGCCGCTGTTTGAGCTTCCGCAAGCCACCAATTCGATCGTCGGGTCCGTCCATTTCATCACCTTTGCCGTTTCAGCGGCGAGCCGTCCGTATTCATGCGCCGTTTTATGACCGATCTGCCAAGGGCCGTCCATCTCATTTCCTAAGCACCATGTTTTGATGCCGTAAGGTTTTTCATATCCGTGCGATTTTCGTAAGTCGCTCCAGTATGACCCTTCAGGATGGTTGCAGTATTCGACGAGGTTCCGGGCGGCATCGATCCCTCTCGTCCCGAGATTAACCGCCATATTCACTTCGGCGTTCACTTTTTTCGCCCACGTTAAAAATTCATTCGTCCCCACTTCGTTCGTTTCTGTCGTCTGCCATGCCAAATCAAGCCTCCGCGGGCGGTCCTTCACCGGTCCGACACCGTCTTCCCAATTGTAGCCCGAGAGAAAATTCCCTCCCGGATAGCGGATGAACGGCACTTGCAATTCTTTGATTAACTCCTGCACGTCTGTTCTGAAGCCGTCCTTGTCGGCTTTCGGGTGTCCGGGCTCATAAATGCCTTCATACACCGCCCGGCCCATATGTTCTATAAATGATCCGTACATCCGTTTGTCCACTTCACCGATGATATATTCTTTATCTGCTGTAATCCCCGCTTTTTTCATTATTTCCTCCCTCTCTCTATCCCTTCACTCCGCCTACTGTGAGGCCGGAAATGAAGTATTTTTGGAAAAACAAGAATATGATGATCACCGGCAGTATCGCAAAAACGGACCCGGAAATCAGCATGTCATAGTTGTTGCCGTACGGACTCAGCAGCCCTGAAAGTCCGATTGGAAGCGTAAACATTTCTTTCGACCGAAGCACGATCAGCGGCCATAAAAAGTTATTCCAGCTGTTTAAAGATTGAAGAATGATCATTGCCCCGAATGCCGGTTTCATGAGCGGCGCCATAATTCTGAAAAAAATGCCGAATTCGGTGCAGCCGTCCATTCTCGCTGAATCAAGCAGATCCTTCGGAAGTCCGAGCGCATATTGCCGGAAAAAGAACACGGCGACAGGCGACACAATAAACGGCAGAATCACTCCCGTATAAGAATCGATCAAATGAAGACCCACCGTCAATTTGAACAACGGAAGCATCATCACTTCAAGAGGCACCATCATAATGATCAGCACAAGAACGAAAATAATATTTCTGCCTTTAAATTCGTAGACACCGAGTCCGTAGCCGATCAAAGAGGAAAAAAACAGCGTGAGAACCGTGGTGAGAACGCCGAGCAGCAGGCTGTTAAAAAACCATTTGAAATAAATGCTCCCCCCGTTGAACAAATAGGTGTAGTTATCAAGGCTCATTACATCCGGATCAAGACGCAGATTCAGCCCGATGCGCATCAGCTCAGATGACGGCTTTAAAGAACCGAGCAATAGACAGATCATCGGAAAGATATACAACAGGCTCAGCATGATAAAAAACAAGGTAAACGCGACTCTGTACACGGAAAACATGTAATTGTTACGCAACGCTTATCCCTCCCCTTTAAACGAACCGGACAGTTTCAGTGAAACAAGGCTGACTAGTAAGATGACAAGCAAAAGGACAATTCCGATTGCGGCCCCGTACCCCATTTCGTTGTATGCAAGCCCCTGCTGATATAAATAACCGACAAGTGTGAGGCCGATATTGCCCGGGGAATTATTCTGCCAAAGCACATAGCTTTCCTCAAACATTCTGAAACCGCCGATAATACTGATCGTTAATACATAAACGGACACCGGCTTTAAAAATGGAAGGGTAATATGCCGGAACTTTTTCCACGTACTCGCCCCGTCAATTTCAGCCGCTTCATACAATTCTTTCGGCACGTTTTGCAATCCGGCCAGAAAGTAAAGAATGTTAATGCCCATCCACCTCCATGACGCAAGCAGCACCATTAAAAACATGCCGGTACCTTTGTTGTTGAGCCAGTTTTGGGGTGATGCGCCAAGCTTCATCATCAGCTCGTTTGCAAGCGACGTATTCATTTCTCCGAACATCAGACGGAAAATAATCCCCGCTACGATCGTCGATGTTAAAGCCGGTACAAACAGAGCCGATTTAAACACATTTCTGAACCTGACGAGCTTCGAATTCAGAATCACCGCCAAAAGAAGCGGCACCGGAATCAGCACGATCAGCGTCCAGAAGGTATATTCCAATGTGTTAAATAATGCCGTATAAAAGGTTGGATTAAGAAGAGCGGTATAATTGGAAAACCCGACAAATGTAATTTCTCCCGGCAGTATCCGCTGAAAGCTCATGATAAACACGCTGATGATCGGATACAAAAAGAAAACGAGAAACGAAATGATAAATGGCGCCGTAAAAAGATAAGGCGCCGCTTTTTTTGAATACAGCACATTGCGCCGGCGCGGCTTCTTCCGGACTGCAGAAACGGTTTGTGCTGTCTCTGTCTTTACAGGTCTCATAAAAGCTCCCCCGCTTTCACTGTTAAATAGGACGGCTTCTCCTATTTCTCTAATTGCTCTGCCGCCTCGTCCAAGGCTTCCTTAGGTGTTTTTTCCTGCGTCTTCAGCGCATCGAACAGCACTTGTCTGACAACGAGATCAGCCGCTTTAGAGAAGTCTTCATGCAGATAAATCGGATTGATCTCATCTTTTATTTCAAGGAGCGAGGAAAAAATTGACGTACCGTTCCGGAAGAAATCCGTGTACTTGTTTTTCTCCTTCAATTCTTTTGAATCCCACACGTCCCAGCGGAGCGGGTCAAAGCCGAGCACCGTCCAAAGCTTTATATTCCCTTCCTTCGAACCTTTCGCAAAACCGAGAAATTCTTTCGCGAGCTTCAGATGTTCAGCCTGCTTCGGCACGACGGTGGCTGTTCCGCCTAAACCCGCTGATCTGTCACCGCCTTCTTTCCAGGCCGGCATAGGGTAAATCGCCATTTTTCCTTTTAAATCAGGCATATAATCGATAAACCGTCCCATGTACCAAATGGGCATCAGCACTGAGGCTGCCCCGCCCTGATTCATAAAACCGTAGTATTCTTCGCTGTGATGGCCGCCGCCGGGAGCCGGCAGAAGGGTTTTATCATTTACCATGTCCTTTACGTAATTCAGTGTGTCTGTATTCGTCTTGCTGTTCAGAATCAATTTTCCGTTTTTGCTGTAGTAGCCTGACCCTTGCTGCGAAATCATGGATAGGAATGTGGCGGAGTCGTTTGTTTCAACCGTTCCCATCGGTTTCCCAGATGCTTCATGCACTTTTTTCCCTGCCCGCCGGTAATCTTCCCATGTCTTAATGGAGGCGGGATCAACGCCCGCTTTTTTCATAATATCCATGTTGTAAAACATGACGGTCGTCCCCACATGTGTATCAAGGCCGTACAATTTTCCGTTTTTGCTGTACAAGGCCAGACGCGCTTCCACAAACTTATCGCGGTCTTTTTCAATCAGCGGCGTCAGATCGGCAAGCGGGATATCCTTCCCCTTCAGAAAGTTCGAGAACCGGCTTAATTCCACGTCGGCTATATCGGGAAGCCCCTCACCCGCGATCAGCGAAACCGATAAATTATCATGCATTTGTCCATAAGGATAAACAACGGTATTCAGCTTGATTTTGCGCTCCGGATATTTCTGATTCCATTCTTTGACCATTTCCTGATAAAACTGTTCGTGCAGACCGTTAAACGTCCAAAACGTCAGCTCCGTTTCTCCCGGCTGGCCGGCAGTCCGTTCTTGTGAACAGCCGGCGGTAAACAAGAAGAGCATCATCAGCACCAAACATACAGCGGTCGTTTTTTTCATGTCATTACCCCTTCCACTTTAGGCCGTGCGGCTATTGATGCAAATGATGTGCAAAGAGCGCTGCATTTTCATTTATGATGGTTAAACCGGTATAACGGTCTCTCAGTGTGTGCGCATGCTTAAGCGCATCGCTGACAAGGTCCTGTTTTACACCGATCTCATCAAAACAGGCGGGACCCCCCGCAGATGTGAGCCACCCGGCAATTGTTTTGCCGTCGGGAAGCCCTTCATATGCAGATTGAATCGCCTCGCGAAAGTGCGGCGGCAGTTCAGCAAGCTTTTCGTGACAAGCCAGTTCTTTGTAAATATCACTCAGCACCGCGCACGCACAGCCGACCTTCGCACCGTGGAGAATCGGAGGCTGTTTTGCCTTCAGCATTTCCATCTCAATCCAATGCGAGATGTGATGTTCTCCTCCTGAGGCGGGGCGGGAGTGGTCAAGCGCAAGCATGACAAGACCCGAAACGATCAGCGCTTCCATCAGTATCTGAATGCCGGCCTCCGTTCCCATGGCAATGTCAGCGCGGTGATCAATGCACTGCCAAAGCGCGTCTTTCACAAGCTTCGCCCCGGCTTCTGAGTACGGCTCACCCGCTAGCCTGCTGGAAATCTCCCAATCTGCCAGCGATGTTATTTTTCCGAGCATGTCTCCGAAGCCCGCGGCTGTCATTGAACGGGGCGCTTCTTTTAATACATTCGTATCCGCAAATAAGGCGATCGGCGCTTTCGTTTGAATCGTCGTTTTGATTCCGTTTAATATGAGCGGCGCTCCCGCCGATGTAAAACCGTCGACTGACGGAGCGGTGGGGAATGAGATAAACGGCAATCCGCGCTGGCAGGCGGCAAACCGTGTAATGTCGTGAATCGTTCCTGAACCGGCCGCAATGATGACATCCGTCTCTTCCGCGAGATTGATCAGCGTATAGACCAATGTCCTCTCATCAGCCGCGGCGGTCCCGGCTTCATGCTCCGGACTGATGACTTTTGACGCTTTGATCCCGCCTGCCCTCAATTCGTCCGCAAGCAGACGTCCCGCCGCCTCGTACGTGTTCCGGTCACAGACGATGACCGGATGATTCCAGCATTTTTTTTGCAGAAATGTGAGAAGCTCTTCTTTTGCATTCGACCCGATCACGATATCTTCTATTTGAATCGGTGAGCGGCTGGCCCCTTCCTTGTCAAACTCGGATTGAATGTCCTCAGGAGAACGTTTCATAAAAGGATTCCCTCCTTCGCTAATTCTGTCAGGTCTTTAATAGAATCAAGGACGATGTCAGGTTCATATAGACGGGGCTCCCCAAGTTTGGCCGCCCCCGTCAGAACCAATACGCTTTTCATTCCGTACAGCCTGCCCATTGCGATATCAGATTCGAGGCTGTCTCCGATAATGGCGCATTCCTCAGGGGGAAGTCCGAGCGCTTCACATGCCGCCTCAGCCATCAGCCAAGACGGTTTGCCGATGACAAGCTCCGTTTTTGCTCCGGCGGATGCTTCAATGGCCCCGATCATTCCCGCGACGTCCATGGCATGGCCGCCTTCATTCGGAAAGGAGCGGTCCCGGTTCGTGGCGATGATACGCGCGCCGGAGGAAGCCGCCTTAAAAGCGAGATTCAGATCCTCATAGGTGACGGTTTCATGCAGGGAGATGACAAGCCAGTCTGCCGCCTGCGGGTTTTGCGCCAAGGCGACACCCGCTAAAGCGAGTTCATCAGTCAGCCCTTTCTCTCCTAACACCCACACCTTTGACAAAGGATAATGCTTCTTTAAAAATGATGCCGTCACACTGGAGGACAGCACGATGCTCCGTTCATCCGTGCGGATACCGGCACCCAGCAGTTTCTTTCGGCACATTGCTCTTGATAGATTGCCGCGGTTGCTTAAAAAGACAACGGCTTTGCCCAGTGACTGAAGGGTATGAACGGCTTCTTTTGCGCCGTCAATCAGCTCCCGCCCCCTGAATACGGTTCCGTCTAAATCAATCAGAAACCCGGCTGCGTCAAGTTTGGCCATAATAAGCATTCGCCCCGTGTTTTCTGTAAAAATGCTTATCATGCAGCACTCTGTCGATCGGACTGAGCTGTTTGTTCAGCATAAGCGAATGGTAGGCCATTTCCGCTACCGTTTCGAGCACAACGGCGTTATGCAGGGCATTCAGCGCGTCCGTTCCCCAGCAGAACGGGCCGTGGCTGTGGACGAGAACACCCGGATTTTGTTCATACGGTTCGTTTTGAAAGGTTTCGGCTATGACTTTGCCTGTATGATATTCGTAATCTTTCACAATTTCTTCTTCATACATTTCCCTCGTACAGGGTATAGCGCTTTCAAAGTAATCCGCGTGAGTCGTTCCGAGAGCGGGTATGTCTCTTCCGGACTGTGCCCAGCTCGTCGCCCAGCGGGAATGAGTATGAACGATTCCGCCGATAGCCGGAAACGCTTTATACAGATAAAGATGGGTCGGCGTGTCAGAAGACGGTTTCAGCGAGCCTTCGAGAATGTCTCCGTCCTCATTCAGGACGACCAGTTTGTCAGCGGTCAGCTCACTGTAATCGACACCGCTCGGTTTAATGACGATTCTCCCGCTCTCTCTGTCAATGCCGCTGACATTCCCCCATGTAAACGTGACAAGGTTATGTTCCTCAAGCTTCAGGTTGGCGGCGAGCACTTCTTCTTTTAACGATTCAAGCATGGCGGCTCCCTCCTTTTGCAAAATCACAGTTTTTAATGGCTTTCAGGCGTTTCATGACATTGTTTTCTTTGCCGAAGTAGTGTACGAGCTCTTTATATTCCGCATATAAATTGTCATAAATCTCAGCTCTTTCCGGGTTCGGGGCATAAAAGCCGTCTTTTAATTTCCCCATATGCGCGCATGCTTCAGCAATATTGGAGAATCCCCCGTTTTCCCGTCCCGCGGCGAGCGCTCCGAAAATCGCGGAGCCCAGTGCAGGCGCCTGCGGAGACCCGGATAATTTAATATCCATATTTGTGACGTCTGCATAAATCTGCATGACAAACGGATTTTTTTCGGCGATTCCTCCGGCTGCGTAAAGCTCTTCGACCGGAACGCCGTTTTCCCGGAACGTTTCGATAATCATCCTCGTTCCGAACGCCGTCGCTTCAATCAATGCCCTGTAGATTTCTTCCGGCTTCGTGTGCAGCGTCATGCCAAGCATCATGCCCGTCAAATCGGCGTCCACCAAGGTTGACCGGTTTCCGTTCCACCAGTCAAGCGCGAGAAGGCCGCTTTCCCCCGGAACAAGTTCAGCTGCTTTTTTGCTGAGCAGCTCGTGAATGTCTATGTGTTTATCCTCAGCTTCCTTCTCATAGTCTCTCGGAACACACGTTTTGACGAACCATTCAAAGTGGTCGCCGACACAGGACTGCCCCGCTTCATATCCCGCATATCCGGGCAAGATGCCGTTATTGACGACCCCGCACATACCGGGAACGATATGTTCTTCCTCGCCGAGCAGCACATGGCAGGTAGACGTTCCCATGATCATCAGCATTTTCCCCGGCTCTGTAATACCGACCGCGGGCACTGACACATGAGCGTCGACATTGGCGACGGCAACGGCCGTCCCCGGCAGAAGCCCGGTCAGCTCCGCCATTTTTTCGGTCAAACCTCCTGCTTTTTCCCCGACTGAATAAATGGTGCCGCTTAATTTATTCTTTGTAATCGTTTTCATTAACGGGTTGAGCTTTTCGAAAAAATGATCCGGCGGATACCCCGTCTCCTCATTCCAGATTGCTTTGTAGCCGGCCGTGCAGTTGCTTCGCTTCAATGAACCGCACAATTGATAGACGATCCAGTCTGCCGCTTCCACAATCCGATCTGCCGCCTCGTATATATGCGGCGCTTCTTCCGCGATTTGCATGATTTTCGGGATCATCCATTCAGAAGAAATTTTACCGCCGTATCTTTTAAGGAATGTTTCTTTTGTGTCTTCGGCAATCGTGTTCAAACGGTCTGCATGTTTTTGAGCCGCATGATGCTTCCACAGCTTCACATAACTGTGGGGCTCCCGTTCAAATTCCGGCAGCATACAAAGCGGCTGCCCCGCGCCGTCTATCGGCAAAATCGTGCAGGCGGTAAAATCAATTCCTATGCCGATCACGCCTTTTGGATCAGCGCCCGCCTGCTCAAGCAGGTTCGGAATCGCCGTTTCCAGAACTTCGATATAATCGGCAGGATGCTGAAGCGCCCAGTCCCGAGGGAGTTTTTCACCCGTCTTAGGCAGCGTGCGGTCGATAACGGCATGAGTGTATTCTTTTACCGCAGACGCGATTTCTTCGCCCGTGCGGACATTGACAAGCACCGCCCGGCCGGACAATGTGCCGAAATCAACACCAATCGTATACGCCATATCAATTCCCTCCCAACCGGTATAATACGTCATTCCATTTCAGCTCTTTTTTCAGCTCATGTATTTCGGTATTGCGGGAAATAAAGATGCTTTCAATGCCTGCCATCTCAGCCCAGTCAAGCATCTGTTCAGCCGTAAGCCGGAAGGACATACAGGTATGGTGGGCGCCCCCCGCCAAAATCCATGCTTCCGCAGCTGTTTTCAGCGATGGCTCCGGCTTCCACAGCACCCGCGCCACAGGGAGATTCGGCATATCATGATCAATTTCCCTGCCTTCCGCTTCATTCAGAATGAGACGGAATCGCCCGCCGATATCAATGATGCTGGCGATGATGGCTGAACCGCCGATTCCGTTAAAGACCAACCGGGCCGGATCTTCCTTCCCTCCGATTGAGAGAGGATGAACTTCGATTTTCGGCTGATCAAGGGCGATCGTCGGACATACTTCAAGCATATGTGATCCGAGAATCATCGCACGCCCCGGTTCAAAATGGTACGTATAATCTTCCATGAAGGAGGTTTGTTCTCCGTCCGCCATTATTTTCATCATTCGCACAAGGGCAGCCGTTTTCCAATCGCCTTCGCCGGCAAATCCGTACCCTTTTTCCATGAGACGCTGAACGGCAAGACCCGGAAGCTGCTTCATTCCGTGCAAAACTTCAAAGGAGGTCGAAAACGCTGTATATCCGCCCCGTTCGAGAAAGGCCGTTAATCCGAGTTCAATTTTCGCCTGTTCTTTAATGGAAGCAACTTTTGCTTCATCCCGTTTTGTTTCGTCGCTGATGACATACAATTTGTCGTATTCCTCATAAAGCGCCTCAATTTCTGCGTCGGTGACGTTGTTCATCACCTCGGTAAGATCGCCGATTCCGTACCCGTCAACCTGCCAGCCGAATTGGATGTGGGCGCCGACTTTGTCTCCGTCAGTAACCGCCACATTCCGCATATTGTCGCCGAACCGGGCTACTTTAATATTCCTGCTTTCATTCCAAGCGGCAGCCGTGTTCATCCATTGCGAAATGTCATGTTTGACTTCCTCATCATTCCAATAGCCTGCGATGACTTTTCTCGTCTGCCCCATTCTTGACTGGATATATCCGTATTCCCGGTCTCCGTGAGCGGATTGGTTGCTGTTCATAAAGTCCATATCAATCGTTTCCCACGGGATGTCGCGATGATACTGGGTATGCAGATGAAGCATCGGCTTTTGAAATGCGGAAAGACCTTCAATCCACATTTTCGCAGGGGAAAATGTATGCATCCACGTCACGACCCCGGCACAGTTTTCTTGATACTGCGCTTCCCGCAAAACCTCTCTGATCGTTTCAGATGACGTGACAACCGGTTTATGCCTGATCTTGTATCTTGATGACACCCCGCTGAGACCGTCACATATTCCCTTTGCGTGTTTATCGACAAGCTGCAGCGTTTCCTCTCCGTATAAGTGCTGGCTTCCCGTTACAAACCAAAATTCATATTCTTTGTTCTGAAGCACATTCATTTCCCCTTCCCATCAAAATAAAGCGCTTGCATTTTTTTAAAAAATATACGTATGAATATAAACTACAAAACTTTAATCCTTTTATTTGTACGAACAATTTCATTATAGTTAAGGAGGAATCAAACTGTCAATCTTTTATTGCAAGTAAAAAAGCCGGACACACATGCCCGGCTGATCAATTAATAGGAAGGCCAGCCTGAACTCCAATCGATATCATTGATGAGCATCTTCGGAATTCCGCTGTTTTCGGCATCATACGCATGACGCACTAAAATATTCCCGTTCACAATGTCTTGACCGCCCGGGCCTTTCCAGCGGTCATTGCCGGAGTCAAGAATCGTCCCTCCGCCTTCTGACATGCTTTTCCCGCTTTTATCGAGATATGGGCCCGTGATGCTTTTGGATCTTCCATAAGCGATTTTGTACGTACTATTCACGCCTGAACAGCATTTATCAAACGACACCATTAAGTAATAGTAGCCGTTCTGGTAGGTGATGGCCGGCGCTTCCAAAGCTCCGCCGTTATTCGGTCTGGCAGCGATGGAATAAAGTGATCCCGTCGGTTTCATCGTATTTTTATCAAGCTTTGTCAGCTTAATGCCGCTCCAAAAAGAACCGAAGGCAAGCCAAGGGTTTCCGTCTTTATCAATTGTCAGCTCCGGATCAATTGCATTGTAGTTATCGGCACTTGTTGAACGGATGACGAGCCCTTCGTCCTTCCAGTTTCCCGAACTGAGGCTTGTGGATGATGCAAGACCGATCGCGGAGGTATTTTTGCCGAATGAAGAAACGGCATAATACAGCCAATACTTTCCGTTATAATATTGAACATCGGGGGCCCATTGATTCAGCCCGTAATTCGGCACATAATTGCCCCACCATGACAGCGGGGAAGTAAAGATTGATTTCTGAACGGTCCATACGCCGCCGCTGCCCGCCTTTAAGACGCGAAGCCCCCTCTCCCCTTCCAAACCGGTTCCGAAAGCGTACCACGTGTTTCCTTCCTTCGCCATTGTCGGATCGTGAAGCAATTCATTTGATGCCCCCCAAAACGCGGCAGATGCCGGAGATGAAGACATCAGCAGCAGCCCGGCTGTAACGGCTGCGCACGAGAAACGGATCATGCGTCTGAATCTGTTTTTCATTTGTAAACCCTCCCCTTTTTTAAAGCGCTTTCAAAAACATGTTGTCAGATTTTTCTATGTCTTCTCTTATTGTAGACGCAGGGCTCATATTTGTACAGACAAAAAAAAGAATCTGCTTAAAAAAGCAGATTCTTCCGTATCTTTATTGGTAAGTAATACGGTCAACTGTTTCCCGGTCTAATTTTTTAATCACTTCTGTGATCAATTTTACCGTATTCTCATAATCATCCCGATGCAAAATAGCGGCATGAGTGTGAATGTAGCGCGTCGCGATCGTAATGGACAGCGCCGGCACTCCGTTTGCGGTTAAATGAATGGAACCTGAATCCGTGCCCCCTCCGGCAATAGAATCGAATTGATACGGAATTCCCGCTTCTTCCGCCGTGTTCACGACAAGGTCGCGCAGCCCTTTGTGAGATACCATTGACGCGTCATACAGAATAATTTGCGGCCCTTCGCCGATTTTGCTTTGCGCCTCTTTTTCAGAAATTCCCGGTGTATCTCCGGCAATTCCGACATCCACACCGAACGCGATATCAGGCTGGATCGTATGTGCCGCTGTTTTCGCCCCGCGCAGCCCGACTTCTTCTTGAACCGTTCCGACCCCGTATACTTCATTGGGGTGATCACTGTTTTTCAGATTTTTTAATACATCGATGGCAATCGCACAGCCGATACGGTTGTCCCATGCTTTCGCCAATAAATGCTTTTCATTGTTCATCACTGTAAATTCAAAATACGGCACAATCTGGTCACCCGGAAGAACGCCCCATTCCATTGCTTCTTCACGGCTGGACGCCCCAATATCGATGAACATCTCTTTAATATCGGCGGCTTTTTTTCTGGCGTCAGGAGGCAGAATGTGAGGCGGTTTCGAACCGATGATCCCCGTGATGTCCCCTTTTTTTGTCACGACGGTGACGCGCTGGGCCAGCATGACCTGAGACCACCAGCCGCCGACGGTTTGAAAGCGGAGAAAGCCTTTATCAGTGATTTGCGTCACCATAAAACCGACTTCGTCTAAATGCCCTGAGATCATGATTTTCGGACCGTTTTCTTTGCCGGTTTTTTTGGCGATTAAGCTTCCCAGCCGGTCTGTTGTGACGTCATCGGCAAATGGTTCTATGTATGATTTCATCACTTGTCTTACTTCTCTCTCATTTCCCGGTATCCCTTTTGCATCCGTTAACGCTTTCAGCATGGTGAGCGTTTCATCTAATTTTGTCATCAATAAACCTCCTTTTTTTCACTACCCTTCTTATTATACAAAACCAATGCTGAAGCATACGATTAATTCGCCTGAAAAACGGGTAAATGTTTTTATCTATTTCTTTTAAAAAAATGAAACCTTTTGTTTTGTTTTTCGTATTACATCAGATCATGACAAAGGTGAGGAGGTGCCTTCACACATATGGCCATTACAGTATTGAGGATTGTCTTGCTTGCACTTCTTATTTATTTTATTTACATGTGCGTCAAATTTTACGCAAACCCGAAAAGAAGGCTCAGACTGGCGCAATCAAAAGAGAATTTTTATTTTATTGACGAACAGAAAAACACGCGAAAAAATCTCCAGCTTACTTATAAAGGAGTGCTCTTTGAAGGAGAAAAGCATATCCCTTCCAAAGATCATCCGCTGTTTATTCATACGATATTTGTATGGACCGAAAATCCGGAAAAGCTGAACCGCTTTTCTGCAGGTGATTTTGAAGAAGTCGAAAAAAAGGTATTGGAGCGGTACCCGAATTGCAAGATTGATTGGGACCAGCCCATCAAAAAAGCGAAAAAAGCAGGCGAGCGATAAGCTCTCCTGCTTTTTATGTTTTATACATCAAATACATCAGCACAAGGGCGGCTTCAGTGAGAAAAAGCAGCGGCACCCCGTATAAAAAGGATTTGTGTTTCGTCTTATGCCTGAAGGTGCGCATGCCGATCCATACGCCGAGTGAGCCGAACATGGCGGCTGTGAGCCATATTCGTTTCTCTGATATTCTCCACCGGTGTGCCTTTGCTCTTCTTTTATCAGCGCCCATGATCCAAAAGCCGTATCCGTTTATCAATACGGCGTAAATGAAGAGAGCCATTGATTGTCACCCTTTACGTAAAAAAACCGCTCCCGGAAAGAGAGCGGCTTTTTCAACTTACTTGTCTAACTGAGCTTTAGCAGCATCAGCAAGCTGATTGAAAGCAGTAAGATCGTTTACAGCAAGATCAGCAAGCATTTTGCGGTTTACTTCGATGCCTGAAAGCTTAAGACCGTGCATTAAACGGCTGTAAGAAAGACCGTTCATACGTGCAGCAGCGTTGATACGAGTGATCCAAAGCTTACGGAAATCACGTTTTTTCTGACGGCGGTCACGGAATGCATAGTTTCCTGATTTCATGACCTGCTGGTTTGCTACTTTGTATAATCTATGTTTTGAACCGAAATAACCTTTTGCTAATTTAAGAACCTTTTTACGACGCTGACGCGACACAGTTCCGCCTTTTACTCTTGGCATTATATTTCCCTCCTAATTGTTTCCTTGTCCGATTACTTGATGTTAGCAAGCTGTTGTTTGATGCGTTTGAAGTCTCCTGCGCTTACAATAGCACCCTTGCGAAGCTTACGCTTTTGCTTTTGGGATTTGTTGGCGAATAAGTGACTTGTGTATGCATGAGAACGTTTTAACTTCCCAGAACCTGTCTTTTTAAAACGTTTAGCAGATCCGCGGTGAGTTTTCATTTTTGGCATGGGATTTCCTCCTTATTGCTTTTCGTTTTTCGGCGCGAGCATTAAGAACATGCTGCGGCCGTCCATTTTTGGTTTTGTTTCGACTGTCGCAACTTCCGCACATGCTTCAGAGAAACGGTCCAATACGCGCTGGCCGATTTCTTTATGAGTGATTGCGCGCCCTTTAAAGCGGATAGAAGCTTTCACTTTATCGCCTTTTTCAAGGAATTTAATCGCATTGCGCAATTTCGTGTTAAAGTCATGCTCATCGATCGTCGGACTTAATCTAACTTCTTTTAAGTTAATGATTTTTTGATTTTTGCGTGCTTCTTTGTCCTTTTTCTGCTGCTCGAATCTGAACTTACCGTAGTCCATGATGCGGCAGACAGGCGGTTTTGCATTTGCTGCAACTAACACAAGGTCAAGATTTGCGCGGCC
The DNA here is from genome assembly GCF_042296235.1 of Bacillus sp. A1. Taxonomy (NCBI): domain Bacteria; kingdom Bacillati; phylum Bacillota; class Bacilli; order Caryophanales; family Bacillaceae; genus Bacillus; species Bacillus sp. A1. Next base: position 2,811,840 of record NZ_CP141181.1, read on the forward strand.
GGCGATTTCAAGTGCTTCCTGACGGGACTTGATGCCGAGCTGATCGCCATTTTGTCCGATCAGACGAACTTCACGTGCACGGATACCCTCATTAACCAATTGATCTTTGCTAATAATGAGCCACCTCCATAGTTTCTTCGAATTGATTCACAACGCTTTTTGACTGCATTCTGCAGGCAAACAAAAAGTGCGGGCATGACAACACACCCACACTACGAACATCTGCATAAATAAAAATGTACGGTCAACCTGCCAACTACATGAATGTGTCAATCAGGTGAGAAGCGGGTGCCTCTGCTTGTGATTTATATTCAATTCAATAACTATTCTACACAATACCGGATCATTAGTCAAGAATGACTTCTCCGGATCAACTTTTTCATTTTAACACGATGCCGGGGCGAGCGCAAGGAAAAATGTGAAATTTCGTTCTTTGCCGCCCGCGGACGCGCCAACACAATAAAAAACCCGGGTCTATGACCCGGGCTTATCCTCCGATGAGCTGAACGAATACCGGAATGACCAGCACCGTCACCACTCCCACGACGACAACCGCGATACTTGCCATTGCCGCTTCTACTTCCCCCATCTCAATGCCGACCGCAACACCGAGTGCGTGTCCTGATGTGCCGAGAGCCAGTCCTTTAGAGATTGGGTGCTTTACTTTAAACAGTTTTAAGAATAGAGCGCCCAGAGCATAGACGATAACGGCGTTGAAAATAACGGCGAAAGCGGTGATGTCGGTGATGCCGCCGATCCCTTTTGACAGCGGAAGGGCAATTGCCGTTGTCGCCGCCTGCGGAAGCATGCTTTTCATAACGGCCGCGTCAAGATGAATGCCTTTTGCGATCAAATAGACAATCGTGACTGAGCAGATAGAGCCGACAATAATGGAAGACATGATCTGCCACCAGTATTTTTTCAGCTTGGCACGCTGTTTGTATAAAGGGATGGCAAAAGCGATCGTCGCGGGCTCCAGGAAGAATTTAATAATGTCTCCTCCGCTTTTATAATCTTCATATGAAAAACCGCCGAGCTTCAGAAAAAGGATTCCAAGCACCATCGCGACAAACAGCGGGGTGAAGAGGAAAAAGCCTCTCGTTTTTTTAAATAAATACGTGCCGATGCCAAAGGCCGCAAGTGAAACGACAATACCGAAATATGGACTCATCCGATTTCCCTCCTAATGCTGCACAAGTTCTTTTTCCTGATTGGAACGGCGCACCGTTTGTTTTTCAGGAGCAGTCTTCTGACGTTTTTGGCTGACAGACAAGATCAGCTGAGAAAAAAGGCCCGTGGCCCCTAACAGAATGATGGTGGCGAGTAAGATGACGAGTGCGATCTGCACGCCGTACTGCTGCATGACGCCAAGTGAATTCATCACGGAGATGCCCGACGGGACAAATAAAAATCCGATCAGTGACGTTAATGATGTTCCCAGCGTTTCTACTTGTTCAAGCTTAATCACTTTCAGACACAAGAGGACAAATAATAACACCAAACCTACTACGGAAGCGGGTATAGGAATGGGGACAATCGCTGCAATCCCATTAGATATGAGCATAATTACGGCAAAAATAAATGCTTGTGTCAGAAATCCGTACACTTTTTTCGCACTCATTTTCTTCACCTCTTTCTCTTTGTTAGGTCCATTATAAAAGAGAAATCGATTTTTAAAGCGCTTTCATAACAAACGGCTGAATATTCATTCTGAAATGCAAAAAACGGCTGCTGAAATGCAAAAGCCGCCTCATATAATATGAAGCAGCTTTTTTAAGTCCTTGGCATATGTACGGCTGACGGGAATTTTAGAGCCGTCTTTTAAGATAAGATTGTACGTCGAATTAAACCACGGATGAATTTCCGTAATATGCTCCGTATTCACGATGAACGCGCGGTGCACTCTCAAGAAACCCGTATCAGGCAGTTTTTTCTCAATGACCGCCAAAGTTTCATGAACGGAATAAGAAGCGGCAAACGTTTTGACAGAAACGTGTCCGTCCTCCATGCCGGCGAAAATAATGTCCTTCGTATCTAAAATGACAATAGATTCACCGGCTGATACAGCCAGTTTATGCGCTCCGGCTGCGGACGGCTGCTCTGAGACGGCTCCTGCCCTGTCCTGCTTCACTCTTTTAAACTTTCTGATTGTCTGGCGCACTCTTTCTTCATCAAAAGGCTTCGTTAAATAATCGAGCGCGTCGACTTCAAAGGCTTTTAAAGCAAATTGGTCATACGCCGTCGCAAAAACGACGGCCGGCGGATTTTTCATGTTTTTCAGCCGTTTGGCAATGTCAAATCCGTTTTCTCCTGACAAATCAACGTCCAAAAACAGCAGATCCGGTTTTTGATCCATCATACTGTCAAAAGCGGATTCAATATTTTCAGCTTCGTTTATGTCACTTACTTCATTCGTCCGTTTCAGCAAATAAGCTAATTCATCTCTTGCCAGCATTTCATCATCAACGATTAACACCTTCAGCATGTTCTTCTCCTTTAGTCATCAGTTTCAAAGGCAGCTCAAATGATACCTCCGTACCTTTGCCGGCCTCACTTTCCAATCGCAGGGCTGCCTTGGGGCCGAACAGCCCGATCAGCCGCTGATTTAAATTGTAAAGCGCGGTTCCCGTCCCTTCTTTAGACGGGAGCGGACGGTTTCCGAGCACGGACAGCAATTCAGGATCAATTCCCCTCCCGTTATCTCCAACCCGCATTAAAACCGACTGACCGGCGGATACCACGCTGACATTGACGGCACAGCTGTCCTGCTTTCTTGAAAATGCATGGCGGAGCGCATTTTCGACGAGGATCTGCAGCACAAAAGGAGGAATTTCGATGTCCTCCAAACCGCGTTCGATTTCAAGGCTGATTTTATATTTCCCGGGAAAACGGGCCTGCTCCAATGATAAATATGCCTGCAGATGGTTCAGTTCTTTAGAAAGCGGGATGAGCAGCTGCCTTGCCCCCTGCAGATTGGAACGGAAATAGACGCTGAGCTGCAGCAGAAGCTTTCGGGTTTTTTCCACATCCGTACGGCAAAGAGCAGAAATCGTATTGATCGCATTAAACAGAAAATGCGGATTGACCTGTGCTTGAAGCGCTTTTATTTCTGCGTCTTTCAGCAATTTGCTCTGCAGTTCCGCCTCGCCGAGTTCAAGCTGGGTGGAAAACAGCATGGCGAGTCCTTCTGCAAGCTCTTCTTCAACCCGGCTTAATCCTGACGGGCTTTTAAAGTACATTTTCAGCGTCCCGATCGTTTTGCCGTTTGACGTCAGCGGCAATACGATCGCCGCATGCAGCGGACAGGGATCGTGCGTGCATTCAATTTCTGCCTTTGATGTCGCTTTCATAATATGACCCGTTTTAATGACGCGTTTTGACAATCCGGTGATCAGGCTTTCAGACGGAATATGATGGTCGGCACCCGCGCCGACGTGCGCCAAAATCTTTTCGTTATCCGTAAGCGATACCGCGTCCGTTCCTGTTTGCCTGTGGATGATGGCGGCGACGCTTTTGCATGAGCTTTCATTCAGCCCCTGGCGGAAAAACGGAAGCGTCTGATCGGCAATCATCAGCACCCTGTGGGTTTCAAGGGCTCTCGCCCGTTCTTCCTTCCGGATAATCGACTGAATGATCGAAAGAAAAATAAAAGTCCCTGACCCGTTTACCAATATCATCGGGATGCCGATGATGCTCACAAGCGTCCAAGCATCAGAAAACGGCTTGGCCATCAAGAGGATGAGCAGCATTTGCAGCGATTCCATCCCGAGTCCGACAAGCGCGGCCACCCGCGGTGTCGGCATCGCATAGCGTTTTCTGAAATACCGTCCGATCCAGCCGGACAAAATGCCCGCTAAAACGGATGAGACGGCACAGCTGACTGCGGTCGCGCCGCCGAGTGATAAACGATGCAGGCCGGCCAGTATGCCGACGCCGATTCCCACATACGGGCCGCCTAAGAGTCCGCCGATTTCAACGCCCATAATTCTTGTATTGGCAATTGAACCGGACGGATTAATTTGAAACACCCAGTCATTATTCATGATTGTATTCCGCTGAATTTCTATTCCCGTATAGTTGCTGATGATACTGAACAGCGAGAAAATTGAAATCAGCACCGCTTTGCCTTTATAGCTCTCAGGCTGCTGGAGCGCCTGTCTGAACAATCTGGTATGAGCCAGAACAAATCCCAATATGACGATAATTCCGACTCTTTCCAGCATCATGATGATCAAATGCAGCATACTTTTCACCTGTTCTTTCAAATTTTATTTTATCACGTTTTAGAGCCTGAGACAGAATCTGACACAAACCTGCCTGTTTTTTTCAAATCATCTGAAAACAAATCTTTCACAGTCTATATATCTATTGTAGAATAAACGGGAGCCTTGCGGCAGAGAGTTTCAGAATATAACAAAGAGGAGAAGATCATGAAAGCCGTATTTTTTGATTTGGACGATACACTGTTATGGGATGAAAAAAGCGTCAGAACAACATTCAGGGAAACATGTTTACAAGCGGAAAAAAAATATGGCCTTGACCCGCATACATTTGAAGAGGCGGTTCGGAAAGCGGCACGGGAATTGTATATGTCATACGAAACCTATCCTTATACGGTCATGATCGGCATTAATCCGTTTGAAGGATTGTGGGCGAATTTTTCCGAGCCGGTCAGCGAAGGGTTTAAACAGCTGAATCGGATTGCGCCGGAATACAGACGAAACGCCTGGACGAACGGCTTAAAAAGCGTCGGTATAGACGATGCGGCTTACGGCGAATATTTGGCGGAGTTTTTCGCGGCGGAACGCAGACAGCGTCCGTACGTGTATGATGAAACGTTTGCGGTGCTTGATAAGCTGAAAGGTGTTTATGAATTGCTTCTGCTGACAAACGGCGACCCCAGCCTGCAGAAAGAAAAACTCGCCGGCGTTCCTGAGCTCGCGCCTTATTTTAATGAAATCGTCATCTCAGGCGCTTTCGGAAAAGGGAAACCCGACGCCTCCATATTCGAACATTGCCTCGGCCTCCTGAACCTGAAAAAAGAAGACGCCATTATGGTCGGAGATAACCTCAATACTGATATATTGGGAGCGAAACGGGCAGGCATTACGACAGTCTGGGTAAACCGGACGCAAAAGAAAAATGATACGGACATTGCACCTGATTACGTGATCAGCGATCTTCACGAGCTGTTTGCGATTATAGAGAAACAAAAAGAAAGATAATGTTATACGCAAAAAAACCCCATTCTGAATGAACGGGGTTTTTTGTATTTCCGGTTATTTTTTCGCTTCGGCTACAGCCTTTTTCACAAAATCGTCCAATGAGACGGTTTCTGATTTCTGCTCGCCGTATTTCCGGACGTTTACCGCGCCGTTTTCCGCTTCTTGGTCACCGACCACAAGCATGTACGGGATTTTTTGCATTTGCGCTTCACGGATTTTATAGCCGATTTTTTCGTCCCGGCTGTCAAGCTCGACACGCAGACCTTCACGCTGCAGGCGCTCCTGCACTTTTTTCGCATAATCAAGATGCACGGACGGTGATACAGGAATGACTTGGAACTGCACCGGCGCAAGCCATGTCGGAAGGGCGCCTTTGTGCTCTTCGATTAAGAAAGCAACGAAACGCTCCATCGTTGACACGACGCCGCGGTGAATAACGACAGGGCGGTGCTGTTTGCCGTCTTCTCCGACGTAAGTGAGATCAAAGCGTTCCGGAAGAAGGAAGTCAAGCTGTACAGTTGACAATGTCTCTTCTTTGCCGATCGCCGTTTTCACCTGCACGTCAAGCTTAGGGCCGTAAAACGCCGCTTCGCCTTCCGCTTCATAATAGTCGTGCCCCATCTCATCCATTGCCGCCTTCAGCATGGACTGCGCTTTGTTCCACATCTCATCATCATCAAAATATTTTTCCGTATCTTCAGGATCGCGGTAAGACAGGCGGAATGTGTAATCATTCAGGCCGAAGTCTTCGTATACGTCTTGAATCAAACGGACCGTGCGGATGAATTCTTCTTTAATCTGATCAGGGCGGACGAAAATGTGCGCGTCATTTAACGTCATGCCGCGTACGCGCTGAAGACCTGAAAGCGCCCCGGACATTTCATAACGATGCATCGTTCCCAGCTCGGCGATGCGGATCGGAAGCTCGCGGTAGCTGTGAATGTCCTGCTTGTAAATCATCATATGGTGAGGACAGTTCATCGGACGGAGCACGAGTGTTTCATTGTCCATTTCCATCGGCGGGAACATCGTATCCTGATAATGATCCCAGTGGCCCGATGTTTCATACAGGTCTTTGCTTCCGAGAACAGGCGTATAGACGTGCTCATAACCGAGGCTCAGCTCTTTATCCACAATGTAGCGCTCGATCACGCGGCGGATGGTTGCGCCTTTCGGCAGCCAGAGCGGCAGGCCTTGTCCGACTTTTTGAGAGTTGGCGAACAATTTTAATTCTTTGCCCAGTTTTCGGTGGTCGCGCTCTTTCGCTTCTTCAAGCATCCGCAAATGCTCTTTCAGGTCATCCTTTTTAAAGAAGGCCGTGCCGTAAACGCGCTGAAGCATTTGGTTTTTGCTGTCGCCGCGCCAGTATGCGCCCGCAAGGCTCAGCAGCTTAAATTCTTTAATTTTGCCTGTAGACGGCACGTGCACGCCGCGGCACAGGTCAAAAAATTCGCCCTGCTCATAAATGGAGACCGTTTCGTCTTCCGGGATGGCATCCAGCAGTTCAAGCTTCAGATTATCGCCGATTTCCGCAAACATGGCTTTTGCTTCATCACGGCTCACTTCTTTTCGGATAATCGGCAGATTTTCACCGACGATGCGTTTCATTTCTTTTTCAATCTTCGGAAGGTCATCCGGCGTCAGCGCCTGCTCCATTTCAACGTCATAATAGAACCCGTTTTCAATGACGGGGCCGACACCGAATTTCACATCTTTATAAATGCGTTTAATCGCCTGGGCCAATAAATGCGCCGTGCTGTGCCGCATGATGTTCAAGCCTTCTTCTGTGCCTTCTGTAATGATTTCTACGGCACCATCCTCTTGAATCGGCGTTCTTAAATCAATTTCCTGTCCGTTCAGTTTTCCGGCTAAAGACTTTTTCTTTAATCCCGGACTGATGGATGCCGCGATATCTTCTGTTGTTGTTCCTTTCGGAAATTCCTTTACCGCTCCGTCCGGAAATGTGATGTTGATCATATCTGACATCTTCGTCACTCCTTTTTTTATGCAAATCAAAAACCCCGCCCCCTATGAAAGGGACGAGGTTAAATAAACGGAATCGTGGTTCCACCCTTTTTTCCGCACGGCCGATTGTTTCGGCACCTGCGGCTCTAAACTCTGTAACGGGAGTTCCCGTCAGCTATTACTGACGCTTCTTCCGGCGTTCACAGCTGAAGTTCAAAGGCGGTAAAGTCAATGATCCATAGCTGGAAAGCTTTCAGCCTGGGCTCTCCTCTCTTATAAAGCCGGTATCAATGCTTCATGTCCTTATCAATACGTGTAGCAATCATTAATCTTTTATGTATTATAAAATGTCTGCGAGAAAAATGCAACTCGGTTTTCCGTCTGATTTCGCAAAGACAGCCCTGCCGTTTACACAAGGCCGTCCGTACGGCTATCCTTCCGTCTTCTCGGCTGCAAACGCGCCCAGCGGAAAAAGGCGCACCCTTTCCTGAAACACGTTTTGAATCGTTCTGGACATCATATGCTCCGGTTTGTCCGTATACAGTTCTACCGTCTCAGGCGCAATGGAGATCAGCGGCGCAAGGAGATGGGAATCTATATACATCGGGTGCTCCCGCACAAACCGTCTGTCTATGTATTTTTTCTGTTCCCGTTCTGACAAATAGCGCAGCTCCCACAGCGTAAAAGCCCGGTCATGTACGATGCGGACTTTCTTCATCCGCGGCGGATTGGATGTCACATAATCTCTCAGAGACTGGATAAAGTTTTGATATTCCTGTTCCATCCGATATTCATCTATCGCAGCCTCCGCGTATTCTCTGAGCCGCTCATAATACCTGCCGAGCCGGAACGTCTGAAACGAACGCACGGAAAAAACACCCGCATCAAGTGAAATCGTCCGGAGCGCATCTGAAATAAACTGTGTGCGCGGCTCTTTCTTCGGCTCGAACGGATGATCCTCAAGCTCTCCTTCCATAATGCTGTGTGCAAGCTGAAGGATTTGCTGCTGTTCATCCTGATCGGTGAAGCAGTATGCGTCCTCAATAAGCGAAAGCATATGCTCGTCTTCTTTGCATTCCAAAAAAAACCTGACAAGTATCGGCTCAATAAAGCGCTGAACGCAAAAAGCCGTTTCAGACCTTGCGATTCCGACTTTTTTTATGCCTTCACGGACAATAAAATGTCTCCGGTCGTCCGATTGCTGAATGAGATGTAAAAAAGCGGCGGTATCGTGGTCATCTTCAAAGATCACTTCAAGCATATTTGTCCCCCCTTACGGCATCTGTTACAAGTATATGGGGGATGTTTTTAAAATAGACGTAAAGGTTAGCTTTCACCGCCGAACAAATGGCGCACCTTCTTTTTAAATATAACGGGAAGCGATAAAAATACGATGTAAAGACACATCACGCCGAGTACGGTCAGCACATTGCCGGACATAAAGCTCGCGCCGAGCACATTCAGGACGATCGTCCCCGGAATAATGCCCGCTGCGGTCGCCAAAAAATACGTCATCGGCCTGACTTTCGATAGGCCTGCGGCATAGCTGATCACATCAAAGTTAACAGGCAGAATGCGCAGGATAAAAATATAAAAGAAGCCATTGGTTTTCATCTGCTTTTGAATGGCTTCCATTTTTCCATGACGGCTTTTCTCATTAAAGGCAAACAGCCCCGCCGCAAAAAAAGACGCGGCGGCAGCGCCCATTGAGCCCGCCAGCGTATACACGGTGCCGAAAAACGGGCCGAACGCCAATCCTCCGGCGACGGAAACGATTGATACGGGAAACAGCACAAAAGGCCTGACGATGGAAATTCCGATAAACACAAGCGGCGCAAAAACACCGAACGATAATACCCACAGCCGGATCTCCTTAGGCGACAGATTCAGATATTTGCGGTTTGCCCACAGTAAAAGGCCCGCTCCCGCCGCAGCCGCAGCCCAAGTGACAGCCTTCTTATTCCTCATTCCCTCAAATCCTTCCCATTGGACGCCGGCATCATGAACGGCGGCGGTTTTCCCCGTCAAGACGGACGGGCGAAGCCAAATATAAAATCCGCTCCATCAGTCTTGCCGCTTTTACTTCTTCCTTTTCTCCCCGCTGTGAATACGTAAAATGATGCTTCAGCTCGTCTGGTGAAAAATTAGACGAGAAGAAAGTGGGAAGCTGCTGGCTCATTCTGTGCTGAAGCACGGTGCCGATGACTTCATCCCTGACCCAGCTTGTCATTGATTCCGCTCCGATGTCATCAAGCATCAGTACGGGCGTCGTTTTCACCATATTCAGTTTCGCCTCCAACGACTGATCCTGGAGCGAGTTTTTCAGCTCTCTGACAAATTCGGGAACATATACGATCATTGATGAATACTCTTTTTCCGCCAGCTCGTTGGCAATGGCGGCTAAAATAAATGTCTTTCCGATTCCGAATTTTCCGTACAGATACAGCCCTTTGCCTTTTCCCGTTTCATTATAGCTCTTCAGAAAATCCGTCACATGCTGGAAGATGCCGACTCTGCTCGGATCGGTAATGTCGATCTGCTGAAACGTCGCGCCGAGAAGATCCTGCTGGATATACATGCTCTTCATCAGGGACTTTTGCCTTTTCTGGCGGTCGAGCTTTCTCTTTTCCGGACATTCGTAATATTCAATATCAATGGAACGCCCGTTGATCACAAGCTTCGGATGATAGCCTTCAAGCAGGCTGTTCGTCCGGCTGTCTTTCGAGCAGAAGGCGCACTGTTTGCTTTGCTGAACGAATTCGTACAGTTTATTTAACCCTCTGTCAATCATGCTTTGATTGATTACATCTTTCTGTTCCTTCAAAAAAGCCTGGACGTCTTCGTCGGCCATGACTTGCTGCTGCATTCGTTCCAGGCGTTTTTGAAAGTCAGGTCTTTTCGTCACGCCTTCTAAGGATCGGCTGATCGGTTCCATTCAATATCACCCCGCTTCTCTGTCTCAATAGGCAGAGTATTTTTTCAGTTTTTTCATTTCTTCCATCATTTTTTTCTTCTGTTCTTCAAGATCCTGCGCGGAAAGAGCCGGCTGTTCTTGTTTCTTCCCGGTTTCTTCTTCTTTCATCCAATCAGGGCGCTTTTCTTCCCGGACGGTTTTTTTGCCGCGCGCCGCGCCGTTTGTTTTGCCGTCCGCCCAATCAAGATATTGCCTGTGCTCTTCTATTGCGAGCTTCATTGCTTCCCGTACCGTTTTGACTTTCTTTCTGGCCCAGTGGGCGGCGATTTTTTGGATATAGTTTTTGGACAGCTTCATATCCGTTTTCAGCATGACATAATAAATCAGCACATTGGTGACGCCGGGCTCAAGCTTTTGTTCGAACATAATATCGGCGATAATCTGCAAGTCGGCTTTTGACGGCTCGGTCCCGTCCGCAATGTCCTGAAGAAGCTTTCTCGGTGATATGGTCTCAAGCTGTGCGATGAGTTCGCCGTTCAATGAATCGTCCTTTTCCGTCCGGTTTTCTCTCAAGGTGACAGGCTGTGTTTTATCAATCAGTTCCGGAAGCTTCCCGCTTCTTTCAATTTGGTACCAGTCGCTGGCCGCTTTCCTCAGCGCTTCGGCCGTTATCGTATCCTGTTCATTAATTGCGGTCATGACGACGTGCTGCATGGAGATAGGATCTATTCCGTATAAATATGAAAGCTTTTTAATGCTCTCCCGCACGTCCTGCGTGATTGATTTGCGCGGTATCATCGTTTCTGACAGTCCCGCCATGAAAAGCTCAAAATCAAACACTTCCTCCGTCACCGTATAGGAAGGCGCTTGTCCGACAGACGCCGTCTCATAGTCCTCGGGTAGCTTCATCGCCTCTTCCATATCAGGCGTCATTTTCCATTCACTCGGCTGAAAAGAGGCAAAAGCGTGATTAAACGGACGGGTAATTTCCCTTGCGCCCGCGCCGACGGAAGGGTGCGTGTAAAATTGTCTCAGCTGCTGGTATTTCGTTTTACCGACTCTGTTATAAAGAAAGACATTCAGCATGCCGTCTTCAAAAAAATCATTCGGTCTGAGCGGGGGCAGCAGCTCATAAATAAACATCCGCTCTTTTTGCTCGGACTCCCGGATATACACTTTCAGCAGCCCGATTCCTTCAAGCTTTCCCTGTTCATGATGAATCTTTTTTAAATTTGACTGCATCATGCCCATCAGCTGCCTGTGCGTGGATTCCGCTCCCCACAAGCGGTTCTGCTCAAGCTCCCCCCATAAGGTCATATAAAGGGAGAATGCAAAAGAACCGATCAGCGGCTGGTACAGATGTGTCAAAACCTGTCTGTCGACATCCTGAAGAAGCGAACGGCTTTTGACCGTATAAGGATCTACAGGCAATACGTCATTCCAATAGTCAGCCATGATTCTCAAACCTTCCGATATGTTTCTACTCTCATTTTACACCGTTTCTGCGATCTATCAAATGCCAATTTTGCTCATGAGAAAAGAGCCAGACACAATCTCTTAGCTCTCTCAGCGTTCTTTCTTTATTAAATCTTTCAATTCATCGATAAACACGTTTATATCCTTAAACTGCCGGTAGACGGAGGCAAAGCGGACATAAGACACCTCATCGATTTTCGCCAGACGGTCCATTACCATTTCTCCGACAAGTTCGCTTTTGACTTCAGATACACCTTGGTTTCTCAGCTCTTTTTCAATGTCAAAGCACATGTCTTCCAATGTTTTTAAAGGAACGGGCCTTTTTTCACAAGCTTTAATTAACCCGCGCAGCATTTTTTCACGGCTGAATTCTTCCCGGACGCCTTCTTTTTTCACGACGATCAGAGGCATCTCTTCAAACTTCTCAAATGTAGTGAAGCGGTAATGGCAGGCTTCGCATTCCCGCCTTCTGCGGATTGATTTCCCTTCGTCCGCAGGCCGTGAATCAAGTACGCGGGAACCGTTATGCTGGCATGAAGGACATTTCAAATTGGATCAGCTCCCATCTGTTTCGTTGCTGTAATGCGGTTCGCAAGCTTCCGGTAAATGCCCGCCAACGTTTCTAGGATGAGCCTATTTGTTGGGAGAGCCGATAGACCGGCCTTATCTTTTCTATTTTACAAAAAAAATGCTTAAAGAAAAAGCAATGCTGTTTTTTTACATTAGAAAAGGAGCATCAGCTTCAAAGCGCGTAATGGCTTTTTCAGCTTAGCTCCCTTGTGTTTGCGTTTTGAAAATTACAGTACTTTCGCTTGTGCCTGTTTAATCTGTACAGGCCCCATTCCTCTCGGTATTTCAATGTTTTCTCTTGTATCTGCATGTAATGCGTCCGCAATGTAATCCGCAGCCACATTAGGATCCAGGTCTCCACAAGTATAAACATCAATGCTTGCATATCCGTGTTCAGGAAAACTGTGAATCGTTAAATGTGACTCAGAGATAATAACGACTCCGCTTACGCCTTGCGGTGCAAATTTGTGAAATGCGACCTCGCGCACCTCAGCTCCTGATTTCAAAGCAGCATTTACAAACGTTTTTTCAATAAAATCCATGTCATTGAGCTTATCAAAATCGCATCCCCACAGCTCGGAGATGACGTGACGCCCCATTGTTTCCATAATCATGGACCCCCCTTAACAAGAATTAAAAAAGTGAATTTCCGAGAACTGACCCGGCCATTTACCACGGGGGAAAGTTAGTCCGGAGAGGTCCTAACCCTTTAAGTAATTCCGAAGCAGTCACGAGCAAGAAGTTCACGAAAGATAGTATACTGTGTTTAAGTTTATTTTGCAAGGTGTGTTTTTTGCGAATATGCCGTTAAGGGTTTTTTTCTAACAAATGTCCATGATCTTTAGTCTACACAGCTGACGGGTGTTTCATTCGCGCGGCGACGTGACGGATAAGATCAACGACCCGGCAGGAATATCCCCATTCATTGTCATACCAGGCGAGCACCTTTACTTTTCGGTCTTCCATCACTATCGTTGTCAGTCCGTCAATGATCGCAGAGTGTGAATTCGTATTATAATCCGAAGAAACGAGCGGCTCATCCGAATAATCAAGAATTCCGTACATCGACGTTTTTGCGGCTCTTTGGAAAGCGGCGTTCACTTGCTCGGCCGACACATCTGTTTTCAGATCGCAGACAAGGTCCACTAATGACACATTCGGAACGGGAACACGCAAAGCGAGACCGTGAAGTTTTCCTTTCAAATGAGGCAGCACGAGCGACAGCGCTTTGGCGGCGCCTGTAGAAGTCGGAATGATGGATTCTCCGCACGCTCTCGCCCTCCGCAGATCTTTATGCGGATTGTCGATATTTTTTTGATCATTCGTGTAAGCGTGAACAGTCGTCATCAGGCCGCTTTCAATCCCGAATTCCTGATCAAGCACTTTGACGACCGGCGCAAGACAGTTTGTCGTGCAGGATGCATTTGAAATAATGACATGTTCATCGGGATTGAATTGCTCTTCATTTACTCCCATGACAATGGTAACGTCTTCATTTTTGCCCGGAGCCGTTAAAATAACTTTTTTCGCCCCTGCTTCAATATGGCTCATTGCTTTTTCTTTTGAATTAAATTTCCCCGTTGCCTCTACGACGATGTCTATTCCGCATTCTTTCCACGGAAGCTCTCTCGGGTCCCGGCGATTGAACAGCATAATATGTTTTCCGTTGACGATCAGGCTGTCGTCGGAGGTCTCAACTTCTTGATCGTATTTGCCGTGAATTGTGTCATACTTTATCAAATGAGCAAGCGTTTCCGGGGGATAGCTTGCATTAATGGCTGTTATTTGAATTTGATCATCTTCCATTGCTTTTCTGAACACCATTCTTCCGATTCTTCCAAACCCGTTGATTGCTACTTTTACCTTCATGCTCAGGTCACCCCTTTTTAATATGCCACTCTAATTTAATTTTATTTATATATAGTATAACACATTAAAAGAAATCCGCCAGTACAACTTGATAAAAATCCACCCTTATACCGATCAATATGTTGTTCAATCGGTTTTTTTGCATATAAAATGATCTTTCTTCCATAAAAAAAGCAGGATCAGCGTCTCAGGCTGCCTGCTTTTTTCTTATATTTGTCCCGGTTCTTTGAATTTGTCATTTAAAATGCTGTCCTCTAAAACGGAAGACACCTCGCCGTACCGTTTCGCGATATGCATCGCGCCCCAGTCGCACAGCGCGTTTAAAATTCTTTCCAGACTGTGTCCGTATTCACTCAGCTCGTATTCCACTTTCGGCGGCACCTGATTGTACACGATCCGGTTGATGACGCCGTCAGCTTCCAGCTCCCGCAATTGCTGTGTCAGCATCTTCTGGGTGATGTCCGGCATAAGCCGCTTCAATTCGCTTGTCCGTTTTTTCCCGCGCATGAGGTGGCAGAGGATCACACACTTCCATTTTCCTCCGATCACCTCAAGCGCCGCTTCTACGGATATATTGTATTTTTTCTTCAGCAAACGGTAATTCCTCCTCATCTATAGGAACTAAAAAGTGCCTATGGCACTTAAAAGTACGTTCTTTTCAATGACACTTCTATCGATCATAATGACATTTGCCGGCTGAAAAGGAATGTACTCTTATACTTATATCGTTTACCCGGCATCATTTCAACCATACATTATCGTTCAAGGAGGAAAACAGATGTCTTCACATCGCCAAAGCTATTTACCAGCGCTGCTGGCATTAGCCGTCAGCGCTTTTGCGATCGGCACAACCGAATTTATCAGCGTCGGGCTGCTGCCGCTTATATCTCAAGATCTGCATATACCTGTGACAACGGCGGGGCTTACCGTTTCCATGTATGCTCTGGGCGTGACATTCGGCGCGCCGGTTTTAACATCTCTCACATCCGGCATGTCACGGAAAACGCTGCTGCTCTGGGTGATGTTAATTTTTATCGCCGGAAATACACTCGCGGCAAGTGCGTCCTCAATCGGCGTCTTACTGGCGGCACGGGTTATTTCGGCGTTTTCCCACGGCATTTTCATGTCAATCGGGGCAACAATCGCCGCCAATATCGTGCCGGAGCATAAAAGAGCAAGCGCGATTTCCATTATGTTTACGGGGCTGACGGTGGCTACGGTGACCGGCGTTCCGTTCGGCACCTATCTCGGCCAGCAATTCGGATGGAGAATCGCATTTGCCGTCATTGTGGCGGTAGGAATCATCGCATTCCTCACAAACGCGCTTCTCGTTCCGTCGCATTTGCGCAAAGGGACGAAAACCGCATTTTCCGAGCAGGTCAAACTCGTCACAAACGGGCGGTTATTGCTTTTATTTATTATTACGGCGTTAGGCTACGGCGGAACGTTTGTCGTGTTTACGTATTTATCTCCGCTTCTTCAGGAGGTAACCGGTTTTCAGAAAGAAACCGTCGCGGCCATCCTGCTCATTTACGGAATTGCGATTGCCATCGGAAACATGATTGGCGGCCGTTTATCAAACCGAAATCCGCTGAAAGCCTTGTTTTATATGTTCATTGTCCAGGCTGCTGTGCTGTTTGTTCTGACTTTTACCGCGCCGTTTAAAACAGCCGGGCTGATCACCATTATTTTCATGGGGCTGTTGGCGTTTATGAATGTGCCGGGGCTTCAGGTATATGTCGTGATGCTGAGTGAACGTTTTGCGCCAAGCGCCGTTGATACAGCATCAGCCTTAAATATCGCGGCATTCAATGCCGGAATCGCGATCGGCTCGTTTGCCGGCGGAATCATTACAGACTCAATCGGAATCATTCATACCGCTTGGATCGGGGCGCTGATGGTGCTCAGCGCGGTCGTATTAACCGGATGGAGCAGGAAGCTTGAAAAGCGGGATCGCACTGCCCTTGAAAGGAGGTGAGTTTTTCTTCAGCGCATTTTGATTGTTTCAACAGACAACTAATAGGAGGAATATATACATGACAACACATTTACAAGCAAAATCAACATTGCATAACGGAGTAGAGATGCCTTGGTTCGGCATCGGAGTTTTCAAAGTAGAGGAAGGCGCGGAACTCGTCAACGCGGTGAAAACGGCATTGGTGCACGGCTATCGCAGCGTTGATACCGCCGCGATTTACGGAAATGAAGAAGGTGTCGGCGAAGGCATCCGCCAAGGGCTGCAAGAAGCGGGATTAAAACGTGAAGACATTTTTGTCACGTCAAAAGTATGGAATGCCGATTTAGGATATGAAGAAACGTTAAAAGCGTTTGACACAAGCTTAGAAAAACTCGGTTTAGATTATTTGGATTTATATTTGATCCATTGGCCTGTCGAAGGAAAGTACATCGATGCGTGGCGGGCGCTCGAAACCCTCTACCGGGATGGACGCATTAAGGCGATCGGGGTCAGCAATTTCCAAATTCACCATCTGAAACATCTCATGAAAGAAACGGAAATCAAGCCGATGATCAACCAGGTGGAGTACCATCCGCGTCTGACACAGAAAGAACTGCTTGCTTTCTGTACTGAACAAGGTATTCAGCTAGAAGCGTGGTCGCCATTGATGCAAGGGCAGCTGCTTGATCACCCCGTCTTACAAGAGATCGCTGAGAAGTACGGCAAATCAGCCGCTCAAGTGATTTTGCGCTGGGATTTGCAAAACGGTGTTATCACCATTCCGAAATCAACTAAAAAACACCGTATTGAAGAAAATGCAAATGTCTTTGATTTCGAACTGTCAGCTGACGATATGAAGCGGATTGATGATCTGAACGAAAATCTCCGTGTCGGTCCTGACCCTGACAATTTTGATTTTTAACCAGAAAAACACCGTTCGGCTTTCCGAACGGTGTTTGTTTATGCCCAGCCGCTCAATACTTCCTCAAGCTGGTGCTTTGTATGTTCAAGACTGCCGCTGTTATCAATGACGGCGTCAGCTTTTTTTGTTTTGTTCGCTAAAGGCATTTGCGACGTTATCCGGCTCATCGCTTCTTCTTCTGTAAGGGAATTCCGCTCCATCAGCCGTTTGAGCTGAATGTCTGCCGGTACGGTGACGACGAGCACCTTGCCGACAAGATAATCAAGCCCGCTTTCATACAAAAGCGGTATATCCAAAACGACGAACTGCTCTTTTCGTGCAACGGCTTCATCCCGCTGTTTCAGCATTTCCGCA
Source organism: Bacillus sp. A1 (assembly GCF_042296235.1). NCBI lineage: Bacteria > Bacillati > Bacillota > Bacilli > Caryophanales > Bacillaceae > Bacillus > Bacillus sp. A1. The sequence goes on from NZ_CP141181.1 coordinate 2,829,092, forward strand.
CGCACCGCCGGATGAACGATCTGATTCAGCTTCAGACGCTTCTGTTCGTCAGTAAAAACGATAGAACCGAGTTTTTTTCTGTCAATATCGCCATTTTCCAGCAGGATGTCTTTTCCGAATGCCTCCACAATTTGTCCGTAAGCCGGCATCCCTTTTTCCACCGCCTGTTTTGCGATGACATCCGCATCAATGACTGTTATTTTTTTGTCGATCAGCATACGCGCTACTGTGCTTTTGCCGCTTGCGATGCCTCCCGTTAAACCGATGACCAAGCTCAAAAAGCCCACTCCTTCTTACATTTTCCAAATCCCGATGATAATCAGCAGGACTCCCGGCAAAAATGTCATTTTATCTATCCAATTCCATCTTGAGAGCAAATGCCCCGCGTTTATGCCGAGTGAAACAAACAGCGAGCTCATCAGCCCGACAGTCACGCTCATCATAACCGGAGAAAAGCCGAGAATGGCCGCTCCCAGCCCGGCGCCAAACGCGTCAATGGATAAGGCGATACCGAGCAGAAGCGCCTCGACTCCGTTAATGGTTCCGGATTGATCAATATCGGCGCTGGTCGGTTTTTTCAAAATGTGAATCACGATGCCGAGCGATTTCACTTCAAGATTAAGTAACGTTTTTTCATGCAATAAGTAATCAGGCTCTTTAGCCGGTTTGAAAAATTGCCAGATGACCCATGCCCCGATTCCGATTAAGATCAGCCCGCCCAGTTTTTCCGTGACGGATACGGGAAAAATCTTTGTCAGAAAATGGCCGATCAGCATGGATATAAACATCACAGAGGCTGAACAGCAAGCGATCACGGCAATCGCTTTGAACGGGATTTTCATTTTTCTCAAACCATACGTAAACCCGACTGAAAAACTGTCCAAGCTGACAGCAAAAGCCAAAAGCAGCAAAGAAACAATCTCCATATCCGTTTCTCCCTTTCTCTTGATCGGCAATTGTGACATATGCCTATTAGGTGAATCACAATATATATATGGAGAAAGGTCATCAACTGTGTTAGAAAAAAGTCATTCTGCTGCCGCTTGCTTGAATCGCTTCAGTTTATGATTTTTTTTGGCAGCGGGCGCAAAAATGCGTCCCTCTTCCGCCGACCACGATTTTAGAAATCATCGTGCCGCACGTTTTGCACGGTTCATCCTTTTTGCCGTATACGTAATGTTTGAGCTGAAACATTCCGATCTCCCCTTGAGAATTGATATAAGACCGGACGGTGCTCCCGCCCGCGTCAATCGCTTCCTGAAGGGTGTCTTTAATTTCTGTATGAAGCGTTTTTATCTGCCCGTCTGACAGACTGTTCGCTTTTGTCTCAGGATGAATACGCGCCCGGAATAAAGCTTCATCGACATAAATATTGCCGAGGCCGACGACCGCTTTTTGGTCGAGCAGGGCTGTTTTCACCGCGCGGTTCGTTTTTGCAAGCCGCTCTTTTAAATAAGCAGCGGTAAATGCTTCATCATCGGGTTCGGGCCCGAGCTGTGAAAGCGGTAATGCATTCTGTTCCTCTCCCGGCGCAAACAAATGCATCGTGCCGAATTTCCGGACATCCCGGTAGCGGAGCTGTGTTCCGTCCGTCATGTGAAACACGACGTGCACATGTTTATCGTCAGGCTCATCGGCCTGATGAAGACCGTATTTCCCCTCCATCCGCAGGTGGGACACCATGACATAATGATCCAGATGGAAAAGCAAAAACTTTCCTCTTCTTCCGATGGATCGGATTGTTTCTCCTGCAATCTGCCGCGCGAATTCCTCCGGCTCGGCGGGTTTTTTGATGATATTCGGCCATCTGATATCCGCCGATTCAATCGTTTTCCCCTTCACAAGACCGGTCAGAGTGCGCCGGACCGTTTCAACTTCTGGTAATTCCGGCACAATCATCACTTCCTTTTTCTCTGTTTATTTTGCATCGTACCAAGACGGCCCTGAAGCATAATCCGCCTTCAGCGGCACGTCTAATGCCAAAGCATGCTCCATCACTTCAGGAACCAGCTTCTCTAATATTTCAATTTCTTCCTTAGGCGCTTCAAAAATCAATTCATCGTGCACCTGAAGCAGCAATCGCGCCTTCAGGTTTTTTTCTTTCAGCTCAGCTGCCATGTCAATCATGGCTTTTTTAATAATATCGGCGGCGCTTCCCTGAATCGGCGTATTCATGGCCGTCCGTTCCGCAAAGCTCCGCAGGTTGAAGTTGCGGCTGGTCAGCTCAGGAATATAGCGGCGGCGCTGCATAAGTGTCGTGACATATCCTTTTTGCTTCGCTTCCTGCACCGACTCTTCCATATACGCCTTTACGCCCGGGAAGCTCTCCAAATAGCGGTCAATAAAAGCGCCCGCTTCTTTCCGGGTGATGCCGAGGTTTTGTGACAGCCCGTAATCACTGATGCCGTAAACAATGCCGAAATTGACGGCCTTTGCCTGGCGGCGCATCGCTTGTGTCACTTCATCTTCACTGACATGAAACACGTCCATGGCGGTTTTTGTGTGAATGTCCATGTCATTCGTAAACGCTTCGATCAGATTTTCATCTTTTGAAATATGCGCAAGCACCCTTAATTCAATTTGTGAATAATCGGCGGCGAAAATAAGCCAATCCGGTTCGGACGGTACGAAAGCCTGACGGATTTTCCGCCCTTCCTCCAGCCGGATCGGAATATTTTGCAGGTTCGGATCCGTTGAGCTGAGGCGTCCGGTTTGAGTCAACGCCTGATTGAACCGTGTATGCACCTTATGAGAATCCTTGCGCGTGACTTTCAGCAGCCCTTCTATATAAGTCGATTGAAGCTTGCCGATTTGTCTGTATTGCAGAATGTAAGCGACGATATCATGTTTGTCTGCGAGCTTTTCCAGGACATCGGCTGAAGTGGAATAGCCTGTTTTTGTTTTCTTTACTGGCGGCAGGCCGAGCTTTTCAAACAGAATGACGCCGAGCTGTTTTGGTGAATTGATGTTAAACGGCTCACCGGCGATGTCATGGATTTTTTCTTCATATTCCTTCAGCTTCGCCTTAAGCTCTTCGCCCATTCGTTTCAGTCTTTCAACATCCACTTTGACGCCCATTGATTCCATTTCTCCGAGAATAAGCGCAAGCGGGAGTTCGAGATCTTCACATAATTCAAGCTGATTATTTTCTTCCAAAGCGTCAAGCAGTTTGTCACGGAGGCTGTTAACGGCAGACGCTTTCCGCGCGAGATGATCGGCAAGCTCTTTTTCAGCCGGAACGGCGCGCTTTGCGCCTTTTCCGTATACCGCTTCATCTTTTGAAACGATATTCAGCCCGTATTCTTTTGCTACGCTCGCGACATCGTCGTACGAGTTGCCCGGGTTTATAATGTAGGCAGCAAGAAGCGCGTCAAATTCCGTTCCCTTCAGCTCAATTCCCTGCCAGCGCAAAGCGACGACGGAACGTTTGCTGTCGAACACCCACTTTTTCATCGATTCATCTTCAGCCCAAGATTTAAACGCTTCAGACCGAACGGCGATTTCTTTCGGAATATAATAAAGACCTGTTTCATTCACGATGGAAAAGCCGAGGATCGGTTCTTCGTGATAGTTATCACCGATTTGTTCGACCACCAAAGCAGACGGCGAAACGAGCATATCTTCGGTGATTTCTTCTGCCGTTTCAACATTGATGTCTTCAAAATTTTCTTCCGCCGTTTCGCCGCTTTCTTCACCAAGCCGCTCAAGAAGCGTATTAAAACCGAGGTCTTTAAAAATGGCAACAACTTGTTCACGGTCAAACCCTTGGTAATCTAAATCTTCGGGCTTGACTTCAATCGGCGCATTTGTCATAATCGTCGCCAGCTCTTTGCTCATCAGGGCTTGTTCCTTGTATTCTTCAAGCTTTTCTTTTAATTTTTTTCCGCTGACTTCATCAATGGAATTAAGCAGTTTCTCAACCGAATGGAACTGCTTTAAAAGCTTAATCGCGGTTTTTTCTCCGACGCCGGGGACGCCCGGTATATTATCGGATGAATCCCCCATTAATCCCTTCATATCAATGATTTGCAAAGGGGTCAGACCGTACTTTTCCTGCACGTGCTCCGGCGTGTAATCTTCCACGTCGGTAATGCCTTTTCTCGTAATGGCAACGGTCGTTTTCCCGGTTGCAAGCTGGGTTAAGTCCTTGTCCCCCGAAACTACCTTTACTTCGAAGCCGTCTTTTTCAGCAGATACGGCAAGCGTGCCGATAATATCGTCCGCTTCATATTCAGGAAGCTCGTATCGGCTGATTTTGTAGGCATCAAGGAGCTCACGGATGAACGGCATCTGTTCTGAAAGCTCCGGCGGCGTTTTTTGTCTTCCGCCTTTATATTCTTTAAACGTGCTGTGGCGGAAAGTGGTTTTTCCCGCATCAAAAGCCACCAGCATGTGGGTCGGCTTTTCATCTTCCAGCATCTTCATTAAAATCATCGCAAACCCGTATACGGCATTTGTATGGATGCCTTTTTCATTGCTTAAAAGCGGCAATGCAAAAAACGCCCGGTATGCCAGACTGTTTCCGTCGACAAGCACTAGTTTTTTTCGTTCCGTCATTCAATATCCTCCTAAGAGCAAAAGCTCGTCATTCCTCTATTTTTTAATCTCACAGCTTCTCTTATTTTAACAAAGTTCAATTTGAAAGGAAAATGAGCGAACCCCGTGAAAACGCAAAAAAGGACGGGAACAAGAAAATACGTTCCCGCCGTCAAAATTGGCTCCTTGGATGAAGGGGTTCTGTTACATCCTAACAAGATAGGTTTAACAGGTCATGAAGAAATTGTTAATCCTTTGTAAAGCTGATCACGCTTCCGGCTGCCGCTTCAGCGTCACGGTAAATACAGTCCCCTGTCCCGGCTCGCTTGTGACCTCGATTTTACCTTCATGGGCTTCTATTAAGTGCTTCACGATGGCGAGGCCGAGCCCGGTTCCTCCCGAGTTGCGGCTTCTGTCTTTATCCACGCGGTAGAATCTCTCAAATATCCGCGGGATCTCTTCCTTCTGAATGCCGATTCCCGTATCGGACACTTTGATATCGACAACGGTTTCTTTCACATGTACCGAAATCCCCACCGTCCCTTTTTCAGGCGTGTAGGTCAGGGCATTGTTCGCCAGATTCAAAAATACCTGCTTCAGCCTGTGCGCATCACCCGTCACAAAAATCGGCTCTTCCGGGAGATCGAGCTGAAAGCTGATGCCTTTTTCCGCAGCCTTATGCCGCAAAAGCGCCTCAATTTCATGCAGAATTTTTGCGGCGTCAAAGGACTCTACGCGCATCGTAAAGTTTTGCTGCTCCATCTTGGATAAATCCAGTAAATCCTGCACGAGAGATTGGAGCCGCTCACTTTCTTTCAGAATGATAGACAGAAAGTCTGAAAGCGCCTTTTCATCTTTCATCGCTCCGTCTAACAGTGTTTCCGTAAATCCTTTAATCGAGGTGATCGGTGTTTTCAGTTCATGGGAGACATTGGCGACGAAGTCCTTTCTCATCTGCTCCAATTTTTTAATTTCCGTCATATCGTGAAAGACGAGGACGATGCCCTTCCATTCATCGTCAGGGCCCATGATCGGAACGCCGTCAACTTCAAAGTAGCGCCGCTCAATATTGATGGGAAGTCTGAGCAGCTGGCATTTTTTCGTCTCCGTCATAAAAATGTCTTCGACAAGCCGAATGATCTCCTCATGTTCAAACGCATCATGGTAAAGACGCCGAAGCAGACGTTCAGGCTTTGTATGAAACTGCTTCGTGTATGACCGGTTCACGAGATTGATAAAACCTCTCCCGTCTATTAAAATCAAACCGGAGCCGATATTTTCAATAACGGTTAACAGACGATCGCGCTGCATATCCTGCGTTCTCGTCATTTCCATTAAATCGACCGCCAGGCTGTTCATCGCACGCCCGAGACGGTCCGACCGCCTTGCGTAACCGCTGTAGGAGCGGGCGTCATAATTCCCCTTGGACAGCTCCGTTGCCACCTTTGTCGCGGCGTCGATGGATTTTTTGTAACGGGACGTCATGTTTGTATAAAAGAAAACGATAATGATAAAAGCGGTACAAAGACTTGCTGCCAGCATGCCCCACATTTCTCCGGCAACGCTTGAACCGCCGTTGATCTCAGAGGAAACAAGTACATACCCCGCAATTTTCCCGGCGTCATTTTTTACGGCAGTGCCGCGGATGACTTTGCTTTTCGACTGTACGGCTTCCTCACTTTTATTGTGAGAAATGAACTCCTTTACGGCTGAATCATCAGCATGGCTGCCGGAATGATATACGGCGTCACCCTTCTCGTTGAGCACGGCGACGTTTATACCGAGGGTGCGGCCGGCATCACGGATTACCGTTTCATTGCTTTTATTGCCGATTCGGCCGGTGTCAAGAAGGCCCGCTATGTATACCGATTCCTTTTTCAGCTGATCCGCCGTTCTTTCTTCAGCGGATGAAGAAATAAGCTGCTGTAAAAAAAGGCCGAGAACACTGAAAACCAATATGATACATACAACGAGTAAAGCGAACAGACGCACACGGACTTTATTCATTCATTTTTGGCTCCTCCAGTTTATACCCCAAACCTCTGATTGTTTTAATATAGATGGGTTTTTTGGTATTTGATTCGATTTTGTCGCGCAGATGGCTGATATGAACGTCAACAATCCGGGTATCCCCGGCAAAATCATAGTTCCAGACCGCGCTCAGCAGAAGATCTCTCGTCAGCACTCTTCCCTTATGTTTTCCCAAATACAGAAGCAGTTCAAATTCTTTAGGCGTCAGTTCCAGCTGTTCTGACTTAAAGTACGCTTCGTAATGCTCCGGAAGAATTTTCAGCTCGCCGATGAGGATCTGCCCGTCCTTTTCCTCTTCTCTGCCTTGTGACAGCGAAGAAATGTCAGCCCTTCTTAAAATGGCTTTCACCCGCGCAGTGACTTCCCGCGGACTGAACGGCTTTGTCATGTAATCATCCGCTCCGAGCTCCAGTCCCAGCACTTTATCAAACTCCTCATCTTTTGCTGTCAGCATCAAGATCGGAACCATCATTTTCTGCTGTCTGAGCTGTTTACAGACGTCGATTCCGTCCACTTTTGGCAGCATGACATCCAGTACGATTAAATCCGGATTTTCATTCTCTGCCTGCTCCAGAGCCTCTTCGCCGTCTGATGCGGTAATGACATCATAGCCGGACCGTTCCAGATTATACTGTAAAAGAGTAACGATAGATTGTTCATCATCTACAACTAAAATTTTTTTGTTCATGCTGCGCCCTCCGCTGTCTATTTTCCCCGACATCCAATTTTCTCTATTTTATGTGCTGCATATCACTTTATGATTTCATTTTATCCAATACTGCCCGTTCAGACAATTCGCCTTTTTGATCATTTTCAGAGAAAGGATCGCTCAGGGAAAAAGAAAACGCTTTCATTAATTGTAAAAAGAGGAAGGCTTCTGATTCGGAAGCCTTCCCTTTTTTCTTATGACAATACTTTCATCACGTTTTTGACAGATTCAACTGATTTACTCAGCTGCGCTTTTTCATAGTCTGTCAGTTCAAGCTCGATGATTTGCTCTAGGCCGTTTCCTCCGATAATCGTCGGTACGCCTAAGTAAATGCCTTCATGACCGTATTCGCCTTCTAAGTAAGCGATAGTCGGAAGCACGCGGCGCTGATCTTTCAAAATGGCTTCTACCATTTCAGTCAGTGATGCAGCAGGCGCATAGTAGGCGCTTCCGTTGCCGAGAAGGTTGACGATTTCCCCGCCGCCTTTTCTTGTGCGTTCTACAATCGCATCAAGACGGTCTTTCGGGATAAGCGTTTCAAGCGGAATGCCGCCCGCATAGGAATAACGGACGAGAGGAACCATGTCGTCACCGTGTCCGCCAAGAACAAAACCGGTCACATCTTTTACAGACAGGTTTAATTCTTCAGCGACGAATGTTCTGAATCGCGCAGTGTCAAGCACTCCGGATTGTCCGATGACGCGTTCTTTCGGGAAGCCTGATTCTTTGTACACCGCATATGTCATCGCATCAACAGGGTTTGTCAATACAACGATAATGCAGTCAGGAGAATATTTCACTATCTCACGTGTGACGCTTCTCATGATTTTTTCGTTTGTAGATACGAGATCATCACGGCTCATGCCCGGTTTTCTCGCAATTCCGGCTGTGATGACGACGATATCAGAACCGGCTGTGTCCTCGTAGTTGGACGTGCCTGTGATTTTCGCGTCAAATCCTTGAACCGGACTTGCTTCGAGCATGTCTAGCGCTTTTCCTTTTGTCGGGTTTTCTAATTGCGGAATATCAACGAGCACAACGTCTGCAAGCTCTTTTTGAGCTGTAAGAAAGGCTGTTGTCGCTCCCGTAAATCCTGCTCCGATAACAGAAACTTTACTGCGTGTTTTTCCCATGATTCTCTTCTCCTTTTTTGGCTTCATTAGAAGTCTGCTTTAGGTTCAGTCCATGTTTTTGATTAGCTCTTCACCAAACTCTGAACATTTCACTTCAGTTGCACCGTCCATTAATCTAGCAAAATCGTACGTTACTACTTTTGAAGCAATCGTTTTTTCCATAGATTTAATGATCAAGTCAGCAGCCTCATTCCAGTTCAGGTGTTCAAGAAGAAGCACTCCTGAAAGGATGACGGATGACGGGTTGACTTTGTCAAGGCCGGCATATTTAGGAGCCGTTCCGTGAGTCGCTTCGAAAATCGCATGCCCTGTTTCATAGTTGATGTTCGCTCCCGGCGCGATTCCGATTCCGCCTACCTGAGCGGCAAGCGCATCAGAGATATAGTCTCCGTTTAAGTTCATTGTCGCCACGACGTCGAATTCGCTCGGACGGGTTAAGATCTGCTGAAGGAAAATATCAGCGATGCTGTCTTTGACGATGATTTTCCCTGCCGCTTCCGCGTCGCTCTGCGCTTTATCAGCCGCTTCTTTTCCGTCTTTTTCGACAATGCGGTCATATTCAGCCCAAGTGAATACTTTATCTCCGTATTCTCTTTCGGCAAGCTCGTAGCCCCAGTTTTTAAATGCCCCTTCAGTGAACTTCATGATGTTTCCTTTGTGGACAAGCGCGACAGACTTACGGCCGTTTTCGATCGCATACTCAATGGCAGCTCTGACTAAGCGGCTTGTGCCTTCTTCAGAAACAGGTTTGATGCCGATTCCTGACGTTTCAGGGAAACGGATTTTGTTAACACCCATTTCATTTTGCAGGAAGCTGATCAGCTTTTCAACCTCTTCAGAACCTTTCGCATACTCAATTCCGGCATAAATATCTTCCGTATTCTCGCGGAAAATGACCATATCCGTATCTTCAGGACGTTTGACCGGAGAAGGCACTCCCGTGAAATATCTGACAGGGCGCAGGCACGTAAACAAATCAAGCTCCTGTCTCAGCGCCACGTTCAGAGAACGGATACCGCCGCCGACCGGTGTCGTCAGAGGACCTTTGATGGCGATGAAGTACTCTCTGATGTCTTCCAGCGTTTCGGCAGGAAGCCACTCACCTGTTTTATTATAAGCCTTTTCACCGGCATAAACTTCTTTCCACGTGATTTTTTTCTCGCCTTTATATGCTTTTTCAACAGCGGCTTCCAATACTTTAGAAGCGGCGTTCCAAATATCAGGGCCTGTGCCGTCGCCTTCAATAAACGGGATAATCGGATTATTTGGTACGTTTAATACTCCATTAGAGACTGTAATTTTTTCACCTTGTGACACAATATTACCTCCCAGTATGTAATTCATATTTAGAAAACATTTTATTTTTCTTGTATAGAAAATAAAATGACTTTTCTCAAGATTCTATCAAAATTGTAAACCAATCCGGGCTTGATTAACAAGAGGCTAACGACATGAAAATCACCAGCCTCCCGTTTGATCAGGCTCTTTCATCAATCGGAACAAAAGTCTGCTTATCCGGACCCGTGTAATCAGCGCGCGGGCGGATGAGGCGGTTGTTATCGTACTGTTCAAGAATATGGGCGATCCATCCTGACATTCTGCTGATCGCAAAGATCGGCGTGAACAGATCGTGATCAATGCCGAGACTGTGGTATACAGATGCGGAATAGAAATCAACGTTAGGCGGGAGTTTTTTCTCCGACGTTACGATTTCTTCGACACGGATTGACATCTCGTACCATTTGCTTTCACCCGTCAGATTCGTCAGGCGTTTGCTCATTTCTTTTAAGTGTTTGGCGCGCGGGTCTCCATGCTTATACACACGGTGTCCGAAGCCCATTACTTTTTCCTTTTTCTCCATTTTGCTGCGGATATAAGGCTCGGCGTTTTCCACTTCGCCGATTTCTGTCAGCATTTTCATGACGGCTTCATTGGCTCCGCCGTGAAGCGGTCCTTTTAAAGCGCCGATGGCAGCAGTGATGCCTGAGTAAATATCAGATAAGGTGGCGACACATACTCTCGCCGTAAATGTTGATGCATTCAGCTCGTGATCCGCATGAAGAATGAGCGCTTTGTTAAACGCTTCCACTTCGATCGGAGAAGGCTCTTCACCGTTTAAGGTGTAAAGGAAGTTCTCCGCGATTCCATACTCTTCCTTCGGTTCAACAGGATCAAGTCCTTTGCGGATTCTTGAGAAAGCGGCGACAATGCCCGGCACTTTCGCCTGCAGACGGATGGCTTTTCTGTAGTTCGCTTCCGGATTCATGACATCGGCTTCACTGTCAGTCAGACCGAGTAATGAAATCGCCGTCCGGAGCGCAGCCATTGGATGTACGTTATTGAGGGGATAGGATTTGAAGTGCTCAATGATTTCTTGTGGAACGGCAGCTTCTTTCGCAAGCTGTTTTTTCAGTTCAGCAAGTTCCGTTTTATTCGGCAGGCGCAGATGCCACAGCAAATAAATGATTTCTTCAAAACTTGCATTCTCTGTCAAGTCGTCAATATCGTACCCTACATATGTAAGGGTATCGTCGATAATAGAGCTTACAGATGATGTTGTTGCTACAACCCCTTCAAGACCGCGTGTTGCTGTCATATTCAACCTCTCCTTTTCAATCAAAATTCCCCTTTAAAGAGTATATAAAACATACGGCTTACTTAAAATGAGTCATGCAAACAATCCCTTTCCCCTTTAAGAAAATGCTTACATTTCAATGGTTGCGATTACATAACCAGTATGCTTATAGAGGAACATAACAAATTCTTATAAGCTTATTTAAGTTTAAGCCTATTCTTATTATAAACAATAATCTGATTAATTTGTAGACTTTTAACTAAAAATGTTTTAAAAGCCTTATATATCAAGGCTTTTCGTTGATATATTTAATCGTTTGCTTTCAGGCGCTTTGTAAAACCATGTATTCTCATGTTTTCATTTGGGGGAGTTTTGGAGGAGACTTTAAAAGGACAGGCGCGACAACTTCACCGCAAGTTTAACCCCCTTCTTTACCGGAGAAGGGGGTTAATTTGTTTACTCGACTGAATCAATGTTCGGATCAGCTTCAGAAATCCATGTCTTGGTTTTAGTTGGCTCAAATTTTCTTATATATATCTTTGTTGTTACTTCGTATTTCGCTTTTGTGTATATAACGATCCTTTTGTATTTTTATGCGGACTTCAAACGAATATCACCCTTGTAACATAACCTGTTACCATGCTTGTAATGCAGCAGCCGCAGCCCCGCCTAAAAAGAGAAAAATCGAAAATGCATGACAAAAAAAGATGCAGCCCTAAAAAGGCCACATCTTTTAAATCATGTTTGCAGTCGCGCAGCTAGTTGTATTACCTCATTATCAGTTTTGGCTGCATTATGATGAAGATGAGTCGTGTTTCCTACAAAAGCAATTACACCGAACGTAATAGCGAAAGCAGAGACAGAGAAACAAATTGCTTTTTTAATATTCATACAAACAATCCCCCCGCTGTATTTGAAGTTGAGACTCCACCATCTTATCATAAAAAATTGTAGCCATTTCAAAGTCCTTCATTCCTTTGAAAAAGTTTGCTGTTAAAAGTGTCAACTCTTCGACATACGAATACATATGAATATTTTCAAGCTTACTTAAAATTTCTACAAGGCTGTCTTTGTTAATCGGTTCAGCAAATAAAACATATAAAAACTCTGTTAATAAGCAAAACAAATTGTCGTCATATTTTACTGCTGTTTTTAAACCTTCTTTTAAAGCTTGGCCTGCCGCGGCTGTTTTCTTTTGCTTAAATAATACTATGGAAAGTGAATAATATGAATGGGGCAGAGTTCTCAATTTCATTTCTTCACCAATCACAATTGCTTGTCTCAAATACGCTTCGGCCTTTTCTTCTTGTCCCATGTAGTGATAACTTTCACCCAAATTATAAAGAGCAGAGGAAATCAACCTTTTATGACCAAATTCTTGCGAAAGCTTCAAGGCTTCCTCAAGATGCTGTAATCCTTTTTCGTAATGTTTAAAATCAAGATAATTACCCACAATTACAAATAAACTTTGAATTTTTCGGACGGTATAAAGCGGGTTTCGATCATAAATTTCTAACGCTTTTAGAATATGATGCATGGATACGTGCGTTTGTTTCATATTATAATAAGCCTCTGCCAACTTAAAATGAAACTCAGCTTGTTCTATTTCATCAGAGACATGATGAATTTCCATCTCTGCTTTACGATAAAAATTAATTGCTTCTACATACTGCTTCTGATCAAATTCGTACATTCCGCGAAAAAAATGTGAGTAATATTTTAAGAGGCCGGTAAGTGTTTTTTGTGGTTTCTCAATCTTCTCAAGTAGTTCTGTGGTGGTTGGCCTATCAGTCCTATACTTTATTTCTGGGTTTAAATAATCTAGCATAAGTTGATGACGAAAAGTCATGAGAGAGTAATAAATAAGTAAATATTCGTCTTCTTCCATTTCTTTTATTTCGTGTTCCACTTCGGCTTTTAAAATTTCCGCGTCTGGCACACTAAATTGACGAATCATCTTGTACCACTCGTTAATTTTAACGCCTACATGTGAAGACGGTAATACCTGGTCCATGCATTCATTCCCCTCCTCCTCTTTTGATTTATTTTCCACTAATTTCTTATTTTCTGTAAACGAAAAAATACCGCAATTTTCCTAATTAACCGAAAATAACAAAAAATGATAGCGATTTTGGAAATAGAACATCCATGATAATAAAGCACTTGTATACACCCCTTGCGGGTGCTGAACTTACGATTTTCGTCAATTGTATTTATGCTATAAAGAGAAACTAGAAGTCTATTTTTTGCCTTAAAAAGGAGTACAGAAATTATCTTCTGTACTCCTTTAAAATCTAAATAAGAAATCAATCTTGAGATAAATAAATCCAATTTATATCGTCAAATTCTTTGATAACATAATCTGATCCTATACTACGTAAAATTCTATTAAAGAAAATGATGTCATCTTCATCATCGTAATTATATAAATCCTTTTGAACATATTCTTTAATAATAAAATTCGTTAAATTTGTATGATTAACAAATTCAGAAAAGTAAGATCTTATAAAAATTGAATTATCTTCATTTAATTTTTCATCATTAACAATTGAAATCTTAAAAACATTTAAAATCGCATTAATATCTTCTTCGTCCATATAACATAATGGTTCTAATTTTTTGTCTTCTTCTGTAAATGGCTTTCGAGTATCTTCAATTATTACGTAAGATAAAATGTTACCATCTTTCAGCACACGAAAAACTTCTAAATCACGTAATTTTAAAGCTCTATTAAGTGATAGCATTCTTTCCCCCTAATCAAATATTAAAACCCAAATACTAACCTTAGATTCTTTAGTAATCTACCTCCTGTTACACCTATTTAAAGCTGCTATTGTTATCACATATGCAGGGTTCAATAATATATCAATCCAACTATATTTAGAAATTTTTTTCGTTCTTTATCTAATTTTCCCTATTTCTTTAACGCTGATTTTCATCTTTGTCTTTGGCCCATGAATGCCGTCAGCAGTCACGCCGTACATGGACTGGAATCGTTTGACTGCATTTGCTGATTTCGGTCCGTAAATATCTTCATCAAGCCGTTCACAATTGAAACTGACTCATTTACTGATGTAAGTGAATTTAAATAAATTGCAGAAAAACCCTCCTCATCTCGAGAAGGGCTCTGACTTATACTTCTTTTTCTCTAAATCATTCCGAAGAAACTAACTGATGCCGCTCAACTTTTAATCGGAAGGCTTCATCGGGTTCTCCGACTATTTGCCCCTATGCTTTTCTTTTGCTTTTTGTTTTCTGATTAAATATTTTTGTTCCTTTATTTTTTCTCTTTGTTTTTTATTCAGTTGTTTTCTCTTTTCTTTTCTTGCTTCAAGCTCCTGTTTTATCGCTTTTTGTGCCTTAGTTGATATCCCGATATTTTTCATCTCTTTAGAAGCTTGTCGTTGCAATCTTTTTGGGTTTAATTTCTTAGATTTTGCTTTAACACAAACCCCTTCTTGTTCAGTGTGGGAGAGAGTCTGTAAAAGTTGATTATTAACAAAATGCATTATTTCTGAATCCTTTGGCTCTTGTCCAAACAAATGACGAATTGCTCTTAATTTTCCATCATTCACAACTTCAATGACTCCTACCCAAAACTGACCATCGTAGTAAACCGTTAATTTCATAACGATTCCCTCCTCCTAAATTTACTGAAGAATGATGGACATCCCGAGGAGGGGAAGGTTACTGACATTTTAAATCATGCATCCGGACTACCAACCGAATTGTGTTTTTTCATTCTCATTATAAATTTAACAAACTTTCAAATTGAAGGAAAGGGCCTCCGCTTATTTTAAGTTTTGCTTTGGTATCAGGCCCATAAATTCCATCAGCCTTTCAATCCATTCATCAATTGGAATTACTGCAATCGCTGTTTTCGCTCCATGTGCGCCGTCAATCCCGAAGTTCTTTGTTACATGGTAAGCCACTTCATTCATCGGAATAATGTAAATGGCATTTGTCTGACTTACAAAATGCGCAAGTGCAATTCTCCCGCAAAAAAAAGCAGCTTTACGCCGCTTTTTTACTCTACGAAGTGAATATTTTAACGATTTGCATGGCCAAGTAGGCGATTCCGGCGCCGATTAACGGGCCGACGGCGACGCCTCCGAAAAGCGCGACGGCAAGTATCGTGCCGATGACCAGCGCCGTTGTAATATGAGGGTCGTTTTCCAATAAGGTGAGACCGTTTTTGGCGATTAAGGCAACCGCGATCCCGGCACCGAGAGCGATCCACGCGTAATATGATTTCATCGCTTCTCCGAGCTGTTTAAAACCGATATCACCTGTGGCAATCGGCACTAAAACGGCGATTGTAATGACGGTGACCCCCCAGTTGATGCCTTTTGACTGAATAACCGGAAATAGTTTCTGATCAAGACCGACAGCTTTTATCACAATGAGAAAGCCGACGGCAAAAAGCAATGACTGATTTTTGGCTACCAATGCGATGGCCAGCAATAATAGTAAAAATAAATTCGCCTGTGTAAACATCCTGAAAGCACCCTCTTTCATCATATCTGTATTCATATCCTTTTTTTTGAAGAATAAACTAATGTAATAGGACGTGCCGACCGAGAGGAGGATCGATGTGAACCCGCACTATGCAACTGTTTTTTTCCGCGCGCTGTTTGTACTCGCTGCGGCCGGCGGCGCTTTAGCGGCCGGTTACGCCTCATTTCCGTTAACTTATCCGTTTCTGATCGCCCTTATTCTGTCATCGGCGATCATTCCCGTAGTTGACTGGCTGGACAAACTGACGGGGCTGCCCCGGTCAGTCAATACTGTCATTGTCCTGGTCTTCTTTTTGCTTATTCTTCTTGGCGCGGCGACATTTCTCGTTGCGGAAATCATTTCGGGAACCGCCTATCTGGCCAAAACGCTCCCTCCCCATATCAGCGCCTTTATGACGTATTGCGAAGAGCTGTTCACTTCCCGCATTCAGCCATTGTACCACGAGCTGACCGTCTTATTTAACGGACTGGAAACCAATCAGCAGGCATCCATCGTGACGCATATTCAGACCCTCGGTGATACAGCCGCTAAAAATGCGGGGCTGATGCTTTCACATCTTTTGGAGCTGGTGCCGAAATGGATTGCCTTCCTTCCCAATACAGCTGCCGTCTTCATTTTCGCAATGCTGGCGACTTTTTTTATGACAAAGGACTGGCATAAGCTGAAGGCGCTGCTTTATTCCATTCTTCCGGAACGGGTTTCGGCAAACGCCAAGGCCGTATCGGGAGAGCTGAAAAAAGCGATGGCAGGTTTCATTAAGGCGCAGGCCGTGCTCATCCTTTTCACGATGATCATTGTCTTTATCGGACTTTTTCTTTTAGGGATTGAGCATGCGGCAACCATCGCCTTTTTTATCGGCCTGGTTGATCTGCTCCCGTATCTCGGCGCCGGGTCGGTCTTTGTTCCCTGGATTATGTATTTGGCCATTGCCGGTCAGCTTCCTCAAGCGATCGGTCTCGGTATTTTATATATTGTGGTTCTCATTCAGCGCCAGCTGACGGAGCCGAAAATTTTAAGCAAGTCAATCGGACTTGATCCGCTTGCGACCTTAATCGCCCTGTTTGCCGGCTTTAAACTGTTCGGAATTTTAGGACTGGCTGCGGGGCCCGCCCTGCTCGTTTTCATTCAGGCCTTTATCACAACGGGCGCTTTAAAAGAAATATGGGCCTATATTACTGTTCAGTCCAAATAAAAACAGCAGCCCTGTAAGAAGGCTGCCGTTTTTATTTGATAATGATCCGCTTATTTTTTGACATTCCTCTCAGCCATTTGAACAAAAGCGGCTTCATGCGGTTCCGAGTGAACGGAATCAGAAGACAGGCCCCTGCAATATCGGACAGAAAACCCGGAAGCATCAAAAGCAGGCCTCCGAAAAAGACGCATATTCCGTCAAGAAGCGCTTCCCCCGGCATTTTGCCGTGCTGCAGGTCGCGCATCACCCGATGATACACACCGGTTCCCTGTCTTTTTGCCACCAAGGCGCCTAACACGCCTGTCAAAATGATGAGAAGGAAGGTCGGAAAAATACCGAGCCATTTTCCCGTCAGCATAAACAAGCCGATTTCAATTGCCGGACACACGATAAACAGTAAGAATAACACTCTCATTTTTCTGCCCTCCCGCCCTTCTAAAAGCGTGTCACCGCCCGCATGGGAATAGAAAAATCAGCCTAAAGACAAAAGAGAAGGGAGAACCCCCCTCTCTTTTTTAAAGCTGTTTAAAGAACGCTTGCGCGGCCTTCATACACAGCGCCGCGGGCAGCGTCAACTGTGATAACCTGTCCTTCTGTTAAAACTGAAGTTGCGTTCTCCAGACCGACGATAACCGGAATGCCCAAGCTTAAACCGACAACAGCTGCATGGCTTGTCAGACCGCCTTCCTCAGTGATGAGCGCTGATGCTTTTTCAAGTGAAGCGATCATGTCGCGGTCAGTGCTTGAAGCAACCAATACTGCGCCGTCTGTCATTTTTTGTTCAGCTTCTTTCGCATTTTTTGCAACAACGACCGGACCGAATGCAGATTTGCGTCCGATGCCTTGCCCTTTCGCGATAACGCTGCCGACAGTGTGGACTTTCATCAGATTCGTCGTGCCTGATTCACCGACAGAACCTGCTGTAATGACAATCAGATCACCGCGTTTCACGATGCCGCTGTCAAGTGATTTTTGAACCGCGTCTTCAAGCATTTCATCGGTTGAATTCGCGTTTTGGCCGCTTGCCGGGAATACACCGAATACAAGGCCGAGTTTGCGTGATACAGACTCATTAACCGTAACGGCTACAATCGGAGCCTGCGGACGGTATTTCGCGATCATACGCGCCGTATGGCCGCTTTCTGTAGGGGTAACGATAGCTGCCGCACTCAGATTGATCGCCGTGTGAGCAACTGATTGGCCGATCGCATCGGTAATCGTCATGCCGACCTGATCTCTGCGTTTAGACAGAATTTCTTTGTAGTTCAGAGATTCTTCCGTGCGTGTGGCGATGTTAAACATTGTTTGAACCGCCTCGACAGGATATTGTCCCGCAGCCGTCTCACCGGAAAGCATGATAGCGTCTGTGCCGTCGAAAATGGCGTTGGCAACGTCACTTGCTTCAGCGCGTGTCGGACGAGGGTTGCGCTGCATGCTGTCAAGCATTTGTGTCGCAGTAATAACCGGTTTGCCGAGCGCGTTGCATTTTTTGATCATTTCTTTTTGCACGAGCGGCACTTCTTCGGCCGGAATCTCTACGCCGAGGTCTCCGCGCGCTACCATTAAG
Source organism: Bacillus sp. A1 (assembly GCF_042296235.1). Lineage (NCBI taxonomy): Bacteria > Bacillati > Bacillota > Bacilli > Caryophanales > Bacillaceae > Bacillus > Bacillus sp. A1. The sequence goes on from NZ_CP141181.1 coordinate 2,847,353, forward strand.
CCGTCAGATACTTCCAGGATCGCATCCAGGTTGTCCACGCCTTCCTGGTTCTCGATCTTAGGAATGATTTGAATGTCAGACGCGTTATGCTCTTCAAGCAGTTCGCGGATTTCTAGGACATCCGTAGAACGGCGTACAAATGACGCAGCGATGAAATCAACGCCTTGCTCGATACCGAATACGATGTCTTTGGCGTCTTTTTCAGTAATTCCGGGAAGGTTGACGCTGACGCCGGGAACGTTTACGCCTTTTTTATTTTTCAGCGTGCCGCTGTTTAAGATTTTTGTTTTGATTTCGTGTTTTTCCGGATTTGATTCTAGCACTTCCAATCCGATTAAACCGTCATCCAACAGGATGATAGACCCTGCTGACACGTCGTCTGCCAGGCCTTCATAAGAAACTGAGAATTTTTCAAGCGTTCCCAGCACCTGTTTCGTAGAAACGATAATTTCATTTCCCGCCTGAAGCTCAAGCGCGCCGTTTTCCATATCGTGCGTGCGGATTTCCGGACCTTTCGTATCGAGGAGAATCCCCACGTTTTTGCCGAGCTTTTTGCTTGCTTCTCTGATGTTTTTGATTCTTGCGCCGTGCTCTTCGAAATCACCGTGTGAAAAATTCAGACGAGCAACGTTCATACCCGCTTCCATCAATTTTGTCAGCATTTCTACACTTTCACTGGCCGGACCGATTGTACAAACGATTTTTGTTTTTTTCAACTCGTTCACTTCCTTCTGAAATCTTCAGCTTCTTCCGCCTTAAATAGACAGTTCTTTTGAAAGCTGATACATGTTTGGTTCAACAGTATGTTTTGATTCTAAAATTTCTATAATATCATGGTCTACAAGCTTGTTGTTTTGTATACCTACGCAGCGTCCGCCTTTTCCTTTAAGCAGAAGCTCAACCGCGTAAGCGCCGAGGCGGCTTGCAAGAACCCGGTCAGAAGCGCTTGGAGATCCGCCGCGCTGGATGTGCCCTAAAACGGATACCCGTGTTTCAAGGTTCGTTTCTTCTTCGATGCGTTTTCCGAATTCAACCCCGCTGCCTACCCCTTCTGCAACGATGATGATACTGTGTTTTTTGCCGCGGTCGTGCCCTCTCTTCAAACGGCCGATAATTTCCTGCATATCGTAGTCCGCTTCAGGAATTAAAATTGATTCCGCTCCGCCTGCAAGACCTGCCCATAAAGCAATGTCGCCCGCATGGCGCCCCATCACTTCAATAACGTATGTACGCTCATGAGACGTAGCGGTGTCACGGATTTTATCAATCGCATCAATTACGGTATTTAGCGCCGTATCAAATCCGATCGTAAAATCAGTTCCCGGGATGTCATTATCTATCGTACCCGGTACACCTACACACGGAAACCCGTGTTCCGTTAATTTTTTCGCACCCATGTATGAACCGTCTCCGCCGATGACGACAAGACCTTCAATGCCGAGTTTCTTTAAATTTTCGATTCCTTTTTCACGGCCTTCAACTGTTTTGAATTCAGGACATCTGGCCGTGTACAGCTTTGTTCCGCCGCGGTGGATGATGTCACCGACCGAACCCAGCTCCAGTTTCTCTATTTTTCCGCTGATTAATCCTGAATAACCGTTATAAATTCCGTACACTTCGACGTCGTGGTAGATAGCTTTCCGCACAACCGCGCGCACCGCAGCGTTCATACCCGGGGAATCCCCGCCGCTCGTTAAAACTCCTATACGCTTCATTTCCTATTCACCTCAGCAACATATATATGTTAAACATATCATGATCATTGCCCTAAAACAATGAAAAGGGACGCCTGAGCTCCCATGAAACCTTACCTATTATACAATTAAATAAATTGTTTTTAAATAAAATTTAAGGAATATCACAAAAATCACAAAAAATAAACGTGAGCCATAGGCTTCACGTCTATTCAGTTTACCCCGATATATTGATCTTCAACCGAAACTTTCCCGATTGCTTTATATTTTTCATAGCGCTGTGAGATCAATTCTTCGGCGTTCATTTGAAGAAGAGATTTTAACGTTTCTTTAAGAATACCGTCAATGTAGCCCGCCTGCTGCTTGATATCATGGTGAGCTCCGCCCTTCACTTCTTTAATCATATCATCAATAATTCCTAATTCTAATAAATCGGGCGCAGTAATCTTCATGGTTTCGGCCGCTTTTTTCGCAAGGCTGGAGTCTTTCCACAAAATGGACGCGGCTCCTTCAGGAGAAATAACGGAATACGTCGAGTTCTCAAGCATCAGCATGCGGTTGCCCACACCTAATGCCAGCGCGCCTCCGCTGCCGCCTTCCCCGATGACGATACAAACGACAGGCACTGTCAGGCCGGCCATCTCGAACAGGTTCTTGGCGATGGCTTCACTTTGTCCCCGTTCCTCCGCCGCTTTACCCGGGTACGCTCCCTTCGTGTCGATGAAGCAGATAATCGGGCGGTTGAACTTATCCGCCTGCTTCATGAGACGAAGCGCTTTGCGGTAGCCCTCAGGGTGAGGCATTCCGAAATTGCGGACGAGGTTTTCTTTCGTGTCTTTTCCGCGCTGATGTCCGATGACGGTGACCGGCATGCCGTGATATTTGGCGACTCCGCCAACAATCGCAGCATCATCTCCGTATGTTCTGTCTCCGTGGCACTCAAAAAAGTCGGTAAACAGGTATTGAATGTAATCAAGCGTCGTCGGCCGGTCGGGAAGGCGTGCGATCTGCACTCTGTCCCACGGCTTCAGGTTTTTATAAATCTCATCCTGGAGCTTGCTGAGCCGGTCTTCAAGCCTTGCGATTTCAGCGCTTAAATCCATCTCCGAATCTTGGGTGAATTTTTTCAGTTCGGCGATTTTCGTCTGCAGTTCAATCACTGGTTTTTCAAATTCTAATCTTGCAGCCACTCATGCTCACCTCCTGTTTGGTGCATGTCCAGCAGAAATGCGAGTTTGTCTTTCATGTCGTTTCGGTGAATCACCGCATCAAGCTGGCCGTGCTTTAATAAAAATTCCGCCGTCTGGAAATCTTCCGGCAGTTTTTCCCCGATCGTCTGTTCAATAATACGTCTTCCGGCAAATCCGATCAAGGCGCCCGGTTCAGCGAAATTATAATCACCGAGAGACGCGAAACTGGCCGATACGCCGCCTGTCGTCGGATGGGTCATGACAGAAATAATCAGTCCCTGCTCCTCACTGAACAGTTTTAATGCAGAGCTTGTCTTGGCCATTTGCATAAGGCTTAAGACCCCCTCCTGCATACGTGCGCCGCCGGAAGCGGTAAAGATGATAAACGGGACTTTTTCCTCTTTTGCTTTTTCAATTGCAAGCGTGATTTTTTCGCCGACAACCGAACCCATGCTGCCCATTCGGAATGTTGAATCCATGATCGCGATCACGGCCGGGAATCCGCCGATGGTTCCTTTTCCGGTAACCACCGCTTCATTCAGCGATGTTTTCTCACGGTCTTTTTCGATTTTTTCTAAGTATCCCGGGAAACCGAGCGGGTTTTCAGATATCATTCCCTGGTTGAATTCTTCGAATGAATCTTCATCCAGGAGGCTTTCAATGCGCTGCTTTGCATTCATCGGGAAATGGTGCCCGCAGTTCATGCAGACGCGCAGGTTTTTATCTAACTCTTTTGTGAGCATGATTTTTTTACATTTGGGGCACTTTGTCATAATGCCTTCCGGAACATCATGTTTTGCCTGCTCAGACGGCACGGAAGCATATTTTTTCTTTTTTGTGAATATATCCTTTAACAAATGATTACCTCCCTTTTGTGAAGGGTTCTCTTCACTGCATGTCTTCCGATTAGATAGACTTAATAATAACTTTACCGAAACTATTGTACTTTTTTTGTCAAACGGTGTCATCCTCCATTCGACATTTTTTGCTGCAAAACAGACGGAAACGGACGGATTTCATACCGTGAAAAGCGTTGTTCAGCCTTATCTGTCAGCGTTTTCAAAAGAAATAAGGATTCTGCTGAAATTTTTTTAAGACCTGCCCTTAAAAAAATGCCAGCAGTCCGTATATTGAACAGCAGCGCGTTGTTTTTTTCCAACGCGCTGCCATTTCATTTTTGTGTTATTATTCGCCGATGACTGTGAGCTGTCTTGTTTTTTCAGCCACTTCCTCAGGATCGACCGTAATTCTGGCGACGCCCGTTTCCATCGCTGCTTTCGCAACAGCTTTCGCAACGGCAGGAGCCACACGTTTGTCAAATGGAGCCGGGATGACATAATCAGCGCTTAATTCTTCCTCTGAAACGAGGGAAGCAATCGCTTCAACCGCAGCAATTTTCATTTCTTCGTTGATGTGAGTCGCGCGAACGTCAAGCGCCCCGCGGAAAATTCCAGGGAATGCCAGAACGTTGTTGACCTGGTTCGGGAAATCAGAACGGCCTGTTCCGATTACGCTTGCGCCGGCTGCGCGCGCGTCTTCAGGCATGATTTCCGGATTCGGGTTGGCCATTGCGAAGATAATCGGATCTTTCGCCATGCTTTCCACCATTTCTTTCGTCAGCGCGCCTTCGACTGATACGCCGATAAAGACGTCTGCATCTTTAATGACATCCTGCAGCGAACCGTCGTTGCGGTCTTGGTTTGTAAACTTCGCCACTTCGTTTTTCACTGCGTTCATGCCGGCCGGACGCCCTTCGTAAATCGCCCCTTTAGAGTCGCACATTACGATGTCGCGTACGCCGAAATGGTAAAGAAGCTTGATGATCGCGATGCCTGCGGCTCCCGCTCCGTTTGCCACAACTTTAATGGATGACATGGATTTTCCTGATAATTTCAGCGCGTTTACAAGTCCGGCAACGGTTACGATGGCAGTGCCGTGCTGATCATCGTGGAAAACCGGAATGTTTGTTTCTTTTTTCAGGCGCTCTTCGATAATGAAGCAGTTCGGCGCCGCAATATCTTCAAGGTTGACACCGCCGAATGTCGGTGCAAGCAGCTTCACAGTGTCAACGATTTTGTCCACATCGTTTGTGTCAAGCGCGATCGGGAATGCATCCACGCCCGCGAAACTTTTGAACAGCACCGCTTTCCCTTCCATGACCGGAAGTGAAGCTTCAGGCCCGATATTACCGAGACCGAGAACGGCTGATCCGTCTGTTACGACTGCTACCATGTTCCCCTTCATTGTATAATCATATACTTTATTTTTATCGTCATAAATCTCTTTACAAGGCTCAGCTACTCCGGGAGAGTAGGCAAGGCTTAAGTCGTCCGCGTTTCTGACTTCTACCTTTGCTTTTGATTCCAGCTTTCCTTGATTTACTTTGTGTAAATGTAACGCTTCTTCTCTTAATGACATTCTAAACACTCCTTTTAAGTACTTTGTTACATATTCTGCCGCATAGACTGGTACAATCGCTGGAGATGAAAAATTTCAGAATCTTTAAATAAGATAGCACAATTGTTTCAATTGTATAACAAAACGATTATTGTTACCACTATTTTAACACGACGTTTTCGCGGCCCAGCAGCTCTTTTAAACGGTATAACGCCTGATGGTCCGCCTGAATATGAAAAGTATCCGGCAGCCTGATCGTCTGCTTGTCTTTTTCATAATAAAGATAAACGCCGGTTTCCCCTTTATGCTCCAGTAAAATACGCTTCATCTTTTCCAAAAACTCCTGATTGTGCCGGCTGCCTTCGATTTTGATGTAAACAGACGGCGCTCTGTCTGCCTCCGTCTGCTCAAGAAGAGAGGCGGATGACATGATGAATTGTGTCTTCTCCTGACGCTCTTCCATTTTCCCGGCGGCGAATAAAAGCGCGCCTTCTTCTAACAGCGGAGACAGCCTTCTATATTGGTCAGGAAACACGACGGCTTCCATTTCTCCCGTTTCATCGCTTAATGTGAGAAACGCCATATGCTGACCTGTCTTTGTCCGAATCGTTTTGATGCCCGCGAGCAAAGCGCCGATTGACAGCTGCCCCTTCGGCATCTGCCGCGCTGCTGTGATCGCTTGGGCCCCCCGTTTTTTCAGGAGATCCCTGAAAGCAGACAAAGGATGGCTTGAGAAATAAACACCGAGAGCTTCTTTTTCGAACCGAAGCTTGTCCACGAGCGGAAATTCCTCAGCCTCTACATATTTTGGCTTAATGGAGAACGATTCTTCCAAAAACAATCCCATTTGGTCATCACCTGCACGAAAAAGTTCAGCGTGCTCTAAAGCCACATCAACGGAGGCCAGCAAGGCTGCGCGATTTTGATTGAATTCGTCCATGGCGCCAGAAAATATAAGGGCTTCGATGGTTTTCCGATTCACGCTTTTTGCAGGTACGCGAAAGCAGAAATCGAAAAGATCCTCGAACGGTTTATGTGTTCTTGCTTTATAAATATCTTTCACTGCCGAGACGCCTACGTTTTTAACGGCCCGCAAACTGTATCTGACGGCTCCGTTTTCCGGCGCAAACGGAAAACCGCTTTTGTTTATTGACGGCGGAAGGACTTGAATCCCGCTCCCCTTCGCTTCATGCAGATATTGCGATATTTTGTCCTCATTGCCGATGACGCTCGTCAACAGCCCGCACATAAAATATAACGGATAATGGGCTTTTAAATAGGCGAGCTGATAGCCGATCATGCTGTATGCGACAGCATGGCTTCTGTTGAATCCGTAGTTAGCGAATTTTACAATCAGATCGTAGACCTCGTTTGCAGTGACTACAGAATACTCCTTTTTTAAGCACCCTTCAACAAAATGGCTTCGCTCTCTGTCCAGAATGTCCTTTTGCTTTTTGCTGACAGCCCGTCTGAGCAGATCCGCTTCACCTAATGAAAACCCTGCCATGCGCGAGGCGATCATCATTATCTGTTCTTGATAGACGATGACGCCGTAAGTGTCACTGAGAATATTTCTTACGTCCTCGTGCGGCACTTCCACACGCGCCCGCCCGTGCTTCCGGTCGATAAATAACGGAATATTTTCCATCGGTCCCGGCCTGTAAAGCGCGTTAACCGCGACAATGTCTTCCAGTCTTGACGGCTTCAGGCGTTTCAGCACGTTTCTCATTCCTGATGATTCCAGCTGGAAAATACCCGTCGTATCACCGTTTGACAATAGCGAGAACGTTTTTTCATCCTGATAAGAAATCTCGGAAAAATCAATTTTCGTATTCGTCTCTTTTTCAATCATCGTTTTAATGGATTCAATAAGCGTCAGGTTGCGCAAACCTAAAAAGTCCATTTTCAAAAGACCGAGATCCTCCAGGTGATCCATCGCATACTGCGTTAAATACACGCCGTCATGCCCTTCTTGAAGAGGGACAACTTCCGAAAGCGGCTCTTTACTGAGAACGACCCCGGCCGCGTGTGTTGACGTGTGTCTCGGAAGACCTTCGATTTTCCTTGCGATCTGAAACACTTTATGAAGAACGGCGGATTCGGACAGCCGCCTGTTCAGCTGAGCGGACAGCCGCCTCGCCTCCTCAAGCGTCATTCCCGGTTTCGACGGGATCAGGCGGGCAAGCTGGTCGGCTTCTTTCGGGCTGATTCCGAACACTCTCCCGGTATCCCTTAACGCCGCCTTTGCGGCCAATGTCCCGAAGGTGATAATCTGGGCGACGTGCATGGCCCCGTACTTATTTTGCACATACTGAATGACCTCATCCCTTCTCGTATCAGGGAAATCGATATCAATATCCGGCATGCTGATCCGCTCGGGATTAAGAAATCTCTCAAACAGCAGAGAATGTTTAAGCGGATCCACGTCGGTAATGAAAAGCGAGTAAGCGACAAGCGAGCCTGCCGCGGACCCCCTTCCCGGGCCTGTCACAATGCCCTTTTCATGCGCGTACTTCATAAAGTCCCATACGATGAGAAAATAATCACTGAATTTCATGCGCCTGATGACGTCCAGCTCATATTCAAGCCGGCGGACAGCCCGCTCATCAGGAGTGCTGAAACGGAGACGCAGCCCCTCATGACAGATCTCCGCCAAATAGTCATCGGCTGATTTGCCGTCCGGCGCCGGAAAAGACGGAAGCTGTGTCTGTCCGAGGCTTACATCGACCCGGCATTGCCGGGCGATACGGGCGGCTGCTTCAATCGCTTCCGGATGCCGCGTGTAAAGCTCTGCCATTTCTTCAGGCGTCCTCAAGTATAAGTCCGGCAGATTCCCGCTCTGATCCTCCCATTTCTCTCCGGCTTTAATAGCGCACAGACAGCGGTACGCATCTTGATCTTCTTTCTTGATATAGCGGACATCTCCCGCAGCGCAGACAGCGATTTCCGTCTCGGCTGACAGGCGGAGAATCTCTTCTGATAACGTCTCATGTCCTTTAAACGGCTGGTACCCTAAATAAAAACGGCCGTCTCCGAACAGCTCCCGGAATCCTTCGGCAGCCCGGACCGCTTCTTCAAACTTCCCGGCTTGAAGCAGGCTTTCAATGTACCCGTTTTCACCGGGCGTAATGGCGATCAGCCCCTCATGATAGCTCTTCATCCATTTTCGCTTCATGCCGCCCTTTGCCATGGATTGCAGCGCACTTGAGATTTTCACCAGGTTCTGATAACCGGTGTTTGTCTCCGCTAAAAGAATGAGCGGGTGTGCTTCAAGCTCCGTATCGTCCGTGTATATAGAAGCCGTCAGACCGATAATCGGCTTAATTCCGTTTGATTTGCATGCTTTATAAAACTCAATGGCGCCGTACATCACATTTTCGTCCGTCAGCGCCAATGATGAATATCCGAGTTCCTTCGCTTGTGCAACAAGCTCTTTTACAGAAGCGGCGCTGTTTAACAGGCTGTAGCCGCTATGTACTTGCAGGTGAACAAAAGACAATGCCGCCACTCCTTTCCCATACGTTCATTTTGCCTTTCTACATTATAAGACGGGTTTTCTTAAGAAACAAATGTTCTTTTTTGACTCATCATCATACTTGTCCGTTTCGCTCAATATGATAGAAAAGTGAGGTGGTGTATATATGGATCAGGAAGCCGGATTTATGGCGAATTTCATCAGCAGTTATTTTATCGCCCTCGGTGTGTTGCTCGGCGGCGCGCTGATCGGCGGACTCGGAGCTTATTTATCAGGCGAGCCTCCGCTGACGGCGATCACAAAATTGGCGAACAGGCTGAAGATCTGGGCGCTTGTCGCGGCCATCGGGGGAACATTTGACGCGGTATACAGTTTCGAGCGGGGGCTGTGGGAAGGTAACACGCGCGACATCTTCAAACAGCTTCTTTTAATTATTTCAGCAATGGGCGGCGCGCAGACCGGCTGGCTGATTATTTCATGGCTGACCCAGGAGAATATGTCATCATGAGAATTCCCGAGTATTATAAAAAACCGGGATGGCAGCGTTTTTTTGCGGGAATGATGTGCGGAGCCATCGTCAGCTGGCTGTTCTTTCTGTTTACATACGGAACGTTTCAGGAAGAACAGGTGACGTTAATTGAAAAGCAGCGGGAGCACGCGCGGGATTTAAAAAACCAAATCTCCATCTATCAGAAAGATCTTCATAAATTAAATGAGGATAATAAGCAAAGGCTGCTCATCCAAAGTGTTGATGTGAAGCTGATCAATGGGGAAAAATACAGAATCGCCCAGCCTGACAAGATGAAATTTGAGGAACAAGTGAAAGATAATATTTCTGAAGTCATCACAAAGGATATTGAAAGCGTGTATAAAACAAAGGAGCTTTTAAAACGGACGATCGAAAACAAAATATACACCATAAATGAGAAGGAATTTAAAGCTGAAGTAAAGGAACTGACGATTTATACGAGATTGTCTGTCGAAATTCATATTTCTTTTGCGACGTAATTATGTCATTTTTAAAAATTTTCCATAGATCTGTCGCTTTTTTCTCCGCTTTTTTATAAACTGTAGATGAGACATTTTCAATGATTCTGAAGGGAGGAAGGGAAAATGGAGGTTTTTAGTGAACGACGCTTGGCAAAAGATCATGCAGCCCGAATCAGACAAGGCTATTCCGCATATGCAGAAACAAACACACTCGCTTCCCTCATAAAAAAAGAACTCCAAATCTGTAATCTCCGCGTCTACGAAGACCTGACTGAATTCGGCTGCTGGTTCATCCCCGTGACAGATGAACACTAAGAAAGAGGGTCTCCCCTCTACTTGTGTTCGTTACATATCTCTTCCAGATCAGCAAGAATCTGATCGGTTTCATCCCAGCTGAAGATGGATGCGCCGGCCGCAAGCGGATGTCCGCCGCCATTGTATTTCCGGGCAATTCCGTTGATGACCGGACCTTTTGAACGGAACCGGACTCTGATTTGATCGTCTTCTTCTACGAAAAACACCCAAGCGCGGATACCCGAAATATTTCCGAGTGTTCCGACAAGCTGCGACGCTTCAGAAGCGGTGGTTCCATATGTCTCCAAAATGTCTTTTTTAATGAAAACGGAAGCGACGCCGTTTTCAGACAGTGACACATTTTGATAAATAAAGCCGTTAAGCTTCACCACATTTAATTTTGTTTCATACAATTGATTGAACAGCTCTGACGATGAAAATGGGAACTCAATGAGCTCTCCCGCGTATTTTAATGTCTTTTTTGTGGTGTTCGGGAATAAGAAGCGCCCCGTATCACCGACGATACCCGCGTAGATCAGCTCAGCTGCTTTCGTATTCAGTTTCCAGCCGTGCTGCTTTCCTTCCAGGTACAGCTCATAGATCATTTCGCTTACGGAGCTTGCATTCGTATCGACCCATAACAGATCGCCATACGGATCTTCATTTGGATGGTGGTCTATTTTCATGAGCTTTGCGCCGGAATGGTAGCGCTGATCGTCGACCCTGCCTTGGTTTGCGGTGTCGCACACGATGACAAGAGCATCTTTATAGGTTTCGTCATCCACCTCATCGAGGGAATATAAAAAAGACAAGGACGGCTCAGGCTGTCCGACGGCAAAAATATTTTTTTCGGGATACGTTTCCCGCAGGATTTCCGTAAGGCCGCACTGTGAACCGTAGGCGTCCGGGTCAGGCCTCACATGTCTATGTAAGATAATGGTGTCATATAATGATATGGTTCTGATCAGTTCGGATATCATCGTTTTCTCCTTTTCGTTTTTATTCATTTAATCATACTCTTTATCCATGGAAAAGGAAAATCTTTCAGTAACGGTATAAACGGTTTTGCAAACTCATATAATGGAGGATTTCATTTATGCTGGTTTTTGTTTTTCTCATCGGGCTTTCTGCCTGCTTTTACGTGTATTACAAAGTAAAAGGAATCCAGACGAAACGGGCGCTGGAGAAGGAATGTTTTTCGGCTAAATCAAGTATGGCATTAGGTGCGCTGGTGCTTTTGTACGGAGTAAACCAAATGATTCTGTTTCACTCCGTCCTGACCCTGGTCATCGGCGGCGTCTTCATTTTAATCGGAGCAGGCAGCGCATGGGCCGGGTATAGAGCCTATAAGCATTATGAGCCCATCCATGCAAAGGAAGCGGAGAGGGACCACGCATAATGAATGCAAAGGGACCCGGGTGCGTCCCTTAACTTCTCTCCATCAGCTGCACCATGAGCATCGCTTTTGAAACGATGCCGCTTTGGCTTGACACTTCCACTTCCATTTTCCCGAATTTCCGGCCCGCCTCTAAAATGCGCGGTTTCACTTCAATGACCGACTCCATCTGTACGGGCTTCAAGAAGAAAATCGTAATGCTTTCAATGACCAGCTCGCCGCGTTTGCGGGAGCGTAAAAATCGGCTGGCGGCCTGGGTTAAAATCGTCGTAAACACCCCGTAAGAAATCGTGCCGAGCTGATTGGTCATTTGCGGCGTGACTTCATATTGATAAACGGCCGGCGTTTTGTCATCTTCCTCTTCTTTAAATCCTCTTGAAACAATATCATCCAGCTTTTCACCGACCTGAGGCTGCTTTTGAACCATTTGAAGCGCTTTTAAGACATCCTGGCGGCTGATCATTCCGATCAGTTTGTGATGCCCGTCTGTCACCGGAAGCACTTCAATTCCTTCCCAAACCATCATTTGAGCCGCTGAGGCGACAGATGTTTTCCCGATCACCGTGACAGGGTTTTTAGTCATTACTTTTTCAATCGGAACTGACCGGTCATGCCCCGCGATATCTTTCGATGTGAGGATTCCGTGGATTTTCATCTGCTGATCGATAACCGGGAAGCGGCCGTGTCCGGTTTCATAGTTCTTTTCGTACCATTTCTCCAGCTTATCCTTAGGGGACAGCGTCACTGTCCGATCTGCGGGCGTCAAAATGTCTTCCACGAGCACAATCTCTTTTTTTATGAGCTGATCATAGATCGCCCGGTTGATCATCGCGGCTACCGTAAAGGTATCGTAGCTCGTAGAGAGAATCGGAAGCTCAAGCATATCGGCCAGCTCGATAATGCTGTCGTCGGTATTAAACCCTCCCGTTACCAAAACAGCTGCGCCCGCCTCAAGCGCCTGGCGGTGGGCGTTGATTCGGTTCCCGACGATTAACAGGTTCCCCGCCGCCGTATAACGCATCATCGCGTCAAGCTCCATCGCGCCGATCACAAACTTATTCAACGTTTTATGCAGACCGGCTTTTCCGCCGAGCACCTGGCCGTCTATCACATTGACGACCTCGGCGTATGTCAGCTTTTCAATATTTTCTTTTTTCTTCTGTTCAATCCGGATGGTCCCCACACGTTCAATAGTGGAAACGAATCCTTTGTTTTCGGCTTCCTTAATGGCTCTGTAAGCCGTTCCTTCACTGACTTTCATTTCTTTCGCAATTCTTCTGACCGAAATTTTTTCACCGACAGGAAGCGAATCTATGTATGATAGGATTTGTTCATGCTTTGTTGCCAAGCGTTTCACCTCTAAGGACAGTCTTCTGCTTTTATTATAAGGGTACGGGGGATTCATTCGCAATGAGACGCCCGAAAAAAGGCGGCATCACAAAAAGACCTTCTGAATGCTTGATTCAGAAGGTCTTTGACACATATGTCAGGCAAGCTCAATGGTCTCGCCGGCCGCCATGACTTTGCCGACGCCTCCGGGCAGACTTTCGGCGAAAGCGTCAGGGTCCTGTTCAATGACAGGAAATGTATTGTAATGAACGGGAACGACCTGTTTCGCTCTCAGCCACTCAGCCGCGAGTTTCGCGTCTTCAGGGCCCATGGTGAAGTTATCACCGATCGGCAGAAACGCCAGGTCAATGTGATTCAGTTCCCCGATCAGTTTCATATCTGAGAACAGCGCCGTGTCTCCGGCGTGGAAAATCGTTTTGCCGTCAATCGTCAATAAAATCCCGGCCGGCATCCCCGTGTACGTAATGGTTTTGTTTTCTTCATCAGTGACCGCCGATCCGTGGAATGCCTGTGTCAGTTTCACTTTGCCGAAATCAAATTGGCGCGCCCCGCCGATATGCATCGGGTGGACCTTTAAACCTTTAAAGCCGAGATAAACGGCAAGCTCGTTCGGCGCAATGACGAGCGCATCGTTTTGTTTAGCGATCTGCTCTGTATCTCCGACATGGTCATTGTGTCCGTGAGTAAGCAGGATGACATCCGCTTTCACTTCTTCCGGTTTCAAATTTGTCAGACTGTTTCCGGTCAGAAACGGATCAAAAATAATGTTATGGGTTTTCGTTTCCACTTGAATGACAGAATGTCCGTGATAAGTCACTTTCATCGTTTTCACCTCATAAAAAATTAATATTTATCAAGTTCCCTTTTTGACAAACGAAAAAACTTACAGGGATTGATGCCTGTTAATCACATTCAGCCCGCCTGTTGCTTCAATGACCGTTCCGGTTACAAGATCGGAATCTTCCTCACATAAAAAGGCGATGATTCTCGCAATATCCTCTCCGGTTCCGGACCTGCCGATCGGCGTCTTTTCTTTGCCGATTTTCCGTCTTGCTTCCTCTATAGACGCTTCTTTCATATCTCCTACAATATCACCCGGGCAGACCATATTGGCCGTAATGCCTGATTCGGCTTCTTCAATCGCAATGGTTTTCGTTAACGAAGCCAATCCGACTTTAGCCGCTCCGAAAGCGGAACGGTGAAGCCAGCCGGGGGCATGGTCCGCTCCTTGAAAACCGTATGTAATAATCCGGCCGAACCGCTGCTGTCTCATGACCGGGATAACCGCTTTAAATAGATGGAAAACGGCGCTTAAATTCCCTTCAAGCATGTCATACCATTCGTCATCGGAGTAATCGGCTAGCTTTTTGCGCTCAAATATGTACGGCCCGGCATTGTTAATCAGTATGTCAATCCTTCCAAACCGCTGAAGGGCTGCATCGGCGATCCGAATGAGATCTTCTTTCCGGGTTACATCGCCCTTAACGAATTGCAATCTGTCATGGCACCCGGGATAATCCGCCTTCAGACAGGCGACCGCTTCTTCGTCTTGTCTGTAATTCACTGTGACAGAAAAGCCTTTTTCCAGAAGCATTTCAGTCACTTTTCGGCCCAATCCCTTTGTACCGGCAGTGATTAGAGCATGTCGCACATTGAATACCCTCCCCAGGCAACGTTGCCGCTTCAATAGAATCAAGACGTTTCTCCCTCTACTTTACTATAAACAAACGGCAATATCACTTTTTTGCACTTCGTCCGCACGAAAAAAAAGCCGTCTTTACAGACAGCTTAATTTTCTGAAGGAGCAGAGGCTTCCTCCATGCCGACATAACCGCTTTCGTATGCCTCTGAGATGAGTCTGGCCGTTTCTTCACTTTCTTTTTCATCGTAGATGTAACGGTCTTGTTCTTTGCGCATTCCTTCTACCTCCCATCTTTATAGATGTAGGGTGTCTGATATAACGGGAAAATATGAAGGAAATTTCAGCAAATTAAATGCCGGCGCAGGCTTTTGCTTTTACGAGCGCCTGTTCTACCTGCTGAAAACCCGTTCCGCCGGCGCTCATTCTTTTTTCAACCGCATGATGCGGATCGAGCACGGTATAGATATCTTCTTCAAAGAGACTGCTGGCTTGAAGGAATTCTTCAAATGCCATATCACTTAAATAGATTCCTTTTTCAATGCAGCTGTACACAAGCTTGCCGACCACTTCATGCGCTTCTCTGAACGGCATGCCTTTTTTAGCTAAATAATCGGCAAGTTCCGTCGCGTTTGAAAAATCTTGTTTTGTCGCTTGTTTCATGATGTCTTTGTTTACTTTCATCGTTTCAATCATGCCCGTGAAAATCTGAAGGCTTCCTTCAACGGTTTTCACCGTGTCAAACATGCCTTCTTTATCTTCCTGCAGGTCTTTGTTGTAAGCGAGCGGGAGCCCTTTCATAATCGTGAAAAGCCCCATCATATCACCGTATACGCGTCCGGTTTTACCGCG
Source organism: Bacillus sp. A1 (assembly GCF_042296235.1). Taxonomy (NCBI): domain Bacteria; kingdom Bacillati; phylum Bacillota; class Bacilli; order Caryophanales; family Bacillaceae; genus Bacillus; species Bacillus sp. A1. The sequence goes on from NZ_CP141181.1 coordinate 2,862,630, forward strand.
GATCAGCTCCGCCATGTCGGGGTTTTTCTTCTGCGGCATCATGCTGCTTCCCGTCGCATACGTATCATCCAGTTCAATGAATCTGAATTCCTGCGAGCACCATAGAATGATTTCTTCTGATAAACGCGAAAGGTGCATCATCAGCATGCTGCTGCCGCTTAAAAACTCGAGAATAAAATCTCTGTCACTGACTCCGTCAAGACTGTTCTCATAAATGGAGTCAAAACCGAGCAGCTCCGCCGAATAGTTACGGTCTATCGGAAACGTAGTTCCGGCAAGCGCCCCGCATCCGAGCGGCGATATGTTAATCCGCTTCATAGCATCGCGAAAACGCTCTTTATCCCGTTCAAGCATCCAAAAATAAGCAAGCAGATGGTGGGCGAAAGAAATCGGCTGAGCCCGCTGTAAATGGGTGTACCCCGGCAGAATGGTCTCGACATTGGCCTCCGCTTTTTCGATCAGCGCTTTTTGGAACTGTTCAATCAGCACGATGATATGTGAGACATGATCTTTCAAATACAAATGCATGTCGGTCGCCACCTGGTCATTCCGGCTTCTGCCGGTATGCAGCTTGCCGCCTAGCGGTCCGATTTCTTCGATCAGCATTTTTTCAATATTCAAATGGATATCTTCATAATCAACAGAGAATTCAAGCGTCCCTTCCTCTGCTTTTTGCAGGAGGGTCTGCAGCCCCTGTCGGATGGCGCCTTCTTCTTCTTCCGTCAGAATGCCGCATTTTTTCAGCATTGCCGCATGAGCGAGAGACCCTGTAATATCCTCTTTGACTAAGTTTTGGTCGAATGTGATGGATGCGCCGAACTCATCGACCCACTTTTCCGGTGTTTTTTGAAAACGGCCTCCCCAAAGCTTCTTCATGCTTCAATCTGCTCCTTCTTTTTCACAATGCTGTTTACTTTTGTCGGCAGCCCCCAAAGCTCAATGAAACCGATTGCCGCGTGATGGTCAAAAGCATCGTCTTTTGTATATGTCGCAAGTTTTTCATCGTAGAGTGAATATTCCGACTTACGCCCTTCTACAATGGCATGGCCTTTAAACAGCTTGACGCGCACGACGCCGGTGACGTGTTTTTGAGTTTCTTTCAAGAATGCAAGCAGCGCGTCTTTTAACGGCGAGAACCATAAACCGTTATAGATGATTTCAGACAGTTTTTGTTCAATTGCCGGTTTGAAATGGGCCACTTCTTTCACTAAAGTCAGGTCCTCAAGCTCTTTGTGAGCCGTAATCAAAGTCATCGCGCCCGGGCACTCATAAACCTCACGGGACTTAATGCCGACCAGGCGGTTTTCCACATGGTCAATCCGGCCGATGCCGTGTTTTCCGGCAGTCTCGTTCAGCTTGAGAATTAAATCAGCGAGCGGGTAGGTTACGCCGTCGATTGAAACCGGAACACCGGCTTCAAATGCGATTTCGATGATTTCCGGAACGTCCGGCGTGTTTTCAAGAGATGCTGTCAGGTCATATGCCCCTTCAGGCGGCGCCGCCCACGGGTCTTCTAATATACCGCATTCATTGGCGCGTCCCCATAGGTTCTGATCAATGGAATAAGGGCTGTCAAGATTGATCGGAATCGGAATGCCCCGGCTTGCGGCATATTCAATTTCTTCTTCACGCGACCATTGCCACTCACGGACCGGAGCAATGACCTCCAGATCAGGATTTAATGATTTAATGGATACTTCGAAACGAACCTGATCGTTGCCTTTTCCCGTGCAGCCGTGCGCTACGGCCACCGCGTTTTCCTTTTCCGCGACTTCAACGAGTTTTTTCGCGATTAACGGACGGGATAATGCAGATACGAGCGGATACTTGCCTTCATACATTGTATGGGCCTGCATAGAAATAAGCGCGTACTCCCGGGCGAATTCTTCTTTCGCATCAATCACATAGGAATTTACGGCGCCTACTTCCAGCGCTTTTTGCTGAACGAATGCCAAATCCTTTCCTTCCCCTACATCTAAGCAGCAGGCAACAACATCGTATCCCTGTTCTTGCAGCCATTTTATCGCTACAGAAGTATCAAGACCTCCTGAGTATGCCAATACAACCTTTTTTTGTTCTGCCATGTTAAAAGCTCCCTTTGTATAAAAATTAGTTTTAATTAATAAAAATGCATTTTGTATGTATACACTGTAACAAGTAAATTCTGTTTTTTCAAGCCTTTTATAAAAAAAACCCCACCCAATTTTTCGAGCGGAGCAGAGCCTTTTTATACATTTATAAATCTTTTCGGATTTCCCGGAGCACATGGGGCAGTTCAGGAATAATCAGTTTACTCATCGCAAGCTTTACGGCGCCTGAGGAGCCGGGCGTGCAGAAGACTGCGGTATTTTGGATCACACCCGCTGCCGCTCTGGACAAAATGGCGGCGGAACCGATGTCCTCCGTATAGCTCAGCATGCGGAACAGCTCGCCGAATCCCGGGAGTTCTTTTGAAAACAGCGGCGTGACCGCTTCAATTGTGACATCCCTTTCGGCAATGCCCGTCCCTCCGTTTAACAGCACCGCATCTGTATATTCATCCATACAGCCGGATAAAACGGCTTTCTGCAATTCATCTTTTTCATCTTTAACAATGTCATAAGCGACCGTTTCAAATCCCGCTTCCCTGAGGAAGTCCATCATGACGCGCCCGCTTTTGTCGGTTTCTTTCGTTCTCGTGTCGCTGACTGTAATCACCTTGCAGCGCACCGCTGACGGGGCTTCTTGTTTATGTTCATGCACACTCATTGCTTCACCTCATCGTTTATGTAATAAACATATCGTAACGTTTGATTCTGGGGCATTCAATAAAAAAGCACACCCTAAAGGATGTGCTTTTTTCGATCATTACTGTGCAAGGCGGACAACGTCGCGTGCGATCATGACCTCTTCGTCAGTCGGAATGATCATGACTTTGACAGGAGAGTGAGGGTAGCTGATAAACGCTTCCTCGCCGCGCACGTTGTTCAGCGCAGGATCCCAATATACACCCATGAATTCTAAGCCGCGAAGCACGCGTTCTCTGACTTCAACGCTGTTTTCACCGATACCCGCAGTGAAAATAATCGCGTCAACGCCGCTCATTCTCGCAGCATAAGAACCGATGTATTTATGGATTCTGCTCGCGAACACTTCAAGAGCCGTTTCCGCTCTTTCGTTTCCTTCTTTTGAAGCTTCCACGATATCGCGGAGGTCGCTGGAGAAACCGGATACGCCAAGCAGTCCGCTCTTTTTATTTAACGTATTTAATACTTCATCTGCCGTCTGATCCGTTTTTTCCATAATGTACGGAATCAATGCAGGGTCGATGTTTCCTGAACGTGTTCCCATCGCGACACCCGCAAGCGGTGTGAAGCCCATTGACGTATCAATGGATTTTCCGCCTTCTACGGCCGCGATACTTGCGCCGTTACCGAGGTGGCAGGAAATCAGACGCAAATCTTCAAGCGGGCGGCCGAGAAGCTCAGCTGCGCGCTGTGTCACGTATTTATGAGAAGTGCCGTGGAAACCGTATTTGCGAATGCCGTATTTCTCGTAGTATTCGTACGGTAGGCTGTACAGGTAAGATTGTTCAGGCATCGTTTGGTGGAACGCCGTATCAAACACTGCAACCGCAGGCACATTCGGAAGCACTTCTTTAAAGGCTTTAATGCCGACGATGTTAGCCGGGTTGTGAAGCGGCGCAAGTTCTGAAATCTCTTCAATCTCACGGATTGTTTCATCCGTAAGCAAAACAGAATCGCTGAATTTTTCTCCGCCGTGAACCACACGGTGGCCGATTCCGTCAATTTCATTTAAATCCTTTATAATACCGAATTCAGTCAGCTTGTGAAGCAGCATCTTCACCGCAACCGCATGATCCGGAATATCTGTCACTTCTGTATTTTTTTCGCCGTTAACAGAGATTGTGAAAACGCTGTCGGCGATACCGATCCGTTCTACTAAACCTTTTGTTAGCACCTTTTCTGAAGGCATTTCGAATAACTGAAATTTTAAAGATGAGCTTCCTGCGTTAATTGCAATAATTTTAGACATAAATGACGCTCCTATCAAAATTCTTCTTCGTTTGTTCGTTCTTTTTTCCCAGACCATAATTGCAGTCCAAAAAATATCTGACTTTTCCATTTAAACATTGTCAACTCAGCATTTCAAGTCAACATCCACATTGGCACCGCTTACAATATGAAGTCGATATTTTCTGATAAATTTCATTTGTGCCAAATGGACGGTACCGCCTTACGGAATGTTATTTTCTTTCCTTAATTTGTGTTATCGTCCTGATTTCCATTCATTTTAAAAAGCAAAAGCAGCGCGGGATTTTGCATCTCACACTGCTTTTTCGCCATTATTTTTCTTTTTGAATCCATTGATCCAATTTTGCCATCATCTCCCGCATCGCCTGCTGGTTCGCAAAGGAAGGAAGATTCGCCAAAAGCGCTTGTTTCGGCGGCTTTGCATCTTCGCCTTTTTTCTGCAAGATTAAAATGCTCTTTGCCTGCGCTTCGTCTTTAAACATAGTAGCCGGCAGCTGAAGAAGGGCGTTGATATACACTTTTTCCGCAAAAAACCGCTTCAGTTTATCGCTTTGCGCGCTGTCAAACAGATGGTTCGGAATCATAAAAAATAAGTATCCGCCCGGTTTTGTATGTTTGACGCTCTGCTCAATAAATAAGTGGTGGGCAAATGAGTGGCCTTCATCCGCTTTCAGCTCATACGCTTCAGCGCCTTCGTCATTCGGATAGTAGCCGACCGGCAAATCGCAGATGACCGCATCGGCCGGTTCGATAAATAACGGCTGAAGACTGTCCTGGCAGAACAGCTCCATTTCTTTTTCCTGCAGATTCGCCTGCGCATATGCGATCTTCAGAAGGACATCGTCGATTTCAATGCCGAAGCTTTTTCCCGCTTTGTCAGAAAGCTGGTTTGCCGCGGTCAGCAGAAGATTTCCGGTGCCGCAGGCGGGGTCCAGCAATGTCAGGCCTTTTCGGCCGCCCGTAAATTTATTCACGAGGTAACTGATGAAAAGGCCGATCGTATCAGGCGTCATCTGTCTGTTCGGATGGGACTTATCTTTGAGCCCTTTTAAAATGGCGAGCTGGAACGCCTTGCGGATCCATTCATGCTCCCATTTTCTGAAGTCTGCTTTCGCGAGCAGGCTGTTAAGCTCGCCGGTTTGCTTTTCCTGAAGCGGAAGCTGGTCGGCCTTTTCAAGAAAATACATTTCTCCCGCTTCCGCAAGCCCCTCAATATAAGAAATCTGAAGGCCTTCTGCTATCACTTGGGCAGCTTCATCTAAAAGTTCATAAATCTGACCGACATGGTCGTGTTGCATGCTGTTTCCTCCTTGCCATGAAAAGAGCTCCGCGGCAGCACCCGGAGCTCTTTTTCTCTCTTTACTTGATTAACGCTTTTGCAGCTTCGATAGGCTTTTCATAATTCGGGTGGTTTGTCGCTTCGCTTACGTATTCCGCGTAAACGACTTTTCCGTCCTGATCAAGGACGAATACGGAACGCGCCAAAAGACGAAGTTCTTTGATGTGAACACCGAATGCTTCACCAAATGACATCTCTTTATGATCCGATAACGTTTCAACTTTATCAATTCCGTTCGCTCCGCACCAGCGCGCTTGTGCAAACGGAAGGTCGGCGCTGATTGTATAAACGTTCACATCACCGAGTTTTGCGGCTTCTTCGTTGAAGCGGCGTGTCTGCGCGTCACATACGCCTGTGTCGATGGAAGGGATAACGGATATGATCGTTACTTTCCCTTTCATATCTGCTAATGTCTTCTCTTCTAATCCGTTTGTCAAAACCGTGAAGTCAGGAGCTTGGTCACCCGGTTTCACTTCTTGTCCGATCAGCGTCACGGCTCCGCCTTTAAATGTAATTTCAGCCATTCTGATTCCTCCCTTTATCTATGTATAGCTCTATCATAGTCGAGTTTTATGCAAACTGCAAAGGTTATGCCGCATCGTAAAAAAAGCTAACTGCGGGCGGCAGTTAACTTTTCTGTTATAAATCGATATCCGTTCTTTTTTGGTTCCGGCCTTTTTCATTCTTTTTAAACATATGCTGGATGCGTTCAATCGTTTGAGGCGCGGAGTCTAACAGTTTATCAATCAGATGGGTGTTTTCGTCCAAATGAAGCATACGCACGCCGTTTGTTCCGACAATCAGAAACGCAATCGGCGTAATGGATACTCCGCCGCCGCTTCCGCCGCCGAACGGGAGCTTCTGCTCTTTTCTTTCATCATCATCGGTTCTTTTTTCAGCCGGCTTTCCTCCAAACTCGCTTCCGCCCGCCGCAAATCCGAATCCGACCTTTGAAACCGTTAAGATTACGCTGCCGTCAGGCGTTTCAACAGGATCGCCGATGATTGTATTCACGTCAATCATTTCTTTTAAATTTTCCATAGCGGTTTTCATTAAACCTTGAATGGGATGGTCTGCCATATGCGCTCCTCCTTAAACTGATGAATCATTCTTTGAAGCAACCGGAACCGGCTGTTTCTTTCGTATGATAGAAAGTCCGTTCCGCCCGTATTTGAGCAATTTGAAAGCTGCACCTATAAGATGTCCAAAACGAAAAAAGAATATACACTGCAAATGCGTCTTGGATGCAGGCACTTGAAAAGACGGAATGACTTCGCACACCGGTTTATGTATGAAACGCAGATGATCATACAGCATCGCCGTAAGGCCTCCCTTTACGGCCCACAATCCGCCGGCGGCGATTCCCGTAACGGCGGCGTCCTTTATTCCGATAACCGTCACCCATTCGAACTTCGTAACACGGACTCCCGCAAGAAATGAGGCGCCGATTTGGCGCATCTGAAAGACTTGGTGCAGAATCATTTCTATTCTGTGAATGCTCTGTTTGACATCTTCATATGTGATTTTTTTCTTCTCTTTTTTCTGACCTTTCATTTCTGATTTCGTGTCCTGTTTGACATCAATTGACGCGTCTTCGCTGTTTACTTTAATGACGGGCAGCGTTTTTTTAAAACGGACCAGCCCGTATAAGGCCGAGAGTTTAAACGTCAGTTTGTCGTTATCTTTATCATGAAGATATTCGAAAGTCAGATGGATTTTCATCCTCATGAGCAGCCAGGCCAAAATGAGAATGAGAATAACAGCTGCTGCGGCATATCCCATAAGCTTCACTTCCTTAGCAGCATTATCGCCAAAACCAAAAAAAATAAACCCGGACGTTTATTCCGGGTTTACTGCTTTTATTTGCGGTACAGCGCTTCGTGAATCACCGTTGTGTCGGCGATCAGATCATGAATGCCCTGCTTTTTGGGCGTAAACGCAATGACGATATAGAGAATCCAGATTTTATCGATATAACGCCCCACCGCTTCTCTGAAAATGACGGTGCTCCAAGTCAGCGGCTTTCCGGGCGTCAAAGAAGTGACCTTTAACCCGAAGACCATCTTGCCGAGTGTCTGATGAAACCATTTCGTCATGAACACAAAATAGGCGAGGTAGACGATCAGGGTTGTGACGGAATAAGCTGAGATTGTAAACATTCCGCTTGTTGCCGGGAGCTTCATCAGCGTGAAAATCGGTGAAACGATGAGATGGTTTAGTCCCCAGACCACCAGCCAATCGAGAAGAAACGCCCAAAACCTGATCCAAAAGCCCGCATATGCCTGCTCGGGCGCCCTCTGTTGTTCAGCTTCCCCTTCTTTGCCGTGAAAGCCTTCGTAAGTCGCGTCCATTCTTTCTTCCCCCCTACTTTGCATAGAGATACATCATCCGCGGCGAACCGGATTGCGAAATGAGTTCTTTCATATTCAGAAAATCAATTTCGCTTTTAAACATTTTCGCTGCGCTCATGGAAAAGAGCGAGCCTAATCCGAATCCTTCCTCGTATGTGATGACTGAAGCGTTTTTCATATTTTTATGATCCTTTTTCATCGCGCTGATCGTATCATCGTAAAAACCGAGCTCATCAACGAGGCCGATTTTTTTCGCTTGTCTGCCGTCGTAAACACGGCCGTCGGCAATTTTTTTCACATCCGCTTTTGACATGTGCCGGCCTTTTGAAATGACATTGACAAATCCTTCATAAGAATCGTTTACCATTGTCTGCATGATCTTTCTTTCTTCCTTCGTCATGTCGCGGGTCGGGGACATGATGTCTTTATGCGCGCCGCTTTTAATGGTTTCAAACTTGATGCCGAGTTCATCGGCGAGCTTGGAATAATTGACACTTTCCATGATGACGCCCAGTGAACCCGTGAGCGTTTCCGGTGAAGCATAGATTTTATCGGCGGCCGTTGAAATATAGTAGCCTCCCGATGCCGCCATGGAGCCCATGGATACATAAATCGGTTTCTTCGTTTCTTTCTTTAGTTCTTCCAGTTTTTTATGTATTTCCGCGCTTTCGTACACGCCTCCGCCAGGGGAATTGATTTTCAGCACAATTCCTTTGACGCTTTTGTCTTCTTTCGCACGCTCAACCTGTTTTAAAAATGATCTGTGATCATACCCGCCTGAGCTGAGCAGGCCAGCGGACCCGCCGTTATCCTCAATCGTGCCGTCCACTTCAAGCACGGCGATTTTACTGCCGGGGCTGCCCTTATCCAGCGTCACTTCCTCTGTGTCATCTGTCAGTGATGCAAAGTCAGACCCTGTATCTCCGATATTCTTCAGCACCCCGACGGTCACACTTGCAATGACTGATACGCCGAAAATGCCGAGCGCGATGACGAGCGCAATCCATCTTTTTGCATTCATTTGTTCTCCTCCTTTTCTGTCAATATTCGTACGTTCCCCCGTAAAAAAAGATTCATTTTTTTCATGAAGCGCTTTCCCTTAACGGATAAACAGGAAACATGTTACACTATTGCCACAGGTATTTTAACACAATACCTGCTGGGAGAAAAACGTAAATATGACAGCAAAGGGGAATGGGGATATGACCGATCTTCGCCGCAATGTTTATTTTTTTCACAAACAAAACAACGAAACAAAAGAACAAGTCAGCTCTTTGAAGCAGCTTGCTGAATCGCACGGTTTTACAGTTGCGGCTCAACCGGAGGATGCCGGAATTATTGCCAGCATCGGCAGCGACGGCTCATTTCTGCAAGCCGTCAGAAAAACCGGATTCCGTGATGACTGTCTGTATGTCGGCATCGCTAAAAAAGGGAAAGCCCATTTGTACTGTGATTTTCACAGCGATGAGCCTGAAAAAATGGCGGCCAGCATGACCGCGGAACAGCTTGAGGTCAGAAAATACCCGCTCATTCACGTAACGGTGGACGGCAGCAATCATTTTCACTGTTTAAACGAGGTTTCCATCCGTTCAAGCATTATTAAAACGTTTGTGATGGATGTGTTAATTGATGATCTTCATTTTGAGACGTTCAGAGGAGACGGGATGATCATTTCCACCCCGACGGGCAGCACCGCCTACAATAAATCTGTTTCAGGCGCCGTTGTTGATCCTTTGATTTCCTGCATGCAGGTATCCGAACTGGCGTCGTTGAACAACAACACATACCGTACACTCGGATCTCCGTTTATTTTAAGCTCAGACCGGAAGCTGACACTGCAGGTGGTGCAAGACGGCAATGAGCATCCGATTATCGGGCTTGATAATGAAGCGCTCAGCACGCGGAATGTCAAAAAGGTTGAGATTAGACTATCCGATAAAAAAATCAAAACGGTGAAACTGAAAGACAACTCTTTCTGGGAAAAAGTAAAACGATCATTTTTATCATAAAAAAAGAGGACGGGCATCAGCGCCTGTCCTCTTTTTCATATACGATACGGCCGCCGACGACGGTTTTGACCGCTTCCAATTCATGAAGCTTTTTCGGGTCCGTCATGAACGGATCACCGCTGAGTACGGTAAAGTCGGCATCATAGCCGGGGGCGATCCGTCCGCGGCTATGTTCTTTATGGATGATGGCCGCGCTTCCCTCCGTGTAAAGCTGAATGGCTTCGTACACGGTCAGGCACTCTTTTTCATAATAGGCCGGACCTTCCGGGTGCTGCTTGCTTGTACGGAGCACAGCCGATTGAATGCCCAGAAGCGGATCGGCCGGCTCAATCGGGGCATCTGAACCTCCGGCGCACAGCAGCCCTTTTGACAGCAGTGTTTTCCAGGCGAAAGCCGTTTTCATCCGCTCTTCTCCGAGCCGGTCAATCACCCACGGAAAATCACTGGCCACAAAATGCGGCTGAAGATCAAGTCCGATCGGCAGCCGGGCGGCTCTTTCAATCAATCCGTCATCTAATACTTGCGCATGAATGAGCCTGTCTAGCTGTCCGGGCTTTGCCGGGTATCTTTCGATAACATCCAGCACCTTTTCAAATGCAAGGTCGCCAATCGCGTGCACGGCAATCTCCATCCCTTTCTCTCTCGCTTTATAAACAAGAGCGGCAAGGGTTTCGTCATCATGCACCTGAACGCCGGAGACTGACGGATCATCGTGATAAGGCTTTTTCAATAGAGCGGTTCTGCCGCCGAGCGCGCCGTCAGCAAAAATTTTCATCGCTCCGTATTCCAGATAAGGTCCGATCGATTTATCCAGAGCGCTCCAGCTGTCGACGGCTTCGTGATGTACGAGCAGATGGGCGCGAAAAGGATAAAGGCCGCTGCCGGTTAACGACTCGTACGCGGCAACGGGAATGGACGCGTCTCCGTAGTATGCCAGATCTTCTGAATGCCCGCCGGTCAGGCCTTTTGACCAGCAGTCCGTAATCGCCGTTTGAAGCGCGCGTTTGACATAGTGAAGTGAGACGGGCGGCAGGGCCTGTGTCACAAGCTCTTGGGCTTTATCAAGCAGAAGGCCTGTCGGACCGGTTCCGTCCCGGACGATAATCCCGCCGTTTGGATCAGGTGTTTCGTTTGTAATTCCCGCCGCGCGCAATGCGGCCGAATTAACCGCCGCGGCGTGACGGCATACCCGCTTCAGCAGGACGGGGCGGTCGGGAAAGAGCGGGTCAAGGTCATGCTTCGTGACGTAAACCGGCCGTTCAAACAGATTTTCATCCCAGCCTTCGCCGATCAGCCATTCGCCATCTTCCAATTCACGCTCTGCTTCTTTTGCAGCCCGCAGTATCGCTTCTTTTGACGTCAGCTGCGACAAATCGAGGCGAAGCTGTTTTTCCCCGTGTCCGATTAAATGCATATGACTGTCCGTAAAACCCGGGAACATGACAGCCCCATATAAATCGATTTCCTCCGTATCAGGCGAACCGTATGTTCCTTGGAGCTCCCGGAAGCTGCCCGTCTGCCTGACGACACCTTCTTCGGTATAAACAGCTTCAGTGACATGATTCTTGTCCAGCATTGTATAGATGGTGCCGCCGTGCCAAATCGCTTTCATCCCCGCTCACCCTTTATCCTGTATTATGCTTTTTTATCAGCCTTCAGCCGTTCTTCACGCTGTCTCAGCTCCACACGTCTGATTTTTGCGGACGCCGTTTTCGGCAGGCTTTCGACAAACTCAATTTCTCTCGGATATTTGTAAGGCGCCGTAATCGTTTTTACGTGGTTTTGCAGTTCTTTGACAAGTTCGTCACTGCGCTTTTCATCGTCTTGTAAAACGACATAAGCTTTTACGATTGAACCTCTGATTTCATCCGGGCTCGCCACGACGGCACATTCTTTCACTTCCGGATGCTTCACGAGCGCATCCTCTACTTCAAAAGGCCCGATTGTATATCCGGAGCTGACGATGATGTCATCATTGCGGCTTTCAAACCAAAAGTAGCCGTCCTCGTCTTTTTTCGCGCGGTCTCCTGTAAGAAAGTAATCTCCGCGAATCTGCTTTTTCGTTCTTTCGGGATCTTTATAATATTCCTTGAATAAGGCCGGTGTGCTCAAATGCACGGCGATATCGCCCGTTTCGCCAGTTTCGCATATTTCGCCTTTATCGTTTATAATCTCCACTTGATTTCCAGGGGTCGGTTTGCCCATGCTTCCCGGCTTAATATCCATGTCCTTCAGGACGCCGACTAACAGGGTGCTCTCCGTTTGGCCGTATCCGTCTCTCACTTTAATGCCGAAATGCTTCCGGAATACGTCAATGACTTCCCGGTTTAATGGCTCACCAGCAGAAACTGCGCTGTGAAGGGCAGAAAGATCATATTTGTCCAACTCCTCCACTTTTGCCATCAGGCGGTATTCCGTCGGGGTACAGCAGAAGACATTTACTTGATGGCGCTCCAGCAGCTCTAAATACGTCTTGGCGTTGAATCTGCCGTGATAAATGACTCCTGTCGCGCCGCTTCCCAGAATTGCGAGCAGCGGGCTCCACACCCATTTCTGCCAGCCGGGCGCCGCGGTGGCCCACACTGTATCGTCTTCAGAAATATCCAGCCATGCACCGGCTGATGTTTTTAAATGGGCAAAGGCCCAGCCGTGTGTATGTACAACGCCTTTAGGCTGGCCGGTCGTGCCTGAAGTATAGGACAAAAACGCCATATCTTCTCTTGTTGTATCAGCTGTTTGAAAACTGTCTCCGTCCGCTTCAATCGTTAGGAGGTTTTTCCAGCCGGCATCATTTTCACCGATTGACAATGTCACCAGCTGCCCGGTATTCACCTCGTCAAACGCGTTTATAAATGAAGGATAAACGATAGCGCCTTTCACTTCGGCGTGTTTGATCCGGTATTCAAGGTCTTTGGCGCGCAGCATTTCCGAGCAAGGAATGACGACCATCCCCGCTTTTAAGATCGCTAAATAAACGGCATACGCTTCAAGCACTCTCGGAACCATGACAATCAGCTTATCGCCTTTTTCAAATCCGAGACCTTTCAGGCGGGCTCCGATTTTATTCGTTTCTTCCATCAATTTTTCATACGTCCAGACTTTCTTGCCGCCTGTTTGATCTTCCCAAATAAGCGCGTTCTTCTCTTTGGAACGGCTGAACTTTTCGATTTCATTTACAAGGTTATAGTTCTTTGGGGCGATTAAATCTTCTCGTTTTAACACGAACAACTCCTCACTTTCTTTCCCCATTATACATAAACATAGGCCATTACAATAAAAATATGCATAAATTGCTTCCCGCCTTCTATCTATACTCATGAAAAAAGAGCGGGGAATTCCCCGCTCTCTTAGCCATTATGTGAAGTTGTGATTAAAACTGCTGCTGGCTGCTTCCGCCCATGCTTTGCTGAGCAAAAGAGACAAGACGTTTTGTGATTTCTCCACCGACAGAACCGTTGGCGCGAGAAGTTGTTTCCGGTCCAAGGTTTACACCGAATTCAGAAGCGATTTCATACTTCATTTGGTCGATAGCTTGAGCAGCGCCTGGCACTAAAAGCTGGTTGCTGTTTCCGCTGTTTGATTGTTGTGACATGTGTATCACCTCCTTGTGAGTATAGAATGTGATAAAACACATGTCTTCATTCAATAAAACTTTGGTAATTGTATACAGTTTTAAAACAGGCCGGCAAACTTATCGTGAGCTTCCTGCTCTGAGTAAACAGTGATGGTTTCGATGCCGGCAGCGGCCTCAGCAATCAGCGGTTCAAAATCAACGAAGCTTTCGAAGTGCTCGATTTTTTCTTTTTTCGGGCGTGTTTTCGGACTTGGCGGCGTAAAGATGGTGCAGCAGTCCTCAAACGGCTGAATGCTCGTTTCATAAGTGCCGATTTCTTTTGATTTTTCGATGATTTCTGTTTTGTCCATTCCGATTAAAGGGCGTAAAATCGGCGTTGCCGTCACGGCATTGATCGCATACATGCTTTCAAGCGTCTGGCTCGCTACCTGCCCGAGGCTTTCTCCCGTAATGATCGCGAGCGCTTTCCGTTCTTCTCTGATTCTGTCCGCGATTTGCAGCATAAGACGCCGTGTCGCCGTCATCGTATAGTTCTCCGGGATTTGTTTTTGGATGAGTTCCTGCGTCTTTGTAAACGGCACGATATGAAGCGTCATACTGCCGCCGAACTTCGCGAGGCATCCCGCGAGATCCATGACTTTCTGCTTTGCCCGTTCACTCGTATACGGCGGACTGAAGAAATGTACGGCTTCAACTGATAATCCCCGTTTCATCGCGTAAAAACCGGCGACCGGACTGTCAAAACCGCCGGAAAGCATCAGCATCGCTTTACCCGCGGAACCGACAGGAAGGCCTCCGGCGCCTTTTTCGTTACGAATGGTCAGGAATGTCGCTTCCTCCCTGATTTCAATCCGAAGCGGAATATCGGGATGTTTCACATCGACGGTTAATCCATCCGTGTTTTTCAAAATATGGCCGCCGATTTCAGCGTTCATCGCATTCGTATCTAATTCAAACTGTTTGTAAGCCCGTTTCGTCTCGACCTTAAACGTATTCCCCGGTTTATATTCGCCTTCTATCGCGGCTAAAGCCGTTTTTTTAATGTCTTCCAGCTTGCTCTCGCATTTAATTGCGAGACTAAAGCTTTGAATGCCGAATATATTCTTTAATAAGGAACAAATTTCCTCCGGGTTTTCTCCATTAAGTGTAATTGACATCCGGTCCCGGTTTGAAAAGTATTTTACTTTTTTATAATCCTTTAATACCAGGCGGATATTCTGTTTTAATCTTTCAATAAAACTGCGTCTGTTTTTTCCTTTTGTGGATATTTCACCAAAACGGATTAAAATATGATCGTAATTCATATGCTACCTCATCATTTTTTTTAGTTTTTGAACAGCCGGCACCAGCGCGGCCATAAACGGCTCCGTGATGTCAGCCGTATGGCTGAAGTTCAGGCTGACTCTTATGCTGCTTGATGCAATCTGTTCGCCTTTATTCATTTGCAGAAGAACACGGCTCGGTTTGTGCTCTCTTGCCGAACATGCCGCGGTTGTGGAGACATATATTCCTTTTTCCTCAAGCATATGCAGCAGCACTTCCGCCTTCACGCCCGGAACGGAAAAATTAATGATATGCGGCGCGCTGTTTTCGGCGGGGGTGTTGATGACGACCCCGTCCGTCCCGCTCAGCCTTTCCATGAGCGCATTCTTGGCAGCCTCCACGGAAGAAAGCCGCTCGTTCATGTCACGCGCGGAAAGATTGATCGCTTTCGCAAGGGAAACGGCGCCTGCCGTGTGTTCCGTTCCGGCGCGGACGCCTTTTTGCTGCGAGCCGCCCGTTATAAGCGGAATGAGCCGCGTTCCTTTTTTGACGATAAGCGCTCCGGTCCCTTTTAGGCCGTGAAACTTATGCCCTGAAACGGTGCAAAGGTCAATGCCCGCTTCTTCTATAGACAGAGGAACTTTATGAATGCCCTGCACATGATCAACATGAAACAGAATATTCCGGTGCTGCTTCAAAAACCCGCCGATTTCCTTTACGGGCTGAATGGAGCCGACTTCGTTATTGACATGCATGACGCTGACGATTATTGTATCCGGCCTGATAGCCGATTTGACGTCTTTCAAAGAAACGAAGCCGTTTTGATCGGCCGGAAGATATGTGACTTCAAAGCCGAACAGCTCTGTCAGCTGATCAAGCGTCTCCGTCACAGAAGGATGCTCAATCGCCGAAGCAATGATATGTCTTCCTTTACTCATGTTTGCCCAGGCTGCTCCCTTTAACGCAGCGTTATTCGCTTCAGTCGCGCCTGATGTAAATACAATATCATAATTTTTTAAACGCAAGGTTTTTTTTATTTGCTGAGCGGCCGCTTCAAGGAGCTGTTCCGTCTCAGTTCCTAACTGGTGCAGAGACGAAGGATTGCCGAAATACCGGCTGCTCGTCTGTTTGTACACATCCAATACCTCTTCATACGGCTCGGTCGTTGAGCTGTTGTCTAAATATATCATTTTTTTTACTCCTTTAATGAAAACGGTACATCGTATGATATTTATGCTACCATAACAAAAGTAAATATAAATTCGCAATAAATCGAGTATTGACTTCTCTGTACATTGCCATATAATAAGTAATGTTCGTTTTGTTATATTATCTGACAATTAATTGACAGAATATTTCAACATAGTATTTAGGAGGATTTTTATGAAACACTCACTACCTGTCAAAGATACCGTTATTATCGGTTTCATGCTTTTCGCACTTTTTTTCGGGGCAGGAAATATGATATATCCGCCGGAGCTCGGGCAAGCGGCGGGGCATAATGTCTGGAAAGCGATGGGCGGTTTCTTACTGACCGGCGTAGGTCTGCCGCTTTTGGGTATTATCGCCATCGCATTAACGGGCAAAGACGCGAAAGGGCTTGCCGATAAAGCTCATCCGGTATTCGGGACTATTTTCACCGTTGTTCTTTATTTATCAATCGGGCCGCTTTTCGCGATTCCGAGAACCGGAACCGTTTCATATGAAATCGGTGCAGTTCCGTTTTTAAGCGGCATTCCGGAAAGATTATCTTTATTTGTTTTCACGTTGATCTTTTTTTCTATTACGTATTATTTAGCTCTTAATCCTTCCAAAATCGTTGACAGAGTCGGAAAGATTTTGACTCCTATTAAATTCGGTATTATTTTAATCATCGTCGTAAAAGCCATTGTCACTCCGATGGGCGGGCTGGGCGCCGTACATCAGGCATATTCCGGAACGCCGGTGTTCAAAGGATTTTTGGAAGGCTATAAAACAATGGACGCGCTCGCCTCAATCGTCTTCGGCGTCGTTGTCGTCAACGCTGTTAAAAGCAGGGGCGTCACCCAGCGTAAAGCGCTCGCCGCCGCTTGTATTAAAGCGGGTCTGATTGCAGCGGCAGGTTTGACATTCATTTATTTATCTTTGGCCTATTTGGGAGCGACAAGCACGGACGCTGTAGGGCCGATCGGCGAAGGCGCAAAGATTTTATCAGCTTCATCAGATTACCTGTTCGGTTCACTGGGAAACATCGTTCTCGGCTCTGCCATCACCGTTGCGTGTTTAACGACAAGCATCGGGCTTGTCACATCTTGCGGCGAATATTTTTCAAAATTGATTCCCGCTTTATCATACAAAATGGTGGTTACGATTGTCACGCTGTTCAGTCTGGCGATTTCAAATTTCGGACTTGCTGAGATTATTGCATTTTCAGTTCCTATTTTATCAGCCATTTACCCGCTGGCGATTGTCATTATCGTCCTTTCCTTTATTGATAAAATCTTTAAGGAAAGACGGGAAGTCTATATCGCCTGCCTGATCGGAACGGGGCTGTTCAGTATCCTGGACGGCTTGAAGGCAGCCGGCATTCCGCTCGGATCATTAGATTCATTCTTAAACGCAAATCTTCCGCTTTACAGCATGGGAATCGGCTGGGTGCTTCCGGGCATTGCCGGAGCGATCATCGGCTGCATTATCACGTTTTTTACCAGCCCGCCCATCGAATTAAATAAAGCAAAATCGTAACATTCAGCGCTTGCGGCTTGTATATCAGCCGCAGGCGCTTTTTATATTCCGTGAGAAACTAAAAAACTGCACCTCTGATTTCCATCAGGGTGCAGTTTTTGCTTGTGCGTCTATGAAGCAGATTGATCAGCTTTAATTTTTTTCACGGCGCCGGGAGCTGCTTTTTCAACAGCATCTGCCGCCATCTCATAAGCTTCATTATAGCTGTAAGCGTAAAACAGCCGTTCCGCTTCTTTCAGCTGTTCGGATAAAATATGATTCTGGCTTCGGAAGCGGTTGCCGTACTGGATGATCCGCTCAATCAGCTTCACCTGAATCACAAGATCTTCCGCCTCTTCGCTGACTTCCTCAACCACCTTTTCGGCTTCGGTCAGATGTTTGGCGGCTTCCTCCATGTTCAGCGGCAGCTCTTCCAATTGGCTGACGGTTTCTTCTATATGATGATTTGCCGTCTCGAGCTTGTCCTTGACTTGTTCAGGAATTCCCGGCACGTTGCTTTTTTGCAGCATTCGTGCCGTGTCAGAAATAGTTTTCCGAAGATGCATCAGCGTTTCCCGCGCCTGCAGTTCTTCTTTTCTGAGCGCCTGCAGATTTTCACGGTATTCGGCATGTTCTTTCTGAGCCTCTTCCATCTGCTTTTCGATGGCCTCGACTTCTTCAATCAATAGAGAGTAAGCGACATGCTCACCATCAAGCTTTTCTCTCGCCTGCTCAAGGAGCCGGCCGATCGTTTCCAGCTGTTTTTCGAAGGCATGCTGTCTGCCGATTTCTCCCGCCGTCAGCTGATAGCTTTCCTTGACGAGCTCCGTTTCGGTTTTTGTGCGGTCTTTTTCTTCCTCAAGCTTTTCATACGCGATGATCAGCTCAGGCATTTTGCTTAATACGGACTGTCCGGCTTCCACTTCGCCTTCCAGCTGGTCATACATCGATTGAATGGTTTCATCAATCAGCTGAAGAATGGCGGACGCTTCGTCAACATCCAATTCTTCCAAAAGCGCGTTTTCGGCCCGTTTCAATTGATTTGTGAGTGTATCCAGCTCTTTTTCGATTTGAATATGCTCCAATTTGTAGCCTTTTTCCGTCATTTCCCGGTAGCCGTCTTTCAGCTTGGCAATTTGGTTCGGCACGGTCTGTTTACAGTCCGCAAGCAGTTTCGGAACGTCATCTATGTATGTCTGAAGCTGATCCAGTCTGCGGTCCTGTTCAAGCAGCACTTTTCTCGCTTTGATGTAATTGCCGCTTTCCGTCTCTTCTTCGAACTCTTTTATGCCGCTCCAGATTTCGTCGAGATCCGTCTCCAGGCTGTTATAAAGCTCTCCGTAGAGATGGCTGTACGCCAGAAGGTTTTTTCGCGCTTTTGAATACCGCTCACGCACCTGTTCAATCTCTCCGCGGCTTTTTTCCTCGCTCGTCACAAGGTCGCTGATCTCACGCAGTATGCCTTCTATATTTGATTCAGCTGCAGTGAGGAGGTCGTCGATGTGGACAAGCACCTGATTCGCTTTTTTAAACCGGTATTTGTCGGCGTTCTCTTCGGCATCATAAAGGAGCTCTTCTACTTTCGGCAGATGGGCTGTGACAATTTCATCCCACTCCTCGCGCCATCTTTCAAAGAACTCTTCCGTCTCTCCGGTCATTTTCAGATGTTTGATCTTGGACATTTCTTCCACTATCGAACGGTTTAAAATTTCAATCTTCCATGACTCCAGCCGGTCAATTTCCGTATAAATTTTTTTTCTGAAAAAGTAGCCCGCCGCAAAGAGCGCGAGCAGTATAACCAATAATCCGATGACTAACTCCATAATGAGCCCCCTTGTTGTTCTCTTAATCTGTCAGGGTGTTTTATGTATTCAGAAAGATTTCAATATATGTATTGAGAAAATCTGTCGTTTTCATTGTTATTATGATACCATGTAACCAACATTTTTTGACCAGAAATCAAAAACTTTTTGCATAATTTCGGCAGGATTCTGCAATTTTTTAATGGAGTGACACAAATGGAAAAACGAGACGCTCATATCCACACGCCTTTTTGCCCTCACGGCTCGAAGGATGCGCTGAAACAATATGTCGAAAAGGCCCTGGAAAGAGGCTTTGACTCGATCACATTTACAGAGCACGCCCCCCTTCCTCCGTCATTTCAAGATCCCGTACCGCTTCAGGACAGCGCGATGGATCTCAGACAGATGGAGGTTTATTTGGAGCGGCTGTCACAGCTGAAAAAGGAATACGATGGACAAATCAGCATTCTGACTGGGCTAGAAACCGATTTTATCACAGGGTATGAAGAGGAAACCGCGGCGTTTCTGAACACGTACGGCCCCTCACTGGATGACGGCATTTTATCCGTTCATTTTTTGAAGACCGGTCCGTCTTATATCTGCCTCGATTTTGACGAGCACGCCTTTCAGCAGCTCGCCGCGCACTTCGGAAGCGTTGAAGCCGTATATGAACAATACTATGAAACTGTGTATTCTTCCATTGTAACACCGCTCGGCCCCTTTAAGCCAAAACGGGTCGGCCATATCACGCTCGTCAAAAAATTCGCGCGCCTTTTCCCTTACAGCATGTCACCTCAAATAAGAGAGCTTGCGGCCCGCTGTCTTGACGCCGTGAAAGAACACGGAATGGAGCTGGATGTGAATACATCCGGGCTCAGAAAGAAGTTTGCCGGGGAAGTATACATGGAGGATTGGATGGCTGAGACGGCGAAGCAAAAAAAAATCCCGCTCATATTCGGGTCGGACGCCCATCAAGCGGAAGATGTCGGCAGTTCCTATGAAACGTACAAAAGCATCATTACTTCATAAGCGCCGCATCAGGCCGTCGGAACACGCTTTCGATCCAGATCTTCACCTCTTCAAAATACCTTTTATAAAAGTACGGTTCATGAGGCTGCATATAGAGCACCTCGGTAATGTATTGAGGCTGAAGATACGGCATCATCAAGAGGGATTTCAATTGCAGAATAAAATGCGGCACGGGCAGCGTCAGCCGTCTGTGGCGTGACTGCCCTTCTTCAATCACCAGCTGGAAAATATATTTTTCTTTCATTAAGTAAGTAGACATAATTTCCCTGATAAGCACGGAATCAATCGTTACTTCCCGATATACAAACCGCGTTAATTGACGGTTATCGTGCTGATAGGATAAAATATCGAAAATCACCCGCAGGATGCGTTCCTGCGCGTCTTCACCGTTCATACTGACGGCGGCTTTTTCCAGCGCTTCAGTATAGCCTTCGTAAAACTCGGAAACTAAATGTTCCATTAATCCGCCTTTCCCTTTAAAATAGTAGGAGATGTGCGCAACATTTACATCAGCTGACTTTGCGATTTCACGGACGGACGTGCCGGAATAACCTTTTTGGTTAAACAGCTGGACAGCGGCGTTAATAATTTTGTCTTTGGTGCTTACTTTCATACGGCTCACCCCTTTATGTGTAACAATTCAAGCAGAAAGGCGCCGTTCCTGTAAGAACTTCTCGACAAATGCCGGCAGAACGGCCGGAACTTTGTTTGATATTATAGAAAAAGTGAGGGTTTTCCATGTTTCATGTCGAAAAACAATCCGGAGATAAAGAAAAAAGTTATCAGCTTCTGCTTAAACAGCTCGAAGCCATGACAGAAGATGAAACGGATGCGATCGCAAATTACGCGAATGCGTCAGCGCTTTTATACCATTCATTACATGAAGTCAACTGGGCGGGGTTTTACTTCGCTAAAGAGGGCGAGCTCGTGCTCGGACCGTTTCAAGGACTTCCTGCCTGTGTGCGCATTCCGTTCGGCAGAGGCGTATGCGGCACTGCCTACTCTAATGGCGACGTGCAGCGGATTGCCGATGTGAATGCGTTCCCGGGACACATCGCCTGTGACGCGGCTTCCCAGTCAGAAATCGTTCTCCCGATCCGCGTAAACGGTGAAGTGATCGGTGTGCTGGACATTGACAGCCCCGTGAAAAACCGTTTTGATGAAACGGACGAAACCTATTTAGCAAAGTTCGTTGAAACGCTTGAAAAACGATTAGGATAAAAAAAGGAGCCCGGCCGGCAGGCCGGCTCCTTTTTTATGTCGTCGTGCTGTTTTGATGGATGATCAGCCGGTTTTTGCCGTTCCGTTTGGCGATATAAAGCGCCTCATCCGCTTGCTGAACGAGCAATTTCAACGGCATCGGGCCGGACTTTGACCAGCAGGAAACGCCGCAGGAAATCGTCACGCGCGGCTCGGTGTTTTCCCGGATGGCGCGAACCAGCCTTTTAGCGATGCGTTCTCCGGATGACACGTTGATATTCGGCAGATAGACAGCCAGCTCCTCGCCCCCCCACCTTGCAGCGACATCATGCTCACGAATATGGTTCTTCATAACGGAGGCCACCTGAATCAGGATCGAATCTCCCGTTTGATGACCGTATGTATCATTAATATTTTTGAAATTATCGATATCAACGAGGATGAATACACCCCGTTTATGAATTTTCATGCTGTATTGAATTTTCTCATCCAAATAGGTTCTTGAATACAGCTCCGTCAGCTGGTCTGTCTGAACAAGATGCTCAAGCCTGTCGCGCAGCATGGAGTTCGTGACCGCCAATGTCGCATGGTGAATGAGCGCTTGAAAAAGCTTATACATTTCAAACGTAAAAGCATACAAATCCTTTTTCAATAAAATCGCGAACCCGAAGACGGTGTCATTTTCGATCATCGGCACCGCCATCAGCGAGCCGTAGCCGTTTTCGCCGAATACAGTCTTTCCGCTGCCGATAAACACGCCCTTTTCTCCCTCGAACAGCTTTTCTTTCACAATGCTGATATAAGGGTTCGCACGTTCTGTCTTAAAAAAAGCGGTATGTCCCGGAAGCAGATTTTGCGTCTCAAAATGATCAATATGAAAAAAAGCCACTTCTTCCGCATGAAACGATTGGGTCATAATGGCGGCGAGCTCCCTCATCGTATCAGTGAGTCTGAGGCGCTGATTCAGCTGGCGCGATGTTTCATTAATGAGCTCCAGATTCGCAATGCTTTTTTTCGATTGCTCATAGAGCTGCGCATTTTCAAATGCTTTTCCCGCTGCGCCCGCAAGCAGCAGCATTTCACTGAGAGTACTGCACGAAAGAACGGCATCCTGCAGCCCCTCCGTCTTCAGAACCCCGTAAGTCCCCTGCTGGCCTTTGATCGGCAGATAAGCAGATGACCTGCCTTTTCTGAGCAGTCTCCCCGATAAATAAACCTTCAGGGCAGACGGATCGGCATCTTTTCCTTCCATATGTAATTCTTTTGCGGGAAGCTGTCTGTCCGTATCCTGATCCTGCGTGATAAACAGTGAAAAACGGAAAGACCGGAAAGCCGTACTCAAACTTGCCTGCAGTTTTTCCAAAACCTCATTTTGGTCCAAAAGCGAATGGAACATTTCTGTCATTCTGTGAATTTTCCGCTGATGCTTCGTTTTGTCAAACAGCCCGCTTTGTCTCACAGATTGATTAATAAACTGAGTAACGATCTCAGGCAATGATTCCGGGATCGGCAGCCCGCCTTCCGAGCACAGATAAAAGGATCTGCCGGACGTCTGATTCCTGATCATAAAACGGCCGTCGCTCTCTTTCAGCGGAGCATAATGCGGTTCATCTTCTGTTTTTATGGTGAAACGTGTTGATTCTGCCGGTGAAAGGGTCAATGAAAGAGATGTAAAGCAGGATTCTAGAGCTGAGGCCAGCCATAACAGCGAGTCGGATAATGAGACGGATTCAGATTTCGTTAAGAAAAAAGAAAGCATTTTCTGATGAAAGGCCGTCACTTCATCAATTGTTTGTTTTTTCATTTTTATCACCTAAACATGTACTACTCATTTTTGTACATTATATCATAAACCGGCACTCTTCATGGAGAAATGGTTGACGGCGGCGGGGAAAAATCATATAATGTTCTTTGTGTGAAATATTGCAGCCTTTTTGTTCAGCTTCTGTGTTTGCATTTTGTTCCTTAGCTGTAAGGTGTATCGTGTAACTCTCTGCTGCTGGAGCGAGGATACATGAAAACAAAATGTGCACGGTCGGATCGAACAGACGGTTTTTATTTTCCACAAAATAAAACCAAAGGAGGAGTCACATTATGGCTCGCTATACAGGTCCATCTTGGAAACTGTCTCGCCGTTTAGGAATCTCTCTTAGCGGTACAGGTAAAGAATTAGAAAAACGCCCTTACGCACCAGGTCCCCACGGTCCGGGACAGCGTAAAAAACTATCAGAATACGGTTTGCAATTGCAAGAAAAGCAAAAACTTCGTCACATGTACGGTGTAAACGAACGTCAATTCCGCACATTGTTTGACAAAGCTGCAAAAATGACTGGTAAACACGGCGAAAACTTCATGATTCTTTTAGATGCACGTCTTGATAACGTTGTGTACAAGCTCGGTCTTGCGCGCACTCGCCGTCAAGCACGCCAATTAGTTAACCACGGTCACATCCTTGTTGACGGAAGCCGCGTTGACATTCCGTCTTACCAAGTAAAACCTGGTCAAACAATCGGTGTTCGCGAAAAATCAAGAAACCTTTCTATCATCAAAGAATCTGTAGAAGTAAACAACTTCGTTCCTGAGTACCTTACTTTCGACGCTGAAAAGCTTGAAGGTACATTCACTCGTCTTCCAGAGCGCTCTGAGCTTGCTCCGGAAATTAACGAAGCGCTTATCGTTGAGTTCTACTCCCGTTAAGTAAAACGCTCTTTAAAGAGCATTGGATTAAACCCCGGACATGTTGTAATGACAATGTTTCCGGGGTTTTTCTTTTGGGCTGTCAGAATAATGGACAGATGCTCCCTCTCTTTATTAAAAAAAGCCCCTGTCCGGGGCTTTTTTTATGTGCCTACTGGCTTTTCAGCTACATGTACATTAGAAACCCCCATTTGACAAGCAGAAGAAATTTTCCACATAATAAATCACCATACCTTACAAAAAGGAGAGACGAAATGAACAGCATCCCCTCTATCGTCAGCAAGCACAAAGCCTATTTTGCGGCGGGGCATACGAGACAGCTAGAATCGAGACTGAACATGCTGCAAAAGCTGAAACAAGCCATCAAAACACAAGAAGCCGATATAACAGCCGCTCTCTATCAGGATCTCCACAAATCCGAACAGGAGTCGTACACAACAGAAATCGGAATTGTACTGGAGGAAATCAGTTTTGTGATGAAGCGGCTTGGGAAATGGATCAAACCGAAACGAGCCAAAACGCCTCTGACTCACCTAGGCTCCAAGAGCATCATCATCCCTGAGCCGTATGGAACCGTTTTGGTGATTGCGCCTTGGAACTATCCCTTGCAGCTGGCGCTTTCACCCTTGATTGGAGCCATTGCGGCCGGAAACACAGTCGTTCTTAAACCGTCAGAATATACGCCGGCGGTTTCCGCTGTTCTTTCCAAACTCATCAGCAGCGTTTTTCCGAGTGACTATGTCGCTATGGCGGAGGGCGGACCCGACGTCAGCACTGTGTTATTACAGCAGCCCTTTGACTATATTTTCTTCACCGGAAGCGTTGCCGTGGGAAAAATCGTCATGGAGGCCGCCGCCAAACAATTAATTCCCGTTACCTTGGAGCTCGGCGGCAAAAGTCCCTGCATTGTCCATAAGGATGCTGATATACAGCTTGCCGCCAAACGCATCGTCTTCGGGAAATTTACAAATGCAGGGCAAACCTGCATCGCACCGGATTATTTATTTGTCCACCAAGATATCAAAACGAAGCTCACAGAAGAAATGAAGCGTTCGATCAGCGAATTTTACGGCCCTCAGCCTGAACAAAATCCGCAGTACGGCAAAATCGTCAGTGAACGCCACTATCAGCGGCTGCTCAGCTTTCTGCATGATGGCATCCCGCTCACAGGCGGACAATCTGATCCCGCTCATCATAAAATTGCGCCGACCATTCTAGATCAAGTGAAGGATGACTCTCCAGTGATGCAGGAGGAGATTTTCGGGCCAATTCTTCCGCTCTTTACATACCGTGATATCGGGGAAGTCATTGAGAAAGTCCAATCGCGCCCAAAGCCGCTCGCCCTGTATCTCTTCACAACAAACAAAGGAATCGAGCGAACTGTTTTAGAGAATCTGTCGTTTGGCGGCGGCTGTGTCAATGATACGTTAATGCATGTTGCGACACCGTATTTGCCATTCGGCGGCGTCGGGGAAAGCGGCATCGGCAGCTATCACGGATTTGACAGCTTTAACACGTTTACGCACAAAAAAAGCGTCGTCAAACAAACGAACCGCTTCGACTTCGCTTTCCGTTATCCTTCTTCCAAAAACGGGCTGCGAATGATTCGGAAAATACTTAAATAAAAAAGCGCAGAGTATCTGCGCTTTTTATAAATCCTCTATACACCAATTAATCGGTTCGTCTTCCAAATTAAACCTATTTTTAAAAGTTCAAATCGAAGTCTAATAGTAAAAATGAACCAACCCAAAAGAACCATTTTGTGTTCGGACGATTTGTTATATATTTACTCTAGGTTTCATCGTGGTAAAATTTCGAATAACATTTAATCACGAAAGGATATGATCATGAAAACCTTTGAAGCAACCACCCTGCTTTTTGCCGCCAAACAATGCGCAAACGAATACAAGAATTGCACAGCCAAATGACAAGCCTGAAAAATGCGTTCCAAGGCATGGCAGACCTGGGTGACAGCGATTTTTCGGGCAAAGGCGCTGACAACATCAAAGCTTTATTTCAAGATCATGCCCAATTACTTTTGATGAATCACCAAGTAGTTGCACAAAGTCATTATCTAGAATATCATTCTTGATTTGCAAGTAATCTTCTATGTGCTTTAATGCTTTTTCTAGTATATCTTTACTTTCGTTAATGATATCGTTCACTCTGATCCCTCTTTTTCCTCCATTATACACAATATAGTATTTTATCTGAATTTACCGTCCTTTATATACTGTGCAGTCCGGTGATGCGTCCCAATTTACTCTGTTTCCTAACTATGTACCTTAAATGAATTACACACCTAGGGCTTAACCCGCATATGTCCCATAATTATACAAATATCGTTGATTCCGCATATAAAGCTCGAGGATAACCTACTTCTCTTCTAAGAAAGCAGATTTAATGCTTTTTGTATCCCTTTTAAAAACTCTTCTCTTTAGCTCTCCAACTATCCGGTTTGATGCTGAGTCTACTGTGAGGAATATCGGTCACCATAGGCAGTAAATAATCTGGTACTTGTTCTTCTTAGTCAATCTAGGGTGCGTTTCATATTAATTGGTTCAAAAAATCAACTTCCCACTATTTATACAATTTAATGATGCACAGTTGCTGCCCTCTTTTGAAAATTTCCTTCTCCTTCTTATCATTCAGTCCGTACTTGAATGCTCTAAACTTAATTAACATTTCCCAATCTAATAAAAATGGACAACAAACTTAAAACATGTTTATTTAGTGTAAGTTGGATGTCCTCAGTTTGCCGGCAGAACAGGTTACCTTATAAGATTATTTAACTCATTTGATTTTAGCCAGCTAATAAAGTCATTTATGATTAGTTTTTTTGAAATGATTTCACGCAATAAATACTTTCTTGCATCATCTTCTGTCGAATAAATAATTTTTTGTATAGTTGTCCTTAAAATATCGCCAAAAATCTGTACCTTAGATAATAAATCTAAGGGGGCTACTAAATATATATTTTTAGCTGCATGTTTCGCATATTCTTCTATAAAGTTTTTCTCACATATAATACAAACAGTTATCTTATCAGTAGGTTTACAATTTTCATTTTCAAGTAACCAACTTTTATGAAAACCAGCTTGTCTTATATCGTCCAGTGGTATTTCCTTTGTTTCATCTTTTATATTCGTTTTAGCTTCAAAAACTACCCACTGGTCTAAAAACTCCCAAACTGAATCAGGAGTACCTTTTCCTTCAGGCCTAGTTGATTTTTTCATCCCTAAAAAAGTTCCAATTTTTTTTAATGCTGGCTCAAACAGTTTTGCGTCTTTGGCTTTTAATCCATTAATTACACTGTTCCAGTCTTTTTCAAATTTTTGATCGCGATCTCCATATTTTAAAAGGTTAGACATTATGTTTTGAATTTGCTCCTCAATAACTTCGTCAAAGTCTTCATGTTCAGGTAAATTAAGGTCTAAAATTTTTTTATCTAGCCACAACTTATTAGTTGATGCACTTATAGCTTTAGTGAGAAATTCTTTTGTTGTTTCGATATCACCTTGTTGCTTAGAAACACAAGCAATGTTATAGTTCCACCAAGCTCTATATCCTTTAAGTAAAGGTTTTCTACCCAATAGTTTCATTAGTTCATTTATTTCTTTGCGTGATTGCTCATAGTCCCCTTCTATCAGATTATATTGAAAATCAACTTCATGTAATGCACATTTTTCAATTGATCCGTCAATAGTTAGCCTTTCAAAAGCTTTTTGTTTAGAATCGGTATTTTGTTTAATATAGTTTTCAACCTCTTCCCATTCTTTTTCCTGTTCGAAAAATATTTCTAGAGACTCTTTCCAACTATCCATATCTTTTATAGTGTCTATTTGATCAAACCCAAATTCAATTTCAGCAGCTATTTCAGATGGTAATAATTCTCGAAAATCATTTTTATAAATATATTCTCCAACACGTTTCCCTATAAATAAAACCGCAGCATAGTCTTTGGTTCCTCTAGTACATCTTCCTAATCCCTGAATTAGTCGAGTAGCTAATCTATTCTTTAAAATTTCGGATGCTCTTAATCGCGTTTGCAAAAATTGCTCTGAAACTCCTACAGCAGTTGGCAAATCAAAAAATATCTGGAGTCTGCATTCTGAATCTTTAAGGTCTATCCCTTCATATCTTCCTGCTAATAACAGTATAGCTTTATTATTGTGTTTAAAACTTTCTAAAGAATCCTCAATATCCTCACTTAAGTAAATTTTATATTCAGGCAATTTTTTCTCAAGATATTCTTTAAATGACTTGATTAAATCATTACTAGGGAAAAGCATTAGAGTACGAGGTTGCAATTTTATTGTTTCTGTAATTACTTCTAATATCTTTTCTTTTTCAAAATGATCTTCTGGAAACAGAATTAATCTTCGTCCCGATACCTTATTTGCTCCTTTTGAAAATTTTGAAATCCGTTCTATATTTTTTATACCAAAAATTCTTTCTAGTTCCCCAACCGGACCTAAAGTTGCAGACATGTATATCCTTTCATTAGCCTGCATAAATGGTAAGTGCAATTTATTTGGAGGAATTATTGGCTTAATAGACATCTTATTATGAGTAATGTAAATTTGACATCCGCTTAAGATATTACGCAACTTTGACCAACTAAAATATAACGAAGTATCTTTTGTCGCATTATCAAGAAAACTTCTAATTTCATCTGCTCTGTCTATCCACAGAGGCTGCGGTATGATATCAACCCCATCATACATGGGATCATATGTACCAAAGTCAATTTTATCTTGAACTTGTTTCGGTATAATTTCTTTAAGAATTGAATAAAAAGAATTAAATATGGATTCTTGGTTATCATTAAACTTATTTATTTCTAATGTCCAAAAGTCATTAATTGCATACTCAGTTGCATGAGCATCATCAAAAATAATTAACTCTGCATCGGAGAATTCTGGATTAGTGTTAAATATATGACTGTAGGTAGTAACTGCTATTGCGGCAGCTCTTCTATATTCTCTAATTTCCCTCTCAGAAAAGTCTCTTTTTTTTCCAGTCAAAACAACCGATTTTATTCCATAACTTTCCAAAAGGCGACTTGTTTGCGTTGCTAATTGCCTTGTAGCACAACAATAAACAACTCTCCTCTGTTTTGAAATTCTATTGAATTCACCAATTAGACCTCCAACAAGAGTTTTCCCATGCCCAGCAGGCATTTCGATTGCTATGTCACTATTATTTTGATTAATACGTTCATATTCTTCTAAGGACTGCCCCTGTTGTAAAGATAGTCTATCCAATTTACCTAATTTATTGAATAATTCTATTGTACTTGAAACAGTTATTTTATTTCTTCCACTTATATTAAACGCCATCCAGAACATCCTTCCATTTTAGAATAGCTCCACAACTTCAAACTTTACTCTTTTAATTTTATTTTGTTGTGTAATTATCTTTAATCCCCTAAAAGAAGGGACTCAAACAACTTCACTATACCATCACTGGAAATCACCAAAAATTCTCTTTATAGTACATTATATCAATTTTTCAGTCTATTAGTGATTAATATTCAAATATTCTCATTTCTTCATCTTCCTTTCAATTTTTTCATACTTTACAAATACATATTTTTTATTTTAAATCTCTCTTGCATATAAAAATTAAGCGCCGGTTCAGGATATTGCAGCTGTCCGTCTGTAGGAGAAAATCGTTTTTTGTCTCAACATTGCTTGAAATAAGTGCCTAAAGTTAAAAACACATGGCCCGCCTGCGTTATTGCTTTCAGTCAGCTATCACGGGGCGTTCAACAGCGGCAGGATAGACGGCCGATGATATCAGACATAAGGGAATTGGGGCAATTTAACAGGGCACGGATTTCATTGGATTTCTTTATCGGGATGATTATTACGACAAAGAAAGCGAATGCAAAAATATTATTGTGGATCATTATAGGCAAGCAGCGAAAACGAACCTGTCGGAACTGTTTTACTGGCGTTCATCAAAGAGTGCGAACTTTTTGTCAACTTGGAGCGGCATGTTGACGGTTAAAGATTCCCATAATTCTTATTCATTTATCCTGCTAATTAAGTTCTTGGTTTTTTGGTTTATAAAATAAAAGCGGAGATAATGACTGATTCGTTTTGAAAACCTGATATCATCGATCTAATTTCAACAAAAGCCGCTTCTCAGTACCGATCCGTAAGAGAAAAATTAGCAATCCCTTGCAAGAGAATAAAAAAAGCACCCAATCCGGGTGCTTCATACATTAAAATCCTTCCTTCTTCCGTCACACCATACTCAGCTGGGGTTCAAATAATTCATATTGAATGGATTCCGGCGGTGTATTGAATTCAGAAATCAGCTTTTTCATTTCTTTAATGAACGACGGTGATCCGCACAGGTAAAAATCAGCATCTTTATCTGTCATCACTTCTTCTAACAGCTTTTTGTCAATCCGGCCTTCCCGAAAACGAATGTTTTCTGAACGGTCTTGTTCGGACGGCTCGCTGTAAATAAAGAGGGTGTCAACGGATGAGTGTTCCGCGGCTTCTTCAGCTTCATGCCGCAACGCATGATACTCTCCGCTCCTTGCCGCATGGATAAAGAGAACGTTTCGCTGCGGCTGGGTTTTGGCAACCGTCTTTAACATGCTGATCATCGGAGTAATTCCGACACCGGCACTGATGAGAACGAGATTCTTTTTGGAATCAGGGTCTAATACGAAATCCCCGGCCGGAGCGCTGATCTCAATTGAATCCTTTTCGTGTAATTGGTCATGCAGATATGAGGAAACAACCCCTTCTTTTTTAACGGAAATCCGGTAATAATCCTTACCGGACACGTCGGATAAGCTGTACTGGCGGATATGCGTATAGCCCGTGTCCGGAATGTATACTTTTACACTGATATACTGCCCTGCTTTGAATTCGGGGAGAACTTGTCCGTCTTCCGGTTTTAAATAAAACGACGTTATCTCCTTGCTTTCTTTTACCTTTTTATCAATTGTAAACGCCTTATAGTCTTTCCAGCCGCCTTTTTGCGTTTCCGCTTGTTCATACATGTCCTTCTCAATTCCGATAAAAGCGTCTGCAATGACGCCGTATGCTTTTTCCCATGCCTGAATGACCTCAGGAGCGGCCCCGTCTTTTAGCACATCCTTTATCGCGATTAACAAGTACTTTCCAACGATTGGGTAATGCTCGGGCTTAACACCGATACTCCGGTGCTTATGGCTGATTTGTTTGACGACGGGGACTATGTTTTCCAGCCGGTCAATATTGGCTGCGGCCGCGATCACAGCATTCGACAAGGCCGTACGCTGTGTTTTTTTCTTTTGATTTGTCTGATTAAAGATATTCAGCAGCTCAGGGTGATGCTGAAACAGCAGGTCATAAAATCGGCCTGTGATTTCTTCACCATGCTCTTCTAAGACCGGCACTGTGCTTTTAATGATTTCAATCGTTTTTTCATCGAGCATTCTGAAATCCCCCTAAAGATGTATGCATCTCGATTGACCTGAGAAAAGAATCGTTTTTGAATTCTTTTTTATAGATTTCCCTGCTCAAAAAGGGTTAACCGTTCCAATTTGAGGCGGATTCAGGAAAAACCAGAAAAACGAAATTGCATATGAAAAATTGTGGACTTGCCACGGTGTACTTGTCCGATGCAAAACCCTCCTTGCCAGCATTTAATAAAGTACGGGAGGTGAGATGAATGGGTAAAAAATCGAAAGTGTATTACTGTGACCCTAAGTATATTGTGACTGACAAGTATACTGACAAAGAAGTGGTTTACGTCCATCCCATCAAACACATTAACAGAGAGCATATCCGTTATGTTCCCCGCCACGTTTATAAGGAAGAAACAATTCACGAAGTCATTGATCCGGGAGATCCGGGGAAATGCGGGTGTAAAAAGCATAAAAAAAGACGCAAAAAGTAATTGGTTCGATTTCTTGCCTTATCTCAAGTTAAACACGTAAGTTTCAGCAGACCTCCGTACCTTTTGGCTCCTCTTTTTCAGAGGGGTCTTTTTTCATAAGCAAATACGTTGTGAGGCGGGAATCTGCCTGATATTCTTGTCATATACAAATTCACAGGAGGCATGATGTATGAGCAAAAAAATCGCAGTTCTGATGACAGATCAATTTGAGGATATTGAATATACAAGCCCGGCGGACGCATTTAAAGAAGCGGGCCACAGTGTGGTGACAATAGATTTGGAAGCAGGGAAAGAAGTGACGGGCAAACACGGTGAGAAAGTAAAGATCGATCAAGCGATCTCAGACGCAGACGCCAAGGAATTCGATGCGTTATTGATTCCCGGAGGCTTTTCACCGGATCTTCTGCGCGGAGATGACCGCCCGGGTGAATTCACTAAAGCATTCGTGGAAAATCAGAAACCCGTTTTCGCGATCTGCCACGGCCCGCAGCTGCTGATTGATACCGACCTTCTTAAAGGAAAAGATATCACGGGATTCCGCAGCATCCGCAAAGACTTAATCAATGCCGGCGCACATTATAAAGATGAAGAAGTCGTCGTGAGCCATAACATCGTAACGAGCAGAACACCTGACGATTTGGAAGCCTTTAATCGTGAATCATTGAACCTGCTGAAATAAGAGAAAAAAGCACAGACCCGTTCAGGGACTGACCCCATAAGATGAGACAAACAAAAAACACCTTCAAGTTTGAAAACGGATGATTGTTAGCCGAAATTAGACTTGGAGGTGTTTTTTCTATGGGGACAAGAGTGAGTTATCCGGTTGAAGTGAAACAGAAGGCTGTAGAAATGAGATTGGCAGGCGTGCCTATGAAAGAGATCATGCAGGAATTGAATATTAAGAATAAGACACAGGTTCAGACATGGGTTAGATGGCATAAGACTGGGGATACACATCGATTCGAACAGCCTGTCGGAAAGCAATACACTTACGGAAAAGGCCCGGAGTATTCTTCCGAATTAGAGAAACTGCAGGCAGAAAATCGTTATCTGAGACAACAGAATGAAGTTTTAAAAAAGTGCAACGAATTGGAAAGGAAGCTGATAGCGAAACGCCAGTCGAGCTTGTAGAAGCATTGCGCGGCACAATGACCATACAGGATATCTGTATTCATTTAGGTATCTCACGAGCATCTTATTATCGTTGGAAGAAGAATCTGATGAAAGATAACCCTAAATACCATTTAGAAAAACAAATCGGCACGTTGTGCCGAGAACACAAGTTTCGATATGGCTATCGGAAAATCACAGCCATATTAAAAAAGGGAATGCGTGTGAATCATAAAACGGTTCAGCGCATTATGCAGAAGAATCAGTGGCAATGCCGGGTTAAGGTGAAAAAGCGCAAGAAAGATGGGCAGCCATATGCCGTGGCCGAGAATATATTGGATCGAAACTTTCAGTCTGAACGCCCTCTGGAAAAGCTAGTAACGGATATCACATATTTGCCTTATGGGCAGAAACAATTGTATCTTTCCAGTATATTGGATTTATACAATGGAGAAGTGATTGCTTTTACAATTGGCGATAGACAGGACACAGACTTTGTCTTACACACACTTGATCAGCTGCCCGCACTGCCAGAGAACTGCGTGTTACATAGTGACCAAGGTTCTGTTTATACATCTTATGAGTATCAGAAAGCTGTTAAAACAAAAGGCATTACCATGAGCATGTCCCGCAAAGGGACGCCCGCTGATAATGCCTCCATCGAATCGTTTCATTCCTCACTAAAGTCTGAAACGTTCTATCTTAACAGCATTGATCGAACTACGACGACCATCGTAGAACGCACTGCCATAGAATACATTCATTATTATAACAATATTCGTATTCAAACGAAACTAAACAGCCAATCGCCGATACAATATCGGCAATTGGCTGTATGAAGGTGTTTTGATCCCTGTCTCAAAAACAGGGGTCAGTCCCTTCAGTCTGTGCTTTTTTTATGGACTTTTCACCGGCTCTCAAAAAACACCATCAGTTAGACCTATTCTCCGGCCCATCCATCATAAGTAAAATAAAAAGAGAATGTTTTAAAACCCGACAGGAGGTTCGCTATGTGGATGATCATTTTGCTGCTTATCATTTTAATCGGTTTTACCGGTAATATCGTCTCGCTTTTGAGAGCGCAAAAACACGCATCTCAAAGAATAATTGAGCTTTTAGAAAAGCAAAGCCGAAAATAATCGTACCCATAATAGTAATAATAATTCCGGCAGATTTCCTGAAATATGATTTGATGCCCTTTCTCGTTCGGATGAAGACCTTCTGACATGCACATGCTGCGGAAAGCGGGATTATACGGGTCGATGAGATCTGTATCAAACAGGTCGGCATACGGTACAGAGAGGAGTGTGCAGGCTTCTTTTTGGGCTTTCACATAGTCAGCCAGCTTCAGACCCAGTTTATTTTTATCAGTATCACGGCGGACGATTTTTCCTTTTGATATTTTTGCTTGTCTCGTTGGGGTCACCACAATGATGCTCGCGCCTTTATTTCCGCTTCGCAGCTGCTGAATCACTTGGCAGAAGCCACCGTAAAATGTGGTGATATCCTTTTCATCTGTGCCGATGGGAATGTGGTTGCACCAATCATCATCTGTTCCCTGGACAATGATGACATCATGTCCCTTTGTTTTAAGCGCCTGCTGATAAATGTTATCGCTTCCGTTGTTGCTCATGTTAACGCCGCTGACAGACAGATTGGTTATATCAGCGTTTGTCCGGTCTTTCAGAATGTCACCAAAGCCGTATTCCGCACGCAGCCCCCGGGCGACGCTGTCACCTAAGATCGCGATTTTTGAAGCCTTCCGCAGCCTGCTTATGCTGATGAAGTCAATGCTGATATGCCCGCTGTCCGTGATATGCAAAAGCTTGCTGCTTATGTTTGGCAAAGAGACTGTCTTTCCTTCAGAGTTATAAAAATCCTCATTCAGCTTCATTCGGCGTCATCCCTTCCTTTTTATCCTCCGGCATCTTTTTTGACATAAAAAACGGACACGAACAAACAGCGCCATGTTGTCAGTTCAGTGTCCGCGGATGATGATACCGGATCTTTTATGCAGTTCTCTTGCCATTATAGCAGATCCCCGTTACTTGTAATAGAGTCTGCAGTCAGCATTTAAAACAGCGTTTGCGGGTGCGTTTTTGATGAGACCGTCTGCTGCGGGAACGGTGTGTCCGGCGATGCGTCCGTCTTCTGCTGCGGGAGCGGTGTGTCCGGTGATGCGTCCGTCTTCTGCTGCGGGAGCGGTGTGTCCGGTGATGGCTCCGTCTTCTGCTGCGGGAACGGTGTGTCCGGTGATGCGTCCGTCTTCTGCTGCGAGAACGGTGTGTCCGTTTTCTGCTGCGGGAACGGCGCGAACATTTTTTAGAAACCGGTTCTTGGTATAAATACTCCCCTAAACCTTCTCTTTCCGCAACGGCAACTCCATGTTCAATTTCTTTAACAGAAATAGCGTTCAATTCTGTTCACCTCCCTTTTTCTTTACAACATAACGTATGAAATGAACCCCTCACGTGTATAAGCTTCTCTCTCATATGAGCGAGAAATAGTCATTTATACAACAAAAAGACCCGTGGGAACGGGCCTTTTGCAGGCATTTTGCCGGGAACAAACGCAAACATAAGATCGATTTATTTCTTCCTCTCGCTCTCCGGCTCGGGGTGAATCATTACCTGTGCTTGTTTGAATTCATTCGTAATATCTCTTTCAATGCGGTCACACAGGTCGTGCACGTCTTTAATCGTCACGTGAGAGGCTACGACCAGGTGAAAATCAATATACTCCTGCGGGCCGGAGCGTCTTGTACGAAAATCGTGAATTTCAATAAATTCCTGTTGAAATGTTTCAATAATCTTTAAAATTGTTTTTTCTTCCTCTTCCGACAAACGGGTATCAATCAGCGGCGGGAATGCTTCTTTCATTAACTTAAACGCTTCATATATGATATACATCGCCAGCACCATACCTATAATGGGATCAAGTATGTACCACTCCGTTATGGTAACGACCAAAAGGCTTGCCGCTACGCCTAATGATGTGTACACGTCAGTCAGTAAATGCAGGGCATTTGATTTCATTGCCACGGAATTAACCTTTTCGGCTTCTCTTTTTACGAACTTCGAAACGATCAAATTAATGAGAGCCCCCGCAAGCATCACAACAATGCCCAATACGGGCAGATGAACCGGCGCCGGGTTGACCAGTTTTTGAACGCATTCATATATCATCCAAATCCCTGCCGCAAAAATCAGAATCGTCTCGATAGTCCCCGACAGATTCTCGACTTTTCCATGACCGTACGGATGCCCTGTATCAGCCGGCTTTTTTGAAATCCTGACGGAGATAAAGGCGATGAAGGCGGCGATCAAATCTAAAAAAGAATGAATGGCTTCAGAAAGTATCGCGACAGATCCGGTTATTATCCCCACCACTATTTTGAGCATGACGACCAGGGAATTGCTTATAACCGATAAAAAAGCGATTTTAGAGGTGTTTTCCACCGTGATCCTCCTCTTTTTAACTTCTTGAATTTATCGTATCAAACGGCATTCGTGTGGGTCTACGGCAACGTTTTTCACAAAAGCCATACATGTAACTCACCATAAACTAATTTGGAAAGCGACAAAACAGGCGCACCTTTCTTTCAGCACTCAAGTCCCATTGACAAGATATAACCGCTTACATTATAGTAGTTTCATGAATAACCACTACGGAGGATGTTTATGGAGGATGTTCTGAAAGAATTACAGAAATTTGGATTTTCTCAATATGAATGTAAAGCATATATCGGCTTGTTGAAACACTCGCCTGTTACCGGATATGAAATCAGCAAAAGGTCAGGCGTCCCCCGCTCAATGATCTATGAGGTATTGGGGAAATTAGTTGATAAAGGCGCTGTCCATATTGTGCCGTCTGATCCGGTTACATATGCCCCGCTGGCCGGAAAGGAATTAATCGACCGGCTCCGGCACGATTTCGAGAGTTCATTCGGCTACCTTGAGGAAAAGTTATTGGCACTGGAAAGCGAGCAGGAGATGAATGTCATCCGCCGCATCAGCACGAATGATCATGTCATCAATGAGATGAAGGATATGATTGAAAAAGCCGAGGAAGAGTTGTGGCTGTCTGTCTGGGAACAGCAGATTCCCTTTATTCAAGAAGCCGCTAACAAACGCGCCGCCGAACAATTGCCCGTCTTTTCGATTGTGTTCGGCCCTCCGGAAGTGAAGCTCGGAAATACGACAAATCATAATATGTCTCCTGAAGTGGCGGAGAAACGGATGGGCGGGAGATTAACGATAGCTGCCCGCGATAATAAAGAAGTCTTAATCGCCAATTTTTCTCCGCAGACGAATGCCTGGGCCATTAAATCAGAAGATCCCGCTCTCGTTCTCGTGGCCATGGAATATATGAGGCACGATCTGATGTTCGCGGAGCTTGTGAAAGAAGTAGGGGCTGAAAAAGTTGAGGGCCTGATGAAACAAAACCATTCGTTATTTCATGTCGTCACCGGAAATCGGTTCATATAAATGTGAACCGTATTTTCTTTGATTTTTTCATTAGTCGTTATCATTATAATCTCTATGAAAGGAGTATAAAAAATGATTAACACAGAAGTGCAAAAAACCGCCGTTTCCCGGGAAATGAACGATACGTTTTTACAGGGGGTGCGGGATTGTGTGCCTACGCTGCTGGGCTATATGAGCATCGGTTTTGCTTTCGGCATCGTTGGCGTTGCCTCTCATCTAAGCATTCTCGAAATTTGTTTGTTATCTTTATGTGTCTATGCCGGCGCCGCCCAATTTATTATTTGCTCGCTCCTTGTTTCCGGGAGTCCTATTTCCGCCATTATTTTAACGACGTTTATCGTCAATCTGCGGCACCTTCTGCTGAGCCTGACCATCGCGCCGTATTTCACGAAATACTCTTTGGCGAAAAATATCGGCTTCGGGGCTTTGCTTACTGACGAATCTTTCGGGGTAGCGGTGAACAAAGCGGCTCAGAACGGCAGGTTATACGATAAGTGGATGAACGGCCTCAATATAACCGCTTACATGTGCTGGGTTATTTCCTGCGTGATGGGCGGGCTTCTCGGACAATGGATATCTGATCCTTACGCGCTCGGCCTGGACTTTGCTTTGCCCGCTATGTTTGCGGCGCTGCTTGTGCTGCAATTGCAGTCGTCAGCTTCGGAAAAGCTGAAGCACAGCCTCTCCTTAATTCTCTACATGATCATTTTTATGGTCTTGTTATCGTATTTCGTCCCGTCACACATCGCGGTCATCGCCTCAACCGTGATTGTGGCAACGATCGGGGTGGTGACGGACAAATGAGCATCAGCACACAAATGATCTGGATTATACTCGGCTGCATGATTGTTACACTTGTGCCGCGCATTGTTCCGTTTATATTTGTCCGGAACATTCAGATGCCTGAGTTGGCTTTAAAATGGCTCTCCTTTATTCCGCTTTGTATTTTGACGGCTCTGGTAACGGAAAGCATGATTGTGAAAACAAACAGCGCTTTGACCTTTGATTGGAAAGCCATGATCGTTCTCATCCCGACATTGCTTTGCGCAATGCGGACAAAAAGCTTATCCATCACGGTCATCACAGGAGTCGTGCTGATGGCCGCCGTCAGGCTGATATGGTGACAATCAAAAGCCTCCATTCCGCAGAATGGAGGCTTTCCCTTTATGATGTCGGATTTTCTTCTTCTGTCTCTGATTCCTCGGCTTTGGCTTCGGCGTTTATGCTTTGCTGCTGTTCCCAATGATCCCGCTGCAATCTTTCTTTTGCGATGGTAAACATGAAATTCACGGCGCAGCACCCCTTCCCTGTTTTGCTTATACTATGTACTGTACTCATTTCCCCGTGCAGTATTCACAAAACATAAAAAAGCAGCCTGCCGCATTGAGCGGCCGGACTGCTTTTTATTTTCAGTACGTGATCAGGAAGTATTTTTTCTTTCCGCGGCGCAGTACGGTAAATTGATCTTCAATGCGGTCTTCCGCAGTCAAAAGATGCCCGATGTCCGTCTGGCGCTCGCCGTTAATATAAACAGCTCCGTTTTGAATGTCTTCGCGGGCCTGCCGTTTTGAAGGCGACAATTTAGATTCCACAAGCACGTCTACTAAAGACAGTTCTTCAGAGCGGTCTTTTTCAAACGAAGGTACATCTTTAAATCCTACCTTGACGTCTTGAGCGGAAAGCTCTTTAATATTGCCGCTGAACAGCGCCTGGGAGATATGAACGGCCTGCTCAAGCGCTTCGCGGCCGTGTACAAGAACAGTCACCTCTTCAGCGAGACGTTTCTGCGCTTCTCTTTTCTCAGGAGCCGTCTCCGTTTTTTCAGCATAAGCTTCAATTTCCTCTTTTGACAAGAAAGTAAAGTATTTTAAGTATTTGACGACGTCGCGGTCATCTGTATTGATCCAGAACTGGTAGAATTCGTACGGCGATGTTTTTTCTTTATCAAGCCAAATGGCGCCGCCTTCCGTTTTGCCGAATTTCGTGCCGTCAGCTTTTGTGACGAGCGGAATGGTAAGACCGAAAGCTTTCGCCCCTTCTTCTTCTGATTTTCTGATCAGTTCAAGACCGGCCGTGATGTTGCCCCACTGGTCACTGCCTCCGATTTGGAGTTTGCAGTTCTTTTCTCTGTACAGATTCAGAAAATCGTAGGATTGCAGGATCATGTAGCTGAATTCCGTGTAAGAAATCCCGGTTTCAATTCTTGAGCTTACAGTATCTTTCGCAAGCATGTAGTTGATTCCGAAGTTCTTTCCGACGTCACGGAGAAATTCAATAATGCTCAGCTTTCCGATCCAATCAAAGTTGTTCGCTATGACAGCGGGGTTTTCTCCGGCCTCGAAATCTAAAAATCGGGAAAGCTGATTTTTAATTTTTTGCGACCATTCGACAACGATATCCTGAGTATTTAACGTACGCTCCGCTTTTTTGCCGCTCGGATCGCCGATCAGTCCCGTCGCGCCGCCTACAAGCGCAATCGGATGGTGGCCTGCAAGCTGGAAACGGCGCAGTGTCAATATCGGCAGAAGGTGTCCGATGTGCAGGCTGTCAGCCGTCGGGTCAAACCCTGAGTATAAACGGATTTTTTCTTCGTTCAGCTGTTTATTCAGTCCTTCTTCATCCGTCATTTGCTGGATTAAGCCGCGGAATGATAAATCCTCTAATAAGTTAGTCATTTTGTCTGCTCCTTTGTTTATGAAAATAAAAAACGCCCCTTCGTTTAAAACGAAGGGACGATATAATCGCGGTACCACCCTACTAATAAAAGCATAAAAAAGCTTTTATCACTCTGTTTGATAACGGACCGTGTCCGTTCTTTCACTACTGAAAGCCTTTGAATGGCTTTGTTCGCAAAAGCGGTTCATGAGTGTATTCGGCATATCTTATGTGCTGATTTTCACCGGCCATCAGCTCTCTTGAACAATCAGATATCCTACTTGTCTCAATCAAAACCTTTTCGTATGAAGCTTACTCATTTTTAACATAAATAAGATACGATGTCAACGCCGTCTTTAATCTTCCATTGTGGACAGATCGCCTGCCGGCAGGTTCAGCTCCCATGCCTTCAGCACACGTCTCATGATTTTTCCGCTCCGTGTTTTCGGAAGTTTATCTTTGAATTCAATTTCCCGCGGTGCGGCATGCGCGGCAAGCCCCTGTTTTACAAAGAGGCGAATGTCCTCCTTCAGCTGATCGGATGGCTCATGCCCTTCTCTGAGCGCGATAAACGCTTTAATAATTTCTCCCCGGACAGGGTCCGGCTTTCCGATAACGCCGGCTTCGGCAATCGCCGGATGTTCAACAAGTTTGCTTTCGACTTCAAACGGGCCGACGCGCTCGCCGGATGTCATGATGACATCATCGACTCTGCCTTGGAACCAGAAATAACCGTCTTCATCCATATAAGCAGAATCTCCGGAAACATACCAGCCGCCCGGCATGAAATAAGAATCATATTTCTCTTTGTTATTCCAAATGGAATCCATCATCGACGGCCAGCCCTTTTTAATGGCGAGATTTCCCATTCGGTACGGCGGAAGCTCATTTCCCTGATTGTCAACGATCGCCGCTTCCACTCCCGGAATCGGTTTCCCCATTGAACCCGGCTTGATCTCCATGCAAGGATAATTGCAGATGAGCTGACCGCCCGTTTCTGTCATCCACCATGTGTCGTGGATGCGCTTGCCGAATACTTTATGTCCCCACTTGATGACCTCGGGGTTCAAAGGTTCTCCGACACTCAGGACGTGACGAAGTGAAGTAAGGTCAAATTTGGATGCCATTTCATCTCCGGCGCCCATAAGCATTCTGAAAGCCGTCGGAGCGCTGTACCAGACGCTGACACCGAGCTTCTCGATCGTGCCGTACCAGTTTTCCGGACTGAATCTGCCGCCGACGATCACATTCGCCGCTCCGTTCAGCCACGGCGCAAATATCCCGTACACCGTCCCGGTCACCCAGCCCGGGTCCGCAGTGCACCAGTAAATATCGTCTTCTTTAAGATCAAGCACCCACTTGCCGGTCTGGTATTGCTGAATCATGGCTTCATGAACGTGGAGCACACCTTTAGGCGTTCCGGTAGATCCTGATGTGTAGTGAAGCAGGTAGCCGTCTCTTCTGTCCATCCATTCAATATCAAGTCTCGTGCTTTCTCCCTCAGCCGCTTTATCATAATGGATGATTTTATCTCCCGCTTCTTTGCTGCCGCCGACAATGAAAATATGCTCGAGGTCGGGCAGGCTGTCCGCCGGAATCCGTTCGGCCAGTTCAGGTGTCGTCACGACAACCTTTGTCTGGCTGTTCAAGAGGCGGTCTTTGACGGCGCCTTCCATAAACGCTTCAAATAAAGGACCGGCGATCGCACCGATTTTAATTGCGCCGAGCATGATAAAGTAAAGCTCCGGCGAACGCGGCATGAAAATAAAAACGCGGTCCCCTTTTTCCACGTTTCCATACCGTCTCAGTACATTTCCCGCCCGGTTCGATTCCTCCATCATTTCTTTAAATGTGTATTTTTCATCCCGGTTTGCGTCCTTGTAATACAGCGCTACTTTGTTTTTTCGAAATGATTCGGCATGACGGTCAATTGCTTCATACGCCGCATTCAGCTTCCCCGTCTGATGCCAGGAAAACTCCGCTTCGACCTCTTTCCAATCGAAGCTGCGGTACGTTTCCTCATAATTTCGCAGATGATAATTCCCCTTTTCCGCCGGCAACGCTTTCAAATTCATGCAACATCCCCCTTTGCTTATCTATAGACTAATTATAGTAGATGTTCACAGTTTTCTCAATTTTTAAAATATAAATTACAACACTATTGAAAACGCTTTATATTTTGTTATGCTTAAGGGAGATGTGTTTTTATTAAGAACCGACAGGCGGTGAATCAGTGAAACATCATAAAACGTACCATTCTTCATCAATTCAGACAGCAGCCGGCCCTCTTTTAGTAGAAGGGCCCGTTCCTCCAGAGGACCTAGCACAGTATGAGTTTCATGAAGGCCTGACAGCCTTTCGCCTTCCTCATGAACAGCACAAAGCGTTAATCGAGATCGCCGGGCT
This sequence comes from Bacillus sp. A1, assembly GCF_042296235.1. Classification (NCBI taxonomy): domain Bacteria; kingdom Bacillati; phylum Bacillota; class Bacilli; order Caryophanales; family Bacillaceae; genus Bacillus; species Bacillus sp. A1. The sequence continues at coordinate 2,905,197 of NZ_CP141181.1, forward strand.
TCCTGAAGGTCGGATCATTATCGCCAGGGACGGACAGACGATTATCGGCTATGTGACGTATTTATATCCTGATCCGCTTGAACGGTGGTCTGACGGAAATATGGAAGACCTCCTTGAACTCGGGGCGATCGAGGTCGCTCCCGGCTACAGGGGCTGTTCTGTCGGAAAAACGCTGCTGACAGTCAGCATGATGGATGAACAGATGGAACGGTACATCATCATGACGACGGAATATTACTGGCATTGGGATTTAAAAGGAATGAAAAAAGATGTGTGGGAATACAGAAAGATCATGGAAAAGATGATGAATGCCGGGGGTCTTGTCTGGTTCGCAACGGATGAACCGGAAATCAGCTCTCACCCGGCCAATTGTCTGATGGCCCGCATCGGCAGGCACGTCAGTCAGGAGTCAATTGAACAGTTCGACAGGCTTCGTTTTTATCAGCGATTTATGTATTGACTGACATACAAAGGGGATAAAAAGATGATTGCAGAACAAATCATGAAACGGGACGTCATCACCGTCTCAAAACACGACTCCATTGAAACAGCCGTCCGTAAAATGAAGGTATATCATATCCGCCATCTCCCTGTCATCGACGACGAGCTGCACGTCATCGGTATTGTCACAGACAGAGACATTAAACAGGCCGGCCCCGGCAGCTTTGACCAAAAGGAACGCGGCGTGTTTCTGACAAACAAAGTGGAGACCATTATGAAACGGAATGTCATCTGCGCTCACCCGCTTGACTTTGTGGAAGAAATATCCGCTTCCTTTTATGAGCACGGCATCGGCTGTCTGCCGATTATGGTAAACCATAAGCTGACGGGCATTTTAACGAAAACCGACGTGCTCCGGACTTTCGTCAGCCTGACAGGCGCGGCCCAGCCGGGATCACAGGTGGAAATCCTGGTGACGGATATGACAAAAAGCCTTGCTGATCTCAGCTGCATGTGCCGTGATCTTCAGCTGCAAATCCTGAGTGTGCTCGTCTATCCCCATGATTCCGCCGGGTCGAACATTCTCGTCTTCCGGGTGAAGACGATGAATCCGCTCCCTTTTATCCGTGCCGTTCAAGAAGCCGGATACAATGTCTTATGGCCGAAACATTTGAGGGATCAGCCATGAGAGACAGCGTTTTTGTTTACTCGCCTTCTTATCAGACGTATCAATTTCATCAGGAACATCCGTTCAATCAGCGCCGCGTGCTTTTAACATACGATCTGCTTCAGGCGGCGGATGCGTTTGACGAAGGAGATATCGTCACACCGCGCACGGCCGCTAAAGAAGAGTTGGCTCTCGTTCATACGGAGGATTATATACAGGCGGTGGAACTAGCGGGTGCGGGCCGGCTCCCTGCCGCAGAAGGAGAAAGCTACGGTCTCGGAACGGAAGACACCCCCGTTTTTGCCGGCATGCATGAAGCCGCGTCACTTCTGGTAGGCGGCACCTTAACGGCGGCTGATTATGTCATGACGGGACAAGCTAGGCACGCCTGCAATTTAGGAGGCGGCCTTCACCACGGCTTCCGCGGCAGGGCCTCAGGCTTTTGTATCTATAATGACAGCGCCGTGGCCATCCAATACATCCAGAAGAACTACGGGGCAAAAGTGCTATACATTGATACAGACGCCCATCACGGCGACGGCGTTCAATTTACGTTTTACGACAGGTCTGATGTCTGCACTGTATCTTTTCACGAGACCGGGCGTTATTTATTTCCCGGGACGGGACAGGTACTGGAAAAAGGAAGCGGGCAAGGCTACGGCTATTCTTTTAACATTCCGCTGGACGCTTTCACAGAGGACGATTCCTTTCTTCACGCTTACAAAACGGCCGCCTCAGAAATCGCGGCTTTTTTTAAACCGGATGTGATTCTTACCCAAAACGGTGCGGACGCCCATTATTACGACCCGTTGACACACCTGTCCAATACAATCTCCATTTATCAGGAGATCCCGCGGCTCGCTCATTCATTAGCCCATCAATATTGCAGCGGCAGATGGATCGCGGTCGGCGGCGGCGGATACGATATTTGGAGAGTCGTCCCGAGAGCATGGAGCCGCATTTGGCTTGAGATGAAAGGGATTGATCCCGGGGAACGCATACCGCAGAAATGGATTGATAAATGGCAGAAGCACTCCCCCTGCACGTTGCCCGCTTTTTGGAGTGATCCTGAACAATTATATCCTCCGATTCCCCGCAAAGAAGAAATTTCAGAAAAAAATGCCCAAACCGTGGAAAAAGCACTTTTTGCCATCCGGTCTGAGCAGCGGTATAAGACAAAATAAAAAACGACCTTATGAGGAGGTCGTTTTTTTGATCACAATTTCTACACGGCGGTTTTCTTTCATATGTCCGGGACTTTTGTTGTCCTTCACAGGTTTCGTATCCGCATACCCGGCAGAGATAAACCGTTTGGCGGAAAAGTCTTCATTCGCGGTAAAATACCGGATCACACTCGCCGCTCTTGCAGACGACAGCTCCCAGTTCGACGGAAATTGATAGGTGGAAATCCGGCGGCTGTCCGTATGGCCTTCTACCTGTATGTCATTCGGAATTGTTTTTAAAAGCACCGCGATCTGATGCAGAACCGGCTCGGCGTTTTTCAGCACATCCGCTTTTCCTGTCTGAAACAGAACGGCCTCCTGCAGCACCAGAACCACTCCGCGCTCATCGCGCTTCGCCGTCAATTTCGAACTCAAATGATGCGCTTTTATGTATGTCTTCACGTTTTGTAACAGCAAATCCTGTTCTTTATTTTCGTTTGCTTTGTCTGATGACGCCGGTTCACCCCCGCTGCCGTTTGTATGAATCGATGAAACGGCAGATTGAAATTTTTCCGCGTCTATTTGCGACATCGAAAAAAGCAATATAAAGAACACGAGAATGAGCGTGATCAAGTCAGCGAACGTCACCATCCATCTTGGTGAACCGCCGGAATGTTCCGGTTTGTTTCTTCTTTCAAAACGCTCTTTTCTAAGCTTCATGGACAGCGCCCTTTTTCTTGTTCGCAGGCTGTCCTTTACGCCAGTCTTCTCTTGAGCTGAAGACGACAAGCTGACTTTCGAGGTTGCGGGGATTTTTGCCCGATTGGATGCCGACAACCCCTTCGATCATGACCTGTTTGATGAAAATTTCACTTTCCGTTTTTTCTTCAAGCTTTGCCGCGATTGGGATAAATACCAAGTTGGCAAGCAGCGCTCCGTACAGCGTCGTCAATAGCGCAACGGCCATGTTCGGTCCGAGGGTATGCGGGTCATTTAAGTTTTTAAGCATGAGAACGAGTCCGACGAGCGTCCCGATCATTCCCCAGGCGGGTGCGAAATCACCGGCTTTTTCAAAAACGCGTCTTCCTTTTCTGTGTCTTTCTTCCATCGCGGCGATCTCAGAATCCATCACCAGCCGGATCGTTTCCTCGTCCCAGCCGTCAATCGCAAGCAAAAGCCCTTTTTTTAAAAACGGATCCTTGATCTCACGCGCCTGGTCATCCAGAGACAGCAGCCCCTGCCTGCGCGCCTGCTCCGAAAGGCTGACAAATACTCTGACAAGCTCTTTCACATTGTCATCCTGACGGGAGAATACCTGTTTCAGAACAGAAGGGGTTTTCTTTAAATCCCTCGGCGGAAAACTGATAAAGACCGCCGCAGCAAGGCCACCTGTGACGATTAAAAAAGAAGTCAAATCTAAAAATGAACTGATTCCCGCCAGTCCCGTCCCTGACAGAATACCGATTGCGACAATAATACAGCCTAACATAAAGCCAACGGGCGTCAGATAATCAAAACGTTTCATATCTTCTCCTTACTCAAGTAAAAAAGCAAGATTCCACCCCTCAGAGTGAAGCTTGCTTTTCCGTTTTTTTATGACTTGGTTGATTGTCTTAATTCGATGCGGTGAGGCAATTCGACGATATGCTCTTCAACCGGCTCTTTGTTCATCAGTTTTGTCAAAAGTCTCATCGCCACGGCGCCGATATCGTACGTAGGCTGCACGACTGTTGAAAGCTGAGGGCGGACCATCAGGCTCAATCTCGTATTGTCAAAACCGATAATATCAAGATCATCAGGAATCGAAAGACCTTGATCTTGGGCCGCATGGATAATGCCGAGGGCCATTTCATCCGTCGCAGAAAGAATCGCCGTCGGTTTCCGGTCAAGGCCCATCAAGCTTTGAAGCGCCTCCATACCGGAATCATAGGTGTAATCGCCTTCCGCTACGAATTGCTCGTTAAACGGAATCGCCGCTTCTTCAAGCGCCCGTTTGTACCCTTGCAGTTTTTTCGAACGGTTGATCGGCTCTTGCATCGGTCCGGAGACGAATGCGATATCGCGATGCCCTTTATCAATGAAAAGCTTAACGGCATCATAAATCGCCTGTTCATAATCAATGGCGACAGAAGGCGTCTCGCCCTGTTCTTCCACTGATGCCGCCAAGACGATCGGCACAGGAGAGCGCTTAAATTCTTCGACATGCTCGTCCGTAATGTTGCCGCCCATAAATACGATACCGTCCACTTGTTTGCCGAGCATCGTATTTAACAGATGCAGTTCTTTCTCAAGATTTTGGTCCGAGTTGCTTAAAATAATATTATATTTGTACATCGTCGCGATATCTTCAATTCCACGCGCAAGTTCCGAGTAGAAAATGCTTGAGATATCAGGGATGATGACGCCGACCGTTGTCGTTTTTTTGCTTGCAAGCCCTCTTGCCACCGCGTTCGGGCGGTAGCCGAGCCGGTCAATGGCTTCCAATACTTTTTTTCTGGTCGTCGGTTTTACATTCGGGTTGCCGTTCACGACGCGGGAAACAGTTGCCATACTGACATTTGCTTCTCTGGCCACATCGTATATCGTAATGTTGCTCACTGAAACCACTCCTTTTACTGGATACACTTATCCTTATCTATAGCATAAACACTTTATGTAAAGAAATGTCGTACGATTTCGCATTCTGTCGTTTATGATTGTAAGCGTAAGTCAGTAGTGTACATTATTTTTCATTATTCATCAAATTTAAATATCTCTCATGAAATTATACACGTTTTTCCCAGTGATGAAAACGTTCACTTTCATTTTATAATTAAATAAAATGAAGATACGAAAAAAAAGCCGCGCGAGGCGGCCTTTAAAGAGCGGAACGTTGTATTATGCTTTTACTTTCAGCATTGGCTTTAATTCGTTCAGCCATTTCTCGAATTCAGGTATATCCATCTGCTGCGCAGAGTCTGAAAGGGCAACGGAAGGATCAGGGTGAACTTCGGCCATCACGCCGTCAGCGCCGATCGCAAGCGCCGCTTTTGCTGTCGGAAGCAGGAGATCGCGGCGTCCTGTTGAGTGTGTGACGTCAACAAACACCGGCAAGTGAGTTTCCTGTTTCAAAATCGGCACGGCAGAAATGTCGAGTGTGTTTCTCGTTGCCGTTTCGTACGTTCTGATTCCGCGCTCACAAAGAATGATTTGATCGTTTCCTTGTGACATGATGTATTCAGCTGCATTGATGAACTCTGAAATTGTTGCGGCAAGACCGCGTTTTAACAATACCGGCTTTTTAACGGAGCCGGCCGCTTTCAGCAATTCAAAGTTTTGCATGTTCCGCGCGCCGATCTGAATGACGTCAATGTAATCAATCGCTTGCTCAATGTGGGCGGGCGTTACGATTTCACTGATCACCGCGAGGTCATATTCATCAGCGACGCGTTTAAGAATTTGCAGGCCTTCTACACCGAGACCTTGGAAATCATACGGACTTGTGCGGGGTTTAAACGCGCCCCCGCGCAGGATTTTAATGCCTTGTTTTTTCGCTGCGGCCGCTACTTCGGCAACCTGCTCATAGCTTTCTACGGCACAAGGTCCGACGATGAATCTCTGATCGCCGTCACCGATTTTTTCGCCTTTAATATCAACGATCGTATCTTCTGCTTTTTTCTTCCGGGAGACGAGCAACGCTTTGCTGTGATCCTCTTCTTGAAGTTCAAGTCCGGCTTTGAAAATTTCTTTGAAAATATGCTGGATCGTTGAGTTTTCAAATGGGCCGTCATTGCTTTCAATAATGCGGTTAAGCATTGTACGCTCTCTGACAGGGTCAAATCGGTTGACACCCTGTGCTTCCTTTGCTTTACCGATTTCTTTTACAACGGCTCCGCGTTCATTGATTAATTTAAGGATTTCTAAGTTTAGTGCGTCTGCCTGCTGTCTTAGGCTCTCTAATTCCTTGTTGCTCATCTTTTTCATCCCTTCTATGCTATGTTTTATTTTAATGGTTAACATGCATCTTACTACAGTTATGCGAAAATAGGAATATGAAATAATAAATTTTTTCACATTTTACTTTATCACCAAAACGCTTTTAAGCTTTTATGCGTTGAAGTAACGTATATTGATATCCTACATGATCCGGCTGAAATGATCAATAGTTTTTTTCAAAAAAAAACCGCCGGTATCAACCGGCGGCCAGCAATTATGAAAGGTGCTGCTCTATTGCGTTTTTTGTGATTTGTGAATGAGACGTGTGCCATTTCACTTCGCCGTTTGTAATGACGAATACTTGCGGGCTTTCATGTTTCACGCCGTATGTCTCGGCGATATAGTTTGAAAGCGGCCGGCTGTCCTGCACCTGCAGGTAATAAGAAGGCACTTCCGAATGCTCCGATGCAAAGGCGTCAAACTCCTGAAACGCGGCTTGGCTGATCGGGCAGGTTGTGCTGTGTTTCAAAAACACGAGCGTGTTTTCTTTCTCAGCGGCATTTTTGAACTCTTCTTCAGACGATATCAGCTGTTTTGTCATGTCGGTTATCTCTCCTTATTGAAGATCAGCGATTTGCCTGACCGGCTTTTTCCCCGGCGTCTTCCGCTTCGGCCTTGATGCTTTGGGCCGTGTCCTGCATTTCGCTTCTCGTCTCTTCGGCTTTCTCGGTTAGTGTGCTCTTAGAACGGTCTTTTAAATCCTTCACTTTATTCATAATCTGGCCTGACTGATCAGCTACCAGCTGGGTGATATTAGATGTTTTGTCCTTGGCGATGCTGACATATTGAGAGCCTTTTTCTTTCGCGTCGGCCGTCATTCTGTCCGTCTTATCCTTTAACGCAGAAGCCTGACTGCCGAGATCGTCGCGCAGCTCCTTACCTGATTTAGGCGCCAGAAACAACGCCGTTGTCGCGCCGATAATTCCCCCGATCAGCGTTCCGATTAAAAAATCCTTACTATTGATTCCATCTTTGCTCATTATGATTCCTCCTTAGTGGATTTTTCTTATGATTAAAGCGATGTTTTTTTCTTTTGCTTCCACTTGTCCCATATTTCCATAGCGGCCTGGCTCCAGGTGACAACCTGACTGATCTTATCCTGATTCTCTCTTACAGAGGCCGTAACGGAACCTGCTGCCTGCTTTATGGATGTATTAAACTGCTGGACGGAAGTTCCCACTTCCTGGACAGCATGGACAACCGTATTTAATTTCTCTGATTTTTCCTGAATGTCTTCCGCGAGACGGTTTGTCTTATGTAACAGCTCGGTTGTCTCTGCGGTAATGCCTTTCATCTGCCCTTCAAGGCCGTCTAAAGTCGAGGCAACGTTTGTTAAAGTCATCTGCACGGACTTTAATGTTTTGGACAGATAGATGACGAGGATGAGAAATGCAACGGCAATGAGTGCGACGCTTAAGTAAAGAATGATGATCATCTAATACCTCCTTATTGCAGGATATAGTGGTATATACCCAATTCTTAAAATGATAAACATATATGAAAGATCTGTATGTATACTATTTCTCCGTTTCTCGGTAAATCCCTTTGCAGCACGCACAAAAAAGCAGTGAGAGCCCCACTGCTTTTTCGTTACGCTATGACGTTTTCATAGGCTCTCATATATTTTTGAATGTCTCCGGCGCCCATGAAGATCAGCACTGCGCCTTCATGCGCTTTTAACACGGATGTGTCATTTTCTTCAATGAGTTCTGCGTTATCGATTTTTTCCTGAAGATCCGTGATCGTGAGCTTGCCGACGTTCTCGCGGGCAGAGCCGAAAATGTCACACAGATACACGCGGTCGGCCGCGCTTAAGCTTTCTGCGAATTCATCCAGGAATGATTGCGTCCGTGTAAACGTATGCGGCTGAAATACCGCGATGATTTCACGTTCGGGATATTTTTGGCGCGCCGCCTCAATCGTGACTTTGATTTCAGTCGGATGGTGGGCGTAGTCGTCGATCAGTACCTGGCTGCCGATCACTTTTTCATTGAATCTGCGTTTGACGCCGCCGAATGATTCAAGTCCGAGCTTAATCATGTTCACGTCTATCTCTTCATAGTGGCAGAGCGCAATGACCGCTAAGGAATTGAGGACATTGTGATGGCCGTATGCCGGGATGTAGAACGTATCGTAAAACGTATTGCGGACAAAGACGTCAAATGTCGTGCCTTCCGTATTTTTTACGATGTTTCTCGCTTGAAAATCGTTTTCTTCTCCCGTGCCGTAATACACGACAGGCACATTGGCGTGAATTTTCGGCAGGTACTCGTCATCACCGCAGGCAATGATGCCTTTGTTGACTTGAAGCGCCATGTTTTGGAAAGCATCAAACACATCGTCAATGTTGGCGAAATAATCAGGGTGGTCAAAATCAATATTCGTCATAATCGCATAATCAGGCTGATAGCTTAAGAAATGACGGCGGTACTCGCAGGCTTCAAATACAAAGTATTCGCTGCTTTCATTTCCTCTGCCCGTCCCGTCCCCGATAAGAAACGAAGTCGGCTTCGCCTGCTGCATCACGTGTGCCAAGAGGCCCGTTGTGGACGTCTTGCCGTGTGCGCCCGTTACCGCGACACTTGTATATTTTTTCATATATTCAGCTAAAAATTTATGATATCTGATGACAGGAATCCCTTCAGCGAGCGCCTTTGCGATTTCCGGATGAGAATCAGGGAATGCGTTTCCGGCGATTACCGTTAAGCCGGGTTTGATGTTATCGGTGCTGAACGGATAGATCGGGATATTTCTTTTTTCAAGGGCAGCCTGAGTGAAAATCTGCTTCTCGATATCCGATCCCTGCACCTGATACCCTGTATCATGCAGGATTTGAGCAAGCGGGCTCATACCTGTCCCTTTTATTCCAACAAAATGATAAACAGTCATAATCGTACCTCCAACAAACGTCTATCTGTTCCCCAGTATATGACGCTCATTTCATTTTGCGACCGCCGCGGGCGAAAAGCCCGCACAGCGGCGCTTCCATTTATTTTTACGTTATCGTCAGTATCTGTAACTTTCTTTTTGATTAAACCTGCCGCATGATATTTCAGCGCGTGACAGTGATGCAGTTTTGATGGTCCATCCACTATCATACCATGTTTGTGAGAAAAATGAACGATATTCTTATTCTTGAGCAATGTCAGCGGCCGTAATCAGCACTTCACGGGGTTTGCTGCCCTTCGCTTCTGAGATCATGCCTTCGGCTTCCATCATGTCAATCAGCCTCGCGGCGCGGTTATAACCGATTCTGAACCTTCTTTGAAGGCTTGAGGTGCTGGCGCTGTTTTGCTCCACGACGAATTGGCACGCCTCAGGAAACAGTTCGTCTTCTTCCTTGAGGGCGGTTCCCTGCCTGATCAGTTCTTCCTGTTCAAACAAATAAGAAGGCGGCAGCTGCTTTCTGACATGAGAGACGACGCGGTCAATCTCTCTGTCGGATACAAAGTTGCCCTGCAGGCGCACCGGTTTTCCGGTACCGTTTTCCCAGTACAGCATGTCGCCTTTTCCGAGCAGCTTTTCCGCTCCCGCCATGTCGATGATCGTTCTGGAATCTACCTGGCTTGAGACGGAGAATGCAATCCTCGTCGGTATGTTTGCCTTGATCATTCCGGTAATGACATCGACAGACGGACGCTGTGTCGCGACAAGCAGATGAATGCCGCAGGCTCTCGCTTTCTGCGCGATCCTGGCAATGCTTTCTTCCACATCGTTCGGCGCGACCATCATTAAATCAGCAAGCTCATCAATGACCACTACGAGGTACGGGAGCTTTTCGCCTGTCTTATGATCGGCGGTTAATTCATTAAAGCGGCCGATATCTCTCACACCCGAATGGGCAAACAGTTCATATCGCCGTTCCATCTCTTCCACAACCCATTTTAACGCGGCGGTCGCGGCTTTGGCGTCCGTGATGACGGGGCTGACCAAATGCGGAATTTGGTTATAAGGCGCAAGCTCGACCATTTTCGGATCAATCAGAAGCATTTTGACATCACTCGGATCCGCCTTATAAAGCAGACTGACCAAAATGGTATTGATGCAGACGCTTTTTCCCGATCCTGTCGCACCCGCTATCAACCCGTGCGGCATCTTTTTCAAATCAATGACGACCGGGTTTCCGGAAATATCGACACCGAGCGCGGCTGTAAGCGGAGACGGATTCGTCCTGAAAGCGGCGCTTCTGATCATCTGCCGTAAATCGACGACTTTGCTTACGCGGTTCGGAACTTCAATGCCGATCGTGTTTTTACCGGGGATCGGCGCCTCAATCCGAATATCCTTGGCAGACAGGCTCAGTTTAATATCATCTGCTAAGTTTGTAATTTTGTTTACTTTCACTCCGGGCTCAGGATGCACTTCAAAACGTGTGACGGACGGGCCTTGTGTGACATGAACGACTTGGGCGCGCACATTAAAGTTTTTCAGTGTAACGTTTAAAAGCTCGCGCTGTTCTTCAATCCACGATTGGTCGTCATGTCTTTGCGCCGGCGGTACGTCCAGAAGCGACAGATTCGGAAAGACATAGCTCGCTCCGCCCTCTGGCGTCTTCGTCTGCTTGTGTTTATCGCTTTTAAGCATCATGACGTTAAACGGAACATTGCGCTCTTTCGGCCGCTCCGCTTTTTTCACAGTCTGAGGCTGTCCGCGATGCTCCGTTTTTTCTTCGGCAGGCCGGGACGGGGCATCGGCCGTCTCGATGCTTGCAGGTTCAGGCTCGGAATCTGAATGCCGCTCGGCTTCATTGTACTCAGGCTGAGCATCTGCTTCCTGTTTCGCGTCGGTTTCACCTGATTCGGGCTTGTCTTCAGACTGCGGCTGAACTTCCTCATCGTATCCGGGTTCTGTGTATGTATACACCGGTTCTTCTGCGGTTTCAAAAGGCGGTGCTTTTTCCGGCTCAGGCTCTTGATATTCCTCCTGCGGCGCCGCTTGTTCCTCTGTGTTGTCAGCCGTTCGGGATGCTTCATACTCAGGCTCTATTATAGGCTGCGGGCGGGTTTGTTCATGCTCCTGTTCTTCTGTAAAGCCGGCAGACTCCGCGCTTTCCGTGTGCTCCCGCTCTTCAGCCTGCTGCGGTTCTGGTGCTGCAAACACTTGCTCTTTTGCATTCTCAGCCTCGGTGTGAAGCTCCTCTTTTTTAACGGCCTGGATTTCTTCCGTTTCTTGTTTCGCAAACGGGTCTGGCCGGTCATTCGTCTGTTTTGTTATGCCGGATGTTGTGAAGACGGGCTCTTTTTCCGTTTCCTGACCGGATTTTGGCGGAACAAATTGCTCCTCTGACAGCAATGTTACGTTCTCTTCACGCCGCTTTTCGGAAATAGGCGCTTTTTTGATGCTGTGCTGAGATTGAAAGCCGTAAACCGGTGAAGGAATGGATGACGGTTTAAAGGGCTTTTTCACGGCATCAGGCTCTTTATGTGTATGCTGTTTCCGCTCGGTTTGCTCCTTCCCGGCGGCATAACCCCGGGACGGCTGGCGGCGTTCGTGCCTTTCCCGCTGTCTTTGGTTTTGCTCCGTTCGCTTATAGCCGTCCGGAACGACAGGGAAGCGGAAATTCCCTTTCGGATATTCGTAATATATTTTAGGATCTTCCATGCGCGTTAATTTGCCTTCTGGCTGATCCGGTATGTGCTGTTTCGGGATTTGGGCATGCGTGTTCGGTTCACGTTCATGCTCTTCTTCTTTTTCACCTAAAAATAAGTCAAAAAATTTATTCAGCCAACTCATGTTTAATCACTCTCTAACTCCCTTTTTAGTAGTCTGGGACGATATTTAGTATACCATTGCCGGGCGGCTCAGAAAAGATTAAGCTCCCAACTGAAGAAAGCCGTTAAGCAGGCCTGCTTAACGGCTTTCTCTCACATCATTCGATTCTGTGCGCTTATTTATGGGAGTTAGAATTGAAATGCTTCGCCGGCCTCGCGGCTGTCTTCAAGAACAAGAATCCCTTTTTCCGCCGGCGCATCCGGCAAAGCGAGTTCTTTCGCGGAGCAGATCATGCCGCTTGACGGAACGCCTCTTAATTCAGCGTCTTTAATCACAAGTCCGCTCGGCATTACCGCGCCGACTTTAGCGACGACGACTTTTTGCCCTTTGTCCACGTTCGGCGCGCCGCAAACGATTTGAAGGGTTTCCTCTCCCACATTCACTTGGCAGATATTCAGTTTATCCGCATTCGGATGTTTTTCTTTCGATTCAACGTGACCGACAACAAATTTCGGAGAAAGGTCAACCGTCAGCGTTTCTGAAACGCCGTTTCTGTTCAGTATTTCATTCACATCCTGAACGAATGTCTCAGACAAAGCGACGGGGCCGTTGTCCTCAATCTGTAAGTAAGAAGACACGTTAAAAATGTTAAAGCCCGTCGTTTCTTTTGTTTCTTTGTTAAAGATTCTGACGACATCGCCTTCTCTTTCATAGCCGATTTCTTCGCGTGCTGCATCTTTAAGAGAGATCAGAAGCGTATCTCCCACACCTTCTTTATTGTAAAAAGCGTTCATAAGAAAAATCCTTTCTAATCCTTTTTCGGCCGGCTTTTCGCCATGATAAACACAGGTTCCAGTCTGCCTTCATTATACAGAAATGAAAGGGCCGTAATCGGCACCGTGCCGCTTGCAAAGAAGCTCATGGACATTTGCCCTAAAATATCATAACCCGATTCATTTCGAATGTCAGCAAGTATTAATACATCCTGATGCGGAACGGAAATCGCTAATTCGCCTTCAGCGGCCTGCTTGTATTCATGAAGAATCGAATCATTGAGAATCCGGCTGGCGTCATAGCCGTCATTCGCCCTGAAAAAATAAAAATAATTATCCGCAACCGTATCCTGTTTCACGACCGAAGGAAGAGAGCGGAGATTGAATGACGCCGTCTCCCTGATGCGTTCTTTTGTCCAGTTTTCTTTCTCGAGCATACGGCTGTCAATTAAGCGGTACGTCTTACCGAGATCAAGCGCGTAGTAGATTCTCGTTTCGGCCGTATGGTCATCATACACGAGCGGAATGCCGTCGCTCGTTTGATCGGGAAATGACGTGGAGCGGATGACCGGGTAGATTCCGGCTTCCTTTCCGGACATCTCCTGTCCGCTGCCTTCCATCGCCTCCATCGCTTCTGACACATAGTAGACGATTTCGTCGATCGCTTCTTCTTTTTTTGTCTCCCACTTCGCAATGATCGGCGGGAGCTCCAATGTGATGCCTTTTTTGGTCGTTTGATCCTCAACACGGAGGGTGTCTTTTTCTCTGTCAAAAAAGAAGGATCGGTTCTCGTGCTGCAGGCGCTGTTTTAATAAATCCGCCAGCTTCCTTGACGTCATTTTCAAAGCCCGTGGCCTCCTTTATGCTTTAGCAAGGGAATCGGTTAAAAATTGCTCAATTTCTTCTTTTGTTTTACGGTCTTTGCTGACGAAGCGGTTCACTTCTTTTCCGCCGTTAAACACAACAAAGCTCGGAATGCCGTAAATTTCCCATTCCGCGCATGTATCAATAAATTGATCGCGGTCTACGTAGTAATAAGTGAATTCAGGAAAGTCCGCTTCCAGCTCAGGAAGAAACGGCTCCACAAAGCGGCAGTCCGGGCACCAATCCGCTGAAAACATAAATACCGCCCAATCGTCTTGTACCGCTTTTTGCAATTCTTCCGTGCTTTCAATCTTTTTCATTGTCATTCCTCCATCTGGATTATGAGTTTTTTATATGCTGATGTTTGTCCAATTGGATCATACCAGACTGTTTACGGCAAGACCAACTATATGCAATATCATTATCATATTTCATTTGCATTATCAAGCAAGTTTCGTTTACCATTTTGCTTGTAGCCGTACGAAATTCTGAATATGCACATAAGGAGGGGCAAAAGATGCAGTTTGTCGTGTATTTAGCGGGTGAAATCCACAGTGATTGGCGGGATGAAATCAAACAAAAAGCAAAAGCGTTGAACCTGCCGATTACGTTTGTCGGTCCGATGGAAAACCATGAACGCTCAGACAATATCGGAGAAGAGATTATGGGCGTGCAGCCCGATTCTGTTTTAAAAGACGCCAGAGCTTCTGATATCAACAATTTCCGTACAGAGGTGCTGATGGAAAAAGCCGATTTTGTGATCGCCCTGTTTGGCGAGAAATATAAACAGTGGAATACCGCGATGGATGCTTCTTATGCCATCGCAAAAGGAAAGCCGCTCATTCTCATCCGCCCGAAAGAACTTCATCATCCGCTGAAAGAGCTTTCCGGAAAAGCGAATATTACGGTCGAAACCGTAAATCAAGCGATGAAAGCACTCTCTTATTTATTTGAAACAGAATAAGCAGGCCGCCTTTATGCGGTCCTGCTTACCTAAACTCACCACTTCAGTATGAATCAGTTCAAGAGGAAATTTTATGTTTGTCTTTTTTGTCATAATCATACCTCCTTGCAGAACAAATAAAAAATGCAAATGACTCGACTTTTGTGAAATCGCTGCTCATCTCAATGCTTGCAGCATGTTTTTGATTTAAAAACGTTTATCATTGCAATAAAGATTCGTGGTTGTTTATTTGGATTGGAACCATTTTGATAATAATATTGAAAAATAATATGTGTTACCTAATTCTATTTTCAATACGCTTTAATGAACTGTCTCGATCATGCGGCTTAAAACAGAATGTAAAAACAGCAGTCAATAAGTATTCAAAGGGACTTATTGACTGCTTATTTTTTTATACATTTTCTCTGATCGTTTCGACCGTCTGTTTGTCACTCGCCATGACAAGCTTAATGAGCATTTCTTTCGCCGCTGCATAATCATCGACATGGATGATAGCGGCATTTGTATGAATGTATCTTGAACAAATGCCGATGACGGCAGACGGAACCCCGCTGTTTGATATGTGGACCCGTCCGGCATCCGTTCCTCCGCCTGAAGCGAAATATTGATAAGGGATATTGTGCGTTTCCGCCATATCAAGGACGAACTCTCTCATCCCGCGGTGCATGACCGTCGTTCTGTCGAGAATGCGGAGCAGCACCCCCTCGCCGAGACGGCCGAACAGCTCCTTATCGCCGCTCATATCATTTGCCGGGCTGGCATCAAGCGCGAAGAAGAGATCAGGCTGAATCATGTTGGCCGCTGTCTGCGCCCCTCTCAAGCCGACTTCCTCCTGAACGGTGGCCCCGGCGTACAGATTGTTCGGCAGGTCTTTTCCGTGCAGCTCTTTTAATAGTTCAATGCTTAACCCGCAGCCGTAGCGGTTATCCCACGCTTTGGACAATATTTTCTTCTCGTTGGCCATCGGGGTGAACGGGCAGACCGGCACGACCTGCTGTCCCGGTCTGATCCCCATTTTGACCGCGTCCTCTCTGTCATCGGCACCGATATCAATCATCATATTTTTGATCTCCATCGGCTTTGCGCGCTGGGCATCCGTTAAAATGTGGGGCGGGATGCTTGAGATGACGCCGATAATCGGTCCGTTATCCGTCTGCACCTCGACGCGCTGGGCAAGCAGCACCTGGCTCCACCAGCCGCCGAGCGTCTGAAATCTCAGCATGCCGTTATCCGTAATCTGTGTCACCATAAACCCGACTTCGTCCATATGCCCGGCTACCATAACGGTCGGCGCGTCTTCAGCGCCGCGCCTTACTCCGAAAACACTTCCGAGTCTGTCCTGCACGATGTCATCCGCATATTTCGCAAGCTCCCGTTTCATAAAGGAGCGGACCTGATGTTCATTCCCCGGTGCGCCGGGAAGCTGCGTCAGCGTCCGGAAAAGCGTTTTCGTTTCCTCATTCATATTTTCCCCTCATTTCTATGTAATGCTTTTATTTTATTAGAAAAACAACTGTTTTCCAAGCGCTCAGATTGAATGGGCTGTAAAACCGCCGCTTTACTTAACACCGTCTGGCATCTTCTGTATAATAAAAACTACGACATAATTGGAGGTGCTTCATATTGAAATTACGTCATTTTCTCTTAGGTGCAGGAGTCGGATTATGCGCTGCCATCGCAGTGAAAAAGTATGCGATGAAACCTTATATCTCTTCAGAAAAAGCGCTCCGTATCGTGAAAGCGGCTTTTAAACAGCGCGGGCCGATAGACGGATCATGGATTTACACAGAGCCCGAGCCCTACCAGGTAAACGGAGAAACCATCCAGGTATACAAAACCGGCGTGACACGTTCGGCATTCGGCGAACTGGAGCAATATGAAGTTATGGTCAATGCAAAAACAGGCCAGATTGTCGATGTCATTGATTCTGTCGCCTCATAATTCGGACAAGCAAAAAATAAAGCCCAAAACCATCAGCGTTTTGGGCTTTATTCGGTTACATCGGCCGAATTCGTTTATATACGGGGTTCCACATCGCGTCCTGCACCGCTTGGATCAGATCCTCGGGTTCCGTTTCCGCTACACCGTCCTGAATCGCAGCTTTAGCTACGGCTACCGCCACTGTTGCCGATACCGTCCTGAGATCCTCCACTTTCGGAAGCATCGGCGCTCCCGGCTTGCCGACGTCCACCATACCGGCGATGGCATTCGCGCAGGCAACGAACATATTGTCCGTAATGAGCCTTGCTTTTGTCACAATCGTGCCGAGCCCGAGTCCCGGGAATACGAGCGCGTTGTTCGCCTGTCCGATATGGTAGGTAACGCCGTTATACGCAACAGGCGGAAACGGACTTCCCGTTGTGACAAGCGCGCGGCCTTCCGTCCATTTAATTAAATCTTCAGGTTTTGCTTCTGATAATGTCGTCGGATTTGACATCGGCAAAATAGCCGGCCGTTTGACATGTGAGGCCATTTCTTTGACGATTTCTTCCGTAAATGCGCCTGAAACGGTGGATGTGCCGATCAGGATCGTCGGCTTGGCCTGTCGCACCGTCTCCGCCAGATCAATTGATCCGCCTTCACCGCTGCGGCCGTACTCTTTCACTTCATCAGCAGGGCGGGCGTACGGAACCTGAAAATCACGCAGGTCCTTCATATCATCCGTTAACAATCCGTTTCTGTCGATACACCAAAAGCGGCTGTATGATTCTTCTTCGCTTAATCCGTCATGCACCATAGCTTCGCGCAGCTGCTCAGCAATTCCGATACCGGCCGTTCCCGCGCCGAAGACGACGACTTTATGCTCTTTTAAAGGCACTTTTGACGCTTTCGCACACGCTAAAACAGCTGCAAGCGACACCGCGCCCGTTCCTTGAATGTCATCGTTAAACGTACAGACTTTATCTTTATACCGTTTTAATATGCCGCGGGCGTTAGCCGTACCGAAATCCTCCCAATGAAGCAGCGCATTCGGGAATGTTTCCCGGGCAAGCGAGACATACTCATCAATAAAGCGGTCATATTTCTCGCCGCGCACTCTTGAATGCTGGTTTCCGACGTACAGCGGGTCATTTAAGAGGCTTTCTTGATTTGTCCCGGCATCTAATACGACCGCAAGCACTCGTGACGGATCAATTCCGGCGGCCGCCGTATACACCGCGAGTTTTCCGACAGAAATGGCGATGCCGCCGACGCCCCAGTCACCGATTCCCAGAATACCCTCCGCATCTGTGGCAACGATTAAGTCAATGTTTTCATTTTTTCCGAACTGCTGAAATGCGGCGCGCATTCCTTCAGGGTCATCTATTGACAAATACAGACCGCGGGGTTTTCTGTACTCGTGGCTGTAACGCTGGATCGCGGTGCCGACGGTCGGCGTATATACGATCGGCAGCATTTCGCCTAAATGATCATTTAACAGCCTGTAAAATAACGTTTCATTCCGATCATGGAGAGCGGTCAAGTACACATTTTTGCTCAGCTCATCAGGCTGCGAACTGAATTGTTCGTAGGCCCGCCTCGCCTGCTCTTCGATTGTCAATACTTTCGGCGGCAGA
The DNA here is from genome assembly GCF_042296235.1 of Bacillus sp. A1. Taxonomy (NCBI): domain Bacteria; kingdom Bacillati; phylum Bacillota; class Bacilli; order Caryophanales; family Bacillaceae; genus Bacillus; species Bacillus sp. A1. The sequence goes on from NZ_CP141181.1 coordinate 2,923,313, forward strand.
AATCCCTCGAGCCCGAGTTCCTTTCTTTCCTCCTGTGTAAAGGCCACCCCTTTATTTAAAAAAGGCGTAGAAAGCACTTCTAATCCGCGCAGAGTTGTTTTGATTTCTCCATCTTTCGTCACTTGAAATTGATTCACCTGTCTCTTCCTTTCAAAGCAATTTGTCTTAGGTTTGCTTTTATTCCCGAAATTCATACAGGTAAATCATCGATCCGCCTATTTTTTCTCCCGTCTGACAGATGCAGCCACTTCGCCGTCTTCTCCCCATTTTACCGCTCTGTAAATCGCATCGTGATAGAAGATCAGCCAGGCGTCTTTTTCTGCCGCGAACGTCTGCCATTTCTGCTTTTGCGGAATGGAGGTCATCGGATAATCATCATATGCCAGCACCCATAGCGGATTTTTATGCGCATTCGTCGGCATCAGGTCGGCAAAATGCACAGCCGTCTCCCCGCCGTCTTCTAAGACGATGACGCTGTGGCCGTCGCTGTGGCCGCCGGTGTGGTGCATCGTAATGCCTTCTGTCAGCTGATACTCGTTCTCAAAGGTTTCGACCTGATCTTGTACCGCCTCCCAATTTTCTCTCCAATATGTATTTTTCGATCTGATATTAGGGTTTCTCATTTCGCGCCACTCTGTTGCAGAAGTGATAATGCGGGCATTCGGGAAAACAGAGACAAGCTCCTCTCCGCTGTATTCCGTCAAGCCGCATGCATGGTCAAAATGAAGATGGGTCATCGCCGCAATATGAATGTCCTCACAGGAAAGCCCGAGTTCACGAAGAGAGTGTTTTAAATTGGATTCCTGTGTTACGCCGTAATTCCTTTTTTGTTTATCAGAAAATTTCCCTCTGCCGATACCCGCGTCAACCAATAGATTCAGGCCGTTTGTTCTGATCAGAATCGGGTCTGTTCTTAATTCAATCTGGTTTTTGTCATTTACGGGGTATTTTCTCGACCATAAAGGCTTCGGGACAACGCCGAACATCGCTCCGCCGTCCATATGCGTTACACCGCCGTCCAGCCATGTTAATGAAATATTCCCAATATTCAATGTCTCCATCTTGATCCCTCCTGATGTAATGGTAGCAAATGGCGGCATAAAAAAACAGACTCCCGCATCAGAGTCTGTCTTTTGTTCTCCATTCAACTTCGGCCCGGTAAATCGGCTGGCCGAGCGCGGAGAATTTTTCTTCGTATTCTGTCATAATATTGCCCTTCGGATCGCTGTTGTGCAGATCAAGACTGACTTCCGTCAGAAGCAGGCCGTATTCGGAAAAGCTTTTCAGAGAGTATTCGAATAAACCGCGGTTATCGGTTTTAAAATGAATCTCACCTGTTTCGCCCATCACTTCTTCGTATTTTTTCAAGAACGTTTTAAATGTTAAACGGCGCTTTTCGTGACGGTTTTTCGGCCACGGGTCAGAAAAGTTTAAATATACGCGCTTGATTTCGCCCCGTTCAAATACGTCATTCAGTGTTTCCGCGTCTATATTTAACAAACGGACATTGTGAGCCCCGCTGTCCTTTACTTTTTGGACGGCAGTGACGATGACGCTTTTAAACAGCTCAATTCCGATATAGTTGATATCCGGATTCTGCTTGGCCATTCCAGAAATGAACTGCCCTTTTCCCGTACCGACTTCAATATGGATCGGGTTGTCATTGCCAAAGACCGTGTTCCACCGCCCTTTATACTGGGCCGGATCACTGATGGCGATGTCTGCGTTTTCTGCCAGAAAATCATTCGCCCAAGGTTTATGGCGCATTCTCATATGATTGACACCTCTATCTATAATTTCGAGTAACAACATACCATGAAACATAAAGAGCCGCAAGCGCCTTTTAAAGGCGCCGGCTGCATAAAAAAAGAGGCTCCCCCGGTCCGGAACACTCATGTGATGCATAAAACCGCACCGCTTTGCACAATGTATGACACAGAAAGGATGTGTATATGAATCATGGGCTTAACAAGCGAACATCAGGTCCGGTTATTAAAGGACATATTGGCCGACCATCAATTGGATTGCTGCGGCACGGTTGCCGAGTATGAACAGCTGGAGCGCGTCATCAAATCACTGATGGCCAACACCGGGCTTGATTCAAATATAAAAAACGTGCTCGAGGACGTCTACCGCTACAGCCAGTCCGGCATCACGGCCGATTCCATCGACACGCATATTCAGGAGCACCAAAACCATTTGTCCCAATGGGTGGAGCAGATGGATTCGTACTCCTGACTACTTGACAATCCGCTTCATCAGGGCATGAAGCTCTTCCATGGCATCATGATACGCTTTGTCGTTTCCTTTTGATTTGTGCCAGGCGATGAAGGTGATGGTCTCCGATAACATGTACCACGCCATCCGCAGCCGAAGCCCTTCCGTGAGCTTCATGCCGTACATCCCAAGCCAGCTGTCCCACGCTGGCTCTTCGACGTAATGATACAATAAAGGGCCGAGATCCATGGCCGGATCGGCTATCATAGCGCCGTCCCAATCTATTAAATACAGCTGGTTGTCTTCTGACAGAAGCCAGTTATTATGATTCACATCACAATGGCAAACGACTTTTTCACCGAATTGCACCTGATCCACATGAGCTTCCAAATAAGCAAGGCCTTCCTGAATAAGCGGCGAAAATTGCCGCACGGCAAAGACGGCCTGCTTCAGCTGCGTCAAAAGGGCGCCCGGATCAAGCGGTTCTTTTCCCAATCTTTTCAGCATGTCGAGCAAAGCTTTTGATGTGTGGATTTTGCGGAGCAGCTCAGCCACCGGGCGTCCGCTCATATCCTTTGCCTTCAGCTCCCTGCCCGCCATCCAATGCTGAGCCGTAATGACGTCTCCGTTTTCCATCCGTTTTGTCCAAACCAGCTTCGGAACAATGCCTTCGGCGGATAACACGGCTAAAAAGGGCGAGCTATTACGTTTTAAAAAAAGCTGTTGGCCGTTATGTTTCGCATAATATGCATCTCCTGTAGCTCCTCCGGCGGGGAAGATCTCCCAATCGCTACCTAGTAATTGTCCCAACCAGTTCATATCAATGTTCAACCCATCATTTCTTAAAATATTTTAGAATAGGCCTCCAGCCTTTCTCTATTGGCGGAGCGGCCTGTCATAAACAATTTCATGAGAATAAAAAAGACAGCTATTGAGAGTCTCATATGCTAATCAATAGCCGTCCTATAAATTTTAGCGCTACAGCACAAACTTCGTCAAGCAAAACTAGCAAGAACACCTGTGAATTCTGAAGATTTATGCCGCGAACCGCTCTTTGCCGTGAAACATTTGACGGGTTTCATTTGTTTATTATGTTTTTATTTTCAACGGCGCGCCGCCCGGCATAAGCCGAAACGGCGTCGTTCCGATCAGCTCGCCGTCAGCGTGAAACGGAATTTTCCCATCTGTTTCAAAAACGAATTCCTTCCCCTTTATCATCGTCACTCCGTCCATTTTGATATGCCGGCCGAAGCTCATCGCCCATAAAAAACGATACAGCGAGAAAAAGGACAGGTTTTCTGCAATGACAATATCAAAATGGTTTTGACGGGGATTTGCTGAAGGCGCCGCTTTCATGCCGCCTCCGTAATAAGGATGATTAGCCGCAATGACAAACCAGACATTGCGGAATTCACGCCTCTGGCCGTCTGCCGTGCAAACAAATCTGAACGGCTGAAACCCCGAGGCCGTATGTAAATGCGCGAGCGGGTAAATCACAAAACCGAGACGCAAAAACCGAAGAACGCGCGATAACGGAAAATTCGCGGCTGCCTTCAAAACTGAGGCATCGAAACCGACAGACAGGTGGTTAATAAAATAAAGTGATTGCGCTTTGTCATGAAAAAAGTTGATGTTTCCCGCAAAAAATTTCCGTGTGAGCGGGCGGTGCAGACTTTTGATTTCTTGGAGGAGCGCCGACTTCTTAATACCGAGCCCTTTGGAAAAGTCATTGTACGAACCGGCGGGCACAAAGGTCAGCTCAATCTGATCCGTTCCTTTCAGTCCGTTAATGACTTCATGCATCGTCCCGTCACCGCCGATGACGAACAGCCGCTTAAGCTTATGATCCTGCATCATTGAAATCTGTCTCGCCAGCACCTCCGCATGTCCGGGATGCCCGGTCAAAAAAGAGCGGTGGCTGACCCCGCGCCTGGTCAGCTCTTTTTGAACTGATTTCCAGACACGCCGTCCCCGCCCGCCTCCTGAGACCGGATTAATAATAAAAAACCATTGACTCATCGTTTGTTCTCACCTGCTTCATAGATGAAGAGACAGCCGGCAAACGACCGCTTTAATCAAGCCATTCCTGTCTCCGGCTTGAATCGCTCAACCCGTAAGACAAAAGAGCCTTCGCCGCCTTCAGCTGGTGGTGCTTGATCGGCGCCGTATTTTTCTGCTGCTTTTCCAGCCACCCTGCGGCAGTCCGTTTATCAGCTATTTCCAGCCCGTACGGCGGCTCCGGGTAATCAATATAAGACGTTCTGCTGAGCAAAAGCTTCCGCACGGGAATGTCGGCCTGCTTTTCTTTTATGATTTGCGAAACGACCGAGTCCGTCCGGTGCAGGCTGAGAGACGGATTCAATACTTGGCGCGTGCTGCCGGAGCCTCTTTCTTCCCAAAAACGGTGTTTTGATCCGATATATACGCTGTCCTCTTCTGCTTCCATAAAAGCGGCGCAGAAAATCTCCAGCGGCGAGATGATGATAATGCTCAGTTCGACGGACGCCTGCTGAATTTGCAGAACCGGATGATACATCACAAAATAGGAATCGGGCAGCTTTTGAGCCAGCATTTTTAACATCCTGTCCCTTTTGACCGCCTGCGGAAGCTCAGACTTTTGAGAAAGCGTGGAGCTCGCCCATTTTAATTGAAAGTCATACAGCTGATCTTTGAAAAAAGGCGCGAGCTCAGACTTTTGAGACGGAAGATTCCCGAACAGCGCCTCTTCTCCCTCCGGTTCATCAAACCATTGGTGCCTCTTTTCATTTATATCGGCCGTATTTTCTTCTTTTCTCTTTTTTAAGGAAAATTTTTTCCTGGCCGGCGCTTGATCGGTTTCCCCGACGGCAGCCGTTTCCGTTTCCCTTTCTTCCGTCATCCGGTCAAACGCTTCAAGAAGCGCCTCCCAGCGTTCTTTCTTCAGCCGGATAAACTGGTTCATATAATGGTATGGATCAAGTTCATATCTGGATATGCAGTCGTGAATTTTGATGATCTGTGCCATGTGATTTCTCCACTCCGAATATTTGTTTATGTCAATTGAAACTGTGCGATTTCTTCGTATTTAGGCGACCGGTCAAGATGGGTCTGAAACAGGGAAAACCGGCTGACGGCACTTTGCACCCTGCCGCTTTCAAACGGCACATCGTCAGGAAACGGCCGGTCTCCCGCCCACTTCCGCGCCATCGTCATATGAGGGTGATACGGCCGTTTTTCCACTTGAAAACCGGCTTTCAAAACAGCCTGTTTTGTTTTTTCCCGCAAATCAAAGAGCAGTTCATTCCGTTCGGGCTCAAGGTGAAGCACTCTCGGCTGTCTGCGGTCGCCGAAAATATCCAGATGCTGAAACTGTACGGTAAACGGCTGCGCTGCCGACGCAGCATCTGCGAGCAGAGACGATAATTTCGCAAGCCGTTCTTCATCCGCGGCTCCGAGAAAAATGAGCGTAATATGATAGTCATGCGGGTGCACCCATTTTTTGAATGATAACGCCGGCTCCTTTTTGGCTGCTTCCCAAATCGGTTCAGCAATGTCAGCCGGAATCGGAATGCCGATAAAATAATGCGGCAATGAAGCTTTCATACGAGGATCTCCCCCTCTTTGGTTATGGTGTTATTATAAAACGGATAAGCGGAGAGGAGAACCCTGTCCGCTCATTATGATAGGATATTATGTACCGAACGTTTTATACAGAAAGGAATGAGCCGGCCTTGAAAATCGTAAACAGCACGGCGGAGCTGATCGGCGGCACACCGATCGTAAAGCTCAATCGCCTTCAGCCAGAACATGCAGCACAGGTCTATTTAAAATTAGAATCGTTTAACCCGAGCGGCAGTGTCAAAGACAGAGCGGCTTACAATATGATCATTGAAGCGGAAAACAGCGGGCATTTAAAACCCGGCTCTGTCATCATCGAACCGACAAGCGGCAACACAGGCATCGGCCTGGCGATGAACGCGGCGGCGCGCGGCTACAAGGCAATCCTCGTCATGCCTGACACGATGACGAAAGAACGCATCAACCTCCTGAAAGCGTACGGCGCGGAGGTTGTGTTAACACCGGGGGCGGAAAGAATGCCCGGCAGCATCAAAAAAGCGAAAGAACTCGCCGAACAGATTCCGGGAAGTTTTATCCCGATGCAATTCGATAACGGCGCAAATCCAGATGCCCACCGAAAAACGACAGCCATTGAAATCTATCAGGCCGTTCAGCAGCTCAACAGACCGCTCGGTGCTTTTGTGGCAACGGCGGGAACGGGCGGAACCATTACCGGAACCGGAGAAACGCTGAAAGAGCTTTTCCCGGATATGATTGTTCATGTCGCCGAGCCTGCGGGATCTCCCGTCCTGTCTGGCGGAAAACCCGGCGCTCATAAGCTTGTCGGGACAAGCCCCGGATTTATTCCCGGCATACTGAATCAGGACGTTTACGATGAAATCATGAAAATATCTGATGAAGATGCGTATACGACAACACGGCGTCTGGCCCGGGAAGAAGGCATACTCGTCGGCCCGTCTTCAGGCGCCGCCTGCTTTGCCGCCATTGAAACCGCCAAACGCCTCCCTTCCGAACAGATCGTCATCTGTATGACGGCCGATACGGGAGAACGTTATTTATCAACGGATTTATGGTCATTTGAATGATAAAAAGGGATGCCGCTTTCGGCGTCCCTTTTTATTATCACTTGGCAAGCTCATAAATGGCTTCGGCATATAAAGCCGTTGACCTGAGAAGGTCATCGATTTCAATGTACTCATCCTTTTGATGCGCGCTGTCAGGCCGGCCGGGGAACAGCGGCCCGAACGCGACGCCCGCCGAAAGGGATCTCGCATACGTTCCTCCGCCGATTGAAATCAGATCCGCTTTCTTTCCCGTTTGTCCTTCGTAAACCTTTTGAAGCGTCTTTACGAGCGGATGATCAGCAGAAACGTGGTGCGGTTTGCTGTCTTTAAATTCTTCAAGCCGGAATTCTTCAGCAGACGTAAAAGCATCACGGATGACTTTGCTGTCTGAAGTGACGGGATAACGGATGTTGATGCCGAGTTCTCCTTCCTCACCCTTTCTGTATGTAAAGGTGCCGACATTCAATGTCAGCTCTCCGCTGATGTCATCCCTGCAATCAATTTTCAGCTTTTTGCCTCGTGTATCATTTGAAAAATAGTCACTGATGGTTTTGACAAAGTGCTTTCCGGCTCCATCCAGCTCTGTTCCGTTAAGGCATTCAGCAAGCTTTAAGCCGGCATTGACACCATTATCCGGTTCCATCGCGTGGCATGATTTTCCGTACACCCGAAGCGTCAGTTTTCCATTTTCCGAAACTGCTTCACCTTGTGTTTTTGACTGCTCAAGCCATTTGCTGAAATACGCGTGCACGGCATCAAGACCGTTCCCTTCAATAACCGCTTCAGCCGCATCCGGCACCATGTTCAAACGCAGTCCTGAACGGAATGACAGAAGCACGTTTTTTGCGTCTTTGTCAGAAGCGCTTTTTACAATGCGCAGTGACGCATCTATAATTCCTTTTTCCGCGTTAATGATCGGAAAATCTGCGTCAGGAGCAAAGCCGATGTCAGGCATTTTTTCGTGTTTGAAGTAGTGATCCACGCATCTCCAATCACTTTCTTCATCCGTTCCGATGATGATTCTCACGCGTTTGGATAAAGGGAGCTGCATGTCTTTGACGATTTTCAGCGCATAAAACGCCGCCATTGTCGGCCCTTTATCATCAATGGCGCCTCTGGCATATATCCGGCCATCCCTGATATCGGCTGAAAACGGATCGCTCGTCCAGCCGTCTCCGGGCGGAACGACATCGACGTGGCACAAAACGCCGACGATTTCGTCACCCGTTCCCCATTCAATATGGCCCGCATAGCCGTCAAGATTCTTTACGGTGAAGCCTTCTTTTTTACCGAATTCCAGCAGTGACGTCAGGCTGGCATTGACGCCTTCTCCAAACGGCCGGCCGGGACCGGCTGTTGATTCGTCCATTACGCTGTTGATCTGCAAAAACTTCTGCGTGTCACGGATCAGATCTTCTTTGTTTCTGATGACTTCAACTTCCCAGTTCATCACAAATCCCCTTTCTTGATAAAGACTTGCAAAATGTCGATAAAACGAATAATATAGATGATGTTTTGAAAAAATGTTCGTCATTGGAGGTACTTATGTTTCATCTCGACAAGCATCAAACGACAATAAAAAGAGAAATTACCGCGGGATTGACCACCTTTTTCACAATGGTGTATATCATTGTCGTCAATCCGGTGATCCTTTCCAATGCGGGGATTCCGTTTGACCAGGTATTCACCGCGACGATTATCGCTTCCATTGTCGGAACTTTATGGATGGCTCTCGCTGCGAATTTTCCGATCGCCATTGCCCCCGGCATGGGCTTAAACGCGTATCTCGCCTTTCACGTTGTCGGCACAGGCAGCGGCATTACGTATCAGACGGCTTTCAGCGCCGTTTTTATCGCGGGAGTCATCTTTATTATTTTATCGTTAACGCCTTTAAGAAAACAACTTATAGAAGCGATTCCGGACAATTTAAAATACGGAATTACGACCGGCATCGGCTTATTTATCGCTTTTATCGGCTTACGCCAATCCGGAATCATCACGGCTGATAAATCCAATCTGGTCGCACTCGGCGATCTTCATTCGCCCGCCGTCATTTTAACGCTTATCGGACTTATCATCAGTATTGTACTGATGGTGCTGAATGTAAACGGGGCTCTGTTCATCGGAATGGCGCTGACCGCTATCATTGCCTTTTTGACCGGACAGATCCATTTCGCGAAAGGATTCATGTCCTTCCCGCACCTGCCGGAGGGGCTTTTGATCACAAATCCGTTCGGTGCCCTCGGGGATGTCGTGCATCACGGTCTGTACGCCGTTGTGTTTTCTTTTCTTCTCGTTACGATTTTTGACACGACCGGCACCATGATCGGTGTCGCCGAACAAGCGGGATTGATCAAAAACAATCAGCTTCCGAATGCCAGAAGAGCGCTTTTGGCTGATTCGACCGCTACGACGGTGGGAAGCATCTTCGGCACCAGCCCGACGACCGCGTTCGTTGAATCTTCAGCAGGTGTGGCGGCCGGCGGAAGAACGGGTCTGACGGCGCTGACGATAGCCGTTATGTTTGCCGTTTCCATGTTTTTCAGCCCGCTTGTCAGCGTCTTATCGGAAGTGTCCGCGATTACGTCACCGGCTCTGATTATTGTCGGCAGCCTGATGATGGGCGCAGTCTCAAATATCCGCTGGAATGAGCTTGATGAAGCGTTCCCGGCCTTTCTCGTCATTTTGGCGATGCCTTTAACGTCCAGTATTTCAACCGGAATCGCACTCGGCTTCATTTCATATCCGCTTGTTAAAGCAGCTAAGAAAAAATGGCGCGAAATCCATCCTCTAGTCATCATCTTCGCCGTGCTGTTTTTTATTCAGCTTTTTATTTTGAACGGACATTAAGAAAAATCCCTTTCCTTTTTCGGAAAGGGATTTTCACATATAAAGAACGGAAAGAATCGCGGCAATGAGACACCAGGCGGAACAGATGATTTGAATGACGGTTAATGCGCTGTTTCGCGCCCTGAAATAGTCATCACTGTCTCTCTTGATACCGCTTAAAACCGGTTTATCCGTGATCCGGTCAAATAAAAGCGACGCGGCATAGCGGCTGACGATCGCAAATAAAATAAGGACTGCCGGCTTCACTAAGAGCGGAAGAACGAGAATAAGAGCCGTAAAAGCCGCGGTTAAAAGGTAAAGCTGCCGGAGATACCCGCCGTTTCGGATCAGCACTTTAAAGAACAATTCTTTCCACGCCGTATACGCCGACCGTTTTGTAAAGATGTGCTTTGAGCCGGGATATAAAAACGGCTTGCTCCGCCCTTTATTTTTACCATTCGGGAGCTGCACATCATGGCTGAGCATCAAAACAGAGGCCGCGAATGAAAGCTTGCGCCTGTTCTCTTCAAGCACTTCTTCCTCAAAGGCTGATAATGTCTCCGTCCCTTTCCAAGTCAAAAGAGCGGAACAGATGAACAATATACAGCCCGCCGGCCAAAGCCAATACCATTCGGCGGCAAAGACGATCATAAAAAACGCCCCCGCCATCAGAACCATCACTTTCAGCCAGCCCGCCGCCTGATTCCCGAATGTCCGCCTGCTGTTTTTTCTGTGCCGGTGCACCGCTAATATTGCAGTATGGAAGCCGAACAGACAGCAAAACATACCTGAATATGCCGGTAAGGTACAGTCACCGTATTGGCGCCATAAGGGAAATAACAATACGGCAAGCGCACCCCATTTGATAAGGGAAAGGAACATCGAATACAAAAGCGCATACCGTTTCAGCTTTTGCATCAGATGTTTTACATGCACCAAAAATACGTGATCCGCTTCCAGCAAAAAGGTATGAATAAAACCCGTGCACAACAGCAGGGCACTGAATACATACAGCCAGCCCCACCCTAATACTCCTGCCGCTCCATTAAGAAGCCCCCTGCCGTTCAGCCAATCAGCATATTGATAAACGGCAAATGCGGCAGCGGGAAGAACGATATACAGCGCGACCGTCCAATCAATGACCGTCTGGAACACCTTCCATTGATACCGCCAATAATGAAACAGCCTTTGAAAAAACAAAGCCCGCCCGGTCATCGCTGACTGCTCCGAACCGCTGAATAAAAGCAATCCAGCAGTGAACGGCTCCCCGTTTTTTCCTGAAGCTCCTCTAACGTGCCTTGAAGAAGCAGAGCGCCCTGATCCAGCAAATAAAACCGGTCGCAGATTTTTTCCGCCGTATCCAGAACATGAGTGCACATCAAAATCCCCGCGCCCCTTTCTTTCTCAACAATCAGCATGTCGGTAAACAGCTTCGTTGAGATCGGATCAAGTCCGATAAAAGGCTCATCAATGATGTAAATATCCGGCTTCGCCAAAAATGCCTGTATGAGCATCAATTTTTGCTGCATCCCTTTTGAAAAGCCGGAAGGCAAATCATGTTTTACAGACGTCAGCGAAAACTCTTCAAGCAGCCGCCCTGCCCGCTCACGGCATTCTTCCCCTTCTATACCCCGCAATGACCCGGTCAGCTCGAGGTGCTCCCAAAGCGTCAGTTCATCGTAAAAACTCGGACGCTCCGGTATGTAAGCATAAGATGAATCATTCCACTCAATATCGCCTTCTATATCCCGGGACAGCCCGAGAACCGCCTTTATCACTGTACTTTTCCCCGCGCCGTTCGCTCCGATTAAACCGGCAATTTCACCAGCGTTGACTGACAGAGATACATCAGAAATCACCTTCGGCCTGTCAGCATAACCGGCGCAGACAATGTTTGCATTCAATAATTCTCCCAAATGTCTCACTCCCCGGTTTTCATACGGACATGTTTAAAAAAAGTTTCAGTTTCCATAATAATAAAAGCGGACCGGGCATAGTAATGCACCAAGGCGGCACCCAATTGGAAAAAATTATCTGCGCTTATTCCTAGATTCATGTTGTCCATATCGTGTATAATGGAGGCAGTTAAAAGAGAAAAAACAGAATGTCATCCTTTGTTGCTTATTCGTACGAAGTTTTAGAGTCGAAAGTTGTGGTATATCAAGTCCATCCGATCTTATGATAGGGAGTGGTTTTTTGAAACCTTCAACAAATCGTATGCTGACTCGGATTAAATCAGTTTACATGTTCATCCAGGAAAAAGGCCTTGTGACAACACAGGAACTGGTTGATGAATTCGGCATTACACCTAGAACCATTCAGCGAGACTTAAATGTGTTAGCATACAATGATCTTGTTCATAGTCCTAGCCGAGGCAAGTGGGAGACAACACGAAAAAAAGTGAAAATTACATCTTAAGCGAACAATTACATAAGGCCCTTTTCGGCCTGACATGCTGCAAGGCAAAGCAGCGTCTTTGCCTTGTTTTTTGTTCCTCTATATAAAAAGCCCAAAACAAATCTGTTTTGGGCTTTTCTGATATCGATTACACTTCAGCGCCTCTCAGCGTTTCGAGCTCCTCTTCAGTCAGCTCGCGGAATTCTCCCGGTTTTAGATCCGGGTCAAGAGAAACAGCCCCCATCGAAAGCCGCTTCAAATAAGCCACTTCATTTCCGACAGCCTTTGCCATCAGCTTCACCTGATGATATTTGCCTTCTGTAATGGTCAAGTGAATCACCGTTTCATCCGGGCTTTCTGTAATGATTTCAACGGCTGCCGGCTTCGTCTTATATCCTCCTTCAATGACGACGCCTCTTTCCAGATGAATGATGTCTTCCGGTGACAGGGGTGAAGTTAACCGGACCTCATATGTTTTAGGCACATGCTTTTTCGGAGAAAGCAGGCGATGAGCGAGCTGCCCGTCATTGGTCAGAAGCAAAAAGCCTTCCGTATCCTTATCAAGACGTCCCGCCGGAAACGGTTCAAATCGCTGTTCTTCAGGCGTCAGCAGATCAACCACCGTTTGCTGGCGGCTGTCTTCGGTAGCGGACAGCACTCCTTGCGGCTTATTCATCATGACATAAATAAATTCACGATAATCTGCCGGCTCTCCGTATACCGTGATGTCCTGTTTTTCCGGATCGACATGGGTTTTCACATCTTTCGCCGGCTCTCCGTCAATCATGACAGCCCCAGCCTTGACGATTTTTTTCACATCTTTTCTTGAGCCGAATCCGCTGTTGGCAAGCAGCTTATCAAGTCTCATCCTGATCCTCTCCTTTAAAAAGAAAAGCCCGCGATAAGCGGACTATTCATTATTCTTAATGGGCGGAATGCCTGCCTCTTCTCAAAACGCGGGGCAGACGGTTTCCAAACATTTTCTGTAAAAATCCGATTCGGTACGCGGCAAACATGTACACCGCACCGCCGACAGCGGCGCAGACAAAGACGACAATCGCCGCATACACCTGGCCGCTTTGGTATGTTACAAAGAAGCTGAGCAGCCATTGAGTCAGCTTGACCGCGACTCCCATCAGGACGGACAGGACTGCGATTAAAATGACCCGTTTTATAAGTACCGTATACGAATAGCCCGCATGGCGCTTAATCATGATAAAACCGTACAGAAGAGAAGCGATATAACCGAGCGCCGTTGCCAGGATGGCCCCGTCTCCCTGAAACAGCTTGATCAGCGGCACGTTCAGCACCACTTTTATAATGACGCCGATGAAAAGGCTCACGACAGCAAATTTCTGTTTATTAATCCCTTGCAGGATCGCGGCGTTTACGGTAAACAGAGAAAACAGAATCGCGACAGGCGCGTACCAGAACAATATATCCTGTCCGATATCCGGGCGAAGACTTTCAGAGCCGTAGAAGAACGTATAGGCCGGACCCGATAACACGGACATCCCGACAACGGCGGGAATAACCAAAAACAGAATGATTTGCATCGTCTGGTTAATCTGCTGGTTCAAAAGCTTATAATTCCTGCTCGTAAACGATTCAGTAATCGTCGGAATCAGCGTCAGACCGAAAGCGGTCGCCAGAGAAACCGGGATCATAACAAGCTTCGGCACATAAAGGGTGACAATCGCAAGCATGTCCTGGCTGATATCCTTATGGCCCGCCGCAATCATCGCTTTATTAAACGTATTCGTATCGATATATGAATACAAAGGAATCGCCAGTCCGACAAATACGTAAGGAGCGGCATAACTGAAAAGCTCAATGAACATTTTTTTATAACTTAAGTTCGCAGACGGGACGAGATTCGGCTTCATCGCCAGGAGATCGCCCTTCCGCTTATTCCAGTAAATATAAAGGACGACAAGCCCTCCGAATGATCCGATCAGCGCCGCGAAAGTCGCGTATCCGACCGCGATGACAAGGCCGCCGTTGATCACTCTTAAAATCAAATACGTTGCGCCCAATAAAAAGATAATCCGGGCAAGCTGCTCCACAACCTGTGAAACGGCTGTCGGCCCCATCATCTGGTGACCTTGGAAAAAACCGCGCACAAGACTCATAATCGGCACGACCAAAAGTGCCAGACTGACCATCCGGATGACATAAACGACGTGGTCAATCGTAAGTCCGTTGTTACTCGTGCCGCCGAGAGATGTTTCCGCAAAAAACGGCGCCGAAATATAAAGAATTGAAAAAGCGATCATCCCGGTTACGAGCATAACCGACATTCCCGCTCTCAGCATCCGCCTGCTCGTCTCATAGTCTCCTTTGGAGTTATATTTCGAGACAAATTTTGAAACCGCGGCGGGAAATCCCATCGTGGCAATGTTTAAAAACAGTGTATATTGATTATATCCGTATTGAAACAAAGCTCCGCCCGTCGCTCCGACCATCGCTCCGAACGGGATCAGATAAATCATCCCTAAAATCCGCGATATATAGGTGCCGAGCGTCAGCACGAACGTGCCCCTTAACAATTTGCTTGACATGTTTCCTCATCACCATTTTCTACGAAGATTCAACTTTTCTATTTTAACACAACTGGGCAATTAGACGGTAATAATTACAGCGGGAAACTTTTTGGGAAAACCCTTTAAAAAACTAAATACGTTTAAGGATTCCCTTTCTTTCGCTATAATAGCAGAAAGCGGACATTTCCGCCTATTATACGTGAAAAAGAAAGTTGTTGATGAAATATGAAACATTATGACGTGATTGTGATCGGCGGCGGTCCGTCCGGTTTAATGGCTGCGATTGCCGCAGGCGAAGAAGGGGCGGACGTATTATTAATCGATAAAGGAAACAAGCTGGGACGGAAGCTGGCGATTTCCGGCGGCGGGCGCTGCAACGTGACCAACCGCCTCACCGTTGAAGAAATCATCAAACACATCCCCGGCAACGGCCGCTTTTTATACAGCGCGTTTTCCGAATTTAATAATGAAGATATCATCGCCTTTTTTGAAAAACTCGGCATTCAGCTGAAAGAAGAAGACCACGGGCGCATGTTCCCGGTGACGGACAAAGCGCAAAGCGTTGTCGATGCGCTTTTGAACCGATTAAAACAACTGAATGTCATCATCCGCACAAATGAAAAAATCAAAGAAGTGCGGTACGAGAACGGCAGGACAGCAGGCATTACGACAAACAATGACGAACACATTAACGCAGACGCCGTCATTATCGCGGTCGGCGGAAAATCAGTCCCGCATACCGGCAGCACCGGAGACGGCTATGCATGGGCGGAAGCGGCCGGTCATACCGTGACCGAACTCTTTCCGACGGAAGTGCCGGTTACGTCGTCAGAACCGTTTATTAAACAAAAAACACTTCAGGGGCTGTCTCTTAGAAACGCGGCCGTCAGCGTCCTGAATAAAAAAGGAAAACCAATCGTCACACACGTGATGGACATGCTGTTTACCCATTTCGGCTTGTCAGGCCCCGCCATTCTCCGCTGCAGCCAGTTTGTCGTCAAAGAACTGAAA
Organism: Bacillus sp. A1; assembly: GCF_042296235.1. Taxonomy (NCBI): domain Bacteria; kingdom Bacillati; phylum Bacillota; class Bacilli; order Caryophanales; family Bacillaceae; genus Bacillus; species Bacillus sp. A1. The sequence goes on from NZ_CP141181.1 coordinate 2,938,932, forward strand.
AAGCAGCCAGAGGTCAAACTCCGCATCGATCTGTTTCCCGGCATCAACGAGGAAGAGTTATTTCAAAAGATGCACAAGGAACTGAAAGACGCACCGAAAAAAGCGCTCAAAAACGCGCTGAAGCCGTGGATGCAGGAACGGTACCTGCTTTTTCTTCTGGAACGGAACGGTCTTGATCCGCAGACAAGCTTTACGGAACTGCCGAAGGATCAATTCAGGGCTTTTGTCAAAGACTGCAAACAATTTACGGTTGCCGCTGACGGAACGCTTTCTTTGGACAAAGCGTTTGTCACAGGCGGAGGTGTTTCCGTAAAAGAGATTGAGCCGAAACAAATGGCGTCTAAAAAAATGGAAGGCTTATATTTTTGCGGAGAAATACTCGACATTCACGGCTATACCGGGGGCTACAATATCACTTCAGCCTTTGTCACGGGTCGTCTCGCCGGTTTGAATGCAGGACGTTTCTCACGCTCGTTCTAAATGGTTTAAAGCGCATTTACCTGAGCGTCCCCGTTGATAATTGACCAAAAACATGATAGAGTTTTCTGCGTTTTGTTTCACCTGATTGAGGGAATAGGAAGAAAGGAATGATCTGTAATCGTACGACCACACTAAAACAAAATGGCGTATTGAAAAAAATAGTCAGAGGGTGAGAACGTTTGAAGAAGAACATCTCCAGTGTTTTTTGGATTGTGATTGTCATCACAGCAGCTGCGGTTTTATGGGGGGCCATTTCTCCTGACAGCCTGCAGCAAGTCACTGATACGGCACAAAAATTTATTACGGATTCTTTCGGCTGGTATTATCTGCTGGTCGTTTCTATATTTGTCGGTTTCTGTCTCTTTCTCATTGTGAGTCCGATCGGCACAATAAAACTCGGAAAACCCGGGGAAAAACCGGAATTCGGCTTATTATCATGGTTTGCCATGCTTTTCAGCGCGGGCATGGGAATCGGTTTGGTATTTTACGGGGCTGCGGAACCGATCAGCCATTACGCCATCAGCTCTCCCTCAGGTGAAACAGAAACGCCCCAAGCATTTCGTGATGCGCTCCGGTACACATTTTTCCACTGGGGGCTGCACGCTTGGGCCATCTATGCGGTCGTCGCTTTATGTATCGCATATTTTCAATTCAGAAAAGACGCGCCCGGTTTGATCAGCAGCACACTGACACCGCTTTTGGGCGATAAAGTAAACGGGCCGATCGGCAAAGCAATTGACTGTATCGCGGTGTTTGCGACCGTTGTCGGTGTGGCGACAAGCTTAGGGCTCGGAGCGACTCAGATCAACGGCGGTCTGCATTATTTATTCGGCATTCCAAAAACATTTTCCATTCAGCTGATCCTGATCGCTGTCGTGACCGTGTTATTTTTGATTTCTGCGTGGAGCGGAATCGGCAAAGGGATTAAATACTTAAGCAATACCAACATGGCGCTCGCGGGTATTTTAATGATCTTTATGCTCATTGCAGGCCCGACGGTGCTGATTATGAACTCATTTACCGATTCTATCGGCCAATACATCCAAAATATCGTGCAGATGAGCTTTCGCTTGTCTCCGAATGATCCCCAAAAACGCGAATGGATTAACAGCTGGACCATTTTCTATTGGGCCTGGTGGATATCCTGGTCGCCGTTTGTCGGCATTTTTATCGCCCGTGTATCAAGGGGCCGGACGATCCGGGAATTTTTAATCGGGGTGTTGGTGACACCTTGTATATTGGCTTTCTTATGGTTTGCGATCTTCGGTGTATCCGCGATGGATCTTCAGCAGAAAGGCGTATTCAATGTCGCGGGAATGTCAACGGATACGATGCTGTTCGGCGCACTCAGCCACTATCCGCTGACAATGGTGACATCCGTATTAACGCTTGTTCTGATCGCTGTATTCTTTATTACATCAGCGGATTCAGCGACATTTGTGCTTGGAATGCAAACGTCTTACGGCTCATTAGACCCTTCAAACCGGGTGAAAATCATCTGGGGCATCATCCAGTCCGCCGTGGCAGCGGTATTATTATATTCCGGCGGTCTGGCCGCACTGCAAAACACGGCCATTCTCGCCGCGGTTCCGTTTTCAGTCGTGATCCTTCTGATGATCGTGTCTCTGTACAAGTCATTAGCGAGCGAGAGAAAAGGAATCAAACAAGCGGAGAAATACCAAAAACCGAGAAGTCCCCGCGTCAAAAAAGCATAATGCACAAAGAAGCCCGGCATTTCGGGACTGACCCCTGTTTTTGAGACAGGGATCAAAACACCTTCATACAGCCAATTGCCGATATTGTATCGGCGATTGGCTGTTTAGTTTCGTTTGAATACGAATATTGTTATAATAATGAATGTATTCTATGGCAGTGCGTTCTACGATGGTCGTCGTAGTTCGATCAATGCTGTTAAGATAGAACGTTTCAGACTTTAGTGAGGAATGAAACGATTCGATGGAGGCATTATCAGCGGGCGTCTCTTTGCGGGACATGCTCATGGTAATGCCTTTTGTTTTAACAGCTTTCTGATACTCATAAGATGTATAAACAGAACCTTGGTCACTATGTAACACGCAGTTCTCTGGCAGTGCGGGCAGCTGATCAAGTGTGTGTAAGACAAAGTCTGTGTCCTGTCTATCGCCAATTGTAAAAGCAATCACTTCTCCATTGTATAAATCCAATATACTGGAAAGATACAATTGTTTCTGCCCATAAGGCAAATATGTGATATCCGTTACTAGCTTTTCCAGAGGGCGTTCAGACTGAAAGTTTCGATCCAATATATTCTCGGCCACGGCATATGGCTGCCCATCTTTCTTGCGCTTTTTCACCTTAACCCGGCATTGCCACTGATTCTTCTGCATAATGCGCTGAACCGTTTTATGATTCACACGCATTCCCTTTTTTAATATGGCTGTGATTTTCCGATAGCCATATCGAAACTTGTGTTCTCGGCACAACGTGCCGATTTGTTTTTCTAAATGGTATTTAGGGTTATCTTTCATCAGATTCTTCTTCCAACGATAATAAGATGCTCGTGAGATACCTAAATGAATACAGATATCCTGTATGGTCATTGTGCCGCGCAATGCTTCTACAAGCTCGACTGGCGTTTCGCTATCAGCTTCCTTTCCAATTCGTTGCACTTTTTTAAAACTTCATTCTGTTGTCTCAGATAACGATTTTCTGCCTGCAGTTTCTCTAATTCGGAAGAATACTCCGGGCCTTTTCCGTAAGTGTATTGCTTTCCGACAGGCTGTTCGAATCGATGTGTATCCCCAGTCTTATGCCATCTAACCCATGTCTGAACCTGTGTCTTATTCTTAATATTCAATTCCTGCATGATCTCTTTCATAGGCACGCCTGCCAATCTCATTTCTACAGCCTTCTGTTTCACTTCAACCGGATAACTCACTCTTGTCCCCATAGAAAAAACACCTCCAAGTCTAATTTCGGCTAACAATCATCCGTTTTCAAACTTGAAGGTGTTTTTTGTTTGTCTCATCTTATGGGGTCAGTCCCTTTCGTCCGGGCTTTTTTATTTTCGGTATAAAATGAGAGCGGAAAAACAATAAAGCTGCTCACCTTCAGGATCACAGGCCGCCGCTACCGTATATTTAATATCAACGAGCTGTTCATCAGAAATCCCCTTTAAAAATGTATTGACTTCAGTCTGCAGATCCTTTTCATGCTCCTCATCAAAAACAGCTATCTTCAGCACATCACCCTCTCCTTTCTCTATCAATTTATTCCGGTTCAATTGAAATATGATAGAGAAAAACAGATTTTCTTTTTTACTGATTTTTACTAAAAGCAACCAAAAATAGTTATTGAAAACGCTTACTAACGTATGATAATATCATTTTAACAATAACCAGGTCATTTCTGTTTAGTAAATATTTAGTAAAAAGGAGATGCGAAATGGTCCGTCTCAAAGATATTGCCTTACAGGCATCTGTATCCAGCGCGACAGTATCGAGAATTTTAAATAAGGATGACTCTTTGGCCGTGACTGATGAAACAAGAGAAAAAGTTCTGAGGATCGCCGATGAGCTGGGCTATCAGCCGTCGGCAAAAAAACGGAAGAACCGCAGCCGCAGCGATTCAGCGCCCCTGATCGGCGTTGTCAGCTGCCTGTCACCCGAAGAAGAACGGCAGGATCCTTATTTTTCGGCGATCCGAAAAGGCATTGAGGAAGAATGCTTTCGGCAAAAAGTTTTTATCACATCTTCTATCCATCTCGGTTCTTTTCAAGAGCATATGTTTCACGAACTGGACGGCGTCATCGTCATCGGCAGCCTGCAAGACGAGGCGCTTACGAATATCAGCGCCGCTTTCAGGCACGCGGTATTTGTTAACGGCACACCCGATCCCGCCCGCTACGATTCCGTCAGCGTGGATTTTTATGCCGCAGCGCAGAAGGCGATAGAACATCTTCTGTCGCTCGGTTATCAGCGGCTAGGTTATATCGGCGGCCGGGAGCGGGAGCATACCGTCATAGACGGCGTAAACAGCAATAAAACGATTGAGGATAAGCGTCTGACCGCTTTCTTACAAATGGCCGGCGCCGAGCCGGAGCATGTACTGATCGGCGAATACAGCATGCACGAAGGGTTCCGGCTGATGAATGAAGCCATCAAAGGCGGAAGTCTCCCCGATGCCTTTTTTATCGCAAGTGATTCGATGGCTGTCGGCGCTTTAAAAGCCTTGCAGGAAGCCGGCCTTCAAGTCCCGCGCGATACGGCGGTTGTCAGCTTCAACGGAATTGATGAGGCAGAATACGCCAGCACGCCGTTATCAACGGTAAAAGTATACACGGAAGAGATGGGCCGGACGGGTGTCAAATTGCTTCTCGACCGTTTAAACGGCAGAACCGTCCCGCTGGCCGTGACGCTCCCCACTTCATTGATTGTCAGACAAAGCTGCGGCTCACAAGAAAGGAGGTGACGTGTCCCGCAGCGTTACTATCATATTTAAAGGAGGAAAAGATGAAACGCTTACTGGCTTTGTTTCTTTCTTTTACTTGCATGATCCTTCCCGGCTGCTCGGCAGAACAGAGCGGCGCCGGAGAAAAGCAGAAAACATTGACAGTCTATTCCACAATATCCTCAGACAGCGAACGCGCCGTATTCAGAAAGTTGGCTGATTCATTCCAAAAAGAACATCCGGACATTCAAGTAAACGTTCATTTCCCAGGCAATGACTACGAAAATATGATGAGGGTCAGAATGGCGGCCGGTGACATGCCCGATCTTTTCGACACACACGGCTGGGCCAAAATCCGCTACGGAGAATATACCGCTGACCTCAGCGGCATGTCTTGGACGAAGCGGCTCGATCCGAATTTAAACAGCATGCTCAAAGACGCCAAAGGCAGAATATACGCCTTCCCTCTGAATCAGGCAAAGGACGGACTGGCCTACAACCGCACGTTATTGGAAAAATACGGAATCAAACCGCCGGAAACAATGGATGATTTTATGAAGGCACTGAGACAGATTAAAGAAAAAAGCGGCGGAACAATCACCCCCTTTTGGTTTGCCGGCTATGAGAAAAGCTCATTTGCCCAATATTACGATCAATTCGCCGCACCGCTTCTCATCACAGATCCCGCACACCGTTACAAAAAACAGCTGTTAAACGGAACCTTCCGCTGGACACACTTCACCTATTTATCTGACAAACTGAAAGAGATGCAAAAGGAAAACCTGCTCAATATAGATGCCGTGACGGCAAAACGATCCCAGCTCATTGAACTGATGGCGCAAAACAAAATCGCCTTTACGCTGCAGGGCGGCACCCTCGGCCAAGACGTCGCTCAAATCAATCCGAAGGTAAAAGTCGGCATCATACCGACCCCGGCCGTCCACAAGGGAGACGCGCCGGTTTGGATCGGAGGCGAACGTTACACGCTGGCGGCATTCAAGGATTCCCCGCGGCTTGAAGAAGCGAAACAGTTTATCGCATTTATGGCCCGACCCGAGCATGCAAAATCAATTGCCGAAGCGACCTCGCTTCCGGCCGGATTAGTGAATGTACAAACGGACATTTTCTACGCAAATGACTATAAGCGCTATCAGCATATTAAGGTGCAGCCTTATTTTGACCGCCTTTATTTGCCGAACGGAATGTGGGATGTGATGGGAACAGCCGGGCAGGAGCTGATGGCCGATATCTTAACCCCCGCTGAAATTTCAGCGAAACTCGGCAGGGAATATAAGCGGCTCCGGCTTCAATCTGATTCACGGGGAGCTGAAAAAGAATGAGTGATCTTGCAAGAGAAACCCAAGGATTTCAACATCAAAAGCCAGTAAAACCCGCGTCACTGTGGTGGATGTACGTTCCCGCTCTTGCCACGGTTTTTATTTTCATGATTTTTCCGTTTGTCAAAGGCGCTTTTATCACATTTACAAACTGGAACGGCTTCTCACAGACGTATCAATGGGTGGGGGTCACTCAATATAAAAGGCTTTTTACAGATCCGGACACGTGGCTTGTTGTGAAAAACACTTTGCTTTACGGCATTGGAAGCACTTTTTTTCAGAATATGCTCGGACTTTTATATGCGCTGCTTTTGAATCAGAGCTTAAAAATGAAGGCGCTCACAAGAACGATCGTCTACCTGCCCGTCATTATCAGTCCGCTGATTATGGGATACATTTGGTATTTTATTTTCTCATATGACGGGGGTGCGCTGAATGATGTATTTGGCGCACTGGGAATCGGTCCTGTCAACGCCTTGGCAAGCCCTGCGGCAAACCCGTGGATTATCGTCATGATTAACACGTATCAATACGCAGGCATTGCGATGATTGTATATTTAGCGGGGCTGCAAAGCATTCCGAAAGATTATTACGAAGCCGCAAAAATGGATGGCGCTGGAGGTCTTCAGCCGTTTTTCACCATCACCCTGCCATTATTGATGCCGGCTGTCACCATCAACATGGTCATCAATATCATCGGCGGGCTGAAGCTGTTTGATGTCATTTTCGCGCTGACCGCAGGAGGGCCGGGCAATTCCTCTCAATCGATGTCGACGTTTATGTATGATTTATATTTTAAACGGCAGGATGCGGGATATGCCGCCGCCCAAGGAGTATTTATGTCCGTCATTATTCTTGTCATCAGCTTTTCGGCTCTCGTGTATTTCAAGCGAAAGGAGACGGAAATGTCATGAAAACAGCCCGAATGCGGATTTTTACGCTGTTGGCAGCCGTTATCTCGTGCGTTCATATTGTCCCCTTTTATATTTTGCTGACCACGTCATTAAAAGCAAAAGGAGACTACAGTTCAAAATGGTCGCTGCCATCCGCCTTTTCATTTCAGAATTTTCGTGAAGCATGGGAACGTGCCTCTCTCGGGCAATCCTTTCTGAACACGATTATCATTACAGCCGTTTCCGCCGCTTTGTTAATTTTCATGGGTTCGCTTGCCGCATACCCGCTCGCTAGAAGAAATACAAAGCTGAACAAAATCGTCTTCGGCCTTTTGATTTCTATCATGATCATCCCGCCTTTGACTTCCATGGTTCCTTTATACAAGATGGTCGCTGATGCGGGGCTGATCAATACGCATGCCGCAGCCATTCTCATTAATACGGCTGCATATATGCCGCTGACCGTTTTCTTATATTCAGGGTTTATCCGCTCTTCCATTCCGAAAGAGCTTGAGGAAGCCGCCAGGATGGACGGCGCGGGATTGATCAGGACTTTTTATACAATCGTGTTTCCTTTGTTGAAACCGATTACCGCAACGGTCTGCATTATTTCCTGCGTGTTTATCTGGAACGATTACCAATTTGCGATTTTCTTTTTACAAGATCAAAAGGTGCAGACATTGACCGTGGCCATGGCGGGATTCTTCGGCGAAAACGCGAACAATCTTCACTTAGTCGCCGCAGCCGCGATTATGGCGATGCTGCCGATGGTCGTATTGTTTTTGGCGCTTCAAAAATATTTTATCTCAGGGCTGTCCTCCGGGGCGGTCAAAGGCTGAGAAGAAAAGGGAGGAATTTCTGTTGAAGAAAATTACGTTTATCGGAGCGGGGAGCACGATTTTCGCAAAAAATGTACTGGGGGACTGCTTACTGACTGAAGCATTAAACGGGTTTGAATTCGCGCTTTATGATATTGACGCTGTACGGCTGAAAGAATCCCAGCTCATGCTGGAAAACATGAGAGACCGCTACAATACGAGTATATCCATCATCTCCTACGATGACCGAAAACAGGCGCTTAAACACGCCGGCTATGTGATAAACGCCATTCAGGTCGGAGGCTATAAACCCGCGACGGTTATTGACTTTGACATCCCGAAGCGGTACGGTCTCCGCCAGACGATTGCCGATACCGTCGGAATAGGCGGCATTTTCCGTTCCCTTCGCACCATCCCCGTTTTATTTGACATCGCAAAAGACATGGAAGAGGTCTGCCCGGATGCGTGGCTGTTAAACTATACAAATCCGATGGCCTCTCTGACCGGAGCGATGCTCAGACATACAAATGTCAAAACGGTCGGCCTGTGCCACAGCGTCCAGGTATGTACCAAAGATCTGTTTGACTCACTCGGCATGGATCATGAAGGTACGGAAGAACGCATTGCCGGCATCAACCACATGGCTTGGCTTTTGGAGATTAAAAAAGATGGAATTGATTTATATCCGGAAATTAAAAGACGGGCACGCGAAAAACAAAAGACGAAACATAAGGACATGGTGCGGTTTGAGCTGATGGATAAATTCGGCTGCTACGTAACGGAATCATCTGAGCATAATGCCGAATATCACCCGTATTTTATAAAAAGCCGGTATCCGGAGCTGATAGATGAACTCCAAATTCCGCTTGATGAATATCCGAGGAGATGCGCGGAACAAATCAACAATTGGGAAACGATGAGAGACGGCATCATCAACAACCAAAACCTGACGCATGAACGCTCAAAAGAATACGGTTCGAGAATTATAGAAGCGATGGAGACGGGCCGTCCGTTCACATTCGGCGGCAATGTGCTGAATACCGGGCTGATACCGAATCTGCCCGCGAAAGCGGTCGTTGAAGTGCCTTGCACAGCCGTCAAAAACCACATTATGCCGTGCTATTCGGGCGAACTTCCGGAGCAGCTCGCGGCGCTCAACAGAACAAACATTAACACACAGCTTTTAACCATCGAAGCGGCCGTTACTTTAAAAAAGGAAGCCGTATATCAGGCGGCCATGCTTGACCCGCATACGAGCGCCGAGCTTTCCATGAATGACATCATATCTTTGTGCGATGACTTATTTGAAGCGCACAAAGACCGGCTCCCGGCTTATCACTGATCATTGGCGATCCGGCCCCGGAAAGGCTGGATCGCTTTATATGTTCAGCACTAGTTTGACCGTCTGTAAGGTGTGTCCCCTAAAGTCTTCTTCAAATTCACATACCCATTGAAACCCTTTCGCTTGATAAAAGGACAAGGCGATGCGGTTCTCTTTTTCTGCATGGACATAAAGCTTTTTTACCCCGCCGGACTGCCTGATGCATTCTTTAAGGAGTGCCGTTCCTATCCCGCTTCCCTGGCAATCCGGGTCAATATAGATGGCGGTCAGCTCCGCATTTCCGTCTTTTTGAACCGGGGTGACATTTGCAAAACCGAGCACTCGCCTTTCTTCTTCTGCCACAAAGAACAGAGAATGCAAGAGCCGGCGTTCCATCATCTCATCCTGATAGGCGGATTCGAGAAACTGATCCTGAATGTGTCTGGGAATAATCCCTTCATACGTATGATGCCAGCTGCGTTCTGCGACTTGCCGGACCTGTTTGATATCGTTTGTTTTCATAGCGCGGATCATCGGTTTCACCTGATTCGCCTCCCGTTTTTTTATAAAAAAAGAAGAAAAAGACGCACGTCCCTTTTCTTCTTCCACTTCAAAGCGTTATTTCTTCGGCTTTGTTTCGCCTTCCCACTCCAGCATGCCGCCTTCAACATTAACCGTACGGAAGCCCTGCTCATGTAAATACATACAAACGTTCATGCTTCTTTTTCCGGAACGGCAGATAAATACATATTCCTTGTCCTTGTCTAACGCATCCATCTTCTCAGGGATGTCTCCCATGCGGATGTGAACGGCCTGCGGAATCATTCCTTCGGCAACTTCTTCGTCTTCTCTGACATCAATCAGATACAGCTCTTCTCCCGCTTTTAATTTTTCTTCCAGTGCGGCTGTGCTGATTTCATTTATTTTCAATGTGTGACACTCCCATTCATCTTTATGGTGTTAAGTATACCAAAGCCTGCGGTGCAATTTCTATGATAGAGGCCTGATAAAAAAGCCCCTCTCTGTAGGAGAGGGGCTTCGTCCGGTCAGTTTGCCACGATATTGACAAGCTTGCCCGGTACGGCAATGATTTTTCGGATCGTTTTTCCTTCAAGCTGGTCTTTTACTTTTTCGTCAGCTTGTGCGAGCTGTTCTAACGCTGCTTTATCAGCATCAGCCGGAACCATTAATTTCGCTTTTACTTTTCCGTTCAGCTGGACGACGATTTCCACTTCATCATCCACCAGTTTTGATTCGTCATAAGCAGGCCAAGCCTCGTATGCAATCGAACCTTCGTGCCCGAGTTTTTCCCACAGTTCTTCCGCCAAATGCGGCGCAATAGGAGAAAGCAGCTTCACAAAACCTTCGATATATTCTCTCGGCAGTTCATTCGCTTTGTAAGCTTCATTAATGAAGACCATCAGCTGAGAAATGCCCGTGTTAAAACGAAGGGCTTCGAAGTTTTCTGTCACTTTCATGACCGTTTCATGATAGGCGCGCTCAAGAGTTTCGCCCGCGCCTTCTGTCACTTTGCCCGTCAGCTCGCCGTTTTCCTCGATAAACAAACGCCATACACGGTCAAGGAAGCGGCGAGCTCCGTCAAGACCTGATTCAGACCAGGCGATAGATGCATCAAGCGGCCCCATAAACATTTCGTACAGGCGGAGCGTATCTGCTCCGTGAGACGCCACAATTTCATCCGGATTGACGACGTTTCCGCGGGATTTACTCATTTTTTCATTGTTTTCCCCTAGAATCATTCCTTGGTTATACAGCTTTTGGAACGGTTCTTTCGTCGGCACGACACCGATATCGTAGAGGAATTTATGCCAGAAACGCGCGTACAGAAGGTGAAGCACGGCATGCTCCGCTCCTCCGATGTAAATATCAACGGGCAGCCATTTATCCAGTTTCTCAGGTGAAGCGAGCTGATCCGGATTTTTCGGGTCGATAAAGCGGAGGAAATACCAGCAGCTTCCCGCCCATTGCGGCATCGTGTTCGTTTCTCTTCTGCCTTTTTTGCCCGTTTCAGGATCAGTGACTTCCACCCACTCTTTAATGTTGGCAAGCGGTGATTCACCTGTTCCGCTCGGTTTGATCTCATCGGTTTTCGGCAGAATCAGCGGCAGCTCTTCCGCAGGAACGGCTGTTGACGTGCCGTCTTCCCAATGAATAACCGGAATCGGCTCGCCCCAATAGCGCTGGCGGCTGAACAGCCAATCACGCAGGCGGTATGTCACTTTTTTCTCACCGTTTTTCGTTTCTTCAAGCCAGGCGATCATTTTTTCAATCGCTTCCGCTTTATTCAGTCCGTTCAGAAAGCCGGAATTGACATGCTCTCCGTCTCCCGTGTACGCTTCTTCTTCCGTGTTTCCGCCTTTTACGACTTCTTTGACAGGCAGGCTGAACACTTTGGCGAATTCAAAATCACGTTCATCATGCGCCGGCACGGCCATTACAGCGCCCGTTCCGTAAGAGGCGAGGACATAATCCGCTATCCAGATCGGCAGCTTTTCTCCGTTTGCAGGGTTTACGGCATATGCGCCCGTGAAGACGCCTGTTTTTGTTTTCGCAAGATCCGTCCGTTCCAGGTCACTTTTCGCCTGTACTTCTTTAACATAAGCGTCTACCGCTTCTTTTTGTTCAGGCGTCGTGATGGCCTCCACAAGCTCATGCTCAGGAGCCAGTACGGCATAAGCCGCGCCGAACAGCGTGTCCGGTCTTGTCGTAAACACCGTAAACGTGTCATCAGTGCCGTCGATCGCGAAATGCACGTTTGCGCCTTCTGAGCGTCCGATCCAGTTGCGCTGCATGTCTTTAATGCTTTCCGGCCAGTCAAGGTCTTCTAAATCTTCAAGAAGCCTGTCCGCATAAGCGGTGATTTTCAGCATCCATTGTCTCATCGGGCGGCGTTCAACCGGATGGCCGCCCCGCTCGCTTTTGCCGTCAATGACTTCTTCGTTCGCAAGCACCGTTCCGAGCGCCGGGCACCAGTTGACCGGCACTTCGTCTACGTAAGCGAGCCCTTTTTCGTACAGCTTAGTGAAGATCCATTGCGTCCACTTGTAATAGTCCGGATCAGTCGTATTGATTTCACGATCCCAATCGTAAGAAAATCCGAGTGATTGAATCTGACGGCGGAAATTATCTATATTTTGTTTTGTGAACTCAGCCGGATCATTCCCCGTGTCAAGCGCGTATTGCTCGGCAGGAAGCCCGAACGCGTCCCATCCCATCGGATGAAGCACATTGTATCCTTGCATGCGTCTCATGCGCGAAAGGATATCGGTTGCCGTATAGCCTTCCGGATGTCCGACATGAAGGCCGGCTCCTGAAGGATACGGGAACATGTCAAGCGCGTAAAACTTCGGCTTGTCATTCTCTTCACTGACGGCGAACGTTTTATGATCCAACCAGTAATTCTGCCATTTCTTTTCTATTTTTTCGTGCTGAAAACTCAACGTAAAAACCTCCTTCTGATTGAATACGGCGTATGTAGTCCAAGTATTGACGGGATGAGGAAGATTGTATTCAGATTATTCTAAAACTAAAAAAAACTCCCTCATCCCAAAAAGGGACGAGAGATTTTTGTTTCCCGCGGTACCACCCTCGTTAGCGCGCTTTTAAGCCACACTCACTTGATACTTTTAACGCAGTTATGCGTCAGCGGTTTTGCCGCTGCAACTCTGAGGCGAGTTCGGAAACAGACTTGATTGACTTGCACCGGCCGTCAACTCTCTGATTGCAAAATCTGCTTCTTACTGCTCCTCTTCACTGTTCTTATCGCTACCGTAATCTTACCTGTATTTTATAGAATTCTGTTCATAAGTGCAAGCAGGTTTGTATACAATGGGAATGTACCCGGAACGGGTCGTGAGCGGGGATATTATTTTGATGGAGGATTTTTTTGCTGGTGTGGTTTTGCTTCGGCCGAATCACTGTTTTGTTCTCTGACAAAATCAAAGCTCCTGAGAACAGCTTCTCCGCCGTAGCCTGCGATTATGGATAAGATGACGAGTTGAATTCCTGAATCGGGGTCAGCGGATAAGACAAGTAAGATGGAAGCAGCCATTCCGATAAAACCATCTTCCAAAAAACCGAGATAGATAAACCGCTTTGTCATTCTGGGTTTCTCCAGCCTGCCTCTCTTTTTCACATGACCGAGAACCCCCATGATTCCTCCAATTACACAAGCAATTATTACCTGATGCAGCATCTTCATCACCTTCCTAAAGCCCTTATTTAGTAAAGCGACTTCAGGCCATCCAGCCCCCTTACGAATACGATGATTTTCGATATCTACATACCGGCGATTGAGCAGGAAAGTAAAAAGCTTGTTTCTTCCATTATATGTGAACACATGATCGGTAAGCTTGATGCATTAGATTCATTTTTCACCCAGTGACAATGACCTAGTCACTTACTTAGCGATGATGTGCCTTCCCCTTATATATTCAGTGTATATGAGGACAAGCCCGAATGACAAATTGCAAACTTCGGCTGCTTGAATCAGAACATATGTTATGCTACGGTTACTGTAGATTCATTTAAAAAGGGGAGAAACAATGGCTGAAAAAGCGCGCAGCTTTACGGCCAAAAGGGGGTTTTACATGGCTGACTCAAATGTATTCGGAAAACCGGAGCAGCTGGAGCTTATCAAAAAGGCGCTTGATCACGCACGTATCGGCGTGGTGATTACAGACCCCTCTCTTGAGGACAATCCCATCATATATACAAATCAGGGATTTATGGATATGACAGGCTACTCTTCCGAAGAGATATTAGGTAAGAACTGCAGATTTCTGCAAAGCAAAGAAACCGACCGTCAACAAGTCGCGAAAATAAGAAAGAGCTTAAACCAGAAAGAAAAGATCACGGTGCGGCTGAAAAATGTCAAAAAAGACGGCACCCCATTTTGGAATGAACTCAACATTGATCCTCTGTATGTTGAAGACAAGCTCTATTTTGTCGGTTTTCAAAAAGACATCACAGAGCAGAAAGAATACGAAAAGCTCCTTGAGGATTCCCTCGCAGAAATCACGACACTGTCAACGCCGATTGTTCCGATCCGAAACGGCATCTCCGCTTTGCCGTTAGTGGGAAACTTAACGGAAGAACGATTTGATTCAATCGTGACAACTTTGACGGACATATTAACCGCATCTAAAGATGATTACTTAATTATAGACTTATCAGGTCTGGCCGAGGTAAACGAACAGACCGCAGACCGGATTTTCAAATTGCACCACCTGCTTAAATTAATCGGCACGGAATTGATTATCACCGGGATCAAGCCTTCCCTCGCCATGAGAATGAATCAGCTTGATGCCAGCTTTTCTTCATTAAAGACATATTTAAACGTTAAGGACGCGGTCAACGTGCTTCCGGTCGTATAAACAAAAAAATCCCGCCGAAACAGCGGGATTTTTTTATGTCGTCATCGCACTTGGACGTTTTGTTTACTAACGGTTTTCAGGCGTTTGTCGTACAGCACCGTCGCTGCGATGCTGACAACAAGAAGCACCATCAGGATCAACAGCAGCACGCTCATTCCGTACTGATCAACCAGCACGCCGCCAAGAAGCGGCCCGATCATTCTGCCGCCCGTCGCCGCACTGTTGACGAATCCTTGGTAAAACCCTTCTTTCCCCTTAGGCGCAAGCTGATTGGCAATGGTAGGCACGGCAGGCCAGACAAGCATTTCTCCGACGGTTAAAATCACCATTGCGGTGAGGTACATCGGAAATTGCTTGGCGCTGAGAAGCACGCCGAACGAGACGATAAAAATACAAAAGCCGATGACCATCTGCGTTTTTAACGCACCGGACCATTTTTTCAAAACAACTCCTATGAGAGGCTGTCCGGCGACAATTAATATTCCGTTTACGGTCCAGAGCACACTGTATAATGAAAGCGGCATACCGATGCTTTGAGTATGTGACGCAACGGTTGTGGACCACTGAGAATAGGCAATCCACCCGAGAACATACCCGCCGCTCAATATGAGAAGCGCCGTAAATTTCGTTCTGCTGCTGACAGGCTCGTAGTCCAGGACAGAAACCTGGCTCGCATTTCCGGTTTTGATATTTCGAAACCCGAAAAATACGATAAGGAAAAACAGCACATACAGCATAGCATTGGCTAAAAACACGTACGTAAACGAGTACGCCGCAACCATCCCGCCGAGTGCCGAGCCGACGGCGACACCTGCGTTCTGAGCTACATAAATCGCATTAAAAGCTCTCCGCCCGCCTTCTTTCCATACCGCTCCCGCCATGGCGTAACTGGCCGGAAACACGATACCGGAACCGAAGCCGACAATGATGAGCAGCCAAATATAAACAGGCCATTGGTGAAACAGAACGAGTCCGAGAAGACTTGCCAATGTGATCATAATGCCGAGCATAATGGATTTGAATCCGCCGATTTTATCAAACAAAAATCCGCCGCATAAATTCCCCGCCACACTGGCACCGGAATTCAGCATCAGAACAATCCCCGCAACAGTCAGCGATTTCCCTAAATGATTATGAATATAGATCGTATTCAGCGGCCACAAAAAAGATGCGCCCGTCACATTGATAAACATTCCGATGATTAATATCTTCAAAGCGCGCGGCATACCGATCCCCCTCTCTCTATAAAAAATCCCATGAAAAAACGGAAACCGCAAGCCGCGGCTCCGTATCGAACACGTTATCATAGCACATTCATTCTATCGCCGCGGACGTCTTTTTTCAACACCAGAATCTGAAAAAAATAATGCCGGAATGTTGAAAAAATTACAAATGATTGTATTCATAAAAACAGGCCGGCCTCATGCTCTTTTCCTCAGCAGCCAAAACGGAATATACAGAATGAAAAAGCTCAATATCACCGCCGCTTCCATTGATAGAAGATACCACGGCCAAGGTCCGAAAACGTTCAGAAGCGAAGCGGTCTTCGGTTTTTTCATTAAATATAGGTAATTTGCATTCAGCACACGATCAATAAAAAAGACACACGCCCCGTACAGATTTACGATCAGCACCGATACCCACAGCCCGCGCGCCGACGGCCTGTACCTTTCTGAAGCAGCCATGAATAGACAGGTAAGAAAAACACAGCCGTGAGAGACGAAAAACACGATGTACCGAAAATGCGGGAAAGAATACGCCCCTAAATCAGGTGTTGCCATCGCCTGTACGGCGCTGCCCAAACCGGCAAAATAGAGGAAGGCGAACAGTTTTTTGCTTTTTGTCATGACCATCAGCATCGCCAAATAGACGGAAAGGTCGCTCAGCTGCAGCGGCAGAGCTGTTTTCAGCGACCAGGCATGATGACATAGCAGCCATATATGATAGCTGATCTGCGACACGGCAAGGAGAATGAACAGCACATAGCGGAAAACGCGATTCGGCCGCCTCTGGTTGAGCTTTTTCCGGAACATGATCACGCCCGTCCCCAGCAATCCGATGATCAACAGCGTGAAAATGTGTTCCTTGGAAAAAAGATGAAAGGCTCCTGTTTCAGATTTCAATTGAAAATACTTCTGCATAAGGCTCCCCCGCGCGAGAAAATGACGTATGTCTATTCTTTTAAAAATCGCTTTCTTCTATTCATACAAAAAAAGCCTCCGCTTATGCGGAGGCTCCTCAACTTGTTTTACAAGGCGGATTGAATGACCTTTTTATAGTATAGCACCGACAGCATGCCGAAGATGGAGTACAGCAGCGTATACAGCGCCATGACGATGATCATCGGCGTCCACACTTCCGTTCCGAATAAAAACCATCCTGACTGAACGGCAAAATAGCTGTGGAACAGCCCGAGAACGAGCGGAATCCCGAAATGATACGCCTGCTTCCGTCGGATGCCTTTCAGCAGATCCCCCGTTGTGAAGCCGAGCTTCCGCAATATCGTGTAATCAGCCTTCTCATCCTCACACTCGCCCATTTGTTTAAAATAAAGGATACAGCCTGAGGTGATCAGAAAGGTTAATCCCAAAAAGCCGACAATAAACATGATCAGCCCCATGTTTTTCTTTTGGGTGTCAGCCGTTTCAAATTGTGAAAGCGCGCCGTCAGAATAGTGCTGCGCCTGAAACAGACCATCAGCTTTTTGGATGTCCTCTTCACGTTTGAGTGTAATGCCGAAAAACCGATTTGATTTTCCCTGGATGGACGGGTCGATATCTTTCTCGATCCGATCAAATACCTGCTGCGTGACGATAACGGTCGGCAGCCCTCCGCTTGTAAATGTATATGACAGGAGGAAGTCGTTCTTCAAGCCCTTATACGCCAGCGGTATTTTATCCGTTTTGCCGTTTATATCAATGGAACCTGACGTTTTCAGGTCGAGAAATCTTTTCATCATATCATTATATCCGGTAAACACGGCTTCTCCGTCAGAAAGCTCCGTCCCTTCTGCGTCTTTCTCGCTTATAATCGGCAGCGCCAAGCTGGACGGGTCTTGTTGAAAGCTTTTCATATCGCCGTTTATGATGTTCTTCATATTGACACCGGCTTGAATGGTCTTGATTGTTTTCACTTTGTGTTCAATTCCGTTTTTCTTCAATAAAGCGGTAAATGAGTCAGTCTCCTTTTGGTTATCAAAGGCAAAGTCCGCGGCTGTATTTTGCTCAGCCGATTTTTCCGCGGAATAGTACGAGATATAGCTTAGAGACAGCAAACCGATTGCCAGCGCCGAAAGAGTCGTAATAATCGTCAGCAGGACGGCGTTTGACTTCATCCGGAACATGATGGATGACAAAGACAGCACTTCACTGACATTCAGATATCCGCCTTTTGATTTCCGGATGAGATTTGCCAGAAAGCTGACCGAACCTTTATAAAACAGATAGGTTCCGATAATGACCGAGCCGAGAATAAACACCATTGCCGAAAACAGTTCATTCATGCTCGTAAAACTGCCTCCAAATAAATCCGCGGACACGGCATAGCCGGCGATAATGGCCCCGATACCGACAACGCCGATCGCCATCTGCACCCAAGAGAGCCGCCTTATGCCGCTTTCTGACGATGACGCGGTTTTAAATAAAGACAAAATGCTTTGCCGTTTAATAAATAAGTAATTCATCATCATAATCAGCAGGTAAATTGCCCCGAACACAATTAACGTCTGAACGAACGCCTTGCTTGAAAAAAACAGTGAGACAGAGGCTTTCACACCGACTGTATGAAACAGCATCATCATACATAATTTCGAGAGAGAAAAGCCGGCAAAAATACCGATCCAAATCGATCCGAAATACAAAATGAAATTTTCTGTGCTGAGTATGCGGAAAATGTGCATTTTCGTCATGCCGATTAATCGGAATAAGCCGATTTCCCGGCCGCGCCGTTTAATAAAAATGGTGTTGGCGTATAAAAGAAATACCGACACGATCGCCACAAGCAGTACAGAGGCGGCCCGGATTGCCGCCGCTCCTTTTATGGAGCTTTTCATTTCATCAAGCGCCGGATCGTATTGCATCGTGACAAACGCGAAATAAAGGGCGGCGCTGAACACCAGCGCAAAAACGTAAAGGTAATAGTTTTTCATATTCTTTTTCAGGTTCTGGAAGATCAAATGATGAATACTCATGCCTGAACTCCGCCCAATACACTTTGCGTTTTCATAATATCCTGAAAAAAGTCCGGTCTGTCCTGGCCGCCTTTATTCAGCTGTGTATACACACGGCCGTCTTTAATGAAAACCACACGTCCGGAATAGCTGGCGGCAACCGGATCATGCGTCACCATCACAATGGTGGCGCGGCGTTTTTGATTCAGACGGCTGAGTTTATTCAGTAAATCCATGGCAGCCTTTGAATCGAGCGCTCCGGTCGGCTCATCAGCAAAAATAATGCCCGGCTCGTGAATAACAGCTCTTGCGGCAGACGTCCGCTGTTTTTGCCCGCCGGAAATTTCACTCGGATACTTATGTCGCAAATCATAGATCCCAAGCTCCTCTGCCGTCTCGGCAAATCGCAGGTCCGCCTCTTTCTTAGACATTTTCGTAATGGATAACGGCAGGAGTATGTTTTCTTTCACGGTCAGGGTGTCCAATAAATTATAATCCTGAAAAATAAAGCCAAGATGCCGTTTTCTGAATTCGGCAAGCTGTTTTTCTTTCATGGATGTAATCTCCGTCTCATTCAGTTTAATGGTGCCCGCGCTCACTTTATCAATGGAGGAAAGCACATTCAAAAGGGTCGTTTTCCCTGATCCCGACGGGCCCATAATGCTGACGAATTCCCCTTTGTGAATCTGAAGATCAATTCCTTTCAGCACCTCTTGTCTATTCAGCTTGTTTCCGTAGCTTTTTTGTATATTGCCTGCTTCTAAAATCATCACGTTATGATTCTCCTTTTACATTGGTTATCTTTATTTTAAAAACAGAAACCGTTTTTTTCGTTTGATTAAGCGAACAAAAGAGAAAAGCATGTGACACTTTTGTCACACGCTGAACATGCTGACGGCATCGTTCTGTTTCGGAAACACCAAGGTAAAAACCGAGCCGCTTTCCGGCTCAGAGCGCACGCTGATCCGGATAAGAAGCGGAGCCGCGGCTTTTTGAGCCAAATACAGGCCCATCCCCGTTGACGCGTGATCACGCCTCATTCGCGTCGAGGTAAATCCCTTTTCAAAAATGCGCGGAAGATCTTTGGGCTCGATGCCGATGCCGCGGTCTTCGATATCCACATGCACCCGGCCGTTTTGTTCATAGCTCTTTAAGGTAATGTCATCCGCCTCACTGTATTTGACGGCATTGCTTAACAGCTGCCTGATGATGAAGGAAAGCCATTTTCCGTCACTGTGAACGTCTGGTGAATCAAGCTGAATGTCAAACCCGATCCCTTTTTGTATACACCATGATTGCAGATTTTTAATTTCTTTGAAAACGAGCGGTCTGAGCTGAATTCGCTGGAATGATAAATCATTTTCAATAAAGGACAATCGTTTCTGATGAAGCTGCTGGTCCAGGAGATGGTGAATCCGCAGCCATTCATACAGCAAAGGGGCTTTCAGCTGCTGTTCATCAAGGCGCTCGATCATGAGATGCATCGCTGTCAGCGGTGTTTTGACCTCGTGAATCCATGACATCAGATCGTCCTTTTCATGCTCTGACGCCGCCTGAAGATGAAGTGAGCTTTTTCTTAACTGCTCTGTCTGCCCTTCAATGCTTTCTTCAACGATAGACTCAAACGGACTGTCAGGCGCTTTAAGATAAGATATGTCTAAATTGGCGTCCCACTCTCTTAAGCTTTTATAATAGGCGGTCTCTTTACGATAGCGGAACAAGAGAAATACAAGAAACACAAGAAGCGACAGGTAAACGAAATACAGCACCGAAAAAAACGGAATAGACGGATCAATATATGCCGCAAAAAGGAGCACAGCCTGCTGCAAAAGAAACATCGCGATCCAGCTTTTTCTTTCGAGCAGAAATGACTTAATCATAAAGACCGTCTTCTTCCTTTGCGATGTATCCCTGCCCCACCTTGGTTTCAATCATTTTCCCGATGCCTAATTGATCGAGTTTTTTCCGCAGCCGGTTGACATTCACCGTCAGCGTATTATCACTGACGAAACGCTCATCATTCCATAGGCTTCTGATGAGTTCTTCCCGGCTGACGATTTTATTTTTCTGCTCAGCCAGCAGTTTTAAGATCAGCATTTCGTTTTTGGTCAGCTCGACCGAACCGTTTTTACGGCTGACCGTGTTGGTTTCTGTGTCAATGACCGCCCCGCACCATCTTTTCATCAGCGCCGGTTCTGTGCCGTATTGATGCACACGGCGGAACACCGCCTGTATTTTCGCGATTAACACATCAAAGTGAAAAGGCTTCTGAATAAAATCATCTGCCCCGAGCTGCATCGACATGACCATATCCGCGGGATGATCGCGCGAGGACAAAAAGAGAATCGGCACGTTTGATTGGGAGCGTATCATTCTGCACCAATGAAAGCCGTCAAATTTCGGCAGCTGTACATCAATGATCACCAAATCAGGCTTAATTTCGGAAAACTCCCGGATGACCCGGCTGAAATCTTTTATTCCGTGCACCGCAAATGACCAGCCCGTTAATCTCTCTTTCATCTCGTGAAACAAAGTGTTATCATCTTCTATTAACAAAATGTGAAACATGGTATCCGCCCTTTTCTGATAGATAGAGGAAAAACCGGCTGATGTCCAGCCGGCTTTTTTCCTTTACAGTTCTCTTCTTAATGCAGTCAGAACATTGGTTTTTGTCGCTTTGCGGGCCGGATTCATACCGGAAATCACCGCGACCCCCGCACAAATGACAACTGCGATCACAACGAGGCTGAGCGGGATATAGGAGAAGGTATAATGAAGATCTTCAGCTCCGGTGTTTCCCCCTACCGCTTTCAAGATAACCGGCACAGCCAGATTGACGGCAAAACTCACTCCGTAAGAAATGATAATCCCGATGACAGAACCTAATATCCCGATATAGGCGCTTTCCATCAGGAACATTCTGCGGATGATGGACGGGCTTGCGCCGATCGCTTTCATAATCCCGATTTCCTGCGTTCTTTCCGTAACCGCCATTGTCATCGTATTGAAAATACCGATGGCAGAAATCACGACGGCGATAAAGCCGACAAAGATCAGGCCGATTTTAAAGACGAGGAAAAAGGTATTGACGCCCTTCAGCTCGGTTGTGACAGACCTGACATAGAAGCCGTCATCCGTGAGGTCATGGGTAATCTGATCGACATGATCGAATTTGTCCGCATACACATTGATGTTTTTTTCCACATTTCCATTCTTCAGATCCAAGAATGTTGAGAAGTCCTTCTTGAATTGATCACTCACAAAAATATTTGTATCTTCTATCCAATCTTGGGACGGTTTTTTTGTAATTCCGACTACTTTGAAGTCGTACGTTTTCGTTTTCTCAACGTCTCCGTCTTTGTTTGTTTTGGAGATGCTCAGCTGTATCGTTTTATTAAGCAGGTCTTTCGTATAGCCTTTTGGTTTTTTCACCTCCGACATGTCGCCTTGGTGATCCTTTAACTCTTTGTCGTAAGCGTCAGCCTCTTTTTTCGTCAATAGGTTCTTCGCAAAATCATAGCCGACCACGATTTCATTCTCTGTACGGGCGACCCTTCCCTGATCAAGCTCCATATTGGCTTTGACTTCATCGTTCATGTTTGTCAGCACAATGGCAGAATCTTCATTTGTTCGGTTTCCTAACGACGCTTTATTCGGTTCATACACTTGTGTTCTTTCAACGACAGACTTGACATTCTTATACTTTTCCAAGTCTGATTTCTTCACGGCTTTTCCGTTCTCTTGGCCGAGCACATTGATTTCCGTAACAATCTGCTGGCTCATCGTAATGTCTGTAATCGTTTTTTGGATGCCGAATCCGACGGACGCCAGCACGACCAAAAACGCGCACGCCATTGTCGTTGCCAGCACCGTCATGAAAACACGCAGCCGGTTTTTCTTCATATTTCTTCTGATAAAGTGAATCTGATCCTTAAATCTCAACAGTAACGCCCCCTTTTAATACACCGTCATGCAGCTGGAATTTTGAATGCGCGATCGAAGCGACTTCATCGTCATGCGTAATGATGACAAATGTAATCCCGCGCTCCCGGTTCAGCTGCTGAATTAACGCAAGCACCTCAAGCTCCGTTTCTGAATCGAGACTTCCCGTCGGCTCATCAGCTAAAATAATCGACGGATTTAAAATCAGGGCTCTTGCGATACTGACACGCTGCTGCTGGCCGCCTGACAGCTCATTCGGATAATGATTCGCATGATTCTCAAGTCCGACCCGTTTCAGCATGTCCGCGACTTTCTGCTTGCGTTCAGACGGTTTGACGCCTTTTAAGGCAAGCGGCATTTCAACATTTTCATAGGTTGTCAGACTCGGAATGAGCTGAAAACTTTGAAAAATAAAACCGAAATGCCCGAGGCGGAACTGCGCCCACTCTTTTTCACTGAAGCCCGTCACATCAGTGCCATTAATGACGATACGGCCCTTCGTCGGCGCTATGTATCCGGAAATTAAATTCAGAAGCGTTGATTTTCCGGAACCGCTCCGCCCGACGATACAGGCGATTTCCCCTTTTTCAACGGTCAAAGAAACATCCTTCAATACCGGAACCTCACTCTCTCTGCCTTTCCTGCCGATTTTAAATGAATGATCAATATGCTGTACTTCTATCATGTACACCACTCCCCCTTATATCTGTTTCGTTTTTTTATAGATGAAGTAATAACTGATGAAAAACCCGATCACCGCGCCGATAAGCATGCCGAATATGTAACCGGTATACGAACCGTTATAAGCATATCCGCATACCCCCGCACTTCCCAGCATACTGAGCACCATGACGAGCACTTGAATGGTGCGTTCAATGTGTTTGCTTAGGATAAAATGTCCGCTTCGTTCACTCGGCATTTTCAGGAAATTCGCATAGCCGAATAGATAGAAACAAAATCCCATAATTGCGGAAATTAACAATGCGTGTTTCATGTAATACATCCATGAGGTATGGATGTAAGCGGCAGGCATGAAATAGATCAGAAATCCGCTCCAAGGGAAATCAATATCCGGCACAGCCTGCCTGCCAAAAAGGAACTCAGCGTTTAACAAGTAAATCGTCATAACCACGATCGGAAAGACGGAAACCGTGAACGCCGTGATCAGCTGCGCCGCTAAATTGCCCGTTATCGTGCCGGCAGCTGTCACTAATGCATAAATCATCAAGCTGATGACCAGCATCCCTGAGCTGAATGATTGAAAATGATGGACAGCGTCAGGTTTAAGCGCTAGAAACAATAGGTCAGATACTCCGTAAGAAACAAACTGCGAGCCGGCTAACACGGCTGCTCCCAAGAAAAACTTCGTATGAAATATCCGGCTTCTCGAATACGGAAGACTCAGTGTAAACATCCTTTCAGCCCTGCCTCCTCTTATCAGAAAAAGCCCCATCATAACCGGAGGAATGAAATGCAGCCCAATCAAATTCCGATTGCTGTAATCAATGCTGAACGTACAAACTGAACCTGAATATTGATGAAGTGTTTTTAAACAATCCTTATAGTGAAAATACTCATTTATAATTGCCAAAGGGCCTAAAATAGCTAAGAACCCCGATGTAAGAAGCAGCAGCGTCTGCCGCTGCTTCCATTCTTTATAAAGCAAACCGCTAATCGGCACCTTGCCTTCCTCCAAACTGCTCATTTTCAAACAGATCTACATATGCTTTGACTTCCTGTAAACCGTAAAATAACTGATGAAAAACCCGATAATCGCGCCGAAGATAATGCCGGCTAAATAGCCGAACATCGTGTCTGTGACCCCATATCCGAAAACGCCGAAACCCATAACGGCAAAGGCAATCACCAAGATCTGCACCGGCCGGTCCAATTTTCTCCAAAGAAAGAATCTGCCGTTCCGTTCATTCGGATGTTTCAGAAAGCTGACGTAACCGATCAGATAAAAGACAAGGCTCATCACAATCGGAATGATTAAAATCAAATCCCTTTCTCTGATCCAGTCGTTAAACACATATCCAATAGGGGTTACAAATATAAAAAGACGGGATTCGATATAACTGCTGATAAAAGAAAATTGATCTCCGACACTAAAATCGAATACGACCTCCAAATTCGCGGCCGGCAGACCGATGAGTAAAAAGGGCAGAACTGTGACGGTAAACGCCGTTAACAGCTGGGCGAATATCTGTCCCGTTAATGCGCCGGATGCCATTAACAAGGCGTAAGCCATAAAACTGATGACAATCATTCCGATTGAAAAATGATCAAAATCGTACGTATGGCTCGGTTTCAGCAAAGATATCAGCAATGACGCCGTTCCATAGCCTATCGCCTGAGGAACAACAATGACTGCCCCGCCGAGCCAGAATTTCGTCTGAAAGATTTGGCCTCTGCTGTAAGGCATGCTTAACAAGGCATCCATCGTTCCCTTTGTCCGTTCCAAGCCTAATAAGAAGACGGCAATGATGACACTCACAATCCAGCTGAAGGAAAGAGGCGACCCATTCGTATAATTGACAACGAATTCACAATCTTGAAGAGCTGGGTTATTCAAACATTCTTGATATGTTGAGTAGTTGTTATAAACCATAAAAGGGTTTGCCGCCATTAAAAGAATGCCGCTGCATAAAAACAACCACTGATTTTTTTTCCATTCTGTGTACAACAATCCCCGCGGTATCATTCCGGTCCTCCTCTCTTACACATGCTTCGTTTTTTTATAAATCACAAAATAACTGACCAAAAATCCGATCGCTCCTCCGACCAGCATCCCGGCCACATACCCTGTCATCGTATGTCCCGTCGAGTACCCCGCCAGGCCAAAACCGAGAACGGCGATTATGATCACCACAATCTGAATGGGCCGGTCAAGCTGTCTCCAGAGAAAAAAACGGCCGTTCCGTTCCACCGGCTGCCTGACATAGCAAAAGTACCCGATGGCATAAAATACAATGCTCATCACTGCCGGAATGATTAATATATACTTGCTGGCAGATACCCAATCGGTATCACCGTACGTTATTGGATTCAGATATTGAAAAAAATTGTATACTTTGATATAAGCATCGACTGACGGCATCAGCTCATACATGCCGGCTCCGAAGATGACTTCTACATTGGACAATGGCAACGTAATGATCAAGTATGGTGATATCGACACAGTAAACGCCGTTAACAGCTGGGCGAATGTATTGCCCGTTAAGCAGCCTGCGCTCGCAACCAATGTAAAAGCCAAAACACTCACAATAATCTCTCCGACGCTGTAATGGTGAAAGAAATATACGCGCTCAGGCTTTAACAGAAGAATGAGCAGCTCAGCCAGCCCGTAGCCGATCACCTGAGCGCCGGTAATGAGCGCCGCCCCGAGCCAAAATTTAGTGTGAAACACCTGAGCGCGGGAATAAGGCAGACTGAACAGCGCATCAATCGTTCCTTTCGTACGCTCCAGTCCGAATAAGCAAACCGCCAAAATGACAGCGGGCGCCCAGTTTAAGTTCAGCATTCCGCTCTCCAGAGAATTCACATAAAAGTTACAATATGCTTCCGGGGTGTCCAGACAGCCTTGATAGACCAGATAGGTATTTAACACTTCAAATGGATTGACCGCCGCTAAAAAAATACCGACCATCACAAGAACAGTTCGATTCTGCACCCATTCCCTGTACAGCAATCCCCTGTCTACCATCTCCGGTTCCCTCCGAACTTCGCGATGAAGACTTCTTCTAAGTTCACAGGAAGTTCGTTCCATACTTTCGGCTGCAGCTCTTGCAGAAAGTTCTTTTTCTTTTCATCGTTCTTTTGAATCAGCACCGTATAAAACACACCGGCATGGTCGAGAATCGGTATGTTTTGTTCTCTGATCTTCAAGGCGACGTCCTCTTCAAATGCCATTTGAATTTTCATGTACTCTTCCTTCATATCATCCAAGTCCATCACATTCGTCAGCTGATTTCCTTCCAAAAACCCGATCCGGTTGCACATTCGCTCAATATCTTCTAAACGGTGTGAGGTAATCAGAATGCTCGTTTCCCGTTCAGCCACTTCATCCACCATAAGCTGAAGCACGTCATGACGCGTTACGGCGTCAATTCCGTCCGTCGGTTCATCCAAAAGGATAAGAGCCGGACGTGAAGCAAAGGCAAGGACGAGCGCAAGCTGTTTTTTCAGGCCTGTCGATAATTCACGGTATTTCTTCGTTTCCGGAATGCCGTACCTGTTCATCAGCTCATTGGCGTAAGTCACATCAAAATTCGGATAGATTCTGCTTACAATCGCAACAAGCTGTTTATATGTATACTTGTCATAAAAAGGATTTTCAACAGGCATATAAATGATGTTCTGTTTTACTTTCGGATGTCGCTTTATTTCCACCTGATTAAATAAAACCGTCCCTTGATCCGGCAGCAGAATCTGCTGAATGAGCCGGAGCAGTGTTGTTTTCCCTGATCCGTTTCGCCCGAGCAGTCCGAAAATTTCCCCTTTTCCGATGGTGAGCGAAATATCCTTGAGCACTTCTTTACCGTCTATTGTTTTTGAGAGATTCCGCAATTCAATCATGATCCTTGCCTCCTTTCAGATCAGCGCTGATTTCCTTTATCCATTCCTGCAGCTTCTCCAGCTCAACTCCCGCGTAATGGGCATCGATGATGAGCTGTTTCAATTGCTCTTTTATCATCGTCATCTTCCCTTCAACCAATGTCGTTTTTGCATTCTCCGATATATACGTCCCTCTTCCCCTCAGCGTTTCAATGACACCATCGCGTTCGAGCTCCTTGTACGCTTTGCTGACTGTGTTCGGATTGGCGATAATGATCGTTGCCAATTCCCTGACAGAAGGAAGTTTATCCCCCGGCTTCATGATCCCTTTTAAACAAAGCTCTTTCAGTTGCTGTATGATCTGCTCATAAATCGGAGTTGAGCTTCTCGGATCGATTTGAATCATTTACTTCCCTTCTTTCTTTTACGAGCTGCTCTCTTTCTTTAAATGTTCTGCCATTGAAATCCGATGACGACAAGAACGGCAAACAGACTGCTGGCCAAAACCGAGGCGGCGATAATAAGAGGCACATCTTGTTTTACGGATCTTTTGTTTTTCATGAAAGTTCCCCTTCCCTATGCTTAACATTTATATGTCGATTTCATTTTTCGAGTGTTTTATGTGTATTACATCAAGTAGTACACGTAATACAATAAACACACTCCGCCCTATTGTCAATTCTTTTTTTAAAAAAATACAAAAAAACCCGCCGGGATTCCGGCAGGTTGGCTGAACCATTTGAAACGGAGCGGTCAGTAATCAAAATTACGCTGCAAAATCATATTGTTTTGCAAGGTCTGCAGCTGCAATCTCATTCGGTAAAGCTGCTCTCTTTGCTGATCATTCGCAGATAATGACAGCTTGTTTAATTCATTCACCGCGTTTTCAAGCATCATTTGCGCTTCACTGTACTCATTATCATTATAATGCTCTTGTTTCGAAGCGGTCATAAATTGTTCATTCGCAAATTCATACGCCTGTTCGCTTCTTTGGAGATGTTCATCTACTGATTGTCTTGTTGCCAACGAAACCCCTCCTCAGTGAATGGGAAATCAAACTTAGTTTGAGCGGACCAAAAATAATAACACCCGAAGGTTGAAGGAAAGAGAACCAAATTTTCCGTGTTTAAGCTAAAGGAATGAGAATCCTGCCTGCAGTCATAATAAACAAAAGAAAGCCGCATCCTGTTTTCAGATTGTGAACCCCCATCATTCATGCTACAATTTTAGGATGCATCTGATGTGAGGGAGGCTTTTTGAACATTGAACGAGAATAACCCTTTTCCTTATTCAAATACGGAAAAACGGTACCATACATTAAATTATCATCTGCGGGAGCATTTCGGGCATAAAGTGTTTAAAGTCGCGCTTGACGGCGGTTTTGACTGCCCGAATCGGGACGGCACGGTTGCACACGGAGGCTGCACATTCTGCAGCGCGGCGGGCTCCGGCGATTTTGCCGGCAATCGGGCCGATGACTTACTCACGCAATTTCACGATATCAAAAACCGTATGCACGAAAAGTGGAAAGACGGCAAATATATCGCATATTTCCAAGCGTTCACGAATACGCATGCCCCGGTAGAGGAGCTGCGTGAAAAATTTGAATCCGTCCTCAAGCTTGACGGCGTTGTCGGCATGTCGATCGCGACCCGTCCGGACTGCCTGCCGGACGATGTCGTGGAATATTTGGCCGAACTGAATGAGCGGACCTATTTATGGGTTGAACTCGGGCTGCAGACCGTGCATGAGCGGACCGCCCTTCTGATCAACCGCGCCCATGACTTTGACTGCTATGTTGAGGGTGTCAATAAACTGAGAAAACACGGCATCCGCGTTTGTTCCCATATCATTAACGGGCTTCCGCTTGAAAACAGGGACATGATGATGGAGACGGCCAAAGCCGTCGCTGATTTGGATGTGCAAGGCATTAAAATTCACCTGCTTCACTTATTAAAAGGCACACCGATGGTGAAGCAATATGAAAAAGGAAAGCTGGAGTTCCTTTCTCAAGAAGAATATGTAAGTCTTGTATGTGATCAGCTCGAAATCATTCCCCCGGAAATGATTGTTCACCGCATTACGGGAGACGGGCCGATCGAATTAATGGTCGGACCGATGTGGAGCGTCAATAAGTGGGAAGTACTGGGCGCCATTCAAAAAGAGCTGGAAACACGGGGAAGCTATCAAGGGAAGCTCTTCAGAAAGATCGGGGAGGAGACCGCCCTATGACCTTGATGCACATCCTCCCTTTCAGTAAAGAATTGCTGAAGTCCGCCGCACAGGAAGGTGATATCACGGTTGACGCGACGATGGGCAACGGACATGATACATATTTTCTGGCCGGCCTTGTCGGTGAGACAGGACATGTTCATGCTTTTGATATTCAAGCGGACGCACTCGCTAAAACGAAGGAGCGGCTCGGTGCCGACTTCGGCCCGCGCGTCACGCTTCACCATAAGAGCCATGATCAAATAAAGGCATCGCTGCCTGAAGATGCGCTCGGTCGTGTGGCTTGCGCCGTCTTTAATCTCGGCTATCTGCCCGGCGGCGATAAAAGCATTACGACAAACGGTCACTCAACCATTTCCGCGATCGAACAGCTCCTTGAACTGCTGAAGGAGAACGGGCTGATCGTTCTCGTTGTGTACCACGGGCATCCTGAAGGCAAGACGGAAAAAAGTGCATTACTGGAGTACTGCAGCAATCTTGATCAGGAAAAAGCGCGCGTGCTGAGCTACGGCTTTCTCAACCAGCGAAACGACCCGCCGTTTATTATAGCGATTGAAAAGAAATCTGCCGGCAAATAAAGAATCGGCCTGTCATAAGCGGGCCGACTCTTTTTGTGTTTACTTTTCAAGAAACATCAATTACTATGAAATAATGGAAAAAAGCACATCTTTAAGTGTAACATCTGGGAGGAGCGGCAGTTTGAATATTCTTCGCATCATATTTTCAAGTGTTCCCTATGTGATGTTCGTCATCATTTTATCAAGACATTTAGGATTTGAGTTCGCGAAAACCTATTACTGGTGGTTTGCTGCATTTTTTGTCATCGGGCTGATCGGCAAATTCGCAATGCACCTTGCGGCAAAAAAGAAACCGTTAAAAAAAGAGACAGCGTAAAATGCGCATGTCTCTTTTTATTTACTGTTTTGCAGCACGCCGCGTGTATAAGCGGGATTGTTTGTAAAGATACCATCTGCTTTTTGTTTCAGCATAATAGGCGTCAGCGTATGCTCGTCTTCCTTATCAAAAAACACGTGCACTTTCATCTTATTGTGATGAATGCGCTTCACGACTGCTTCATTTGCCAATTTGGCGTTGAGCCCGACTGTATCAGCATACGTTCTAATGGTTTGCAGCTGCTTATCATTTATCTCCTCAGCCTCGTTATCTTTTAATAATCGGACAAGAGGAACTTTTTTATTCATAGATCGAACTTTCTTTAAGCTCTTCCCGCTAAAAGACTCAATGACTGCTTTATGGCTGGAAATCAGCTTATGTTTTTGTAATATGTCAATCAGTTTCTTTTCCATCACCAGGCTGCCGTTGCTTTCTCTTGTCTCAATATAGTAATTGGCAGTTTGTCCGAATTTCTGTATGATTTCTTCTAATGTTAAAATCTTTTCTCCTTTTCCCGCATTCAGTTTCTTAATCTGAGCCAAAGACAGATCATCTGTCATCCCTTTACCATCTGTTGTCCGATCTACCGTTTTATCGTGAATTGCAATCAGATGGCCGTCCTTTGTCTCCCGTAAGTCTATCTCAATATAATCTGCTTTGTCTTTAATGGCACGCGCATAAGACAAAGCTGTATGTTCCGGCTCAATCGCAGAAGAGCCCCTGTGCGCTATCAAGACAGGATGATAGCCGGCGGAAGCATGGATGACGGAGCAGCCTCCGGAAATGGAAAGTAATGCTATAACCGCTAAATACTTTAATTTTTTCATAAAATTAAAGTATCATATTCTGCAGGCGCAAACAATGTTTCATTTCATACTTCACGTCATAAATAAAAA
Source organism: Bacillus sp. A1 (assembly GCF_042296235.1). Lineage (NCBI taxonomy): Bacteria > Bacillati > Bacillota > Bacilli > Caryophanales > Bacillaceae > Bacillus > Bacillus sp. A1. The sequence goes on from NZ_CP141181.1 coordinate 2,970,294, forward strand.
ACTGCGCCGTCATGATTTACACGAGAGGCGCAGTTCACCCATTACGAACTTTTCGTCCAAGCCATCTTCTGAAATTTGCGGTAGGCTCTTCCGTTGATATAAAAGAAAAATGACGTTTTTCCGCTTGCCCTGATCAGCTTTCGCGCGAGGCGGCCCATTTCTTTTTGGCCGGCGACTTTGTCATCGGATAAATAGACGCCGAGCAGCCCCCTGTTGATCAGCCGGTGAAAATTTTCATGCGGAATGCCTTTCAAATGTTCATCCGCTTTTTCAATAAAATGCTGCAGTCTCTGCATCATTTCTTCATGAGACTGATAATACGTACAGAAATTCAGATCGCCTTCAAGCAGATCCTCTTCCTGGTCAATTAAATAATCGAGCAGTATATGCAGCCCTTGTATGTACGGAAAATAACTGCTGCGGATTTTCTCAGCGGTAAGTTCGTTAAAATCAGGCTGGAACGAGTAAGCAACGAGACAGAAAATGCCTAACGTCGATCCGGCGCAGGCCGAGAATTCAAACCACTCCATTTCCGGAAGCTGTGACCGGTACTGCTCAAACCAGCCTTTAAGCCTCGGAACGCGTTCATGCTCAACGACATGCTTATGAACCTGAAGATCGCAATAATAATCACACAGCTCAAGCAAATAAGGTTTAATGATACCGTAATGTTCTATTGACCCGAGCACCCGCTGGCATGTTCTGACCAGCTCATGAAGATAACCGCCGTCATCCCGCTCGTCTCTGTACTGATAGTACGGCCGCACCTCGGCACCGACCGTCAGCGCGTCACGCATGGAAAGATGAAGCATGCGGAAGTCCTCGGGATCAAGCGAGGTGCTGCGGTCGCACAGATTGTCCAGATAATCACTGATTGTCTGATACGCGATGATAAATTGCACGCATTTCTGTTTTTGCTCTCCCGAAAGCAGGGCTAAAATGCCGCCGCCTTCACAATGAAACGATTTATCGCGGATACTTGCAGCCGCCTGCTGCCGCAGCTCGGTATTTTTAATGGAATCTGATTTTTCCCGCCACATGTTCAATTCCTGATGAACGAGCGGAAAAATTTCCCGATACACTTTTGCCATAAGGTTAAAAGGATGTTCCGGTACTGTCAACATATGCACCCCCAGCGAATTCAAATATACTGATCTGTAAAGGCTTTTGCCGCCTTAAACACAGTTTCTCTTTCCGGTTCATTAAAAATTTCATGATAAAGCCCTTCCCATTCCCGGTACGATTTATTATGGGAAGCCACACCGGAAAACCATTTGCGGACCTTCATTTTATCGACGATTTTGTCATCTCCGCCCTGCATAAGCAAAAGCGGCACCTTTAAAAACGCATCAGTCGGCACCATAGCGGCATCAATGGTTTTTAAAAGCTCTCTGTACCATCTTACGGATACCTTCGTGACATATAAAGAATCGTTTTGATCCGCTTCAATCATATCCGCATTCCTCGTTGCCATATCAGGTGATAAGCCGGAATCCACTCTGAGGGACGGAGCGAGGACGTTCAGTCCTTTAGACGCAAAATCAAGGACTTTATTGACTTTTATTTGCAGACCCAGACAAGGTGATGATAAAATGAGTGCCGTAATGCGGGGATTTCTCTGCTGCTTAAACCATTCTATCGCAATCAGTCCGCCCATGCTGTGGCCCAAAAGGAAAACGGGCGCTTCAAGCGTTCTCGCTTTATCAATCCATATATCTACTTCATCAATGTATTCTTGGAAAGAGCGAATATGCCCTCTGGCGCGGGTCGACGTTCCCTGACCGGGCAAATCGCCCATCACCACGTTATATCCGGAAGATCTCCACATTTCAACGAGCCATTTATAACGCCCGTGGTATTCGCTCGCCCCGTGGATAATGACAATGGTACCGACGGGCCTGTCTGCTTTCCAAGTCCACATGCAGTTCACCTCTTACATAAATTTAGAGAAAGAAGGATGAGACATGATAATCTACCCTTATAAACAATTTACGCCTGACATACATCCTGAAGCGTTCATTGCGGATAACGCCGTCATTACGGGCGACGTCGTGATCGGAGAACAATCAAGCATCTGGTTCTCGGCCGTCATCCGGGGGGATGTTGCGCCGACAAGGATCGGAAAAAGAGTCAGCATACAGGACTTGAGCTGTCTGCATCAAAGTCCGAACCGCCCGCTTCTTATTGAAGATGACGTCACGATCGGCCATCAGGTTACACTGCACAGCGCAATCATCAAAAAGAATGCTTTAATCGGTATGGGCTCCGTCATTCTTGACGGGGCGGAAATCGGAGAAGGCGCGTTTATCGGCGCCGGAAGTCTCGTTCCTCCGGGCAAAACCATTCCTCCCGGCTGTCTTGCGTTCGGCCGGCCCGCAAAGGTTATCCGCCGGCTGACAGAAGAAGACATACAGGACATGGAAAGAATCAGAACGGAATATGTTGAAAAAGGCCGATATTATAAAACACTGCAAAAGAAATAAAAATAGATCAGCTTTGTTTTTACTACTGTACCATTTTTCAAAATATTATTTAAGTAAAAACCATTTGCATTCTCCCGATTGTCAGGAAACAGAAGCAAAATGTTCAGGAATTTGTTTTATTCTTCCCCCGCCGGCCCGATCCTATGAAAAAAAAGAGCCCATGTTCCGGGCTCTTTTTTTACGCTTTTTCGGCGAATGTCTGTCCGTTTTCCAGACCTATGTCTTTTCTTTTATGGAAACCTTTCCCGTAGTAGGCGGCTAATAATATGCCGAACCAGACAGGACCGATGATGACGGCCACCCTGGTCTCTGCATCAAAAGCCATCAGCACAACGACAAAAGCCAGAAATGCCAGCGAGATATATGAGGAAAAGGGGTATAAAGGCATTTTATATTTCAGTTTTTTCCGTTGTTCCGGCTGTAAGCTTTTACGATATTTCATTTGAGAAAGCAAAATAATCGACCATGTCCAAATCGCCCCGAACGTCGCAATGCTCGTCACCCACGTAAACACTTTCGCCGGCACCACGTAGTTCAACAAAACGCCGATGCACAACGCGCCCGCTGAAACCAATACCGCTTTTCCCGGCACACCGCCTTTTGTGACCGTACCGTATGCTTTAGGCGCTTCATTTTGTTCCGCCAGATTGAACAGCATGCGCCCCGTACTGAAGATCCCGCTGTTGCAGGAAGAAAGAGCCGCCGTCAATACGACAAAATTAATGATTCCGGCTGCAGCGGGTATTCCGATTTTTTCAAATGTCAAAACAAACGGGCTTCCGCCTGAACCGATTTCCTGCCACGGATAAATTGACATAATGACAAACAAAGCTCCGACGTAAAAAATGAGAATGCGCCAAAAAACAGTATCTATGGCCCGCGCCAGTGATTTTTCCGGATTTTTGACCTCACCGGCTGTGACACCGATCAGCTCAATCCCGAGATAGGCAAACATGACCATTTGAAGCGACAGCAGCACCCCTTTAATCCCATTCGGGAAAAAGCCGCCGTGGCTCCATAAATTGCTGATTCCGAGCGCAACGCCTCCGTTTCCGAGACCGAATACGATCATCACCAGACCGATCGCGATCATTGACAGAATCGCCAAGACTTTAATGAGCGCAAACCAGAATTCAAGCTCACCGTACGCTTTGACCGCCAGAAAGTTGACAGCCGTCATAATGACGAGTGCACAAAGCGCCCAGATCCATGACGGCACGTCAGGGAACCAGTAGCCCATATAAATGCCGACCGCGGTGATTTCCGCCATGCAGGTAACAACCCATAAAAACCAATAATTCCAGCCTGTTAAAAACCCGGCAAGCGGACCGAGATAATCTCTGGCATACCGGCTGAATGAGCCGGCTACAGGCTTTTGAATCGCCATTTCCCCTAATGCCCGCATAATAAAAAACATAATCAGTCCGCTGCAGGCGTAAGCGGCTAAAATCCCCGGCCCGGCAAGCTTTATGGCAGAAGCCGACCCGAGAAACAGCCCGACTCCAATCGCGGCGCCCAACGACATAAGCGAGATATGCCGCTCTTCCAAGCCGCGGTGAAGCGTTTTTTCTTTGTTTTGCATAACTCTCCCTCCCCCTGATTTTGACAAAGAAACAACAAACCGAGACGAAATAGCCAGAAAACACTTTCCGGAATCTACCCGATTAGTCCTATTATAACCTTTTTCTGAATATTGCGTAATACTTTGTCGAAAACAGAGCGGAATAGACGGTTTACAAAAAAACAATAGAAAAAAGGCTTTCGATAACATCGAAAGCCTTTTGGATTAAACGAAAATGACTTCTTTCGGCTGATGATTCAGCTCTTCCGGCACCAGTCTTTTTTCAACATTGATGCTGTGCCAGATCATGAAGATCAGCACGGTCCAGATTTTGCGGCTGTTGTCCGCTCTGTCGGCACAATGATCTTCTAGAAGCTGAAGGACATAATCCTTTTCAATATAAGCATCTGTTTCACTTTCACGAATGATGTTGCGAACCCATTCGTTCATTTCATTTTTCAGCCAGTGGCGGATCGGCACAGGGAAGCCGAGTTTTTTGCGGTTAAGCACATGATCAGGCACTACCCCTTCAGCAGCTTTGCGCAGAAGGTATTTCGTCGTGCCGTTTTTCGTTTTCAGTTCATCCGGAATTTTAGAAGCCACGTCAAACACGACTTTATCAAGGAACGGCACGCGCAGTTCCAATGAGTTGGCCATCGTCATTTTGTCAGCCTTTAACAGGATGTCGCCGCGCATCCACGTATGGATGTCAACATACTGCATTTTATTAATGTCGCTGTATGAACGGCTTTCCGTAAAGTACGGCTTCGTGACATCACGGTATGAAAGCTCTGGATTGTAATGTTTGAGCAGCTGTTTTTTCACGGGCTCTTCAAAAATCTTCGCATTACCGATATAACGCTCCTCAAGCGGTGTGCAGCCGCGGACTAAGAGGCTTTTCCCTCTCATTCCTTCAGGCATGACGGACGCCACATGAAGAAGCATTTTTTTCAGACCGGACGGAATGCGTTCAAACGGTTTAAGCGAAAGCGGTTCGCGGTAAATATTGTACCCGCCGAACAGCTCGTCCGCGCCTTCCCCGGATAACGCGACCGTTACATGTTTTTTCGCTTCTTTTGCGACAAAGTACAAAGGAATCGCCGCCGGATCTGCAAGCGGGTCATCAAAGTGCCAGACGATTTTCGGAAGCTCGTTCATATACTCCTCAGGAGAAATGACTTTGCTGATATTTTCAATCCCGAGCGCGGCAGCCGTTTCCTTCGCTACGTCAACCTCACTGAAGCCCTGCTGCTCAAAACCGACGGAAAATGTTTTAAGGCTCGGGTGAAATTCTTTCGCAACTGAGACGATAAAAGAAGAGTCGATACCGCCGGATAGAAACGAACCGACAGGAACGTCACTTCTCATGTGAACTTTGACAGAGTCAAAGATTGCGTCTCTGACTTCTTTCACCAATTTATCTTCATCAGACTGAACAGGCTTAAAGTTCGCTTTAAAATATGTTTTAAACGCGATGTCGCCTTCCGGGCGGATCGTAAACTGGCTGCCCGGCTCGACTTTTTTCACTTCAGCGTCAAGCGTGCTCGGTTCAGGAACGAATTGGAAAGACATATATTGCTGTAAAGAAGCTGTATCAAGATCAATGCCGTTTTGAGCGGCCATTAAACTTTTTCTTTCAGATGCAAAATATACTTTGTCCCCGATGGTTGTGTAATACAGCGGCTTAATGCCGAACGGGTCTCTCGCGCCGTACATAACGCGGTCAGCTTTGTTCCAGATTAAAAACGCAAACATTCCGCGAAGCTTTGAAGCGGCTTCTTCTTTATAATGACGGTATGTCGCAAGGAGCACTTCAGTATCGGAATCTGTATTGAAAGTGTAGCCTTTCGCTTCAAGCTCTTCTCTCAATTCAATGTAGTTATAGATTTCGCCGTTAAAAATGATCCAATATTTTTCGTCTTCATATGATAAAGGCTGTCCGCCGTTTTCTACGTCAATAATACTGAGCCGTCTGAAGCCGAATCCGACGTGCTCGTCATGATAATACCCATCGCTGTCAGGACCGCGGTGAACGATCATTTGGTTCATTTGTTTGATTAGCTCTTCTTGATCTGCGGTTTGAGTTAATGGATGCTTATTAAAAACACCGACAAATCCACACATAGTATAGCCTCCATAAGTGTAATTTTCTAATTGGACCCCCTTTTTATAGACGCTGTGTTACGCCATTGGTTTCACGCTATGTAAAAATAAGCATGGCAGCATCTACAAAAAGGGAAAGCCGCTTAAGTAAGCGGCTATAAAATTATTCTCCTAGTGCTTCTTTGCGAAGCGCATCCGCCTTGTCAGTACGCTCCCAAGGAAGATCCACATCATGACGTCCGAAGTGGCCGTAAGCAGCAGTCTGCTTATAGATCGGGCGGCGCAGATCAAGCATTTTAATAATGCCGGCAGGTCTCAGGTCGAAGTTATTCCGTACGACTTCGATCAGTTTTTCTTCAGAAGCTTTTCCTGTATCAAATGTATTGATGGAAATAGAAACAGGCTGTGCCACGCCGATTGCGTATGCAAGCTGCACTTCACAAGAATCAGCAAGGCCTGCTGCCACGATGTTTTTCGCTACGTATCTCGCAGCGTATGCCGCAGAACGGTCTACCTTCGTCGCATCCTTACCGGAGAATGCGCCGCCGCCGTGGCGTGCATATCCGCCGTATGTGTCAACGATGATTTTACGGCCGGTAAGACCCGCGTCACCTTGAGGTCCGCCGATTACGAAACGTCCCGTAGGGTTGATGAAGTATTTTGTTTCTTCATCGATCAGTTCCTCAGGCACGACAGGATTAATGACATGCTCTTTCAGATTGCGCTGAATCTGCTCAAGCGTAATTTCCGGGTGGTGCTGAGTTGAAATAACGATCGCGTCGATGCGGACCGGCTTGTTGTTTTCATCATATTCAACGGTAACTTGCGTTTTGCCGTCAGGGCGAAGATACGGAAGAATGTCTTCTTTGCGGACTTCGCTCAAACGGCGGGCTAATTTATGCGCCAAAGAGATCGGAAGCGGCATAAGCTCTTTCGTTTCGTTACACGCATAACCGAACATCAGGCCTTGGTCTCCCGCTCCGATTGCTTCGATTTCAGCATCGCTCATTGTGCCTTCACGCGCTTCAAGAGCCTGATCGACACCCATTGCGATATCCGCAGACTGTTCATCAATTGATGTTAAAACAGCGCAAGTCTCCGCATCAAATCCGTATTTGGCGCGTGTGTAGCCGATTTCTTTAATCGTTTCACGGACTGTTTTCGGAATGTCAACGTATGTTGATGTAGTAATCTCTCCGCTTACCAGCACAAGTCCTGTCGTTACAGATGTTTCGCAGGCCACGCGCGCGTTCGGGTCATTTTTTAAAATCTCATCTAAGATACTGTCAGAAATTTGGTCACAGATTTTGTCCGGATGACCCTCAGTAACAGATTCAGATGTAAATAGTCGACGGTTTTTACTCATTCACTTTTCCTCCTGAAAAAAGATCTTTTGCAAGACCTTCTCATATGATACGGAACTCGCTCCCTCTTAATACAATGTCATACTATATCAGAGAATGTTAATTGGCATATTTTATGAAATAAAAAAACCTTTTCCACTCGAGGAAAGGGTTTGGTCTGTGTGCCTTTCACTCTTATCGCTCAAGGAAAATATTAAACCTTGCATCAGGTTAGCACCTTGGTTTCCCACAGTGTTTTCACCTGCTTTTTTACAGAGAAACCGGTTGCTGGGCTTCATCGGGCCTGTCCCTCCGCCAGCTCGGGATAAGAGTATCCGCTCAATGAAATATCTTATCGTAAAAGGGCGGAAAGTGTCAATATGAATTAAAGTGATTACGCGCCTTTATTTCGGGAAGCAATGGAAAAACACAAACAAAAAACCGCAAATAGTATAGACTATTTTCAGATATATGTTATACTAATTCCACATTCAGCGAAATACAAATAAACCGGCAAAGGAAGGTTTTTATGAAATTAGTTGATTTAACCGCAGATCTTCAAGCATTACTTGCAAGTCCGAATGTGCATCATAATTTATCGGCTCCAAAACTTACCGAAAAAGTGATCAGCCGAAATGAAGGAACGCTGACATCAACGGGCGCCGTACGCGCCACCACCGGCGCTTATACAGGCAGGTCACCTAAAGATAAATTTATCGTCCGTGAACAAAGCACAGAAAATCAAATTGATTGGGGCGCGGTGAATCAGCCCATTTCTGAAGAGGCGTTTGAAAAGCTGTACGCCAAAGTCGTCAGCTACTTAAAACAGCGGGATGAACTGTTTGTTTTTGAAGGATTCGCAGGAGCGGATGAAAAATACAGACTCCCGATTACGGTCGTAAATGAATTTGCGTGGCACAATTTATTCGCACGCCAGCTGTTTATCAGACCGGAGACGGATGAAAGAGATCCGCAAGCGCAGCCTTTCACCATTCTCTCGGCTCCGCATTTTAAAGCAGATCCGGAGACGGACGGCACGCATTCGGAAACATTTATCATTGTCTCTTTCGAAAAGCGCGTCATTTTAATCGGCGGCACCGAATACGCCGGAGAAATGAAAAAATCAATATTCTCCATTATGAACTTCCTGCTTCCGCAGCAGGATATACTGCCGATGCACTGCTCAGCCAATGTCGGTGAAAAAGGCGATGTCGCCCTGTTTTTCGGTCTTTCCGGCACAGGGAAAACGACGCTTTCAGCCGATGCGGACCGCAAACTGATCGGCGATGACGAGCACGGCTGGTCAGATTCCGGCGTTTTCAACATTGAAGGCGGATGTTACGCTAAATGTATCAATCTGAGCGAGGAAAAAGAACCGCAGATTTTTCGTGCGATCCGCTTCGGGTCTGTTCTTGAGAATGTCGTGCTTGATGAAAAAACGGGTGAAGCGGATTACGACAATTCCTTCTACACGGAAAACACAAGAGCCGCATATCCGATTGAGATGATCGGCAATATCGTGCAGCCGAGCATTGCCGGCCATCCGCAGGCAATCGTCTTTTTAACGGCGGACGCATTCGGTGTGCTCCCTCCGATCAGCAAACTGACGAAGGAACAGGCGATGTATCACTTCTTAAGCGGGTACACCAGTAAACTTGCGGGAACCGAGCGCGGCGTGACATCTCCGCAAACGACTTTCTCGACGTGCTTCGGTTCACCGTTCCTTCCGCTTCCGGCGCATGTATATGCCGAAATGCTCGGGCATAAAATCGACGAACACGGCGTTCAAGTCTTCCTGGTCAACACAGGCTGGACCGGCGGAGGGTACGGAGTCGGAGAACGGATGAAACTTTCGTATACAAGAGCGATGGTCAAGGCCGCTATTGAAGGCAGGCTGAACCAGACTGACATGACGGCAGACAGCATTTTCGGCCTGCGCAGTCCCGTTCATGTTCCGGGCGTTCCGGATGAAGTTCTTCAGCCTGAAAACACATGGAGCGATAAACAAGCATACAACGAAAAAGCGCTGTTTTTAGCCAATGAGTTTAAAGAAAACTTTAAAAAGTTTTCCCATGCAGACTCGATTGCCAAAGCCGGCGGACCTCTCGTGTAATCAAAAAAGCCAAGGGCGTTTATGCCCTCGGCTTTTGTTTTTTCAGTTTGTCGAATGAAGCGACGTGAGTCTGTATGTAATGCTTGTCCGGCCGTTCGCCCATTCGAGCTTTTGGACCTCGCCGGTGCCGGATTTCTCGCCGGTTTTCGTTTTGCGCACGTCCATCGGAATATCAAGAGGATAGACGCGGTAGCCCTCTTTCTCCAATAAAAAGATATTTTCCTCTATCCGTTTTTCATTGCCTTTTGTCACAATCATGGTATTAAATTCAACAGGCATTCCCAAAATGAAAATCCCCTTTCATTCTCTTATTCTTTATTATCATATCATAAATCAGGCATCTTACCGTGTCTTCATCCATTCCGCCAGCCGCCGGACAATGCGTCTGTTTTCCTGCGGCGGAAAATAATGCGTAAAACCGCTGTAATACCAGGTTTCCACCGGTTTCCCCTCCTCTTTCAGCTTGTCCTCGATCATTCGGGCGTGTTTGATCGAAACATTCTCATCATTCTCTCCATGGATGAGCAGCACAGGGGCCTGAATGCGGTCTGCTTTTTCAAACGGCGAACGCCATCTGTATTCATCCGGCACCTTTTTCGGCGTGCCGCCGATCACCCGCTTCATCATCCGCCGCATATCCTTCCGCTCTTCATAAGTAAGCACCACATCGCTCACACCGCCCCATGATACGAGCGAAGCCGCTTGATGCCCCATTTCAATCGCGGTCAAAAGCCCCATGATTCCGCCCCGGGAAAAACCGAAAATATGCACCCGCCCTTCCCTGACGTTCGGATGCTCCCGAAGCAGGCGAAAAGCGGAAAACGCGTCCTCTCTGTCCTCTCCCGCAAAATCTTCATTTCCCTCGCCGCCCTGGTTGCCTCTGTAATAAGGCGCAAACACGACAAAGCCTTGGGAAGCGAATTGAACGATTCTTCCGGGGCGTACCATGCCGACATTTTTTATGCCGCCGCGCAAATATAAAAAACCGTCATATGTGCCCGGCGCCGCAGGCTCGGCAAGGAGCCCCTTTACCTTCAGCCCTTCTGACTCATAGCATACCTCAAAGAGGCGGACATGCGGACTCGGAGACGGGAACCTTTTCTTTTCTACCAGCAAAACAATGAGCCTCCTTATATCATCAGTTTTTTTATTCTTTCCCAACGTGAATATGGGCACTCACACATTTTTTATACCCATCATACGATATGTAAAGCAGAAAAGGTTATTTTAACGCTTAAAACAAGGAGGTTACACCGTGAACAAATGGCTCAAAACGGGCTGCGTTTTTGTCATATGCGCCTTTTTCCTGCTCATTCTTCCGGCTTGCAGACAGGAAGAAAGTCTGACGAAGGTAAAGGTGGCGGAAGTCACACACTCCATCTTCTATACGCCTCTGTATGTCGCTGAAGCAAAAGGTTTCTTTAAAAAAGAAGGGCTCCAAGTGTCACTTCAAACAACATGGGGCGGAGACAAAACGATGACATCGCTTTTGTCAAACGGGTCTGATATCGCGCTGGTCGGTTCTGAAACATCCATTTACGTGGAGGCGCAGGGAGCAAAAGATCCGGTCATCAACTTCGCGCAGCTGACACAGACGGACGGCACATTTCTCGTGTCGCGGAAGGATGAGAAATCATTCAAATGGAGCGATTTAAAAGGAAAAACATTTCTCGGCCAGCGAAAAGGCGGCATGCCCCAAATGGCCGGTGAGTACGTCCTGAAAAAGAATCACATAGAGCCGAAAAAAGACATTAACCTCGTTCAAAACATTGATTTCGCCAATATTTCCAACGCATTCGCATCCGGAACGGGTGATTATGTGCAGCTGTTTGAACCGACGGCATCCCAATTTGAAAAAGAAGGCATCGGCCATATCGTCGCATCCTTCGGAGAAGCTTCCGGCCAAGTGCCATACACAACCTTTATGGCAAAAGAAAGTTATTTGAAAAGCAATGAAAAGACGGCGGAAAAATTCACCCGCGCCATCTATCGCGCCCAGCAATGGGTGGAAAGCCATCCGGCCAAAGACATCGCAAAAACGATTCAGAAGGAATTTGCCGATACCGATCCGGCCATTATCGAAACATCAATAGAGCGCTATAAAAAACAAAAGTCATTCTCTGCAGACCCAGTTCTGCAAAAGGATGAATGGGAACAGCTTCAATCTATTATGGATGAAGCCGGAGAGCTCCCGAAACACATTCCGTACAGCAAACTCGTCAACACAAAAATCGCCAAAAAAGTCACCTCAGAACAATAGGAGGAACATGAATGTCTTTTTTACATGTCGATCATGTAACACATACTTATTTCTCGCTGAAAGAAAAGACAACCGCCGTGAAAGATATACATTTTCAGATTGAAAAAGGGGATTTCATCTCCTTTCTCGGGCCGAGCGGATGCGGAAAAACCACACTCCTGTCCATTCTGGCCGGCCTTATCACCCCTGCGCAAGGCCGGGTGCTGATTGAAGGAAGCGTGCCGAACCATAAAGAACACCAAATCGGTTATATGCTTCAGCAGGATTATTTATTTCCTTGGAAATCAATTGAGGAAAACGTGCTGCTCGGTTTACACATTTCAAAAACATTAACAGAAGAAAAAAGAGCTGAAGTTCTCAGCCTTCTGCCTAAGCTCGGATTAATCGGCGTTGAAAAGAAATACCCGAAAGAGCTGTCAGGCGGGATGCGGCAGCGGGCGGCACTTGCCAGAACTCTTGCGCCGGACCCGGGCCTGCTGCTCCTTGATGAACCGTTTTCCGCGCTGGACTTTCAAACGAAGCTTTCTTTAGAAAACCTTGTCTTCAGAACATTAAAGGATTTTCAAAAAACCGCCGTGCTCGTCACCCACGATATCGGTGAAGCCATCGCCATGAGCGATACGATCTATTTATTTTCGAATCAGCCGGGCACCATCCACCAAATATTCACCGTGCCTAAGGAGCTCGCGGCTTTAGATCCGTTTGACGCGCGTCAGGATCCGGCCTTTCAGCCGCTGTTTCAAACCATATGGAAGGAGCTGAATTCCCTTGAAAAACAGCAGCGGCACGATTGAACAGCTTCATCAGCAGTTTAAGAAAAGACACCAAAAAGAAAAGCTCCGGATCCGTGCGTATCAGGCCGCCATTTTCATCGTATTTTTTGCCGGATGGGAAATATCGAGCAGGGCGGGCTGGATCGATCCGTTAATCTTCAGCTCACCCTCCGCCGTTTGCAGGCTTTTAGTTGAAAAGATTGCGGACGGATCCCTTGCGGCGCACATCGGCGTAACCTTAGGAGAAACCGTTCTCGGCTTTTTGCTCGGCACGCTTCTCGGCACATGCCTCGCCGCTCTGTTATGGTGGTCAAACAGGCTCGCCCGGGTTTTAGACCCGTACCTCGTCATTTTAAACGCGATGCCGAAGGTCGCACTCGGACCGATTCTCATCGTGGCTCTCGGACCGAATTTCACAAGCATTGTCGCCATGGGAGCAGTCATCAGTGTCATTATCACGACAATCGTCGTCTTTACGGCTTTTCAGGAAGTGGATGAAAACTATATTAAGGTCATGAAAACCTTCGGAGCGAAAAGAAGCATCATGTTTAAAGAAGTCATTTTGCCGGCGTGCGCCCCCGCGATTATTTCCGCGCTTAAAGTGAACGTCGGTTTATCCTGGGTCGGTGTCATCGTCGGCGAGTTTCTCGTTTCCGAAAAAGGTCTGGGCTACATGATCATTTACGGATTCCAGGTCTTCAATTTCACTCTTGTGTTCTTAAGCCTTCTGATCATCGCGATTTTTGCGACATTGATGTATCAGGGAGTCGAACTGTTAGAAAGAAAATGGACGAAAGGAAAAATATAAAAAAGACCCGTGCGTAAACGCCGGGTCTTCGTTTTTATGATTGAAATACGCCGTCCTCTTTCAGCTTTTTCAGACTGATCGGAAGCACCGAATCTTTCATAATGAAACTGAATTTTTTATTTCGGGGGAGATTCTCCGGCAGTTCGCTGAACAGCACCGGCCCCTTTGTTTCAAAATAGTCAGCCTGTTTTTCAAGCTTTTCAATATCGGCAAAATAAATATTCTTCACGATTACCTTTTCCCTGCCGAGAACTTTATACTGTCCGACGTACTTCAGATGTCTTACCGCGGCGCCGGTTTCTTCTTTCACCTCGCGCAGGGCCGCTTCCTCCGCACATTCCATCGGCTCCACTTTTCCGCCCGGAAATTCAAACCCCCGGTCTTCATGCTCGGTCAAAAGCCACTTATCTCCATATCGGCATATGACCCATACGTGCTTCGGGCTGTCTGAAAAAGGCTGGTGTTCAAAGGAGAGCTGAACAGTGTTCTGATAATAGTCTTTAAACTCGTACATGTTTATCCCTCTAATCCGTTCCTTCATATCTTCCATACATCATACCACAGTTGCGTTTGTTCGGAAGCCCTTTATCAAAAATTCAGAGGAAAACCATCATACCCGCTAGTATAGCCTCCTTTGAAGCAAATGTTACGGTTTGCGCTTGAATTTATTTTTCAGGGTATCCAATAGGTCGACGAGCACCTGCGGAACCGGTATGCCCAGCGAGCTTGCCGTAATCACGATCTGAACCGATTCGTATAAGATATAAAACATGATAGCCAAATTACGGATGGCGCCTTCGGTATGAAGCAGCTGGTCAAAAAAATGGCAAACTGAGACTAATGCCAGGGTCACGATTTTTTTGACCAGCCGCGCAAAAAGCTTTCTTGCGCTCAGCTGCTGCAAAAGAGATTCTTTTAAGCTTGTACTGATAAACTCAATCGCCATGACCGATAGCAAAATCAGAAACGAATACTGAAAACCTCCGAAGAAAAACCCCGCTGCCGACACGATCACTGCAAAAAACGAAAAGATGCCAAAGTCTTTGCCCACTTGATCCAACATCCTTTCACAGAAACGGCCTTACATTATTCTATGAAAAGTGAATGGAACGGACTGGATTTTTCAGAAAAATGGACAACACCTCTCTTCGGCAGCCAAATAAAAGACCGAGTGCTTTATAGCCCCGGTCTTCCCTTGTTGATTATCCTAAATACGCTTTCAGCATCCAGTTATGTTTCTCGATATTCTGGTGAATGGCAAGCAGCATATCACCGGTCGTTTCGTCTCCTACCTCATCTGCGAGGTCCATGCCGCTTTTCAGCTCTTCCGCAATGACAGTGAAATCATCATAAATGTTCTGTACCATTTGTTCTGCGCTCTCATTGCCTTCCGCTTCTTTTACAGACGCTGTCTTCAATGATTCCGTCATTGTGCCGATCGGCTTGCCGTTTAATGCCAGCAGACGTTCTGCCAGATCATCAATATATGTAGCCGTTTCGTTATACAGCTCCTCGAACTTTTCATGCAATGTGAAAAAGTCCTTCCCTTTGACGTACCAATGATAGTTATGTAATTTCACATACATGACCGTCCAGTTTGCAACTTGTTTATTGACTGCATCCAATAGTTTTTCTGACATGCCTATCTTCCTCCTTTGGTTTACTATTGATATACCCTATATATCGTGTGTTAAAACATAAATTTTTAGCCCTTGATTTTACGGATGGAAAATATGTTATGATTTGTTAAAAAGGAGGGATTTCATGCTGCTTCTTCTGAGCTTCGGCTTTCTTATCGTGCTCGCCGTGCTGCTTTTATCCATCTGGTCGACTGTAAGAGCTTATAATGTAAAACATACGATTGACCCGCCGGAGGACGCATCAAAAGGCTTGACGGATAAAAAAAATCCTTAATGATGATGCGTCTGTTCCTCATGGCCGGAGGAATCATCGGCAGCTTCAGCATCCCCGACACGCACTTTTACAGTCGGCATATTATGCTGCTGTTTTGCCGTTACGTGGGATTGAACGGTATAGACACCCTCTTCATCAAATTCAGTCCGCAGGTGATACGCCCCTTTTTCCTCCTTGGCCTTGCTTGTTTTGCTGCTGCCTTTTTTTCCTTCTTTCCATACTTCAAACATGACTTCATCCGCATCCGTGACACGCTTGCCGCCGTAAAAAACCTCCGCCTTGTATTCCGCTTTTTCATGCGGTGCTGCCGTTTCCGGTCCTGTAAGCTTGACCTCAAGCGCTTTAGGCTCCTCATCCGCGGAGGTTTTGTCCGAATTGCCCCCGCAGGAAGATAATAAAAATACCATACCGCACATACCTGCCAATACAGCCCGTTTCATCCCATCACTCCTTTATGTTTGCTTCTATTTTAGCAAACGCTTACACACAAGGTGTGACATTTTTTAGAAATATGTAAAAAAGCCTTTTTGCATGTCAGCAAAAAGGCCTGTTTTTTATCCGAACACTTTCAGCAAATCTTCTTTATCCTGTGACAGCCAGAAACGCATCAGGCGTTTCGCGCCTTCTAAATCATGAAGTTTCGCCTGGCCGCACTGTTTTTCGTTGGCCGCCGGAATCTCCGTAATATCGATGGCTTCTTTCAGCGTAGCGTCAAGCAGGTCTACAATTTCTTCCGCTGTCGGCTCGCCGCTGACAACAAGATAATAGCCTGTCTGGCAGCCCATCGGTGAGATATCTATGATGTCGAAGTGATCGTATTTCTCAGAATGTGTGCGAATCGTAAACGCAAGCAAGTGCTCAAGCGTATGAATCGTATCCGGCTTCATCGCCTGTTTGTTCGGCTGGCAGAAGCGAATGTCAAACTTATTCACGACGCCGTCTGTTCCGACTTTATGCACTCCGCAATGTCTTACATACGGAGCCACAACCGCATTATGGTCAAGCTCAAAACTTTCTACTGAAGGCATAATGGCACTCCCTTTTTTCAGAATATGCATCCATTATAACACAGTTTTCCGATAAGAATTGTGGCGGAAGCTTTTCAATCTGAAATTTTTTTTCTATACTAGCATCAGAAAGGTGGTTTTTTGATGAAAACCATAATGATTGCGTTCATCCGCGGATACCAGAAGTTCATCTCTCCGCTGACACCCCCGTCATGCCGCTTTTATCCGACGTGTTCACAGTACGGAATCGAAGCCGTCAAGACTCACGGCGCATTAAAAGGCGGATGGCTGACACTGAAGCGGATTTTAAAGTGCCACCCTTTTCATCCGGGCGGTGTTGATCCCGTACCGGACAAAAAACAAAAACATTAGTCCATATGCTGGTAGCCGTCGATCACCAGATCAAGTTTACCAGTTTCAGGATCAATCACCAGACCGTGCACCGGCACATTGTCAGGGAATAGCGGATGGTGTTTAATGACGTTTACGCTGTCTGTAACACTCGCTTCTACTGAATCAAAGCTTTTCAGCCATTGATCAAGATCAACTCCTGAGTGCTTCAGCATGTCAATCCGCTCTTTCGGAATACCGCGGTCGATAATTTTATCAAGCATATCCTCGCTGTTGATTTTGCTCATGCCGCAATCATGGTGGCCGATAACGCAGACTTCATCGGCGTTTAATTCGTATACGGCCACTAAAAGGCTGCGCATGATACTTCCGAACGGGTGGGCGACAAGCGCGCCGGCACTTTTAATAATTTTCACATCGCCGTTTCGCATGTTCATCGCATGCGGAAGCAATTCTACAAGACGCGTGTCCATACAGGACAAAATCGCCATCTTTTTATCCGGGAATTTAGATGTTTGGTATTTTTCATAATCTTTGTTTTTAGTGAACTGCTCATTAAATTGCATGATATCGTTTAGAAGACTCATCTTGGTGTTTCCTTTCTGCTTTTTTATTCACAATATAACATAAGGCGGGTCAATTCGTCACTCCCCGCACGAGATGACAAAGTGCTCAATAAATAAGACAAACCCCATTGGGCTTGTCTTATTTCCCCATATTGTATTTTTTGTTGAACTGTTCGACTCTCCCGCCTTTTTCGTTGAATTTTTGGCGGCCTGTATAAAACGGATGCGTATCTGAGCTGACTTCTACTTTAATCAGCGGGTATGTTTTTCCGTCTTCCCACTCTGCCGTTTCCTCTGACGTTTTCGTAGAATGGCTTAAAAAGCGGTAGCCGCTGTTCACATCTTGAAAAATCACCTGATGGTTATCCGGATGAATATCTTTTTTCATGCTGATCTCCCTTTCTCAAATCGTAATGATTACGTTTTATTTTAAACCTTAAATAACCGCTTGTCAATCATATATGCCCTGATCCCTTGGTTTCTAAACCCTGCACATATATGGAATCAGAAGAATAATCTAATCGCTTCAGCAAATAATATAACCACATTACATAAAACGGTAATTTAGAAAGGCGGTTTATGATCGTGGATGATTTAGTGTTAGCCAGAAGCCTGTTCGGGACAACCATGGGCTTTCATATTATTTTTGCGACGCTTGGTGTCGGCTTGCCTCTGATGATTTTAATGGCTGAATTGATTTATCAGAAAACAAAAGATCCGCATTATGCCATTATGGCGAAAAGGTGGACGAAGGCGCAGGCTGTTCTGCTCGGCGTGGCGATACCGACCGGAACGATCGCGGGTACACAGCTTGCCCTTTTGTGGCCCGGATTCATGGAAGTCATCGGCAGGGTGATGTCACTCCCGTTTCAGATTGAAATTTATGCTTTCTTTATCGAAGCGCTGTTTATGTCCATTTATGTCTACGCCGCTGACCGGCTGACTCCGGCGATGCGCATCATTGCCGTTATTTTCGTTTTGATCGGCGCCGCGGCATCCGCCGTCTTAATCACAAATGTTCACGCATTTGAAGGAACGCCGGCCGGCTTTAAAATTTTAAACGGCAAAATCACTGATGTCGAACCTTGGGCAGCGTTTTTTAATCCAAGCTTTTTCACCACCGCGGGCCATGTCGTACTGACGGCTTTCATGACCGGTGCATTTATCGTTGCGTCAGTTGCGGCTTATAAAATGCTGAGAACGAGAAAACAGGAGCAGGTATACCGCTTTCACCGAAAAGCGCTGCTGCTCGCCTTAACGATCGGCGGAATCTTTTCCATTCTTGCCTCTTTAAACGGTCACGAGTCAGCCCAGCTTCTTTACGAATACCAGCCTGAGAAGCTTGCGGGCGCAGAAGGGCTGTTTGAAACTAGATCACACGCTCCGCTTGCGATCGGGGGTTTTACTGACGCAAAAGAAGAAAAAGTAAAATGGGCGATAGAAGTACCCTGGGCTTTAAGCTTTTTGGCTGCAAACAGCTTTGATACCGTCGTCAAAGGATTGAACGCGTTTCCGAAAGACGAGTGGCCGCCTTTATTCATCCATACACTTTTTAACGGAATGGTCGGCATCGGGATGCTGCTCATTTTGTACTCAATCATCGGCATCGTTTGGAGAAAAATTTTAAAGAAAGACAGCTTTCCGACTTGGCTTTTGATTTTATTTTTAACCGCAGGACCGCTCAGTCTGATCGGAATTGAATTCGGGTGGATATTCGCTTGTACGGGGCGGCAGCCATGGGTGATTTACCATCTCCTGAAAACGTCTGATGTCGTCACGACAACCGGTTCAATCGGTTTGCTGTTCATCCTGTTTACGGTCGTTTACGCCATTTTGGCAGCCGCAGTCATTTATGTGCTGCTTTATTATTTCCGCAAACATCCCGTTGAGGAGGATGTAAAAGCGGCGGAATCCTAACAATAGAAAGGGCTGAATTGAAATGGACATTACCATGGATGCTCTCATTGCGATATCAATCGTATGGGGCTTCGTGTTTATCTACGCGGTCATGGCAACGATGGACTTCGGAGCAGGCTTTTGGTCGATGATTTATTTAAATAGAGAACAAACAAAGGCGACAAACATCGCCAACCGTTATTTGTCCCCGACATGGGAAGTGACCAACGTCTTTATCGTCGCGATCGTTGTCGCCCTATTCAGCTTCTTTCCAGGGGCAACCTTCGTGCTGGGAACCGTTTTATTGATCCCGGGGAGTATTATTTTGCTGCTTTTGGCCATCCGCAGCGGCTTTCTCGTCTTCTCCAATACTGCGAAGGAAAGAAAAATCATGAGATATATCTCCGGAATTTCGGGCTTCATTATTCCCGCTGTGCTGATTTTGGTCCTTCCGGTCACACACGGAGGATTTATTGAGAAGACGGGCGGCGTGTATCACCTGAATTTGGCAAATGTCTTTACAAGCCTTAATGCGTATGCGTTTATCGGCTTTGCCATTTTAAGCACTTTATTTTTATCTTCACTGCTTCTGGCCGATTTTTCAAATGTTGCGGAAGAGGAGCATGCGTACCGCATCTACAGACGGAGCTCTTTACTAACAGGGCCGCTGTCGCTTCTGTTTGCCTTCTTCATTATGCTGACATTACGCTCTGAAGCCGGCTGGCTGTATACGGGGATGATGAAAGACAAGACATGGCTCATTCTGTCTGTCATTACATTTATCATTGCCGGTGTGGCTCTGTTTTTGCCGAATAAGCGCTTCGGCCGCAACCTCGGCAAACCGAGAATCGCCATGATCGCCATTGCGCTTCAATACTTTCTGGCAAGCTATGCATACGGACGGGCGCATCTTCCTTATATGATTTACCCGGATATTACGGTCATGTCAGGATTTACGGAGCCGGCAACCTTCAGGGCGCTGTTTATGACGTATATCGTCGCTTTCATCATTTTGTTTCCCGGGTTTTATTTCTTCTGGAAGCTCTTTATGAAAGACAGACGTTATATCCGCCAGGAGGAATAACAGAAATCAGGGCGGCTCATACTAATGGCGTACCTTTTATCTTGGAGGGGAGCCAGCATGGACCAAAAAATTCTGTGTGAAGTCAATAACTGTTCATATTGGGGCAGAGGAAACAAATGCACGGCCGACGCTATTTATGTGGTCAGCCATACAGGCGAAACCGCTGAAAAAAGTGAAGAAACGGATTGCAAAACCTTTAAACCGCATGATTTATAAAAGAAAAGAGCTGTTTTATACAGCTCTTTTTAATTTCCGCGCCGCAAGCCTTTTTGAAATCAGCCCTTGAGCCGGAGAAAACAGAAAGGCCAGCAGAAAAAACACGCCGGTCATCGCAGCCATCGCACCTGAAATTGACACGTTGAGCCATGTGGCGGCGCCATATCCCAATACGGCTGACAGCCCGCCGATACCCGCGCTGATGAAAAGCATGGAAGAAAGGCGGTTTGTCAGTAAATAGGCGGCTGCAGGCGGTACAATCAGCATCGCAACGACTAAAACCGCTCCCACTGAATCAAAAGAAGCAACCGTCGTAAGCGACAGCATACCCATCTGCACATAATGAATGACCAGGACAGGAATGCCGATGGCTATCGCCATTTCCGGGTCAAAGGCGGCGATTTTAAATTCTTTATAGCAGCAGACAATCAACAGCACATTGATGATAAGCACAGATAAAATCATCCAAAACGCTTTAGGGCCGATATCGAAGCCGAACAGCTGAGCTGTATTCCACGGAACGAAAGCAATTTCTCCCATAAGCGAATGTTCTATATCAAGATGTACATGTTTGCCGTATACAGACAGCAGAATGACGCCGATCGCAAACAAGGACGTAAAAACGACACCGATAGCCGCGTCAGACTGCACGCCTTTACTGTGCAGAAACTGTACGAAAAAAGCCGTCAGCAGCCCGGATGCCGCAGCTCCGATAAACATCGGAATTCCGTTAAGGGCTCCCGTCACAAGGAAAGCGCCGACAATTCCGAGCAGCACCGTGTGGCTGATCGCGTCAGCAAGCATCGCCATGTTTCTCAGCACAAGAAAAGTGCCGATTAACGCGCAGCTCACGCCGACTAAGATTCCCGTTGCGATAATCCACGCTTCATAACTCATTGTAAGCGCCTCCCTTCTCCTTTTGAAGTGATTCATTCGGCATTCGCCCGTGCAATCGTAAAAGCTGCAAAAGCTTTTCTTTCAGTTCTTTCGGCAGAAGATCCGGATGAAATTCGTCCCTGGCGGCCGTTTCTATACCGGCCAGTTCCGTTTCATGCATGAGGTAAACTTCATACATGCGCTGTGATAAGACAATTTCGTATCCCTTCGTCAGCCCTGCCTCCGTCATCCGCCATTGTTCGGCTCCGCTGCGCTTGAGGTATCCCTTTTTCTCCAGTTTCCTGATAGGGCGCTCCCATTCTTTTTTCAACATCTGCCCGGTGACTGAGGTTTCATTCGTTTGTTCACTCATCTCGTAAATAGCTGAGAGCGTTTGCTCAAAAGCGGTCTTTTTTCTCAGCCGGAAAAGTTTAACCGTCTTTGACACCAGTCCGCGATCCGGAGCGAATAATAGAGAAAACAGAAAAACGGAAGCCGCGCTTAAAATAATTAACGGCCCGGTCGCCATACCGTCCGTCGTCGTACTTAAAAGCGTTCCCGCCACACCGGATAACCCGCCGATTAATCCGGACAGCACGATCATGACCGTTAAACGCTCCGTCCAATACCTTGCGGCGATCGCCGGCGTAATAAGCATGGCCGCCATTAAGATGACACCGACCGTCTGCAGCCCGATCACAACCGCACAAACAATTAAAAAAACCAGCAGTCCGTTCAGAAACCTGACAGGCAGTCCCGCCCCTTTCGCAAATGCCATATCAAATGTGATCAATTTGAATTCCTTAAAAAAGACGGCGCACAATAAAAGCAGAACGGCAGAAATGACTCCGATGATGACAATGTCCTGTTTAACGAGTGACGCCGCCTGACCGAATAAAAAAGAATCAAGCCCGCTCTGGCTTCCGGAACCGAGTCTTTGAATATAGGTCAGAAGAATAATGCCGATCCCGAAAAACACGGACAATACGATGCCGATCGCAGAATCCTCCTTCGTTTTTGAATGCTCCGTGATGTTCTGGATGCACCAAGTTCCAGCAAGCCCCGCGGCAGCCGCTCCGATCAAGAAGAACAGCATCGTCTTTTCTCCGGCAATGAGAAACGCAAGACATACTCCGGGCAAAGCCGAATGAGCCATGGCGTCGCCGATCAGACTCTGCCTCCTGAGAAGCACAAAGCTTCCCAGCACGCCGCTTGCCATGCCGAGAAGCAAAGTTCCCGCCAACACCCATTGGGTATTCGGTTCCTGAAGCTGAAGCCATATATGATGCAGCGCCATCAGCCCGTTCCCCCTTCGGCCAGGAGGTGATCTTTCAAAAATGCAAGCCTTCCTCCGTACGTTTTTTGTAAATTTTCGATTGTAAACACGTGTTCAGTCGGTCCGAAAGCAATCTTTCTCATGTTCAGCAGCAGCATCCAATCGAAATACTCCTTTGCCGTCTGCAGGTCATGATGGACGACGAGCACGGTTTTTCCTTTTTGTTTTAATTCCGTCAACAGCGTGATAATCGCCCGCTCCGTAGCGGCGTCAACTCCCACAAACGGTTCATCCATAAAGTATATATCCGCATCCTGACATAAAGCCCGGGCCAGAAAAACCCGCTGCTGCTGGCCTCCTGAAAGCTGGCTGATCTGCCTTTTGGCATAATCAAGCATACCGATCTTATCCAAACAGGCTTCAGCAAAATCAATATCACGTTTTTTCGGACGCCTGCACCAGCCGATATGCCCATATCTTCCCATTAAAACGACATCCAGAGCGCTTGTCGGAAAATCCCAATCCACAGAACCGCGCTGCGGAACATAGCCGATCCTCTTCCGCTCCTTTTCTGATGATTTCCCATAAATAGAGACCGTTCCGGAGGCGCTTGGCGTTAATCCTAAAACAGCTTTTATCAACGTTGATTTTCCGGCTCCGTTCGGCCCGATAATCCCGATCAGTTTTCCTTCCGGCACCTGCATGGTGACGTTCTGCAGGACCGGTTTTTTGTGATAGGCTACCGTCACATTTTCAATGCTGACAGGATACACGTCATTCTCTCCCTTCCTGTTTATTTTAATGAGCTGACAATCGTATCTATGTTATGGGCGATCATACCGGCGTACGTGCCCTCTTTTGTCCCCTTTTCGCCCATGGCATCTGAATACAGCCAGCCGCCGACCGAAACATCATGACCTTTTTCTTTGGCGCCCTCAACAACCGCGTTTATTGACTTTTTCGATACGCTGCTTTCCGTAAACACAGCTTTAATTTCCTTATCCGCAAGCAGACTGACAAGCTTTTGAACATCTTTCAGTCCGTAATCAGAGTCCGTGCTCAGCCCTTGAAGTCCTCTGACCTCAAATCCGTATTCCTTGCCAAAATACGCAAAGGCATCATGTGCCGTAACTAGTACACGGCTTTTTTCGGGAATTGTCCCGATCTTTTCTCTCGATTTTTTATCTAAAGATTTCAAATTCTCTTTATACTCTTGGGCGTTTTTTGTAAAGTCGTCTGCATATTCCGGTTTTGCTTTTTTTAATTGCGCTTCGATTTCGTCAACGGCATACAGCCATAACGGAATGCTGAACCATACATGCGGATCATACATATTCTCACCCGCTGGAATCAATTTCTCCTTCGGTATTGATTCAGCCACTGCTGCGGACGGCTTTTGCCTGCTGATTTTCGTTAACATATGCTCCATTTTCCCCTCTAAGTGAAGTCCGCTGTATAAAACAACATCCGCCTCCGTTAATTTTTTCGTATCTCCTTGTGATGCTTTATAAAGATGCGGGTCGACTCCAGGCCCCATCAGTGACGTCACTTCAACATGGTCTCCGCCGATATGTTCAGCGGTGTCAGCCACCTGAGAAGTGGTAGCCGTAATCGTGAGCTTTCCTTTTTGTCCGCCTGAAGATTCAGAGCTGCATGAAGACAATGCAAAACAAACCATCAGCACAGACGCCATTACACTGCTTTTTTTCATATCCGTCCCCTTTCCTTTGTCCCGTTCTCTTTTAAATGTGATGTTGATGTCAGTCTTATGACAATTCTTTATATTTAAGAACAAATGATTGATACAGGACAAAAAGTTTCCTTTGTGCAAAATTATCGCACACACTCACATTTGTCAAGTGTCCGCTCATTAAAAAAACCGGCTGATACAGCCGGTTCAAACGGGGGAAGGGGTGATGATGAACAGTTTCAATATAACAGCAGCATACAGGCAGCTCAACTCGCTGAAATGTCTTTTTATCAGTTGTTTGTCGTAAAAACGTCCATTTGGGTGACGTATTTTCTCATTATTTCCTGATTGACTTCGACACCCAGTCCGGGACCGTCCGGAACAGAGATGAACCCCTCTTCGATATGGATGTCGGGAGTGACAATATCCTCCTCCCAGTATCGGTCTGATGAGGAAATATCACCCGGTATCGTAAATTGCGGCAGCGAAGCAAGCGCGACTGTCTGCGCTCTCGAAATGCCGGTTTCAAACATTCCGCCGCACCAAACCGGCATGTGATGCTCTCTGCATAAGTCATGTATTTTTAAAGCCTCTGTCAGGCCTCCTACACGCGCCGGTTTTATGTTAATGATTTTACAGCTCCCAAGCTCAATCGCCCGCCTTGCGTCATCATATGAGCATATGCTTTCATCAAGGCATACCGCGGTTCTCAAGTGTTTCTGCAGGTGGCGGTGATCGACAATATCATCTGCCTGAAGCGGCTGTTCTATCATCATGAGCTGGAATTCATCCAACTCTTTCAGCCTGCTGATGTCTTTCAGTTCATATGCCGAGTTGGCATCCGCCATCAGCGGTACGTTCGGAAAACGGCTGCGGATGGCTCTGACCAGATCAACGTCATGGCCGGGCTGAATTTTTATTTTTATACGTTGATAACCTTCTTTTACGTATTGCTCAATTTCCCGAAGCATCTCATCAGCCGAAGCAAGACCCACCGCCACGCCGGCGGGCACTTTATCTCTTTTGCCCCCTAAGGCTTCTGCGAGTGATATCCCTTTTTTCTTGGCATATAGATCCCACACGGCTGATTCCAGCCCCGCTTTTGCCATGCGGTTTCCTTTGAAACGCGCGAGACTGTCAGGCACCTCTGACGGATGGAAAAACTCGCGGCCTACGACATTCGGGATGAAAAAATCTCTCAGCATATGCGCGCATGTCTGAATCGTTTCTTCTGTATACCACGGAGAAGAAAACGCCGATACCTCCCCCCAGCCGGTTCTCCCGGTTTCATCGATCGCTTCCACGATCAAAAATTTACGGTCCTGCAGCGTTTCAATACTTGTTTTAAACGGTTTTTTCAGCCTCATACTTACATGATAAAGGGTGATTTTTTCAATCTTAATCATGACAATTCTCCTTTACGAAGCTCATTCAGCCGATGTCTCATCAGTTTATTGGACGCGTTCCGCGGGAGCTCGTCAACCGCGAAAAAAGCAGCCGGTATTTTATATTTTGCAAGCCGCTCACGGCAAAAGGCGGTCAGCTCCTCAGAACTGACAGAAGAAGTCAGCACGAGAAAAGCATGCGGCACTTTCCCCCACTTCGGATCTTCTGCTCCCGAAACACCGGCCTCCGCTACAGCCGGATGGGCAAGCAGCGCCGCTTCCACTTCTGCCGGGTAGATGTTCTCTCCGCCTGAAATAATGAGGTCCGACCGCCTGTCCAGCACGTATAAAAACCCTTCATCATCCAAATAGCCAAGATCGCCCGTTTTAAACCATCCATTATGAAAAGCGGCCTGGTTTGCGTCGTCACGATGATAATACCCTTTCATCACATTCGGGCCTTTCACCGTAATTTCACCGTGTTCAAACGGCGCACAAGGGTTTCCGTCTTTTTCAATTCTAATTTCGCATGAAAACAGCGGTTTACCGGCCGAGCCGAGCTTGTCCATGCTGAATTCCGGAGAAAGCGTGACAATCTGTGAGCAGGTTTCAGTCAAGCCGTAAGATTGGAATACCGGAAATTGTTTCCTGCGGCATTCTTCAAGGAGCGGCAGCGGTGCCGGCCCCCCGCCAAGCAGAATGCAGCGCAGTGATTCAGGACATTGTTCAGTTTCCGCAAGCAGGCCCGAAAGCATGGTCTGCACCGCTGAAATGATCGTGACCTGATGGCAGCTGATGCTGTCAAGCACATCGGTGACAGAAAATTTTTGATGAAGCACGACAGGCATGCCGTAAATGACCGACTTAAACAGCGCAGACAGACCGCTGATATGAAACAGCGGCAGCGCAATAAGCCAGCGGTCCCGCTCCGTGACCCCCAGATTCAGCGCAGACGATACAGCGCTGGAATAATGATTACCGAAAGTCTGCTGCACCCCCTTCGGCCTTCCCGTTGTTCCTGACGTATACATGAGAGTCGCCGTATCATCAAGCGTTACATAAGCTTCAGGTTCCATGTCTCCCGCGGCTTTGGCCTGCAGCTCGTCCACGTCCGCGGCGGCGACCGCAGATTCATAATCTTCGCGGCAAAAACCGTCCTCCGTCAATAAAAGCTTTGCCTGTGAATCTTCGAGCTGAAACAACCGTTCCTGTTTTGAGAGTTTCGTATTCAACAGCACAGCTTCCGCCCCTAATAAGAAGCAGGCGTGAACGGCATAAACCATTTCCGGTCTGTTAGAAAGCAAAATCGCGGCACGGTCTCCTTTTTTAAGCGAGCAGTATTTGGACAGCCGCGCGGCCATTTGTTTAGAAGCATGATATAATTCTCTGAATGTCATCTGTTTGTTTTCAAATATGAGAGCGATTCTCTCTGGTGTCAGCTGAGCCCTTTGAATGAGCCAATTCGGCTGTTCTGTCAGCATGTTATCATCTCCGAGGTAAAAGTACTTTTTTTGAAAAGAAAACAGCTTGGACCAGAGCGGCTCAAGCTGTTTCGTAGTGTCATCTGATCACGGAAAACGAGGGAATTGACCGAAATCGGGACTGCGTTTCTCTTTAAAGGAATCGCGGCCTTCTTTCGCTTCGTCAGTCGTGTAATAAAGAAGCGTTGCATCTCCTGCAAATTGCTGAATTCCGGCGAGGCCGTCTGTATCTGCGTTAAATGCCGCTTTAAGGAAACGAAGGGCTGTAGGGCTTTTCTCAAGCATTTCTACACACCATTTAATTGTTTCCTCTTCAAGTTTCTCTAATGGGACAACCGTATTGACAAGCCCCATGTCGAGCGCTTCCTGCGCGTTGTATTGACGGCACAGGTACCAGATTTCACGGGCTTTCTTATGTCCGACGATACGCGCCAGGTAACCTGAGCCGTAACCGGCATCAAAGCTTCCCACTTTCGGTCCGGTTTGGCCGAAAATCGCGTTATCGGCCGCAATCGTTAAATCACAGACGATATGAAGCACATGGCCTCCGCCGATGGCATAGCCTGATACCATCGCTACGACCGGTTTAGGAATAACACGGATCAAACGCTGAAGATCAAGCACATTCAGACGCGGGATCTGATCGTCTCCGACATATCCGCCGTGACCGCGTACTTTTTGGTCTCCGCCTGAACAGAATGCTTTATCTCCCGCTCCCGCAAGAACGATGACACCAATATTGGAGTCATCACGCGCACAAGCAAACGCGTCAATCATTTCTGATACCGTCTTAGGAGTAAATGCGTTATGTACCTCCGGGCGGTTAATTGTTATTTTTGCAATACCGTTATACGTCTCGTACAGGATTTCATCGTACTGACGTTCACTTTTCCATTCTGCAGCCATTGATATGACCTCCTTCATTTTTGCCTGAGTCCGGCCGAAAAGCTATTTTCTTTATGCTTTACAAGCCGTATAAAAACTCACTTACTATCTTACCAAAAATTCGCGGCTGTTCCACATGTACCGTGTGCCCCGCCTGTTTGACAACCTCTATTTTACTTGATGGGAGCAGGTTATGCACCTTTTGATTAATAGCGCAAAACTTTTCATCCCATTCACCGCATATGAGCAGGACGGGCGCCTTGATGCGGTGTAATGCCTCCCACCAGGAAGGCTGTGAGCCCGTCCCCATTCCGAGCAGGCTGCCTGCAAGTCCGGACGGATTATTTTTCAGCCTGCCGGCACGGATGGATGCCTTTACGCTGTCCGGCAGAGAAAGCTGCGTGGCAAACAACGGAATGCTCTCCCAATAATCGACAAACGATGTTATACCTTCCCGCAATATAAAGTCAGCAAGCTTCCGGTCTGACTGAATCCGCTTCTTGCGTTCCTGAAGCGTGCTCAGGCCCGGGGTTGTACTTTCCAAAACAAGCGCTGACACCCGATGCGGAAATGCCTGTGCAAAGGAATACGCAAGTCTCCCCCCCATAGAATAACCAATAAGTTTCACTTTGTGAAGTTTTAATTGATCAAAAACGGCGGCAAGGTCCGCAACCTGCCGGCTCGTACTATACCTTGCCGCTTGCCCAGGCGCGTCTGTCTCCCCGTGACCCAGGCAGTCAATCATCACCATTCGTTCGCCGGGAAACATGCCGCGTAAAAACATCCATGATTCTTTGCTGCCCGTAAATCCATGCAGACAAACAATAGCTTCAGACGATTCGTGTCCGCTATCAGCAGTCCGATAGCATACACCGTCGGCCGTTTTAACAGTTACAGTTTCCATTCTTTTTTCACTTCCCGCACTGCGTCCTGCAGCAGATCGCGATGGAATTGAACTCTTGATGTCCGATCTGTTTTCAGCTCGATTATATGAAGTCCGGGCTTGTCCGCCTGCGGCTGATACGCATCCTTAAATGCTTCCCATGTCTCAGGGCAAGTATACGTCCCGCCGTACAGTGCGGCGGCATGCCGGAAATCAAGACCCGTCGGCGTACCGAACAGTTCTTCAAAATGAGTCTTATCAGATGCCTGCGGCAAAAACGAGAAAATCCCGCCGCCATCATTGTTTATTAAAATAACCGTAAGCGGAATTCCAAGTTTTTTAGCCGCTAACAGCCCGTTTAAATCATGGTAAAACGATAAATCTCCAATTACAAGCGTGACAGGAGCTTTTGTACCCTCACACAGTCCCATAGCCGAGGAGACAACTCCGTCAATGCCGTTAGCGCCGCGGTTGGCATAAACACGGAAGGAACGATCTTGTTTTTCAAAGAACGTATCCACGTCGCGAATCGGCATGCTGTTGCCGACAAAAATCGAACTGCCTTCAGGGACAAGGTGCTGAAGCTGACGATATACATTTCCTTCAAATGATAAATCATCCATGTTCGCGGCCTGTAAATGACTCCGGAACCGGTCATTGACAAATTGCCATTTCTCAAGCCATCCGGACGGCCGTTTTCCGGTTTCAGCTGAACGGACCGCTTCCAAAAACACCGACGGATGGCAATGAATCATATGCGCGCCGGCCTGGGTGGGATCTCTCCATCCTCCGTCTTCATCGACGATAAACTGCTCAATGGCAGGATCATCTCTGAGCCATAAAAAGAGCGGTTTGGAAACCGGCATCGGACCGAAGCGGATCACAGCGTCAGGGCGCAGCGCCTCTTTTATTTCTTCATCTTTTAAAAACGAGTCATAAGCATCAATAATCAGCGTCTTATCATGCTCCCCGTTTCGGAGGTTTGAAAGCGGATCAGCCAAAATCGGGAACTGAAGCATCTCGGCAAGCGCGATGATTTGCTGCTTTTCTGCTTCACCGTGAATTTCGCCGCAGACGATCATACCTCTTTCGGTCCCCGCAAGACGCTCTGTAATATGACAGAGAGAATCTTGATCAGCTGACTGAATCCCTGTTGTGACTGAGACGTGCCGCCCCTTTCTCATTCTTTCAAAAGGTCCGGCTGATAAATCCGGCATCAAAGGCTCTCTGAGCGGCACATTGATATGGACCGGCCCCATCGGACGCTTCCCGGCTTCACTTACGGCTCTGCCGGCCAATGTTCTGATATAGCTCAGCATTTGAGGATTTTCCTCAGGCAGAGCCGAGTCTGTGAAAAACTTAACAAAGTTACCGAACAGAAAATGCTGGTTAATCGCCTGAGGCGCCCCCACTTCCCTCAATTCATGAGGCCGGTCAGCAGTCAGGACAATAAGCGGCACTCTTGAATAATGAGCTTCAATCACGGCCGGATAGAAGTTAGCCGCTGCCGTTCCTGACGTACAAATCAGCATGACCGGACGCTGGCGGGCTTTTGCAAGACCGAGTGCGAAAAAACCTGCGGACCGTTCATCAATCTGTATATGGACTTGAATATCCGGGTGGGCCGCCGCCAAAACCGCCAAGGGAGTTGACCTCGATCCCGGGCAAACAACCGCGTCGGTGACACCCGATAGAGCGAATTCATCAATAAAGCTTCCGATATAATGTGTAATCGGGTTTGTCAAAGCCTTTCACCTCCTAAAGCAGAGATCATCGGCTTTAGTTTAATTTGTGTTTCTTCATATTCTGATTGCGGATCTGAATCTTCAACAATACCGCAGCCTGCGAAAAGCCGCGCACTTTTGCCTTCAATCAGTCCTGATCGGATAGCCACGACAAATTCTCCGTTTTCCCCGCCGTCCATCCAGCCGATCGGTGCCGCGTACCATCCGCGTGTCATCGGTTCAATATCAGCGATAACTTCAACAGCTTTCTGCTGGGGAGCTCCTCCCAATGCCGGTGTGGGATGCAGCTTTTCAATTAAATCAAACAGCGAAGCGGACGTTTTAAGATGGCCTGTGATCGGCGTATATAGATGCTGAACACTTTTTGTTTTATATAATTGCGGACCTGCAGGCTTTTTCACATCGCTGCAGCTCGACAAGAAAGAATCGTGTATCATCTGAACCACAAAATCATGTTCCGCGAGATTTTTTTCGTCATGCAGCAATTCCTTGCCGAGACGGTCATCTTCTTGTTGATTTTCTCCGCGCTTAATTGAACCTGCCAGACAGGTGGACATGACGTCTTTGCCGGATTTTTTGATCAGCCGTTCCGGTGAAGCGCCGACAAAGCATTTATCTCCCTGCTCAATCGCAAAAACATAGCTTGTCGTTTGGTCTGTCAAAAGCTTACGGACAACGCTCTCCGCCGGAATAGGCCCATCATATGACAAAACAACTTCCCTTGCCAGCACGACTTTATCATATTGATTTGCTTTCATATCATTTGTTGCTGTTTTAATGGCTTCAAGCCAGTTTTCCACATCAAGTTCTTCCGCTTTTGTTAAAACAGGATATTCTTCATACTCAATTGAAGAAACTGAAAAAGCTTCCGAAAAAGATTTCAGACGTTTCAGCGTATCTTCTGCCTGATTACCGTCTGCTGCCCATTGATTGACGGTTAAATAATCACCATCTGCCGTCTTTGTCAGCATGAGTGAGGGGATAAAGAACAGTCCTTCTTCGAACCCGTTCCATTCGTCTCCTCTCTCTTCAGCGGGATTAAATGAAAAGCCGCCGAATAAAACAGGGCCGACCGCGGTATGCGCCGCCTCTTCTTCTTCATGAATATGAAAAGCCGTCTTTTTAAAGCGCTCCCATTGTTCAAAAACGTCGTGATAACGCTTTCCATTTTTTTCATTCGATTGGAACAGCGCTTCTGTGCCAAGACCGACTATTGTTAATTCACTACCGGGTTCTGACCAAAAAAATCGTTTGCCTTTATATTTTTTTGCTCCGTCTTTGAAAAATGATAGAGGGTCTAAAGACGCAATACGTCTTGAATAGCTCAATAAGACAGCATGGTTGACTTGTTTGGCTTTATGTAATGCATGATCTGCTTCCTCTCGGAACGTATGCTGCACCGTTGTCACCATGAGACATTCCTCCATAATCCGTTAAATGCTTTTAATACAATACACCTGTGATGACTTTGTGTCAAACACACAGATTTGAGCACGACAAAATGCCTGCATTTCTTATTATAAACCTTTTTGCGCAAATGAATAAAGAAACAAACTTGAATTTTCTTTCCCCACTCTCGGCAATCACTGTATCCTTTTACTTCCTCATGGGAAAATGACTATTTTTATCCACCATTTTTCTGCGCAAAAGCGTTCATACTAACAGTAAGCATCACATAGAAACGAGGGATTGATGTGCTTACAAACGAACAGATCACACACTTAAAAAAAGAATTGGAAGAAGCCAGACATGATATTTTAAGCCGCTTTAAAGAAAATGATCAATTTCAGTTAACTGATGAATTCCCGTATCAGTCATCCGGCGAATTGTCTTCCTATGACAATCATCCCGGCGATCAGGCGACCGAATTATACGAGCGGGAAAAAGACCTGGCTCTGCTCGACCATGAACGGGAGCACCTTCGCGACATTGATTACTCTCTGAAACAAATTGAAAACGGCACATACGGCACATGTGAAGTCAGCGGCAAGGACATTCCTTATGACAGACTCGAAGCTCTGCCGACGGCTACGACATTGGCGGAATATTCCTCGCAGGATGCCGTTTCCAAAGACAGGCCGATTGAAGAGGAAACACCGTTCGGACAGTTTGAATTTGATGATGATGAATCAATCCGGGCGGCTTACGATAGTGAAGATGCTTATCAGGATGTTGAGGAATACGGAAACTCAGAAACGCCTCAGGATTTAGAGGATCCTCCGCTCAGCTACGGGGATATGACAATGAACTCAGAAGAAAACATCGGCTATGCTGAGGATTATGAAAACTTTATCGCGACAGATATTACCGGCAAAAACATTTCCGTGTATCCAAGCAAAGCACACGAAAAATATGAACAGGAACTTGACGAAGAAGGAATTATGACGACATTCGGCGATCTTCATGCTGATTAAAACCCCGGCCTGCCGGGGTTTTTGAATACAAATAAATGGTTTGCTGCATTTTCACACTGAAAACCCATACACTTAATGGTGCATAAACCTTTTAAAAAGTTTAATCTTTCCAAAAAAAGGGAACTAACGTATTGACATTGAATGACGGAGGGAACAAATGAAAAAGAAGTATATCAGTGCGATTATTGTATTTATCATTACATATGTCTTGTTTTCTTTAGCGGGGGTTCTCTTTCCCATCGACCGGGAATGGTACGACGCGCTGCAAAAACCTGACTGGACGCCGAGCAGATCAGTGATCGGCATCATATGGACGGTTTTGTTTGCGCTTATTTCGCTCACAGCAGCCTTAATATACGCAAAGTTTTCATGTAAAGAATCCAAAGCTTTTTGGGTGATGCTTCTCATCAATTATATCGTGAATCAAGGATTCAGCTATTTTCAATTCACACAGAAAAATTTGCTTGCTGCATCTATCGATTGCCTGCTTGTGGCGGTGACAACACTCATTCTGTTGCTCATTGCCAGTAAATACAGTAAAGCTTCAGCCTGGCTTCTGGTTCCTTATTTATTATGGAGCGCTTTTGCCACATACCTGTCTTTTACCATTTACGCTATGAACGCATAATAAAAAACCTTGCATACTAGGGACTGACCCCATAAGATGAGACAAACAAAAAACACCTTCAAGTTTGAAAACGGATGATTGTTAGCCGAAATTAGACTTGGAGGTGTTTTTTCTATGGGGACAAGAGTGAGTTATCCGGTTGAAGTGAAACAGAAGGCTGTAGAAATGAGATTGGCAGGCGTGCCTATGAAAGAGATCATGCAGGAATTGAATATTAAGAATAAGACACAGGTTCAGACATGGGTTAGATGGCATAAGACTGGGGATACACATCGATTCGAACAGCCTGTCGGAAAGCAATACACTTACGGAAAAGGCCCGGAGTATTCTTCCGAATTAGAGAAACTGCAGGCAGAAAATCGTTATCTGAGACAACAGAATGAAGTTTTAAAAAAGTACAACGAATTGGAAAGGAAGCTGATAGCGAAACGCCAGTCGAGCTTGTAGAAGCATTGCGCGGCACAATGACCATACAGGATATCTGTATTCATTTAGGTATCTCACGAGCATCTTATTATCGTTGGAAGAAGAATCTGATGAAAGATAACCCTAAATGCCATTTAGAAAAACAAATCGGCACGTTGTGCCGAGAACACAAGTTTCGATATGGCTATCGGAAAATCACAGCCATATTAAAAAAGGGAATGCGTGTGAATCATAAAACGGTTCAGCGCATTATGCAGAAGAATCAGTGGCAATGCCGGGTTAAGGTGAAAAAGCGCAAGAAAGATGGGCAGCCATATGCCGTGGCCGAGAATATATTGGATCGAAACTTTCAGTCTGATCGCCCTCTGGAAAAGCTAGTAACGGATATCACATATTTGCCTTATGGGCAGAAACAATTGTATCTTTCCAGTATATTGGATTTATACAATGGAGAAGTGATTGCTTTTACAATTGGCGATAGACAGGACACAGACTTTGTCTTACACACACTTGATCAGCTGCCCGCACTGCCAGAGAACTGCGTGTTACATAGTGACCAAGGTTCTGTTTATACATCTTATGAGTATCAGAAAGCTGTTAAAACAAAAGGCATTACCCTGAGCATGTCCCGCAAAGGGACGCCCGCTGATAATGCCTCCATCGAATCGTTTCATTCCTCACTAAAGTCTGAAACGTTCTATCTTAACAGCATTGATCGAACTACGACGACCATCGTAGAACGCACTGCCATAGAATACATTCATTATTATAACAATATTCGTATTCAAACGAAACTAAACAGCCAATCGCCGATACAATATCGGCAATTGGCTGTATGAAGGTGTTTTGATCCCTGTCTCAAAAACGGGGGTCAGTCCCACTATGCAAGGTTTTTTTAATGACCCGTACGGGATTCGAACCCGTGTTACCGCCGTGAAAGGGCGGTGTCTTAACCGCTTGACCAACGGGCCTTATGGCGGAGAAGGAGGGATTTGAACCCTCGCGCCGCTTACACGACCTACACCCTTAGCAGGGGCGCCTCTTCAGCCACTTGAGTACTTCTCCGTATGGCTCCACAGGCAGGATTCGAACCTGCGACCGATCGGTTAACAGCCGATAGCTCTACCACTGAGCTACTGTGGAAAAATCATCATGGTGGGCCTGAGTGGACTCGAACCACCGACCTCACGCTTATCAGGCGTGCGCTCTAACCAGCTGAGCTACAGGCCCATGACAATATAAAAATGGAGCGGGTGATGGGAATCGAACCCACGACATCAGCTTGGAAGGCTGAGGTTTTACCACTAAACTACACCCGCATGTTGTTTGGGGCGATTGATGGGAATCGAACCCACGAGTGCCAGAGCCACAATCTGGTGCGTTAACCACTTCGCCACAACCGCCAAAACAATATTAAATTAAATGGTGGCTCGGGACGGAATCGAACCGCCGACACACGGATTTTCAGTCCGTTGCTCTACCAACTGAGCTACCGAGCCTTTTTATAAATGGCGGTCCGGACGGGACTCGAACCCGCGACCTCCTGCGTGACAGGCAGGCATTCTAACCAACTGAACTACCGGACCATTTTTTGGTTGCGGGGGCAGGATTTGAACCTGCGACCTTCGGGTTATGAGCCCGACGAGCTACCGAACTGCTCCACCCCGCGATGATAATTAAATTAGATATGGCGGAGGAAGAGGGATTCGAACCCCCGCGGGCTTTGACACCCCTGTCGGTTTTCAAGACCGATCCCTTCAGCCAGACTTGGGTATTCCTCCGTATAAGTGGTGGACCTTGTAGGACTCGAACCTACGACCGGACGGTTATGAGCCGTCTGCTCTAACCAACTGAGCTAAAGGTCCAATGGTAGCGGCGGAGGGGATCGAACCCCCGACCTCACGGGTATGAACCGTACGCTCTAGCCAGCTGAGCTACACCGCCAAAAAACAATTAAAATCAAGTGGAGCCTAGCGGGATCGAACCGCTGACCTCCTGCGTGCAAAGCAGGCGCTCTCCCAGCTGAGCTAAGGCCCCAAAATGGTCGGGAAGACAGGATTCGAACCTGCGACCCCATGGTCCCAAACCATGTGCTCTACCAAGCTGAGCTACTTCCCGTTTTCAAAAGTATGTATGGCGCGCCCGAGAGGAGTCGAACCCCTAACCTTTTGATCCGTAGTCAAACGCTCTATCCAATTGAGCTACGGGCGCAACAATAAGTGCCGAGGGCCGGACTTGAACCGGCACGGTAGTCACCTACCGCAGGATTTTAAGTCCTGTGTGTCTGCCAATTCCACCACCCCGGCATGGATGGTATAGTATAGTTGGAGCGGAAGACGGGATTCGAACCCGCGACCCCCACCTTGGCAAGGTGATGTTCTACCACTGAACTACTTCCGCGTTTGGCAATGCGGATGAAGGGACTTGAACCCCCACGTCTGTAAAGACACTAGAGCCTGATTCTAGCGCGTCTGCCAATTCCGCCACATCCGCAAGAAAAACATGGTGAGCCATGAAGGACTCGAACCTTCGACCCTCTGATTAAAAGTCAGATGCTCTACCAACTGAGCTAATGGCTCTTATTACAAGAGACTTATATAGTATAACATATAAAGGTGGTGCCGGCAAGAGGACTTGAACCCCCAACCTACTGATTACAAGTCAGTTGCTCTACCAATTGAGCTACACCGGCTTAATACGCCAACTTATGTATGATAGGAATGGTGGAGGATGACGGGCTCGAACCGCCGACCCTCTGCTTGTAAGGCAGATGCTCTCCCAGCTGAGCTAATCCTCCATATATTACACTTACGTGTAATGGCTTGGCGGCGTCCTACTCTCACAGGGGGAAACCCCCGACTACCATCGGCGCTGAAGAGCTTAACTTCCGTGTTCGGCATGGGAACGGGTGTGACCTCTTCGCTATCGCCACCAAACCATTGAGAGTGTTCTCTCAAAACTAGATAACAGTAAGCATACATTCAAATTGGTTAAGTCCTCGATCGATTAGTATCTGTCAGCTCCATGTGTCGCCACACTT